>NZ_CP150347.1:10732500-13275538 GCF_051521375.1 Sorangium sp. So ce693
GACCCGGCCCGTCTGCTTCTCGGCTTCGCCGCGGCAGTTGTCCTTGGCGCCGCACGCGGCGCCTTCCTCGGCCTCGCCCGCGACCATCTTGCCCTGGACGACCGCCCGGTGACCGGAGGCGTCCTTCGGGACGAAGAAGCTGTGGCCCGCCATCTTGATATGGGCGCTGCCGGACTCGTCGGCGATCTCCATCCAGCAGCCCATCGACTTGCACACGGCCGAGACGACCCCCTCGGTCCGGACGGTCTTTCCGCTGAACTTGCCCGGCTCCTGCAGGAGCGCCGGCAGCGGCGTCGTCGAGCTCTCCGTGATGGGCGCGCCAAACTGCTTCTTCTCGAGCCGCGCGATCCCGGAGGCCGACGCCTGCATCGGCGATGCGCCCTCGGCGGTCGCGGGAGGCGCAGCCCCGGGAGCCGGCTCGGCGTCGGGCTTGCGCTCGGCGGAACAGCCGAGCTGCGCAAGGACCAGGAAGAACAGGGAGGCGATGGGCTTTGCACGCATGGGGACGAGTTTGCCCGACCCGACGGGCCCCTGCCACCGGCCCCGGGAGCACCCCGGCAGCGGCGAAGCGCGTCCGGCGGCCCTGCAGCAGCCGGCGGGGACGCGAGCGCTGCTGGCGGCTCGGCCGCTCCCAAAAGCCTGCTACAAGGGCGGGCATGCGAACCGCTCGCGCCTGCGTGGGACGAGGCACGGCGGCGTGCGCGGTCGCGCTCGCCTTCGCCTCGACCGCGCACGCCGAGGAGCCCTCGAGCGCCGCGACCTCCGAGGATGCCGCTCCGGCCGAGCAGCCACCGGGACCTCCGCGACCGCCGCTGCCGCCCGCGCCACCCCGGACCCGCTTGCCGTGGGCCAGGCACATCGAGATCGGCCCGGACATCGCCCTCGTCAACCGGTTCGGCTCGAACGACGCCGCGGGCCAGCCGACGGGGATTCGCCTGAAGCCCGCGGTCGGCGTCGGGGTCCACGCGCGCTGGGAGATCTTCGACTACCTGCGCTTCTCCGCCTTCTTCGTGCACGCCGAGCACGAGCTCGCGCTCCAGACCGGCGCGCTCGCGCAGCCCGGCCCGATCACGGCAGAGCCACGCGAGGACGGCGCGCCCGCTGTACGCTCCCTCGCGCTCGGCGCGCGCCTCGCCCCCACGCTTCCGCTCAGCGAGCGCGCCCGCTCGTGGCTGTCGGTCGGCGTCGGTTACGACCGGTTCGACTTCGACCGCATGCGGGTCTCCGACCCCGGGGGGGAGTTCACGGTCCGCGAGCGCGGCGCCTCGTACGTCGAGATCCCGCTGGGGCTCGGGGTGTCGTTCGACATCATCCGCCGCTGGCTCACGATCGAGCTGGAGACCTCGGGCGCCTTCGTGCTCGGCCGGGGCGGCGACGCCACCCGGGAAGGCCAGGCCATCGACGCCCAGGGGCGGCGGCGCACCATCGGCGCGCTGCCGCAGACCCGAGGCTCGTTCGTCCAGACCCTCGGGCTCTCCCTCGTGCTGTGATCGCCGCGTCGCGCGCCGAGCTCAGCTGAGGGCCAGCATGCGATCGATCGGGACGCGCGCGCGCTCGCGCAGCTCGGGCGCCATCTCGAGGCGCGGGGCGAGATCGCGCAGCGCGAGATAGACCTTCTCGAGCGTGTTGAGCCGCATGAAGGGGCACTCGTTGCAGGCGCAGTTGCCCTCGGGCGGCCCCTCGATGAACTCCTTCTGCGGCGACGCCTTGCGCATCTGGTGCACGATGCCGCTCTCCGTCGCGACGATGTACTTCCGGGCGTCGTCCGCGGTGGTGTATTTGAGCAGCGCGGTCGTCGAGCCGATGTAATCGGACATCCGCAGGATCGGCTCCTCGCACTCCGGGTGCGCGATGAGCTTCGCGTCCGGGTGGCGCTCGCGCAGCGCGACGATCTTGCGCAGGCTGAAGGTCTCGTGAACGACGCAGCTGCCCTGCCACAGGCGCATCGGGCGGCCCGTCCGCTCGACGAGCCAGCGCCCGAGGTTCTTGTCGGGCGCGAAGAGGATCTCCTGCCCCTCGGGGATCGCGCGGACGATCTTCTCCGCGTTCGACGACGTGCAGATGTAGTCGCTCTCCGCCTTCACCTCGGCGGAGCAGTTGATGTACGAGATCGCGACCGCGCCCGGGTACCGGGCGCGCCACGCACGGAAGCGGTCGACGGGGCAGCCGTCGGCGAGCGAGCAGCCCGCCGCGAGGTCGGGGACCACGACGATGCGCTCGGGGTTCAGGATCTTCGCCGTCTCGGCCATGAAATGCACGCCGGCGAACAGGATGACGTCCGCGGTCGTCTTCTTCGCCTGCTGGGCCAGCTGCAGCGAGTCGCCGAGGAAGTCTGCGAGATCCTGGATGTCGCCGTCCTGGTAGTAGTGGGCCAGGAGGACGGCGTTCCTCTCCCGCTTCAGGCGGCTGATCTCGTCGTGCAGATCCAGGCGCGGATCGATGGCGGCAGGCTGGGGCGCGGCGCTCGTCATGGCTACCTAAGGTAGGCACCGCGCGGCGCGCTGACCAGGGCCCCCGAGCCGCGCGGTGCTCGCCGGCGCTCCACGTCGCATCGCGTATCTCGCGTATCTTGCGCATCCCGCGCGGCGCTCGGCGCCCGCCGGCACCCCAGAGCCCGCCGCGTCCGTCGTTGACAACGGCCGGCACCGGTTCACGATCGAGGCCCGCGGTGGGCCTGGGGAGGAGCTCTCGTCGTGGGCGGCCACCCATGTCCCTCCTGATCCCCGTCGCCCTGCTCGCCCTCGTCGTGCCGCTCGTCGTGGCGCTCCTGCGCGCAAATGAGCTATTTTGCGTGCGCGTCGAGGGGCGCAACGTCCGGCTGCTCCGGGGCCGGATGCCGCAGCGGCTGCTCGACGACATCACGGACGTCCTCCGCGCAGCGCCGGTCGGGCGGGGCGCGGTGCGGGTCGTCGTCGAGGACCGGCGCGCCCGGGTCCACGTGGAAGGGGATATCTCTCCCGAGCAGGCTCAGCAGCTGAGGAACACCGTCTCCATGTGGCCGGTTCCGAAGATCCGCGCGGCCCCGAAGCGCCGCGCAGGCGCATGACCCCTCCGCGCCGACATTTCCACCCTAGCGAGTCAGTCCCGCATGGCCGACGACAAACCCCGAGACAATCCGCCGACCTCCAAGCTGGGGCGCCTCGCGCGCCTCGCCGGCCTCGCGCCCCGCACGATCCCGTTCGCCATCGAGGGCGCGAAGCGCGTCCTCGGCGCGACCCGGACCGAGGAGGAGGAGGCCGAAGCGCGGCGGAGGATGGCCCAGGAGGTCAAGAAGACCGCCGAGGCGATGCTGAAGACGCTGGGCGAGATGAAGGGCCTGCCGCTCAAGTTCGGCCAGATGGCGAGCTACATCGACGGGCTCGCGCCGCCGGGATACGAGGAGAAGTTCCAGGCCACGCTGAAGAAGCTGCTCGACAAGGCGCCGCCCCTGTCGCCGGAGGCCGCGGAGCAGATGATCCGCGAGGAGCTCGGCGCCCCGCCCGAGCGCGTGTTCGCGGCGTGGGAGCGGGAGCCGTTCGCGGCGGCCAGCATCGGACAGGTGCACCGGGCCACGACGAGGTCGGGGGAGCGGGTCGCGGTGAAGGTGCAGTACCCCGGCATGGACAGGGCCATCGAGAACGACCTGAAGAGCGTCTCGATGCTCGAGGCGATGATGGCGCCCCTCGCCAAGAAGCTGCACGCCCGGCAGACCGTCGACGAGCTCCGCAAGGTCTTCCTGTCCGAGCTCGACTATGCGCGCGAGGCCGAGATGGCGGACCTGTTCCGCCGCATGAACGCCGGGGACGAGGACGTCTACATCCCTCGCATCCACCACAGCCTCACCACGAGGCGCGTCCTCACGCTCGAGCTCGTCGACGGCATGAGCTACGCCGAGTTCTGCGAGCGCGGCAGCCAGGAGGCGAAGAACCGCGCGGGCCTCTCCATCTGGCGCTTCACCTTCCGCTCGATGCTCCGGTACGGCTGGCTCTACGCCGACCCGCACCCGGGCAACTACCGCTTCCACGAGGATGGCCGCGTCACGATCCTCGATTTCGGCTGCGTGAAGCAGCTCCCGCCCGACCTCGTGGAGGGCATGAAGCGCTACATGCGCGCGGCCATGGACGCGGACTGGAAGGAGTTCGACCGGGCGTGCGTGGAGGTGCTCGGCTACGACCCGGCCGACGAGAGCTGGGATCTCTACCGGAGCTACACGATGGAGCTCATGGTCCCGCTGTGCACGCACGGGACCTGGAAGTGCTCCCCGGAGAAGGCGCGCGAGACCGTGGCGTACCTGACCCGCGGCATCCGGGGGCTCGCCCTCAAGGAGGGAGAGAAGATGCCCACCATCCCCCACGTGCCGAAGATGCCGCAGGACTTCACGTTCGTGAATCGCCTGCAGTGGGGGCTCGCGTCCGTGCTGGCGGGGCTCCGGACCGAGGCGGCGTTCCGGCGGACCATCGATCCCTGGGTGCGCGACGGGGTGCACCCTGTCCCCGATTGAGCGAGGATCGCTGGTAGGCTCGTCGGCGCGGAGAGGCGCGCCGAGGTCGCTTCCGCCGCGGCTCTCACCTTGACCTCGATCCCGCACGCTGTGACATTCGATCGGGGCATGGACGACGAGAGGGCGGCCTGCGAAAGGCGCGTAGGAACGACCCTGCGGGGCAAATGGACGATCGATCGCCTCGTCGGGATCGGCGGGATGGCCGCCGTCTATGCCGCGACCCACAAGATCGGGCGGCGCGAGGCGATCAAGATCCTCCACCCCGAGGTGGCGCGCTCGAAGGACCTGCGCGCCCGGTTCGAGCGCGAGGCGCAGGCCGTCAATCGGTTCCAGCACCCCGGCGTGGTCGAGATCCGCGACATCGACGTGACCGAGGACGGGGCGCCGTTCCTCGTGATGGAGCTCCTGGACGGCGAGTCGCTCGCCGACCGGCTCCAGCGGCTCGGCAACATCGAGATGGGGGAGATGCTGCGGCTCATGGATGAGCTGCTCGACGTGCTCGGAGCCGCGCACGAGCAGGGGATCATCCACCGCGACATCAAGCTCGACAACCTCTTCGTCGAGAGGACCGGGCGCCTCAAGGTGCTCGACTTCGGCATCGCGCGCATGCGCGACGGCGTGAAGACGGCGATGCGGACCCGGACGGGCGCGACGCTCGGGACCGTGTCGTACATGGCCCCGGAGCAGGTGCGCGGCATCTCGGTCGACCACAGGGCGGATCTCTTCGCCGTCGGCGCGACCATGTTCCGGGTGATCGCGAAGCGGCGCATCCACGAGGCGCGCACGGAGTCCGAGCTGCTCGTGAAGATGGCGACCATGGCGGCGCCGCCGCTCGCGAGCGTCGCGCCGGAGACGCCGCACGGGCTGTGCCTCGTCGTGGACAGGGCGCTCGCGTTCGATCGCGACCGGCGCTACCCGGACGCCCGCACGATGCAGGCCGACGTGCGCGCGCTCCTGCATGGAGCGGCGCCGCCGCACGCGTCGGCGCGCCTCGCGGCGGGCGACGTGCCGTCGGCGGGCGCGCCGCAGCTCTCCCCGATGCTCCTGGCGGCGGCTGCCTCGTCGGACGCGCA
Source organism: Sorangium sp. So ce693 (assembly GCF_051521375.1). Taxonomy (NCBI): domain Bacteria; kingdom Pseudomonadati; phylum Myxococcota; order Polyangiales; family Polyangiaceae; genus Sorangium; species Sorangium sp. So ce693. The sequence continues at coordinate 10,738,054 of NZ_CP150347.1, forward strand.
GGCCGAGCCTCCGCCGCGGCCCGCGGCCCCGTCGGGCGCGAGGTGGAACGAGATGGGCTCGGCGCCCGCGATCGGATCGGAGCTCGGTCCAGGCAACAGCGGGGCGTCCTCGTGGGAGGCCGCCACGATGGCGGCGCCCGGAGCTCCGCGCGGGAGCGCCATGGATGCGGCCCAGGCGCACGGAGGTCACCCCGGCATGGCGCAGGCCGTCCCCGGCGCTCCGAATGGACCGCCGTCGGCCCTGTACAACACCGGAGCCGGCCACGCCGGAGCGCATGGCGCGCCCGCACCTCGGCAGGGCGCCGGCGCGCCGCACAGCGCGCCAGCCTCGCTCCACAACACAGGCTCGGGCCTGCACAACGTCGGCCCGGCCTACGGCGCCCCCGCCTCGGCACACGGCGCCAGCGCGCCCCACAGCGCACCGGTCTCGCTCCACAACACAGGCTCCGGCCTGCACAACGCCGGACCGGCCTACGGCGCGCTCGCCCCGGCGCACGGCGCCAGCGCGCCCCACGGCCCGCCAGCCTCGCTCCACAACACAGGCGCCGGCCTGCACAACACCGGACCGGCCTACGGCGCGCCCGCCTCACGGCACAGCGCCGGCGTGCCGCATGGCGCGCCCGCCTCGCTCCACAACACCGGCTCGTCGCTGCACAACACCGGCTCGTCGCTGCACAACACCGGCTCGTCGCTGCACAACACCGGCTCGGCCTACGGCGCGCCCGCGCCGCCGCACAGCGCCAGCGCGCCCTACGGCGAGCAGCCGGCCGCCGCGTGGGCGCCGCGCCACGCTCAGCCTAGGCTGCCGCCGAAGCTCGTGATCCCGCTCGCGCTCGGCGGCGTGGCGCTCGTGATCGTGAGCGTGCTCGCGGTCTGGATGGCGCTCCGCGACGAATCCCAGAACGACGCGGTCCGGCACGATCTGCTGCCGGCCCAGAGCGCGAGCGCCGGGCCGACCCAGCTCTCCCCGTCGTCGGAGAGCACCGACGAATCGCGGAGCAACGCGAACGAGCCAGGATCGCGGAGCAACGCGAACGAGCCCGAGACGATGCGCCCGGACGCGCCGAACGCTCCGGCGAGCGCGCCGCCCGCGAGCACGTTCATCATCGACTTGACCAAGAAGAAGTAGCGGACGAGAAAATCACGCCAGGACTGAAGCCAGATCGCCGAACATGGAGCTCCGCCCCCTCATGGTGACGAGGACAACCCCGCGCGCGCGATCGATGCTCGTCGGGTCTGCGCTGGTGCTCACGCTCTCGGGAGCGTGCTCGGACCCGGTGCCGATCGGCCCACGTCCCGACGCCGGCGGCGACGGTGGAGGCGGCGACGGTGGAGGCGCGCCGCTCTGCAGCGTCGGCGACGTGCAGCCCTGCTATCCCGGCCCCGCAGACACCGAGGGTGTCGGCGTGTGCGCGGCGGGCGTGCGGAGGTGCCAGCCAGACGGCCAGAGCTTCGGCGAGTGCGAGGGCGCCGTGGTCCCGAGGCCCGAGGACTGCAGCACCACCGTGGACGACGACTGCGACGGCGCGACGAACGAGCCCGACGCAGGGTGCGTGTGTACCCCGGGCCAGATCAAGACTTGCTACAGCGGCCCCGAGGGGACGAGCGGCGTGGGGCTCTGCGCGGTGGGGCTGCAGATGTGCGACCTCTCGGGCACGTCATGGCGGCCGTGCGGCGGCCAGGTCACCCCGCAACGAGAGACATGCACGGACGACACCGACGAGGACTGCGACGGCTTCGCCTGCAGCACGCCGCTCTGGGGCGCCCTCTACGGTGACCAGAACACCCAGAGCGCGACCAGCGTCGGCGTCGACGCGCAGGGAAACATCTATATCGGCGGCACCTTCTCGGGGACCATCAACCTGACCGGCAAGGAGACGGGCGCCCTCGTCAGCATCGGCACCTCCGACGTGTACGTCGCGAGCTTCGACCCCTCCGGACAGCACCGCTGGAGCGTGAGGTTCGGCGGCAGCGGCGCCGAGACGCTCAACGGGCTCGCGGTGACGCCCGAGGGCAACCTCGTGCTCGGCGGGACGTTCTACGGCTCGTTCACGTTCGGCGGCACGACGCTGAGCAGCGTCAACGCGCTCGACACCTTCGTGGTCACGATGAGCGGAGAGAAGGGCGAGCAAGGCTGGGCTCGCCAGCTCGGCGACGCGGCGGATCAGACGCTGCGCTCGATCGCGGTGGACCCCGCCGGAAACATCGTGATCGCCGGCTACTTCAGCGGATCGCTGGTCTGCGCGCCGTCGCCCGTCCCGGGCGGCGACCCGATCTGCGCCACCAGCAAAGGCGGCACCGACATCTTCGTGCGGAAGTACGATCCGCTCGGCGCCGTCGTGTGGACGAGGATCTATGGAGACGACAAGAACCAGTTCGCGACCAGCGCCGCCGTCGGCAACGACGGCAGCGTGTTCGTCACGGGCCGGTACAACGGCACCCTGACCGTCGGCTCCCGGCAGGTGAAGAACACCGGGCTCGGGCCGAACCTGTTCGTCCTGAAGCTCGACAGCAGCGGGAACGGCGTCTGGCTCTCGGACTATGGAGACACGGCGTCGCAGGCAGGCACCGGGATCGCCGTCGCTCCCTCGGGCGCGGTGCTCGTGACCGGGACGTACATGGGCGAGCTCAACTTCGGGCCGGCCGGCACGCTCCCCGCCAACGATGTGCAGACGGCGTTCGTAACGTCGCTCGCCCCCGACGGCGTGCCCGTGTGGGCGCGGTGGTTCGCCGGAGACGGCACGCAGGAGAGCACGTCGATCGCCACGGACGCGGAGAACGCCGTGGTGGTGACCGGCTCGGTCCAGGGCGTCGTCGACCTCGGCGGCGGGCCGCTGCCCGGCGGCGGCGGCTTCGACGCCTTCGTGGCGAAGCTCGACCCCGATGGCAACCACCTCTGGGGGAAGGTGCTCGGCGCCGCCGGCAACCAGAAGTCGAACGCGGCGGCCATCGCGCCGAGCACGAAGGTCATCGCGCTCTCTGGCACCGCCGAGGGGAAGATCGACTTCGGCCTCGGCGAGCACGCGGCGAACGGCACCGACGCGTTCGTCGTGCTCCTGTCGCCGTAGACCGGAGCCGCCGCCCCGGTCACGGGGCGCCGCGAGCGCCCGCAGGGACGAGGTCGACGCGGCCGAGCTCCTCGTTGGTCGCCGCGATGGCGGCGCGGATCGGCTCGCCGACGCCGTAGCGACGGCTCGCGCCGACCAGCGCCTGGGCGGCGACGTCGATCCGATAAGGGCCGCCTGGCAGCGCCTCCAGCGCGATCGTGCCCGTCGCGCCGGACTCGACCATCTGGACGACGAGGCCGAACGGCTTGATGGAAACGATGTTGCCCTCGATCTCCTCGCCGACGCGGGAGGCGAACAGGCGCGCCACGAGCATGCGGTGCCGCTCCGTCTCGGCCTTGGCGGCGCTGCGCGCGCGCGCGTTCAGGTGGTGGGCGAGCGACGCGAGCGCCTCGGCGTCGACGCGCTGGTCGCGGTGGCCCTGGAGGTAGCGCTTGACCACGCGGTGCACCGCGAGGTCGGCGTAGCGGCGGATCGGGGACGTGAAGTGCAGGTACAGCGGGGCGCCGAGGCCGAAATGCAGGCCTCCGGCGGCCGTGTACCGGGCAGGGCCGAGCGCCTTGCCGAGCACGGTGCGGATGCCCGGCGCGAGCTCGGAGCCCCTGTACTGCGCCTCGAACGCCGCGAGGCCGAGGGGGCTCAGGCGCGCGCCGAAGCCGGCCTCGACGCCGAAGTTGTGCGCGAACTGCTCGAGCGCGCGGATGCGATCCTCGGTCGGCTCGTCATGGACACGAAAGATGCAGGGGAGCCCGCGCGCCACGAGCCAGCTGGCCACGGCCTCGTTCGCCGCCACCATCAGCCGCTCGATGAGGCGGTGCGCGCCCGTGTCGGAGCGCGGCGAGACGCCGGTCGGCTCGCGCGTCTCGGCGTCCAGCGTCACGTACGCCTCCTCGCGATCGAGCTCGACGCCGCCGCGCGCCGCGCGGACCGTCGACAGCCGCGCGGCCGCGGTGCGGAGCCAGCGCACGACCGGCCGGGCCGCCTCGGGGATGCCGGCGGAGCGGCCCGTCGTCAGGAACTCCTCGACGGCGTCGTACGAGAGGCGGGCGTGCGAGCGGATCACGCTCTCGTGGAGGTCGATCGACCGGATGCCCCCCTCGGGGTCGATGCGCAGCTCGACCGTGACCGCGAGCCGATCGACCCCCGGGAGCAGGCTCGCCGCCTCGCTGGAGATCGCGTCGGGGAGCATCGGGATGACGCGGCCGGCCAGGTAGACGCTCGTGCCCCGGGCGCGGGCCTCGAGATCGAGCGGCGAGCCCTCGGGGACGAACGCGTCCACGTCGGCGATCGAGACGAGGACGCGGAGCGCCCCGTCGGGCCCGGCGGGCAGCACGGAGACGGCGTCGTCGATGTCCGTGGTGACGGGCGCGTCGATCGTGACGGTGATGACGTCGCGCAGATCGCGGCGGCCGCGCGCGAGCTCGCGCTCGACCGACACCGCCGCCACCGACGCGCGCGACGCCTCGAGGACCTCGCCCGGGAACACGGCGCGCACGCCGTTGCGGGCGAGGCAACGCTCGATGCCGAGGTCGGCGCTCGACGAGACGACGCGCGCCGGGACGACCGCGGCGCCCTCGATGACGGCGACCACCGCGGCGCCCTCGGGGAGGTCGTCGGCGCTGCCCGGCTTGAACGGCCAGTCCGTGTTGGAGACGAGGCGATCGACCCGGAGGTGCGGCCGCTTCGCGTGCGATACGACCGTCCCGAAGAGCTCGGCGCGGTCGCGCTGGACGAGGGCGAGCTGCGACGCGCTGAAGCGGCCCGGCTCCGCCTCGACGACGACCGCGTCGACGACGTCGCCGTCGAGGAACGGGTTCAGATCGGGCGGCGCGATGAAGGCGGTCGCCGAGCCGAGGGCAGCCCAGCCCGGCCTGCCCGGCGCCCCCGCCTTCTCCGGAGAGGCCTCGATGTTCAGGAACCCGAAGCCACGGGGGTTGACCGAGATGCGTCCACGAACGGGTGCGTGCATAGGCGCGGAAGGTACGCCAGATCCCGGCGCTTTCGAGCACAAGCTGCCCACCGAGCCCGCATTGATGTCACAGAATTATTGCAACACGGTAAACAGGCAGCGGCGCGACGCCGTGGCCTCGCGCGCTGCATGCCGAGATGCGCTCGGGGCCCAGGGTGCCTCGCGCTGCGCTGCAACGACGTGCGGGCGGCTTCGCGGTTCCACGTGCGCCGGGCGCCGTGCGTGGGCGCGACGCCACGGCAAAAGTGCCTCCGTGGACGGTCCGCGGCGCCGGATCGGCTTATACTCGGCACATCGTGGAAGACGCAGGGGACATCATCGAGCTAGCGCGTGTGATGCCTCGGGACCGCTTCGTCCGCCAGGTGACGAACCTGCTCCTCGTGGTGTCCGAGGCTGGTCCGGACAACCAGCAGATCGCATTCCGGACGGTCGCCGCATCGCCGGCGGCGCACCGGAAGCCGCCGCCTCCGCCCGGTCCAGCGAGCGAGGTGTTCCAGCTCGTCAAGGCGAAGGGCAATCCCTATCTCGACCAGATCTCGGTGGGCCGCACGCGCAATTGCGACGTGGTGCTGCGCCACCCCTCGGTGTCCAAGCTGCACGCGCACTTCCGGCGGAATGAGCAGGGGCAGCTCGTGCTCATCGACAACGGCTCGCAGAACGGGACCCGCGTGAACGGCAAGGTGCTCTCCGAGAGCGAGCCGCAGGAGGTCGCGGTGGGCGACGTGATCCAGTTCGGCCGGCTCACGACGTCGCTGCTCGATGCGGCGGCCCTCTTCGACCTCGTGCGCGAGCAGGCGCGCCTCGCGAGGGATCAGGCGAGCCGGTGAGCGCCGCGCGCGGCGGCGCTCAGAACCGGTATCCCACGGAGACGTTCGGAAAGAACATCGTGAACGTGCCGTGGGCGAGCTCCTCGAACACGACCTTCTTGCCCGGCGCGCAGTCGACCGTGGGGTGCGCCGCGTCGCACTCGGCGGCCCCGACCACGTAGGTGTTGCCCGTCTCGAGCGGCGGGCCGTCGACGAGGAAGAAGCCGACGCCGAGGCCCGCGCTGGCGCTGAGGCGCCCGAGCTTCAGCCGCAGCCTCAGCTCGGGCATCGCGAACGGGGCGGCGGCGCGGACGGCCCTGCCCGCGTTCTGCACGGCCACGCCGACGGTCCTCTCCGCGTCGGACGCCGTGCCGGTCACCTCGTCGCTCATCTCGGCCAGCACCACGCCGAGCCCCAGCGCGCCGCCGAGGTCGAGCCACGACGACAGCCCGTAATAATAGCTGCCGCCGACGATCACCGTCACGCCGGCCATGCCGATGTCGTCGTGAAAGCTGTAGCGGATGGGGAGCCTGCCGTTGCCCCCGCCCGGAGCGGCGTACGTCGCGTCGAGCGAGCGATCGAGCGTCGTGCGGAGGCTCAGGTACCCGGCCGTGAGCTCGATGGCGGCGCCGATCGGGAACTGGTAGCTGCCGCGCACGCCGGCCAGGACGCCGGACGGGCGCGAGATGCCCGAGCAGCTGTAGCTCTCGCAGCTCCGCTCGGCGTCGCTCTCGAGGGACGAGGCGAAGGCATAACCACCGGTCGCCTCCAGCCGGAAGACGCCGACCCTCCGACCCCAGCGCGGGTGCGCGTCGTCGATGGCGAGCGGCAGGACGATGTCGCCCGTCGTCGTCCTGTCGACGGTCGCGCGGAGCGTGCGCGCGAAATAGCCCGGCTCGTGCGCCTCGAAGGTGTGGCGCCCGAGCGGCAGGGCCCCGCGCCACTGCCCCTTGCCGACCGGGACGCCGTTGATGGTCAGCTCCGCGCTCAGCGGCTGGGCGACGACGCGGACCTCCTCGCCGAGCGGCCCCGCCTCGACCGTGGCGACGGCGAGCTGCCCCGCGATGACGCTCGCCTCGCGCGGCGCAGAGCCGAAATTGCCCTTGCGCACCGAGTAGAAGTGCGGGCCAGGCGCGAGCGCGCCCTCCCACGGCAGCTGGCCGATCAGCGCGCCGTCGATGGTGAGATCGGCGCCGACGAGCCGCTCGTCCTCGATCTTCAGCCGGCCCGTGCTCGCGAGAGGATCGAGCTTCGCGTCCACCGACGTGGTCTCGGCGACGCGGACGGTCAGGATCCGCTCGAACGTGTGCCAGCCGTCCTTGACGACGCGGAGCGTGTGATCCCCGGGGAGCAGCCGGACCGGGCCGGCGAGGGGGAGCCGGCCGCGCGACCTCCCGTCGATGAGCACCAGGCCATCGACGTTCGACGAGACGACGACGCTGCCGATCCGCGCTCGCAGCGTGGCGATCGCGGACGCGACGCTCCGGCGCTCCGGCTCGCCGAGCTCCGCGCGGAGCTCCGTGAGCAGCGTCTCGTAGAGCTCGAGCGCCTCGTCGTAGCGCCCGAGCTGATCGAGACAGAACGCGGCGTTGAGGGTGTTGGGCACCGACGCGACGACCTGGCGCGATCTCAGGTAGAGCTCGAGCGCGCGCTGGAGGTCGCCGATCTTGCGCAGTTCGTTCCCTTCTTGAAAGAGCGCCTTGGCCCGGGCGAGCGCCTCGTCGGTCGACGTGGGCGACGCGGGCGCTGAGGCAGGCGGCTCGGGTGGCGCGCCCGGGACAGCCCCTGGCGGGGGCTGCGCGCGGGCCGGAGACGCAGGCGCCGCGCTCGCCACGGCGAGCGCGCACGCCGCAAGGCAGTGTCGCAGGGCGCGACGGGCGCGCGGCATCGGTCTCACCACCGGTCGACCGGCACCACCGCGGTCGGAGCCGACGGAGCCGCAGGCGCCCCCGTGGCGGAGGGCGTGGCAGGGTCCGCCACGGGAAGAGCGCCGCGCGGGGCGCGGGTCTTCCTGTCCCGGCGCAGGGCAGGCTCGGAGGCCGCGACCGACGCAGAGGCCGGCGCGGGCGGCTGGAGATCGATGCGATCGGGGCGGATCGTGCCGTCGCTCAACATGAACACCGTCCCCTTCGTGGTCGCTTCGCCGCGGGTCACCTCGATCTCGAACGTGTCGCCGGCGTTGCCCGTCAGGTCGAGCCGGCCATCGCTCACCGAGCGCGCCGCGCCGTTGACCCGCGCCGTCGCATCCTTCGGGAGCGTCACGACGGCGGTGAAGGACGCAGGCGCCGGCGCAGGCGCAGGCGCAGCCGCGACGGGCAGCGCGGGCTCGCTCGGCGCGGCTGGCGACGCGCCCCGCTCGTCGCCCGTCGAGGCGCGCAGCGCGAGGCCGCCGCCGATCGCGGCCAGGGCGATCACCGTGACCGCCGCCCCGACGAAGCGCCGCCGTGTCGCGCCGGAAGGCGCGTTCACCGCGGTGAAGGAGCTGCCGCCGATGGAGCGCTCCTCCCCGTCGACCGATCGCGAGAGCCTGGACTCGCGCAGCGCGGAGATCGGGGTGGCGCCGGCGCGCCGCTCGGGGTCGATGCCCCGCAGCTGCTCCATCGTGACGGCGCCGGAGCCCTCCGCGTGCGACTCGAGCGCGGCGATGAGCTCCTCCATGCTCTGCCAGCGCTCCGCAGGATCCCGCTGGAGGCCGCGGTGCACGACGGCCGCGAGCGCCGGGGAGACCCACGGCGCGGCCCCGGAGAGCGGCGGCACGCGCTCGGTGCAGATCGCGAGCAGGAGCTCGGTGAGCGAGGCGTCGGGATCCCAGGGGCAGCTCCCGCAGAGCGCCTGGTAGAGCGAGACCGAGAGGCTCCAGATGTCGGAGCGGTGATCGACGTCCTTCGCCATCTTGGCCTGCTCGGGAGACATGTAGATGGGCGACCCGAGCACGCCGCCGGCGCGCGTGAGCTCGTGCGAGACGCCATCCCCCGTGCGCTTCGCGATGCCGAAATCGCACACCTTGACCACGATCCTGCGATCGCTCGACGACGGCGGGCGGATGGAGCCGGACGGGCGCCGCCCCGACGGCGGCGGGCGGACCGAGCCGGACGAGCGCCGGACCGACGGCGGCCCCGCGGCGAGCGAGCCGCGCTGGGTGGACGGCGGCGCCGACGCGAGCGGGCCGCGCCGGGTGGACGGCGGCGCCGACGCGAGCGGGCTGCGCCGGGTGGACGGCGGGGCGATCGAGGTCGACGGGCGCTGGGCCGCGCCCTCGAACGGCGCGTGCAGGAAGAGGTTCGCCGGCTTGATGTCCCGGTGCACGATCCCCTCGGCGTGCGCCGCCGCGAGCCCGCGCGCGGCCTGGATGAACACGCGCACGACGGGCTCCGGCTCCAGCGGACCGCGCATCCTGAGGAGCTTGGCGAGGTCCACGCCGTGCAGGAGCTCCATGACGATGAACGGCGTCGCGAGCGTGAGGTCCATGCCGAGCTCGAACGTCTTGACCACGTGCGGGCTCTGGATCGCGGTCACCGCGCGCGCCTCGCGGATGAAGCGGCGCACGGCGTGGTCGTCCTGCCCGACGGCGCTCTTGAAGATGACCTTGGCCGCCACCCGCCGCCCTTCGGGCGACTCCGCTTCGTAGACGGCGCCCATCCCGCCGCGCCCGATCAGCCGGCGCACCGCGTACCGGCCGCCGAGCTCGCGGCCGACCAGCGGATCGATCTCGGCGCCGGCGCGCTCGGCGATGGCCTCGCGCAGCTCGGGATCGAGCGGCGTCAGCATGTCGATGGTGATGCGCTCCTCGCTGCCGGACGCGGCGCGCAGCGCCTCGGCGAACGCCTCGATCGACGGGTAGCGCCGGTCCACGTCGCTGTGCAGCGCGAGCGAGAGCGCGGTCGCGAGGCGCGCCTCGATCCACGGGGCGCGGTCCTGGATCGACGGGAACTGCGCCAGGGACGGCGCCGGCGCGTCCGCCGCCGTGTCCGCCGGGCCGAGCTCGGCGGTGTCCGCCGTGACGTCGAGCTCGGCCCACGGCGAGACGCCGCAGAGCATCTCGTAGAGCGTCGCCGCGAGGCCGAACACGTCGCCCCGCACGTCCGCGGAGCGGTCCCGCGGCCCCGACTCCTCGCGCAGAGGACCGGTGCTCCTCGCCGCCTTGCCGGGGGCGGAGGTGGCCGTGTCACAGCCCTTCGAGAGCCCGAAGCCAAAGACGCGGACGAGGATCTCTCCGCTCGCGAGGTGCTCCAGGAAGATGCGCGGCGGCCGCACGTCGCGGTAGACGAGGCCCGCGGCGTGCCCCGCCGAGAGCCCCGCGGCGGCCTGGAGCGCGATCCGCACGGCGACCTCGGGCGCGAGCGGCCCCGTCTCGGCGAGCAGGGCGGCGACGTCGGTCCCGTCGAGCAGCGGCATCACGAGGTAGGCGAGATCGCGCTCGAGGTCGTGGCCGGCGTCGACGATCGGGACGACATGCGCGTTGTCGAGCTTCGCGGTGACGCTCGCCTCGCGGGTGAGCCGTGAGAGCGTGTCCTCGGTGACGACGTCGGGCCGCAAGACCTTCAGCGCGACGCGGCGACCCGAGGGGCCCCTGGCCTCGAACACGACACCGAAGCCCTGCGCGGAGAGGACGCGGACGATCCGATATCCGCCGGTAAGCGCGCCCCCCACGAGCGCCGTCGGATCCGCCAGAGGTGCTGTCCGGCCCATGTCCTCAAGCATACGACGGCCCATCGCGCCCCACAAAGCATGCGTGCCACGCGACCTCGGAGGCGCGCTGGGCGCGGGCGCCGCACCGCCGCGGAGCGCCGGCCACGCACCTACAACGACGCCACGCGCGGCGCGGCGCGGCGCGACCGCCGAATGTAGGCGCGACAACCGCAGATAATGCGATGAACGGACCGCCGTATACGCAAGAACACGCGAGGACACGCAAGAACACGGGGGGATACGCGGGGATACGCAAGAACACGGCGGGACACGCAAGAATACCGGGGGATACGCAAGAACACGGCGGGACACGCAAGGACACGCAGTAAGCCCTTTGAATCATGGAATATTTATCTAATTTGTCTTGCCGGCCGGAAGCTCGCGAGTTTAGATTCCCATCATCCGATTCACAGCCGCTCGATCAGGATCTGAGCAGGACTGGTTGATCTCAAGCGCGCACCCCGATGTGCGCCTCCCCCGCCGGGGGAGCCGGAGGCACCATGACCCTGCGATCCCTCGGGCGCGCGCTCGCCGCCCTGACGGCCTTTCTCGTCCTCACGCTCGTCCTGGCGCGACCTGCGCGCGCCAAGGGCCCTTCCGTCGATGAGCGGCTCGCCAAGGTCCTCGCCCGGCACGGCTTCACCGGAGAGATCGAGTCGACGCTGGAGTCGCGGCTCGGGCGGAAGCTCGACAAGAAGCTCGCGAAGCTCGGGCGTGACCTGTTCTTCGACAGCCTCCTCGGCCTGAACGACGACAACTCGTGCTCAGGGTGCCACGCGCCGGCTGCGGGCTTCGCCGACACGCAGTCGATCGCCATCGGCATCGACAACAACGGCGTCGTCGGGCCGCACCGCACAGGGCCGCGCAACCAGCGCCGTGCCCCCACCATCATCAACACGGCCTTCTATCCCACGCTGATGTGGAACTCTCGGTTCTTCGCCGTGTCCGGCGACCCCTTCGACAACAGCCAGGGGTTCTCGTTCACCGCGCCGGAGGGGACGTCGCTCTCTTCCCTGCCGCACCTGCTCAACGCCCAGGCGTTCATCCCGCCGACCGAGGTCACCGAGATGACCGGGTACGAGGCGCCGCAGTCGCACGACGTCGTGCGCGAGGAGGTCACGGAGCGCGTGAACGACGTGAAGGCGTACCGCAAGCGGTTCGCCAAGAGCTTCCGGGCGGTGAAGCGAGGGGACGACATCACCTACGAGATGATCGCGGCCGCCATCGCCGAGTTCGAGATGTCGCTCACGTTCGCCGACGCGCCCATCGACAGGTTCGCCCGCGGCCGCCGGAACGCGATGACGCTGGAGCAGAAGCGCGGCGCGCTGCTTTTCTTCGGCGAGGCGGGGTGCGTCAGGTGCCACGCGGTGTCGGGGGAGTCGAACGAGATGTTCAGCGACTTCCAGCAGCACGCGATCGGCGTGCCGCAGATCGCGCCGACCGACGATCCGGCGCACTCGAACGTGGTCTTCGACGGCCCGAACGCCGATGAGGACTTCGGCCTGGAGCAGGTCACGGGCGATCCGGCCGATCGGTACAAGTTCAGGACGTCGCCGCTGCGCAACGTCGCCCTCCAGCCCACGTTCTTCCACAACGGCGCGTTCACGTCGCTGGAAGGCGCCATCCGCCACCACCTCGACGTCTACACGTCGGCCACGGAGTACACGAACAAGCGCCTCGACCGCGATCTGCGGGGCCAGATGGGCCCGCTCGCCCCGGTCCTCGCCGCCGTCGACCCGCTGCTGGAGCAGCCGATCGACCTCACGGAGGAGGAGATCAGCTGGCTCTGCGCCTTCGTGGGAGAAGCGCTGCTCGACCCGCGCGCCACGCCGAAGCGGCTCGCGGCGCTCATCCCGGAGGAGCTCCCGAGCGGGCGCGAGGTCCACCGCTTCGAGTAGCCGCGAGCCGGGCAGGCGGCGCTCCCCCGGTCGAGCGCCCGCCGGCACCTCGGATCAGCTGCGGTCGAGGCAGCTGTTCAGCGACTCCTTCTGGATGCTGCACTCCTCGTCGTACTTCGCTGGATCGCAGTTGTCCTCGGCGTGGTTGCGACACTCCAGGTACGAATCCCAGGCGTCGTGACAACCAGCCTCCTCGGCGGCCTCCGTATCGGCGCTGCACATCGCGAGGCAGCTCTGCTCCGTCGTGGCGTCCCCCGGGCACTCCACGGCTTGCTCGCAGAGCTCAGGGCAACCCTCCTCCTCGCCGTGCTCGTCGCTGCAGCCCAGGGCGACGAGGGCGAGCACCATCATTGTCATTACCTTCATCGGCCCACCGTATCACGAGAGCGACGCTGCGCGCCGGCGCGGCCCAGGTGGGCGCCAGTAGGCGGCCGCCTGGGCGGCGCGCCGGCTCGCTCCGGCGACCGCTCCCGGGAGAGCACAGATCAAGGCAGAAGGCGGGAGAGGAGGCTCCACTTCGCCGAACGACCGGACTTCATGGCGAGGACCGTGGTCACGCCGATCACGCCCGCCGTGAGGGCGATGTTGAGCGGCCCCATGACGCCGAGGAGCCGCTGCCGCGCCGTGGCCCTCGCGGGCCAGCGCGGCCCCGGCGCTTCGTCTTCCTTGAGGAGGGGCGCCCCGCCGTCGGGCGCCTCCTCGCGCATCTGCTGTCCGCCCATCATGCTGGCGACGCTCGTGGCGAGCGTCGCGCCCAGGAGAATGTCCTTCAAGCGCACGAGATCGCGGGTCTCACGGTCGATCGATCGCCCCGAGATCACCGTCCGCCCGATGAACCAGGTGGCCGCGGCGGTGCCGAGCGAGATCGCATTGACGAGGTTGTACCGCTGCCAGGCGTCAGCGAGCACCTTGCCCCGCTCGGCCTCGGAATGGATATCCTTGACCGCCTGGCGCAACGCCAGCCGACCGAAGAGGGGGCCGCCGAACCCCGCGGCCAGACCGAGCTCATGCAGCACCCATGCAGACGTCGAGAGAGTAGCCATGTCGTTCCACCTCGTCGCGACGCGCCAAGCAAGATCGTGCCCAGGGCTTGACTGCGCTCCATGATCCAGGTCGTCGCAGGCGCGCCGTCTCGGCGGCGCGCCGGCGGCCGCGAGGTCGGGCCCGGCGCGGCCCCCACGAGAACGGCGTTTACCCGGCGAGAGCTCAGGTCGACAGGTACGTCGCGCCGCCGCGCAGCACGGCGTTCCCGCGAGCGCCGCTGAACTCTCGTCCGGCGGATGAACCACGCTCGTCGACGAGCGCGGCGGCGGCGGGGCGGAGCACGTCGGCCACGGCCTGCTGCCGCAGCCGGTGGAGCTCGCCTTCGGCGAGGAACCCGTGGGCGGGCGGGAGATCGCTGTCTGCGATGCCCGGCGCTCCGGCGCCCACCTGGTCGAGCGCGCGCGAGAAGGCCCCGGCGACGCGCTCTCGAAGGCGCGCGCCGCCCGTCGTGACGGCCCAGCGGACGAACGCCCAGGCGAGCTCTGCGTGGCGCGCCTCGTCGCGCGCGATCGCCTGGAGCGCCATGCGCACCGCCGGCGGCCGCGCCGCCTGCGCCGCGATCTCCGCCTCGATGGCCGAGAGGGTCTCTCCGACGCAGCCCTCCACGACGGTCGCCAGGGTGAGGGCCTCGAGCGAGCCGAGGTCGTCGAGCGCGCCGTGCAGGGGCAGCGGGCCGACGCCCACCGGCTCCCCCGCGTACGCCGACGCGATCGCGAGCGCGAGGCGCGCGTGCCGCACCTCGTCGAGCGCCGCGCGGTGCGCCGCTTCGAGCAGCTGGGGCGGGGCGCCCTGCGCCATCAGCGCGAGCGCGAAGCGGCCGAAGGAGGCGACCGAGGCGTGCTCGTTCTGACCGCGCTCGGCCCAGCGCCGGGCGAGCTCGCGGCGCTCCGCGGGCGCGAGCTCGCTCAGGTCGGTGTCGGCGAGCGCGCGCTCGAAGCGCCGCACGTCGGTCTGCGACCACGCGCTCGGGGCGTGCGCGAGCGGCGCGACGCGGGGCTCGCCGCGGACGAGGAGAGGGCGCCCTTCACAGGAGATGGAACCGACGAGGTAGCAGCAGCTCGCCGGATCCGACGCGGTTCGGTTCGCGTAGGGGCCCTGGATCCACCCGGCCGCGCCCTCTCCCTCGGCGCTGCACGTGCATGTCCCCGAGCCGGGCGGCAGGTCGTCGAGGTGCGGCGCAGCCTCGGTGGCCGCAGGGCAGGCGCCGCCGACCGGCGCCGTGCAGTGCACCTCGTAACAGCACTGGCCGTAATAGCCACCATCGTGGAACGGTCCAACGCAGGTCGGATCCGGATAGGGATCGAGCGGCGCCGAGGCGTCGGGAGGATCGACTTCGCCACCTCCGCCGGCCCCCGATGTCACGCCTCCCGTCGAGCTCGAGCTGGAGCTCACCCCCGATGCCGCGCCTCCCGTCGAGCTCGAGCTGGAGCTCACCCCCGACGCCGCGCCTTCAGGCGCGCTGGAGCTAGGGCCGGACTCGACATGCGTGCCGCAGCCCGACACCAGCGCGAGGCTCGCGCCCCACTGGGACGCGACCAGGATTCGAAGCAGGAAGTTTCGCATGGACGGCGACAAGCAAGGCATGTACCGGGCGAACACACGTCGTTTCGGCCGCCGAGCGAGCCCGCCGTGCCAGCGTGTGCCATCGTCCTGCCGTCAGGCATGCGGCCTCGGCCCTCGCCGCCGGTCGACTTTCCATCTGGCCGCGGTCCTGGATACCGGGTCTCGATGTCACCAAACCACCGGCCTGCCGGGCAGATCTGGAGCGGTGCGGGGGTGCGTCCATACCGATGAGGCGTCATGCGGATCGTTCTCGATAGCTCCGTCGCCATCGCCTCGATGAAGCCCGCAGAGCCCGGGCACGCGGACGCGCTCGCCTTTCTCGAGCGCGCCCGCGCCGCCGTGGCCGCGGGCGCGGCGCGCGTGCTCGCGCCGCCCGAGCTATGGCTCGAGGTGTACGTCGCCGAGCAACGGCTCGCGGTGTCGCGGCGGGCCGCGCCCGCGGCCACGAGCCCGCTGGGAGGCCTCGCGATCGAGCTTGTCACGCCCGAGGACGCGGGCGCCATCACGGAGTTCCTCGCCCAGCTGACGAGGCGCATGCGCGGCCGCAGGCCCTTCGCCAACGCGACCGACCTCGTGTATCTGTGGGCCGCCCGCCGCGCGGATGCGACCGTGGTGACGCTCGACGAAGGGCTCCTCAAGTACCACGGTGTCGTCTGCGATGTGACAAGGCCGCAGCACGTTCGGTTCGGATTCGGATAACGCGCTGCAGCGAGCGGCAATCCACTTCGCGACACACGCCGTGCAAGAAACGTCGAAAACAGCGTCTCTGGATGCTCACGGCGCAAGTTTACACTCCGTGCATATGCACTTGTCGCACCCGGCGAGGGCAGCTATCCCTGAGCGTCGCAGCGGAGCGCGCGGAGCTCGCGGGCCTGAGCTGCGCGGCGAGGCGCATGCGAAGTACATCGCTTATTTCACCGGTCCTCTCGGTGAGCTTGGCCCTCTTGACCACGCTGGCTGCGTCGCAGGCCCACGCCCGCCGCTCCGGGATGGCGGTGGAGGGGTGCAACGGCTGCCACACCGGCGGCGCGGTGCCGGATATCACCATCGACTATAGCCCCAAGAACCCGGGGGCCGGCGAGGCGGTGACTCTGCAGGTGCAGATCCGGTCTGCCAACATCAACGCCGGGGGCGTCTATCTCCTCACCGAAACAGGCCGGTTCTCCCCCATCAACGGTCAAGGCACCAAGCTCATCGACGAGCACCAGCTCGTCCACGACGCGCCGAAGCGAGCGAGCGGCGGGGTCGTCCGCTTCGACGCGCAGTGGATCGCGCCGGGCGCGCCGGGCGGGGTCGTCGTCAAGGTGTGGGCCCTCGCTGCCAACGGCGACAACAGCCCGCGCGGAGACGGCGCTTCGTCCGCCGACACAGCGTTTGCCTACGGATGCACCGGGACGACGTATTACCTCGATCGCGACGCCGACGGATACGGCGACTCCAGCGCACCCAGGGTCGATTGCACCCGGCCGGCCGATCACGCCGACCGCGGCGGCGATTGCGACGACTACAGCGTCAACATCCATCCCGGTCAGGAAGAGGCGTGCAACGAGATCGACGACGACTGCGACGGAGAGATCGACGAGGAGCTCGCGGTCACGACGCAGTATGAAGACGCCGACGGCGACGGCTACGGCTCGTTCTTCGGCGCGACCGTCACGGCGAAGTGCCCCCCCGAGGGGTACGCGCCGAGCTCCAACGACTGCAACGACAGATCCCCCGACGTCCACCCGGACGCGCCCGAGATATGCAATCTCGCCGACGACGACTGCGATGGTCGGATCGACGAGGGCGTGCGCGAGGTGTGCGGCGTCGGGATGTGCGCGCGGGAAGCGAGCGCGTGCACCCCCGGGTCGTGCACGCCCGGCGAACCGACCGCCGAGGTGTGCAACGCGCTCGACGACGACTGCGACGGCGAGGTCGACGAGGACCCAGGCCTCTGCGCGCCCGGCGAGGGCTGCCCGAGCGGCACGTGCAGCAGCAGCAGCAGCAGCAGCGGGACCGGCGGCGGCACGGCCGGGAGCACCGGCAGCGCCGGAAGCGCCGTTGCCTCCGCGGGCTCCGCGGGCGGCGGCGCGCCGGACGAGGGTGGAGCGGACAGCGGCGGTTGCGCCGTCGACGCCGGCGCCCCCGGCGGCGGGTCTCCGTGGCGCCTGCTCACGCTCGTCTCGCCGTTCGCCCTCCTCGCGTTGCGGCGCCTGCGGAAGGGTGGCACCCTAGGGTAAGCCTTCCTTCCGAGCCTGAGGTCGACACGCATGCTCTACCGCCGCTTCGGTCGCACCGAGATCAAGATGCCTGTCCTCTCGTGCGGAGGGATGCGGTACCAGCAATCCTGGAACGACAAGGACCCCATCTCGCCCGCGAGCCAGCGCAACATCGAGGCGTGCATCGAGCGGGCGATCGAGCTTGGAATCAATCATATCGAGACCGCGCGAGGGTACGGCACGAGCGAGGAGCAGCTCGGGAAGATCCTGCCGACGCTGCCGCGCGAGCGGATCATCGTCCAGACGAAGGTCAGCCCCGAGGCGGATCCAGCGGAGTTCCTTGCGACGTTCGAGCGGTCGATGAAGCTCCTCCGGCTCGATCACGTCGACCTGTTCGCGCTCCACGGCGTGAACGACGAGACGCGCCTCTCGTGGTCGCTGCGCAAAGGTGGCTGCCTGGACGCTGCGCTCGAGCTGAAGCGGCAAGGCCGCGTGCGCGCGGTGGGGTTCTCGACGCACGCGGCGCCGCGCGTGATCACCGCGATGGTGCAGGACGGCCGATGCGATTACGTCAACCTGCACTGGTACTACGTGAATCAGCTCGCCTGGCCGGCCATCCAGGCTGCGGCCGAGCAGGACATGGGGGTCTTCATCATCAGCCCCACCGACAAGGGAGGCAGGCTGTACGAGCCGAGCGACAAGCTCGTGCGGCTCTGCGACCCGCTCTCGCCGATCGTGTTCAATGACCTCTTCTGCCTCGCTCGTCCCGAGGTCCACACGATCAGCGTCGGGGCGGCGCGCCCGGCCGACTTCGACGAGCACATGAAGGCCTTGCCGCTGCTCGACGGCGAGGGCGCCGCGCAGGCCGCGCTGGCGCCGATCCTGCGCCGGATCGACGAAGAGCTGGAGCGGGTGCTCGGCCGGGCGTGGCTCGAGACATGGCACGTCGGCCTCCCCGACTGGGAAGCCGTCCCCGGGCACGTCAACATCCGCGAGATCCTGCGGCTGTACAACTTCGCCCGCGCGCTCGACATGACGGCCTACGGCAAGATGCGGTACAACCTCCTCGGCGGCGGCGGCCACTGGTTCCCGGGGAACCGCGCCGATCGCGTGCGGGAGCTCGATCTCGCGCAGGCCCTCGCGGGCGCGCCGCAGCGGCACCGCATCCCCGAGGTGCTGGCGGAGGCGCACGCGCTGCTCGCAGGGCAAGAGGTGAGGCGCCTCGGCAAACACTGAGTCTGAGCTTCGCGCGAGCGCGGCGAGCGGCTCCGCGGCGGGTGAGCCGGGCGCGCGCCTCCGTCGGCCACGGAGGCGAGCCCCCGCGTTGCAAAAGCGGGAACGGCCGACAGCGCACGGTTCTTGCCGCGTCCTGCCCTTGTTCGACATCCTCCCCTGGTGGGTCGGGGACAGTCGTTCCAAGGAGGTCTCTCATGCGCATTCACGGTACAGGGACGATGGCGCTCCTCTGCGCGCTCGCGTTCGCGGCAGGGGCAGGCTGCAATTCCGGCGGAGGGGATAGCGGAAGCGGCGGAGCGAGCGCAGGCACCGGCGGCGCGAGCGCGGGCACCGGCGGCGCGGGTGCTGGCAGCGGCAGCGCGGACGCCGGCAGCGGCGGCGCGGGTGGTGGCACCGGCGGCGCAGGCGCTGGCACCGGCGGCGGGGCGGAGGAGCTGAGGTGGTATCTCACATGCGGCGATCCGGTATGCAGCGGGCACCGGCCGCGCGACGGGGTGAAGCCATGCACCGACGAGAAGGAGGGGGCCCCGTGCGCCGCACCGGACGCGACGTGCGATCCCGCGAACGACTGCAACGCGCAGCTGCTCTGCACCAGCGACGATCCGACGCAGCGTCCGGGAGGTTGCCCCAGATCCCGCGCCCGGTACAAACACGATATCCGGTACCTGCCGGAGACCGAGCTCGCGCGCGTGCGCGACGAGCTCGTCGCTACGCCGCTCGCGACCTGGCGTTACAACCACGAGGGCGGGCACGGCCGCGAGCATCTCGGGTTCATCATCGACGACAATCCGGCGAGCCCGGCGGTCGCGAGCGACGGCGATCACGTCGACCTGTACGGATACACGAGCATGGCCGTGGCAGCGATCCAGATGCAGCAGAAGCAGATCGCCGCCCTCGAGCGCGAGCTCGCGGCGCTCCGCAAGGAGCTCGACTCGGCGCGGCAGGCGGCACGCCCGCCGGCGTCCAAGGCGGCCGGCCGGGCCCCACGATAGAACAGCCGCAAACGCTGGGAGCCGGGGTCAGTCGTCTTCGAACGCATGCCGCCGGAGCTCCGCGTCGATCCGCACCACCGATTGGGCGTGCGCGCGGCGCGCGTCGGCGAACACGGCCGGGTGAGCGCAGGCCGCGAGGATCTCGAGCGACTCCACGATGCGGGGACCAGGGCGATTGAAGAAGGCGTTGCCGTCGGCGACGTACACGCGGCCTTGCGCCACGGCCCGATACGTCGCCCAGGGCAGCATGCGGGGGAGGAGGTCGAGCTCATCGAGCGTGCGCTCGAGGGTGAAGCCGCACGGCTTGATCATCACCACGTCGGGATCGAGCGCGGCGAGAGCGGCCGGCGAGAGCGTTGGCGCGTGCTCACCGGGTCGCGTCACGAGGGGTTCCGCGCCTCCAAGGGCGATGAGCTCCGGCATCCACGTGCCGCCGATCATGACAGGATCGATCCACTCGACCGCCAGCACGCGCGGCCTGCCCGGCGCCGCGGCCGCGCGCGCGGCGGTGGCGGCGACGCGCGCGCGCAGCCGGTCGACGAGCGCCGCGCCGCCTGCCGCGCGGCCGATCCCCTCGGCGACGCGGCGAACGTCGGCCCAGATGTCGTCGAGCCGCGTCGGGTGCAGGTTGATGATGCGCACGTCCTGCCGCGCAAGGCGCGCGACGGCCGCGCGGACGTCGTCGAACGACACCGCGCAGACGTCGCAGAGGTCCTGCGTCACGATCACGTCCGGCCGCGCCTCGCGGAGGGCGTCCAGATCGATGTCATAGACCGCGAGCGCGTCCCGGAGGACGTCGCGGACCGCGGCGTCGATCTCCCGGCTAGAGCGCGCCGGCCTGAGCCGCGGGCGCGTGAGCACCGGGAGGCCGGTCAGCCCCTCGGGGAAGTCGCACTCGTGAGAGACACCGACGAGCTCGCTCTGCGCGCCCAGCGCGCAGACGATCTCGGTCGCGGACGGCAGCAGGGAGGCGATGCGCATGCGCGGTATTCTATCTCCTGGCGATCCCCGCGGGGCGCGGCGGGCACAATGCTCGTGAAGACAGGAGGTCCCCATGAGACTGCAAGGCAAGATCGCGCTGGTCACAGGGAGCAGCCGGGGCATCGGCCGCAGCATCGCTGTCCGGTTCGCCCGGGAAGGCGCCGACGTGGCGCTCACGTACCACAAGAGCAAGGAGGGCGCCGAGGAAGCCCTCGCCGAGGTCGAGGCCGCTGGGAGGCGAGGTCATCTGTTCGCCGTCGACGTCGCCTCCGTCCAGAGCGTGCAAGGGCTCATCCAGGAGGCCGTCGCGCGCTTCGGCCGGCTGGACGTGCTTGTCAACAATGCCGGGCTGGAGAAGCGGGCGCCGTTCTGGGAGGTGACCGAGGAGGACTACGATGACGTCATGAACACCAACCTCAAAGCGGTGTTCTTCGGGAGCCAGGCGATGGTCCGTCACCTGCGCGAGTCGGGGCGCCCCGGCAAGATCATCAACATCAGCTCGGTTCATGAGGATCTTCCGTTTCCCCACTTCGCGTCGTACTGCGCCAGCAAGGGCGGCGTCCGCATGCTCACGCGCACGCTCGCCGTGGAGCTGCGCGGCACGGGGATCACCGTGAATGCCATCGCGCCGGGCGCGATCGAGACGGCGATCAACGCCGCGCTGCTCAAGGATCGCGACAAGCTGAGCGCGCTGCTCGACCAGATCCCGCTCGGCCGCCTGGGTAAGCCAGAGGACGTGGCCGGGCTCGCCGTGTTCCTCGCCTCGGCGGACGCCGATTACGTGACCGGCTCGACGTACTTCGTCGATGGCGGGCTGACGTGGAACTACGAGGAGCAGTAGGCGGGGCACAGCCCCTCGCCGGGGAGCGGCGTCGTTAGACCGCCTGAGTCGAGAAAAGTTTCCGACAGGATGCAATGCAGCGCGGCCGAGGCCGGCGCCGGCGCCCTGCCGCTGCGATGCCTCGGCGCGGAACGTCTTTTGCCCAGGTGTAGAGGTGTAGCCCTCCACGACACATCGCATTTTTGCGTCACGCAGCCAGCTCCTTGTGGCACCATGCGCGCATGACGGAGATCAAGACCTATACAGGTGGCTGTCACTGCGGGAAGGTTCGCTATGAGGTCAAGGTGGACCTGAGCAATCCCGTGGTCATGTGCAACTGCTCGCGCTGTTCGAAGCTGGGCGCGATGCTGGCCTTCGCGCCGGTGGACCAGCTCACGCTCAAGGAGGGTGGCGACGTTCTCACGGACTACCAGTTCAACAAGAAGGTCATTCACCATGTGTTCTGCTCGGTCTGCGGCGTCGAGTCGTTCGCGCGGGGAGTCGGTCCCAACGGACAGGAGATGTGCGCCATCAACGTCCGCTGCCTGGACGACGTCGATATCGACGCGCTCAAGACCATGAAATTCGACGGGAAGAGCCTGTAGGCGCGCCCGGGCTGGCCGGGGCCGCGGCGAACGCGGGCGCGGCCAGCGCACCGGGCCAGGGGCCCGGAGGCCGGGGCCGCGGCCGACCGTGGCCGGCCCGGCGCCCGCGCTCGCGCAGTTCTTGGTTCTTGCTCGCGCCCCTGGCCAATCCGCAGGCGCGAGCCCGGGCGACGCGGGTAGACTGCGCGCTCGATGTCGATCGAACGAGCAAGCGCGCTCCTGGCTTCCGCCCGCTCAGCCCTCTTCATCACCGGCGCGGGGGTCTCCGCGGCCTCTGGCATCCCCACCTACCGCGGGATCGGAGGGCTCTACAGCGAGAAGGCGACCGACGAGGGGCTCGCCATCGAGGAGGCGCTCTCGGGCGAGATGTTCCAGCGGCGCCCGGAGGTCACGTGGAAGTACGTCCACCAGATCGAGCGCGCGTGCCGCGGCGCGCGGCTCAACGCCGCGCACGCGGCGATCGCCCGGTTCGAGCGCCGCCTCGAGCGCTGCTGGGTGCTCACCCAGAACGTCGACGGGTTCCACCGTGGCGCCGGCTCCACGAACGTCATCGACATCCACGGAGATCTCCACCGCATCCTCTGCACGCGCTGCCCTTATGAGGCGCACGTCGATGATTACGCGGAGCTCGCCCCGTGCCCGCGCTGCCCGGCGTGCGCCGCCGTGCTCAGGCCCGATGTCGTCCTCTTCGGGGAGATGCTCCCCCTGGAGAAGGTCGAGATCCTCCGGCGGGAGCTCGCGCAGGGGTTCGACGTGGTCGTCTCGATCGGGACGTCGAGCCTGTTCCCCTACATCACGAGGCCGGTCCTGGAGGCCGCGCACTCCGGGGTTCCGACCATCGAGATCAACCCGGCGCTCACCGCGGTCTCCGCCGCCGTTTCGGTGCGGCTTCCGATGCGGGCTGTCGAGGCGCTGGAGGGGATCCTCTCCCGCATCGAGACCGGCAGCTGACCTTTTCCGCGCGCTGCGTGGCAGCTGCTCGGCCTGCCACCAGACGACGGCAAAGACCGCATTGTTCAGCGCTGGCTGCCCGTCGAGTCGGTATTCCGCCTGAACTCGTCCCTTGAACAACCATCACGTTGTTCAAGCGAGAAATGAACCGCCAAGACGCCATAAGACGCCAAGACGCCATAAAATAAAACAAATATCTTGGCGTCTTATGGCGTCTTGGTGGTTCGAAATTCTGTGCATTTCGGGCAGTTTCAACCCGTTTGTCGCTCTATTTCGTGGAATGACCCGGCCGGTGGCTGAGCCGGAGAAGGTTACTCGGCCGGCTCCTCATCCCCCAGACGGTCGAGCTCGCCCCAGAGCTCGTCCAGGTCGACCACCAGCCCGTCGCAGGCCGGCACCGCCTCGATGCGCCCGCCCGCGGCTGCCTGCGCCCACACGTAGCGCCCGTCCGGCCCGAGCTCGTAGATCTCCAGCATCCTCGTCGCCGGATCGAGCAGCCAGTACCAGCGCACGCCGAACGCCGCATACTCGCGCAGCTTCTCGATGCGATCGCGGTGGACATCGCGCGGCCGCGGCGAGACCGCCTCGATCATCACGTCCGGCGGGCGCCGCATGGGCCCGCGCCGCGGCGGGGGCCTCTGCCCGGGCAGCACCATGGAGACGTCCGGCTTGCGCCCGCTGCCCTTGCGAAGGAGGTACTTGAGCTCCGAGCCGGCCACGAAGCCGCCGCGGGCCGCCGCCCACGCGCCGAGCACCCGGATGAGCCACATGACGGCGGTCTCGTGGATCCAATCCGGCACCTCTTCCTCCACGAGCACGCCATCGACGAGCTCGCCCGGCTCGTCCTCGGCGAGCTCCAGCCACGCCTCATCGCTGAGGCTGTCCGAGCTGTCCCGAGCAACGGCGGCGCCAGCCATCACGGCTTGCGAGGATAGCACGCTTGCCCCCGCCGACGGCAGCAGCGCTCCCCTCCCCGGCTGCCCGCTTCCACCCCGTCACCCCGGCTCCGCCGCCGCCCCCGGCGGCGCGGCCGGCTCGGCCTTCTTCGGCTGCTTCTTCCGGCGGCTCTCCAGCCACGCCCTGCGCTTCTCCACCCACTTGGCGAGATCCTTCGCCAGCCAGCCGCCCTTCTGCCGCCCCACGATCTCCCGCAGCAGCAGCGCGGCCTGGCCGTGGCCGATGCGCATCGCGAACAGATCGTCCATCACGATCTTCGCCCACCGCGTCCGGCGCACCGAGTCCATGTGATCGACGAACTGCTCTATCCGGAGCAGCACCTTCGTCCCGACCCCCGTCTTGCCCGTCACCACGAGCGCCGCCGTCTTCTCCTTGTCGAGCGCCTCGAGCCTGCGGATCGCCCCGTCGATCAGGTTCGCGTGCTCCGCCCACCCGGCGCCGCCCTGCTCCTTCGCCGCGCGCGTCGCGGCGAGCGCCTCGCGCAGATCGATCAGGCCGAAGTCCGAGTACGACAGGAAGAACGTCAGCACCTCGCGCCGCGCCGACGCGTTGCTCTGCATCCGCTCGATCGCGGTCCTCACGCGATCCATCGAGAGCCACCGGTAGACGAAGTCGAGCCCGGTCCCCTTGATGTTCTGCGACCCCATCAGCCGCGCGTCGAACCCCGGCGGGATCTCGCGCGTGATGAAGTCGATCACCTTGTCCCCCTTCGCGTCGGCGTTCCACAGGACCGCGATGCGCTCGAGGCACAGCTCGCGGAACGCCACCCGGAACGCCTGGTTGGCCTCGGCGTCCGCGCCCCGCGACAGCGCCGCCTCCACCTCCGCGCGCGCCTTGTCGCGGCGGGCGAGGCGGCGCGACAGCCGCGCCGCGTGGTGGATGATGTCCGGGCGGATGTCGTCCTCCCCCGCCGGCGGCGCGTGCGCCTCCAGGGCCTGCTTCACCGCCGCCTCGATCGCCTCGGGCTCCCCCTTCTTCCCCGCCACCGCGGGGCCGCCCACGATCGCCGCCGCCGCCGCCTCGTCGATCGCCGGCAGCGCGCGCAGCATCCGGGTGAGATCCTCCTCGAAGGCGCCCGCCCGCGCCGGGACGCCCAGCTTCTTCATCTGCTCGTCGAAGCGCTCGAGCGCGCGCTCCTTGCCCCCGTCGCCCGTGATCACCATGTCCCGGAGCCGCGCGTCGAGCCCCTCGGTGATGAACTGCATCATCCCGCCGAGGTTCGAGTTGATCAGCACCACGTGATCGACCCCGATGTCCTCCACGATGATCTGCGCGAACACGCGCGACCGCGCGACCCGGTCCGCGCGGTTGTTCACCACCATCACCGTCGCCTTGCCGGGCGTCGCGTCCATGTCGTGCTTGTCGAACGCGAGCCGCGTCCAGTTCGACATGAACCCGGCGCGCTCGTTCGCGCTCATCCCGTTCGAGAACGTCAGCTTCCGCCCCCGGTACTGCACCGTCGGGTACGTCTTCAGGACGCCGAGATCGAGGATCACGTGATCCGCGATCTCGACCAGCGCGAACTCGCGATCGACGCCGAAATGGTCCGCGAGCGCCAGCACCAGCGCCACGTTGCGCGGGTGCTCCTGGTACGGGAGCCGATCCAGGAGGTCGACCGGCAGGAGGTCCGCGTCGATCGGCGGGATCGCGACGAGGTTCGTCCCCTTCCGCTGCGCCTGGTCCTTGAGCAGCGGGAGCATCTGCTCCTCCGTCGTGAACGACAGCCCGTCCGTGGGCATGAAGCGCGCGATCACCCGGGCGACGTCCTCGCCCCCGGGGCCCTGGATGTCCTCGTGATCCGGGTAGGCGTTCGTCAGCGTCGTGATCTCGTCGCGCATCCACTCGGAGCAGAGCGTGTCCACGAAGAGCGGCTGGAGCGCCATGCACTCCCACAGGAACACCTGGGCGCGGAGGTTCCGCCCGGCCGTGAGGATGTTCCGCTGCTCCCAGATCGTCGCCTTGTCGTACGGGCGGTAGATGAAGATCTCCTGCGCCGGCAGGTCGCGCATGGCGTGGATGAACATCGCCTCGCAGCCGGTCGTCTTCACGACGACGTCGTAGCGGAGCGCGTGGAACAGCGCGGCCTTGAGCCGCTCCGAGCCGCTCTTGCCGCGCGTCCCCCAGCCGCCGATCGTGAGCGGGATGCCCCGGCGGGCGCGCTCGATCTGCGCCGCGATCCACGCGGCCCGCAGCACCATGTACGCGAGGACGAGGAACACGATCCACGCGAGCTGCGTCGGGACGTTGCCCGCCGGAGAGACGAGGTACGAGAAGAAGCCGTCGATCCAGACGGGCACCGACGGGCCGGCGAGCCAGTCGCGGCCGCTCTGGAGCACAGGCGGCAGCGCGACCGCGAGGTACTTGACCGGCAGGTGCGGCTCGATCGCGTACGGGCGCCCCTCGACCTCGCCCCCGGTGTCGCCGAGCGCGACCGTGAAGCCGAGCTCGCCCGTCATCAGCGTGAACTTCTTCTGCTCGGCCGGCTCCTGCGCCACGAGCGCGCGCATGCGGGCCTGGGCGTAGCGGTCGTAGCGCAGCGTGAGCAGGGCGCGGGCGCGCAGCCGGTGCGCGAGCTTGGCCGGGCCGCGCACCGTGACCGTGCCGCGCGCCGTGATGAGGCGGATCTCGCGCTGGGTCAGGCTGGCGGCGGCGAGCAGGTCGTCGATGCGCGGGACGAACGGCCCCCAGCCGCCGACGGGCGGGTAGACGTGGCGCTCGCCCGGCACGCGCGTCGGCGTGACCTCCGCCATGCCGACCGGCGGCGCGACGAGCTCGCCCGCGAACAGGCGGCCGCTCGTGTGGATCCACCCCTTGCGCTTGTCCGGCATCGGCGTGCGCATCTCGTGGACGAGCCGCCAGAGGCGGAAGCCGCGCGGCTCGCCGCGCGTGAGCAGGTACCGTCCCCGGCCGCGGCGCCGCAGCGTGTACGTCATGTCGCCGCGCGACGCGACCGCGAGCGCGCGCTCGACGTCCCTGGTCTCGGCGTCGGCCGGGAGCTCGACCGGCGCGCTCTCGCCTTCCAGGAGCTCCGACGCCGCGGCGAGGAGCGTCTGGCGGATGTGCTCGGCGACCGGGCGGCTCTCGACCTCGAGCAGCCGCAGCGCGGCGGCGGCCTCGTCCGACAGGTCCGGCGAGATCGCCGGGCGGCTCGCGAACTCGGCGAGCAGCTCGACGAACGTCCCCGGAGGCAGCGGGGCATAGGGCCCGGCGCAGAGCGTGCGCACCGCCTCGAGGGCCGCGCGGGACGCGAGCGGCGGGCCGGGCTTCGCGAGGGCGAAGCGGACGGCGCGCTCGGCGAACGGGGCGGCGTCCGCGTGGTCGGTCGCGTGCCGCGAGAGCTCCCGCAGCGCGTACCCGCGGACGCGAGGCGACCCGTCGCCCTCGGCGAGCTCGACGAGCGCCGTGAGGGCGTCGGCGCCGCCGAGCTCGACGAGCTGGCGCACGAGCTCCTGGCGGACGTGCTCGCTCGGGTCGTCGCGGGCGAGCAGCGCGATGGCGAGCGGGTCCACGCTCGCGGGCGCCATGCGGGCAGGCGGCGCGCCGGCCGCGGGATCGGCGCTGAGCCGGGGCGCCGAGTCGGGCGCGGGCGCGTCGGGCGGCTCGGCGCCCTCGCGGGCGCCTCCGGAGGCCGCGGCGGTCTCCGGCGCGATGCTCGACCGGCTGGCGCGGCTGGCGCGGCTGGCCTGCGCGCCGCTCCAGCGGCGTGGGTCCAGCGCCGCGCCGGCGAGGCGCGCCGCGCGATCGAGCGGGATCACCGGGGCGGACGGGCGCGCCGCCGCGCCGAGCAGGCGCAGGGCGTTGCGGCGGAGGATGGGGCCGTCCTTGTCGGCGGCGTCCCGCGCGCGCAGGCGCTCGGCCAGCAGGGAGAACGCCTCGTCGGGGAACAGGAGGACGCCGATCTCGAGGGCGGCGATCTGCACCCAGCGGGACGCGTTGACCCCGCGCGACCACGCGAGCACGGAGCGGGCCGCGTCGAGCCCGAGGTGGCCGAGCCGCTCGCGCGCCGGGAGGCGGTGCAGGAGGGCGACGGCGGCGAGCAGCGCGGCCCGGCGGACGGGCGCGGGGCGGCTCGGCTCGGCGTGCGCCACGGCGAGCCGGAGGACGCCGCCGTCGCGGGCCACGTGCAGCGCGTCGGACGGGTCGTCGAGGTGCTGCGCGAGGTGGGTGAGGGCGTGGTAGGCGACCTCGATCTCGTCGAGCCGGTCGGCGATGGCGGTGGCGAAGCGCTCCTGGGCCGCCTCGAGGTCGAGGTTGCGGCCGAGCGCCGAGAGATCGCCGGCCTGCTCGACGCGCGCCACGGCCCAGCCGAGCAGGGAGGCGGCGCCGCTCCTCTCGCTCTGCTTGCGCTCTCGCGCCCAGACGCGGAGCTGCCGGGCGAGGAGCTCGCGCCGCTCGGCGGGGGTGGCGGCCGACTGGTAGGCGAGCACGAGCGCGGACTCGGCGCTGCGCAGCCGATCGACCTCGGCGGCCGCGCCGTCCGCGCACCGGGCGAGCGCTGCGAGCAGCGCGGGCCTCGGGTACTCCTCGTCGCCCAGGTCGGCCGTGACGCGCGCGACGACCGTGGCGATGGCGCGCGGGCGCAGGCGCACCTCGATCTGAGGGAGGCTGTCCTCGATGACCTCCAGGATCGACCGCGGCGCGGAGGTCCAGGAGTCAGGCGCCTCGCGCGAGCTCACGGCGCCTCCGGGGCTGGGGCAGAGCCCCGAGAGAAATGGAGCGCACGAAGGTGAAGGGGACGCGCACGAGGGCGAATGCGACCTTGCGACGTGGAGCGAGGGGCACCGTGCGGCGAGACCATCGGCGGGCGAGCAGCGTACACCGCCGCCTGTTCAGGGCGTGCCCTCCGCGAACGTGTCGCAGTCCTCGACGCGGCCGCCCTGCATGCCGCGCTTGAACCAGGTCACCCGCTGCGCCGACGAGCCGTGCGTCCACGTCTCCGGGTTGACCCTGCCGGTCGCGGCCTTCTGCAGCCGGTCGTCGCCGATCGCGGACGCGGCCCGGAGGGCCTCCTCGACGTCGCCCGCCTCGAGCAGGTCGCGCTTCGCCGTGGAGTGGGCCCACACGCCGGCGAAGCAGTCCGCCTGGAGCTCCATCTTCACGGAGAGCGCGTTCTTCTCGCCCGGGCGCGCGGCCTGCAGCTGGCGCAGGCGGCGCTCGGTCCCGAGCACGTTCTGCACGTGGTGGCCGATCTCGTGGGCGAGCACGTAGGCCTGGGCGAAGTCGCCTGGCGCGCCGAACCGCGCCTTGAGCTCGCGGTAGAAGCCGAGGTCGATGTACGCCGTCCGATCCGCCGGACAGTAGAACGGGCCCATCGCCGCCTCGCCGATACCGCAGCCCGACCTCACGGAGTCGGTGAACACCGTCAGCTGGGGCGCCGGGTAGCGCTGCCCCATCTTGCTGAACACCTGCGTCCACACGGCCTCGGTGTCATCGAGGACGAAGGAGACGAAGTCGACGAGCCGCTCCTCCTCGGGCGAGCTCGCGCGCCCGCTCTGCGCGCCGGGGGTCGCGGCCCCCTGACCGAGCCCCGACAGGAGATCCTTGCCGAAGACCAGCGAGAGCACGAGCAGGATCACCGTCCCGCCGACACCGAGCTTCGCTCCGCCGGATGCGCCGCGGAGGTCTCGGAGGTTCGCACTGCGTTTCCCAGGTGTCCAGCGCATGGCCAGCGCATGTATAGCGTGGACTGCGCATCGGGTGGTACCTTAGCTTTCGGTCAGGACGTGAGGGTATTGCTCGCCTGGCGGTGCCGGCCTTGTCGCGCGGCGCGCGAGCGAGCGAATCGCCCCCTGCGCCTCGCCACGAAGGACACGAGGCCTCTCTCGGCGTCTCCCGAGAAGACACCTCTCTGCGCCTTCAGGCGTCCTGGCGGTATCTCTCCTCGACTCGCCCGGTGCTCCGGGCAGCGCTGCGCTCCCAGAGCCCCAGCGCGCGCGCGCACGGCAGCACCACCTGGGCGAGCGCGGCGCCCTGCAGCGCGCGCACGTCGGCCCCGCCGAGGTGGCCGTGCGCCGCGAGCGCCGCGGCGCGGCCGCCGCCCGGCTCGGCCCCCGGCGGGGGCGGACGCTGCAGCGACGCCGCGACGGCCTCGAACACCTCGGCCACGGCGCGGCGGACCGGCTCGCCGCCGGCCCCGATCGCCCAC
Organism: Sorangium sp. So ce693; assembly: GCF_051521375.1. Taxonomy (NCBI): domain Bacteria; kingdom Pseudomonadati; phylum Myxococcota; order Polyangiales; family Polyangiaceae; genus Sorangium; species Sorangium sp. So ce693. The sequence goes on from NZ_CP150347.1 coordinate 10,767,976, forward strand.
GCCACCGTCAGCCAGGCGAACTCGGCGTGCCGGGACTCGTCCTCCGCGATCACCTCGAGCGCCGCCCGCACCGCAGAATCCTCGGCGCGGGCGCGCTTCTCCGCCGCGATCACCGCGGCCACGGTCTCGCCAACGCAGCCCTCCTCCGCGGCGGCGCGCGCCAGCGCCACGAGATCCGCGGCGATCGGCACCGCCGGCGGCATGGGGAACGCCGATGGTCCGACGGGGGCGCCCCGGTAGGCGGCCGCGAGCGAGAACCCGAGGCGGGCGTGGCCGACCTCGTCGAGCGCGGCGATGTGGGCGGCCTCGACGAGCGACGACGGCGCTCCGTGCGTCATGAGATCCAGCGCGAAGCGCGCGAACGACGCCACCGACGCGTGCTCCTCGAGCGCGCTCCGGAGCCAGCCGCCGGCGAGCGTCTCCCGCTCCTCGTCCGTCAGCTCCGCCAGCGAAGGCTGCTGCCCCCCCGCGCCGCTCGCCGTCGCACGCCCGAGCCATCCGGCCTCCGCCTCCCGCGGCGCCGCGGTCACCCGGTGCCCCTCGAGCGTGAACGGCCGGCCCTCCATGGGGCAGGTATCGCTCAGATCCTCGGCTTTCACCTCGTAGCAGCACGCGCCGTCGCGCAGCTCTCCGTCGCTCTCCACCGACACGACCCTGTCTTCGCAGTGCCAGTAGATGCTCTCGAACTCCTCCCACGCCTGCCGGCGGTCCAGGCACGCTCCGAGGTCCTCGTGCCACTCGAAGCACCGGATGTCGGCGGGCTCGGCTTCGGGCTCCCCGCAGCCCGCAGCTGCGACGAAGAGGGCAGCGGCCGTCGAGGGGCCGGCGCTCAGGAGGAAACGGGCGATGAGCGTTCGTCGAAAGGATCTGTCGAGCAGCATGGCGTGCACCTCCAGCCCATGCCTGCTGCCTCATGAGCGCTACGAGGAGCCTGGAACAGGGCGGCTTGTGCGGGCCTCTATCGCAAGCCATGTACCACCGCCGGTCGCAGCTCGATCGCGTGGGAACCAGCGGTCTCTGCGGGAAGCGCGGCACACCTCCCCTCGATCGTCGCGCCGCAGCGCTGACACACTCCGGCACTCCCCGGCCCGGGCGCGGGCGTGACCGCGCCCGGACCTGCGCGACGGCGCCGCCTACTGGGGGCTCACGTTGGTCGTGAACGACGCGTTCCGCAGGAGGCGCCGCTGGCCGAGCGGCGTCGTGAAGCCGTTTTCCTTGTGGAAGGTCGAGCCGATCCCGCCGCAGCTCGGATCGTCCCCGGCCCACCGCTCCGGGCAATGCGCCAGGATGTAGTCGCGATCCGGATTGCTGCCGCCGGGGCCCTTCCACCGGGTGTGCTTGACGCAGGCGGCGCCGTCCGCCGTCCACTCGGCCTCGAGGCTCATGCCAGAGCCCACCGTCTCGGTCTGGATGCCGAGCGCATCCCAGACGTCGATCGCCGTCCCGGTCTGCGTGTGCGGCACGCCGTCGCCGCAGTAGTCCGCGCGCACCATGCGGATGCACGCTTGATGGAAGTACGAGAGATCCCTGTCCTCGCAGCCGCTCGCAGCGCACTCCGCCTCGGCCTCCCATTCCCTGTAGCCCCACTCGGCGCACTTCCCGATCGCCGCGCCCTGACAGGCGAACGTGAACATGCCCCCGTCGTCCGAGTGAGCCCCCGTCACCGCGTCCCACGTCCCCTTCACCGGGATCGCGTCGAGGCCCTCGCCGCAGATGTTCACCCAGACCCCGGGGCCGGCGTTGTGCTTCACCGTGTAGTAGAGGATACCGTCGCGCTCGACGACGTTCGTGATGCGGACGGCGACCGACGACCCATCGTCCAGGACCGCCTCGATGTCCGCGCCGATGAAGTCGGCCCCGGCGACCGGCGCGCCGTCGCCCTCGCGCGTCCCGACCAGCGTCGTCGCGTCCAGCGAGACCCCGTTGAACCGAACCCCGTTGAAGCGGACCCCGTTGAACCGAACCCCGTTGAAGCGGACCCCGTTCAGGTTCATGCCGTTGAGCCTGCTCATCGCGAACGAGCTCTCCGCCAACGCTTCCTCGTCCTCGCCGCCGTCGATCTCCGCGACGCAGCCGGCGCCGACCGACAGGAGCAAGACCATCGACCCTGCCAGGAACCCTCGCTTCAACATGATCGCCTCCGAACGCTGCCGCTAAAGCCGTGACGCCTTGCGCATCGACGGTCTTCCCTCCGGCGGTCGAGCCCCGATCACGCGAGCGATGAACCCCGCGGCGGTCCGAGCGCCGCGGGCCTCGTCGCCTTCACGGTGGTGGAGGGAACGAGGCACAGATGCGGAGCCCGATCACCGGGTCGAGGAAGGTGCCATCAACGACGGTCCGGTTGTCACTTCGGACCGAGGTTTGATCATAGATATAAGCACCACCTCGCAACAGCACTTTGTCGGTCTCGATCGAAGAGATGGCCCACTCCAGCACGTTTCCCGCCATATCATCGACCCCGAACGGACTACGTGAGGCGGGGTGCGAGCCCACCTCATCCGGCCCCATCGTGGAGCTCTCCTTGCCGTAGGTCTCATCGAAGTTGGCGTCGCCGGGAGACAGCCTGTCCCCGTGCGGGAAGATGCGGCTGTCGGCGCCCCGCGCCGCGCGCTCCCACTCGTAGTCGGTGCAGAGGCGGGCTCCGCGGACGCGGCCTGTCCTGTGGAGCCACGCGGCATACTCGGTGGCCTGAGCGAAGGAGATGCCCGTGACGGGGAAACGAAGCCAGTCCTGCTGCGCGCGGACCGCCCGCGATGGATACACGAGCGGCTCCCCTGCCCGCGCCGTATACGCCTGCACCGTGGGCTGGATCGTGAGCTGCCACACACCGTTTGGCAGGCGGCGCAGCCCCAGGGCGCCAGTCATGGCGCCATTGCCCGCCTGGATGGACGAGCTGCCGCGGGACTCCTTCGGGAGCGCCTGGATGTGGTCGAGCCACTCCTGGAACGTCGTCTCGTGCCGCGCGATGAGGTACGCGCCTGTGCGGATCTCGTGGAGAGGAACGGTGGAGAGGAACGCCCACCGGTACATGTCGTCGAGGGCGGCGCCGAAGAGGAACCGACCCGGCGGGATGTAGATGTACCCGGGAGGAACGTCCCCGGCGTGCGGCAGCGGGATGGAGAGCTTCAATGACTCTCCGCGTTGGACCAGGAACGGATAACGCACGATGGTGCGATTCCGCGCCTCGCAGGTGAGGAGGTAGGAGCCCTGCGCGAGCGCGATGCTCGCGAAGGGCGTCGTCCCGAGGAGGCGCTGTCCGACCAGCTGCCGGCGCCCCTCCGCGTCGCTCTCGTACCGCTCCAGCGTGATGTCCGCGCCGGGGGGATCGGTCTCGATGGCGACCTCCGCGGGCGCGTTCCACCGCTGCCGGCGCTCGCCGTCGGGATCGTACGTCGTCATGCGCTGGAGCAGCTCGTCGCGCAGCGAGGCGTGGCCGCGCGCGTCCGCGGCGAGCGCGCGCTCGTAGAGCACGTCGCCGAGCCGCGCGCGCGCGTCGTTGCGGGCGCCGTCGAGCGTGAGCGCCGCCTCCAGCTTCTGGCTCACCTGCAGCTGCAGCCGCTCGACCTCGGCGGCGCGCCGCTGCGCGCGCTCCCAGAGCGCCTCTCCCTCGTCACGGAGCCGGCGATCGAACGCGGAGAGCGCCTCCGTGCGGAGCGCATCGGCCTCGGCGCGCTCGATCGCCGCGGCGGACGAGGTGAGCGCGGCCTCGTGGATCTTCCTGTCCGCCCGCGCGGCGAGCTGGCGCGCCGCCCTGAGCTCCAGCGTGCCATAGAGCATCACGGCGACGAGCGGGACGCCCACGACGAGGGCCCACCGGACCGCGCGCTGCGTCAGGACGGCGCGCCGCGACGCCCTCAGGAACGCCGCCTCGCGCGGCGGCAGGTCGGCCGGGTCGAGGCCCCTCGCCTCCTTGAGCTGGCGCGCGCTGAAGAGCGCGTCGCGGCGCCGGCCGAGCCGCTCCCACTCGGCGGCCGAGGCCTCGAGGCGCTGGCGCGTCGCGCGCTGCTCGCGCTGCTCCTCGAGCCAGTGGCGCAGCGTCCCCCAGCCGTGGATCAGGGCCTCGTGGGCGATCTCGTAGACCGTCCCCTGCTCGCCTTCGCGGGCGAACAGGAGGCGGCCCTGCACGAGCGCGTCGAGCGCCGCCCGCGCCGCACCGTCGCCGCCCTTCTCCGCGAGCTCGCCCTCGGCGCGCCGCGCCCGCGTGCCCTGCGGGGTGATGAGCGCGCCGAGCAGCCGCCGCGCGGCCGCGTGGACCTCGGGCGGCATGCGGCCGAGCACGCGATCGGCGTGGCGGGCGAGCGCCCCCTCGACCCCGCCGATCTGCGCGAGATCGGCGCTGCTGAGCGGCGCGTCGGGCGCGGCGCGGGCGTCCCAGAGCTCGGCGAGCGCGAACTGGAGGAGCGGCAGCCCGCCCTCGGCGCGCGCGGTGGACTCGACGAGCGCGTCGACGACCGCGTCGGACTCGAACGCGACGCCCTTGGCCCGCGCCGGCCCGGTGATGGCCTCGCGGAGCTTGTCCGCCGACATCGGGCGGAGCAGGTAGAGCGCGCGCTCGATGTCGTCGCCCAGGCCGGAGATGCCGGCGACGCGCGCGAGGAAGTCGCCGCGCACCGTGGCGAGCAGGCGCAGGGAGGGCGAGCGCGCCGCGAAGGCGCTGAGCACCTCGCCGACGAGCGCCGCCTCGCCCGGGCTGCTCAGCGTCGCGAGCTCCTCCATCTGGTCGATGAACAGCACGAGCCCGCCGCGCTCTCCGAGCCGCGCGCGCAGGTCCCGGGCGAGGGAGCCCGGCGCGGCGCGCACGGCCTCGGCGATGCGCTCGGCGGGGGCGCCGAGGACCGGCTCGAGCGCGGCGGCCAGCGCGGCGAGCGGGTGCCGGCCCGGCACCATCATGGCGGTCTGGAAGGCGCGCCCGCCGCCGAGGGCGCCCTCGAGCACGAGCGAGAGCACGCCGGCCCGGCAGAGCGAGGACTTGCCCGAGCCCGAGTCGCCGGCCACGACGATCATCGGCTCGGAGCGGAGCCGGTCGAGGATCGTCCCCGTCTCGGAGCTACGCCCGTAGAACACGGCGCGGTGCTCGAGATCGAAGACGAGGAGCCCGCGGTAGGGGTTGCCCTCCGGGGCGACGGAGGCGTGGCGGCTCCTGGCGAGCAGCTGTTCGAGCGCGTCGCGCAGCTCGTCGCCCGAGGCGAAGCGGTCGGCCGGGTCGATCTCGAGGCACCGCTCGATGACGGCCGCGAGCCGCGGGTCGACGCCGGGCGCGAGGGCGGCGAGGGGCCGGGGCGCATCGCTCTGGACGACGAGCGGGAGCTCGCCCATCGGCACGTCGTGGTGCGGCGGGACGCCGGCGCAGAGCTCGAAGAGCAGCGCGCCGAGCGAGTACACATCGGAGCGGCGCGTCGCGAGCTCGTCGCGCCACAGCTCGGGCGGCAGGTAGTGGGGCGTGCCGCCGCCGACGCTCGTCGTCGCGTCGAGCAGCCGCGCCGCCATCTCGGCCGCCTCGCGGAACTCGCCCTCGAGCGGCTCGTCGCTTGGTGCGATCGCCGCGTCCGTATCGCCCTGCGCCCCTCGCAGGGCCTCGCCGCCAGAGAGCGCATCCGCGCCGAGCGAGTCGGATCGCCCTCCGGGGCTGTCGGATCGGGCCCCGGGCATGTCCGATCGCCCCCCGGGACTGTCGGATCGGGCCCCGGGCATGTCCGATCGCCCTCCAGGGATGTCGGATCGCCCTCCAGGAACGTCAAATCGCGCTCCAGGGATGTCGGATCGCCCTCCAGGGATGTCGGATCGCGCCCCGCGCGGGTCGGGCCGCACGGCGGGCTCGAGGAGCTTGGCGAGGCCGAAGTCGAGGAGCTTCGCCTCGCCCTCCGCGGTGAGCACCGCGTTGGCCGGCTTGATGTCGAGGTGCAGCACGCCCCGGCGGTGGGCGGCAGCGAGGCCCCGCGCAAGGCCCGCCCCGAGATCGAGCACGCGGCGCGAGGGCATCGGCACGTCGACGCGGTCGAGGCTCTGGCCGCGGACGAACTCCGAGACGACGAACAGCCGCCCCCGGAGCTCGCCCACGCGGAAGACGGCGACGACGTTGGGGTGGTGGATGCGGGCGGCCGCGCGCGCCTCGGCGAGCAGCCGCGCGCGCACCTCGGCGTCCGCGGTCGCTGCGCGGATGAACTTCACCGCGACCATGCGGTCGAGCAGCGTGTCGTGCGCGAGGTAGACATCGCCCATGCCGCCGCTGCCGAGCTTCTGGAGGAGCCGGTACTCGTCGAACCGGCTCGGCGGGTGGAAGCTCGACGGGCCGGGGCTCTCCGGGCCGAAGCTCGACGGCGGCAGGACGTCGCCCGCCCGCGACTGCGTCTCCACGCCGCCGGGGCGCAGGATCGCCTGCGAGAGGGTTGGAGAAATCTTCTCTTTCACGAGGGTCCGCCCCGCGCCGGGCGCGCGGGGAATATACCCGAGCTGAGCGTTCCCCGTGGGGTCCGCCGTCCGACGCCGCGCTGCGCGGCGGCTCCTGGGTCTCCCTCGAGACGACCACCGAGCCGTTCGTGACCGAGGTGCTGACCGGCGGGGGCATCCCCGCCGCGGCGGCCGCGGCGATCGAGCGCGTGTCAGGCGTCGTGGACCCGATCGGACCTGTCGCTCGCCATCAGGCTGCCCTTGGACAAGGCCATGAGCGTCATCTCTGTGGACGTGAAAGGAAGCGGCCGCGACGCGTCGCGATCTACGTCAGCGCTTCCTCTGCGCCGGCCGCGGTCACGGCCTGCTCAAGCCACCGATGCAACGTGGGCACGCCGCGGCGGTGGCGTCCATGTACGCGGCGTCAGACGGTGGCGACGAGCACGCCGATCCCGCCGCCGATGGCGAAGATCGCGTTATTGTGCGGGTTCGCCGCGAAGAGCTGCATCGCGTTCAGCGCGGCGTCGCTGTAGCCCAGCCCCACCACCCAGCGGGTGCCGGGGTTGGGGATGTACCTGGCGATCTTCGAGAGGTCCGCATCGATACCCCCCATGATCGCCGCGCCGGCGTTGTTGGCGCTCTCCACCTTCAGCTCGATGGCGTAGATGCCAAGGGCGTCCTGGGCCAGGATGTCGAGCACCAGCGCCTGGTTCGGGGGAGGATAAGGCACCTCGCGCGCCGCCTGGACCTGGTTCGCCCGCAGCTGCATGGTGAGCTCCACCTGCATCCACACCTCCCACCCTGCTCCTGTGGTGATGGCCGCCACGATACGCGCGGCGTCGTTGATGATGAGGTTCTGTAGCTGGAGATTGGTCATTGGTCCCTCGCTTTACTCACTCACGTAGAAAGTGTTGTCCTTGTCATTGAAACCCACGGTGGCCGTCGGGCTCTGGCTCGTCAGGGTCAACGAAAGCGCCGTGTCCGGGACCCTGCACAGGACGGTCCCGCCCGACGCGGCCGAGGTCAGGAAGATCCAGGCGGACGCGCTCGGCGCGAGGACGGCAGATTCGTTGTAGAGGACCGGCAGGGCGCTCTCCGGCGTGCAGACCGGCGCCCCGTTCACGACCGCCTCCTGGAGGAGGCCGAAGCAGAAGCCGTTCCTCATCTGGTTTACAGCGGTGAAGGCGTCGGCCACGCCGCCTGCCGCCGCCGAGATCTGCCCGTCCTCGAGGGTGTAAATCCACCCGGGCTCTGCCGCGGGGCTCCACGCGCCCACGTCGATGACCGCGCCGGGAGGTAGCGCCGAAGACGAGGCGTACACAGCGTAGCTCTCGGTCCAGGTGATCCGGTTGGTCTGGAGTGGCTGGAAGACCAGCCACCCGACTGTCACGGGCGGGAGCGCCGCGAGCCGGGCCGCGTCGACCAGCGACGCGACCCCCTTCACCACCGCAACGCGCTGGCCTGCGCCGTAAATGGCCTGGAGCCCTGCCGAATCGATGCTGATGTCGATCTGGTACTGGGTCATGGGCCACTCCTCCCCGCGGCGCGGCCGGCACACCGACATCGCCCGGGGACCGCTCAAGCGCGGTCCGCCGCCGTCACCCCTGTCGCCCGAGCTGCGCCAGCCGGCTCGCGCCCGCGCCGATGCTCCGCGCGTAGCCGTAAGGAGAGACGAGCTGCGAGCCGACCAGATAGAAGGAGTTGTCCGTGTCATTGAACCCGATGTTCGCGGTCGGGTTCTGGCTGGTCAGCGTGACCGTCAGGGCGTTGTCGGCGACCTGGCTGATGACGGCGCCGTTGTCCACGCAGGACGCGAGGAAGATGGAGATCTCCTCCTGCGGCGTGAAGGTGGCGCTCATGTTGTAGGGCACCGACTGGGTGTTGAGCGGGGCGAGCGTCTGCACGTTGTTGACGGTGGCCTGCTGGGCCAAGCCGAAGGTGAAGTTGCCAGGCATCTGGTTATCGACGGTGTAGGTGCCGCTCGCGCCGCCGGGGGTCCCGGTGAACTGGGCGGTCGAGAAGGTGTATGTCCAGCCGGTCTGGAGCGGCGCGGGCGCCCGCGAGGTCATCGCGATCGTGGCGCCCGACTTCGCTATCGTGGTGCTCGCGTAGGCGTAGTAGTTCTCGATCCAGGTCACGAGGTTCGACTCGAGCGGCTGGAACTGGACCCAGGCGATCGGCAAATTGCCCGAGGCGAGCGGGTTCGCGACGACGCTCTTGACCAGCGTCACGGCCAGTCCGCTGCTGTAGATGGTCGTGAGAGCGTTGTCGTCGATGGCGATGTTCAGCTGATATTGCATGGCAGTATCCTCCACGAGAGATGACGATGACTGGGTATGCGCCCGGCGCGACGCTCTTCCGGGCGCCTGCGCGTTCGGTACGCTCACCTCCATCGCAACCGATGTGCCAGGGCCTGAGCCCTCTCTCTCCATGCCTGCGCGCGCGCCGCGAGCAGGGCTCGCCGGCCGGCGATCGCGATCCGGAGCGAGGATCCGCGGGCGAACGACCTCCCTGAAACGGCGCGGCACCGCGCTCCGCGCGCCGGCGGCGCGTACGGATATGACGAGGTTGCGTACGCGCGAGACGATCGGCGCCGCGCGCCTGGCGTGCTGGCGCCGCGCATCGACAGGACCCTGGAGCTGCTCGCTCTGTCGACCTGCCGTGCAGTATCCTGGGCTCGCCATGACCGAGAAGATGACGGCGCTGCTCGCCACCCTCGCGCGGACGACGACCTTCGACGAGGCCGCGACCGCGACCCTCCGGGCCATGCTCGCCACGGCGGACGAAGCGCTCCGCGGCAGCCCCTTCGCGGCGCGGGGCAAGCTACTGCGCGCGATGGCGCACCTGCGCCCCGCGGACGGCTACCGGCAGCTCACGGTCGTCGAGCATGCCCCCGAGCCCTCCGACGAGGAGGAGCCCGAGAGCGCTCCGGAGCCCGAGGCGGCGCCCTCCTACCTGCCCTCCGCGACGGCGTGGCGCTGGGTCGCGGAGCATCGCTGCGCGGTGTCCATCGACGTTCAGCTCCGGCAGGTCAAGCCGCACGCGCAGGACGTCGGCGCGCTCGTCCAGAAGGGCATCGCCGGCGAGCCCTTCAACAGCAAGGAGAGCCGGCAACGCCTGCTCGGGCGACAGGCCACCCACGTCCATGCGCTGCCGCTGCGCATGCCGGGCGGCTCCATCGACGGGATGATCTCGCTCGAGGCGAACTGCCGCCCCGCCATGGGCAGTGACTTCATCTGGCTCGCATGCACCGAGCGCCTCCAGCTCCTCGCCGACCTCGCCGCGCCCTACCTCGCGGCGCTGCCTCTCGGCCCCGTGGCGGCGAGCGCGGCCGACGAGTTCTTGCCCGTCATCGGCCCCACCATGGCCTCGACGGTGGAGATGCTCCGTGTCTTCGCGCAGCAGGAGGAGACCATTCTCCTCAGCGGCCCCACCGGCGCCGGCAAGTCGCGGCTGGCGCGCTGGTGCAAGGAGCAGTCTCGCCGCAAGGGCGGCGCCTTCGAGAGCCTCGATCTGGTCACCGTGCCCGAGGACCTGCAAATGGCCGAGCTCTTCGGGTGGAAGCGGGGCGCCTTCACCGGGGCGCTCCGGGACAACAGCGGCTACGTGGCGCGCGCCCAGGGGGGCACGCTCTTCATCGACGAGGTCGACAAGCTCTCGATGCGGGCGCAGGCGGGGCTGCTCCACCTGCTCGAGGAGCGCTCTTATCGGCCCCTCGGCGAGGGCGCCGGCGAGCGCCGCGCCGACGTGCGCTTCCTCGTCGGGACCAACACCGATCTCCACCGCAAGGTGCAGGAGGGGCGCTTCCGCGAGGATCTCTATTACCGGATCAACGTGCTCCCCATCAAGGTGCCCCCGCTCGATGCGCGGGCCGACGAGATCCCCCTCTGGGCCGCCTACATGCTCGAGCGGCGCCACCGCGAGACCTGCCCGGACGGCACATCGCGCCTCGATCCGGAGGCGCATCGCGCCCTCGTCCAGCATCGCTGGCCGGGGAACCTGAGGCAACTCGATAACATCGTCCGCCGGGCCTACACGCTGGCCCTCCTGAGCCACGGCGCCGCCCCGCGCGAGGTCCTGCTGCACGCCGAGCACGTCGAGCGAGCCCTCGACTACGAGGCGAGCGGCGCGCCGCGGTCGCCCACGGAGCTGCTCCACGAGGCGGCGCAGAGCTTCGTGCTCGCGGCGTCCCAGCGGGAAGGCGGGCTCGATCTCGACCTCGGCGATGCGTTCAAGGGCTTCGTGCTGGGCACCGCCATCGTGGAGCTGGGAAGCCGGGAGGACGCGTTCCGGCTGTTCGGGCGGGGCGCGCTGGTGGAGAGCCGCAACCATTACAAGACGCTGAAACGGGAGCTGGAGAAGGTCGAGGCCCTCTACCGCGCCCTGGGGCAGGAGGGGCGATTCCCCTTCCGGGCGCTGCTCGAGGGGTGAGCGCGCCCTTCGTCCGCCGGGGACGCGGGCCGCCGGCGATTCGCCCCTTGCTCGAAGAGGACCCGCGGGTCGTCGCGCCTCGGGCGTGAACACCGCTCTTGCTCATCTTGCCAAAGGAGCGACGTCGTTCCCACCTCGGAGGAAACCATGAATCGTCATCTCGTGTTACCGGTCCTGTCTCTCGCAGCCGCCGCCCTCGTCGTGTCCGGGTGCCACGCGCAATCTCCCGCGGAAGGCTCGCTCGCCCGTGGGCGCAAGCCTACCAATCAGATCGACGTGGGTGGCTATGTCATCACCGCTGCCGGCAGGACCGTGGGTGGGGCATACGCCGTGCAGAACGGCAACTCCATGACGGAATTCTGGGTGCGATCCCGCTCCTACTGGCCCAAGATACCGCCCATCACCATCACGGGGGCGTCCCCGCAACCGGCGTCGTGCGCGGCGTGGTGGAGCAGCGTTTGCGACCTGTCGAAGGGCGTGTACTACACGACGACCGTCACCCCGCAGACGCCCGTCTGCCCCACGTCCTCCGAGCCAATCACATCGCGAGCTGCGTTCCTGTGGGCCGGGGACTACCAGATCCAGGGCCCCAGCAAGGTCGCCTCCGCGTGGATCCACGTCGACGGCACCGGCGAGTACTGGGCGATGGACGAAGAGCTCAACGTCGACGGCGGTGCTATGTCCCTGACGACGACAAGCAACTTCAGCAGCTACAGCGCCTTCGGCACCTACGCGTGCCAGCAACAAACCTCGGCGTGGTTCAGGCCTTCGTACAGCAAGTGGACCGTGGTGGGCCCGTGCGACAAGAACCCCCCGCCCGGGTGCTCATCGCAGTAGGCATCCGGCATCCAGCGCCTCCGCGACGGAGAGGATATCCATCCGCTCACCCCAGCGCCGACGCGGGATCGCCGCCGTGAGGGGCCCCGCCGCCTCCCGCAGCGCCGGCTGCACCGCCGGGCAGACGCGCGAGAGCAAGGCCAGCGCCTGGATCCCGACGCCCGGCGCCGAGCAGCGGGCCGCGCGCTCCGCCAGCGCGAGCGCGTCCGCTTCGGTCCCGGGCCCGCCGCACGAGAGCGCCAGGGACCGCGCCAGGAGCACGCCGGCCTCCGTGGTGCCGACGAGGCTCCGCGCCGCGCGCTCCGCCAGCGCCAGCGCCTCGTCGAGCCGCCCGGCGCGCCACGCCACCGTGGCTTCGGTGAGGCACACGGCGCCTTCCAGGAACGCCACGTCGAGCCGCGCCGCCAGCTCGACGAGCTCGTGGTCGGGAGCCTCCGCCTGACCGCTGCGGTACGCCATGGTGCGCAGGAGCCACTCGGCGCGCCCCTCGAAGTAGGCGTGGCGGCAGCCTCGGGCGAGCGCGCGCCCGGCCTCGGCCTCCTCGCGCGCCGCGTCGAAGGCGAAGGCCTCCATCAGCGCCGACGCGCCGTTGAGCCGCGCGTCGATCCGCGCCGTGGTCCAGCGCGCGGCCTCGGCCGCCCAGGCGTGGAGCTGCGCCGCTTCCTCGAAGCGCCCTTGCCGGTAGCGGAGCCGCCCCAGCCAATCGGCGAGGCTGGCCTCCGCCTCGGCGTCGCCGCGCGCCGCGGCCCACGCGGAGACCTCGGCGAGGACGGCCTCCTCCCGCTCGGCCGGGCCGCGGCGCGCGGCGAGCACGCGGAGGTGCTGGCGGACGCGGTCGAGCTCGAGATCGGCGAACGGGGGCACCGACGCGTCGAGCATGGCGAGGGCGCGATCGCTGCCCATGGTGCGCACCGCCAGCGCCGCGCGGACCAGCCCTTCCAGGGCGGCGAGCTCGGCGGTCCGCTCACCGGCACGGCAGATCTCGTAGAGCACCCGATCCAGCGCGCGCGGCTTGCCGTCGGAGATGGCGATCCGCACCCAGCACCCGAGGAGCCGCGCCTCTCCCCAGCCCTCGCCCGCGCCGCGCCGCCGGGCACCCCGTCGCGCCGCCAGGAGTCCCTCGGAGAGCACCGCGATGGCGCGCCCGAGCTGCCCCGCATGGGCCAGGGGCAGCGCCGTGGTGACGGCCTCCGCCGCGACGTCCGCGGCGGAGGCCCCGCGCCGCGCGTCCTGGCCGGCGATGAGGTGGAATAGCCGCCCCGCCGCGCCGGGCGAGAGCTCCCGCGCCGCCGCCCGGTGCTGCTCGGCGCTCTGTCCCGCGGCGGGCGTGGGCGCGGATGGCCGCATGGTGCGCTCCGCCTCCAGATCATCGAGCGCGTCGCGATCGATGACGAGGCGCTCGCCGTCGCGGCGCGCCAGGCCACCGTGCACCCACGCGGCCACCTCCGCGGCGACGCGATCCGGGTGGCCCTGCGTCCGCACCCAGAGCTCGTGGGCCGCGTCCTCCTGCAGATGGAAGAGGCGATCGGGGCCGGCGAAGAGCGACCGCAGCTCGGCCTCGGCGACGGTCGCCTGCGGGAGCGCCGCTCCTTCGAGCAGCTCCGGCACGCCGTGGAGCTGGCCCCGCACCTCCTCCGCGGACCGGGGCCTATCCTCCGGCGCGCGCGAAAGGAGGCGATCGATGAGTCGCGCCACCGCGAGGGGCACGTCGGGGGCGAGCTGCTCCAGCGGCGCGACAGGCCCGGTGAGCCGGGCGCGGAGGAGCTCGGCGAGATCACCGGCCTCGTGCGGGAGGCGGCCGGAGAGGCTCTCGTAGAGCATGACGCCGAGCGCATAGAGATCGGTCGCCGGGCTCACCGGATCCCCGAGGATCTGCTCGGGCGCAAAGTACGCCGGGGTGCCGAGCAGCGCTCCATCGGAGGTCGGCCCTTCGGCCACGGCGCCCCGGAACGAGAGGCCGAAATCGAGGATCGTGGGGCGGCCCTCGGCGTCGACGAGGACGTTCTCGGGCTTGAGATCGCGGTGGATGACGCCCGCCGTATGGATACGCCCCAGCGTACGGAGCAAGCGCGCGGTGACGCCGGCGATCGCCGCCCAGCGACGGGGCTCGACCTGGCCAGGGAAGGGGGCGCCGGCGAGATGTTCCATGACCACGAAGGGGATGCCTTGATCGATGCCCTCGTCGAGCATGCGGACGACGCCGGGCAAGCGCAGGAGCCGCAGCGCCGCGACCTCGCGGCGCACGCGGGCCGGCTCGTTGCCAGCGCCGCGGTCGAGGAGCTTGACCGCGACGAGGGTGCCGGTGAGGAGGTCGTCGGCCGCCCAGACCTCGCCGAAGGCTCCGTGCCCCAGACGGCGGCGGATCGCGTAGCGACCGGCGATGGGGGCAGAGCTTGCGCTCGGGATGGGGGCGAGCACGATCGGCATCGTAGCGGATCGGCGCGCCTCGCCCTGCGCGCCCGAGGAATCTACCCGAGCCGCGCGTCTCCCGAGGAGCTCACCGCCCGGCGCCGCGCGACGGGCTGGCCAACGGACGCGCAGATCTGCTCTGTTAGGGTGTTACGGCTGTTGTCTACACCGGCCACGGCGACCTCGCGTGGCCAGGAGCGATCTCGGGGTGGCAGCGAACATGCGCAGATCTCCGCGGAATGACGCCGGGCTCCCCCGCGGAGCCCGGGCCTGGGAGCCATGAGCGACGTCGACGTCCGGCTCGCCTGCGAGCCGCTGGGGGAGTGCGTCGTGCTGGAGCTCGCGGGGCGCGAGGCCATGGATGCCCTCTCGTCGTGGGAGGTGCGCGTCGCCGTCCCCGACGAGGTGGATCTGGCGGCGCTCCTCCGCGCCCCGGCGACGCTCGCGCTCGTCGACCCTGCCGAGGGCTCCGAGCGGCTCGTCCGCCTCCTCGTCGTCGAGGCGAGCTGCGATCTCCGCCGCGGCCGGGAGCGGATCTACGCGCTCCGCCTCTCGGATCCCCCATGGCTCCTCACGCTGCGCGGCGGCTACCGGGTCTTCCTCGAGAAGACCACCGAGCAGGTCGTGACCGAGGTGCTGGCGGGCGCGGGCATCCCCGCGGCGGCGATCGAGCCGCGGCTCGCGGGCGCGTACCCGGTGCGGCCCCAGTGCGTCCAGTACGCCGAGGCGGAGTGGGCGTTCATCGAGCGCCTGCTGGCCGACGAGGGGATCTCGTACTGGTTCGACACCACGGCCGAGGGCGAGCACCGCGTCGTCCTCGGCGACGGCAACGGCTCGCACGACGGGATCGAGGGCGGCGCGGCGCTCCCCTACGCCGGGCCCCGCGGGGCGAAGCTCGGGGCGCGCGCCCTCTCGTCGCTCGAGTGGGAGGAGCGGGCCGTGGCCGATCGGGTCACCGTGCGGGACTTCGACGTGCGGCACCCGGACGTTTACATCGACGGCCACGCCGGCGAGGGCGAGCTCGCGTGGCTCGAGGTCCCGGCCGGCGTCCCCAGCGCCGAGGCCGCGAAGGCGCGGGCCAGGCGGCGGCTGGAGCAGCTGCAGCGCGACAAGGTCGCCGTCACGGGGGAGAGCGACTGCATCCGCCTCGCGCCAGGGCGCCTCGTGGAGATCACGGGCGCGGGGGCGGACCTCTTCGAGCAGCGGATGCTCGTCGCCGAGCTCTCCCACCGCTACGCGCGGCCGAGCCGCGACGGCGGCGCGGCCACGCCCTACGGAAACCGGATCGCGCTCAGGCCGACGAAGGCCGCGGACGGCGGAGCTCACCCGCCCTTCCGGCCCGCGATCCGCCCGGCGCCCGCGGTGGAGCACATCGACGGCGCGGTGATCACGGGGCCGCCGGGCGAGGAGATCCACGTCGACGATCTCGGCCGGATCAAGCTGCGCTTCCTCTGGGATCGCTCCGGGATCACGGACGACCGCGCCTCGCACTGGATCCGCTGCCTCCAGCACCCGCTCGGCGCCTCGATGTTCCTGCCCCGCGTCGGCTGGGAGGTCCACGTCGGCTACCTCGACGGCTCGCCGGATCGCCCCTTCGTCCTCGGCCGCGCCTACAACGCGACCGCGGTCGCGCCGTTCCCGCTCCCCGCGGCGTCGGCGACGACCGCGCTCCAGTCCTGGACCACGCCGAGGAGCGGCGAGACCCAGGGGATCACGATGGTCGACGACGCGGGCGCGGAGGCGCTCTCGATCCACGCCTCGCGGGATCTCTCGGTCAAGGTCGGCGGCCCGGAGACGACGCGGATCGACGGCGACGACGCGCAGGTCGTCGGCCTGTCGCTCACCAGCAACGTGCTCGGGAGCCACGCCGCGCGCGTCGGCGCGACCCAGCGCGTCGACGTGGGGCAGGAGCTGCTCCTCTCGGTCGAGGGCGCGAGCTCCGAGCTCGTCGGCGGGGCGGAGCTCGTCGACGTCACTGGCAACCGCGCCGTGCTGGCCAGCGGGTCGTGCGTCGAGGTCGTGGGCGGCGGCTACGCGCTGCTCTGCAACCAGTCCAACGTCAACGTCAGCGGCGGCTGCGCCCGGGTGGTGCTCGGGACGACGTCGATCGCGAGCGGCCTCGGCGTCACCGAGTCCGTCGCGGGGGCGCGCACCTACGCCTGCCGCGGGTCCCGGACGATCCGCTGCAGCAGCTACGCCGAGTCGATCAACGGCGGCAAGCGGAGCCAGGCGGGCGCGGTGCACGAGCGGGCCGCGGGGAACGTCGGCGTCAAGGCGTCGATGGGCACGATCACGGCCGGGAAGGTCTCGATCGGCGCGGGCGGGAAGGTCTCGATCAGCGCGCCGGTGGTGACGATCCAGGCCAGCGGCAGCATCGCGGCGGGCACGATGACGCTGGGCGGCGGCAAGCTGAAGACGACCGGCGGCGTCACCCACGTGGACGGCGGCACGACCCGGCGCGCCAGCGGAAAGGCGGGCAAGTGAGCGAGCGACCCATCCTGCTCGAGATCCCCGGCGTGGACGCCGAGCTCCGCGTCCACGCGTGCCAGGTCGAGGAGCGCGCCTGCGCCCCGACGGTGGCCCACGCGCGCGCCGCCGCCTTCGTGGGCGGCGAGCCCGCCGAGCTCGCGGCGCTCGATCTGATCGGCCGCGCAGCGACGCTCACGCTGCGCTTCCACGGCGTCGAGCGGCGCTTCGCGCTCGCTGTGGAGGCCGTCGAGGAGCGCGACGCCCACGCGCGCGTGACCCTCGCCTCGCCGGTCGCCCGGCTCGACGAGACGCGCGACTACCGGGTCTTCGTCGACGAGAGCGCCACCGAGATCGCGGCGCGCGTCCTCGGCGATCACGGCGTCCGCCTCGACCTCCGCGCCCGCCGCGCGGCGGCGAAGCGGCCCCACTGCGCGCAGGTCTTCGAGAGCGACCTCGGCTTCTGCGCCCGCCTCCTCGCCGAGGAGGGCATGAGCTGGTTCCCGGACGACGGCGATCCCGCGCTCCTCCACGTCGCCGACGCGCCCGAGACGTTCCTCGACTCGGGCGCGGCGATCCCGTGGCGCGACGAGGCGGGGCTCGTCCCCGGGCGAGCCCTGTACGCGGCGCGGATCCGCAGGCGGGTGGCGGTCGAGAAGGTCGCGCTCAAGGCGTACGATTTCACGCGGCCGATGCTCGATCTGAGCGGCGCCTCGGGCGAGGGCGCGCTCGAGTGGTACGAGGTGCCGGGCGCCCTCGACGATCCAGACGCGGGCCGCGAGCTCGCGGCGATCCGCCTCGCGGAGCGCCGGGCCGGGGCGACATCGCTCGAGGGCGAGGCCACGGCGCCGGAGCTCCGCGCCGGCGAGATCGTCGAGGTGACCGGCCCGCCCGAGGAGCTCGGCGACGCGCGCTGGCTCGTGCTCGCCGTCGTGCACGAGGCGAGGGCGGAGGGGGGTCCGGAGGAGCTCGCTTACCGCGCTCGCTTCGAGGCGGTCCCGGCGCGCGACGGCTTCCGCCCGGCGCGCCGCGCCCCCGCGCCTCGCGGCGGCGCCGGGACCGCGGTGGTCACCGGGCCGCCGGGCAAGGAGATCGCCCTCGACGAGCACGGCCGCAGCCGCCTCCGGCTCCGCTGGGATCGCCAGGGCACGCGCGACACGCGCGACACGTGCGACACGTCGGACAACCGGAGCTCCGGCTTCGCCCGCGTGACCCAGCCGCAGCTCTCGGGCGCGATGCTGAACCCGCGGGTCGGCTGGGAGGAGCTCGTCGGCTTCAGCGACCGGGGCGGGGAGATCCCCGTGATCCTCGGCCGGATATACAACGCCGTCCAGGCGCCGCCCGCCGCGCTGCCCGCGAAGAAGGTCGAGACCCGCTTCGGCACGCGGGCGACCCCGGGCGGCTCGGGCGGCAGCGGCGTCGGGATCAGCGACGAGGCCGGGAACGAGCGCCTCGGGCTCGACACGTCGGGCGACTACCGGGAGCGGACCGAGAACGACAAGCGGACCGAGATCGCCGGGCGATCCGAGCGCGTGGTCGGCGGCGCACGGACGGTCGAGGTCAAGGAGCGGCGGGTCGAGAAGGTGGCGGGCGCGCTGTCGCTCGAGGTGGGCGGCGAGCGCAAGGTGGCGGTCGACTCGAACTACGGTCTGAAGGCGGCCTCGGAGGCGATCACCGTGGGGGGCGCCCGCGTGATCCGCGCCGGCGGCGACTACCTCACCGTGACGCCGAGCTTCGTCCGGATGGTGGGCGGCGCGAAGGAGGAGGTCGGCGTGGAGCACCAGAGCGTGTTCGTCAAGGGCGCCTCGACGCTGCTCGTCGGCGGCTCGGTGAGCACCACCGCCGGCCCGTCGGAGTCGGTGGGCGTGGCCGGCGCGGCGATCGTGAAGGTCTCGGGCGCGCAGACGATCGACGCCGGCTCCTACGGCCTCACCGTGCGGGGGCTCTACGCCGAGAGCTTCGGCTCGCGCAGCGTCGCCGCGGGAGGCGACGTCGCGGAGAGCTTCGGCAAGGTGACGACCACCTCGCGGGGCGCCGCCGACATCGCCGGCGCCGAGGTCGCCGTCGAGGCGGCCGCGAAGCTCACGATCAAGGCGCAGGGGGTGACGATCACGATGACCCCCGGCTCCATCACCATCTCGGGCAAGCTCGAGGGTCCGACGTCGAGCGTGGAGGAAGGGGTTCATCACTATGGCTAGGTCGCGCACGGTCCAGCAATCGACCGCCCGCCCCGCGCGGGGCGAGGCGAAGCCCCTCGGCCCCGGGCTCCACCCGGGGGTCGTGGAGATGATCGCCGCGCGCGGCGAGGAGGAGAGCGACGCGCGCCCCGCGTTCCAGGTGCGCTCGAGCGACGGGCGCCGGCTCCTCGCGACGCTCGCCGCCGGCGTCTCGCCCGCGTTCATCGAGGAGTGCATGCGCGAGGGCCGCACCGTCGTGCTCGCGGACGCGCCCGGGGGCGTCGCCATCCTGGGCGCGCTCCAGACGGCCTCGGCGCCTGCGCCGGACGCGCACGGGACGCTGGCGCTCGACGCCCGCCACCTCCGGCTCCGCGCCAGGGAGACGCTGGAGCTCGAGGTGCCGGGATCGAGCCTCCGGATCGAGCCCGGCGGCGCGGTGCGGATCGAGGGCGACCGGCTGGTGATCGACATGGCGGCGCTCGTGCGGATCTTCTCGGCGCGGGTGGAGCTGCCGTGAGCGGCGTCGCGCTGACGATCGAGGGCGATCCGGATCTCTCGCCGTCGCGCGTCCGCGGCGTGGAGCGGCTCGGGGAGGCCTCGGCGTTCGAGATCGATCTCCACGGCCCGAGGGACGCGCTCGTCGCCCCCGGGAGCGTGCTCCGCAAGGCGGGGCGGCTCGCCCTCGACGCCCCCGCGGGGAGCAGGACGTTCCTCGGCGTCGTCGCCCGGTTCGCCGTGATCGCGAGCGATCACGAGCACCTGCGGGCTTACCGGCTCACGCTCGCGTCGCGCTTCGCCCTGCTCGGGCTCACCCGGAGGGCGCGCACGTTCCAGGAGATGACGGCGCCGGAGATCGTCGAGCAGGTGGTGCGAGGGGGCGGCTACAGGACCGTGCGCAAGCGGCTCGCGGCGCCCTACCCGAAGCGCCGCTACGTCGTGCAGTACCAGGAGAGCGACGCGGCGTTCGTCCGGCGGATCTGCGAGGAGCACGGGCTGTATTTCCGGTTCGAGGACGACGGCGAGGGCGAGGTGTTCGTCCTCGAGGACGACTCCGCCTCCGCCGAGGACGCCTACCCGGGCGGCGTCGCGCTGGTCACGCGCAGCACGCTGGACGAGCCGGGGCCCGTCGCGGTGGACGCGGCGCGGCGGCTCCGGCGCGCGGCCGGCAAGGTCGTCCTCCGCGATCACAGCCCCGATCAGCCCCGGCTCGCGCTCGAGGCCGAGGCCTCGGGGGGCGTCGAGGCGGAGCGGGACGTGGAGGTCTACGAGGCGCCCGGCGGCTTCGCTTCGCCGGCGGAGGGCGCGGAGCGCGCGCGGATCCGGCTCGAGTCGCTGCGGGCCGAGGCCGCGCGCCTGTCGTTCGACAGCAACGCGCTGGCGCTCTCGCCCGGCGCGCGCTGCCGCCTCGTGGAGGCGCCGGACCACCACGGCCTCGTCCAGGCCGGGGGCGACTTCGTGGTGACCGACGTGGCGCTGCGCTGGGACGCGGGCGACGGGGTCTTCCGCGCGAGTGTCGGGGCGATCCCGGCCAGCGTGCCCTTCCGCCTGCCGAAGGTCACGCCGAGGCCGCGCATCGCCGGGGTGCAGTCGGCCTGGGTCACCGGGGAGCGCGGGCAGGAGATCCACCCCGACGCGCTCGGCCGCGTCCACCTCCGCTTCCACTGGGATCTGCACGGCGAGGGCGACCAGCGGAGCAGCCTGCCCGTGCGGGTGGCGCAGCCGCACCTGCCGGATCCGATGCTGCTGCCGCGCGTGGGCTGGGAGGTCTTCGTGATGTTCGAGGACGGCGATCCGGATCGCCCCGTGGTGCTCGGGCGCTCGTACAACGAGAAGCAGCGGCCGCCCCTCGCGCTGCCCGCGAACAAGACGGTGACCTCGATCGCGACGGACAGCTCGCCCGGCGCGGGGGCGCGGACGGCGATCCAGATGGACGACGCCGCCGGCCGCGAGCACGTCCTCGTGCACGCGCCCTTCGCCAAGGAGACGACGGTCGGGGGCGATCACGAGGCGCAGACGCTGAAGAACGAAGACCTCCAGGTCGGCGCTGCCCTGCAGGCCGAGGTCGGGGGCGACGAGTCGACCTCGGTGCACCTCGGGTACATCGGCGGCTACGGCTCCCGCAGCGTGACGGTGGGCGCCGCGCAGCGCCAGAGCGCGGGGGGCAACTTCGTGAGCGAGGTCGGCGCCGAGACGGCCGTGGTGGGGGGGATGCTCGTGGAGCAGGCCGGCAACCCCGTGAAGGGCGCGGCCAACCTCGCCGCGTCCGCGCTGCTGTCGAAGGTGAGCGCGCGGGGCGCTGCCGGGCAGATCGCGGCGTCCGCGATGGGCGCGTCGCGCGCGGCCTACGAGGGCTACCAGGCGAAGGGCGCGGAGGGCGCGCTCGCCGCGATCAAGGACAGCGCGGCGGGCAGCGCGATGTCGCTGCTGCCGGGGGGCGAGGCGATCCTGGCGGCGGTGAAGGGGTCGTCGAGCCCGATGCCGTGGGATCACGGCCGGCCCGCGCAGGGCGAGGCGGCGCCGGGCGGCGGGGCCGCGGGCGCGAGCGGCGCAGGCGGCGGCCCGGCGGGCCCCGGCCCGGGCCACCGCAGCGTCGTCGCGAGCGGGTCGTACACCGAGGCGGTGGGCGCCCTCTACGCGCTGACCACGCCGGGCCCCGTCTCGTGGGTGACCGCCGGTCCCGCGACGACCGTGATCAACGGGAGCCACACGAGCAGCGCCGCGAGCGCCGGCCTCACCGTGGGCGGCGGGCTCGGCGAGTGGCTCGGATCGCTGAACATCGGCAGCCGGGGGGCGATCACCCGGAGCGTCGCGGGGGCCATGACCTCGGACGTGAAGGGCGCGCTGAGGATCAGCGCGGGCGGCTCGTACACGCTCACCGCGAAGAGCGCGCTCACGCTCGAGGTGAGCGGGAACCTGAAGCTCGGCGGCAGCCCGATCACCTTCCGGTGCGGGGCGTCCGAGATCTCGGCGACGCCGGCGGGCGTCACGATCAAGTCCCCCTCGATCACCATCACCGGGAGCTCGAAGCAGTCGGGCTCGCTCACGCACCGATGAAGCTCACCGTGCTCGGCCTCGGCCTGGTCTCGCCCGCCGGCGCCTCGGCGCGCGATCACGTCTTCTTCCCGCGCGCCGGAGCGCCGCCGCCCCCGCCGTCGCCGTTCATCGGGCCCGACGGGCGCCGGATCGACGCGCGCTACTGCCCGTGGATCAGGCCCTCGCAGGCCGACGCGGGCCGCCTCCTCGCGCTCGCGCGGGGCGCCGTCGCCGAGGCGCTCGCGGCGCTGCCGGGAGGCGACGCCGCGGGGATCCCGCGCTTCGTCGTGACGCCGGCGCCACGGCCGGGGCTGCCCGAGGGAGCGCTGTCGGAGCTGGCCCGCGCGCTCGGCCCCGCGGCGCAGCGCTTCACAGGGGCGGCGGGCGCGTTCGCGGCGCTGGCGCGGATCGCGGAGCTGCTCGCGGGCGGCGCGGGCGGCGCCGCGCTCCTCGTCGGCGTCGACTCGTTCGCCGGGGTGGACGCGCTCGCCGAGCGGCGGCGGAGGCCGGAGAGCCCGTGGCTGCTCGCGCCGCCGCCGCCGTCCGAGGGCGCGGGGGCGCTGCTCGTGGCCTCGGCAGAGCAGGCGTCGCGGTGGGGGGTGGCGGCCGTGGGAGAGATCGTGGCGAGCCGGCACGCGCCGGGGCGCGCGACCGACGAGGACGACGAGCCCGTCGACGCGGCGGCGATGACCGCGCTCCTGCGCGGCTTGCCTGCCGCTGCCGGGTCGATCCAGGCCGTCTTCGGGCAGGGGCGTGTTGGCGCGCTCCGGTGCCGAGAGTGGCAGTTCACGACGGCGCGGTGCGCGGAGCGGCTCTCGCCGACCTACTTCGATCGCTGCCTCGAGGCGGAGATCGGCGAGCTCGGCGCCGCGGCGGGCGTGATGGGCCTCGCGTGCGCGTTCGCGACGGTCCGCCATGGGGCGGCGCCTGCCGAGGCCGGGAGGTCGTTCGTGGCCTGGGCGATCTCCCGTGACGGCACCCGCGGGATCGCGCTCGGGGCCGCGGCGCGGACGGGAGCGGGCAAGGTCGCGGCGGGAGCGGAGGGGGCGCTTCCAGTGATGATTCCGCTCTCGGGGGCGGTGATCGCGCGGGGGGTGGAGCGCGAGGCGTTCGTGCCACCGCCGGTCGAGGCGGAGGAGCCGGGAGACGAGGCGTGGATCGAGGAGGGCGCCGGGGGGGTGGGCGCGGCGACCAGCGGGGCGGCGAACGACGTGGCGCCGGCGCTCCCGGCGCTGCCGCGCGACAGCGCCCCCGCGCCGGCGGTGCGGCTCGATGCGGGGCGCGTGCTCGAGGTCACGCGGGCGGGGTTCTACGCGTCGGTCGTCGATCACTGCGCGGAGCTCGTGGCCGCGCTCGCTCGGGATCGCGTCGAGGGGCGGCGCTCGTGGCTGCCGGAGACGGAGGCGCGGATGCTCCGGCAGATCGACGCCATCGTGGCCGCGGGGCCACGGGCGCTGATCGAGGTCGCGGCCTTCTGGGAGCGCTGGATGGACGACCCGTGGAAATCGTTCGCGGGCGCGATCTCGCTCGCCGCCTTCGCGGGCGACGACGCGCTCGCCGCGATCCACCGGGCGGCGCACCTGCTCCCGCAGGACGCCGAGGACCATGCGATCGCCGTGGCCGAGGCGCTCGCGCTGGTCGAGCGCCCCGGCCTCGCGGGGCTGGCGCGCGCGCTCGCCGCGTCGGCGCACCCGATCGCGCGCGCCGTCGGCGTCAGCCTGCGCTCGATGCGCGGCGAGCTGCCGGTCGAGGCGCTCGGCGCCGCGCTCGCTGACGAGCACGACGCGGTGGTGCGCGCAGGGATCTGGGGCTGCGAGCGGCTGCCGCCGGCGCAGCGTGCGCGCTTCGTCGAGCGTTTGCGGGGGCTGTGTGGAGGGGCATCCCCCGACGTGGCCTGGTCGGCGGCGCGGGTGCTCGTGATCGGTGGCGAGGTGGAGCTGGTGCGCGACGAGAGGCTGAGCGCGCGGGTGGGCCTGCGCGCAGCGGAGCTGTTCGCGCTGGCCGGAGAGCCGGGCGACTGGCCCCGGCTGGAGGCCCTGCTCGGCCGCCACCGGCCGACGCGTGCAGCGCTCTCCGCCGTGGCGCGCTTCGGCTGCCCGGCGAGCACCGGGTGGATGATCCAGCAGCTCGACGACGAGGCGCTCGCGGACGATGCGGCGGAGGCGCTTCGCACGCTGTTCGGGCCGGTCGTCGAGGAGGCGCGGGAGCTGGAGGCCGGGGCGTGGCGGGAGGCGATCGCGGCGCAGCGGCTCGATCCGAAAAGGCGTTACCGCGGGGGGCGCGAGTTCTCGATCGCAGGAGCGGTGGAGGAGTGCGCGTCGGGGAGGCTGTCGCGCCTCGCCGTGGAGGCGCGGGTCGACGAGCTGCGCGCGCGGCTGAGGCTGCCGGACGCGGTCGACGTGAGCGGGTTCTGGGCGAGGGCGGAGGCGAACCTGGTGGCGTTTCTGAAGGTGGCGCGGAGCCGGGGCTGAGCGCTGGGGGCGAGCGAGAGAGGGAGAGAACGCCGTGGCGACGATCAATTACAAATATATCGCGACGACGCGGAGCAATCATTTCTGTCCCGGCTTCGTGCCGGCCCTGAGCCATGCGCCGCCGGTGCCTCCCATCGGTCCGGTGCCAACCCCGTTCGTGTATATGGCACTCTCAGCAACGGCGACGGGTACCGACGAGCGGTTCCAGATCGGGGGCGCGCCGGTGCTCGTTCACGGCAGCGCGATGGGTCTGCAAGCGCCGGGCAACGTTCCTTGCCGCGCGACCGGCGGCGACGTCGTGACACACTTCGTGAACGGGGGGTGCTACGTCGACACCTCGTCGTCAAGGGTGATGGCTGCCGGCCATGGAATCGCATGCACCGGCGATCTGGTGAAGCTCAACGTAGCGGCGACCAAAGGGGCGATCGAGCGCATCAAGCACGGCATAAGTCAGATCGACGGGGTGCTCCTGGCTGCGGACACTGTCCAGGTCACCACGGCCAATAACACCACCACAAACGTACACCTGGTACTCGATCCGATCTCCGTCGCATCGGGCGCCACCGTCGACGAGAAAATGGATATCTCGATCCCGGGACTCATTCCGGTCGAGTGGAAGCGCCTCTACAGCTCCGCACGTAACCGCGAGAGTACCCCGCTAGGGCGCTGTGGCTGGACGCATACGTATCACCAGTGGATCGAGATCGAAGGCGACATGCTGCGCCTCCGCGACGCGGACGGGACGACCGTAACCCTGCGCGACACGAAGCCACGTGAGCCGGCCTTCCACCGCGGCAGGCGCCTCGTGATCACCCGCGACCTCCGGGGCGGTGCCACGGTCTTCTCACTCGATACCCGCCTCACCCGCACCTTTATCCCCACCGGCGGCGGACGCGCGTTTCTCCGCCAGATCAGCAACGAATCCGGGCACAAGATTGTCCTCGAGTACGCGGCGGAGCGGCTCGCCCGGATCGTCGACACGGCGCGTCGCACGATCGCCCTCACTCATGACGGCGACGGGCACATCGTGCGCCTCGAGGTCTTCCCCACGAGCAGCGAGGGGCGCGCATCGGTCTACACCGTCGCGTTCGCATACAGTGATGGCGGGGAGCTCGTGCGAGTGACCGATCCGCTCGGCCACGCCGAAGCGTACGGCTACGACGAGCAGCGCCGCCTGAATCGCAAGACGCTGCCGACCGGCCTTTCGTTTCATTACCTCTACGATCCAGAGACGGGCCGCTGCATCCGATCCTGGGGCGACGGCGATCTCCACGCCGGCGACCTCACCTACGATCTCGACCGAGGGGTCACGCACCTCACCGGTAATCCCGAGCCCCGCGTCTTCACGTGGCGGCCCGAAGACGGCTCGGTGGTACGCGAGGCCTCGACCGACGGCCTCTCCGCACGCGATCGCGAGTTCGACGCCGACGGCCTGCTCCTCAAAACGAAGAACGCGGCCGGCGACACTCTGGTGTTCACCCGCGACGGACGGGGCAACGTCACGCGCATCACCGATCCTCTCGGCCGGGCCATCGACCTCGAGTACTCGGACGATCTCCTGGTACGGCGCCGCGCCAACGGCATGACCACCGAGTACGAATACGACATTCAACACCGGCTCACCTCGGTGAAATACGCGCCTGGCGCCTTCCTCACGCTGACATACGACGAACAGGGACGCCTCGCAGCGGTATACGGGCCGGACGGGCTCTGCACCGGCTTCGCCTACGACGAGCAGCATAACGTCATCGAGGAGCGCACGCCTCGCGGTGGGGCGCGTCGCTGGCGCCACGACGCGCTCGGCCGGCCCGTGGCGTACACCGATCCCCTCGGCCGGGTCACGCGTCGCGAACTCGACGCCGTCGGACAGCCGCTCGCCGTCTACCTGCCCGACGGGACCTCACTGCGCTTCGAGCACGACGCGCTCGGACGCCTCACCCGCCGCACCGATGCGCTCGGGCGCGTCGAGACCTTCCATTACGCAGGCTTGAAATCCCCGATCGAGTTAATCCAGCCTGACGGCTCGATCTGGTCCTGGTCGTACGACCTCAACGAGCGCCTCCAGCAGGTGAAGAACCCCAAGGGGGATACCTTCGATCTCCGTTATGATCGCGCCGGCAACCTCCGCGAATACCGCTCGTATGACGGCCGAATCTGCCGCGCTCAGCACGGCAAGAACGGCCGCCTGGCTCGGGTGGAAAGCCCCGACGGCACCTTCCGCGCGCTCCGGTACGACGGGGCGGGGGGGCTGGTCGCCGAGGAGACGCCACACGGAGCCGTGAAGGTCGAGACGCCCGAAGATCTCGCTGTCGATTACATCTACGAGGATCCTGCAGGGGAGGCCCGCTTGCGCGTGCAGCGCGATGCGCTCGGCCGCGTGGTCGCCGAGACGCAAAACGGCCGGACCATCCGCTACGCGTACGATGCGCAGCACCGCTGCACCGCGCGCATCCTCCCGACAGGGCATGTGACCCGCTACGCCTACGACGAGGAAGGTCACGTCTCGTCGCTCGATCACGACGGCTACCGCGTGGAGATTCAGCGCGATCTCGCCGGCTCGGTGGTCCGCAAGATATTCGCGGGCGCGGGCGTGGAAGCGCGGCGCGAGGTCGACCCGATGGCGCGCCCAACCCGGGACTGGGTCGGCTGCGCTGAGCGCACGCTCGTGGATCGCTACTATGCTCGCGACGCATCCGGCACGCTCGTGGAGCGCAATGATCTGCGCTGGGGCCTCACGCGCTACCGACACGATCGGCTCGGGATGCTGCTCGAGGCGATCTCTCCGCAAGGTCGCGAGTCCTTCACGTACGACGCTGGAGGCTCGCTGAAACCGGCGGGCTCGGGCTGGGAGACTGGGCCGGGCGGCATCTTGCTCCGCACCGAGCAGGCCGCCTATGCCTACGACGCCGGGAACAGACGCATTCACGAGACGCGCTCAGATGGTGAGACGGAGTACCTCTGGGACTGCCGCGGTCAGCTCCGCGAAGTCCGGCGCCCCGACGGAACGCGCATCCGCCTCTCCTACGATGCGTTCAGCCGCCGCATCAGGAAGGAGGTCGTCCCGCCCTCCTCCCCAAGCGCGCTCGATCCCGCAGGAGCGCCGAGGCCCCGCGTGGTCGAGTACCTGTGGGACGGCCTCTGCCTCGCAGCCGAGATCGACTCGGAGCGCGGCACGCGCATCTTCGTGTACGAGCCTGGGACGATGTGCCCGCTCCTCCAACAGGAGGGCGCCGCCATCTACGCGGTTATCACCGATCACATCGGCACCCCGACGGAGCTCATCGGGTCGGATGGAGAGGTCGCGTGGTCAGCACGCCACTCGGCGTTCGGCATCGTCCTGGAGACCATGCAGCCCACCGGCGGCCCTCCCGTGATGTCCCCCTTCCGCCTGCTCGGCCAGTACCACGACGAAGAGACCGGACTCTGCTATGTCCGCTATCGCTACTTCGATCCGCAGACGGCGCGCTTCCTGAGCCCGGATCCAATCGAGCTTTTCGGCGGCCGCAACCTGTTCGCCTTTGACGGAAGCCCCGCCACCCACGCCGATCCGTTGGGCCTGTCCTGTGTCATCATCGGCAATCCTTTGCACGACAGCGGCCCTCGTATGGCTATGCTGTACATCAAGCCGAACCCGGACATTTACCGAGTCATGGTCCACGGGACGCCCGACCACGTGGAAGCGGATGATGTGAACGGGATGAGTGCGGCTTTCGCGCCATCTCAGCTCGTGGCCATGATCAAAGCCGCCGACAACTACCACAACGCGCGCATTATCAGCCTCAACTCGTGCAACACTGGGCGTACGCACAACGGCGTCGCGCAGCAGGTCTCCGCCGCCTTGCCCAACCGCGACATTCGTGCCCCGAACGATATGGTCTGGGGGGATGGCCATCGCGTCGCTCCACCCATCGGGGTCATCAACAGCGTACAATGGAGACCTACCGCCAAGGAAGTGAGCGAGGCCAAATATGACGAAACACGCCTCGGACAGTGGAACTTTTGGCGCAGTGGCATCCCCGCCGAGGACCGAAATCGGTACCAGCCGCTGGGGAACACGCAGCCTCTGAACGTTTCCCCACCGAACAATGGGCTCCCCTTCCGAGAGCCACCGTCGAGTTAAACCCGCGCTTGAACCAGAGCTTACATTCGAGCACGAAAAGACCTTCAGGCTTGCGCCAGGAGGCTCCCCGCGCTCGGGCGACTGGCGACGCCCGTTCAACAGAGCCTGGCACTACTGCGGGAAGTCGGACGAGGGGGCGAACCGCCATGACGCCAAGGGCGCCCCAAAACCAGGGGAATGGGAGGGGGGATGTCGAGGCAGCACTTTCTCTCCCCTTGGTGGCCTTGGTAGCATGGCGGTTTGTCTGCCGATCCAGGGCAGCTCCCTGCGGTAGTGCTAGATGCGCGCATGATAGAGGATCGCGTCGTGCATACCGGAGGTGCTGAACTCGAGAGCGAGCCATAGCTCACCCCCCTCGCCGTTCTTGAAGTCATACATGGATGGAAAGCACCTGTTCGCATAGAAGAAGACGGGCATGGGCTCCCAGACCTCTTGTCGTACCAGCCGATACATGGAGAACAAGGACGAGCAGTCCAATGAAATGATGACAAAATCGCCAGACGGCGTGTTCATCAATCTAGTCCATGTAGGATGGGTTGGCAGAGATGGCAGTGGGCGCCATACCCCCTGGTCGCGATAGGCGCAGAACGGCTCCCCGGATTTCATTCTGCCATAGACGACCAATTCGCAGGGTGAATAACCGAACTCCAGCGAGACCCATGTCTCGTCCATATCGGGCGGCAACACGACCCTCTCCGGCTTGCACTCTCCGCGAGGGAACGTCCACCACCCAGGCGCCAAATGGGGAGACCGCTGGATCTCGAGGAGAACGTCGCCGGCCTTCGTTACCCGACACCGGGATACGCTCAAGAAGTCCGGGACGAGGCCTTCGGCGAGCACTGGAGGGATGGGTCGGTCCGAACCATCCACCCATCTGAGCTCGCCGTCGACGCTCCCGGCGAGCACCCCATCCGCCCAACCACGGGCCCACGCGATGTCTGGCTGCTCGACCCACTGGCCACGCTCCTCGTTCCAGCGGACCATCCCTTCCCTCGGATAGGGCGTTTTGTGCGAGAATGCCCATCCCACCTGAGTCGAGGTCCACGCGGAGTCTGGCCACCGGCCATCGATGGAGCGAATGTACTCTGTAGCGAACGGCGACGAGTACTCCCCCTTGGCGTTCGGCGGCCCGACGACCTCCGTCTTCCGCTGATCAAGCAGCTGCCCGCCTTGGGCCCGCGCGATGTAGGGCCCGGTAGACGCGAGGATCGTTCCCTGGAGCTGGTGCAAGCGGATGGGCTGCGGCGAGTGCGCGATGGCCGTGAACATAGCGTGCTCGACCCCTTCTCGTTTCGGTCGCGCGCTCCCTCACCGCTTCGCGCGAACCCGCTCTCCCGCCGCGACCAGCTCCCGCATCCACTTCATCCGCAGCCCGGGCTCCGTCGCGAACCTCGCCTGCCACGCCGCGTCCTCGGCCCCCTTCGCCTCGCGGGTGAGCCCATAGCGCGCGATAGCCTCCGTCGCCGTCGCGGGGCTCGCCGCGATGTCCGCGAGCATCGCAGCGTAGTCTTCCAGCGAGAGCCGGGGCCCTTGGGCATCAGGCGAGCGCGCTCCGCCGCCCGACGAGGGAGCGTCCGGTGATCCGGCGAACGGAAGCGCGGGCTTCGCAGCCTCGAACATCACCGGCGCCGTCCCTGCAATCGACTCCTCCAGTGCCCCGCCACTCGCCGGCGGCGCCTCCGCCACCGGCGACCGCAAGCTCACCGCGACGCGCTCCCCCACGCGCGCCCCAAACGGCAGCGCCGGCCGGCTCGGCGCCGGGAACACCGGCGCCGTCTCGGCGATCTCCTTCGGCGCGAGCACCGGCTTCGGGAGCTCCGGCGCGGCCAGCGCCGGCAAAAGCCCGGGCCTCGCCGCCGGTGCCGGCGCAGGCGGCCCCGCCCTCCCCGCGCCCCCCGGCTGCTTCACGAACGGCAAGATCAGCTTCGATAAATCCCGCGGCAAATCCGCCGTCTCGCCCCGCACCGCCACCACGGCCCGCGCCTTCTTCACGGCCGCCGCCCCGCCGCCACGCGGCCTCCGCGTCGCCGCCCTCAGCGCCGGCGCCTCAGGCCGCACCTCCGGCGCCGGCCCGGGCGCTGCGGCGAGGATCGCCGTCGCCTCGGCGCGCACGCCCCCCTCCGCCACGATCCGCTCCTGCCAGGCGCCCAGCAGCCGGAACACGTCGCCCTCGCCCAGCCCGCGCGCCTCGAGGAAACCGAGCGGGTCCTCCGACGCCGTGAACGCGCGGAAGAAATCGAGCCAGGCGCGCAGGTCCGTGTCGAGCGGAGGCACCTTGCGCTCCACGTGCGCCTGCGCCGCGAGGCGGTGCTCGTCGCACGCCGCGATCAGCGCCCCATCCCCCATCGCGCTCTCGGCGAGGCGCGCGGACCAGGCCTCTTCCGCCGCCGGCCAGGCTCCGGCGGCGATCGCGGCATGCTCCAGGCTCGCCTCGAGCGAGACGCCCTCGGCCGTGTACGCCAGCACCGCCGCATAGGCCGAGAGCGGCACGCCCGCGATCTCGGGGTCCACAGGCCCTCCGGAGCCGCCCGCCGCGTCACCCATCGCCGCGCACCACGACCTCGCGCAGCACCCGCCGGCCGCGGCCTATCGGGAAGACGGCGCGCGCCACGAGCTCCACCCGCCGCGCCTCGGGCTGGATCAGCACGGTGTCGATCGGCGGCCGCACGACCACGCGCTCCCCCGTGTCGTAACGCGCGCTCGCCACCACCGGAAACCCCGGCAGCGCGAAGACGAACGGCTCGAGCGACATGCCGGCGATGCCCACCGGATCCCCGGGCGCGAGGTGCTCCTCGAACTGGAGCGAAGGGTGGGCGACGTTGCCGAAGCGGATGTCCTGATCTTCAGGCGGGAGCGGCATCCGCGTCGCCTTCCACCGCTCGTCGAACGTGCCAGCGTGCTCGAGGCGCGGCGACCAGTGCATCATGATCGCGCCGAAGCCCACCGGCGCATGGCGATCCGACGCGGACGCGTGGGGCCGCTCCGGGTGCTCGATCTGCGGAGCCCTCGTGTCCACGAGGTCCGCCGCGCTCCTCGCCGCGCCGACGCCGGCCGGGTTCCGGAGATCGACCACCGAGAGATCCTCCGACATGCCGCCATACGCCCGCTCGTAGACGATCGGCACGCGCTCGAACGGCGCAGCAGGCCCGATCCCGACGCCGAGGACGCCCTTGAAGAAGAAGC
The DNA here is from genome assembly GCF_051521375.1 of Sorangium sp. So ce693. NCBI lineage: Bacteria > Pseudomonadati > Myxococcota > Polyangiales > Polyangiaceae > Sorangium > Sorangium sp. So ce693. Next base: position 10,799,490 of record NZ_CP150347.1, read on the forward strand.
GCTGCCCGTGGACGCGCAGGGGCGTCAGCCGCTGCCTGACCCGCACCGCGACGTCGAGCACCCTCACCTTCTCGGGGGCGATCGCGTCGCCGGTCACCACCACGTCCGTGCCCAGCTTGGCGACGCCGAGATCCGACGGAAAGCGGAGGCTGCTCCGCGGACTCTCGGGCTCCCAGGGCTCGTCGGCGACACGGACCGGCGCGGGATCGTCGGCGAGCCTCGAGCCCCCGCTCCGATCGAGGACGAACGTGCCCTTGACGATGGCGACCAGGACATCGTTGCCCTCGCGATCGAGGAGCGGCACGGGCTGGACGGCGAAGGGGGTCTGGTTCGCGATGCTCACGGGCGAGGATCCGACGGTGGGTCTTGCATCCTATACGCAGGCACGCCGCAGACACCGAAGATCGCTTCAGGGAAGCCGGCGCTCAGCGCCCGGTCATGTAGAACGTGCCGAGGCACATCTCGTCGGTCGTGCCCTCTCCCCAGACGACATCCCTGGGGACCCGCGGCTGTCCGTCGATGATCGGCTGCTTCTCGGGCGTGTTGTCCCAGTGGCACTCGATCGACAGCTTGTCGCCCGGCTCGAGCACCTTGGGCTCGGCGAGCTTGTAGTTTCCCTGCCAGTGGAAGTCCCAGCGCGGGATGTCGAGCACACACTCCGAGCCGCCGCCGGCGCGCTCGATCTCGAGGCGCGCGCGCGTGCCGAGCGTATGCATGTGGAGGCCCACCCAGTGGATCTCGATCGGCGCGTTGTCCGCGAGCGCCCGGGAGGGATCGGCCCCCCAGCGATGGACGACGTCGCTCTCCAGGGCAGGGATCATCATGGAGTCGCCGCTGAGCCAGGCCGGGTTCGCCCACGGCTGCATCGTGCCCTCCCGCTCGACGGAGCTCTCCAGCGTCACGTCGATCGCGGTGCGATCCGGCAGCTTGCCCGCCGTCAGCGTGTTGTAGTGAACCTGCAGGATCAGCCTGGAGCCAGGCTCGATCCGGGTCCCCGCCCCCGGCGGGAAGATCATGCTCCCGCCGCCGGGCACCCAGCCGCCGAGCCAGCGCGGCTTGAGCCCAGGGCCGCCGTAGCAGGGATATCCCGGGCCCGGGTCGGACGCGTCGAGGGCGTCGAGCTCGGCGAGCTGGTCCGGCGCCGCGATGAAGGCGATCACGTGGTGGACGACGCGCTGCTCGCCGGGCCTGATCCCGAAGCCGGTGACGTAACGCGTGGCCTCCTCCGGCCAGTCGATCACGAAGCAGCGGTACTCGTCGGGCCCCGTCTGCGGGGTGTACTCGACCGGCATCTCGAGCGTCCGGTCCACACGAGCGAGCGCGGCGCTCGCCGGCGGCTCGATCGGCGGGCCCTCGTCCGCCGGGTCGCCCAGGGCCGCGCCGCCGTCGACCCACGCCGCGATGGTCTGGATCTGCTGCTCGGACAGGGAGCGGTCGCCCACGTACTCGGCGCAGGCGTTGTCGGCCGGCCAGGGGGGCATCGTGCGCTCGACGACGGCCCGCTTGATCGACGCGGCCCAGGGCGCCGCGGTCTCGTGGCGCTCGAGCGAGAACGGCGCGACGCCGCCGTCGCTGTGGCACCCCGCGCACCGCGCGTCGAAGATGGGTTTGACGTCCCGGTAGTACGAGACGGCGGCCTGGACGCCGCCTCCCGCAGCGGCCCCGGCGTCATCGCCGCCGCAGGCGGAGAGGGCGGCCAGCGCCGCCGCAAGCCGTGCCCATGAGCCCGTGGTCCCCGCGCACCTCGCGCACCTCGTCATAGAACACCTGCCCCGTGTCAGCGGCGCTCCTGGGCCCCGCCGCCCGCGGGCTCGCGCTGGAGGAAGAACGCGATGACCTCGGCGAGCTCGTCGCGCGCGGCCACGAGGAGCACCGTGGCGCCCCCCGCGACGACGGAGGAGCCGCGCGGCGCCTCGACGCGGCCATCCGGGCGGTAGACGCCGGCGAAGACGCACGACGAAGGGAAGCTCGCGCTGCCCGCGATGGTGCTCACCGTGCGGCCCGCGACCACCGAGTCGACCGGGATGTCGAGCTCGAACGCGACCGACTCGCCGGTGCCGAGCACCATCGCGTGGCGGACGCCAGAGTGCTCGATCGCGGTGGCCATCGCGCCGATGAAGACGTCGATCTCGGAGAGGATCCGGTCGACGCCCGCGCGGACGTACACGCTCCGATAGGCGGGGTCCCGCATGCGCACCATCACGCGCTTGGCCCCCGCGGCCTGCGCGAGGAGCGCCACGGCGAGGTTGTCGGCGTCGCGGCGGAGCATCGCCACCACCACGTCGGCGCGCGCCACCTCGGCCTCCTGGAGGAGCCCGGCGTCGGTCGCGTCGCCCACGAGCGAGACGAGGCCGTGCCGCTCGAAGGCGCTGTTCGCGATCGACTCGTCGCGATCGACGATCGTCACGTCGTGGCCCATCTTCGCGAGGTGGACCGCGACGCTGAGCCCTGCGCGCCCGGCGCCCGCGATGAGAACGCGCATGTCAGCTCTCTCCTTCGTGCTCGTGAGGGTGCGCGGCGTGTCCGCCGGGGAGCTCCACCATGGCCCTGTCGATCCGGTTCACGTGGGCGTGCGCGGTGTCGGCGGCGATGAGGCCGCGCCTCGCGGCGTCGAGCACCGCCGCCTTCTGCGCCGAGAGGAGGGCGAGATCGGTGAGGTGGTCGCGGACCACCTCGCCCTGCGGCGTCTGGAGCGCCACCTCCGCCTGGATGACCTGCCGCTGGAACGAGGCGCGGCGCTCGGCGTGCTCCTTGCGGGACACGAGGCCCGCCGCGAGCAGATCGTCGAGCTCGGACTGGCCGCGCCGCGCCGCGATGAGCGTGGCCTTCGCGGCGTCGAGCACGCTGTCCGCCGTCGGGATCGCGACCCCCAGGACCTTGAGCAGCCGCGCGAACGGCAGCGCCTGCGCGACCAGCGTGACGAAGGTCACGCCGAAGACGATCGTGATCAGGCGGTCGCGGTAGGGCAGGCTGCTCGGGAGGCTGAGGACCGCCGCCATCGACAGCGCGCCCTTGATGTTGCCGACCAGCATCACGTGCTGCCAGCGGAAGGGCACGACCTCGCCCGTGAGCGCCCGGAGCACGCCGAAGCAGCCGTAGACGGCCACCGCCCTGCCCCCGTGCAGGGCGATCAGCGCGAGGCCGATGGACGCCGCCTCGCGCACGAGCATATCCGCCTGGATCTGCATGCCGACGAGCTCGAAGAGCACCACGTTGAGGCAGAAGCCGCTCGTCTCCCAGAAGCCCTGGAGCGCGAGCACGCGCGAGGGCTCGAGGATGCGGCGCGCGGCCTTGCCGACGATCACCCCGAGGACCACGACGGCGATGACCGGCGAGGCGTGGAGCCGCTCGGCGAGCAGGGCCGTGGCGAAGACGAGCACGATGGAGGCGAGGATCGCGGTCAGGTGATCCGGCGTGCGGCGGAGGAGGGACGCGCCGACCGCGCCGAGCGCGCCCCCGACGGCCGCGCCGCCGGCCATGGCCAGGGCGAGGGCGCGGAAGGACTCGGCACCATCGAAGGTGCCGCTCACGAGGACCTGCGACGCGAGCACCACGAGCACGAGCGCGGTGCCGTCGTTGAAGAGGCTCTCGCCTTCCATGATGGCCGCCAGCCGGTGCGGCACGCGGACGCTGCGGAAGGCGAGCAGCACGCTCACGGTGTCGGTGATCGAGAGCAGCGCGCCGAGGAGGAGCGCCGCGGCGAACGGGAGCGCGAGCAGCTGCGTCGCCACCGCGGCGGTGCCGAGCAGCGAGATGAGCACGCCCGGCACGGCGAGCGCCAGGATCGGCCGGCTCGCGCCCCTCAGGCTGTCCGCGTCGGCGAACAGGGCGCCCTCGAACACGAGCACCGGGAGGAACGCGATGAGGATGACCTCCGGGTCCATCGGCGCCTTCGGGAGCACGTCGACGACGACGAGCAGCAGCCCCACGAGCACGAGCGCGACGTTGTAGGGAATCGCGACGCGCTTCGCGCCGATCGCGACGCCCGAGCCGACGGCCAGGACGAGGAGCAGGCTCTCGAGCCGCTCCCTCACGGGGCACCTCGCGGCGGCGGCGCGAGCACGAGGGAGAGCGCCCGCGGCGGGCGCGTCGCGATGTGCACGGAGTCCGCGTGAGAGCTCACCGTGGATCCTGCGCTACCTGATCGCCTCCGGAATCGCAAGACGCGAGAGCGCATCGCCGGGCGGCCGAGCGAGAGGCGCGCGCGGCGCCGCGTGCGCGCGCCTCTCGCTCGGCCGCGCGGGAAGAGGTGCGATATCGATAGATCACACGACGCGACACCGGCGACATCATCGCTTCCTCGTCGTGGAGCGATCCCCGACACCGGCTCTCAGCGCTCTCGATGCTCTTCTGTCAGCCTGCCGGCAGCTGAACGCAGAACCGGCTCCCCCGCCCCCCGTTGTCCGCCACGTCGATCCTGCCGCCGTGGGCCTCGACGACCAGCCGGCAGAACGTCAGCCCGAGGCCGCGGCCGGCCGAAGTGATCGCGCCCCCGTCGTCGAGCCGCGCGTACTTGTCGAAGATGCGGTCGCGCAGGTGGACCGGGATCCCCAGGCCCTCGTCGCACACGTTGAGCTCGACCCAGCCCGGGCCGAGCCACCGCGCCTCGAGGCGCACCGCGCCGTGCGGCGGGCTGTGGCGAAGCGCGTTGTCGACGAGGTTCAGCAGGACGCGCCGCACGAGCTCCTCATCGGCGCGGAGAAGGCAGCTCGGCATGGCGGGGCAGAGCTCGATGCGCTGCCCGCGCGACGCAGCGAGCGGCTCCAGGATCTCGGCCACACCTTCGAACAGCGACGCAGGGTCGAGCTCGGTGAGCCGCAGGACGAACATCCCGTGCTGGCGGCTCGCCACGTCGAGCAGGTTCAGCGCGGTGCGCTGGATGACCTCGGCCGAGGTGAGGACGGCATTCCATCGGCGCCGCTCCGGCTCCGGAAGATCCTGCTTCTTCAGGCGTGCCTGCGCGGCGAGGATGATACCGGCGGCGGGACTCCTGAGATCGTGCGCGAGGAACTCGCTCAGCGCCTCGCTCTGCCGCTGGAGCTCCTCCAGGGCCTGTTGCCTCTCCGCGAGATCGCGGTTCGCCGCCTCGACCTCGCGCGCCCGCGCCTTGCCCTTCTCCAGGCCGTCGTGGAGCGCGACGTTCTCCAGGGCCACGGCGGCGCTGCCGGCGAGCGCCTGGAGCAGCGCCACCTCGCTCTGCGCGATCTCTCGTATGGAGCTCCAGTAGGCCCCGAGCGCCCCGAGAGGAGCGCGCGCGCGGATCGGCACCATCACCATGCTCCGCACATAGGTCGGCCGATAGGCGTCGATCGGGACGCGGGGATCGCGCGTGATGTCGCCGATGACCGCCGGCCTCCGATTCAGCATCACCCAGCCGCTGACGCACGCCGACATCGGAAACCGTCTCCCCTGCCAGAGGGGGGCGATCGAGTCCTCCTGCGCATAGTAACAGAGGTCACCGTCGCGGAGCACGAAGGACGCGCCGTCGGCGCCCGTGAGGTCGCGGGCGGCCCGATCGACAATCTGCATGATCGTCTGGAGGTCGCGGGCCAGCGAGAGGTCTTGCACGGCGCTGATGAGGCGCCCGCAAGGATGGAGTTGTCGGAAACTCGGGTCCGAGTCAGCGAAACTCTCGTGGCCCTCGGGTTCCATTCCGTACGATGTCTAACGCGCGCTGGCGCGCACGACAAGGCGAGCGCGACGCGTCAAACGACGTTCCCCGGCGCGGGTCGCCGCCAGCGCCCGCGCGCCCGCCTCGCGCTCGGCGGCCGTGCAGCGGCGGCCGCTCTCCACGAGGCGAGCCCGAGGCCGACCTCTCGATGGATCACGCGCGTCTCCGAGCGCCGCGCCCGCTCGCGTCCTCGCACAAACAGCAGAACCCACCTTCCGCCACAACCGGTGTCGGCCATCGCTTCATGCCGAGCGCCGAGGGGCGATGTGGTGGGGCAGCGGGCCCTCGCCGTCGGGCCGGGTCGCGCGCGCCTCGATCCGCCGCGGCGCGGCTAGCGATGAGGCTGGCGCCTCGACGCCCCCAAATGATATCACCAGGTTACGGTTCGCCATGGTGCCAGGCTCGATGACCCCAGCGCCGAGGATCAGAGCAGCATCCCACCTCTTCGCACCCGGTGCCCTGACGGCGCTCACAGCGCGTTTGTTCACCCACCGTGAGAGGCGTGGGGCTGGCGCGCCGAGGATCGTCGCTTCTGGCCTCTTGCAAGGACTCAATGGACGACAGGCTCGCTTCGCTCTCATGTAAGACACTGCTTGACGGCACACCCACACCGCTGGCGTTGCTCTCCAGCGCCGGCGAGGTGGTCGCCTGCAACGCGGCCTGGGAGAGCTGCGTTGGCCCGTCCGGGCGGCTCCTCGAGCGCGTCCACGAGGACGATCGGGCAGAGCTGTCCGCCCGGATCACGGGCGCGCGCGCCGCCGCGGGCAGCGTCTCCGCCGCGGGCAGCGTCTCCGCCGCGGCGCGCGTCGTGGGCGCCCGCGGGGAGATCGTCCAGCTGCACTGGACGCTGTGGCGCGCCGACGACACGGCGCTCTGGGCTGCCGTGAAGCCCGATCGCGGGGCGTGGGAGGCTCAGGCGCGCATCCTCGTCGACGTGTTCCAGACGATGGATGCGATCGTCTGGTGGTGCGATCGGGCGGGCATGCTCCACGTCTCCGACGGCAACGGGCTCGAGAGCATGGGGCTCAAACGAGGTCAGCTCGTCGGAATGAACATGTTTGATCTCTACGGCGCGGACGCGGATATCATGGGCCTGTGCAAGCGCGTCCTCGAGGGGGAGCCGGTCCGCACGGACACCGTGGCCGGGGGCGTGCACTGGATCGTGCACTACGCGCCCCGCCGGAACGATGACGGCGAGATCGTGGGCGTCCAGACGTTCGGCATCAACCTGGCCGACGATGTCAGGCTCGCGGTGAAGGGGGAGCTGCTCCGCGCTTGCATCGACAGCATGCCCATCGCCATCCTGGCGTTCGACAGGACCGGCAGCTGCGTGATCGCGCAGGGCGGGGCGCTCGCGCAGATCGGTTGTACGGAGCGAGGCGAGCTGGGCAAGCACATGCGCGAGCTGTGCGGCGACACCGAGGATGTTCGCGCGGCCTTCGAGCAGGCCCTCTCCGGGGAGATCGCGCAGGTCGAGCAGGTCCGGCGAGACAGGATCTGGCGGACCAGGTTCGTTCCCCAGAAAGACGTCCTCGGGGAGACCACCGGCGTCGGCGCCATCTGCGAGGACATCACGCAGCAGCTCCGCGTCGAGCAGCAGCTCCGGGAGCAGCTGCGGTTGACGCAGGATCAGCAGGAGTCGATCGCGCGGCTGTCGAGCCCCATCATCGAGGTCTGGCAGGACGTGCTCATCGTCCCCTTGATCGGCTCTGTCGACGCGGATCGCGCGGCGATGGTGATGGAGTCGCTGCTCGCGAGCGTGGTGGAGAAGCAATCCGCCTTCGCGATCCTCGACCTCACCGGGCTCGATTCGGTCGACACGACGACGGCGCAGCACCTCATCAAGATCATCAATGGGTTGACGCTGCTCGGCTGCAAGGGCGTGGTCACCGGCATCCGCCCGCCGGTCGCGCAGACGATGGTCGGCCTCGGCTTCGATCTCTCGCAGGTCAAGACGCTGCGCAGCCTGAAGGAGGCGCTGCGCTGGTGCATGGGCGCCCGGCGCGGCGGAGGCGCCGCGCCGCACCGCCTGGAGCGCCGCTGAAGCGCCGCGCCGCACCGCCTGGAGCGGGCTGAGGCGCCGCGCCGGCCGCACCGCGCTCCACGCGGTGCGGCCGTCGCTGGCTCGACGCAGCCGGCTCAGTGGCTCGTCGGATCCGCGGGATCCGTGCCCGCGTCGCACTCATCGCCGTCGAGGAACCCGTCGCCGTCGCGGTCGATGCCGACGCGCGTGCCCGAGCCCGGCGGCACGCAGGTGTACGTCACCGGGTGCCCGGTGAGCGCGGCGAGCGAGCGCAGGACGAGATCGCTCAAGGGCGGGGCCGCGGCGCGCGCCGTGGTGAACTGGCCACCTCCGATATAGAGCAGGCCTGTCTCCTCGAGGAGGAACGGGAGCTTCGCCACGAGGTCGCACTCCCCGGCCTCGGCGCGCTGGCGCAGCAGGTCGATGCGCGGCCAGGCCGCCGTGGCGTTGTGCGAGCCGAGCGTGACCTGCTGCCCGACGATGGGGGCGAGGTTCGTGTCGAACGCCAGCATGAACTCCACGGCCTGCTCGCGGAGGAGCTCCCCGGGCGCGCCGGGCGGGAAGCCGTTCGGCGAGAACTCGCTCTGCTCGAAGCCGATCGCCTGGTGGAAGCGGAACAGCGTGTCCATCACGCCGTCGTGCATGAACCCGAAGCCGCGGATCTGGTCACCCTTGAAGTCGTTGTCTCCCGGGTGGAAGAGGCTCAGGACCGGGGCCATGCCGAACATGCCGATCTTCTGGTACATGTTCCGCAGGTGCGGGATCTTGAAGCTCTGGCCATTCTCCTGGCCGATGCTCGCGCCGTCCGTCCCGAAGAAGCCAGGGAAATCGCTGGTGCCGGCGTTCCCGTCCGGGTCCAGGGTATGGCAGGAATTGCACGAGAAGGTCCCTGCGCCGCCTTCGCGGAAGAAGTGATCGCGCCCGGCCTGTTGATCGGCGTTCAGCGAGTTGTCGAGGTTCCGGATCGGGTTCGGCGGATACGAGAGCTGGAGGATGAAGTCCGTGAACGCCTCCATGTCCTCGTCGGGGATCGGCGCGTGCCGGCCGAGCAGGTTGGTGAAGCCGCCCTGGAATTTCTTGAACCCTGCGCGCTCGTCGAAGGCCCCGCTGTCCGGCTGCGCGGTGGACGCGTCGTTGCCGCCCGTGCGGTCGCCGCGCCAGTGCATCGGGCCGTGGTTGGCCATGCCGCGCAGGCTCTGGGTCGTCATGGGCCCTTTCATGGGCTTCAGCGAGGTATCGGCGGGGAACGGCGGGTTGATGTTCGTGAACGGCCCAGGGTTCGTCACGGTCTCCCCGTCGGGGTTGCCGAGGTCCCATGCCAGGCTATCGAGGTCGCCGAAGACGTGGCAGCTCGCGCACGACGAGTCGCCGTGGGCCGACGAGAAGCTCGCGTCATGGAGGAACCTGCGCCCGCGGACCACGCTCTCCGGCTCGGGGTTGTGGAGGGCGATGTGGGCCGTCTCGGCGTGCGTGGCCGTGTTGACGATCGAGATGGAGTTGTCGAAGCGCGTGAGCACGTACAGCCGGCCGCGCGGCTGATCGAGCGCGAGCCCGCTCGGCCCGCCGCCGGTGACCTGGATCTGGCTCGCGAGGCTCGGCGTGAAGGTGTCATTCTCGATCTGAGCCGTCTGGAAGACCCCGACCTTGCTCGACCCGAACGCGGCGACGTAGAGCTTCGATCCGTCGCTCGTCACCGCCATGTCGACCGGCGTGGCCAGGCTCTTCGCGTTCTCGGCGTTGGGCACCGGAGCGCAGCAGGTCGAGTAATTGATGTGCTTGTTCAGGTGCCGCGGCAGGACCGAGCCGCCGCTGCCGAGCACGGAGATCCGGCTCTCGTGCAGGTGTCCCCGGACGCTCGTGCCCGCGAAGGTGCCCGGGCCCTCGAAGCGATCGAGGTTGAACGCCTCGGTGTTGGAGACGTAGACCTTCCCGTTCGCCGGGTTGACGACCATGTTGTAGAGGACGGTCCCGACGCCGGTGAAGAAGCCGGCGCTGCCGGGCCGCTGGACAGGGGGATTGGCCGTGGCGTCGATGACGAAGACGTCCTTGTCCGGCAGCGAGAACATGACCGAGTCGTCCCAGGGGTTGCCCCCGGCGTCGACCCAGTGGGCGCCGTTGTGCTGGACGATGAGCGACGTCGTCAGCTGCGGCTCCCCGAGGTGGTTGGTGAACGGCGGCAGCATGCCGCCTTCGTCCTCCACGATCGCGCGGTGCACGGCGGTCGTGCGGTTGCCGGTGTGGAAGCCGGCGGCGTACACCGAGGCCCCGTCCGGGCTGACCGCGAGCGCCCGCGGCGTGTCGGTGAAGAAGGAGAGGATCGTGAGGGGCGTGCCCCCGAGCGACGGTTGGGTCGCGACGGCGTTCGCGTTGAACACCCAGACGTCGGCGCGGCCGACCCCGGGCGTCGTCAGCTGCGGATCGAACGGCGCGTTCTGGCCCCGGTGGGCGGCGGTGATGAACGCGCGCGAACGCCCGGGACCAGCGAAGACGATGTCCCGCGGCTCGTCCCCGACGAGGAGCGTGCGCACGACCCGCGGCCGCAAGGGGAACGAGACGTCGACGACGCTGACGCTATCGGAGAGGTGATTGACGACCCACACCTCGCCGTCGTTGCGCGCCGCGACGGCGACGGGCTCGAGGCCCACGCTCACGGAAGAGATGTGCGTCAGACCACCCGACGAGACGTAGAAGATCTCCAGGCGGCCGTCGGGTGTATTGGCCGCGAAGAGCAGGTTACGACTTGGTGAGAGCGCGAGCGGTCGGACCTGACCGCTCTCGAAGAGGGTGTACGACGGAGCCGCCTCCGCGGGGGGTCCGACAGCGAGGCAGACGAGCGTGGCGGCGGTGAAGAGCAGGCGATTCTGGGAGCGCAGTGCACGATGTGGGCGCATACCGACCTCCTTGCCAGGGGGCTTTGGCAAAAGGACTCCTCAGTGTAGGAGTGCACGGTTATCCTTGAGGAATCAAGAACTTCCTGATGCCGTTGGTGTGCTCCCTGTTGTGCAGCCAACAAGGGTGACGTCGTGATGCGGCCGTGTCGCATTCGTCGAGTGTCCAGCCGCATGTCGCGTCGTGTGTTTCGTCGTGTGTATGGGCGAATTGCCTACACAGTGGCCGCGTCGACGACTGCGGTGTGCACCAGCGGAGGCGCTGGACTCAGGGGGCGGGATCGCCCGGGCCGAGCTCCGAGATCGCCTGGCGCACGACCCCGCCCCGGACCCAGACCCAGACCTCGCGGGCGTCCACGTAAGCGATGTCCAGGATGGTGGAGAGCTCGGGTGGCGTCGTGAACGACCAGTGATGGGCGTCGGACAGGCGATAGACATGGATCAAATTTTCGCCGATCGCATAGACCGCGTAGAAGCCTTCCCCGGCGGCCGAGATCCGGTGTCCGATGCGGGGACCTGGCCGGCGGCGCTTCGGGACGAGGGCCTCGCTCGCCGCCGCGAAAGGGCTGGTCCAGAGGGTCGACGGCCCGTAGAGCTCGCCGTCCGAAGCCGGCCCCGCCTCCAGCCACACGAGCGTCTGCCCGTCGCTCTTGATGTCGGCGATGACCCGGGGCGAGGGCGCCCGGAGCAGCGGCTCGGCGGCACGGGTCTGTCGGTTCCAGATCCACGCCTCCGGGGTGTTGACCTCGAAGAACGCCACGCCGACCGCGCTATCGCCGACCGGAAACATCTGACCGAGCGACGGCGCATCGCCGCCTTTTGTCAGGCCGAACACCCCGGCCTGATTGCTGTTCCTGTCGTAGATGGTGATCGTGCCGCCATCGAGACCCGATAGGGCGAGGGTGTCGTCGCTCGCCTCGAGACCATGGCTCGGCATATCGACCGGGATGGGTTGGCTCGCGGTGGCGAGGTCGCCGTAGGCGGAGACGAGGTAGGCCGAGGCGGGCGCCTCGACGCTCACCCTCTGCGCGCCGAGCCATACCCGTTCATGGCCCACCGCGGGCACTGTCGGAATGCAGGTCTTGTGCCGCCAGGCGGCGAGCGGTCTCCCGTCGGTCTCGTAAACGCCCGTTCGTCGCTCCCCCAGGCGCCTGATGTACAACCCGACGCGGTAGCCGTCGTTCCAGCGCACCACGCTCGGCGACGCGGTTCGCGGATAGTCGTCGTGATCCCAGTCGATGGCGAGGGACGTGCACCCCGGAGCGCCCCCCGAGCACGGCTCCCAGCGCAACGGGGGCAGCGCCTTCTCCGGCTCGTCGGCGACGTCGATCTGGCACCCATCGAGCCAGCTCACCGCTTTCCAGGCGCTGTCGGCTGGATGCTCGGGCGCGTCGGACGTGGCGTCCGGGCCGGCGTCTCCCGGAACGCCAGCGCCGGTCGCCGCCTCGCTTGCCGTCCCCGACCCGCGCATGCCGCCCTGAGCCGCGCCATCGGTCGTCGGGTGCCCGCCGGCGCCGTCGGCGAACGGAGGCTCTGGCGGGCCGGGAGAGCAGCTCGCCGCCAGGGCCGACAGGGAGAAGAAGAGCGGCGCCGCGTGCGCCGCGAGACTGGCAAGGAGGTCGTGTCGCATGGCTCAGAAGATCGTGGGAATCTTGTTGCTGGCGGGCGTCCCGAAGCTGGCGAGCGACACCTGGGCCGTCGAAGCGACGTCGACCGAGGCCGCGCGGGTCAGGGCGATGGTGTGTTCCCCCACCATCGGAGCGCCGATGAGGTGGTGCGCCGCCTCCTTGTGCCCAGCGAACGAGAGGGCCCCCGTCGCGCTGATGGTGAACCTGGCGAACGCCGCTTCCGGGTCCGTGCTCGTCGAGCTCGCGGGCGCGGTCGCGGCGAGGACCAGGTCGCCGGCCTCGCCCGGGACCAGCCAGTATCGCTCGAAATGGTTCCACCAGACGGGGAGCTCCGCCAGCGTCTCGACCTCGTGGTTCGGTTTCCACCGCCGCAGCGTGATGAAGTTGCCGCCGTTGTCGATCAGGTAAACGAAGCGGTCTTCCAGGCGAAAGGTCGCGCCGAGCACGGCGCCTGGCCGGGCGTTCCCTGGAATCTCGATCTCCGACCAGAGCGCCGAGTCCACGTCGAGCATCCAGGCCGAAGGGTTGGGCTGCGACCCTGCCTGACCCTCTGTGGTCCCGCCGATCACGAAGAGCCGGCGATTGGTCGCCGAGAGCACGAGCCCCTCATTCCCCTGCAGCTCAGGTCCGTTCAACGGCCACGTGCTGCCCTGAACGCCGGCGAAAGGAACGACGAACGGCGCCCCGTCGTGCTGGGCGCTGAACACATGCGCTGCGAGCTGGCTGTCCCCCGCGGCGTCGAGCGCGACGCCTCTCAGGATCGTCTCGCCAGGGAGGCGGTCCCGAATCAACCGCCGGAGCGGCTCGGCGGCGGCGATGTATTTGAAGGTCCCGTTGGCGACATTGCGGTAGAATTTCTCGGTGTCGGTGGTGATCCCGGGCGCGAGCTTCAAGCCATTCGGCGTGGCCTGGTAGACCCGGCGCGTAGGATCATGCGGATCATTGATGTGGAATGTGTCGGCGAAGCTCAGCGGACACTCGGGGCAGAACCTCTTCGTATCCAGGGTGATGGCGCCTGGCTGGACCGGCGGCCTGTCCCCCGCGACGATGGACGCGTCGCCCGACAGGTAATAGTTGCCGTACTTGAGGGCCTGGGCCGTGTCGTATCCGGCCACCTGCGGGAGGTAGCCGGTCGCGTGAACGAACAGTACCCCCTGGACCCAGCGGCTCGTCGGGCTCGTGTGCACGAAGCTGGTGCCGAGATCGAGGAAGTCCCAGTAGACAGTCCTGTACAAGATATCCGGCGCCCCGGTGAACTGCACGGAGTGCAGCTTGTCGAGCGTCTTGCCGTTCGCCCACCCGCCGTCGGCGGAGCTCGGCCCGTCCGCGCGGGTAGAGAGCGGGTGCCAGTTGGGCAGCGAGGTGAAGTCCTTCGACAGTCGGCCGCAGCCGGTCGTCGCGTCCGTGTCGCACTCGAGCCGCCCCTCCAGGGTGCTCGTGTCGTAGAACGGGCACTCGCACCACCTCGCCCTGAGCGCTCCGGGCGTCCCCAGGACGTCGCCGCCGATTCCTATCGTCGGCTTCAGGGTAATCTGGTTGCGCATCTCCCAGCGGCAGCCCCCCACAGCGGTGCACGTGGGCGAGGTGAGCGGCAAGGGGGGGATCTCGGCCGCGGGCAGCGAGCCGCCGTCGGTCAGGGTCGCCCTTGGGCAAGGCACCGGATCGCACGCGTTGGGGCGGAACGTGTCCTTGTAGAGCTGCAGATCGGCGGCGAGGGTCGGCGAGTCCGCGCGAATGATCGGCGGCTCGGACTCGGTCCGATAACCGACGGCGAGCTCCGCCTCGAAATTGCAGTTGGAGAGCGGCCCTGGCCCCTCGACGGACACCGTGCCTGGGCACAGGTCGCACGCGGCGCCGAGGCCGTCGCCATCAGGGTCGTCGCCGGCGCCGATGGCCTGCTCCGGGTTGGCGATCGTCGGGCAGTTGTCGCACACGTCGATGATCCCGTCGACGTCCGTGTCCGTCTCGTCGCACTGGCCGAAGTTGTCGCACTGGTCGACGAACCTCGGGCACTCGCCGTCGAAGTTGCCCTTCGCGTCGATGATCCGGTTGCCGGCAGGGGTCGTCGCGCCGAGCATGAAGCCCCGCGCCTCACCGCTGTCGAGCGCAGCGAAGACGTTCTCCATGATGTACGTGCCCGGCCACACCGAGGCCGTCGTCTTGCCGCTGACCGCGCCGCACAGCCTACCTTCCTCGTCGAGGAGAGCTCCGCCGGAGTCTCCGTCGTAGCTCCCGTCGTACTCGTCGCAGATGAACGGCCAGTTGATCAGCGTCCAGATCGTTTCGTCATAGAAGATGTCGCCATAGTCCTCGTGCGAGCGGTCGTACTCCAGCGGACTATGGCTGTACCTGCGCAAGGGAGGGACATCGGAGCAGACGATCAGATCGTCCGCCCCGCTCCCGAACCCCACGATGGTACCGTCGAAGCTCGAGCCGCACGCATCCTCATCCGGGAGGTGGAGAGGCCTGGCCAGCGTGCGCGGGACGCGCGTGTCCAGGCGAAAGACGGCGATGTCACGAGACAGCAGGTCGTCGTCGATCCAGTCGATCGGCACGGTAGACGGGACGAAGACCGGGCCCGACACCGCCGTGGTGTGCGCGAAGCTGAGCTGCGCGCTCTGGGGGTCCGCGGCCAATTCGACGATGAAGTTCCGGTTGATGGGGTTCCCGTTCCCGTCGATGAAGCAGTGCTGCGCTGACACCACCCACTGCGGCGTGATCAGCGTCCCGCTGCAGAAGGGGCGTGGCGCCCCCAGGTTGGTCAGACTCACGACGTAAGGATACTGGTTGCCGGTGTCCACGATGCCGTTTCCGACGGCGTACGCTGGACCGCTGAAGCACACGCCGAGCGCCGCGAGCGCGCCGGCGACCGACATCTTTTTCAAGCTCGTTCTCATGGACTGCGCTGTTTCCTTCCCGGCAGCCGGGCGCTCGGGCGCCGTACCCCGGAGATCGCGGCTTCGCCGGTAGATCCCCTCGAAAGCGGTCTAGCTGCCATGGTGGGCTCAGGCGGCATCTCGCCGAGCGTGGCCCGCACGACACCGGCCAGCGTCCGTCTGAGCTCCCGCTGTGAGCACCGGTAAATCCGCTGCCTGAACCGGACTCCGCAATGACCGTGCCGGCCGGTGCGCTCCGGGTCTCCGCGCGGCCCACGGCGTCGCGCACCGCGGAAACGAGGAATATCGGCCGATGCGGCGCGTTCCACGCCACACGCCCGGCCGGGGCCCCGGCGGCGCCTCGTGGGTGGGAGCGGCGCTTGTCACGCTCTGGCCGTGACATGTCACGGCGGATGTCACGCTCTGGCCGTGACATGTCACGATCGAGCTCCCGAGGAGCAGGCGGCGCCGCCGGCCGCGACGTGGACACCGCCGCGCAGAGCGCCTGGACCGACGGCGCGGCTCGAGACTAGGATGGTCCCCCGTACACATCGAGCCTCGGGAGATCGCCATGTGCCGGAACATCAGGACGCTGTTCAACTTCGAGCCGCCGGCGACGGAGGAGGAGATCCGGGCGGCGTCGCTGCAGTTCGTGCGGAAGCTGAGCGGCTTCAACCGGCCGTCGCAGGCCAACGAAGCGGCCTTCGCGCAAGCCGTGGACGACGTCGCGGCCGCCGCGCGCGTGCTGATGGCGTCGCTGTCCACGACCGCCGCGCCGCGGGACCGCGAGGTCGAGGCGGTCAAGGCGCGCGAGCGCTCGCGGCTGCGCTTCAGCCGGGGCTGAGGCGCGGGGCCGCCGCGCCGTGCTGAGGCGCGGGGCCGCCGCGCCGTCCGGGCGCGCGCACGCCCGGGAGAGCGCGCCGAGCGAGGCGTTCCCCGGCGCGCGCTCGCCCGCGCCGCGCTCGGCCGGCCCTCCGGCTATCGTGTCGTGCCGCGCGCCTTGCGCGCCATTGCGCGCCCCTTGCCCTCGCGGCGAGGGCTCGGCGCGGAGGGCTCTCCTTGCCGTGATTGCGCCGCCTGCAGTGATTGCGGTGATTGCCCTACCCGCGCTTCCCGGGCTCGCCGCTCTGGCAAGCACACGACGCGCGCCGCGATGGCCATGCCCTCGAGGAAGGCCTCGCGCGTCGCGGCGCCGTACTTCAGGCCGCGCGCCGAGGAAACCAGGGTGTCCGCCAGCTGGCGCCCGGTGACCCCCGCGGGCTCGTAGGCGGCCGCGAGCCCGGAGGCGCGCAATGCCTCGGCCACGGCCTCGACGAACCGCCCCTCGTGCTCGGCGACGAGGGGGCCGACGAGCTCGTTCGCGGCGGTCGAGAGATCCGCCGCGTCGGCCCCGAGCGCGCCAACGAACCGGCCGATCCATGCGTCGAACGCGGCCACGAGCCGGTCCTCCAGGGGGCGCTCCGCGTCGGCGAGCGCGGCGGCGGCGGCGGCGAGCGCGGTGTCGAGGAAGTACCCCACGGACGCGCGGAAGAGCTCCTCCTTCGTGGCGAAGTGGAGGTAGAGGCCCTGCCGCGAGACGCCCGCCGCGCGCGCGACCTCGTCCATCGACGTCTTCCGGAAGCCGAAGCGCAGGAACACCGTGAACGCCGCGTCCATCAGCCTGCGGCGGCGCAGATCCTCGGCGGGTCTGTCGGTGGAGCGCGGCTCGCCCTCGTTCACGCTGGTCAGCATTGACAATTGAAGACCAGATTGTCAACAGGAACCTTGACGGTGCGCAGGTGGACTGCCAATAACGTCGGGTGCGCCAGCCCGCCTCCCCGGCCGATCCTCCCGCGCTCTCCCCCTCCCGCGCCGGCCGGGGGGTGAAGATCGGCGTGGTCGCCGCGGCCGCCACGCTCCTCGTCGTCGCCCAGCGCATGGGGCTGTTCGAGCTCTTCGGAGAGCCCGCGCGCATCAAGCAGGCGCTGCTCTCGCTCGGGCCGTGGGGGTATGTCGCGTTCGTCCTGGCGTACGCCGCGCTCCAGCCGTTCGGCGTGCCGGGCACGGTGTTCATCCTGGCGGCGCCGCTCATCTGGCCCTGGCCGGTGGCGTTCGCGCTCTCGATGGCGGGCACCATGGCGGCGAGCGTCGTGGGCTTCTCGTTCGCGCGCTTCGTCGCCCGCGACTGGGTCTCTGCGCGGGTGCCGGCGCGCTTCCGCGCCTACGACGAGGCCCTGAAGCGGCGGGCGTTCCTGACGGTGTTCTTGCTCCGCCTTCTCCTCTGGATGCCGCCCATGCTCCACGTCTTCTTCGGCCTCTCCGGGGTGCGCTTCTGGACGCATTTCTGGGGCTCGCTGGCCGGGTACACCCTGCCGCTCCTGGCGACTGCCTATTTCGGTCAACGGGTCTTCGACGCCCTGCGCGACGCGCCCCCGTCGGCGTGGGCCGGAATGGGCGCCACCGCGGTGGCCGTCATGGTCCTCCTGTGGCTCGCCAGGCGCTGCTCCAGGCGGGACGTCGTCCCCTCATGAGGATCTCGGCATCGCGACAGGCGCTGTCTCGCGCGAGCGTGCGCGCGGCTTGCTCGCCGGAGGCGCGGCCGGATAGCGTCGGGGAATGGCGCGAATCCACCTGATCATCGGCCCCGTGGGCGCAGGGAAATCGACGTTCGCACAGCGGCTCCACCGCGACCACGCCGCCCTCCGGTTGAACCTGGATGAATGGATGGCGCGGCTGTTCCGCCCCGACCGGCCCGACACGGGGATCATCGAATGGTATCACGAGCGCACCGCGCGCTGCATCGAGCAGATCTGGAGCCTGACGAGGAGCTCGATCGACGTGGGCACGAACGTCGTGCTGGAGATCGGCCTGATCCGCCGGCGCGACCGCGAGCGGCTGTACAAGCGGGTGGACGCTGCGGGGTACGAGCTCACCGTCTATGTGCTCGACGCCCCCCGGGAGCTGCGTCGCGAGCGGGTCGAGCAGCGCAACCACGAGAAGGGCGAGACGTTCTCCATGGTGGTTCCACCGGACATGTTCGAGCTGGCGAGCGACATGTGGGAGCCGCCCGAGGAGCCCGAGCGCAGCGGGCGCGACATGCGGTTCATCGACACCACGGGCGGCTGATCCGAGCACGAGAGTCCCGGCGGCCGCCGAGCCGTTCCACCCCGTGTCCGGCCTGGACGGCGACGGCGCTGCTCGAAGCTGCCGAGTCGGGGTCGATGAACCGGAATCGACGAAATTTCCTCGCGTCATCGTGCGTCACCGCGCGTCGCCGGGCCGCTGTCCAGGCCCTCTCGCGTTGAAAGCCCGCCGTCGGAGGCTATGCACCAGGCATGCGTGAGCGTCGCCCCAGCCAGACGGCATCCACCGTCGCCCTCCTCCGGGCGCTCGCAGACCAGGGCCTGACCGATGTCCCGGGCTTCGAGGATCCCGTCGCCCACCGGCTGCTGTCGCGCGGGTGGAGCGCCGCGCTGGCGCTGCTCGCGCGCCGGCTCCGGAGCCTGGACCCCGCGAAGCGCGCGCGCGCCCTCGCCCGGCTCTCCGCGGTCCCGCTGCGCGTGATGGCCATCGACATCGAGCTCGAGCGCGCGGTGGAGCTCGGGTGCCGCCAGGTCGCGTGCCTGGGGGCGGGGCTCGACACGCGCGCTTTCCGGATGAAGGCCCTCTCGGCGACCCGCTTCTTCGAGATCGATCACCCGGCGACGCAGGCCTTCAAGCGGCGCAAGGCGGCGGGGCTGTCGCCGCTCGTGGAGCAGCTGACCTACGTGCCCGTCAACTTCGAGCGCGACGCGCTCGCCGCGTGCCTCTCGGCGGCCGGCCATCGACCCGACGAGCCCACCGCGTGGATCTGGGAAGGGGTCGTGATGTACCTGTCGGACGAGGCGCTCCGGTCGACGCTGCGGGCGCTCGCCGACGCCTCGGCGCCGGGCAGCGTCCTCCTCGTGAACTACATGGAGCCCCCCATGCCATGGCGCGAGCAGCGCGTCTTCCGCCTGCTCACGTGGCTCTGGAGCGAGCCGCTCATCGGCCTGCGCCGGCGCGAGGTGATGCTCGCGGAGGTCGAGCGGGCCGGGTTCCGCGTGGTGCGCGACACGGGCGCGGCGGACTGGGCCCGGCAGTTCGGCGTCCCGTTCGCGCCGTCCAACCCGGCCGCGAACACGCGGCTCCTCGTCGCCGAGCGGCCCGGCCCGGGCGCTGCCCCGCCGACCTGACCCGGCCGGCGGCGCGCCTCAGCCCCCGCGCCTCAGCTCCAGGTCGCGGAGCGCCGAGGGTGGCGGGTCTCGATGGCCTCGGCGTGCCCCCGCAGCCCGCGCGCGGCCGGGAGGTTGCCATGCTCCTCGAAGACGTCGGCCAGGGAGAGCCCGAGCACGACGATCTGCTGGGGCTTCTCCAGCGCGCCGACGGCCGGGGCCACGGAGCCCAGCAGCTCGAACGCCCGCCGCCACGCCATCGCCGCGGCGTCCGGCATGTCGGCGTTGAGCGCCGCGTGGCCAGAGCAGCGGTGCATGTCCGCCGCGAACTCGTGGCTCCCGCGGCGGTTCGCGAGCTCTCCGGCGCGCGCGTACGCCTCCGACGCGTCAAGGAAGCGGCGCTGCTTGCTGTGCAGGCTGCCGAGCGAGGCATAGGCCTCGGGGATGATCGCGAGCAGGCCGCGCCGCTCCGCCTCCTTCAGCGCGGCGACGAACACCCGATGCCCCTCCTCGACCACGCCCGCCGCGATCATTGAGCGCGCGCGCTGCATGGCGATGTGGACGGCCTCCTCGCCCAGCCCCCGGCTCGCCAGCATCTCCTCGGCCTGTTGCTGGAGCCGCGCAGCCTCGGCGTGCCGCCCCGCGTGAAAACACGTGTCCGCCTCGTGCAGGAGGCGCCGCGCGGGGAGGAGCTCCGGGGCGCGGAGGGGCGACTCGGCGGCGATGCGCAGCTCCAGATCGGCGGGGAGGCGCCGCCCGCGCGCCGAGAGATCGGTGAGCACGCGCTCGAGATCGGCGATGGCCGGGCCGTCGGCCTCCGGCCACACGACGCGGGACGCGCCCTCGCCGAGGCGCGCGAGCAGATCGCCGACGCTCGAGTGGACAGGGTCGACGAGGACCCAGCGCACGAGCGCGAGGTCGGGGCAATGCGCGAGCCAGAAGAGGTCGCGGGCATAGGCGCGCGGGTCGTCGATGTGCTGTGGCGCCAGCACGACGACCGCGGTCCCGTCCGGGGCGCTGGCGGCGACGTGCGCCGCCAGGGCGCTGGCGAAGGTGTCGAGGGGCTCGCGCAGCGGGCCCTGCTCGGGCGTCGCGAGCGCCGCCGGGGCGCCGAGCTCACGCGACAGCGAGCGCTCTCGGGCCGCCCAGCCGCGGCTGGGTCCGTAGACCGGATCTGCCAGGACCCACACGGGACGGGGCGCCGGGCCCGCCTCGCCGAGCGCCCGCAGCAGCGCGAGCGTGTGCCCGTGGACGTGTGGCGGCACGATCACGTGCAGCAGTCGGGCTCGCTCGCCCGTGAAGATGGCGCTGAGCGCGCTGGCGAAGTCGTGGATCATGTCGCGGTTCCGGGCGGATTCTTGCTCCGATCGCCGCGGAGGCCAAGCGGAGGCGCCAGCGTCGCGAGGCGGCGCCTCCCCTGCGCCTGCGCCACGGGCCCCCTCCCGCCCGGGGATCCCTGCCGGGCGGCCAACGCGCGTCGCAGGACGCCACGGTCGAGGCAATGTGTCTCAGGGGGAGCGATCCCCGGGATCCGAGGATGTGGTGACGAGGAGCACGCGCGGGCGCTCGGCGCGGTTTGGCCCGGGCATTGCTGACCAACATGGCCAACGGACATCGTTGACTGAAGGCAGGATGAAGCTGGGAGCTGGACAAGACAGCTCGAAGCCAGCGCAGAGAGTCGTCGAGAAACCGCCGGGCGCGCCGAGGGGGCAGAGCCGCTGGGCGTGGTCGAGCGCGGAGGAGAGGATACCGTGAAAACAGGGATTCGGTCGCTGCTCCTGGGCAGCATGGTCATCGGTTGCGTCGGTGTGATCGGCTGCGGAGGCAGCAAGCCTCAGCCGGAGGGACCGGCCGAGAAGGCGGGCGAGGCCGTGGACGACGCTGCGCGCGACGTCAAGGACGAGGCGAAGGACGCGGCGGAGTCGACGGGCGACGCCGCCGAGAAGGCGGGGGACAAGATCGAGGAGAAGACGGACAAGTAGCCCGAGGCGATCTCGGGCTGTTCGGGCGATGAGGGGCGAGCCCGCGCGCTCGCCCCTCATCGCGCGTCGAACCATGAACAAGGCTGGCCGGAGCGCCTCGCGCGCGAGATCGCCCCGCCCGGCGATGAAACCCGGACGACCCCGGCCGCGCGGAGGCGCGGCGCACCATGGAGGCAGGAAGATGAAAGCGACGTCATTGCTCGAGAAGCAGCATCGCAAGGTGGAGTCTCTCTTCAAGCAGCTGGAGAGCGGCAGATCGGATCCGGCGCTCGTCCTCGCCGAGCTCGCCAACGAGCTCGCCGCGCACATGGCGATCGAGCAGGAGACGTTCTATCCCGCCGTGCAGCAGATCAAGGAGGACGTGATCCTCGAGAGCTTCGAGGAGCACGCCATCGCCGAGCTCGCGCTGAAGCGGCTGCTCTCGACCTCCCCGGAGGATCTCTCGTTCAAGGCGCGGGTGACGACGCTGAAGGAGCTCATCCAGCACCACGTCGAGGAGGAGGAAGGGGAGCTCTTCCCGGCGGTCGAGAAGGTTGTGGACGAGAAGCGCCTCACCGAGCTCGGCAAGTCGATGAAGGCGGAGTTCGAGCAGCGGCGGGCCGAGGGCTACGAGACGCTGCTGCCGGCGGGCTACAAGAAGACGTCCGCGGACCAGGCGAGCCACACGATCCACGAGGGCCACGCGAACGGCGTGGCCCGGGCCTGACGAGGCCCGCTCGAGGGGAGAGGTCGAGCGACGGTCCGGCGGTGAGACATGGAAGACGCGATCGGCTGGGTCAGCTCTGGCATCCTCGTCCTGACAGTCGGCAATCAGGTCTACAAGCAGTGGAAGAGCAAGACGAGCCAGGGCGTCTCCAGGTGGCTCTTCGTCGGCCAGCTGGCCGCGTCGATCGGGTTCGTCGTCTACAGCTGGATGCTCGAGAGCTGGGTCTTCGTGGCGACGAACTCGCTCATGGTCGCGAACGCGCTCGCCGGCGCGACGATCGTCTATCTCCAGCGGAGGCGCGGCGCGCCTCGATCGGCGGAAGACGAGGCCAGGGCCCGGCGGGCGTTCAAGCTTCCGCGCGCCGCCGGCCCGCGGGGGCGACATCTGAGAGGCGGTCGCCGCTCGCTGGCGTGCGGTGTCCTGTCTCGCACGAGTGGAATTCGAAGCAAACGAACACAACTCCATGCGACACGCGCGCTTCTCTCCGCACAGGCGCGCGGGAAGCCCGCCAATCGAGCCTGAACAGCTCAAGCATGCAAAAGTGAAGCAGGATCGGTCGATGTTGAGCATGCGTCGAATGCCCCATAGACTCGACGGATGCTTACCACTTGGACGCCTTCATGCGTCGTCGCGCTCGCCGCGGCGTTCATCGGTTCTGTGCTGTCGGGCTGCGTCGGTGAGGTGGGCGACGCGTCGATCGATGGCGAAGGCGGCGGGCCGTCGAGCGGCGCCGGGGTCGAGGTCCACAACGGAGACTCCGGCAGCGGGCCGAGCACCAGCAGCGGCGGCTTGGCCACGGCGGGCGCCGGTGGCTCGGCCACGGCAGGCGCCGGCGGCTCGGCCACGGCAGGCGCCGGCGGCTCGGCCACGGCAGGCGCCGGCGGCGCCGGAAGCTCGTCTGCGCAGGGCGCCGGGGGCTCGGCCACGGCAGGCGCCGGCGGCGCCGGAGGCTCGGCCACGGCAGGCGCCGGAGGCTCGTCCGCCGAGGGTGCCGGCGGCTCCTCTGCGCAGGGCGCCGGGGGGTCGGCCACGGCCGGCACCGGAGGCTCGAGCGGCGAGGGCTCCGGGAGCGGCGCCGGCGGCTCGGGCGGCGCCACGGGCGCGGCGCAGCTGTGCGTCGATACGATCAACGAGCACCGCGCCACGCTCGGCTTGCCGCCCCTCGCGCGCTGGGTCGAGGCGGAGTCGTGCTCCGATGAAGAGGCCGAGTCCGATGGGAACACCGGCGAGTTTCACGGCGCGTTCGGCACGTGCGACGAGAACGCCCAGAACGAGTGCCCCGGGTGGGGAGGCCCACCGGACTCGATGATCGTCCCGTGTTTGCAGCTCATGTGGGACGAGGGGCCGGGCGAGGATTTCGAGAAGCACGGCCACTACATCAACATGAGCAGCACCCGGTACACGAAGGTGGCTTGCGGGTTCCACACCTTCCCTGACGGCAGCGTGTGGGCGGTGCAGAACTTCCGGTGACGACTCGGAAGCATTCGTCCGTGCCCGATGCACCCCGAGGTCCGACAGACCGGACCGGGAACATGCCCCTCCTGCGGAATGGCCCTGGAGCCGCTCGCTCCGGCCCAGGCGATGCGTGTCGAGTACGCCTGCCAGATGCACCCCGAGGTCGTCCGCACGGAGCCGGGCTCCTGCCCGATCTGCGGGATGGCCCTCGAGCCGCGCACGGTGACGCTCGAGGACGCGCCGAACCCGGAGCTCGCGCCCGTGGGGTTCGCTGCGTTCATCAAGCGCGCCCAGGAATTCGGCATCACCCTCCGGGAAGCCAGAGAGCTGCTGAGTCTGTGCGGCGCCTGGCCTCTCAGCGCCCTGTCATGCCCGCCAACCGGCGACGTCTCCACGTGCGAGATGCCCGCCGCGATTCGCCCCCCCAAGAGAGGCAGCGACTGCACGGTGGGAGAGTACGCGTGCAATAATTACATCCTTCGCGCTGCGGACGGCGCGACGTGGAGACCGGCCGCGGGCGGTCACCCGCCGCGGAGGAGCTCATCGAGGCTCGCCATACAGCTTCGCCGCCCCTGCCTCGTCGAGCCAGGTCAGCACGTAGTCTCCCTCGTTGGTGCCCTCGCACCGGCTCTCCGCGTTGTAGTGCATCACCGACCCCGGATCATAAGGCGTGAGCGCCCGCCAACCGGGGCGTTCTGTGCAGGCGCCGTTGCTCTCCGGCCGGACGTGCTCGTGCCGGAAGCCGAGGACGTGCCCGAGCTCGTGCCGGAGGACCCCGGTCAGGGTCTTCGAGGCGGCCCGCGCGATGTTCTCTAGATCGATGAAGACCTGGTGATACCCCCGCGCGACCATGCTCGGAAGGAAAGCTCGCCCGTTGTACGTGGTGCCGCTGGCGGGGACGACTTCGAACAGCGCGGGATGCTCCTCGTGCTCGCAGGCCTCGTCCTGGTCGGGCTCGTAGACGAAGCGCACGGCGGCGGCGCTCGCCCAGGCGGACCCAGCCGCCCCCGTCGCGGCGACCACCGCGTCGTAATCGTCGCCGAAGCGCGGAGAGACGCAATACGTCAGGTTCATCTTCTGCTCGTCGCTCCAGCGGTCATCGCTCCCGTCGTCGCGCGTGTTGACGATGAGCGCCCCCGGCTGCTGGTACTCGGCGGAGAGCTCCTTCAGGGTCACGTCATCGTGAACGCCGATGTCGCCGTCGACGAGATAAGCGCCGTCGTTCGGATCGCGCGGGAGGCTGGCCTTCCATTCATCGAAGCTCTCGTAAGTATCACCGACGGGCTCGCCCGCATCGGACGACGGGTCAGCGACGCAGCCCGCCGCCGCGAGGACGGAGGCGTACAAAAGGAGGAGAGAACGGTGAATAGATGGAGGGATGAACATGGTGAGCTCCTTGCTCGGGCCGATCCGGGCCAACTACCCATTACTGCGCAAGCGCCATGCCAGGGCTCCAAGGCCGCCGGTAGCACGAAAATCCCATTGCCAGGTTCGATGGCCCCGGCGGAGGAACGAAGCGACCGCCTCGTTGTGCCTTCCACGGTCACAGACGATCCTGATGCGGTATCAGTTCTCGTCCATCGAAGCGCGGCTCGGTGCTCCTGACTTCTGACCGGCGCGGTCACGGCGCGGTGACCGTAGGGGTCACCGGGGTGGCCGCAGCGCGTACCCCGGCGAACGCCGAGGCTGGTCATCCCGGATCTCCGGGCGAACCTCGGAGGTCGGCAATGTGGGGATGACCGATCGTCGGATGGAGACGCACGAGATCTTCACGGTTCACGGCAGCGGGCTCGCGGAGATCGACCGCGCGCGGTCAACCGCTGGTTCGCCCCTCCTCATCACCGACAAGCTTGCTCGGTAAGAACCGCGGGCCACGGACGCAGCAGGCACCACCGGAAGGTCCATCGGGCAAAGCTGTCAGTTTGGAATTTTCTGCCTCCGGCCGACGCCTAATCGATTCATCGCCTCGCCCAGCGCGGGCGGATGCTAGGATGCGGCGTCCCCCGGCAGGCGACGCTCGTCTCGAGGTCATCCATGGTCATTGCGCGATTCCTGGGTTGCGCGCTCGCGGCGGCGATGCTGGCGAGCTGCAGCGATCCCGATACCCTCATCGAATACCGTTACAGTGCTTACGAGGGCGACCCCTATCCGAACCGGCTTCCGGAGATCGTGATTCCGGAAGGCGGCATGGGCGTGGTGACCGATAGCCTCTCCGATACGATCTCCCTCGTCGCGCTCGCGACCGGGGAGCGGTTCGGCGCCCGCCCCGTGGGCCGCGATCCCGTGACGATCGATGGGCCCCACCGCGCGGCCGTGGACGCCGCGGGCGGCGCGCTCTACATCACGCTGTCGTACCCTGCCACCGCGGGCGCGATCGGCTCGCATTCGGTCCACGGCGGGAGCTCGGTGGCCGGCTATGTCCAGAAGCTCGCGCTCGACGACCTGCGCCTCCTCGGGCAGGTGCGCGTCGAGCCCAACCCGGCCGACATCGTGATCTCGGAGGACGGCAGGCGCGTGGTCGTCTCTCATTTCGATCTCAAGCGCGCGCTCGACAACCCGAAGGACCCCGAGGCGGCGCGCTCATCGCTCGCGGTCGTGGATCCCGACGCGGTCTTGCTTCAGGGCTCGGCCACGCCGAGGCTCATCCCGGTCTGCAAAGCCGCGCATGGGATCGCCCTCTCGCGGCCGGACGGCGCCCGGGCCTACGTCGCCTGTTATGGCGATGACGCGCTCGCGATCGTCGACCTGACGGACCCAGACGCCGAGGTAAAGCTCGTCCCCGTCGGCCCGCCCCTGGCGCCCGACGCCCACTCCTCGGGCTACGGGCCCTACACCGCCGTCATGTCGCCCGACGGGAAGACCATCGCCGTGAGCAATACGGCGAGCCGGGACGTGCGCTTCTTCGATGTCGAGTCGGAGACGTTCGACGAGTCCAAGACGATCCTCACGATCGGCGCGCCCTACTTCGCCGCGTGGGCGCCGGACGGGAGCGCCGTCTACGTGCCGACGCAGGTGCCCGACATGATCGCGCGGATCGGCATGAACCCGGACGACAACGGCGCCATCTCCCAGAACATCAGGGATGAATGCATGAGGCCGCACCTCGCGGAGCTCGACGAGGAGCACGGGCTCTTCGTCGTCTGCGAGGGCGACCAGACCGTGACGCCGGGCAAGGTGCTCCGGCTCGATCCCGAGACGCTGGAGATGCGCAGCGAGGCCGAGGTGGGCCTCTATCCCGACGCGTTCGCCCGCGTCGCGGCGGGGGCGCGATGAGGGCGCGAGCAGGTCACGCGGCCGCGCTCGCCTGCGCGGCCTGGTCTCGCTCGGGCAGCTCGCCCAGGACGGCGCGGACGGCGGCGCGAAGATCGTCGGCGACGATCTGCTCTTCCTGGGTCGGCGCCGGGTCCTGAACGGAGCCCAGCTCGACGCTGGCCGCTTCGCGGCGACGTTGCCGCTGCTTAGCCGAGCGGCTCTCCGAGGGCGACGAGGCGCCGAGCCCGCCAGCGCCGATGCTCAGGCCCAGCAAAGGAATCGCGCAGCAGGCGGCGCGAGCGGCCTCGCCGAGACCCAATGTAATGGCTGGCAGCGGCCAGCGCCTCGGAAGAACGGTGGACATCTCGAGCTCCTTTCCCCCTTTAGGCCGCTCGGCGAACGATCGGGACAGCGCGCACACAAACGCGTAAGCCACTGGAATTGCTAGTTATTTTCGAGCGAGGCCGAGGCCCGGCAGGAAGCGCCCCACCTTCGCGCTGTAGGCGGCGTAGGGCTCCGGCGGCATCCGCGGCGGACGCGGCGCCGGGGCAGCCGAGCCCGACAGGCGCGCTCTGTCGGAGACGCCAGCTGGGCGCCGCGCGCTGCGCGAAATGGGAGTGTTTGGATGAACATCCGCGCTTCCAGGTGCGCTCCGAAGCTCAGCTCATATGCTCTGTCACCCGCTCATGTGTGATTCCCGCGGCCGCGTCGCTCTCCTCCTATCGACGCGTCGAAGCGCTGGAAACGCGGCTCAATCAGGATGGTCTCAAGGACGACGAAGATGGGGAATATATCTCCGGTGAACGGCTTGCAGAGCGAGCGGCGACGACTATTGCTCAGCTCAAGCCGAACGGCGGTGTTCTGGTGAACCGCTACCTGCCGAGTGAAAGGCACCCCTGATGTCGCTGCAATTGGCTCAATCGAAGCTGATCGTCGCCCTCTCGGCCCTCGCCGCCGGTGCCCTCTTCGCCCCTCTCGTGGGGCGCGCTGTGCGCCCCCTGGCGCTCCTCGCCGTCAAGGGCGGCATTGTCGCGCAACGGGAGCTCGTGGGCATCGTGGAGGGGCTCCGCGAGGAGCTGCAGGACATCGTCGCCGAGGCAAAGGCTCAGCTTGGCGATCTGTCCGAGCCGGCCTCGGGCGACGACGGGCATGCTCATGACCATGCCCACGCACACCAGCGGGCAGGCGCGTGAGCCTTGCTGGAGCGAGCTCACATCCTCCCAGCACGAAGCGGGACGCTCGCTTGCGTCTGCGCTCTGTCGTCGGGGGGCGGATGCGGTGGGAGGCGCGGGGCCTGAAGAACAATCTCCGCTATGCCGCCGCCGTCGAGTCCGCGCTGCAGGAAGAAGCGGGCATCGAGGAGGTCCAGGCCAATCCCGTGACGGGGCGCCTGCTTCTGCGCTGCGATCCTGGGCTCACCCCGACCGCTATCCGGGCGAAGCTCTGCGCCGCCCTCTCGTCTCCCGCGCTGGAGGACGACGCCTACCGGCAGTGGCGGGAGCAGCGGGCGGCCACACGCGAGGCGCGCCAGGGAGGCGGGCATCATCAGCACGAGGACCACGAGCACGGGGATCTCGACGTGCAGGTGCGTAACCTCGTCCTCGGCGGCTCGGTCCTCCTCGGCCTCGGCATCAAGAGGCTCGCGTTCGGCGCCGGCGCGCTGGCGTCGAGTCCGATCGTCGGCGGCATCAACATCGCCGCCACGCTGATCTCGGGGTATCCCTTCCTGAAGGGGTGGTGGCGCTCGATCTCCGGCCAGACGGGGATGAACACGGATACGCTCGTCGGGTCGGCGACGATCGCCAGCCTCCTGTTGCGCGAGAACGTCACCGCGCTGACCGTGCTGTGGCTCCTCAACCTGGGCGAGTACTTGCAGGCGCTGACGTTGAGGCGCACGGAGCGAGCGATCCGCGATCTTCTCGAGATGCCGGACGAGGAGATCTGGCAAGTCCTCGGCGAGCAGGAGGTGCGCCGCCCCGTAGCAGAGCTCCAGCCAGGAGACCTGATCGCGGTCTACGCGGGCAAGCGCATCCCCATCGACGGCGTCATCGTGGAGGGCCAGGGCACGATCAACGAGGCTCCCATCACCGGCGAGAGCGTGCCCGTGATGAAGGTGAGCGGAGATACCGTCTACGCTGGCACCGTGCTCCTCTCCGGCGGCCTGCGCGCGCGTGTGGAGCGGGTCGGCAGCGATACGGCCGTCGGGCGCCTCATCCAGCGCGTGGAGCAGGCGCGCGAGCTGCAAGCCCCTATCCACACCGTGGGGGAGCGGTTCTCCAGACGGTTCGTTCCTGCCTCGTTCGCCTTGTCGATCGCGGTCCTCGCCTTGACGGGCGACGCGACCAGGGCGCTGACCATGCTGCTGATCGCATGCCCGTGCGCGGCGGGTCTCGCGACGCCCACCGCGGTGAGCGCGGCGATCGGGAACGGTGCGCGTCGCGGTGTGCTCATCAAGGGCGGCACCCACCTCGAGGCCGCGGCGAAGCTGGATGTGATCGTCTTCGATAAAACGGGGACGCTGACGCAAGGAGTTCCCTCCGTGCAGCGGGTGATCTCGCTCGTGGACGACTACACCGCCGAGCAGGTCCTCTCGCTCGCGGCGACCGGCGAGCTGCACTCCCAGCACCCGCTGGCGCTGGCCGTGGTGGGCCACGCGGCGGAGCGTGAGATCACGGTCCAGCCCCACGACGCATGCGAGATCCTTGTCGGGCGGGGGATGCGCGCGGACTGGCAGAACAACATCGTGCTGGTGGGCAACCGTCGGCTCATGCAGCAGTTCGACATCGCGGTGTCCGCCGAGGCCGAGGCCCTTTACGCGGAGCACGCGGCCGAGGGCGAGACCGAGATGTACGTGGCCCACCAGGGTCGCCTCGTCGGGCTGATCGGCGTGCGCGACAAGCTCCGTCCGGACGTGGCGTCGTCGCTGGCGCAGCTCCGCCGGGAGGGCGTGCAGCGGATCGCCATGTTGACTGGTGATATCGAGGAGTCAGCCCGCGCGGTCGCCGGCGCGGTGGGGCTCACGGAGTGGCGTGCCCAGCTGCTGCCCGAGCAGAAGTACGAGTGGATCCGCGACCTGAAGGCGGCGGGGTTCCACGTCGCGATGGTGGGCGATGGCATCAATGACGCGCCGGCGCTCGCGCTGGCCGACGTCGGGATCGCCATGGGCACGGCCGGCTCCGATGTCGCGATCGAAGCGGCGGACATCGCGCTGGCGGCCGACAACATCGCCGGCGTCGTCACGACGCTGCGGCTCAGCCGCCAGGCGCTCGACGTCATCCGCCAGAACTACGGCATCGCGCTGGGCGTCAACGCAGGGGGCCTGGTGGTCGGGGCGATGGGAGCGCTCAACCCGTTCATCGCGGCGGTGCTCCACAACCTGAGCACGCTCCTCGTCGTGTTCAACTCGGCGCGCCTCATCGGTTACGAGCCGACGCTCCCCGCCGGCGCGAGCGCGGCCACCGCGCGACCGCGGCGCGCGTCGCGGAGAAGCGCGAGGCCCGCGCCTGGTCCGCCGGACGCCGAGCGCGGCGACCCGTGCGCACCTCGCGGCGCGCCGGCCACCGCGGGGTCCTGAGCGCCGGTCGCATGGCTGCGGCCCGCGTCCTGGGGGCGTGCTGCTCAGGCCCGCACCGCGGCGACTGGCATCGGGGCGGATCGGCCACTACCCGGTGGTTCTGCCGGCGCGATATCCTCTGTCTCGCCGCGCATCTCCCGATCCGTACGGTTTTGGTCTTCCTGTGTGGGCCTTTTGCGGCAACACATGCACACAGGCCTACGGCACACGCTTCGCTCTCGATGCAGGGCTGGATCGCGCTGGGGACCAAGACCACTCCAGGGCGACAGAGGAGAAGTCGATGAGCAAGTGGATCATGGGAGCTGCAACGATGATGGCTGCCCTGGCAATGGGGTGCGCCGTCGAAGCCGGCGATGCGGACGATGGGGACGCCGACCAGGCCGGTCTCGAAGCGTCGGGACCGACGTCGGAGCAGCATGGTGGAGAGAGCGACGGAAGCGGGTTGACCGCGACGAGCGGGGCGCGCAGCTGGGGGCGTCCAGGCGGAGGCTGTAGGCCTGGCTACCCCGGTCGCCGGCCCTGGGGAAGCGGCTACAACGCCCCTTGGGGCTGGGGCGGCGGTTACTACGGTGGAGGTGGCCGCCCGCCCTTCGGCGGTTACTACGGTGGCGGTGGCCGTCCGCCCTTCGGTGGTTACTATGGCGGCCGCCCGCCGTATGGGTGTCAAGGCGGGAATCCGTGGCGATGGTAACAGCGTGATTTCCACGCGGGCATCGCCGGCTCAACGCTCCTGAGACATGCCCGTTTCAGGCCCCAATCCCTCCAGCGCCGCGGTCATGTCGTGAACGGTCCACCCGGCCGCAAGGGTCGATGTCAGAGGCGAGGCTGCACGGCGCGCCGGGGGCCGTAGCTGCGCAGCAGCACGAGCGCCGCCACGAGGACCAGCCCAGCGCCACTGAAGCCGGACGGCAAGCGTCGCACCCACGCCTCGTCGTCGATGCCTAGCACCCCGAGCGCCAGGCCGAGCAGCCCTCCTGCGGCCTCGCCGGCGCGGCTCGCGGGCGTCACCGCGCGGCTCGCGAGCGCCTCATGCGACACCGCGTGGACGAGGAGCCCTGCGATCGTGGCGAGCACCCAGGGTTCGGCGCTCTCGAAGCGATGCTGACCGATGAGCCGCGGCGTCAGGGAACCCAGGACGGTGGCGAGCGCTACGCCTGTGAGCGCAGCGCACGTGACGTGGAAGCCATCGGCCCCCGCTCTGGTCTCGCGCGTCAGCAGCGAGACCACCATGGCGAGCGGCACCGTGTGCGCCGCGAGAGCCAGCACGACCGGCGTGGACAGCAGCCCGGCCCGAGCGAGCGACGCGACGGCCGCGCCATCGCCAAACTGGTGCACGAGCACCGCCGCGTATCCCAGCGCGAGCGCCATCCTCGGTGCACGATGGGCAGAGTCCTCCCCGGCCACGAGGCGCTCCATCACCGTCGGCGCCAGCAATCCGGCCGCAGCCGGCAGCAGCGCGCGCCAGCCCAGCTCGCCGAGCGCCTCGGGCAGAAGGTGGAGAAACGCGATCGACGCCGCGGCAACGACCGCGAATGTGCGTATCGCTGGCATGAGGCCGCTGTCCCAGCCGCGAAGCACCGCCAGGAACCCGCCCAGCGCGATCGCGAGCACGAGGAGAAAAATGCCGAGTGTGAGCGACATGGATGCCCCCCAGCGCCGATCCATTGTGCATCGCAGCTGGGATGGGAAGCGCGGGACGAGCGCTGAGGGTGCGGCGTCAGGAGAGCGCCGTTCCAGGCGTAGGCGAGTCGCCCTCGATCGCGGTTGAGGCGGCCTGGTGCCGGTCGGGGCGGATGAGTATCGGCGCTTGTTCTGGACGGGCCATGAGCAACGATTCAGTGGTCGTGGCCGTCGCCCTCCTTGTGGTCGTGGCCGTCGCCTTCCTTGTGATCGTGCCCCTTGGCATCCTTCGATTCACCACCGGCCCCCCCGGTGCCCTCCTGCCCGCCTCCCTCGACCTCCTCGCATTCATGGCCCTCATGGCAGTTGTCGCCGCCGCAGCCGACGGCGCTCGCAGCCGATGCCATGGCGACGATGACCGCCAGCACGAGGGGATACCGATGTTGCTCAAGCAGGAGGATCTCCTCTCTCGATGATGCGTTCGGCCAGGGGAGGCGCCGGAGCGGCAGTCGCCTCCCTCGCATGAAACAAGCGGTAGAGGGTCGGCAGGATCAGAAGCGTGAGGGCCGTCGACGAGAGGATGCCGCCGATCACGACCGTCGCGAGCGGCCGCTGCACCTCGGAGCCGGTGCCGGTCGCGAGCGCCATCGGGACGAAGCCGAGGGCCGCGACGAGCGCCGTCATGAGCACGGGGCGGAGCCGCGCGATCGAGCCATGGAAGACGGCATCGTCGAGCGACTCGCCCTGCTGGCGCATGTTCTCGATGAAGGTCACCATCACCAGCCCGTTGAGCACGGCGACGCCCGAGAGGGCGATGAACCCGATCGCCGCGGAGATCGAGACGGGCAGCCCGCGGATCCAGAGCGCGAAGATGCCTCCGGTCAGCGCGAGCGGGACACCGGTGAAGATCAACAAGGCGTTCTTCAGCGTCCCGAAGGACAGGAAGAGCAACCCGAAGATGAGCCCGAGCGCGACCGGCACGACAAGGGCGAGCCGCTGGCGTGCAGCGATGAGGTTCTCGAACTGCCCGCCCCACGCGGTCCAGTAGCCGGCCGGGAGCTTCACCTCCGCGTCGATCCGCTGCTGCGCGTCGGCCACGAAGCTCCCGAGATCCCTCCCGCGCACGTTCGCCTGCACCACGACCCGGCGTTTGCCGTTCTCCCGGCTCACCTGGTTGGGCCCCTCCTCGACGGCGATCTTCGCCACCGAGCCGAGCGGAACGAACGCCGCGTGCTGCTCCGGCCGGTCCGTCGCCGAGACGGTCCGCGTGGCGGCTTCCGGGCGGTCCGCCTCCGGGAGCGGAACAGGCAGGTTCTGGAGCGCGCGGATGTCGCCGCGGATCGCGTCGGGGAGGCGGATGACGAGGTCGAAGCGCTTGTCTCCCTCGAACACCTCGCCTGCGCTGATGCCCCCGACCGCTGCCTCGATCACCGCGTGCACGTCGGCGATGTTGAGCCCGTAGCGGGCGGCGGCGTCCCGGTCGACGTCGATGGTGAGCACCGGCAGGCCGGTGACCTGCTCGACCTTGACGTCGGCGGCGCCCGGCGTCTTTCCGAGGATGCCGCCGATCTTCTGCGCCTGCTTGAGCATGACGTCGAGATCATCGCCGAAGACCTTGACGGCGACGTCGCTCCGCACGCCCGAGATGAGCTCGTTGAACCGGAGCTCGATGGGCTGACTGAACTCGTAGTTCTGCCCGGGCAGGTCCTTGATCACCTCCTCGATCGCCTCCGCGAGCTCCTCCTGCGTCTTCGCCTTCTTCCACCCGCTCCGTGGCTTCAGCATCAGGTAGGTGTCGGAGACGTTCGGGCCCATCGGATCGGTCGCGACCTCGGCCGTCCCGGTCCGGGCGAAGATGTGCTCAATCTCGTCGGGGAACCGCTCCTTGAGCACGCGCTCGAGCTGCATCTGCATCTCGACGCTCGTGGTGATCCCGATGGACGGGATCCTCGCCGGCTGGAGCGCGAGGGCGCCCTCGCTCAGCTTGGGCGCGAACTCGCTGCCGAGCCGCGTCGCGACGAGCCCCGAGACCGCGAGCAGGGCGGTCGCGCCAATCACCACCGCGCTGCGGTGGGCGAGGGCCCAGCCGATGATCTGCTCGTAGCCGCGCTTCGCGTGCCGGAAGAGGAAATTCTCCTTCTCGGACACCTTGCCGGTCAGGAGGAGCGCCACGAGCGCGGGGATGAACGTCATCGACAGGATCGTCGCGCCGGCGAGCGCGAGGACCACCGTCTCCGCCATCGGCCGGAACATCTTCCCCTCGATGCCCGTGAGCGTCAGGATCGGCAGATAGACGATGGCGATGATGATCTCGCCGAAGATCGTCGCCTTCCGGACCTCCTGCGACGCCTCGTACGCCAGCTCGATGCGCTCATCCCTGGTAAGCACCCGCCCGAGCCGGTGCTGCTCCTCGGCGAAGCGCCGGACGCAGTTCTCGACGATGATCACCGAGCCATCGACGATGAGGCCGAAGTCGATCGCCCCGAGGCTCATCAGGTTGCCGCTGATCTTGCCCTCGACCATGCCGGTGATGGCGATGAGCATCGAGAAGGGAATGGCGAGCGCGGCGATCAGCGCGGCGCGGACGTTGCCGAGCAAGAGGAACAGGACGACGACGACCAGCGCCGCGCCCTCGAGCAGGCTCCTCTGCACGGTGCTCAAGGTCGCCTCGACCAGGTAGGTGCGGTCATAGACGGTCTTGGCCGTGACCCCTTCAGGGAGCGACTTGTTGACCGACTGCATCCGCTCGCTCACGCGCTGCGAGACGGACCGGCTGTTCTCGCCGACGAGCATGATGGCCGTGCCGATGACGACCTCGCGCCCGTCCTCGGTCGCCGCGCCGGTCCGGAGCTCACGGCCCACGCCCACCTCGGCGACGTCCCCGACGCGGATCGGGACCCCGTCGTGATGGCCGACGAGGATGCGACGGATATCGTCCTCGCCTTGAACGAGCCCTGTCGCGCGGATCAGGTACTGCTCGCCCTTGTGCTCGATGTAGCCGCCGCCTGCGTTGGCGTTGTTGCGCGCGACGGCCTCCAGCACGTCGCGGAACGACAGGCCGTAGCCGACGAGCTTCGCCGGATCGGGCGAGACCTGATAGAGCTGTTCATAACCACCGATCGAGTTGATCTCCGTGACGCCCGGCACCGTGCGGAGCTGCGGGCGCACGATCCAGTCCTGGATGGTGCGCAGATCGGTGAGCTCGTAGGGTTTGCCGTCGGGCCGCCGGGCCTCGGGCGAGGCCTCGAGCGTCCACATGTAGATCTCGCCGAGCCCGGTCGCGATCGGGCCCATCTGCGGCTCGCCGAGGCCCGGTGGCAGGCTCTCCTTGGCCGCCGCGAGGCGCTCGCCCACGAGCTGGCGCGCCCAGAAGATGTCGGTGCCGTCCTTGAAGATGACGGTCACCTGCGACAGGCCGTAACGCGAGAGCGACCGGACCTGTTCGACGCTGGGGATGCCGCCCATCGCCCACTCGATGGGGAAGGTGACGCGCCGCTCGACCTCGACGGGCGACAGCGCCTTGACCGAGGTGTTGATCTGCACCTGGACGTTGGTGATGTCGGGCACCGCGTCGATCGGCAGACGGCTCCAGTTGTAGACGCCGAGCGCCCCGACCGCGAGCGTGAGGACCACCACAAGCCAGCGATGGCGGACGGAGAACGCAAGGATCTTCGCGAGGAGGGTGAGCATCGTTTCCTCCTCAGTGCGCGTGGTCGTGGCCTGCCTCGGATTTCCCGAGCTCGGCCTTGAGGATGAAGCTGTTCTTGCCGACGTAGCGCTCCCCCGCGGCGATGCCGTCCAGCACCTCCACGAGCTCGGCGCCCGGAGCGCCTGGAGCCTTCCCCTGGCGGCCAGGCTTGATGGCGCGGGCCTCGAACGCGTCGCCCTCCTGGACGAACACGACGTCTTTCCCCTCGACCCTTTGCACCCCCTCGTACGAGACGACGACCGGCGCGTCGACCCGATCGACGGCCACGTCGGCCGTCACGAACAAGCCGGGCCGCCATGCCGCGCCAGGGTTCTTCAGCACGACGCGCGCCGTCGCCGAGCGCGTCTTCTCGCCGACGACCGGGCCGACATACGTGATCTCGCCGTCCGCGGGCTCCTCGATGCCCTCCGCCCGCACGCGGGCGGTCTGGCCGGCGCGGACGCGGGCGAGATCCTTCGCGTACACGGTGACGTTGACCCAGATCGTCGAGAGATCGGCGACGACGAACGTCTGCGTGTCGTCCTTGAGCACCTCGCCGACGTTGATGTGCTTCTCGATGATCGTGCCGTCCATCGGCGCGATGAGCGCGTACGCGCCCCCCTTGGCCCCGGAGCCCGCGCCGGACGACGCCTGGAGCTTCTGGGCGGCGCTGCGGTGCTCGATCTTCGCCTCGGCGAGCGCCTGCTTCGCGGCGAGGAACTCTTTCTCGGCGGCGATCTTCTCCTTCCAGAGCGCCTCTTCGCGGTTGAAGTTGGCCTCCGCGAGCTCGAGCCGCTCCTTCGCGGTCAGGAGCTCCCGCTGGAGCTCCGCGAACTCGCGGCTATCGAGGATCGCGAGCACGTCGCCCTTCTTCACGGTGTCGCCGAGCTGCTTCCTCACCTCGCGCGCCGTGCCGGAGACCCGAGGCGTGACGTGGGCGAGGGCCTCGGCGTTGAGCGCCACCTCTCCCGGGAGCGACACGGTCTCCGCGACCTGGCCCGGGCCGGCCGCGAGGATCTCGAGCCGCGCGTTGTCGAGCGCCTCGGGCGACAGCTTGATCTTGCCCTCCTCGTGCTCGCCCTCTTCGTGCTCTCCGTGGCCGTGCTCGCCGTGGTCGTGTTCGCCATGGCCATGGGCGGCCTCTGCCGGCTCGCCGTGGTCGTGTCCCTCGTGCTCGTCGGCGCCGTGGTCGTGAACCGCGTGGTCGATGAGCAGCGCCCCCTTCACCGCTGCGGCGAAGAGCAGCAGGAGTCCCCCGACCAGCGCCGCGATCTTCGCGCGCGTCAGCTCGATCTTCACCTTCGCGGCGCTCATTGCGGAGACCTCCCCGCCGCGACCAGGAGCTCGATCTTGGCGTTCGCGTGGGCGTGTTCGGCGTCGAGGAGCGCCGCCTGGGCATCGAGCGCCTCGCGGCGCACGAGCAGGGCGCTGGCGAGGTCGTTCTCCCCGAGCTCGTACCCCCTCGTCGACAGCGCAACGGCCTGCGTCGAGAGACCCGCGGCGGGCGCGAGGTGGGCGAGCGCGCTCCTCGTCGCCTCGTAGCGCGCGTAGAGCCCCTGGATCTCCCCCGCCGCGCTGGCCCGGCTCGCTGCGAGGCGGGCGGTCGCGGCGTCGACCTCGGCCGCGGCCGTCGCCACCCCTGCCCGGTTCGCGTTCAGGATCGGCACCGGCAAGGCGAGGCCGATCATCCCGATGTTCGCCTGGTCGTCCCGCTCGTACTGGGCGACCACGTTGACGGTCGGCCATCGTCCGGCCTGCTCTCGATCCGATTTGGCCCTGGCCGCCTCCACCGTCGCCAGGGCGGCGCGCACGTCGGCCCGCTGATCGGCCTCGCGGAGCAGCGTCGCGAGCGGCGGCGGGGCCTCCTCGGGCACCAGCGCGCCCGTGACCGCGCCGTCCTTCGACGCCTGACCCAGCATCGACCGGAGCCCCAGCAGGTCGGCCTCGCGCGTTCCCCGGGCGGTCGCCTCGGCGGCGGCGTCGCGCCCCTCCTGGAGGCGCGCGAGCGCCACGTCGATCTCCGGCACCTCCCCCGCCCTCTTGCGCTTCTCCGACGCGGCGACGAGCCGCTGGGCGAGCGCGCGGCGCTCGGCCGCGAGGGCGACCTGCGCCTCGTCGCGCAGCACGAGCGCGTGCTGGAGGAGCGCGGCCAGCAGGAGGCGCCGCTGCGCCTCGCCGGCGGTGGCCAGCGCGGCGCGCTGCTCCGCCTTCGCGGCCTCGACGCGCGTGCCGCGCCGGCCGCCCAGCTCCAGCGGCCACGACAGCGAGGCCACGGCGGCGGCCGGCCTGCCCCCGTCGGGGTTGAATCGGATCCCTCCCATCCCGGACAGGACCGGATTTTCGAGCGAAATGACCCCGGCGGCGGTAACGGCGGCGCCGGCGACCGCAGCCTCGGAAGCGGCGGCGCGCGCGGCCGGCGCAGCGCGTACGAGCTCGGCGATCCGAGCGCGCGTGAGCGGGGCCTCGGCGGCCGCCGCCTTCGGCATCAAGAGGTGGAGAGCAGTCGAGGAAATGACCAGCAGACGACGTAAATGCGTACGGAACATGGACGGCAGCCCTCGAGCGCTTCGAGCGCTCGCGCGAAGAACCGCGGTTCTGCCCGGTCAGGATCGCGTGAGGGGGCCGAGCCACGCCCGCGCGGCGCAGAGGCGCTCACGCGCGCCTGCGCTGCGGCCGTGCTCGTGGATGCGAACCTGACGCGGGCGCCTCAAGCGCGCGGGCGTCGGGGTGGCCGTTCGAGGCGGTAGGTGAGGGATCGCCCTGGCATCTCCGGCGGTGTCGATGCGACGATCTCGAAGGCTTCGAGGAGCACGTAGGGCAGCACCTCGGCCAGGGGCAGGGTCATCGGGATGCGCCCGCAAGCGCAGTCGTGGCAGCTCGGCGGACACTCGCGGTGCGGGCGATCCGGCGCCTCGTCGTGACGCTCCTCCGCCGAGGACGACGCGAGCATCGGGTGCTCGCAGGCGATCGCAATGCCGAGCGCCTGGAGGGTGTGGCCCTGAGCGATGAGGCCGACGACGAGGAACACCGGGAGCACGGCGCAGATCCAGCGAAGGATCGCGCTGCGTGGACGGTGGGGTCGCCGGACGCGGGACATCTTCCGCGAGATTGGAGGAAACCAGGGCAACCGTCAAGGAAGCCCCTGCTTCGCCGAGGAGATGCGAGGCGGCGCGGTTCAACGGTTCACCCACGTTGCCACCGGCCTGGAGAGATCTCAGGGGAAATAGCTCCAGGGCATCTGCGCCTGTCCGAGGGGCGCCGTCGACCTGGAAGGGAGCCGGAACATGCGCAGCACCTCCGCGACGAACGCCCGTGGATCCTGCGTGATGTAGAAGTGATCGCCAGCCAGCGCGCGCTGCTCGACCCGCCCCTCCAGCCAGTGCTTCCACGCCTCCACCTCGTCCTGACGAGCTTCATCGTCGGCGGATCCGTGGAGCAAGAGCGTCGGCGTCCGGAGGCGCCTGGTACAGCGATCCAGCGCGAGGCGGTAGCTCTCCGAGGCAAGGAAGTCGCCGCGCAGCATCGGCATGAACACCTCTCTGAGCTGCGCGTCGGTGCGGAACTCCGCGGGACATCCTCCCAGGCGGACCAGCTCCTCGACGAACCCTTCGTCATCGAGCGGGCTGAGCATGCGGCGTGGGATCAGATGGGGAGCGTGGCAAGCGGACAGGACGAGGCCGGCGGGCGCCCGGCCCCACTGCTCGAGCAGGCGGCATGCTTCGAACGCGATCTGCGCCCCCACGCTGTGGCCTATCAGAAGCCACTGGCCGCTCGGGGGCTCCGCGCACAGCTCGTGCGCCAGCTCGGACGCGCTGTGCTGAACGCTCTTCATGCCGGGCTCGTGCAGGCGATGGTCGCGCCCCGGGTAGGTCACGAGGGACGCCGAGACGTCCACATGCGACAGCGCCTTCCAGCTGCGGAAGGCCGTTTGGCTCGCACCACCAAAGGGGCACAGGATCAGGTGCGGGCTGGACTGCGCAGACGCGCTCAAGATGCGGCGCAAACTTCGGGTAGATCTGTTCATGGTCACTCGGGTCGGTGTTGATGTCTCGAGGAACGATCGGCATCTGAACCGAGGCAAAGCCGTCCACTAGGTGGATATGGCGGGCGAGGCGCCACAGACCTGGTTGGCCAGGGCCCGCTTGTTGACCTTGCCCACGCTCGTCTGCGGAAAGCTCTCCAGGACCTTCAAACGATCGGGAAGCTTGAACGCGGCCACCCCCAGACGGCTGAGATAGGCGTTCACCTCGGCGAGCGTGGGCGCCTCACCGCGCGCGATGATGCAGGCACAGGTGCGCTCCCCCAGGGTGGCGTCGGGGACGCCGACGATGGCGACGTCACGGATCGCCGGGTGAGCCATGAGGTAGTTCTCGAGCTCCTCGACCGGGACCTTCTCCCCTCCCCGGTTGATCACGTCCTTGCTCCGGCCTTCCACCACCAGATGTCCGCTGGCGAGCCGCCGCACCAGATCCCCGCTCCGATAGAAGCCGTCGGCGGTGAACGCCCGACGATTGTACTCCTCCGCGCGATAATATCCTCGGATTGTATAAGGACCGCGGGCCTGCAGCTCACCGACCTCGCCGTCCGCCACCTCGACATCCGAGGCGTCGACGATCCTCACCTCGTCGTCCTCGGCGAGCGGCCGGCCTTGCGTGTTGATCACGGCGGACTCGCCGTCGTCGAGCCGCGTGAAGTTGAGCAGCCCTTCTGCCATGCCGTAGACCTGCTGCAGCCCGCAGCCGAGGACGGGTCGTACGCGCGCGGCCGTCTCGGCCTTGAGGCGAGCGCCCCCCACCTGGATCCACTTCAAGCTGCTCAGATCGGCCTGCACCCACTCCGCCGCCTCGAGCCACAGCAGGACGAGCGGCGGGATGAGGGCGGTCACCGTGATCTTCTCCTGCTCGATCAATCGAAAAGCCGCCTCGGGGCTCGGGTCCTTGCAGAACACCACGGTACCGCCGGCGTACAGGGTGCCGAGGGCGCCTGGGCACCCCAGGGCGAAGTTGTGCGCGATGGGGAGGCTCACCAGGTACCGGGTGCTCGCGTCGAGGGCTGTCACATCGGCGCTGAGGCGGACATTGCAGACATAGTCGTCGTGGGTGCGCGGGATCAGCTTGGGAGCGCCGGTCGTGCCTCCCGACAGCAAGAGCAGGGCCACATCGCGCGCGTCCGGCCCGGCCATGATCTCCGCCGGCGCGTCCATCTCGGAGAGCGGCACGAACTCCTCCGCATCGCCCACCACGAGGACATGCCGGAGGCTCGCCACCCGCTTGCATACCGAACGGGCGAGCGCCCGGTAATCGAAGCCGACATGCATGTCGGCGATCACGTACGCGACCGCCTGGGAGAGCTCTGCCAGATGCACGATCTCCGTCTCTCGATGCGCCGGCAGCGCCAGCACCGGGATGGCCCCGATCCGGAACAGCGCAAAGCACAGGGGCAGAAACTCGGCGATGTTGGGCAGCTGAACCAGGACGCGCTGCTCCGCCGCGATACCGAGCCGGCGCAGCCCCGCGGCCATGCGATCCGCGCGCTCGTCGAGCTCATGGTAGGTCCAGCGACGCGCTCCGTCGACGACGGCCACGCGCGCCGGCGTCGCTCGGGCCCGCGTGCGCAGCATCTCTCCGAGGCGCTCGCCTCGCCAGTACCCCGCTCCTCGATAACGATCCACGAATTCAGCGGGCCAATCGACACATCCAGTCAACATAGGAGCTCCCTCGCTTCCACCGACGTTCGTCGGCGCTCACTGTCCTGCGCTTCGGTGCGCGCGGCTCGGGTCAGCGTTCGGGCGGGCGGGCAGCACGGCCGCGCCGTGCAGGAGGGTCGGGTCGAGATCGGCGGTCAGGCCGGCGATCTCGATGGCGCGGACCCCCGTCACCTCGGCGGGATCGAGCGCGAACGTCGGGTCGTCACCGACGATCCGGCGCACCGCCTCTCGATGCTCCGCGCGGACACCCATGCGCACCCGGCTGAGCCTCCTGGCCCCATTCCGATGGCGGTTCTCCCCTGGATGTTGAGGCGGGTCGTACGGGGTCACGATGAACGGGAGACGATCGTTCGCCGGATAGGCAAACTTGAAGCGGATCTCCTGGCCATCGGGCTTCGTCCGTCGCCACCCGATGGCTCTGCCGACGGGGACCCCTGCTCCCCGCAGCGCGGCGAGCTCACGGTCGAGAGCGTGCGTGTCCACCACGACCGCCACGTCGCAGAAGCCCTCACCGCCCTCGGACCAGCGGATCATCCGCCGGCCCGAGCCGCGCCCCGCCATCAGCTCGATCGGCCATTTGAACCACCTCGCGCTGCGCGGCGTCGTGAGCAGCTCGACGATGGGGCCTTCCGTGAACCAGATGTGCGCGTGCTGGGCCTTCCTCTCGGGCGTCGCGTAATCGACATTGAACCCGAGCTCTCTGTAGTCGCGCACGGCTTGATGAATGTCGCGCACCCATACCAATACGTGGCTGCAAGAAGTCGCCATGTTCAGTTCTCCCGAGCACCAGGCGCTCGTTCAATGCGCGCCGCTCGCTGCCGCATCGAAGGCGGCAGCGCGCGCCGCCGCACGCAGCTCGTCGACAGGGAGCGGCTCCGGGGTCTCTGGACGGATGAGCTCGGGCATCCCGATCCGCTCCGTCAGATCACGCCACGCGAGCGTCACGCCCAGGGCCCACTGGCCGCTGCGGACACGGCGGGCCGGGTCGGCGATGTCGTCGCACAGGTCGTGCAAGGCGACGACCACCGCGTCGGGCCACGTCCGCGCGAACACGTCGTGATAGCTGCGCGTGCGCTGGTCGCCCAGGATCAACGTGCTCTCCACGGCGAGGCGGTCGGTGCCGGGGCCGCTCATGATCAGGCGCCCGGTCGGGTCGCGCGGCGAGTGCATGCGCGGATTCCAGAGGACGGGGCCGTGGGTGTCGGCCAGGGTCAGCACGCCGGCGTCGCATCCGAGCGAGATCCGGTGCATGAGCAGGGAGTGATTGTCTGGGTCCTCGGGGTGGACCTGGTTCTGCACGCGAAGCGTCACGGGCACGCCGCCGATGGTCGCGTTCAGGCTCTGGAACGGCTGGCCCGCGGTCGGTGAGGGCCGGTCGCCTCGCGGCCCGCATTCCGAGAACGACCATGGGCGCAAATCGCCTGCAGCGCGGCCGATCACGTCGAGCAACGGATAGGCGACCTGGCTGTTGCAAGCGGCGTCGATGAACTGGATGCGCTGGCGCTGCCTGATGTACTCGGCCGCCGCAAGGAACTGCCGGATCGGACGCACGTTCGGGTACAGCGTGTTGACCGCGTACGCCGCGCCGCCCCGCTTTGCGGCCTTCAGGCACGCGGTGATCTCCGCGGCGTGCACGGGGTGTTCCTGCAGCACGTGGATCCCGCGCTCGAGCAGCGACTTGGCCAGATCGGAGCCTGGGCCGCCAGTCGCCCCCGAGCGAACCACCACACAGACGACGTCGATGTCGCCGGGGATGTCCTCCACCCGGGTGTAGAGCGGCGCGCCGTAGCGCTCGGCGCACTTCCTGGAGAACTCGCTGCCGCGCCCGAGCACGCCGGCGAGCGTGAACGAGTCCCGCGCCGACGCGACCGCATCGAGGTAGATGCGCCCGAAGGCGGTGCCGGCGACGACGACGCGCTTCTTCTTGCCGCCGCCGGCGCTCACCAGGTCACCTGCATCGTGAGCGGCCCGCGGAAGAACGTCGCGGTCTTCCACTGGACGTCGGCGTGGAGGCGGAGATCCGGCAAGCGGGTCACGAGCGCTCTCAGCGCTTCCTGGAGCTCGACCCGCGCCAGCGACGCGCCGATGCAATAATGCATCCCACAGCCAAACGCGAAGTGCGCCCGCGCGTCTCGATCGAAGTCGAGCCGGTGTGGATCGGAGAACTTGCGGGGGTCGTGGTTGGCCGCGCCGACCGACGCAAACACGGGCTCCCCGGCGCGCACCAGCGTCTCGCCCACCTGGACGTCCTCGGTGGCGTAGTGCGGAAACATCGCGGCGGACGCGACCGGCACGAAACGGAGCAGCTCCTCGACCGCCGGCGCCACGAGGCCAGGATCCGATTTGAGGCGCGCGAACTGCTCCTGATGGGTCAGGAGCGTGTAGATGAAGTTCGGGATCTGCGAGGAGGTTGCCTCGTACCCCGCGATCAGGATGGCGATGCAGAGCTGGACCAGCTCGCGCTCGTTCAGGCGGTCGTCCACATCGTGGGCTTCGATGAGCGCGCTCATCAGGTCGTCGCCCGGCTCGGTTCGGCGCAGGCGGACCAACCCCATGATGTACTGGGACAGCTCGCCGAGGTTCCACTGCGTCTGCTCGGCGGTCTGCGTGTTGGTCGAGAGCAGGGAGTCGTTCCACTCCTTGAACTTGGACTGATCCGCCACCGGAACGCCCAGGAGCTCGCAGATCACGGACATCGGGATCGGCAGCGCGTAGTCCCGCACGAGATCGGCAGGGGGACCGTTGGCCACCATCCCGTCGATCAGCTCGTTGGCGAGATCGCGGACGTGCGGGCGCAGCTGCTCCACGCGCCGGTTGGTGAACGCCTGGGTGACCAGGTTGCGGATGCGGGTCAGCTCGGGCGGGTCCATCATGACGATCCCGCCGGCGATGCGCGGGAGCGCCCTCGGAGCGTCCGCGCGCTTCGTGGCCTCCTCGCGGCTGAACCTCCGGTCGGACAGCACGAAGCGGACGTCCTCGTAGCGGGTCGCGAGCCACGCCGGCTCGCCGTAAGGCAGCTTGACCTTGAGCAGCCCCGGCGTTTGCTGAGCTCGGGAGTACGCGGAGGCGAGCGCGATGCCCTCGAATAGGTTGAACGGATACTGGATGGGGGGATTCGTCGCGGTAGTCATTGCGTTCGTCCTTGTGATGCCGCCGCGGGAAGCGGGCG
Source organism: Sorangium sp. So ce693 (assembly GCF_051521375.1). Lineage (NCBI taxonomy): Bacteria > Pseudomonadati > Myxococcota > Polyangiales > Polyangiaceae > Sorangium > Sorangium sp. So ce693. The sequence goes on from NZ_CP150347.1 coordinate 10,843,901, forward strand.
GGAATCGAAGCGCCGGCGGCGCGCGGCCCAGTCCCGCAGCCGCTCGCGGTCGAGCGCGCCGCCTGCGGCGAGCGGCAGTTCATCCACGATCTCGATCCTGGCGGCGGCTCCCAGGCTCTCGCCGAGATGCTCGGAGAGGCGCTCCGAGGTCAGCAGCGTCCGATCCATCTTGGTCCGGGCTGCGAATACACGATGGCCGAGCCGCTCCAGCGGGTGGCCGTCCCGGGGCAGCCCGAGGACGCGCTGCAGGCCAGCGCCGTCCAGCGCTGCGTTCCACTGAGGCAGCGAGAGGAAGGTCGACTCCGTCTCGGCCCTTCCGTCGCTGGCGTCGTCCAGCATGAAGGCCTGGGACGCCATCACCCAGAACTCTTCGACCGTGGGCTCGGTCAGGACGAGCCAGCCGCCGGGGCCGAGCAGCTCGTTGAGCCAGCGGAGGGAGGCGTCCGTGTTCCGCGCGGCGTTGAGAACGCCCCCGCCGATGATCACGTCGAACGAGTTCGGGACGAAGCCCTGGTCTCTCGGCGCGACGTTGATGTCGTAGAGGCCGAAGCGCACGCACCGGTGCCCGGCGAGCCGCGGGGCAGCCTGATCAAGGAAGTACCTGGAGACGTCGGTGTAGAGGTAGTCGACCTCGGCGCCCGAGAGCTCCGGCAAGAGCGACTCGGAGGTCGCCCCCGTGCCGGCGCCGACCTCGAGCAGCCGGACCGGCCGCTGCCCGGGCCATTCCCTGGCAATCCTGCTCACGAGGAGGCTGACGGCGCGGTGCTGGTACCGGGCCGCGATGCTCTCGCGGTACAAGGCCCTGGCGAGGTCGGTGCGCCCTTCCGGGAACAAGAGGTGGACGGCCCGCACCGCGCCGGAGATCAGGTCAGGCAAACGGTCGGAATTGCGGACCGCATAGTCGATCGTGCCGGTCGCGCCGACCGTGGCCAGCCACTCGCCCTTGAGCTCGTCCCATGCGCGCGCCAGCGCGGCGTCCGAGTGGTCGCCGATCGGGCCCACGGCGCTCAGCAGGTCTCCGTCCCGGCGCAGCAGCTTCTGCTCCGTGAGCACCCTGAGCCAGCGGCGGATGAGCGGCCGATGCGCGGCGGCGACCCGCGCCCGCGCGAGCACCTCGTCCACGGTGTGCGCGGCGGCCGTGTCGGTAAAAAGGCCGCTGCGGCCCAGCGCGTTGAGCATCGACAGCAGCGCTGTTCGTCCGAGGCGCTCCACGGCCGCGATCGCCCGGTTGACGTCGGTCCCGGCGAGCTCGGCGTCCAGCGCGGCGGTCACGTTGGCGATCAGGCGCTGTCCGCTCGCGTCCCCGTCGGCGTCGTCGCGGGCACGCTTCGCGGGGACGGCAAAGATCGCCCAGCCGTCGCCGTCGGAGGGGATCACCGCCGCCGCCCCCACGCTCGGATGGCTCATCACGAGCTCCGCGATGCGCGCCGCTTCTTGCTCGGCTCTGCGCAGCTCGCGCTCCACCGGTACGAGCCCGGCTTCACCGGCGATCCTGTCCACGAGCTCTGCGCCGAAGACGCGCCGCACGGCCGCAGACGACTCGGCGGACAGCGCTCCACCGGCGCCTGCGCCGGCGTCGTACACGACGCGCCGCAGCGCCCCGAGATCGGCAAGCGCGGCCGCCGGGTGAGCCAGGAGGCTGCGCAGCAGCGCCGCTGACACGATCGCGCAGTCCGGGGCCGCTCGCTCGAGGAACGAAAGGGCCTTGGCCGGGCTCGCGGCGCTCGCGGCGCTCGCGTCGACCACGTGATGGTGGACGGCGGCGCCGGCGCTCCAGCTCGCGAACACCGCATCCCCGCCGAACCCGGCCAGCGGCGAGAGCACCGCCGTGCGCGCAGGCGAAGGGCCGAGCGCGTCGCGCAGGGCAGCCACCGACTCGCAGAACACGGACCTCGACCACACGAACGATCCGCGGACCACGGAGAACGGCGCGTCGTCCGCCAGGCGGGGCTCGCAGGCGCTCGCCCCGTCGAGCGCGGGCAGGTCGGCGTCGGTGATCTTCAGGACATCGCCGCCGTCGCCCGCTGGCTGCTCGGCGGAGAACCGCGCGCCGAGCAGCATCGCGGCCAGCCGGACGGGCAGGGCCTGCGGTGCGTCTCCGGCGCTCCAGCTCAGCGAGCGGCCCGCGATGGCTCCGCGCTGGCGCAGCGCCGTGACGGCGCGGTACGTGCGGTCGAGGACCTCTGCTCCGGTCCACGCTCGCCCGCTCGACACCAGCGCCGCTCGGCTCCCGAGGCGCTCCAGCCCATCGATGATCTGTCTCACTGTCATGGCACCTCGTCCGGTGGTCGTCAGCCGGCGGTAGCGAAGAACAGGCGCTGGCCTGCCACGGCCAGCGGTGATTCGAGCGAAGGAAGGACGAACCGCGGCACGAAGGCTGCGGCCAGGAGCTCCTCGTTCCAGCCAGGCGCGTCGACGAACACCTGATCTGTCCCGGCGCGCCGGTCCTCGCTGCCCAGCAGCGGCGAGCCGGCCGCGGGAGACAGCAGGAATTGCATCGCCGTGAGGATCGCGCAGTTCTCTCGTGTGGAGTCCGTGAAGATGAGCCATCCGCCGGGGGCGAGCGCGCGCCGGATGCGGCGCAGCGTCCGGCCCGTATGCGCGGCGTTGTGGAGGACATTCCCGGCGAGCACGACGTCCGCCGCGTGCGGCTCCACCCCCTGCGCCGTGAAATCGACGTTGATGTCGAGCACGGCAGTGCGCACCCCGCGATGGCGGCCGAACCGCTCCTGCGCCGCGGCCGTGAACGCGCGCGCGATGTCGGTGAACAGATAGTCGACCGGCGCGCCGTCGAGGGCCCGCAGCGCGGCTGTCGTGGTGAGGCCGGCGCCTCCGCCGAGCTCGAGCACGCGCAGCGGCCGGTGCCGCAGCTCCGCGCAGCGGCGCACGAGGTGAGCGCCGGCGGCGCTCAGGTAAGCGGTGAAGACATTGTCCTGGTAGGCGGCGATGGTGGAGAGGTCCTGCCGCTCGCGAAACAGGAGCTGCTGAATCGAGAGCTCGTCGCGCACGAGCGCGTGCAGGCGGAGCAGAGCAGCCTGGTGGACTTCCGCCATCGCCGGCGGGAAGCCGAGCGAGGCATACGCATCGGGCAGGTCGGCGGCCGCGCCGGCGTCCCGCAGGGCCCGTCGCCACACGTACTTATCCCCCACGTTGCCGAGCACACCGTGGTCGCACAGCGCGGCGAGCCACCGCCGGACGAGCCATGCGTGTCGCGGCGCCGCGCCCAGCGCGCAGACGATCTCCTCCGCGGTGCGCGCTTCACCTCCCGGATGCACGGCGCCGCTCGCCACGAGCAGCTCCCCCAGGGCCCGCAGGCTGATCGCCTCGAGTCGCTGCATCGCTCCCGGGAGGTGCGCCAGGGGATCTCTCCCCGGCGCTGGTTCCAGCAGCCGAGTGAGCCTCAGCCCAGCCTCGTGTGTCTCATCGCCCGTCGGCACGCGGGGAGCCTCACCGTCGGCGTCATCGGCGGCGGCCTCCACCGCCGCAGCGGCCAGATCCGCGGCGGGGACGACCTCCGCGTCAGGGCGCGCCGTGGCCGAGCCGAGCGCGGCGAGGATATCGTGCCGGAGGCGGCACAACGTGAGCTGAACCTGAGCCTCGCTGACGGCTGCGCCCGGGCTCTCCACCGCGTTGGCGAACGCCGCCAGCTCACCGCGGGTCGCGCGCAGCCAGCTCACGGTCTCACGCTCGGCCGGCGCGTCCGTTCCGCCGAGCAGCACGCCAGACCCCGCGGAGCGCGCGGTCCAGAGGACGTCCCCGTGAACCCCGGTCAACCTCAGCTCGCCGGCGTCGCTGCCCATGGCGAGCTCGATGACCATCTGCGCCTCTGACGACACCTCGTTGCGCACGCGCAGGACGATGGGAACACCCGCGAGGCTGCCTCCGAGCACGACAAGCCCGCTCCCGAGCGGCGTCGGCTCACGGACCTGCCAGGGGCGCAGGGCGCCGAGCGCGTCTCCCAGGAGGCGGAGCAGCGCCTGGATCGACGCTCTCGTGCAGGTCGCAGCGACGTACTTGATCGGCGTGCGCGCGCGCAACGCCTGCGCTGCGCCGAGGAACCGCCGGGACGCCGGCGTGGCGGAGGCGACCGCTGCCACCCGGAAGGCGGCTCGGCCAAGGCGCGCTTGCCGCAGGCACGCGGCGAGTTCATCGTGCTCGAGCGGCGCTTCCGCCAGCACGGGGCTGCTGCGCCCCAGGAGGTCGACCGCGCGCTCCGCCACCGGCACGCCGTGCCCGGTCGCCGATACCCAGCAGCTCACGCCGGCGCCGAGGGGTGCCTGATCCGGCCGGGCCCAGAGCGCTATCCTGGCCTGATCGGCGAACCTCCGGGCTCCGTCGCTGTCGTCGGCGAGCTGGCCAAGGAGACGAAAGCGCCCGTTCAAACGCTGGAGCGCGGCCAGGTGCAGAGGACCGAACCCGGCGCCGCACAGCACGAGAGGGATGCCGGCGGTCACAGGGAACCCTCCTCGGTAGCGCCGAGCGCGTCGATCGACGTATCCAGCAGATCGAGCGCGATCACCGCACCGCTCTCGCGAAGGCGACCGACCGTCGACAGGGGTTCGAGCGCCGCCGCGGCGAAGTGGCGCCCCGCGGGCACCTGGCCCTGGTCCACCGCCAGCGTGGCGAGCGCGGCCATGGTCCCTGTGAGCTCGGCGTTGCGCCGTCCGCGCACGACCAGCGTGCGCGTGACCGGGGCGCCGTCTCGCAGTCCGTCGAGCTGCGCGACGAGAAGAACGTGAGGCTCCCGTCCAGCGAGGTCGAGCAGGCTGGCCCGGCATAACGCCGCGACCGCCTCGCGGCGTTCGAGGCTGCGCGCGCGATCGAAGGCCGTGAGGATGTGCTGGCCGGTGATGACGGTATACCAGTCTCCTCGAACGAGCCGGAGCGACGCCGCGAGCCGCTCCGCTTCGGTGTTGAGGTAAGGCAGCAAGGTCGCCGGGCCGGGGAAGAACGGGACTTCCACGTTGCGCGTCCGGGTCAGCACCCCGGAGCGACGCCCCTCTCGCCATGCCGCGAGCGGCTCGCTCACCCCGTCCGTGGCCGCCTGGAGATAGTCGTCCGCTGCGACCTCGGTGAAGCGGTCCAGCACGCCGAAATGGCTGCGCAGGCCATGAACCTGGCTGAAAGCCCGCTGCGCCGCCCATCGCGGCAAGAGCGCGGTGAGGCCAGGCTGCAGCCCCGCCGAGAGCACGGCCACGCGCCGGCGGGTGCGGTACTCCTCGTCGTCCAGGAGCGCGTACAGCGCATCGTCGCCGGCGGCGTCCACGTAGTCGGCGCCTGCGTCCAGGGCTGCCCTCGCCGCGCGGTCCGCGATGGCGTGGGATGGACCGGCGCAGTTGAGCACGATCCGACAACCACCGACGAAGCGACGCAACGACGCGCCGTCCCGAAAATCGACCGCCTGGTGCTCGACCGCTCCCGCGGACAGCTCACTCGCGAAGCGGCGGGCCGCCTCGAGGCTTCGCCCGCCGATCCGCAGCGGCCCGAGGCCGAGCGACAGGAGCCGCCGGGCCGCTTGCGCGCCGACGTTGCCATAACCTCCCAAGATGCCGATCGTCATCCTGCAGCCTCCATCAGCCGCCATCCGTGAGCGCGGCGGCGCTCGTTCCAGAACGCCGTGTAGCGCCCGTTGCGCGCCAGGAGCTCCTGATGCGTCCCCGCTTCGACGATGCGGCCGCCGTCGAGCACGAGGATCTGATCCGCGGACACGATGGTCGGCAGCCGGTGCGCGATGACCAGCAAGGTCGACCGGCGCATCAATGTCCGCATCGCGCGCTGGATGTAGCGCTCGTTCTCCGGGTCGAGCGCCGCCGTCGCCTCGTCCAGCAGCACGATCGGAGCGTTCTTGAGCACGGCTCGGGCGACCGACACCCGCTGGCGCTCTCCGCCGGACAGCGATGCTCCGCCCTCGCCGACGTGGGTGTTCAGGTCCTGCGGGAGGCGCTCGATGATCTCGTCCACGCCGGCCAGGCGGGCGGCCTCGCGCACCTCCGCGTCCGTGGCGTCCAGCCGGCCCACCCGGATGTTCGCCTCCAGCGTGTCATCGAACAGATAGACGTCCTGCATGACCAGCGACAGCTGCGCCATCAGGTCTTCCGTGGAGAGCTCGCGGACATCCACGCCGCCCACCCGCACCGAGCCCGCGTCGACGTCGAAGAACCGCGCGATCAGCCGTGTTATCGTGGTCTTCCCGGAGCCGGATGCGCCGATGATCGCCGTCATCGTCCTCGGCGCTATCCGGAAAGACACATCACGAAGCACCGGAGCGCCCGGCTGATAGCCGAACAGGGCATCGGAGAACTCGATCTCCCCCGGCGCCGCGACGGGCCTCGACCGCTCGGGCTCGGGGAGCGGCGCCTCATCGAAGATGGCGGACAGCCGCTCTAGATCGTTGCCTGCCATCCGCAAGAGCCCGCTCCGCCCCGCGGCCTCGGCCAGCGGCCCCACGAACCTGGCGGCCAGCGCCAGCAGTGCGATGAGCTCGATCGGATCGATCGACCGATCGAGCGCGCGCACCACGCCAACGGCGATCAGCGCGGCGAACGCGAGCTGCACCGACAGCCCGCCCGCGAGCAACCTGGGGAAGGTCTGACGCAGCATCGACCCGCCCGCGGCGCGCTGCGCATCGATCGCCGCCTCCAGCGGCGCATAACCCCCCGTGGCCCGACCGAAGGCGCGCAGCACCTGCTGGTTGCGCGCGAACTCGACGACCCGGTTGCTGGCGATCGCCCCCGCGGCGTCGACCTGCTCCTCGGTGCGGCCGATCCACGCCGACGACCAGCGGTGCGTCAGGTAGATCAGCGGCGTGCAGGCGATGGCCGTCAGGCCGAGCTGCCAGTCGAAGAACAGCATGGCGACGGCGATCGTCGCTGGCGTCAGGATGCCGCTCACCACCGGGGTCAGGAGGTGGGCAAACACGTTGGTGACCATCATGGTGCCGCCCGTCGCGCTCCGTGAGAGACGGCCGACCTTCTCCGAGGAGAACCAGCCGATCGGCAGGCGGGCGACGTGGTTGCCGAGCCGGTCGTGCAGCGTGGTCAGGACGACCAGCGCGAGCGCAAAGCCCTTCATCGTCTGCTGGTAACGGGCGACGCACGTCACCGCGACGACCGCGGCCAGGAGGAGCAGCCAGCGCAGCGCCTCGCCCAGGTCCCCGCTGAGCAGCGCCTTGAGGACCGGGACGAGGAACGCCATCGCCACCCCCTGAACGACGGAGTAGACGACGAGCCAGCCGAAGTAGACGTGCAGCGCCCTTGCGTGCTGCGGTCCCAGGATCTTGGTCAGTTGCCGGATCATGAGGCTACCCCCACCGCTGCGCCGACAGCCGCCATGTCGCTCTCGGCGTAAGCACGCCACATCCTGGCGTAGAGCCCGTCCGCGGCGAGCAGCGCGGAATGCGTGCCGCGCTCGCGCACGCGGCCCTCGTCGAGCACGACGATCTGGTCGACGCCGGTGATCGTCGCCAGCCGGTGCGCGATGACGATCACGGTACGCCCGCGCGCGACCGCGGACAGCGCGTCCTGGATCTGCGCTTCCGACTCCGGATCCGCGTGCGCCGTCGCCTCGTCCAGGATCAGCACCGCGGTGTCCGCGAGCAGCGTGCGCGCGATGGACAGCCGCTGCGCCTCGCCGCCGGACAGGATGGCGTCCTCGCCGATCACGGACCGATAACCCCTGGGAAGCGCGACGATCCGGTCGTGGATCTGCGCGGCGCGCGCGGCCGCGACGACCTCTGCGTCGCTGGCCTCGGGCCGGCCGAGGCGCAGGTTGTCTGCGACCGTTCCATGCACCAGCTGGACGTCCTGCAGAACGAATCCGACGTTCCGGTACAGCACATCCGGCGCGATGTTCCGGATATCCACGCCGCCGAGCAGGACAGCTCCGCCGGTCACGTCGTAAAACCGGGGCACCAGCTTTGCCAGCGTGGACTTCCCCGCTCCCGAGGTCCCGACAAGCGCGGTCACCGTGCCAGGCCTGCAAGCGAAGCTCACGTCGGAGAGCACGCTCCTCGAGCCGTCGTAGCTGAACGAGACGTGATCGAACTGCACCCCTGCCCCGCGCGGCGCCTGCGGCGTCGTCGTGATGGGCAACGACGGCTCATCGAGCAGCGAGGCGACGCGCTCCGCCGCCGCCACGGCCTTGCGCTGGGCCGTGAGCCCCTGGTTCAGCGTGAGCACCGTTTGCGGGATGACCACGGCGACCAGGGTCTCTGCGAGCAGGTCGATGGGGCTCACCCAGCCCTCTCGGATGAAACAGGCGCCGACCGTCAGGCTCACCAGCATGATCACAGGCACAGAGAGGGCCATCGAGGTCAGCGCCTCGAGCCGGAGCAGCGGCCGCACCCAGCCGGCGTATCGGTCGCTGAAGTCGCTGACGGCGCGCTGATAGCTCTGGTGAGCGCGGCCCGTCTGGCCAAACGCCTTCACGACCGCGATGCCGTGTACGAACTCGACGATCGCGGCGCTCACCCTGCCGAAGCTCGCGTCGAGCTGCATCATCTTCTCGGCGAAGCCCCGCATCATCCATGCGTAAGCGGCCACGTAGATCGGCAGGGTGGCGATCGCGAGCAACGCCAGCCGAAAGTCCAGCCAGAGCAGGTACAGGAGGCCGCCGAGCGGAAGGACGATCGCCGAGACGAGCTCGACATCGTGGTGCGCGACGAGGTGGTGCAAGTCGTCGAGGTCGTCCTGGACCGCTTTGCGGACCACCCCTGACGTCTTGTCGGAGTACCACCCCAGCGGCACCTCGCCCAGCTTGCGCACCAGCGCGCGCCGCAGGATGGCCTGAAGCCGATGGTCGGCCAGGTGAGTCACCCACAGCGCCGTTCCGGTGCAGGTCCATCCGACGCCGAGCCCGACCACGATGATCAGCGCGACCCCGGCCGCCTTCGCGCTGTCGATCGGGCCTGACGCGACGAGGATCCGCGCGAGCTCGGCGATCCCGATGAACGGGACGAGCGTCGTCAGCGCCCCGACGCCGCCCAGCAAGATCCCGAGCCGCGTGAGCCCTGCTATCGGGCGGCGCAGCTCGCGGAGCGCCGCGTTCTTCTGCTGATTCTCTCTCATGTGTTGCGCAACGATGCCGCGAGGTGCTCGGCCACGACATTCACATGCGGTGGCTCGATGACGCTGAAATGGTTGCCGGGAACGTCGATCAGCTTGAACTCGCCGAGGCAGACGCCTTCCCAGAACGGCGCCGTCAAATGCCCGACGCCTGCGGTGATGCCGAACGATTGCTCCTCGTCGCACCGCAGGAACGTCATATCGCCGACGTAGGGCTCGGGGTCGAAGCGCGCGGCGCGCATGCTGTGCCTGCAGGTCCGGAACAGCGCCGGGATGAGCTCGGGTCCGACGGGCACCCCGGCCTGAGCGGCCGCCGCCTTCGCATAGCTGGCCAGACGCTCGTCCTGAGTGCGCGCGGACTGCCTGCGCACCGCGGCGGCGACCGATTCCAGCCCGGGGTCTCCGCCGAGCCTCGCCATTGCGCCGGCCGGTATCTTGCGATCGTACTCGACCATCAATTTCTCGATGGCCCGGTACACGTCGGCGCTGTCGACGTCGTCGCCGAAGACGGCCTTCACCGGATCCAGGTTCAAATTCGGCGCGAAGATCGCCTCGAACGCGAGCTCCTCGTCGGTCTCGATGAACATCGGAATGCTGTCGACGAGCGCCAGGTCCACCGACATGCCGCGCTCGAGCAGCCGCCGGGCCACCTCGGTGGCGAGCAGCCCGCCGAGGCAGTAGCCGATGAGCTGAAACCGCGTGAAGCCCTCGTCGATGAGCCGCTGCGCGTAATCGTCGGACACGCGCGCGACGAGCTCCTTCGGGGGGATCGCGAGGTACAGCTCGGGGTCGGCGACGGCGAAGCCAAGGACAGGCCCCAGATTCTGCGCGGCGAGCGCCCGCCCGAGGTGCTGGAAGTAATCCATGGTGCCCAGCGCCGCGTGGAACATCACACGCGCCGGCCCGTCCCCCCCGCCGAACGAGAGGATCAACGAGTTGCTGCCCTCCCGGCGCTGCGCGATCTGCGCGGTCTTACCTCCGCTGGCGGACGCCTCCGCGCTCGGCGCGTGCGCTGCGCCGTCTTGCCTGCGCAACGCGCGCGCGATCGCGTCGACCGTCGGCTCGTTGAGCATCTGCCGCAGGAGCGTGTCGTAGGCGAACGGCGCCGCTTCCGGCACCTCCTCGCGCAGTCGACCTGCCACCCTGGCGAGGATCAGCGAGTCGGCGCCTCGGTCGTAGAAATTCTCGTCCTTGCCGATCCGCGCGATTCCGAGCGCGCTCGCCCAGAGCGCACACAGCCGGCCCTCCAGCTCGTCCAGCGTCGCGTCGGCCTCCTTCCCGGCGCTGTCGATGAACGCCGCGGGCCGCAGCGCGGCGAGCGCCTTGCGGTTGACCTTGCCGTTCGCCGTGAGCGGCAGCCGGTCGACGACCTGCAGATGAGCAGGCACCATGTGCGCTGGCAGCCGCTGCCCGAGGAAGCTCGTGAGCTCGTCGGTCCTGACCCGGGCCCGGTCGGTCTTGAAGCGCGCAGCGAACATGTGCATGCCATACGCCGCCATCGGATGGTCGTCGTCCGGCAGGCAGAGCACCAGCTCACCGCCGCTCTTCGCGATCAGGCCTTGCCATTGCTGGGTGGACAGGAACTTGGTGGCGCCGCGTTCCCGGTCCGCGCCCGCGGGGTCCATCATGAAGCCCTGGGTGAGCAGGACGTGCGGGTGATCGGCGGTAGGCTCGGTGAACACGAGCCACCCCGATGGCCCGAGCAGCTCTGCCGCGGCCGCCACCGCAGCTTCGACGTTGCGGGTGCTGTTCAGCATTCCGGCGCACAGCACGACGTCCACGGAGTTCGGCAGCAGGCCCTGGGCGCGGTAGTCCTCGTTCAGGTCGAGCTGTCCGAATCGGACCCAGGCGCGCTCCCGGAACCGCTCGCGCGCATCGGCCAGGAAGAAGGCTGTCAGGTCCGTGAACAGGTAGTCGACGTCATGGCCGTCGAGCATCGGGATCACCACGCCGCTGGTCGCGCCCGTGCCGGCGCCGATCTCGAGCACCCGCAGGGGGGCGCCGTCCGTATGCGCGGCGGCGATCCGGTACAGCAGCGCCGCTACCGCGTGGTTGTTGTAACGCGCGATCGCGTCATCGCGGTACACCGAGAGCGCCACGTCGCGCTTCCCTTGCGGAAACAGCAGCTCGAACGGGTTCTGCTGGTTCTCGAGCAAGGCGTGCAGCCGCTCCACGTGCGCTCTGTGGTACTGAACGAACTCGGGCGTACACAGCCCCGACGACGACGCCAGCTCCTCGAACCGCCGCCAGGCGTCGTGGACCGCCGTCGCATCGGCGGCCCTGCGCTGCGCATAACGACGGCTCTCCTCGTTGTACGTGAGCCATCCCGCCTCCGCCAGGAGCCCCAGCCAGCGGCGAACGAGCCAGTGATGGCGATCGTGAACGCGCGCCTCGCGCAGGATCTCCTCGGCCGAGTGCGCGTCGCGCGGACCGGCGAAGAGCCCGCGCTCGGCAAGCGCGTTCATCATGGACGCGAACGAGGCGTCGTGAAGCGCGCGAATCGCCTCGGTCACCTGGGCCGCGGTCACGCCGCTGACCTCCTTGTCGGCGAACTGCCGCGCCGCAGACGCCAGACGGGCCTGCGACGTCGCCAGATCATCGTCCGTGGGCGCGCCGCGCCGCGCGAGCTCGACGAAGCCGAGCAGCGCGCGATCCGTGAGGTCCTTGCCGGCCACCACGGCCGCCGCGGCGCCTACCGCCGGATGCGCGAGCAGCGCGGCCTCGATCTCGCCGAGCTCGATCCGGTGCCCGCGAATCTTGACCTGGTTGTCCTCGCGGCCGAGGAACTCGATGGATCCGCCCGGGAGATAGCGCCCGAGATCTCCGGTCCTGTAGAGGCGCTGGCCATCGACGGGGTGGTTGAAGAAGCGCGCCGCCGTGAGCTCCGGATCGCCCAGGTACCCCGCTGCGAGGCCGTGCCCGGTGATGTACAGCTCTCCAGCGACCCACACCGGCGCGTCGCGGAGCGACTCGTCGAGGACGCGGAAGCCCTGGTTGGCGAGCGGCACCCCGTAGGGGATGCTCGTCCACGCCGGATCGACCCGCTCGACGCGATGGTAATTCGACCAGATGGCCGCCTCGGTCGCGCCCCCGAGCCCGATGAGCGTCAGGTCAGGAATGAACCGGCGGATCTGGTCGGGCAGCGTGACGGGGATCCAGTCGCCGGACAGCAGCGCCATGCGCAACGAGCGAATCGCGATCGGCTCTGTCTGCAGGTAGCTCGCCAGCATCTGAAGCTGCGCAGGCACGGAGTTCCACAGGGTCACCTCGTGCTTCACGAGGAGGTCCGCCCAGTGGGAGGGATCGGCGCCACGGTCGGGATCCGGGAGCACGAGCGTCCCGCCGAGGGAGAGGGTTCCGAAGATGTCGTACACGGACAGATCGAAGCCAAGCTGGGCGAGGCCCAGCACCCGATCCGATCCAGTCACCCCGAAGCGACGGTTGATGTCGTCGATCGTGTTCAGCGCCGCTCGGTGGGTGATCATGACCCCCTTCGGATCACCCGTGGAGCCCGACGTGTAGATCACGTACGCCAGCGCGTCGGGGTCGCCCGTCGGAGCTTCCGGGAAGCTCTGCGCAGGCGCCTGCGTGTCCACGTCGATCACGCGCAGGCCGTCCGGCAGCTTGGCCGCCGCGGAGATCCACGACTGGGTCAGGACCTGTCGGACCGCCGCGTTCGACAGCACCTTCTCGATGCGCAGCCGTGGCTGCGTGGCGTCCAGCGGCAGATAGGTCCCGTCGGCGAGCAGCACGCCCAGCACCGCCACGACCTGCTCGATCCCCTTGTTCATGACGACGGCGACCCGGTCGCCCGCGGTACAGCCGCCGTCTCGCAGCGCCTGCGCGACCGACGCCGCTCTCATGGCGAGGTCGCGGTACGTCAAGCTGCCCGCATGGCCGATCACCGCCACAGCTCCGGGGTCGCGGGCGGCCTGCTCCAGGAACCCTCGGTGCAAGAGGGAGTCCGGCAGCGGGCAGCTGGTCTGATTGACGCGCTCGCGCTCCTGCGTCTGCCATCCGGGCAACGCGACAGGCTCGACGGCCTCCCACGCCTCGGAGCGCTCCGCGAGATCTTCCAGCAGTTGCTGCAGCGCGCCGAACATGTCGTCGATGAGGCCGTCCGGGAAGATGCCCTGACGCACATCCCAGTTGACCTCGAGCCCGTCCGCGTCATCCATGACCTGGCAATCGAGGTAGACCTGCGGGGTTTGCGTGACGCCATTACCGAAGCGCCGCCCGCTGCTGGGCCGTCGCCGTGAGCCGAGGCCGATGGCGCTGGTGAAGACGACCGGCATCAGCGCGGCGTCCCGCCCGCGCCGGCGGGTCATCTCGCGCAGCACCTCGACCCCCGTGAACAGCCGGTGGTCGAGATCGGCGAACATCTGATCTCCGAGCCGCGCAGCCCATTCCTTGAAGCTGCGCCCGGACGCCGCCTGCACGTCCATGAGGCTGACCGACGTGAAGTCTCCGACGATCCGGTCGACGTGCGGGTGCAGCGGCAGACGGTTGAGCAGCGTGAGGTTGAGGCTGAACCGTTGACGACGGCTCCAGCGCTGGAGCACCGCCGCATAGGCGCCCAGCACGGCGATAGAGGCCGTGAGCCCTCGCTCGCCGGCCCGCTGCCGGAGGCGCTCCCAGCGCTCGGCGGACAGGCGGCTGTGGTAGCGGCGGAAGCGCACGGGTCCGGCTTCCGAGGCCGATGGAAGCGTCGGCAGTTCGGGCGCGGCGGGCAGGTCGTTGACGCGCGCGAGCCAGTACTGACGATCACGCTGGTAACGCCCGGTCTCGCGCAGCCGCCGCTCCGCGAAGATGTAATCGCGAAAGCGGAGGTCCAGCGGTCGCAGCTCGTCGCTCCGACCGGCGAGGAGGAGATCGAGCTCCTCGAAGAAGATCCCGGCGCTCGCCCAGTCGGCGATCAGCGAGTCCAGCGAGAAGTGCACGACGTCGCCGCCGCTGGTGCGGGTATGCCGCAGCTCGAACAGGGGCCATACGGTGGTCTCGTACATCCGGTGGTCCATCTCGGCGCGGATGCCGCTCAACGCGCGCTCCACCTCGGCGGCGGACGCGCCACGGAGATCCGTCGACTGGACGTGGTATCGAGGTACCGTGGGCAGGACGCGCTGGTAGCCGTCCTGCTCGATCACGGCGCGCAGCATCTCATGCCGCTCGATCAGCAGGTTCCACGCGTGGGAGAGGCGCGCGGGGTCGAGCTCTGGATACGTCACCTCCAGGTACCCGTGGCAGGCGACGCCGCCGTAACCGAAGGAGGTCTGGCGCCCCAGCAGGTAGGCCGTCTGCACGTCGGTGAGCGGGAACGGCTCATGACGCGCCTGCTCGTCCGCGGCGACGACCACCCCCTGGTTCGCTGCAAGAAAATCGATGATCTGCGCCTTGTGCGTGCGCAGCACCGTCATCCTATCTTCCGTGAGCAAACCTTTGGGCGCACGGAACCGGAGCTGCCCCGATTCCGTCCACAGATCGACACCCAGCGTCTTCAGCTCTTCGATGATCCCGGCAACGGGCATGGATAGTTGCTCCTGTAGCTTGTTGAGGACAAGCGTCACATCAGACGATGAACTCACCGGCGAAGCGCTCTCCCGCGCGGCTCCGGCGTCCGCTCCGGCGGCGCGCCGTCGCCCGATCTCGCGGGCGGGGCGCCGCGGTCGCGGACGCCGCTAGAGCACGCCCTCGTCGATCTCCTGGCGGGCCTCCTGCTCGGCGGCGAGCGCCGCTGCGACCTCGCGCAGCGTCGGTCCGTTGAACAGGCGCCTCAGAGGCAACATCATGGCGTAGCGCCGATTCACCGCTTCGATGAAGCGCGTCGCGAGCAGGCTGTCGCCGCCCAGCTGGAAAAAGCTCTGATGGCGGCCGACGTTGGGGACGGCGAGGAGCTCGCTCCAGAGCGCCGCGACGGCATGCTCCCATTCACCCTGCGGGGGCTCGACCTCCCGGGCGTCGGGTTCGGCTTCCGCCGAGATCCTCCTGATGATCTCGGCATGGTCGACCTTGCCGTTCGCGCTGAGCGGCAGCTCGGCCAGCACGAGGATCCTCTCTGGCACCATGTGAAGCGGGAGGGTCATGGTGACATGCTCGCGCAGCTGCTCCGCGCTGAGCTCCGCCGCGGCGCCCGCGCGGCGGCCATTCAGGCCATCGACCGGCGCGCCTCGCGCTTCCTCCACGGCAGCAGGGACCACCGCGGCGGCGAGGCGTCCGGAGGCCGCCACGGCCACCGCATCCCGCACGCCGGGATGCGATCGCAGAGCGGCTTCCACCTCGCCGAGCTCGATGCGATGCCCGCGGATCTTGACCTGAGTGTCGGTGCGGCCGAGGAACTCCAGCGCGCCGTCGGGCCAGTAACGCCCGACGTCGCCGGTGCGATACCACCGCGCGCCCTCTCCGACGAACTTGCGAGCCGTCAGGTCCGGTGCGGCGCAGTAACCGCGCGCCACCCCGAGACCGCCGATCCACAGCTCGCCCGGCACCCAGTCCGGACACTCGCGGCCATGCGCGTCCACCACGCGGAAGAGCTGGTTGCGCAAGGGATAGCCGTAGGGGATCGAGCGCCACGACGGCTGGACCACGTCCACCTCGAAGAAGTTGGACCAGATGGCGGCCTCGGTGGCGCCGCCGAGCGCGATGAACCGACACCCGGGCCGCTGCGCGGCGAGCCGCCCGGGCAGATCCGTCCTGATCCAGTCGCCCGAGACGAGCGCCAGGCGGATGGCGCCCGGCGGCTCCGCCTCGCTGCCGACGATGAGCAGCATGTCGAGCAAGGTCGGAACGCTGTTCCAGATCGTCACCTCGTGTCGACACACCAGCTCATGCCAGCGCCTCGCGTCGCGCCGCGATTCCTCCTCGATCAAGACCAGCGAGCCGCCGGCGGACAGCAGACCGAAGATATCGTAGACGGACAGATCGAAATCGAGCGCGGACACGGCCAGGACGCGGTCTTCCGCGCCGACGCCGAAGCGTTGATTGATGTCCAGCACCGTGTTCAGCGCGGCGCGATGGGTGATTTCAACGCCCTTCGGCGCGCCGGTCGATCCGGAGGTGAAGATGATGTAAGCGAGCTGCTCTGCGTCGGTCGCTGCCGGGCTCGGCGCGGGCGCGGACGCCATCGCCTGTCCAAACACGCACGGACGAACGCCCTCCGGCCAGCACCTCGGCTCCGAGCCGGTGACGACGACGCGGACCCCTGCCTGACCCAGCATCCGATCGCGGCGCGCATCGGGTTGATCCACCCCGACAGGCAGGTAGGCGGCTCCGGCCGCCAGCACCCCCAGCACCGCGGCGATCTGATCGGGCCCCTTGGGCAGGTTCACGGCGACGACATCGCCTGTCGCCACGCCGTGCTGTGCCAGCGCGGCCGAGAGGCGCAGCGCGCACGACGCGAGCTCGCCGAAGCTCATCACGTCGGCCTCGCCCCAGCGCAATGCGATCCGTTGCGGCTGCTCGCGCGCCAGGTCGAAGAACGCGCGGTGCAGGCTCCGCCGTGGGCTCTCTCCGGAGGTCGCGTTGACGAGCGCGCGCACGCGCCGCTGCGGCTCGGGCATGAGATCGGGCACAGGCAGGTGCCATTCGGCGCTGCTCAGCCAGCTCAGCTCGCGCAGGTACGCATCGAACATCGTGGCGATCAGGCCCGCCGGGAACAGGTCCTCGACCACATCCCAGTTCAGGGCGATGCCGCCCTCGGCCTCTATCACCTGATGGTCGAGCCACACCTGCGGGGTCTGCGTCAGGCCCCACACCTGCTTCCTGAAGGGGCCGCTGGCCGGCGCAGCGGTGCCCCCGGGGACGCCGAGGGCGCTCGTGAACACCACCGGCATGGTCAGGCTCGGCGCGCCGCTCAACCTGCCCAGCTCGCGAACGAGCGAGATGCTCGAGACGTCGCGATGGTCCAGCGCGTCGCCCAGCTCCTTCTGGACACGCCGGGCTCGCGTCACCCAGCTCTCGCCGGCGGCGGGCCGGTATCCGATCAACGTGAGCGACGTGAAATCGCCCATGACCGTGTGGATGTCGAGATGCACCTCGCGGCGATCGAACAGCGTCAGATTGAGCGTGAGGTCGGGGCGGCTGCACCAGCGGCTGAGCACCTCGGCGAACGCCGTGAGCAGGACCGTGGACGGCGTGACGCCGTGCTCGCCTGCGCGTTCGACGATGCGGCGCCATCGGCTCGCGTCGACGCTGCCCTCGTGGCGCGTGAAGCGCGGGCGCCCCACCTCGGCCGGGTCTCTGGCAAGCGGCAGCTGCGGCGCCGGCGGCAGCTCTGGCAGCTTCTTCGCCCAGTACGCCCGCGCGGCGGCGAGCGCCTCCGATCCCGGCGTGCACGTCAGCACATAGTCGCGGAAGGACAGCCCGATCGGCGGCAAAGCAGCGTCCGGCGCCTCGTAAAGCGCGGTGAGCTCCGAGTAGAAGGTCAGGATGCTGAGCGCGTCGAGGATGAGGTTGTCGAGGCTGATGCCGAGGCGCATCCGGTCACCCGACCGCACCGCCCGCATGCCGAACAGCGGCCATCGCATGGGGTCGAAGACCCGGTGCGAGCAGTCGCGCCGCAGCTCCTCGTACGCCTGAGCCGGATCTTCGCCGCCGTCGACGACCTCTATCGTGAACCGCGGCACGTCCGCGAGGATGCGTTGCTGGCCCTGCTCATCGAAGACGGCGCGCAACATCTCGTGCCGCCGCACCAGGACGTTGACGGCCGCCTCCAGCCGCGGCACGTCGAGGTCGACGACGTCGTACTCGCGGTAGAACTGGCAGGCGACGCCCCCGAGCGTGAAGCTCTCGTCACGACCCAGCCAGTAGGCCCGCTGCACCTCGGTCGGCGGGAAGGGCTGGTGACGGTTCTCCGGATCGGCGACCAGCGTCGGCAGCGCCGGAGCGCCCGCGCCGAGCGACAACGTGGCAGCGAACTCGGCCAGCGTCGGATGGGCGAACAGATCGGCCAGCTTGACGCCGTCGAGGCCGACCTCGCGCAGCCGGCGCACCAGGCGTGTCGCCAGGAGGGAGTCGCCGCCCGCGGCGAAGAAGTTGTCCTCGCGGCCCACCTCCGGCACCTTGAGCAGCTCGGCCCAGACCTCGGCGACCCGGCGCTCCACCTCGCCCACCGGCGCGGTCACGGTCGCCTTGGCTTGAAGGGCCGTGGTGTTCACCGTTCGCTGCAAGGCTTTGCGATCGATCTTGCCATTGGGCGTGAGCGGCAAGCTCCTGCAGCGCCACAGGTGATCCGGCACCATCACGGCGGGCAGGCGGCTCACGAGGAACTCACGCAGATCTGCGAGCTCCGGCGGCGGCTGCCGCAGATCGATGATCTCGCCTGCCTCGGGCACATCGATCCTCGGATCGTCCGAGGTGATGGCCACATAGAGCCCACGTTCACCCAGCACCGCGACGGCCTGGCTGACGCCGGGATAACCTCCGACCGCGGCCTCGATCTCGCCCAGCTCGATGCGGTGCCCGCGCAGCTTCACCTGGAAGTCGGCGCGCCCGAGGAACTCCACGCTGCCGTCGGCCCAGTAACGGGCGCGGTCGCCGGTGCGGTACCAGCGCGTCCCGTCCACCTGGAGAAACTTCTTCACCGTCTTCTCTCGGTCGCCACGGTAGCCGCGGGCCACGCCGGCGCCGCCGATCCACAGCTCGCCCGGGACGAAGTCGGGACAGTCGCGCCCCAGAGGATCGACGACGCGCAGCTGCACGTTGCCAAGAGGCTTTCCATACGGCACCGACTTCCAGTGCGAAGGCACCTCGGTGACCTCGCAGATCGTGGAGTGGATCGCGGTCTCGGTGGTGCCGCCCAGCGCGATGAAGCGGCAGCGCGGCGCGCGCTGCGCAAGGCGCCCCGGCAGATCGAGGGTCACCCAGTCGCCGCCCAGGAGCACCGCACGGAGCGCCAGCGGACCGGGACCGTCGCCGGCGGCCGCGAGCGTCACATCGAGCAGGGCCGGCACGCAGTTGAGGACGGTCACGCGATGGCTGCGCAGCAATTCGACCCAGACGGCTGCGTCGCGACGCGCCCACTCCTCGACGCAGACCACGGCGCCGCCGACCGACAGCGGCGCGAAGATGTCGTACACCGACAGATCGAACTCGAGCGCGGACAGCGCGAGCGTCCGGTCGGCCACGCCCAGCGACAGGCGCTGGTTCAGATCATCGATGGTGTTCATCGCTGCGGCGTGGGTGATCTCCACGCCTTTCGGCTCGCCCGTCGAACCCGAGGTGAACAGGATGTACGCGAGATCCGAGTCCTCTCCGGCCAGCGGCTCCGCCAGCGACGCCTGCCCCTCCGGGACGTTATCGAGCACGAGGGCGGCGCCAGCAGCGTCGAGGATGCGCTGACAGCGCAGCGCGGGTTGATCCACGCTGATCGGAAGGTACGTGGCGCCGGCGGCCAGCACGCCCAGCACGGCGACGATCTGGCTCGGCCCCTTGGGCAGCTGGATCGCCACCACGTCGCCTGCGCTCACGCCGCGCTCGCGCAGGTGGCCCGCCACGCGCAGCGCGCGCTGCCGGAGCTCCCCGTACGAGATCTTGCCGTCGGCTCCCCACAAGAGAGCAGGCGCCTCTGGCTGTCGCTTCGCGAGCTCGAAGAAGCCGTCGTGAAGGCGCTTGCCCGAGACGGCCGTCCTGGTGGCGTTCGCGGCGACGCGCACCTTCAGCTGCTCTCCCGGGAGCAGCGCGGGCACAGGCTGCCGCCAGGCTTCTTCGTACGTCAGCAGGCGCTCCAGGAGGCGGCCGTGCGCGTCGAACATCGCGTCCAGCACCCCTGGCGCAAACGCATCTTCACGCGCATCCAGGTTGACCAGCAAGCCGCCGTCGAGCTCCGTGACCTGCGCGTCCAGCCACACCTGCGGCCCCTGGGAGATGATCCAGGACGCCCTCCCGAAGAGCTGCTTCACCACCTCCGGAAACAGCTCGCCCAGGCCGAGCGCGCTCGTGTACACGACAGGCGCCAGCACCTGCTCGCCTCGCAGCCGAGAGAGGTCGCGCAGCACCTCGACGCCCGAATACCCCACGTGCTCGGCATCTGCATGGAACTGGGCCTGCAGGCGCTGCGCGCGTTCAGCGAAGGTGCCGGGCGCCGCGCCGTCCCAGGCCAGGAGCACCGAGGAGGTGAAGTCGCCCACCAGCATCCCGACGTCGGGGTGCAAGGGCTCGCGGTCGAACATCGGCAGGTTCATCAAGAACCGCGGCTCCGCGCTCCAGCCGGTCAGCGTCTCCGCGAACACCGCCGCCATCGCCATGGCCGGCGTGAGGCCGTGGCGCGCCGCCAGCGACGTGAAGGCGCGCACCTGCTCCGGAGCGAGCCAGCGATGACGCCGCACCACCGTCGTGGCGCCCACGTTCACGTGGTAGGGCGCGGCGGGCAGCTCCGGCGCAGCGGGTAGGTCGCTCAGGCGAGCTTGCCAGTACGCTCGGTCGGCGTTCCGCGACCGCTGGCCCTTGACGCTCGCGCGGCTGGCCTCGCGCTCCGCCAGGTAGCGCGGATAGCTGGTGTTGATCGGAGGCAGCGGCTGCGATCCGGCATAGAGGTGCGCCAGGTCGGCCAGCAGCACCCGCAGGCTGAGCGCGTCGGCGGCCACCATGTCCAGGTTCACATGCAGGCGCGTCCCGCCCGCGCGGACCGCGTCCGGCAGGAGCGAGATCTGGATATCGAACACCTCGCCGGCAGCCAGGTCCAGCGTCCGATGCGACAGCGTCCGGCGCAGCTCGGCGAGCGCCTCTTGCGCCGCCTCGGCCGACAGGGCGCGCAGATCGTGGACCTTCAGCCCACGCCCGCGGCTGTCGGGCAGGATCTGCTGCCGGCCATCGCTCAGGATCTGCACGCGCAACATGCCGTGCCGCCCGAGCAGCGCTCGTACGGCGGATTCCAGCCGCGCGGGGTCGACCCCCTCGCCGTCGAACTCGTTGTAGAAATGCGCGGCGACGCCGCCCAGCTGCTGGCCTTGCTCGCGTCCGACCCAGTACGCGTGCTGCATCAGCGCGAGCTCGAAGGGCGCCGCCTCGTCGATGGTGGTCGCGGCGGGCGAACGCTCGTCGCGTTCGCCCTTGGTACAGCTTCGCTCTCCTATCAGCGCCTTCCAGGCGGACACCCGCGGGTTCGCCGCGAGCTCGGCGAAGTCGACCTCGATGCCTTGCCGCCGCCACCTGCCGGCGAGGCGCATCATCGTGATCGAGTCCATCCCGAGCTCGATCAGGTTGCTGTCTTCACGGACCGTCTCGGCCACCACGCCGAGCACGCTCGCGACCGTATCCCTCAGATCCGAGGAGGCGACTTCGTCGTGCATTCGCTGTGTCTGTTCGTGCATTGGCTGACTCGTGAGAAGGAAAGCTCAAGTCCGGAACACCATGTCCCCTGCGTCACACCGGCTCGCTGGCGAGCTCCGGAGGCACCAGGTGGCGCGCCACGCTCTGGAGCTTCTCGCAGGTCTCCTCCAGCTCTCGCTCGGGCGTCGACTCCGCGACGATCCCGGCGCCCGCGCGCAGCCAGACGCTGCTCCCCCGCTGGAAGATCGTCCGCAGCACCAGCGCCGCATCCATCGCTCCGTCGTGATCCAGCGTCAGGACCGCGCCGGAGTAGAGGCCCCGGCTCTCCGCCTCGTGCCTCCGGATCCAGTCGACCGCCTCCCTCTTGGGGATCCCCGACGCGGTGATGGCCGGGAAAAGCACCTGGAACGCCGTCCAGGCCGTGTTGCCCGCCTCGAGCATGCCCGAGAGCCGTGAGGCGAGGTGCTGAACGGTCCCGCGGCGGGATACCGCCATGAACTCGTTCACGGTCACGCTCCCCTGCTTGCAGACGCGGCTGAGCTCCTCGAACGCCAGCTTCACCGACATCGCGTGCTCGGCCAGCTCCTTCGAATTGCTGAGCAGCTCGGCCCGCAGGCGCGCGTTCTCCTCGTCGTCCGAGACGAGCGCCCGGGTCCCGGCGAGCGGCTGCGTCATCACCTGCCCTTCGGCGGTCACCTCGAGCACGGTCTCCGGGCTGAATCCGGCGAACTTCAGGTCGCGGCAGTTGACCACGAACGATCGGGCCGGGGTGTTCTGCCGCCGCCCGGCGACGTACGTCGCGATCAAGTCGACGGGCGCGGCGACCGGGACGACGCGCGACGCGATGACCTTGTGGAGCTTGCGCGCCGCGATCTCGTTGGTCGCCGCGGCCACCAGCTCCTTGTACTTCGCTGCGCCGGTCGTCTCGAGCAGCCTCGCGGGGAGCACCTCCGGCGACGGGACGGGGGGGAGAACGGCGACGTCCGTCATCCCGCGCGCATGGCGGCGGTTCGAGGAGGCGAGGACGTCCACCATCCGCTCGAGCTCGCCCGAGGTCAGCGCTCGAACCAGCGCCGTGCCGCGCTGGAGGCGGATCTCGACCTCTGGAATGGTCAGGTGAAGCAGGGGCTCTGTGCCGAGGTTCGCCTCGATGCCGTGCAGCAGGTACGCGAACTCGAACGAAGCCGTGCCGTACGCGCGCCAGCCACGGACCGGGATCGACGCGAGCGCCGCCTCGACCGCGGCGAGGCAGTCCCCGCCGGGACAGCTCTGCTTTCCTGTCGCATCGAGGCGGTGCACGCCGTGTACGTCTGCAGCGAGCTCGAAGGCCGCGCCGAGGGCGACGCTCCATTCGCCGTCGCGCTCGTACACGAAGTACGTCGTGTGCGAGCCCGACCTGGCGAGCGCCGCCGCGAGGTCGATGGGGTCTGCGCTGATCGAGACGCGGCGCTCGAGGTAGTGCCGTTGATGAGACATGTTCATGCTCGCCCCGCACGTGAGTGATGCGATCCCGGGCTCCCTGCGCCTCGATTTCTTCGAGGAGAGCCAAAGATGGCACATCCGCTCTGTCGCCCCGCATCGCCCCTGTTGTTTTTACATAACCGTTGCTTTTGCAACATATATAACCCCTGGTACGAGAGGCCGCACAAGAGACGTCAGTCGCAGGAGGAGCACGTGAGCTCTTCAGCCCACGTCCCACGCGCTACACGCAGCATTCAAGGCGCAAACACGGCAGTGTTCGCGCCCCCGATTCGCGCTCGGGTGGCGAGCCTTCGAATCGGGAACAGGCGTCACGGTAAACACGTCGACCGAGCGGCAGATGGTCGAAGCGTTCCTCTTCGCGCGCCTTCCAGCATCGACCCGCAGGTCCTGCGAGGGTTCGCAGGCCCATGCGATCGCACCCCATCCAGACGAGCTTCTCGTCACAACATGACAATACGGCAGCGCCCGCCCCCGCGATCTGCGGGTCGGAGCTCACGCCGACCTGTCATTGACAGCTATCGCAAATGTACCCCTCCCGCCTCGCGACACCATGCCCGTGGAGCGTGGCCTCGCGAGCGCCGAGCGACACGACGACGAGTCGCCTACATATTGAAGCTGCGTACATCTTGCATATACATACTAATTGCATCAGCGTCAAGCCGGGCGGACGGCGAATTCGTGCGACGGACACGATCGCGCTCCGGAGGCGCTTCCGCGCTGAATTTGAGCGGATCTGAAGGAATTCGACCGCTCAGATCAGAATCGAAAGTCTAACGAAATGAGTCGATGATGCGCTCGTCAGGCACCTCCCTACGCAGCGCTCGCCAGCGCAGCCAACGAGTCCTCCATGCGCAGCGAAACATATTCGTTACACAGCCCTCATTCTCGTGACGCGCAGAGATGCGCAGGCGCGGCGCGGGCTCGCGCCATCAATGCGGGCCTGCCTTCCACGCGTTGTCCCGCGGCGAACGTTCGAATGAGGGCCACGCGTCGAAGACGACGAACCGGGCATCGCTCTCCAATCTTGCCGGCACGCGGGTCACCCGCGCCGGCGTCTCCTCATCGTAGAAGCGTTGAACGATCTCGAACGTGCTGGAGACGGGCTGCCAGCCGCCCCTCTCCCACTGCGAGCGCTCGCCGCGAACCTCCAGCGCGCCGCCGTCGGCCATCGCGACGGTCACGTCGGAGGCGGAAGGGGGGCCCAGGAGGCGGTCGGCCATGCTCTGGCCTGCTGCTCGCGCGAGCGCGCCTCGGACCGGTTCTCCGGAGCGCACCATGTCGGCGACCCGCGTCGCTGCGTGCAACGCCTCGGCGTCTCCGGCGGCCTGCGCCCATGCGAGGGTCTCCAGCGGGGCGTATGCCATGACCCATTGGGCCGCGCCGTCATCGGCCAGACCCGACACGGGCGCGTCGAGGGCGCCGAGCGCATCCGCGACATCATCGCTGCGGCGATCCAGGAGCGCGAGCCACGCGTCACCGCCGTCGGACCGCCGCACGCATTCGAGCCCGATCCACCCTGCAACGCCGTTGATGAGCCACCGCGCCCCCGGCTCCGCGCGCAGATCGGCGCGGTCCGCGAGCGAGCGCGCGGCGAGCGCCTCGGCCACCGCAGCCCGTCGCTTCAGGCGGCCGACGCCGGACGCGGCCACGTCCCAGCCGTCTCCTTCCGGCAGCCACAGGACCGCGCCATGCGCCCGGATCTCGCCGAGGTCGCGAGACGCCTGCACGACCGTCGTCACCTCCGGGATGGACCCGAGCTGCGCGTGAACACACTCGCCCATCGCCTGGACGTCCTCCAGGACCTCACGCGCCGTATCAGCGTGAGACGGGCCATGCCACGCCGTGATGCCCTCCCACCGCAGCTGCCTCAGCTCCGCCCCCCTGGGCAGCCACGCCACGGCGAAGTCGAGGCCTTGTGTCGTGCTCCCCTCGACAGGCGTGCTCACGCCTTGCTCGGAGAACGACACCGACCAGCGCCACCGACCCGCCGGCGCCACCGCGAGGGCGGGTACCAATGCATTCCTGTCGAGCGCGCCGGGGCGCTCCGCGAGCCCCAGCTCGCGGCGTGTGGACGGAGATCGCAGCGCTCGCTCTCCGTCGTGTCCGAGCCGCGGGACGAGATCGGCTGCGCGCGCCCACACGCCAGAGCCGTCCAGCCACGGCGCCTCCCCCTCGGCAAACCAGCGAGGCGAGGCGATCGAGATCTCGAGCTCGACGTCGCACCCGCTTTGCGCGCAGCTGCCCAGGTCGACCATGAAGTGCTCGTTCGCCGTGACGACCTCACGAGGGGCGCCGTCGACGCGGACGCTGTCGACGTCCATCCCGGTGCGCAGGCTCCCGTGCAGCTTCGCCGCGCTGGCCCGTACTCCCCGCAGCTTCCAGCGGACGTGGGCGGAGCGCGCGGACGGCGCGATCTTCGCCTCGACCTCGCCGCCCTCCACGGAGAACGCCGACGCTTCCGGCCAGAAACGAGCTTCCCAGGCCGCGTCGGAGGCGTTCTCCTCGCTCTTCGATGCGAAGCCGCTCTTCACCACGATCTGCTCGTGCAAGATCGTCGCGGAGCAAGCGATCACAAAGAGGCAGAGAGCCGCCAGGGCTCCCGCGCCCTGGGTGAGCTGCCGCGCTGCCCCGCGCCACCGTTCGATCCTCCTCAGGGCCGTGCCGCGCGGGTAGGCGAGCCACGCCAAGGCGACGGCGAGGCCGACGCAGCCGAGCTTGAGCACGCCCATCTCGAGCACGGGCACGATCCACGGCGACCACCCCGAAAGCTCGGAGAGGGCAACATGCACCGGGATCCCTACCTGCGCTGGTGGATACGAGACGATGTCGATCTCGTGATTCACGAGCGCGATGAACGCAGCCAGCATCGATGCGGCGTAACCCGTACCGGGCGAACGCACGAGCGCGTGGACGAGGAACGTGATCGCGCCGAGCTCCAGCAGGGCGGGCGCGGCGATCAGCGCGTTCACGAGCAGCGCATTCCACGGCTCGAAGCTGCCAGGTACGGTGAGAGCCGTCACGATCCACGCCGAGAGCGTCGGCGCCAGGGCCATGACGGTCGTCAACAGGAGGGCGGCGAGGGCGCGGCCGACCACGCGTGTGCCGAGCGGCGCCAGCGTCGCGTCGATCATCTCGTCGAACCCGGATTGCTGATCTCGACGAGCGAGCGCCCCCACGAACCCCGCCACGGCGAACACGGAGAACACGTAGCAAAGGCGGACGAGGAACGGCGCGAGCAGCGCAGGCCGTGGGACGAGCGGCCCCTCGGCGTGCCCGATCACATGGTAGAAGGCCCCTGCCACGTTCATGAGGGTCCAGAGCGCGATCGCGGTACGGAACGCCCACCCTCGGGTCGTCAGCGAGAGGTGCCAGCGAGCCTCGGACAGCGTCGCGCGGAGCCACGATGGCGCCGTGACCGGCGGCAGCGCCGCGGCGGCGGGCGCGGCGGCGCGATAGGTCGCCTCGCCGTTCGGCGACGGCTTGCCGGCGCGCCCGTTCAAGAGCGCCTCGCGCCCTTGCCGCACGAGCACGTACGCCAGGATCGCGAGGGGGACCAGACCCCAGAAGAGCCGATTGATGAGGAGCGGCGCGGTCATGGCCAGCTGCGCCGTCGCCTTTTCGTGCGGCGTCCAGCGCTTCGTCTGCGCCTCCGCCTCCCCGAAGCCGCTCACATCGACAACGGTCGCGATGTCCGTGTGCAGGTCACCGCCCCGCAGGACGATCATGGCCACCATCCAGATCAAGATGACCACCGCCGCCACGGCGAACGGCCCGGCCGAGCTCCGGGTCCGGAGCGCCGCGGTGAGGTAGAGCGCCCCGAGGCCGATGGCCGACGGCACCACGAAAAGCGCCCATGACGACGCGATCGCCAGGATCGGCGTCGACCCCACCGCCTCTTTGGGGAACACCCCGAGCCCGGCGAGCGCGGGGACGAGCAGAAACCCGAGCGAGCTCGCCGAGCCCAGGATGCAAGCGAGCCCGACCGCGCCGACGTAGCGCGAGATCAGCAGCCCGCGAAGCGACACGGGCGCGGAGAGGACCAGCTCGTGGAGCCCCGCCGCGCGATCCCGCGTGACGACCTGCGCGAAGATCCACGCCCACGCGAAGATGAGCCAGAACGATTGCCCGGAGGTCATCAGGAAGACCACATGCGGGCTGTTGCGCGCGACGTCCGCGCCGCCCATGTCGCGCAGGTACTCCGCGCTCGAGAGCATGACGAACAGATAACCGACGAGGCCGACAAACATGAGCGGGACGAGCGAGGTACGCAGCCCCGCCCGCAGCTCGTGCCACGCCTCGACGGCGTAGATGCGCGTCGAGCTCATGCGGCCTCCGCCTGTCGCGATCCGGCCAGCAGGTAATGATAGGCGTCGTCGAGCTTGGGCGCGTGAGCGACGAAGCCGTCGCCGGGCGACGCGTCGCGCACCACGACGGCGCGAGTACCGCTCGGCGTGGGCGAGACGTTCAGCGCGTCGTCGGGGATCGGCTCGCCCCGCGCGTACGTCCGGGTCCACAGGCGGCCGGCGAGCGGCGCGGTCAGCTCGGCCGGCGCTCCTTCGGCGACCACGCGCCCCCGGTTGACGATCGACAGCCGCCCGCAGAGGTTCTCCACGTCATCCACGATGTGCGTCGAGAGCAACACCACGGCCTCCGCGGCGACCTCCGCGAGCACGCGATGAAAGTGGTTGCGCTCGGCCGGATCGAGGCCGGCGGTCGGCTCGTCCACGATGAGGAGCTGCGGAGATCCCACGAGCGCGAGCGCGATGCCGAACCGCCGCAGCATCCCCCCGGAGTAGGTCGCGACCTCGCGGTGGCCGACGTCGCTCAGGTTGACGCGCGCGAGCAGCGTCGAGATCTCCGCGTCGCGCTCACGCCGGTCCGTTCGCCCCTTCAGCCAGGCAAAGCGCTCGAGCAGCGACCGCCCCGTCACCCCCGGGTACGCGCCGATCTGCTGCGGGAGGTACCCGAGGCGGCGACGGAGGCGGTCAGGAGATGCAATGACGTCGATCCCGTTGAACGTGATCGTCCCCGCGTCCGGCGTCTGGAGCGTGGCGAGGGTGCGCATCAGCGTGCTCTTGCCCGCGCCGTTTGGGCCCAGGAGCCCGTAGAGCCCCGGTCCGACGTTCAGGTGGACGCCGTTCAGCGCTCGAACGCCGTTGGCGTACGTCTTCGTCAACCCCTTCACGATCAGCCCGTTCGAGTTTGACATTGGATCCCTCCGCATCTGGTTCAGCGCACGCGCAAGACACCCCACGTGGCGCCAGGCATCGTCAGCGCGCGCGCGGGCGCGCCCTCCCCGGTCGTCCGCACCAGGCTGGTCGAGCCGAAGCCTGCCGTTGACTCGTTCACGTAAGCTTGATTGTCCACCTCGAACACCTTGATGCCGCCGGCGAGCGGAGGACGATCGAGGGGCTCGGCCGAGCCTGGATCGTCGAGCTCGATGCGCCACGTCTGCCAGCCCTGCGCCGAGAAAGCCTCGAGGTGAGTGGCGTCAGCGCTGGGTGAGTAGAGACCGCTGTCCAGCACGCGAAGGTACGCCACGCCGTCGGAGCCAGGGACCAGGCCGCCGGTCGGGCCGCCGGTCACGTCGTTGAGCGCCACGACGCTGGTATCGAGCTCTTCCTGGCCTGCCGCCATGCGCGCCATGCACGGCGCAGGAGCTCTCTCCGGATCGACCATGAAGATCGAGGCGACATAAGGATCGGACGCAAAATGGATGTCCCCGCTCGGCGACTTCACCGTGTAGTAGAGGCCTCCGCAAGGGGCGCCCTTCACCTCGATCGAGCCGTCGGTCGGATCGACGAAGAGGACCTTCGACTCGCTGGCCACGCGATCGAACGCCGCGCTCGTGCCGTACAGCGGAGCGACGAGCCGGCCGCCGTGCTCACGAAAGCCGGGCTCCCCGATGAACGTGTAGTCCGCGGCGTCGATCCGCGCGTCAGACACGTCGATGCTCCGGGTGATCTCCATGGCAGCGAGATCGAGCTCGAGCGCCTGCCCCGAGACGAGATCGAAGAGGAACCCTCGGTCCGGGCCGTCGAACACCATCCTCTCCCCGAGGAGGAACGAGATCCCGGCTGCGCCCAGCCCGAGCCGAGCTTCGAGCTCCGGTTTGCCGCCAGCCACGCCGTATTTCGAGACGGTGAGCTCCTCCGAGCTCACGACATAGAAAGCCTCGGTCCGCGGAACTCCCCAGATAGAGCCTCTGCCGGGAAGCTCGGTGGCCTCGCCCAGGGTGACGGATCCTCCGCTCAGGTCGTCCACCACCCAGACGAACATGGTGCTGTTCGTGAAGTCATTGTCCTCGATGCGGCTGGCGACGGCATAGCGGGGACCTCCGTCGTCCGGCTCCCTGGCGCCGCTCTCCCCGGGGTTGCTGCCGCAGCCAGCCATGAGCGGCAGGCCCACGAGGCACGACGTCGCGAGCGCCCATCGAGCGCCCCACTTCACGCATCGTTCATCGATCGCCCGCCCTTCATCGCCGCGCCAGGCGCTCGGGCGTACGGCGGCCTCGACATCGAGGAGCCTGGTGGTACCTGAAGAGTTCATCTCTTGCTTCCTTTCTCGCGTCGGGCTTCGCTAGGGCGCGCCTGTGGATCGCGGATGTCGCGTGAACCTCACGCGGATGGGCGGCGACGTCGCCGTGATGGGCTGCCCTCCCTCGTCGGCGGCCGGCACGAATCGCTGCCTGCGGGCGCACGCGAGCGACATCTGGCCAAAGCCGTATCCCGGGTCCGAGAGGAGCTCCGCCGAGGCGACGGTGCCGTCCGAACGAACGACCGTGCGAATGACCACCGTTTGCTCGTCCACCGAGAGCGCATCCGCTTCGCGCGGCCAGAGGCAATTCCACTCCCGCGCGGGCTGCCCGACGGGCCTTGCGCGCGAGGCGCCTCCCTGGCGGCGCTCCGGAGGAGCGCTCGGGTCTACACGCGCGGCGTTCACCGCCTGCGCGCTCGTCCCCGCAGAGGAGGTAACACCCCCGGCATAACGCCCTCCGCGGCCAACGGCGATGTCGAATCCGGTGAAATCGAGAGGCGCAGCAGCGTTTTCCGCCAGGGCGACCTGCCCTGCCTGCGCGGGCGGAGGAGGCGCGGCGGGAGCGGCAGGCGCCCGAGCCGCCGCAGGAGCGGCCGCGCGCGCGAGCGAGCGCTCGGCGGCCCTGGGCGCCGGAGCATCCTCTCGCGGCGAGGGGCTCGGTGGCGGCGGAGGTGGGGCCAGATCGACCACGTGCTCCACCTGCAGCGGCGGGCGCGCCTCGCGCTGGCGCGCCGTCGTGCCGTCCGGTCCCAGGCGGAGCGCGATGATCCCGACCGTGCCCTGCATGACGGCTGCCGGCATGAGCGCGAGCACGAGCGCTCTGGCCGAATGTTCCTTGACGGCCCCAAGGACGATCCCGGCGGTGCTGTCGGCAGCGAATGCGCGGGCTCGTCCCCTCGCGCGCCGGGGCTGAGCGTGGGCGCGCGCCGCGTCGAGGACGATACCGGCGACGCTCTCGGGGTGGAATTCCGATCGAATCATTGCTGTCCGGTCCTCTCCACCGCGTGGGCCTCGGCCTCCGGGCGGACAGCGCCTAAGGCGACGCGCGCGATCCCCGCGGCTTTCAGCGTGTCGAGCACCGTCATCACGCGGCCGTGCGAGACGGCGCGGTCGGCCTGGATCACGGCCCGGAGCTGCGGATCGCGCGACAGGGCCGCCCGCGCGCGTTCGCGGAGCGCCGCATCGTCGATCGCAGCTCCGTCGACCTGCACCGGCCCCTCCGCGGGCAGCACCACGCTCAGCACCGCCTGGACCTCTTCACTCTGCGACGCGTGCGGCAGATCCAGCGGGACGGCGGGCGCGACGACGATCTTGGCGGTGACGATGAAGATGATCAAGAGGACCAGCGTGATGTCGACGAGCGGCGTCACGTTGATCCCTTCGATGATCCCGCCGCGGCGGGATCTCGCGCTCTGCCCGGCGCTCGCCATGGCTAGGCCGCCTCCGGGCGGGACGCCTCGCCGTTCATCGGCTTGTCGATCGAAACACCGCCGTGGACCGCACGCGCGGCGTCGACACGAGAGGACTGCGCGGCCTCTCCGGTCGCCAAATAGGCGAGCACCAGGTTCGAGAGCGTCTCGGCGTCGTCGAGCATCGCGGCGACCCGACGCTGCAGGTAGTTGTATGCGGCCACGGCCGGCAGCGCGACGCCGATGCCCACGGCCGTCGCCACGAGCGCTTCCGCGATCGCCGCCATGACCGCGGCGGAGGCGACCTGGCTCGCGGCCGCGCCGCCCGCCGCCCCCGTGGCCTGACCGAGCTGCTCGAACGCCAGGATCACGCCGATGACGGTGCCAAAGAGGCCGACGAAGGGCGCGTTGTTGCCGAGGGTCCCGAGGTACGCGAGCCGCGTCTCGAGCGCCTTCCGCTCGGCGGACATCGCGCTCTGCATCCCCTTGTCCGCCGCGGCCGACCCGCGCGGCGCGAGCCTCAGACCCGCGCGGGCGACGATCGCCCCGACCGATCGCATCGGCCGGAGGGCGTCGAGCGCCGCGGCGACCGAGCCGTTCGACAGGTGGGCGTCGAGCTCGGCGGCGAGCGCTCGCACGTCGTCGTCCTTCGAGCGGAAGTAGAGCCAGCGCTCGATCGCGATCGCGATGCTGCCCCCCGAGAGCGCGAACAGGAGCCACAGGACCCAGGACGCGCCGGACTGAACGAGCAGGTTCTTGACGGCTACAACGGTGTGCATCTCATCTCCTCGGGTTCGTGTGCTGCGCGAGCCGCAGGGTCTGTTGATTCGTCGTTTGGCCGTTCATCCCATCACCCGCCTCTCGAGCTCAGAGCTCCGCCGTGGTCTTGACGTAAAAGCTCCTTCCCGGGCGCGGCGTGCCGAAAAAGTCGAACACACGCTCATCCGTGAGGTTCTGCATCTCGAGCGCCGTGCTCAGGCTCGCGCGGCCGCGCCGGACGACGTACCCGAGCCCGGCCGAGTGCACGAGCTGCGAGGGGATCACCTGCTTGGACTCACGCCGGCCGAGGCTCTCCCACGTGCGGAAGTACTCGTGTACGTAGCGGCTGTTCCACGTGAGCGCGACCTCGTCCTCCGCGGCAAAGACGCGGCGAAACAGGAGGCGCGCTGAGCCGTTGGCGAAGAGGTACGGGCGGTTCGGGATGCGATCTCCCTCGAAGGCGCCGAACGCCCCCTCGCTCGATGTGTTGCGGAAATCGAGGTAGGTGACGTTGCCGTCGAGCGCGAGGTGCTCCCCGGGCGATGTCCATCCGACGGAGCCCTCGACGCCGAGCGACCGCGCGCCGTGGACGTTCTCGTAGCTCTGGTCCCGATCGTTGCCGAGGAGCACGATCAGCCGGTCCGCTGCGCGCAGGAAGCCATTGCCCGTCGCGCGAAAGGCGCCCGCCGGCGTCTCGCGGGCGTCGAGGGTGAGCCCGAGGTTGACGTTGTGGCTGATCTCGGGATCGAGCCCGAGGTTGGCCGCGATGAACGTGTTGTCGCCGAACACCTCGTCTGGGCTGGGCAGCCGCGTCGCCCACTCGTAGGAGGCCTTCCCGTAGAGCCAGGGCGTGAGCCTGTACCGGAGCGCGTCGCCGACACCGAAGCGGTGGGTGCTCCCGTCGCGGTCGCGCGCACGATCACCGGCGACCGAGCTCTCGCTCGCGACGCGCTGCACGTACTGCTTGACGAAAAGAAGGTTGTCGAGCCGGTCCTCGAACAGGTCGAGGTCGTACTCCAGGCCGCTCACCAGCGCGCGCACGCTGCGGCGGTCGGCGAGCGGATCGGGGCTATCCGGGTCGCTTTGCCGGCGCTCATCGCCCGTCCGCGTCACGTAGGTGGGCGCGATGGCCAGGCGGACGGCGTGCGACGGCTGGATGCGCCATTCCACGTTGAGGCGCACGAAGGCGGAATGGTCCCGGAAGACCTGGTCGTGGGGGACCACGTCCGTCTCGCCAGGCTCGGCGCCCTCCGGGTCGCAGCGTCCCATCCAGTCGTAGTCGCAGCGCGCGACGTCGAGGAAGCGCCCTCGGACGTAGGAATAACCCCCCACCGCGTCGAGCGACACCCCGCGCCCCAGCGGCTGTTCATAACGAAGGTTCACGCCTGCCGAGGTCTCCCCGTACGTCACGCCGCCGTACGGGACCCTCATGACGAGCTTGTGCTGGTACTCCTTGTCGTAATCGGTCACAAAGGCGCGCAGTCGCAAGCGCCGCGCCCACGGCCGATCGACGACCCCGAGCTCCACGTGGCCTCCCGCGCTGCGGTAGGCGTCGTGAAAGCGGTAGACGCGCGCCGGCGAGAAGCGCCCGCGCTCGTCCTCGACCTCGGTGTCGACGGGGTAGTCGTTCTTCGCAAAGTCGAAGAATCCGCTCGCGCGAGCGAACAGGCCGCTCGGCCTGTGCAGATGGCTGCCGGCGAGCGCCGCTCGGTGGGTGTCGAACGAGCCCACCTCGTAGGACGCGCCCGCGCGCGACGCGCAGAGGTCCTGATCGGTGATCAGGTCGACCGCCCCGCCGAGGGCGTCGGCGCCGAGGCGCACCGGGACCACGCCGCTGTAGATCTCGACGCGCTCGACGAGGCCAACCGGCACGTTCGAGACGCCGAAGGGATAGCCAGCCAGCTCGAGCGGCACGCCGTCGAGGAAGAACCGCACCTGATCGCCCGTCAGCCCGTTCAGCGAAAAGCGCGTGGCCGAGCCGAGGCCTCCCTCGCGGCGCACGCCGACCCCCTGCGTGCGCGCGAGCACCTCGCCCATGTCCGAAGTCTCCCGCTTGACGCGGTCCGTCTCGACGACCGTCACGGCCTCGGCCGATTGCCGGCGCCGCTCGGCTTCCGACGGCCCACGCACGGTCACCTCGATCGGGGCCTCCTCGCCGGATTGCACGAGCCGCACGGCGATCTCGGCGACGTGCGCTCCGGCGAGCTCGGTCTCGACCTCGGCCCGGCCTACGCCGCTCGCCTCGGCGATCACGACGCACGGCCCAGGCGCGAGGCCCTCTAGCTGGAAGCGGCCCTCGCCGTCGGTGCGCGTTCGCTCGGCACTGCCATCCTGGTGCCGCACGAGCACCTCGGCGCCGGCGACGCCGAGCGCGCTCGCGCCGGGCAAGAGCACGCGCCCGCGGAGCGCGCCGCTCGCAGGCGCCTTCGGGAGGTGAAACTCGTAGGCGTAGAGGATCCGGGAGGCGACCGGGGTGTCCCCCCGTCGAGCCGGCGAGAACAGGAAGCGCCGCGCTGCGGCCTGCGCCGCCTCGTCGAAGCCGTGCCCCGCGGCCTGCGCCACGTCCGCCGCCGACACCCGCCCATCCGCCTCGATGCTGAGCCTCAGCACGACGGTCCCCTGGAGGCCCTGCGCGAGGGCGGCCGCCGGGTAAACGGCCTCGACGAACGAGGTGAGGACCGGCGGGTGATTCTCCGGCGCCTCTCGGGATTCATCGGCGGCGGCCCGAGGCGCTCCGCCGTCCGGCGCGGCGTCCCCGGGCGGCTCCGCCGGCGAAGCCGCGCCCGCGTCCTGCGCGCGCGCGGCCCCGCCCGCGAGCAGAGCCCCTGCCGCGACGAGGGCGGCGGCACCGGCGCTCCTTCGCGCCCGGGACGGGCGCGCTGCGCCTCGACGCGCTGGAGCCTCGGTGTTCATGCGGCGACATCTATAGCAACCGGGAACCTGTTGCAACAGTTTTGCATGTGTACTCAGGATGCTGTTCATGGCCGCGCGCGCGGCGATCCGCGCGGGCTCTCTGGGCGGGCAAGGGAGAAGGGGCCATCGCGCGCCGGGAGGGCGCCGCGCGCGTGTGTCGGCCGGTGCGTGCTGCTTCCTGGCGATCACCGGGTGATCGCCGCGGGCCGGCGGGAGATCTCGGAGGCCGGGCCGGGCTCAGCCGGCGGGCGCTTCCCGGAGCGCGGCGCTCGTCTCCACGTCGCGCCCGTCGAGCCTGCGAAACTCTCGATTCACCATGACGAGCACGAGGAGGGACATCGCCGCGTCGATCGCCGTCGTCCCCCAGTAGACCCCGCTCACCCCGACGAGCCTCGGGAGGAGCCACATCAAGGGAACGAAGAGCACCACCTGTCTCAGGAGGGCGACCACGCTCGCGAGCTTCGCCCTCTCCAAACAGGGGAACAGCACCAGCGCGTTGAAGACATACGGCAGAAGGGGCAGCACGACGATGTAGATCCGGAAATCGAGCAGCTGCTGCGCGGTGAACTCGGACCCCGGCAGCAGGAAGCCGAGGACCGCGTTCGGGGCGACCATCATCGCGAGCCAGAACGGCAGGACGAACGCGACCCCGGCCATCCCGAAGAGGCTGAAGGCCCGCTTCACCCTGGCGTAGCGCTGTGCCCCGTAGTTGATCCCTTCCACCGGCTGCAACGCGCGCATCAGCCCGAGCATCGGGGTCAGCATGAACAGGAAGATGCGGTTGCAGGCGGCGTAGAAGGCGACGTCGTTCTCCGTTCCCTGGCCCGAGACCGCGTTGTAGACGACGACGTTCTGGGCGATGCCCATGATGGTCAAGATCATGCCCGGCATGCCCAGGGAGACGATCTGCTTCCGGATGGCCGGATCGATGCGGATCGTGCGCCAGGCCGTGTCGAAGGAGGCGCGCCCCCTCGCGAAATAGAGGAGCCCCACGACGGAGTACACGAGCATCGCGGCGTTGGTGGCCCAGGCCGCGCCTTGCACGCCCCAGCCGAACGTGTCGATGAACAGGGGCTTCAGGATGACATCCACCAGCAAGCCGAGGGAGATCATCCACGCCGCGGTCTTCATCTTGCCTTCGCCGCGCACCGTCATGTTCACGGCCAGGCCGTGCACCCAGAACACCGAGCCGAGCGCCGTCACCTTGAAGTACTCGGTGCCGTACGCAAGGATCTCCCCTGTGCCGCCCATCATGCGCACCAGCGGCTCTGCGAACACGTAGGCGAGCACGGTGTAAGGCAAGCTGAGGAGCAGCGACAGCCCGTTCACGCTGCCCAGCAGGCTATGGAGCTTGCTCTTGTCGCCGGCGCCCAGGTAGATGCTGAGCGCCGTGCCCGCGCCGGTCCCGACCAGGCTGCCGAGGCCGAGCGTCATCTGGGACAAGGGATAGGCGATGCCGACGCCGGCCAGGGCGCTCTTGTTCATCAGCTGGCCCACGAACACGGCGTCCAGGAAGGCGTTGAGCCCGTAGAGCACCATGGCCAGCACCGCCGGCCAAGAGAGCTCCCACATCACTCTCGTCAGCTTCCCCTCGAGGATGAACTGCTTCTGCGTATCTCTATCGTTCATGGCACAGATCTCCGTCGATTCGGTCTCATCGACTCCACACGGCCGACACCGCGCCGCCCTCCACGCGCGCAACTGCAACGCAGCTGGAAGAAATCTGCTTTCATGACGTCCCCACATCGAGAGCGCAGACGTGAGCGTCCGCAGGCGCCAGGGTGCCCACGAAGCCACCCCCTCGGACGAACGCGATCCGACAGGCAGCCCCAGGGCACACCGCGCCCCTGCTCCTCCCTCTCCAGCGTGCTTGCCATCTCCTAGCATGCGAGCCGACACAGATGCAATTGATTTTTATTTTCATCGCTCACGCAACCGGCGGGAGCAGCATTTCGACCTCGGTTCGCAGGGATTTTCTGCCGCCCGGCCGCGGAGCGCGCGGCGGTCGGCCCGCGTTGCCCTGGGGCGATCGCGGGGCGCCGGCGTCACGCCGCGCGAGGATCCTCGGCCCCGGGCCGCGCGCCGTAGTACATAGCCACGAGCACATCCCTGGAAGGAGCGCGCGATGGCAAAGCTCATGGTCTACGAGACGTTCTCCAAGTCGGATATCGAGGCGCTGCTCGACGCCGGCGTCATCGTCAATCTCGCGTTCGACGCGTCGCACCCGAAGCAGGAGAAGACGGTCCACCT
The DNA here is from genome assembly GCF_051521375.1 of Sorangium sp. So ce693. Classification (NCBI taxonomy): domain Bacteria; kingdom Pseudomonadati; phylum Myxococcota; order Polyangiales; family Polyangiaceae; genus Sorangium; species Sorangium sp. So ce693. The sequence goes on from NZ_CP150347.1 coordinate 10,880,574, forward strand.
CGAGCTGCTCATCGACGCCACCCAGGAGGCGATCCTGCGGCTCAGGAGCCGCCACAACGAGACGTACATCAAGCTGAAGGGCGCGCTGATGCAGGGCGCGGGCACCTACAAGCTCGAGTGCCACACCTTCGATCAGGACATCGTCAACAGCTCGCCGAAGTCCTATGAGATCCGTCAGAACCGCGCGATCGTGCGGTACGGCGACGTCGGCACCATCATCCAGGACATCGGCTGGTGGTGAGCGCCGGCGCGGGGTGGCCGGCCGGCGTCGGAATCGGTGGCCGCCTCCGGGTAATGGACCTCAGATAGCGACGCTGCGGAGCCGCGGGTTCATCGAGCCGCCCGACCTCGAGCCTCGCTCAACCCACGCACCGTCAGCACCAGCTCCTCCAGCGTGTCGACGATGCGGTCGGCGCCCGCAGTCTCCAGCTCCGCGCGCGACCCGTAGCCCCACGTCACCCCGATCGCCACGAGGCCGTGCACCTTGGCGCCGAGGACATCGTGTTCGCGGTCGCCGATCATGCAGACGTCGGCGGGGGTGAGCGACTCGCGCTCGAGGGCGTGCGCGATGAGCTCGGCCTTGGTCGAGCGCTCGCCGGACAGCTCGGCGCCGTAGACGCGGGGCACGTGCGAGCGAAGGCCGAAGTGGTCGATGATGCGCTCGGCATAAACGGCCGCCTTGCTGGTGACGAGGCAGAGGCCGTGACCCGCCTGGCAGAGCTGCACGAGCGCCTCTGGCACACCGGGATACACGCTGTTCTCGAACAGGCCGAGCGTGCCGAAGCGCTCGCGATAGACGCGCACGGCCTCCTCGATGCGGGCGCTGTCGCGCGTCGCCAGGATCTCGGCGAACGCCTCCCGCAGCGGTGGACCGATGAAGCGGCGCACCTCGGCGAGGCTGATCGAGCCGTGCCCGAGCACATGGGCCGCGTGCACGAAGCAGGCGGCGATGCCGGGGGCCGGATCCGTCAAGGTGCCGTCGAGATCCAGAAACAACGTGCGCATGGCGGCGCACGTAGGGCACCGAAGGGGGCGGCGGCAAGGGTCGCGAGGAGAAGCATGGTCGGCGCGCTGGAACCCGCCATGTCACGGTCGCCATCACGCTCTGGCCATGACGCCGCACACCGCCGCGGTCGCCTGCGCTACGCGAGGGATCGAGGCTGGGCCGGGCGGCTGGGCGCGTAGGCTCGAAGAAATGCGCGCACCCCCTCGACGAGGAGCTCTCGCATGCGGGCGTCATTCGGGGCGATCGCTGGTCCGAACGCGTTGGCGGCGAGCAAGCAGGTCAGCGCGATGAAATGATCGGCCGCCTGCCGGGGGTTCGGCGCGTCGAGCAGCCCTGCACGCGCAAATTCGGCGAACCGCTCCGCGATCGCCTCTTCCGGAGCGTTCATCATCCAGTGGTCGCGACCTCGCAGCTGGGACAGCTGAGCGGACTCCATCGTCACCAGCCGCATGAGGGCGAGGTAGTCCACCGAGCCGAGCATCTCGGTCACGATCCGCGCCGAGAAGGTGATCAAGGCGTCCTCCAGGTCCGTGACGTGCGTCAAGGTGTCCTCGATGGCCCGTCGGATCGCCGCCATGAGCAGGTCACCCGTGGACTCGACGACGGCCAGCAAGAGAGCCTGTTTGTCGCCGAAATAGTCATACACCGTCCTCTTGGAGACGCCGGCGCGAGCGGCGACGGCATCGACGCTCGAGCGGTCGAACCCGTCGGCCAGGAACAACTCCCGGGCCGCCACGAGGATGGCGGATCGCTTTTGCGCGGACCCTTCACGAAGAGCCTTTTGTGCGCCGGTGGAGGACATGCACCTCCAGGTATAGCCCATTTCGGCCCCATTTTGCCCTGGCCTTTGTATACTACACGGTGTAGTGTAGTCGACGTCAGAGCTCCGTGGGCCGAGTGGACCGCGGTCGGCAGCTGCTTGCCCTGCCTCGTGGCGGCGGGCGGGTCGCGCCGATCTCTCGCGGATGCGCCCTCCGCCGCTGCGAGCTCACACCGAAGGAAGGCGGACACATGGCGACTTCGCGGAACAAGAAGATCCTGATCTCCGGCGCGAGCATCGCCGGCCCCGTGCTCGCATACTGGCTTCACAGGTACGGCTTCCAGGTCACGGTGGTGGAGAAGGCTGGCGCTGTGCGAAGCGGCGGCTACCCCATCGACATCCGGGGCACCGCGATCGACGTCGTGAAGCGCATGGGCGTGTTGTCGCGCATCGCAGCCGCGCACATCGATTCACGCAAAATCACGTTCGTCGATGGCGACGGCGCGCTCCTCGGGTCGATCCGGCCCGAGGCGCTCACCGGCGGCAAGGAAGGCCGGGATCTGGAGCTGCCTCGCGGAGAGCTCACGACGGTGCTCTACGACGTCGTCCGAGATGACGTCGAATTCCGCTTCGGCGACTCCATCACCACCTTGAATGAGCACGGCGGCGGCGTCGACGTGCACTTCCAGAGCGGCCTGCAACGCCCCTTCGACCTGGTCATCGGCGCTGACGGATTGCATTCGAACACACGGCGGCTCGCCTTCGGGCCCGAGGCGCAGTACCACCGTTATCTCGGCTACTGCTTTGCAGGTTTCACCATCCCCAACACCCTCGGGTTCTCTCACGAGGCGTTCATCAGCAACACGCCCGGGAAGGCGGCCGTGCTGTTCGCGGCCGGCGACAGCGATCGCCTGCACGCCTTCCTGACCTTCGCCCGTCCCCAGCCTCCCTTCTCGGAGTTCGCCGACATCGAGGCGCAGCGAAGGTTGACCGCCAGTGTCTTCGCCGGCGCCCGCTGGGAAGTACCGCGGATGCTCGCCGCTCTGCAGGAGGCCACCGATGTCTTCTTCGACGTCGTCAGCCAGATCCACATGCCTCGATGGTCGAAGGGAAGGGTCGCCCTCGTGGGAGACGCGGCCCACGCTCCGTCGTTCCTGTCGGGCCAAGGGACGAGCACCGCCATGGTCGGCGCCTATGTCCTGGCGGGGGAGCTGGCTACCCATTCCGACTTCAGCGCCGCCTTCGCCTCGTACGAGCGCGTCATGAGGCCGTTCGTCGAGGTGAACCAGTCGCTCGCCGGCGGCGGCGCGGCCAGCCTGATCCCCGCCACATCGCGAGCGCTGTGGATCCGGAATCAAGCGCTCCGGGTGGCACCATGGCTGGCGTGCACGGGGCTCGCCGGTCGCAAGGGCCGGAAGGCCTCGACGGCGCTCACCCTCCCCCTCTATGGTGCCCAGGCCAGAGGATAGCCCGCGAGTCTCCGAGCGGATCGCACGTGCTAAAAATTCAGCACACGATGCTCGCTCGATTTCTAGCACCAGCTCGAGCGCGTCGAGGCCGCCCACGTCGCGGGGTACGCGCCGCCGCGCTTTCCCCGGCTACGCGATCCGCTCCTCCCAGTCGATCCGGTACGCGTGCGCGCGCTCCTGCGCGGCGGCGCCGATCCGCAGGAACAGCGGCAGCGCCCGGTCGCGCAGCCACCCCGCGACGGGCCCCGAGACTGCCTTGCGGCTGCCGTTGCGGCGCGCCTGGCGGACGATCGCCTCTACCCGCGGCCGCCGCAGCCGCTCGAACGCCGCGAACGCTCGCTCCGGCTCAGGCTCGTCCCGCAGGCACCTCGCGAGGAGCATCCCGTCCTCCATGGCCAGCGAGGCGCCCTGGCCGGCGTGCGGCGTCGCCGCGTGCGCCGCGTCCCCGATCAGGCAGACCCGGCCGGCGTGCCAGCGCGGCATCGTCAGAATGTCGTGCAGCAGCCATGGACCGAGCACCTCGGGCGTCGCGCGCACCACGTCCGCGATCCAGCCTGGATCGCCCTCGTGGAGCGCGAGGATGCGCTCGCGGAGCGGCCCCGGCGCGGCGGCGCCCTCCGGCGCGGGCTCCCCGCTGTTGTGGAACCACCAGACCTCGCCCTCCGGCGCCGCGAACGCGCCGAAGAACGCGCGCCGGCCAAAGACCATCACGCTCCAGCCAGGCTGGAGCGGCGCGCCGGGGCAGCGCGCGAAGCCGCCGAAATCGACGAGGCCTGTGTAGCCCGGCGCCGGCGCGCCGGGCAGCGCCGCCGCCCGCGTGCGCGATCGGACGCCGTCGCACCCGATGAGCACGTCGCCGCGCGCCTCGTCGCCGCCCTCGAAGCGCGCCACGACCTCGCGCGGATCCGAGCGGTCCACCCCCTCGAGCCGCATGCCGTACCGGATCGCGACGCCCCGCCGGGCCGCCTCCTCCGCGAGCGCCGCGTGCAGCGCGCCGCGCCGGATCATCACGAGCCCCGCGCCGAACCGGCGGGCCGCGTCGCGCTGATCGATCACGCCGATGCCCCGCCCGCGGGCGTTCTCGAACCGGATCCCGTCGCACACCGCGCCCCGCGCCTGCACCGCGCGCGCGACGCCCAGATCCGCGAGCACGTTCATCCCGTTCGGCGCGACGCCCAGGAACGCGCCCTCCTGCTCCAGAGGGGCCGCGCGCGCCTCGAAGATCGTCGCCTCCACGCCGATGCGCTGAAGGAACATCCCGAGCACCGGGCCCGCGATGCCCCCGCCGATGAGCACCACCCGCCGCACACCTCGCTGTGTCATCTCGCCACCTCCAACCTCGATCCCGGGCCAGCATGGGTGGGACTGACGCTCATTGCCAGTGATGATTTGTGATGGTAATCGTCACTATTCGTGAACTTGTCGACGCTCGATCTCAACCTGCTGCTCGTCCTGCACGCGGTGCTCGAGGAGCGGAGCGCGGCGCGGGCGGCGCGGCGGCTCCGCGTCACGCCGTCGGCCGTGAGCAACTCGCTCGCGCGGCTGCGCGCGCAGCTCGGCGACCCGCTCGTCGTGCGCAGCGGGCGCGGCCTCGTCCCCACGCCCCGCGCGCAGCAGATCGCGCCGCGGCTCCGGGCCGCGTTCGGCGAGATCGCCGGCGCGATCGAGGGGGATCGCGCGTTCGACCCGCGGGCGACCACGCGCGCATTCACGCTCGCGCTCTCGGACCTCGACCAGATCTGCAGCTTGCCAGCGATCGCGCGCGCCTATGCGGCCGAGATGCCGCGCGCGACCCTCCGCGTCGTGAGCGTCGACCACCTCGAGGCGACCGGGGGGCTCGGCGGCGGCGACGTCGACGCGACGATCGCGCCCGCGCACCCGCTCCCGCCGGGCCACCACGCCGCGGACCTCTTCGAGCAGGACAGCGTGTTCGTGGTCCGCCGCGGTCACCCGTGCGCCCGCCGCCGGCTCACGCGCGAGGCGTTCAACTCGCTGCGCCACATCGACATCCACATCGCGCTCGGGCGCGGCGGCATCGGCAACCGCGCCGCCGTGGAGGCGCTCGCGGCCCAGGGGCTGCACCGCGAGATCGCCGCCGCCGTCCCGACCTTCTCCGCCGCCGCGGTCATCGCCGCGAACACCGATCTCGTCGCCGCCATGCCGCGCCGCATCGCCGAGGCGCTCGCGCGCCTCGCGCCGCTCACCCTCCTCGAGCCGCCCGTGGCCGCGCTCGTCTTCCGCATGCAGCTCGTCTGGCACGAGCGGACCCACGAGGACGAGGGCGCCCGCTGCTTCCGGGAGCTCGTCATCGCCGCGCTCCGCGACGGCCCGCGGGAGCGCGGCCGCGCGGCGGAGGGCACGAGGAAGAAGCCCAGTGGACCTCGGGACTCGAGGCCTACGTCCCGCTCACCGACAAGGTGATGATGCGGGCGCTCGGAAGGCCGCGGGTCACCGGCAGGGCCACCGGCCACCGTCGAGGTCGAGCGGCATCTCCATGCTGTTGAAGCCCCAGGCGTTCGCCTGTTCGCAGAAGAGCGACCTGTCGGTCATGTGACCGGAGAACGGATCGTCGTACTCCACCTCGAACACGGCCTTGCCGTTCGCCAGGAAGGAATCGACGAGGATCTCGCACTCTTCATACTCGAAGCACTGCTCGTTCAGCGTCCAGTCGAAGTGCGGCCACAGGTCCTCCGCCTGATCGATGTCGCCCTTGAGCCCCACGGACATGCCCATCTCGTGGGCGAGATCCGCGATGAACACGTTGTAGGCGATCTGGTCTTCATAGATGAGGGGGAACCCGGAGTCGTTGGCGTAACCGTCGACTTCATCGGGCTCGATGGCGTCGAAGCCCTTGTCCTTGCAGACCTGGAACCGGGCCTGCATGATCGGCCCGAGGACGTCGATCTGCCGGATGTCGAGCCAGAACGAGCCTTCCCAGTGATAGTCCGGGTTGCCTTTGACCGACTCCGGGAAGTCGCCGGCGTCTGGCCGGTAGTCCTCGAACGCGCCGACGTCGACGTAGCAGATGACCTTGGCGCCCATCGCGTGGAGCGCGGCCACCGTCTCGGCCGGCGTGTACTCCCAGTCGATGTCGTAGACCGTGGGTGGCGGCGACTCGATGGGCGCTCCCGTGGGATCGACAAGGCCCATGTCCCTGGGGTCGTCCAGGTCCAGGGGGTGATCGATCATCCAGTGCCACGACGTCTCGAGCGCCGGGATCCAGATGCCGGGCTCCCCGCCTGAGGACGTCGATGAGGTGGACGTCGATGAGGTGGACGTCGACGCCTGCGTGCTCGAGCTGTCGGGCGAGCCCGGGCGGGAGCCCCCTGCCCCGCCCGGATCTACGCCGGCGTCGCCGCACGCGGCGTGTAGTGCCGCGAGGGCGAAGCTCAACGACTTGACCACCGCGGGCCACGATCGATTCATTTCAGCCCCCTATCCTCGCCACGGCACCTCGCGCGTGCGCGCTGGTACTCCGGCCGCGCGGCGATCCGCTCCTGGTAGGTGACGAGCTCATCGGGCAGCGTCTTGCCGAGCGCGCCGCGATAGATTCCGATCGCGGTGCTCACGGAGATGTCGGCGAGCGTGAGGCCCTCGCCGGCGAGAAAAGGCATGTTGCCGAGCATGTCGGCCGTGAAGCGCAAGGCCTTCTCGACGCGTGCCTCGTGCGCGCGGACCGACCAGTTGCGCTTGTCCACCTCCGGCGCGCCGAAATGTGCTGTCAGCAGGGCATTGACGGCTGCCCCGATGGTCGCTTCGCCGAACACAGCCATTTGCAGCACGCGCGCGAGCGCCGGATCGCCCTTGCCCGGCAAGAGGGGCGTGGGCCCGTATTGCTGCGCCACGTAGAGCATCATCGCGACGGACTCGTGGATCGCCGCGCCGCCCTCATCCTCGAGGAACGGCACGGTGCCGAGCGGATGCAGCGCGAGGTAGGCTTCGCTCGGCGGAAACGAGACCATCTCGACCTGGTAGGGCAAACCCATCTCTTCGCACTGCCACATCACGCGCAGGCCGCGGGCCCCGCGCGCGAAGTTGTAGACCTTGATCATCGGTGGTCTCCTTGCTCGCGATCCATGGTTCGAGAGGCGGGCTGGCCGCGGCCCGATCTGACCATGAAGGCGGGGAGGCGGGAAGCCCATGTGAAGCTCATCGGTCGAGCGACGCCGGGCTCGCGAGCAGCGCGCGCGCGCGGCGGTCGCGCAGCCAGAGCCCCGCCCAGAGGAGCGCGGCGATGTAGATCGGAAAGAGCGTGTGGCTGAAGAGCGGGCTCCCGACCCGCACGTGGATCGCGATCGCGCCGCCCAGGTAACCGGTCCACAGAATCGCGCCGAGCACCGCGGTGCGCGGGATCAGGTACGTCACCAGACAAGCGATCTGAAGGTAGCCGAGGGTGGGGACGAGGCGGACCGGGAATCCGAGCTGGGCCGTGGCAGCATCCGCGGGGAACAGCTGCAGCACCTTCACCGCGGCATCGAACGTCAGGAACAGCACGCCCAGCCCGCTCAGGACGCGTCCCGCCCACAGCGCTCGCCTGGACGGCGCCGCGCCGGGTGCTGCGACGCTGGCCGGCGCCTCGGCCCGAGGCATGGTGGTGAGATCCGGGTCACGACGATGGATGCTGGCGCAGATCGCGGTCATGGGTGCCTCCGTGCTGGGATTCACCCCGTAGACCCCCGGCCCCGCCAGGAATCATCGTTCGCCGGAAAAAATCGCCGCGCCGCCTCTGACCGGGCGCCCGGCCCGGCGGACGCCCTCCGGCGCGGGGCGATGCTGCGCGAACGGGGGCGCGCTGCTCGCCGCCGCCGGCACGAGCCGCGCCTTCGTCCGGTGTAGCGCCCGCACGGTCCTGCGCTGGTCTCCTTGACAAGGTGGTGCAGCCGTCGGATACGCTAATTTTCCACGAAGCGTGAGGGCGGCACGAGGCGGTGGGGTCCCGCTCCACGGATACGTGGCGACTCGTTCACGGAGGGCTCCCCGGACCGCGAGGCAATCCATGAGCATGTATTATTCTCATCTTCTCGTCCCGCTCGATCCGAGCTTGGTCTTCAAGGCGGAGGCGATGACGGCGTTTCTCGAGGCCGCAATGCGTGCTGGGTTCGTCGGGAGGAACCCCGAGCGGTTTGTGCGGACGGACCCCGAACCCGTTGGGTCCTTCGTGTTCACCATGTCGCGCGGGATGCCCAGGGCCGGCAAATACCGCGGGCGCAATCCGGGATCGTGGCTGCGTCCCGACTCCGCGGAGGAGCTCTGCCATTCCCTGGAGAATGATGACAACGTTCAAGCCACGATCTGGAGCGAGCTCCGACCGACGCGACCGCCTCTGCTTGCGCTCGAAGCGCTTCAAGGCGGGGCGCGGGTCGACATGACGCAAGCGCAGTTCGACGACGTCTACTACGTCGCGATCACATGCCATCGCACCCAGGTGCCCGTGTCGATGTCCGAAGGCCGCGACTCCGAGGACGCGGCGCTCGAGTTCGGAGCGCGCGTGGATCTCGTGGACGTTCCGCCGGTTGCCATCGCCAATTACCCCTACAAGGCCGGGCACATGGAGATCGCCGGAATCGCCGCCGCTCGTTCATGGGTGAGCATCACCTTTGGCAACTACGTTTTTCCGCCTGCCCGGCTCTTCGAAGACCTGTTCTCGCGCGAGGGAGGTCTTCCATTTGCTGTGCCCGACTTCACGGCTCTCGCCGAGCGATGCCTCGGCTGCGATCTTCGCCAAACGTGCCATTGGTGCTGACTCGCAGGCTCCGTCCGGTACCCGTGGTGAGACCCAGATGGCCATACCTCTCGAAATGTCCAGGCATCTCGACGCGTGGGTCGGCACGTTCCCCTCGGCCTGGTGGATCTACTTCAGGCTCCGCGTTCGCGGTTACCTGTCACCCGGAGCCTCCGGGGCGGCCGTGCGTCGAATCATTCGTGAAGCCATCAGCGGAGGAGAGCGCTCGCGCCGCGAGCAGCTGGCCAGGCTGCGAGCCGAGGGATTGACGGCGAAACAGGCGGCGCAGTTTGCCCCGCCGCCGGGTGCTTCCTGGAACACGCTGGTGGCGCCCAGGCTTCTGGAAGAACATCTGCTCAGTTCGAAAGGTGAGGAGATGGCGAGGTGGTTGCCTTGGGCGAGCAGATGAGACGACCTCGGAGAACAAGATGAGCCCCGACGAGCTTGCCACGTGCAGCTGGCCCGACCTCCCGTCGAGGTATGCGACAGCGCTCCGCGCGGTCGTCGCGTTTGTATTCGAGACCTTCGAGCCGTGGGCGATCGTCGCCGCGGGGTCGGTCGTCCGCGGCGCGGGTGATCGAACCAGCGATCTCGACATCTTCGTCATCCAGGAGCGTCCGTACAAGCAGCGTCTACAGCGGTGGTTCGGCGACGTTCCGGTCGAGATCTTCGTCAACCCGGCACGCGCGATCCGAGCGTACTTCGCTAGCGAGCATGAGCACGGTCGCCCCTCCGCTGCGCACATGATGGCCACCGGCTTCCCTGTGTTCGGCGGCCAGGCGATCGAGGGCCTGCGGGAGGAGGCCGCCGAGTGGCTGAAGAAGCGCGCCGTGCTCACTCCGGATGAGGACGCGTTCGCTCGTTATTCAGCGGCGACACTCCTTGAAGACGGCGAGGACATCGTGGAGCGCGATCCCGCCATGGCCAGCGCGCTGCTCGGTGAGGCGGTCATGGCGATGCTCCGGTACTACCTCCGCGCCGAGCGCGGGATTGTGCCAGGGGACAAGAGCCTGCTGCTCGAGGTCGAGCGCAGCGACCGTGAAATCGCCGAGGCGGCGCGTCGCTTCTTCGGGGTCTCCACGATCGAGGAGCGCCAGCTCGCAGCGCGAGCGCTCGCTGACCGCACCATCCGCGCACGGGGCTTCTTCGAGTGGGACTCCGAAAGGATCCCCGTGCCGGACGACTGACACGGAGCGCCGCCCAACGAGGGCTTGCGGGCCGACGCGCGGGTGCCCGGCGCACACCCACACGCGGCAGAAGCCCGAGGCGTTCGGCGGGCGGGCGTTGCGCCATGGTGAGTCCGGTATTTGCCATCAAACGGTGGGTACAGTGCCCCCGTCGATCAGGTACTCGCTCCCATGGATGGACGCCGCCCTGTCGGAGGCAAGGAACGCGACGAGCTCCGCGACCTCTTCGGGCCATGCGGGACGCCCGATGGGGATACCACCGAGCGCGTTCATGATGCCCTGCCGGGCCGTGTCTTCATCCGTACCGGCGTTGTCGGCAAGGCGCTTCACCAGGGCGTCGGCTGCCGTCGTGCGGATCCATCCCGGGGCGATCGAGTTCACGCGGACGCCCTTCGGCCCCAGCTCCTTGGAGAGCGCCTTGCTGTACGTGGACAACGCGGCTTTCGCGGACGCGTACGCGATCGTCGCGTCGTGGAGCGGGAGCCGGCGCTGGATGGACGAAACGTGAAGCACGACCCCCGAGCCTCGCGCGATCATGCCCGGGAGGAGCGCGCGATCGAGACGCACGGCGACCATGAGGTTGAGCGATAGCTCGTCTTGCCAGATGTCCTCGGTGAGCGACGCAAAGCCGCCGCCCGGTGCAGAGGAGCCGCCGACGGTGTGGACCAGGATGTCGATCCCGCCAAGCTCGCCCAGGACCGTGCGGACGACGGCGTCCACACCCGCTACCGTCGCAAGGTCGGCCTGTACGAAGACGTTCGGCGACTGGCCTGCCGGCAGCGCAGAGCGCGCCGTGGTCACGGTCACGGCGCCCCCTGCGCCGAGGCGGCGGACGATGGCCTCGCCCGCCCCCTTGGTGCCGCCTGTGACGAGCACGCGCTTGCCGGCGAACTCCTCCGGATCGATCGAGAATTTTCGGGGCGTGTTCACTTGCATGGGCGACGGTTCCTCCTGGGGGACGATGACCCGAGGCCCAGCAGGTGGGCCCCTCACACGCAAAGTTGGGCTAGGCTCATCAGGTGGCAAGAACGCACGAAAAGGTGGGGTACGCACCCGAAGGTGAGTATGACGAGCCGGCCACCCCCGAGATCGCCGCCGAGCGAGTCGAGCAGGCCCTCCAGCTCGTCAAGGGGCGCTGGAAGCTGGTGATCCTGTTCCGCCCCTTCGGAGGGAAGGTGCAGCGCTTCTCGGAGCTCGAACGCGCCATCCCTGGCGTCTCGCAGAAGATGCTGATCCAGCAGCTCCGGGAGATGGAGCGGGACGGGATGGTCTGGCGCGTCACGCACCCCGAGGTGCCGCCCCGGGTCGAGTACGGGCTCACCGAGTGGGGACAAGCGCTCTGCCCGGCGCTCGACACGCTGCTGCGATGGGCAGCGAAGCGCGGCGCGTCCTCTCCCGTCGATGCGCGTTCGTGATGGCCTGGTTCAGCTGCCACCGGAGGCTGCACTCGAAGGGCTTGCTCCCACCGCGGGAGCATGATATGCCTTTCACTCCGTGAGGATCTTCAGCCGCAGCACTCTCGTTGAGTTCTGGACTCGGCACGCCGATGCCGAGATTCCGCTGCGGCTCTGGTTCTCCATCGTCCAGAATGCCACCTGGACGGAGCCCGCTGACATCAAAGCCGTCTTCGGAAGCGTCGACTTCCTCCCGAACAACCGGGTTGTGTTCGACATCAAGGGCAACAATTACCGCTTGATCGTTCAAGTCAAGTACGGCCCATTGTATCTGGTCTACGTCCGATTCATCGGCACCCATGCCGAATACGACAAAATTGACGCGACGAGCGTGTGAGGGCACCGCGATGATCGAGCCTGTTGTGGATAAGGAGAGTCACGGTCGGGCGCTTCGCAGAATCGAAGAGCTCTGGGACGCGGAGCCGGGCTCGCCCGAGGCGCAAGAGCTCGATGCGCTCGCGACGCTAGTCGACGCTTACGAGCGCAAGCAGTTCCCTGTTGCGCCGCCAGACCCGATCGCAGCGATCGAGGCGCGCTGCGAGCAACTCGGGTGGACTCGCAAGGAGCTTGAGCCGCTGATCGGGTCCAGGGCACGCGTCTCGGAGGTCTTGGGCCGCAAACGGGCGCTCACGCTCCCGATGATCCGAAAGCTCCACGCATCGATGCAGATCCCGGCCGAAGTGCTGATCGCCCATCCGCCTCATTCGCGTGGGAAGCCGCCACCGCGGCGAACGTCGGGACGGAGCACTCATGGTAAAGGCGCGAAGCGCGCTGCGTGAACGGCGCCTTCCATCTGACTCGAATCAGCCGCCGAACAAGCCCATGCTGCCGACCGCACTTCGCGCGGCAGCAGATGGGCAGGTCGTTAGGCCGCGTACTTGGACCTGAACCATTTCATCCCACTTGCGAAGCTGCGGCAGGCAGGAACAGCCCCATGACGACCTGGATCAGCGGAGTCTGCGAAACGAACGGCATCAACATCCACTATCTCCGAACCGGAGGCGCCAAGGTTCCCGTCGTCCTGCTCCATGGATTGATGGGGAACGGCGCCTGCTGGACTCCCCTGGCGCGGGCGCTCGAAGGGGAATTCGACGTCGTCATGCCCGACGCCCGAGGGCACGGCGGCTCGAGCGCGCCGCACCACGGATACCGGTACGACGATCACGCGGGCGACGTCGTGGGCCTCATCCGCGGTCTGGAGCTCTCTCGTCCGGTTCTGCTTGGCCACTCGATGGGCGGCATGACCGCCGCGGTGGTGGCGAGTCGAGGGGCGGGGCTCATCCGCGGCCTCATTCTTGTCGACCCGACGTTCTTGAGCCCCGAGATCCAGCGCGAGGTGCACGCCAGTGACGTCGCCGAGCAACACCGCCAGGCCCTCGGCTTACAGAAGTCTGACCTCGTTGCGAAGGCCCGAGCCCGAGACCCGCACCGCTCGCCCGAGATCATCGAGCTGCAAGCCGAGGCGAGGCTGAAGACCCGCATGGAAGCGTTCGACGTCCTCACGCCGCCCAACCCCGCGTACCGCGACGTGGTGAGCGCGATCGACGTCCCGAGCCTGCTCGTCACCGGTGACAGCAGCCCCGTCGTCACGCTCGAGATGGCGACGGAGCTGCGGAGCCTCAACCCACGCGTACGGATCGAACAGGTACAGGACGCCGGCCACGGCCTTCCATTTCAACAACCCGAGCGCCTGGGAGCGGTGGTCCTGTCGTTCTTGCGTGAGCTGGCGTAGCGGCTGCGGTCACTCCGGCTCGCCCTCGGCGAGCGCGACCGGCTGGTGGTTCTCGGTCAGGACGCCGCGCCCGTGCCACACCATCAGCACCGCATAGAGCGCCGCGAGCACGCGAAAGCCGCTGAACAGGCCGAAGCGCTGCCCGAGCGAGCCGCCCGCCACCGCGCCGAACAGGCCCCCGGCCGGTCCCGAGAGCGAGAACAGGCCGCCCACCCGGCCGCGGCCGAGCTCGGCGGTGAGCGCCGCGAAGCGGTTGACGCTCGTGAGGTGCTGCACGCCCAGCCCGAGCCCGAGCAGGACCGCCCCGATCCACAGCGACGCGACCCCGAGGGGGAAAGCGAGCAGGAGCTCGGTCGCGAGCAGCAGCGAGAAGGCGATCGCGTAGCGGGCAGCGTCGCGCAGCGGCGACAGGGCGCCTCCGGCGAGGAGCAAGGTCAGCACGAAGACGGCGCCCTGGAGGGTCACGAGGCTCGCGGCTTGTGGCACCGAGAGGTCAAACTCGCGAATCGCGATCAACACAACGAACACGGCGAAGTAGGACATCGCCATCTGACCGCACAGCTCGATGAGCATGCTCTGGCGCAGCTCGCCGCGAGACAGGATGATCCCGACCTGTCCGCGCAGGCGCTCGAGGAGCGGCGTGGCCGAGCGCCCGCGGCCGGGGGGAGCCCCGGAGAGCACGCGATCGCCGACGAAGACCGTCGCCAGCAGCCCGAGTCCGGTCACCACGAACACGCCTGTGTAGCCGAGCAGGCCCAGGAGCTGCGCGCCGAGCATCGGGCCCACGAAGAACATGCCGAGCGAGTGGGACGCGCGCTGCCAGCCTGCCTTGCGCGGGCCGAGGCGAGGAAGCAGGTGAAGGAACTCGGTCTGGGTCGCGACCATGCGAAACGGGTTGAGCAGCCCGAAGAGGACCACGCCCGCGATGAGCTGCCAGGGCCGATCCATGTGGGTGAAGCCGATCAGGTACAGCGCCGCGCCCGCGAGGCCACCGAAGCGGAACAGCGGCCGGCTGCCGTGGCGGTCGATCAAGCCTCCGACCGGCATCGAGAGCAGCAGCATGCCGGTGAACTGCAGGCCGCCGACCAGGCCGATCTGCCAGGGGGTGGCGTGGAGCGAGGCGGCATACAGCGGTAGGACCACCTTGGCCACGCCGTTGCTCGAGCCCGCGAGCAGGCCGAGCACCATGAAGCCGAGGAGATAACGCTGGGGGAGAGGCGGCGAAGAGGTCATCACGCGAACCGAGGCGAGCGACCGGCCGATCGGCGCGTTCGTCCGCTGTGCCGAATCGGGTGGCGCTACCGCGCGGGCGCCTTGCAAACCACGCTCCCGAGCCGGCGCAGGCCCATGGCGACCGCTGGCTGCTGCGCCAGCAGCACACGCGCAGCACATGCCTGCTGCTGGCGCAGCAGGGAGCATCCGGTACTGCGGATACACGTCGTCCGGAGCGGAGGTTCGCGCAGCCTATCGAGCAGCCGGTAGCTCATCCAGTCGGCCTGGGCGTCGGGGTGGCCGCCGCCGCGGCTGGCGCTCATGAAGCTCATGAGATAGCCGCCAGCGCGGCTGGGCGGCCAGGGCGAGACGTCAGCCCGGCCTGACCCGCTTGGCCGCAGGCCGGCTCGTGCAGCGGGCGATCCACGCGTTCACGTTCGCGAAAGGCGAGAGGTCCACGCCGAAGCGGGCCAGGAACGGCACCGCCGTCACGAGCGACACGTCGGCGAGCGAGAACTGGTTGCCCACGAGGTACTCCTTGCCCTCGAGCGCGCGGTCGAGGATCTCGATCCCGTTCGTGAGGTCCTGCTTCGCGCCCTCGGCTACCTTGGGGTTGCGCTCCTCGGCGGGGAAGCGCTCCAGGGTGTTGCGCAGGAGCCGCGTCGTCGCCTCGAACAGCGTGACGCTGCCCCAGGCCATCCACTTGAACGCCTCGGCGCGATCGGCGTTGAGCGCCGGGAAGAGGCCCTTGTCCACGCCGAAGCGCTCGCCGAGGTAGAGCAGGATCGCGAGCCCCTCGAAGATCGGCTTCCCCTCCGCGACCAGCAGCGGGACCTTGCCGTTCGGGTTGAGCGCGAGGTACTCGGGCTTGCGCTGATCTCCCGCCGCGAGGTCGAGCTTGACCTTCTCGTAGGGGACGCCGAGCTCCTCGAGCGCCCAGTGCACCCGGTCTGCGCTCGTCATGGGGGCGTAATAGAATTTGAGGTCGGACATGCGGCGAGCAGAACCCCGCCGCGCGGGGGCCGCAAGCGGGCTTCGTTCGTCGCGCATGACGCCGCCCGCGCCAGGTGTTCGAATCCTTCTCCTCCGCCGAGATCCGTGCGGCTTACTGCCCGGCCTTTGGATCCATCCACACCACCTCCCAGTGGTGCCCGTCGAGGTCCTCGAAGCTCCGGGTGTACATGAACCCGTGGTCCTCCGGCGGCCCCGCCTCCTTGCCGCCGCCGGCGAGCGCCTTCGCCACCATCGCGTCCACCTCGGCGCGGCTCTCGCACGAGAGCCCGAAGGCCCCCTCCACGTGCGTCGCGGTGTCGCAGATCTCCTTCTTGGTGAACGTCTTGAAGAACGGCTCGACGAGCAGCATCGCGTAGGCGTGCTCGCCGATGAGCATGCAGGCGGCCTGCTCGCCCGTGACCTTCGGGTTGAACGTGAAGCCGAGGGCCTTGAAGAACGCCGTGGTGCGCTCGAGGTTCTTGATGGGCAGGCTGACGAAGAGCTTGTGGGACATGAGGTTGGCCTCCTTTTGCTCCATGGACGCCTCGCCCGAGGAGAACTCATCGGTCGCTCGAAAAAATCTTCGCGCCCTGCTCCGGCAGCTCCATGGGCAGGCCAAACGCCGGGAACAGGCGCTCGGGCACACGGGCGTCTCCGGCGAAGACGATGCAGAGGAGCCGTTCAGCTCGACCTCAGCCCGGTCGTGAAAGATGACCGGGAGCGTCACCGGATCCGCGCGCGGGCGTCGCGAAAGACGTCCTCGGCCGGTCGCCCCCCGGACGGATCTGCGTCGAGCTCTGCGTCCCGGCGCGTCGCTTCCTCGGTCCAGAGGCGCCCGTGCTCCTCCTCGGAGAGCTCATCCAGGCTTGCCGGCTGCACAAGGAGTTGCCCGTGGTTGCGGATATGACCCGGCGCTACGATCGCACAGCTGGAAATCTGCCGCGTGCTGAGCGAGGCAATCGGGCTGTACCGCGCCGCAGGCTACCGCGAGGTCGAGCCGTTCAACGGGGAGCCGTACGCGAACCACGAGCTGGCCACTCCGCGCACGTAACGATCTCCGCTCCCCTGCTGCGAAAGACGGTGTTGACGAGGAGCTCGTGCACCGCCGGGTCCGGGTCGGCGCAGCCGTCGCGGAGCACGGTCAGCCCGTAGCCCCGGTCCGACGCGTCGTACAGCGTGGCCGCGACCATGGCGCTCGTCGCGACACCAGTGAGCGCGAGCGAGTCCACGCCGCGGGCGCGGAGCACCAGATCGAGATCCGTTCCTGCGAACGCGCTCGTGCGCCGCTTGAGCACGACGACGTCGTCCGCGGTGACCTCCAGCGCGACCTCCGTACCCGGCGCCCCCTCGTGGAACAGGTTACCGGCCCGGTGGAAGGCCGCGAAGACCTCACCCGCCAAGTCCGCGCCGTTGGCCCGAAACGCAGTACGCACGAACACGACCAGCACCCCGGCTGCGCGGGCTCGCGGCAGCAGCTCGGTCACCGGCGGCACCACGGCCTTCGTGAACGGGTAGTTGTCGAGAATCCCGACCTGGAGGTCACCGACGATCAGCGCGCTACTCATGGTGCCAGCTTCTCCATCCGGCGGCCTACCGTCAATAGCACACCGACGCCGGGACGGTCGTCGAGGTTCGCGGGGCAGTCTTCTGCCCTCCCTCGGCGATCATGCCTTGCCTCAGGCACGACCCTCGATGGCCTGTCGACTGGCACACAAAACCACCATCCGCCAACCTATGGAGTGATAGCTGACAGATCGTTCAAGCCGACGCCGCTTCGCGGCGCGGCTCAACTCAGGCGTTGCGCGGGTGGACGTTTGAACTTGCTGCTCCCTCATCCCATCCCCGGGACGATGTCGCGCTGGCCGTGGACGACGCCTTGCTGCTCGTGAACGAGGTCGCCCTACCTTGGGGGCCAGGTCGTCCTACCCCGAGGGCAAGCTCGTCCTGGGGGCAGCGTTCTCCTGCGCGGGCCGAGGGCGGCTGGTCGTGGTACAGCCCATCCCCGACGTGAACGGCGCGAGCGATCGCCCGTCTGCGTCAGACGATGCACCTGGACCGCCGGCGTCCGCGCTCGATCGCGGGCGGCTCGGCTCGAAGGAGTGACGAATGCAGATCGGAATCATCGGCGCCGGCTTGATCGGCGGGTCGCTGGCGAAGCTGTTGGGGAAGCTCGGTCACCAGGTCGTGATCGCGAACTCGCGCGGGCCGGACACGCTCCGCGAGCTTGCCGCCGAGACCGGGGCCACCCCCGTCTCGGCCGCGGAGGCCGCGCGCGGCGGCGAGATCGTGGTCGTTACGATCCCCCAGCGCGCAGTCGTGGACCTGCCGAAGGATCTCTTCGCCGGCGTGCCCGCCGACGTGGTCGTGATCGACACCAACAACTACTACCCGGTCCGCGACGGCAGCATCCCGGCCATCGAGGCGGGGCAGGTCGAGAGCGCGTGGGTCGCCGAGCAGATCGGGCGGCCGGTGGTCAAGGCGTTCAACAACATCTACTTCGAGAGCCTGCTCGCGAAGGGCAAGCCGAAGGGCACGCCGGGGCGCGTCGCGCTCCCGATCGCGGGGGATCCGCCGGAAGCGCGGGCGAAGGTCATGCGCCTCGTCGACGAGCTCGGCTTCGATGCGGTCGACGCGGGCGGCCTCGAGGACGCGTGGCGCCAGCAGCCGGGTACCCCCTGCTACATCCACGACCTCGACGCGCCTCGGCTGAAGGAGGCGCTCGCCGCGGCCGAGCGGAGCCGCGTCCCCGAGTACCGCAAAGCCTCGGACGACTGGCTGCGATCGCTCATCGCGTCACAGAGCCCGAGCTGATCCGAGCGCACGCGGAATCGTCGGTCGCAGCGGCTGCCTCAAGGACACAGTATCCTCAGATTGATCCAAGCTTCGCTGATGCAGCGAAGCTTCCCGAGCCTGCCTTCACCGGCTGGGCTTCAGAGCAATAGCAATGACAGCGCTGTTCGTTGGAACCATTCCGACCGCTTGATTTTAGAGGAGACGCAGCATGGACCGATTCACCGGCGGTTGCCTGTGCGGCAACGTACGAATCGTGGCGTCGGGACTCCCATACCGGGTCGGCCTTTGTCACTGTCTCGACTGCCGCAAGCATCATGGAGCCCTTTTCCACGCTTCTGCGGTGTTCCCTCAGGATGCGGTGACGATCGATGGCGAAACCCGCGACTACGCCGGGCGGTTCTTCTGTCCCCGCTGCGGCTCGTCTATTTTTGCGCGCAGCGCAGACGAGATCGAAGTGAACCTAGGATCCCTGGATGCCCCAGATCAACTGATGCCAACCTACGAAAGCTGGATCGTTCGTCGCGAGTCCTGGTTGCCGCCGTTTCCACTCACGAGACGATACGACCGCGATCGTGACGCCACGGGTCGCTTTGAAGAGTAGGTCGCACGAACGGTGGGGTGCAGGAACGTGCCCTCACTGTCTGGGAAGCCTTCATGCTTCCGGAGGATGATCTCTTCCGGAGCCTTGACGACCAGCTCCTCTCCGCTGGCGCGGACCTTGACTTTTCGCCGGCGACTGAACTCGACCTCATCGCAGGGGCTCGGCCCGAGAGCGAAGATATCGATCTTCGTCACCATCGGCAGGTAGAAGATGCTCGCGCAGCTTCTGCGGGTCAGGGCGTCGCGAAGCACGTCTCGATCCACCTCGAAGTCCGGGCCGAGCAGCTCCGCGAACGCGCACATGACGGGGCATCATCGCGACGACCAGATCGATATCGTTCGTCGCGCGCGGCTCACCTTGGAGCGAGCTCGCGAGGCTGCCGCCGATGAACTACTCGCAGCCGAGGCTCTCGAGCGCGGCGGCCACGCGCAACGCGGAGACGACATCCGTCGAGCTGCTCATGACGTCACGCGGCGTCGGCCGGCACGTGACCGAACAGCCGGCGCGCGCAGTCGTGCCCGTACAGCCTCACCGTGAGGCGAACGCGAAGCTCCTGGTCGTCCGCCCCTGTGTGGCGAGCACGGATGCTCGCGAGAGCGAGCTCACGGACCGCCTTGCTCAGCCGCATCGCCGCCTCGAACCGCTTTTCCGGAGGCATGCGCCGGAGCAGCTCGTGGTAGCGTGCGTCCGCTTGCGGCGAGGTGTCGAACATCGACATGCAATATGAGCCTAGCAGAATCGCTCGCTCGGGAAGGGCTCACCGCCGGCCCCTCGCGAGGCGGGGTGTCGTTCCGGCGGGGTGCCCTCCCTCGCCCTACGCTCGCTTCCGGCCGACATCCGAGCGTTTTGCCAGATCCAGCGGAGCCGACCTCCCATCCTCCTGCCGTGCAGGAGCGCACGCGTCGCTTGAAGTCGGCCTTGGATTACCTGCGAGCCCGCCATGATCACGAAATCGACACGCTCACCGACGAGCGCTTCAACGACGCGCCGAAAGTCGGTGACCATGGGCTGCCTTCGCCTCCTCGATGAACTCCAGTGCCTTCCGCATCCGCTCGACTCTCTCGGTGGGAGTCAAGCGCAGGTTCTCGGCGATGAGCGATGCATCAACGCCGGAGGGGACTCTTTCGAGTATCCGCTGATCCCAGCTCTTCTCGGCGTCGGAGGGTTCAGCCGCTGTTTGTTCGGCTTGGTGATCATGCATCGGCGTCGGGCTCCTGACCGACTGTACCACGGTGGTGATCCCCGACGATAGCGAGCGAGCATGGCTCCCGAGGCCGGCCGGCTGTCGTCTCCCTGAGCGCGTACGCCAGTCGCAATCCTCCCGCCTTGGACGTCGCAGCGGTCGGGTGGCTCGCACCGGCCGACCTCGCGAGCGCCTTTCTCGCGCGCCATCCAGGTCGAGGTCACACGTCGGGCGCGCGATGCCGGGCCCCCGGTGCGGACGCCGGCGCGCCGGCGGTCGCCGGAGGCGATGCGTGAGTGCGGGTCGACCTCGATGCGGTGCCCTGGGTCGGGTCCCGCGGTGGCGCCATGCCCTACGACCGGCTAGGGAGAACCCCGAGCGGTTCTCTACCTTACTTTCTGCGTAGAAAGACATTCCACCGTCGCCTAGCATCAGGGCGCGGAGGCAACTCATGTCGAAGAGCAATCTTCCAGGCAGGCTCGGAGCGCTCCTTGTCTTCGGCATCGTCAGCGCGATCATAATTCCGGCATGTACGATCCGAATCGGGAAAGGCGGGGAAAGGGACGACAACTGGCCCACGCCTGACGAGACGCAGCCCACGCCTGACGAGACGCAGCCCGCGCCGATGGACGATGGCGTAGAGGATGGCATGATGTTTACTCCGGAAGAGGAGGCCGCGATCGATGCGGCACACAGCGCAGACCCAAGGGAACTTGCCCTGGTGAATGCAAGGGCAGCTTATGCAGCCTATGCGCTCTCTGGCCTCACCGAGTTGCAGTTCACCGATCCAGCCGTGGTTGACCAGCAGGCACTTGAACAGTTCATTCATCAGAACACAGAGCTGGCCTGGCAGCTGGCCCAAGAATGGGTCGCATCCATCGACCCGACCTTGCTGTCCACCGGGTACCCGATCAAGGTCGAGTGTATGGATCCACCGCTTCGATGCCAGTCGAGCGTAAAGTGCTCATTCGCCAAGATATGCGTACTGAACGACTGCGGCGATGGTCGTTGCAGGACGTGCCCTGACGTCTGGAACCTTGGCAACCTGATCATCGACGGATGGTGCACTTACACCTGCTACGACGCTGCTGACGTTGTCGGCGCTGCCATCACGCTGAAGCCCGCCATCGGAAGCAGCATGGTCCCCTGGATTCAGCTCTGTCGACCGGAGTGATCGAGAGACTCGCCATGGACGCTGATGACGCCTCGAAGCGCGCTGCCCGGGTGGCGCAAGTTGTCTCAGGAGCCCTGAACCTGGCAGGCTTGCTCGCGTCGACGCGCGCAGCGCGCAAAGCCGGCGCGATGCCGTCACGCGAGCACGTCCTGGAGCTCCTGAGCGAGCTCCTGACCGTCATCGGCCAGGGCCCCGAACCAGGGCTCAGCGCCGGTGGGCGGCCGCGGGACATAGCGCCACAGGTAGAAAGACTCCTCGCGTCATGCCAAGGCTGGTCGCCATCGGTGGAGATCCCGTCCGAAATCCAGCGTGCCGCGCGTGACATGCTCGCTGTGTTCGCGGTCCCGGAGCCGCCCGGAGGGTGGGACGGCTGGGAAGGCGCACCGCCTGAAGCGCCGCCTGGCCCGGAAGACCCGGACCCGCGCCTGCCGCCGACCGCGGCGGAGCTGGCAGCGATGCCCGATACGACCACCTTCGCGGCAGCCATCGTGTGGTGCGGCTATCTCGCCTCGCCCAAGATGGTCGCGAAGATCCCTCCCGCGGATCTGCGGCGCCCGGCGCTCGCGCACATCGACAGCTTGCTCGCGACCTTCCGGCCTGTTCGCCGGAATCACCCGGAGACGCGCGCATGGTGGCGAGCGCTGCTCGAGCGCCTGGAGAGCTTCCGAGCGCTCTGCGAGGCATGGGACGGCACCGAAGCACCGCCCCTCGGGTTGCAAGCGGCCGCGCGGGCGGTCCTCATGCAACTCAATCACATGTCGAGCTCGGAGGAGCTTGAAGCGGTCGATGAGGAGGTAAACCCTTTTTACCTCCGCTCTCCCAGCCCACGAGACGCGTAGGCTCTACGAGCCGGCGCTACGCGGGCGGGTGCCAGCCCACCTCGGCCCAGCGCCGGCGTCCGGTGACGATGCGTGGAGGGCGCGCTACGGAGAAGCGACCGCGTGCCCGCGCCATCGCAGGAGCGCCGCAGCGTGCGCCTTGCGGAGCATGAACAGGTCGCTCTCGTGGCGAAGACGCTCGAGCTCGATGCGCTCCCCTGGCGTGAGGGGTTCGTGGGCGTTCCGATCGAGCAGCTCGTCGTGGCGCGCGAGCTCTGCTTCGGACCTGTGGCTCTTTGCGATTTGCCAGAGCGCCTGGTCGTCCATCTTGTCGAGGCAGGCGAGGTCGACCTGGAACTCCGGGGGCGCGTCGTCCCAGGCGGGAGGGCTGCCGAGGCCCAGCGCCCGCAGCATCACGGCTTCGAGCGGCTGTCGGGTCGCGAGCGCAGTCCCCCTCAGCCGCTGATAGAGGGCCTCGGGGAGAGCGAGGGTGACGGTGGCGGTCGACATCGCGCTGGGGTGGACGCGGGAGGCAAGCCCGCTTCGCCGTCGAGCCTGGCACGAGGAGCACCCCCGCTCCTCCCCTCCCCGGCCAACCGCGATGACGAGGGTGAACGCGCGGCGGGGCTGCTGGCAAGGGCGGGGCGCTGGACGTGGCGGGCTAAATGCACAGGGGCGCAGCGCGCCGGCGGCGGGGCGCAGCGCGCTGCGAGGGCCTACTCGTGGACGGCGGCGTAGCGGCCGCTGGGCGTGACGATGACGTGGGCGTGAGCGGTGCAAGAATGCGAAGACATGTCGTGCAGCACAGCTGATCGCGACGTTCGGCGGGCAGACCTGCGCCGAGGTGGCATACAACATGCGTTACACCTCGGGCTGTGGAATCGGTTGCATCATCAGAACCGAACCGCAAAGATGGAGAACACTTGCCCTGACGGCTCGTGCAATCCCTCAGCCCAAGAGCCCCGAAGTCCTCCCGATTCTCAAATGCCTTCTGGAGGCACTTGAGAAGTTAATTCAGGGTTCAGCCATCAATTTTTCCGATGTTCCTGACGGGGGCGAGCCACGGGAAGCTCAACCTCAGCCTCGTCGAGGCGAGCGAGGCCGGCGTCGAGACCCCATACCGGCGCAGGTCGACCGGACAGGCCATGACCCACCGCCCGCCTTCCGCGCGCTTCCGGGACGTGCCGAGAGCGCAGCTCACGGTGGCCGGCCAAGAGGTCCTCTCCTTGCCTGACGCCGAGGTGTTTGAGAGGTGCCAGCGCCTCCCAGCGGCGCGCCCCGCTGACGGGGCAGCCTTGAATGGTGGGGGAGCTTGGGGTGCTCGACTGATCACCCCCATGGCCGCCGCTGCACCCAGACCTATGGACGCGCCGGCTTCCACCGACGCAGTTCGCTGGGTGAGCTCCAATCCAGCTATTCAGGAAACCGCAGCGCCTCCACAGCGATGCCGTCCTCGCCCGAGATCATCTTGCCCTGGTCGTCCCGGCCGATGCCGCCCTTGCCCGGCGGCCCCAGCGTGAAGGTGACGCCCTCGACCGTAAGCCGGCCCTCGTCGAGGTAGGCGATGCCGATCGAGCCGATCGAGTCGCCGCCACGCCCCGGGCCGCCGTAGCCGCCTCGCCGCCGGGGGCCCTGTTGCAGGAATAGGCCGAGCGGTCCTCCAGCACGCCGCCCGGTGCGCTGACGTTGCCGGATCGTCTCACGCGCGCGTCGCGGCGGACGTGCACCACCAGGTTGAGGCATGAGCGACCCAGGTTGACGTATAGCGACCGGCGATCCAATCCGGATTGACCCGTCGCGCACCGGCGCGCGGCCCCCAACCGGGGTCGGGCCCCGCCACCCTGGGTCCCAACCTGGGTCGGTCCCCCCGGGGACTGCTTCCTGCGCAACACTGCACCCGCAACCCTGCTGCCTGCGGAACAGACGCGGCGGCACATCACGCTTCCGCCACCTCGCCGTGCATCGCCGCGAGCAACCCCTTGCTCCACGCGCGCTCGGCGCGCCGGACCGCGCGACCGCGTCGCCACGCGGGGTAGGGCCATGCCCCGAGTTCTGCGGCCCTACAAGAATTTTTCGAGTCACCGGACTGGAACGGCGCATGCTCAGGGCGAGCCGCGAGCTGGCGTCCAGGCTCGTTCAAGACTGCGAGAAGAGTGCCATGTCCGCCCTCATTGCCGAACAACAGACCTACCCTCTGCGGCTGGATGTACGACCGCTGACGCCCGTGATCGGGGCGGAGATCCACGGCGTCGACCTGCGCAAGCCGCTGGCCCCTGCCACCGTGCAGGCAATCGAGCAAACCCTGCTCCAATGGAAGGTGATCTTCTTCCGCGAGCAGGACATCTCCAACGAACAGCTGCTCAACTTCGGCCGCTCCTTCGGCCCGCTGACGCCGGCCCACCCGATCGCGCTGGGGCTCCCTGAGCACCCGGAGATCTGGGAACGAAAGGCCGCCGAGTACAAGGAGAACCACCGGTCGGACCTCTCCATCCCCACCGCCAAGCCGCCGCGCGACTACAAGGGCTGGCACATCGACATCACCTTCGTCGCCAATCCGAACAGGTACTCCATCCTGCGCGGCGTGGAGATCCCGCCGTACGGCGGCGACACGCTCTGGAGCAACCTCGAGTGCGCCTACGACGGCCTGTCGCCCACGATCAAGGCGCTCGTCGACGGGCTCCAGGCCGTCCACCGCACGAGCAGCTACGATAGCGGAGAGCCCAGGCCGGGCCGCAAGGCCGTAGGCCCGTTCGCCGCGCTTCACCCGCTCGTGCGCGTGCACCCGCGGACCGGCCGCAAATCGCTGTTCGTCAACCCGGGGACGACGAGCCACATCGTGGGCCTGCGAGAGCGCGAGAGCCAGGCGCTGCTCGACATGCTGGCCGACGAGGTGACGCGCCCCGAGTACGCGGTGCGCTTCCGCTGGACGCCCAACGCGATCGCCGTTTGGGACAACCAGGCCACCGCCCACGCCGGCCCCATCGACTACGCCCACTTCGACCTGCCGCGCGTCGTTCGCCGCATCACCGTCGCAGGCGAGCTGCCCCAGGGGCCCGACGGGTTCCGCTCGCGGCCGCTCGAAGGCGAGCTGTTCGGCGTGCTCGGTTGACGCCACGCCCCCACGCCATCTCCGCGCCGGCGCCCCGGCAGGTCGGGTGGTCTCGCCCCCTTGCCGCCTCGTCCGCCGCAGCCCGCGGCCCCGCCCGAGCCTCCCCCCGGCGCCCCCTTTGGACGCCGCGCCGCACACGCCGAGCCCGCCCCTGCGGCCGCCGGCCTTGGCCCGGCGTGCCCCAGCCGCCATCGCCGGCCCAACCCCCTTCCCAGCCGGCCTCGCTGATGCGCCCGATGCCCTGGCCGGGTGCTCCGACGGTGCCTCGCGCGCCATAGATCCCGTAGTCGCCGTCCGTGCAGCCCACCTCGGCCATCTCCGCGCGTCCTCGCCGATCGTAGTTGCTGGGGTTCGGCGTCGGGGTCGGCTCGTCGTCGCGTCCGTCCTCCGCGCCGCCGGGCAATCCGTCACCGCCCTTGCCGCCGACGCTCGGGAGCCCGCCCTCGCACGGGTTCACCACGGCAGCCCCGCCGGCCACGGTCTCCGCCGAGCACCATTCCCGCCCTACATCCCTCGGGTGCACGGCTCGGCCCGGGCAAGTCCGCGCCTTGATGCCCCCACCCGGCGGCGGGGCGAAGCCAGCCTCGGAGGAGGCTCGACCGCGGTGTTCGACTGGACGAGCATCGCGATCGGCTCCGATGAAATTATGCCCATATCGACGATTCTCGATACCCGATCTGGAGCACCGCGTTCGGGTGCACGGCGTGCGCGCGGCGGATCGGCTGCTCGCCGACCTCCGACAGGCCGAGGAAGCGGCCCTCCTCGCGCACGAGATCGTGCCATGGCGCCGCCGAGGTCCTCGGTGGGCACGGCGGGGTCCGCGCGGTGCTGATAGAGTAGGTCGATGTGGCGGTGGCGAGGCAGGCGCACATTGTCACAGGAGCCCTGAACCTGGCGGGCTTGCTCGACCCGCGCCCGCCGTCGACCACCGCGTACCTGGCAGCGATGCCCGATGCGGTCACCTTCGCGGCAGCCATGGTGTGGTGCGGCTATCTCGCCTCGCCCAGGATGATCGCGAAGATCCCTCCGGCGGACCTGTGGCGCCCAGCGCTCGCACATATCGACAGCTTGCTTGCAGGGACCTGCGCGCGGCCCCCAACCTGGGTCGGGCTCCCTCCCCACGAACTAGCCTATGACGATCTGTGGCCCGAGTTTGCTCTGGACATGCCAGGCATAGGTGTGCTTTCATACGTTTTCGGTCCTAAACGCAATGGGCGGGGCGATGCTATGGACTCGAATGGCACCGCTTCCGGAAGGAGATGATAGCATGTTGATGTGTTCCGGCGGGGTGACGCAATCATACCATGTATTAAAAATGGTGTTTGGGTTCGCCAGCGTGGTCGATGGTTGCGGCGGGACGCTCAACACGCAAGGCGCATATCACGCCGCTCTCCAGCGTCTTGAGGAGAGCGCCACCGCAATCGGTGCCCACGGTGTCCTGTTCATTGGATTTCAGAATCGGGTGGCGAGCGCTCAGGGATGCACCGGACCGAAACAGGCATTCGAGGTGTTCGCATGGGGAACAGCGGTAACGTTCTGAGTACAATCGACCGACTGCTGGGCCTTCTCGCGGTGGTTGCGATCCGCGGTTACAAGATCTTTTTATCCAGGTGGACTGGACGACACTGTCTATTCAGTCCAACGTGCTCGACCCGTTCCATGGCTTTCTTTCGTGAACTGGGTTATGCTGCCGGTCTCGCCGCCACGAAGCGCCATCTCGAAGATTGCTGCGGCGAATACTCCATTCGATTGGAAGCGGACGGCAGCATTAAGCTGATTGCGAAGTCCGGTAGGTCTTTCCCGCAACACGAGCTGGCGGCTCACGTCACCGCGCGCTTACCTCGCGTCACATGACGTTATCTGCTCTTAGCATGCAAGTCGGGCATGCTCGAGCGGCTTGGCGCCTACATGTCGCTTCCCAACAAACCGCTGCAATGGACGGCGCTTCGCGCTACCGCTGATCGACCGTCTCGTTAGCGAGACGTACGCCGCCCACCTTGAGCCAGACGGCCTCCTATGCCGCCCCCGAAGCCATACTCCATCGCGCGCGCCGAGCTCATCGCACAGCAGTTCGGCAGGTTCGCGACCCAGCACGTTCACCAGCTGGCGGGACATCATGCAAATCTTGCATTCTGGATCGCCGAAGCGGCGGCGGCGGTCCGAACCATTGACGAGTATCAGCAACGATTTCGACAACTCCGCGACGCTCAGGTCTCGTGGGTGCAGCAGCACGACACAAAGATCACGAGATACTGCCCAGTCTGCCGCGGCGCATGTGAATTCGGTCCGCAGGCCCCGGACCGTCCGCATCGTGTCCCATCAGAAGATCTCGCCGCCGCATGTGAGGCCGTTCGAAAAGCGGTCCGGCAGTTTCTGGTTCGGCTCTATCACGCGGGATTCGTCTCCGAAGCCGAGGTCCGCCGGTCGGCTGATCTCGTCGGCGCCTCGATCGAGCCGGAGGACCTGGAGCGAGGTGACGAAGCTCGTTAACCTGGCGTTGCACGGGCGGAGCGGCGTCCCAGTGTGAACGTGACGCCCTACCTGTGTGCTGTCGTCGATTCCCCGTGCTGCGTAGAAACCCGCGCCGGAGGTGTCGATGGACGAGAATACACCCTGACCACAAATGACGCCGTTGTTGCTTTCTTCCTCGGTATCGCGGAGATCTCCCGACGGCTGCCGAACGGCGGCAGCTCCCCGCGCCAGGTGTAGCCCCGTCCTCAGACCACAAGCGGTGATCGACCCCCGCGGTCCAGCCCCCTCTCGGAGCATGGTGCCCCGGGAGGCGGGTCAGCCGGGCGCCCCCTTCTTCTTCGCCTCCACGGCCTTCTCGATCTCATCCTCGATCACACGCTCCATCCTGTCCTCGAAAGCGCGGCCAAAGATGTACGGCACGGCCATGGGGAAACCCGTCGCTCCGGGCTCTCCATCGCACCACGTGACAGGAAGCCCAGCCTTCTTGAGGGACTGACGAGCCGTCTCGAACGCGAGCTGTAACGCCTGGACCGCATCCACACCGTAGGCCGAGTCTCGGACGGGATCTGGAATTCCCTGAATATCTACCGGACAGGCCCAGTCACCGGACGCCTTCTGCACCGGCTTGCCGATGGTCACGGTCACCATCCGGCCGGGCTCGCCTACGACCGAGAGGCGTCGTTCTGCGATGGGTTCGAGCGGGGTGTCGTCCTGCATAGGACGCACCTTGCGGCCCCTTCCTGCGGGGTGTCAAGCGGACGTCCTCTTCACGTACCGTAGTGCCAGTAACACCAGCCGAGGCACGCGACCAATCCACCCTTCGCTGCCGCCCAGCAACCGGCCCTCAAGCGAGGATCCGGTGGTAGCTGGGAGCAAAATTGCTCCATTGCCTGCTGTCCGTTCCGACATGCCCGGTTGCACTCGTCCAGGGAGTCAGGCAGTTCGACCTCGCCGCTGGCCGCTTCAGGTTCGTCCACCTCTGGCGATGCTCCACATCCCATCGTCGTCGCCAGACGTGTGGCTCCGAGAAGACCCAGCACGCACAGCAGCCGTCTCATGTGCTTCCCCCGAGGAGCACGTGGAGCCCGGCCCCTGGCCACGTCAAGGACGACCTGGCCGGGTCGCTCCCCATACGATTTGTATTTGAATCGACACTTGGATAGGCTGCAATGCTTGTCGAGTAAACGTCCGAGGTCATACTTTTTGGCGTTAGACGGCTTGTGTCATTGCTCTCATCCGGCGAAGCGTCTCATCGAGGAGTAGATCCTCCGGGCGAATTCTCTTCGCCAGACGGCGAAGAAGTACGACCTGCTCACCGCGACCGGCGAACTCAACTTTCACCGCACGGAAAGCCTATGTCCCTGGCCTGCTCAGCGTCAGGATGGGCTCTACCGAACGGATACCACCCGGACCCGCGCCTGCCGCCGACCGCGGCGTACCTGGCAGCGATGCGCGATGCGGTCACCTTCGCGGCAGCCATGGTGTGGTGCGGCTATCTCGCCTCGCTCAGGATGATCGCGAAGATCCCGCCGGCGGATCTGCGGCCCGCGGCGGCCAAGGTAGGGCCCGAGGAAACATGTCGAGTGTGGTGGTATACGACGAGGCGAATGGTCCGCTCGTACAGATCCACATCTCGGGTCTCGTGACGGGGCCGTGACGATCCGCCGAGCGCCCCAGTGTCAACGTGGGCCAGGTGGGAGACCCCACCTCGGTCGTCATGGACGGGTCCTCGCCGCTCCGCCCGAGCTGGGCCTTCGCCGCGTGCCCGGGCGCCGGGCCTTCGCCGCCACCGGCCGTGTTTCGCGTGCCTGGGTCGCGTAGACACCAAGCTGCGCGACGAGGTGCTCGAAGACGAGGCGGACGCGGCGCACGGCGCGCAGATCCTCGTGCATGACGACCCAGGCGTCCAGGTGGAAGGCGAGCGCGGGCAGCACGCGCACGAGCGGCACCGGCCGCCGGCTGAGCGGGAGTTGGCACACCCCGATGCCGAGGCCGGCGCGCACCGCGGCGAGCTTCGCGATGTCGCTGTCGCTGCGGAACGCATAGTCGCGCGGCGTGGTGAGGAGCCCGGCGGCGGCGAGCGCGTCGATGATGGCGCGGGAGCCGTCGGCGCCGATGAGGGCGTGGCCCTGCACGAGCCCCGCGAGCGACGTCGGGGCAGCGTGCGCGGCGAGGTACGCCTTGGTGGCGAAGAGGCCGAGCTCGACGCGCCCGGCGCAGCGCCTCACCAGGCCGGCCTGCGTCGGCTCCGCCATGCGCACGGCGACATCGGCGTCGCGGCGCAGGAGATCCTCGGTGCGATTCGTGGCGACGAGCTCGATCTGAAGGCGCGGGTGAGCAACGAGGAGCGGGGCGAGCATCCGGGGAAGCACCTCGACGCCGACGACCTCGCTGCACGTGACGCGCACGGTGCCGCGGTCGGCATCGGTGGGGCTCGACACGGCGCGCACGAGGGCGCGCGCGCTCGCGGCGATGGACTCGGCGTAGGGCAGCGTGGCGAGCGCGAGGTCGGTCGGCACCAGGCCGTTCGGCGCGCGGGTGAAGAGCACGACGCCGAGCTGCGACTCGAGCTGCTCGATCTGGCGGCGCACGGTGGGCTGCGCGACGTCGAGGGCACGCGCGGCGGCGGAGAGGCTGCCGGTGCGCATGACGGCAAGGAAGGCACCGTAGAGGTCCCACGAGGGCTCGGCTGGGCTCATCAAAAAATGATGAGCGGATGGACGCATTTGTACAATGTTCATGAGCCCCCGCAGCGACCATGCTCTCCACGTCGCCGGCACCCGCGCCCGCGAATTCACGGCGACGGCGCGCTCCACGCGAGGATGGGGTCTACAGGACGGATACCCCGCGCCGGTACGCACGACGAGGAGAACGACCATGACCACCGCCGCGATGCTCCCTGCGCTCGACCTTGCTCCCTCTACCCTTGGCCCCGCGCCGCAGCCCACCTGCGAGGTCCCGGCGGGCGGGGCCAGGGGCATCCCGCGCGCGCTCCTGCGCCTCGAGGGCGCGCTCGTGCTCGGAGCAGCGCTGCTCGCCTACGCGCACCTGGGCGGGAGCTGGGGATGGTTCGCGGCGCTGTTCCTCCTGCCCGACCTGTCGCTGCTCGGCTACCTTGCGGGCCCGCGGGTGGGCGCGGCGGCCTACAACGCGGGGCACAGCCATCTGGCTCCGGCGCTGCTCGCGGCCGCGTCGGTCGCGCTTGGCTCGCCGGCGCTGCTGCTCGGCGCGGCGATCTGGGTCGGGCACATCGGCTTCGATCGGATGCTGGGCTATGGGCTCAAGTACGGGACGGCGTTCGGCGACACGCACCTCGGCCGCGTGGGCGCGAAGCGCTCTTTCAAGCAACGATAATTTCGAGGTCCTCTCCTTGCCTGACGACGAGGTGTTCGAGGAGATGCCGACGCTTCCCGCCCGAGCGCCCCGCTGACGGGACGGCCCCGGGTGGTACGGGAACCTGCGGTGCTCGACCGATCCGCCTGGCCGCCGCTGCACCCGGGCCTGTGGACGCGCCGGCTTCCACCGGCGCGGCTCGCTGCGCGAGCTCCAATCCAGCTATTCAGGAAACCGGAGCGTCTCCACGGCGACGCCGTCCTCTCCTGATGACGGGCCGAACTCGTCTGGGACGTCCTGTGCCCGACGTGCTGCGTACGCCGGACACAGGACGTCCATTGGGTTCAAGCATCCGCCCGCCAGCCTGCGGGGCGGGCCCGCCCTGTGCCTTCGCGGAGCTGGCCTGTGCGAAACAGGCATCGTGCGGGCGCACGGACCGGCCCCGACCGGGGGGAGGAAAGAGGCCTTATGAAGCTGTCCATGTTTGTCTGTTACGCCGCTGGCATCGCAACCTTCTGGAGTGGATCGGCGGGCGCGGCGAGCAGGTTCGAGGTGACGTTCTACGGCTGGCCCGACAACGATCCGCCGGGCAACGCCATCTCGGACCCCGTCATCCATCAAGGCGCGGGCGGGACGGGGACGAGCGACGATCCGATCACCGTGGCGGTCCGCCAAGGCAGGTTCCAGCCCGGTACCCGGATGTACCTTCCTGCCCTAAGGAAGTACCTGATCGTGGAAGATACCTGCGCTTCCTGCGAAAGCGATCAAATCGACATCTGGATGGAGAGCGACGGGCGGTTCGACGAACAGGTTATCGCGTGCGAAGAAGCCTGGACGCCCGACGGCCCCCTGGAGGTGGAGATCGACCCGCCGCAGGGACGCCCGGTGTCGACGACGCCGTTCTTCGACAAGAACAGCGGCCGCTGCAACAGGTAGGCCCGTACGATCGGGGCGCGGCCGTCAGATTGACCCAGGGCGACCCGAGCTTCAGGTAGCCCTCATGTCAAAGCGAACATCGTTCACCTCGCGTCGTCCATCCAGGCGGCTGCGCTTCCTCCCGGCGATCCTGGCGTCGTCCGCGATCGCCGCTCCGGCGCTGGCACAGTCCTTCTCGGGCGACGGTACGTTCTACGATCCGAGCGTCGGAGTCGGCGCCTGCGGCTTCGAGGTGCCGGGCGCCGACGCCTATGTCGCCGCCCTGAATCCAGACCAGTTCGCGGAGGGGGCGGCCTGCGGTAGGTGCATCGAGGTCCACGGGCCGGATGGGTCGGTGGTGGTCCGCGTCATCGATCTCTGCCCCTCGTGCGCGAGCGGCAGCGTCGATCTCGGGCAGGGCCCGTTCCGGGAGATCGCCGATCCAGACCAGGGTCGCGTCCCCATCACCTGGGATTTCGTCGACTGCGCCGGGCGCTGAAGCCCGTGGACGGCGGCCGCTCGCTACCAGGCCAGCCCCCGGGGAGCCTCGCGGTCGGGCCGTAGCGCATCGGCAATGCATACCCGCTGCAGCATGGGGAGGGTCAGCGCGTTCATCGCGAGCTTGGGCAGCGCCTCCGAACCAAAGGGGACGAACGTGAGCGACATGCCGTCACGCCTGCGACAGCGCGCGGTCCACTACTTCTTGACGGAGAGCGGAATTCCCGGTGAGCCGGCGTAAACGACCACGAACACCGCCGGCTCGTCACCGTCGTTCCGCCCGGTATGCCAGGCGTCGACGAGCTCGATAATCGCGTCCCCCGCGCGCAGCCGGCGCTCTCGGCCCGACTCCGCCACGATCGTGACGGCGCCGGAGACCAGATAGGCCGCGTTGATGATCGGGTGCTTGTGGACTGGGAGCGCGCCGCGCGGAGGGATCGTGATACGTGCGACGGTGATTTCCGGTGTCGTCGTCGGGTAGGCCGGCAGCGCCGCGCCATCCCACGACGCCTCGCCTTTCGCGATGATCTCCACGGCGGGTCCTCGCGCGTCGTGCCCCGCGCTCCGCGGCGTCCTTTGCGTGCAGGCGCTCGCGAGCAGACAGTGTGTAACGAGGAAAAAGGAGGCCGTTCGCATCGTCCGTCGTTATTACCGATCCCGTGAGCACAGCAAGCCCTTCCAATCTCGTCTTTTTACGTCCGGCGCCTCCCGATAGGTGGATGTTGGCGACCAGTCGGCGCGACACGTGGGGCGGCAGTCAATCCGACAGGCGAGCCTCCTCGCGTTGGCCCTCGCCGAGCGCGCTTGCAGGAATCGTACGGCGGCGGTAGTGCACAGGAGGGCATGGCTGTGTTGTCCTCGGGGCCCCATGGCGCTTGCCGCGGACGAGCTTGCGTTCGCCGCCGAAGCGCCGGTATCTTCGGCGAGCGGAGGCGGTAGGGGCGCGATGCGGTCGGTCGTCGTTTTCCTGAGGGACACTACAGAGTCTGCGGTCACGGCGTACCTCGACGCCGCCTACCCGGAGCAGCGGGAGCCGTGGGTCGTGTTCGTGGCGGGTGACGCCTGCCTGTACATCAACCTGTACCGGCAGGGCCCTCTTGAGCACGAGCCGGAGGACTGGGCCGACATCGTGCAGAGGCTCGGCGGCGAGCCGGCGGCCTGTGTGATCGCCGACGTGTCCGGGCGGCACCCCGGCGACGAGCAGGTGGCCGGGTTCGTGGCCGGGCTGCTGTCCCGGTTCAGCGGGGCGGCGATGGACGACTACACCCCGCACCTGTGGTCGCTGGACGAGCTACGGGGCGGGCACCGGGTTCGTGGGCACCCGTTCTTCGACTACAAGGGCTGGTTCGCGGAGAAGAGCTGACAGGGCCGAACCATGCGCTGCACCTCACCTGGCGGGCCTGTAGGCTCTTCCAGATTCGTGGCGCTCCCGCCCGCCGGGCAGGTGGGCTTGTGCGTTCGCAATCATCAGGTGCATTCGTGTCGAAAGTTGATCTCAAGAGGGAGCTCAAACATCTCTACCAGGCATCCGCGAAGGAGGTGGTTCACGTCGAAGTGCCGACATTTCAGTTCCTCATGATCGACGGCGAGGGCGACCCCAACACTTCACAGCAGTATGCCGAGGCAGTGGAGGCGCTGTTCTCCGTTGCCTACACGACGAAGTTCATGATGAAGAAGGGCGCGCAAGGAATCGACTATGCGGTCATGCCTCTCGAAGGCCTCTGGTGGTCGGATGACATGTCCGTCTTCACCTCCAACGACAGGTCGAGGTGGAAATGGACGATGATGATCATGCAGCCTCATTTCGTGGAGGAGGCGATGATCCACGCGGCCATGGCAGAAGTGAGGCGAAAGAAGGCGCTCCCCGCGGTGGACGCGCTCAGGCTGGAGAGCTTCACTGAAGGATCATGCGCTCAGGTACTTCACATTGGCCCCTTCACTGAAGAAGGGCCGACCATTCAGCGAGTTCATGATTTCATTGGTGCGCGATCGGCGCTTGCAGGAAAGCACCACGAGGTGTATCTGAGCGACATACGTCGCGCCGATCCGGCCAAGTGGAAGACCATCATCCGCCAACCCATGGTGCGATAGCCAACAGATCGTTCGAGCCGACGCCGCGTCGCGGCGCGGCTCGACTCAGGCGTCAGGTCGCAGAAACACAGTCTCCCTCACCACCACCCGTCCTCGGAGGTTCTATGAAGCGAGTCACTGGAATTGGCGGCATCTTCTTCAAGGCCAAAGACGCTCCGGCGCTGCAGGCTTGGTACAAGCGGCACCTCGGGATCGATGTCCAAGAATGGGGTGGCACGGCCTTCACCTGGACCGACGGTGAAGGCAAGCCGGTCGCTGGAACGACCGTCTGGTCCATTGCTCCGGCGCAAAGCGACCAGTTTGCGCCCGGCGCTGCGACGTTCATGGTCAATTACCGGGTCGAGGATCTCCACGCCCTCGTCAAGGTCTTGCGCGAAGAAGGCTGCAACGTCCTCGAGAAGATTGACGATTCCGAGTACGGGAAGTTTGCCTGGGTCATCGATCCAGAAGGAAACAAGGTGGAGCTCTGGCAGCCGCCTGCCGGCCAATGACCCGGGGCAATCGGCCTCAGCAGCCCTCTCGCGCCGCGGCGCTCGCCTTCTGAAGGAGGTCTCAGCACGTGCCGCGCAAAGTGACGGCCCTGCGCGACTACCTCGTGGACGTCATCGCCCAGCGGCCCCTCGCGCTCGCAGAGGGATGAGCGCCGTCGATGCCGCTCAGCGGACCACGCGCGGCTCCTGGACGCGGCATGGACACCCGTATACGCTCGTCGAATGAACGACTTGTTCGGCACCGACTCGAACGATCTGTTCCCGCCCGCCGACCGGGCGAAGATCGAGGCGCTCACGGAGGATCCGGACGCGAGGGTGGGCTACGAGCTGACCAAGGGGATGCTGGTCTGGTCGGATGAGAAGCCGCGCGACGTCGAGCTGTCCACGTTCGAGAAGATGATGATGCTCCTGTCCTATCGATCCATGATGTACCGGCCGGAAGGGTTCCGAGATAACCAGGACGAGTTCGTTCGTGACTGGTTCGCGGCATGCCGCGCGACATGGGAGAGGGCGAGGGCCAGCGGCCTCCGGTGGATCGGCTTCGCGCCGTCCCGCACCGATCCCGCGAACCTCGCGCTGCTCCTCGAGCTCGAAAAGATCGAATTCTCGGACATGTAGCCCAGCGGGTGATCCCGCGGGCCTTCTGCTCGACGGCCTTCAAGACCTTTCCCACGTCCCCTCGTGGGGCCCACCTTGCATCGTCGATGGCCGACATGGCCATTCGCTCACGCTGCCGTGAGACAGAAGGGGGTCCAGTGCGCCGGGTGTCGTGGGCCGCTGGCGTGGCGGGTAGAGCGTCGGGAAGAATTACTACCGGCTTGACAGGGCCTGGGGAGCTCACGGCTCTTCACCGGCGTGCGGCGGGCCTGCGCGCGCCGACTCACGCTTGCTACGCGCCAAAGGAGCCCACGCCGTCGCGGAGCAGGGCGAAGCCGCGCTTGGCCATGCGGCCGAGCGCGGCGCGGATCTTCTCGTCGGGCTCGCCGCGGAGCAGCCGCGCGCGGTGCTCTCGGATGATCGTCCACTCGAGCGCCGTGATGAGCGCCGCGATGATCCGGGGAGCGGGGTCGTCGCCGCGCGCGCCCACCGCCTCGCGCAGCGCGTCCGCGAGGAGCTCCTCGCTGCGATCGAAGAGCGCGCGCTCGCGCGCCTTGAGCGCAGGGCTCGCCTCGATCGTGGCGAGGAACGGCAGGACCCTCGCCCCCTCGTAGACCGACGTCGCCCCCTTCTCGCGCAGGCCCCGCTCCAGCGCCGCGAGCACGGGCTCGCCCGGGCGGCGCGCTCGGACCATGCGCGCGGGCTCTCCTCCGACCTCCTCGCCGCGATCGAAGAAGAGATCCTCCTTCGTCGCGAAGTAGTTGAAGATCGTGTTCACCGAGACGCCCGCGGCCTCCGCGACCTCGGCGACGGTCACGCGATCGAAGCCGCGCTCGATGAAGAGGCGCGTGGCGACGTCCGAGATCGCGAGCCGCGTCGCCTGCTTCTTCCGCTCGCGGAGGCCGGCCGGCGGCGGGGGCGCCTCCGGCTCGGCGCGCGTCTGCGCCGGGGCGCGCTTGGTCGCCGGGATCTTGCGGTCTCTTGAAGATTGCTGTGACATAAAATTTGCACTCACTACAAATTTGGATCTACTCTCAGTATGTACCAGCCGGAGGCGAAGCTCATGACGCAAATGACGCAAATCGACGGTGACGAGGTGGAGCGGGTGAAGGTGCTCATCGTGGGCGGCGGCGTCGTCGGCCTGTCCGCGTCGCTCTTCCTCGCGCAGCACGGCGTGCCGTCCCTGCTCGTCGAGCGCCACGCCGGGACGAGCATCCACCCCCGCGCGCGCGGCGTGAGCGGGCGGACGATGGAGCTCCTCCGCGGGCTCGGGCTCGAGGCCGCGGCGCGAAAGGCCGGAGAGGCGATCGCGCCGAGCATGGGCGTCTACAAGGGGCGGACGCTCTCCGAGGTGATGGCGTCGCGCCGCTCGAACGGGCTCGTCATCCGCTGGCTCCGCGAGCGGATGATGCGCGGCGAGGGATCGCCCAAGAGCCCGACCTCGCCCTGCCGGGTCACGCAGGACCACCTGGAGCCCGTGCTCCTCGAGGCGGCCAGGGCGCGCGGCGTCGACGCGCGCTTCTCGACGGAGCTCGTCGAGCTCGCGCAGGACGCCGAGGGCGTGACGGCGACCCTCCTGGATCGAGGGAGCGGGGCGCGGCGGCGAGCTCGCGCCGACTACCTGATCGCGGCCGACGGCGCGCGGAGCCCGGTGCGGACCTCCCTCGGCGTCGGCCAGAGCGGCCGCGGCGTCCTCACCCACCAGCTCAACCTCTACTTTCGCGCCGATCTCACCGAGCTCGTCCGCGGGCGGGAGTTCAGCATGTGCCTCGTCGAGGACGGCGATCTCCGTGGGCTCTTCGCGTCGGTCAACAACACCGATCTCTGGGTCCTCCACGTCCCGTTCGATCCCGAGAAGGGCGAGCGCGCCGAAGACTTCGGGCGCGAGCGCTGCGAGGAGATCATCCGCCGCGCCACGGGCATCCCGGATCTCGCGGTGGAGCTCAAGGGCGTGATGCCCTGGCAGTCCGCCGTGCGCGTCGCCGACGGGTTCCGCCACGGGCGCGTCTTCCTCGCGGGCGACGCGGCCCACGTGATGCCGCCGTGGGGCGGCTTCGGCGCGAACACGGGCATCCAGGACGCGCACAACCTCGCGTGGAAGCTCGCGGCCGTGCTCGCGGGGCGCGCGGGCGAAGGGCTGCTCGACACGTACGACGTCGAGCGGCGGCCCGTCGCGCGCGCCGTCGCCGACATCGCGGGGGACATGAACGACGAGCGCGGGCTCATGACCGGCAGGTCCGGGCTCGCGATGCTCTGGACCATGCGGCGCGCCTTCCCGTACTTCGTGGTCGGGTACGGCTACGCCTCGGAGGCTGTGATCCTCGAGCCGGGCGCGCCTCCCGGCCCGGGCGCGACAGATCTCCGGGGGCGCCCGGGCACGCGCGCGCCGCACGTGTGGCTCTCGCGGCAGGGCGCGCGCATCTCGACGCTCGATCTCTTCGGGCGCGGCTTCGTGCTGCTGGCGGCCGAGGGCGGCGACGCGTGGTGCGAGGCGGCGCGCACGCTCGCGCGCCGGGCGGGGATCCCGCTCTCCTCGCACCGCGTCGGCGGCGACGTGGAGGATCCGAGCGGCGCGCTCGGCGGCGCATACGGGATAGGGCGCGACGGCGCCGTCCTCGTTCGGCCTGACGGCTTCATCGCCTTCCGCGCGCGGACGGCGAGGGCGGCGCCGGAGGACGTCCTCGCCGACGCGCTCGCGCGGATCCTCGTCGCACCTGCTCTACGGGCCGCAGGCCGTGGCGTGAGCGCGGGCCCCTGGATGCATGGATGAGCTGCTACGATTCCGCGGGGGCGAACCGTCGCGATCCGTCGCTTTCCCCGGAGTTTCAGGGCGACATGACGATCCGGAGGCGAGAA
Source organism: Sorangium sp. So ce693 (assembly GCF_051521375.1). Classification (NCBI taxonomy): domain Bacteria; kingdom Pseudomonadati; phylum Myxococcota; order Polyangiales; family Polyangiaceae; genus Sorangium; species Sorangium sp. So ce693. The sequence goes on from NZ_CP150347.1 coordinate 10,919,040, forward strand.
GCTCCGGAATGCCGAGCGCGCGATCCCAAAGGCGGGATGACCTGGCGACGTCCTCGTCCGAGGGGCAGCCGCCGTCGTCCGACGTAGGAAAACAGGCCCTATCGAACATCGACGGCGACCTCACAACATCAGCGCCAGCGCTTGCATCGAGCCGCTGACCTGGCTACGTCATCATCTCCGTGACTCCCGCCCCCTCGCCCTACGGTGTCCTAGGCCCCCTCGACGTTCCCCTCGGCCTCGGCCTGCTCCGGCTGGCCACGGAGGGGCGCCCCTCCGAAGAGGACGCGACCGCCGTCATCCACGTTGCCCTCGATCAAGGCATACGCCTCCTCGACACCGCCGATTCTTACTGCCTCACCGACCGCGAGGCCCACTATGGAGAGCGCCTCGTCCGCAAGGCGCTCGACGCATGGTCCGGCCCGCGCGACGACGTGCGCGTCATCACCAAGGCGGGCCTCACCCGACCCAAAGGGCGATGGGTCCCGAACGGCAGCCGGGACCACCTGCGCCGCACGGTCGAGGGCAGCCTGAAGGCGCTCGGCGTCTCGCGGATTTTCATGCTCCTCCTCCACGTGACCGACCCCAAGACGCCCCTCGAAGACAGCCTCGCCGCTCTGGCCGAGCTCCAGAAAGAGGGCCTCATCGAGCACCTCGGCCTCAGCAACACATCCATCGCAGAGGTCCACCAGGCCCTGCGGCACTTTCCGGTGCGGGCCATCCAGGAGGAGCTGAGCGTTCTCGATCGTGGCAGCGCAGCCCGAGGCCTCCTCGAGCTCGCCAAGCAAATGGGCATCCCGTTCCTCGCCCACCGGCCGCTCGGCGGTCACGCCAAGGTCGATAGCCTCCTCAAGAACCGCGCGATCAAGCCCATCGCCGCGCGGCACACCATCACGTCCCAGGAGGCGGCCCTCGCGGCCCTGCTCGATCTCGGCCCCCCAGTCCTTCCCCTGTTCGGGGCGACCAAGCGGGAGAGCGTCCAGTCCTGCTTGCGCGCGCTCCGGGTCCCCTTTGACGCGCGCGATCGAGCCGACCTCTCGAAGACCAGCTTTGCGCCCACGGCCGATGTGCTGGCCTCGGTCGCGCCCCCCGTGATCCCCGCCGGCCTGCGCAAGCTCGAGCCCGGAGAAGGCCCCGGCGATGCGCCCGAGGTGGTCGTGGTCATGGGAATTCAAGGGGCAGGCAAATCGTCGGAGGTCGCCCGCTACACGGCCAAAGGGTACGCGCGCCTGAACCGCGATGAGCTCGGCGGCACGCTCGACGGCGTGGTCAAGAAGCTCGGAGAGCTGCTCTCCTCGGGGCAAACTCGGGTGGTCCTCGACAATACGTACGGCACGCGCGCGTCGCGCTACGCGGTGCTCCGGATGGCGCACGCGCACCGCGTGCCGGTCCGGTGCCGGTACCTGGCCACGCCCATCAACGAGGCCTACGCGAACGTCGTCCTCCGTGTCCTCGATCGCTACGGCAAGCTGCTCGGGCCGGAGGACATGAAAGCGCTCGGCAAAGAGGATCCCAACCTGCCGCCACCGCAGGCGCTCTCGCGGTGGGCTGCGAATTTCGAGGCGCCGCACGTGGATGAGGGCTTCTCGGTGGTCGAGGAGATCCCGTTTGCCCGACGCGTTGATCCGCTCTTCACGGGCAAGGGCCTGCTCCTCGACGTAGACGGTACGCTGCGAACGACAAAGAGCGGCGAAATCTACCCGCGCGACCCCGACGACGTCGAGCTCCTGCCCGGTCGGCGCGCGGCCCTGGAGCGCTGGGTCAACGACGGATACACGCTCTTCTTCGTGTCAAACCAGAGCGGCATCTCGAAAGGATCGGTGACCGAAGAGGCTGTCCTGGCCGCGTTCTCGCGGACGATCGAGCTCCTCGGCCTGCCCGTGGCCGAGGTCGTGTACTGTCCGCACCCGGCGTTTCCGGTCGGCTGCTTCTGTCGCAAGCCCCTGCCGGGGCTCGGGATATCGCTGATCCAGCGCCACAAGCTCGCGCGCGAGCACCTGGTTATGGTCGGTGATATGGAAAGCGACCGGGAGTTCGCGCAAGCGCTCGGGGCGAAGTACATGACCGCCGAGGAGCTCTTCCCTGGCGAGTGAGCGCCGGCGATGAAGAGCGTGGGCCCCCGCGTGGACGCGCCGGGCGCCGTCCTGGCCCGGGCAACGAGCCGCCCTCGGCGGCTTCGGCTGACCAATCGACTGAGATCTGGGCAGATTCACATATTTTCAGTGCCTTCTGTGTCCCGATAGCTGATCGGTGTTTGTACGTAGTACTCGATGGATTCATGGCCGATGGACAAGCAAGTCGATGTCGTGGTTGTAGGCGCCGGGCCGGTCGGGCTCCTGCTCGCGATCGAGCTCAAGCTGGGCGGCGCCGGTGTGATGGTGCTCGAGCGGCTCACTGCGCCAAGCGTCGCCCTGAAGGGGACTGCAGTCGGACCGCTCGGCGTGGAGGCGCTCCAGCGCCGGAGCATGGGCCCAGCGCTCGCCGGGGCGGAGGATCGCCACTTCGCGGCCATGGGACCGGTGGGCGTAGAGAGGCGGGCGCAGGCACACAGGTCCAGGGGGCATTTCGCCCTTCTCCCTCTCCGATCAGAAGCAGTGGGCGAGCCCGAACGGCGCATGCTCTGGGTGAACCAGCAGGGCGTGGAGGCGATCCTGGGCGCGCGGGCGGCCGCGCTCGACATCGAGGTACGGCGCGGGTGCGAGGTCACGGGCTTGGACCAGCATGACGATGGCGTCGCGCTCCACTGGGCTTCCCCGGACGGGCCGGAGCATGCGCGCTGCGCCTGGCTTGTCGGATGTGACGGAGGGCGCAGTTCGATCCGCAAGATGGCCGGTTTTGCCTTCCCCGGTACGCCGCCGAGCCAATTCATGTACCAGGCCGTGCTCGACCTCGACCACCCCGAGCGCCTTCCGCGCGGGTCGACCCGCACGCCGGAGGGCGTCGTCATGAACGGACCTCGGCCTCGATGGCTTGCGATGCACGACTTCAGCGGTCCGCTGGCTGATCGCAATGCGCCCGTCACGCGCGAGGAGATCGAAGGCGTGCTGCGCCGAATCAGCGGCGCGGATGTCCGCGTGACGGCGATGGAGCAGGCGAATCGCTTCACGGACAGCGCACGTCTGGTCGACACGTACCGCCGGGATCGCGTCCTGCTCGCGGGTGATGCGGCGCACATCCATTCGCCTTTGGGCGGCCAGGGGCTGAGCCTTGGGCTGGTCGACGCGGCCAACCTCGGCTGGAAGCTCGCCGCCGTCGTTCGCGGCGACAAGCCGGACAGCCTGCTCGACAGCTACACGTCCGAGCGGCGGCCCGTGGCCGAGGCCGTGCTGGCCAACACGCTCGCCCAGGTCGCGCTCACGCGGTCCGACCCGCAGTCGAGCGCAATGCGGCAGATCTTCGCGAAGCTGATGGAGATCGACGCCGTGAATGGCCATCTCGACGGACTGACGAGCGGTCTGGCCACGCGCTACGACCTCGGCGCGGAGCGAGACCTGGTCGGACGCCTCACCGGCGATCGCCCGGTCGGCCGCGCCGACGCTCGAACATCGCTGTTCGCGGAGATGGCGGAAGGCGAAGGCATAGTGCTCGACGCGTCTCCTGACGGGCACGCGGCCGGTCTCGCCGCCGGGTTCACGCGGGTGCGCTGCTTACCGGCCGACGCAGGCCCGTCGATGCTGATCCGGCCCGACGGGTGCATTGCCTGGGCCGGCGACGTGGGAGACGTCGAGGGGTTAGTGGACGCGCTTGAGCGCTGGTTCGCGTCCGCCGCTCGCCGGTCACGGCGATGAGCGAGGGGACCCAGGGGTTCTTGGGGTCGGACCAGGCGGTCGGATCCGAGAGGCCGAACCAGAGCATCGCGTCGGCGCCCGCGGCCTTTCCGGTCTCCTGCGCCTCGGCGCTGAACAGGGCGGCGGCGAGCCGATCCGAGACGTTGCCGTCTGCCGGCGTGTCGCTCCAGGACGGGCCGAACTCGCCGACGAATACCTTCGAGGGGCCGAGCCCGGCCGCGATCGCGGCGGCGCGGGCCGCTGCGATCTTCGCCGTGTGGTCTCTCCGGTGTCGGCGACCATGGCCGCCACCGAGGCGTCGATCGCCTCCACGCTGCTCGTGTCGACCACGAGGTCGTTCAAGGTGACGTCGCCCGCGGACAGGCTGTCGCCCTGGAGCACGTGCACGCGGTAGCCCGCGGGGTTCCCGTACGGGGGCGGATCGAGCGTGGTCGAGGAGGTGTTGCATCCGGTGAGGGCGACGAGGACTGCGGCGAGCGCGGTGCGGGTCATGAGGGCCTCCGGCGCGGAGCAGTGGTGACTCTGCGATACATAGGAAGTAGGGTGAGCCGCGACTTCGAGATGGAGGGAGAGTCGTTCGGTTCCGAGCAGGTTTGCTGAGGGACTGAAGGACCAAAGACCAAGCCCCCTCAGAGAACTTGCCATCAAGTCCGAGAGGGCTCGCTCCGGGTGTCGAAGACCGGAGAAGACGCACTGCGCAGCGCCGAGGAGGACCGCGCTCGTCGCGCTCCCCGGCGCCCCTCCCGCGCGATGGCTTCAGGACGATCGCGCCGTCGTACCAAGCGTGACGAGAAGCTCATCGAGCTGCTCGAACGTCTCGCCCATCCCGCTGTACGCGCCCGAGGCCAGGGCGGCGTCGCGCGCTTGCTTCGATCGATAGAGCTCGTGCAGCACCTGCAGCGTCTTGCCGCCTTTTTCCTCGAGGGTCACGGTCGTGACCGCGCCATCGTCGCCCGCTTCGTCGTTCGTCCACACGATGCGCGAATGCGGTGTCACTTCGAGGTACGTGCCGAAGAACGCCATCGGCTGCGCGGCATCGTGACCAAAGACCAGGCGGTAGCTGCCGCCGGCGCGAATGTCCGCTTCGTAGGAAAGTAGAGGCACCGGCATCGACTTCGGTATCCACCACCGCCTGAACAGCTCCGGCGTGGTCCACGCCTGGAACACGATGCGCGCCGGAGCATCGAAGGTCCGTGTGACGACGATCTCGCGATCGGACTTCGGTTCCACCGTCGTGCGATTGCTCGTCAACTGGGGCTCACTCTCTTTATTTGCGTCCATCGACGTTCTCCTTTCGTTTCAGCTCCTCGATGACCTTGTCCAGCTCGTCGAAGCGTGCGGCCCAGAGCTGGCGGTACCTCTCGATCCACGCCGTCTCTTCGTCGAGCTGGCGCGGACCGAGCTTGCAGGTACGCACGCGGCCGACCTTCTCGGTGGTGACGAGCCCGGCCCGCTCGAGGACGCCGACGTGCTTCTTCATGCCCGTGAGGGTCATGTGAAACTTCTCGGCGAGGTCCGTGATCGAAGCGTCGGCTCGTCCGAGCTGCTCCAGAACGCCGCGCCGGGTCGCGTCCGAAAGCGCGGCGAAGGAAGCATCGAGGCGGACACTCGAATACTGAACCATGTGGTTCAGTATCTAACGCGCGAGTCGGCGTCGTGCAAGAGGAGATCGAGCGCGTGCTCCGTCGCGAGCCGACTTTGGCTCAGAAATTTGCGACCATTTGCAGTGACAGCGGAATGCGGCTCGGCGGTTGGGCCCGGGTTGGGTCCATGCCCTCCGAGGGGGTGCGATCCGTCGTCACGCCCCCCCGAAATCCCGCTGAAAGCAACGTATCGCGACGGTTCGACACCGCACCGGAATCCTGGCGGGACAATTCCGCAGGGGCGAACCGTTGCGATCCGTCGCTTCCCTGGGGATTTGGGGAGGGCGTGGCGACGGATCGTACCCCCCCGGGGGGCATGGGCCCAACCCGGGCCCAAGGGCCAAGCCCCGGGCTTGGGGAGCTCGCCGTGACCGATCCGTCGCCTCGGGCGGCGGTGGTCGCCTCGCTCGTCAGCACCCTGAGCCGCGCCGTCACCCTCGGGGATGAGGTGGGGGCCCGGGTCGTTCACGAGGCGATCGGTCGGCTGCTCGGGCTGCCGGTGGCACCGGAGGGGTGAGCAGGCCTGGGCCGAACGTCGAGCCCGCCCGGTCGCGTCGACTCGCTGTCGGAGCCTTGCCGCTCGCCAGGGCTCTGCTGAGATCGCTCGCGCGCAGTGGTTGCGTGTCGAAGCGCCCCGGAGGTCTCCGGCAACGCGCTGTCGGTAAGCAGTAGGCCTGTGCCGGGGGGCAAGCGCGAAGGCATGCGCGGGCGATCAACCTCTCGCCGCGATGATGCCTGACGACGCCGCTGGCCCTGACACGCGTCGGTGTCAGGCGGTGGCCTCTGCGAGATCGCGCTCGAACGCCGGCGAGGCTTCCGCCTTCGCTTGCGCCTCAAGCCAGGCGGCTTCGTCGAAGGTTTTATTCGCCATCGCACGCTCAATCGCCTGCGTCTCTCGGAACTCCCGCGCTTCTGCCGCTAGCGTCCACGTTACCTCCAGCGACATCTGCCCGATCTCCTGGCGGATGTCGTGGAGCGGCACACGGAAGAACTCCTTGCGGGGGTTCACCTTGTTCACCTGGTTGCGGACAAAACGCTGATGGATCGCCCGTTCGAGGGCTGGAGCATCCTGGCTAGAGATCATCGCATGCACGTCGAACTCGAACGGCACGCTCGCATCGCCCAGCTCACGGACTCGGTCCAGGGGCTCGAGCCGCCGCGTCATCCCGATCTTGTAGACGTGCTCTCCGAACGAACCGACGTTCGAGATGATGTAGACGTGCCCGGCCTTCGTCTGCTGCGCCATCGAGACGGCGCGCTGGTTTTTCTCCTCCGCCGCGCGGAGCCGCTCGGAGAGTTCGAGGAGCTTCTGCTCGTACTTGGCGCGCTCTTCGCCGTTCGCCTTCTCCACGTCACGACGTGCCTTTTCCATCGCCTTCCTGAGCGTTTCCTCCTCCTTCTCGGCCTCCTTCTTCGCCCTCTCAAACTCGCGCTGGGCTCGCTCTTCCTCCCGGATTCGCTCCTTGATCTGCCGCTGCTCCTCGCGCTCCTTCAGCTTTAGCTCCTGCGCGATCACGGCCCATCGAAGCTCTTCGAGCCGCGTGTCGAGGTACTCGGGCAGGATCCGCGCCTCGCGGAAGGCGCGCCCGTTCTGGTTCACCAGCATGAACGCATCTCGGATCTTCTGCTGCAAGGTCCCGAAGTTGTCGTGCCGAACATCGGCGAGAATCGTGTCGACCTTGCCGTTGAACGCATCGAGCACGAAGGCGATGGCCGTCGTGCGCCGGTTCGCCTCCACGTACTCGCACGTCGCCGCCGCGCCGCGACTGATCATGTCGCGGCACTTGCCGCGCGCCGCCTTGAGGCGCTGTCCTGCCTCGGCGAAACCGAACTCCTCGGCGAGCTCGTCCAGGAGACCCGCCGTCGGCATGACGTAGCGATCGCCGTAGCCCTCCATCACGTTCTTCATCGCCTGCGCGGTCTGCTCGAGGCGCTTCGCTTCCCGTTGTGCGGTGAGCGCAGCGCCGGCGATCTCCTCGGCGCGCCGGTTCGCGTTGTCCACGATACGCGCCGCGTCGGCAGAAGCCTGGCCCAGCGTCGCTTGAACCGAGGTGCGCGCCGCCGCCTGGGCGGCCTGCGCCTCTGCCGCGACCTGCGCCTTCAAGGCGTCGGCCGCAGCGTGCGCCTGCGCGTGCGTCGCGCGCGCGTCGGTGAGGAGGTGCTCAGCCTCCCGTCGAGCGCCGCTGGCGAGCTCCGCCGCAGCGGCCTCCGCGCGCGCCCTGCGCTGCGCTGCCCACGTCTCGATTTGCGCCTTCAACGCGTTGGCCGCGGCGAGCGCTTGGGCCTCCGTAGTGCGCGCGTCGGCGAGGAGGCGATCGGCCTCCCGTCGAGCGCCGCTGGCGAGCTCCGCCGCAGCGGCCTCCGCGTGCGCCCTGAGCTGCGCTGCCCACGTCTCGGTCTGCGCCTTCAACGCGTTGGCCGCGGCGAGCGCTTGGGCCTCCGTGGTGCGCGCGTCGGCGAGAAGGCGATCGGCCTCCCGTCGAGCGCCGCTGGCGAGCTCCGCCGCAGCGGCCTCCGCGTGCGCCCTGAGCTGCGCTGCCCACGTCTCGGCTTGCGCTCGCACTCCGGCGGCGGCGGCTTCGGCGTCGACGATCGTCTGATAGCGGCTCAGACGCTGAAGTTGCTCCTGCAGGCTCGCGACGTGCTGGCAAAGACCTCCGTTCGTATCGAGCGCCCGCTTGAGCTCGCTGCTTACCTGCTGGCGTGAGCTCTCCATTTGCCGGAGCGAGTCCGCCGTTTGCCGGAGCGAGCCCTCCGCTTGCCGGAGCGAGCCCTCCGCTTGCCGGAGCGAGACGCCGGTCTTGTGTTCCTTGAACGCGAAGAACGCCGCGATCGCGAGTGAGACCACGAAAAGGACGATGAGAGCGAGCTCCACGATGCTCCTCCTGCGGACGGCAGCACGCCGCGCTTCCAGAGTACGCGACCGTCGTGTCGCGCGTCCGGGCACGAATCTGATGGCGGCTCATCTTTGTCGATCGCGGGAGCATCCCTCAACACTCCTCACGACATCAGGGCCATCCCATGTGGCGCCAGCACGCACGACGCCCTACGCCGGCGCCAGCGTGAACCCCCCGCGGCCCGAGTCGGCCAGCATGGCGACGAAGGGCCGTCCTACCGCGACCGTGGCGGGCGCCGGCCGCCATCGTGCTGTCGGCGCCTGCGGCTCATCCGACGCGATGGCCATCACGTGTTGATGGCCCCGCGCGCCGGAGATGTTCATCGCTCTGTCTGTGGGGGGTACCCGCGCAGACCGGTGATGGCCATCGCCCTCCTCGACCTCGCCCGCGCAGACCGGTGATGGCCATCAGCCAGCGGGCACGCGACGCCATCAATCAGCCTGAGCGTCAACAAGCGTGAGGCCAGTGACGCTGGCGTGCGGAGACGGCGCCCTGGCAAGTCGTGCGGGTCTGCGGCGATCGATGGCGCAGAGGCCGCGCCGCCGCGGCAACGCCGGCGAGCGGCGCCTACGCCCAGCGCGGCGTCGCCGAACGCTACCCGTGGTGCAGAGGAGGCTTCGAAGCGCCCACGCGGCCGGCGTGTCCCGCGCCGTCCACGGGCTGGCAGCGAGCCGCGGCAGGGCATCGGTGTTCTCGAGGGTCTGCGTCCAGGACTTCGGAGCGATCTCGAGACCCGATCGCGCGGCCAGCTCGGCAGCAGGCTCAGCACGTCGCGCGGGTAGGCCCAGGGGTCGAGCTGGTGTAAGACGCGGGAGGCGATCAGCGACACGACGGTGGCGTTCCACTCCGCCCCGTCGTCGCTGCCCACAAAATCCAGTCATTTCGACCGAGTGCGAAGACCCGATCACTCTGCCCATGTCGACCTGCGTCGCGAGGTGCACTATCGGTGGCATCCATAATGTGGCGAGCGGGTTCAGGTGGCCTACCGTGAGCACAGTCAAGGCGAACTCGTCGCCGTCTGCGCGCCCCGTGGGGGCATCTCGGTGCCTAGCTTCGCTGGTGGTCCACACCTCGAAGCCACCTATTCGACCCAGATTCCCAAGCGACTCGCGAGGACCCGCTTGCCCTGAGAGCTGACCATGATGTTCAAGTAGTGGAGTCCCCGATAGAGCGTGCTCTCCCAATGGACACACCTGAGGTCGCCGTTCCTCGTCTTCTCTTGTCGGTCCGAGTGATCGCCGTTGTTTTCCACCCTACCAGCCTCGGTACCATGGTTTTCTACACGAAAGTCGATAGCGATCGGGAGGCGGAGTTGGCATGGAATTTGGACATCGAACATCAATTGCCTTCTTTTCGGCAGCATGCGGGCGGACGGCTGGTACGTATGAGAGATAGATGCGTCCGAATGCACGTCAACGACACCTATGTTGACTCGAAGCTGCTCCCCGCTCAGACCCACCAAGGTCGGCGCTGCGCTCGCAAGCTTTGTAGTCGCAAGATAGGCCTCCCATTTTAGCAGGTACTTCCGATAATTGACAGGCATGCCATCTGCGCCGAGGTAGTTCGGCAGAACGTAGGGCTCCTCTCGCGTTTCACCGTTCTTGACGACGGTCTTCTTCTCCAGCAGGAGATCGGGCACATCCAGCAGGCTCCGCAGCGAGTGCCCAATCATAATCTGGTTTCGCCCCGCGGCGTGCTGTAGCTTCGAGGCGACGTCCACGTGGAACGAGGTTGCCGTAACCTCTTCCATGCCCGGATAGCCATATGGGCCCCACAGCACCTTCTCTTTAGGACCGTAGTCCACACCGACGCGAATACCGAGTTGATCGTTCGCCATCTCTGGCAACTGAGAATCCACAAGGTGGACGAAGAGCGCGCGCAATGTAGCTGCGCAGTTAAGGGCGTCGATGGCACCATTCTCAACAGACTGCCCCCTGCTACCAAAGTACGCCATTACCGCATCGCCCATGATCCGATGCACGTGACCATCAAAAGACTTGATGATGTCGATGGCGGCCCGGATCACTGCGTTCTTGATTCGAAACACCTTCTCTGGATCGTAGATCAGGCCTAGTCGTGTAGACCCCTCCATGTCCATGAACAGCGTCGTGATTGGCGAATATTCGGTCGTGCGGGGCGCCCTGAGATGCTCGAAGTCAGGGTGATCCCCGATGCTTGGCTCAACGGGGGAGCCCTTGCCGAACAGGGGGCGCAGCGCCTCTTGAATCTCATAATGGCGCGCGAGCACACCGAAGCCATCTTTAGATTCGTCGAGAACCACTCCGGGCGCCGACCCGAAGCTATTTCTCGCACGCGCAGTCTTGAGGACCACGTGGCTATCGTTTTCGCCGTAGTAGCGGTCGTAAGCCTTGTTGACGGCCTTCAGGATAGTCATTCCTCACCCATGCCAGAGATTCGTCGAGTTAGCTCCGTCACTCACCTGGTGTATTCGGAGCGCATCGCGCGGGATGTATTCAAAACATTTGTTGATCAAGCTTTGTGGTTCCGCATTTGATCTCAAGCTATCGCCATGTCGTCATGGGTTTGGCGGCGGCTTCATGCTAATGCCGAATTGCATCTTGCTTGTGTCGACCGCCGCCTTGGCGGAGGCTGATTTTGCGTTCGCCACTGCAAAAAGAAGTGCCACTACGAACGCGGCCAGAAGGGCGACGCGCAACGCGCGCATCGCTCGCTCAACGGATTCATACTTGGCCATCGCGATTTTGGCGAGAGCGTGGTTGTGAAAGGAGTAGTTTCTCGCAATGGATTCCGGCGTGAGCGCGAGTACTGAGCTCGCATAATATTCAGGTTGCATCTTGACGATATCAGGAAACGAATGAAGCGATTGATTCGCGTTGCTCGTTCTAGGCAACAATGCTGCAACTGTGTACCACAGCGTCATCGTTACAGAAACTAGGATGGCCCCTGCGGCAATCGCGCCCAGCACAAATGCGCCCCAGGCAGCTGTGTACGCGGTTGAAAGCATGCGTTCCGAAGTTGCGGATACCACGGCTCCTACGAGGGTCATGAATACCAGGATTGCCCCGGCCTTTGCGTCTGCAAACTTGATATATTCAGTGAGATAGGCGTTGGTTTTGCTGGAAAAATCCGCCACGTGTATGGTATTTTCACTCATAGTTTCTCTGACAGCTCAAGCGCCCTGTGGGAAGATACCTTAGCCGACGGCTACCCCGCCTTGTCGAGGTGACCAGCGCAGGCGTGTGCGGGCTCCACGCCAGACCAGGCGCGAGCGAGCCCTCGACGATCTTTCGCGCGGGCGTGCCGCGATAGCGCTCGCGTGCCTCATCGCCCCGTCAGATACCGCCATGGCCACCACCCTCTGCGAGGCCAGCGGAGATCCCATCCCACCTCAGGAGGGGTATGCCTTCCGTTGCCACTACCTCCCGTGCCTCCGGCAGGGAAAGTGCCCGGTCGGCTACGCTCCCGGCGAGCGAATCCTGGGTCGTTCCGTTGCGGCTGTGCGTAGGTGCCCGGAAACCCTGCCTGCCACGAGGGATGCCTGCAGCGAGGCATCACGCCTCCCCGGTGTCGCCCAGCCGCCATCATGCCCCGGTCCGCCAGGTCAGGGTGGACAGTCCGCAGTCATAGTAGGCGAGTTCCATCACGAGGCCGGAGGCAACGGGCATCCGCGGGTGGGCCGGAGAGGAACCTCGGGGGGCATATGCCGGTGGGGAATCTCGGGCGGCGGCCGCTGCGGAGTTTTCACGGGGATCGCGGGTCGGGGCGGCACGATGCCAGGGCGTTGCGGCTGCATCTGCCTACCTCTTGTCCTTGGGCGGGTTCGGGTCGTTGCCGTAGCTGTTCTTCTCGCCGATCGTGCCGTCCTTCCGGTGGATGACGTGCTCGGAATGATTGTCCTGAGCGATTTCCTTACCGCGCTGCACAGCGGTCTCCTTCCGATGATGTCGGCTGACAACCTCACCACCGACCTGGTTGACCCAGCCCTCTCCCTGCGGATTAGGCGTCGTATGAACATTCTTCTTCGCCATATTAATGCCTCCGATTACGTCAACAGTCCGGCAGGTCGAGGAGATTGCTACGCGTCGTGCTGTCGCGATCGGTCCGCAGGTACTTGCCCGGCGAACCGTTCTCCACGCGGACTGCGGTCCGCCCGTCTCCCGGCCAGAGCACGTAGTACATGTGGACCTTGTTCTCGATGTCGGCGATAACGTCCGCCTTCGACCGGGGCAACCACAGCTCTCCTGCGTTGAAGAGTTTCGTAATTTCGCCATCTCTGCTCTTCCCGGTCGCAACAAACCTTCGCGCAGCCATCAAATTTCTCGTCGAAGTGGACGTGTTGCATCGGCGCGGGACGCCTCCAGAAGAGGCTCGTCGCACCCTTTCTTGTCGGTGTCCCGTCATCTCACAGGACCAATCGAGTCGGCGTACCAGAGTCGGAAACGAAATCGACGCTGGCGTCTCGATTCGCCCAGCGGGCTACGGCGCGGGGCAGATCGAGTAGTAGGCGCAGTTCGGGCACCGGCGCTCGTCGGCGGTCGCCGGGAAGTGGCCTGCCGCGATGTCGCGCATCGCCTCATCGTACGCGGCGAGCGCCTTGGAACTCGCCGCTGCGCCCGTTACAGAAATTTTTCCTCGCAGTGGATGCGCTGCATCGGCGCGGGACGCCTCCAGAAGAGGCTCGTCGCCCCCTTCCTTGTCGGTGTCCCGTCGTCTCGCAGGACCAATCGAGCCGACGTGCCAGAGTCGGAAACGAAATCGACGCTGGCGTCTCGATTCGCCCAGCGGGCTACGGCGCGGGGCAGATCGAGTAGCAGGCGCAGTTCGGGCACCGGCGCTCGTCGGCGGTCGCCGGGAAGTGGCCTGCCGCGATGTCGCGCATCGCCTCATCGTACGCGGCGAGCGCCTTGGAGCTCGCCGCTGCGTCCGTTGCGGAAATTTCTCCCCGCAGTGGATGCGCTGCATCGGCGCGGGACGCCTCTAGAAGAGGCTCGTCGCCCCCTTCCTTCTCGGTGTCCCGTCGTCTCGCAGGACCAATCGAGCCGACGTGCCAGAGTCGGAAACGAAATCGTCGCTGGCGTCTCGATTCGCCCCGCGGGCTACGGCGCGGGACAGATGAAGTAGTAGGCGCAGTTCGGGCACCGGCGCTCGTCGGCGGTCGCCGGGAAGTGGCCTGCCGCGATGTCGCGCATCGCGTCATCGTACGCGGCGAGCGCCTTGGTGCTCGCCGCTGCGCCCGTTGTCGCCTCGATCGACTCGCCGGTAGACAGGGAGACGATCCGAACCCGCCGGCGTGATGGTGGGCCACCGGCGCCTTCGCCCACCCGCAGCAGCGCATAGACCGGCTTCTCGCCCTCGCGTTTGCTCACGCGGCCGGTGCGGAAGCGCACAACCTCCTCCTCCCCACTCGCGAGTCGCCCAATGTGATCGGGGATGAACACGATCCGTCCATGTTGGAGCTCGACCTGCTGCGAACGCGGCGGAGCGGCGATCCCGCCGCTCAACACCGTTGCCAGCATCTGCGCGACCATTCGCTCTGCCTGCTCGCGGTAGAAGGCCGCGTGAACGTGCGCATCTAGACCGCGCTCCTGCCAGACTTCGGACAGACGCACCAGCGCGCTGGAGAGATCCGTTGGCGCGTCCGTCTCGCCTCGATGCCGCAGCCAGTGGAGCACATCGAACACGCTCTGGTGGAACCGCATGTATGCCGACTTCGTGCGCCCTTCGAGCAAGAGGACGTGACGATAGAAGTACTCGCGCGGACATGCGATGTAGACTTCGAGGTCTTCGGCGCGGTGGACGATGCGTTCGCCGGGTGGAGGTGCCGGTGGGGCGGGCTGCTCCGCCGTGACTGCGGCGAGGGTCCATGTGGGCGCGCTCGATGCTGGCCGCGACAGATGCGGAGTGATGAGCCCCAGCAGTGACGATGCGTTGCTCTTCACTTCGCCGTAGCGCTCCGCGCGAGAGAGGCACAAGGTATCTCGCGCACGAGATAGGCCGACGAAGAACAGGCATTCCTCCTCCTCGTCGTGCACGTCGACGATGCCGTGTTCCAACATCCCGTCTGGTGGTGGGCAGGCGGGTGACCTGCGTCGTGCGGGGAACTGTCCCTGTCCGAGGTATGGTAAGTACACCGCGCGGAATTCGAGGCCCTTGCTTGCGTGCACAGTTAAGAGCCGCACAGCATCGAGATGAGCGGCATCCTCGGGGATCTCGCGCAGCGCCTTCTCGTCGCCTAACGCCTCGAGCCGCCGCACGTGCTCAAGGAACGCGCGCTTGGGGTCCTCCGTTGGAAGCCGCTTCCTGCGCCTTGCCTCATAGGCGAACTGCAGCAACTGGTAAATCGCGAGCCCCCGCTGCTGCCCCGTAAGCGAGCCACCATCCAGCGCGGATGCGAGATACCGGCTCCGCACGAACAGGTACTCGGAGAGCAGGCTCCATGGCGTAGTGCCAAAGTGGATGCCGTCGAGTTGGCTCGCCACGAGCGTCAGCTTCCTTCGTCCTTCCTCCGAAAGCCCGACGGCCTGAGCCGCGAGCCGTAGCGCCTCCGGAAACCGGCACTTCTCGTTGCGCGCGAACGCGAGGAGCGCCTGGACGTCGCTCGGTGTGACATCGTACTCGGGGAACCGGCCGACGCGGTGAAGCGCGGCGCCCGAGGGCTCGCATGCGAGCGCGATGACGCAGAGCAGGTCGCGAACCTCCGGCCGCTCGAAGACATTGCCCAGATAAAAGACCGGCACGCCAGCCGTCTCGAGGCGGGCGGCAACGCGTGCGAGTTGCGTGTGCGACCGACACAATACGGCCTGGTCGCGGTACCGGACCCCCGATGCATGCTGGTGTCGGATCTCCGCGGCTATCCCCACGCACTCCGCGTCGAGGTTCGTCGCGATCTCCATGCGAACCGCGCCGCGCGCATCCTCGCGCTTGCAATGCCACGTGCTGAACGCCGCTTGCTTGCGAGAAGTACGCATGCGGGGGGCCAGTTCGGATATGGCGGCGACGACGGCCGGCTGCGAGCGGTAGTTTGTCTCAAGCGCGAGCGTTGTCGCACCTGGGAGATCGCGCGCGAAGAGCGCCATGTTTGCGGGGGCCGCCCCGCGGAAGCGGTAGATCGCCTGACGGGAGTCGCCGACGACCCAAAGTCCGCGGCCGTCATGGGCAAGCTCGCGCAGTAGGAGGCTGCTAGCGCGGTTAATGTCCTGGTACTCGTCGACGAGCACGTGCTCGTACCGGGCGCGCACGTCGCGCGCGACGTGGGTATGTTCCCGCAGGAGGTCGATGCTCCGGCCAATCAGATCGCCATAGTCCACAGCACCTCGACTCCTGAGATGCTCCTCATAGACCGCGTAGACGTGCGCCACCTCCATCGCCTTCGCCGCCTGTACATGTTCTTCGTCGGTCGTAGCTCGCGCATCCATCCCGCGGGTGAGCTCACCATACGCTTGAGGCCCGACGTGCTCGTCCTTGGCCCGCGAGATCGCACTGAGGATGTCTCGCAGCTGGATCGTCGGTTCGTAGAGGTTCTGGTAATAATCGAGTTTCAGCTCCGGGAGGGCCCCCTCGAGCAGCGCGAGGGCGTCGGTCGGATCCAGCACCGCAAAGTGTGGTGATAGGCCAACGTGCTGCCCATACTTGCGTAGCAGCTCAAGGCCGAAGGCGTGGAACGTCCCCATCCAGATGTCCGGGGCCACCGCCGGCGCGGTTCGCGCGACGCGCTGGCGCATTTCCTCCGCGGCACGGTTCGAGAAAGTCAGGGCAAGGATCGAGGTAGCGGCGCAGCCCGACGCGAGGAGGTGCTCGATGCGCGCGGTGAGAGTGCGGGTTTTCCCGGTGCCGGGACCGGCGTCGACCAACAGCGGTCCACGCTCTGCACAGGCGGCGCGCTTTTGACTTGGGTCCAGGTTGGGGCGCGCCTCGGTCTCCTCCTGTGTCGTTGGACCTAAGCCCTCCGGAATCAGCAATGCCCTCGCCAGGTGATGAAGCACCAGCCCCTCTGGCAGGCCCATTCGCCGCGCGATCACGCGGGCGTCCTCGCCCCCCTTGAACCATCGCCGAAGGAACGGCGCCGGGAGCAGAAACTCACCCGCGAAGACGTTCGCGCGTCGCTCGCGCCGCTCGCGCGGCCCGTAGCCCTCGACGCGATGCACGCCGACGGCCGGAGCGCTCGCACCAGCATCTGCGGCAAGATCGCTCGCATCGCACGCGCCCTGGCGGTCATCGAGCCAAAGGTGCGCGAACTCGTGGGCCTGGTAATAGAGTGCGAGGCCAGGGTCGATGTCGTTGCGGAACCAGATCGCCCCAGTCTCGGTATCGAGCGCGGCATCTCCGCCGTCGAGAAGCGGATCCGAGCTTGGGACGCCGAAGCACGGGACGTCCATCAGCGCGGAGGCCGCGGCGATGAGGGCCGCCGCCGATGGGTTGCCCTCCGCCGCGGTGAGCGCCTTGGCGTGCCACTCGCGAGCCCGTCGGCGGATCTCCCCCCAGCCTCCAGTCACGGCAACGGCTTCCCGCCGGGCGACAACGAGAGCCAGCGGGCGCGGTGTTCGTCGGTGAGAGCCAGGTCTGAGCGGACTGCGCCGAAGAAGTCCTCCCGGTCAGCAATGGCTGGCTTCCCCGCCGCCCGATGGAATGCACCCGCCGCGAACGTTGGCGGCTGCGCGAAGTAAAGCGCGACCGCGTCCGCCGAGCGCGCGAGAGTCACCGCGATGGCTTGGATCAACTCGCGCGGGATCGACGCGTGGTCGAGTAGTCGTCGATTCAGCTTTGCGAGCAGCGTGACGCTCAAGCCGAGCTTGGCCGCGAGGTCGGCTGTCGAGATGCCCCGCGCTTTCGCCTCGACGAGTAGACTTTCGATCGGTGGCCGGGTGACGGCGGCCAAGTCCTTCTCCTGCTCGCCGCGGAGCACGCCTGCGACAACCGTCATACCTCGTTGTACGAACGTCGCGGTGTCGATCGGAGCTGCGCTCGGGTTGGCGGGGAGCCTCGCCGCGAGCCTCCAGCTCGTGACAAAGTCACGGATGGCCTCGGCGTGCTCGGGAAAACGCCGACCCCACTCCCGAGCCGAGTCCAGGTCGGGTTCCTCCACAGCCACGAGATACGTGTCGAGCACGTCCTCGAGCGCCGGTCGCTCATTGGCCTTGCTCATGACTTTCCTCTCCGCCACCGAGCGAGATCCGCCTCGGCCTGGTCCAGCCAGTTCCTGATGGTGCGCGGCGACACCCCGAAGAATCGACTGATGGTCGCCGTCTCAGGGTCGTCGCTCTCGATCGGCATATCGCGCATCGCATGAAGAGCGAACGCCATGCGATGGTCGTCATTCCCGATCGCCTGTAGCCCGTTCTGCGCATCCTTGAAAAAGTGCACGGCATCCTCGGGCCACTGACGTGGGTCGAACGACGCGTTCCGTGAATTCGCCCACTCAGGCTCGGCGTCGTGCTCCGTCTCGGCGTCGTGCTCCGCGCGCCGATGCCGCTCGATCGTGAGGACGCACTGCCTGAACGCAGACGTACCAAGGCGCTTGAGCGCGAGGCCGAAGCGGACCTGGTAGAAATCGCCACGGTCGTCGTCGAGCGCGAAGATGCGCGCCGAGAGCTGCTCGAGCACCGTGCGAATCGCCTCGTCGCGCACGTCCTGCGGCAACGAGCCCAGGGTGCTGAGGAGCACTCCCCTGCAGCGCTCAACGAGCACGTTCGACAGCTTCGTCGCGACCGACCAGTCCCGCACGCGCCGTCGTTCGCGGATCAGGTACACCAGCGTCTCATCGCTTAGGCCGTCGGTCGAAGCGAGCAACTCTTCGGACTCAAGGCCCAGCACGGTCTCGATCTCGCGCTGGACCGCTGGGGAGCGCTGGTACAACCGTCCCTCGGCGTTGCACCGGGTGAGCGGCCGCACGGCAGGGGCGTCCCCCACATCTGGTTGCTGAAGTTTCGTCAAGGCGGGAAGCCCTCCTAGTTCGTCCGCACTCCCGGCTGATAATCGGGGGAGCGCGAGCGAGTCGGAAGCAAAATCGACGGAGGCCGCAGAAGATCTATCCAGAAATTCCCAGGCGTTACCCGCCAGCCGCGTGCCCACACCCCAGAACGAGTCGGCCGCCTGTGGGAGCGTGCGCGCCGTTCCCTGAGCCGCCGGTAGCCCTAGGTGCTCGAAAACCCGCCGCGCCCTCGTTCTAGCGCGGCGCGTCAGGCTCCGCTAGAGCGCCCGGTGCAGGCCGAGCCGCTCGTTGTCCTGAGCTGGAACGGCGAGCTTGGGTCCTGCGAGGCCGACGGCGAGCCCATCATTGCGAGCCACACGATATGCGTCGTCTTCGACACTTCGGCGAAGGTCGCGCTGTCCCCGATCCCGCTACTCCTTCAGGGGGAAATGAGAACGGGCAAGGGGGCCGTCGCATGGGCGATCCACGAGCAGGGGCCGTGGCGCCCGCAGCAGATGGTGTGCGTCAACAGCGGAGCCTTCCCGCAGAAGCTCATCCGGAACAGGCTCCTCCGGCAGGTTCCCCTCGCCGACCCGCTGACCCACGTCGCCCAGCAGGATCGGGGGGTCGTCCTTCCAACGGCGGGGTCGCGGCACGCGCCCTACGGGAACCTCTCTGGTTGGGAGCCGACACCGGCGAGCGTTTCGCCCAAACCCGTGCCCAGCGCTCAGCCGACCCCAGGGGCGCCGACCTCGCAGCGCGCTAGTCGGGGCCCGGCGAGCCCGTCCAGGTGCCGGCGTGAGGAGTGCGCTCGCCTCCGAATCGCACCGGGTCGAAGCAGAGCGCGCCAGGGCCGCCACGCGCCCGCGCACGCGCCGCCCAGGGCTCTTGGGCTCGCGGTCGGGGCTCGAGTTCCCCCGAGAGCGCCGCTGCGCCCTCCGCGCTCTCAAGCGCACGCCCGGCGCACCCCGCACCCGCTCGACGCAGCGCCCGCCACTGCCTCGACCCCGTGCTCCGTGCCGCGTTCCGCGCCCGACGCGAGCGCTCCGTCGCGAACTCGCACCAGTTCCGACCGCTCCGTCGACCCCAGGGATGCAGAACTCGCAGCGCGGATAGGCGCTTTCCCGCCCTGCGCGGGAGAACTTGGGGAACCAATGCGCGATGCCGAACCGTCCCTTTGATCGCAATTGGGGGAGCACGTAACCACCGCCGATTGCGCCTCCTCGGACGGGATGGCCCCAGCGCGGACCCAACCTGCGAGCCCCGGGATCGGAGAGCTCGCGCCGAACGACCCGTCGCCTCGGGCCGGCGTCGTCGCCTCGCTTGCCAGCCCCCTGAGCCACGCCGTTACGCACCACACCGCCCCCTCCCTTGTCGGCGGTTCGGCCCGGTCGTCAGTAGGGTACAGCTATACGTTAGGATGCCTTCGTTGATGCTCCTTGCGGCCCCACTCTCCCGGCGAAGTCCTCCATGGTTACCCGAAGCCCCATGATGTCGCGCAGTGCACCGAGGGCCCTTGTGCGTCGCTTGTAGAGCGTAGAGAGAGGTAGCCCCGCGTCTTCTGCCACCTGGGCCATCGGGATCCCATCCAGATCGTGTGCCACGAGAACAAATCGCAGCTGCGGATCGAGTTCTTTCACCGCGTTGATGGTGCCCGATCTGATGCTGTCGTAATCCATCGCAACAGCGGCATCCGGTGCTGGATCGGCTACATCGATAAGCTCGACGAGCTCCTCCCTGCGGTGCTGCATACGCTCGCGATAGTGCGAGACAACATGTACGGTGATCGCGTTCAACCAGCGTTCAGGCCTGCCCCGCTTCGGATCGAACCTGGGCCAGCTCTCCCAGGCGTTGAGCCAGATTTGGCCTGCGACGTCGGCACAATGGCACAGTGGGACCCCCAGCCTCCGCAGCCAGCGCAGCACGGCGCGGACCACGGCCGGGCAAAACAGGCGCGCGTGCGCGGCGGCTCGCTCGTCTTCATTCGACGGATGACTCATGGTTTTACCCTCCCCCTCGGGCAAACGCCCGTAATCTGATGATGCTGCGTGTCCGCACTCGTGCGGCACCGGTTCGCGCTCTTCCCCGTCCACTACCAAAGGAAGACGTCAGCCGTAGCTGCTCAGTTCCCGTAGCGCCAGCATGCTCGCCAGCAGGCTCCTGATGGCGTGTAGCTGCGAAGCGCGGCGGCGCTCATCCATGGCTCCCTACTCCCGGAAGGGTCGTGTTCAGCGGAGAGCGCTCTGCGTCCTCCCAGTCGGACGCGTTGGCGGAACTCGTCCCCGCTTCGTCACGCTGTAGCGGGAAGCTCGTCAGGGTGGCAGCACGACGGGCGAGCTCTTCCCCCGCGACGGCACGGACAGGGCGCGGCGACCGAAGCCGCGGCTGTGGAGGCGGCGGGAGCTTCGCCCGCGGGCTCCTGGCGACAAGCTCGGGAGACGGCACCACGGGCGGAGGAACGTCGAGTGCGCGGGGAGGTACCGTCGGCGCAGTCGGCGGCGCCGAACTCGGGGCCGGCGACGACGCCGGATGCGCCGAGCTCTCGCGCCTGGTGCCGGGCTCGCGCACCTGGATCACCACGGTCTCCTCTGCGTCCGTCCGGTAATCGTCGTGCAGCCGCCACAGGCGCTCCCAGTACCACGCCGGCGCGCCGGTGAAGGACTCCAGCTGCCGGGCAAGGCCGGGCGTCATGGGGAGGTCGCTCCTCAGCAACCGCTCCACCTCCCTTGGTTCCAACCCCGTGCTCTCGCCCAGCTTTCTCCTCCACGAAGGCATCGTCGCGCAGAACGACTCCAGGACCCTCCCCGGCCGGGGAGCGGGGCGCGCTCGGGCGTCTGTCAGCTCTGCGAGCGCCGCGTCGACGTGACAGTCCAGAAGGCGCCGATATCGGTCGCGCTCCCCCACGGCCTGCTCCTTCGCATCGGTGAGGGCCGCCTCCTCGTCATCGTGCGCGTGCTCGCGCGCCTCGCGAAGCCCGCGCTCTCGTCCCAGCGCTTCGCGCGCGGTGACCGCGAAGCCGATCGCGACGCACGCGATCATCGCGAGCCCGAGCGGCGACACGAGCCACATCGCACCCAGCATGTCTTCCATGAACTTTCGCCTCCTGGACGTGAGCGTTCTTGTCCGACACAACGCGGATCTCGGCCTTGCGCTGCGCGAAAGCAGCACCGCTATCCCCGTCTGCCTAGCTGTTGATGGGTAGCCGACGATTCAGCGAAGCTGCCTGAGCAGCGCTTCGCGCTCCGCGGCGAGCCGCCCTCGCGGGAACTGCCGCGCGTGGGCCTCGAGCAGCCGCCGAGCCTCGACGTCGGCCATGACGTCGTTGGCCTCGATGGCCCTCCGCGCCTGGTTGACCAGGCTCCTCTCGACCTCGTCGGCGGTCGGTCGAACAGCGCTCGCCGGAGGCGCGGCCCGGTGACTTCTCGTCTTCGCGTTCGAGGGAGCGGGCGTGCCGGTCGCCATCGCTTCGCCACGCGCGCTTCCGTGTTCCGTCCGCGAAGAGATCTCGTGCGCGGTCGCCGCGGCGGGCGCCGCCGCGCCGGGCATCCCGTCTCCACCGGCAGGCCCCGCGGCGCTCTGGGCGCCATCTCGCGCGGGGGGCGCCACGGCGTCCTGCTCCGCGGGCGCGGTGGCAGGGGCGCGGACCGCCGCCGCCCTGATCCACGGTTCCAGGTCGGGCAAAGGCGGCACGGCGGAGACGAGCGCACCGGTCACCACGACGAGCGCGGCCTGAACGACGAGCCTCAGGCCCAGCCGGCGCAGCGAGGCCACCCACGACGCGCGACGGCCGAACCCCAGTGCAAGCGGCACGCAGATGCTCCCGTCCCTTCCCTGAGAGCGCTCCTGCGCCTGCCACCGTCCCCCCTGCACCTCGAGCTCCTTGTGCGCCCGCCGGTGTCGCGTCTTAACCGTGTCCAGCGGGAGCCCCTGCTCGGCGGCGATCTCGGCGAGCGGGACCTCCTCGAGGTCGTGCTTGATCACGAGATCCCGGTACTTGGGATCGAGTTGGTCGATCAGCTGCCGGGTGAACTCCTCCCGCTGCCGTCTGCGGAGCAGCTCTTCCGGCGTCGGGAGCTCATCTCGGATCTCACCCTCATCGAACGACGTGAGCACCTCGCCGCGGCAGCGCGCGTCACGGACGTGATTGCGCGCTTGGTTGACGGCGATCGTGACGCGGTACGGCCCCGGGTCGCCGCCCGGCTCGATCCGTTGGTCGGCGTCGAGCCCCCGCAGCAGCGCTTCCTGGGCGATATCCTCGGCGTTTCGCGCCGGTACACCGTGGCGCCTGGCCAGGCGCCGGAAGAGCTCGAAGCCGGTGGAGTCGGTCGCTGGCTTGGCCACGGTAAGCAGCACACGTGAGGTGGCCCCAAAGGTTCAGAAAAATGAATCGAGGAGCAACTTCGGTCGGACAATGTGCGGCCGTGTAGTCGCTTAGACTACGCTTGGCCATGCCTGACGGATGGTTGAACGCATTCCCTCATCCGACCGTCAATTCTCACCCAGGCCGCCGAGACGTGGCGGTTTCTGCCGGTTGACGCCAAGCAGCGGGCGTCGGTACCGTCGCGGCATGCGTTGCATTGCGCATTCGCTCTCGATTCTTCTTGCGTTCGGGGCCGCAACAGGGTTCCCGAACTCGTCCAGTGCGGACGATACCCATCCGAAGGCGGGACCGAGCGACGGGTCGGCGGTGAAGGAGCATGTTCGCCGTGGTCGGAGAGCGCGCAAGGCCGGGCAGTGGACCGAGGCAACCGCTGAATACAAGGCAGCTTTGGAGGCCGCAGACGCGGCGACCAGCACCGAGGTAGAGCGCGCGGAGCTCGCCGGCGAGCTCGGCCTTTGCGAGCTCGCGCTGCACAAGTACCGCGACGCGGCCGAGCACCTGGCCAGGAGCCTAGAACAGCGCGAAGTGTTGCCAGAAGCGCTCCAACAGCGATTCGAGGCAGGCCAGCGCAACGCAGCGCCGCACGTCGCGCGGCTCGTGCTCGGCGTCGATCCGCCCGACGCCGAGGTGCTCATCGACGGCAAGCGCATCGGCCGGACCGCGCGGACCTACACGCTGTTCTTGGAGCCGGGCCAACACATGGTGCGGGGCCGTGCACCGGGCTGTAAGGATGCGCTTCATTCCTTGCGCGCCGTGGCGGGCGCGGAGCACGAGTTCACGATGCCGTTGCTGTGTGCGGCGGCGAGCGGCACCAAGGAGGCGAGCAGCGCCAAGGGGACCGCGACCGCGACGGCGACTCCCGTGCGCGCTTTGCCCGCGCCGCGCGCGCAGGCCCCCAGCTCATGGGCCTCGTGGCCGGGCACGCTGCGTGTCGTGGGAATCTCGCTCGCGACGGGCACCGTATCGGCAGGCGCCATCCTCATGATCAGCGCCAGCAAGCTCGATCAGGATATGAGCGCGCGGCGTGACCAGCTCCAGAGCGACCCGAGATCGAGCTCGTCCATGTGCTGGCAAGCGCCAGATCGCTCGCCATGCGGCGAGCTGCGGCGCCTGCGCGACGCGCGCAACCTGTCCGACCGGGTGGGCATGGCCCTGGTCATCACGGGCGGTGTGATCGGCGCGGCCACCGCCGCGTCCTTCTTCACGGACTTCTCCTTCCTGGGACGCACGCCAGCGCAGGATCGGGTCCAGATATCGCCCGTCGTGACCGGGCACGAGACGGGCGTGAGCATCGAGGGGGTGTGGTGACCATGCCGGGTACCGAGGGGATGCGGCCACGAGAAGACCGAAGAGCGTTGGCCGCCGCCGTTGCTGTCGTGGTCGTTGCGTGGGGAGCGAGCAGCACGCTGCTAGCTTGCACTTCGTACCGTGACGATTGCTGGGAAGTGATGGAGTGCGCCCCTGCGCCTGAGCCGACCTTCTGTGATGGCGACCCAGCGACGACAATGGCGCTCGACGAGTGCGGGGTGTTCGTCAGCGAGCAGGGCGACGACAACAGCGCCGGAACGAAGGACGCTCCGGTGAAGACCCTTCAGCACGCGATCGGGCTCGCCGCGTACGGGCGAGGCCACGGTGAGGCAGCGACCCGGCGCGTGTACGCGTGCGGCGGGTCGTTCGAGGAGAAGATCACGCTTCCCTCGGGGGTCGATCTCTGGGGCGGGCGCCTGTGTGACGGCGGCGATTGGTCGTATGACGGGTCGTTCGGCGGGCCGAATCACCCGACGATCATCGCTCCGCCGGTGGGGACCCCGCTGAGGGTGATCGCGGATGACAAAGAGCACGCGACGTCAACGGTCTTCGGCGTGCGTGTCGAGGCGGCGGATGCGTCCGCGGACGATGGCAAGTCGTCGATCGCGATGATCATGAGCTCGGGGGCCAGGGCGCTCGTGCAGGAGAGCGTGATCGTCGCGGGCAACGGCAAGGACGGGGAGCCGGGGAAGGACGCGCCGAGCTTCCGCGCGAACGTCGGCGTGGTAGGGAACCACGGCGTGGACGCCTGCACCGCGGACTCCCCGACGGGCGCGCTGGAAGTCGTGACCGTGTGCGACGATGGCATCGAGTCCACTGGAGGCTATGGGGGCGACGGTGGGCTCGAGTCGGGGGGCGATGGCGCTCCGGGACAGCCGATGCCCGCGGAGAATCCAGAAGGCAACGGCCTTGGAGGCCCTGGCGCGGGGAGCGCCCGTTGCAGTGATGGCGCAAACGGGATGGGTGGCCTTGACGCCGGTCGCGCGGACGGTGCTGTTGGCGCAGGCTACCTCACCGAAGACGGCTGGATGGGAATCCGCGGTGATGATGGGAAGAAGAGCGGGGTCGGTCAAGGAGGTGGCGGCGGGGGCGGCAGCAGGTCGCGCGGCCCGATGGTGGCGTGTCCAGCTGGCCGCCCGCAGGGCGGTGCGGCTGGCGGTTCAGGCGGCGGCGGCGGCTGCGGTGGCCTTGGCGGCAAAGGCGGTGGTTATGGCGGGTCGAGCATCGGCGTTGTTGCGCTGCAGGGGAGCGCGGTGACGCTCGAGGCGACTCGCGTGATGACGGGCAACGGCGGCAACGGCGGGGTCGGCGGCACGGGCCAACCAGGCGGCGGGGGTTCACCAGGCGGCGACGGTGGACTGGGCGCTCCCGGCAGTCAGATGTGGCGCGCGTGCTCCGGCGGCTTTGGTGGCGACGGCGGTCGCGGGGGCGACGCCGGCGGCGGCCTCGGAGGATCCTCCTACGGCGTCGCTGCTCACAGCGCCTACGTGGGCATCGGGCCGGACGCCACTATACAGCTTGGAAGACCTGGCGATGGCGGTCTCGCAGGCAATGCAGCACCTGATGATGCGGTGGGGCAGGGGCAGGCGGGCGACTCCATGCCTTACCGTCAATTCGACGTGCCCAATCCCGTGCCGCCCCACTGATTGTCCCCTTCGCTACGACACGACATCGAGGCAGAACGATGCGAATTACAAGAGCGATCCATCTGTCCCCCGCGCTGCTGCTCGCGGTGGCCGGCTGCGGCACCGCGCCGGGCCCCAATGAGCCTGGCGGAGCGGCGTGCGACGGCACCTCGCCGTGTCAAGGCGAGCCGCCGCCGGAGTCGGTCTGCCTCGAGCGTCTCGCCGCCGATGTGTGGGAGGATGGATGCGGCGTGTTCGTGGGCGGCGTCTGGGGCAGCGGCGACGATGCGAACCCCGGCACGAAAGACAAGCCGGTGCGCACGTTGCAGCGCGGCGTGGAGCTCGCGCGTACGGGCCGGGGGCGCGTCTTCGCGTGCGCCGACGGGTTCTTCGGGCCTGTGACGCTCCCTTCCGGCGTGGATCTCATCGGCGGGTTCGGCTGCGTGAGCTGGAGGCGCCAGGCTGACACGCGCTCCCTGATTCAGATTTCGGATAAGCCAGATATCGTCCTGACCGTTGTACCGGCGAGCGATGGCGATAGGGGTGCCGCGGACGGGGTATCGACGATCGTCGACATGGCTTTGAGAGCGTGGGGCCCGATCACGATGCTTGTTCACTCCAACACTGCCGTGGAGCTCGTCCGGAGCGAGATCCGCACATACTACGGATACGCAGGCCACGATGGCGAGAAATGGGGCGGGCTAAATCAGTCAGCGGCCGGACCGGATGGTCTGTACGGCGGCGATGCGTGCTCGGCAGACACCGTCCCCGGCGGCCCGGCGGTGCTGAATCCGTGCGACGGCGGAATCCCGAGCGCCGGTGGCAAGGGAGGCGACGGGCTCGCCGAAGGCGCTGGAGATGGGGAGGACGGCGAGCCCGTCGTCAAGCCGGACCCCGGCCACGATGGGCAAGGAGGACTTGGCAACCGGGCAGACGGTGGTTGCAGCAGCGGCTTCACGGGGAAAAGCGGCATGTGGGGTGCCGTCGGCGCCGCGGGTCAGGGGATCGGGCGCATCACCGAGACAGGATGGGAGGCCGACTGGGCAGGCGACGGCGATAGGGGCATGCCGGGTCAAGGCGGCGGCGGGGGTGGTGGCCGTCGAGGCGGCCTCGCCGCGTGCGGCGTGGCCTCGAAAGGAGGCGCCGGCGGTGGCTCCGGCGGCGCCGGTGGCTGCGGCGGGCGAGGCGGTCGGGGGGGTGAGAACGGCCATCCGACGATCGGGATCGTGGCCCTCCACGCCAACCTGACGGTGCGCGACACCATGATCGAGACGCTGGCCGCGGGGCCGGGCGGCGACGGCGGGCCACCCGAGCAAGGGGGCAAAGGCGGTCGAGGCGCATCGGGCGGCGCCGTGGGGGACGGCACGTGGTCCTGTCAGGGTGGGAACGGCGGCCGAGGGGGTGAGGGCGGCTACGGCGGCCCCGGGCGTGGCGGCGACTCGATCGGCATCGCCTACCTCGACGAGGACCAGCTTACGCTGGAGGGCGTGACCTACGAGCTGGGACCGCCGGGAAAGGGCGGCGTGAGCTGGGACTGGTCTGGCGAAGAGATCCGGGGGGAGGACGGCACCCGGGTCGAGACGCTGCGTTTCCCTGAATAAGATCACGACACTTCAGGCGACCCCTGTAGTGACAGGGCGCCGACGGTGGCACGCTCGGAGCTCCACGAGGGCGCCCGCGGGCCTGCTGGTGGCGACGTGGACAGCCGCGCGGCGCCCCAGGAGCACGACGCCGAGACCTCGCTCGCGGAGCTCGCCGGCGAAGGGTCACGAGCTCAGCGGCCTCCGCCTCGATCCCGCGGCCGGTCCGCAGGCCGTGGCGCCACGCCCCCCCAAGCACACCTCTCCGGTTCCGTGACTGTCCGCGCATTGAGGACGGACAACCTGGCGCTCGGGGCGCGATCCCAGGGCCGAGCAATGTCCTAGCGCTTTGGTGGGGACGCTTGCTTCTGGAGAATGTGCGGGCGAGCGTGCGCGAGCGAGAAAAATCGCGGGGTGGAGGCAATGAGCATGGGCGAAAGATCCAGGCCGATGCGATGGAGGACGATCCTTGCGGTCGCTGTGGCCGCCCTGGCGCTCGGCGCGGCAGGGGCCGGGTGCTTGTGGAAGTTCGGGGACGACACGTTCGGGAGCTTCTGCGCGGCGGCGGTGGGCGGCGAGGAGCACTGCGTGGGCGAGAATCAGGGGCCGGGCGCCGCGTGGGCCCAGGCCGAGAAGGACGGCGCTCTGCCCATCGAGGTGTGGGCCACCTGGCCGAACAACAAGACGCCGGAGGAGATCGTCGCGAGCGAAACCTCGCTCGGCGTCTGGTTCGGCCACATCGACGAGGCGATCGCGTACGTGCGCGAGGACGCGAGGAACGCCGAGTCCCTGCGGGCGACGCTCGCGGGCAAGCTCGCGCGGCTGCTCGACGAGGCGAGGGACCGCCAGAGGGTGCTGCTCGCGGAGGCGCCGGTCGACGCCGCGGGCAACTTCAATAAAGCAATGATCGACAAGGCCAGCGCCGAGCGGGAGCCGCTCGCCGCCGCGCTCGCGGCCGACAGGCAGGCCATGGCGGCCGTGCAGGCGGTCTTCGACCAGGCTCGGAGCGACGTCGCGCCGCTGCGATCGAAGTACGCGGGCGTCGCGGCGCGCTTCGCCGCGTACCGCGCGACCGAGGCGGCGGAGACGGCGGCGTACGCGACGCTCTCGAAGCAGGCGTCGCGGTCGGACATCGACGGTCTCGACAGCGTGGAGCAGGCAGTGCTCGCGGCGGCGCGCGAGGCGAGCCGCTCGCCCGGCGAGCTCACCGCGGAGATCCTGAGTTGGTCGGCGACGCTCCAGGTCTTCGCGGCCTCCTTCGATGAGGCGATGGCGCCGCACAGGGAGCTGCTCGCGACGCACGGCGCGGTGCTGCCGGACATGACGTCGGGCGCGCTGCGCTCGCTGAACGCGATGCTGGGTTACGTGAAGGGTCGCGTCGCCCGGAGCGACGCGACCGCGTCGGCGCTGCTCGGCGGCATCGCGCTGCGCCGGCAGGCGCTCCGCGTGCTGCAGATGGACGAGGGTGCGCGCGAGGCCGTCGCAGGGGCGCGGACGCGCAAGGCGTCGGACGCCTTCGAGCAGCGTGCGCGCGCGCAGGTCGCGGCGCTGTCGGCGGCGCCGCCGGTGAGCGAGAAGCTCGGGCTGCCGCTCTTGGCCGAGCGGTGCGGGGAGCTCCTGGCGCTGGCGCAGCTGCGGCCGCTCTGCGAGGCGGCGGGGTCGTCCTGGCGCGAGGCCGGGTGCGCGGAGCTTCGAGGAAGGTTTGACGCCGCGGAGGCCGAGCTCAGGACGGGGGTGCCGCAGAAGATCGCGGCGGGTCTCGCGGCGCTGCGGGAGAAGGGCATGGCCGCGGCGGAGCTCGACGCGGCTCAGGCGAGGCTCGACGCGGGGGACGTCAAGGGCGCCGCGATCGCATATGACGCCGCCGTGCGCGGCGCGGAGGGGACATGAGAGGCTCCAAGGACGTTGCGCTGCGCCGCCGGAGCGCCGCGGTGTTCCAGAGGCTCGTTGCGCTGGTCACGGCGCTGGCGGTGCTGGCGCCGTCGTTCGCGTGGGCCGGTACGCCGTACAGCCTCGACTGGGTCACCACCTCGTTCAACACGAGGTGCTTGACGCCCGAGCTCGACGACCCTGGAGCGCCTTACTTCCACGTGAACCAGACGCCGCTCCCCACCTACGAGGTCCCGGGCGAGTTCGTGTTCAACGCCGACGGCTCGGAGAGCAACCGGATGGAGGCGGCGTTCGATTCGGTGCTGCTCGTGATGGGCATGAACGACTTCCATTTCCACGTCAGCAGGAAGGGCGGCGACAACACGTGCGTTGACGCGCGCGAGGTGGTGCACCTCGTCTCGGAACCGCTCGGGCTGAACAAGCCGCTCTTCGACGTCCGGCACCGCGGGGTGGCGTTCTCCGGCGCCACGACCCTCGACCTGAGCCTTGCGGAGATCAACCCGGCGCTGGCGCGCGACATCGAGATCCTGCTGGCCGAGATCGCCAAGGAGCGCGCGGCGCTCGTGGCGAACGCACGGGCCGTGGGCCTGCTGGCCGAGAAGATGGACCTGCTCCAGCAGCTCGACACCGAGCTCAAGGATCTTGTCGGCCGGCCGCTGGACGAGATCTCGCGGACCGACCTCGAGGCGATCCTGGACCGGTATGAGGACGCGGTCGCGTCGGAGACGCGCGCGGCGATGGAGCAGCTCGTCGACGACCTGAAGAAGAGCGTCAGTGATCTCGAGGACGAGGTCGCGCGGCTGATGGACGAGTTCGGCGCGCAGGCCGACGAGGTGGCGGACCTGGCGACGGAAGACGCACGCGCCGAGGGGTGGGACCCGGACGACCCGCAAGCGTACGCGCTCGGGGAGAGCGAGGTGCCGTGGGTCGAGGTGCCGGACGTCGCGGGGCTCGACGGGGCGTTCGAGGAGGGGCGGGATCCCTACGCGGCGTACGCGGACGCGGTGCTCGCGGCGCTGGAGGCGGACGTCAGCGGCCGGGTGGTGGTCCTCCGGGCGGACTTCGTGGCGAACGTGCGGGCGTGGCGGGCCAACAGCGCGGCGCTGGAGATCGCGCTGCGCGACCGGATGGGCGTGTCGCTCGCGGAGACCAACGCGTTCCTGAAGGCGCAGAACCGGATCACCGGGTTCGTGCGGCAGTTCATGGATGCGTCGGACTGGTTCATCGAGACGCCGATCCCGCCGGATCTGCGGGTGCAGGTGGACACGGTGCTGAAGCCGCGGTTCGGCGCGCTCGCGGACCAGATGAAGGACAACCTCAACCTGTGGACAGGGGACGGGTTCGATCTGGAGCAGACGCAGCTCTACCAGACGATCAGCGCGTTCGCGGGGGCGATGTCGACGGTCGCTGAGGGGTTCGAGGCGTACGCGGAGGTGATGCAGACGCTGGTGCACGCGACGACGCGCATCGGGGTCGGCTTCGTGCCGGTGGTCGGGCCGGCGCTCGATCTGTGCGAGGCGGTGACGGGGAAGGCGTGGTGCCTGCCGTCGGGCGAGGAGCTCAGCGACGAGGAGCGGATCTTCTCGGGGATGGGATTCGGACTCGGCGCGGTCGGGCCGATGTGGCGCGCGGTCAAGATCAGCAGCGGGCTGCGGCCGGCGGCGATCCGGGTGGCCGGGGAGATCGCCGAGATCGAGGAGGTGTTCGCCAAGATCGTGAAAACGAAACGCGTCCGGGGGTACAAGAACCTCCGCGGGGCGATCACCAAGTTCGATGTGGACATCTTCGAGAAGAAGGCGGCGAAGTTCCTGGTGGACGACGGCAGGTCGCTCGTCGGGGTCGGCGACGATGGTGTACGCACGGTGCTCGACATTCCGAGGGAATCAACCACTGGTGGGTATGAGGGGAAGGCGCCCGACTTCCTGTCCATATCCATCGGGCACAAGCTGACGGTGAGCGAGGCCAAGGGCGGGAAGATCGAGGTCGACACGGTGCGCAAGCAGCTCACGAACGCCATGAAGGCGCTGAAGGATAAAAGGCTCGATGGAGACGTGGCCCGATACGAGCTCATCATGGAGCAGGGGGCGACGTTTGATGACCCGAATATCACGGTTCGGGACGGCTACCTGTTCAACTGGAAGACTGGAAAGAACGTAACCTTAATAGACTCCAACAAGTTCATCATGGTGATCCGGCTATGAGCCAATCACAACCTTGGTTCTATGCGTGGTGTGACGAAGCAGAACGGCTCGACGGGTTCGCCGCGGCCCTCTCGGCCCTCGTCAACCCGGGGGCTCTCCTCAGCCTGATGATGAGCCACCAGCAAGGGTGCGAGACACGCTCCGTGGAGGAAGTGCTCGCGATGATCCGCGCTCACTTCGGAGAAACGAACAACGCTCACCTAAGCTCTGGCGTGAAGCTGAACGGTTCCGAGTGCGCCATCCCGTTCGGTCTCAAGTGCTACACCGACGAAAGCGAACGTCTCCATCCTTGGGGCCCGCTCCGCTTGACTGCGGGCTCACGCAAGTGGGATTTTTACCCCTACGAGCTCGCGGTGAGCAGGGGCCCCCGCTCCGTGGAGGCCGAGGCCGCAGCCGCCTACCACGTGGTCCAGGGCGACGTGGAGGACCTCCTGCTCCGCCTCTGCGCGCCGGACGCGAGCGGGCGCGTGCCGACCGGCGCCTGCACGGACAAGGAGGACTGGCTCGCCCCGGTCGCGATGTGCGCGACCTACAACGCGAACGCCGCGGAGCTCGCGCGCGACCTCGCGCTGTCATGGGTGAGCCTCCACCACAAGGAGAGCGTCCCGCGCATCGCAGGCATGTCGCTTTCGGCGCTCCGCGCGCGCGTCGACGCCGCGCCGCGCGGCGCGCGTGTGCCCATGAACAGCACGAGCGAGCTCACGGGCTCGCTCTCGCGCGAGACCGTCCTCAAGGCGCTCGCGACGCCGCCGGCCACCCTGCTCGAAGCGCTCGAGGCCGCGGCGGTGCCAGATGACGCGTGGCGCGAGGCCGAGGCCAAAGCGCGCGAGCTCGTGGAGCTACGCCGCCAGCTCGACGACGAAGACGCGGGGGAGGTCCCCCCCGCCTTCTGGGTGGACGTCACGACGCGCGGGCACACCCGCTTCCTGGAAGAGCACGCCCCCTTCCACGTCCGCCGCCTCCCGAGCGGCGGCGTGGTGCTGGCCACCCACCCCTACCGCACGCTCTGGCCGCTCTGGGCCGACGCACTCTTCGTGCTCGGCCTCATGTCCTGACGCAGGCTACCTCACGAGGATGATCGATCGATGAGAGAAGGTCCGTTCTTCTTCGCCTGGTGTGACGAGGCACAGAGGGTCGATGCGTTCGGCGCGGCGCTGTCGGCCCTCATCAAGGAGCCACAGTACAGCATGCGCGCGATCATGGACCACGACACGGAATGCAATACGATCTCCGTGGATGAAGTGGTCGCGATGCTCCGAGCCCACTTCGGACGCACCGACGCGGAGACCTACTTCGTCGCATCGTTGAGCCAGGAGCACTTCGTCCATTGCATCCTTCGCTGCTTCACCGACAAGAGCGAGCGTCTCAAGCCGAAGGGGCCCATCCACGTGCACCCCCGCCACATCGAGGACTTTCCCCTCACGCGGATGGACCTCGCTTTGGACCGCGGCCCGCGCTCCGTGCAGGCCGAGGCCGTGCTCGCGTGGCACATGGCGCTGGAAGACATCGAGGACGTCCTGCTCCGCCTCTGCGCGCCGGACGCGAGCGGGCGCGTCCCGACCGGTGGCTGCACGACGGCGCGCACCTGGCTCGCGCCGGTCGCCCTTTGCGCGACGTACAACGCAGACGCTCGTGACCTCGCGCGCGATCTCGCCCTCTCGTGGATCTGCCTCCACGACAAGGACAGGGTGTCGCGCACCGCGGGCCTGTCGCTGGATGCGCTCCGCGCGCGGGTGGAAGCCGCGCCGCCCGGCGCGTGCGTCGCGCTACGACATGCGGGTGCGCATTCGAGCTCGCTCTCCCGCGAAACCGTCCTCAAGGCGATGGCAACACCACCCTCCGCCCTGCTCGAAGCGCTCGAAGCCGCGGCGGAGACACCAGACGGAGCGTGGCGCGCCGCGGAGCCGCGCGCGCGCGAGATCTACGAGCGGACGCGGCAGCGCAGGGAGAGCGATGGAGGGGGCGCGGAGACAGGCAGCAGCTCGGCCCTGTCGGAGGTCGAGATCACCCTCGACCACTTCGAGTTCCTTGTCGACCACGCCCGGTTCTACGTCCGGCGCCTCCCGAGCGGCGGCGTGGTGCTGGCGACCCACCCGTACCGCACGCTCTGGCCGCTCTGGTCGGATGCCCTCTTCGCGCTCGGCCTGATGCCCTAACGATCCCGCTCAGCCGCCGCGGCGTGCCCGCCTCGCTCGAGCGCATCGACCTAATCGTCGAGATCGCCGGCCGGCGCTTCAAGGAGCGATTCGCCTGCCCCTGCGAGCCGAACAGCGAGACGACGTTCTCGTGGGACGGCAAGGACGCCTCCGGGCCCCCCCTCGAAGGCGCGCAGCCGGTGACGGTGCGGGTCGGCTACGTCTACCGGGGTGTCTACATGGAGCCCGCGGAGCGCAGGAAGGCGTTCGCGGCGTTCTCGAGCACCCCGATCGTCGGCACCAGGACACGCGACGATGTCACACTGTGGAAGGTCTGGCGCGGGGCGCTCGGTATGCTCAGCGCTCGCTCCCAGGGGCCTCGCGGCTGGATGCTGAGCGAGCACCACGCCTACGAGCCCATCGGGCGGGTACTTCACCTCGACGACGGGCGGCGTCGCCGCGCCGGTGCGCTCGGCAACGTATTGACCACCGTGGCGGGCGACGGTTGCGCAAACTGTGTGCTGAGGGATGGCGAGCGGGCAACGGCGGTGCCGCTCTATGCTCCCTCGGCCGTAGCCGCGGCGACGGACGGCGGCATTTACGTCGCCGATACGTTCCACCACCGGGTGCACCGTGTGGGCACAGACGGCGTGATTGAGCCCCGTGGCCGGCACAGGCAATGAGGGGGATCGCGGCGACGGCGGGCCTGCGGTCGCCGCCAAGCTCGACGTGCCGCGCGGGCTCGCGCTCGGGCCTGATGGCCGCCTGCGCATTGCCGAGCAGGGCGGCAATCGCGTGTGGCGGGGTACACCCGACGGGACGATCGCGACCGTGGCCGGTACCGGCGCAGCCGGGTACAGCGGGGACGGCGGCCCCGCCACGCTGGCCACATCACAGCGTCCGTCGTGTGGCGCCCGACGGCATCATTGACACGGTAGCCGGCACGGGGGCGTGGAGCTTCGGAGGCGAAGGCGGACCGGTCGAACCCGTTCGCCCGATGCGCATGGGTCGCGTTCTACGCGGTGTGCCTACCTTGGGCCCCTCCTCGGTGTCACCTCCGCGCGCGTCGCTGAGGGGGCGCGCAGAACTACCAAATCGAGCCCTTCATTTTTCCCGTTTTTCGGCCCCTCAGCGACGCTTCCCAGAACACCTAACCTCGCGATACGGCTCGATGTTCTTTCCGGACGCGTAGACCGGTAGTTCGCGGCGAACTACCGGTAGCGCAGAACTACCGTTTCGTGCCCCTTCCGGCGGCGTCGGTCACGGTTGCGAACGAACCCAACACGGATGGAGGTACATCATGACACGAGCGGCTCTCGCCCGTGTATCGGCACCCCTTGCGCTTCGTCAGGTGGAACACGGCACACGCGTGGTGGAGAGGACATTCCCGGACGTGCCTGCCCGAGGATCGTGCCCCCCGAGGGGGCTTGCCCATCCCGTCACAGCAACGGCGACGCTCGCGATCCCGCTGGAGGGGCTCACACTCACAGCGCCGCAGCCGGAGATGCTCTCGCAGAAGAACGTCGAGTCGGTCACCGGGATCCCGGCACGCGTCTACCTCGACACGATCCGCGGACCGGGCTTCCCGCTGCCGGTCACGAGGCTTGGCAAGCTGCGCCTCGTCCGGCGCGAAGTGTTCGTCGCCTACCTCCAGGCGCTGGCTGGTGACCCAGCATCGCGCTGTGACGCAGAGGTGGATGAGCGCACACGGGTTGCCGCGGTGCTGGCCTCTGTCGGCCTTGAATCTGTCCCATGCCCGAACACCGACCGGGCGAGCGTTCCTCGCGCAGGGACAAGCCGTGCTAGGCTGCCGCCAAAGTAGAGCGGGCCCGCTCGGCGCAGCGAACGCCGGACGGGCCCTTGATCGACCCCCGCATCACCGGAGACCGACCCATGACTGACGTACCCCACCGACGGGCGCGCGCCAAGCGCTCGGCGTCGTCCCCCACCACATCCCTCCCTGCACCGGCGTCGACCGATCGGCGTTTGCGTTCGAGCCGCTCCGCCGGACGTGCCACTCCGGTGGCGGAAGCAGCGGCGGCCGCCGCAGACTCGCCGGGCTCGGCGAGCACGACGGAGCACCCGAAGCTGGCGACTCGCGCACCCGGCAGGCCCGCAGGAGACAAGCGCGCCAACGGCTCCGGGTCCGTCCGGCTGCGCGGCAAGACGTGGACCGCGCGCCTCAGCCTCGGCGAGGCCGGTCGACCCACGTTCAGCTTGCCGACGTGCCGTACCGAGCAGGAAGCCAACGCGCGCTTGGAGGTGCTGTCCGAGCTCGCCGGGCGCCTGCTCGCAGCCGGCCAGATCGTCCTCGGCTTGCCGCTGCTGGAACGGGCTGCTGCGCGCGAGGGCAGCGCGCTCCGCGACGTCCGGCTTGCCATCGAGCAGCTCTGCAGGGGCGAAGCCCGTGCTCGCGCGTCCGGGGAAACAACCTTCGCTGAGTTCGCCGAGTTGGTTGTTTCTGGAAGGCTCGCCGAGCAATACCCACTGCATGTGAAAGCGCTTCGCCATCCGGAGCAATACCGGCATAAGCTCAATCATGTTCTAGGGGTACTCGGGCCCGTTCCTCTCTCTCGTTTGACGCTCGATCATGCGGATCGCGCGATCTCCATGCTGCCGGGACATCTTGAGGACTCCTCGCGCCAAGGAGTCGCAAAGGTCATTCATCGGATACTCGCGCTCGCGACCTATCCGGCGCGCATCATCGCCAGCAATCCGCTGCCGCGTGGATGGATCCCCAAGGCGGAGGACAACAAGGCCAAAGGCTCCCTCTATCCCGACGAGGATAGGCGCCTCATGGCGGCGGTGGATATTCCGCTGTCCTATCGGATCTATTATGGCTTCCTGATTCGCGAGGGAATGCGTGCAGACGAGGCCGGAAGGCTGGAGCCGTCCGACCTCGATCTCGAGCGCGGCGCCGTGGTGCTCGACGAGAACAAGACAGATGACCCACGCGCCTGGGCACTCTCACCCGACGTCGTGCGCGCGCTTCGGACCTATTTCGCTGTATGTCCCCCGAAGGAGCGTGTCTTCATTGGGCCGAGCGGGCCGCTGCCGGGGCGCAGTGGGGCACACAACTTTCGAAATCACCTGCGCCGTGCTGGCATCGATCGACCCGAGTTGTTCGAGACCACGCAGTCGCGGCTGAATATACGCTTGCATGATACCCGTGCGACTTTCATTACAATCAAGCTCGCGAACGGCCGCACGGAGACGTGGATCTCTGATCGGACCGGGCATAAGTCGAGCCGTCAGATTCACCACTACAAGCGCGCGGCGCGCAAGGTCGCTGAGCTCGGCTTGGGGGACTTCGCTCCTCTGGACGAAGCGATCCCCGAGCTGAACGGCGGGGGCGGCCGTTTAGGAGGAAGTGATCCCATGTCTGCGGGACCGGAGGCGGGCTCGCCGTCGCCGAGCAACGGCGCGTCCCTTGTCCGCGCGCTGCACCACCGAGCGCCGGGCGCGGTCGTTGAACACTCTGGCCAGCCCGCAGCGGGCGCCCCGGTGGCTGCAGGCGGCCCGTTGGGCCCGCGTTGGGCCACGCCGGCGAGCGACCCGACCGCGAATCAGACAGAACATGCTGAAATTATTGATATTTCGTCCGCCTCCGCCGCGTCGTCTCAGGAATCCTGGCGGGATTCCTGACAGGCGGAACCAGCGCTGGGAGCCCGTTGACCTTGCGAGCTGGGTCGATGCGGAGTCGTGTTCCGATCAAGAGTCCGAGTCCGATGGGAACACCGGCGCGGCGCACGCGTCGTCCGGCGAGAGGGCGCGCGCCCCGGGCGACGGAAACGGCATCGGCGGTATCCTCCAGACAGACATCGGCCTGTGGTGAGGGCGGCGCCCCAGGCGCGCCTTGCGCTGGTGCCCGTGCGGACACGCCCAGGCTCTCGCGCTCGGCGCTTGCTGGCTCGGCTCCTCCGCGGCGCGCGCCGGAGCCAACCGGGCAGCCAACTTCACGGCTCTTCCCACGAGGGCTCGACGGCCGGCCGCTCCCGCTCGATGCGCCCGCTCCCCTCCTCCTGCCGCTCGCGGAATGGCGTCGACGCCGGCGGGAAGTCGCGGAGACCGCGGCGGGCTGTGTAGTCGTAGCGGAGGAAGGCCAACCCCGAGACGCGCGGCGAGGTCTCGGCTGGGCTCGGGACGTCGAACAGGAACGTCCCTTCCGCGCCGAGCGAGACGCGGTGCCCGCGCGCGAGCCAGCTCCAGAACGTGAGCCCCGCGGTGAACGCGTCGCGCAGGAAGGCCTCGTCGCGCGCCTCGTTCACCGGCCGGTAGCTCGCGAGCCAGCCGAGCTGGATCCACGGCCACAGCCCCCGGCCGGGGAGCAGGTCGAGGTCGAGCGTCGCGTCGATGCGGTCGAGCGCCGACGGCACCGGGCTCAGGCGCAGCGACGTGCCCGCCGTGACGAGCGCGTCGACGAACGGCCGGTACCGCAGGCGCGCCCCGAGCGAGGCCTGCGTGTCGTGCTTGGCGCCGTAGGACGTGTAGACGTCCTTGTCGGCGCCGGTGAAGCCCCGCAGCGACTCGTCGACCGCGAGCCACGTGAAGCCCGCCCACGGCGAGAGCGTGAGCTCGCCGAGCGGGATGGACCAGAACGCGGTCGCGCTCGCCCTGGCGCCCATGGCGTCGCTGGCGTCCGGCTGGAACACCACGCGGCCGCTCAGCGAACCGCCGGGAACCCAGCCGCTCGAGCTCAGGTCGAAGCGCGCCTCCGCGCCGAAGCTCTCCGGCCCGTCGCGCAGGCGGCCGAACCCCGCGGCCGCGATCCAGGCGCGCCGCTCGATCAGCTCGCGGTGCACGTCGAGGCCGAGCTCGAGGAAGCGGACCGGAAGACGGAAGTCCTCCTCGGTGAGCTCACTGTCGACGAGGCGCGCGTAGCCGCCGACGGAGAGCGGCCCCGGGTCCGGGTCCTCCCCCACCGGGGGCGCCGGGCGGAGCAGCTCGTCCGCGGGCGCGAGCGGCGCGGGCGTGGGCGGCGGAGCGGGCGGCGGCACGCGGGGGCGGGGCGCGCCGCGGGCGACGGCGAGCTCGACGCGGAGCAGCGCCCTGCCGCCGGGCGAGGCGACGCGCAGCACGTGCGGGCCCTCGGGGAGGACGGCGACGCGCGACTCGACCTCGCCGCCGAGCCAGAAGAACGGCTCGCGCGTGACGCCCAGGCGGCGCGCGGCGCGGTCCTCGGAGGCGTCGAGCGCGAGGGAGCCCTCCTCCACCGCGCCGCCGCCGGCCTCGCCGCCGGCACCGTCGAGCGGCGCCACCGAGAAGCGCAGCTGGCCGGAGGGCGTGGCCGCGGCGACCTCGGGATGGCAGGCCGGATCCCCGCCGTCCGCGGGCGCGGCGCGCGCGCGGGGCGACGCGCACTCGTAGGCGGCGCGGGCGCGGATGCGCACAACGGTCGGGCCGACGAACGCGAGCTCCAGCGGGCGCGCGGGGTCGATGTCGTTCCAGGTCGACAGGACGCGGCCCGAGAAGGGCTGCGCCGCGCCGGCCGCGGTCGCGCGGATCCAGCCGAGGACGCTCCGGTCCGCCGGAGGCCGCGCCTCGATGCGGTGGCTGCCCCGCGGCACCTGCACGACGCAGCGGTCCGCCGTCGGCGCGGGCGCCGCGGAGCACGCGACAGGCTCGCCGTCGAGCGCGATCGAGAACGCGCAGGGGGTCTCCTCGCGATCGAGCGCCCGGCAGACGCCGTCGAGAACGATCGCGCCCGGCGCGGCGCGGTCGAGCCGGAACTCGGCGCGCGCGCCGTCGGTGATGAGGAGCGACGCCTCCGGCGCGTCGACGAGCGCGCGCCGCACCCGCACGCGGAGCGGCAGATCGCGATCGGCCCTGGCCCGGATCTCGAGCGTCGCCGTGCCGGCCGTGGCGTCGGCGCGCGGCGGCACGGCCCAGCCGGTCACCGGGGCCAGCCGCGCGAGGGCGGCCGGCGGGAGCTGGACAGGCGGCGACGGCGCGCCCGGCGTGGCGCCGGCGGGAGGAGCGACGGCCAGGCCCTGCGCGGCGTTCCCCGAGGCCGCAGGCGCGGCGCTCTGCTGACCTGCGGAGGCCTCGCGGGCGGCCTCCTGCACGGCGAGCTCGGCGAGCACGAGGGCGCGCAGCGTGAGCCGTCGATCGGGCGCCGGGGCGGCGGAAGCCACGTCGGTCGCCAGGTTCGCGGCCCGGGAGAGCGCCGCGGCGGACCGGTGGGCGAGCCCGATCCGGGTGAAGGCGTCGGCGGCCAGCTGCACCTCGCTGGAGCGCTCGGCGAGGAGGCCGAGCAGCAGCGCGTCCGCGCCCGAGCTGTCGCCTGCCGGGCCCGCGAGCAGCGCGACGCCGCGCCGCGGATCGCCGTTGGCGCGCGCGCCGCGCGCGGCCGCGAGGGGCGCCCGGTCGTCGGGCAGCGGGAGCGGCGGCACGCGCGCGGGCAGGCCGAGCGGGACCGCCACCGGGCTGCCCGGCGGCAGGGAGAAGACCGTGCTCGGCGGCGCGCCCGCGGTCGACGCGCCGGGCAGGTGCGCCGCGCCCCAGGGATCCTCCTCGGCGGGGCGGTCGAGCGCGGCGAGCGCCGGGAAGCCGAGGGCGTCGAGCGCCGCGGCCCGCTGCGCGTGGAGCGCTGCGTGGGCAGGCGAGGGCGCGGCGCGGAGGGCGCGCGTGGCGCCCCGGATCTGCTCGAGCGTGCCGTCGACGGGCGCGCCGTCCGGCGGGCGCACCGGCGTGACGGCGCGCGGCGCGCCGGGCCCGGCGGGGTGCAGGCGCACTGAGGCGCGGAGGAGCGCCGGCGCGTCGGTCTCGACGCGCAGCTCGCGCGCGCCGGCGGGGACCGGGACCTCGATCGAGCCCGTGGCGCCGGCGCGCACCCAGGCCTCGTGGACGGCGGCGCCTGCGCGCACGCGGAGCACGCGCGCGGGGCCGTCCGCCGGGGGCGATGGGCCTTGCGCTCCAGGCGCCATCGCTGCGGCGCCATGCGCTCCGGGCACCGACGCACCGGCTCCAGGCGCCGGTGCTGCGGCGCCCTGCGCTCCGGGCGCCGACGCAGCGGCGCCATGCGCTCCGGACGCCAGCGCCGCCTCGCCCATCACGGCGGGCGGCGCGATGACGACGCGGGCCACCGTGGCGCGCTCCGGGTCGGGGAGCGCGAAGGTCGCTGCGCCGTCGACCCAGGCCCACTGCACGATCTCGCGCAGCGACGCGCACGGAGCGCGCCCGCTGCGCGGGATGCGCGCGAGCGCCGGCGGAGCGCCCGCGGGCCGCTGGAAGGTGCGCGCCCCGGGCGCCACGGCGACGACCGACGTGAGCCCGGCGCCGCCATGCACCGCGGCCGGCGTGCCGTCGATGAGCACCGACGACTCGGGGACCACCTGGTTCGAGGCGCTCCGCAGGAGCACCCGCGCATGGGCCCCCGGCGGCGCCTCGACGTCGATCTGCGCCCGCTCGGCGTCGAGGACCGTCCAGCGAAGCCCGGACTGCGCGTCCACCTCGCAGAAGCCGTCCCTGGCAGCGCGTGCCGACGTGCCGCCTCCCGCGGGCGGCAGCGCGTCTCGCGGCTGCGCGATCGAGCTCCACGCGGCCACGCCATCGGGGATGTCGAGCGCGTCCCACGGGGCCTCGCGCGCCCACGCGGTGCGCGCGAGCGGCGCCGCGCTCTCGACGTCGCCATGGCCGAGCGCATAGCGCTCCGCGAGCGGCGCCCCCGCTGGCCGGCGGCCGTCGCGCGGCGGCGACATCGCCGCGCCCAGCGCGGACACGGCCGCGATGTCGTCCGGGTGCGCGCGGCCTCCGCCGCGATCGCGCGGCGCCCCTACCCCGGGCCCAGCGGGCCCGGACCAGGGCGCATCCGCGGCGCCCGGTTCCGCGTGCGCCGCGGCGAGCCGCGCGAGGATGGCGCGCTGAAGCGACGTGGCGCCCGCCGCCGCGCGGCCCTGCGCCGCCGCATCGCCTCGCGCCGCGGCAGAGGCCTGCGCCGCCGTGTAGGCTTGCGCCGCGCGCGCGAACGCCGCGCCGGAGGAGGGCGCCCACCGCACCGACTCCGCGAGGACGAGCGCCCGGAGCGGCGGCGGCACGGCCGGCCGCGCGGCGAGGTCGAGCGCGGCCTTCGCGGCGTCCGGCGCGGCGGCGCGGTCTGCGGCGGCGAGGAGCCGCGGCGCCTCCGCGTGGACCGGCGCGCGATCGCCGTCGCCGGCCTGATCGCGCCGCGCCGCGCGATCGAGCAGGGCGGCGCGGTCGCGCTGCGGCGCGAGGAGCTCGGCTACGCCGGCGCGTTGCTGGTAGCCGCTGGCGGCGACGGCGACCTCCCCCTCGACGACGTCGACCGTAGCCGCGCGCGCATCGACCGGCAGCGGCACCCGGATCCACCGCGGCTCGCTCCAGCGCACGGCGTCCGCGAGCCGCGACCCGGTCCGAACGACGAGCTCCCGGACGACGGCGCCGCCGGCGCGCACCACGACGCGCGTGGTCCCGTAGGCGCGCGCCCGGAGGGCGATGCGCAGCACGTCCGCGCCGGGCGCGCGGAGCTCGATCCGCGCCCCGGCGCCGAGCGAG
The DNA here is from genome assembly GCF_051521375.1 of Sorangium sp. So ce693. Classification (NCBI taxonomy): domain Bacteria; kingdom Pseudomonadati; phylum Myxococcota; order Polyangiales; family Polyangiaceae; genus Sorangium; species Sorangium sp. So ce693. Next base: position 10,960,888 of record NZ_CP150347.1, read on the forward strand.
CGCCACGGCGTGGCGCGCTCGACGGCCGGGAGATCGGGGCGTTCGCGGCCTCCGCGCGGCTCGACGTCGCGCGCCGCGAAGTACGGCTCAACGAGCGGCCGGAGGAGAAGCGACTCCTCGAGATAGCGCGCGGTGAGCCATGCGGCCGCGGCCGGGTCGAGGCGCGCGGAGGGCGCGCCCGCCGCGGCCGGGGCGGCGAGCGCCGCGCGTGCGGCGTCGACCCAGCGGAGCAGCGCGCCCGCCTCGCCCGGCGCGGTGGCCGGCGCGGGCGCGCGGCCGCCGAGCCATGCGGCAACGTCCTCGTCGAGGCGATACCAGGCCAGCGGCGCGCGCTCCCGTGCGGCGACCCGCACGGCGACCGGCGTGCTCCCGGCGCCGCGTGCGGCGGCCGCGCGCACGACGACGAAGCGCGCGCTCGACCACGTCGGCACCGCGACGTCGCGCGCGCCGGCCCTGAGGGGAGGCAGCGGCATCCAGGTGATCACGTCGGGCGCGCTCCCGACGCCGGAGCCGAGGCCGATCCCTGCGACGTCGCCGCGCAGCTCCAGCCGGTCGCCTGGATCCACGGGCACGAGGAGCACCTGCCCCGCGGCGAGCGCGACAGGCCCGGTGGGGTCGACCGCGGCGGGCGCGGCGCGGTCCTCGTCCGGAGCGGGGGCGCCCTGCTGCGGTCCGTTACTCCACGCCACGACGCGGACGCTGGCAGGCGCCACCCAGGCGAGCGGCTCTGCGGCGGCCGCTTCGCGTGCGCCCAGAACGCCGTGGGCGACTCCGAGGGCGAGCACGAGCGCAGCGGCGAGCAGCGCATGGCGGGCGGCGGCCCCGGGGAAGGCGTCGAGATCCACGACGATTACCCTTGCACCATGCCCACTTACGCCCCGCGCCGTGAGCTACCGGGCTACCCGATTTCCGGGTTCGAGCGCAAGCGCGCGATCGGCGAGGGGGGCCTGCGTTCCCGGGAACCGGTCCGACCGCCCGCGGGGCCCCGGAGACACTCCCGGGCGACCGGTCCGACCGTCTCCGGAACACCGGAAACGCTCCCGGTCGACCGGTCCGACAGCCCCGGAGCACCGGAAATGGTTCCTGAAAGCAATCGAGTCGACGACACCACAGGCCTCTGCGTCATCCAGCCACCGGAAGAGATCTCCCTCCCCCGCATTCGATGACACGCATCCGTTCAGGGAGAAGATCTCTCGGCGGATCGAGGAACGGAACACCCATTTCGACGTGTGAAACAATGTGCAGCACAAAAATCGAGAAACAGCTCAAGGAGAAAACTCCGAATATTCCTCGACCATCGGCATCAACGGTGCGGCGGCAGGCGCTGCGCGGAGGGGATAATCTCGATGGGCCGCCTCTCTGAGACATCGGCCAACACGTTCTCGGCGACCGCGCTCTGCCGCTCTCGCGCGTGTGGGCACCGGCGGCAGGCCCGTGCGCTCGACCGCGTAGCGTCGTCGCACCTCTACTCACCGCGCGCGCAGCGGAACCCGTAGAAAGACAGCGTCCTCTCCGGCAGCTCGCCAATACGGTATGTCGGGCTGAGCGTCTCCTCGGTATGAGAGAACGCCCCTCCGCGGGAGCCCCTCCCGTAGCCTCCGTCGGTCAGCGCCGCGCAGTTGTTGCACGTCTCCGTCAGATCGGCATGGTAGTCGAGGACCCACTCGAACAGGCTCCCCGCCAGATCGGCTTGCCCCCATTTCCCGTCGCCCGCCGGGGATTTCGACCCGACAGACGGGATCGGGCACACAGTCGTCGTGGTATCGCAGCCGTACACCGCCAGCTCCTGGCTCGGGGCCTCGTCTCCCCACGGATAGGCGCGCTGCTCGTTCCCCCCGACCGCTGCGTAGTTCCACTCCGCCTCTGTGGGCAGCCGGCCCTCGTCCCAGGCGCAGAATGCGAACGCGAGATACCAGCTCGCGCAGTTGATCGGCGCTGCCTCGTTGCCGGCGGGCTCGTCGGTCCACGTCCGAAAATTGGCGTCGCATCCCAGCGAGGCCCGCAGCTCGTCCTGCCCCGCGGGCAAGCTCGCATCCCACGCCGGATCCCAGCCGCTGCCCGGGATGAGCGGATGGGCGCCCGCTCCCGCCTTCGGCCTGGTCGCCGGGTAGCCCGCGACGAACTGCCGGAACCGGCCCACCGTCACCTCGAAGCGATCGAGCTGGAAGTCGGCGACCGTGGCCGGATAACGCGCGTCGTTCAGGCGGTTGAACTGGCCGCCCACCACCACGCCCGCCGTGGGCTCCACGTCAGGGATGCACGCGCCCGCCGCGACCATCGGGATCGCCATCGCAGAGAGAGCTCTGAAGAACACCACGCGTCTTGCCTCGCCCGTTCGCATCAGAAGCTCCCGGAGATGCTGGCGCCAGCGCCGGACGGCGCGATCCACGGGAGCGCGACGGCCGCCGGCGCCTCTTCGCCGCCCGACCGGACGATCCCATAGGCGGCCACCCCCATCGCCACGAGCCCCGCGGCGCCCAGGCCGACGAAGAGGCCGAAATCGCGGTTCTTGCGCGCGTTGTCGGCCGCGAAATCATAGCCGGGATCGCAGTACGTCCCGCCGGCGACATCGCGGCAGCTCTCGCGCAATGCGCTGATCGCGGAGAGGTCGTCGATCAGGAACCCGACCGACGCGCCGGCAAGGGCGATCCCGGCGGCTCCGGAGATCCAGGCCCAGGTCGGGGCGCCCCCGCCTCGCGCCTCGCTCGCCTTGGTGGGCGGCTTCGCGGCGCTGGTCGCGGCCGTGGCCGCGGGTCGCAGCGTGAGCTCGACCGTCGTCGTCTCGCCCTCCGCGAGCGTGATCGAACGGGTCTCTACCTGGTGCCCGGGGGCACTCGCGCGGATCTCGTGCGGGCCGGGATCGACCGGCAGGGGCTCTCCGAGCGCGGCCGCCGGGAGCGCCGTACCGTCGCGCAGCACCTCCACGCCGGCGGGCGCGCCCTTGACCACGATCACGAGCTTCGGCACGCGCGGCTCGAGGGCCGCGATCCCCTTGTTCGCGACCTCCTCCAGGCTTCGCCGCCGCTGCTCCCCGGCCGTCTCGCGGTTCAGGACGAGGGCCCGGTGGTAATCGTGCCACGCCGTCGCGAGCTTGCCCTCGCGCTCGCGGCAACGCGCGATGTTGATCTGGGTGCTCGCCGAGGGGTTGAGCGCGAGGCTCGCCTCGAACTTCGGGCACCCCGCCGCGTCGTCCCCCTTGTCGACGAGCGCGCGCCCGGCCTTGAAGAGCGCCTCCGCGGCCACCGGGTCGCGCCCGGGCTCCTGCGCGTGCGCCGCCGCGCCGCCGAGCGCGACCGCGACAGCGGACGCGAGGCCGGCGATGGCGCACGCGCCTCGCGCGCGGCCAGCACCACGACGGGTGTCGGCGAGGCGAAGGAGGGGCACCGCAACAAGGCATTTCCCGAGCGGGCTCGTCGTCGTTTCCGCCATGTGTGCTCGTTCCGCTGCAGCGCGCCGCTGGGGCGCGCGGGGAGACCCTACAACAAAAAGGGCGACACGACCAACCCGTCAATGAGCGCGCGCATGGTTCGGCTTGACGAGGAGAGCCCCTTCCGCTGCCATCCGCACCGCTCGACGTAGCTCCCACGCAGCTGTGCGGCGTGCGGTGCGTGTACACCGGGACGCGACGGACCGCGGCAGCAGCGGCCATGGCGACAACGCAGGCGTGTGCGAAGAGGCACCGTGCCAGTTCGTCCTTGCCGGCGATAAACGCTTTCAGGTGGCCCATTTGGCTGCACACCGGCAGGGATTACGGGGCCGGAGGGCCTCCCGCGGCGTTGTCAGGCGAGCTCTCTCGATGACAATCCAGCGTATGCAGGGCGGCACGCGCTGCGGCGATCAGGATTGATCTGCGAAAATGCTGGTAATGGCCAAACCAGGCACGCGGAATAGCGGGCTGGTTCTGCGCTCGGTTGTGACCATCTCTTCCGCGCCCAGCGTGAGCGCTGCCGCGACGTGCAACGCATCCATCCCGGCCAGACCGTGCCGCGAGGCCAGAGCGAACGCCTGCTCCGAGAGCTCGACGGAGAGCGGCGCCCAGGCGCAGACCGCGGAGAAGAATGTCTCGTAGAATTCGACCTCTTCCTTACGGCGGAAATAGAGAGGCTTCGGCAGCACCTCCAGCTTCAATAGCGGACTGGAGACGAATTCCCTCCCTGCATCATCGAGGACCGAGAGGGCACGCTCCGCGTGCTCGCCAGCACCACGCGCCGCAACGATCAAGACGCCCGCATCAACGAAGGTGCGCATCGTCCTCATCGCCTTCCAGGTCCAGCGCCGCGGCGCCGCCCCGGCGCTCGGCCAGCTCCTGGCGCACGCCGACCTCATCGAGCAGCGGCTCGCCCGAGCGCTCGATCCGCGCTCGGATGGCGCGCAGCCTGCCACCGAGCGTACCGAGTGCCTCGCCTCCCGCGCTCACACCGGCTACGCGGCTACTCCCCTGCGCCTCTGCCGCCGCCTGAGCCACGATGCGCTCGGCCAGCCGAAGCCGGTCGGCAAGCGGCAGCCCGCGCACATGCTGTTCGTAGACGTCGTCGATGGTCATACCGGCCCCTCGCTCGCGTTGCCCTCGGCTCCTCGCTTCGGGCTACTCAAAGCCTACCAGACCAGGCGCATCCCGCGCGCGGACGCCCCCTACGCTCCTCCTCACGGATCGTCCTCCACCCACAGCCTCGGCCCGTCGTCCCGCCCCGGCGCCTTCTGCCCGACCAGCACCGCCCCCACCCAGACCGCCTTCGCCGGCTCCCCCGTATCGCCCGGCTGCGGCCCCAGCAGCGACAGCCTCACCACCCGCTTGCCCGGCGCCAGGTCGTCCCCCAGCCGGATCACCCCGCGCCCCACGCCATCCGTGCCGCGCTTCTCCGTCGCCGCCTCCCACAGCGTCGCGCGCGTCAGGTCGCCGCCGCGGCCCGCCAGCACGCCGTCCGGGATCGTCACGCGCCGGAAGAACGCCGCCTCCCGCGACGCCGGCTTCGCCCCCTCGAGACGGTACCGGATCCGGTAGTCCGCGTTCTCCCCGGGCGTCACCACGAACAGCACCAGGTGCAGCGTCTCGCCCGCCTCCTGCTTGAACTCGTACGTCATCGGCCGGGCGCGCGTCAGCTCGAACACGTCGCGCCGGCGCACGATCGCCCCGCCGTTCGCCGGCGGCGCGTCCGTGTACGCCACCCCCGCCTCGCCAAGCCCCTCGACCTCGATCCGGCGCGCGCCCGCCGGCGCCGCCACCCGCAGCGACCCGGACAGCGCCACGATCGGCTCCTTCAGCGCCACCTCGCCGTCCACGCGCACCGCCACCTCCTTGCCGAGCGACGCGCGCGCGGCCCGGTAGATCACCGACAGCCGCCCGGCCCGCGCCCCCGCCCCGTCCACGCGCACGTCCTTCGCCACGAGCAGCGGCGTCCACGCGTCGCCCGGCGACGGCTCCCCCGCCGACTGCCACGCCGGCATCAGCAGCCGCCGGCGCACCGGCGCGTGCTCCGGGACGAGCACCCGCTCCGGCCGATCCGCGTCCGACCTCGCGCCCTCCCCCGCCCGCTCGATCCGCACCTGCTCGCGCAGATCCGAGAAGCGCTCCTTCCGCTCCAGATCGTCGAGGTTGAGCGCGCGGACGTCCGTCCACGTGCTCACGTCGAACGGCGCGTAGCGCCACGTCTCGTCCTCGGCCAGCGTGACCCGGTACGGCAGCCTGTACAGCGTCTCGTTCACGCCCGGCTCGATCGCCCGCAGCCGCAGGCGCGTCCTCGCGTCGCCCGTGATCTCGATCCGCTCCACCCCCGCCGGCGGCCGGAGGATCGCGAGCCGCGGCTCGGACGCGTCGAACCCCTCGTTCCACCACTCGAACCGCGATCGCGGGAGCGTCACCTTGAGCTCGGCCCGCTCGGACGGCCCGGGGCCCCACCGCGCCACCACCGTCGCTTCGCCCTGGTTCGCGCCCCCGCTCGCGTCGATCTGCGTCCGGAACAGCAGCCCGAGGAGCTCTTGCCCGGGCGCCATGCGCGCGATCACCGGGTCGCTCGGATCCAGCGCCAGGTAACGCACGATCCGCACGTCCGGCGGCGTCTGCAGCCGCGTAGGAGCCGCTGCCGGCGCCGCCGCGGACGCGGACGGAGCGGGCGGCTCCTCGGTGGCCCCCGGCGGGAGCGCCCCCGGCGCAGCGCCGGGGCCCCCCTCGCCCGCGGGCAAGGGCATCGCCGGGTGGACGATCTCGCCGATCTGCTGCATCGCCTGCGCCTCCGACGCGCTGAACCGCACGCCGAAATCCGGGCCGACGCCGTCGATCACCACCGTCCGGATGTCCGCCCGCACGAGCCGCACCGTGGCCCGCCCGAGCGGGCCGAGCGCGACGCTCGTGGACCCGCTCGCGCCGTCGCCGACCCGCACCGTGCGGCCCGGCGGGCCCTCGATGTCGAGCGACAGCGGGCCGCGGAAGTTCAGCGCGGCCGCGCGGCGCTCGCCGATCACGAACTCGGACGCGCCGCGCCCCTCGGCGCGCGGGTACGGCATCCGGAACCGCCGCAGGAGCAGCCGCGACATCTCGTAGTCGATCCCCTCGCGGCCCCCCGCCTCGAGCCGCCGCGCCCAGCCCCGGAGCAGCGCCTTCCGCGCCGGCTCCGGCAGATCGGCGAAGCCGAGCGCCGACGCCCGGAGCCCGAGCTGCCGCCGCTCCTCCGCGTCGAGGCTCTGCTCGTAGACCGCGCGCGACGCCTCGCTGCGCTGGTAGCGCCCCTCCAGCCGCGACAGGATCGTCAGCTCGCTCGGCACGCGCGCGCCGTCGCTCCCCACCGCGGGCTTCGCCCGGAGCCGCACCTGCCCGCCCTGCGGGAGCACGTCGTGCGTGATGAGCAGCGTCGAGCGCGGATCGGTCACCGCGCCCCCGCCGCTCGCGAGCCGCGCCGCATACTCGCCCTCGCCGAGCGGCCGATCCGGATCGCAGCTGACCCGGCTCTCCAGATCGATCGCGTGCCGCGCGACCTCCTCCCCGCGCTCGTTCACGAACGCCGCGATGAACCCGTACGGGTAGCGCCGCGCCGAGTCGCAGGCGTCGGCCCGCACGCTCCCCCAGGTCGTCACCTCCACCGCGTCGATCTCGGCCGGGACCTTGATCACGAGGTCCCGCTCCGGCTCGATGTGGTAGGCGAGGATCTCGTCCTCGGCCGGCAGCGAGCTGCCCAGCGGCGGCGCGCTCGACAGCTGCGAGAGCGCGAACGCCGTCACCCCGAGCAGCGCCATCGCGATGAGCCACCGCGGGTTCAGCGCCTTGCGCGGCGCGCCGTCGCGGGCGCGGAACCCCGCCGTCGCCATGCGCGCCCGGGACGCCGGCCGCGCCGCGTTGGAGCGCGGCGGCGCAGGTGCCCCGTGGCCCGCCGGCTCGCGGCGCTTCACCGGGGCGGTCACGGGGTCGCCCTCTGCGGCGCCGCCCCGGGCCCGGCCGCCTCGACCCGGAGCGCGCTCGTGCCGACGGTGACCGCGCGCCGCAGCCGCGAACCGCCAGGCACGGCCGCGCCCGGCACCGCGACGAGCGCGCCGTCGATCGGCAGCAGCTGCGCCTCCCCCGGCCGCGCCGCGATCACCCACGGGCGCCCCGTGATCACGTCGCGCCCGATCTCCACATGGCATTGCGCCTCGCCCCGCGGCGCGGCCGGCGCGCTCCCGCGCAGCGCGGCCGCCGCCGCGGCGCGCGCCGCGGCCGCCACCCCTGCCCGAGGCGCCACCGCCACCGCTGCCCGCGACGCGTCCGCCCCTGCCCGCGGCGCGTCCGCCACGCCCGCCCGCGGCGCGTCCGCCGGCGCCGGAGCGCCCCCCGGTCCGGCCGTCTGCGTCGAGAAGTGCGCCCTCAGGTAGTACGGGTTCCGCTCGGTCGTGTAGCGCCGGAAGGGCTCTATCGCAGCGGAGAGATCGCACTCTGCGGTCACGCCCCGGGTCGGGCAGAGCTCGTCCCCGCTCGCGCCTGCGCCGGCGGTCCCCGCGCACGACGCGAGCGCCTGGGCGCGCGCGGCCACGTCGGCCGGCTCGGGCGTCACGCCGAGCCGCGCGAGCCGCGCCTCGAGGCGCGTCTCCCCCTGCCCCGGCTCCACGAAGCGCCGGAGCTCGAAGAAGCGCCGGATCGCGCTGCCCAGGTACACGATCGCGAACCGCCCCTCGGCGAACCGCTTCGCGTAGGCCATCGCCATGTCCGTCGCGCCGCTGAACGGCACCTGCTCGCGCGTGCCGTCGAAGATCCCCACGCGCAGCTCGAGATCGCGCAGCGTCTCCAGCAGCGGCCCCGCGAACGTCGGCACGTGCCCCGGCCGCACGACCTCGTACCCGAACGAGATCACCGCGTCCCGCTCGTAGGTCCGATCCGCCTCGATCGCCTGCACCGACAGCGCATTGCCGCCGTCTCCGACCCAGACCTCGTGCGCCCGCTGGAAGTAGCTGCGCAGCCCCTCGGCGCGCCGCACGTCGGCGGCCCCGCTCGGCTCCGCCGTGGGCACCGCCCCGGCGAGCAGCAGCGACTGCGCCGAGAGCGCGTCGGCGAGCGCGAGCCCCGCGCCGAACGCCCCGATCTGCCACCGCGGCGCGGGCACCTCGACGAGCATCGCGCCCGTCAGCGGCGACCTGACCGCCTCCGTCGAGGGCGCCGTGGGCAAGATGTCGCCGCTCGACGCAGCAGGCGGCAGCGTGGACTGATGCGTCAGCACGAGCCACGCCGGGTTCCCGCGCCGCTCCGGGCCCCCCTCGTCCGGCCCCGGCTCCGCGATGCCCCACGCCGCCGGCGCCTCGGCCGTGCCGCCGATGCGCACCTCGCGGAAGCCGAGGCGCCCGAGGATCGCCCGCTCCCACGCGGTCGGCGGCGCCGCGCCGGACGCGCCGCCGGGGCGCGTCGCCGCCGCGATCAACCGCGGCGCCACAACGGCGTCGAACAGCCTGAGCTCCTCGAGCGACGGCGGACGGAAGCGGCCCGGCTGGACCTCGGTCAAGGACACCATCCGCTTCGCGAGCTCGTCCTCCAGCGTCCCGGTCCAGCGCACGGCCTCCGGCGCGCCGAGCGAGCGCGCGCCGACCGCCTCGGCGACCTCGCGCGGCACGTGCAGGCGCGGCGCGTCGCCGAGGGGCGTCGACGGCTCCGCCGCCGGGCGGAACGTCATCGCCGTCTCGGCGCCGAGCCCCAGGCCGATCGACACAACGGGCAGCCCCGCCGGCGAGCCGACGACGCTGAGCTCCGGCCCATCGCCGCCGCCCGGCTCGACGATGAGCACCTGGGGGTCCTCCATGGCGTCGATCATCGCGGCCACGAACGCCTCGTCGTGGCGCCGGATCGCCCCGTGGCGCGACAGGAGCACGACCCCCGCGGCGTCGAGCAGCCCCGCGACCCGGAGCGCCACCGCCGGCAGCGCCGAGCCGAGCTCGGTGGGCGCCGCCAGCACCAGCCACTCGGGCGCGGACGTCGGGCTCCGGCCGACGCGCTTGCGGATCGCCGCCCGCGGCACGCCCGGCGCGTCGTCCGGATCGTCGAACCGCGGGCCCAGCACGTACCACGGCCGCTCGCCGTCGCCCTCCCGCGCCACCGACACCCGCGCGCGCTCCGCCGCGCCGAGCAGCTCGTCCGCCGGCCGCCCGTCGCGCAGCACGCTGCGCGCGAGCCGGTGGGCGATCCGCCGCGACTCGATGTCGGCGGCGATCGCGGCCGCCCTCGGGCGCGGGCCGGGCCGGGGCGCCGTGTCCGCCAGCACGAGCGACAGCGCGGCGCTCTCGATGCGCGGCACCGGCCTCGCCGCGGTCGCGGGCGGCGGCGGCGCCCCGCCCCAGCCGAGCGCCACGAGCGCGTAACCGACGCCGTTGCCGACGAGGAACGCGGTGAACGACACCTGGATCGTCGGCATGATCACGATGCCGACGTGCTCTTTGTTCCACATCTTCACGGCGAGCAGGCTCGGGAGCAGGTAACCGAAGCCGAAGTAGTCGACCATCTGCAGCCCCGGCGCGTACCGCACCATGGCGAAGCCGATCGCCATCTTCACGAGGAAGCCGAGCACGTAGACGAAGATCATCCGCCGCGGCCCCACGAGCAGCATCCGGGAGAACGGGCGGACCGAGGTGATCCAGCGCGAGAGGTAGAAGACGGCCAGCGCCTCGATCGTCGTCGTGAGCAGCTTCGTCGGCTCGTACCACGCCACGGCGAGCAGGCCGGGCACGAGGATGCCGTTGTAGTCCCACCCGTAACGGACGTTGTTGCGCGCGCCCATCAGCGCGCCGATGACGAGGATGATGTGGGCCTTCGGCAGCTCGAGGAACTCGAGCGACAGGCTCTCGTTGAGCACCTGGAAGCGCGAGACCGAGAGGTTCGTCGTCCGGAGCAGCACGCCGAGCACGAGCGCCGTCAGCGCCGTCACGACCGCGAGCCGCGGCGCCGCGCGCAGGAAGCCGCTGTTCCAGAAGGCGTTCGCGATGAGCGGCACCAGCACGAGCCCGATGCTGTAGAGCTCCCGCGAGTGCACGAAGTCGTAGCGCGCCGAGACCTCGGGCACGACGAAGCCCTCGACGAAGAGCCGCACGATCACCGCGCCGACGATGAACAGGTAGAACCGCTCGCGCCCGAACGCCGTGGACCACGCGCCGGTCCGGGTGATCCAGCGGCCGATCAGCGCGACGAACAGGTACGTCACGATCGACTCCGCGACGATGAACACCGCGGTGACCGGGGCCGCGAAGAACACCGTCGCGAGGTAGCCGGGCACGACGAGCCCCGCGTACGTCCAGCCGAGCGTCTCGGTGAAGAACGTCCCGAAGACGAGGCCGATCAGGACCGCGGTGTGGAGGCTCCGATCGAGCCCGTTCGGTGGAAAGAGCGGCAGGTTCTCGAGCATGCGGCGGGGCGGCGGCGGCGGGGCGGGTCGGCGCGCGCCGCCGCCCGGCGCGGTTGCCAGCGCGGGCGCGCTACGGCAGCGTGGTGGCCAGGCCGATCGCGCTCGGCGCGCCCCAGCCCGTCGGGTAGTCCCAGCCGGGCCCCGCGGCAAAGAACTCCGTCTCGCCGCGCACGACGTCGCGGAACGTCGCCTGCACCGCGGGGGTCGTGTAGAGGATCGAGTTGAGGAACCCGGCGCGCGGCAGGCCCTGCTCGGCGCGGTAGCTGTTCACCACGGCGATGAGCCCCGCGAAGCAGGGCGAGGCGAACGACGTCCCGCCGTACCGCCGCCACTCGCCGAGGTAGTAGACCCAGTACGGGGTCGGCGAGTTCCCGGCGTGCATGGCGACGTCCGCGACCGCCCGCTTGCCGCCGGACCCCTCGACGACCCCGACCTGCCAGGAGGGGATCGGGAACGAGAGCGTCGGGCCGGAGCCCGAGCCGAACCACGCGAGCTCGTCCTCGACCTCGCCGTCCGCGCCGAGCGAGAGCGACGTCCCGCCGACCCCGGTCACGTACGGGCTCGCCGAGGGCGTGTCGGTCTGCGCCGAGTCGCCGGTCGCCGCGACCACGGTGATCCCGAGCGCCGCGGCCATCTGCGCCGAGCGGTGGTACTGGAGTCGCACGGCCGGCGGCTCGGAGTCCTCGCGGTGGGCGAACGAGTCCGTGATGACCGAGACCTCGCCGCGGCCGACGGCCTCGTTGAACGTGTAGACCATCGACGTGTTGCGCGCGTCGGGGCCCTGGTACACCACGAGGTCCGCGCCCGGCGCGAGGCCGCCCGACCACGCCACGTCGAGCGTCGACTCCACGTAGCGCGTCGAGGCCGGCTCCATGGTCTGGACGACCTCCGGGTTCGCCCGCTCCACGCCGAGCGCCCGCCAGAACGACTGCAGGTCCTTGTACTTGAAGGCCGCGCCGATCGTGACCCCGAGCTTCACGCCCTCGCCGGTGAACCCGAGCTCGTAGAGGTCGTCGACGTCGTACGCGCCCGCGATCTGCGCGGGGGTCAGCCCCCTCTCGACGCCGGCCGGCGGATCCGGCGCGATCTCCCCGCCCTCGCCCGGGAGCGGCCTGGTGCTCGCCGCGAGATCCGCGGTGAGGATGCCGGTCGTGCGTTCCGACACCCACGTCGGCACGGTGAGCTGGCCGAGGGAGCCGTAGACGTCGAAGGGCGGATTCCCCGCCTGAGGGTTCTCGCGCTCGAAGACCCGGAGCTCCGTGTCGAAGGTCTCGTTGAACTGGCTCACCGTGCCGGTGAACTGGATCAGCAGCCGGTTCGTGGCCGTGAAGTTCACCTGCATCCCCTGCTCCTCGAGCCAGAGCTTCACGAGGTGCACGTCGAGCTCCCGCGGCGCGTACGCCGCGATCCACTCGTCCCGGGTGAGGTACTGGCGGAAGTGCGGGCCCGTCGGGTCGTAGATCTCCGCGATCCTCTGCTCGAGCAGCCCCGAGTTGCGGATGGGGAAGCCCATCAGCGCGCGGACCACCTCGTCGCCCCCGGCCACGCCCTTGTCTGTGTACACGCCCGGCAGCGGGCTCGGGATGCCGTCCGTGGCCTCGGTGGGCTCACGCTCCTCCTCGGTGAAGTCGGGCAGCTCGTCCGGCAGCTCCTCTCCACCGGCGCCGCCAGCCCCGCCGCCGCCGACCTCGGCCGCGCCACCGCCGCCGCTCCCGGCCGCGCCGCCGCCGCTCCCGGTCGCGCCGCCGGCGCCCCCGCCGCCCGCGCCCCCGCTGCCCGAAGAATCTGCGATCTGCACATCCGACTCGCAGCCACAGCTCGAGGCCGAGAAGGCCACGCTGCTGACCAAGCTGAGCAGGCCGAGGATGGGCGCGGCACGAAGCACAGGTGAAGCACGGCGCATACGCAGCAACGATTCAAACGCCTTCCGACAGGCCGATCCAGCCGAATCGTCACAGGGCGCTGACGTCGCATCACACGTGCGCCGCCCGCAACACAACGCGCCTCGGCGGAGCGTTGGGAGCACCACGTCGCACCCTGGCGCGACCAGATTTGCCGCGGCGCCGCGGCCCGGGATTCACCGCGGCGCCGCGGCCCGGTCGGAGATCGCGGCGCACCGGAGGACGATAGAGGCGGGCGCGACGGCTGCGCCTGCGGCCCTGGGGAGCGACCTTCTCGTCGCACAGCCGATGTTTTTGGCGCGGCGGACCCGGGTGGACAATTGTATTGATTCGACCACGATGCGACGCTCAGGCTGCCCGGGGCGTCCCGCGCCCCCTCGAGGCCGCGGCCTTCAGCGATTATGGCGAAGACTTACCGTCCGCGGATCCCCAAGCCCTTTCGCATCCCGCGCCCGATGGGCGCGCAGTCGGATGCGGCGCGCTTCGGGTGGCTCAGGCCCGAGGTGCTCTCGATCGTCGCGGGGGCGCTGATCGCCGCCGTGGCGCCGCTCGATCGGCTCGACTACGTGGCGCGCGGCCTCACCGCGGCCGCGCTCGCCGACGCCGCGCCGTCCGCGCAGGTGCTGCTCGTCACGGCCTCGCCCGAGTCGCTGCGCGAAGGGCTCTGCGAGCGCTCGCTCCCCGGGCTGCTCGAGCGCGGGCGCGCGCGCGGCGCGCTGCTGATCCCCCCGGCGGACGCGTTCTGCGGCGGCGACGCCGCGAGCGCCGCGAACACCACGCGCGCCGCGAACGCCACGAGCGCCGCAAACGCCACGCGCGCCGCGGGCGCCGCGCCGGTCGTCCGGATGCCGCCCGAGCTGCTCCGCCTGAGCGCCGGCGATGTCGTCGGCTTCTTCCCGCTGGCGCCGGGGGAGCGCGCGCCGGAGCTCGGCGCGCTCGGCGTCTCGGCGGCGCCCTGGGTGCTCAAGAAGGCGCCGCAGAGCGTCCCGGCGGTCAGCCTGCGCGATCTCGCGGACGGCCAGGTCCCCGCGAGCGCGCTCGAGGGCCGCGTCGCCGTGGTCGCGGTGGGCGCCGGCGGCGTTGCCCCCCAGGCGGTCGCGACGTCGGCCCTGCCGCCGGGGAGGGGCATCGCCGCGGTGCTCGGCGGGTTGCTCGACGGCGGCCGGCGCGCCGCGGCGCCGGCGTGGGTGCCGGCGCTGTTCGTGCTGCTCGCGGGCGGGCTCGTGTGGATCGCGCGCCGCCGCTACGGGAGCCTTGTCGCCACGGTCGCGCTGTTCCTCGGCGTGTTCGCGCTCGCGGCGGGGCAGGGCGTGCTCGCCGCGCGGGCCGAGGCGAGCCTCATTGCGCTTCCGAGCGCGCTGTTCGGCCTCGCTGTCGCGTTCACGGGGGTCATGATCGTGCGCGGGCTCGTCGTCCAGCGCTCCGTCGATCGCGCCGCGGAGCTCATCCAGCGCGCCGCGCTGTTCCGCATGCAGGGGGTCCACACGCTGCCGGACGAGGAGTTCTGGCCGCGCGTGGCGCGCCTCGCGGAGCAGGCGCACCCGGCCGATCTCGTGCTCATCGCGGAGCTGCCCGCGGGGAGCTGGCACCTCCGGTTCTGGAACGACAGGCAGGGCGGCGGCGAGAGCTTCGTCGCCGAGCTCCGCCGCGACGTCCGCCGCCCCCCGTACAGCAGCGAGCAGGGCGTGCCGGCGATCCGCCTCTCGCGCCGGTTCCTGGCCAAGCAGGACATGCCGGCGGTCGTGGTCCCGCTCATCGCGTTCGGCGAGATCGAGGGGTACGTGTTCTTCTGCGGCCCGGTCGCCGAGCAGACGTTCTCGCGCGAGCCGGAGCGGGCCGAGCACGTCGGCCGCGAGCTCGCGCTGCTCCTGCGCAGGAAGCGCCTCGCGCGCACGGCGCAGGCCGGCGCGGGCGAGGCGCGCGGCGGCGGCTCGCCGGAGGACGATCTGGTCGAGGGCGCGCGCGTCGCGCTCGACGACCTCCAGCTCTTCGGCTCGATGCTGCGCAGCGCGCCGGTCGGGCTGCTGTACGCGGACGCCTTCGGCGACGTCCGCTTCGTCGCGCCGGAGTTCGCGAAGTGGCTGCGGGCGCGCGACGTCACGGTGCCCGCGGAGAGCGCGAGCGCCGCGCTCCCGCCGGGCTCGCTCACGCTGGGCGACGTCCTCGGCGCCACGTCCGCGAGCGACGCCGCCGTGTCGCTCTCCAGCGTGATGGCGAGCGACGACGGCATCGAGCTGAGCGTCAGCGCGCCCGAGCCGGCCGTGCTCTCGGTGCGCCCGCTGCGGCGCGAGTCCGACGGCTCCTCGTGGATCGCGGGCTACGTCGCCGCGCTCATCCCCGTCCAGCAGGCCGCCCCGGTGTCCGACAACGTGCGGCCGCTCGCGGTGCGCGACGCCGCCGATCCGCTCTGCGCTTTTCAGCTCGGCGACGTCGTGGCCGATGCCGTCGCGAGCGCCGCCCGCGCGACGGGCCGGGCCGTGCGGCTCGAGCCCATCCGCGGCGCGACGCACGCCCTCGGGCACCGCGGCGAGCTCGAGCAGGTGCTCGAGGCGTTCCTCACCGACGTCGCGGGCCGCGGGCTCCCTGGCCATGGCCCGGTCGTGTCGGTGCGCGAGGCGCCCCAGGGCGTCCAGCTGTCGATCCTGGACGTCGGCTTCGGCCTGGGGCTGCCCGAGTCGGCGCTCCAGCGCGTGCTCACCGCCCCTGGCTCCGCCCCGGCGGGTCTGGAGCCGCTCGGCCGGCTGATCGTGGCCGTCGAGGACAGCCACGGTCACGCAGAGCTCAAGACGAACGACGGCTGGGGCATCACGCTCACCGTGACGCTCCTCAGGGCGCACCCGCGCGCGTTCGTGTCCGCGAACGAGGGCGGCAAGCCGGCCGCGCAGCAGAACGTCATCGCGATCGGCAGGGCGGGCCCGAAGTAGGCGCGGGCGCCGGGGGGGACGAGCACACGGGGGCGGCGCGGGTGCGCGCCGCCCGAGGAGGTGGTGCCGGGCTGACGCGATCGCTTCGTCGCCTGGGACAACGCCGCTCCGGCGCTGGTCCGGGGCGTGGAGGGGGTGTGAGGGCCCGGCGTGGCGCGATCAGGTCGCGGGCACGACGGTGATCTCGCCGGTGGTGTAGAGCGCCGAGGTGTCCCAGGCGAGGCCTGGGGCGAGCGGCAGGGCGATGTTCACGGCGGCGAACGTCCCCGCGAGGCCGCCACCCCAGCCGAGCAGCGCAACGGTGTCCCCGACCTGGAACGGCACGGAGCCGTCGGCCGGCACGACCTCCAGCGCCCCATCGACGAGGAGGTCCCCGTCGACCTGGAGGAGCGGCGAGGGGCTCGATCCCCCGACGACGATCCTCAGGGCGGCCCCCGGCCCCTGGCTGTAGCTGCCGACGATGTCCGTCGCCGGGTGAGCCTCTCCGACCGAGAGCTCGCCGGACTGCATGTTGGCGAGATCGCCCACGAAGCTGCCGGTTTCGAGGCGCCCGCCGGCGAAGTCGAGGTCTCCCGCCTCGATCTCCATGGCGCCCGCGATGAGGTCGCCGTCCTCGATGCGCACGGAGGGCCCCAGGTAGGGATAGAGCCCGACGGCCTTCGGCGCGGTCCGGAGGAGGCCGTCGATGCTCACGAAGGCGTCCTTGCCGACCACCATCGACGGAGACCGATTGCCGCTGGCAAAGACGGTGACGTCGCCGCTGTTGAGCCATGACGAGTAGACGTCGTTCACCTTGATGAAGGCCCCGCCAAGCTCGGAGTGGATCTCGGTATCTTCCGTCACGAGGCTCCCGTACGCCCCGATGGTGAGCTCGCCGTTCCCTTGCACCGTCCCCACGCGAAAGAGCCCCTGGTTGGTCCACGTACCACCCCAACCATGCACGCTGGCCGAGGGGCGCATCAGAGCATCTCGGTAGCCGATCCTGGCATTGATCGTGGAGACCTCGCCCCGGTCGATGTCCAGCGTGCCCAGGCTGTGCGCACCCAAGACGAACTCTCCTGTGCTCACCCACTTCGTCCCGGAGCCTGCCACGGTCACCTGGCCGTTGCAGATCGAGCAGCCCAACCCACCGCCGATGTAGACATTGTTCGAGAAGAAGCTCGCCCCTTGCTTGAGCTCGACGCTGCCCTGCGCCCGGAGGCCGACGTACGTATCCCCCAGGCTCGTCACGGTGGCGTCATACCCTTCGACGCGCAGGACCCCATGGTTCTGGGAGGAGCGATCGCCCACCACGAGATCCTCGGTGAGCACCTCGGCGCCGTTCTGGACGAGGAGCAGCCCATGACAATCATCGCCGCTGACGCAGATCTGGATGGATCCGCTGTTGGTCCACTTCGAGCCGTACCCGATGACCTGAACCGTGCCGCTGCGATCATTTCCTAGCAATGCGCCCGCGCTGAGCAGCTGCCCGCCGCTCGCGACGATCACCTCCCCGCTATTGAAGGAGGGCTCCCAGGGGTTGCTCGCGCCGCCGACGCGGAGGGTGCCCGACCCCAGATCCCACGGGTCACTCGGGCTTCCGGGCGACACGTCCCCCGTGATGGTCACGTATGCGTGAGCTGTCCCCGCCATGCCCAGCGAGGTAGCCGCGAGCAGGGTCGATAGAGCATATCGGATGTGCTTGTCCATGAATCATACCCTCCGCCAATGGCTAATGGTCATGAGAGCCCACCGTCGCCCTGATACCCCCGCGACGCGGGAGCGTCATGCGCGCGCAGTCCCCCACGATTAGATATATAGATGAATCAGTCGACCACGACAACACAATTTAGTAAGTCAGTTGCATTTGGTGCATTTGGTGCGCTTGGCGCATCTTGGTCCGGACGAGATGGTCCAGGCTGCAGAGATCAGGCCGTGAGCCCCCGCGGTCCCCTTGGCCGGGCACCGCAGGATCATGCGCGGTCGGACTCCGAGCGACTGGTCCACTGGTCATGAGAGTCCGCCGTCGCCCTGATACCCCTGCGACGCGGGAGCGCCATGCACGCGCGGTCTCCCACGATTAACTCTGTAGATGCGTCAGTCGACTATGGCAACACAATTTAGTAAGTCGCCGGATTTTAGTCGGGACGGGATGGGCCAGGCCGCAGAGATCAGGCCGTGAGCCCCCGCGGTTCCCGTCGCCGGGCACCGCGGGTTCGCCGGAATGAGGGAGCCACCAAGGCGCTATGAGACGCCAAGATCTTTGTGCTTTTCTTGGCGTGTTTGGCGCGCTTGGCGGTTCCAGAGACCCCACCGTCGGCCAAAGCACCCCACCACCCATCGCCGCGCAGCCGGGGCGAAGCCCCCGGATGTCCCACCGCGCGCCGCGCGCGCCCCCGCCCTGCTCCTGTCTATCAACAGCGCTTCCAGCGCGAACCGGCCGGCCCGGTCGATCGCGCTCCCAGCGGAATCGGCTGCGACCCATCGCGATCTCCTCGAGCCCAGGCGATGCCCGAGGGTCCCCGCCGGGTACCACGAATCGATACGGCGCGTGTCCCTCCGATGCCACGCGCAGCCGAGACATTCACGCCCTCGGGCACCGCGGCGAGCTCGGGCAGGTGCTCGAGGCGTTCCTGACCGACGTCGCGGGCCGCGAGCTCCCTGGCCACGGCCCCGTGGCGTCGGTGCGCGAGGCGCCCCGGGGCGTGCAGCTGTCGATCCTGGACGTCGGCTGCGGCCTGAGGCTCCCCGAGTCGGCGCTCTAGCGCGTGCTCACCGCCCCTGGCTCCGCCCCGGCTGGTCTGGAGCCGCTCGGCCGGCTGATCGTGGCGGTCGAGGCGACCGGCGCCTGAACCTGGTTCGCTAGGATGTTGGCGGACCGGGGGGCGTCGGCAGCGCCAACCCCCTGGCGGCACAGCTCGGTGCAGACCTCCCCCGCGGAGATATAACTGGTTGAATGCACCGCCTTTCACGGGCAGGCGAGCGAGGTTAGGCTGTCGATGTTCGTCGAAAGAGGCTATGCGCTCCGCGAGAAGATCGAGGAACACGCTGATTTCAGCATGTTCCGCGCGTGCCGCGAGGGCGACGGTCTCCCCGTCTTGCTGAAAGTCCTGCGCGCGGAGAGAGCGACTCGCGCCGAGATCGCGCGCTTCAAGCACCAGTGCGAGCGCATCGCGCAGCTCGCCTCACCCCGCCTCGTCGCGCTGCGCGGCGTCGAGGAGCTCGCCGGCGCCCTGATCGTCGTTCTCGAGGACTTCCCGGGCCCCGATCTCGCGCGGATCCTCGCCGCGCGACCGTCGCGCAGAATGCCGCTCTGCGAGGCGCTCGATCTCACGGCCGCGCTCGCCGAAGGCCTCGCCGCCGTGCACGCGGCGGGGCTCATCCACCGCGATCTGCGCCCGCACAACGTGCTCGTCGACGCAGGCGGCGCGGTCAAGATCACGAGCTTCGGCATCGACGCCGAGATCACCCGCGCCCACGAGCGGCTCTACGCGCCGGCGGTCATCGCCGACGTGCTGCCCTATGTCTCCCCCGAGCAGACGGGCCGCATGAACCGTGGCGTCGACTACCGGACGGACCTCTACGCGCTCGGCGTCATCCTTTACCAGATGCTCGCGGGTCAGCGCCCCTTCGAGGCCCGCGACCCGATGGAGCTCATCCACGCGCACCTCGCCCTCGCACCCGCGCCGCCGTCCCGCGTCGATCCGACGATCCCCGAGGCCCTCTCCGGCGTCGTGCTCAAGCTGCTCGCGAAGAACGCCGAGGACCGCTATCAGAGCGCCGAGGGCGTGCTCGCCGACCTCGACCGCTGTCGCGAGGCCCTGCGCGGCACGGGGACGATCGAGCCCTTCATCGCGGGCCAGCACGATCGCCAGGACCTGTTCCGGATCCACCAGAAGCTCTATGGCCGCGAGCAGGACATCGAGGCCCTGACCGCCGCGTTCGAGCGCGCGCTCGAGGGCAGCCGCGAGAGCGTCCTCGTCTCCGGCTACTCGGGCATCGGCAAGTCCTCGCTCGTGCAGGAGATCCTGCGGCCGCTCGCGCGGCAGAAAGGCTATTTCACGAGCGGCAAGTACGACCAGTACAACCGCGACGCGCCCTACAGCGCGGTGATCCTGGCGTTCGACGGCCTGGTGCGGCAGATCCTCACCGAGAGCGAGGCGCGCATCCAGCGCTGGCGCAGCGCGATCCTCGAGGCGCTCGGGCCGAACGCGCAGGTCGTCTGCGACGTCATCCCCTCGCTCGGCCATGTGCTCGGCGCGCAGCCGCCCGTGCCGGCGCTCGGCCCGCTCGAGGCGCAGAACCGCCTGAGCCGGTGCTTTTTGCTGTTCGTCTCGGTGTTCGCGCGCAGCGCGCACCCGCTCGTCCTGTTCCTCGACGATCTCCAGTGGATCGACCCCGCGAGCCTCGGGCTGCTCCGCTCTCTCCTCGCCGACGACTCGTTCGAGGCGCTCTTCTTCTGCGGCGCCTACCGCGACAACGAGGTGTCGCCCGGGCACCCGTTCATCCGGGCCATCGAGGAGCTCAAGCTCGCCGGGCTCGTCGTGCGCGACATCGTCCTCGCCCCGCTCGCGCGCCCGCACCTGCTCCAGATGCTCTCGGACAGCCTCAAGCGCGACGACTGCGGGCCGCTCGTCGATGCGGTGCAGAAGAAGACCGGCGGCAACCCGTTCTTCGTCAAGCAGTTCGTCCGGTCGCTGCACGACCACGGCGTGCTCACGTTCGCTGCCGGGTCAGGCTGGCGTTGGGACCTCGCCAGGATCGACGCGCTCGCGTACACGGACAACGTCGTCGACCTCATGGTGCGCACCATCGCGCGCCTGCGGCCGGAGGCGGTGGAGGCGCTCAAGCTCGCCGCGGCGATCGGCAACCGGTTCGACCTCGACATGCTCGCCACCGTGAGCGAGTGCTCACAGGAAGAAGCGTACAGCCGCCTCGATCCCGCCGTGCGCGAGGGGTTCGTGACGCCCGGGCGCGATGGCTACGGCTTCGCCCATGACAAGGTCCAGGAGGGCGCCTACGCCATGATCCCGGAGGCGGACCGGCCCGCCTTCCACCTCCGGATCGGCCGACTGCTGGCGAGCAAGCTGGACCTGTCCGAGAGCCAGAACCTCTTCGACGTCGTCAGCCACCTGAGCAGCGCAGGCGACCTCGTGTCGGACCCCGCGGAGCGCCTGTTCCTGGCCCGCATGAGCCTCGAGGCCGCCTGCCGTGCCGAGGACTCGTCCGCCTTCGACGCCGCCCTGCGCTACCTGAAGCTCGGTTTTCTGCGCCTTCCGGAGGACGCCTGGACGTCGCAGTACCCGCTCCGCCGCGAGTACGGGATGAAGACGGGCCTCATCCTCGCGCTCTGTGGCCAGCACGACGACGCCCTCGCGGTCCTCTCCGAGTGCCTGGAGCGCGCCACGAGCCGGCTCGATCGCACCGAGGTGCTGCGGCTCAAGATAGGCGTGCAGGTGCTCAAGAACGACCTGCCCGCCGCGCTCGCGGAGGGACTCGCGGCCCTGCGCCCGTTCGGCATCGACCTGCCCCCCTTCCCTGGCGAAGCGATGGTCGACGCCCAGATTCGGGCGACGATGGCTCTCGTCCACGAAAAGACGTTCGAGGCGCTGCCAGACCTGCCGCCGCTCGCAGACGCGGAGATCCGCGCCATGCAGGACGTGCTCGAGGAGCTCTGCTTTCCATGCGCGTCTTTGAGCCCCAACAACTTCGGCATCGCGGTCGCGAAAGTCCTCGAAAACACGCTCCGCCACGGACTATCGAAGCACGCGATCTGCGGCTGCATCAGCTTCGGGTACTTCCTGTGCGGCCGCGGTGACATCGAGCTCGGCTATCGCTTCGGCCGCGCCGCCATCGACCTTTCGGAGCGATATCCGGACAAGAAGTCCGAGGCGATGCTTCGGTTTTCTTGGGGCTGCCTCGTGCAGCCCTGGAGAGAGAGCTACCCCGCCTGCAAGGAGTCGCTGCTCATCGCTATGCACGCCGGGCTCGAAACGGGCCAGTACGTCTGGGCGTTCTACGCCACAATCAACGGCATCACGAACAGCGTCCTGCGCGGCCTCCCGCTCTCCGACCTCCTCGCCGAGGCGAAGGGTTACCAGCCGATATGCAAGCTCGACACGGGCAACACCATTACCTGGAAGTTGGGCGCCGCCGCACAGCTTGCGCATCAGCTCTCAGTCGAGACCAAGTGCCCCGCCAAGCTCAAGGGCGCATGGGTCGATATCGACGAGGTGATCGAGGACCCGCGCTGGAGCGGCAACGTGGTCTCCCTCTTTTTCGCCCATTTGTACGTCGTGCTCCTCGACGTCTTCCAGGGCGCGTTCGAGGAAGCGGCGCGCGCCGCGCTCTCGCTGAACCTCGAGATCCCGACCGTGGCGGCCTGGTTCGGCGCCCCCGCATTGCATTTCTATGCCGGCGTCGCGCTCACGCAGGCGGCGGACGTGGTCTCCCCGGAAGAGCGCGCGCTCTTCCTCGCCCGCGCGGAGCTCTTTGCTGAAAAACTCTCGCGCTGGGCGGAGCTCTGCCCGGAGAACCTGGCGCACCGCAGCGCCCTGCTCGGCGCCGAGCTCGCGCGCACCCGCGGCAATGCGGAGACCCTGTTCTTGACGGCCGAGGCGAGGGCGGAGGGCACCCAGATCGAGGTGCGTATTCCCCACGAGCCCGAAGCCTCCCCTTCGGATCTTCCGGCACCCCTCCTCAACTACGTCCGGCGCAGTCGAGAGAAGGTGATCCTGGACGACGGGACGGCACGGAATCCCATCGTCGCCAGCGACGACCTCTATCGGTACCCCAAATCCGCCCTCTGCCTGCCCATCCTGCGGCAGGCGGAGCTCGTGGGGCTTCTCTACATGGAAAACGACCTCATCGCCGGCGCGTTCACCCCGGAGCGGCTTTCGGTGCTGGAGCTGCTCTCGGCCCAGGCCGCCATCTCGATCGCCAATGCCACGCTCTACGCCGACCTGCTCCAGGAGAACAGCGAACGCCGCCGAGCCGAGCAGGCCGTGCGGGACGGCAAAGAGCTGCTGCAGTCGATCGTCGACAACTCCACAGCGATCATCTACCTCAAGGATCTCGAGGGTCGCTACCTGATGATCAACCGGCGCTACGCCGAGCTGTTCCACGTCAGTGAGCAAGCGATCGTCGGCCGAACCGACTACGATGTCTTTCCCGGGGAGCGGGCCGATGCCTTCCGCGCCGTCGACCAACAGGTGCTGGCCACCGGAACGGCGCTGCAGGCCGAGGAAGTGGTCCCCCAGGACGATGGGCTGCACACCTACATCTCTCTCAAGTATCCCCTGTGCAACGCGGCGGGGCAGCCCTATGCCGTCTGCGGCATTTCCACCGACATCACCGAGCGCAAGCAGGCTGAAGCGGAGCGCCAAGGCCGCAAGACGGCCGAAGCCGAGAGCCGTGCGAAAACCGAGTTCCTGAGGAACATGAGCCACGAACTGCGCACGCCGCTAAATTCGATCCTCGGCTATGCCCAGATCCTGAAGCGCTCCCTGGCGCTCGAGCACCGCGAGGCGATAGGGCTCAACACCATCCAGCAGAGCGGCCAGCACCTCTTGACCCTCATCAACGACCTTTTGGACCTGGCCAAGATCGAGGCGGGCAAGCTCGAGCTCTACCCCGAACCGATCCCTCTCTCGACCTTCCTCACGGTCGTCACCGACATCATCCGCGTCAGGGCGGAGCAGAAGAGCCTTTACTTCATCTATGAGGCCACGCCCCCCTGCCCCAGGCGGTGCTGGCCGACGAAAAGCGCCTGCGCCAGGTGCTGCTGAACGTCCTGGGCAATGCGGTGAAATTCACCGATCGGGGGCGGGTGCGCTTCGGGGTGCAGGCGCTCGCCCATGACAGGGTCGCGGTGCGCCTGCGGTTCGAGGTGGAGGATACCGGCGTCGGAATGACGCCGGAGCAGCTGGCCAAGCTCTTCCAGCCCTTCGAACGGGTGGGGGATGTGCGGCGTCGCGCCGGGACCGGCCTTGGGCTGATGATAAGCCGCCAGCTAGTGCACCTCATGGGCAGCGAGATCCACGTGCAAAGCCGACCTGGCGAAGGCAGCCGCTTCTGGTTCGAGGTGACGCTGCCGGTGACCGAGCTCGCAGCATCCCTCCAGCCCTCCGAGCGGGACGCCATCGGTTACGAGGGGCCGCGCCGGAAGGTGCTGATTGCCGACGACGTGGTAGGCAATCGGGCGGTGCTCTCGGACCTGCTGAGCGGCCTGGGTTTCGAGATCTGCGAGGCGACCAATGGCCAGGAGGCGGTCGAGCAGGAGATGGCGGCGTCGCCGGATCTGGCGGTGATGGATCTGGTCATGCCGGTGATGGGGGGCCTGGAAGCCATGCAGTGCATTTGTCGCAATCGCCAGGCTCGTGGGCTCGCGCGGCTGCCGTTCATCGTGGTCTCCGCGAGCGCCAACGAGGAAGACCACGCTTGGAGCATTGCCGCCGGCGCCGACGCCTTCCTCACCGAGCCGATTGACCAGGAAAGCCTGCTGCGGATCATCGGCGCCCGGCTCGGGCTCACCTGGCTCTATGCCAGACCGGCCGAGAAGCAAGCCGGGGACGGGGAGGGCACGGAGCTCGTGGTGCCACCCCGAGAGCAGATGGAAGTCCTGCATACCCTGGCCCTGAAGGGCAACATGCGTGACATCCGAAAGCGGGCGGCCTACCTGACCACCCTTGACGAACGCTACCGCCCCTTCGCCGACCGCCTGGATCGCCTGGCGCAAAGCTGCCAGTCCAAGGCGATCCGCAGCCTGGTCGAGGAGCGCCTGCAGGGGGGCGAGCCGGAGGCGAGGCTGGGGCTTTCGCCGAGGCGCATCGGGGGCGACCAGCGATCATGAGCAGAGCCACAGCGTCCGGTGCTCGCACCCGCACGCTCCTGTTCGTGGATGACACGCCAGCCAATCTCACCGTGCTGGTGGATCATCTGGAATGCGTGGGTCATCAGGTGCTCATCGCAGAGGGCAGTGACGAGGCTTTGGAGCGGACCCGCCTCATGCGACCCGACCTGATCCTGCTGGACGTGGTGATGCCGGACATCAACGGTTTCGAGACGTGCCCCGCAGGCTGTGGAGTGAACGCGGCCCCTCGATGCATGGATAAGTTGTTGATATAGGTAGTTGGACGCCGCCGTGCCGAGCGTGAAGCGGGTGCCCGGCGTGGGCTCGCCGCGGCGGTGCCCCGCTGCACGACTCCTTGAACAGGAGCTCTCCTGCGGGTGATGGTAGCGCTCGCTCACCCGAAGGACGCTCATGAAGGACTTCCCCTCTGCTCGACTGGAATCACGAGCTTTCTCCGCCGACGCATCGGGCACTGCAGCTGGAAGAGCCGCCAGCAGTTCGTTACACCGCCTTGCCATCAAACGTAAACTGCCCGTTGTTCCCGTTGAGGGGGGCGCAAGGATAGGCGCATCGTGGTTTAGGAAACGATGCAAGGCGGTGTAACCACCTGGACGCGAGTTGGCGGGAGTACGACCAGCTCTACGCTCACCCGTTCAGATGGTCCTGGACGCGGGAGAGGATGCACCGCTGGGTTGAGCGGAATGCCTCGTGATGATATTAAAAGCTTATCGAACAGTCCACCAGGGAACCAAGTGAGAGCTTGAGCTCGGTGAAAGCTCCGGTCGCGGCGCGCGAGCGGGCGGGGGGCGTGGGCAGCGCCAAGCCCCGGTGGTGCGGCCCAATCCCTGTACCAAGTCTCCCCTCGTCCATATACTTGATACTTGGTCGCGTGAGCCGCCTTTCACTGGCGAGCGAGCAGGGGAGTCGATGATCATCGGGACAGGCTATGCGCTCGTCGAGAAGATCGAGGAGAACGCCGATTTCAGCCTAATCCGCGCGTGCCGCGAGGGCGACGGTCTCCCCGTCTTGCTGAAAGTCCTGCGCGCGGAGAGAGCGACTCGCGCCGAGGTCGCGCGCTTCAAGCACCAGTGCGAGCGCATCGCGCAGCTCGCCTCACCCCGCCTCGTCGCGCTGCGCGGCGTCGAGGAGCTCACCGGCGCCCTGATCGTCGTTCTCGAGGACTTCCCGGGCCGCGATCTCGCGCGGATCCTCGCCGCGCGCCCGTCGCGCACAATGCCGGTCAGCGAGGCGCTCGATCTCACGGCCGCGCTCGCCGAAGGCCTCGCCGCGGTGCACACGGCGGGGCTCATCCACCGCGATCTGCGCCCGCACAACGTGCTCGTCGGCGCGTGCGGCGCGGTCAAGATCACCAGCTTCGGCGTCGACGCCGAGATCACCCGCGCGCACGAACGGCTCTACGCGCCGGCGGTGATCGCCGACGTGCTGCCCTATGTCTCCCCCGAGCAGACAGGCCGCATGAACCGCGGCGTCGACTACCGGACAGACCTCTACGCGCTCGGCGTCATCCTTTACCAGGTGCTCACGGGCCAGCGCCCCTTCGAGGCCCTGGATCCGATGGAGCTCATCCACGCGCACCTCGCCCTCGCCCCCGCGCCGCCGTCCCGCCTCGACCCGACGATCCCCGAGGCCGTCTCCGGCGTCGTGCTCAAGCTGCTCGCGAAGAACGCCGAGGACCGTTACCAGAGCGCCGAGGGCCTGCTCGCCGACCTCGACCGCTGTCGCGAGGCCCTGCGCGCCGCGGGGACGATCGAGCCCTTCGTCGCGGGCCAGCACGACCGCCACGACCTGTTCCGGATCCACCAGAAGCTCTATGGCCGCGAGCAGGACATCGAGGCGCTGACCGCCGCGTTCGAGCGCGCGCTCGAGGGCAGCCGCGAGAGCGTCCTCGTCTCCGGCTACTCGGGCATCGGCAAGACCTCGCTCGTGCAGGAGATCTTGAGTCCGCTCGCGCGGCAGAAGGGCTATTTCACGAGCGGCAAGTACGACCAGTACAACCGCGACGCGCCCTACAGCGCGGTGATCCAGGCGTTCGACGGCCTCGTGCGGCAGATCCTCACCGAGAGCGAGGCGCGCATCCAGCGCTGGCGCAGCGCGATCCTCGAGGCGCTCGGGCCGAACGCGCAGGTCGTCTGCGACGTCATCCCCTCGCTCTTCCATGTGCTCAGCGCGCAGCCGCCCGTGCCGGCGCTCGGCCCGCTCGAGGCGCAGAACCGCCTGAACCGGTGCTTTTTGCTGTTCGTCTCGGTGTTCGCACGCGGCGCGCACCCGCTCGTCCTGTTCCTCGACGATCTCCAGTGGATCGACCCCGCGAGCCTCGGGCTGCTCCGCTCTCTCCTCGCCGACGACTCGTTCGAGGCGCTCTTCTTCTGCGGCGCCTACCGCGACAACGAGGTGTCGCCCGGGCACCCGTTCATCCGGGCCATCGAGGAGCTCAAGCTCGCCGGGCTCGTCGTGCGCGACATCGTCCTCGCCCCGCTCGCGCGCCCGCACCTGCTCCAGATGCTCTCGGACAGCCTCAAGCGCGACGACTGCGGGCCGCTCGTCGATGCGGTGCAGAAGAAGACCGGCGGCAACCCGTTCTTCGTCAAGCAGTTCGTCCGGTCGCTGCACGACCACGGCGTGCTCACGTTCGCTGCCGGGTCAGGCTGGCGTTGGGACCTCGCCAGGATCGACGCGCTCGCGTACACGGACAACGTCGTCGACCTCATGGTGCGCACCATAGCGCGCCTGCCGTCGGAGGCGGTGGAGGCGCTCAAGCTCGCCGCGGCGATCGGCAGCCGGTTCGAGCTCGACGTGCTCGCCACGGTGAGCGAGTGCTCGCCGGAAGAGGTGTACGGCCGCCTCGATCCCGCCGTCGGCGAGGGGCTCGTGCTCGCCGGGCGCGAGGGCTACCGCTTCGCTCATGACAAGGTCCAGGAGGGCGCCTACGCCATGATCCCGGAGGCGGACCGGCCGGCCTTCCACCTCCGGATCGGCCGGCTGCTCGCGGGCAAGCTGGACCTCTCCGAGAGCCAGAGCCTCTTCGACGTCGTCAGCCACCTGAACAGCGCCGGCGACCTCGTGTCGGACCCCGCGGAGCGGCTTTCCCTCGCCCGCATGAGCCTCGAGGCCGCCTGCCGCGCCGAGGACGCGTCCGCCTTCGGCGCGGCCCTGCGCTACCTGAAGCTCGGCCTCCTGCGCCTTCCGGAGGACGCCTGGACGTCGCAGTACCCGCTTCGCCTCGAGTACGGGATGAAGACGGGCCTCATGCTCTCGCTCTCGGGCCAGCACGACGATGCCCTCGCGGTCCTCTCCGACTGCCTGGAGCGCGCCACGAGCCGGCTCGATCGCACCGAGGTGCTGCGGCTCAAGATGAACGTGCAGGTGCTCAAGAATGATCTGCCCGCTGCGCTCGCGGAGGGACTCGCGGCCCTGCGCCCGTTCGGGCTCGACCTGCCCCTGTTCCCCGACGAAGCCATGGTCGACGCCCAGATCCGGGCGACGGTGGATCTCGTCCGGGAAAAGACGCTCGAGGCGCTGCCAGACATGCCGCCGCTCGCGGACCCGGAGATCCGCGCCATGCAGGATGTGCTCGAGGCGCTCTTCCTCCCCTGCGGGTTCTTGAGCCCCAACAACCGCGGCATCACGGTCGCGAAGCTCGTCGAGAACACGCTGCGCCACGGGCTATCGAAGCACGCGATCTTCGGCTGCATCAACTTCGCAACGTTCCTCTGCGGCCGCGGCGACATCGAGCTCGGCTACCGCTTCGGCCGCGCCGCCATCGACCTTTCGGAGCGCTACCCGGACAAGAAGTCCGAAGCGATACTCCGCAACATGTGGGGCTCCTACGTGCAGCACTGGAGGGAGGGTTACCCCGCCTGCCAGAAGTCGCTGCTCGCGGGGATGCACGCCGGGCTCGAGACGGGCCAGTACATCTGGGCGTTCTACACCGCGGTCAACGCCGTGCTGAACAGCCTCCTGCGCGGCCTCCCGCTCTCCGACCTCCTCGCCGAGGCGCAGAGCTACAAGCCGATATGCAACCTCGACAGGGGCAACGCCATCTCCTGGATGGTCGATGCGGTCGTACAGATCGCGCACCAGCTCTCGGTCGAGACCGCGCACCCGGCCAAGCTCAAGGGCGCGTGGATCGACATCGACGAGGTGATCGAGAAGGCCCGCCGGATGGGCAACGTGGTCTCGCCTCCCTCCGCCCAGATGTACATCGTGATCCTCGGCGTCTTCCAGGGCGCGTTCGAGGAAGCGGCGCGCATCGCGCTCTCGATGGACTTCGAGATCCAGAGCGTGGCGGGCTGGCTCGGCATCCCCGCGTGCCATTTCTACGCCGGCGTCGCGCTCACGCGGGCGGCGGACGTGGTCTCCCCGGACGAGCGCGCGCTCTTCCTCGCCCGCGCGGAGCTCTTTGCTGAAAAACTCTCGCGCTGGGCGGACCTCTGCCCGGAGAACATGGCGCACCGCAGCGCCCTGCTCGGCGCCGAGCTCGAGCGCATCCGCGGCGACGCGCGCGCGGCGTGGGAGCGCTACGACGAGGCGATCGCCCTCGCGCACCGCGGCGGCTACGTCCACGACGAGGCGCTCGCCAACGAGCTCGCCGGCCTTTCCTTCCGCGCGCTCGGCAAGATCACCATCGCCCGCACCTACCTGACCGAGGCGCACAGGGCCTACGGCCGATGGGGCGCGACCGAGGCGATGCGGCGCCTCGAGCGCTCGTACCCCGACCTCGTCCCGTGCGAGATCCTCCGCGGCGCGACGTGCCCGGAGGCCGACGCGCCCGCCACCACCGCGCTCGACCTAGGCTCGGTGCTCAATGCCTCCCAGGCCATCTCGGGCGAGATCGTCCTCGACCGCCTGCTCGACGCGCTCATGCGCATCCTGGTCAAGAACGCCGGGGCGAGGCGGGGCTGCTTGCTCCTCGCCCGCGCCGAGACCCTGTTCTTGGCTGCCGAGGCAAGGGCGGAGGGGTCCCAGATCGAGGTGCGTATTCCCCACGAGCCCGACGCCTCCCCTTCGGACCTGCCGGCGTCCCTGCTCAACTACGTCCGGCGAAGCCGAGAGAAGGTGATCCTGGACGACGGGACGGCACGGAATCCCATCATCGCCAGCGACGACCTCTATCGGTACCCCAAATCCGCCCTCTGCCTGCCCATCCTGCGGCAGGCGGAGCTCGTGGGGTTGCTCTACCTGGAAAACGACCTCGTCGCCGGCGCGTTCACCCCGGACCGGCTTTCAGTGCTGGAGCTGCTCGCGGCCCAGGCCGCCATCTCGATCGCCAATGCCACGCTCTACGCCGACCTGCTCCAGGAGAACAGCGAACGTCGGCGAGCGGAGCAGGCCGTGCGGGACAGCAAAGAGCTGCTGCAGTCGATCGTCGACAACTCGACAGCGGTCATCTACCTCAAGGATCTCGAGGGTCGTTACCTGATGATCAACCGGCGCTACGCCGAGCTGTTCCACGTCGGTGAGCAAGCGATCGTCGGCCGGACCGACTACGATGTCTTCCCCAAGGAGCGGGCCGATGCCTTCCGCGCCGTCGACCACGAGGTGCTGGCCACCGGAGCGGCGCTGCAAGCCGAGGAAGAGGTTCCCCAGAGCGATGCGCTGCACACCTACATCTCTCTCAAGTACCCCCTGTGCAACGCGGCGGGGCAGCCTTATGCCGTCTGCGGCATTTCCACCGACATCACCGAGCGCAAGCAGGCTGAAGCGGAGCGCCAAGCCCGCAAGACGGCCGAAGCCGAGAGCCGAGCGAAGACCGAGTTCCTGAGGAACATGAGCCACGAGCTGCGCACGCCGCTCAACGCCATCCTCGGCTATGCCCAGATCCTCAAGCGCTCCCGGGGGCTCGAAGGCCGCGAGGCGGTGGGACTGAATACCATTCAGCAGAGCGGTCAGCACCTCTTGACCCTCATCAACGACCTTCTGGACCTGGCCAAGATCGAGGCGGGCAAGCTCGATCTCTACCCCGAACCGATCCATCTCTCGACCTTCCTGACGGTCGTCGCCGACATCATCCGCGTCAGGGCGGAGCAGAAGAGCCTTTACTTCGTCTTCGAGGTCACGCCCCACCTGCCCCAGGCGGTGCTGGCCGACGAGAAGCGCTTGCGCCAGGTGCTGCTCAACCTGCTGGGCAATGCGGTGAAATTCACCGACCGGGGGCGGGTGCGCTTCGGGGTGCAGGGGCTGGCCCAGGACGGGGCCACGGCGCGGCTGCGCTTCGAGGTGGAGGATACCGGGGTCGGAATGACGCCGGAGCAGCTGGCCAAGCTCTTCCAGCCCTTCGAACGGGTGGGGGATGTGCGGCGTCGCGCCGGGACCGGCCTTGGGCTGATGATAAGCCGCCAGCTGGTGCACCTCACGGGCAGCGAGATCCACGTGCAAAGCCGGCCCGGCGAAGGCAGCCGCTTCTGGTTCGACGTGACCCTGCCAGTGGCCGAGATCGCAGCACCCCTCCGGCCCTCCGAGCGGGACGCCATCGGCTACGAGGGGCCGCGCCGGAAGGTGCTGGTTGCCGACGACGTGGTGAGCAATCGGGCGGTGCTTCTGGACCTGCTGAGCGGCCTGGGCTTCGAGGTCTGCGAGGCGGCCAATGGCCAGGAGGCCGTCGAGCAGGGGATGGCGGCGTCGCTGGATCTGGCGGTGATGGATCTGATCATGCCGGTGATCGACGGGCTGGAAGCCATGCAGTGCATTCGTCGCAATCGCCAGGCTCGGGGGCTCGCGCGGCTGCCGTTCATCGTCGTCTCCGCGAGCGCCAACGAGGAAGACCAGGCTGAGAGCATTGCCGCCGGTGCCGACGCCTTCCTCGCCAAGCCGATCGACCGGGAGAGCCTGCTGCGGATCATCGGCGCCCAGCTCGGGTTGACCTGGGTCTATGGCAGACCGGCCGAGGAGCGAGCCGGGGACGGGGAGGGCGCGGAGCTCCTGGCGCCGCCCCGAGAGGAGATGGAAGTCCTGCATACCCTGGCCCTGAAGGGCAACATGCGCGACATCCGAAAGCGGGCGGCCTACCTGACCACCCTCGACGAACGCTACCGCCCCTTCGCCGACCGCCTGCATCGCCTGGCGCAGGGCTGCCAGTCCAAGGCGATCCGCAGCCTGGTCGAGGAGCACCTGCAGGGGATGGAGCCGAGGGCGAGGCTGGGGCTGGAGCCGCGGCGCATCGGGGGCGACCGGCGACCATGAGCAGCGCCACAGCGTCCGGTGCTCGCACCCGCATTATCCTGATCGTGGATGACATGCCAGCCAATCTCAACGTGCTGGTGGATAATCTGGAATCGGTGGGTCATGAGGTACTCATCGCTGAGGACGGTGAAGAGGCTTTGGAGCGGGCCCGCCTCATGCAACCCGACCTGATCCTGCTGGACGTGTTGATGCCTGGCATCGACGGTTTCGAGACGTGCCGGCGCCTGAAAGCGGATGAAAATACCCGAGACATCTCGGTGCTCTTCATGACCTGTCTTACCGATGCGGCTGACAAGCTCGAGGGGTTCAAGGCGGGGGGCGTCGATTACATCGCCAAGCCATTCGAGATTGGAGAGGTGATAGCGCGGGTCACGACGCATCTGAGCCTGCGCGATGCGCAAAAGGAGCTCGAAGAAAAGAACGCGGAGTTGCAGCGTGCCCATGAAGAGCTGGAACAACGGGTGCGAGATCGCACGGCCGAGCTGGCCAGATCGAACGCCGCTCTCCGCGAGAGCCAGCATCTGCTTCAGGCCATCGTCGACAACACGACCGCCGTCATCTTCGCCAAGGACATCGAGGGTCGCTACATGCTCGTCAACCGCGGGTTCGAAGAGCTCTTCCAGATGCGCCGCGAGCGGGTCATCGGCAAGACCGACCATGACGTCTTCCCACGCGAGCAGGCCGAGGAGTATCGCGCCAACGATTCGCTCGTCCTGCAGCAGAATCGGGCCATCGAGCTCGACGAGCTGGCCCCCCAGAGCGACGGCGTACGCACGTACATTTCCCTCAGGTTCCCGCTGCGCGGCCCCAACGGAAAACCTGAGGGCATTTGCGGGATCGCGACCGACATCACCTCCCGCAAGCGCGCCGAGGACGTGCAGCGCCATTCCTACTCGCTCCTCGAGGCTACGCTCGAATCGACGGAGGACGGCATCCTGGTCGTCGACGGCGCGAGGCGCATCGTGCGCCATAACCACAGGGTCGCGCAGATGTGGCGCGTTCCCACCGATGTCCTCGCCAGCGGATCGGCCGATGTGTTCCTCGCGTTCGCCGGCGGCCAGCTCCGCGAGCCCGAGCTATTCCTGCAAAGCGTCCGTGACCTCGATGCCGATCCCGAGGCGAGCGTCTTCGATACGTTCCCGCTTCGGAACGGGTGGGTCTTCGAGTGTTATACGCAGCCCCAGCGCCTCGAAGGGCGCGTGGCCGGGCGGGTCTGGAGCTTCCGCGACATCACCGCGCGCGTGCAAGCCGAACAGCAACGCGATCGGCTCCTGCTGGACGAACGGCGCGCGCGCGCGGCGGCGGAGGAGGCCATCCGCCTGCGGGACGAGTTCCTCCTCATCGCCTCGCACGAGCTCCGCACCCCGATCACCACCCTGCAGCTCTCTATTCAATCGCTGGGGCAAAAGCTCTCGCGGGGCATGGACGTCGAGCGCGTGCGATCTGCGGTCGCCCTCTCCGGCCGCCAGATCAAACGCCTCGCCAACCTCGTCGACATGCTCTTCGACGTCTCCCGGATCCAGGCGGAGAGGCTCGAGCTGAACCGGGCGGCCGTCGATCTGCGCGAGGTGGTCGCCGAGGTCGTCACCCACCTCGGCGACCAGCTCGCGCAGTCGGGCAGCACGCTCGCTGTGCGCGCAGAGCAGCCGGTCACCGGTTGGTGGGACCGGTACCGCATGGAACAGGTTGTGATCAACCTCCTGACCAATGCCATCAAGTTCGGGGAAGGCGCGCCGATCGAGATCACCATTACCGCGGAAGGTGGGGTCGCACGGCTTTCGGTGACGGACCACGGGATCGGGATCCCGGCCGAGGTGCGGACGCAGCTCTTCGAGCGATTTCGCCGCGGCGTCTCGTCGCGGAATTATGGGGGGATCGGGCTCGGCCTCTATATCACGCGCACCATCGTCGAGGCGCACGGCGGACGAATTAG
Organism: Sorangium sp. So ce693; assembly: GCF_051521375.1. Taxonomy (NCBI): domain Bacteria; kingdom Pseudomonadati; phylum Myxococcota; order Polyangiales; family Polyangiaceae; genus Sorangium; species Sorangium sp. So ce693. Next base: position 10,994,520 of record NZ_CP150347.1, read on the forward strand.
CGTGTCGAGCGAGGTCGGCCTGGGCTCGACCTTCTACGTCGAGCTGCCGCTCTCGACCGAGAGCGCAGCGAGCCACTGTACATAGCCGGAGCCGGTCATCCGGTGGGCTCGCCGCTGAACGCCGGGGCGAGCGCGATCGCTCATGGGAGCACACTGGGCCAGGTTCTTGGTTAACGCCGACTCGGCGCCGAGCAGCGCCGCGGCCCGCGTCGCCTGGATCAAGTGGCTCGCCACGGCCGTCGTCCGCTTGTCCTCGAGCAGAAGCTCCTCCGCGAAGAAGGCTCGCTCGTGACCGGCGGCGATGCGCTCGTCCATCTCGGCATCTCGGTGAGGTGCCCGGCGACCTCCGGCGGGAAGAGATCGTCGTTGCGTTTCCCGACGCAGGACGGGCGGTCTTCGCCGCTCTCTTCCTCGCCGGCGCCTTCTCGTCGCGGCTTCTTCTTCTCTGCGACGGGCTCTATTGGATCGAGAGGGTGACGGCGTCATCCGTCACGTCCACCACATCGAGGGTCCCGGTGAAGATCGCATCGAACGTGAAGTTGCGGAGGACGAACGAATGGCGCCCCTCGCCGATCGCCGCCGTTGCATCCGAGAAGGAGTGCTCCAGGATGTCGATATCGATGTCCCCCTCGAACTCGCGCGACGCGATCCAATAGGGATCTCCCTCGACCAGCACGGGCACCAGGGCGCACGCGTCGTTGGTGGGCTCGCCGTCGATGAAGTCGGTCTCCCCGACGCCCCAGGCCCCGTCCACGAACGTCGCGCAGCCCGCCGTGGCGGCTTCATCGGACGCGATCGCGAGCTCCGTCGTATCGAGGCTGCTGCCGCCCGCGCCGCCGCCGCCTTCGGCGCTGCCGCCCGTGCCCGCGCCGCCGCCGCCTTCCGCATTGCCGCCCGTGCCTGCGCCACCTCCGCCTTCGGCACTGCCGCCCGCGCCTGCGCCACCTCCGCCTTCGGCATTGCCGCCCGCGCCTGCGCCGCCACCGCCTTCGGCGCTGCCGCCCGTGCCTGCGCCGCCACCGCCCTCCGCCTTGCCGCCGGTGCCCGCGCCGCCGCCACCTTCGGCATGACCGCCCGCGCCCGCGCCCGCGCCGCCGCTACCAAAGCTGACCTCGTCATCCCCGCAGGCAACCAGCAAGCACCCAAGAAAGACGATCGATATCCACTTCATTCGCACCTCGGCTCTCTGTGACGCGCGACAGCGTAACATGAGCTACAAAGACGCCCCAAATATCGGCCCAGACGGCTGAACCCACAATCTCGCGACACCCCCCCGGCGGTCGCGCCGATCTGCGGGATGTCGCCCGCGCCGCTCCGTGATGGAGCCTTCGTCATCTGTCGAAGGAAGGATGCTCGCCGAGGCAGAATGACGCTCGATGCATCGCCGGCGCCGCGGAGCGCGTCCGGCGAGGACGGCCGCCGCTCCCCCGCCTCGTGCCGCGCTTCTTCTCGGTTCTCGGCCCCTCAGGACCCGATCCGGATCCGCTTCTTCAGCGCGGCGAGCTCGTCGTCGACCGCCGCCCCGCCCGGCTTGTCCGCGCTGCCGCCGCCGGCGCCCCCGCGGCCGTGCTCCAGCTGGGCGAACTTCGCCTCCAGCTCGGCCGCCGACAGCCCGCCGCCGGAGATCGCCTCCTCGATCTCGCGCGACGCCGCGACCTGCGCCACCTGCCCCTCGACCTGCTCCTCCATCCGCCGGAACTCGGAGAAGGCGCTCTGGCCGCCCCGCGCCCCGAGCCCCTCGGCGCCGCCGCCGGCGCGCTGCTGCTGGATCTGCGCCGCCAGCGTGCCCTTCCGCGCCTGGAACTCCTCCTGCTTGGCCTCCATGCGCTCGAGCTCGGTCTTCATCGAGAGCACCGCCGAGCGCTGCTCCGCGCGCATCGCCTCGGCGCGGTCGCGCTCGCCCACCACGCGCTTCTTCTGCACGAGCGCCTCGCGGGCGAGCTTCTCGTCGTTCGCCTTCAGCGCGAGCTCGGCGCGCTTCTCCCACTTCTCCGCCTCGGCGTCGAGCTCGTCGACCTTCTTGCGCAGCACCTTCTCGGCCGCCACCGCGTCGACCAGCTCCTTCCGCGCCGCGCGGACCTGGTCCTTCATCTCCTCGACGATGAGATCCAGCGACTTTTTCGGATCTTCCGCCTTGTCGAGGAGCGCGTTGACGTTGCTCGAGATGACCTTTCCCATCCGGTCGAAGATGCCCATGCCGCTAGCGTGCACCGCCCCGCCGCGCCTGTAAAGCGCCCGCGCGCGGGGCCGCAGGCGCCCCCGCGGCCCCGGGGAGACCGGCGATCAGGGCGGCGGCGGGTACGCCGGACCGAAGCTCGACTCCACGGACGACCGCGTCGTCAGCAGCGGCGTCTTCAGCGTCTCGTCCTCGTAGAGCGGCCTCACCACGCAGGTGTCCTCCCCGCACTCCCCCCCATCGACGAACGCGACGTCGGCGACCAGCCAGTACCGGGTGCTCCCGTCGGCCGGCGCGAACGTGACGGGCGCCTCCGGGTCGTAGAACCCGGTCGGGCCGAGATCCGCCCCGAGGGAGCCATTGCAGAAGATCTTGATCCGCGGATGGACCGCGTAATTCCGGCCATGAGCCGAGTAGTAATGGACGCCGATCCGCGTCCACTGGCCGAACGGCGGAAAATCCACGTTGATGTTCTCGGGCGCGCAAAAATCATCGCTGTCCGGGTTCGTGACGTCGGGGTCGCACGTGATGTTGTCGATGTCGAGCCGCGGGTTATAGCAACCCTGATCGAGATCGCGCCACGCCTGCCCGGCGCCGCGAGGGGCGAAATAACACGTGTTCTTGGCCGCCTCCGGGTCCGCATACCAGCTCACCGGCTCCGGCGGCGACGCGCCGTCGCTGAACCACCGGAGCTCCGGATCCGACCCCAGCGTGTCCACGGTGCAGTTGTTGTAACCGCAGTCGTTCGGCGAGCCGGAGACCGCCCACGGCTGCGTGTCGCCCGGCTTGTGCAGGTGCAGATCGAGATCCACCCCTTGGCCGCCGAGGTCGTGCTCCCACTCGAGCTCGACCCGCAGGCCGGGCGCGCCGACGTAAAGGGCATACTCGCAAGAGTCGGTCGCGCCGTCCGCGAGGCGCTTCGTGTAGATGACCTTGTACTCCCCCGACTGGAGCGGCTTGTAGTCATCCGCCGGGCTCGCTCCGGACACCGCCGGACAGGGATCGATGCCCGCGGGGCAAACGACGCTCCAGGTCTCCGAGCCAGGCTCGGCGTCCACGCTGAACGTGCCTGTCCCCTCCTTCAGATCCACGTTCGCGAACGGAGGCACCCTCAGCGCGTGGCACCCCGCGGGGTTCTCGCTGAAGCAGGCCTCCGTCGCGTGGCTGCCGCCGACGCACGGCCCCCAGACCCCCACCTCGTTGCAAAGCTCGGTGCCAGGAAAACACCCCTCCGCCGCGCGGTACGAGGGATCGCCCATGAAGCACGCGTGCGCCTGCCCCGCGACGCAGGAGCACGTCTCGTCGACCTGACCGTCGCAGTCGTCGTCGAGGCCGAGGTGGTTGAGATCGCAGAGCTCCTCGGGGCCGCACTGGGTCCCGCACGGGTTCACGGCAGCATCGCCCCCGCCGCCGTCGTCGTCGCCGGGGGCAGCCCCGCCAAGGCCGTCATCCGGAACGAAATCACCGCTGCCGCTGCCGCCCTCGGACGCGCCGCCGCCCGCGCCGCCTCCGCCGCCCCCGGGCGCGCCGCCGCTCGCGCCGAGCTCGGGGCGCGGGCCCGAGGCATGGCAGCCGACCGCGACGAACACACCCGATGTCGCGGCCCCGAGAAATGCGAGGAGCGCAGAGGAGACGCCGAGATGACGCATGAAACCTCCATGTCTCGCCAGCGCGCGGTGGTGCGGCTCGGGCAGGCAGGCGCGCCCGGCGAGACACCGGCGATGAACAGCGAGGTTCCTGGTTTAGCAGACTTGGCGAGATACCAAAGCTCGCACGAGCGTAATCAAAGCACGCTCGTGAGAACGGATGTCCCGACGCCCTCTCCGGGCATATGTCGCCGGACGGCGGGTGTCAGTCCGTCGCGCGCGGACCCCTCGCGGCCTCGGCGGCGAGCGCCGCCTGCGCCGCGGCGAGGCGGGCGATGGGGACGCGGAACGGGGAGCAAGACACGTAGTCGAGCCCCGCCCTCTCGAAGAACGCAATCGAGCTCGGATCGCCGCCGTGCTCGCCGCAGATACCGAGCTTCAGCCCGGGCCGCGCCGCGCGCCCTCGATCCCGCCCGATCTCGACGAGCTCTCCGACGCCGGGCACGTCCAGCGACTGGAACGGATCCTTCGCGAAGATGCCGGCCTCGACGTACGCGCCGAGGAACCGGCCCGCGTCGTCGCGCGAGATGCCCAGGCTCGTCTGCGTGAGGTCGTTCGTGCCGAAGCTGAAGAACTCGGCCTCCTCGGCCAGCTCGCCGGCCCTGAGCGCGGCGCGCGGGAGCTCGATCATCGTCCCGAACCGGACGTCGACCCGCCGCCCCTTCTCGGCGAAGACCTTCTCCGCGACCCCCTCGACGAGCGCGCGCGTGAGGGCGAGCTCGCGCCGGGTCATGCTGAGCGGGATCATGATCTCCGGCTCCACCTCGATGCCCGCCGCCGCGACCTCGCACGCCGCCTCGAGGATGGCGCGCGCCTGCATCTCGTAGATCTCCGGCGACGTGATCGCCAGCCGGCAGCCGCGGTGGCCGAGCATGGGGTTGTACTCGGCGAGCTCCGCGCTCTTGCGCTGGAGATCCTCCGCGGAGACGCCCGTCGCCCTCGAGAGCTGCTGGAGCTGCGCCTCGTCCTGCGGCAAGAACTCGTGCAGCGGCGGATCGAGCAGCCGGATCGTCACCGGCAGGCCGGCCATCTCCCGGAAGACGCCCACGAAATCGCTGCGCTGGAACGGGAGCAGCTTCGCGAGCGCGCGCCGCCGCCCGAGCTCGCCGTCCGCGAGGATCATCTCCCGCACCGCCTGGATGCGCTCCTCGTCGAAGAACATGTGCTCGGTGCGGCAGAGCCCGATGCCCTCCGCGCCGAAGTTGCGCGCCGTCCTCGCATCGTGCGGCGTGTCGGCGTTCGACCGCACCCTGAGGCGCCGGACCGCGTCGGCCCAGGCCATGAGCTCCTCGAACTCGCCGCTCAGCGCCGCCGGGATGGTCGGCACCGCCCCGAGGTAAACGGTGCCGGTGCCGCCGTCGAGCGTGATCAGGTCGCCGTCCTTCACCGTGATGGTGCCGGTCGCGCGCCCGTGATCGTCGTAGATCGTCACGGCCATACGGCCCTGGCTCACGCTGATGGCCGAGCAGCCGGCGACGCAGCTCTTGCCCATCCCCCGCGCCACCACGGCCGCGTGGCTCGTCATGCCGCCGCGGGCCGTCAGGATGCCGCGCGCCGCCTTCATGCCGTGGATGTCCTCCGGCGACGTCTCGGAGCGCACGAGGATGACCGCCCTGCCCTGGCCGGCGCGCCGCTCCGCCTCGTCCGCGCTGAACACCACCTGCCCCGTCGCCGCCCCGGGGCTCGCCGGCAGGCCGCGCGCGAGCAGCTCCTTCGGCGCGCTCGGGTCGATGCTCGGGTGCAGCAGCTGATCGATCGAGCCCGGATCCACCCGCAGGATCGCCTCCCGCTGGCTGATCAGGCCCTCCTTGGCCATCTCGACCGCGATGCGCACGGCCGCGCGGCCCGTGCGCTTGGCGGTGCGGCACTGGAGCAGGAAGAGCTCGCCCTGCTGGATCGTGAACTCCAGGTCCTGCACGTCGCGGAAGTGCTGCTCGAGCTTGCCCTGCACCTCGACGAGCGCCGCATACGCCGCGGGCATCCGCGCCTCGAGCGAGCTCTCGTCACCTACACCGCCGCCGCCGTCGCTAGCGCCAGTCATCGACAGCGGGTGCGGCGTGCGCACCCCCGCGACGACGTCCTCGCCCTGCGCGTTGGGGAGCCACTCGCCATAGAAGCGCCGCTCTCCGGTCGACGGATCGCGCGTGAACGCGACCCCCGTGCCGGAGTCGTCACCCAGGTTGCCGAACACCATCACCTGGACGGTGCAAGCCGTCCCCCAGGCCTCCGGGATATCGTGCATCTTCCGGTATACCTGGGCCCGGTGGTTCTTCCAGCTATCGAATACGGCGCCGATCGCCCCCCAGAGCTGCGCGTAGGGCTCGTCGGGGAACGGGCGGCCCGTCGCCCCGAGGACGATATCCTTCTGCCGCTGGATCAAGGCCGCGAGCGACTCCGGATCGAGCTGGGAGTCGGGCACCTTGCGCTCGAGCTCGGCCGAGTTCAGGCGCGTCGCGTCGACGCCGAGCTTCGCGGCGGCCTGCCTGCGCGCGCGGCCGAGCGCCTCCTCGAAGCGGTCGCGGGGCACGCCGAGCACGATATCGGCATACGCCAGGATGAACCGCCGATAGGCGTCGAGCGCGAATCGCTCGCTGCCCGTTCCCCGCGCGAGCCCCCGCGCGATCTCGTCGTTCAGGCCGAGGTTCAGGATGGTATCCATCATTCCCGGCATGGACGCGCGCGCGCCCGAGCGGACCGACACGAGCAGCGGCGCCTCGGGGCTGCCGAACCCCGCGCCGCGCAGCGACTCCAGCCGGCCGATCGCCGCCTTGATCTCGTCCTCGACGCCGGCGGGGAGCGCCTTCCCTGAAGCGTAATAGGCGTTGCAGATCTCGGTGGTGACCGTGAAGCCCGGCGGCACGGGGATGCCGAGGCGGGTCATCTCCGCGAGCCCCGCGCCCTTTCCGCCGAGCAGATCCTTCTGCTGAGCGTCCCCGTCCGCCTGCCCTGCGCCGAAGAAATATATCGATCTCCCCATGGCGGGCGCACGCTAGACCGTCCTCGCAGTCAGGTCGAGATCCCTCGAACCGCGGAATGGAGGCCCGACGGACGGCCGGCCGCCGACGTCCCCTGTCAGATCCAGAGCCGTCGGAACCGCGGCGTGCACCTCACAAAAATACCGGCCCTCGACGGCAGACGAGCTATGAAGCCGCGCATGAAGCGCTTTTCCCTCGTCCTCGTTGCGATGCTCGCCGTCCCCCTCACCGCGTGCGACCAGAAGCCCGCCTCACAGGCGACCGCCGACGCGCCGGCGAGCGTCTCGGTCAACCCGGCCCCGCCGCCGCCGCCCACCCCTGAGCCCCCCGCCGCGCCGCAGCAGCCCGAAGAACCCGCCGGCCTGCCTGCGCCGCCGGACGTCGCGGCGCCGCCCGCCGACGCGCAGAAGACCGCATCGGGCCTCGCGTTCAAGGTGCTGGCGCCGAGCAAGGAGAAGGCGCATCCCGGCCCGGACGACAAGGTGACGGTCCACTACACGGGGTGGACCACGGACGGGAAGATGTTCGACAGCTCCATCGTCCGCAACGAGCCGGCCACCTTCCCGGTGGGCGGCGTGATCAAGGGGTGGACGGAAGCGCTCCAGCTCATGAGCAAGGGCGAGAAGCGCCGCCTCTGGATCCCTGGGGACCTCGCCTATGGCGACAAGCCGACCCGCCCGGGCGCCCCGGCCGGAATGCTGGTGTTCGACGTCGAGCTGCTCGACTTCGCCCCCGCGCCGAAGCCGCCGCCCGCGCCGAAGGACGTGAAGGCAGCGCCGAAGACCGCCACGAAGACCGCCTCCGGGCTCGCCTACCAGGTCCTGCAGAAGGGCACGGGCACCGAGCACCCGAAGCCGACGAGCCGCGCCACCGTCCACTACACGGGCTGGACGACCGACGGGAAGATGTTCGACAGCTCGATCGTCCGCGACGAACCGGCCACCTTCCCGGTGGGTGGCGTGATCAAGGGGTGGACCGAGGGCTTACAGCTGATGGTGAAAGGCGAGAAGGCGCGATTCTGGATACCGGCCGACCTCGCTTACGGCGACAAGCCCACACGCCCCGGCGCGCCCGCCGGCATGCTCGTATTCGACGTCGAGCTCATCGACTTTCGCTGAGCCGTCGGCCGGCGCTTTACATCCGGCCGACTGCCTGGTCACATGATCGCTGCGAGCGGCCAGGCATGCTGACATCCATCCGACTCAGGAACTTCAAGAGCTTCGCCGATCAAACGGTGGAGCTGGCCCCCTTCACGCTGCTGCTCGGGGCCAACGGCTCCGGGAAGAGCAACTTCCTCGACGCCCTGCGTTTCCTGCAGGGCGTCGGGCTGGATCTACCCCTGTGCGACATCTTCCGCGGCCGCGTCGACGGCAAGCGCGAGGTGTGGCCGGGCCTGCGCGGCGGCACGCAAGGGGCCACGCACAGGGGCGCCAAATCGTTCACCATCGAGAGCCAATGGGCGATCGGGAAGGAGGAGCTCACACACAAGATCACATGTCAGGTCGAGCCTGACGTGATCGTGGAGCACGAGTCGCTCGAGGCGAGGTCGGCCGGGGGCACGCTCTTCGACACGCCGGCGTCGGCGCTGAAGGGGCTGGAGGGGTTCGCCTCGGGCGGAGTGATGAAGGCGGCGTCGAAGAAGGGCCGCTCGATGCGGCTCGCGTCGATGGATCGCAACCCCGCGCGGCGCAGCCTGCTCGGCCAGATAGAGCACCACCGCGGGCGCGGCGACGACGTGAGCCTCTCGGACGTCATCGCGCTCTGCAACGCGCTCCAGGTCGCGATGCGGAGCACGCTGTCGCTCGACATCGATCCTTCGCGGATGAGGGGTTACGTGCCGCACGAGATAGAGAACCTCGGCGCCGGCGGGCAGAACCTCTCCGCCGTGCTCCGCTGGCTCTGCCAGGAGGCCGAGCACAAGGCCGATGTGCTCGGCTGGGTGCGCTCGATCTTCGCGCCCGAGATCGAAGATATCGAGTTCGCGGAGACGGGCCTCGGCGACGTCATGATGGTGCTCGTCGAGAAGGGCGGCGCCCGCGTCCCAGCGCCGAGCCTCCCGGACGGCGCGCTGCGCGCGCTCGGCAAGATCGCCGGCGTGCTCACCGCGCCGGAGGGCTCGCTCCTCCTCGTGGAGGACCCGGACGCCGGCATGCACCCCGAGCGCGCCGGCCTGCTCGCGCAGCTCCTCGAGGGGGCGGCGCGGCCCTCCGTCTGCCAGATCGTGGCGACGACCCACTCGCCCGCGCTGCTCCGGGGGGTGTCGAAGCAGGGCCTCAGCCGCGCGATCGCGTTCCAGCGCGACCCCGAGACCTCCGCCACGACGACGCGCCGCCTCGCCGACCTCCCGCGCTTCGAGGACATGGCCGAGCGCGATCCGGGAGAGCTGCTCTCCTCGAAGGCGTTCTCCGCGTAGACGCGACGAACCACTCCCTGTACAGCTCTATCATTGCATTGCAGTGTCGCGAGCTCGCGATAACGATAAGCATTTTCATTTTCTGAAATGCGTTGTGGATGGTAACGATGCCATCTAGGGTCCTCCGCGAGTTGACGGCGCGGCGCTCGCCGCGCGAACACAGCGTCAAAGAGGTCCTCACATGCTTTCCCAGAAAACTGCACTTCAACTGGTCCTCTGTCTGACCATCGGGTTCTCGGCGGCTGCCTGCTCTGACGACGGTGGCGAGACGGGCAACAGCACAAGCACCTCGACAAGCACCTCGAGCAGCAGCAGCAGCAGCAGCAGCTCGGGCCAGGGCGGCGGCGCCGGCGGGACCGACGGCCAGGGCGGCGCCGGCGGCGCGGATGTCGGCACGGGCGGCCAGGGCGGCGGCGCCGGCGGCGCGGATGTCGGCACGGGCGGCCAGGGCGGCGGCACCGGCGGCGCTGGCACCGGCGAAGGCGGCTCCGCCACCCCAGGCGATCCCGCGTGCGGCGCGGACACCGCGACCTTCGCTGATGTGCGGCCGATCCTGCAGACGAACTGCGCGGGGTGCCACGGCAACAACGGCCCTGCGCCCGGCGGCCTCGATCTCCGCGCGAACGCGGCCCACGACGGGCTCGTCGAGCACGACAGCGCGACCTGCGACGGCAGGGTGCTCGTCGTGCCGGGCAAGCCGAGCGAGAGCTACATCATCAACCTGCTGCACGGCCAGAACCTCTGCGCCGAAGGCAAGCGCATGCCCCCGCCCCCGAACCAGGCCCTGTCTGCGGCCAACATCAAGAAGATCAACGACTGGATCTGCGCCGGCGCTCCCGAGTGAGCCCCTCTGCCCAGCTCAGCGCCTGTCCCGACGGCGCAGGCTCTCAGTAGACCTTGCAGCGCGCGCCGCCCGCGGCGCGCGCATACGGGATCTTCGCGCTTCTCCCCTTCACGTAGATCGCCCCGCCCGGAGCGGGCCTCGGGATCACGGCGCCTGTCGCGAGCGGCCGCCCGGTGGGCAGCTCCTCGACCTCGATGACGATATCGTTCCCTTCCTGATCGACCGCCGAGATCGAGGGCCGCCGGCTCTCCTCGTCGGCGGCGCCGCCCGGGCAGGGCACCCCGCGCGCGCTCAGGGCGATGGCCAGCGTATTTGCCGAGGTCTCCGGCGCGCCGGCCGCCCACTGGAACCTGGGGTCGCGCGCCTCCCCCACCTCCACGGCCAGGCAGCTGCAGCGCTCCTTGCGCGACTCGGCGCGCGCGAGCGAGAGATCGTGCCGCACGCCCACCCACGACGAGGGCGCCCGCTCCTCGGGCGTGGACGGGGCGCCACCGAAATCGTCGGGCTCGCCGAAAGCCCTGCGCGGCGCCTTCTTCTTCGCGCCCGCCTGATCCTCCGGCGCGGCGGGATCGACGGCGTTGCCCTCCCAGAACGCCGCGGCGCCCGCGTGCTGGTTGCCGCCGCAAGCGGCGAGGAGGAAGACTCCGGAGAGGAGCGCAGCGAAGCGTGCAATCTGGACGCCCGAGGGGAGCATGCAGTGCGATCTTCGCACCGGCGCCGCCGGCGGCCAAGGTTTGTGCTGAGTCGGAGGGAGAAGAGAGAGAGAAAGGCTAGGCGGGGACACACACGCTGCGCGCCGGAAGCCCGGCGCGCAGCGCAGCGGCCTTCACTTCGGCTTGATCTCGGTCAGGACGAGCAGGTAGTCCGGCGAGTTGTTCGGCGACAGCTTCGCGTACGGGTTCTCCTTGCTGGGCCACCCGACGAAGCGCTTCGTGCTGTACTCGCCCCAGGACGGGTTCTTGAACAGCGGGATGACCGGCACCTGCTGGGCGTAGATCATCTGCAGGTCGTCGACGATGGCCTTCTGCTCCGCCGGATCCGTCGCGGCCGCGAACTTCTTGAACAGCGGCTCGGCCTCCTTGGCGGCGAAGCGGTGCCAGTTGCGGTTCGAGACCTCGTTGACGGGCTTCACGAACTCCGGGGCCATGAGATCGCGGTAGTAGTTGAACGGCGTGGGCTCGGTGTTGGTCCAGCCCATCGACATGTCGAACGTGCCCTTCTGGAGCGCCTCGAAGAACGCGCTGAAGTCGTAGGTCTTCAGCGTGGCATCGATGCCCACGGCCTTCAGGCTCTGCGCGGTGATCTGGACGGCGCGCACCCAGTCGGACCAGCCGGTCACGACGTTGATGTCGAACTTCAGCGGCTTGCCGTCCTTCGCGCGGATCCCGTCGGCGCCCTTGGCGTAGCCGGCCTCGTCGAGGAGGGCGTTCGCCTTGGCCACGTCGAAGGTCGTCCAGTCGCCGGCCGCGGCAGCCTTGTCGCTGCGCCAGCGCCCGTAGGCGTCGTCGAGTCCGGTCCCGTCCGCGCCGACCGTGTAGCCGTTGACCGCGACCTTCGCGATCTGGGCGCGGTCGATGGCCATGCTGATGGCCTTGCGCAGCTTGATGTCGTCGAACGGCTTCTTCGTGGCGTTCGGGTAGAGCGTCACGGTGCCGCCGACGAGCGGGAACCAGTAGTGGTTGTTCTCCGGGTCCTTGGCGACGTAGGTCTTGTCGATGTCGGGCACGAAGTTGCCGGCCCAGTCGACCTCGCCGTTGATGAGCGCCAGGTTCGCCTGGTCGTTGCCCGGGTACGCCGGGAAGCGGAGCCCCTCGACCGCCGGCTTGCCCTTCTGCCAGTAGTTCGGGTTCTTGCCGAGCTCGTAGATCTGGTTCTGGAAGGTCTTCACCTCGGTGAAGGGCCCCGTCGCGACCGGGTTCTCGTTCGTGAACGTGACCGGGTCGGCGACGTCCTTCCACTTGTGCTCCGGCACGATCGGCTGATGGCCGATGTAGGTGAGGCCGGGGACGAACGCCTCCTTGAAGACGAACTCGACCGAGGTGTCGCTCTTGGCCTCGACCGAGTCGATGAGCTTCCACACGCCCGTGAGATCGAGCGCCGGGAACTTCTTGAGGAGCCCGAACGTGAACGCGACGTCCTTCGCCGAGAAGGGTTGTCCGTCAGACCACTTGACTTCGGAGCGGGTCGTGAAGGTGAGCTTCTTGTTCGAGTCGCTCCACTCGTACTTCGTGGCGAGCCACGGGACGTACTCGCCCTTCATCGTGTTGTACACGATCATGGGCTCGTAGATGCCCGCGACGGTGGGGAAGCGCGTGGCCCCCTCGCCGAGCAGGGGGTTGAAGTTACGAACCCAGGACGCCTGCTGCTCCCTGGAGATGGTGACGAACTTCGCGCCGCCCTTCGCGTCGCCCTTCGCGCCCGCAGCCCCGGCAGCGGGCCCGGCCGAGCCAGCGGGCCCCGCGGCACCGGACTCGGGCCCCTTGTTGTCGCAGGCCGCCGTGGCGCCGACAGATAGGACGAGCGCCGAAAGGGCAAAAATGCGGCGCGACATGGATCGACTCTTCATAAGCTTGCTCCCTACGCGGCGACCTCGGTCGCCCACGACGATCCTCTTTCTCGACCGACAGCTCGCAGCGCCGCAGCGCAGCGACAACAGCAGACCGTACGGCGGCGCCACGGATGAGCCGCGACTGCGGCAACCTGACGCCGGCGCACTCTACCGGCCGACGTAGAGAAGTGTCAACCTGACGAATCAAGGGGTTCCCCGGCCCCCCACGCCGCCCGCAACCTGATCGGATGCGCACGCCGGGGCCCGCGGCGCACCGCAGCAAGCGGCGCGCGCTCCTTCCTGTGCGCTCCTACCCGAGCGATCCCGCGCGATCCCGCGCGCGCTCAGAACTCGGCCGGATCGCTGTAGGTCCCCAGGACGTCGCGCAGCACGTCGCAGATCTCCTGCTCGGTCGCGTAGGCGCTGGCCGCCGCGATGAGGGGCGGCATCAGGTTATCGCGGCCCCGCGCGGCGCTCCGCACGTCGGCCAGGGCGCGCCGCACGCGGTCCTGGTCGCGCTGGGCCTTGACCCGGGCCAGGTTCTCGCACTGAACGCGCTGCACCTGCTCGTCGATGCGGAGGAGGGGGATCGTCTTCTCGCCCGCCGCGGCGTAGCGGTTGACGCCCACCGTGATCCGCTCGTTCGATTCCAGCTCTCGTTGAAACCTGTAGGCCGAGGCGGCGATCTCGCGCTGCGGATACCCCTTCTCGATGGCGGCCACCATCCCGCCCATTTCGTCGATCCGCTGGATGTAAGCGAGGGCCTCCTTCTCCAGGCGGTCTGTGAGCCACTCCACGTAGTAGCTGCCCCCGAGCGGATCGATGGTGTTCGCGACCCCGCTCTCGTGGGCGATGATCTGCTGGGTCCGGAGGGCGATGGTCACGCTCTCCTCGGTCGGGAGCGCGTACGTCTCGTCGAGCGAGTTCGTGTGGAGCGACTGGGTGCCGCCGAGCACGGCGGCGAGCGCCTGGAGCGAGACGCGGACCACGTTGTTGTACGGCTGCTGCGCCGTCAGCGACACGCCGGCTGTCTGCGCGTGCGTCCGCAGCTTCATGCTCTCGGCCTTCTTCGCCCCGTACCGCACCTTGAGGAACCGCGCCCACATGCGGCGCGCGGCGCGGAACTTGGCGATCTCCTCGAAGAAGTCGCTGTGGACGTCGAAGAAGAACGACAGGCGCGGCGCGAAGGCGTCCACGTCGAGGCCGCGGGCCACGCAGCTCTCGACGTAGGCGAGCCCGTCCGCGAGCGTGAACGCGAGCTCCTGCGCGGCTGTCGAGCCCGCCTCCCGGATGTGGTATCCGCTGATCGACACCGAGTTCCACCGCGGCACCTCGCGCGCGCAGAACTCGATCATGTCGGTCACGATGCGCATCGCCGGGCGCGGGGGGACGAGCCAGGCGTGCTGGGCGATGAACTCCTTGAGGCAGTCGTTCTGCACGGTGCCGCCGACGCGGCTCCGCGGGATCCCGCGCTTGTCGGCGAGCGCGATATAGAACGCGAGCAGCACGGCGGCGGGGCCGTTGATGGTCATCGACGTCGTCACCTGGTCGAGCGGGATACCGTCGAAGAGCACCTCCATGTCGCGGAGCGTGTCGACCGCGACACCGCACATCCCGACCTCGCCGAGCGACCGCGGAGAGTCGGAGTCGTAGCCCATGAGGGTCGGGAAATCGAAGGCGGTCGACAGGCCCGTCTGGCCCTCTGCGAGCAGGTATTTGAACCGCGCGTTCGTCTGCTCCGGCGTGCCGAAGCCCGCGAACATCCGCATCGTCCAGAGCCTGCCGCGGTACATCGTCGGCTGGACCCCCCGCGTGAACGGGTACTCCCCGGGCAGCCCGAGATCCGCCGCGTGGTCGACCGGCGCGTCGGCCGGGGTCGCGAGGTCGGGCACGTCGATGCCGCTCCACGTCGTGAACCGCTCGCTCCGCGGCGGGAAGCGCGCCGACGCCTCGGCGACCGGGCCCGCGCGCCACGCGGCCACCGCGCGCCGGAGCGCCGCGAGCCCTGCCTCGTCGAGCCCGAGCCCCTCTCCGCCCCCGCCGTTCGTGGAGCGGAGCGCGTCGCCGCCGCGCTCGCCGGCGTTTTCCGGGGATCCGACCGCGCGATCCGCCGCCGTCTCCGGAGGGTGGGTGAGCTCTCGAGGCGCCATGGCCGGCATTTTAGCGCGGCGCGCGCGCGATGGCGCCCGGCAACGCGCCGGTGCGGCGCATCACGGACAGTCCGCGTGGAACACCGCGGAGGCGACCGGCGTCGCCCCGTCCTCCAGCGAGTCCTCGATCGCGCCCGTGATGCGGATCCCCTCCGCGGCGCAGAGCGCCGCCGCGGCGTCGGCCGGGAGCGTCCCGCCCTGAGCGCCGGTATCGACGGTGAACGCCACGGTGACGTCGCTGTCCGGAGCGACCTCGACCGGAAGCGCCGCCGTGGTCTCGGCGGGGAGCGGCTCGACGATCGAGGTCTTCTGATCGGCGCTCGTGATCGCGAAGGTGCGCACCGCGACGCGGCTGGGCCCGCTGGCCCGCGCGCTCAGGTGGAGCTCCAGCGCGAAGCTCGCGGTCAGGCCGGTCCCCAGCGCATTCGAGGAGACGGTCGCCTCGGGCGCCGCGATGGACGGGTCGACGAACACGGCGGCGTCGGTGTTGATGCAGCCGCTCGCCACCATGGCGAGCGCAGCGGCGGCGAGCGTGGTGGCGGCGGAGCGGCTGGCTCGGGCCTTCATGGGCCCACTCTCTCCCGGCCCGACCCGTCCTGTCCAGATCGGCGGCGCCGCCCTTCCGCTCAGGGCGGCGCCGCACCTCCGCTCAGGGAGGCGGCGGGTTGACGCCCTTGGATCGGGCCAGGGCGCAGCCGAGCTCCACGTTGGTCGGCCCCTTGTCGGTCCGCACCACCTTGAACTCGACGCGCCGGTTCTTCTCCCAGGCGGCCGCGTTGTGGGCCGGATCGATCGGGCAGTACTCGCCGTAGCCCATCGAGCGAACGCTGTCCTTGTTGACGCCGCGCTGCGCGAGCGCCGCGGCGACAGCGTCCGCGCGCGCCTGGGTCAGCTTGAGGTTGTACGCGTCGGCCGAGCGCTCGTCGGCGTGCCCCTGCACCTCGATCATCGTGAACTCCGGGTGGTGCTTCAGCGTCTCGGCCACCGCCTGCACGATGCCGAACGACTCCGGGAGGATCTCGGCGCTGCCGGTCGCGAACTGGATCTTCTCGAGGATGACGATGTTGTTCTCCTCGATCACGACGCTGCCCTTGTCCGGGCAGCCGTCCTCGTCCTCGAGGCCGTTGAACGTCTCCGGATCGTTCGGGCACTTGTCGGCCACGTCCGGGATGCCGTCCCTGTCGTTGTCGGGCTCCGGGCACCCGTCCTCGTCCTCGAAGTCGTCCTTGTCCTCGGGGTCGTTCGGGCACTGGTCGGACTTGTCCGGGATGCCGTCCTTGTCGTTGTCCGGATCCGGGCAGCCGTCCTTGTCCTGGAAGCCGTCGCGGTCCTCCGGGTCGTCCGGGCACTTGTCGCGCGAGTCGAGGATGCCGTCGCCGTCGCGATCGCCGTCGCTCCCCTCCGGGCAGCCGTCGTCGTCCTCGTCGCCGTCGCGGTCCTCCGGGTTGTTCGGGCAGCGGTCGTCGACGTCGAGGATGCCGTCCTCGTCGTTGTCCGGATCCGGGCAGCCATACTTCCCCGGGGGCGAGTCCGCCTTCGTGTCCTGGAAGCCGTCGTAGTCCTCGGGCTCGTCGGGGCAGTCGTCCTGATCGTCCTTGATGCCGTCGCCGTCCCGATCGCCGATCGACGGCTCGAAGACGAACCCGATGGTCCCGCGCTGCGCCGCGGCCTGGAATCCGGGCGTGTACCCGACCCCGAAGCCGAGCATGAGGAAGCTGTTCCGCTCGATGAAGAGCTTGATGCCCCCCATCGCCTCGGCCGACAGCTTCTGCTCGGCGCTGTCGCCGCCGCCGACCTGCTGGGTCAGGTAGGTCTCGACCACGAGGTCGAGCGGCGTGAGGACGCGGTAGCTCATGCCGGCCCCGGCGGTGATCAGGTCGGAGTACTCGAGGTCCCCGTGCTTCAGCTGGAAGGTCGTGCCGTCCTGGCGCAGGCCGAACACGGGGTTCTTCCCGGCGTGGCCGCGGTAGCCGACGTTCGCCGCGATCCGGAACGGGTTGGTCGTGCCGAGCCGCTTCTCCAGCACGAGCTGCGGCCAGAAGAAGAACCCCGGATCCGACGCGAAGTCCTGGGTCCCGCCGACCCCGATCCCGGCCTGGGCGATCACCGCGAGCCCGATCACGTCCTGATCGGGGCGGAGGATGCGCGCCTTCGCGTGGATCGCCAGGTTGCCGAGCGCCTGCGCGTCGAGCGAGTCGTCGTTGTAGTTGGCGCTGCCGCCCGGGCCGATGTCGTCGACCGGCTTGCCCCCGTTGAGCACCACCGGGACCGAGAGCCCGACGACCAGGAAGTTGGCGATGCCGTAATCGAACTGGAACGTCCCCTGGAACGCGTGATTGAGCATCACGTCCGTCCCCCGGTCGTTCTTGGTGAGCGGCAGGATGTTGTGCCCGTAATCGAGCACGAGCCCCAGGCTGATGTCGTTCGCGCCGAGGATGTCTGCCCCGTTGACGGAGAAGAGCCCCTTGGAGTCGATCGCCGGCCTGAACAGGTGCAGGTCCATGCCGTCGCCGTTGGTGCCGTCTCCCGTGCGCGTCTGGGCCGCGGCGTCGCCCGCGGTGGCGGCGGTCATCGCGGCGCCGAGGACGAGGGAGAGCAGCCCGGCGCCCAGGCGGGAGGCTCGGCCGGGGCGCGCCTGGGCCGGGAGCGCCGGGAGCCGGGCGTCGTTCGCCCCAGGAGCGCCTGGGAGCGGTTCGGCGGGGAGCAACGGGGAACGAGGCGTCATGGGAGGGTCCTCGAGATCGTGTGAGGTCGCTATCAGGCCAGCGCGTGGGGCGCCCAGCGCCACGTACCATCGCGCGAATTCCGGTGTCAAACAGACGGCGCGGCGAGCTCGCGGCGCGAGCGACGGCGGCGCCCCGGCGGACCTGCCACACGCCCGGCGCCGGGCGCCTGGCCCGGGAGCGGCGCGCGCCCGCCGCGCCCTCGCGGAGGGCCCGCGATCCGCCGGGAATCCTGAGTCGATGCGCGTCGATGCGCGCTGACGTGCTGCGCGGCCGAACGCCGGGACGTCCGGGTAGGGCGAAGTTGTCCGGACGATCGGAGCGGAGTATTCCGTGGAAGGTTGGGGCAACAGGTGCTCGGCGCGCGCTCGGGGGTCGAGGGGAGGCCCCCGTCGCCCGCGGACCTCGCTCCTGGAGGAACAGATGCTGTTAACGAGGTGGACTGGGGCGGCCGCGGTGATCGCGGCCACGGCGCTGCTCGCGTGCGAACGGGAAGGCGCGAGCGACGGCGACGGCGGGGGCGGCGGGTCCGGATCGAGCACGAACGGGTCGAGCGCCGTGTCGAGCACGACGACGGCGGGCTCCGGCGGGGTTTCGGGCGCGGGCGGCGCGGGTGGCGCAGGTGGCGCAGGCGACGGCGGCGCGGGCGGCGGTAGCGGAGGCGGCGGCGCCGGGGGCGGCGAGTGCGGCGACGGCGCGGTGGGCGGCGCGGAGGCCTGCGACGACGGCGGCACCGCGGCAGGAGACGGCTGCGACGCGGGCTGCGCCGTCGAGCCCGGCTACACCTGCGCCGGCGCGCCGAGCACGTGTTCGACGATGTGCGGTGACCGCCTGGTGCGCGGCGCCGAGGCCTGCGACGACGGCAACGTCCGGAACGAGGACGGCTGCAACGCGGTCTGCGTGATCGAGGCGGGCTACGAGTGCAACGGCGAGCCCAGCGCCTGCGGCCCGCTCTGCGGCGACGGCCTGCTCATCGGCAACGAGGGCTGCGACGACGACAACACCGTCGACGGCGACGGCTGCAGCCCCGATTGCGACGTCGATCTCGGCTACCTCTGCACCGGCGAGCCCAGCGCCTGCGCCCCCATCTGCGGTGACAACGTCGAGGCGGGCCCGGAGGAGTGCGACGACGGCAACACCGCCAACGGCGACGGCTGCAGCAGCACCTGCCACGTCGAGAGCGACTGACGTCACGCCCCCTGACGCCGATCCGCCGAGCGGGGCGCACCCGCACAGGAGACGGGCCCAGATCGGCGTCTTCGGCGCGGAAGCGCACGGAAGGGCGCTGAGCACCGAAGACGTCGAGATGGGCCCGTATCCGCAGCGGGTGCGCCCCGCTCGCTCAGGGAGTTTTGGTCTTGAGGCTGTCGATCGCGTGGACGGGCGCCTGGTCGCCGGCCATCAGGTGGGCGATCGCCCCGTAGACCAGCCGCTGGCTCTCCAGCATGCTCTTGCCGGCGAACACCGGCGACGTCACGACCAGGTTGAAGTGGCCCCCGCCGCCGGTCACCTCGGCGGTGGAGCCCTCGATTTTCGCTTCGATGGCCTGTTTCAGGGCCTCGGGGATCGACCCCTGAAAGGTCGTCAGGTGGCTCGGCATGGGCGATCTATAGGCCATCGCCCCGCCGCGGGAAAGCCGGAGCGCTGGGCTCGGGCCGCGGCGGGGCGCGCTGTCGACGGGATCGACGCGACGGGAGGGGAGAGGTGGGATCAGGCGCGCGCGGCCGCGCCGGCCAGCTCGATCAGGCCGGCCGCGCCCATGCCGCCGCCGATGCACATCGTCACGACGGCGTACCGGCCGCCGCGCCGGCGCAGCTCGTAGAGCGCGGTCGCGGTGAGCTTCGCGCCGGTGCACCCGAGCGGGTGGCCGAGCGCGATCGCGCCGCCGTTCACGTTGAGCTTCTCCTCGGGGATCTCGAGCGTCCGCTGCACGTAGACGGCCTGCGAGGCGAACGCCTCGTTGACCTCGAAGAGGTCGATGTCGACCATCTTCAGCCCCGTCCTCGCGAGCAGCTTGCGCACCGCGGGCACCGGGCCGATGCCCATGATGGCGGGGTCGACGCCGACGGTCACGAACGCCCGGAAGTACCCGAGCGGCTTCACGCCGAGCGCGTCCGCCTTCGCCTTGCTCATCACGAGCGCCGCGGCGGCGCCGTCCGACAGCGGCGAGCTGTTGCCCGGCGTGACGCTCCCCTTCGCCGAGAACGCCGGCTTCAGCCCCGCGAGCGCCTCCGCCGTCGTCTCCTTGCGGATCAGCTCATCGGTGCGAAAGTCGAAGGTCGCGCGCTTGCCGTTCTCGAAGCGCACCCCCTTCACGGTGACGATCTCGTCCTCGAAGCGCCCGGCCGCGCGCGCCGCCGCCGCCTTCTGGTGGCTCTTCAGCGCGAACGCGTCCTGGTCGGCGCGGCTCACCTGGAAGCGGTTCGCCACGTTCTCCGCGGTGATGCCCATCGGCGTGTACACCGTCGGACACCGCTCCATCGCCTCCGGCGACGCGCTCAGCTTGTTGCCGGTCATCGGCACCATCGTCATCGACTCGACGCCGCCGGCGACGGCGATGTCGAGCGATCCCATCGCGATGCTGCCCGCGGCGCTCGCGATCGCCTGGAGCCCGCTCGAGCAGAAGCGGTTGATGGTGATCGCGGACCCTTCCTGCGCCATCCCGCCGAGGAGCGAGACGACGCGCGCGACGTTGAGCCCCTGCTCGCCTTCCGGCATGGCGCAGCCGAGGACGAGGTCCTCGACGTCCTCCGGCTTCACCTGGGGGACGCGCTGGAACAGCGCGGCGACGACCTCGCCGGCGAGCTCGTCGGGGCGCTTCAGCGCGAGCGACCCTTTGTGGGCCCGGCCAACGGCCGAGCGGACGGCCTCTGCAATTACGACGTCGACCATGGCGTTCACCTAGTTCCGGAGGGGCTTGTTGTTCATCAGCATGTACTGCATACGCTCGGCGCTCTTGGGCTCGCCGCACAGGCTGACGAACGCCTCGCGCTCGAGCTCGAGGATCTCGTCCTCGGTCACCTCGCGCGCCCCGCCGCCCGCGCCGCCGCAGAGCACCTCGGCGAGCTTGCGCGCGATCTTCGCGTCGTGCTCGCTGGCGTGGCCGCCGGCGACGAGCGTGTCGATCATCATCTGCAGCGTCGCGATCCCGCTCTCGCCCGGCAGCTTGTAGGCGCGCGGCACGGGCGCGTGGTACCCGGCCTCGGCCAGCCCGATCGCGCGCGCCTTCACCTCGTACAGCTGGCGCGCGCGGTCGAACGAGACGCCGTCCGTCTTGCGGAAGTAGCCGAGCGCCTTCGCCTCGTCCGCGCTGGTCGCGACCTTGGCGAGGGCGATGTTCTTGAAGACCTGCGTCACGATGTCGTACGTCGGCACCGTCACGCCCTCGGGGATCCCCTCCAGCGCGCGCCAGAGCATGTTGAGCGTCCCCGCGCCGCCCGGGATCAGGCCGACGCCGACCTCGACGAGCCCCGCGTACGTCTCGGCCGCGGCCTGCACCGCGTCGCAGGCGAAGCAGAGCTCGAGGCCGCCGCCGAGGGTCATCCCGTAGGGCGCGGCCACGACCGGCACGCTCGCGTACTTCAGCCGCTGGGTCGCGTCCTGGTACGCCTTCACCATCTTGCGGATCGCGTCCCAGTCCTTGTTGCCCGCGGCCATGGCCACGAGGAACAGGTTGGCGCCCACGCAGAAGTGCTCGCCCTGGTTGAAGACCACGAGCGCGCGGAAGTCCTGCTCTGCCTTCTCGGCGGCGAGCGAGAGCATCCCGATCGAGTCCGGATCGAGGCTGTTCGCCTTGGTCTTGAAGGTGACGCCGAGCACGCCATCGCCGAGGTCCCAGGCCTCTGCGCCGTCGTTGGCGAGCACGGCCTTCGCGCCGCGCCGAGCGCCGGCCAGCGTCACGTTGCGCGGATCGACGGGCCGGGCGACGTACTCCCCCTTGAGCAGATCGAACACCGCCCCATCGGCGCGGTAGAACGACGTCGCGCCGCTCTGCTTCATGCGCAGGATCGACTCGGGCAGCTTGATGCCGTCCTTCTGCATGCGCTCGACGGTCTCGGCGAAGCCGAGCGCGTCCCAGGTCTGGAACGGCCCGAGCTCCCAGTTGTACCCCCAGCGCATGGCGTCATCGATCGCCACGATGCTGTCGGCGATCTCGCCGACGCGCCGCGCCGTGTACGCGAGCGAGCGGGAGAGCACCTTCCATGCGAACTGCCCGGCCTTGCCGGTGTCGCTGGCGAGCTTCTTCACGCGCGCGGCGGGGTCCTCGATCTTCTCGCACGACCTCGTGGCCTTCTTGATCGCCTCGTCGCCGCCGTGGGGGCGGTACTCGAGCTTGGCCGGGTCGAGCGTCTCCAGGCCTTCCTTGGCCTTGCGGTAGAAGCCGCCCTTGGTCTTGTCGCCGAGGAGCTTCGCCTCGATCATCTTCCGGATGTAGGCGGGCACCTTGAAGACGTCGCGGTCCTCGTCGCGCTCGAGCGCCGAGTAACAGTTGTCGGCGACGTGGGCGAAGGTGTCGAGCCCGACGATATCGCCTGTCCTGAAGCTCGCGCTCTTCGGGTGGGCCATGGCGATGCCGGTGATGGCGTCCACGTCTTCCGGCGCGAGGCCGTCCTCGATCATGAGGTGGATGGCGGTCAGCATCGCGTGGGTGCCGATGCGATTGCCGACGAAGTTCGGGGTGTCCTTGCCGAAGACGAGGCCCTTTCCGAGCACGTCCTCGCCGAGCTTCCGCACGCGGGCGACGACGGCGGGATCGGTGTCGGGCCCGACCACGAGCTCGAGGAGCTTCATGTACCGGACCGGGTTGAAGAAGTGCATGACGAGGAATCGCTTGCGGAAGTCCGCGGAGCGCCCTTGCATCATCTCCTCGATGCGCAGCCCGGACGTATTCGACGCCACGACCGCGTCAGGCCGCAAGACCTCTTCGAGCCGCGCGAAGAGGGCGCGCTTCGGCTCCATCTTCTCGATGATGGCCTCGATAACGAGGTCGCATTGGGCGAGCTCGGCGAAGTGGTCTTCAGTGTTGCCGGTGCGCACGAGGCGGGCGTTCGACGGGTGGAAGAACGCGGCGGGCCTGGCCTTGAGGGCCTTCTCGAGCCCGCCTGCGGCGAACCTGCTGCGGGCGGCCGGGTCCTTCTTTTCGGCGTCGGTGAGGTTCGGGGGCACGATATCGAGGAGCAGGACCTCGATGCCGGCGTTCGCGAAGTGGGCGGCGATGCCGCTGCCCATGACGCCCGCGCCGATGACGCCCGCGCGGCGGATTGGTTTCGTCATGCAGATCCTCCGGAGAGATGAATGGGGCGCAAACCATTGACGGAAAGGGCCCCGAGCGCAAGCGTATCCGAGGTGGACGGTTGCGCGGGAGAGCGAGCAAGGTCACGCGTCGCTGTCGAGGGCGCGCGCTGATCGGCGAGGCGCGGCGGGGCGCCGCGGGACGCCGGGCGGACCAGCGCGGGTGTGCGACACCGAGCGACAGCTACAATGAGAGGCGGCGTACGTGGGACACCGCACGGCCAGCGCGGGTGGGTGGTGCGAACGGCAGCAGCGATGAAGGGCGGCGCACCGGAATGAGGGGTGGCGCATCCGAGCCGACGCGGCAGCGTCCTCTGGACTACCGACGACCCGTGCGTTCCAGCGATTGGCCGTCCTCGGTGCGCTTCCGTTTCCGGGAGAGCAGCGGAGATAGGGAGTTGGCCTCTGGGACGAGCTGTCCAGGGCGCCCGCTTGCGGGGCGGGCGTGCTCAGGTTGGGCCGCGCAGGCGTGCTCAGGTGAAGCCGTGCGGGCGCGTTCAGGTGAAGCCGTGCGGGCGTGCTCAGGTGAGGCCGCGCGGGCGCGTTGGCGGGTGTTGGTCGCTCAGTGCCATGCCTGAGCGGACTGAACTGGCTGTCCGGTGCGGTCGTGCTCGGCGAGGAGGCGCTTCGAGATCTCGACGCACTCGACGCAGGTGGCGAAGCGCGACTTGTGCAGGCACTGGATCCAGGTCGCCGATCCTTGCGCCAGGAACTCCTCCGGATCGAGGTGCTTGCCGCAGGCGACGCAGTGGATGTGCTTGTGCTCGTGGGGCTGCGCCGGGCGCGCGGGCGCGAGCGCCTTCCGCTCGCGCTTGGTCAGTCGCTTCTCTCGCTTCATGGTCTCCTCGATGACGGGTGGCCGCACGGCCTCGTGCGGGCGCGGGTGAAGCTACCACGCGCCGCTTGGCGAGGGTCCCGGACGGCGGTGCGGGGGACTGCGGCGCGGCGGCGCGGGACGGACCGGCGCGACGTCGCCCGCGGATGGCGGCGGCGGCGGCGTGTGGGCATGTGGGTTGACTTCGTCCAGGGGGTGTGCGTACCGGGCCAGGCGACCGCGCGCCGGAGTCCGCGCTGCGCTCGGACGGCGTTGCGAGAGCGGCGCGGACTGCGGGAGTGGCGTGGGCGCTGGGCCGGCGGATGCGAGGCACCGCGCATCGAGGGTGTGAAGGATGGCGGCCAGCGCGGCATCGATTGCGGAGAGGGTTCGACGCGGGGCAGTCAGGCTGAGTGGCAAGAACAAGGGAGGGAGCGATCGCGGCGATCACTTCCAGAACTCCCATCATCGCCTGGCGGCTGCCGCCATGCGAGCCGCCTCCACGAAGATGACGGAGGGTGCCGGCTCGATCTCCGGTCTGTCGTAGACGATCTCCCCCGCGTCATTCTTGCGATAGTTCTGGAACACTTGGACCGCTTCGCCCGAGGCGAGCTCCACGACGGCATGAATGGCGTCCACGTCCTCCGATGCGCCTCGTTCGCGGCCCCGCACGTCTCGATAGAGCGCGACCGCTCGGAGCTCCTCGGCCGCCGCGCGCTGCCGGAACGCGTTCGTGAGGAGCGTCCAGCCGTCAACACCGCCGTGCGGCGCCACGCCGATGGCATACTTCCCGGCGGCGTCGACCGCGAGGGAGCCGGGGAGAAATGTTCCCTGTTCCTCCAGAGCACTCTTTGCAATGTCGAGTACCAGCTCAACGAGACGCGAGAGATCGCCCATCCTTTCGCCATGTTCATTGTTCATAGACGATGTATCCCGATTCTGATGGTGCCGGCGGCCTCGATGGAATACCGCGAGCCGCGACGCAGAGCGAACAGACCCTTCACGTCATGAAGTGATACCGAGCAGGAGGAGGGCGTCTGCCCAAAGCGGCCAGAGCGTGCGGTAGGGATGGGTCGCCAGCACCACGCCACCGCTCGGCAGGCGGCGCACGTGGAAGGGAGCGTGCTCTCCGAGGAAGCGGGTGTGCCCGCGCGTCGTGATGTCTGCCCGAAATGCAGGCGGGCCCTCGCCCTCGGGAGCTTCCCCGAGCTGACGGAGCAGATCCATGATCTCGTGCGCCTTTGGCTCGGCCGCGCGCCACGCGTCGTCAGGCACTGCCGCAGCCTCGAGCGCTTCGAGCAGCGTTGCCGGCGGCGTCGCCAGCGCCTTGAGAACGGTCTCGCGCGAGAGGGAACGCGTGAGCTCGCTCTTGCCTTTCATGGACACGCGCGTGCCGCGCGGCGCGGCGTCGACGCGCGCGTGGAGTGCCTCCAGCGACATACCCGCGGTGCGCGAGACGCTCTCGTTGTCGTGGAGGCTCACCCACGACAGGGCGAGGTCGCGCGCGAGCTCCGCGGCGCTCGCGTTGTAAGTCGCGCACATCTCGACCGGGGCGCGCCATTCTTGGTTGATCGTGCAGGCGCCGGTCGGCACGCGCCCGCTCGCATCGGGCGCGCAGAGGCGAAGCAGCAGCTCCTCGATGTCACCCTGAACCATGTGGTAGGCGACCGCGGCCTCGGCGTCCACGAAGCGCGGGCTGGAGCTGCCCACGAGGACCTCGTCGGGGAAAAAATCCCACGTGCGCTCGCCCGCCGTCAAGCGGAAGGGGCCCCAAGGATGGATTCGCTCGCTTTCGTCGGTGTAGCACTTGAGCTCGAACATCATGTCGCGCGCGGAATCGTTCAGCCTCACGCCAGAGCCCAGGTGAGCGTTGTTCGTTCCTCCGAAGTGGGCGCGGATTATCGCGAGCACTTCGTCCACGGCGCGTGTCTCGCACCCTTGCTGATGGCTCATCATCAGGCTGATGAGAGCCCCCGGGCTGACGAGGGCCGACAGCGCCGCAGCGAACGCGCCGAGCCGTTCTGCCTCGTCACACCACGCATAGAACCAAGGTTCTGATTCACTCATAGCCGGATCACCAGGATGAATTTGTCGGAGTCTATCAGGGTCACTGCCTGGCCTGTCTTCCAGTTGAACAGGTAGCCGTCCCGAACCGTGATGTTCGGGTCATCAAACTTCGCGCCCTGCTCCATGATGAGCTCGTACCGGGCCACGTCTCCATCCAGCCTCTTCTCCTTCAGCGCCTTCAGCGCGTTCGAGAGCTGGTTGCGCACCTGATCGCCGCGACCCCGAACCCCACTCCCGAGAAGATCCGCTCCTCGTCGCTCAGCTCTTCCCCCGACGGCAAGCACCACGCCTTACCCGTCACCGCTTCGCACAGGTCGAGCGCCGGCCCGACCACCGGCACGAACCCCACCCCGAGGCGCGTCGTCGCGTGGACGAGCGTCTGCATCACCTCCGCGTACGCCTCGACGCCCTCGCCGACCGTCGACATCGCCGCCGCGAACGCGCTGATCGTCTGGTAGAGCTGCGTCTGCTCCAGATCGAGCCCGTCGCCCGTCCACTGGTTCAGGCTGTCCTTCATCTGGTCCGCGAGCGCATCGAACCGCGGCTTGAGCACCGTGTCCACCTGCGCCCGCAGGTCCGCCGGTACCGGTGAGTCCTCGAACCAGTCCGACACGTCCATGAACCGCCGCACGTACCCCGTGATCCGGTTCTGCGCCTTGAGGAACGCGTTCGTCTCCGCAACCGACACCCCCATTCGGTCGCGCAGCGCGATCTCCAGCGCCGCGCTGTTCGCCCGCCACGCCCGCACGTTCGCCACGAAGTCCGCGCGTGCGACCACCACGTCGCCGCTCACGTCGGCCTCCAGCGCCGCGATCACGCCGTCCGCATACGCCGCGTACGGGTCTCTCCCCTCGTCGAACGCTCCCTCTACCTCCGCGACGTCCGGCACCTCGACCCACGGCACCTCGCTCTCCCCGAGCGCATACGCCCACGGATCATCCGGATTCCACCCCTCGGTGATGATCGTCGACGAGGACCGATCTGCAAGGGGGGAGGACTGTTCCGGGAGCGCGGATGCCCACCCCCGGCCCGTGCTCGGCGCTCCGCGCCTGCGCGCAGTCCGCCCCTCCCTAATCGCGCGCTCCGCGCGCTCAGGGAGGGGTGCGCCGTCTGGTACCTGCCGCAGGCATTTGATGTTCGGGGAAGCGAGAGGGTGCACGACGTGCGTCAGGACATCAGGCCGAGCACGAAGAGCGCGTCGGCCCAGAGCGGCCAGAGCGTCCGGTACGGGTGCGTGGCCAGCATCACGCCGCCGCTCGGCAGGCAGCGCACGTGGAAAGGCGCGTGCTCTTCGAGGAAGCGGACGTGGCTAGCCGACGTGACCCTCACGCTAAACGCGGGCGGCCCCTGGCCCGCTGGGGCCTCCCCGAGCTGGCGGAGCAGCGCCATGATCTCGTGCGCCTCGGGCTCGGCGGCGCGCCACGTGTCATCGGGCACCGCTGCCGCCTCGAGGGCATCGAGCAGCGCAGCCGGCGGCGTCGCGATCGCCTTGAGCACGGTCTCGCGCGAGAGGGAACGTGTAAGCTCGCTCGTGCCTTTCATGGGCACGCGCGCCCCGCGCGGCGCGGCGTCCATGCGCGCGTGCAGCGCATCCAGAGACGTGCCTGCGATGCGTGAAACGCTCTCCTTGTCGTGAAGGCTCAACCACGTGAGGGCCAGATCGCGCGCGATCTCCGCGGCGTCTGCGTTGTAGGTGGCGCACATCTCGATGGGGGCTAGCCAGTCCTCCTTGTCAGTGCAGGCGCCGGTCAGCACGCGCCCGCTCGTATCCGGCGCGCAGAGGCGGAGCAGGAGGTCCTCGATGTCACCTTGGACCAGGTGGCAGGCGACCGCGGCCTCGGCCTCCACGAAGCGTGGGCTGTAACTGCGCACGGCAATCTCGAACGGGAAGAAATCCCGCTTCTCGCACATTCTCAGTTTGAGAGGGCCGCTTGGAGAGCGACGTTCGCTCTCTTCGGGGTAGCACGCGATGCCGGCACAGATGTCGCGCTCGGAATCGCGCAGATTCACGCCGGACAGTATGTGAGCGCTCTTCAAACCTCCGAAGTGGGCGCGGACCATGGCGAGAACCTCATCGACCGAATGCGTCTCGCGCGATATGCTCGCGCTCATCATCAGGCCGATGAGATCCCCCGGGATGACGAGGGCCGATAGCGCCGCGGCGAACGCATCGAGCCGTTCTACCTCGTCACACCACGCAAAAAAGTGGGGGCCTGATTCGCTCATAGGCGGATCACCATGATGAACTTGTCGAAGTCTATCAGGGGCACGGTCTTGCCCTCGTCCGAATCGAACAGGTAGCCATCCTTGACCGTGTACTTTTTCGGTTCGAACTCCGCGCCCTGCTCCATGATGAGCTCGACCCGCTCCACGTCTCCATCGAGCCTCTTCTTCTTCAGGGCCTTCATCGCGTTTGACAGCTGGTTGCGCACATCGTCAACATAGATCTTTCCGCCTTTCGCTTCGCTGATGATCAGCTTGTGCCCCCGGGATATTGACACAAAGTCGGGAGCCATCGCTTCCTTGGATTTGGGGCGCGAGGTCTTCGGAATCCCGACCACCTCGCGCACGCCGTCGTCGCCGACTCCGACGAGAGATCGGCCGTCGTCCATCAGGAACTTCGCCGCCTTCTTCTCGAAGATGTTCACCTCGAACTTCGTGATCGCCCCGGTGAGCGTCTTGTACCCCCGGACGCGGTTCGTCTTCACGATCTTGGCGAACACCTCCTCGATCTCCGCGATCTCCCCGGCCACCCGGATCGCGGCCGGCCGCAGTCCGCTGCTGGTCTTGACCGCGCGCCACATCGGCCCGATCGCCCCGAGTCCGAACCCCATCCCCGAGAAGATCCGCTCCTCGTCGCTGAGCTCCTGCCCCGACGGCAGGCACCACGCCTTGCCCGTCACGGCCTCGCACAGGTCGAGCGCCGGCCCGACCACGGGCACGAACCCCACCCCGACGCGCGTCGTCGCGTGGACGAGCGTCTGCATCACCTCCGCGTACGCCTCGAACCCTTCGCCGATCGTCGACATCGCCGCCGCGAACGCGCTGATCGTCTGGTAGAGCTGCGTCTGCTCCAGATCGAGCCCGTCCCCCGTCCACTGGTTCAGGCTGTCCTTCATCTGGTCCGCGAGCGCGTCGAACCTCGGCTTGAGCACCGTGTCCACCTGCGCCCGCAGGTCCGCCGGCACCGGCGAGTCCTCGAACCAGTCCGACGCATCCATGTACCGCCGCACGACCGCCGTGATCCGGTTCTGCGCCTTCAGGAACGCGTTCGTCTCCGCCAGCGACACGCCCACCCGGTCGCGCAGCGCGATCTCCAGCGCCGCGCTGTTCGCCCGCCACGCCCTCACGTTCGCCACGAAGTCCGCCCGCGCGACCACCGCGCCCCCGCTCACGTCCTTCTCCAGCGCCGCGATCACGCCGTCCGCATACGCCGCGTACGGGTCCCTCCCCTCCTCGAACGCTCCCTCTACCTTCGCGATGTCCGGCACCTCGACCCACGGCACCTCGCTCTCCCCGAGCGCATACGCCCACGGATCATCCGGGTTCCACCCATCAGCGCGCGCGTCCTGCGTCGCGAGGTCCGCCACCTCGTCGGCCTGCGCGCCGAACTCGTCCATCAGCCGCGCGAGCTCGTCCCCCAGGTCGCTGACGCTCTCCTTCAGGTCGTCGACGAGCTGCTCCATCGCCGCCCGCGTCGCCGGGTCGAGCACGGCCTCGTAGCGGTCGAGGATCTCATCGAGGTCGGTCCGCGAGATCTCGTCCAGCGGCCGGCTCACCAGGTCGTGCAGCTCGGTGTCGAGCTGCCGCAGCAGATCCATCCGCGCGCGGAGGTCCGCTATCTTGGCGGCGTTCCGGAGGATCGCCTCCATCAGCTTGCCGATCGCGACCTCCAGCTCCGCGATGTCGCGCGCGAGCGCGGGGTTGATCTCCGCGAGGCTGAGGTCGGCGACGGTGCTGCCATTGAAGGCGGTCCCATCGCGGCGGATGTCGAAGAGCGGCTTGTTCAGTCCGAGCGGCTCCGAGACGAGGTGCACCACGTCGTGCGCATGGGTACACCAGTTGCCCCCGTTGACGGTGTGGACCCCGAAGTCGAACTGGTTGGCCCCCGTGAGGAGCAGCACCGAGTCGAACCCCGCCTCGAGCTTGTTGCTCCGAGAGCCGTCGCCTTCGACCTGCAGCGCGCCCGGGATCCCGTAGGTGGGCAGGGGCGTCTGGTTCACCTCGAAGAGGGCGTCACCCTCCGTCTCCAGCTCGCCGCTCGCGCACGAGTCGACGTCCTGGTGGTTGCTCCATAGGATGGTGTACGGCGTGCCGGCCCACGCGAACGACGGCGCCAGCACCGCCAGCGCCGTGACAAGCGCGACGAGCTTCTGGACCACCATGGCGCTCCGGCCGCGCAGCGCAACGTCCTTCGAGCGTCTCATGTCCCCTCCGCGCCGCGCACGGCGGCGTCATACGCGATCGCGGCGCCCTTCACGTCGCCCGCGTCGAGCCTCGCCTGAGCCGCATCGAGCTCCGCCGCGCCCATCCCCCTCTCCCGCAGCGCCGCGAGGCCCGCCGCGATCTTCTGCGGCAAGCCCGTCCTGAGCTCGGCCTCCGCGGCGTCGAACCGCCCTCGGAGCGCCGCGCACCCCGCCTCTCGCCACGAGGACGACGCCGCCTCGCAGAGCGGCCGCATCTGCACCAGCGCCAAGAGCTCCCCGTACCGCTCGGCCAAGAGCGGCAGCCCGACCTTCTCGCTCATCGGCGGCGCCGCCGACAGCGCCGCCGCCCGCGCGCGCGCTCCCTCGCTGAACACCTCCGAGGCCCGGCGGATCCGCGACCGCGCGCTCGCCTCGCGCGCCCCCTCGTCCATCTGCAGCACGCGGAGCGCCTGCCGGCGCAGCGCGATGCCGCCGAGCAGCGCCGTCGCGGTCGCGTCGCTCCGGGCGACCCGCCGCTGCACATACCCCAGCATCGCGCTCAGCGACCGCAGCGCCCCCGATGTCATGTCCGGCACCACCGAGCCGTGTGTCGCAAGGACTTCCTTATGCGGCGCGATTGCCTCGTCGAACGAGACGGCGAGCGCCTGGAGCTCCGCCGACAGCGTCATCACCTCCGCGGCGAGCTCGCTCGGCGCGCGGCTCGCCTCGCGCGCCGCCGCGAGCACCGCCTGCTCCACGCCGTCGAGCTCGTCGATCATCGATCGCGATGCCTGCGCCGAGAGCGCCGCGTACGCCGCCGTCTCCGCCGCCTCGGTCGCGCGGTAGGCGGCGAAGCGCGCCGCCGCGCCCGCGTACCTGGATTGCAGCGGCGCGCCCTCGTCCCTGGCTCGATCGAGGACGGCCCGCACGGCGGCCATCGCCAGCTTGTCCGCCGCGATCGTGGCGATGAGAGGCTCCCGCTCGGCGCTCGCCTTACCGGTCATCGCCTCGTTGAAGTTGTCGGCCGCATGGATCGGCTCTGCCTGGAGGGCCTCCTCCTGGCTATCCCTGATCAGCCGGAGCAGCTTACCGAGCTCGCCATGGAGCGTCGCCCGGAGCGACTCGGCGTGCTTCCTCTCGTCGCGCACATAGGACACGACCCGATCGATGGTGTCGAACCAGGCCCCGAGCTCCGCCTCGTTCGCGATGAGCTCCTCGGGCGTCACCCGACCCGACCACCATGCCCACATGAATATCGGCAGCTCGCCGTCCGCTTCGGCCTTGCTCCACGCGCTGGCCGGGCCCTCGCTCGCGTCGACGCAGTGCTCGACAACACCGGTATTCGGTATCGCGCAGATCCTCCCGCTCAGGGGCTCCTCGCGATCCCACAGGCACCCAGGCGCCGTCGCACCAAGCACCAGGGCGACAAGGGCCGCCGCAACGATCGTCGCCAATCGCGCCGTTCTCATCTCATTGCCTCCACCCCGCGATTTTCTCGCCAAAGCACGCTCGCCCGCCCGTTCAACAGGCGCAAGCGTCCTCACGAAATCGGTAGGACATTGCTCGGCCGAGGAGCACATTGGCTGGCCACGCAGAGCCACGGGAATCCACGGGAAATGGATGCGAGCTGGCCGCGGGCGAGGGTCCGCCAGCGAAGTCGCCGGCAAGGGCGTGACAAAAAAGGAAGAGGGCCCAGGTTCCATGCAGCCTGGGCCCTCGGTCGATGCTCGGGTCCGATCTGGGCGCTCTGGGCTCAGGCCGGCGCGTCGTCGCCTTCGACCGGATCTTCCTCGTCCTGCGGCGCGCCGCCGGCGCTGCCACTTCCAGCGCTGCCGCTGCCAGCGGCGCCGCCTCCTCCGCCGGGCGTCTCGGTCGACTTCTTCCTGGTGCTCCGGCTGAAGAGCCGCCGTGTCGCGATGGGCACGAGGCGCGGGATGGTCGGATCCTGCTCGTTGGCGCGCTCGAACACCCGCACGATCTGCTCGAGGAGGATCAGGTTGATGCCGTCGGCCCGGTCGAGGTCGCCGCTCGTGACCTTCTGGCCCGCGGGGCGCGCGGCCGCGGTCTTCGCCGCCTGGGTGAGCTCCTCGGCGGTCTCTTCGAGGCGCGCGACGTAGTCCTGGTCAAGCCGCATCAGCTTGGCGCGGACGGCGATGGGGCCCTTCTTCTGCGCGAGGTAGCGCTTGCCGAGCGCGGCGAGCTGCGTGAGCCCGCGCGCGAGCGCGCCCGGATCCTCCGCGGTGCCGACGGCCTGCGCGAGCTCTTCGCGCGCCTCCTTGCCCGAGCCGGCGACGCCGCGCAGGACCTCGTAGGCCTGGTCGCGCAGGAGCAGCGCGCGCGAGAGCCGCTCCCGCAGCGCCGCGTCCTTGGTGGCGCGCGCCGCGTCCTTCTTCTGCCCGGCGCTCTCGTGCGCCTCGAGCAGCCGCTCCAGCGCGAGCGCCTGGTCGACCGCGAGCGCGAGCAGCTCCGGCGAGAAGCCGCGCAGCTTCTCCCGCTTCTCCTTCGACGCACCCGACCAGCACGCGTGCGCCGTCGCGTAGAGGCGGCGCAGGTCGGTCAAGACACGTGAGGAGGCGATCTGCCGCCCTCGCTCGACGAGCTGGGATCCGGTCGTGCCGTCGAGCAATGCCTCGATGATGCCTGGCTCCGGCTTGCCGAGCCGCTCAGCCAGGGATTCGAGCGTGGGATCGTTGTCGTCGGTCTCTTCGGGAGGAGAGATAGGTTTGGCCATCAGCGCAGGCTAAGAGGGTCCGGAGCGGCATGTCGACGGGGTGGCAAGTTTTGGCCATGGCGCCAGGCCAGCTAGCGCCGGGGCGCGTGCCCGTGGATGGCGGCGCGCAAGCGCGCGACGCGGAATCGTCGGCATCGCGGCGGAGGGCGTCGTCATTCCGGGAGGGGGCCGTCGTCATCTGAGATGGACTTCATCGTCATCCGCCCAGAAGCCATCCGCATCCGCCCCAGAGACGTCGTCATCGGGGCTGGGGCCCGCCAGCACGCGGCCGGAGCCCATCAGCATCCGGCCGTCATCCATCGGCACCGGGCGGCGAGCCAGTGTCAGCCGGCCCGGAGACGTCGTCATCGAGGCGGGTACCCGCCGTCATCCGGTGGGGGGTTCATCGTCATCCGAGATGGAACCTGTCGTCATCCGGCGCAGACCCGTCGGCATCCGCTGGCCGGACAGGCTCGGCTACCGCTCCTGCCCGGCCGCCGTGCCCGCCGCTGAGATCTCGGCGCAATCGTCGGAATAACCGACGGCGGCGCCGCACGAGATCATCGCCCAGCTCAGCGCGAGACCGGAGATCGTGGCTCCCGACGCGCCAAACGGCGTCTCATGGCGCCCGAGATTACGCGGCCAAAGTACGAGCCTGCAATGACGCTGGGGTTGGGGGCGACAGGGAGGCGAAGAGTGGGGAGAAGCCATCAAGGCATGAGAAAACATGTCGAGGTGAGGCAATGGGCACCTGGTGGCATCGCCTGACGGACGGCACCGCCATGGGCGGCACCGCATCGCCGTTGACGACCACGACCACGACCACGACCACGACCACGTTCACGTTCACGACCACGTTCACGTTCACGACCACGACCACGACCACGTTCACGACCACGACCACGACCACGTTCACGACCACGACCACGACCACGTTCACGACCACGTCCACGACGGGGACTGCTGGGGGCGAGCGTGGGGACCTGAACGCGCTTGGTTAACGCCGACGGGCCTCCCCCTCAGCGCACCGCGGCCGACTCGAACCTGGGCGCGGCGTCGAACGTCTCCGCCAGCGTCCTCCGGTACTCGTCGGCCATCTGCACGAGCCCATCGATGAGCAGCGCCACGTCGTGGTCCGCACAGCCCTCCAGCGACGCCACGCACGACGCCGACACCTCGTCGCCCGTGAGCGACACGCGGAACTCCCCCGTCGTCTGGTCGTTCATCGTGAGCAGGAACCGGTAGAACGGCTCGTGGTTCGCCAGAGGCAGCCCCACGACCGGCGCGCGCAGCGTGAGCAGGCGCCCCGCCTCGTCGATCTCGATGTCCACCTGCGTCGCCGTCTCCGCCGTGGGGTACGGCCGCTGCGCGATGCGCCACG
Organism: Sorangium sp. So ce693; assembly: GCF_051521375.1. Taxonomy (NCBI): domain Bacteria; kingdom Pseudomonadati; phylum Myxococcota; order Polyangiales; family Polyangiaceae; genus Sorangium; species Sorangium sp. So ce693. The sequence goes on from NZ_CP150347.1 coordinate 11,028,665, forward strand.
CCCTCGGACCGACGCGCACCCGGTTGGCGATGAGCCCGAGCGCCGTCAGCCCCTGCCGGATCACCCGCTCGACGCCAGCGCGCGCCGGGCACGGCGGGTACGCGTGCGGCAGCAGGCGGCCGCAGCCCAGGCACCGGTCGCACTCGACGTCGAACGGCTCCTCGCACGCCGGGCATCGATACACAGGCGCCCGGTCCCTGAGCTCCGCGAGCGGCCGGTCCCCCAGGGCGAGCAGCGGCTGGAACGCGCCCGCCGGGACCACCACGCAGTGACCCGCGAGCTCCCCGGCCGCGCCGGACGGCGCCGCGACCACGCCGATGACCCGCCCCTCCGGATCGAGCACCGGCGCGCCGAGGGGCGCCGCCACGTCGAGCTCGAACGCCGGGAGCTGCCCGTCGACCTTGCGCGCCACGTGGCAGACCCGCGCGACCGCGAGGCGCAGGCTCTGCCCCGGGAGGCAGCTCAGCACCGCGGCGCGCTCGCCGAGCCGCGGCTCGGCCGCCGCGCGGGCGGCGAGCGCCGCGACGCCGGGCGGCTCGGCCGGCGCGACGAGCGCCACGTCGCGGCCCACGTCCGCGGCGATCACCCGCCCGGCCATGCCCCGCCCGTCCTCGAACGTCAGCGCGACCTCCGTCGGGTAGCCGAGCCCGCGCCGGCTCGCCACCACGACGCCGTTGCCGAGCGCCACCCAGCCGGTCGTCACGAGCGCGCCGGCGCGGATCGCCACCACCGAGCGGCGGGCGCGGGCGACGCGCTCGTGGAGCAGCGCGAGATCGCCGTCGCCGTGCGCCGCCAGCTGCGACGTCATTGCGCGACGATCCTCGAGAGCGCCGTCATCAGCAGCTCGATCGTGCCGGGCTTGGCGCCGTCCCGCTGCGCGTAGGCGACGATGTCGCGCAGCCGCTGCTCGGTCTTGGCGGGCAGCTTCGTGCGCACCAGGAGCTCGGACAGGGCCCCGATCGCGAGGAAGTGGCGGAGCATCGGGTCGGCCGGCGCGCGCTCGATCTCGCGCAGGTAGCGGCCGAGGTGCTCGCGCGCGAGCGCCGCCGTGGTGAGCGGATCGATGTGCAGCGGCTTCTCCTCGGGCACCTGGCCGCGCATCGCCACGAGCCGCTCCATCGCGAGGAGCGCCGGCTCCGCGACGCCGGCGGTGTTCCCGCGGCGCGAGCCGCCCTCGGCCTGGATGAGCTCGCGGGTCGCGGCCGCCGTGCAGCGGTAGAGGTGCGCGACAGCGTCGGGCATCGCCTCGCCGTGCTCGTAGATCGCCCGGAAGACCGTGCACCGGATGAGGAGCACCATGACGCCCGGCCGCTCCTGGAAGCTGAGCGCCGCGCCGAGCACCTGCGCGTCCCGGAGCAGCTGGCAGAACCGATCGGCCGCCGCGTTCGCCGACTCCGGGCGGGACGGGATGCTCCGGCGCGACGGAGGCTCGATCTCGACCTCCGGCAGCGCGGGCGGGCGCACCGACAGCGGCGTCGCCGCCATGGAGGGCGAGCGACGAAAGGGCACGGTGCGCGCGCTGCGGCGATCGCCGACCTGCGCCGGATTGTCCGCGGCCGCCGCCTGTTCGCCCGACAGCGGCGCCGCCGCGCTCGCCGAGACCGGCTTCGCAGCGCCGCCCTCGGACCCCGGCGTCGCGGCGCCGACGCTCGCCTTCGACGCCGCGCCGGCGTCGTGCGCAGGCGGGAGGATGCCGGCCTTGGGCGCGGGCGCGCCGCCGTTCTTCGACGACGCGACGCTCGCCGCCGGCGTCGGCGCCGACGCCAGCGACGGGGACAGGATGTCGGGGATCGCGTCCGCGTCACGGATGGGGCGCGCGACCGACTCGGGCAGGCGCGGCAAGGGGGGCGCCGCCCACGCCGCCAGCTCCTCGAGCGGCGTCCGCGCCCCCGAGACCGGCGCCGCCGGCGCACCGGCCCGCACCGAGGGCGCGCTCTGCGGGCGGGCTGGCGCGGGTGGGACGGTGAGGTTCTTGAGCGGCCGGGCGCGGCCGGCGGAGGCCCACGTGAGGCTCGCCCGCTGCTCCTCGGAGAACGGCGGCCGCGCGTCGAACCATGCGCCCAGCGTCTCGCCGAGCCGCCGCGCCGCCTCGCCGCTCTCGCGCAGCGCCTGGCGCAGCGCCTCCGGGGTGAAGGCGGCGACGCGGCCGACGCGGCGGAGCAGCAGCAGATCCTCCCGCATGCAGAGCCGGAACGGCTCGGAGCCGCCCGACAGCTCCAGCGCCGTCCTGAGCAGCGGCACCCGGTGCCGCTCCGCGACGCGCACGACCGGGACGTCGATCGACACCCGCTCGTTCGCCGCGTCGAGCGAGGCGAAGAGCGTCATCGCCCCGAGCGGAACGATCCACCCCACGCCCTCCTGCAGCGTCGTCGCCTGGAGGCTCGCCCCGGCCTCCGCGGAGGCGCAGTGCGCGACGAAGCGCACCGGGTCGCGCGTGCGCCAGGCGTCGATCGAGCTCCCGTCCCAGTCGGCGTCCGCGGGCGGCGGCTTGCGCGAGACGGAGCGCGCCGGCGACCGGTCCACCCCGCACGCCTCGCACCGCGGCCCACGCAGCGGGAACCCGCACGCGGAGCAGAAGTCGGAGGCCGGGCTCGAGGGGACCGCCACGCCGACAGCATACCTCAGCGCAAGGCCGAGGTGGCACCGCGGTTTGCGCTCAGAGGAACGGATTCAGGTGGAGCGCCACCTTGGCCTCCCGCAGGTTGTGCTGGACCCTGCGGATGAAGTGGATGAACAGGTACGCCCAGGCGGCGAAGGTGACGACGCTGATGACGAGCTGGACCGTCTTGCTGACGCCGATCACCATCCAGAGCGCCGTCAGGAGGAAGGCAACGAACGACAGCGGGACGAACCACTTCCAGCAGAGGTTCATCATCTGGTCGATGCGGACGCGCGGCAGCGTCCAGCGGATCCAGATGACCACGAAGACGAGCGCCCAGCTCTTCAGCAGGAAGAGGAAGACGCCGACGAGCTGGAGCCCGAAGCTCGCCTCCTGCTGGGCCGGCGAGACGCCGGGGATCTGCCAGCCCCCGAGGAAGAGCGCGCTCGCGATGCCGCACATCACGAAGACGTTCGCCCACTCGGCGAAGAAGAAGAAGAGGTACCGCATGCCGGAGTACTCGGTCGAGTAGCCGGCCACGAGCTCGCTCTCCGCCTCGGGCAGGTCGAACGGCGCGCGGTTGCCCTCCGCGAGCGCCGTCGTGAAATAGAGGAAGAACAGCGCGAACGTGATCGGGTTGCGGAAGACGAACCAGTGCCAGGGCCAGCCGCCCACGTCGAGGAGCGAGGGCCCGGCGCCGCCCTGCGCGCCGATGATGTCCTGGAGCCGCAGCGAGCCCGTCATCATCACGATGCACACGATCGCGACCGCGCCGGGGATCTCGTAGCTGATGATCTGCGCCGCCGATCGGATCCCGCCGAGGAGCGACCACTTGTTGTTCGACGCCCAGCCGCCGGTCATGAGGCCGATGGTGACCAGCGACGTCACGGCGATGACGAAGAGGATCCCGATGTCGAGGTCGGCCGCGATGAGGTACTGGCCGAACGGCATGACGACGAACGTGGCCGACACGCCGACGAACACGAGGTAGGGCGCGAGCCGGAACAGCGCCTTGTCGCTCTCGGCCGGGATGACGTCCTCCTTCATGATCGACTTGATCCCGTCGGCGACCCACACGAGGAAGCCCTGCGGCCCCGCGCGGTTCGGCCCGATGCGGGACTGCATGCGCGCAGAGACGCGCCGCTCGACCCAGGTGATGATCCCCGCGGTCGGCGCCATGAAGAGCAGGATGATCGCGGCGGCCACGCCGAGGATGATCCCGGCGCCGAGCAGATCGGTCGGGGCGCTCGCCTGGAACCCCTCGGTCGAGAGCTCGATCTCGGACGGGGTCGCTCCGCCGCCCCGCCGGATCCCGACCGCGGAGCGCCGTTCGTGGCCGCTCGGGATCACGTCGGCCTTCGAGAGGACCTTCACGCCCTCGAAGCGCGTGATCACGTCGCCGGCCTGGAGCCCTGCCTGGCCCGCCGGGCTCCCGTCGCGCACGCCCGTCACGACGAGCCCGCCGGCGGGCGGCGCCTCGGCCGCGACCTCGACGCCGAAGAACGCGAGCGCGCGCGCCCCCTCCTTCACGCGCGCCTCGATGACGGCGCGGCGCGGGGTCGGCGGGAGGAAGTCCATGGTGACGCCCCTCACCGTGCCGTTCACGGGGAGCGCGCCCTGCGCGGTCGCGGGGATCTCGACGACGACGTCGCCGTGGAAGGTCGTGTGCACCGCGTCGTCGCCGCGGCCGGCGAAGCGGGATTGCAGGCCCTCGGAGAAGACCAGCGAGATCTTCGTGCTGCTGACCTGCGCGCCCTCGATCTCGATGCTCTGGCCGGTGAGCGGCGCCTGGCCGGGGCGGCGGAGGGTGCCGCGGAACGTGACGACCGCCTCCTTCGCCTCGGCGGTGGGCAGGTTGGTCCCGAGGATCTCGATGCGGTCGCCGAGGTCGACCTCGCGCGGCACGACGTCGACGACGCTCAGGAGCTCGGGCGCCGTCCTGCTCTCGGCGCAGCCGGCCGCGCCGAGCAGCGCGAGGAGGGCCAGGAGGCACGGCAAGAAGCCTCGAGAGAGAGCTCTCCAGGGTGGAGATCCGCGCATGGCGCCGCTTATAAACCGCGCCGCTCGCGTGGTCGAGAATGCGGAGAAAAGCGCTCGCGCTGTCTGCCTACGACCGGCCTTCGTGCGCGCCCCGGACGGGGAGGAAGTAACGGCTGCCGTCGAGCTCGTTCACGCCCACGTAGAGCTCTGCCTCGAACACGTCCTTGAGCCGGCGGTAGGTCATCACCTCCTCGACGGTGCCGTGGGCGACCAGCCGCCCGGCCTTGAGGAGCGCCACGCGGTCGGCGTACTGGGCGGCCGCGTTGAGGTCGTGCAGCACCGCGACGCAGGCGAGGCGCCGCTCGGCCACCTCCCTGCGCACGACCTCGTGGACCTCGATCGAGTGGCGGATGTCGAGGTGCGCCCCGGGCTCGTCGAGGATCAGCACCTGCGCCTCCTGCGCGAGCGCGCGGGCGATGGCCACCCGCTTCTGCTCGCCGCCGGAGAGCTCGGCCACCGGCCTCCCCGCGAGCCCCACGAGATCGCAGGCGTCGAGGGCGCGGGCGACCGCCTCCTCGTCCCGGCCGGCGGCGAGCATCCACGCGCCCTGGTGGGGCGCGCGGCCCATCATGACGACCTCGCGCACCGTGAAGCCGGGCGCCGAGGCGATCCCCTGCGGCACGACCGCCACGCGCCGCGCGATCGCCCGCCGGTCCATGCCGGCGAGCGGCCTCCCCAGCAGGGTCGCCTCGCCCCGCGCCGGCCGCAGGGCCCCCGAGAGGACCCGGACCAGCGTCGATTTTCCCGCGCCGTTCGGCCCCAGGACGGCGCAGAGCTCGCCCGCGCGCACCTCCAGGCTGATCCCCTCCAGCGCCAGCCTCCCGGTGGGATAGCTCGCGGCCACGTCACGCAGATCGATCGCCGGCCCCTGCACGCGGTCTCTTTTGTCGAATGATTCGAGTGATATCGAGTGATCTTCCCTTGCGCGAGGTTTCTCGCGGTGGTCCAATCGACTCGAGGCGTAGAGGAGATGGAAACGGCGAAGGAGACTCTGGGAGGCGGCGAGGTACCGCGTCGCGTTATTAAGCGCTACTCCAATCGGAAGCTCTACGACACGAAGGACAGTCGTTACGTCACCCTGCAGCAGATAGGGGAGATGGTCCGGGCTGGCGAAGAGGTCCAGATCATCGACAACGCGACCAAGGAGGACAAGACCGAGGTCACGCTGGCGCTGATCATCTCGGAGGATCTCAAATCGCAGCCGCGCTCGGTACCGCTCGGCACGCTGAGAGATCTGATCCAGGAGCGCGGCGAGCGGCTGCTCTCGCAGCTGCGCGAGGGCCCGATCGGCCGGCTCATCCCCGGCGCGGTCCCTGGCGAGGGCGGCGTGGCGGCGCCTGGAACGGCGCCCGCCCCGGGCACGGAGCAGGCGACGCCCGTGTCGCCATCGTCCCATCCGCCCCCGCCGCTCGACACGGACAGGTCGAGCCACGCGAAGGGGCGCCTGAGCGGGATCGTCGAGAGCTCGAAGCAGACGCTCGATCAGTGGCAGCAGGCCGTCGACGAGCGCATCCGCGCCATCCTCCCGGGCCTCGGGCTGGTCCGCGATCTCCAGGCCGATGTCAAGCGCCTGTCGCAGCGCATTGACGAGCTGGAGGCCAAGCTCCAGGGACGCTCTGGTGAACCCATCGAGGACGCGGCTCCGCTCCAGGCGGGCTCCGGCGCGGACGAACCCGCGGTCGAGGGTTCGGGGGGCGAGAGCAGGCTGGAATAGCCCTGGGCGCTCCTCTGTTCCCCCGAGCGAGTCCATGCCGTTCTTCTTCAGCAAGAAACCTGCGTCCGTAGCGCAGGACCTGTCGTTGGCCAGCGCCGACGGTGGCCGCGCCGACGCCTTCGAGATCGAGCTGCTGGGTCATCTGGACACGCTCTATGGCGTGAGCTGCCGGATGACGAAGAGCTCGACGGAGGCGGAGGATCTGGTCCAGGACACCATCGTCAAGGCGATGCGCGCCCGGGGTCAGTTCGAGCCGGGCACCAACCTCAAGGCCTGGCTGCTTCGGATCCTGACGAACACGTTCATCAACCGGTACCGTCGCGGGGGCCTCGAGCGAGGCATCTTCGACGGCCCCGACGCCGAGCCGCTCACCGATGCGTGGGTCGGCGCGACGACGATGCGCGCGATGCGCGATCCGGAGACCCAGGCGCTCACGCCGCTCGTGGAGGCGGAGGTGCAGCGCGCCCTCGACGCGCTGCCCGAGGAGTTCCGGCTGGCCGTGGTGCTGTCGGACATCGAGGAGCTCTCCTACAAGGAGATCGCCGAGGCGATGGGCTGCCCGATCGGCACGGTGATGTCGCGCCTGCACAGGGGCCGCAAGCTCCTCCAGAAGACGCTGCGCGAGCACGCGGTCCTGATGGGCATCGTCAGCGAAGACGCCGCGAAGGACGCGCCCGCCGACCTGGACGCGTACCGCAAGCGGAAGCGGGGTGCCGCATGAGCGCTGCGAAATCGATCGAGAGCTGTTCGCGGTTCGACTACGCGCTGTCCGCCTACGTCGACGGCGAGCTGGATCCGGATCACGCCGTCGATCTCGAGTCCCACCTCGTCCAGTGCCCTCCGTGCTTCGAGCAGGTGAGGCTCCTGCGCTCGCTGCGGGCGAGCCTGAAGCGGGCGCGGCCGTCGGGGTCGGGGTGCCCGGACGCGCTGCGGGCGCGCGTCGCCGCGGCGGTGGCGCACGAGCAGGCGCGCGGGGCGGCGCGCGACGCGGCGCAGTCGCACGAGGCGAGGCCGCGCCTCGTGCACAAGGGGTACGCGATCGCGCTCGCCGCGGCGGCGGGCGTCGTCTTCATCGTGGGCGTGGCGCGGCGGCCGGACGCGCCGGCGGACGCCGCGAAGGCGAGCCCCTCGAGGGCGGCGGTCGATCTCGCGGGCGCGGAGAGCGTCGAGGTCCTGCTCGACGATCTCGTCACCCAGCACGCGCAGCCGCTGCCGCCGGAGACGACCAACCCGGAGGACCTCCCGCGCTTCGATCCGTTCGTCGGCGTCCCGGTCCGCAGGCCGCAGTTCCAGTCGATACCGGCGAACTTCATGGGCGCCCGCGTGCACACGATGCGCGATCGGCGCGCCGCGCTGCTCCAGTTCGTGGTGCGGGGCAACCACCGCGTCACGGTCTACCTGTTCAACTCGCGCGCGGTCCCGGTGCAGAAGGCGCAGCCGATCCTGCAGCCTCGCGTCGTGCGCGAGCGCCCCGTCTACGTGGGCAACATCAACGGCTACTCGGTCGCCGCCGCCGAGCGCAGCGGCGTCGGCTACGCGCTCGCCTCGGATCTCGGCGACGACCTCAGCACGCAGCTCGTCCTCGCTGCGATGCAGTGAGCGCGCCGGCGCTCGCTCCATGGCGGGCGCCGTCCTCTCCCCTCCCTCGATCACCTTTCCGACCAACCCCTACCGCGAGAGACCGCATGCGCTTCGTCTTCGTCATGGATCCGCTGAGCCGCGTGACGCACGACAAGGACACGTCGTTCGCCTTCATCCGAGCGGCGCAGGCGCGCGGCCACGAGAGCTACCACTGCTTGCCGCGCGACCTCTCGATCGAGGGCGGCGAGGCGCACGCCTCGGCCTCGCCGCTGCACATCGGCGACGCGCCCCCGTTCATCTCGCTCGCGGCGGGCCCCGAGCGGCTCCGGCTCGCGGACGTGGACGCCATCTTCATCCGCAAGGACCCGCCGTTCGATCGCAGCTACCTGTACGCGACGCTGATCCTGGAGCGCGCGCGGCGCTGCCCGCTCATCGTGAACGACCCCCGCGGGCTGCGCGACGCCAACGAGAAGCTCTACGCGCTGAACTTCCCCGAGTGGACGCCGAGGACGCTGGTGACCGCCGACCGCGAGCAGATCCACGCGTTCGTGCGCGCCCTCGGCGGAACGGCGGTGATCAAGCCGCTCGACGGCGCGGGCGGCCTCGGCGTGCTGCAGATCAGCGAGCGCGACAAGAACGCGCGCGCCATCGCGGACATGATGACGAGCGAGGGGCAGCGCCTCGCCATGGTCCAGGAGTACCTGCCCGCCGTCGTCCACGGCGACAAGCGCGTCCTCTTGCTCGACGGCGAGCCGCTGGGCGCCATCCTCCGGGTGCCCCGCGACGACGATCACCGCTCGAACATCCACGTCGGCGGGCGCGTCGTCTCGACGGAGCTCTCGCCGCGCGAGCTCGATCTCGTCCGCGCTGTCGCGCCTCGCCTCCGCGCCGACGGCCTCTTCTTCGTGGGCCTCGACGTCATCGGCGAGCGCCTGACCGAGGTGAACGTCACGAGCCCGACGGGCATCCAGGAGCTCGGGCGCTTCACCGGCGCGGATCCGGCGGCGAGGGTGATCGCCTGGGCCGAGGAGCGGGCGCGCGGCCGGTCCGCGCGCGCGTGAGCCACCTGGCTCCGGAAAGTTGGCCCGGAGCGCCCGCCTCTGCGAAGGCTCCCCCATGGGCGAGTCATTCGAGCGGTGTGCCGTGTGCAGCGACGGCGAGCAGGGCGATCGGGAGGGCGGCGCGCCCGGGGATCCTCGCGCGAGGACGCGGATGGCGCGCGTGGTCATCCAGGGGCGCTCGCTGAGCCTGTGCCGGACGCACGCGGCGACCGTGGCCGCCGCCATGCCGGAGACGTTCGAGGAGATGCGCGCGCTGTTCGTGGGGCTCCAGCGCAGCGCGCAGCCGGCGCAGCGCGATCCGTCCGTCGAGCGCCGCTCCCCGATCGCGCGCCGCAGCCCCGAGGATCGGCGCGTCTTCCCCCCGCGGCCGGAGGGCCGGCGGATCGGTGGAGGACGCCGCGCCTCGGATCCGGGCGAGTGATCGCGACGGCGCCCTCCTGGCGCGCGCCGGAGCCCACCTCGCGCACGCCGGAGCCCACCTCGCGCACGCCGGAGCCCACCTCGCGCACGCCGGAGCCCACCGCGCGCCGCTCTCCGGAGCGATACCCGCGCTCCGCGCGGAGCGCCGCATGCCGCCGGGTGCGCGCGGCGCATGGTAAGTTCTCGCCATGAGGCCCCGCCGGCGCGTCGTCATCGGGATCGGGTCGAGCCTGGGCGATCGCCTGGCGACCCTCCGCGCCGCCATCGCGGCGCTTGGCGCTGATCCCGATCTCGACGTCATCCGCGAGTCGTCGCGCTACGAGTCGCCGCCCGCAGGCGGCCCTCCGCAAGGCGACTACGTGAACGCCGCGGTGCTCATCGCCACGTCGCTGCCCGCGCGCCAGATCCTCGAGCGCACCCTCGCCGTGGAGCGCTCGCTCGGGCGGACGCGCCCCGATCCTGTGCGATGGGGGCCGCGCACGATCGATCTGGACCTGCTCTGGATCGAGGGCGAGGCCGTCGCAGAGCCGGATCTCGAGGTGCCTCACCCGCGGCTCTGCGGCCGTGTGTTCGCGCTCAGGCCGCTGCTCGACGTCGCCCCCGACGCGCGCGACCCTCGCACGGCCGTCGCCTACGCCGCGCTCCCCGAGGCGAGCGCGCCGATTCGCAAGCTCGATCCGAGCTGATCTGCGCCGCAGCGGCGCGCGGGCGCGGCGCTCAGCGCGAGCGCGGCGGGCCGAAAGCGGCGCGGGATCGGAGGCCGGCGCTGCCGCCGGCGTACGAAGCCGCGCTGCCGATCGTGACCACCACGACCAGGAGCAGCGCCCACCCCAGCGCGCCCGCCGGCGCGCCCTCGGCGAGGGCGAGCGCCCAGGCGAGCGCCGCGACGACGGCGCCGCTCGCGGCGGCCTCGCGCCGCCCGGCGCGCCCGCCGAACCGCCCCACGAGGTAGCCGCCGGCGACCCCGGCGAGCGCGAACGCGATCGCGTTGAGCCCCACCATCGCGAGCCGCACCGAGCCATCTGCCCCGGCGTCCCCCGTCCGCTCGATCATCTTGCGCAGCAGCGTGTTGACGAGGCCCGCGAGCGGCAGCCACGCGATGAAGATCGCCACCGTCCCGAGCGCGATCCAGTGCCACGGCGGGCGGTCCTCGCCTTCGTCGTCGCCGCTGCTCTGCAGCACGGGGAGCTTGCGCTTCTCCGGCACTGCCGCGCCGCCGCCGGGAGGCGCCGCGCCGCCGCGTGGAGGCGCCGCGCCGCTGCCGACGACCGGGAGGCGTCGCTTCGGCGCGTCCCCCATGACGTCAGCTGGGTTTCGAGGTCGGGGGCGGCGCGGCGGCAGGAGCCTTCCGCCAGAACTTCCGCGCTTCGTCCTGCTGGCGGACCAGCCGCCGCTGCTCCTGGATCAGGCCGCCATAAGCGCGAGGCACCCGCGGATCCTTCGCGAGCGCGTACAGGACCTGGAGCGCCGCCTCGGCGTCGTCCGTCGCGCGGTGCGCCTTCTCGAGCGAGATCCCGAGCCGCGCGGCCATGTCGCCGAGGGCGCGGCTCTCCTCGTTCTTGTAGAGCTCGCGGGCGAACGTGAGCGGATCGACCCAGTCGACCTCGCGCCGCATGGCGGGCGGCGGCTCTTGCGGGCGCATGCCCACGCGCTCGAGCTCGGCGAGCAGGAACGAGCGGTCGAAGGTGGCGTTGTACGCCGCGGGGATCGCCCCCTTGAAGCAGGCGAGGATCTCCTCCGCGACCTCGGCGAACGACGGCTTGCCCTCGACGTCCGCGTCCTTGATGCCGTGGATGGCGGTGCTCTCCGCGGGGATGGGCCGCCCCGGGTGGATGAGCCAGTTGTAACGCGTCAGGATCTCCCCGGCGCGGCCGATGACGATGCCGAGCTCGATGATCCTGTCACCCGCCGGATCGCGCCCCGTGGTCTCGACGTCGACGAAGGCGATGGGCTGCTCGATCCAGGCGCTGCCCGCGTCGATCTCCGACGCGACGCCGACGGCGCGCACCTTGAGGAGGTGCGCGATCCCAGGGTAGTGCCGGCCCGTCGGGAAGCAGCCGCACGGGTCGGCGACCTTCACGGCGTCCTCGGCTTGGCGGGCTGAGCGGGCTGGGCGGGTGCAGCCGAGGTCGCGGGGCGCGCCGCGCCGCCCGCCGGCGCGCTGGTGCCGGCAGCGGGCGTCGCGCTGGCCGCAGGCGTCGCGCTGGCTGCGGGCGTCGCGCTGGCCGCGGGGATCGCGCTGCCGGAGGGCGGCGCGTCGCCTGCCTTCGGGGGCGCAGGCCGCGGCGTCTTGCCGAGGAGCTCCAGATCGAGCTTGACCCACGCCTCGAGATCCTCGCCGGGGTTCGTGAGGAGCTGGAGGTTGACCTCGCGGCCGTTGATGAAGATGAGGGGCGTCCCCTCGAGCCCGACCCCGTCGGCCTGCAGCTTGTCCTTGTCGATGCGCCCCTTGGTGTCGGTCGAGACGAGATCGGCGCGGAACTTCACCATGTCGAGCTTGAGCCGCTGCGCGTAACGCTCGAGGTCGGCCTGCTCCAGCTTGTCCTGGTTCTCGAAGAGGAGGTGGTGCATCTCCCAGAACTTGCCCTGGTTGAGCGCGGCGGTCGCCGCGCGCGCGGCGGGCTCGCCGTGGACGTGCGCCGAGAGCGGGTAGAACTTGAAGACGAGGCGCACCTGCCCGTCGAAGCGCTTCACGAGCCCCTCGAGCAGCGGCGCCATGAGCCTGCAGAACGGGCACTCGAAGTCGGCCCACTCGACGATCGTGATCGGCGCGTCGGGCGGCCCCATCTCCGGCGAGCCGTCGGTGGCGAGCGTCTTCACCTTGTTCGCGTCGAAGCGCATGTGGAACGCGTCCTCGCGCTCCTTCTTCGACCGGCCGTCCTTGACCTGACCGAGCAGGAGCTGCGCGGCGGGGAGGCACGCCTTGCACGCGCGCTGCTCCTTCACGCACTGCGCGATGCTCACGGGCGTGTCCGGGCAAGGGGAGAGGAGCTCGGAGACCTGTGCCCCCCACTCCCGGCGCTCGCGGGGTGTCAGCGAGGAGGTGTCCACGCCCGGCAGCGAGACCGTTACCTCCGGGCTCGCGGCCGGCTTGGGCTCGTTCGAGCTCGGGTTCCCAGGACAGCCCGTGGCGCCGATCGCGAGCAACGGCAACGCGAGGAGCGGCGGCATCCAGCGCAGGAATGACATCGCGGCGCGAGCTTAGTCGGACCCCTTGCGAGATGCTAGCGCGGGTGTAGCGTCAAGAGGTGCGGAGCGTCCTCTACCGCTTCCCGGATCTGCAGCAGTTCGAGCAAATCGTGTGCGATCCGGAGGAGCGTGACCTCGAGCTCGGGTTGCCCGCGGGGGAGGCCGTGGCCGACGGCGAGTGGGTGCTCGCCATCTTCGAGCTGGGCGAAAACCGCCGCGCGACGTCGGCCGCGGCGTGCGCGTCGGTCTCACCGGAGGGGGCGCGGCTCACGTTCGAGCCGCGCGACTGGCATCGCCTGGCCCACTTCGCGCGGACGGAGGCGCCCCGCCCCGGATCCGTGCCCGACACCGACGCCGCGGCGCTGCTCCGCGCCGCGGACGGGGCCGGCGCCGCGCCAGCCGGCGTCCAGGGCGCCGGCCCGGCGGGCCGGGCGCCGCCGCCCCCTGCGCCGCCTCGGCTGAAAGGCAAAGGCTCACGGGTCCTCGTTGTCGACGACGATCCCCACATCCGCGAGCTGCTGTCGGCGATGCTCGAGGCGGTCGAGCTCACCGTCGTCGCCGTCGCCAGCGCGGAAGAGGCGCTGGCGCGGGTCCGGGGCGCGCCGTTTCACCTCGTCGTCCTCGACTGGAACCTCCCGAAGATGACCGGCATCGACCTGTGCCGGACGCTGCGGCAGGAGCCCGGGCTCCGCGATCTTCCGGTCCTCTTCCTGACGGCGCACGCCTCCTCGCAGGACATGGTCGAGGCCTTCGCCAGCGGCGCCGACGACTACATGGTGAAGCCCTTCCGCGCCCCCGAGCTCGGGGCTCGCATCTTCAGCCTGCTCCGCCGGACGCGGCGCTTCACCTCCTGAGGCCCCTCGCCGAGGCGCAGCGGCGTCCGCCGCGACGCGGGCTCGCGCTCGGTCACCGCACGCAGATTCCGCGCTCGGTCACCGCGCGCAGATTCCGCGCTCAGAAGGCGACATCGACGTTGAGGTTGAGCACGCCGATGTTCTGCGTGTAGTGCCCGCCGGAGTCGGGAGCCCTCGAGTTGGGGTGCAGGCCCGCGGTGATGCTGTCCCCCGCGGTGTCGCGGTCGACGTAGAACAGCTGGGTATACGACGCGGCGAGGTGCAGCTGCTCCGCGACATGGAAGCGCCCGCCCAGGGAGAACGAGACGTCGTGGAAATCGACGCCCGATGGATCCAGGGTCTCGTCAGGAACTGCGTTGGAGTCGTACCCGACGCCGCCGAAGAACTCGATCGCGGGCCGCGGCCAGTGGCTCCAGCCCACGCGCACGCCGAACGTGTCGTTCCAGCGGCGGGCGATGTTCTGGACCACGCGGGCCCCCTCTCCGGCGAAGCCGTCGCGGTCGATCTCGCACGCGGCGCCAACCTGGGTGAGGCACTGGTTTTCCATCGAGCTCCACCGCGTCCAGTCGCCGAAGAGCCGCACCTCGAAGCGCTCCGCCGGGACGAAGCGGGCGCCGAGCCGCACGATGTCCGGCAGGCCCTCGTGCAGCTCCACGTCGCTCGGGGAGCCCGACACGCCGCTGAAGCGGTTGGTGAGCGTGCCCTCGAGCGACTCTCCCCCCGTGACGTTCGGCCGCGACTGGTACGACGCGCCGATCCAGAGCTGCTCCGGCACCGCCTCGACCAGCGCGCCGACGCCGAAGCTCGCGTGGAAGCCGCTCACCTCGAGCAGCGAGCGCCCCTCGGTCGCAAGGAGGTTGTCGCCGGAGGCGTTGCGGGCGCGCACGGTGTTCACCTGGGTCCGAATCAGGTTGCCCGAGACGCCGAGGCTGAGGCGGAGCGACGGGATCTTGTAAGCGGCGGCGAGGGTGAAGAACATCGCCTGGAGCGAAGACTCGATGGAGTGCCAGCGCTGCACGCCGTCCACCGGCCCGGCGAGCTCGCGATTTCCCTCGAACGCCGCGTTCGTGTCCCAGGACGCGGCGCCGCCGAAGGGCACATAGACGCCGGCGCCCAGCGCCAGGTCGCCGAGTTTGGCCGACGCGCCGAGCATCGGCGCGGCAGCCACGTTGAACAGGGTCGCCTTCCCCGTGTTCGCCTGCGGCACCGTCACGTCATCGGTCGCCGCCGCCGCGTGCGTGTAGGACGCGGAGCGCAGCGCGATGGTTCCGTCCAGGAACAGGTGAATCCCCTCGCTCTCGGCGAGGCCTGCGGGGTTGTAGTAGACCGCGGTCGGATTGCTCGTGATCGGGTTGCCGTGCTCGCCGCCAAACCGCGCGGTCGCGAACCCACCGGCGAGCGCGGATCCGGTCCAGGCGAGACCGCCGAGGAGGCCGACGGAGATCGCGAAACAGGGGCGGTTGATGGACATATCCGGTGTTCTCGATTCTGAGGGCGGAGGAATGCGGCGCCTGCGGCGGACCCTGCATGGTAGGGTTGCAACTCCTGCCACGTCGGGGAATGTTCTACCCGCTCAAGTCAAATGTCACCTTTCGAACGGTGTCAAATGCTTTTCTCCCGCACCATCTGGACAACGCTCGCCTCAGCTGCCCTCACCTCCACCGCGCTCCTCATCGGCTGCGCCGACCCGGAAGGCAGATACGATGACTTCGAAGCTCGCGATACGACGATCCGCGAAGACCAGAGCAGCGGCGGCGAGGGTGGTGGTGGTGGTGGCAGCGACGGAAATGGCGGCGCTGGTGGCGGCGGGGACAACTGCCTGCTGCCGGAAGCGGGCGCCGTCGACGGCGATTTCCTCTTCAGCCTCTCGGCCTATCTCAACCCGCGGGCCCCTATCCTCTTCGTGGCCAGCCTGACCACCGAGGCCAGCGACGGCGGCCTGAGCTTCTCGCTCACCTTCCAGCCGCTCACGGCCGCCGATCGGAGGACGCCCACGGGCGAGCCGTTCGATGTGGGTCCCTTCGAGCTGTCCGCCGATGGGAAGTTCACCGCGCAGCTGCCCACGCTCATCGTGCCGGGCGACGCCAACCCGATCTCCGGCAGCGAGCTCGAGGCCACCATCACGCTCACCGGCTCCCTCTGCGCGCCAGCCGACTTCATCTGTGGCGTTGTCACCGGCAGCGCGGCGAGGCCGATCCCCCTGAATCTCAAGGGCTCTACCTTCGCCATGGAGCGAATCGCCGATCCGAGCAGCTACCCGGCGCCGGTCATCAACTGCAAGAGAGACCCGGCGAGCCCGCTCCCGTGAGCGCCCGGTCGGATCACACCACGGCCTCCGCCGCGGCGGCGCCTTCGAGCTCGATCAGCGAGATCTCGGACGGCGCGCCGACGCGCATCGGCGGCCCCCAGTAGCCCGTGCCGCGGCTCACGTAGATCTGGCTGTCGCCGTGCGAGGACAGCCCGGCCACGTAGGGCTGGTCGAGCCGCACGAAGAAGTTCCACGGGAAGATCTGACCACCGTGGGTGTGGCCGCTGAGCTGCAGGCCCACGCCCCGCTCCGCGGCCTCCAGGATCTGCTTGGGCTGGTGCGCGAGCAGCACGAGCTCCCGGGAAGGGTCCCGCCCCGCGAGCGCGCGCGCGAGGTCGGGGCCATGGCCGCGGCCCATGCCGCGGGAGCTCCAGTCGTCCACGCCGGCCAGGTCGAAGCCGTGCTCGCCGTCGCCGATCGAGACGCGCTCGTTGCGCAGCACCGTCACGCCGAGCCGGCGGAGCTCCGCGATCCACGCCTCGGCGCCGGAGTAGTACTCATGGTTGCCCGTCACGAAGAAGACCCCGTGCTTGGCGCGCAGATCGGCGAGCGGCGCTGTGTGCTCGCGGAGCTCTTCCACGGAGCCGTCGACGAGATCGCCCGTGATGGCGATGAGATCCGGCTCGAGCGCGTTCACGCGCGCGACGACGCGCTCGAGCCACGCCCGGCCGATCGTCGGGCCGATGTGGAGGTCGGTCAGCTGAACCACGCGAAAGCCCGACATGGCCGCGGGGAGGCGGCGGAGGCGGACGCGCACCGGGCGGACGGCGACCTCGCCGAGGGCGCTCGCGGCGCCGGCGACGCCGAAGCCCATGGCGAGCGCTCCGGCCGCGCCCGCGAGGGCGCGCGAGAGGAAGGTGCGGCGCTCGCCGTCGAGCGGCTGGTTCAGGAGCGCGGTGAGGCCGTGGGCGCCGAGGCGGACGAGCTCGGAGGTGAGCAGGAGGAAGAAGAGCAGGACGGCGAGCCCGACCCACGTGTAGACGACGCCGGCCACGACGCCGGCGATGTGCCGGGGCAGCGCGCGGGTGAGCAGGAGGCCGAGGGGCACCAGCGACGCGAGCACCACCAGGGCCACGCTGCCGACGCGGTGCCAGAGCGGGCCGAGCTCGGGCGCGCGGATCAGGCGCTGCCAGAGGTAGTAGTGGACGCCCGCCACGATGGCGCTGAAGACGGCGATGAAGATGACGAAGGAGAGGAGAGGCCGCTGCACGCGTCCAGCATGACCACGGCGGCGCGCGCCCGCCGCTCCGATCCGCGCGGGAGCCGGGCTCTACAACATTTCTTAACGGAGCGACGCGGCGGACGACGGCTACGAGGTGCTGACACACACGCCGAACCCGGCGGGGTAGATCGCGCTGCCGCCCTGGCACTTGGCGCCTGCGCCGCAGTCCTGCGCCCTGCTGTCGATCCGGCAGAGCTGCTTGCACTGGTTCGTCAGCATCGAGCACACGAAGCCGGGCGCGCACGGGCATTGCTCGCCGGTCCGCCCCTCGCCGGGAACCACGCAGCTCGTCGTCCCATCCTCGCGGACGATCGTGCAGGTGAGGCCCGTCGGGCACACGCTGTCGTTCAAGAGCTCGCAGTTCATCGCGGGAACGCAGACCGGGATCGGGACCGGAGCGCTCGCCTCGACGACCGACTCGGCCATCGGTCGCTCGTCGCAGTACGTCCCAGCCGCGCAGCTCTCGACGTGACCGCAGCAGTACTGCCGGCACACGCCGCCCTCGCCGT
Organism: Sorangium sp. So ce693; assembly: GCF_051521375.1. Lineage (NCBI taxonomy): Bacteria > Pseudomonadati > Myxococcota > Polyangiales > Polyangiaceae > Sorangium > Sorangium sp. So ce693. The sequence goes on from NZ_CP150347.1 coordinate 11,046,162, forward strand.
CGGCAGCCACGCACCCCAGGCCCGCCGCGCAATCGGCGCCGCTGTGACAGGGGCCGCCTGCCTCGAAGCGGCCCGCCGGACGGCAGCTCGGGATCGCATCGCCGTCGTCGAGCACGAGCTGACAGTGCAGCGTCTGCGCGGCAGGGAGCCCCGTCCCCGTCCCCGCGTCGCCGTCCGACGAGCACTCGGTCGGCTCGCCGCCTGGGGTGCAGCCATCGCCGCACAGGTAAGCGAAGCGGGTGTAGGGATCCTGCGCCTCCGGAGCCGCCGGGATGTTGACGTCCTCGCTCACGACGCCACCAGCACCGGCACCGCCGCTGCCGCTGGCGCTTCCGCTCGCGGGCGGAGGGCTGCCGCCCGATTGGGCCGACTCGCTCTCGCCCCCCCCACCCGCGAACACCCCGCCGCCATCTTCGTACCCACCCGCCGCATCGAAGTCGCCCATCGAGCACGCGCAGATCGCGAAAACCCAGGTCGCAACGAGGCCGGAAAGCAGACGGGCGTGGTGTGAGCTCATTCCAGGACTACCAGAAAAGCACAAGCGGAATGAGCGTATCATGTCGCCTCCTGCATTCACAGAATGTGCCCATTCGGTGCGTCGTCGCCAGGGCGCCGAGCGCAACCTGGGTGGGGGCGCCACCCTGCGCGCCGCGGACACGGATGCGCCTCGCCTGCGGGCGCCCCTGGCGCAAGCATGACGCCCATGTCGCGCCGAGCGCCGGGCCTCGCGCGACGGTGTGTGACGGCGCCTACCGCGCCTCGATGTCGCGGGTGACCACGTTGCCCGCGCTGTCATAGGCGCGCACCGCGATCAGGTGCGCGCCAGGCGGCACGATCGCGCCGAGATCCGCTTCGAACGGCTCGACGGCCTCGTCGAAGACGCCGTCGCTCGGAAAGATGGGCCGCCACTCGTCGAGGCCCGCGATCGAGACCTCGATGCGCGCGACAGGGCCGAGGCCGTCCGCGACCTCGCCCGTGAGCCGGCGCCCCTGCAGCGCGAGCGCCCGGAACAGCGGCGGCGTGTTGTCGACAAGGACGGTGCCCGACTCGAGGCTGTGGCGCAGCGTGCGCTCGGGCGGGTTCGCCAGCTCGTCGCTCGCCTCGACGAGGATGCGGTACTCGCCTTCGGGGAGCGCGGTCGTGTCCCATACGTGCTCGGCGCGCGTCACCTTCTCGCCCGGCTTCAGCAGGCTGCGCCAGGTCGACTGCCCCTCCATCCGGTAGGAGAGGCGGTAGCGGAGGTCGTCCTGGTCTGGATTGTCGACCTTCCATGTCAGCTGGAGCGCGCTCACGGGCTTCGGCGCCTCCCCGCCCGAGGGCGGGAGGCTCGAGCGAGAGGGCTTGGTCTGCCCCTTCGGCGCGGCCTCGATCGACGTGACCACGGCGCGCGCGTTGTCGGTGACGAACGAGAGCTTCACCTCGCGGAGCACCGCGCCCGGATCGCGGCGCCAGCGCGCGCGGATCTGCGCGAAGCGCGCCGGCGGGCTCTTCGCGTCGCCCGGCGCGGCGAGCGCTGTGGACCACGGGCTCCAGGTGCCGTCCGGCGCGTCGGTGTTTCCGCTCCGGGTCTCGAGCTCCAGCGCGCCGTCGGAGCGCCACGAAAGGCGCCCGAACGTGGCCCGCAGCCCGGCGTCGAGCACCTTGCTCGTCCACACCGCGTCCGGGCCGCCGACGCCCTTCACCTCGTGGAAGACCGCGGGGTCGGTGGTCGCGACGAACCTGCGCTTCCCGGCCATCATGAAGGCGCCGACCTGGCGCTCGTCGGTGTCGGCGACGAGCCGCGCGACGTGGTTGTCGCTCACGGTGTAGAGCTGGCCTTCCGCGCCCGTCCCGACGTACGGCGCCAGGTCGTCGCCGAGGCCGAGCGAGACGTAGTGGGTGTCGTCGTCGCTCATCATCTTCTCGGCGACGCCGCTCCGATCGAAGCGCATGAGCACGCCCTTGCCGGGCTTCTGCGCGCGCGCCGGCTGCGGCGACGGCGGCCCGCTCCGGTTGCGCTTCGGGGGGGCGAACGCCTCGGCGTACTTGTTGGCGATCGCGTAGATCGCGCCGCCCTTCGCGCCCGGCGCGACGGCGATGGCCTTCACGTCGTCGGCGTCGAAGTCGTAGAGCACGGTCGCGCGCCCGGGCGCCGTGAGCTTGTAGAGCAGCGCCTTGCCGTTCGAGCCGGCGTAGACGGCGCCGTCGTCCCCGACGGCGACGCTCACGAGGTGCGGCTCGTCGCTGTCGAAGTAGACCTGGGCCTTGCCCGCTGCGTCGACGCGGAAGAGCTTCCCGCCGGAGCCGGTCGCCGCATAGAGCGCCTTCGCCCTGGGATCGTACGCGAGGCCCCACACGTCTTCGGTGTCGGGGAGCTCGGCGAACACCTTCGCCGGGCCGCCGTTGCCCGCGCCGCGCGGCAGGCGGAAGAGCTTGCCCTCGGGGAAGGTCCCCGCGATGACGTCGCCACCTTCCGCCAGCGCGAGCGCGCTGACCGCCATCTGCCCGGTCGTGGCCACGAGCGCGACCCGACCGCCCGAGACGCTGTAGATCTTCCCCTCGTTGCCCGTGCCGAGCAGCACCGTCCCGTCCGGCAGCACCACGGAGCTCCAGATGGACGTCGCGTCCGGCAGCGGCGTCGCGCCGAGCGTCAGCCCGGCGCGCACGGCGCCGTTCGAGTCCACGCTGACGCCGGTGAGATCCCCGCCCTTCAGGTCCTCGAGCGATCGGAGCTCGAAGCTGCGCGTGCCCACCGCGTGGGCCGGCAGCGCCACGAGCCCCGCGGCGGCGACGGCGGCGGCGAGGAGCCTGCGCGAAGAGGGGATGGTGCGGCGAGGGTGAGGCGATCGGGAATGGGCAGAAGAGCGCTCTGTGCTCATGGGTCGCAAGATGGAGGGGGTCAGGGAGAGGGGGGTCAGGGAAGAGAGGGAGGCGGGGAACCGGCGGGCTCAGCGGAGGATAGGCCGGACCGTGACGCTCACGGAGTCTTTCCCGACCAGGAAGCGCTTGAGGGACACCGGCACCTGCACCTGCGCGCCGAAGGTCTCGGGCGCGTCGGAAGCGGAGCTCGGGCGCAGCGTGTCCATCGCGCCCGGGGGGAGCCGCGACGCGACCTTGCCGCGGTACGCCGCGCCGTTCTCCCGGAGCCGGAACGTCGCGACGACGCTCTCCGCGTCGTGGGTCTGGTTCGGCAGCATCGCCACGAGCTCGGCGACGTTGTTCGGGGTCGCCATCGGGCGCTCCACCTCGTAGCCGGGCGCGAGATCGATGTCCACCTGGCTGCCGGCGAGCTCGCGCGGCACCGGCACCTCGATGACGCGCGACTCGATGGGGCCCTGATGAGGCTGGAGATCCAGGCGGATCCGCGCGGGCGCGCCCGCCTCGATCTCCGGCTCGAGCACCTTCGCGCCGCGCAGCAGGACGACCTCGCGGTCGAAGGTGACCTTCACGCGGGTGTCGACGCGCTCGATCGAGACGTCCTCCCAGGGGTTGTTGAGCAGGGCGCCCATCGCCCGGACGAGCCGGCTGCGGACGAAATCGTCGCTGCTGAGCGGGGTGCCGTTGCCGGCGCCGAAGTCGACGAGCGAGATGGTGCCGTAGCGCCCGATCTTCACCTGGCTCACCGCGCGCCAGGTCATGTCCCGCCGCTCGGCCGTCGTCGCCTCGACGGCGTTGCCGACGGCCATCGAGACGAAGGCGGGCGCGAGGAACTGATCGTGCGCGACCTCGACGTTCCACGTCGGGTGCGGCGCGCCCTCCACGCCGTCGATCTGGACGCGCATCGGGAAGACCGGCGCCTTCGCCGAGCTGTCGACGACGATCGCGGCCTGCCGATCGTTCACCAGCGTGCCCAGGGGCCGCACCGCCTCGCCGATCTTGAAGCTCCGGTTCTGGCTCGCGAGGATCCAGTGGACGCGCGCGATCGCGGCGGGGAGGTTCGTGACGCCGCCGTTCATCATCGGGTGGCCGAACGCGACAAGCTTGTCGCCCGAGACGCGCGTGACCGTGCCGATGCCCATCGCGGAGATGTCGCCGCGCACGAGCTCGACGCCGATCGCCCCCCCGTCGACGTACTTGGTCGGCGCGCCGGGCTCCGGGTTCGCGGACGAGCCGCCGCCGGCCTGCATCGGATCGAGCCCCATGGGGCCGAGCAGATCGCTCGCGATGCGCAGCGACGTCCCGCCGAGCCCGCCGAGCATCACCGGCGTCGAGGCGCGCGCGAGGCCCGTCGACTCGGGCGGGGCGAGCGACGACGCGACGCGCGCGGCGATCTGGCCGGCGTGGCCGGCGAGGTCGTAGGCGTCGACGGCCCCGAGGAAGCCGCGGCTCCCGTGCAGGCGGGCGGGCGCGGCGGCGCGCGGCGGCGGCGTCGCACCACCGGCGCGGCTCACCGGGGCGGGCAGCGGGCCGCCGACCTTCGGGGCGATCCCGCGCGGGAGCGGCCGCGCGAGCTCGTCGAGCATCGACTTGATCGGGGTGACGCCGGCGATCGCCTCCGCGCCGAAGAGCCAGCCGTACGCGTAGGCGCCGATCATCTTGCCGTTCAGGTAGATCGGGCTGCCGCTCATCCCCGCCACGGTGCGGGCGACCTCGAGGCGCGGGTGCTGCGTCTTGATGAGGATGAGATCCTGGTTCGGCCGGAAGTTGCGGAGCGTCGAGATGACCTCGACGTCGAACTTCTCGGGCGTGGTGCCGGAGAAGACGGTCAGGCCGTATCCCTTCATCCCCGGCTTCACCTCGGAGATCGGCAACGTGTCGGGCGGGGCGGAGATCGCCTGAGCCGCGCCGACGCCGACGGCGACGCTGCACGCCGCGCCGGCGAGCAGGCTCAGGGGGATGAGGCGGCCGTCGCGGTCGACGAGGGCGCGGGCGGCGCCGGCGATCGCCCTCGCGCCGCGGGTCGCGAGCGGGGCGGCGCGCGCGGTGAGGAAGGAATCCGGACGAAAACACGGCATGTTGCGCAGAGGCACGGCCCAAGCTTAGCCCGGATTTGGTAGCGCGACAGAGCGGGGGCCAGAGGCGCGCCGGGAGGTCGCCGCGCCACCCGGGGTCGCCGTTTTCCAGAGGCGGGGCGCGCCGGCGACGCTAGGCTTCGCCCCGTGAAGGATATCGCGGCGACCGCGACGCTCGTCCTTTCGTTCGCCGCCTGGGTGACCACCCACGTCGCGCTGGCCGCGCGGCTCGCGCTCCGGAGCCAGCCGCGCTGGCGCGGGCTCGTCGCGCTGGTGGTGCCGCCGCTCGCGCCGATGTACGGCTTCCGGCTGGGGTGGCGGCGGACGAGCACCCTGTGGCTCGTATGGCTCATCGTGTACGTGCTCGCGCTCCTCGTCGCGCGGGCGTGAGGAGCGGGGCGTGGCGCCTGACGTGAAGGCTGACGACGTGAGCGCGGGAATGACGGCGAAGCGGCGCCCGGGCGCGCCGCCCGCGATCCTCGTCGGCACGATGAACTTCGGCGGCCGCACGCCGCCCGAGGAGGCCGAGCGCATCACCCTGCGCGCGCTCGATCGAGGGATCACCGCGTTCGACACGGCCAACCTCTACCAGGACGGCGCGTCCGAGCGGATCCTCGGCCGGGCGCTCCGGGGCCGCCGGGCCGAGGCGCAGATCGCCACCAAGGTCGGCCTGCGCCGCCTCCGGGGCAGGCCCGAGGGGCTCGGGCGCGAGCGCGTGATCCGCGCCGTCGAGGAGAGCCTCGCGCGCCTCGGCACCGACCACGTCGACGTCTGCTATCTCCACGCGCCGGACCCGGAGACGCCCATCGAGGAGACGCTGTCGGCGATCGACGCCCTGCTCGAGCAGGGGAAGATCCTGCAGTACGGGGTCTCTAACTTCGCGTCGTGGCAGATCCTCGAGATCATCGCGCGCCGCGACGCCGTCGGGAGGCCGCGCCCCGCCGTCTCTCAGGTGCTCTACAACGCGCTGATCCGCCAGCTCGACGTCGAGTACGCCGCCTTCGCGCGGCGGTACGCGCTGGCCACCGCGGTGTACAACCCGCTCGCCGGCGGGCTCTTGACGGGGCGGCACGCCGGGCCGGAGGCGACGCAGGCGGGCTCGCGCTTCGAGGGCAACGGCCTCTACCAGCGCCGGTACTGGAGCAGGCGCATGTTCGAGCTCGCGGCCGGCTATGCCGCGATCGCGGCGGACGAGGGAACGAGCCTGATCTCGCTGTCGTACGCCTGGCTCGCGGGGCGCGACGTCGTCGACTCCATCCTGGTCGGCCCGGTCCGGGCAGAGCACCTCGACGCGGCGGCCGACGCCGTCGCGCGCCCGCTCTCGAAGGAGGCGGCGCGGCGCATGGACGCGCTCTACCGCGATCACCTGGGCACCGACGCGAGCTACGCGCGATGATCGATCTCCTGCTGCCCGAGGCCAGGGATCTCGATCTCGCGGGCCCCCTGGCCGACTACGCCGCCCGCGGCCACGCCCGCCTCGGGCGCGTGATGACCGACGCGGGGCTCGCGGCCCTGCGCGCGCGCTCGGATGACCTGATGCTCGGGCGCGTCACGTACCCCGGGCTCTTCTTCCAGCACGACGCCGCTTCGGGCCGCTACGAGGATCTGCCGTACGGCAAGGGCTACCAGGGGCCGAGCACGTCGTACCGGAAGCTCGAGAAGCTCGAGAAGGATCCGCTGTTCCTCGCCTGGATCGAGAACCCGCTCTTCGAGAGGATCGCGCGCGCGCTCATCGAGGGAGAGGTCTCCATCTACCGGGCCGTGCTCTTCAACAAGGCCGCGTCGGGAGGGACGCCGCTGCCCTGGCACCAGGACGGCGGCAGCTACTGGGGGCTGGATCGCGACCCCGAGCTGCAGATCTGGACCGCGCTCGACGACGCCCCCACAGGCGGCGGTTGCGTGGAGGTGCTGGAAGGCAGCCACATCGACGGGCTCGCGACGCCGCTCGGCGGCGTCGTTCCGAGCGACCGCGTGCGCGCGGCCGACGCGGACGCCCGCAAAATCGCGCTGCCGGCGCGCGCGGGCGAGGCCCTGCTGATCCACAACTACCTCTGGCACTGCTCCGCCGTGAACCGGAGCGGCCAGCCGCGCCGGGCCTTCACGGTCTGCTACATGAGCAGGGCGACCCGATGCCTCCGGAAGAAGAAGGCCCCACGCACGTTCACGCCGGTGTTCTGAGCTCCCCCGGGCAGGCGGCCCCGGCGCGGTCGGCGGCCCCCGCTCGCCAGCCCTCCCCCTCCCCGGCTTCGTCGGGGGGGTTCTCCGGCCGGCGTCGATGTTTCGAGAATTTTTCGAGCCGGTGTCGCGTCCAGTTTGCACCCGTGTCGTAAGGACGGACGCCTGCAGCCGCGGCAAAGTGCCGCACCCCCGCGGCGGCCTGCCGCGGCGTGGACCTTCCGTTATCCACAGCGGCAATCTGCCGCAGTCACGCGGCACTTTGCCGTCTTGTCGCACCCCGCCAGCAAGCCATAACTGCGCCCGCGCGTCCCTCCGACGCCCACCACAACCCTATGGCGCGGTTCCTGTTCCCACGATGGGCCAACAAAGTGGTTCCGTTGGGGCTGCTCTTCGGAGTCCTGCCCCTCGGCACCGCTGTGATCGGCGGATTCTGGTACTACGGTACCAACAAACATATCGAGGTCGGGTATCAGCCGGATCAACCGGTTGACTATTCCCACAAGCTGCACGCCGGCGACCTCGGTATCGACTGCCGCTACTGTCACAGCACAGTAGAGGTCTCCAGCTTCGCCGCAGTTCCCCCCACCGAGACGTGCATGAACTGTCATGCCAAGGTGCGGCGGGACAGCGAAAAGCTCCTCCTGGTCCAGGAGAGCTGGGCGACGGATCAACCCATCCCCTGGGTGCGCGTCCACAACCTGCCGGACTACGCCTATTTCGACCACTCGGCCCACCTGGCCGCAGGGGTCGGCTGCGTGAGCTGTCACGGCCGCGTGGACCAGATGCACAAGGTCCGGCAGGTCCAGCCGCTCTCGATGGGATGGTGCCTGGACTGCCACCGCAATCCAGGTCCCAACCTCCGCAATCCCGCCGACGTCACCAAGATGGATATGGCACCCGCGACGGCCGCCATGGCGGGCGCCGGCATCCCGGCGAGCCACGAGCCTTACAACGATCGCGTGCCAGCGGTCACTTCCTCCGGGCGGCAGGTGCAGGCGCCGCTTCACTGCTCGGGGTGCCACCGATGAGTAAACGAACTCCTCTCCCCCTCGCCCAGGACCTCTCTGGAAAGACCTACTGGCGCAGCTTGAACGAGCTCTCCGGCTCGCCCGACTTCGTCGACGCGCTCGGGCGCGAGTTCCCGCCGGCCGCGTTCGAGCCGCCGGAGGGCGTCGGGCGGCGCACGTTCCTGAGCCTCATGGGCGCGTCGCTCGCGCTCGGTGGCCTCGTGGGCTGCCGCCGGCCCGTCGAGCAGATCCTGCCGTACTCGCGGACCCCGGAGGAGGTCATCCCGGGCAAGCCGCTGTTCTTCGCGACGGCGCTCCCGATGATGGGCACGGCCTTCGGCGTCATCGTCGAGAGCCACGAGGGGCGGCCCACCAAGATCGAGGGCAACCCGAAGCACCCCGAGAGCCTCGGCAGCACCACCCTCTACACCCAGGCCGCGGTCCTCGACCTCTACGATCCCGATCGCAGCAAGTCGCCGCGCGAGGGTGCGAACGAGAAGTCCTGGGACGACGCCGCGGCGTTCCTCCGCACCGAGGGCGACAAGCTCCGCGGCCGCGGCGGCAAGGGGCTCACGATCCTGACCGAGGCGCACCGGTCGCCGACGCTGGCCGCGCGCCTCGCGGATCTCCGCAAGACGCTGCCCGAGGCGCGCGTCGTCCGGTACGAGCCCTTCTCGCGCGACGCCGCGCGGGAGGGCGCGCGGCTCGCGTTCGGCAAGCCGCTCGAGACCACGCTCGACCTGACGAAGGCGCGCGTGATCGTCGCGCTCGACGCCGACCTGTTCGCCTCCGACGGCAGCCCGCTCAAGCAGGCGCGCGCGTTCTCGGCGGGCCGCGCGGTCGACAAGGACCCGAAGGCGATGAACCGCCTCTACGCCGTCGAGAGCACCTTCACGATCACCGGCGCGGCCGCGGATCACCGGCTCCGCATCCAGAGCCGCAAGATCCCCGCCTTCGCCTTCGCCCTCGCGACCGAGCTCGGCAAGCGTGGGGTCGCGCTCGACGCGGAGCTGCTCAAGGCGCTCGAGGGCAAATCGGAGGGGCTCGACGCCAAGGCGACCCGGCACGTCGCCGCCATCGCCGCCGACCTCGCCGCCAACCGGGGCCAGGGCGCGGTCGTGGCCGGGCGCTCGCTGCCGAAGGAGGTCCACGGCCTCGTGCACCTCATCAACCTCGCCCTCGACAACACGGGCAAGGCGGTGCGGCTCGTCGCGCCCTTCGACGACTCGCGCGAGGGCCCCGAGGCGCTCGTCGAGCTCGCGCGCTCCATCGAGAAGAACGAGGTCGAGACGCTGATCATCCTGGGCGGCAACCCGGCCTTCGACGCGCCCGCGGACGCGCGCTTCGCCGACGCGCTCGCCAAGGTGGCCGTGAGCGTGCACGTCTCGACGCACGTCGACGAGACGAGCGAGCGGACCAAATGGCACCTGAACCGCGCCCACCCGCTGGAGTCGTGGAGCGACGTCCGGGCGGAGGACGGGACGGCGAGCGTCGCGCAGCCGCTCATCGCGCCGCTCTTCGGCGGCAGGACGGACGCCGAGGTCATCGAGCTCCTGCTCGGCGGCTCGCGGACGGCGTACGACCTGGTGCGGGCGACCTGGCTGACCGCCGAGGGCGCGAAGCGCACCGAGGACGACTTCCGCCGCGCTCTGCACGACGGCCTCGTCGCGGGCACCCAGCTCGCGGACGAGCAGGTGGCCGCCGCGGCGCAGGGCGCGATCGAGGCGCTGCGCGCGTTCGCGCCCGCCGCGGGCGAGGGCCTGGAGGTGACCTTCCGGCCCGACGTGCACGCGTGGGACGGCCGGTTCGCGAACAACGGGTGGCTCCAGGAGCTGCCCCACCCGATGACGAAGCTCACCTGGGGCAGCGCCGCGAACCTCTCGCCCTCGACGGCGGCGCGGCTCGGCCTGAAGGACGGCGACGTCGTGACGCTGACGGGCAGCGGCGCGTCGGTGCGGATCCCCGTCCTCGTCGCGCCGGGGCAGGCGGACGACTCGGTGGGTATCACCATCGGCCAGGGCCGGCGCGCGCAGCTCCGGGTCGGCCATGGCGTCGGCGTCGACACGACCCCGCTGCGCAAGAGCGACGCCTTCGATCTCGCCGGCGGCTTCTCGCTGGAGAAGGCCGGCGAGGTGGTGGCGCTGGCGCGCACGCAGGAGCACTTCGTGATGGAGGGCCGCCCGCTCGCGCGCGAGGGGTCGCTCGACGAGTTCCAGAAGGACGCGGAGTTCGCCAAGAAGCACGTCCACGTGCCGCCGCTGCTCAGCCTGTTCAAGGAGCCGAACCGGCGGCAGGGGCACGCGTGGGGCATGAGCATCGATCTCAACGCCTGCATCGGGTGCAACGCGTGCGTGGTCGCCTGCCAGGCCGAGAACAACATCCCGGTCGTCGGCGCCGAGGGCGTGCGCATGACGCGCGAGATGCACTGGCTCCGGATCGACCGCTACTTCCAGGGCACGGACCCGAACGAGCCGGAGAGCATCCAGCAGCCGCTCCCCTGCCAGCACTGCGAGAACGCGCCGTGCGAGCAGGTCTGCCCGGTCGCCGCCACGACGCACAGCCCCGAGGGGCTGAACGACATGGCGTACAACCGGTGCGTCGGCACGAAGTACTGCGCCAACAACTGCCCTTACAAGGTCCGTCGCTTCAACTTCCTCGAGTACGGCCAGCCGGACTCGGAGGAGCGGAAGATGCAGTTCAACCCCAACGTCACCGTCCGATCGCGGGGCGTCATGGAGAAGTGCACCTTCTGCGTGCAGCGGATCAACCACGCCAAGATCGACGCCAAGCGAGAGGGGCGGGACCACATCAAGGACGGCGAGATCGTGACCGCGTGCCAGGGCGCTTGCCCGACGCAGGCCATCGTCTTCGGCGACCTCGACGACGCCACGAGCCAGGTGGCCGCCACGTCCGCTAGCCCGCGCGGTTACAGGCTGCTGGACGAGATCAACACCAAGCCGCGGGTCACCTACCTCGCCAAGATTCGCAACAAGAACCCGGAGCTCGCCGACGCATGAGCGCCACAGCACCCCTCCAGGTCGACCACCCCCGGCTCTCGGACCGCGCCGCCCTCTTGGACGAGGCGCCCCTCGTGCAGGGGAAGGACGACTTCCGCTCTCTCACCGACAAGGTCTCGGGCATCATCCTCAGCAAGCGCCCCCCGGGGTGGCTCGTCCTGCTGTGCCTTGCCCTCAGCATCCTCCTTATCCTCGCCGGCTCGCTCGCTCACCTCGTCGGTACCGGTATCGGTATCTGGGGGCTGAACACCACGGTCAACTGGGCGTGGGACATCACCGGCTTCGTGTTCTGGGTCGGTATCGGCCACGCCGGCACGCTGATCAGCGCCATCCTCTTCCTCTTCCGCCAGAAGTGGAGGACGAGCATCAACCGCGCCGCGGAGGCGATGACGATCTTCGCGGTCGCGTGCGCCGCCATCTACCCGGTGGCCCACCTGGGCCGGATCTGGTTCGCCCACTGGCTGTTCCCGATCCCGAACCAGATGAGCATCTGGCCGAACTTCAAGAGCCCGCTGCTCTGGGACGTGTTCGCCGTCTCGACCTACGCGACGGTCTCGACCCTGTTCTGGTTCGTCGGGCTCATCCCTGATCTCGCCACGATCCGCGACCGGGCGACGACCCGGACGAAGCAGATCGTCTTCGGGATCCTCTGCCTCGGCTGGCGCGGCTCGCACCGCCACTGGCTGCACTACGAGAAGGCCTACCTGATCTTCGCCGGGCTCTCGACGCCGCTCGTGCTCAGCGTGCACACGATCGTGTCGTTCGACTTCGCCGTCTCGATCGTCCCCGGCTGGCACACGACGATCTTCCCGCCGTACTTCGTCGCGGGCGCCATCTTCAGCGGGTTCGCGATGGTCGTCACGCTGATGGTGTTCGCGCGGAAGGCGTTCGGACTCGAGGGGCTCATCACGATGCGGCACCTCGAGAACATGAACAAGGTCATCGTCGCGACCGGCACCATGGTCGGTTACGCGTACGGGATGGAGCTCTTCATCGCCTGGTACAGCGGCAACGGCTACGAGCAGTTCGCCTTCCGGAACCGCATCCTCGGCCCGTACGCCTGGGCCTACTGGACCATGGTGAGCTGCAACGTGATCTTCCCGCAGCTCTTCTGGTTCAAGAAGGTGCGCACCAGCATCCCCGCGATGTTCATCCTCTCGATCCTGGTCAACATCGGGATGTGGTTCGAGCGCTTCGTCATCATCGTGACGAGCCTCCACCGCGACTTCCTCCCCTCGAGCTGGACCTACTTCCGCCCGACCATCTGGGACATCTCGACGTTCTTCGGTTCGTTCGGCCTCTTCTTCACGCTCTTCCTGCTGTTCGTCCGTTACCTCCCGATGGTCGCGATCAGCGAGGTGAAGGGGGTCACGGCGGCGGCCGATCCTCACGGCTCGCACAGCCACGACGAGGCTCATCATGCAGCGTAACAGCGATACTCGACGCCAGAAGCGCTCCGGGAAGCCGGCCTCGGCCGAGGAGGCACGAGCGCACAAGGGCTCCGCGCGCGACAGCCAGCCCGACATCGAGCCGCAGGGCCACGTGCCCGAGGACGACGCGGAGTACTCCGAGCCCCACGAGAGCGGGCCGCACGGTCAGGCCGCGCTCTCGATCGAGCGCAAGCTGGAGCGCAAGGCCGAGCAGGAGGCGGACGGGGAGTCGGCCCTGTTCGGGATCATGGGCTACTTCACGAGCCCGAAGGACATCTATCACGCGTGCGAGGCGCTCCGGGACGCCGGGTACAGCCGCTTCGACGCGCACACGCCGTTCCCCGTGCACGGGCTGGAGAAGGCGATGGGGCTCAAGCCGTCTCCGCTGCCGTGGCTCGTGCTCGGCGGCGGCACGGCGGGGCTCGCCAGCGCCATCGCGCTCGCCTGGTACACGCAGTACTACGACTATCCGCTCATCATCAGCGGCAAGCAGTCGTTCTCGTACCAGGCCTTCATCCCCATCTTCTTCGAGCTCACGGTCCTCTTCGCGGCGCTCACGTGCTTCTTCGGGCTCTTCGCGCTCGGGCGCCTGCCCACCTTGTTCCACCCCACCATGACGCACCCCTCGTTCCCGCGCGCGACCGACGACGCCTTCTTCATCAGCGTCGAGGCGAGCGACCCGAAGTTCGATTCCACGGAGACGCGCAGCCTCCTCCAGCGCCTCGGCGCCCAGAGCATCCGGGAGGTCTCGTCGTGAAGCGCTGGAGCATTCCCCTCCTCCTCGTCCTGGCAGGCTGCCGTGGACAGGCGAGCAGCGATCCCCCGATCCACGTCTTCGGAGACATGGACTGGCAGCCCAAGTTCCAGCCCGAGGAGGGCACGCGCCTGTTCCCCGACGGGCGGGCGATGCGGCCGATCGTCGAGGGCACGGTGGCCCAGGGATCGCTCGACGAGAGCGAGGCCTTCCGCACCGGCAAGGAGAAGGACGGCGAGACGTTCCTGGCGCTTGCGCCCATCACCGTCGATGAGGCGGTGATCCGGCGCGGCCAGGATCGCTTCCACATCTACTGCACGCCGTGTCACGACCACAGCGGGAGCGGCCAGGGCATGGTGGTGAAGCGCGGATACCCGCCCCCCATCGACCTCGCGTCCGACCGGGCCCTCGGCCTGCCCGACGGCGAGATCTTCAACGTCATCACGAACGGCGTGCGCAACATGCCGGCTTATCGGAAGCAGATCCCGGTCAAGGACCGGTGGGCGATCGTCACGTGGGTGCGCGTGCTGCAGCACAGCCAGCACGCGCACATCGACGACGTGCCCGAGGCCCAGCGGGGCAACATCGCGAAGGAGAGCGGAACTCCATGAAGTCCCACGGAAGTGCTCTGGCCGAGGACACGAAGGTCCTCGATCCGGCGGTCGCGAAGCGGCTCGTCTCGGGGAGCATGGCGCTGGCGATCGTCGGCGTGGTGCTCTCGGCGGCGGCGGCGGTGACTGACACGAAGCGCTTTGCGTTCTCGTATCTCACCGGCTTCACGTGGCTCGTGACGATCGCGCTCGGCGCGCTGTTCTTCGTGATCATCCAGCACCTGACCCGCGCGCGCTGGTCGGCGGCCGCGCGCCGCCACATGGAGTGGATGAGCGGCATCCTGCCCGCCTGCATCGTGCTGTTCCTCCCGGTCGCGGTGCTCGCCCACGACATCTACCATCACTGGATGGGGCCCGACGCCGCGAACGATCATGTGCTCCACCAGAAGGCGCCCTACCTGAACCCGACCTTCTTCTACATCCGCGCCGTGGTGTTCCTCGCGGCGTGGGCGGGCCTCGCGCTCTGGTTCATCAAGACCTCCCGCGCGCAGGACAAGAGCGCCGATTTCCGGCCCACCGCGAGGATGCGCGCCGGAGCGGCCCCGGCCGTCATCGTCTTCGCCCTGACCATCTCGTTCGCGGCGTTCGACTGGCTGATGAGCATCGACCCGCACTGGTACTCGACGATCTTCGGCGTCTACGTGTTCGCCGGCTCGGCCACGAGCTCCCTCTCGGCGCTCGCGCTGATCACGATCGCGCTCCACAAGGCGGGGCTCCTGCGCAAGGTGAGCAACGTCGAGCGCCAGCACGACATCGGCAAGCTGCTCTTCGGGTTCACGATCTTCTGGGCCTACATCGCGTTTTCGCAGTTCATCCTGATCTGGTACGCGAACATCCCCGAGGAGACGATCTTCTACCGCCACCGCTGGGAGGGCTCGTGGCACGTCGTGAGCCTGGCCTTGCTGTTCGGGCACTTCGTCATCCCGTTCCTCGTCCTCCTGTCGCGGCACGCGAAGCGGAGCCCGCTCGTGCTCGGCGCGGCGTCGGTGCTCCTCCTCGTGATGCACTATGTCGACCTCTACTGGCTCGTCATGCCGAACGTGGATCACCACCTGCACCTGAGCTGGATCGACCTCGCCGGCCTGCTCGGCCCGCTGGGCGTGGGAGCCTGGATGCTCGCGCTCCAGGCGGCCAAGAGCCCGCTGTATCCCCTGAACGACCCTCACCTTGCCGAAGCGGCTCGGATCGACAACCCGTAAGGAGCCGGCCATGAGCGAAGCGACCGACAACACAGCGACCGATCACGACGAGGCCCAGGCCGAGGCGGATCGACCGAACAACTCGCTCATCTTCGTGATCGTGATCGCCACGCTGTTCTCCATCGTGGCGGTCGTGCTCTTCGTCAACGAGATCTTCAAGTCGACGATGGAGCACGAGATCTCGAGCAAGGTGCTCGAGCCGCCGAACAGCGCGCTCCGCGGCCTGCGGGCCATGGAGCAGGAGCGGCTCAGCCGCTACCAGTGGGCCGACGAGAAGAAGGGCGTCGTCCGCATCCCGGTCGATCAGGCCGTCGCGCTCACGCTGAAGGACTACCAGGAGAGGCGCGTGAGGAGCGCGGCCGCTCCCGCTGCGACGGCCGAGCCCGCGCAGCCCGCGGACGGCGCGGCGAAGCCCGACGAGGGCGCCGCCGCCGGCGAGCCGTCGAAGGCCGAGGACGCAGCGAAGCCGGGCGACAAGGACGCGGCGAAGCCCTCGGACGCCGCCAAGCCTGCCGCCACGGCCACGCCTGCGAAGCCTGCCGAGTCGGCCAAGCCCGCCGAGGCCGTGAAGCCCGCCAAGCCCGCGGACGCGAAGCCCGCCCAGCCTGCAGGCGCGGCGCCCAAGCCCGCGGCCCCGGCGACCCCCGCTCCGGAGCAGTGATGTCCCGCCCGCTGTCTAGCCTGCTCGCCGTTCTCGCGCTCGTGGTGGCCACGGTTACCCCGGCGCGGAGCGCGCGAGCTGCGGACACGACCATCCCCACCGAGCTCGCCGGCATCGACATCGAGGAGCGGCCGGGAGCCCTGCTCCCGCAGAAGCTCCGGCTCCGCGACCAGTCGGGGCAGGAGGTCGAGCTCGCCAGGTACGCGGCGGGGGACAAGCCCCTCGTCCTGGTGCTCGGTTACTTCGAGTGCCCGATGCTGTGCTCGCTGGTCCTGAACGGCGTGCTCCAGGCCATGAAGGAGAGCGCCTGGAGCGCGGGCAAGGAGTACCGCACCCTCGTCGTGAGCTTCGACCCCCGCGACACGCCCGAAGCCGGGCGCAAGAAGCGGGCGAACTACATCGAGGCGTACGGCAGGCCGGTCACCGGCGACGGCTTCGACTTCCTCGTCGGCGACGAGGCGTCGGTGCGCGCGCTCGCCGACGCGGTGGGCTTCCACTACCGGTGGGACGAGACGACGAAGCAGTACGCGCACGCGGCGGGCGCGTTCGTCTTCACGCCGGATGGACGCCTGTCGCGCACGCTCTACGGCATCTCCTTCCCACAGAAGAACTTCGGCCTCGCGCTGCGCGAAGCGGGCAGCGGGCAGGTCGGGAGCACCTGGGATCGCGTGCTCTTGTTCTGTTTTCACTACGATCCCAACGCCCGAGGGTACGTCCTGGCGACGAAGCGGCTGATGATGGCGTCAGGCGCCGTCACCGTCGTGCTCCTCGGGCTCTGGCTGATTCGCTTCTGGCGGACTGAACGCTCCCGCACGAGGGTGCGCGTAAACGAGGCTTCCTAGGTACAAGGTGGCGGAGCCACAACTATGGTGATGAAAAACCCGATCGAACTCGGCTCCTTCTGGCTGCCCCGCCAGGGCTCGACGCTCGCTGAGCGAATCGACTCCGCGTGGGCCGCGGCTTACTGGGTCTCCGTCCTCTTTTTCATCCTGGTGGCGGGGGCGACGGTCCTCTTCGCCATCAAGTACAAACGGCGCAGCGAGCGCGACAAGACGAGCCCCATCGACCACAGCACGACGGTCGAGGTCGTGTGGACGCTGATCCCGCTCGCCATCGTGATCTCGCTCTTCTTCGTGGGCATGCGCGGCTACGTGCACGCCTCCGTCGCGCCGGCCGAGGCCTACGAGATCAACGCCACGGGCGAGATGTACCTGTGGACGTTCACCTACCCCGACGGGACGACGACCGTGAACGAGCTCGCCGTGCCGCGGGGGCGTCCGGTGCGGATCATCCTGAGCTCGAAGGACATCCTCCACGCCTTCTTCATCCCGGAGTTCCGGGTGAAGCAGGACGTGGTCCCGGGCTCGTACACGTCGGTGTGGTTCGAGGCGACCGAGGCGCGCGAGACGGTGCTCCTGTGCGCCGAGTACTGCGGGTCCGGTCACTCCGACATGATGGCCACCGTCAAGGTGCTGGAGCCGTCGGACTTCGACAAGTGGCTCGAGGGCAACAACAACAGCGACCTGCCCCCCGAGGAGCTCGGCAAGCTGCTCTTCGCCAAGCGGAGCTGCGCGACCTGCCACTCGCTCGACGGGACGCGGATCCAGGGCCCGTCGCTCAAGGCCGTCTTCGGCCGCGAGGAGGAGCTCGCGGACGGGGCCAAGGTCGTCGTGGATGAGAACTACATCCGCGAGAGCCTGTTCAACCCCGGCGGCCAGGTCGTGCGCGGCTATCCGCCGGTGATGCCGTCGTTCAAGGGGCTCCTGAAGGACAAAGAAGTGGACGCGCTCATCGCTTATCTGAAGACGGTGAAGTGAGCGCCGGGGAGAAGCAGTCATGTCGCAGACCGTAACAACCCTCGACGTCAATACGGCACCCGACGGCGGCCACGGAACGGACTACATCCGGGCCCAGAGCGGGATCATGTCGTGGCTCACCACGGTCGATCACAAGCGGATCGGCCTGATGTACCTCATCAGCACGTTCATCGCGTTCGCGATGGGCGGCGTGTTCGCGCTCATCCTCCGGCTCGAGCTCCTGACGCCGAAGGCGACGATCATGAGCGCGAACACCTACAACCAGATGTTCACGCTGCACGGCGCGGTGATGACGTTCCTGTTCATCATCCCGAGCATCCCCGGCGCGCTCGGCAACTTCCTCCTGCCGATCATGATCGGCGCGAAGGACGTCGCCTTCCCCAAGCTGAACCTCCTCAGCCTGTACCTCTACTGGATCGGCGCCCTCTTCACGCTGTCGTCGCTCATCACGGGCGGCATCGACACCGGCTGGACGTTCTACGTGCCGTACTCGAGCACGGTGACCACGACGTCGGTCCTGAGCGTCACGTTCGGGGTGTTCATCCTGGGCTTCTCCAGCGTGCTCACGGGGCTGAACTTCATCGTCACGATGCACAAGCTCCGGGCGCCCGGGATGGGCTGGTACAAGATGCCGCTCATGCTCTGGGCGATCTACGCGACCAGCATCGTCCAGATCCTCGCCACGCCGGTCCTCGGCATCACGCTCCTCCTGCTCATCGCGGAGCGCGCGTTCCACATCGGCATCTTCGACCCGGCGCTCGGCGGCGACCCGGTGCTCTACCAGCACTTCTTCTGGTTCTACAGCCACCCGGCCGTCTACATCATGATCCTGCCGGGCATGGGCATCATCAACGAGCTCATCTCGGTCCACGCGCGGCGCAGGATCTTCGGGTACAAGGCGATCGCGTTCTCCAGCGTCGCCATCGCCCTGGTCGGCTTCCTCGTGTGGGGCCACCACATGTTCACCTCCGGCCAGAGCGAGTTCGCGGCGATCATGTTCTCGTTCCTGACCTTCCTCGTCGCCATCCCCAGCGGGGTCAAGGTCTTCAACTGGATCGCGACGCTCTGGCGCGGCTCCATCAGCTACAGCGCGCCGATGCTGTACGCGCTGTCGTTCCTCATCCTCTTCTCGATCGGCGGGCTCACCGGCATCTTCCTCGGGATGCTCAGCATCGACCTGCACCTCCACGACACGTACTTCGTGGTCGCGCACTTCCACTACGTGATGGTCGGCGGCACCGTCATCGCCTACATCGGCGGGCTCCACCACTGGTGGCCCAAGATCACCGGGAAGATGTACTCGGAGCGGCTCGCGACGATCTCCTGCGCGCTCGTCTTCATCGGCTTCAACGTGACGTTCTTCTCGCAGTTCATCATGGGCAGCCGCGGGATGCCGCGCCGCTACTACAACTACCTGGACCAGTTCCAGCCGCTGCACGCCTTCTCGACCGTGGGCTCGTGGATCCTGGGCCTCGGCTTCCTCGTGATGATCATCTGCTTCATCAAGTCGCTGCGCTCCGGCGCGCCGGCGCCGGCGAACCCCTGGGGCGGCCTCAGCCTCGAGTGGACCACCGCCTCCCCGCCCATCACCGAGAACTTCGTCCGCACCCCGATCGTGACCAAGGGCGCATACGACTTCAACACGGAGAACGCATGAGCGCGCACGCCGAGGCCGCCGACAGGCCGAACAAGGCAGGCACCGCCCTGTCCCCCGACTTCCACGTCGCCCATCATTTCGATTCCGCCGACACGCAGTTCGACGCCGGCCGGATGGGCATCTGGCTCTTCCTGGTCACGGAGATCCTGCTCTTCGGCGGTCTGTTCTGCGCGTTCGCCATCTTCCGCGGCTGGTTCTTCGATTCGTTCGTGGAGGCCCACCACCACCTCGACAAGGTGATGGGCGGCATCAACACGATCGTGCTCATCTGTTCCAGCCTCACGATGGCGCTCGCCGTCCGGTCTGCGCAGCGGAGCGACAAGAAGAACACCACCCGGCTGCTCGTGGTGACCCTGCTCTGCGCGGCCGTATTCCTCGTGATCAAGTACTTCGAGTACAAGCACAAGTTCCACGACGGCCTCCTGCCCGGGAAGTACTTCACCGCCGAGGGCTTCACCACGGCCCACGCGGGGACGTTCTTCGCCATCTACTTCATGATGACGGGCATCCACGGCCTGCACGTCGTCATCGGGATGGGGCTCATCACGTGGATCCTCATCCGCAACACGCGCGGTGAGTTCTCGAGCCGTTACTACTCGCCGGTCGAAGGGGTGGGGCTGTACTGGCACCTCGTCGACCTCATCTGGATCTATCTCTTCCCCCTGCTCTACCTGGTGGGCTGAGGCCTAGAGGACCGCATGTCGACACACGCAGAAGCAGCCGGCGCGCACGGGCACGGGCACGGCCATGGCCATGGCGCCGATCACGTGCCTCACGTCCTGCCGCTCAAGGTCTACATCGCCACGTGGCTCGCGCTGCTCGTGCTCACGGTCGTCACCGTGGGCGCGAGCTACGTCGACCTCGGCGCCGCCAACCTGGCGATCGCGATCATCATCGCGACGACGAAGGCGGGCGTCGTGGCGCTCATCTTCATGCACCTCAAGTGGGACCATAAGTTCCACGCCCTGATCTTCGCGTCGTCGCTCATCTTCCTGGCGATCTTCATCGGCTTCACCATGTTCGACACGGCCAACCGCGGCCGGGCCGAGGGGATCGAGGCCGAGCGGCCGGCGGACATCAAGGCGCCGTTCGACGGCAAGCGCGCCGCAGACGACTGGAGGATGAAGCGCTCGCACAAGGCGCCGCCGCCGCCCGCGCACGGCGCGCACGGCGACGGAGCCGAACAGGCCAAGTGACCGGCCCGGGGCCGAGCGCCCCGCCGGCACGGGACCGGATGTAACCCAGCCAACAATTTCAAATCACGGTATTCGCTGGGGTTTTTCCTGACAGCCCCAGGATGTGGGCCGGGGCGCACCTCGCGCGTGCTCGCGGCTTTCGTGCGCGGTACAAGGGAGCGGATGCAAGGCAACGTCGGAAGGTTGCTCCGGGATGGACGCCGGACGCCTCGACCGCGCCCTGGAAAGCCCCTCTGTCCGCGCGCGGATGCAATCCTCCTTCCAGCCATGGTCGCTTGACGCAGGTCCCGACCCCGCCAAGAGCAGCGCGCCCCCGGCGGCGCGCCGGCGGCTCGCGGTCCTGCTCTCCGGGCCGAAGCCCCCGTCCTGGGACACCGCCGACAGGTGGCTGATCCAGCTGCGGTGGGGGGCGATCGCGGGGATGATCGCGACCACGGTCGCGGGCAGGAAGCTCGTCCCCGACCTCGGGCTCGCGCCGCTGATCGTCGGCATCGCCGCGATCGCGGCGGCCAACGTCGCCTGGACCTTCCGGGTCCAGCGCGCGCGCCGGCCGGACGGGGGCGAGCCCTCGGCGCGCGAGCCCGCGCAGGATCACGCGCGCGCCCAGCTCGTGGGCGACGTGCTCGCGAACGCCTGGATGCTCTGGTTCTCGGGCGGGCTGGCGAATCCTTTCGCCGTCTTCCTCGCCTTCCACATCGCCCTCTCCGGCCTCCTCTGCCCGCGGCGCACGACCGTGCTCGTGGGCCTGTTGACGCTGGCCGCGATCGCCGTGCTCACGTACGCGGCGCCGCTGCCGCTCGACGCGGCGCCGCTCGGCGGCGAGCGCATCCGGCGGCTCGGCGACCTCGTGTCGCTCACGTCGCTGACGCTGTTCCTCGGCTTCTTCGTCGTCGTCTACGCGCACAGGCTCGAGGAGCTCCGGCAGCAGAGCCAGCGGAACGAGCGGCTGGCGATGCTCGGCCGCATGGTCGGCGGGATGTCGCACGAGCTCAGCACGCCGCTCGCGACGATCCTCCTCGCGAGCAAGGACCTCGTCGACGTGGCGCGGGAGACGGGCTCCGAGGACGCGGCGCGCATGGCCGAGACGGTGGCCGGCGAGGCGCGGCGCGCGAGCGACATCATCGGGCTGATGCGCGGCCAGATCCGGCTCGATCAGCGGCTGGAGCCGCTGGAGCTCACCCGCTTCGTGCGCGATCTGACGAAGGTCGAGCTCGCGCGGCTCGGCTACCGCGGCGCGCTCGCGTTCGACACGCCGCGGCCGGTGCAGGCGGACGTGCTGCGGCCGGCGCTCTGCCAGGTGCTCGTCAACCTGCTCGCCAACGCCGCCGAGGCGACGGCCGGCTCGGCCGAGCAGCGGATCGAGGTGAGCGTCGTCGAGCGCGGCGACGTCTGCGAGATCGCGGTCTCCGACAACGGGCCGGGGCTCAACCCCGACATCGCCGGGCGGCTCGGGGAGCCGTTCCAGACGACGAAGATGGAGCAGGGGGGCATGGGGCTCGGGCTCTACATCAGCTCGATGATGGCCTCCCGCATGAACGCGGTGCTGCGCATGGAGAGCGTCGAGACCGGCGGCGCGAAGGCGACCTTGCGCCTCCGCCTCGACGGGAGCACGGACCCCATGGACGCGGATCTCCCCGGCGCGCTGAAGCGCTCCGGGGCCGCCTGAGGTGAAGATGACGCGACGGATCGAGACGGCGCTCCTCGTGGACGACGACGACGCGTTCCGCACCACCCTGCAGGGCGCGCTGCGCCGCCGCGGGGTCGTGGCGAGGACCGCGGCGACGATCGACGAGGGGCTCGTGGCGCTCGAGTACGAGCCGGTGGACCTCGTGGTCATCGACTACCGCATGCCGCGCGGCGACGGGCTCAGCGCGCTCGCCCAGTACCGCAAGCTGCAGCCCGACGCGGCGATCGTGATGCTGACCGGGTTCGGGGACATCCCGCTCGCGGTGGCGGCGATGCGCGAGGGCGCCGACACGCTGCTCAGCAAGCCCGTCGACGCGGACAAGCTGCTGCGCGAGGCCGCGAACCTCCGGGACCGCCAGCGCCCCCCGCCCTCGGCGGCGCCGACGCCGCCGCCGGGGAGCCTGAAGCTCGACGATCTCGAGCGCGAGGCGATCCGCGCCGCGCTGAGGGAGTCGGGCGGCGTGGTGGCCACCGCGGCGAAGCTGCTGGGGATCGACCGGCGGACGCTGCAGCGGAAGCTGAAGAAGCTCAGTTAGCTCCGCCCACCAGGAGCCCGGCCGGATGGCCGGACTTCTGCGCCGCTTCGCGGCGGATTCGCGCGGGCGGCCCCGCTGGCGCGGCTAGGGCTTGCCGAGCGCGTCGAGCGCGCCGACGATGTCCCTCACGACGTCCTCGGTCTCCTCGATGCCGACCGACAGGCGGATCAGCGCGGGGGAGATGCCGATCGCCGCGAGCTGCTCGTCGCTGAGCTCGTGGAAGCTCATGATGCAGGGCTGCTCGATGAGCGTCTCCACGCCGCCGAAGCTCGGTGCGATCGCCGCGATGCGCGCGCCGTCCACGACGCGCGACGCCGCCTCTCGCCCGCCGCGCACGATGAAGCTCACGACCCCGCCGAAGCCGCGCATCTGCTCGGCCGCGACCTTGTGATCCGGGTGCGACGGGAGCCCCGGATAGAACACCCGCTCCACCGCGGTGTGCGCCTCGAGCGCGCGCGCCACGGCGAGCCCTGTCGCGTTCTGCCGCTCGACGCGGAGCGCGAGCGTCTTCATCCCGCGCCCGATCAGCGCCGCGGCGTGGGGATCCATGATGCTCCCAAGGACGCTCCGCATGTCGCGGATCAGCGAGATCAGCGCGCTCGATCCGGAGACCGCGCCGCCGAGGACGTCGTTGTGGCCCGACAGGTACTTGCTGGCGCTGTGGACCACGAGGTCGATGCCGCGGCCGATCGGATCGGAGTTGCAGGGGGTCGCGAACGTCGCGTCGACGACCGTCTTCACCCGCGCCTTCTTGCAGATCTCGGCGAAGCGGGACAGGTCGATACAGTGGAGGTAGGGGTTCGTCGGCGACTCGCTCAGCGCGAAGCGCGTGCGCGGCCGGATGGCCGCCTCGAGCTGATCGAACGCGCCCGGGTCGATCAGCGTGTGCTCGACGCCAAGCCGCGAGAGCACGTTGATCACGAACTGCCGTGTGCGGCGGTACACGTCGCGGAACAGGATGACGTGGTCGCCCGCCTTGAGGAGCGCGAACGCCGTGGTCGTCACCGCCGCCATGCCGCTCGCGAAGAGCAGGGCGTCCTCCGCGCGATCGAGCGCCGCGATGCGCTGCTCGACCTCGCGCACCGTGGGATTGCCGTAACGACCGTACTCCTGCCGCTCGGGATCCGCGTCGCCTCCGGCGAAATAGCGCTCGAGGTCCGCCGTGTCCGCAAAGGTGTACGTCGCCGTCTGCGCGATCGCAGGCGCGAGGGTGTGGGAGGGGCGCTGGCGGAGTACGCCCGCGTGCACGGCTTCGGTCGAGTTCGGCAGAGCGGTCTTCATGGTGCTGGAGGCCGGATACCACGTGGAACCGACCGTGATAATTGTCGCACTTGACGCGTCGGAAATATAGGGAATACCATCGGTTATGTCGCAACGAGTCGAGCGCCTTGCGGCGGCCATCGACGTACACGCCGAGAACGTCGCCAAATTCAAACGTGGTGAGCTGACCCCCGACCAGTTCCGTCCTCTACGGCTGGCCATGGGTGTCTACGCGCAGCTCGCGCACGTGAAGCACATGCAGCGGATCAAGATTCCTGGAGGGCAGCTCACGGCTGCGCAGCTGGAAGCCCTCGCAGAAGTCACGGAGCGGTGGGGGCGCGGCCTAGCGCACGTCACGACCCGCCAGGACATCCAGCTCCACTACCTGGAGATCGAAGAGACGATCGACCTGCAGCGCGTGCTCGTGCGCGCGGGGGTGACGACGGTCGGCGCGTGCGCGGACACGCTCCGCAACATCACCGCGTCCCATCTCGCCGGCGTGGTCGAGGACGAGGTGTTCGACGTGACGCCCTACGCGCACGCGGTCACCGAGCACTTCCTCTTCCACGAGCACAACCGGCGGCTACCGCGGAAGTTCAAGGTGGCCTTCTCGGGGAGCGCGCGCGATCACGCGCAGATCATGATCAACGACGTCGGTCTGCTCGCGAAGATCGGCGACCGCGGGCGCGGCTTCGCGGTCTATGTGGCCGGCTCGCTCGGGTCGACGCCCGAGATCGCGCACCTCTGGAAGGAGTTCATCCCGGAGGCCGATCTGCTGCCGGTGTGCGAGGCCGTGGTGAGCGTGTTCCACCGGGACGGAGAGCGGAAGAACCGGAAGAAGGCGCGCCTCAAGTTCCTGCTGCGCAAGATCGGCGAGGCGGAGTTCCTGCGCAGGCTCGACGAGGAGTTTGCTCGCATCAAGGCGGAGCGCGGCGAGGCGCTCGCGGCCGAGCTGACGGAGGAGGTAGCCGGGTACCGGGAGAACGATCCGCCCCCGCTCACGCCGCTGCGGGAGACGCTCGGCGACGGCGCGTTCGCGCGCTGGAAGCGGACCAACACGATCGCGCAGAAGCAGCCCGGCTACCGGGTGGCGACCGTCAAGCTGCCGCTCGGCGACATCACCGGCGAGCAGCTGAGGCGCCTGGCCGACATCTCGCGGCGCTACGGCAACGGCGAGGTGCGGGCGACGAACACCCAGAACTTCGTGCTGCGCTGGGTGCCGGAGGGGCAGCTGCTCAGCCTGCACCGCGAGCTCTCGCAGATCGGCCTCGCCGAGGCGGACTCGGGGCACATCACCGACGTGGTGACCTGCCCCGGCGGCGACTACTGCACGCTCGCGATCACGAAGAGCATGGAGGTCGGCACGCGCATCCGGGATCACCTGGTGCCGAACGGCAGCCGCCAGGAGACCGACGACTTCGTCAGCGCGCTCGGCGAGTTCGACATCAAGATCTCGGGGTGCCCGAACTCGTGCGGCCAGCACCACGTCGCGGACATCGGGATGACGGGCCTGATGGTGAAGGGCAAGGACGGCGTGGAGCGCCCGCACTACTCGCTCCGCGTGGGCGGCTGCTGCGGCCCGAGCGCGCGCATCGGCGAGCGCCTCGACGGCCGCATCCCCGAGGAGGAGACGCCCAAGGTCATCGCCGCGATCGCGCGCTTCTACATGGCCGGCCGCGCCGAGGGCGAGAGCTTCCGCGACTTCGTCACGCGCAAGGGCGTGCAGGAGATCACCCGCGCCGGCTTCGCGGCCGCCGAGGGCGCCCTCTGACCGAGCCCCCGCCGTCCCGCGCCCCGCTCAGGAGCGGCGGCGCGGGATGAGGGGGGGATCGCCTGCGAACGGGTTCATCGACAGCGCGGCCAGCACGCCGGCCGCGCCCGCCTTCACCTTCTCCATCCCCGGAGCGACGGGCGCGAGCTCCTCGCGCTCTTCCAGGAGCTCGGGCGGAATTTCGAGCATGAACCGGCTCGGCGTCCTCGGCACCATCTTGCCGCGCGAGCCACGGTGCTTGGCCCGCGTGAGGTAGAGCCGATCGCGGGCCCGCGTGACCGCGACGTAGAAGAGCCGCCGCTCCTCCTCGATGCTGTGACCGCCCGTGTCGCCGCCCTCCGCGCCGCTCGGCGCGGCGTCCGTGGCGCGCTCGTCGAGGCTGCGCTGGTGAGGCATCAACCCCTCCTCCAGGCCGATCACGAACACGTACGGGAACTCGAGCCCCTTCGCGCCGTGCATCGTGGTGAGCGTCACCCGATCGGTGGCCTCCTCTTCCTCGGAGTCCTGCCGCAGGGCGAGCAGCCGCAGGAACTCCGCGAAGCTCGCGCGGTCCCCCTTCCCCTTCTCGTCGCGGCGCGCGAAGACGTTGAGCAGGCCCTCGATGTTGCCCCAGCGGCGCGCCGCGGCGTTGGCCGTGGACGAGCCGGCCATGATGTCTTCCTTGAAGCCGGCGTCGGCGAGGAGCGCGCGGGCGACCTCCGCGGAGGGCTCGCCGCGCTCGAACCGCGCGCGCGTGGCCTCGATGATCCGGAGCAGCTGGCGGCAGCCCTCGATCGCGGCGGCGGTCAGCTCGTGCACGGCGTGCGGCCGCGACACCGCCGTCCAGAGCGTCGCGTCGTGCGCCGTCGCGTAGGCGCCGAGCTTGGCCACCGCGACGTCGCCGATGCCCCGCGCCGGGTAGTTCAGGATGCGCCGCAGGCACATCTCGTCGCCCGGGTTGAGCGCGACGCGGAGGTAGGCGATGAGGTCCTTGACCTCCTTGCGCTCGAAGAACTGCTGACCGCCGATCATCCGGATCGGGATCTGCCGCTCCTTGAGGGCCGACTCGATCGCGGCCGCCTGGAGGTTCGAGCGGTACAGCACGGCGATGTCCTTCGGCCGCGCGGCCTCCCGCTCCAGGAGGCGCTGCGCCTCCGTGGCCACGAAGCTCGCCTCGACGTCGGGGTCCACGCAGATGATGGACCGCACCTTGTCGCCCTCCACGCGGGTGGCGATGAGCGACTTCTTGTGCCGCCGGGCGCCGGACTTGGCGAGCACCGCGTTCGCGACGTCGAGGATCGGCTTGCGGGAGCGGTAGTTGTGCTCGAGCTTGACGACCTTCGCGCCCGAGAAGTGCTCCTCGAAATCGAGGATGTTGCGCACGTCGGCGCCGCGCCAGGCGTAGATCGACTGGTCGTCGTCGCCGACGACGACCACGTTGCGGTGCTCGCCGCAGAGCAGGCGCAGGAGCTCCAGCTGGGCGCGGTTCGTGTCCTGGTACTCGTCGACGATCACGAAGCGGTAGCGCATCCGCCAGCGCTCGAGGACGTCGGCGCGCGACTGCCAGAGGCGGACCACCTCGCAGATGAGATCGTCGAAGTCGAACGCCTGGAACGAGCGCAGCGCCGCCATGTAGCGCGGGTACACGAGCATCGAGATCTCGTCGTACTCGTCGATGCCCTTGCCCTGCCGCTGCGCCTCGGCCCAGGTCTCGGCGTCGAGGAACGCGTTCTTGGCGTTCGAGATGCGCGAGAGGATCGCGCTGACGTCGTAGCTCTTGCCGGCGCGGAGCTCGCGGAGGATCTCGCGGATGACCCCCAGGGCGTCGGACTGGTCGAAGATGGCGAAGGAGCCGCCGCGCAGGCCGAGGGCGCGGGTCTCCGCGCCGAGGACGTCGAGCCCGAAGCGGTGGAAGGTGCAGACCTTGAGCTCGCGCGCGACCTTCGAGCCGACGAGCTTGCCGACGCGCTCGTGCATCTCGGCGGCGGCCTTGTTGGTGAAGGTCATCGCCAACATGGAGCGCGCCGGGATGCCGCGATCGAGGAGGCGGGCGATCCGCGTGGTCACCACACGCGTCTTGCCGGAACCTGCGCCGGCGAGCACCAGCATTGGCCCGAGCTCGTGCTCGACGGCCGCACGTTGAGACGGGTTCAATAAGTCCGACACCGTGCCGTGGCCTAGCCCGGCGCGCGGCGGAGCGGGAGCTTGATTTTGTCGGAGCGCGGAGGAGGCGCGATATGCCCGCTGGAAAGGCTCAGATGCCGGGCGGCGTGGCGAACTGCCCCGGGAAGGGGTCCGCCTCCCGGCGGCGCTGGACCTCGTCGAACGTCCAGGGCGTCGTCCCGCGCTCGTTGAAGAGGGCCACGCCGATCACGCCGACGTTCCTTGTGTCGCCGTGCTTCTGGTTCGCGTAGGAGCCGCGGACCGAGCCGAAGCGGAACGCGGCGACCGTGTCCACGGACTGGCGGAAGCCGTCGATCTCGAGCTCGCCGTGGGGATCGATCAGGTAACCGCGCTTGCTGAACGCCGCGGCCTGGCCATCCATGACGTCGAGGCCGTCGACGGAGACGACGCACTCGATCCGGGTCGGCGTGAGGTTGCGCAGCACGATGCTGTAGCGCTGGCCGGCCTCGCCGACGACGTGGGTCTTCTCGCCGGCGACGAAGCCGCTCAGGAAGCCGCCGCCCTCGCCGCGGAGCCCGACCGCGACCGCGCCGCCGGCCAGCGTGAAGGCCTGCGGCGACGTGCGGCGGAAGCCGGACGCGCTCGCCATGGCGCGGGCGCCCTCGGCGTCGTTGTAAAACAGGCTCGCGACGACGAAGGGGCGGTTGACGTCGGCCCGGACGAACGGCGCGGTCGAGATGCGCGACACGCGCGTCTCACCCCACTCGGTGCCGAGGCCCGGGCGATCGATGGGCTCCGGCGCGACCTGGCTGCTCGGCGCCTTGCGCGCCGCCCCCTCGGCGCGCGAGGCGCCGCCCGTGGCGGAGGGCTGCTCCAGCGCGGCCGAAGGCGCCGCGGGCGAGGCGTCGGGCGACGGCGGCGCGGCGGGCGCGCCCGGCTCGAACGCGGCGCCGTCCTCGAACCCCTGTGCGCTGGAGGGCTCGGGAGCGCCCGTGATCGCGCGTCCCCCCTTTGCCGTGGGATCCGCCGGCCGGGCCGCGGTGCCGCCGCCGCAGCCGGCGGTGCCCGCGAGGAGCGATATCGCCAAACAAGCCAGCCCGATTCGTCGCATCCGGTTCATGGTCCCTCCACTCCGCATTGCGGTGTCGACCAAGGAACGGGCTCGACGAGGCTACCTTACAGCCGAGCGCGCCTGCGCCGCGGCGGGCGCGGACGGCGGCGCAGGCGCGGCGTGCTCGCTCGCCGCGATCGAGCGCTGCCCGAGCGCGAGCCCGAGCGCGGCCGACGCGACGGCGAGCGCGCCGATGGCGAGCGCGCAGACGGCGAGCGCGGAGGCGCGCGACGCCGCACGGGCGACGGGCCGCGCCGGAGGTGCGCGCCGCGTCGAGCGCGCCCTCGGGCGGCGCGAGAGGCGCGCGGCGCCGGCCGACGCGGCGAGCAGCGATCGGCGGAGCACCTCGGCGGGCACCTCGCCGCGCGCAGGTGTGCAGGCCGCGACGGCGTCGGCCGTGGTCGGGGTGAGCGCGGTCGCGCTGACCGCCGGCGCGGCGCTCGACTGCGATCCGTCGTGCAGCCGGCCGTGCAATCGGCGCACAGCGGCTTCCATGTCGGCGGCCGTCTGGAAGCGATGCTCGGGCGCCTTCGCGATCGCGCGCAGGATCAGCTGCTCGAGCGCCGCCGGGATCGGCTGCGGCGCGAAGCGCGAGGGAGGAGGAGGCTCCCGCTCGCAGTGAGCGAAGCGGAGCGCGTCGCCCCGGCCGCGCAGCTCGTCGAAGGGGCCCCGCCCGGCGACGAGCTCGTAGAGGACGAGGCCCATCGCATAGATATCCGCGCGCGGATCGATCGGCAGGGCGGCGCACTGCTCGGGCGCCATCGTCCTGGGCGTGCCGATGACGGCGTCCGGGGCCGTCATCGAGGCGCCGGCGTGGAGGAGCTTGGCGACGCCGAAGTCGAGGACCTTGAGCGTGCCGTCATCGCACAGGAACAGGTTCTCGAGCTTGAGATCGCGGTGGACGATGCCCGCCGCGTGCGCGAGTGACAGCGCGGACAGGGCCTGCAGGACCAGGTCGAGCGCTGTCGGGACCGCGACCACGCCGAGGCGCGCGAGCTCGGTCCGGAGATCGCGCCCCTCGAGGAGCTCCATGGCGAAGTAGGGGCGGCCGCCGTCGGTCGCGCCGAGGTCGAACACGCCGGGGAGGCCCGGGTGGCGCAGGCGTGCGATCGAGCGCGCCTCGGCGCGCAGGCGCGCCGAGAGATCGCTGCGGCCGGCGTGGCTGCGGTGCAGCACCTTGACCGCGAACCGGCGGCCGAGCGCCCGGTGCTCGACCTCGTACACCTCGCCCATGCCGCCCTGACCGAGCAGGCGCAGCACGACGTACGGCGTGCCCCGCAGCGGCTCCCCCTCGCCCAGCGCGCGGAGCGGCCACGCGTCTTCGAGCGGCTCGCCCTCGCCTCTCGCGCGGAGCGGACGCGCGAAAGGGGCCCTCGGCGCGAGCGACACCCCGCCCGCGTAGAGCAGCGTGCGCGCCCCGGAGCACTCGGCGGACGCGCCGCTCATCGCGTCCCTCCGGCCGCGAGGCGCGCCCGCGCGCTGCGCTCGCCGTCCGGCGGCGAGGCGCGCCCCGCCCCGCCGAGAGCCGGCGTCTCCCTGCCCCCGTCTTCGCCCTGCGCCTCCGCGAGCGCGGCGGCCATCGCGTCCGCCGTCTGCCAGCGGAGCCCCGGATCCTTCTCGAGCGCGCGCGCGACGGCATGATCGAGCGCCGGAGGCACCCAGAGGAGCGAGCGAAGCCGCGGCGCCGGTGTGCCGAGGTGCGCCCGCATCACCGCCATCGAGTCGACCACCGGAAACGGACCGCGCCCTGTGATCGCCTCGAAGAGCAGGAGGCCCACCGCGTACACGTCGGTGCGAGCGTCGACCTCCTCGCCGCGGATCTGCTCGGGCGACAGGTAGCGCGGCGTGCCGAGGACGTTCGAGCCCATCGACGGCTCCAGCCCCTCGCGGCTCACCTTCGCGATGCCGAAGTCGATGAGCACGGCGTGCTCGGCCTCGGGCGCACCGGACGCGCTGTCCAGATCGGCCAGGCCCTGCTCGGCGCAGCTCGATTGCGCGAGGAAGACGTTCGCCGGCTTGATGTCGCGGTGGATGACGCCGGCGCGGTGCGTCGCCGCGAGCCCGCCGAGCACCTGGATGGCGACGCGCACGGCGGTGGGCGTCGCGAGCGGTCCGCGCGCGTCGAGCCGCTCGCGCATCGTCTCGCCGAAGAGGCGCGGCATGACGAGGAAGGGCCGGCCGTCGCTCGTCACGCCGACCTCCTCGACCTTCACGATGTGGGGATGGCTCAGCGCCGAGAGGGTGCGCCCTTCCTGGACCAGGCGCGCTCCGATCTCGCTCGACCCGTCGTGCATGGCGCGGAGCAGCTTGAGCGCGCGCAGCTGGCCGCGGCGCCCGGTCACCTCGAAGACCTCCGAGCACGAGCCTGCTCCGATCCGACGGAGCACACGGTAGGAAGTCCCCGGCAGCGGCTGTCCGTCTCTCTTTTGCACCATGTCCGTCGACCTCCCTTGCGGGGGCGCGCGGCGGAGCGCCGGCGCCTTCGTTCGGGAAGGGAATCGTCGCTCTCGCGGCGGAAGTTGCGCGAACAAACCGCTCAGATCATCAAAAAACGCGCAATCAACGGATGTGCAGTGCGGCGCGCTGCGAGCCGTTCAGGGCTGTACAAGGAGCGCGCGGCCTTCGCTCAGTGATAGAGGAACCACCGGACGCCCGGCTTGATCTCCATATGAAAATGGTCGACGTGCGCCGCATTGAAATTGGGCGTCAGCGCATATGTAAAAATCCCGAGATCCGCCGCTTCGCACACGATGGACCGGAGCTCGCGCGCCTCGGGGAGCTCGGGCTGCGGCGCCCCGGCACCACAGGTCTTGTCCCCGATGCGGCCGTGGAAGTGGCGCGCGACGCTGATCCAGGTGCCGTCGCGCTTCTTGAGCGCGCCGACGTCGATGGCCAGGCCGGCGGGGTGCCGCGTGCCAGGCGGAGCCCACGTACCGCGAGGCTTCTGCGCTGCATCGCTGCGCAGAGCGACGTCGCCACGGTGCTTGACCGCAGACGTCGTGGCCCGGGTCGGCCCCACGGCTTTGCGCCGAGCAGCGCGGCGCGCTCCGACCTTGCCGGCGGCCTTGGCTTGCCCGCTGCGCGCCGCGATCGTGCGCGTGCGCTGGCCAGGAGCCTTGGAGGCGGCGCTTGGCTCGGCTTCCGACGCGCCCTTCTCCTTCGGCGCGGCCTGCGCTGCGGCCTTCTCCTTCGGCGCGACCCCCGCTGCAGCCTTCTCCTTCGGCGCAGCCTGCGCTGCGGCCTTCTCCTTGGGCGCGACCCCCGCTGCGGCCTTCTCTTTCGGCGCGGCCCCCGCTGAGGCCTTCTCCTTCGACCCGGCCTCCACCGCCCCTTTCCGCGTCGGCCCGGCCTCCGCTGCGGCCTTCTCCTTCGGCCCGGCCTCGGCGGCCCCCTTCTCCTTCAGGCGTCGCGGTGGCTCATCAGGCGCCTTCGACGCCCCATCGAGCGCGCCCTTCTTGCCGAGCTCCACCGGCGGCGCGGGCTCGACCGGCGAGGCCTGCCTCGTCGATTCCTCGCGGGCAGCGCCGTCCGCAGCCTCTGCCTGTTTCACCGCGCTGTCAGCGGCCTTCGCGTGGGCGATCGGGTGCCCGTGCTCTCCGTCGCCGTCCACGCCCTCGCCGCCGCGCATCGGCACGTTGGGCCGATACATCGTGTAATGGACGACCTCGTCGATATCGTGCCTCGAGAGCACGGCCGCGAAATCGTCGAGGGCGAGCGCGAGGCGCGCGTCCAGGATCTCGAACATGCTCGTCACGCGCTGCTCGGGCGGGAGCACCGAATGAAAGTACACGCCGTTCAGCCGACCCGTGAGCCGGATCGGAGCGCGCACCCCGGGCGCGTGGTCGACCTTGAGATACAGGATCTTCCGGCGATCCAGCTCCGCCAGCGCCTCTTCGTTCGTCATGTTGGCATAGCGGTACGCCGGGGACGCCTCGGCGACGCTCGCCTCAGGCATCATGAGGAACGGCGACGCGGCCGACGCGGGCGCCGGATCGAGCGTCGCGACGGACGCAAGCAGCGCGCAGGCCAACGGCTTCATCAGACAGCGAAGTCGGGAAAACGCCACAGCGGCCGCACTCTAACGTGACCGGGCTGGAAGGCTAGAAAATGGGCGGTGGCTGGACCCGTGTGCAGCGCTCGAATCGCGCCGCCGTGAGCGCTGACCATCGCGGAGGGACATCCTGGCGGCTAGGCTGAGCGCGCGCGGCCGCGAACCCTGGTCGCCGAGACCCCCGCGTAAGCCCCCGCACCGCGCACTCCCCTCCGCGACGAACACGCCTTGCAGCCGCCCACACCCATCGAACCGAGCCGCGACGCCCGCCCACGTGCCGGCGACGAGACACCTGGCGCGCCGGCGGACGCGAACGCCGCCCACGCGAGCGTCGGCGAGCGCGAGCGCGAGCGCCCGCGGGCGCCCGAGCCGACCGCCGCGCGCGCGCTCCTCGCCGCAGGCGTCACGACGGCCGCCGTGACGGCCGTGTCCTACGCGGCGCCGAAGAGCTACGCCGGGACGCTCGTCGGCCTCACCTTCTTCGCGGCGACGTTCTGGCTCGTGCTGAGGTACGACGAGTCGACGATCCGCGCCCACGGCCTGTCGCTCGGGGGGCTCCTGGAGCCCGTGCCGCTGTCGCCGAAGCGCCTCGTCCGCGCCGCGCTCCACGCCGTCGCCTGGGCGGCGCTGGTCGCCGCGATCGTCTTCCCGCTCTTCTGGCTGGGCTACCGGCTGTACTGGGGCGCGACCTCGCCGTTCGTGCTGCGCCCGCCGCCATCGCTCGCCGACGAGATCGCCGCGCAGCTGCTCGTGGTCGCGCTGCCCGAGGAGGCGTTCTTCCGGGGCTACCTCCAGAGCGCCCTCGACCGCGTCTTCCCGCCGCGCTTCCGCGTCGCCGGCGCGGCGCTCGGCCCGGCGTGGCTCCTCTCGTCGGCGATCTTCGCGCTCGGCCACGTGCTCACGATCCAGCACCCGGCCCGGCTCGCCGTCTTCTTCCCCGCGCTCCTCTTCGGATGGCTGCGGGCGCGCACCGGCGGCATCGGGGCGTCGCTCGTGTTCCACGCGGCGTGCAACCTCCTCTCCCTCACCCTCGCCCGCGGCTACGGCCTGTCGCCGTGAGCGCCTCGCTCCAGGGTGCGGACCGCGCCTTTCGCGGCGCTCCGGCGCGCCGTCGCGTCACACCGGCGGTCGCGAGGCCGGCGGCGGTCGCGACGTCGGCGGTGGTCGTGACGTCGGCGACTTCAGCGAGGGTGGCGGCTGCGACGTGTGCGGGCCCAGCGGGAGGCTCGGACCGGGGATGCCCGCGCGCGTGTCGACCGCCCAGAGGACGATCGCGGCGACGACCGGGCCGATGAAGATCCCCGCCGCGCCGAACAGCTCGAGGCCGCCGAAGATGGCGAGGAGCGCGATGAGCGGGTGCATGCCGCCGTGCGAGCTCTGGACCCACGGCCGGATCACGTTGTCCGAGAGCCCGACGACGACCGCCGCGGCGCACATACCGACGCCCGCGCCGATGCGCCCGACGACGAACAGGTAGATGGCCGCTCCCAGCGTGACCGGCGTGGTGCCGATCATGGGGACGAGCGAGAGCAGCGTGGCCAGGAGGCCGAAGAGGAACGCGCCCGGCACCTTGCAGGCAAACAGCGCGATCGTCGTCAGCGTCCCCTGGACGGCCGCCGTCGCGAGCAGGCCGAGGACGGCGCCGTGCACCGTGTCCTGGATCGACGCGAAGAGGACGTCCGTCTCCTCGTTCCTGAACGGCGACTGCGTGAGCAACCAGCGCAGCAGCAGGCCCCCGTCGCGGAGCAGGTAGTAGAGCCCGACGATGAACAGGAACGCGTCGACGATCGTCTGCGGCACCGCGGCGACCATGCCGCCCGCGAAGCCGGCGATCGAGCTGCCCACCCGCTCGAACAGGTTGCTCACATACGTGCGGACGTCGTCCCCGGACAGGCCGGCCCTGTTGAGGAGCCCCGTTATCCTCCCGTCGTTCAGGAGGCCTTGGACCCGCTCGATCGTGTTCGACCAGTCCCGCGCGAAGAAGCGGCTTATCGAGGCGGAGGCCTCGATGATGATCACCGCGAGCGGGATGCACACGAGGATGATCACGCCCACCGTCGAGATCGCGGGCGCGAACTTGCGGAAGCGGCCGAGTCGAGGCGCGAGGCGGCCCTGGAGCGGGGAGACGAGGAGCGCGACCAGACCGCCGAGCAGGACGGGGACGAGCAGCCCCTTCACCATCCAGAAGAACAGAGCGATGAGCCCCGCCCGGAGGGCGAACGACAGCCATCGATCGGACTGAAAATCTTGCTGCATCGCCGGGTGCGCTCGCTCCTGGCGCCGCGCTCAGCGGCCCATCGCGGGCAAGGTAGGGTGGGCCTCCGGCAACCACCAGCGATTTCCGCGTTGCACAAGCGCGGCGCCCCGGTTCCGCGATACAGTCAGGCTCGGCGGACGACCGCGGGGGCGCACGGCCGCCTCCACAGCCGCATCCGCTGGAGGGAACGAGGATGAGCACGAGCGGAGGCGGAGTTCCGCCCGGTGGCGGAGGCTGGGGCAACGCAGGCGGCGGCTGGGGAAATGGCGGCTGGGGGTCTAGCCCGCCCGGCGGCCAGGGCGTGGCGCCGGGCGGCGGAGGCGGCGCATCCTCGTCGGGCGGATACCCGCCGCCGCCACCCGGCGGAACCCCGCCTCCTGGCGCAGGATGGGGCGCGCCCCCAGGCGGCTACGGCGCGCCGCCTGGAGGCGGCTGGGGCCCGCCGCCGGCTCATGGCGGCGGACCGCCTCACGGCGCCCCGGCGCACGCCTATTCCGACAAGGACCAGGCGACAGCCTTCATGCTCGCGGTGTTTCTCGGGACCTTCGGCGTCGATCGCTTCTACCTGGGCCAGACGGGGCTCGGGCTCCTGAAGCTGTTCACGTGTGGTGGCCTCGGCTTCTGGAGCCTCATCGATACGATCCTGATCGGCACCGGATCGATGCGAGACGCCCAGGGGCTCGTGCTCAGGCGCGACGCGCCCGTCGGCCACCCGACCAAGAGCCAGTCCACGCTGTTCTTGCTCTCCTATTTCCTCGGCTACTTTGGCGTAGATCGCTTTTATCTGGGACAGACCGGGCTCGGCATAGCGAAGCTCTTGACGTGCGGCGGGCTCGGCATCTGGTCGCTGATCGACATCCTCATGATCGGCATGGGCCGCTTCCGCGATGCAGAGGGCAACTCGCTGCGGTTCGAGCGCTGATCGAGGGCACACCGGGTCAGGAGGCGATCGAGCGGAGATAACGAGCCTCGCCGGCCGGCGCAGCGCGCGGCGGCGGGGCTACTCCAGCGCGAGCATCCGCACGGAGCGAGGCACGAGCCGCACCTCGAGCGCCCCGCGCCGCGCCTCGAAGTGCGCGTCGTCCAGCACATCGCGCGCTCGCTGCGCGCTCACGGTGACGCGCGCCACCACGTCCGCGTCCCCGGGGTTCAGCAGGAAGAGCACCCGCGGCGTGCCCGACGCGTCCTCGTGCAGCGTGGCGAACACGCTGTCCGGATCACACGCGAAGGTCGGCAGGTTGAGCGCGTCGATGGCGCGCGACACCGCGGCGTCGGCCGCGGCGGGGTCGTCCTGGAGGAGCGCCGGCAGGTTCTGGCCGGGGGCGAGGAGCCGCTTCAGCTCGTAGGGCCGCGGCAGCTGGCGGAAGGCGCCGTCGAAGGTGGGCTCGCGGGGGCCGAGCGTGATCAGCGTCCCCTGCCTGGACGTCGCCTCGAGCCACGCGAACAGCTCCGGGCTCAGGCCGCCCGAGGTGGCGCAGATGACCCAGCGCGCCCCGACGAGCGAGATGTCGCGATCTTCGCCGCCCACGTGGGCGTAGGGGACGCCGCGCGCGTCGAGCGCCTCCTCGAACGCGCGCACGAACGTGTCGGACTCCACCGCCAGCGGGTAGCCGAGCCCGAGGTCGTCCTCGAGGCAGCGATCGCGGGCGCCGAAGTTCATGATCGAGAAGAACGCCCCGGTGAGCGGGCCGAAGGCGTGCATCACGCGGGAGAGCCGGCGCTCCGTGCGCGGCGTGACGATGCGCACCGGCGCCGGGCGCCGGAGCTCGTGGAACCTCGTCGCCTCGAGGGCCGCGGAGAGCTTCCGCCAGAAGGCGGCGAAGGGGCGAGGACGGCCGCGCGGATCGATCGGCGCGCCGATCCAGCGGTCGCGCTCGACCGCCATGTAGATGTTGTACCCGCGCAGCCCGTAGGCGAGCGCGGCCATCATCACGAACACGCTGTCGCGCTCCTCGAGCGGCGGGAAGAACGGCGGGAAGCCGGCGCCCATCTCGCACGCGAACGGCGGCAGCGAGAGCGCCTCGCAGCGCACGGCGAGCTCGCTCGTCCGGCGGGCGATGATCTGCCGGGTGCTCGGGCTCGCGATGCTGTAGTAGTCGAGGCCGACGAGGTCGACGACGCGCGAGATGCGCGCGGGGTTGAGCGGCGTCGCGTCCTGTCCCATCGGGAAATTGTGCATCGTGGGCAGGCCATCGACGCCCGCCGCGGAGAGCGCCCTCGCGAAGCGCCCCATGGCGGTCTCGAGGAGGTGCTCGTGGAACTCGCTCCAGTCGAGGTGGCGCGCGAGATCGCCCGGCGTCTCGGCGTCGAACGCGACCGGCGGCGTGATCGTGGCGAACCGCAGGTCGCCCTCCTCGGCCTGCGCGCGCTCGCGGGCGACCGCGCGCACGAGCGCCGCGCCGACGTCCTCGACCGCGTCGCCCTCCGGCGTGGGCTCCGCCCGCTTCGCGTAAGCGCGCTGGAGCGCCTCGATCGTCCGGTACTTCTCGCGCAAGAAGTCGCGGTACAGGGAGATCGCGTCCGGGTGGTAATCCTGATCGTACGCCCCGTCGCGGAAGTAGAGCGCGCCCTCGTTGTCGATCTGCAAGAGCACGATGGGCCCGTCCGGGTAGAGGTGCGGCGTGAGGACCGGGGCGAGCGCGTTGAAATAGCGGGCGACCTCGTCGTGGAATGCGTTGCTCGCGTAGCTCGGGACCGGGAACCCGTACGGCAACATCGGGAGCACGACCGGGTTGTTCCGCGCCGAGCGGGCCTGGCAGCTCGGATCCCAGATGACGCGCTCGGGGATGCCGAAGCAGGTGAGCTCGGCGTTGATGTGCGGGCCAGGGCGGGCGATGACGTAAAAACCGAGCTCGTGCGCGAGGCGGAGAAAGGCGCCGACGTCGCGGCGCGGATCGGCCCGGCCGAAATCGAACTGCCCCGGGCCGGTCTCGTGGACGGCCCACGGCACATAGATGTCGATGAGGTGAACGCCGAGCGAGCGCGTGGCCTCGAGGCAGGCGCGCCAGTGCTGCGGGTCGAGCCGCCAGTAGTGCACGCTGCCGGCGTACAGCGGGACCAGCTTGCCGCCGATGTCCAGGCCGCCCGGGGCAAGGCGTACCCCCCGCGCGAAACGTTCCTCTGGAGAGCTCGCGTCCTGCGTCGTGGCCACGCGCGCGCACACTAGCAAGGATCGCAGGGAGATCGATACCGCCGCGTTCGGCCCGGCGCGCGCCGGATGGGGCGACGTCGGTCCTTGACTCAGCACTCGGCGCTCAGCGCTCAGCGCAGGATCGTCACCGAGCGCGCCACGAAGTCGTAAACGGGCCCCCAGTAGACCCCGAGCAGCAGGGTCGGAACCGCGAGCGCGCACGTCGTCGCGCCGAGCAGCGGCCGCACCGGCGTGGGCTCGGTGCGATCGCTCTTGTCGAGATACATCGTGCGGAGCAGGCGCGCGTAATAGAAGAGCGAGATCACGCTGTTCAGCACGCCGACGACCGCGAGGACCCAGCTCCACGCGCCCCCGGCGGCGAGCAGCGCCGAGAAGAGGTAGAATTTGCCGATGAAGCCGGCCATCGGGGGCAGGCCGGTGAGCGAGACGAGGAACACGGCCATCGCCGCGGCGACGAGCGGGGCGCGGCGCCCGAGCCCCCGGAAGGCGGCGAACGTCTCGTCTCCGCCGCTCTCCTCGGCCACGGCCATCACCACCATGAACGCGCCGAGGTTCATGAAGCAGTAGGTGACGATGTAGAACGCGATCGCGGCGACGCCGGCGCCGCTGAACACCGAGAAGCCGAGCAGCATGTACCCCGCGTGCGCGATGCTCGAGTAGGCGAGCATGCGCTTCACGTTCTCCTGCTCGAGCGCCGACAGGTTGCCGACGGTCATGGTCGCCATCGCGAGGCACCCGAAGAGCACCGGCCACGGCGTCGCGACGCCGGGCGACGCGCTCCCGGCGCCGAGCGCGTCCGAGAAGAAGCGGATCAGCACCGCGAAGCCCGCCGCCTTCGGCCCCACCGAGAGGAACGCGGTCACCGGGGTCGGCGCGCCCTCGTACACGTCGGGCGTCCACATGTGGAACGGGGCGGCGCTGATCTTGTAACCGAACCCCGCGAGCATGAAGGCCGTGCCGACGAACACGACCTCCGGCACCTTGCCCTGCTGCGCCGTGAGCGCGGCGATCCGCGCCCCGCACTCGTCGAGCCGCATCGACGCGGTGATGCCGAAGATCCAGCTCATCCCGTAGAGCATGATCCCCGACGCGACGCCGCCGAAGATGACGTACTTGAGCGCCGCCTCGCTCGATTTCGCGTCGTTGATCTTGAAGCCCGCCAGCACGAAGCTGATGACGCTGACGAGCTCGAGCGACAGGTAGATGAGCAGCAGGTGGCGGCTCGCCGCCATCAGGTTCATGCCCAGCGAGAGCACGAGGATCAGCGTGAAGAGCTCGCCCGAGTCGCGGCGGAGCTCGGGCTCGATCCCAGGGGCCCGCGGGGGCACCAAGAAGAGGATGATCGCCCCGGTGACGAGCGCGAAGATCACGCGGAAGAGGTTCGAGAAGCGATCGAACGCGAGCAGGCCGTGGAAGAGCGCGCGAGGGCCGGCGTCCGTCGCCAGGAAGTACGCGCCCAGCCCGCCTGACCAGGCGAGCGCCGCGAGGCTGAGGATCACGAGGCCGGCGAGCTTGAGGCGCGCCGGGGACGCGAGGTCCCACACGACGAGCAGCAGGGCCGCCGCGATGAGGCCGAGCTCCGGCGCGAAGTAGGCGAGGCTCGCCACGTTGTCGAGGGCGCGGGGTTCCACGGCTTACCTGGCGCTGGCGAGGGCGCCCTGGCCCGGCGAGGCGCCCTCGTCCGGGGCGCCCGCGCGGGCGTGCGCGGCGCCCACGCTGTCCACGCTTGGCGCGCCGGCGATCTGGGACTGCCCCGGCCTGTCGACGAGGCGGTGCACCTCGAGGGCCCCGCGGTCGATGAGGCTGAGCAGCGGGCGCGGCCAGAAGCCGAGGACGAGGACCAGCGCCGCGAGCGGCGCGATCGACGCGAGCTCTCGCCCGCTGATCTCCGGGAACTTCCCGCCGAACGGCTCGAGGTACTTGCTCTGCCGCCACGACGCGCGGAACGTGCCGAGGAACATCCGCTGGAGGGCCCAGAGGTGGTAGGCCGCGGTGACGATGACGCCGACGGCCGCGAGGATCGTGAGCGCGCGGTAGCGCGGGAAGGCGCCGATGAACGTCATCGCCTCCCCCCAGAAGCCGGACAGGCCGGGCAGGCCGAGCGACGCCATGAACGCGAAGCCGACGAGCGCGGTGTAGAGCGGCATCTCCGAGGCGAGGCCGCCGAACCTGTCGATGTCGCGCGTGTGCACGCGGTCGTAGACCACGCCGACCAGGGTGAAGAGCATCCCGGTGATCAGGCCGTGGTTGAACATCTGGACGAGGCAGGCCTGGATGCCCTGCGGCGTCATCGCGCCGAGCGCCAGCAGCGTGAAGCCCATGTGGCTGACGGAGGAGTAGGCCACGAGCTTCTTCAGGTCGCTCTGCGCCATGGCGCAGAAGGCGCCGTAGAGGATGTTGACCACCCCGAACACCGCCATGGCCGGCGCGGCCCACTGCGTCGCCTCGGGCAGCAGGGTGAAGTTGATGCGGAGGATGCCGTAGGTGCCCATCTTGAGGAGCACCCCCGCGAGGATCACGCTGATCGCCGTGGGCGCCTCCACGTGGGCGTCCGGCAGCCAGGTGTGGAACGGGAACATCGGGATCTTGATCGCGAACCCGACGAACAGCCAGATCCAGACCACCTTCACCGCGGCGGCACCGAGGATCGTGAGCCCCTGCGCCGCCCAGGCGACCCGCGAGAGCTCCGGGATCGAGAAGATGCGCTCGGTGGCCTGGCCGTCGACCAGGTAGGTGTGGCCGGCGTTCAGGTAGAACCAGATGAACGCGAGCAGCATGAAGACGCTGCCGGCCAGCGTGTAGAGGAAGAACTTGATCGCCGCGTACTCGCGCCGCGGTCCGCCCCAGATGCCGATGAGGAAGTACATCGGCAGGAGCATCACCTCCCAGAAGACGAAGAAGAGGAACAGGTCGAGCGCGATGAAGACGCCGAACATCCCCGTGACGAGGAGGTTGTACATCGCGAAGTAGCCCTTGAGCTGGTCGTGGACGCTGTAGCTCGCGAGGG
The DNA here is from genome assembly GCF_051521375.1 of Sorangium sp. So ce693. Lineage (NCBI taxonomy): Bacteria > Pseudomonadati > Myxococcota > Polyangiales > Polyangiaceae > Sorangium > Sorangium sp. So ce693. The sequence goes on from NZ_CP150347.1 coordinate 11,087,553, forward strand.
CGCCCACGAACGAGATCAGCGCCGTGAGCAGGACCATCGAGATCGACACGCCGTCGACGCCGACGAAGTACTCGACGTTCAGCGAGCGGATCCACACGCCGTGCTCGATGAACTGGTAGCCGTCGTTCCCGTCGATCCTGGTGAAGCCCCGGTCGAACTGCGCGTAGAGCCACGCCGCGAGGACGAGGTTCACGCCCATCAGCACGACGGTCATCAGCCGGAGCTTCCTGTCGTCCCGGTAGCGAAAGAGGTGCGCGAGGAAGACAGCGACCACGCCGAGCAGCGGCAGGAACGTCAGGATCGAGAGGATGTGGTCGCCGACGAAGCCGAGGCTGCTCCCGCGCTCCGCGTGGATGCCCATCGCGACGGTCCGCGCTACCTCCAGCACGCCGGCCGCGCCGGCCGCCACCGCGTCCGACTCGACGACGACGTGCCCGTAGAGCTCGCGCGCGCGCACGCCCGCGGTCTTCCACCGGACTACCACCTTCCGGCTCGCGCCCGGCGCGAGGGTCGCCGAGGCGCCGCCGCCCTCGAGCTCCACGCTGACGCCCGGCGGGACGCGCGGATCCTCGGGGGACGTCCGCACGATCACCCGCGTCACCTTCAAGGGGCCGTCGCCCTGGTTCTCGATCGTGAACGAGCCGACGTGGTCCGGCCCGCTCGCGGCGAGCTCGACAGGCGCGCCGGGCGGCTCAGCGCGCAGCGCGATCTGGCCGCGCGGCCCGGGCGCCCTCGGCGCATCGAGCGCCTGCGCCAGCGGCGCCGCCCCGAGCACGACGGAGAGCGCGATCAGGAGGGGGATCAGGAGCTTCATCGAGGTGGACCTGGCCGATCTCGCGAGGGCGAATCCACGGCGCATGCTGACGAGGGAGAGGTTCGACATCGGCCGTTCACCGCAGGAAGTAATGAACGATGCTGAACAAGGCGACGCCGCCCAGGAGGAAGTAGACGTAGCTCTGGATGCGCCCTGTCTGCAGGGTGCGGAGCTTCGCCCCGGCGCTCAGCGTGCCCTCGGCGACGAGGTTCACGACGCCGTCGACGAGGTACCGATCGATGGCGCCCGTGACCCAGGCGGCGGCCCGGGCCAGGACCGCGACCCCGTTGACGATGCCGTCGACGATCCAGCGATCCATCTCGGCGAAGAAGAGGCGCAGCGAGAGGGCGGCGCGCACCACGGTCGCGTCGTAGATCTCGTCGACGTAGTACTTGTTCGAGAGGAGCTGGAAGCCCGGGAGCCGCCGCTCCTCTTCGGCCCAGCGCGGAGAGCGACGCGCGCCGTAGCGGGCGCGCGCGAGCGAGAAGGCGACGATCGCGCCGCCGACGGAGAGCGCCATGAGCGCGAGCTCGAGCCCCAGCCCGTGGCGCCGGAACGAGACCTCCGCGTGAGCGAACACTGGATGGAGCCACGCCTCCAGCAGGGGCTCGCCGTGGCCGCCGACGAAGTGGCTGGAGAAGCCGAACACGACGCCCGCGAACGCCGACAGGACCGCCAGCACCGCGAGCACCCAGGTGATCGCCGGCGGCGACTCGTGGACCCGGGTCTCGATCTCTTTTCGGGCGTGGGGCCCCTCGAACGTCAGGAAGTAGCTCCGCCACATGTAGAACGAGGTGCCGAGCGCCGCCGCGAGGCCCATCGCATAGAGGAGCAGCCCCGGGATCGGGCCGGTGTTCTCGGCGCCGAACGCCTTCCAGAGGATCTCGTCCTTCGACCAGAAGCCTGCGAAGAACGGGATGGGCGCGGCGGTGATGGCGAGGCACGCCGCCTGGTACGTCCGCGCCGTGAGCGGCATGACGCGGCGGAGGCCGCCCATGTTGCGCATGTCCTGGGCCGCGGCCTCGTCGTGCTCCACCGCGTGCATCCCGTGGATCACCGAGCCCGACCCGAGGAACAGGCACGCCTTGAAGAAGGCGTGTGTCATCAGGTGGAACACGGCGGCCCAGTACGCCCCGACGCCGACCCCGATGAACATGAAGCCGAGCTGGCTCACCGTGCTGTAGGCGAGCACCTTCTTGATGTCGTACTGGAAGAAGCCAATCGTCGCCGCGAGGAGCGCCGTCGAGGCCCCGATCAGCGCGATGACGCCGCCTGCGACGGGGCTCAGCGAGAACAGGAAGCTGAGGCGCGCGACCATGTAAACGCCGGCCGTGACCATGGTGGCAGCGTGGATCAGCGCGGAGACGGGGGTCGGGCCGGCCATCGCGTCGGGCAGCCACACGTGGAGCGGGATCTGGGCGCTCTTGCCGGCGGCGCCGACGAAGAGGAAGAGACAGGCCAGCGTGATCAGCGCGACGCCGCCCCACACCGTCTTCGACTCGAGGGCATCCTTGAGGAACGCCTTGCCGCTCGCGTCCTTGATCACGAGCTGATCGTGGATCTCGCGGAACGTGACCGTCGAGCCCACGGTCGCCACCACGATCTCCTTGCCCGGCTCGACGCGCATCCGCTCGATCGCGGCGATCTCGACGCCGTCGCCCCCGATCACGGCGCCGTCGCCCGGCACGATCACCACGGAGTGCGCCCCGGCGTCGATCTCCTTGCGGATGAAGGGGGACACGCCGAACGGCCGCGGGTTCGAGGCGAGCTGAGCGGCGTCGGCGATACCGAGGTACACGCGCGCGCCGGGATGACCGGTGAAGGTGAGATATCCCTTCGCCCCGGCGAGCGGCTGCGCCCTGCGCTCGCCCGCCTTGCCGCCGGCGCCGTCATGCGCCCCGGCGGAGGCGCCGTGGTCGCCGCGCGCCTCCTCGGCCACCGCGATGAAGCGCGCGCGGTAATCGGAGAGGAACCGGCCGTCGTCGAGCCACCTGGCGCCGAGACCCCAGAAGAGGAGCGCGAGGCCGCACACGAAGCCCCAGTCGCCGATCCGGTTCACGACGAAGGCCTTCATGCCGGCAGAGGCCTTCTTGTAGTCGCTGTACCAGAACCCGATGAGCAGATAGCTGCAGAGGCCGACGCCCTCCCAGCCGAAGAACATCACGATGAAGTTGTCCCCGAGGACGAGGAGCAACATCGAGAAGACGAAGAGGTTCAGGTAGGTAAAGAATCGCCAGTACGCCGGCTCGGCCTCCATGTACGAGGCGGCATAAACATGGATGAGCGCGCCGACGCCGGTGATGATCAGCGTCATGAGGCAGCTCAGCGGATCCATCACGAACGCGAAGTTCGCGTCGAGCGATCCGATGCGGATCATCTGCCAGGCGAAGCTGTAGAGCGCGCGTTCTCCCGGAGCGAGCCCGACGAGCTGCACGAAGCTCGCGAGCCCTAGAGCGAAGGCGCCCAGCATGGCGCCCACCGCGACGAGCGTGACGCCGAAGCTCCCGATGTGGAGCCGCTTCGACACACCGCGACCGAACGCGCTCCGCTGCAACGCGCGGCCGAACAGCGCGTTGATCACCGCGCCGAGCATGGGCAGGAGCGGAATCCACCAGAGCGGCGTCAGCGCCGTGTGAACGTGCGTGACCTGGCCGGAGTAGTCGGGCATCGTTGGGGCAGCCGGTGAGAACATGGGCCGGCACGCGCGTCTTGCTCTGCAACCACCCCGCGACGTGTCAGTCGGCTCTGGTGACTCCCCCGCGGAACCGGAGGAGCCGCACGTTAATGGAGGGCCACAGGGCGGGTCAATACTTCCATCCGCCCTGTTCCACGGCGAGACGCGCCGCCTCTGCGTGCATCTCGCACCTCTGCGAGGTCACCCGTCGGTCGTCCTCGAGGCGTCGTCCTCGCGTCCCGCGTCGCCGCTCGGTGACGGCGCCGCGCCGCCGAGCCGCGTCACGCGACGGATCGCGAGCCACAGATCCCGCCTGCCCTCGCCGGTGATCGACGAGAAGCCGATCGCGCGGCGGAGGGCGCCGCCCGCCGTGCGCGGGGCCGCCGCGGACAGCTGGTCCAGCGCGCGCCGGACCGACGAGCGCGGCACCTTGTCGACCTTCGTCGCGACGAGCAGCAGCTCCACCGGCCGCCGGGCGACGTCGCGGGACGCCTCGATGAAGCGGATGAGCTCGAGATCGTCCTCCTCGAGGCCCCGCCGCGCATCGACAAGGAGCAGCACCGCGGCGAGCGTGACGCGCCCGCGCAGGTACCCCTCGATGAGCGACGCCCACGCCGCTTGCTCCGACTTCGAGCGCCGGGTGAAGCCGTACCCCGGCAGATCCACGAGCTGGAACACCGCGCCGTCGCGGGCCCGCGCCTCATAGAGGTTGATCTGCCGCGTCGAGCCGGGGTTCGAGCTCGTCCGGACGAGCCCTTTGCGCTCGACGAGCGTGTTGATGAGGCTCGACTTGCCGACGTTCGAGCGCCCGCCGAACGCCACCTCCGCGCTGACGGGCGGAGGGAGCGACGCGAGCGAGCCCGCGCCGGCGACGAAGGACGAGTCGACGATCTGGAACGGATCGAGCTGCCGCTCGGCGCGGGCCGTCGGAGCAGCTTGAGGCTTGGGGGCGCGGCGGGAGGTGGTCACTTCGAGCGAGGCGGCTGGAACTGCGGCTTGCACTCGTCGCACTGGCAGAGCGAGCGCAGGTACCGGAAGGTGTAGATGCCCGAGTCGTGCCGATCGCCCCACGTGAACTGGAGCGCGTAGTTGCCGACCTGCTCGATCTCGCGGACGTTCAGGTCACCGCCGGGCACGAAGTTGATCGTGCCGCCGTGCCCCTGGCAGTTCGCGCACGGGCAGTACCCGCGCAGGATCTCGTGCGGAAGGACGCTGCGGTGGCCGTCGGCCCAGTGGATCTCCATCACCCGCGCTCCGTGCGGCGCCTTGACCTGAGTGGGAGTGAGCTTCGGATCCTGCGGCATCGTGCCCTTCCAGCCGACGGCAGTACCACGCCGATCCGGCGCTGCAAAGCGCCCCGGCGCGTCGAGCGGGCGCAGCTCCGCTTTTCTCGGATCCGGCGGTGTCTCCGAGGCTTCCAGGGCTCCCGCCGGGCTCGACCGCGCCGGTGCTCTCCGCGCCCTCCCGGGCCTCGGGCTGGCCGAAGCGGGAGCGGACGCGGCTACGCAGTTACGCAGTTACGCACGTTGCGCGTCACCCTGCGGCGACCACCCGCGCATCGACGGGGGCGAGCGTCGCCTCGACGCGCTCGAGGATCGTCACGACGGCGGCGCCCTCGTCGAGCGGCGTCAGCGGCGGCGCGCGGTCCTCGACGCAGCGGAGGAAGTGCTCGATCTCCACGGAGAGCGGCTCGCGCCACGGCACCTCGAGCTCCCGCCCTGCCGGCGCGAGCTCGAGGTGCGAGGCGCGCTCGCCGGCCGGCGCGCCCGCCGCGGCGCCGCGCGCGTCCAGGAACAGGATGCGGTCGGGCGCGCGCACGTCGTCGAAGACCGCGACGCCCGCGCTGCCGACGAGCCGCAGCCGCCGCTCCTTGGTCGGGCTCGACGAGCAGAGCTCGATCCGCGCCGCGAGGCCGCTCTCGAGGCGCGCCTCGAGCGTGACGAGCTCGCCGCACGGCGAGAGGTGGGCCCGCGCCTCGGCGAGCGGGCTCGAGTCGAGCGCCGAGAGCAACGAGAGGTCGTGCGGCCCGAGCGTCCAGAGCGCCGACCGGGCCCCGCCGACGGCGCCGGCGGCGCCGGCGCTCATCGACAGGCGCGCCGCGCTGAAGCTCACGAGATCGCCGAGGCGCCGCTCGCGCGCGAGCGCGACGAGGCGCACCACGGAGGGGTGGTAGCGGAGCAGGTGGCCGACCATGCCGATCCGGCCGAGCGCCGCGGCGCGGGAAGCGCAGCGATCGGCCTGCGCGGCGGAGAGGGCCAGCGGCTTCTCCACGAAGACGTCCGCCCCGGCCTCGAGGGCCCGCAGCGCGAGCTCGGCGTGGCTCGCCGCGGGGGTCGCGATGACCACCGCGTCCACGCGCGCGGCCAGCGCCTCGTCGATCGTGCGCACGAGCCGCGCCCGCGGGGCGAGCGCGCGCGCCCGCGAGAGGCGGCCGCGGTCGACGTCCGCCACGGCGATCACGCGCGCCCGCGCGTTCTCCGACAGCGCGCGGAGGAGCTTCTCCCCCCAACGCCCGCAGCCCACCAGCGCGACGCGGACGCTCGCGGCGCTCACGGCGCCCCCGGCGCGGCGGCGGACTCGGCAGGCCGGAGCGCGAGCTCGCCGAGGATCGCCTCGCCCTCGGCGTTGCCCGGGTGGATCGAGGGCCCGTTGATGTCGACGAGGAAGTCGTACGGCGCGCGCGCCTCGCCCTCGATCGTCGCGCGCACGCGGACGTGCTGGAAGCAGGCCGACTCGGTCATGGTGCTCCAGTCGGGCGCCTTTCCCGGGTGCCGCGCGCCGATCGCCTCCGGCACGCTCCGGCCGCCCTCGGGGCGGTACTGCTGCACGATGCCGAGCGCCGCCCTGCGGTCCGAGGCGTTGAACCTCGCCTGCGTCCAGAGGACCGCGCCGCCGGCGGCGGCGCTGGTGCCCACGAGCAGCAGCATCCGCACCGCCTTGCCGTAGTCCATCCGCGAGCCGTATAGCCCCGGCGCTCGAGGAGAGCCAGCCGGGGCGGCGCGCCGCCTAACCCACGAACGACCCGAGCCCGCGGAACCTGCGGTACCGGTCGTCGACGAGCTCCTCCGGCCCGAGCCCGTCCATCGACGTGAGCGTCGCCCAGAGCGCCTTGTCGAGCCGCGCCGCGGCGTCGTCGTGGTCCTGGTGCGCGCCGCCGGTCGGCTCGTCGACGATCGTGTCGACGACGCCGAGCTGCAGCAGATCCGGCGCGGTGATCTTGAGCCGGGCCGCGGCCTCGTCGGCGCGGGAGCCGTCCTTCCAGAGGATGGCCGCGCAGCCCTCCGGCGAGATGACCGAGTAGCAGCTGAACTCGAGCACCAGCACCCGGTTGGCGACGCCGAGCGCCAGCGCGCCGCCCGAGCCCCCCTCGCCGATGACGGTCGCCACGATCGGCACCCCGACCCGCGCCATCGCGGCGAGCGCGGCGCCGATCGCCTCGCTCTGGCCGCGCTCCTCGGCGCCGATGCCCGGGTAGGCGCCCATCGTGTCGATGAACGTCAGGATCGGCAGCCCGAACCTGTCGGCCATCTCGTAGAGCCGGATGGCCTTCCGGTATCCCTCCGGGTGCGGCATCCCGAAGTTGCGCTTCACGTTCTCCTTCGCGCCGCGCCCCTTCTGGTGGCCCACCACCACCACGCTCCGCCCGTGGTATGTCGCGAGCCCGCCGACGATGGAGCAGTCGTCGGCGAAGCGCCGATCGCCTTTCAGCTCGACCCAGTCGGTGAAGAGCCGCTTGATGTAGTCGAGCGTGTACGGCCGGTTCGCGTGCCGCGAGAGCAGCACCTTCTGCATCGGCGTGAGGCCCGCGAAGATCTCGCGCGCCAGCCGGCCCGTGTTGTCCTCGAGCTGGGCGAGCTCCGGCTCGAACCGCGGGTCCGCCGCGGCGAGCGCGCGCAGCTCCCGCACCTTCTCGATGAGCTCTGCGACAGGTTTCTCAAAGGGTAGGATCGAAGCAGCCACGGCGCGGACCCTAACGCTGCAGCGGGCGGACGGCTACGGCGCAGTGCTGCCGCGCCGCATCGTCCACGGGATGACGCGCGCGCACGCCCCGGCCGATCGGCCGAGGCGCCGCGTCACCTCGGTCATTCGGGGAGCGCGTTGGTCGGCTCGGCGTGGATGAAGGCGTTCGCCGGGACCTGCGACATCGGCCGGCTCCGGATGACGTTGTAGATCGTGACCGGCTTGTCCTTGCCCTTCACCTTGGCGGGCTGGAGCTCCTCGGTCTCGAACCTTCCGCCGAGCTGCGCGTACGTGCTCTCGCTGATGACGATCTGTCCGGCCAGCGCGATGGAGCAGAGCCGCGCCGACGTGTTCGCCACGTCCCCGATCACCGTGTAGCTGAGCGCCTTCGAGCTCCCGATGTACCCGGCGACGAGCGGGCCGGTGTGGATCCCGATGCCCACAGCGAGCGGCAGCTCGCCCTTCTCGAGCCGCTCGCGGTTGAACTCGCCGAGCACCTCGCCCATCTTCAGGGCGCACTCCACGCTGCGGACCGCATCGTCCCGGTGGGCGACCGGCGCGCCCCAGAGCGCCATGATCCCGTCGCCCATGAACTTGTCGAGCGTGCCTTCGAACTGGAAGATGGTGTCGACCATCCGCTCGAAGTACTCGTTCAGCATCTCGACGAGCTCCTCGGGCCGCTTGCTCTCGGCCATGCGCGTGAAGCCGCGGATGTCGCTGTTGAAGACGGTGCACTCCTCGACGTGCTGGCCGCCCTGCTTCACGGCGAGCTGGCCGCTCAGGACGCGCTCGGCGATGTTCGGCGAGAGCAGCCGGCGCAGCTGCTCGCGCGTGACGATCTCGTTCTCGATCTTCTTCCCGAGGATGTTGATCTCGATGAACATCGCCGCCTGATAGGCGATGGCCGTGACCAGCTCGAGGTCCTTGGGCTGGAACTGCGCGAGCGTCTCCGAGTCGAGCCAGAGCACGCCGAGCACCTCGCTGTTGTGCTGCAGCGGGGCGACGATCGCCGAGCTGATCCGGTTCAAGATCATGCTCTTGCCCTTCGACGCCGCGAAGTCCATCGCCGCGTCGTGGGTCAGCACCGCCGCCCGCTCGTGGACGACGTGGTTCAGGATCGTCGACGACACGCTGATCGGGGCCGTCGTCCCGTCGCGCCGCTGCATGGCCTGCGGGGTGAGCTCGCCGTTCTCGTTACGCAGGAAGATCACCCCGCGGTCGGCGCGGATGAACTTGAACACGCTCGTGAGGATCTTCTCGAGCAGCTTCGTCGTGTCGCGCTCGGCGGCGATCTCGCGGGACAGCTCGTGCGACAGGCGCAGCCGCTCGTAGTCGGCGCGCAGCTGGTTCATGTCGTTGGCGATCCGATCGAACGCCAGGAACCCCTTGTCGACAGCGGCGATCTGGGTCCCGATCTGCCGGGCCTGATCGTTCACGTCGATGCGGGTGCCCTGCGCGACGAACGAGCCACCGTGCGCCCCCGAGCGCCCTGGCAGCGGCGCCGTCCCGCCCGGCCCGGCGCCCAGCGGCGGCGGCGGCACGTACGGCTGGCGCGTCACCGGCGGCGCCGCCGGCGTACCCGGGAGCGGCGGCTGCGGCTGGCGCTGGTACTGCGGCGGCTGCGGCGGATACCCGTGGCCCGGCGGCTGCGCCGGCGCCGCGCCCTGGTGGTTGACCACGGGCGGCCAGCCCGGGACGAGCGGCGGCGCGACCGGGGCGCCCGGATCGTCGAAGCGGCCACGCGTGGACCCCAGGGCGATCTCGTCCCCGTGCTTGAGCGGCGCTTCGCCCCGGACACGCTCGCTGTTGATGAACGTGCCGTTCAGGCTCCCCAGATCGCGCAGGACGAAGTGATCGCCCCGCTGCTCGATGATGCAGTGCTCCTTGGAGACGATCTTGTCGAGCAACTGGATGGAGTTGTTCGGGTGGCGCCCCAGCGAGTTCACGGGTCGCAGATCGATCGCCTGCTGGCCCTCGGCGGTCTGCAGGATGAGGCGGGCCATCGGTTCTGGCAGATTACCCAGCCGGGCACGGACCGACAATCTTTCCGGCCGAAGTCCAGCGTCGGCCGAGGGGAGCGACCGTGCCGGGCCGCGCCAAATGCGCCTCGGCCCCGCTGGAAACACCTGCGCCGAGCCCGACCGCCCGGGGCGGCTGCCGTCGGCTGTCGCATGGATACCTGACCGGATGATTAGCCTGCCGGGCCCTGCATCTCATGGAGGCGCCGCCTGGAACGGCTATGCGCCCACATGCCGCCGCGTTAGTCGGCCGCATGGATTCCGCGTACCTCCTCGCGATCGACCAGGGCACCACCGGAACGACGTCTCTCCTCATGGACACGTCGGGCGCGACGCTGGGCCGCGCCACGCGCGAATTTCGCCAGCACTTCCCGGAGCCGGGCCTCGTCGAGCACGACCCGGAGGAGATCTGGCAGAGCGTTCAGGATGCCGTGGGCGAGACGCTCAGGGCGGCGGGCGTGGCCGGCAGCGCGATCAAGGCCATCGGCATCACGAACCAGCGCGAGACGACGCTCGTCTGGGAGCGCGCGACCGGGCGCCCGATCCACCGCGCGATCGTGTGGCAGGACCGCCGCACGGCGGCGCGCTGCGCCGAGCTCCGCGCCGCGGGCCACGAGCAGGCGGTCGAGGAGACCACCGGCCTCGTGCTCGATCCGTACTTCAGCGGCACGAAGCTCGCGTGGCTCCTGGACAACGTGCCCGGCGCGCGCGCGCGCGCCGAGCGCGGCGAGCTCTGCTTCGGCACCATCGACAGCTTCCTCGTCTGGCGGCTCTCGGGCGACGCGGCCGGCGGCTCGCCGGTGCACGCGACCGACGTCACCAACGCGTCGCGCACCCTGCTCATGAGCCTCGCGTCGCTGAGCTGGGACGACGCGATGCTCGCGATGCTCCAGATCCCGCGCCCGCTCTTGCCGCAGATCGTCGGGTCGGCGGGCCGCATCGCGGCGACTCGCGGCTTCCCGCACCTGCCCGACGGCATCCCGATCGCCGGCATCGCAGGCGACCAGCAGGCGGCCCTCTTCGGCCAGGCCTGCTTCGCGACGGGCGACGCGAAGTGCACCTATGGCACCGGCGCGTTCGTGCTGGCCAACATCGGCGATCGCCCGCTGAGGAGCCGCTTCGGCCTGCTCACCTCCGTCGGGTGGAAGATCGGCTCCGAGGTGGTCTTTGCGCTCGAAGGAAGCGCCTTTATCGCCGGCGCGGCGGTGCAGTGGCTCCGCGACGGCCTGGGCCTCATCAAGAGCGCGGCGGAGATCGAGGCGCTCGCCCGCAGCGTGCCCTCGAGCGAGGGCGTCACGTTCGTCCCGGCGCTCTCGGGCCTCGGCGCGCCCTACTGGGATCCGGACGCTCGCGGGATCATCTCCGGCGTGACGCGCGGCACGACCGCGGCGCACGTCGCCCGCGCGACGCTCGAGGGAATCGCGCTCTCCGTGACGGATCTCGTGCGGGCCATGGCCGACGACCTGGGCCACCCGCTGCGCCGGATGCGCGTGGACGGCGGCGCCGCCGCGAACGACCTGCTCATGCAGTTCCAGGCGGACGTGGCGAACGTCGCTATCGAGCGCCCCACCGACCTGGAGACGACGGCGCGAGGCGCGGCAATGCTCGCCGGGGTCGGCGCCGGCCTCTTCCTCACAAAGGAGGACGCGGCCCGCATGTCCCGTGTGGGGCAGAGCTTCCAGGTCGCGATGAGCGAAGCGGATCGATCCGCCCACCTCCACCGCTGGGCCGACGCCATCGCCCGCACGCGCTCGAAGCGCAGCTGAGCACTCGCCGATTCCCCTGAATTTCCACGCTGTTTTCCGCTTGAACCAGGACTTCCGAAGCTCTCTCCCGAGCCGTCATCGCGCCGCGGCTCGGCGGCCGAACGGGCTTCCGGATCAAGGAATCAACCCTAGGTTGCGAGAGTTAGGCCCAGAAGCCCCCAACCAGCGTAGAGTGCTATGACGACGGCGCATTTCCGTTCAAACTTGGTGCACTTGAACCGAGGCGCGCGGCCAGCCCACCGCCGCCTCGCTGCTTTCGATGGAGACGAGGAGGACATGCCGACTACCGAGAATGCTTCAGCCGGCGGGACGGCCGTTCGCGACATCCCGATCGACTGGGAGGCGCTGGAGGACGCCTTCGAGAACAACGCCCCAGAGGTGCACTCGTACCTGCACCTCGGCACGGGCGACGTGCTGCGGGTGGTCGACGGCGTGGCGGATCCGCAGATGCACGCGCGCATCGCGGCGGACGCGAACTACCTCCGGATCGATCCCGTGAGCTCGCGCGAGCAGTACCGGTGGATGGAGCGCTACATCCCGATGGTGGAAGACATGGATCTCCAGGCGAAGCTCAGCCAGGCGATCGATGGCAAGGGCGCGTTCCGTCGCTTCAAGGATGTGTTGATGTCCTACGGTCCGGAGCGGGAGCGCTGGTTCGCGTTCCGCAGCGAGCGGCTGCGGATCTTCATGGAGGCGTGGCTGAGCGCTCACGCGCTGAACCCGGTCCCTCGCCCGCTCTGGGTGCCGGAGGTACCAGCTCGCCCGGAGGCGGTCGTCCCGGCGGCCCCTGCGGTGGAGCCGCCGGCGCGCGAGCGCGAGCGTGAAGAGACGCGAGAGCCCCGCCGCGGCAAGAGCGTGGAGAGCCTGCGCAAGAACCTCCGCGACATCGCCGAGGCGCTCGGTCCGCGGGATCTCGACACGCTGACGGCGTTCGCGGAGTTCCTGAAGGCGCGCCGCGCGGCGCGCTCGTTCGCGCACCACTACCACGAGGCCCAGGGGCCGGTGGACGACGACGCCGGGCCTGCCTCGCAGGAGATCGCGAGCGAGTCGCGCAGCGATACGGCGTGAGGGCGCGCCGCCGGCGCCGCGATCGCGGCGCCGGGGCGCTGGCCTGAGGGTGGGTGGGGGAACGGAAGAGAGCGGCGGCTTCGAGGACCGAGCGGTCTAGAAGTACCAGTCGGTACGGGCACCGATGTACTGGCCGACCTTCGAGCCGACGCCCGGACCGGCGCCAACCCGCTGCAGGTAGCCGGACATCGCCGCATCCCTCGCGACATCGTTGTAGATGGCGAGCGAGTAGATGAGCTTGAAGTGCGGCCGCGCGCCGGCGCTGAGCTCGCCCGTCGGCACGAGGGTCGGGACGACCGAGACCTTGACCGCGGTGCCCAGGTCGCCGTCGCCGTCCTTCCGGCCCTGGAACGAGGCCTCGACGACGGGGTGGAAGTTCTTGTGCGCGAAGATCGTGGCGTTCGCCTGGACCGAGAAGTCCATCTGCTTCTCGAGGGCGGTGGGGGGCGCGGCGCCCTCGGCCTCGTACGCCGCCTTCGTGTAGTGGAAGGTGGCGAGGCCTTCCAGGGCGGCGGCGTCGCCGAGCCGGAAGCCGAGGTGCTCGACCGCCTCGATGGCGAAGGAGCCCGCGAAGGTGCCCTCGTCGTTCGGGGCGCCCCAGGTCTGGTACGTCTTCGCGCCGCCGGCGGCGCCGTTGGCGATGCCGGTGCCGAAGCGCACCGCCGTGTCGCTCCAGTTGCCCTGGCCGAGGCCGAGGTGGAGCTTCGCGCCGATGACGCCGCCGAAGTCCGCCGGCGCGTTGTCGGGCACATTCCACCCCTCGCCCCGCTTCGCGGCCGGCAGGACGTGGAACTCGCCGTGGACCTTGACGTGGTGCTTGGCCTCGCCGCCGAACTCCGCCTTGTAGTTACCGGCGAAGACGGTGCGGAAGCGCTCGACATCCACGCCGCCGTCGCCGTTCACGTCGACGTTGTAGGGGGGGGTGGTGTTGCCAAAGCCGCGATACCCGAGGATCGCGAGCTGCAGGCCGCCGTACTTGATGCCGCCGCCCTGGCCGCTGAGGTCGTCGAGGTAGAAGTAGTCGCCGATCGGCGCGTACTGCTCGCGGAAGAACTTCGCGCCGCCCCAGACGCTGAGGCCCGGGACGAGGAAGTTGCCGGCCTCGATGTACGCCTGGTTGAACTGCACCGTGATCGACTGGCCACCGTTCGAGGACGGCTGCATGAACGGCCCGCCGTACTGGTTCCAGATGGCGAAGGTCATCTCGGACTTGACGTAGAAGTCATCCGGCGTCGCGCCCTTCACCACGTGCGCGACGAACGACGGCTCGGAGTAATCGCCCTCTTCGTAGCGGCCGCCGATGCCGAACCCGAGCAGGTTCAGGGACGCGCCCTGGACGTTCTGCCCGTAGACCGGGGACCACGCCATGCCGAGGCGTGAGTACCAGTGCCACTCAAAATTCTCGCTCCCCACCGCGTGAGCCGACCGCGGCGCCGCCGTGAGGCAAAGGGCGGAGACGGAAAGCAGCCCGAGGGCTCGGACAGCGGCGCGCCGACCCGCGATTCGCTTGCTGGGGACCGACGACCTGTCTCTCATAAGTGATGTCATCGAACGACGCTCCTATCCATTCTCTGGGAGTGTGCTTTGGGGTGATGGGAGGTGATTCGGCCAGATGGCCAAGCGCGGCAGAGGTAGTGGCCTGTCAAGAGAATCTAAGTTGACTCTGTAGGAAAGAGCCACCCGCTGCCACACATGCGGGGCCCGCGGGGGGCACAGTTAACAGGAACGTTCTGTTCATGTCAAAGGTCTCCGAACCGCCTTCGGCAGTTTGTCATCTTCTGCGGCGCGTTATTATTAAGTAATCGAAATCACTTGGTTAAGCAGGACCCGCCCTCTTCTTCGGGCCAGGAACGGGGGCCTGAAATGACGCATCGCACCAAAAACAGGCTCGCGCTGGCTCTCGCGCTGGCTGAAGTGTTGCCAGAAGAATTCACGGGTGCCCCCTGGTGCGTTACCGGGTGCGCGCCGCGCGCGTGACACGGACAGGAAGGCTGCATTGGCGAGCCCCGGCCAGCTGCGCTTTCGCAGCGCGGTGGCGCCGCCGCGCCCGACGATGTGCCGCGTGTTTCGGGACCACGAACCTGGCTTTTCATGTCGACACCTGGCCGGGCGCCGCCGGGGTGCTCGTCTCTCTCTCCTGGGTTGAACCCAGAGCGACCCCTCGCCCCGGTGAGCTTCATTGACGCTCGCCGGCGCACCGGACGCGCCGCGCCAGCGCGCCGATCCTGCGCGCGCGCGCAGGATCGGCGCGCTGAGCGCAGGCCGCGCAGCCGGATCGCCCTCGGTCGACATGATAACGCATCGCGTCGCAACGGCGCAGATCCAGAGCGGGCCAGTCTCGATTGCAGTGCAGCGCGGGTGGACATGTTCTTGTCCAGGAAGGGCGTTGCGCTGTCGCCCCGAGACATCCCAGGTGCTTCGGCGAGGCCGGGTGTGCCTGGCAGCCCCCGGGCGCGGTTGCGGCGAGCGCCGCGATGCCACCGACTCGCCGCACCGAACGCTTGAGTTGAACGAGAGGCCTCCATCCTTCGCGTCGACAGCGGCATGTGGGCCCTCTTCGCGATGTCTGGTGCCGTCCATCGATATCGAGAGGTGGAATCGACCTGCGAGATGGACTTCCGCTCTCTCGCCGCTCGGTCATGTCAGACCTGGCGCGCGACCGACCGGCCGCTCGCCACGTCGCGCGGCGCAGCTCAACGAGCGGGCATGATGCTCAAGGAGACCCGGGCCCGCGCGTTCTGGTAGTACGCGTCGAGCGCCTGGGCGAGCCGCTGCCCGACATACCATCGCTTCAGCGCCGGGGCGACTTCCTCGTAGCGTTGATCCTTGAACGGCGTGGCGCCGGAGCGCAGGACGATCTTGAGCTCGAAATCGGTGGGCTCGAGCATCGGCGCGACCATGCGGTCCAGGTACAAGCTCGCGCGCGCCTGACGGCGCAGCAGCGCGTCGAGCTCGTCGGAGCTCATCCCCTCGGCGGCCGCCGCGGCCAGGAGGCGCGCGCGGCCGCGAGCGCGCTGCTCCAGCGCGATCCGGGCGGCTTCGGCCCGCTGCGCCACCTCGGTCGAGGTCGGCGCCGGCGAGATCGGCAGGCTGGCGAGCAGCGTCTCTGCGATGTGCCTGTCGAGCGCGGCGCGGACGTGCCTGTCCCGGTACAGCCCGGGCTCCGCGTCGGGATCCGCGAGCGCCTCGAGGCGCGCCTCGAAGGCGAGCTCCCGCTCGAAGATGAACTGAGGTCGACGCACACCGCCCGTCTCCGGCGCATGCCAGCGCACGACGACGCGGTCGAGCGGCACCGGCGCCGCCGCCGACGTCGCGGCCTGGCCATGGGCGCTCGGGGTCAACGACGCGAGCGCGAGCGACGCGAGCAGCGTCGTGAGGAGCCCGGAGCGGCGCACACCGGCAGGCTAGCGCAACGGCGCGGCGCATCCCATCCCGGGCTGCGCCGCGGCTCGCGGAGCGTCGGTTCGCGGAGGGTCCGCGCGCGGGCAGCGGGTATAGAATGGCGCCATGTACAGGCAGTTCGCGCTCGAGGGCGAGGTCCACGCCTCGCTCGACTGTGTGCCGCTCTCGGTGCGGCGGAAGCTGGACCTCGCCGAGATCAAGATCTCGCTCGCAGGGTGGCAGGCGCTGTCGCGCGCGGAGCGGCTCGCCCTGTGTCACCTGCCGGCCGACACGGACGAGGACGTCGCCGTCTACGCCGAGGTGCTCCGCGGCTTCGCGGAGCGCGCCGGGGTCGCCCTCGCCCCGCTCGCGGGCGCGCCGGTGCGCCGCGCGGCCTGGGACCGGGACAGCGTCAGCGCGCGGCTGCGCGACCGGCTCGGCCCGGACGGCGCGCTCGACGAGGGCGCGCTCGGCCGCCTGGCGGAGCTGACCGAGGAGGAGCGCTACGCCATCGTCAAGCTTGCGGATCCGAAGCGCGGGCCCGAGAAGCTGCGCGCGCTGCTCGGCGAGCTCGGGCTGTCCCGGGACGCCGGCGGCGAGCGGCCGCCCGGCTGAGCAGCCGAGCGGCGCGCCGCTGTCGCCCGCTCGATCCATGCCCGCCGCGCTGCCCCTCCGCCGTGCCACCGCCGTCGTCGCGGCGCTCGCCGCCCTGTCGCTGCTCCTGCCCGCGCGCGGCGAGGCGCCCCGCGGCGAGGGCGAGCGCGCGTCGGTCCGCGTGGGCCTCGTCTTCGACGTCGGCGGGCGCGGGGACAAGAGCTTCAACGACGCCGCGGATCTCGGGCTCGCCCGCGCCGCGCGCGAGCTCGGCGTGACCACCGAGGTGCTCGAGCCGAGCGGCGCGGAGGATCGCGAAGCGGCGATGCGGCTGTTCGCCGCGCGCGGGTTCGACCTCGTGATCGGCGTCGGCTTCATCTTCTCGACCGACGTCGAGGTCGTCGCGCGCGCGTTCCCGGCCGCCCGCTTCGCGTGCCTCGACTACGCGCCGCCGCCGTCCGGCGCGCCGCCGGAGAACCTCGCAGGCATCACCTTTCGCGAAGAAGAAGGGACCTTCCTGGTCGGCGCCGTCGCCGGGCTCACGACGGCGACGGGTCACGTCGGCTTCATCGGCGGCATGGACATGCCGCTCATCCACAGGTTCGAGGCGGGCTACCGCGCGGGCGTGCGAGAGGTCTGCCCCGCGTGCGACGTCAGCGTCGCCTACGCCGGGACCACGCCCGACGCGTTCCGCGATCCCGTGAAGGGCAAGGCGCTCGCCGTGAGCCAGGCCGCGGCGGGCGCCGATGTCCTCTTCCACGTCTCCGGAGCGACGGGTCACGGCGTGCTCGAGGCGGCGCGCGACATGGGCGTCAAGGCGATCGGCGTCGACAGGGACCAGCACGACGAGATGCCGGGGACGGTGCTCACCAGCATGATCAAGCGCGCCGACGTGGCGGTCTTCGAGGTGATCCGCGCGCTCGTGGAGGGTCGCTTCGAGGGCGGCCTCTCGTCGTTCGGCCTGGCCGAGGGCGGCGTCGGCTACGTGAGCGAAGGCCCGCACGCGGCGGGGATCCCGGGCGCGACGAAGGCGCGGGTGAGCGCGCTGTCCGCGCGGATCGCGCGGGGCGAGCTGGTCGTCCCCTCGCGCTGACGTCCGCGGCGGCGGAGCGTCAGCGCGCCGCGCTCACCACTTCACCATGACCTTCGACGGGTTGACCTCCGCGGTGACGCGCGGGACGTCGACGAGCACGTCGAGGAAGTCGCTGCCCGGCTGGCTCAGATCGAGGTTCGCCGCCTTGGGCTCCACGCGCGCCACAATGGCGTCGGCGTTGACGGCGCCCACGTCCTCCGGCGTCCCCGTGATCCGCACCTGCACCACGGCCGGCGCGACCGTCGCGCGCGGGATGCCGATCACCTCGACCTTGCGCTCGAACGTCCGCGTGGCGAGCTCGCGCCCGATCTCCAGCGTCGCCATCACGCTCTCGAAGCTGTACGTCACGAGCTTCGGCGGCCGATCGAGCGCCAGCTGCCGCTGGTAGGTGCCCTCCGTGAGGCCGCTGATGTCGAACGGCGCGGTGCGCGCGAGCTGCATCACGTCGACGACCGAGCGCGGGCCGCGGGCGCTGACCATCGGCGGCTCGACCGAGATCATCCCCTTCACGAGGAACCCCTGCGCGGCGTCCCCGGTGCGGGGTACGTGCACCGGGATGGCCCGGGTGACGACGTCGTCCCAGCCGAGCTCGATCGTCGACGGGTACATCTGCTCGACCACCAGCCCGGCCGGCACGTGGAACATCGAGGCGTCGAGATCGATGTGCGTCACCGTGCCGTTCCGGAGATCGAGCCGCAGCGTCCCGAGGCTCTCGGCGCGCAGGTCGTCGAGCTGCGTCCGGGAGCCCCGCACCGTGACCGCCACCTCGTTCGGGATCTGGGTCATGAGCTGCCGGTTGCTCGACTCGGGCGGGAGGATCGAGACGACGCTGAGCATCAGCGTGCGCTGCGCGTTCTCCGCGCCGTGGATGAAGGCGTAGAGGCACAGCGCGAAGGTGATCGAGAGCAGCTTGAGGCCGAGGTTGTCGAGCAGCGCCGAGCGGAGCGCCTCGCGGATGCCGGCAAGCGTCATGGCTCATCTCGCGGGGGCATCCCCTCCGCGCTCCCCTTGGATGCGGCGGTCGCCGCGACCTGCCCGGTCGGGACGAAGGTGCGCTGTGACGGGACGGGAGAGTCGGTCGCGGCCGCCGCGGGGACGTCGACCATGGCCGGCCGGCCGCGCTCGGACGGGCGATCCGCGTCCTGCGGCCCGGCCGTCCCCCCCGGGCCCCGCGCCTCGGCGCCGGCCCCGGCGCGCAGGTCGGCGCTGGATCCCATCGCGGCGCGCGCGTCGGCGCCCGAGCGCATCGGCGTGGACGTCGACATCCGCGCCATCGGCCGCGCGTCGGGGTCCACGGCCGCCTTGATCATCGAGGACGTCTTCGAGACCGGCGCTGCAGGTTTGGCCTCGATCGGCGCAGGCTTCGCGGCGGCGGGCTTGCCGGGCTCGTGCGCCTGCCCGGCGCCTTGCGTCGCGCCCACGGCGGGGCCGCGCGCCGCCGGCGTGGGGAGGCTCGCGCGGCCGACCTGGGCGACCTTCTTGGCGAAGCGCCGCCTGCGCGACGAGCGGCCGAAGAGCCCGAGCAGCGCGTGTCGCAGCGACTGGCCGTCGAGGTTCGAGACGATGTTGCCGCTGAAGCAGAAGCTGATCGTGCCGCGCTCCTCGCTGACGACGACGACGACCGCGTCGGTCTCCTCGGTGATCCCGAGCGCGGCGCGGTGGCGGGAGCCGAGGCTGGCGTCGAGGATCTTGGTCTCCGGCATCGGGAAGAAGACGCCGGCGCGCGCGATCTTGAGATCGCGGATCAGCACCGCGCCGTCGTGCAGCTTGTTCACCGACTCGGGGACGAACAGCGAGACGAGCAGCTCTCGGGTGACGACCGAGTCGATGTGGATCCCCTCGCTCTTCACGAACTCCAGCACGTTGGCGTCCTGCTCGAAGGCGATGATCGCGCCCATGCGGTGGCGGGCGAGCTCGGTCGCGGCGGCGACCACCTCGTCGATGACGCGCGACTGCTGCTCGCGTCCGCTCGTGAACCAGTTGCTGCCGCCCACGCGGATGAGGGCGCGGCGGATGTCGTTCTGGAAGACGACGACCACGATGAGGATGATCGAGGAGAGGAGCCAGGAGAGGAGGTTGAGGAGCGTGGTCAGGCCGAAGATCTTCGCCCCGAGATAGATGAGGAAGACGATGCCGAGCCCGAGGCCCATCTGCATCGCGCGGGTCCCGCGCAGCACGAGGAGCGCGCGATAGACGACGTAGGCGACGATGAAGATGTCGAAGAAGTCCCGGATGACCTGCGTCGCCGGCCTCACCGAGAAGAGGCGGAGGAACCCTTCAACCATCGCCGCGCGCCCCCTGGGCGACGGGGCCATCCGTGCGCCGACGGTCGCCGGCGCCCGCGCGCTCGATCGCGCGCATCACGTCGAGGGCCTGGCGCACGGGGAGGACGTCGTGGACACGGACCGCCGCGGCGCCGCGCGCGACGCACGCGAGCGCGGCGGCGACGGTGCCGCCGAGGCGGTCGGGGGGCGGCGCGAGCGGCGCTTCCCCGCCGTCGCCTCGCCCCGCGGCCTCCGAGGCCGCGGCGCGCGCCAGGAACGACTTGCGGCTCGGCCCGACGAGCACGGGAAAGCCGAGGGCGCAGAGCTCGGGCAGCCGAGCGCACAGCTCGAGCGACTGCCGCGCGTTCTTGGCGAAGCCGAGGCCCGGATCGAGGACGAGCTCGCCCTCCGGCAGGCCCGCCTCGATCGCCCGCGCGGCGGCGCTCGACCACTCGCGGGCCACGTCGGCCACGACGTCGCCGTAGGCGTCGTCGGGGTACGCGGAGAAGCCGGCCATCGCCGACATCGGTCCGCGGCTGTGCATGAGCACGAGCGACGCCCCGCGCCGAGCGCAGAGCGCGCCGAGCTCCGCCGCGCTGTCGAGCGAGATCGAGTTGACCACGGCCGCGCCGTCGTCGAGCGCGCGCGCCGCCACGGCGGGAGAGGTCGTGTCGATGGAGACCACCGCTCCCCTCCTCACCGCGTCGCGCACGCTCCCGCCGATGCGCGCGATCTGCTCGTCATCCGGCACGGGCCGCGCGCCCGGCCGCGTCGACTCCGCGCCGATGTCGATCATGTCTGCCCCCTCGGAGAGCATCGCATCGATCTGCGCGAGAGCCGTATCTTCATCCGCAAAGCGACCGCCATCGGAGAACGAGTCCGGCGTGCGGTTCAGGACCCCCATGATCACCACGCTCCTGCGGCGTTCGAGCAGCATGCGCAGCGGGGACATTTCCTGTGGGTAGCAACTTTTGCGCCGAACGGCAATTGTCTGCTCGAATCGATGTTTTCCAGGAGCAATTGGAACATCGCGAGGGTGGTCCGGCGCCTTGCGCTCCCGCCAATGCCGGGTGGGCCGACGGGCGCGCGCCGGCGTTGGACGGCGCACCGGCGTCCACATTCGCTTCGGGCGCCGGCTTCCCGGCGGCCGCCCCGCCCTCGGGCGGGGACTCGGAGCGGACCATGGGGAAGAAAGGGAACCGAGGGAACGGACGGAACGCAGAGAACCGAGGCAATCAAGCAAGGGGGCGGCGTGCCCGGGGGCCCGCGCTCCGCGCGCCGCTGACTCGGCCTTGCTTCTTTGCTAGGGTCCCGCCTACACATTGACATCGGCGGCCCCTCGCGGTCGTCCGGTGGAGGCGGGGCGACGCGCGAGCGTGCCCTGTCAACCGTTTCTCAGGCTGCACCAGCGGACGATACCGAGCGGTTCCATGCTGCGCACGCGTATCCGGGCAGGTCCCCTCGCCGGCTTCGTCTTGAGCGCCCTCTTTGCGGCGTGCTTCGCCGTGCTCGGCGTTGGCGAGCTCTTCATCCCTGCGCTCAGCCCCGAGATGGGCAAGCCTGCGCCCGTGACGCTGCGCGTCCCGTACGGTCCACGGATCGTGCGCGACACGCACGACGGGAGCTTCACGCTCTCTTACGAGCACAGGCGCGTGATCGTGCCGCGCGGCACGTTCCTCTCGGAGCACAACGAGGATCACAACGCCGCGATGGCGTACGAGACGGTGCGGCGGATGAGGCGGCCCGGGCTCGGCGCGCGCCTCGCGAGCATGTACGCCATCTACCTCATCGTCTGCCTGATGCTGACGGTCTACCTGCGTCGCTTCGGGCAGAACCGGGTGCGGCTGCTCCGCACGCAGGTGGGCATGTTCGTCCTGATGACGGGCTCGCTCATCGTCGCGAAGCTCCTCCTGCTCTTCACGGCGCTGCCCGAGTTCTGGATGCCGGTCGCGGCGCTCCCGCTCTGGGTGGCGATCGCGTTCGATCGGCGGACCGCGTTCCTCGTCGAGGTCGGGGTCGCGTTCATCGCGTCGTCGCTGCTCCGGTTCGACGTGGTGCTCCTGTCGGTGCTGCTCGTGCGCGGCATCGCCGCGACGATGTTCTTCTTCAAGCGCAAGGGCTCGCGGCAGCTGTTCGTCGCGGGCAGCCTGGCGGGCATCGCCGGCGCGATCGGGTTCATCGCGCTGACCGTGCTGTTCGAGGGGAGCTTCGATCTCGGCGCCGATCTGAAGCGCTGGCTCGGCTCCAACGTCCTGGCCTGCGTCGGCGGGGGGCTGCTCGTCGGCGTGCTCGGCCGGAGCCTGAGGGAGCCGGCCGAGCGGGCGATGGGGCACGTGCCCCGCGACAAGCTGCTCGACCTCACCGACCTGGAACAGCCGCTGCTCAAGAAGATGGCGGCGGAGGCGCCGGGCAGCTGGGAGCACGCGCGCGCGATGGCGAACCTCGCCGAGGCCTCGGCCGCGGCGATCGGCGCCGACGCGCTGCTGACGCGGGTGGGCGCCTACTACCACGACCTCGGCAAGACCGTGCAGCCCAAGTACTTCATCGAGAACCTCCCGCACGGCGAGCGATCGCCGCACGAGGAGCTCGAGCCGGAGGTGAGCGCCGACGCGATCATGGCGCACGTCGTGATGGGCACGAAGATCCTGCGCGAGGGCAACATCCCCGAGCCGGTGGTCGAGTTCGCGTACACCCACCACGGCACGCAGGTCGTCGAGTATTTCTGGCACAAGTGCGTCGAGCACGGGAACCCGAAGGATCTGACGCAGGAGCACTTCCGCTATCCCGGCATGAAGCCGCAGACGAAGGAGACGGCCATCCTGATGCTCGTCGACTCCATCGAGGCGGCGTCGCGGACCATCTGGCCGCCCGAGCACAAGAAGTTCGAGGAGATGATCCAGCGGGTGATGTTCTCGAAGCTCGCGTCTGGCCAGCTCGATCAATCCGGGCTGACGATCGAGGACCTGCGCATCATGACGAGCCGGATGGCGTCGACGCTTGTCAACATGTACCACGGGCGCATCAAGTACCCGTGGCAGCGCGAGAGCGATCGCGCCGGGCACACGCCTGCGCCGCCGACGGTCACGCCGCACCCCACGCGCCCCGCCACGCCCACGCCCGTCCCGGCGTCCAGCGCGCCGGGTCGGGACGGGAGCGCCGCCCCGCCGCCCTCGTCGAGCGCACGGGGCGCCGCCCCGTCGCCCTCTTCGAGCGCGCGGGGCGCTGTCCCGCCGCCCCCCTCGAGCACACGGGGCGCCGTCCCGCCGCCCTCCTCGAGCACACGGGGCGCTGTCGCGCCCGTCGTCGTCGACGAGGCCGGAGGGCCCGTGAAGGACGAGAGCCCAGCGGAGTCCGTGCGGACGCCGAGGAAGACGCACTGAGCAGGCCGGGCGCGCCGCGCGCTCCCGCGGAGGCCGAGCGGCCTGCTCCAGGAAAGGACGGTCCGATGCCTCCCACGATCGAGCAGAGCTTCATGAAGGCCCTCTTCCACGGCATCATCGCCGAGGACATCATCTTCCCGTATCCCGAGATGCCGGCCGAGGATCGGGAGACGACGTCGATGATGCTCGACAGCGTGCGGCGGTTCTTCGCGTCGAGCGTCGACAGCGGCCGGATCGACAGGGAGCACGCCATCGATCCGGGCCTCCTGGCCGAGATGAAGAGGCTCGGCCTGATGGGCCTGCAGATCCAGGCCGAGCACGGCGGCGTCAACCTCAGCAACATGGCGTATGCGCGCGTGATGCAGGAGATCGGCGGGCTCGACGCGTCGATCGCCGTCACCCTCGGCGCGCACCAGTCGATCGGCTTCAAGGCGATCCAGCTCTTCGGGACGGAGGAGCAGAAGCAGCGGTATCTCCCGAAGCTCGCGACCGGCGAGTGGATGGCGGCCTTCGCCCTGACGGAGCCGGGCGCCGGCTCCGACGCCGCGGCGATCAGGACGCGCGCCGAGATGTCGGCCGACGGCTCGTACTACACGCTGAACGGGTCGAAGATCTGGATCACGAACGGAGGCTTCGCCGACGTCTTCACGGTGTTCGCCCGGACCTCGGCGCTCGAGGAGGGGAACAAGCCGAAGCTCACCGCCTTCATCGTGGAGCGGAGCATGGGCGTGAAGAACGGGCCGAACGAGCAGAAGCTCGGGATCCGCGGCTCGTCGACGACGGAGCTCTTCTTCGACGACGTGAGGGTGCCGCGCGAGAACGTGCTGGGCGAGGTCGGCAAGGGCTTCAAGGTCGCCGTCGAGGTGCTCAACAACGGGCGCCTCGGGCTCTCGGCGGGGTGCGTGGGCGCGTGCAACACGCTGATCCGGATGGCGCTCGACCGGGTCCAGGAGCGGCGCGCGTTCGGCCGGAGCATCGGCGACTTCGGGCTCATCAAGGACAAGATCGCGACGATGCTCGCGCACACGTATGCGCTCGAGTCCATCACGTACCTGACGGCGAGCCTCGTCGACGCCAAGGTCCCCGACTTCTCGATCGAGAGCGCGATCTGCAAGGTCATGGGGAGCGAGACCCTGTGGTTCGTCGTCAACGAGACGCTCCAGATCGCGGCCGGCATCGGCTACATGGAGGAGTACCCCTACGAGCGCCACCTGCGCGACGCTCGGATCAACATGATCTTCGAGGGGACGAACGAGATCCTGCGCTGTTTCATGGCGCTCTCCGGGATGAGCGGCCCGGGCAAGGCGCTCGCGGACGTCGCGAAGGCGATGCGAGAGCCCATCAAGGGCTTCGGGCTGCTCAGCGATTTCGCGCTCCGCAAGGCGCGGTCGGTGCTCGGGCGCGAGCGGATGTCGAAGGCGCACCCGCTGCTCAGCCGGGAGGCGGTGATCTTCGAGGACTGCACCGCCGAGCTCGCCACCCACAGCGAGGACATGCTCCGGAAGCACGGGCGGGAGATCGCGGAGATGCAGTATGCGCAGCGCCGCATCGCGGAGATGGCCATCGATCTCTACTGCATGGCCGCGTGCATCTCGCGCACGACCCGGGCCATCGAGCGGCGCGGGGAGGACGGCGCGCGGCGGGAGATCGATCTCACGACCGTGTTCACCGGCATGGCGCAGAAGCGGCTGCGGCAGCACGTCGCCGACTTCCAGAAGAACGACGACGAGCTGCGCAAGGCCATCGCGGTGCGAGCGTATGCGGATCGCGCCTACCCCTTCGACATCCTGTAATCGCAGGCTGCCGCACCTCGACAGACATCGATTCACCTCACGTCGCATCAAGCCACACATGCGCCATGCGCGTTTCAGCGCAGTACGCTCATTCGTTGTGAGCTGCGCTCTGTTTCGGGACGTTTTCGGCTCACCGTCCGGACGGATTGCTCTATAGTTTGATCAGGCGTAGTATCAAGGGTGGGCCCTTCGACAGGAATCGGGTGATCACTTGTCCCAGGCTAGAGCAGTGGGTGGCAGGTGCGGAGCCATGAACGAAACTGCTGAAGGTCGTGCCGTGATGGACAAGTACCGTCTCGAGCGCAGGCTCGGAGGCGGTGGGATGGGTGATCTGTGGCTGGGCTTCGATATCAAGCTCAGGAGGCGGGTCGTCATCAAGTTCATCCGCAGCTTCGCGGCGACGGAGCCCGAGCTCATCGCCCGCTTCGAGCGCGAGGCCCGCGCGTCCGCGCGTGTCCGGAGCCCCTACGTCATCGAGACCTACGATTACGGCGTCGACCGCGGCTGCGCGTTCATCGTGATGGAGTACCTCGAGGGAGAGGACCTGAATCGCCGCCTCGAACGCGAGGAGCGGATCCCGCTCGCGCAGGCGACGACCTTGTTCACGCAGCTCGGCAAGGCCCTCGACGCGATCCACGCCGCGGGGGTGATCCACCGGGATCTGAAGCCGGGGAACATCTTCATCACGTCTTCGGCCGGCGACGATCTGGTCAAGGTCCTCGATTTCGGCGTCGCGAAGTCGTCCTGCTCTCGCGATCGGATCACGAAGACGGGCATGGTCCTCGGGACGCCGAGGTACATGAGCCCCGAGCAGACCATGGCGCCCAGGCAGGTCGATTACAGGAGCGATCTCTGGTCGATGGCGGTGATCCTTTACCGCGCGATCACCGGCCAGTGTCCTTTCGCGGGCGCCAACATCAATGAGCTGGTCAGGCACATCTGCCAGACGTCGTTCCCGAAGGCGTCCGAGCTCGCGCCGGAGCTCCCGCCCGGGATCGACGCGTTCTTCGCCCGGACGTTCGAGTTCGAGCCCGAGGCGCGGTTCCAGTCGGGCAAGGAGATGATGGAAGCGTTCTCCGCGATCGTGCAGGCGCCGGCCTCCCTGCCGTCGTCGGAGTCGCTGCGCGCGATCCCCGTCCCGCCGCCCTCCGAGCGGAGCGCCATCGTGAAGCGGAGCGCGATAGGCGCGGTCGCGGCCCCGCTCCGCTGCGCGATGGATGATCAGACGACCATGGCCGCGATGCTGGCGACGCCGGCGAACGATCTCGGCAGCACCACGGCGACGGACGCGGCCGTCGAGCCCGCCTCCGCCTCGTGCGACAGGCAGAGCGAGGTCGTGCTGGACAGCCGCGTCCTTCCGCCGCTGCGGGTCCCCTGGATGGTCGCCGTCGGCCTGCTCATCGCGGCCGCCTGCGTCGTTGGCCACAGCGTGGCTCAGGGCGCGCCGTGGTCGCTCGAGGCCGCGGAGAGCCCGGCGCCCACGGGACCTTGATCTCGCGGGGCGCCGCGACGCCGCCGTGGCGCTCGCATCACCGGCCATCGCCAGGGCGCGCCGGCGCCGCTACCGCGCGCTGGTCGTGGGCGCCTCGGTGATACTGGACGTCCACTTGAGCTTCGGGGCGCCCTCGTCGATCCAGCGGTCGCGCACCCGGCGCGCGAGCTCGGGGTGCTGGGTCGACTTCACGGCCATCGCGGCCACGAGGCATGTCCCCGGCCACGACTCGTAGACGGCGATCGCTCCGACGTACTCGTCGCTCACGAGCACCGAGTCGACGCTGCCCTCGAGGACCTTGAACACGAGCGGCCGCACCTCGCCGTCGATCTCCTGCGTCGTGCGGATGATCTGCGCCTCCCCGAGCCGCACGCCATAACCGTCGGCGAGCGGCGCGTTCTTCGCCCAGAACTCGTCGAGGCAGCTGTCGGGGTCGCTCGGCCCCGAGGTGGTCGTGTACACGACCGACAGGGCGGCGTAGTGCTCGTCGCCGTACCGGAAGGTCGCGCGCGTCGGGTAGGTCAAGATCCGCACCCTGCGCCAGCTCTTCCAGTCGACAAGCGGTACGTCGAGCGTGTTGAACCGGTCCTGCCGCCTGCCCCACGGCTCGGCCAGCAGCCGCTCTAGCGCGGCCCGCTCGGGGTCTGCCGCGTCGCCCCCCGGGTTCTCGCGGGTGACCGAAGCCGGCGTGGGAGGCAACCCCGGCGGCCTCGTCGGGGGGGTGCTGCTGCAGGCGACGACCGCGAGGGACGCGACGAGCGGGACCACCGGCGCGGCCCTCCGGCGTGTGGACGAGCGCGCAGTCGACCTGGAGCAGGACATGAGCAACACGAGCCTCGGCGAGCGGCCTCATCGACGGCGGTCACGCGGGCGGATCCCGCGGCGCCGCTACAATCCGACCTCGCGCATCGCGATTTTATTCTTGTCGAAGACGCCCAGACCGAGCTCTCCCGCGATGCGGATGTACGAGGGTTCACGGCTCGCCTCTTTCAGCGTGGGCAGCCCGTTCTCCTTGCGCCACGCCTCGACCACGCCCCAGCCGATCACGTCCATCGCGACCGGATCGGTCGTGGCGTAGACCGACTCGTGGAGGACACGCCGCTTCGGGTTCTTGTCGAGCGGGCCCTGGTCGTAGATGAGCTTGAAGCCGTCCGTGATGTGCAGGCGGACACGGCTCTTCACGACGTCCTGCCCGTAGAGCTCCGCGATCTGCGGACTCGCGGTGTGCTCATGGAAGGAGTGCGGGTTGATCGTCGTGCCGTGGGTGATGTTCTTGAGGCAGCCGGTATAGCCGCAGATCGAGTGGTCCTTGATCAAGGAGACGTTGATCACCGCGGTCGCCTCGGTGAACGGGCGCACGAACTTGGTGGGGATGCCACAGACCGAGATGCTCGGCATCACCGCATCCTTGTTCTCGTGAACCGCGGCGCGGATCCCGGCCGGGAACTCGGCAGCAGGCTTTGCGCTGCGGTCGGCGCAGCGGGTGCCGGCGAGGAAGGACGGGTACTGCTCGAAGATCTCCACGTTCTCCGCGGGGACGCCCGCCGCGATCACCCCGCGCACGATCTCGAGCACGAGCTCCTTGTTGGTGGCCATGGTCGCCCCCTTCTGGCCGGCGATCCCGTTCGTCTTGATCGCCACGCGGTCGTCCTTGTGGACGAACCGCGCGAAGGCGGCCCCGAGGTCGGCCTTCCCGGTGAGCTCGGCCATCGCCCGCTCGAGCATCACCTTCGCCGCAGACGCGTCGGGCCAGAGGCCGTTCGGCTGCATCGAGTTCGACTTCGTGACCTTCACGATCTTCCCCGGAATGGAGAGCGGCGTGAAGCCGGGGGGCGGCGTGGCCGCGAGGCTCAGGGGCTCCTCGGCGAACGCCGCGCGCGAGCCGAGGAGCGCGGCGCCCGCGGCGCCGGCGACGAGCCCGCCGAGGAAGCCTCGGCGCGAGCGCCCCGCGGGGCCGGGATCAACGAAGCGACGGGGATCGTGGGGCATAAGACCTCGTGGTGAGCGCCTTGCGGCGGTGGTGGATGCCGCCGGTCGCGGGGCGCCCGGGGCGGTGATGGTAGCCGAGCTTCTCGCTCGAGACACGGCGCTCGGCCGCCCGCCGGCGAGGTCGACCACGCCGCGCCGGCCGCGCCGCGCGCCTCCGCCATGGCGGCGCCAGGCCCCGGAGCGCCTGGCACCCGGGATTTGCTGGGGTTTCCAGGCGAGCGCGCGCCGGCACGCCGTTCGCCAGGCGACCACGCCGAGGAGACGAACGCCGCTCGCTGGTGCGCGGAGGGCGACGTCCTTGGCATGGGAAGGAGACGCGGAACGATGCAAACGACATCGAAGGGGACGGGCTCGCACGCCGGGCCGGCAGATGCAGTGCAGGACGACGAGGGGTGTCGCCCGTGGCGAGAGCGAGCGCTGGCAGCGCTGAGGGACTCGGCCTGGACCGCGCTGGGCGGCAAGGTCGCGGCCTACGTTGCGGGGTTCTTCGCGCTGGCGCTCGTGGGCTCCGGCCATGCGCTGAGCCTGCTCCCGGCCCGCCCGGCCAACCCGGCCCGCCCGGCAGACCCGACCGCAGGGCTGGCGATGGTCGCCGGCGATCCAGCGCCGCTCGGCTCCGCGGTAAGCCCCCCGCCCCAGGCCACCTCCGAGCCGGCTGCCGATGCGGGGGCTGCAGCGGTAGAGCCGCCGCAGCCCAGCGATGGCGGGGCGGGCGCTCCCGCTGGCGTGACCGCAGACGGAAAGGTCGTGCTGAACCTCGCGACCGAGGCGGACCTCATGCGCCTTCCGGGCGTCGGTCCAGCGAAGGCGGCCGCGATCCTGGCGCTCCGCGCCAAGCTCAAGCGCTTCCGGAAGGTCGATGACCTGCTCCGGGTCAAGGGGCTGGGCCGGCGGTCGCTGAAGCGGCTGAGACCGCTCGTGCTCGTCGATCCGCCTTGACGCTGGACGCGCGCCGCGGCGCAGCGGCCCGCTCGCCTCTTCGGTCGAACCGCCTTTTCGGTCGAGCCGCCCTTTCGGTCGAGCCGTCCAGACAAGGAGTCTGAAAGGACCGGTCAACGCGCCGAGCGCGAGATGTCGAGTCACGGGGCGCTCGCTGTCTTCGGTATCCCCGCAACGAGGTTGCGCGCGCGACTCCAGGCATCGCGGGCGTTGCGCGCGGCGACTCCTGGGACCGGCGCGGTCTGGCGAGCTCTCGCGCGGATGCCCCCTTGCCCCCCCGGGGCGCTCGGGCACACTGCGCCGCGATGCACGTCCACTTCGTCGCCGTCGCGGGCACCGGCATGGGTGCGCTGGCGGGGCTCTTCAAGGCCGCGGGGCACGACGTCTCGGGCTCCGACGTCTCGTTCTACCCGCCCATGGGGCCGGCCCTCGAGCGGTGGGGCATCCGCCTCCTGACCGGGTTCGATCCCGCGCACCTCGACCCCCGGCCCGATCTCGTCGTGATCGGCAACGTCTGCCGCCCGACGAACCCCGAGGCCCGCGCCGCGATCGACGGAGGCATGCGGGTGACCACGATGGCGCACGCGCTCGCGGATCACATGCTCGCGGGCCGCTCCGCGCTCGTCGTGGCCGGCACGCACGGCAAGACGACGACGAGCTCGATGTGCGCGTGGATCCTCCACGAGGCGGGCAGGGACCCGGGCTTCCTCATCGGCGGCCTGCCGAAGAACTTCGAGGCGAGCTTCCGCCTGCCCCGGAGCGCCTCCTCGGCGAGCGACCGCCGCGGCCTGCCGCTCCTCGGCGAGGCGGGCGCGGGTCGCCGCAGGACGCCGTTCGTCGTCGAAGGCGACGAGTACGACACCGCCTTCTTCGAGAAGACGCCGAAGTTCTGGCACTACCAGCCCGAGGTGGGGGTCGTCACGTCGATGGAGCACGATCACATCGACATCTACCCCGACGCCGCGTCCTACGAGGCGGCGTTCCGCGGGTTCGTCGAGCGGATCCCGGAGGCCGGGCTCCTCGTGGCGGCGGCGCACGATCCGCGGGTCGTCGAGATGGTATCGCGCTCGGCGCGCGCAGAGGTCGCGTGGTTCGCGCTCGAGGGCGACGACACGCACGGGCAGCCGCCGCACTGGCTCGCCGCGCCCGCGGAGGCCGGCGAGAGCGGCCAGTCGTTCGATCTGTACGCCGGCGGCGTCCTGGCCGGGCGCTTCGCCCTGCAGATGCCGGGGCACCACAACGTGCGCAACGCCATCGCCGCGATCGCGGCCGCGGCGCAGGGCTTCGGCGTGCCGCTCTCGACCGCGACCACGGCGCTCGCCGGCTTCACCGGCGTCCGGCGCCGGCAGGACCTCCTCTTCGAGGCGCGCGGGGTCCGCGTCTACGACGACTTCGCGCACCACCCGACAGCGGTGGACGAGACGCTGCGCGCGCTCCGGTCCAGGCACCCGGGAGGCGCGCTGTGGGCGGTGTTCGAGCCGCGCAGCGCGACCGCGTGCCGCGCCCTCCACCAGGAGCCTTACGCGCGCGCGTTCGACGCGGCCGACCGCGTCGTGCTGGCGCCGCTCGGGCGCCCCGACATCGCCGCCGGCGAGCGGCTCGATCTCGACAGGCTGGTGCACGACCTCGAGCGCGGGGGCAAGCGCGCGGAGGCGGCGGGCTCGGTGGACGCGATCGTCGCCGCGATCGCGCGCGACGCGCGGGAGGGCGACACGATCGCGCTCCTGTCCAACGGGGCGTTCGGCGGCATCTACGAGAAGCTCCGCGGCGCGCTGTCGGCGGGGGCGCGATGAGCGGGCGCGGATCAGCCGAGCTGCTCGAGCTCTCCGCGATCGCGCTGCGCGTCGCCGAGGAGGCAGCGGCGCTCGTCCAGGCCGGGTTCCGGGCAGGGCCGCGCGGCCTGCACGTGGAGGAGAAGGGGCCGCACGACCTCGTGACCGAGTTCGACCGGGCGAGCGAGGACCTGCTCGTCGCGCGGCTCGACGCGCTCACGCCCGGCGTCGCCGTCGTCGGCGAGGAGCGGAGCGCCGCGCGCCGCGAGGAGCCGCGCGGCGGGCTCGTCTGGTACGTCGATCCGCTCGACGGCACGACGAACTTCGTCCACGGCCACCCGTTCTGGTGCGTGTCCGTCGGCCTGATGGATGACGACGTGCCCGTCGCCGGCGCCGTCGTCGCGCCCGCGCTCGGGCTGCGCTGGACGGGCTTCCGGCCGCGCGAGCCAGGCCCGCGCGACGCCGCTCGCGCGCCGGTGAGCACGGCGGCGATCGACGGAGAGGCGCGCCGCAACGGCGAGCGATGCGCTGTCAGCGCCACGGCGTCGCTGCAGCGCGCGATGGTGGCGACCGGCTTCCCGCCGATCCGCGACCGGGCGCCGGACAACAACTTCGACGCCTTCATGACCGTCAAGCGCAACGCTCAGGCCGTGCGTCGTTGCGGCAGCGCGGCCATCGATCTCTGCATGGTCGCGGACGGAACCTACGATGCGTACTGGGAGCGCCGGTTGCATGCATGGGACGTCGCCGCCGGAAGCGCGATCGTGCGCGGCGCGGGCGGCGTCGTCACCGCGCTCGACGGCGGTTTGCCGAACTACCATACAGGCAACATCGTGGCGTCGAACGGCCTCGTCCATGCCGCCATCGTCGCGCTGTTCTCCCACCCGGGCCCGCCGACCTGCTAGGCGCCGCCCAGCTCGGGGCTACCCGTACGCCATCAGGCTCTCATGCCTGACCCGTGCATGACTCGCGGGCGAATCGAGCGAGATCCGTGCGCGATTCATGCATGACCCGTGCGAGGCGAGGCGAGCGACGTGAACGGCGAGCGGCGAGCGGCGAGCGGCGAGCGGCGAGCGGCGAGCGACGAGTGGCGAACGGCGAGCGTCAAGAGTCAAGAGCGTCAAACGGCGAGCGCGCCCATCAAAACATGAGCAAAACATGAGGACGTGCGGAAGAGCGGTTGACGGAGCCGCCCAGTGAACTATCCTATGGTTGTTCCCTCTGCCGACTTCGTGAGGCGCTGGACGATTGAATCCCGAGTAAGCAAGAACCAGGGAGCCAACAACGATACCGTGGTGAGCTAGGCCCGGAACCATTCACCGGGAAGCCTGAAGCGGTACTTAGGCTCCCACCTAGCAGCTATGCTAGGGGTTCAAGTCCTTCGGCCCACGTCCTCGGCGGTACGGAACATCTCTCTCCTGCGGGCCGTCCAAGCGGCCCGCAGTTTTTTGATGTCCTCGACATGCGCCCGGCGACCGGCGCACCGCGGCGTCACCTGACGGCGGGGGGTACCCCGCCTGGGCGCGGCGCTCGCGGCGCTCGCGGCATGGAGCGCGGCCCGAAACAAGGCCGAGCACACCGCACAAGGAACGGGGAGCCCGGGGGGCGGCTCAGGCAGGGCACGCGGAGCACGGCCCGGCTTTTGTTTCCGTTCTCATCCCCCTTCCGGTAGCTTCGGGCCTGCGATGGATACGAGATCCCCTCGATCTGCAGGTGCGCAGCACGGCGAGCAGCGCCCGCTCGTCGGCGCAGCGCGGTTTGGGTCGTCAGGCCACCTCGCGCGCCGCCTCCCCGGCGGCTCGCGCTTCGTCCGGCGCCTGGCCTTGACGCTCGCGATCCTCACCGTGCCCGGCGCCGCCCTGGCAGCGGTGACGATCAAGGGCCGGACCACGGGCATGCCCAAGCTCCTGAACCCGGTCTGGAACGAGGCCAAGGACCCGAAGACGAACCGGTACACCTTCCGCGAGCCGTCCCCGACCGTCCGCGCCGATGTCCGCGCGCTCTTCGGCTACGCGCCGAAGGAGCTGTGCATCGCCGCGCTCGGCGAGAAGGGCGCGCCGCTCAAGACGCCGCGATCGATCGTCATCGCGGGCGGCCGCACCTCCCCGGTGACGGTCGTCGTCGCCGAGGGCCAGCAGATCCAGTTCGAGAACCAGGACCCGTTCCCGCACAAGATCTACGACGTCGGCAACAAGGGGCTCCAGCCGGTCGAGATCGCCGCGGCCAAGACCCGCGCCTGGACGCCGCCAGGCCCCGGCAAGTACGAGCTCCGCGACCAGCTCGCCCCGAGCGTCCGGTCGTGGATCGTCGTCGAGCCGAAGGCCGTGGCCATCGCCTACCCGGATCGCCAGGGCAACTTCGCCATGGAGATCGAGGCCGGCACGTACACGCTGCAGGGCTACTTCAACGGCGAGCCGGTCGGGAAGGCCATCGAG
This sequence comes from Sorangium sp. So ce693, assembly GCF_051521375.1. Taxonomy (NCBI): domain Bacteria; kingdom Pseudomonadati; phylum Myxococcota; order Polyangiales; family Polyangiaceae; genus Sorangium; species Sorangium sp. So ce693. The sequence continues at coordinate 11,120,985 of NZ_CP150347.1, forward strand.
GCGATCGTGAAGCCCGGGCCGGACGAGCAGTTCATCAAAGACGCGGTCGTCGTGGGCGAGACCGGCGGACCGAGCGCGGAGGCTGGAAAGTAGGCCATGCTGCTGTCGCGTTTCTGGTACGGGGTGCTCGCGCTCGCGCTCGGCGCCGCGGTCTTCGTCCTCTTCGTCGCCGCGCAGCTCTACAACCGCTCGAGCCACCGCGCGATGAGCGAGGCGCTCAGCGCCGACTCCAGCGCGGTCGAGTGGTTCCTCAACGACGACGCCCGGAAGCGCTCGAGCGCGCTCATCCGGGTCGCGCTGAACCCGGCCCTGCGGACCGCGCTGGCCAAGTCGTCGACCGAGGCCAAGCCCGGCGCCGAGCTGCGCGAGAAGGCCCGCACCGCGCTGCGCACCGCGACCGCGGAGGTGCCCCCGGACCTCAAGTTCGATCACGTGTGGGCCGTCGACGCGGCCGGGCGGGTGATCGCGTCGGTGGACTTCGAGCACCGCGAGGACTGGGAGCTCGGCGGCTACCCGCTGGTCGCCGACGCCCTCCACGGCTGGATCCGCGATGACGCGTGGGTCTGGAAGGGCCGCATCCTCCGTGTCGTGGCGCGCCCCGTCGAGCAGGACGTCAACGGCGAGCCGGTCGGCGCCGTGATCGGCGCCAAGATCATCGACGACACCTTCGCCCGCGCCGTCACGAAGCGCACCGGCGCCGCCGTCGGCTTCTACGCCGAGGGGGCGCGCGTCGCCTCGGGCGCGCCCGAGGGGTTCGACAAGGCGAACCTCGACCAGATCACGCAGGATCTGAAGCTGCTCGACGACAACAAGGACTACGTCGAGAAGGGGCGCTCCGAGGTCCGCGTCATCGGCCAGCACCTCGGCGTCGTCTACGCGCGGCTGCCCGGCGAGGCGTGGGAGCTCGGCGCCGGCTACGCGGTCGGCCGCCTCGCGGCGTCCGTCGACTCGCCGCTCAACTTCCTCGACAAGGCGAACAACGACGACAAGAGCGAGGTGCCGACGGTGCTGATCCTGGCCGGCGTCCTCGGCATGGCCGCGCTCGGGCTGGTGCTCTCGTTCCTGGAGCACACGCGGCCGCTCCATGTCTTCCGCGGCGAGGCGGCGCGCTTCGCCAAGGGGGAGGTCGACGTGCTGGCGCCGAGCCGCTTCCGCGGCGCGTACCGGAAGATCGCGGCCGACATCAACGACGGCGTCGAGAAGGTGGCCGCGAAGGGCGGCGCGCCCCGGAAGGCCGCCGACCTCGAGCAGGTGCTCGGCCCGATCCCGACGCAGCCGGCGATGAGCGCGTTCTCGGTGCCGCTCGGCCCCGGCGAGCCGCGCCCCGACTCGCGCCCCTCCTACCCGAAGCCCATGGTGAGCCCGCGCGGCCCGACGCGGCGGCCCGGCTCGCACCCGCTCAGCGGTCCGCCGCCGGCCCGCGACTCCGTGGAGCCCGTCGAGGCGATCGAGGAGGTCTCGGACGCGGGGATGCCGATCTCCGCCCTCGAGCCCGCGGGCGCTCCCGGGCGCCCGCCGCCACGGCGCCCGCCGCCGCCGCCGCCGCCCAGGGCGCCGGGGGCGCCCGCCCTGCCGAACCCGATCCCCGAGGCGGCGAGCGCGCCGGCAGCGCCAGCGCCGCAGCAGGACGGCGCGGGAGATCCGGACGAGCTCACCGAGTGGAACGCCGTCTACGAGGAGTTCCTGTCGGTGAAGCAGCAGTGCGGGGAGCCCACGAACGCGCTCACCTTCGAGAAGTTCAAGGGGACCCTGCAGCGCAACAAGGACGCGCTCGTGGCTCGCCACAACTGCTCGCGTGTTCGCTTCACGGTCTACGTGAAGGACGGCAAGGCGGCGCTCAAGGCGTCTCCGGTGAAGTGAGGCCGCGCGGCGGGGATCGCCGCGCGGCGGGGACGGGGGGTCATGAGACGAGGATCTGCCGGCGCCGCGGGCGCCGCGTTCGCTGCGATGGTGGCCGCCGGCGCCGCGCGCGCGTCGTCGGGGCTCGACTCGCCTGACATCGGGGTGCTCCAGCTCGGCCGCGGCGGGGCGTGGGTCGCGCGGGCGGACGATCCGCTCGCCGCGTACTTCAACCCGGCTGGGCTCGCCGCGCAGCGGAGCGGCGCCCACGGCGGCGTCCACTTCATCCAGCTGGCCCAGTGCTTCACGAGGCTCGGCCCCGGCGGCCGCCCCGTCCCGCCGAGCGCCACGACGGCGATCCCGGCGCCCGGCAGCGACGGCGGCCCCGACCCCGAGGTGTGCGCCGAGGGCGGCCTGTTCCCGAACCCGCAGCTCGCGGCGACCCTGCGCTTGAGCGACGCGCTCGCCCTCGGCGTCGCGGTGCTCGGCCCGCACGGCGTCGGCGAGCGGGCGTGGCCGGAGTCGCTCCGGTACACGCACCCGAGCTTCGGCGACATGACGCAGCCGTCGCCCCAGCGGTACCTGCTCACGTCGCTCGACGCCCTGATGTTGATGCCCACGCTCTCGGTCGGCTTCACCCCCGCGGAGGGGATCTCGCTCGGCGCCGGCTTCATCTGGGGCACGGCGGCCATCGATTTCGTCAATTTCAGCGAGGCCCTCTCGGGCGAAGGCGGCGACGACTTCAAGGCGCACGGCGATCTGCGCACCCGCGCCGAGGCGACCGACCTCTTCATCCCAGGCTTCGTCCTCGGCGCGCGCTGGGCGGCGGCGGCTCACCTCGACCTGGGCGCATGGTTCAAGTGGCAGGACGCCGTGCGCGCGAAGACCGATCTCACCATCGAGTCTCGCTACTGGACGCCGGCGGGGGCCAAGGACGAGGACCCCTGCAAGAGCGAGGCGCCGAAGTGCAACGTCACCGAGGAGCAGAACGCCGGCGATCTCACGATGCGGATCCCCATGGAGGCGAAGCTCGGCCTCCGGTACCACAGGCCTCGCGCCGGCGCGCGGAGCGCGGCGAGCGCGCGCCGCGCCTCCGCCGCCGAGCCCCGCGTCCGCGACCCGATGGCGGATGACGTCTTCGATGTGGAGCTCGACTTCACCTGGGCCAACAACAGCGCGGTGGACGCGATCGTGGTCCGGTTCCGCGAGGGCATCCCCGTCCGCGGCACGAGCGTGGGCACGGTGCCTCCCAACGCCGACGTCCCGCACCGCTGGCGTGACGTCCTGGGGGTCCGGCTCGGCGGCGATTACGTCGTGCTCCCGAGCCTCCTCGCGCTGCGCGCCGGCGGCTTCTTCGAGAACAAGGGGCAGGACGACGCCGATCTGAACCTCGACTTCCACCTCGGCTACCGGATCGGCGTCGGGGCCGGCGTGACCGCGCGGGTCGGCCCGGTCGACATTTCAGCCGCGTTTCAGCACACGTCGTTCGGTGCGCTGGACAACGGCGGGAACGGGCGCCTCAAGGCCGTATCCGGCGCTGCGCTGAGCGGCTACCGCAGCATCCAGAGCGTCAACGGCGGCCGCTTCGAGAGCAGCCTGGACGAGTTCGGTCTGAGCGGAACCATGCGCTTCTGAGCGGGCGGCTGCTCGGGCGCGGCTCCGACGTGCCTCCGACGTGCCTCCGGCGTGCCTCCGGCGTGCCTCCGGCATGCCTCCGGCATGCCTCCGGCATGGAGGACCGGAGCGCAGGACGCGCGGAGCTGCGGCGCAGCGGCGGCGCGCCGGGCCGCCGGGGCGGTCGACGCGGAAGGCGGTCGCGCCTATAAGATGCCTCCATCATGAGTGAATCGAACGTCCGCAACCTGGTCATCATCGGCTCCGGCCCCGCCGGGCTCACCGCCGCCATCTATGCGGCGCGCGCCAACCTGAAGCCGCTCCTCATCGAGGGCTTCAGCGCCGGCGGCCTGATCCCGGGGGGCCAGCTCATGTTCACGACCGACGTCGAGAACTACCCCGGCTTCCCCGAGAAGATCACCGGCCAGGAGCTGATGCAGCGCTTTCGCGACCAGGCCGCTCATCAGGGCACGGAGATCGTGACGGCGGACGTGACCAAGGTCGAGCTGACGGGCCACCCCTTCAAGATCTGGGTGGAGGACACGCTCTACCTGACGAAGGCGGTGGTGGTCGCGACGGGCGCGCGCGCCAACTACATCGGCCTCGAGAGCGAGGACAAGCTCAAGAACAAGGGCGTCAGCGCGTGCGCGGTCTGCGACGGCGCGCTCTTCCGCGGCCAGGACGTCGTGGTCGTCGGCGGCGGCGACACGGCGATGGAGGAGGCCACCTACCTGTCCGGGCTCTGCAGCAGCGTCACGCTGGTGCACCGCCGCGACGAGTTCCGGGCGTCGAAGGCGATGGTCCAGCGCGTGGTCGAGAACCCGAAGATCAAGATCCTCTACAGCCACGTGGTGGAGGAGGTGCTCGACGTGAAGGCCGATATGGTGACGGGCGTCCGCGTGAAGAGCACGAAGACCGGCGACAGCCACCTCGTGCCGGCGGCGGCGATGTTCGTCGCGATCGGCCACACGCCGATGACCGATCTCTTCGTCGGGCAGCTCGACACGCACCCGAACGGCTACCTGAAGACGGTGCCGGGCTCGACGCGCACCAACATCCCGGGCGTCTTCGCCGCGGGCGACGTGCAGGACTGGAACTACCGCCAGGCCGTCACGGCCGCTGGCACGGGCTGCATGGCCGCCCTCGACGCGGAGCGCTGGCTCGCGCAGCAGGGCGGCCACTGAGGGGACGACCATGGTCGAAGCGCTGCGCGAAGAGCTCGCCGATCTGACCGCCTCGGTCCGGGCGTTCCTGGAATGGCACGCAACGACCGGCGCAGACGGAATGCCGGGCCACCCTGCAGCGCTCCACGAGGCGCTGGGTGCGGCTTCCTCGGAAGGCGCTCCGCTGGCGCCTCGGCGGCCGGAGCGCGGCTTCTCCGGGCAGGATGCGCCCTCGCCGCAGGTGGCGCGAGGGGGCAGCGGCGCGGCTTTCTCGCCGCCGCCGCCGCGCGCTGGCGCCGCGGGCGCCCCTCTGCCGCATCCGGAGCAGCGCGGAGCCGCCGCGAGCGCCTCCCTGTCACCTCCGGAGCAGCGTGGGAGCGCCGCGGGCGCCTCCCCGCGTCCGGAGCAGCGCGGCGGCCTCGAGTCGCAGGGGGCGTGGTCGCCGACGCAGGCGCAGCGGGGTCCCGAGCCGTCGCCCCGGCCTGCCGTGAGCGCCGCACCGGCGCCTCGCGCGGAGACGGCTGCGCGCGCGAGCGCTGCGCTGCCGGACACGAAGGAGGAGCGCGTGGCGCGCCTCGCGCTCCTCGCGGAGGAGGTCCGCACCTGCCAGAAGTGTCCGCTCCACGAGGGCCGCACCCACACGGTGTTCTCGCGCGGCGACCCGAGCTCGGAGGTCGTGTTCGTCGGCGAGGGGCCAGGGGCGGAAGAGGACCTGCAGGGGCAGCCGTTCGTCGGCGCGGCCGGGCAGCTGCTCGACAAGATGATCGCGGCGATGGGGTACCACCGCGACGAGGTCTACATCTGCAACATCGTGAAGTGCCGGCCGCCGAAGAACCGGAAGCCGGAGCCGGCCGAGATGGCGGCCTGCAGCCCGTACCTCACGGCTCAGCTCGCGCTGATCAAGCCGAAGGTGATCGTGGCGCTCGGCGCCACCGCGGTGCAGGGGCTGATCGGCACGAGCGAGGGGATCACGAAGCTCCGCGGCACGTGGAAGCTCTACAAGGGCTCGATCCCGATCATGCCCACGTTCCACCCGGCCTACCTGCTGCGCCAGCCGGGCGCGAAGCGAGAGGTCTGGAGCGATCTGAAAGAGGTGATGCGCCACCTCGGCAAGAGCGCGCCCGACAGAGGCTGAGGTGGCCGCGTGCGCTTCCGGGCGCGGGCAGCCAGCGGCGCAGGTCCCCGCCGCCGTCCGCGCGGGCGCCGAGCCGCACGCGCCCGGCGAATCGAGCCCGGCCGAGCAGCCCTCGCTGCTGTCGATCGTGCGCTGCGCGCTGGTGCTCCTCGGCGTCCTGCCCTGGTGCATCGCCCTCGCGCGGAGCCGCGCGCCGCTCGGAGAGCTCGGCGCAGCGCTCGATCGTGTCTTCGCGCCGCTGTGCCACCGGATGCCCGAGCGATCCCTCGCGCTCGACGGCGTCGTCATGCCGCTCTGCAGTCGCTGCGCTGGCATCTTCGCCGGGTTCGCCGCGGGCGCCGCGATCGCGCGCCCTCGCCTGGCGATCACGGCATGGCGCCCGATCCTCATCGCCCTCGCCGCGCTGATGGCGGTCGACGTGGCGACCCAGGACCTCGGGCTGCGCCCCGTCTGGCATGCGAGCCGCCTCGCCACGGGCGTGGCCTTCGGCTACGCCGCGTCCGCGGCGTTCCTCGCACAGATCGCTCGCCGCCCGCTCTGAGCGCTACTTGCGGCCGCCCATGGCCCTGCACTCGTGGATGGGGCCCTTCGTGGCATTGCGAACGCAATCGCTGTACGCGGCGAGGCCATCCTTCCACTTCCCCGTGTCCTGGAGCGCCGAGCCCAGGTAGAGGTAGGGCAGCGCGTCGCTCGGATCGGCCGCGATGGCCGCGCGGGACGCCTCGATCGCGTCCTTGTACCTGCCGCGGTTGAGGAAGCTCAGCGCCTCCTTCTTCAGCTTGCCCGCGTCCTCGGCGCCGGCCGCCGGCGCCTCGGCCTTCTCCGCCGCAGCCTTCTCTGCCTCGGCCTTCTCTGCCTCGGCCTTCTCCGCCGTAGCCTTCTCTGCCGCAGCCTTCTCTGCCTCGGCCTTCTCTGCCTCGGCCTTCTCTGCCTCGGCCTTCTCCGCTTCGGCGGCCGCCTTCACCGGATCGGGAACGGCACCTGCCCCCTTCGCAGAGGGCTCCATCAGCGCCGACTCGGTCTGCGCGGGCGTCTTCGCCCGTCCTGGAGCGGGGGCACCCGCGGCGGCCAGGAGCTTCGTCTCGACGGGCGCTGGCTTCGGAGCCGGCGCGGCCATCGCGACCGGAGCAGGCGAGGACGGCTTGCTCGAGAACACCGCCTTGGCGACGACCGCCACGGAGATCACTCCGGCGAGCCCCGCGACCGCTGCGACGATCCGACGAAGGCGCGCCCGCCGGGCGAGGGTCTCGGGCGACAGCTGATGAACCACCACGAGGCGCTCGTCAGCGTGATCGTCGGGGCCGCTGGCCACCTCGGCGAGAGGCGGGAACGACTCCTCCTCCTCGCGCCGGAAGAACGCCGCCGTGGGCGAGGAAGGGTCGATCAGATCGAGCGCATCCGAGTCGGGCGCCAGCTCATCGGACGGGGACGCAAGGGCACCCGGCTGGTTCGGGGCGCCGGCTTGTCGAGCCACGATCAACAGGTCGTGATCCAGGGCGTTGTCAGCGTCCGCGTCGTCCGTACCGCCTGGAACGGCGCGCTGCGCGGCGAGCGCCTCGGACGCCGGCGCAGGCGCGGCGATCGCTACGACCGGCGCTGCCGCAACGACCGGCGCAGGCGCGGCGACCGGCGCTGCCGCAACGACCGGCGCTGCCGCTGCGACCGGCGCTGCCGCTGCGACCGGCGCTGCCGCAACGATCGGCGCTGCCGCAACGACCGGCGCTGCCGCTGCGACCGGCGCTGCCGCTGCGACCGGCGCTGCCGCTGCGACCGGCGCTGCCGCGGCCACCTCCGCTACGATCGGTGCAGCGGGCGCCTCGAGAGCCGGCGACACGGCGGGAGCATCGTCCTCAGCGGCAGCCGCCGGCGCAGGAGCGGCGGAACACTCAGCTTCCTCGGCGACGACGTCCGAGCCGTTCGCGATCGGCCTCGCAGAGTCCCTTGTCGCGACGGCCGGCCCCTCCGGCGCCGCCGACACCCGCGGCTGGGAGGCCCGGGGGCGGAGACTCCGGCCCCTGTTCGCGCGGGCCGATCCAAGAAGTCGCTTCGACATGTCCGAACCATCCTCCCGTGATTGTCACGCCCCCGATGGCGCAGGGGACCGGCGACTCGCCCTATTCATGATCCAGGCCGACCCCAACGGCGAGCGCTCACCCGCGCATTTCCGTGCCTTCGCAGCACCATCGCGTGTGCCGGATCGTGCCGCGGTCACCCCAGCCAACCCTACCCGCGCTCGAACGAGCACACACGCGATCTCGCCCCGCCGCCTTTGACAGCCCCTCCGAAAAAATGCGCACCGAGCGCACCCGCTGCCCGATGCGCCCCGAAGGCACGGCGGTCCAGGCGATGGAGCCCCCCGGCGCCATGCACGTCAGCCTCCACCGAGCTGCACCGGCCGCCCCGCGACCGGGGCAGCGCGGAGCAGGACGAGCGTGTCGAGCTTCTTCTTCGCGTCGGAAGCCATGACCGTGCCCGCCAGGTTGTGCGCCATCTCCCAGGGGACCTCGTCGTCCGCCGAGAAGAAGGCCACCGTCGCGCTGCACGCGGCGATGTCCTTCGTGAGCTGCTCGCCGGTGTTCGACAGATCCGGGCCGGCGAGCCCCTTGCGCTGCTTCTTGCCCAGGCCGCCGCCGAACGGCCAGATCGCCGTCGCGAGGTCCTTCAGCACCATCGTGCTGACGGCGCAGGAAGGGGGCTTCGACACGCGCCCCTCGGGCACCACCGTGATCTCCTTCGGGAGGTCGTCTCGCCCGTCGGTCTTGATGACGACCTTCGGCGCGCCGGCCGCGCCGAGCTCCGTCACGACGGCGGCGACAGCGCTCGGCTTCGCCCTCTTGTCGGCCAGCAGGGTCACGGGCTTGCCCTCGATCGGCAGCTCGCGGATCACCTTCGTCAGCTTCTCGGGCCCCTCCTTCTGCGCCAGATCCACGCGCTGGCCGCCGATGTAGGGGCCCATGGAGTCGACGAGCAGCTCGGGCATGCCCTTCGGCTTCGGCGGCTCGACGGGCGCCTCGACGCTCGGGGCCGCCGTCACGGCCGCGCCAGGCCCGGAGGGCTTCGGCGCGCTCTCGCACGCCGCCGCAGCGAAGATCAGGCCGGCGGCGACCGCGAGGCGCGGCGAGGCGCTGAAAAGGAGGCAGGAAGCTCTCATGACGTGGCAGTGTAACCAACCGGCCTGGCTCCGCGCACCTCCGCTGTGCGAGAGTCCGCGCGATGGCTTCCCCGCTCGTCGAACGGCTCGCGCAGCTCGGCTCGTCCGCCCGAACCGCCGTCGAGGACGAGCGGGGGCAGACCACCTTCGCGGCGCTGCTGGAGCGAGCCCTCCGCGTCCGCGGCGCGCTGCTCGCCGGCGGCGCGCGGCGCGGCGCGGGTGAGGTCGATAACCCGAGCTCGCTGGAGGGGGAGCGGATCCTGCTCCTCGTTTCGCCCGGCGCGGCGTGGGTCTCGGCGTTCCTCGGCGCGCTCCTCGCCGGCGGGATCGCGCTGCCGCTGTCGGCGCTCTATCCGCCGGCAGAGCTCGAGTGGCTCGCGAGCGACGCCGGCGTGCGGCGGATCATCACCGACGGCGATCTCGCCGCCGTGGCCGCCCCGATCGCGCAGGGCCGCGCCGTGCTCCGCGTGGAGGACCTCGAGCGCGCCGCCCCGGGGCGCGACGCGGCGATCTCCGACATCGCCGCGGACGATCCGGCGCTCCTGCTCTACACGAGCGGCACGACCGGCAAGCCGAAGGGGGCGCTGCTCACGCACCGGAACCTGGCCGTGCAGGCGGAGCTCCTGCGCGCGGCCTGGGGCTTCTCGGATCACGACATGCTGCTGCACGCGCTGCCGCTGCACCACCTCCACGGCGTCGTCATCGCGCTCATGACGTCGCTGCTCGCGGGCGGCGCGACCAGGATGCTGCCGCGCTTCGACGCCCGGCGCGTCGCCGCCGAGATCGAGCGCCGCTCGGTGACGTCGTTCATGGCGGTGCCGACCATGTACCAGCGGCTGTTCGAGCACGTCGACCGGGGCGGCGCGCCCGGCTTCGCCGCCGGGGCGCAGGCCCTGCGGCTCGCGACGAGCGGCTCCGCGGCGCTGCCGGTGACGCTCGCCGAGCGCTGGCGCGACCTCACCGGCACGATCCCGCTCGAGCGCTTCGGGATGACCGAGATCGGCGTCGGCATGAGCAACCTGCTCGATCCAGGCGCGCGGCGGGCAGGCTGGGTCGGCTTCCCGCTGCCGACCGTCGAGGCACGCATCACGGACGACGCGGGCAACGCGTGGGCGCCGGGGGAACGACCGCCGGGCGACCCGCCAGCGCCGGGCGGCGGCGCCGCGGTCGCGCGAGGCGAGCTCTGGATCCGCGGGCCCAGCGTCTTCAAGGGATACCTCGGGCGCGAGGACGCCACGGCCGCGGCCTTCCAGGACGGCTGGTTCCGCACCGGCGACGTCGCGGAGCGCTCCGCCGACGGGTGCTTCCGGCTCCTCGGGCGGACCTCGGTCGATATCCTCAAGAGCGGCGGATACAAGCTGTCCGCCCTCGAGATCGAAGAGGCGTTGAGGGAGCACGGCGCGATCGCCGAGGTCGCGGTGATCGGCGTCCCTGACGAGGCGTGGGGAGAGCGCGTCGTCGCGGTCGTCGTCGCCGCGCCCGGGCGAGAGGCGGAGTGCGCCACCGGACCGCTCCGCGCCTGGGCGAAGGAGCGCCTCGCGCCCTACAAGGTCCCACGCGAGTCGATCGTCGTGCGGGCCCTGCCGCGCAACGCAATGGGCAAGGTCGTCAAACCAGAGCTCGTGAAGGCCATCGCCGCGGGGATCGCCGTCGATGAGCGCGGCCCGCTCGCGCGGTAGACGCGCGGTGGAGACGCGGTAGTCGCCGCTTGACCGACGCGCTCGGCTCCGGCCTACTCGACGCCAATGCAGACTGCCAGCCCCATGGTCCAAGCCCAAGCCGCGTACGGCGGCCTCGCGGTTCAACCGTTCTCGCACCCCACGTACACGATCAAGCGGCCTTTCTGGTCGCTGCTCGGCCGCAAGTTCCACGTCTATGCGCCCGACGGCTCCCTCGTCTGCTTCGTCAAGCACCCGCTGCTCAAGCTGCGTGAGGAGTTCACCCTCTTCGCGGACGAGTCGGAGTCGCAGCCGCTGCTCACGATCCGATCGCGGCAGGTCATCGCCCTCAACCGGTGCCTCGACGTCCTCGACGCGCGCACCGGCGAGCGCGTCGGCACCATCCGCTCGCGCGGGCTCAAATCGATCGTCCGCGACACCTGGGACATCCTCGACCCTGCGGATCAGCCGGTCGGGCTGATGCAGGAGGACGGCGCCGCGCTGCTCCGCCGCATGTTCCCGCTCCTCGTCGGGAAGTGGCACATCGAGCTCCACCAGCAGGAGGTCGCGAAGGTGAAGCAGGTGTTCCGGTTCTTCGTGAAGGAGTTCACGCTCGACCTGTCGATGAACCAGGGGCGACTCGACGCCCGGTTCGCCATCGCCTGCTCCCTGCTCGCCCTCATGGCCGAGACCGCGCGCGAGTCCCGCTAAGCCCGCCGCGGCCTCGGGCGAGGCCCGCTGATGCCGCGGCCGGCGCGGTCGGCGGTCGCGCGCTCGCCGAAACTTGGCCCATTTCCGCGAGCTCTGCGAGGGTCCCGCGCGATGCGCCTCGATCCTGTCTCCCGCCTCGACTCCGCCTCCGAGGAGGGCCGACCAACGTCCCCCCCTGCGCCCCCGTGCGGCACGGCCCGCTTCGCCCCGAGCGGGCAGGGCGCCGACTCCGAGCGCGAGCTCAGGTCACAGCGCTTCCTCTGGGCGAGCGCCCCCGCGGCGCCCGACGGGCAGCTCCGCGCGACGATCGAGGAGGCCGTCGAGCTCGCGCTGGCCCTGCGCGGCGCGCTGCCGCCGCGGGTCCAGGCAGGCGCGCCGGTCGAGGTGGTGATCGCCGACCAGATCTTCCGCGCCAGGGCGCTCGGCGCCGCGGGCCTCGCCGTCGCCCTGCCGCGCCTCGCGGGCGGGCGCGCAGCCTCGCCGCGCGCGATCCACCCGGACGACAGCGCGACGCTCCTCGCCTGGCTCGGCGCGGCGCGCGAGGCGCCCGTCGCGCTCGTCTTCGACGCGGACGACAGGTCCGCGCAGGTGCTCGCGCCGGTGCCCCTCGCGGATCTCGTCGAGAGGAGCGCGTGCGACGGGTACGGCGCCATCTCCTCCGTGTCCCCGCGCGGGCAGGCGCGGAGCCTCGCGGCGCGCGGGGAGGAGCGCCCCGTCGGGCCGGCGCAGCCGAGCGCCGCAGCGAGAGCTCCGGTCGAGGCGCTCCAGGCCGGACCGACAGCGCTGGACGACGCGCGCCCGGCCGGACCGACAGCGCTGGACGACGCGCTGCAGGCCGGGCCGACAGCCCCGGACGAGGCGCTCCGGGCCAGGCCGACGGCCCCCGAGACGCACCGAGCCGCTGCGTCGACCGCCTCCGCCGAAGGGCGGACGGAGGGGCGGCTGCGCGGCGTGCTGCCCCCCCGCTCCTCGAGGATCCGCCGCGCGGACGCGCCGGCGGCCGTCGCCGGGAGAGGCGCCGTCGCGGCGCGGGCGCCGGGCGCGAGCACGCCGCCCGCCGCGGACGAGGCGGCCGCGATGGCGCCCGCCAGCGCCGAGCCGGTCGCGCCGGCCGCCGAGCCCGCCGCGCCGCACGAGGAGCACGGCGCAGGGACGACGCTCAGGCCGCCGCGAGGGGCGCACGAGGCCGCGCCGAGCGCGCCGAGCGCTGACGCGGCCCAGGCGGACGCCGACGCGCCCCCGGAGGCGCGGCGGGAGCGGAAGGCGCCGCGCGACCGGGTCCTCAGCGCGGCGGAGTGGCGCGCGCTCGCCGTCGAGCTCGACAACGCCCGCGGCCCCAAGCCGGTCCGGGTCATCGAGCAGCTGTTCGCGACGCACTACACGCCGCTGCTCGGCGCGACGCTCGCCGGCGAGACGGACGCTGCGGTGCGCGGCGTCGTCGACAGCTGGAGGACCAGCTTCGAGCACAGCTACCGCGAGGCGTTCTCGGCGCTGCGCGTGACCGGCAAGCGGCCGCCCATGGTGTTCGATGCGCCGGACATCGCCGCCCGCATCGCCCGGCTCAACGGGGCGCGCGGGGTGAAGCTCCTGCTCGTGGACGCGATGCGCTTCGACCTCGGCGAGCGGGTCGCCGCGCACCTGAGGGAGATGATGATGGATCGGGCCATCCTGGTGGAGCGATCGCTGCTCTGGGCGGCGCTGCCGCCGACGACCACGGCGCAGATCTCGCTGCTTGCCCGCGGGCCGGACGGGCTCCGCGAGACGATGCCCCCGAGCGAGGCGGAGCCCGCCATCGCCCGCGGGCGCGCGGTGGCGACGCTGCGGCGCGAGCGGGTCGGGTCGCGCGAGCTGATGAAGCTCGACCTCGTGGAGGCGCGCCTGCGCGCCGCGGGTCCGCCGCTCGCCGAGCGGATCGAGGCCATCGCGGAGGAGGTCGCCGACGTGGTCGCGCGGTTCATGGCCAGCCTGCCGCCGCGGACGCTGCTGCTCGTGTTCGGCGACCACGGGTTCCGCATGACGCCGATGGGAGACGGCAGCGCGACCGGCCCGGCGTCGCAGGGCGGAGGCTCGCCCGAAGAGGTGCTCGTCCCGGCGCAGGCGTGGCTCGTCGGCGGCGTGCACTGAGGCCCTCGACGGCGATCCTCCCATCCCGGACCACGATCCTCCCATCCCGGACCACGATCCTCCCATCCCGGGCCGCGATCCTCCCATCCCGGGCCGCGATCCTCCCATCCCGGACCACGATCCTCCCATCCCGGACCACGATCCTCCCATCCCGGGCCGCGATCCTCCCATCCCGGGCCGCGATCCTCCCATCCTGGACGGGCGCGGCGGCGTCACGCCACCGCGTGAGGGCTACGGGGATGAGGCTGCACCGGCCGAGAGAAACGCGGTGAGCGCCGGGAGGACGAACGCCGGATCCTCCAGGTGGGGCGCGTGCCCGAGCGGCACCATGTGCAGCGTGGCGCGGGGGATCGCCGCGGCCGCGGCGATGCCGATCGGCGCCGGGAACACGTCGTCGCGCTCGCCCCAGAGCACCAGCGTCTCCGCGTCGATCTCGCCGAGCCGCGGGAGGCGATGGGGAACGGCGCCGAGGGCGGGGAACAGCGCGTTGAACGCGGCGACGGGCGCGACCCGGCCGTCAGGCACGGCGTAAAACTCGCTGTGCAAGGCGGCAAGACGCTCGCCGAGCGGGGTGGGCCGCGGCGGATGGATGCGGCGGAAGAGCGCGGGGCCGAGCACCCGCACCAGGCGCTCCGGCGGGGCGCGGAAGTAGGCGCGGCTCCACGCGGTCATGACGGGACCGACCCCCATCGCGCCGATGAGCACGAGCCTCCGCGGGCGCGCGCGCTTGCGGAGCGCGATCTCCGCCGCGACCAGCGCGCCGAGGGAGTGGCCGACGAGCGCGGCGTCGCCGAGATCCAGCTCGAGGAGGAGCTCCTCCACGGGATCGGCGAAGAAGCGGAGCCCTTCCTCGAAGCCCCCGCCCTCGAAGGGCGGAGACGACGCGTGGCCGAAGCCCGGCAGATCCACAGCGACGACGCGGTGGCGCCGCGCGAGCTCGGGGAGCAGCGGGAACCACGTCGTCGCGGCGTTCCCGCGGCCGTGCAGGAGGACCACCGGCGAGCCGTTGCCGCCCTCCAGGTAGCGGAGCGTCGAGCTCAGCGCGGCGCGGCGGTGCACCGCGAACGGGGGCGCGCCCGCGGTGAGCTCCGCAAGGATCGCGCTCTCGACCGGGCCAAGGCGGGAGACGACGGCGTGGACGTTCGTCACAGGCGCATGCCGTAGCGCGATCGAATCGGCGCGGGAATGCCGCAGCCCGGAAGCAGCCCAGAACCAGAAGAACCACGAGGAGAGGGCTGCCGTCGCGCCCCCTCCTTCAGTCCCTGCCGTGCCCGGGGCCGAGGATGAGCTGCATCTTGGCCACGGGATCGAAGCCCTCCACGTGCGGCGGGTGGTGACACTGCGCGACGCAGCTCTGGGGCGGGGGCGAGAGCACGATGAGCCCCTTCTTGTCGGGATCCTTCGCGTGCAGCGAGCCGGGACCGTGGCACTCCTCGCACTGCACGTTCTGCAGCGAGGCGTTGTGCGTCACCGTGGAGCCGCCCGGCTTGCCGTAGCCGGTCACGTGACAGCTCACGCAGTCCAGGTTGAACTCCTTGAAATCCTGCTGCAGCGTGGCGTAGGCGCGCGCGTGCGCGGTGCCGTCGAAGACCTTGCGCTCCTCGTCGTGGCAGTTCGTGCAGGCGTCGATGCCGATGTAGCTGGCCTCGCCCTTCGCCGGCTTCTCGGGGACGCGATCCGCGAAGGCCTGCTTGTTGTGGTCGTTGACCCGCTTGTAATAGGCGAGGAGCTGCCCGGCGACGTCCTTGTCGGCCCCGAGCTTCTCGCGCACCTCGATCGAGCTGTAGCGGAAGAAGCTGCCGGTCACCTTCGTCTCCGCCGCCTCGAGCTGCGCCTTCTCGGCCCGGAGCTTCTCGAGATCCGCCTTCCGCGCCTCGACGTCCTTCGCCGCGACCCGCTTGTCGCCCTCCCAGCCGTTGAGGCGGATCTCGAGCTCCCGGATGCGCTCCGACAGGCTGATGAGCTCCCCGGCCTTCGCGACGCCGCCCGCGTCGGCGAACACGAGCGGGCCGCTGCCGCCGCCTCGGACGAAGAGATCCACGACCGCCACCGACTGGAGGTGGTTCGGCGTCTCCACGACCAGCGTCGACCCGATGATCTCCGGCGGCTTCGGGCCGTCGTTGCCGTCGCCGCGCTCGGTCGGCTTGCCGAGCACCAGCACGTGCAGCTCCGGCACGTTGTCCGCGAGCCGCAGCGCCTCGCCCCTGGGCAGCGCCGCGAGCCCCACGAAGACGCTCGCGCCCTGCTTCTTCGCCTCCTCGACGCCCGCCTTCATCGCGTCGATCGCCGGGGCGGCCTTGACGCCGTCGGGGTAGGCGCCGGCGCGGCCCTTCGGGTCGCTCACGCCGATGAGGCCCACCTTCACGCCGGAGACGTCGCGCACGACGACCCCCTGGACGCCCTTCGCGCCCTCGAGGTTCTTGCCGAGCAGCGCCGCCCCGGACTGCTCCTGGTACCTGCCGAGCGCCTCCGCGCCGAGCGCCCAGTCGTTCTCGCCGGGCGCCCACGCCGTCAGCCCGACCTCCTTCGCCGCCAGCGCCATCGCCTCGGCCTTCCACGCGTCCTGCGAGGAGCGTTCCGGCTTCACCTCGGGGTCCGTGAAGAGCAGCGGCCCCGCGCCGACAACGAGCCGATCCGGGGCCTCGCCGCGCTGGGCCTCGATGAGGGCGGCGAGGTGGTCGATGCCTCCCAGCTGATCCTTCGTGCAGCCGCACGGCTCCAGCGCGCCAGCCACGGTGCTGAGCACGTAGAGGCGCACCGTCGGTCTGTTGACGTTCGCGTTCGCGTCCACGTCCGCGTCCGCGGTCACCGCGGCCGTCGCAGGGAGCTTGCACCCCTGACAGGCCGAAGCGAAGGCCGCCGCCGAGATCGCGGCGAGAGGGATCAAGAGCGCGTATCCGCGACGCACTTCACGAAGAAGCGAGCGCTTCATGCTCGCGCTATAGCACAGGGGCTCGTGCGCACCGCCGGGGCCGCGCCGAGAGGGCGGGGGCGCGCTCAGAAGCTCGACGGCGCGAAGGGCAGGACCGTCTTCAGGTCCGCGTCGTTGAACCGGAGCTGCAGGCCGATGAAGTAATCCCGGCGATCGGCGTTCAGGATGTCGTCCATCCCGCCGAGCAGCCACAGCTTGCGGATGAACTCGTACGCGAGCGCGACGCGCCAGCGCGGCGACAGCTCCTCGCCGAAGCCGAAGAGGTCCTGGCGGAGCTCGAACCGATCGTCGAGCAGGTGGAGATCGAGGCCGAGGCCGCCCGTCGACTCCTTGATGCCGAACCGGCCCGTGAAGGGGCCGAGCCGCTTCGCGAACTGGAACGAGAACCGGAAGGCGTTCGTCGTGATCGTGCGGACCTCGCGGTAGTGCGCGGGCTCGTTCGGGTTGGTCGTGTCGATGTCGATCTGCTGGAAGTCCGTCTTGCCGCGCGGGTCGTTCACCAGCTCGACGACGTAGTACTTGTCCTCCGCCGGCTGGAGCCTGAGCTCGACGTAGCTCTTGATGGTGTTCGCCAGGAAGTTGTAGTCGGTCCGCAGCCCGACCACGGTCTGGAACCGGCTGAGCCCGCCGACGAGCTCGCCGACGTTCTCGACGACCGTCTCGACCTCGTTGATCAGCGTCTCGTCCCGGGTGATGCGGCCGAGCGTCCCCTCCCCGCGGTCGACGCGCGCGGCGACGCTGTCCACGTGCTTCAGCGCCGACTCGAGGCTCTCGGTCGCGCGGCCCACGCGCTCCGCGGCGCTGCGGAGCTCCCCGGGCTGGCCGTTCCGGCCGGGCACCTCGGCCGCGGCCGTCATCGTGCGGATGTCGCGGGTCACCTGCTCGACGTTGCGCAGGATCTCCCGCAGGCGCGGGCCGGACTCGCCGGTGATCTGGTTGATGTTGTTGATCGTCTGCGTGACGCCGGCGCGGTTCTCGCGCACGGTCGCGTTCATCTGCTCGGTGACCTCGGCGAGGTTGTCGAGGATCTGGGCGAGCCGCTCCTGCCCGTTCTCGGAGCCGACGGTGTTCCTCAGCGTCTCGGTGACCGTCTTGACGTCCTTCAGGATCTCGGCGACCTGCCCCTGCATCGACTGGATCGTCGGCTCGTCGATGTAATAGAGGACCCTCCCCTCGTCGGGGATGCGCGGCTTGCCCTCGGTGCCGGGCGAGAGCACGACGAACGACTCGCCGATGAGGCTCGTCGCGCGCTTGCCGATGGCCGCGTCCTCGTAGAGCGGGACGTCGGGGCTCATCTTGATGTCGATGCGCGCCTGGCCGTTGTAGAGCGAGATCTTGTCGACGACGCCGACCTGGATGCCCGAGATCATCACCCGCGACTGCGGCGATACGCCGATCGCGTCGGGCAGCGTGGCCCAGACCCGGTAGCCGCTCCCGCCGCCGACGTCGCGCGAGACGAAGCGGTAGCCGCCGTAGGCCGCGCCCGCGAGCACGATCGTCATCACGCCGACCTTCGCGGCCTTGGAGACCTCAGCCATGCTGCGCGACGGCCACGGTAGCACGAGCCGCCCGCGGGAATGCGCGGCTTTCGCGGCGACGCAGGTGGATGCGGGGAACGCAGGTGAACGAGCGCCGGGGCGGGAAACCTGCTAGCCGAGTCGAATGCGGTCATGGTGGGCCAGCGGGGTGCTCGGCGCGGCGCTCGCCTCCGCGGGCGCGGCGGCAGCGGAGCCGCCGGCGCTCACGTGGGAGGCGACGACGCGCTCGCCACAGCCCCCGAGGGCGGTCTCGCCGGAGATCGCCGCGCTCGCGGCGCGCTGCGGCAGCGCGGACACGGCGCTCGCCGCCGTCGCCCAGCGCAACGTCGAGCGGCAGCTCCAGGGCGGGGAGATCATGCCGCCCGACGAGCTCGCGTTCACCCTGCGCGCCGCCGGCGCGCCGCACGCCTGGCCGAGGGGATGGTCCATCTCCGGCCAAGGGCTCGGGCCGGCGGAGATCGGGGCGCGGATCGACGGGTGGCTCTCGGGCTGGCCCACCCTCGGGGTGCGGCGATGTGGGGTGGCCCAGGCGAAAAAGCCGGACGGGACGGTGATCGTGGCCGCGATCGGGGTGGACGCGCTCGCGGATCTGTCGCCGCTGCCGACGACCGCGCGGGTGGGGCAATGGGTGACCCTCGAAGGGATGATGCGGGTCCCGGCGACCGCGGCGAAGGTGGTGCTGCTGGGGCCGCGGGGCGCGCCCAAGACGGTGCTGAGCTCCCTGTCGGGCGCGCGGTTCCGCTCGAGCTTCGCGGTCGACCAGCCGGGGAGCTGGCTCGTGCAGGTGCTGGCCACGGTGTCGACAGGGCCGAGGCCCGTGCTGGAGGCGATGATCTTCGCGGGGAGCGCTCCACCGGGCCGGTTCGTCCGCGCGGCGGCGCCTGGCGAGGAGGCCGCGAAGGGGGCGCAGGGCGACGACGACGCGATGCTGCGGATGATGAACGCCGCGCGGGCGTCGGAGCGCCTGCCCGCGCTCGCGCGCGACGCGGCGCTCGCCGCGCTGGCGCGGGCGCACTCCGAGGAGATGATCAAGGCGAAGATGGTGGGCCACGACGTGGGCTCGGGCGATCCGGCGGCGCGCCTCAGGGCGGCCGGGTACGAGGCGACGATCGCCGGGGAGAACGTGGCCAGCTCGGGCACGACCGAGGGAGCGCACCGCGCGATCTGGGCGAGCCCGTCGCACCGGGGCAACCTGCTCGACCCGCGCTACCGGAGGACCGGCGCGGCGGTCGTGCGCGACCCGAGCGGCCGGGTCTGGGTGACACAGCTGTTCGCAGGGTGACCGCGGGCGCCGCGGCGCTGCGCCGACGTACGCTGTCCCCGTACCCCGAGGGCGGACGCGCCTCGCGGCGAGCGGGCGCCCGCGGCGAGGCGCCACGCGGGCGCTTCGCCGGGCGTGTTCCGTGCCTCACCGGGCGGCCGCCGTTCCGCGCGTGTATCCTTGCGAGCGATGGCTGCACGCCCGCTTTACGTCGGCATCGACCTCGGCACCACGAACTCGACCGCCGCCGCCTTCGACGGCGAGAAGGTCACCCTCGTCAGGAACTCCCAGGGCGCGACGCTCACCCCGAGCGTCGTGCGGATCGACGCGCGCGGGACGATCACGGTCGGCGCGCGCGCGCGCCGGTTCCTGGAGAGCGATCCGCAGAACACCCGCGCTGAGTTCAAGCGGCTGATGGGGACGGCCCAGCCGATCGAGTTCGCGGCGGCGAAGGTCGCGAAGAAGCCCGAGGAGCTCGCCGCCGAGGTGCTGCGCTCCCTGCGCGCCGACGTCGCGGAGCACCTCGGGGTCCTGCCGGCCTCGGCGGTGATCTCCGTGCCCGCGCTCTTCGAGCTTCCCCAGAGCGCGGCGACGTCGGAGGCGGCGCGGCGGGCGGGGTTCGAGCGCGTCGAGCTGATCCAGGAGCCTGTGGCCTCGGCGCTGGCCGCCGGCTGGACGGCCGAGGAGTCCACGGGCAGCTGGCTCGTCTACGACCTCGGCGGCGGGACGTTCGACGTCTCCCTGCTCGAGACGCGCGACGGGCTGCTGCGCGTCGTCGGGCACGACGGCGACAACTTCCTCGGCGGGCGCGATTTCGACTGGGCGATCGTCGACTGGGCGCTCGCCGAGATCGCGCGCACCCAGGGCGCGACCGTGAGCCGCGCCGACCCGCGGCACGCCGCCGCGCTCCGCAAGCTCAAGCTCGCGGTCGAGGAGATCAAGATCGAGCTCACCCGCGCCGAGGAGGCGGCGCTCGCGGTGCCCGCGGCGTTCGAGGTGGACGGCGCGCCCGTCGACGTCGACCTTGTCCTGCGGAGGTCCACGCTCGACGCGCTCTGCGCGCCGATCATCGACCGCTCGATCGAGGTGTGCCGGCGGCTGCTCGCGGCGCACGGGCTCGATGCATCGCAGCTCGCGCGCGTGGTGCTCGTGGGCGGGCCGACCGTGATGCCGGCGCTGCGCGAGCGCGTCCGGGAGGCGCTCGGCGCGCCCTTCGGCGAGGGGCTCGACCCGATGACCCTCGTCGCGCAGGGCGCCTCGATCTACGCGGCGACGGCGGGGCTCGACGCGCGGGCCTCCTCCGCGGGCGCGCGATCCAAGGAGGAGGGTCGCCGGCTGTGGCTCCAGTACCCGGCCATGTCGAGCGATCTCACGCCCCACGTGGTCGGCCGCGTCATGGAGGGGCCGGGGGCCGCGCCCGAGCGGATCCGGCTCGCGCGCGAGGGCGACGGGTGGACGAGCGCCGAGGCCCCGCTCGACGCCGAGGGGGCGTTCGTGGTGACCGTCGACCTGCTCCCGCGCCGGCCGAACGTCTTCAACATCGAGGCGAGCGCGGCCGGCGGCGCGAGGGTGCCGGTGCACCCGCAGACGATCACGATCGTCCAGGGGCTCACGATCGGCGATCCGCCGCTGTCGCGCACGATCGGGGTCGCGCTCGCGGACAACTCCGTGCGCGTCTACTTCGAGCGGGGCGCGCCGCTGCCGGCCCGGCGGACGTTCGTGCACCACAGCGTGGAGAGCGTCCCGAAGGGCTCCAGCGCGTGCGTGCTGAAGATCCCCGTCGTGCAGGGCGAGCTCGACGTCGCGCACCTCTGCCGCGTGGTCGGGGCGCTCGAGATCGACGGGAGCGGGCTCACCGCGACCCTGCCCGCGGGCTCGGCGATCGAGCTGACGCTCGAGCTCGATCGGGGCGGGCACCTCTCGGCGCGCGCGCTGATCCCGTCGCAGGGGCTCGTGTTCGAGCGCGTCGCGCACCTCCTCGTCCCGGAGGCGGCGCCGGAGGTGCTCGACGCCTCGCTCGCGGCCATGCGCGAGCGGCTCGCGGCGGTGCGCCAGGCCGCCCTGCGCAGGGACGCGCCGCACGCGCTCGGCAAGGTCACGTACGTGGAGTGCGCGCTCGCCGAGGTGGAGCGCGACGCCGCCGCGGCGCGCGGCGGCGACGCCGACGCGGGGCAGAAGGCGCGGCGCGCGCTGCTCGAGCTCGACGTCCTGCTCGAGCAGGCCGAGGCCGACAAGCGCTGGCCGGAGCTCGACGCCGAGGCCCAGGCCGCCGTCGCGAACGCGTCGACGTGGATCTCCCAGCTCGGCTCGAGCACCGAGAAGGCGCTCCTCGAGGAGGCCGCGCAGGGCGTGGCGCGGGCGCGGGCCGAGAAGAACCAGGTCGAGCTGCAGCGGCAGCTCCGCCTGGTCCGCAACCTGAGCAGCGCGGCGTTCCACCGCCACCCGAAGGCGTGGGAGTGGATGTTCGAGGACGCCGCCTCCGAGGCGCACCAGGCCTCGGATCTGGTCCGCGCGCAGCGGCTCGTGCGCGACGGGCGCGGCGCGGCGGGGCGCGGCGACACGGCGGCGCTCCGGACGATCACCGAGGAGCTCTGGCGCCTCCTGCCGGTCGACGCGCAGAAGCGCAGGCTCGGCCACGAGTCCGGGGTGCGGTGATGGACGACGCGCTCGGCCGCATCCGCGACAACCCGTTCTACGTGCTCGGCCTGCGCCCGAGCGCGAGCCGCGCGGAGATCGAGCGCGAGGGGCAGAAGCTGCTCGGGATGCTCGAGCTCAAGCTGGCGAGCGCCGCGACGTACCCGACGCCGGTCGGCCCCGGCGCGCGGACGGCCGACAAGGTGCGGCAGGCCATGGCGGCGCTGCGGGACCCGGAGCGCCGCCTGGCGCACGAGGTCTGGGCGCGGCTCGACCCGAGGCCCCCGCCGAAGGACGACCTCGACGACGATCTCGGCGAGCTGCCGCCGCCGGAGCCGCCCGGGGAGGATCCGCGCGCGCCGTGGCCCGAGGCGCTGTCCGCGCTCGGCTGGAGGGCGCGATGAACTGGGGCGGCCTCCTGGTGCTCGCCCTCCTCGCGCGGGTGATCAGCGAGGCTGCCGCGCGGAAGGCCACGCCCTCGGCGCCGCCGCGCCCCCCGATGCTCGGCCTGGGCCACTGGAACACCGTCGTGGTGATCGTCCTCGTGCCGATCGCGTTCGCGCTCGCCTCGGGTCAGCTCTGGTGCGCGCTGCCGCTCGCGCCGCTCGCGGTGCTCATGGCGCCCTGGCCCTTCGCTCGCCACGTGATCATCCCGCTCGGGTTGCCGCGCGCCGCGTACTGCGTCGCGTGGCTGTCGGACTGGACCTTTCGCGCCGACCGGCGCGGCGGCGCGGCGCTCGCGGCCGCGTGGGCGCTCTGCCGCGCGCGGAAGCCGGACGCCGCGGTGGAGGCCTGGGTCAGCGAGCGGATCGAGCGCGGCGGCGAGCGCATCGGCGCGGGGCCTGCGCCGTCTCCGACGTCGCCGAGCGCCGTTCCGCTGCGCGGCGCGGGGATCGCCGCGGGCGCGATGCTCGCGGCGCACCGCGGGGACGTGGAGGGCGCGCGGGCGCTCTTCGACAGCGTCGCCAGCCTGGACGAGCGCGCGTGCCCCCGCGAGGCCCGCCGCATCGCCGCGGGCTGGCTCGCCGCCGAGGCGGCCTCCCGCGGCGACTGGGCGGCCGTGTCCGCGCACGCGTGCGTGGGGGGCGGCCGGGCGCTGTCGCTGCTCGGCGCGGTCGCCGCGCGGCTGCTCGGCGAGGAGCCCGCGCCAGGGGCGCTCGAGCTCTGGCTGCGCTGGCTCATCGCGCCCCGCCGCCGCGCCACGCTCCCGCTCGTGCGCCGCGCCCTGGCCGCGGGCGCGGGCGCGCCGCGCCCGGAGCCGGAGGCGCCCGAGCCCTGCGCCGCGAAGGTCGCCGAGGGGGACCTGTGGAGCCGGGCGGTGCTGCTCCACGCCGCGCTTCTGCTCCGGCCTCGGGGCCAGGTCTCGGGCGACGACCTCAGGCGGCTCGGCGGCGCGTGGGACGCGGCGCTCGACGACGAGCGCGCGCAGGCCGAGCTCCGCGAGCGGGCGGCGTCGCTCGGCGCCTCGGGGGCGCAGGCGGCGCTCGGCCCGCTCGCGCGCGCGGTCGAGGAGGATCTCGCGGCGACGCTGCGCGCGGCGCGCGTGCCGCGCGAAGCGTGGGACGACCTCGGCGCGACCATCGGCCGCACGCACCGGCGCCTCCGGGACGAGCTCCTGTCCGAGGTGGAGATCGCGTGCGACGCCCTGCGCCGCCGCGTCGACGAGCGGCGCGAGCTCCCGCCGCTCTCGGAGTGGCGCGAGTGGACCTCGCTGCGCGCGCAGTACGAGGCCGCGGCGGTGCTCGTCGGCACGGAGTTCCGCCGCCTCGCGTTCCCCAAGCTGCACGCCGACGTGTGCCACGCCGCCGTCTGGCTGTTCAACACGCGCAAGGAGCGGGCGATCGCGAACGGGATGTTCCGCTGGCTCCTCGCCGAGGCCGAGGCGCTCGGCGACTCGCGCCTCACGGGGCTCCAGCGCGGCAACGTCGAGTGCGGCGTCTGACGCGGAGCGGAGAGCCCGATTTAGAGCGGCGCTCAGCCCCCCTGAACCACGCGTCGCCGAGCGGCGGTCACCCGCACAGGAGACGGGCCCAGATCGGCGTTTTCGGCGCGGAAGCGCACTCCGGTGCGCTGAGCACCGAAAACGTCGAGATGGGCCCGTATCCGACGCGGGTGACCGCCGCTCTAAGCGCCGCTCCGGTCGCCCGCGGGCCCGTCCCCGCGCGGCGCCTCGGCGCCCGGCCGCCTGAGCGTCACCAGGTGCTCTTCCTGGAGCGGCTCCGGCTGGATCGTGCAGTGGTTGAGCGCGTGCTTCTCGCGCAGCCGCCGGGCCACAGCGGCGGCCACGTTCGTTCCGTGGTGCCCCTTGGCGAGGACCACGTGCACGGTGAGCACGTTGAATCCGTCGGAGATCGACCAGACGTGCAGATCGTGGAAGTCGACGACGCCGGGCACGCTCCGGATGGTGTCCTCGACGTGGGCGAGATCGATCTCGATCGGGCTGCCCTCCATGAGCACGCGGGACGTGTCGCGCACGAGCCGCCAGCCGCCCCAGAGCACGAGGGCGCCGATGGCCGCGCTGATCACCGGGTCGGCCCGCGTCCAGCCGAAGGAGAGGATGAGCACGCCCGCCGCGATGGCGCCGATCGAGCCGAGCGCGTCCGACACCACGTGCGCCAGCGCGGCCCGCGTGTTGATGTTGTGCCCGTGCTCGCCGGTCGAGAGCAGCAGCGCCGCGACCACGTTCACGATGAGCCCCAGCGCCGCGGTGATCGCCAGCGCCTCGGCGTGCACCGCCTGGGGCGCGTGCCAGCGGTGGGCCGCCTCGATGAAGATCCAGATCGCCGTCAGCGCGAGCGCGACGCCGTTGGCGAAGGCCGCGAGCACCTCCGCGCGCCGGAATCCGTACGTCCGCTCGCGCGTCCGCGCCTGCGCCGCGATGCGCTGGGCGATGATGGCGATGCCGAGCGCCGCGGCGTCCGCGAGCATGTGGCCCGCGTCGGCCAGCAGGGCGAGGCTCTTCGACCACCACCCGACCGCCGCCTCGACGACCAGGAACGACGCCGTGAGCGCGAACGCCGCGATCAGCCGGCGGAGCGGCGCGCGCCGGAGATCGTGGCCGTGGTCATGGTGGTGCGGGTCGCCGTGGTCGTGGTCGTGGCCGTGATCGCTCCCCGGAGCGTGGTGATGCCCGTGATCGTGCCCCTCGCCGCGTCGAGCGCCGCGCCCGTGCTGGTGCTCGTGAGAGGCGCTCTCGTGCTCATCGCGCACCTCCATCACCGCGCCGGAGCGGCTCACACCCGCTCGATGATGGTGGCCACGCCCATCCCTCCGCCGATGCACAGCGTGATCAGCGCGGTCGCCTTGCCGGCGCGCTCCAGCTCGTCGAGCGCCGTCCCGATCAGGCAGGCCCCGGTCGCGCCGAGCGGGTGCCCGAGCGCGATCGCGCCGCCGTTCACGTTGACGCGGTCGAGGTCGATGCCGAGCTTGCGCGCCGTCTGCAGCGGCACCGCCGCGAACGCCTCGTTGATCTCCCAGAGATCGACGTCGCGCGCCTGCATGCCCGCCTTCTTGAGCGCGCGCTCCGACGCGGGCGCAGGGGCCGTCAGCATGATCACCGGCTCGGCGCCGGCCGTCGCCGTGGCGCGGATCCTCGCCCGCGGGGCGAGCCCGTGCGCCTTCACGTAGTCGCCGGACGCGAGCAGCACGACCGCCGCCCCGTCCACGATGCCGCTCGAGTTGCCCGCCGTGTGGACGTGCTGGATCGACGCCACCTGCGGATAGCGCGCCAGCGCCAGCGCATCCACGGTCTCGCCGGCGGGGCCCATCGGCGTCGACCCGAGGCTGGCGAACGCGGGCTCGAGCTTCGCGAGGGCCTCCATCGTCGCCCCGGCGCGCGGGTGCTCGTCCCTGTCGAGCAGCGGCTTGCCGTCGAGATCGACGACCGTGAAGAGGCTCTTCGCGAAGCGCCCCTCGCCCGCCGCCCGCTCGGCCTTGCGCTGGCTCTCCAGCGCGAAGCGGTCGACGTCCTCGCGCGAGAAGCCCTCGATCGTGGCGATGAGGTCCGCCGAGATGCCCTGCGGGACCATCGCGAGCTTCTTGCGGAGGGCGAGGTTGTTCCCGTCGAGGGGCGCGCCGTCCGAGCCCATCGGCACGCGCGACATGCTCTCGACGCCGCCGCCGATGGCGACCTCCTGCTGGCCGGACATGACCCCCATCGCCGCGAAGTTCACCGCCTGCGCGCCCGAGCCGCAGAAGCGGTTGACGGTCACGCCGGTCACGGCGTCCGGCCAGCCGGCCGCGAGGATGGCGGTGCGCGCGATGCACGCCCCCTGCTCGCCCGCCTGCGTCACGCACCCGACGACCACATCCTCGACGTCCTGCTTGCGGATGCCGGTCTTCGCGGCGAGGCGATTGAGCGTTTGCGCGAGGAGCTCTTGCGGGTGCACGCCCGAGAGCGCTCCCTTGCCCGCCTTGCCTCGGCCGCGCGGCGTGCGAACGGCATCCACGATGAAGACGTCTCGCATGACAGGCCTCCGAGCCCGATGTCCGGCCCGTGCTTAGCACACCGTCCGTTCCCGGGGCAGCCTCGGTCGCGCCGAGTCTCGGTGGACCGGAGCCGGCGCGGATCGGCTATGCTCGCGGCCGATGACGGACCGGTCGCAGCGCATGGTGTGGGTCGATCTCGAGATGACGGGGCTCGACGAGAGCTCGTGTGCGATCGTGGAAATCGCGACCATCGTCACGGAGCCCGACCTGACCGTGGTCGCCGAGGGGCCGTGCCTCGTCATCCACCAGCCGGAGAGCGTCCTCGCGGGGATGAGCGACTTCGTCCGCGATCTCCACGAGCGCTCGGGGCTCCTCGAGCGCATCCGCGCGTCCACGCTCTCGGTCGGCGACGCGGAGTCCCAGACGCGGGCGTTCCTCGAGGCGCACTGCGACAAGGGAACGGCCGTGCTGTGCGGCAACTCCGTGTGGAAGGACCGCGCCTTCCTGCAGCGCTACATGCCGGAGCTCCTCTCCTTCCTGCACTACCGCATCGTGGATGTCTCGACCCTCAAGGAGCTCGTGCGCCGCTGGTACCCGACGCGCGCCGCGCCCAGGAAGCGCGAGATCCACCGCGCGCTCGACGACATCCGCGAGTCGATCGAGGAGCTCAGGTGGTACCGGGCGAGCGTGTTCCAGCCGCTCCCTGGGAACGAGCTCCGCTGAGCGCTCGCGGAGCGCCGAGGGGAGTCTGAGGGCCGCCCGCGTCCTTGGGCTTGCGGTTCAGCGTCCCCGCTCGCTGGCGTCCTCAACCTCGGTCGGTTCCCTCAACCTCGGTCGGTTCGCCCGCCCGTTACCTCAACCTCGGTCGGTTCGGCCCTCCGGCACCTCAACCTCAGTCGGTTCGCCCGCCCGTTACCTCAACCTCGGTCGGTTCGGCCCTCCGGCACCTCAACCTCGGTCGGTTCGCCCGCCCGTTACCTCAACCTCGGTCGGTTCGTCCGGCACCCCGCCCTCCGAAATCCGGCTGAAAAGGCGGCTCTGCTGGCAATCGAAGAAAAATTCTCCGCGAAGTGAGAAAATACGATCGATCGAGGCAATGCTTTTAGTAGGGTAGCCATGCGTCCAGGCCTCCGGCACGAGGTCTGCGGCGTAGACACCCCGGCGGCCCCAATCCGCCGGGGTGTCGTTTGCTACCGGACTTGCGGCATTGCCTTAGAAAAGCTGGTCGCCGTACCACCGTGGCCCGGGGCTGCCCTTGGCTTCCACGGCCGGAGTCGCGACCAGCGGGGCCGGCTCGACACGGTGCGTCGCCCCGGACTTCGTCACCGGCGCCTCGACGGAAGGACCCACCGCCTCCGAGGCGCCGGGGTCGCACTGTGCCGGTGAGGCTGTCGACTCATCGCGATGTGAATCACTTGCGTGCGCCGGCGGCTCGGCCGGCGGGAGCGGTGTCCCCCGTTGGGCGATGTACGAGCTCAACGGCACCGCGACGGCGGCGCTCGTCAACGCGACGAGCAGCAGCGCTCCACCGGCCAGCAGGACGTTGTTGCGCGAGCGCGGTGCGGCGATCTCGACGACGGGGTGCCGCATGGCCTCCGGAGGGAAGGTCCCGGTGGGCAGCGTGTTGCGGGACGCCGGAGCGGGCACGCTCCGCTCCGTATCCGGCGCCGACTCCTGCAGCGACGGGGCCGCCGCTGCTTGCGGGCGCGCCGCCCTCGGCGGCGGAGCGCCCCCCGCGAGCGGCGCCGCGGCAACGAGCAGCGGCCGCACGGCGGCCATGAGCTCGTGGACCGTCTGGAATCGCGCGTCAGGGTCCTTGGCGAGCGCCCGGGTCAGCGCCTCGTTCACCTGGGCCGACACCCCCTCGAGCGGCGGCGGCACCTCGTCGAGCGCGCACACATCCAGATCGTCGCGGCCGTCGAACGGGCGCTGACCCCCGAGGAGGCAATACAGCAGCATCCCGAGCCCGTAGACGTCGGTTCGTTCATCGATCGCACGCGAGTCGAAGAGCTCCGGCGCCCGGTACCGCGCCGCGTCCGCCATGGCGTCCTCGGGCGCCCCGAACAGCAGGTGCAGCCCGAACGCCCTCAGGACAGCGGCGCCTTGACCGGTGACCACCACCGTGTGCGGGCCGAGATCCCCGTGCGAGAGCCCCAGCGCGTGCGCCGCGCCGAGCGTCCGCGCGACGTCGACGACGAGCTCGTACGCGACGGAGCGAAGCCGGGGCAGCAGATCTTCCACCGAAGGATCGTCGCTCTGCCGGGCAGCGATCCACCCCGCGTCTCCCGCCATCCCGCCCGCGATCACAGGCACGATGCCGTGCACCCCCGCAGACAGCGAGAGGAGCCTCTCCAGCGCGCCGCGAAACGCATCGGCGTCGGTGCCCATGCCCTCCTGGACATAGAGCGTCACCTCGCGGCCATCCGCGTCGAGCGCGCGATACGCCTCCGCCGGAGCGGGAGAGTCGAGGCTCGCGACGATGGTGTAGCCCGCGAACTCCTGCCCCAGGATCACCATGGCCCCTCCGCCTCGGCCAGCGCGATGGAGACGGAGGATTCAGGCCTCGCGCGCGGGAAGAAGAAGAGGGAGAGGACGGCGCGGCACGCGCTCTTCAATGCTGGCTGCGGTGTTGGATCAGCCCAAAAGATTCTGCTCACTGCGTCGGACCTCCGGCACGAGGTTCGAGTCCATGACACCCCCGGACACGGCGCGGGGAACATCGGTTGGCGGGGACAGTAACAGAGGTCTCAGGCGCGCGGAAGCCGTCGCCAGCGCGGACCGGCGCCACGGAGCGCGCGAGGCAGGTCTATCACTTTCCGGAACGACGGCTCGACGGCGGAGTAATACGCCCTGAAAAAGCGCGCTCCGGCCGGGGCGACTTGGGCGGAGCTGCCGGGCGTGCGCGCTCCGGGTCTTCGCTGGCGAGGGCGAGCATTGCTTGCTTTCTCGGTGAATCGTCAGGCTCCATGAGCAGAAAGAGGATCGCGCTCTGGAGCGTCTCCTCGGCCTGGTCAAAGCGCTCTGCCACGATGGATGCGACAGGGCTGCGCCCGTCGCCGGGGAGCAGGAGGCGCGGCTCGCACTGGAGCCCCTGGGCGATCAGGCCGAGCGCGCCGAGCCCGAGATCCCGCTCGCCTCGCTCGACCTGCCGCAGGTACGTGGCCGAGAGCTGCGCCCGCTCCGCGAACTCCTGCATGCTGAGCCCACGGAGCAACCGGAGGATGTGGACCGCCTGGCCGACCTCCTTGGGGAGCGTGTCGCGCATGAGCGCGAGCCTAGCAGGCAGAGCTCGCCTGAGCCCCCGAGAAGGCAGGCCGCCTCGCGTGAGCAGCGCGCCGCTCGCTCGCCGGCGCACCGAACGCGCCGCGCCGGCGGCGCTACAGGTACCCTTCGGCCTGCAGCGCGAACATGCGGGCATAGCGCTGGCCACGGGCGACGAGCTCGTCGTGGGTGCCTTCCTCGACGATGCGCCCGCCGTCGAGCACGACGATTCGGTCGGCCATGCGCACGGTCGGGAAGCGGTGAGAGATGACGATGGTCGTCCGCCCCTTCGACAGCGACCGGAACCGCTGGAAGACCGCGTGCTCGGCCTCGGCGTCGAGCGCCGCGGTCGGCTCGTCGAGCACGAGGAGGTCGGCCTGCTCGCGCATGAAGGCGCGCGCGAGCGCCACCTTCTGCCACTGCCCGCCGCTCAGCTCGACGCCGCCCTTGAACCAGCGCCCGAGCTGCGCGTCGAGGCCCCCGGGCACGGTCGTCACGACCTCGTCGGCGCCGCCCTCGGCGACCGCGCGCGCGACGCGCGGCTCGTCCGCGAGGTGCTCGACGCTGCCCAGCCCGACGTTCTCGCGCAGCGTGAGCTGGTATTGGTTGAAGTCCTGAAAGACGACACCGATCCTCCGGCGGAGCGCGTCGGGCTCCCAGGCGCGGAGATCCTTGCCGTCGAGCAGGATTCGCCCCTCGGTGGGCTCGTACAGCCGCGCGAGCAGCTTGATGAACGTGGTCTTTCCGGCGCCGTTGTGCCCGACGAGCGCCAGGCTCTGGCCGCTCGGGATGTGGAGATCGATCCCCCGGAGCGCCCAGCGCGACTGGCCAGGATACCGGTAGCCGACGCCCTCGAACCGCACGCCCCGGTCGTGCGCGCCGTCGGCCGACAGGGGCGCAGGCGCGCCTCCGCTGCCGGCCGGCAGCGCGGTCGGCTCGCCGGTCGGGATGGCCAAATACTGAAAGAGATTCGACATGTAGAGGTTGTGCTCGTACATGCCGCCGACGCCGGCGAGGACGGCCTGGAACGCCTGCTGGCCTTGCCGGAAGGCGGCGACGTAAAGGACCATCTCGCCGAGCGAGAGCCTCCCCGCCGCGGCGCCGGCCGCCATGGCGCCATAGCAGCCGTAGAACGCGGCGGTGCCGAGGAGCGACAGGCCGTAGGACCACCCGGCGCGGCGGACCGCGAGGGCGCTGTCCTCCCGGTAGAACGACGTCGCGAGCGCCTTGTACCGCTCGAGGAACATCGGCCCGAGCCCGAAGAGCTTCACCTCCTTGGCGTGGCCGTCGTTGGCGAGCACGTATTCCAGATAGTTGAGCTGGCGGGCCTCGGGAGAGCGCCAGTTCCGGAGGCGGAACGCCGCGCCAGAGAAGCGAGCCTCGGCGACCGTGGCGGGGACGGCCGCGAGCACGAGCGCGATCACCGCGAGGGCGCTGAACCCGACGAGCAGCGCGGCGTACCCCGCGAGCGTGATCAGGTTCTGCACGAGGGAGAAGCTCTCGGTCACGACGGAGGCGGGGCGAGACGACGCCTCGCGGCGCGCGCGGGTGAGCTGGTCGTAGAACTCCGAGTCTTCGAAATGGACCAGCGAGAGCGAGAGCGCCTTCTCGAGGATCATCCCGTGGATGTCGATCGAGAGCCGCGCGCCGAGCAGCTGCCGCATCAGCGAGAGCCCGCGCTGCACGAGCGCGAGCGCGGCCACGAGGCCGAGCTCGACCGAGACCCACACGATCGCCGCGCGCTCATCGCGGGCGACCACCGCGTCGGTGATCGCCTTTCCCACGTAGGCCACCCCGAGCGGCAGCCCCGCCGCGGCGAGCGTGAGCGCGCCGAGGGCGGCGCTCGCCGCCTTCGACGAGCGCCAGACGAGCTGGAGCGTCCGTGGGGTGTAGGCAAAGCTGTCCCGCAGGCGGGAGAGGCCGAGCATGGACGGCAGATTCTAACCACGCCGCGGCGCCCCGCCCGCGAGGGCGCGAGGGCGCGAGGGCGCGAGGGCCGAGGACGCGAACGCGGCGACCACGGGCAGCCTCCCGGACCGGGTGATGACGAGCGCGCGAGCGCGGGCGCTCGACGGGCGGGCGAGCAGGCAGGACGCGGTGGCGGGCGCGCGCCCGGCGCGGTATCCCGGGGCTCCGAAAAGGAGGCTCTTCATGTCGAGCATGTCCACGTTGACCATGGGCTACGGAGCGCTGCTCACAGCGCTCGGCGTCGGAGGATTCGCGGCGACGAGCGCGCCGACGGCGCTCATCCCGGCCGGCTTCGGGGTCGTCGCGATCGGGCTCGGCCTGCTCGCGCGACAGGAGAGGTACCGCATGCACGCCATGCACGCGTCGGCCATGGTCGGCGTCCTCGGCTTCCTCGGCTCCGCGCGCGGCCTGGCCCAGCTGCCGACCCTGCTCTCCGGCGGCGACGTGGCGCGCCCGCCGGCCGTCATCGCCCAGTCCGTGATGGCCGTCCTCTCGGCGGGCTACGTCGCGCTCTGCGCGCGATCCTTCGTCACGGCGCGCCGCGCCGCCGCCCGCACCTGAGCGCGGCGCGCGCCGCCTCGCGTGAGGAGCGCGCGGCCCCGCCACGCGGCGCGCGCCGCCTCGCGTGAGGAGCGCGCGGCCCCGCCACGCGGCGCGCGCCGCCTCGCGTGAGGAGCGCGCCGCCCTGCCAAGGAGCCAAGGCCCCCTCCCAGCCCGCTCCACCCATCGCCTTCCCATCCCCGTCCGGCCGGCGCGCTCCGTGCGGTCCTGTCGGGCGCGAGAGCCATCGAACGGCGCGCTCCTGCCGATCCGTAGAGAACGGCCGCTGCGGCTCCTCTCGCGTGGCGTGTGGTGGATGAGCCTCGTCCCCTCTCCTCACCCGCCTTACTCTGCACGTCCCATCTCTGCGTGTCCGATCTCCGCTCGTCGGATCCAGGCGCCCGCGCACCGAGGAGCTCTTTCATGTCGATTATTTGGCAATCCGGACCGGCAGTCCGGAATGCTATAAATCCGCTCGCAAAAAGCCAGATCGGTGCCCTCGATGCCCGTGCATGATGTACTGTCATCGTCACCAGACCATCAACTACGAGAAGAGCGAGCACCATGCTTCGACGCGTCATTGCATTGGGGCTGACGGCGCCTTTTTTCCTTTCCTGCGAGGGGAGTGGTGGTGTCATCCAGATCTGGAATTGCGAGGAGTGTCTCAAGGGCTGGACCTGCACGGCGGACGCTTGCATCCCCCCGCACTGCAGCAATGACGTCACGGATGAGGACGAGGGAGAGACCGACCGCGACTGCGGCGGCTCGTGCCAGCCGTGCGGCTTCGGCGCCTCGTGCGAGACGGGCATCGACTGCAAGGAAGGCGTGTGTCGTCAGGGGGTTTGCCAGGCTCCGACCTGCGTCGACGGCGTGGCGAACGGCTTCGAGACCGGCATCGACTGCGGCACGCGCTCATGCCCGCTCTGCCCCGCGGGCGAGGGTTGCCTCACCGGCGAGAACTGCGCGTCCGGCGTGTGCAGGGAGCGTGTCTGCCAGGCGCCCTCGTGCGACGACGGGGTCCTGAATGGAAGCGAGCTCGCCGTGGATTGCGGGGGGGACTGCCTGACGTGCCGGTAGCCCGGAGCGCCCGGCGAGGCGACCAGGCCTCGCGACCCCACCCCGACGAGGCGTCGGCGCGAGGGAGGAGCGCCCCCTCGCCTCAGAGGGGATTGACCGCGGGCGCCGTCTCCAGGCTGACCGTGCCGCCGGTCGCGATCCAGCGGAAGCCATCGATGAGCGCGGTCGAGTCGAAGCGATCGTCGCCGGTGTCGAACAGGATGAACCGGAGCGAGATCTCCTCGCCGCCGCGCACCGGCGCGCGGGTCTTGAGCCACCGGGTGCCGCCGTCGTGGCGCGGGCTGAACCCCGTCCCCACGAGCTCGCCCGAGCCGAGCGGACATCCGTCGCAGACATCGAAGAACGCGATATTGACGCTGACCGGCCTCCCCTCCCCGTCGAACGAGAGATTGCCGTTGTACGACCCGGGAGGCGCGGGCGTGGCCAGCGCGACGAATTGATCGTTGAAGTCCTCGCAGACCCACTCCGGGTATTCGAACGTATAGAACTTGAAGAGGAACTCGTAGCCGGTCGCGTTCGTCGGAGCGCGCAGGACGACCTCGAGGCCGATGTCGTCGTTGATGAAGCTGGACGGAGGACAGGCAGGGTTGTCCTGAGGGAACCCGGGGGGCGCTGTGCCGGCACCGTAGCTCGAGCAGCTCTCGGACCAGCAGGCGTCGGGGTGGCCAGGCAGGCGTGCGCTCCCCGTCGAGAGCGCGAGCAGGCGCGCGCCGCCCTGCACGCGCACGTTGGGGCCGAACCCATCGAAGACGCCAACCGCGGGCGACCGCTCTGCAGACGAGCCGTCCCCGCGGACATACCTCGCGGAGAGCACGCCCCACCGCCTGTCCTCGCGGGACGCCACGGCGCAGAGGTCGATCGCCTTGGCCCCGTCCACCGGATCGAAGTCCTCCAGCGCGAGGCCCTCGTCGCACGGTGGCGGCACGTTGTCGATCACACCGTCGCAATCCTCGTCCGCCGGCGCGGGGATATGGCCGCTCGCGTCGGGCTCGGTGACCTCGACCTCGATCGCGCCTGGATTCACATTTCCATCGACATCGTTGCAGTCGCCCTCCGCGGGCGTGAACCCGTCCCCGTCGCCGTCCACGTTGGGATCCGTGACAGGGATTGCGCCACCGGGGCCGAGCCCTGGCTCGCCCGGCTCATCGAGCCCGTCGGAGGCGTCCTCGCCGATGGTCCCCGCGGGCTCACCGCGCCCGTCTCCCCCGCCCCCCTGCGCGGACGCGCCGCCCACCGCGGAGCACCCGAGTGCAACGGCGAGCACCGCCATCACGGCCATGCCGGTGCAGGGGAGAGCGATCGGTTGTTCGATCATGCTGCACTTTGCCATGGGGAACGGACCGACGTCCCACGCAACCTCGAGCGGGCGAGCGCAACCTCGGTTCGAATACGCGCAGCTCACGCGAGCGCGGAGCTCACGCAGACGCGCAGCTCACGCGAGCGCGGAGCTCACGCAGACGCGCAGCTCACGCGAGCGCGGAGCTCACGCAGACGCGCAGCTCACGCAGACGCGCGCCCGCCGAACGCAGACAGGGACGGGCGCCGTTGCCGGCCGCTCTACATCCGCTCCGGCGCCTCGATCCCGAGCAGGCCGAGGCCCTTCGCCAGCACCTCCGCCGTCAGATCGCACAGCGCGAGGCGCGAGCGGCGCACCTCGTCGCTCTCGGCGCGGAGCACCGGGCAGCGCTCGTAGAAGGTCGTGAACGACCCCGCGAGCTCGAACAGGTAACCGCACAGGCGGTGCGGCTCGAGCGTGGCGGCCACGTCCTCCAGCACGGCGCCGAACCGGAGCAGCTCCAGCGCGAGCGCCCGCTCCGCCGGCTCGCTCAGCACGATCCCGGCCTCGCGCGGCGACTCGACGCCCGCCTTCCGGAAGATCGACCGGATGCGGGCGTGCGCGTACATCAGGTAGGGCGCCGTGTTCCCCTCGAACGCGAGCATGCGATCCCAGTCGAACACGTAGTCCTTGATCCGGTCGCTCGAGAGATCGGCGTACTTCACCGCGCCGACGCCGACCGCCCGCGCCACGGCGTCCGCGGCCTCGGCGTCGAGCTCGGGGTTCTTCTCCCGCACCACCTTCGACGCGCGCTCCGTGGCCTCGTCGAGCAGGTCCGAGAGCTTCACGGTGTCGCCGCTCCTCGTCTTGAACATCTTCTTGTCGGCCCCGAGCACCGAGCCGAACGCCACGTGCTCGGCCCGGGCCGGCGGCGCGAGCCAGCCCGCCTCGCGCGCGGTCGCGAAGACCATCGCGAAATGCTGGCTCTGCGGCGCGCCGACGACATAGACGATCCGGCGCGCGCCGACCGTCGTGAGGCGGTGGCGGATCGCCGCGAGATCCGTCGTCGCGTAGCCGTAGCCGCCGTCCTGCTTGCGCACGATGAGCGGCAGCGGCGCGCCGTCCTTGCCCGTGAAGCCGGCCGGGAAGACGCAGAGCGCGCCCTCGCTCTCGCGCGCCAGCCCCTTCTGGCCGAGCTCCTCGATGACGTCGGGCAGCATCGGGTTGTAGAAGCTCTCGCCGGCGAAATCCGCGTCGGTCAACGTCACGCCGAGGCGGCGGTAGACCGACTCGAAGTAGCGCGTCGACTCGCGCACGAGCTGCCGCCAGAGCGCGAGGGTCTGCTCGTCGCCGCCCTGCAGCCGCACGACCCGCCGGCGCGAGCGCTCGGCGAACGCCGGGTCGCCGTCGAACTTGGCGCGCGCCTGGCGGTAGAACGCGTCGAGATCGCCGACCGAGAGCTCCTGCGAGGCCGCGGCCTCGCCGAGATCGAGCATGTGCTCGATCAGCATGCCGAACGGCGTGCCCCAGTCGCCGAGGTGGTTCTGGCGGATCACGCGGTGGCCGAGCGCCTCGAGCACGCGCGCGAGGGCGTCGCCGATGATCGTGCTGCGGAGGTGGCCGACGTGCATCTCCTTCGCGGCGTTGGGGCCCGAGTAGTCGACGATCACCGTCTCGGGCTGCGCCGCGGGCGCGATCCCGAGCCGGCCGCCGCCCGCCGTCTCGGCGAGCTCGCGCGTGAGGTACGCATCCTCGAGCGTCAGGTTCACGAACCCGGGGCCCGCGATCTCGACCTTCCGGCAGATCCCGTCGAGCTGCAGCGCCGCGACGATCGCCGCCGCGACCTCGCGCGGCGGCCTGCCGAGGCGCTTGCCGAGCGCCATGGCGGCGTTCGCCTGGTAGTCGGCGTGGGTGGAGCGGCGCAGGGAAGGATCAACCGCGGCGTGCTCGGCGCCGAACGCGGCGGTGATCGCCGCCTGCAATGCGCGGGCGAGGGCGTGGACGGGATCGGCCATGGCGCATCCTTTGGCCCGGGCGCCCGGCCAATTCAATAGGCAAGCCGGAGCGGCACCGCCACATCAGCGCACCTTTGACAAAAATCGGGGTAGGCCGGACAGTTCACGCCTCACGTGAGCGCTTCCCCGCCCCCTGCCCCCGGCGATCCGCCGCCCGCCGCGAGCAACGCGCTCGCGGAGAGCGCGGCGGCCCAGCTGGTCGGGACGGTCATCTCGGACCGGTACCGGATCGTGGAGCTCGTGGCGACGGGCGGGATGGGCGCGGTCTACAAGGCCGAGCACCTGCTCCTGCGCAAGTGGCTGGCCGTGAAGCTCCTCCTGCCCGAGGCGAGGGGATCCGCGGAGCTCACGGCGCGGTTCGAGCGCGAGGCGATCGCGGGCGCGCACATCCAGCACCCGAACATCGCCTCGGCGACCGACTTCGGCACCCTCCCCGACGGCTCCCGGTTCCTCGTGCTGGAGCACGTCCGCGGCACGACGCTCGATCGCATCATCAAGAAGGGCCCCGTGCCCGCCCCGCGCGCCGCGGAGATCGCGCGGCAGATCGCGGCGGCGCTCGCCGCGGCCCACGAGCGCGGCGTCATCCACCGCGATCTGAAGCCGCGCAACGTCATGGTCGAGGACGGCACCGACGCGGTGAAGCTCATCGATTTCGGCCTGGCGAAGGTGCCGATCGAGCGCCTCTCCACGACGGACGCGCACAGCAGCGAGGCGCGGCCCGACGCCGGCCGGATCACGCTGAGCGGCATGGTCTTCGGCACGCTCGCGTACATGGCGCCCGAGGCGGCGCAGGGCATGGATCACGTCGACGAGCGCTCCGATCTCTACGCGCTCGGGCTCATCCTCTACGAGATGCTCGCCGGAAAGCACCCGTTCGACGCGATCCTCCCCGTCGAGA
Source organism: Sorangium sp. So ce693 (assembly GCF_051521375.1). Taxonomy (NCBI): domain Bacteria; kingdom Pseudomonadati; phylum Myxococcota; order Polyangiales; family Polyangiaceae; genus Sorangium; species Sorangium sp. So ce693. The sequence goes on from NZ_CP150347.1 coordinate 11,158,208, forward strand.
TCTTCCGCGAGCAGATCCACACGGCGCCGCCGCCGCTCCGGCTGCGCGCCCCGGGCACGGCGGCGCCGCGCGAGCTCGAGGCGCTCGTGATGCGCATCCTGCGCAAGGACCCGGCGGAGCGCCCCGCGAACGCCCGCGCGCTGCTCGCGGCGCTCGACGCGGCCGTGCCGAGGTCCGAGGCGCTCGGCCTCCTCCCCTGGAAGGAGCCGCTCTCGAGCGGGGCGTGGCGGCTCAGCGACCCGCTGCGCGCGATCCCGCACGCCGCGCCGCCCGAGCTGCCGGCAGGGCAAGACCGCGCGGGCGCGGCCGGCGGCGCCGCGGCCCGGGGAGCCGCGGCCGGCGGCGCGGCGACCGGCAGCGCCGAGGCCGATGCGTTCGGCCTGCAGCTCGGGGCCGCCGGAGCCGACGGCGGGGCGCCCGGGAAGGCAGCGCGCGGGGCGGCAGGAGGCCGGCCGCGAGCGCGGAGGCGCGCGTGGGGCTGGCTCCTCGGGGTGGCCGCCGTGGCCGCGATGGGCGCGGCGGGCGCGCTGCTCCTCGGCCGGCTGCCCGCGGGCGCAGGCTGGCTGCGCGCGGGCGCCCCGGCGGCCGCCGGCCCGGAGCTCCAGGCGGCGCCCGCAGCGGCGCAGGCGGCCCCCGCCGGGGGGCCGGCCGCCCAGGCGCAGGACGCCCTCGCCCCCCCTCCGCAAGCGCCCTCCGCGGCGCCCGTCGCGAGCGCCTCGGCCCCCGGGTCGGCCGACGCCGCGGCGGCGTCGGACGCGGGCGCGGCGGCACCGGAAGCGGATGCCGCGGCGCCGGACACGGGCGTGGCGTCGGCCGGCACGGCGCCGATCGAGGGTGCGGGCCTCCCGGCCGAGCGCGAGCGCCTCGTGGCGGCGGTCCGGGCGAAGCGGTGGGGCGACGCGGAGAGCGCGCTGCTCACGCTGCTCGAGAAGGATCGCGCCGCCTTCGAGCAACGCGACGTGATGACGGCCGCGGCCGCCGTCGCCGTGAAGAGCTCGTACCGGACCGACGGCCGCGCGGACGCGATCTTCGACGCGCTGGAGGGCCGCCTGGGCCCGGAGGGCCTCGACATCGCCTACGAGATCGCGAGCGGCTACGGGGGCACTCAGGGCGGAAAGCGCGCGGCGGCGCTGCTCCGCCGCCCCGAGGTGCTGAAGCGCGCGAGCGTCCCGCTGCGCATCGCCGTGGCGCTGCGCGAGGCCCCCTGCCGGCGCAAGGAGGCGCTCTTCGAGCGCGCGGCGCTCGAGGGGGACGCGCGCGCGCTGGTGTTCCTGGAGATGCTCCGCTCGTCGCAGTGCCAGCCGCGCATCGGGCAGTGCTGCTTCCACCACCACGCGGGGCTCGAGAACGCGGTGCGCGCCCTGCGGGACCGGCTGCGCTACTGAGCCGACCGCGCCCGCGCGTGAGCCGACCGCTCCCGCGCGGCGCGGGCTCCCGGCGCGAGGCGGCCCCGAGGGCCGCCGAGATGGGCTAGGCTCGCGCCCCCGGGTTCCACGGCGCCCAGGAGGCCAGAGCACGGCGACGGGGCGACGGGCGACCTGCGGACGACAAGAACGAAGGAACAGGAATGAGCGACAAGACGAATGAGGAGATCTACAGGGCGTATCTGCTGGGTTACGCGTGCACCGGCGACGCCTCGAAGGTCGCGGTGCTCCAGGACGCGCGCCCGCTGACGTCGGTGATCGCCGCCGCGCTCGCCCTCGCCGAGCGCGACCGCCAGGCGAGCGAGCCGCCTGATACATGGGATTCCCTGTCCGGGCGCCTGCAGGCCATGTTCGATGAGTTCGACCCGCACGGGTACGACCTGGCGGGCGGAGGCGACGAGTCGCTCGAAGACGAGGACGAAGAAGAAGAAGAAGAAGAAGACGACGAGGACGAAGACGGCGACGAGCCGATTGCCTCCTGAGGCGCTCCTTCGAGGCACGGACGCGCAGCGTGCGCCGGTGACACGGCCATTCGCCCGGCGATGCCGGGCGAGTGGCGGTTCCTCACACCGCCTTCACTCTGCGGCTGACGGAGACCACGACCCTCCCCTCGGCCTTAATCAAGCTCGCGCCGCGTTCTCCTACATCCGAACGTTTACGTTTACGTGGTCGTGGTCGTGGTCGTGGTCGTGAACGTTCACGTGGTCGTGAACGTTCACGTGGTCGTGGTCGTGGTCGTTCACGGCCTGCCGTTGACGACCACGACCACGACCACGACCACGTAAACGTTCACGTTCACGTTGGTGACTGGTGGGGGGACAGCATTCGTGCCCTGAACGTGACCGAACGAGCCTCGTTAACGCCACAGATCATCGAGGCGCTGCGCGCGACGCGGCCCCGCTCACCCCCCGAGGGTCGCGCCGTTCGAGGCGATGACCTCACGATACCAGTGAGCCGAGTCCTTGAGGACCCGCCTGCCCGTCGGGTAATCGACGAAGACGAGGCCGAAGCGGTGTTTGTAGCCGTGGGCCCACTCGAAGTTGTCCATGATCGACCAGTGGAAGTAGCCGTTCACGACCGCGCCCTCGGCGATCGCCCGGCGGAGCTCGATCAGGTGGCGCGCCATGAAATCGATGCGCTGGGGGTCGTGCACCTTCCCGTCGAGCGAGATCCAGTCCCGGGTGGACAGGCCGTTCTCTGTGATCACGATGGGCCGCTTGTACCGCTCGTAAAAGAACCTGGGCCCCCAGTAGAGGCACTCGGGGGTGACCGACCACTCGAACGCGGTGATCGGGTGCCCCACCGGGTGGGGCACCACCTCGGCGGCGCCGTTCGCCCCGGCGCGCACCGGGACTCCCCAGTAGACGTTCACGCCGCAGAAATCGACCGGCTGCGCGATGATCTCCATGTCCCCGCTCCGGACCTCGGGGAGCTCCTTCGCGAACAGGCGGAGCCCGTCCTCGGGATACCTGCCGAAGAACACGGGATCCATCCACCACGTGTTGGTCCACGTGGTCCGAGCGTTCACCGACCACGTGGCCGCGCGCGCCGCCTCCAGATCCTCCGGTGACGAGGTCGCGGGGTATTTGACCTGCGCGACGGGCGCATAATAGACGTTGCATTTCCCGGGGCTCGACGCGCGGATGGCCTGCACCGACTTGCCGTGCGCGAGCAAGACGTGGTGGCAGACCCGGAGCACCTCGGCGAAGCGCAGCCGGTCGCCGGGCGCGTGGCGACCCTCGTAGTGGCCGGCGCCGGCGAACACCTGCGGCTCGTTGAGCGTCATCCAGTCCTTCACCCGATCGCCGAGCTTCCTGACCACGACGCTCGTGTACTCGGCGAACCAGTCGGCGCTGTCGCGGTTCAGCCACCCGCCCTTGTGGTAGAGCGCGAGAGGGAAGTCCCAGTGGAACAGCGTGGCGTGGGGCTCGACGCCCGCCTCGAGCAGCGCGTCCACGAGGCGATCGTAGAACGCGAGCCCGCGCTCGTTGACGGCGCCCGTGCCCTCTGGGAGGACACGCGGCCACGAGATGCTGAGTCGATAGGCGCGGAGGCCGATGTCGCGCATGAGGGCGACGTCCTCCGGGTACCGGTGGTAGTGGTCGCACGCGACGTCGCCCGTCTGGCCGTTCCACACGGCATCCGGCTTCTTGCAGAACATGTCCCACACGGACGGCCCCTTGCCGTCCTCGTACGCGGCGCCCTCGATCTGGTACGACGCCGCGGCGGCGCCCCACAGGAACCCTTCCGGAAAGCCCTCTTCGCTCTGCTGTCGCGTCATGGTGGCCGCCACCATACCAAAGGCGGCCGCGTCTCGGCACCGCGGCGCACCGCGGCGTCAGCCGGCGTCGCGCGCCTCGTAGCCGGCCTCGCGCACGGCCGCGAGGAGGGCCTCCTCCGTCGCGCTCCCCTCGACGACCGCCTCTCCGCGCTCGAGGCTCACCTCGCTCACCCGCGTCACGCCAGGGACCTTCGCGAGCGCCTTCGAGACCGCCTGGACGCAGTGGCCGCACGTCATCCCTTCGATAGCGATTCTGCGCATCTCCCCCCTATGCCCGCTCGAGGTGGCAGCGTCAACGAGGGCACGCGGCGCGCCAGCGCGGAGCGCCCTCGACGCAAGAGTCCTCCGGAACCGCCCAGGAAATGCCCTCTCCAGCGCGCGCCGGCGCTCCGCTGCTGCGTGGTTGCGCCAGTTGCATCGGTCGCATCGGTTGCGCCAGTTGCATCGGTTGCGCCGCCCGCGCCCCGGTGATGTTCTCTCGAGCGTGACGGCTCTCGAGCACACGGCGCTTGTCGGCCACGGCGGCGTGCACATCATCGAGGGCGCCGGGGGGACGCGCCGCCATGCGCTCCACCTGGTCAAGCTGGTGGTGCCGGTCGAGGGTCCTCTGGAGATCGAGGCCGAGATCGGGCGGCCGTTCGAGGTGCGCGCGCCCGTGCTCACCGGCGCCGGGGTCGCCCATTCCATCGGATCTCCCGGCGCGACGGTGACGGTCTTCCTGGCGCCCGACGGGCTCGGCGCCGGCGCCCAGGCGGCCGCCCGCGGGCGGGTGCTCGCCCTCGAGGGTGCGCAGGCCGAGCGGGCGCGCGCGGCGGCGCGCGACGTGCTCCGCAGCGGGCTCGATCACGCGGCGACGCACGAGCTCATGAGGACGTGCGCCGGCGCGTTCGCGCGGGGCGGCCCGCCGGCCGATCGCCGCGTGCTGCGCGCCATGCGCCGCCTGGCGGAGCAGGCGCCGGGCCGCCCCGCGCTGGGCCCGCTCGCCGCCGCGGAGGGCCTCTCACGCTCGCGGCTCTCCCACCTGTTTCACGGCGCCTTCGGCCACCCGCTGCGCGACTACGTGACCTTCCTGCGGGTGATGACGGCCATCCGGGCGCTCATGGAGGGCACCCCGCTGGCGCAGGCGGCGCTCGCCGGCGGCTTCCACGACCAGGCCCACCTGGCGCGCGCGGTCGTCGCGACGCTGGGCCGCACGCCGGGCTCGGTCGCTCGCAGCCACTTCGTACAAGCCACAGCCACGGCCGGGGCCATGGTGATCCCCTGAACCCAAGGAGGATCCATGCCCCCCCGCGCTGTCGGCGCAGCCCGCGTCGCCCTCGGCCTCATCGTCCTGCTCGGCGGCATCAACGGATTCGTGCGCATCGTCCCGGTCCCCGAGCCGCTCCACCCGTTCATCCAGCTGCTCGTCGACAGCGGCTACATCCACGCGGTCAAGGTCGTCGAGATCGCCGCCGCGGTCCTGCTCCTGCTCGACCGCCGCCGCCCGCTCGCGCTCGCGCTGTTATGGCCTGTCGTGGTGAACATCGCCCTGTTCCACCTGCTGCTCGACCCCCGCGCCGGCATCAACGCCGTCATCCTCCTCGGCCTGCTCGGCGCCCTCACCTGGCATGATCGCCACGCGTTCGCGCCGCTGCTCGCCGAGGGGCGCGCCGGGTCGCGCACCCGCGCGCCGATGGGCGGCGACGCGGCGCGCGGAGAGCGCGCCTCGCCCGCCTAGAGCCCGATCACCTACGGCGCGCTGTCCTGGAGCACGCCGTCGGGCACGAGGCGGAGCGAGCGAACCGCGCCCTCGCGCGCGAGCAGGAGGGCGCCGAGCACCCCCGCCTCGCTGCCCAGCGGAGAGGCGACGACCGGCACGTCCGCGCCGCGGACGGCGTGGCGCGGCAGCTCCTCTCGCACGCCGGCGAGGAGGATGTCGGGCGCGGCGAGCAGCTCGCCGCCCAGCACGACGAGCTGGGGGTTGAGCAGGTTCAGCAGGACCGCGATGCCGCGCGCGAGCTGCGTGCCCGCCTGGTGGAAGATCGCGCGGGCGCTCTCGTCGCCGGCGAGCGCCGCGCTCGCGATGGCGCTGACGGCGTGCGGGCGAGCGAGCGCGGCGAGCTGGGGTGAGCGCGCCGACGCCGCCTCGGCGGCGCGCCGGAGCGCCATGACCGAGGCGAACGTCTCAAGACATCCGCGGCGCCCGCAGCCGCAAGGCGGGCCGTCGTCCGCAATGCGGCAATGGCCGATCTCACCGCTGTACCCCTGCATCCCGAAGAACAGGCGTCCATCGGCGACGAGGCCCGCGCCGACGCCGAGCCCGACGTAAATCCACACATACGACGCCTGCCCCCGCGCCGCGCCGAGCTCCCCTTCCGCCACCGCCGCCGCCTGAGGCAGGTTGTACACAGGCACCTGCATGCGGAGCGCGCGGCTGAGCTCCGCGCGCACAGGGAACCGCTCCCAGCCCAGGTTGGGCGCAAGCACGCAGACGCCGCTCGGCCGCTCGATGAGCCCAGGCAAGACCGCGCAGGCGCCGCGCAGCCGCTTCCGCGGCACCCCGCTCAGCTGCAGCACCTTTGGCAAGAGCTCGACGATATCGCGGACCGTCCGGTGCGGATCGCGCAGGACGGTGGGTTGCTCCAGGCGCGCCCGCAGCCGCCCGCGGGCGTCGGCCACGGCCACGGCCGTCTGCTCGACGCCGATCTCGATGCCGAGGAAGGCGGCGCTGTCGTCGTTGAACTCGAGGAGCCGCGCCGGGCGCCCGCCGCGCGATTCGCTCCCGACATCGCGGACGCTGCCGCTGTCGAGGAGCTCCTCGATGATGGCCGAGACCGTCGGCTTGGTCAGCCCGCTCAACCGCGCGAGGTTCGTGCGGGAAATCGGGCCGTGCTCTTGCACGAGGTCAAGGACGAGGGAGCGGTTGAGCTCCCGAGGGGTGCGGTTGTTCGCCGTCTTGTCGCTGGCACGGACCATTCGAGCAGAACCAGACTTAGCCGTCCTCGCACAGCAAAAGCAAGGGGGGTCGCAACCGAGCTGTCACGAAAGCGCGCGCGGCGAGCGCTCGTGGTCTCCCGCGCTTCCCCGCCCCTCACGCGCGTCACGCGCGCTTCCCGCTCCTCCCCGCCTCTCCGCCACGTCTTCCCGCTTCCTCTCGCTCACCGAGCGCATCGCTGCCTCGACGCCCCCACCCCGCGGCGCGTCAGAGCTGCTTATGTCAGCATCACAATCGCCGCTGCCCGAGACGGCCGCCGCGCAGCGCCCCTCCCGCCTTCCACGTAGCAAACTGCCCCGCTTCGGGGGATGGGCTCCTACAGCCCGCACCTCCGTGTGGCGGAACGCCGCATCACCCCTTGTGAGGTAGAAACAGGGAGCGCGCGGTCCTCTCGGCGTTCGACCCGCCCGGACCTGACGATCGCCGCGCTCCCCGCTCCCGCGACGCCGCAAAGTTCCGCGGCGGGCGGGCTCATCTCTTCTCGCAGGGAACACCGATTGCAGACAGCAACGAACAACAAGCGGTGGATGACAGACGGCAGACGCTCATCGGCCCTCGACGTCCAATGAACGACAAACGGCAAACGCGGGAAGCGAGCAGACATCGAGTCGATGAGCGCAGACGCCGTGGGGCGTGAAGGAGAGCGATCGTCGAGGCGCTGGAGTCCTGACATGCCGACGCGCTGTCGTCCCAGGTCGAGCCAAGGGCTCGAGGGGTTGGAGGACACGGCGACATCGCGCAGCGACGCTTTGCCCAGCTCGCGCGCGATGCGCAATGCCGAGGAGACGCCCGGAGCGCCGGGCGGCATCCTCACGAGGAGTTTTCACGATCATGAAGATGGCAGACGTTCTGGGTGCAGTGTTCGCTGTGACGCTCGCCGCCTGCACGGCGACATCCGATGAGGTCGCGGACGCGGAGGAGACCGGGGCCGACGAGGGCGCGCTCGGGGTGAGCGACGTGGCGGCTGCACCGGCGACTTCCGAGCACGAGAGCCGCTTCAGCCTCGCGCGGCCCGGCGCCATGTGCGGGGGCATCGCCGGCATACGCTGCGCGGTGGGCCTCTATTGCGACTTCGCCCCCGAGGCGAACTGCGGCGCGTACGACCGGAGCGGCACGTGCGCGCTCATGCCCGACGCGTGCCCGCAGGACTACGATCCGGTGTGCGGCTGCGATGGCCGCACGTACAGCAACGGCTGCGTCGCGGCCACGGCCGGCGTCTCGGTGAGGAGCGCGGGGGAGTGCGGCCCCACCATCGTGGGGGTCGGCGAGAGCTGCGGCGGCTTCACCCTCGGCGGGCCGCGCGTGTGCGGCGAGGGGCTCTACTGCAAGTACGCGCCTTCCGCGATCTGCGGGCGCGCGGACGCGTCCGGCAGATGCGCGGAGAAGCCCGATGTCTGCACGAAGGAGCTCGCGCCCGTGTGCGGCTGTGACGGCCAGACGTACGCCAACGCGTGCACGGCGGCCGCGAGCGGCACCTCCGTCGACGCGCGGGGCGCGTGCGTGGACGCGCCGATCGAGTGAGCGAGATCGCCGCCCCGCTCCGCGGCTGCTCGAGCGCGAGGAGCGCGGGCGGCGCGCGGTCACGGCTTCTTCTCGACGGATTGCACGTCGAGCTGGATGAACTGACCGTTGAACGGCTGGGGCGCCGGGGGGACGCCGTCCACGACCAGATGCTTGAAGTTGGTGATGCTGATGTCATTCGGATCCTCGCCCTTGAAGGACACCTTGGATCCGCCCCGGATCGGAATGGTCTTCGTGTGGTCGATCTTGAACGTGTCGTGCCCCACGTTGGGGCTATCGTTGAGCCAGTAGACCTCGGCCGGATCGGAGACGGAGATGCTGTAGCGGTTGTACTCCCCGTGGTCGGGCGCACCGCCGACGCGGAAGTGCATGCCGTCGGACGTGCCGCCCTTGTAGGTCTCCGGCTCGACGACGCCGCGGAGCCGGACGGTCACCAGATAGACCGTGTCGGGCGAGCCGCCGAACGTCTTGGTCTCGTCGACCTGCGCCGAACACGCACACTCGTCGCTGTTGCCCGGGTCCCGGTCGCACGGCATCTCCCAGCGGAAGCCGTCGATGCTGTCGGCCGCGGCGAGCAGGTTCTCTTCTTCGCCGCCGCCGCTGCCGCCGACCCCGCCGCTGCCGCCGGCCCCGCCGCTGCCGACGGAGCTCGCGCTGCTGGAGGCGCTCGTGCTGCTGGAGGCGCTCGTGCTGCTGGAGGCGCTCGTGCTGGCGGCCGTCGAGGCTCCCCCGCCCGAACCCGCAGCGCCCGTCGTGCTGGCGCTGGCCTGGTCGTCCGCGGGCGGGTCGGAATCGGAGCCGCAGGCGAGAAGGACCATCATCGCAGGAACCACGATCAAAGAGATTCTCATTTTACACCAGTCCGGCGAGGGCGCCGGCAGTTGAGGCTCGGGACGCGAAACGTCGTTGCCTTGGTATCACGGCTCGTTCGCGTGGCCATGTCAGGGTCGTGAGCGGTCCGGTGCACTACCGGACGAAGCCAAAGGAGGACGTGCGGTCGACAATGTGAACGTTCACATGACGGGCGTCAACGCGAATCGACCGACCCGCGGGGTTCCTCGAGCGTGCGGGGGAGCGAGACCGAGGACATGCGGACATGGGCGTGCGCTCGCGGTAGGATGCCATGGCGCCCGGGGCGCCGCGCTCCGCCGCGCCGCCTTCGCGCTTTGCAGCGAGGTTGAACGTGAGATCCTGGATCTCTGCCCGTCGAATCCTGTGCGTCCTCCTGCTCGCGCCGCTCGCCCTCGGGATGGGCATCAGCGAGCAGGAGTTCCTGTGCGAGAACGCGGCTGCGCATCTCGAGGAGTGCTGTCCGTCGTTCTCCGCGACTCCCGCGCTCTGCCGGCAGAACGTCGGCTGCAACGGGGACGAGGAGCTGTGGCTCACGGCCGACGAGAGCCGGTGCATCCAGGACAGGGAGTGCGGCGACCTCGTCGCGAGCAACGTCTGCGAGCAGGCCGCCACGCGCATGAAGCTCGCCGAGGGCGGGAGCACGGGCGTCGCGCGCCCGGTGGTGTGCCGGTGAGGCGGCGTATCCGCTCGTCGAGGCGACGATGGGGCGTCGCGGCCGCGCTCTCGGGGCTCCTCGCCCCCGCCCTCGCCAGCGCGCAGGAGCCGCCGCCTCCTCCGGGGGCGCCCGCGCCCGGGGGCCCGGAGGGGTGGAGGCGCGGCTTCGGCGCCAAGTTCTACGCCGGGGGCTCGTGGCAAAGCTTCTATTCCCTCGCCATCTATGGAGCGAGCTTCGGCGCCGCCGCCGGGGGCACGCTCGAGCACGTCGCGCTCTGGGGAGGGTGCGAGGGCTTCGTCGGCGTCACCGAGTTCGGCCTCCCCGCGCGCATGATCCGCCCGAGCTTCGCGGTGGAGACCCACCTCGGCGATTTCCGGCTCGGCGGAGGCGCTGGCATGCTCGTGCTCGCGGTGACCCGCGCGACGTCAACGTCGTCGATGACCTCCGCGGCGTTCGGGTTCAGCGGGCACCTGAGCTACGACCTCGTCACCCTCGATCAGCACGCGATCTACCTCGAGGCTCGGATGAACGTCGATCTCGCCTCGGCGATCCTCTGGGGGCCCTCGGGAGCCCTGGGCTTTCGCTACTAGCGCTGCTGCGGGAAGTCGGACGAGGGAGCGAACCGCCATGACGCCAAGGGCGCCAAGAAACCAGGGAGATGGGAGGGGACAGTGCCAAGACGGCACTTCCTCTCTCCCCTTGGCGGCCTTGGCGCCATGGCGGTTTTTCTGCCGATCCGGGGCAACTTCCCGAAGTCGTGTTCGGCGCCGCGGCGCTACGGCTCTCCGCCGCCGGCGCTGCCCTCGCCGTGCCGGTGCACCCGCGCCCGCCGCTCCCGGTTCCTCGCCACCTTCGCCGCGCGGCTCGCCATGAGCTCCGGCGACGGCTTGCGCCCCAGGTGCGGCGCCTGCTCCGCGTGGTGCTCGTCGAACGACCCCGGCTCGCTGCCGAGCTCGAAGATCGCGACCTCCCGCTGGCCCCGCTCGCCGAGGCGCAACGGCATCACCGCCGCGCCGATCCCCGCACCGACGTAGACCGCCCCCTGGCCGGGCTCCCCCCGCTTGCGCGTGCCGTAGAGCCCGTGAATGTACCGGTGCCCCGCGATCTTGCCGATCGAGAGCTCGTTCAGGCGCGCGACCGTCACCTGGCCCGCGTGCGTGTGGCCCGACAGCACCAGCGGGATGCCATGGCGCCAGAGCCCGTCCGCCTCCTCCGCGATGTGCGAGAGGCCCAGCGTCGGCAGGTCGCGCCGCACCCCCTTCACCGCCTTCTCGAGCGACGCATGGCCGGTATACGCGTCGTCGAGCCCCACCACCTGGAGCCGCTCATGGCCCAGCGTGATCACCGTGCTCGCGTTGCAGAGCACCGCGGCGCCGCCCCGCTCGAGCGCGCGCTTCACCGCGTCGGCGCCCGACCAGTGATCGTGATTCCCCAGCACGGCGATCACCGGCGCCTCGAAGCCGCGCACCACCTCTTCCAGCTGATCGAGGTAGAGCTGGCTGTGACACACGAAATCGCCCGTGAGCACGACCAGGTCGGGCCGCTGCAGGTTCGTCAGCGCGACGGCCGCGCGCTGCACCCGCACCGACGTCACGCGACCGACATGCTGATCCGTCAGGTGGGCAATCCGGAGCGACGACACCTGATCGAGGTAGGCCGCAGGCCCCGCGAAGCGCCGGAGCCGGATCCCCATGGTCGGGTCCGCTCCCTCGGGCGCTGGCACCCCCCCGGAGGCGCCAGCGCCTCGCGTGAAGAGCCTCCGCCACCGCTCCCTCGCAGGTACTGCGCTGCTCACGATGGCCGAGTGTAAGGGTGAGGCCGAGTGGCCGCCACCTTTTCTTTCGTCGAAGACGCCTTGACACCTCGATTCAGCGGAGCGCAGACAATCTGTCTACATGGGTTACATGGGCGACGTGAACGCCGTGATCGTCGCCATCCGCCGGGACGCACACGGGGAGAGCGCCGATCTTGGAAAACTCCGCGCTCGTGCGACTCAGGCATCCATCACCGCGCCTGAGCTCGTCGGATCAGGTCGCGATCGATGGATGCCAGGGTAGGACAGCCGGCGAGCGCCATGGCGATCGAGAGCTCATCGCGCAACCCCGCGAGCACGCGCGCGACGCCCTCGCCGCCGAGCGCGGCGAGTCCCCACAGGACTGGGCGTCCGACCAGCACCGCGCGGGCGCCGAGCGCGATCGCCTTCAGCACGTCGGTACCCCACCGGATACCGCCGTCCATCAGCACCAGGCACCTCCCGGCGACCGCCTCGGCGATCGCCGGGAGCACCTCGATCGTCGCGGGGGCGCCGTCGAGCTGCCGCGCGCCGTGGTTGGAGACGACGACGCCGGCCGCGCCCGCGTCGAGCGCGCGGACCGCGTCGTCCGGCCTGACGATGCCCTTGAGCAGGAGCGGGAGCCTCGTGAGCGAGGCGAGCCACCCGACGTCGCGCCACGTCAGCGAGGCGTCGTGTCGCGAGGCCACGTAGGACGCGAGCAGAGAGCCCCGCTCCTCGGCCGGCGCGGCCGACGCGGCGTCGACGAGGTTCGCCATCACGAGCCCCTCGGGCAGCGCGAAGCCGTTGCGCACGTCCGCTATCCGGCGGCCGAGGACCGGTGTGTCGACGGTCAGCATCAGCGCCCGGTAGCCGGCGGACTCGGCCCGCTCGACGAGGGCGCGCGTGAGGCCGCGATCCTTGTGGACGTAGAGCTGGAACCACTTCGGCCCTGAAGACGCGTCCGCGACCGCCTCGAGGCTCGTCGTCGAGAGGGTGGAGAGCGTGAAGATGGTGCCGAGCTCGGAGGCCGCCCGCGACGAGGCGATCTCGCCGTCGGGGTGCGCGAGGCGCTGGTAGGCCGTCGGCGCCACCAGGATGGGGAACGGCACCCTCGTGCCGAGCACCGTCGTGCTCATGTCCCGCTCGGCCACGTCGACGAGGACGCGGTGATGGATCTCGAGGCGGCGGAAGGCGCGCCGGTTCTCGCGGAGGGTGCGGCCCTCGTCGGCGCCCGATCGGTAGTAGTCATAGGCCATCTTCGACAGCCGAGCGCGCGCTGCGCGCTCGAAGTCGTCGACGGTGAGAAGCGACGGGGCGGGGCGAGGGTCTTGCACGGTGTTCTCCTGGAGATCCCGGCGGCGCGTCCGCCCGCAGGGGACGGCCATCCTACCAGCTAGCCCCGCGACGAGCCGGCCGGCGAGCGCGCTTCCCCCGCATCCCGGGCGCGGTCGCGGCGCCCGTGTGCGCTCGGCCGCGCCGCGCGAGGCGCGCGGCCACCACCGGGCCTCCGGGCAGCCGCGCTCGAGCAGGGGGCGCAGGCCTCGGGCTCAGTTGCAGGCGGGGAACTGCGCGCTCGCGGGCTGGTTTCCGGCCTTGAGCTCCAGCATCGCTTCCACGGTGGAACCGTTGATGTCGGTGACGCGGACGTGGTACGGCGCATTCCCCATGTTCCCGTCGCCGACGACGAAATAGTTGTACGGCTCCCGCGTGGCCGTCTTCCACGTGCCGTTGATCTCCACCTCCAGCTTCTCGATCGGGTGCGCGTGCCCCTCGACGAGGATCTGGTTCCAGTTCTTGTTTGTCGGCTCCTTGAGGCGGAAGGAGACGGCGCCCGTCGTCGGACACGGGATGTACCGCCAGGAGATCTTCCCCCCCGTGCCGCCGTGGGTGGTCCCCACATACCCCTCGCGCTCTTCGCCGATCTTGAGAAAGGCGCTCTTGCTGAGATCGATGTGGCCCGCGGTGCACTTCGGGTTCGTGGCGATCGGGCACTGGTCCACGACCATGGCCTGCACCTTGCGCCCGTCGTCCCGGGAGACCTCGACGCACGCGCCGCACATCGCCGCCGCGTTGTAGTCGGCGGTGTTCATGGCGGCGAAGAACTTGCCTCCTTCGAACGGGACGTGCCCGACGACGTCCGGGTTGCGCCCTACGATCGGATAGCTGCAGTTCACCTCGGTCGAGCCCATGTCGAGCGTGTAGAAGGTGACGGAGCCGTTCTCGTACGCCGCGGGATAATCGCAGCTCACCGCCTGCTCGCCGCCGGTCGCCGCCGTCGTGGTGGTCGCGCCGGTGGCCGTCTCGCCGGGCTCGCCGCTGCTCGTCGACGTGGCGCTGCTCGTCGTGGAGCCGCCGGAGCCAGCGCCCGCGCCCGTCGTGGCGCCGCCGCCCCCTGCCCCTGCGCCGGTTCCGCCGCCGGAGCCGACCGCGCCCGCGCCGCCCGGCCCGCCGGCGGCGGACGAGGCGCTCTCCGCGCTGCCGGCGTCACCGCCGCCGCCGTCGCTGCAGCCGGCGGCGCCAAGCGCGATCAGCGACACGAGCGGCCATGAAATGCCCTTGGGCAGATAACCTAGCTTCATCTCGACTCCTTAAGATTTACGATAGGGATGGATTCGCGAATCCACGCGGTTGGCTTATCACGGCCCCGCGGCGCGCTGCTCGATGAAGGTGCCGGCCGGCGTCGTGTACGCGATCCACAGCGAGCCGCCGCGATCCGCCTCGATCGCCACGTGCTTGAACGACTTGCCCTCCACCGCCACGCAGCGCGCATGAAACCGCCCTTCGCCGTCGAGCTGCCCGAGCTCGAGCGCGTGGCGCGCCCCGGGCTCGCGCGAGACGGGTCGGACCCGGGCCACATGGATCGGCGAGACGCCCTGCGTGGCCGCGATCGGCGCGGGGCTGAGCCCGTTCGGGTAGAGCGACCAGACCGCCGGCATGTCGTCGCGCGGCGCCTCGTCGATGCGGATCGTCGCCATGCCGAACGCCGAGATGTCCTTGGCCGCCGGCAGCAGCACGTACGCAGGCCCGGCGGCGCCGATGGCGAGCGCGCCGCCCATCCGCGATTCCCCCGCGTCGCCGACGAAGACGACCGCGTCGGGGCCGAGCTCGAGCTTGCCTTCCGCCGTGAGCCCCAGCGTGCGGGCGTGCACAGGCGTCAGCGCCGAGCGCGCGTCGATGTACATCGCCAGCGCGCCTCCCTTCCAGGGCGACAGCGCGACGAAGGTGGCGCCGCTGCCCTCCTCCGAGAGCGGCACGGCGGCCCTGTCGTCGAGCACCGCGAAGGCCTGCGTCACGGCGCCCTCGCTCGTCTTCCGATCCGAGAGAAAGGCGAGCAGCGTGTGCCCTCCGGGCAGGGCGACGGCGGAGATCCCCGTGCCGCGGCGCCCGGCGCCGATGGGCGGTCCCTCGCCGCCGCCGAGCGGGGTCCTCCGGATCGTGCCGCCGTGATCCATGCAGTACACGAACCGAGAGGCCACCGCGCACGCCGGCCACGAGGCGCGCTCTGGATCGCCGCTGCCATCCCCGGCGTCGGGCGCGGCCTCCGCGGGCGGCGAGCCCGGCGCGGTGAGCCCGCCGAACGAGGGCGCGACGTGCTGCGCCACGCCGTCGCGGTTGAAGATCACCCGGAAGTCCGCGCGCTCCGCCTCGTCAGGAGACCACAGCAGCGCCGGCCCCCGGAGCGTGAGCGAGAGCGGCCCTCGGCGCAGCTTGCAGCCTGCGCCCAGCGCGGCGGCGTCCGGAACTGCCGCGTCTGGCGCTGCTGCATCTAGCGTTGCCGGATCTGCCGCTGCTGCGTCCGGTGCCGCTGCGTCCGCCACCCCCGCGTCCAGCGACGGCGCGCTCGGGGCGCTTGCCTCGCTCGCGGTGGGCGCAACGGAGGGCGCCGGCGCGGCAGCACCCGCGTCAGGCGCCAGCCCGGCGCCCGGCGTACCCGAGCCGTCACGGCAGGCGGCGAGCGCCGCCAGCACGAGCAGGCGCGCGCGCAGGGGGGGATGGCTCACCACCGCAGCCCGACTCCGAGCAGGGCCAGGATGTTCCCCGAACGCATGCGAAAGCTATCGGGCGGACGGCGTGTAGCGTCAACCGGGGAAGCATCGCCGGGTGCCGCGACGGCCCGTGGAACAGATGGGGAGTCCACGCGAAGAGCGAAGGCTGGTGTTCTCACCACCTCTGGCGAGCCGGTCGCGCGAAGAAGAAGAGCGTTATGACGGCTCGAACGATCCCAGGACATCACTGCCTGAGCTGCCTCCTGGAGCCGCACGATCCTATCGAATCGTTCGAAAAATCCGGCGCGCGCGGCGACACCGGCGGTCCGGCGCCGGGGAGCTCGACGGTGAACGTGGCGCCGGCGCCGGGCGCGCTCTGGACACGGATCGAGCCGCCGTGCGCCTCCGCGATCTGGCGGCTGATGTAAAGGCCGAGCCCCAGCCCGCCGTAATGCCGGTCGGACACGGCGCGCTCGAAGCGATCGAAGATCCGCTCCTGGCGCGCCGGGTCGACGCCGATCCCGTGATCCTTCACCGACAACCGCGTTGTCCCGGCCTCCTCGCCGAGCACGATCTCGATGGGCTTGCCCGCGCCGAACTTGATCGCGTTGGCGACGAGGTTCGTGACGATCTGGTCGACGCGGGAGCGATCCCAGAGGCCCACGTTCCGGCCGCTGGTCCTCAGCGAGACCGAGCACCCGGCGCGCGCCAGATCGAGCTCGAACCGCGCGATCACGTCGCGCACGACCGCGCCGAGGTCGACCTCCGCGACGTCGAGCGAGACCCGATCCGTGTCGATCCTCGAGACCTCGAGGAGCTCGCTGTTCAGGCGGGCCAGGCGCATCGCCTGCCGCAGCGCGCGGTCGACCTGCCTGCCCATCGCCGGCTGGTCGCAGGGCCGACCCGAGCGAAGGCTCCGATCCATGGCCTCGAGCGAGAGCGTGAGCGACGTCATCGGCGTGTTGAGCTCGTGCGTCGCCACGGTCAGGAACTCGTCCCGCATGCGGATGGCCTCCTGGGCAACGCGGTACAGCCGCGCATTGTCGATAGCGAGCGCGGCCCTGTGCGCCACGTGCCGGACGAGTTCCAGGTCGGCCTCCCCGTAGCGGCGCCCCGGCGCCGACGAAACGACGCTCAGCGCCCCGATCGGCCGTCCCCGCGCCATGAGCGGCACCGCGATGACGCTCTGCACCCCGAGCTCGCGGATGAGCCTCGCATGCTCGTCGTCTTCGCAGTATTTCCGGAGCTCTTCCTCGCAGCACTCGGCGACCAGCAGCGGCTCACCGGACCGCAACGCCTTGGCCGCCAGATGGGGTGAATCCAGGGCAGGAGAATGCCGTCGCCGTAGCTGCTCGAGCAGCGGTTCCTTCGCAGGATCCGTGTGCGCCCAGATGCTTCGCCGGATCTGCTCGCCTTCAACGACGTCGGTGATGCACCAGTCGCAGAGCGATCGCACCGCGAGCCGCGCGATGCGCGCCAGCGTCTCCTCGTAATCGAGCGACCCGGAGAGGATCTCCCCGGCCTCGGCCAGGAAGGCCGCACGCCGCTCCGCCGCCTCGGCCCCGGTCCTCGCGGCCTGCTCCTTGGAGAGGAGCCGCGCGTTCTCCAGGGAGATCGCGGCCTGCGCGGCGAGCAGCGACAGGGCGGTGAGCCGCTCCGGCGGGAACGCGCCGGCGAGGAGGTCGTTCTCGAGATAGAGCAGGCCTGCGACCTCCGCCTGCCTCAGGATGGGCATGCAGAGGACCGATCTGGGCTTGTGCCGCGCGAAGTACTCGTCGCCGGAGAACTTGCCGGCGAAAGCCTCGGTAGGACTCAGGATGACGCACTCCTTCGTTCGTTGCGCGTAACGGACGAGCGACATGGGGACGCGCCGTGAAGCGCTATCCGAAGAGCACGGGAGGAGGGTCTTCACCTCCCCGCTCTCCTCCAGGAGGGCCTCGGCTCCGATGGAGAGGCGCTCGTCCTGATACAGGACGAGACAAGCTCGCTGCGCGCCGCCCTGCTCGAGGACCACCGTGAGCAGCGTCCGGAGAAGCTTGTCGAGGACGATCTCGCCCGAGATGGTCTGGGACGCCTTGACCATCGAGAGCTGGTCGAGCTGATCGAACCGCGCCGCGAAGGAGGCGGTCGGGGCGAGCGGCCTCGCGTCCCAGAGACGCGGATTCTGCTGATCGATGTGCCGGACCTTGCCGTCCGCCCCCCAGCGGACATAGCAGGCGCGGGCCTCGCGGAGGTAGGTGTCGGCGATCAGCTCGAACCGTCGCTCGCGGTAGAACCCCGACGCGATCTCGTAGGCCAGCGCCTCGTCGTGGACAAAGCCGCTCGCGCGCGCAGCGCCGATCGCCTGCTCGTAGAGCTGGGCCGCGTCGTCCCATGCGCCGCGGAGGCGCGCGATCTCGGCGCCGATCAGCGTCGCCCGGTCGCCGAAGTTCTCGGGGCAGCTCTCCGCCCAGGTGTCGATCTGCCTCTGGTGGGCGGCGAGCGTCTCGAGGTGCAGGCGCCGCTCGGCGGCGTCCGCCGCGCGGCAGCGCGCCGCACGCACGAGCGCTCCATAGAAGTGGTACTCGGCCACCTCGAAGAACGAGCCCGACGTCCAGAGGAGCGGCCGCGCCTTCTCGGCGGCCTCGAGCGAGCCGTCGAGATCGCCCGCGTGGAAGCGCGCCTGCAGCTTGCGTATCCAGTACCAGCAGGCGGCGATCGCGAGGCGCGGATCGCCCTCCAGGCGCTGCTCGAACCGGCGCTCGTCGAAGTCGGCGTCGTTGAACGAGGAGGGATCGGGCAAGAGGCCCCGGAGGGCCCGGATGAGCCTGAGCTGCGCGGTGACGATGTCGACCTCGAGGCCGAACCGCGCCCGCTGCACGAAGTCGAGCGCGCGCTCGGCCTCTCGCTGCACCTCGCAGAGGGGCTCTCCCGCGGCGAGGAGGATCGTGATCAGGCAGCTCTTGTTGTACGACGCATACGTGAGGTCCCCGGTCTCCTGCCCCGCCTCGAAGCCCCGTCGCAGGAGCTCGACGCCGGTGCGCATGTGCCTCACCCACGGGTTGACCCGGTGCCCGAAGCCCAGGTAAACGCGGGATTTGAAGCGCAGGGCCCCGCGGCGCTCCAGGAGGTCGAGGCCGAGCCTGGCGAACCGGTAGGCCATGCGGTAATCGCCGAAGCGCGGCCCGAGGAGCATGCCGAACCAGGTGTACGCGAGGCATGATGCGTCGCCATTGCCACACTGGAGGCTGAGGGTCGTCATGCGCATCACGACGAGGCAATTCAGGTTCGCGTCGGTGAACAGGGCCGGCGATTGCGCGTGGGTCAGGACCTCGAGGATCGCGCGGCACTCCGGGTCCGTCATCCGGGGTGAGTCGATGAGGTCCTCGACCGGACGGCTCCCGAGCAGCTCCCAGACTCGCTCGTATTCCTTCCGTACCTCCTCGTCCGTGGGGTGCGGTGACCACGCGATGCCGACGCGGCGGAGGTAGTCGAGGCCCACGTCGACGCCGCGATCGCTGCGGTCCATGGTCGTGTAGAGGCCGAGGCGCACGCACGTGACGGAGGCCAGATCGACGAGGCTCGCGGCGCGGCGCGAGAGCGCCGAGAGCCGCTCCTCGGCCGTCGAGAGATCACCGGTGAGGTACTCGCACTCGGCCCGATGGAGCTCGAGCTCGAAGGTGAGCTCGTACCGTCGCTCCCAGCAATCCTCCGGGAGCAGCGCCCTGCCGACGGCGAGGTACCTCAGCGCCAGGACGCAGGCGTTCGATCCCCTGGCCCGCTTGCCCGCGATGAGGTTGAGCTCGGCCACCCGCTCGCGCTCCGGCCCTGAGGTGATCAGCGGAGCGCCGCGGTCGAGCTGATTGACGATCTCGAAGATCTTCTCCTCGACCTCCTCCGGCGCCGCGCGCGACGCGAGTAGCCGGCCGACTCCGAGGTGCATCGCCGGCCGCTCGTCTTCGGGGATGAGCGAATAGGCGACCTCCTGGACCCGGTCATGGAGGAACCTGTACGAGACGTCCCTGCGCAGGACCAGCCCCATGCGGACGGCATCCCAGAGGTCCGCGTGCGTCTCCTCCACCGATCTTCCGCGGACCATCGCGAGGAGGTCGACGTCGGCGGTGCTTCCGAGACAGGCGAGGTGCTTCAGCGCCTCCTGGGTGCCCGGAGGGAGCCGCGCGAGCTTGCCGACCATCAGGTCGATCACGTTGTCCGTGAAGCCCTTTTGGCGGATCTTCGCCACGTCCCATCGAAAGATCTCGGCGCGCTCGTCGAGCTCGATGAGCCGCTCCTCGTGCAGCGCGGTGAGGAACTGGATAGCGAAGAAGGGGTTGCCGGCCGTCTTCTCGTGGACGAGGGCCGAGAGCTGCGCGGCGTCCTCGCTGCGGCAGCGGAGCGCGTCGCCGACGAGCGCGCCCAGCTGCTCCCGGGAGAGCGGGCCGAGCACGATGTCCGAGACGCGCGCGCCGTCCTTTCGCGCCTTGTCGAGCGCCACCATGAGCGGGTGTGAGGGCGTCACCTCGTTGTCGCGGTACGCGCCGACGAAGAGGAGGTGGCGCACCTCGGGGTGGGTCACCAGATCATGGAGGAGCCCGAGGCTCGCGGGGTTGGTCCACTGGAGATCGTCGAGGAAGAGCACGAGCGGGTGCTCCTTCCGGGCGAACGCCCCGATGAAGCTCCGGAACACGACGCGGAACCGGTGCTGCGCCTCGGCCAGCGGGAGCTCAGGGACCTGCGGTTGCCGGCCGATGACGAGCTCGAGCTGCGGAATGACGTCCACGATGAGCTGTCCGTTGGGCCCGAGCGCGCCGAGCAGCCGCTGCCGGAAGGCCGCTATCCTGTCCTCCGGCTCGGCGAGGATCTCGCACACGACCTCCCGGAAGGCCTGGACGAGCGCGAAGTGAGGGACGCCGCGTTTGCATCGTTCGAACTTCCCCGAAAGAAACAGGGCTCGTTCCCGGATGATCGGCTTGCAGAGCTCGTGAACCAGGGTCGACTTTCCGCTGCCGGAATAGCCAGAGACCAGGACGAGCTCGGGGGCTCCCGTGTCCACGACGCGCTCGAACGCGCGCCGCAAGGCGCTCACCTCGCGCTCGCGGCCGTAGAGCTTCTGCGGGAGCTGGACGCGGCCGGAGACGTCGCGCTCGCCCAGGGAGAACGGCTCGATCCTGCCGCACGCTCGGTGCTGCGAGAGGCACCGCTCGAGGTCGTGCCTGAGGCCGCGGGCGGTCTGGTAGCGATCCTCCGCCATCTTGGCGAGGAGCTTCAGGACGATCGCCGAGAGGACCTCGGGCACCCCCGGGACGACCGCGGAGGGAGGCGGCGGGGCGAGGGCGACGTGGCAATGCACCCACTCGAGCGGATCCCGCGCCTCGAACGGCAGGCGCCCCGTGAGCATCTGGTAGAATGTGACGCCGACCGCATAGAGATCTGCGCGGCTGTCGATCGCCCGGTTCATTCGCCCCGTCTGCTCCGGAGACAGGTACGGCAAGGAGCCTTCGATGAGCGGTGGAGTCCCCACCGGGGGCTGCTCGCGCGGGAGCCGGGAGGCAAGACCGAAGTCGGCGAGCTTCACCTCGCCCGTGGTCGCGTTGACGAGGATGTTCTGGGGCTTGAGGTCCTTGTGGAGGATGTCCCGCTGGTGGAGCTCCGCCACGCAGGTGACGAGGCGGACCGCGAGCTCGAGGAACCGCCCGGCGCTCATGGGCGCGTCGATGACGATGAGGCGATCGAGCGACTCGCCGCCGAAATCCTCCATGACGAGCGCCGGCAGCCCCTCGAACGTCTCCAGGGCGAGCGGCTCGACGAAGGCCTCGTGGCGGAGCGTCTTGCCCATCGTGTACTCGCGCTGGAGGCGCTCGATGTCCTGCGAGCAGCCGCTCCTCGGGTCGACGACCTTCAAGATCACCGGGCGGCCATCGGCGCTCCGGACCGCGCGGAGCAGGCGGGTTCTGCCGCCCTCGTGGAGGGTCCCGGTGATCGTGTACGGGGACGGAGCGCTCATCTCCTCGGGCAGCCTCGCGAGGACGACACGCCTCGAAGCGCTGGCGCCGGTCGGCCGGGTGGAACATCGGGATCGTCGGCGAACCCGGAGCTGCCGAGCTCGTGTGCCATCCCGAGACGGCTCAGCCACACGATCGGCCTGCGCGCGCGGCTCCCGCCGGACACCGCGCCCCCCGCCCCCTGCTCCCGCCATCGCACCAACGTCGGGTCCCTCCCGTATCGATACCCTATCGATACCACGACAACCCCGCTGCGCTCGTCCCTGCGCGGCCAGCGCCCGGCAGGAGGGGATTCACGAAGCGATCGGTCGGCTGCTCGGGCCGCCGGATGCACCGGACGGGCGGGCCGGCGCCGGAGACGTCCGTCACCCGCGCGCCGCGGAACGTCGGAGTCACACGCCGGCCCTCCAGAGGAGCCGCGGGCGCGCTCCGCGCGGAGCGCCGCCCGCCGCCGCGGCCGGGCTTACTGCTCGAGCACCGTGATCGACCGGTCCCAGTACGACGCGACAACCGCCCGCGCGCCGTCCTTCGAGACCGCCACGGCGCACGCGCCCTTGCCCGTGGGCAGCGACGCGACGACCCGCGGCGGGTCGCCCGCGATGACCGCGACGCCGCTGCCGACAGGCGGCCACTGGGTCCCGCCGAGCGCCACGAAGAGCGTCTTCCGGTCGGGCGACGTCACGCCCGTCAGCGGCACCCCGCGGAGCGGGAGCGTGCTCTTCACCTCCATCGTCGAGAGGTCGATGACGCTCGCGGTCCGCGCCTCGGCGTTGAGCGTGATGCCGTACCGGTCCTCGTCGAGCAGAAAGCCCGCGGTCGGCCCGACGCCGACCGGCGTCTTCCTCGTCTCGGTCACCCCGGCGACGCTCAGCAGGATCGCCGTGTTGGACAGCCGATCAGGGAAGAACACGGCGCCGCCGTCCCTCGTGATGTCGCCCTCGCGCGGCTCGCGCCCGACCGCGATGCTCCGCCGGGTCGCGCCGAACGGCGACTCGCTCGGATCGAACAGGTCGATCCACGCGCCCGCCGGCCGGCCCGCGTGCGTCAGCGCGCCGAGCGCCGCGATGTAGGGGCGCCCCTCGGCCTGCACGAGGAACAGCTGCCCCGTGGCGTGCGGGAGCGTGATGTTCGCGAGCCGCACCCCCGTCGGCAGCTCGAACTTCGTCACGCGCTTCGTGTCCGTCGTCGCCGCGACCACCGTCCTGCCGTCCGGCAGCGCCACGATGTCGCCAGGCGTCCGGCCGACGTCGAGCAGGACCGGATCGCGATCCCACGCGGTCGTGTCCATCACCGGGATCCGCGCGGCGTCCTCGTGCCGCAGCACCGCGACGTAGCGGTCGAACAGGAGCCGGATGTGGTCGCCCTGCGCCGGCATCGACGCCTTGTGGATGAGCTCGCCGCTCTGGAGCTTGTACTCGCGCAGCGAGGCGTCGTCGGCGCTGACGTAGATCGACGCGCCGCTCGGGTTGAAGACCACGTCGAGCGGGTGCACGTCCCCGATCCGGAACTCGCGGGCGCGCCAGCGGCCCTTCTGCTCCGCCGGGGGCGGCGCGGGCTCGGCGGCGTCGGGGCCGAACGCCGCGGGGTCCGGCGCGTCGTCAGGCGTGTCGCGCGCGGCGCGCGAGGCGGCGCCCTCCGGCGCGAGCGCGGTCAGCGGCGGCGCCTCCCCGACGGGCGACTTCAGGCTGGTCAGGGTGGCGATGATCACGGCCGCGACGCCGCTCGCCACGGTCACCGCGGCCCGCGCCAGGCGCGGCTCGCGGCCGGAGAGCGACCCCACGGAGCCGCGGTGGCCCTCGCCGAGCCACCCCTTGCAGGCGCGGCACTTGCGCGCCCCCTCGACGATCCGCGCGCCGCAGCTCGGGCACGGGACGCGACGCTCGCTCATTGCAGCACCCATGCGACCTTCGCGCGATCGCCGAGCGCGAGCGCCGAGCCGCCGTCCGGGGCGAGCCGCACCCGCGTCGGCTCGCCGCCGAGCGGGTGGACCTTCGCCGCGTAGCTCTTCAGATCGACGAGGGCCACCGAGCCCGCCCCGTCGCCGCTCAGCGCGACGACCGCCTGCGCCCCGTCCGGAGCGACGGCCATGTCGAGCGCGCGGCCGGGGAACGTGACGGCGCGGAGCAGCTCGCGCTTCGACAGATCGAAGACCTGGATCGCCCGCCCCTCGTTGCACCGCACGATCGCGCGCCGGTCGCTCCGGACGAGCGCGATCTGCTCCGGCTCCCGGCACGTCGTGATGCGCGCCTCCTGCCGGACCGCGCCCGACGGGAGCCAGGTGAGCGGCACCAGGGTGTTCTCGGCCCGGAGGGCCACGAAGCCCGCCGAGCCGTCGGGGATCATGAGCGCGCTGGCCGGGTTGCCCACCATCGAGGTGCGCACGCGATCCTGCTCCGAGCCGAGCCGGCTCGGGTCGAACGGATAGGCGACGCCGCCCGCCGGCTCGCGCTGGCCGGGCAGCGGGAGCTGGCCCGTCGTCGTGATCGCCCGGCTGCCGCTGTCGTCCACGGCCACGGGGCCCACGGCGTCGTCGCCGAACTGGATGCGCTCGATCTCGGCGTGGTACTCGGTCGCGAGGATCGCCACCGCGTGCGCCGCCGGCAGCGAGGCGAGCGCGCGCCGGCCCGAGGCGCCGACCTGGATGTCGCCCACGGCCTCGCCGAGCTCGATCGTCTTGAGCAGCCGCGTCGTGGCGGCGTCGATCACGTAGATGCGCGAGGGCGCGGTCGCGTAGACGACATCGCCCACGCGGTGCAGGCGCCGGACGTGGGGCGCCTCGGAGACGAGGCTCAGCGCCTCGCCGGTCCGGGAGCTGCGCACCTCCAGGCCGGCGGACAGCGCGACCACGAAGCGGTCGCGGTCGAGCGGGAGCGCGTCGAGCGCGTCCTTGGGGAGCGAAAAGGGCCCGGCGATCGAGGGCGCATGCTCGTCGGCCAGGTGGCCGACGTCGTTCGGGCGCTGCCAGACGCAGCGGCCGAGCTGGCACGACTCACCGCTCCAGCACGGCGCCCCGCACACCGGAGCCGGGGGAGCGACAGGCGACGCGGCCCGGGACGGCGCGAACCGGTGGGGCGCCAGGTAGCGGAGCGCGCCGCCGGTGCTGATGAGCCCCAGGATCGCGCCGATCGTGACGAGCGGGCGCCAGTGGAGGGCGAGCCAACTCGCGTCCTTGGGGGCATCGGGGATCGAAGGCGCCGTCGCTGGCCGCCTGGGCGCGTCGGGCGGCTCCCCGCACTCGGGGCAGAGGGCGACCCCGGCGGCGATGCGCTCGAGGCAGACTGGACAGACCGCCTGGCCGGCGCCGGCGCCGGTCGATCGCCGGGGCAGCGGCTCCGTCCACGGGACAGGCACCGGGCTCGCCTCGGCGGCGTGGCGAGCCTCCCGCGCATCAGCGTGGCTGGAGCCGGGCTCGATATCGCTCCGCGTCTCGTGGTCCACTGCGCACCTGCGTCTCTTCCGTGTCCGTGACGAGCGGTCCTCGCGTAACCCGAGCGTGCCCGGAAGTCGAGCCCCTCGTGCCGGCGCAGCCGCTCCGGCGACGTGGCCCAAGCCACGAACGACCCGCGCCGTGGACGAAACGACGTGGCTGGAGATCCCACCGCCGCGAAAGGCGCCTCGCGCGGCGGGCGAGGGTCGCCGGCGCAGCCGAGGGGAACATGGTTGTGGCCGTCAGCTCGGGAGTCGGCCGGCGGACGTCAGCTCGGGAGTCGGCCGGCGGACGCCGGGTAGCCGAAGCGTCGGTATCGCCGAATTGACGTGCTCCCCGCTCCCGGGGCGCCTGTGCGCCATGACTCGTCCGACGAACACCGCCGAAAGAAAATGCCAGCGCCATCAAAAGAATAGGCACATTTGCCGGGTGCAATTCCACCAGATAACGCACCACGTCAGCACGCCGGGAGGACGTTATCATGCTAATTTGCCGCAGGGGTCTTGGGACGGCGTTCTTAACACGAGGTTGGCGATGAAAAAGACGGCTGGGTGCGTGGCGGCGCTTGCGCTTATGGGTGTGCTGAGTGCGTGCAGCGCG
Source organism: Sorangium sp. So ce693 (assembly GCF_051521375.1). NCBI lineage: Bacteria > Pseudomonadati > Myxococcota > Polyangiales > Polyangiaceae > Sorangium > Sorangium sp. So ce693. The sequence continues at coordinate 11,183,683 of NZ_CP150347.1, forward strand.
GTGGACAATCAGGGGAACAGCAGCGGAGGCGATACGTCGTCGCAGGCAGCTGGGCCCGGCGGGACGGGCGGGCCCGGCGGGACCGGTGGGCCCACCGGGACGGGCGGCTACGATGACAGCTTCGGCTCGGTCAACCCCAGCGTCGGCAGCAGCGGTGTCGGCGGGAACCCCGGGGGGGACCAGGAAACCGGCAAGTCGTGCGACGGCAAGTTCACCGGCCGGGTGCGCGACTTCCAGGAGGCGCACCCCGACATGGAGCCGCAAGACGAGGGCAAGTGCATCAACTGCGACGATCACATGATCGTCACGGACACCCTCGGAGCGGACCTGAAGCCCGTCTATGGCGGCGGGGCCGAAGGCACCATGACCACGACCGGCAAGGAGAACTTCGACGTGTGGTTCCGCGACACCGAGGGCGTGAACATGCCGATGAACCTCACGCTGCAGTTCGAGGACCCCGAAGGCGACGGCGTGTGGACGTACAACAACCGGGAGTTCTTCCCGATCGACGAGGCGCTGTACGGCAACGAGGGGCGGCCGCACAACTACCATTTCACCTTCGAGATGCACATGGGCTTCGAGTACAAGGGCGGCGAACAGTTCACGTTCGCCGGCGACGACGACGTCTTCACGTTCATCAACGGGAAGAAGGTGGTCGACCTCGGGGGCATCCACGCCGAGGAGCTCGAGGTCGTCGACCTCGACGAGCTCGGGCTCGAGATCGGGAAGACGTATCAGCTCGACTTCTTCTTTGCCGAGCGCCACGTGACCGACTCCCACTTCCGGATCGACACCTCGATCGAGTTCCTCAACTGCGGCATCCAGGTCAACTGACGCCGGCGAGGGGCGCGCGCCGAGCCGTCGTCGCCTCCCTTCGAACCGTCCGAGCCTACCGAAGCGCCGCGGCAGAGCGCGCCTCCCGCCGCGCGCTCAGCCTTCCGCCGGCCTCGGCACCGTGACGAGCCCGTACGTCCCTGCGCCGCTGATCTGGATCCACGCGCGCACCACCTGGATCGACCGCCCCGCCCGCGCCACGGCGGCCACCGCGTCGCCGAGGTCGCGCGCGCACGCGGCGTGCAGGTCGTCGGTCGTCTCGTGATCCTCCGCGGAGCGGCGGATCCAGACCGCCGTCGACGGCATCGCCGCGCCCTCGTGCCTGTCCTGCCAGCGCCTGCCGACGAGGTGCGCCCGGAGGAGCTTCCTCGCTTCCGGGGGCGTGTCCGGGTGGAGCTCATACACCATCGTCGCGATGAACGACCTCATGCGCCCGAGCCTGCCGGAGCGGCGCGCGCCCGTCCAGACGGCGCGCCGCATGCGTCCGCCGGACGAGCGGGCGGGCTCGCGCGGAGTTCCCGCGGGCGGGGGCGGCGGAACGGTGAAACAGTGTCCCGCCGATGCCTCCGAGCGACCTCGACCCCAGGCGTATCCTGCCCATCGCGGACCGGCTCCACGCGGACCCTGGCTACGCCGGCCGCGGCGTCACCATCGCCTTCCTCGACTCCGGCTTTTACGCCCACCCGGACCTCACAACGCCCCGGAACCGCGTCCTCGCCTACCACGATCTCTTCGCGCCCGAGGCGGGGCCGTCGGCGCTCGAGCACGGGGACGCCTCGTCGTGGCACGGCATGATGACCTCGGTGGTCGCCGCCGGGAACGGCGCGCTCTCCGACGGGCGCTTCCGCGGGCTCGCCTGGGAGGCGAACCTCGTGCTGGTCAAGGTCGGCTTCGCCCACCGCATCGTCCACGACGACATCCGGCGCGGCATCGAATGGGTGATCGCGCACCGCGAGCAGTACGGGATCCGTGTGCTCAACATCTCCTGTGGAGGCGATTACGAGGAGTCGTACCTGACCGGGAGCCTGTCGCGCGCCGCCGACGAGGCGACCCGGCACGGCATCGTCGTCGTGGCCGCCGCGGGCAACGCAGGGCACGACCCGGGGCACCGCGTCCTGCCGCCGGCGAGCGCGCCGAGCGTCATCGCCGTCGGGGGGCTCGACGACGGCGGCGCAGGAGAGCAGACGTGGAACTACCACTCTTCGTACGGACTCACCCTCGACGGGCTGCAGAAGCCGGAGATCATCGCGCCGGCGATCTGGCTGGCGGCGCCCATCCTGCCCGGGACGCCGACCGCGGCGCAGGCGCAGCTCCTCTCGCTGCTCGACAGCGCCCTGGACGAGGAGCTGCCCGGGCTGCTCGTCGAGCACGCGTGCGTCGATCCGGACCTCGACGCCATCGCCGGCCGCGAGCCGTACCTCGTGCGCCAGCTCGCGGCGGCCAAGCTGCGCGATCAGAAGGTGATCTCCGGCCATTACAAACACGTGGACGGGACGAGCTTCGCCGCGCCGATCGTGAGCAGCGTCGTGGCGCAGATGCTCGAGGCGAACCCGCGCCTCTCCCCGCAGCAATGCCGGCGCATCCTGATGAAGACCGCGCGCGGGCTGCCCGGCATCGCGGCGGAGCGGCAGGGCTTCGGCGTCGTGCAGCCCCGCGCCGCCGTGGCCGCCGCGCGCGCCGCCTGAGCGGGAGGCCCGGCGGCGAGCCCCTCTCCTGCCTCGCTCACTGCGGCACGGGGAGCGCCTTCTCGGCCCATTGCGGGATATGGTTGCCGGTCGGATGGGCCATGTCGTCGTTCTGCCGGGGCATCCACACCGGCGCGAAGCTCGGGTCGCCGCCCTGCGCCCCTCCCGGCGAGAGCGTCACGGCCGCGAACCAGAGCTGCGGCGTGGTCGTGCCGTCGCTCGACCCGACGAGGCGCAGGCCGTAGGGGCGCCGCGACGAGAACGCGACCCAGTAAAGGTTCTTGCCACGGTAGGTGTCGTGGCTCGGCCCGAAGCGCGGCCACGAGTTCGCCCAGGTGTCGTCGCCGTTCGCCCGGGCGAGATCGACGGGCGCGCCCCCCTCGACCGGGATGATCTGGAGCCGCGCGGAGTTGTCGTCATAGGTGTCGCACGGATCGTTGCCGTAAGGCCCGTTGCCGGGCGGCCCGTCGCAACGCGACGTGTTGAACACGACGAAGGCGCCGTCGTCCGAGATGGCGGGATAGTAATGGCTCCTGTCCTGCGCGCGCGGCACGAGGGCCCGCGGCGCCTCGAACGCGCCCGCCCCGTCCGAGCGCGCGATCAGGATCTGCGCGCCCCGGACCGTGTCGCCGTAGAGCTCGTCGCCCGCGCCGTTCTCCCCCGGCTGCCACGCGACGAAGGCGAGGTGCTTGCCGTCCGGCGACCAGAACGGCTGCGTCAGCCGCTCGCCCTCGTCGGAGAACAGATCGCCGAGCGCCTCGAGCGTCTCGTCCGCGCGGCGGAGCGTCAGCGCGCCGCGGAAGGCGTTGACCATGAGCTCGCCGTCCGGCGAGAACGTGGTCATCGTGGCGAATCCGGCGGCGTCGGTGTTGCGGAGGGCGATGATGTCCGCGGTCGCGACGTCCACCAGCGCGAACGAGGACGGGCCGCTGCCGCCGAAGGTGAGCGCCATCTTGTCGCCGGCCTGCGCCAGGGCGTGGCAGCCCATGCAGGGCATCTCCTGCCCGTTCGCCAGCGGCGGCGACTGCTCGTTCTCCCAGAACAGCTCGGGCGGGCTCGCCGCGTCGTCGAGATCGTAGCGGTAGATGGCGGCCGACTGGAGCGTGGTCCCGTCGGTGCGCCAGTAGTACAGGCCGCCGGAGAGCGCCGCGCTCGCCCACCGGACGTCGATCGCCGCGCTCTCCCCGAGCTCGGCCCCGTCCTCGGCGGCGAGGCGGACGCGCGTCTCCATCACCTCGCCCTCGCTCGTGCGCACGAGCATCGGGACCACCTCCGCGGGGAGCGCCATCGCGCACCCGCCTTCGTCCGGCAGCGGCTCGCAGGCGCCGACCAACCTCAGATCGATGAAATCACCCACCATCTCGATCCGGCCGACGCGCTGCCCGGCGCTGCCCTTGCGCACGTGGACCTCGACCTCGCCGATGTTCGACGGGAAGAGCGCGCCGTCGAGGGGATAGGCGATCGCGGGGGCGCTCGCCGCGTCGGGCGCGCCGTCGAGCGCGGCGCTCGCGCCGGGGGGAGCTCCGGGCAGCGCGACGGTGCCGGCGAGCTTCACGGTGACGTCGGCGCTCGCCGTGAGGGGCCCGTCGGCGGCGATCACCCGGACGCGGCCGGGCGAGGCGGTCGTGAGCTCGCCGGCGTCCACGCGGGCGAAGAGGTCGCTGGTCCCCCAGCTGACCTGCGCCGTGACGTCGCGCTCGGAGCCGTCCTGGAAGCGGCCGATCGCCGCGAGCTGCACGACGGCGGACTCGCCGTAGGCGAGCGCGACCGAGGCGGCGCCCGGCTCGACGCGCAGCGAGACGAGCCCCTCCACGGCGCCGCTGCCCGAGGAGCCGCCGCCGCCCTGCGCCCCGCCCGCCGACATGCCCGCCGACGCGCCGGCGCCGTCGCCCGAGGAGCACGCCGCCGCGGAGGCCGCGATCGCCGTCGCCAAGGCGAGGAGGAGCGCCCCTCGATTCACCGTGCGCGGGCCCGCCCCCGCCGAGAACACGCGTGGCCTCATGATCTGACCTCCAAGTCGAGCTCCGAACCGGCAGGGTACCATGCCGATCTGACGGCCGGCTCGCCGAGCCTTCAAGCACGAACGGTTGGAAGAGGGCCCGGAGCCCTGTTCGTCCACATCGCACGGAGCATCGCGGCACGAGGCGCACGCCGTATCCCGACGCGGGTGCGCGCTGTCGCGCGCCGCCCGCCGCCGCCGCTCGCCGCCCGACGCCCGACGCCCGACGCGCGGTCATGAACAGGCAGACGCGGCCAGCCTGGGGGAATACCTTGCGTACCCCGTCGCCGGCCGGTAGCTTCCGGAGCGCCTCAAGGCTCGTTCGTCCTCGACCTCTGATCCGGCCGCCTGCTGCAACGTGGTTGCCTCGTCCGAACGTGGGGTGACGGCCGGTCGTCGGGGAGCGTTTTCGCGTGCGGCCCGCGGCACGATCCGGGCCGTCCGCGAGGGAAGCGGGGATCGTGCAACGGGATTGGCGGCAGACATGAGCAAGCGGCTTTATGTGGGGAACCTGGCGTTCCATTCGACGGAAGACAGCCTGCGCACCGCGTTCGAAGGGGCCGGCGTCGAGGTGCTCTCGATTCAGTTGATGACGGACCGCATGACCGGGCAGTCGCGCGGGTTCGGGTTCGTCGAGGTCAGCGATGCCCAGGCGCAGGCGGCCATCAATGCGCTGCACGGCAAGGACCTCGACGGCCGTACCCTGACGGTCAACGAGGCGCGTGAGCGCACCGGCGGCCCCGGCGGCGGCGGCGGCGGCGGTGGCTTCCGCGGGGGTGGCGGCGGCGGCGGCGGCCGTGGAGGGGGCGGCGGCGGGCGCGGCGGTGGCCGCGGGGGTGGCGGGCGCGACCGCTGGTAGCGCTGCAAGGTCGACCCCGGCGGCGCGCTCAGCGCCGCGCGGGGCCTCTCGCCGCCGCGACCACGGACGCCGGGGCGCGGCGCGCAGGGGAATCCCCCAGCAAATAAAGCAAGGAACGCCAGCGCGAGGGCGCGGCGACCCGCGCAGGAGCCCGGCCACCCTGGCCGGACTCCTGGCGGGTGGGACTAGCTGGAGCGCTTCGCCCCGGGGCGGCGGAACGGCGCGCGGCCGGCGAAGACCTGGCCGTCGCCGAGCGCGTACGAGATCCGGAGCAGCTGGTTGTACTTCGCGACGCGATCCGAGCGGGACGCGGAGCCGGTCTTGATCTGGCCCGCGTTCGTCGCGACCGCGAGGTCGGCGATGAACGTGTCCTCGGTCTCGCCCGAGCGGTGGGAGATGATCGACCGGTAGCCGCCCTCGGCCGCCTGGCGGATGCAGTCGAGGGTCTCGGTGACGGTGCCGATCTGGTTCAGCTTGATGAGGATGGCGTTGGCGAGGCCGTCCTCGATGCCCTTCGCGAGGCGCGCAGGGTTCGTCACGAAGAGGTCGTCGCCGACGAGCTGGACCTTCTTGCCGAGGCGCTCGGTGAGCAGGCGCCAGCCCTTCTCGTCGTTCTCGGCGACGCCATCCTCGATCGACACGATCGGGAACGCCTTCGCGAGCTCGTCGTAGATGGCGACGATCTCCTCGCGGGTCTTCGACTGCTTGTCGAAGGTGTACCGCTCGGTCTTCGCGTCATAGAACTCGCTGAGCGCCGAGTCGAGCGCGACGCCGACGTCCTCGCCCGGGCGGTGGCCGGCGGCCTCGATGGCGCGCACGACGTACTCGAGCGCCGCCCGGTTCGACGGGAGGCGCGGGGCGAAGCCGCCCTCGTCGCCGACGGCCGTGACCATGCCGTCCTTCTTGAGAAGGCCCTTCAGCGTGTGGAAGATCTCGGCGCCCGTGCGCAGCGCCTCGGCGAACGACTCGGCACCGTAGGGGACGATCATGAACTCCTGGATCTCGAGGCCGTTGTCGGCGTGCACGCCGCCGTTCAGGATGTTCATGAGCGGCGTCGGGAGGACGCGCGCCGCGGCGCCGCCGAGGTAGCGCCAGAGCGGCAGGTCGACCGTGTCCGCGGCGGCGCGGGCGGCGGCCATCGAGACGGCGAGGATGGCGTTGGCGCCGAGCTTCGACTTGTTGGGGGAGCCGTCGGCCTGGATGAGCACCTTGTCGAGCTCGGCCTGGTCGAGCGCATCCATCCCGAGGACGGCCGGACCGAGGACGGTCTCGATGTTCTTCACCGCGGTGAGGACGCCCTTGCCGAGGAAGCGCTTCTTGTCGCCGTCCCTGAGTTCGACGGCCTCGTGCTCGCCGGTCGACGCGCCGCTCGGCACGGCCGCGCGGCCCGTGCCGCTCAGCGTGGTGACCTCGGCTTCGACGGTGGGGTTGCCGCGCGAATCGATGACTTCGCGCGCGATGACGCTCTGGATCTCCGACATGACCTCTCCTCAAGGGGGTCGCCTTCGCGCGACCCCGGCTGCTCTCGAAGGGGGCTCGAGAAGCGGGCGGAGCATAGGCACGGCCCTCCCCGGATGTCGACGCTCCGGTGCACCCGCGGCGCACGGCGCGGCCCGGCGCCACCGTCGACGGTGAACGCGCGCCCGGGTCGACGGTCGGTGCGCGCCTGGCGTAAGCTCGGGCCCGCGTGGAAACGTCCATCGGCGTCTTCGGTGAGGAGATGCTCCTCTGGCTCTGCATGCTCCGCCAGTCCCCGCGGCGGCCGCCGGCCGATCACGTGCTGCGACAGGCGAACCTGCTGCTCGAGGAGCTGAAGGGGTCCAGGCTCGCGCAGGAGATGCCGGTCGCGTCGGTCGACGACGGGATGTTCGCGATCGCCGCGTGCGCGGACGAGATCGCGATGTCGCTGCCGGACCTGCGGCCGGTCTGGGCGCAGCGCCCGCTCCAGGCGTCGCGGTGGACGACCAACAACGCGGGCGTCGAGTTCTTCGAGCGGCTGGAGCGCGTCCGGAAGGGCCCGCTCCCGGTGATGGCGACGTACGCATGCGTGCTCGGGCTCGGCTTCCGCGGCCGCTACGGGCTGCCGGGGCAGAACACCGACGAGCTGCTGCGGATCCGCCGCGATCTGTCGCTCAAGCTCGGCGTGGATCCCGATCGGGACTGGAAGGGCGGGGTGCTCAAGCCGGTGCAGGTCGAGGGCGTCACGGTCCAGCACCTCCCCACCCTGTCGTTCTGGCGCTCCATCCTGGTCGGGCGGGCCCTGGCGTCGCTCGTCGCGATCGCCGGCGCGCTCGCGCTCGCGTGGACGATCGCCCAAAGGGTCCGATGAGCGGCTCCTTCGTTTACGAGCTGGCGAGCGTCCACACGCTCGTCGAGCAGGCGAACCTGGACAGCAGCCAGGGGATCTACGCGGTCCCCTGCTACCTGGTGCTCGGCGAGCCCGGGTCGGGCCGCTCCACGGTGATCCGCTCGATGAACCTGACGTGGCCCGTGAGCGGCGGGCAGCTCCCGATCGGCGTGCCCGGGGCGCGGTGCTCTTACTGGCTGGCGAAGGAGGCGCTCTTCATCGAGCCGGAGGCGTCGGTGCTCGGCCCGCGGCGGGAGCCGGCCGAGCTCTCGCGGCTCTGCGACGAGCTGCGCCGCTCGCGGGAGCGCGAGCCGATCGACGGCATCCTGCTCGTGCTGAGCATCGCGGAGTTCGTCGAGCTCGACGAGCAGGGGCTCGACGCGTACGCGAACCGCATCCGCGCGTACCTCGTCGAGGTCGGCCGCGCGCTGCGCGCCGACGTGCCGACGTACGTGGTGCTGTCGCGCTACGACACGCTCTGGGGCTTCGCCGAGGTGTTCCACTGGACCGCCGAGCGCGGGCGCGAGGAGCCCTGGGGCTTCACGCTCCCCCTCGAGACGAGCCCTGACAACGCGGGGCCGCGGATCCTCCAGGAGCTCGAGGGGCTCAACGCGCGGCTGGAGTCGACCTGCCTCGCGCGGGTGAGCTCGGAGGACGCGCCCGAGGCGCGGACGCGGGCGTTCCAGCACCTCGCCGAGGTGCGGGCGCTGATGCCGCGGCTGCGGCAGCTCTTCGGGGTGATCGCGATGGCGAACGCCTTCGAGCGGGCGCCGTGGCTCCGCGCGGTGGCGATCGGCAGCGCGATGCCCGGCATGGGGGACCGGCTCCGCGCGGGGGTGACGCGGTTCATGAACATGGGGCTGGCGCAGCCGCCGAGCGTGGCGGTCGCGATGCGGCCGGGGGGGCTGCCGATCCACGCGACCCTGAGGGCCGTCGTGCTGCCGGAGCGGGACATCGTGCCGCTCCGGCAGCGGTGGCGGGACGACCGGTTCACGCTGGTCTGCTTCGTGGGCGGGCTCCTGCTGCTGCTCGCGGCGGCGCTCACCGAGATCATCCTGCGCTACGCGATGTGAGCGGGCGCCGAGGGCGGCCCCGCCGGCCCCGGCCGTCCAGTTGACATGGCAACTCGGGGGCCCAAACGCCTCTGATATGCGGGGCACGTCGGAGGCATGGGATCGACCTGCTGTCCAGCAGGCTCGCTCCGTTGAGCCTGGGCGCGCGCCACACCTCTCGCTGCGACCGGGCACAGCCCACCTCAAGGGGTATCACGTCACCGCGAAGACCGGCGAGGGCCCGGGCTCCGCCACGTATCGAGCCTATCGGGACGCCGACGGCATCGACGTGGCGATCAAGGTGCTGCACACCGATTACGCTCGAGCCGGCGATATCATGCGCGTCAGGCACGCCTACCGCGCGATACGGCAGGTCGACTCGGCGAGGGTCGTCAAGGTGTACGCCGTCGAGGAGCACGAGGACGGACTGGCGCTCGTCACCGAGTATTTCCCGGGCGCCCCGCTGTCCGCGAGGGCGGCCTGCAGGCTGGGCGTCTGCGCGTCGCTGGACATCTTGATCCCCGTGGCCGAAGCCCTGGCCGACATCCATCGCCATGCCCTCATCCATGGCGACGTGAGGCCTCCGAACATCCTGCTCGGAGAGGACGGTCAGGTGAAGCTCACGGGCTTCGGCGTGGATTCCATCGTGACGCGCGAGAAGGAGGAGATCTATTGCCGCCGCGTCCTCTCGAAGGTGCTCCCCTATACATCGCCGGAGCAGACCGGCCGCATGAACCGCAGCGTGGACTACCGCACCGACATGTACTCGTTCGGCGTCGTCCTCTACGAGATGCTCGCCGGGCAAAGGCCGTTCGAGGCGACAGACCCCCTCGAGCTGATGCACGCGCACATCGCCGTGACGCCCGTCGCCCCCTCGGAGCTCAACCCGGAGGTGCCCGACGCGCTCTCCGCCGTCGCGATGAAGCTCCTCAGCAAGAACGCCGAAGACCGCTACCAGTGCGCCGAGGGGCTGAAGGCCGATCTGGAGGAGATCCGAGCGCGATGGCGGCGCAGCGGCCAGATAGGAGCGTTCAGCCCTGGCCGCCACGACAGGAGAGACCTCTTCCGGCTTCCCCAGAAGCTCTACGGCCGCGAAGGCGACATCCGGAAGCTCGTCGGCGCGTTCGACGACGTGCTGCGGGGCAAGCGGACGATCGTCCTCGTCTCGGGCTATTCGGGCATCGGCAAGTCGTCGCTGGTCCAGGAGATCTTGAAGCCGCTGGTGCGCGAGAAGGGCTATTACATCAGCGGGAAGTACGATCAGTACAACCGCGACGCGCCCTACAGCGCCATCGTCCACGCGTTCGACACGCTCGTCAAGCAGCTCCTCTCCGAGAGCGAGGAGCGGATCCTACGGTGGCGGGACGCCATCCTGTGCGCCCTCGGGGCCAACGGACAGGTGATCTGCGACGTGCTCCCGTCGCTCAAGCACATCATCGGCGAGCAGCCGCCCGTCCCCGCGCTCGGCCCGGTCGAGGCCCAGAACCGCTTCATCCTCTACTTTCACAACTTCGTGTCCGTCTTCGCCCGGCACGCCCACCCGCTGGCCATCTTCCTCGACGATCTCCAGTGGGTGGACTCGGCCAGCCTGAGCCTGCTCACGAGCGTCCTCGCGAGGGACGACGTCGAGTCGCTCTTCTTCTGCGGCGCTTACCGCGACAACGAGGTGAGCCCGACCCACCCCTTCCTCGTCGCCCTGGAGCAGCTCACGAAGGGCGGCCTCGAGGCGCGCGACATCGTCCTCGCGCCCCTCGGCCTCAGGCACCTGACCGAGCTCATCAACGACAGCCTGCAGATCGGCGGCGGCGAGGCCCTCGCGTGCGCGATCCTGAAGAAGACCGGGGGCAACCCGTTCTTCGTGAAGCAGTTCATGCGGCACCTCTACGACACGAAGGCGCTCGTCTTCGACCCTGCGGCCGGCTGGGGCTGGGACCTCTGGCAGATCGAGCGGCTGGAGTGCACCGATAACGTCCTGAGCCTCATGGCGGAGACCATCCGGCGCCTGCCGCATGCGACGCAGCGGGTGCTCCGGCTGGCCTCGGCGATCGGCAACACGTTCGAGATGGATGTCCTGAACACCGTCAGCGAGCGGCCCCCCGACGAGACGTACGCGAGCCTCGACGACGCCCTCGCCGATGGCCTGATCGTGAGCGCGGACGAGCAGTATCGATTCGCGCACGACAAGATCCAGGAGGCCGCGTACTCGCTGATCCCGGAGAGGGACAGACCGGCGTTCCACTACCGGATCGGGAAGCTCCTGCTCGGCAAGCCGCGCTCCGACGACCGGCGCGATCTGTTCGACGTCGTCAATCACCTGAACAGCGCCGGTGATCTGATCCGCGCGCCGGAGGAGCGCATGGAATCGGCCAGGCTCAACCTGGAGGCCGCCGGGCGCGCCCAGGAGTCGGCGGCCTTCACCGCGGCCCTCAGGTACCTGGAACATGGCATATCCATGCTGCCCGGAGACGCGTGGGCCTCCAGCTACGAGCTGACCTTCACCTACCACACGAAGAAGGGGCTCCTGGAGTCGCTCTGCGGACGCCACGACGACGCGCTCTCCACCCTCGCGGGGAGCTTCGATAGAGCGGTGGGGCGCCTCCACAAGACGGAGGTGCGCCGCCTGAAGATGAACGTGGAGATCCTGAAGAACGATCTGCCCGCCGCGATGGAAGAGGGCCTCGCCGCGCTCCGGGCGTACGACATCGACCTGCCGCCCTATCCGGGCGACGACGCGCTCATGACCGAGATGGAGCGGACGATCGCGATGATCGGCGACCGCCCGATCGCGTCGCTGGTCGATCTGCCCGCGCTCGACGATCCCGAGATCGCCGCCCTCCAGGACGTGCTCCAGGAGATGTTCTCGCCGACCTACCAGCTGGGCACGAACAACTTCGGCATCACGGTGATGAAGGCGCTCCAGAACTCGCTGAGACATGGCATCTCGAGGAACTCGATCTACGCCTACGTGAACTTCGGGACGCTCCTGTGCGCCAGGCGCGACATCGAGAAGGGGTACGAGTTCGGGCGGGCGGCGGTCCGCCTGAACGAGCGCCACCCGGACGTGAAGTCCGAGTCCATGCTGTGCAACATGTGGGGGGCGTGGGTCCAGCACTGGATGGATACCTACGAGAGCTCGAAGGCGTCCCTGCGCAAGGGCGTCCACGCCGGCGTGGAGACGGGGCAGTACATCTGGGCCTTCTACAACGCGTGCAACGCGAGCATGAACGGCCTCCTCCGGGGGGAGCACCTCCACGACGTCATCGAGGAGGCGAGGCTGTATCTGCCGCTCTGCAGGCTCGACAAGTTCAACGCGATCACGTGGATCGTCGGGGCCGTCGGGCAGCTCTGCGAACACCTGAGCACGCAGGACGAGGGCGACTGGAGGCGCGGGGCGTGGGTCGACATCGCCGCGGTCACCGAGGACGCCCGCAGCATCGACAACCGGGCGTCGCTCTACTTCGTGAACGTCTTCGAGGTCCTCGCCGGCGTGTTCCAGGGCGCGTACGAGGAGGTGGCCGAGAGGTGGGGCTCCACCGACCCGGGCAGCCTCGGCATGCTCGCCGCGTGGCACGCGAGCCCCTGTTATCACTTCTACGGCGGGCTGGCCTTCTCGCGGGCCGCGGGCGCCGCCGCCCCCGCGCGCAGGGCGGCGTACCTCGCGAGGCTCGGGGAGTGCGCGCGCAAGGTGGAGTCGTGGGCAGCGCTCGGCCCGGAGAGCCACGGCCACCGCAGCTTGATCCTGAAGGCCGAGGTCGCCCGGAGCGAGCGGCGAGACGGCGCGGGCGCCCTCTACGATCAGGGGATCGCGGCCGCGCGGGAGGGTCATTTCCTGCACGACGAGGCGCTGGCCAACGAGCTCTGCGCTCGACATTACCTCGACCTGGGCAGGGCCTTCATCGCGCGCGCCTACATGACCGAGGCGCACAGGCTCTATGGGCGCTGGGGCGCCGTGCGGCCGATGCTGCGCCTCGAGAGGGACTTTCCGCACGCGCTCGGGCCGGAGGCGCTGCGCAGGCGGACCGACCTCGCGCGGGACGGGTACGCCGACGTCCGCGCCGCCGCCGTGGGTCACGGCGCGCGCCCGGGGCTCGACTTCATGGCCATGCTCAGAGCCTCGCAGGCGGTCTCTGGCGAGCTGAACCTCGACCGGGTGATCGAGGCCCTGCTGACGATCGCGGTCGAGCACGCGGGCGCCGAGCGGGGGCTGCTGATCCGCGCGTCCAGCGCCTCGCGCGCCGCGCACACGGCGCACGTCATCGAGGCCGAGGTCGTCACCCGGCACGGCCGGGTCGAGGTCACCCTTCGCCAGGCGCCCGTCACCTCGAGCGATCTCCCCACCGCCATCCTCCAGTACGTGGTCCGCACGCGAGAGCGCGTGATCCTGGACGACGCCGCCGTGCCTAACCTGTACTCGGAAGACGCCTACGTGCGCGGGCGGCGCCCCCGCTCCGTGCTCTGCCTCCCCCTGGTAAAGCAGGGCGCGCTGGTCGGCGTGCTCTATCTGGAGAACAACCTGACCCCGCGGGCCTTCACCGCGGATCGGGTCGAGGTGCTGGAGCTCCTGGCCTCCCAGTCCGCCATCTCGCTGGAGAACGCGCGCCTCTACACCCAGCTTCAGCAGGAGAACGGCGAGCGCAGGCGGGCGGAGCTGGCGCTGAGGGAGAGAGAGGCGCGCATCCGGCGCCTCGTGGACTCCAACATCATCGGGATCGCCGTCTGGGACGTCGACGGCAGGGTCATCGACGCGAACGACGCGCTCCTCTGCATGCTCGGCTACAACCGTGAAGACCTGACCTCGGGGAATATCCGCTGGGCAGATCTCACGCCGGAGGAGTTCAAGGAGATCACCCAGCTGGCGCTCGAACAGATCCGCACGACGGGTGAGTTCGGGCCGCAAGAGAAGGAGTTTTTCCGAAAGGACGGCGGCCGCGTCCCGGTGGTGATCGGCGGCGCGCGGTTCGAGGGATCCGAGAGCCAGGGGGTGGCGTTCTGCCTCGACGTGACCGAGCGCAAGCAGGCGGAGGAACGCCAGAAGCTCCTGATGAACGAGCTGAACCATCGGGTGAAGAACACGCTGGCGATCGTGCAGGCGATCGCCGTGCAGACGCTCCGCATGGCGGACTCGCCCAAGGCCTTCACGGACGCCTTCCTGGCCCGGTTGCTCGCCCTGTCCCAGACCCACAACCTCCTGAACCAGACAGCGTGGCAGGGCGCCGACCTCCACGACGTCGTCCGCGCCGAGCTGGCGCCGCACGCCCATGGCGACGCCGATCGGGTCCGCCTGGCCGGCCAGGACGTCCGCCTCCGCCCGGAGGCGGCGGTGACGCTCGGCATGGTCTTTCACGAGCTGGCGAGCAACGCGGCCAAGTACGGAGCGCTATCGCAGCCGTCCGGCCGCGTCGCGGTCACCTGGGACGTGATCACACGGGCGCACGAGCGCCTGCTCCACCTGGAATGGCAGGAGACGGGCGGGCCTCCGGTCCGGCCGCCGCACCGCAAGGGCTTCGGCTCACGCCTGATCGAGCGCGACCTCGGGCGCCAGCTCGCCACGGAGGTGCGCCTCGACTACCTGCCTGGGGGCGTGGTTTGCGTGATGGACCTGCCCCTCGAGCGCGTGGGCGTAGGATGAGCCCGGCCCCTGGAGGCGAACGCGGGCTGGAGGGGCTCCGTGTCCTCATCGTCGAGGACGAGCCCATGATCGCCTCGTCCCTCGAGGACGTCCTGACCGACCTCGGCTGTGTGGTGGTCGGCCCGGCGCTGAACATGAAGGACGCGATGCGCCTGGCCCGCGCGGCCGAGATCGACGGGGCGAGCCTCGACGTCAACATCGCCGGCGAGAAGGTCTATCCGGTGGCCGACATCCTGAGCGAGCGAGGCATCCCGTTCGTCTTCCTGACGGGGTATGGCAAAGCTGGGTTGCGCGAGTCCGATCTCAGCCGTCCGGTGCTGCAGAAGCCGTGCAGTCTGGAGCGCTTCGAGGAGATCCTGGCGGGGTGGCGGTGAGCGATCTTACCGGGCTCCCGGGCGCAGCGGCGCGGCGTCGACAGGCCACGTCATCCACGTTGGTTCACGCTCGCGACACGGCACTACACTTGCAAGTCACGTTTGCGAATGCTCGAAAGGAGGTTCTTATGGCGGAACAGCAGCGTCAGCCGACAGGACAGGACGTGTCCGTGAGCAAGTCGCAGCAAGGCAAGCCCGGCGGTCAGGCGACAGGTCAGACCCCTTCCCAGGGCGGTCAATCCACCGGGATGCAGCGTCAGCAGGGCGGCGGCCAGATGGGGCGGTACGGCGCGGCGGGCGGCGTCTTCAGCCCGTTCGCGATGATGAGCCGGATGATGGAGGACATGGATCGCATGTTCGACGACTTCGGCTTCGGAGGGTTGCTCTCGCCGTTCCGGCAGGGCCGCGCGATGGGTGAGCCGGGTGGCGGCCGGGGTCTCTCGTCCCTCGGGGGCGGCCTCTGGTCGCCGCGCATCGAGCTCAGCGAGCGCAACGGTCAGCTCGTCGTCAAGGCCGATCTCCCCGGCGTGACGAAGGACGACATCCGGGTGGAGCTCCGGGAGGACACCCTGATCATCGAGGGTGAGCGGCGGCAGGAGCAGCAGGAGCAGCGCGAGGGGATGAGCTACACCGAGCGCAGCTACGGGTCGTTCACGCGCGCCATCCCGCTGCCCCAGGGCGTGCAGGCCGACGACGTGGACGCGAGGTTCGAGAACGGCGTCCTCGAGGTCTGTCTGAAGCTGCCGCAGCAGCAGCAGCGCAGCCGCTCGGTCGAGATCAAGAGCGGCGGGCCCTCGCAGGGGACGAGCGCTGGCGGCGGCCAGATGCCCGAGAAGAACCGGCCCAGCTAGCCGATCTCGACGTGGGTCCCACCGGGGCGACGGCGCACCGTCGCCCCGGTGTCGCCTGGCGGAGGGGTCGGTCGTCAACCGAGCGCGACTCGCAGGCGCGCGATGCCAAGGCGCGTCGCGCGGCGTGCCGCCTCAGGGCGCCGCCGCCTCGCGCCCTCCGAGGATCGCGAGCTCGGTCTCGATCCACCGGTCGAGCTCGCCCTGGAGGCTGAACAGCGCCAGATCGAACTCCCGCCCGTTGATGACGATGAACGGCGTCCCCGAGAGCCCCGCGCGGTCGGCCTCGGCCTTGTCGCGCGCGACCACCCGGGCGGCGGGCTCGCCCGCCATGTCGGCGCGGAACCGGGCCATGTCGAGGCCGACCTTCTGCGCGTAGCCGAGCAGGTCCTTCTCCTCGAGCCGCTGCTGGTTCTCGAACAGGAGGCGCTCCATCGGCCAGTAGCGGCCCTGGCGGTGCGCCGCGATGGCCGCGCGCGCCGCGGCGTCGGCGTGCGGGTGCGATCGCAGCGGATACACCTTGTGGATCAGCCTGACGTAGGGCGCGTGGCGCTCGACGACCTCGTCGATGAGCGGGACCGCGCGCCCGCAGGAAGGACACTCGAAGTCCGACCACACGACGATCTGGATCGACGCGCGCTCCGGCCCGCGAGAGGGCGAGTCGGCGAGGTCGATGTGCTTCACGTTCGGACCGAACCTCACGCCGTACGCGGCCTGCGCCTCCGCGCCGCTCGCGCCGCCGCGGATCTTGTCGGCGAGGAGCTGCGCGGCGGGCGCGCAGGCCGCGCAGGAGCGCGACTCGCGGACGCACTGCGCGAGCGACACCGCCTGATCCGGGCACGGCGCGTAGAGCTGCGAGACCAGCTGCCACCAGGTATCGCGCTCGCGGCGGACGAGCTCGGCCGTGTCCACGCCGGGCAACTCCTCCGGCGCGCCGCCGCGCGCGTCGAGCGGCGCGGCGCCCGGGGGCCCGGGGAGCGGGACCTCGGGGGAATCGGCGAACTGGGGTTCCTGCCGCTCCGCGCCGCTGCAACCCGCGAGCGCGGCGAGCGCGGCGAGCACGAGCCGTCGTGCACCTGATCTCGGAATGAACACGCGCGGATGCTACACCCCCGCCGCGGCCGGGCCAGGTCGAAGCGCCGCCCGAGGCGCCGGGCCGGCGCCGCGGCCCTTTCAGAAGGCGCCGCTGAGGCCGAAGGCGGTGCGGCCGGGCGCGAGGGCGATGTGCGGCGCGAACCGGAGCCGGAGCGGGCGAAGGCGGATGTACTCGTAGCTCTCGGCCGCCGGGGGCTCCTCGTACTCGAGGAGCGCGGCGTCGAGGATGTTCGCCGTGAGCGCTCCGAGGACGGCGCCGAAGACCAGGCCAGTGAGCTCGCCCCCTCTGCTGGGGGCAGCGCTGCCGACGAGCTGGCCGACCAGGCCGCCGCCGAACGTGCAGCCGACGTTGAGGCCGAGGCTGGCAAAGCCCTTGACGAGGTGGCCGTTGGCCCAGTGGGTGATCGGACCGCCGAGCACGAACGGGCCGGCGGTCATCCAGGCGAACACCTCGTTCTCCGTGGCGACAGCGAGGGGTCCGAACGCGATGGTCCCGCTGAGCACGAGGAGGTGCTGCCAGCCATACCAGACGCGCTCCTGCTCGCGCTGCTCGCGCCAGGGAGAGGCCCCGGGCTGCCAGGGACCCGGGCTCGCCGTCCACCTCAGGGGCGCCTGGGGATCTCCGGGCGGCGCAACCCCCGCAACCCCGGTCGGTGGCGCGCCACGGTCGCCCGGAGCCGGCGACGGCAGGAGGGGCGCTGCCGCCGCGTCGCCCGGAGCCGGCGCAGGCGGCGCGACGGCCGACCCGCTCGGCGGCGCAGGCGCAGGGAAGACCTCGGACGCGGCCTGCATGGCGCTCGCCGGCGCCGCCGTGACCACCACGGCTGCTGCACAACCGATCCACAGCCCGCCGCGAAGCATGCCTGTCATCCAGCGATCCTCTCTTCCTTCTTTCCGCGCTCAGAACCTCTTTACTTCTTTTCGCTCGGCCGCCGCGTGCAAATCCGGCCCCGCATTCCTGCGAGCGGCGATGGACGGCTGCTCCGCCGGCGGCGCGCGCCGAACGCCCCGCGGACCGGCCATGGGCGCAGCGGCGGGAGCGCGCGGGACGCCGCTCGTACAGCCATGCTCCGTCCGGTCGACGATGGGCCCGCGACAACTTGCCGCATATTCCGCGCGCACCAGCCGTGCCACATGTCGTGCGCCGGGCAGCCTGCAGGCGCGCCCTGCGCGTTTCTTCGGAGGCACGACGAGCACCATGACCCAATCGCCGAGATCCACCTTGCTTGCGCTGGCGCTCGCCAGCTTCGCCGCCTTTGCTCCGGCCTGCGGCGACGATGACGGCGTGACGCCGATCGGGACCGGCGGCTCCGGCGGCGAGCCCCCCGGGACCGGCGGCGCAGGCGGCGAGGAGCCCGCCGGGACCGGCGGCTCCGGCGCGACGGGCGCGGGTGGCCAGCCCGTGGGCGACGAGGACAGCGACCACGACAGGGACGGCCTCACCCCGCGCGCAGGCGACTGCGACGACTTCAACAACACCGTCCACCCCGGCGCCGAGGAGCGGAATTTCGATGACATCGACTCGGACTGCGATGGGTCCGACGCGCCGCGCAAGACCCTGGTGTGGAGCGCTGACGAGGATCCCGCTCAGCCCGATCTGGTGGACGCGCTGGCCCTCATGGACGCCGACGGCGACGGCCAGATCTCCTTCGAGGAGTTCTCCGCGGCGTGCGCCGAGTCCGCCATGCTGGCCGGCACCGCGCGCCCCGGCGTGGTCCAGGTCCACGCGTCCTGCTCCGGCAACAACAGCTGCCGCGGCATGGTCTATCAAAGCTGGAATGAGCTCTACGAGCACTCGTGTCGCGCCGTGAACGGCTGCGACGGCTGGAGCTGCGTGGAGACCGCCGAGGACCAGGATCGAGACGGCCCCGCGGCGTTCAAGGCCGCGACATGCGACCATTGCCACAGCGCCGCGACGGGTAAGTTCTCGGTGAAGGTGCCGCCAGGCGAGGACGTGAGCGCCTTCCTCGCCGACTTCTGGGAGCGCCGCTCCGATCCGTACCTGCAAGCGATCATCGCGTTCGGGATCGACGGCGCCACGCCCGAGGGCACCGCCTACGCGAACATGCCCGGCTCCTATCATGTGCTCTCGCGCTCCGAGATGGACCGGCTGATCGCCTACCTCCGCACCCTGACGCCGGAGGGCGACAACTTCGAGCAGGTGCCGACGCCTGACCCGATCGACCCGGGCAACTGACCCTCCGACCGATGAGCGCGCCCCGAGACACAAGCGACGATCGGGCGCCCGGCGCGCGGTCCATCCCGCGCGACGCGCTCGGCCTCGGGCTGCGCCCGCCGCACTACGAGGCGATCGAGCGGACCAGGCCCGAGCTCGGCTTCTTCGAGATCATCGCGGAGAACTACCTCGGCGCGTCTCCCCTGCCCCGGGAGCGGCTCCGGCGCATCGCCGAGCGCACCCCGATCGTCGCCCACGGCGTCTCCGTCAACCTGCTGGGCGAGGCCCCCCTCGATCGCGATTACCTGTCCCGGCTCAGGGATCTGATCCAGGAGCTCCGGATTCCCTACTTCACGGATCACCTCTGCTGGACGGCGTTCGAGGGCGTGACGCACCACGACCTCTTGCCGGCGCCCTACGATCCGGAGCTCATTCCCTACGCCGCGGGCCGGGCGTTCGAGGTCCAGGAGGCGCTCGGCGTCCCGTTCGGGATCGAGAACCTGTCTTCCTATGTCGCCTGGGAGCGCGACGCGCTGCCCGAGTGGGAGTTCTACCGCCGCGTGGTGGAGGCGTCCGGCTGCTGGGCCATGCTGGATCTCAACAACGTGTTCGTCTCCAGCGAGAATCACGGGTTCGATCCGCGCGCGTACCTCGACAGCGTGCCCTGGCGCCGGGTCTTGCAGGTCCACCTGGCTGGCCACCAGACATTGCCCTCCGGCTTGCGGCACGACACGCACGATCGCCCGGTGTGCGACGAGGTATGGTCTCTTTACGAAGAGGCGTGGCGCCGGGGCGGTCCCTTCCCGACGCTCCTCGAGTGGGACGCGGAGATCCCGCCCTTGCACGTGGCGCTCGCGGAGCTCGGCAAGGCGCGGCGGGCGCGGCCTTCATGAGCCCGAGAGGCGGGGCTCCTCCGGGCTGGCTGCGAGAGCTCCAGCGCGACTTCACCGCCGTCCTCCGCGCGCCGCTCGACTCGAGCGCGGGCCGGTTCCGGGAGCTGCAGGAGCGGTATCCCGCGGGGCTCGTGGCGCAGGTGAAGGGCGGCCCCGGGGGCCTCGCGCCGGCGGAGCGGCTCGCGGTCTATCACCGCCAGTACTGGATGCGCCTGTTCACCGGCCTGCAGACGAGCTTCCCGCGCGTGTCGCGGGCGCTCGGATTCTGGCACTTCAATCACCTGGCCGCGCTGCACCTCGAGGCGTGCCCGCCCCGCCACTTCGACATCGACGAGAGCACGCGCGGGTTCGCCGAGCGGCTCCGCAGCGCGCTGAGTGACCCTGACGGCGCGCGTCGCGGTCGACAGCCGGGGCGCCCGGCGCGCGGGCACGACGACGCGTGGCGCCGGCGGATCGAGCTCTCCAGGGCGCCGCTCGCGATGATCCGCCAGGCGCTGCGCATGGACGAGGCGGAGCGGCGCGCCTACGAGTCGCCGTTCGAGGGCCTCTGGCGGCCGACGCCGGAGGAGCTCGCCACGCTGGCCGAAGCGCGGCTGCGCTTCGCTGTGTCGTTCTCGTTGACCCACGAGGACTGGGACCTCGCGCGCTTCTCGCGGCTCACGGGGGGCGAGCTGGACGAGGGCCCCCTGGACGCGAGGCGCCGCCACGCGTCGACCCGCGCGTGGGTCTTCGCCCGGAGCGCCGCCGGCACGACCACGACCTCGGTGGATCCGCTGTTCGCCCGCCTGCTCGAGCGCTGCCGGGAGCTGCCGTTCGGGCAGGCCCTTGCCGCCGTCGAGCAGGGCTGCACGGCGGCTGAAGCGGCGCAGCTGCAGGCAAACCTGCAGGGCTGGATCGCGCTCGCCCTCTCGAGCGGCTGGTGGACGGGCATCGACAGCGCCGAGCCGCGCGCGCAGGGCTAGCCGCCGTCCGTCTTCTTCAGCTCGCCCTTGAACCGCCACTCCACCGCCGCCTTCACGGCCAGCGTGATCACCGACACGCCGGCGAGGAGGCTGGCGACGGCGAACGCGGGCACGACGCGGACCATGTTGGCGTAGTAGACGCGCTCCACGTGGAGCGGCAGCGTCACCTGATCGGACGAGCCCGCCGAGACCACGTACACGGCGCCGAACTCGCCCATCGCCCTGGCGGTGCACAGGATGACGCCGTAGAGGAGGCCCCAGCGGATGTTGGGCAGCGTGACGCGCCAGAAGATCTGCCATCCGTTCGCGCCGAGGACGCGGGCGACCTGCTCCTCCTCGGTCCCCTGGGCCTGCATCAGCGGGATGAGCTCTCGGGCGACGAACGGGAACGTGATGAACACCGTGGCGAGCACGATGCCAGGAAGGGCGAAGATGACCCGGGTGGAGACCTCGAGGCTCGTGAACCCGAGGCTCACCGCGTAGGTCCTGTTCACGAACGCGCCGAAGAACCCGTTCGCCCCGAAGAGCAGGACGAAGCACAGGCCGGCGACCACCGGAGAGGTCGAGAACGGCAGATCGATCAGCGTGACGAGCAGGCTCCTGCCCCGGAACTCGAACTTGGCGATGGCCCACGCCGCCGCGACGCCGAAGAGCGTGTTGAGCGGCACCGCGATGGCCGTGGTGAAGAGCGTGAGCTTCACCGCGTGGAACGTCGCGCGGTCGAAGACCGCCTGTCCGTAGGCCCTCAGCCCCTCGCTGAAGGCGTGCCAGAACACCACCCCCAGCGGGAGGACGAGGAACACGGCGACGAGCGCCACGCACAGGCCGATCAGCAGCCGGCGCGCGCCGCTCTCGGCGGAGACCGCGTTGCCTGCACGGGAGCGCGCGGTGAGCATCTCGTGCCTCGGGTCCGCCGGCCGCGGGCGGTCAGCCCGCCGCCCTGCCCGTGTGGGCGCGCGCGGCGGCGCGCTGGAGCAGGTTGATGGCGAACAGGAGCGCGAAGGACGCCGCGAGGAGCAGGACCGCGACAGCCGTCGCGTCGGCGTAGGTGCCAGTCTCGTTCACCTCGATCATCTTGATGATCACCTGGGACGCGATCTCGGTGTCCGGCCGATTGCCCGAGATGAAGATCACCGACCCGTACTCGCCGAGGCCGCGCGCGAGCGCCAGCGCGAACCCCGTGAGGAGCGCCGGCGCGAGCTCGGGCAAGACGACGGCGCGGAAGATCTGGAACCGGCCGGCGCCGAGCGTCGCCGCCGCCTCCTCGACGTCCCGGCTCAGGTCCTCGATCACGGGCTGCACCGTGCGCACGACGAACGGCAGCCCGACGAAGGCCATCGCGATCACCACACCGAGCGGCGCCAGGGAGATCCTGTCGTACACCGTCCACTCGATCGGCGACTCGCGCCATCCCCCGTGCGCGAACCCCCGCCACGAGGGCCACGGATACCGGAAACCCAGGCCGGAGAGCCCCCCGCCGAGCAAACCGCTCTCGGCGTACAGCGTGGAGAGCGCGATGCCGGCCACGGCCGTGGGCAGCGCGAAGGGCAGGTCGATCACCGCGTCGATCACGCGCGCGAACGGGAACGTGTACCGGCCGAGCACCCACGCGATGAGCAGGCCGACGACGACGTTGAGGAGCGCGGCGACGAGCGAGGCGCCCAGCGTGAACCGCACGGCTGCGGTGACCCAGCCGCTCGTGATCACCCCGAAGAACCGCTCCCACCCGAGCTCCGCCGTCTTCAGGAACAGCGCGGAGAGCGGCAAGAGGACGACGAGGCTCAGGTAGAGCACCGTGACGCCCAGCGAGAGCGAGAGCCCAGGGAGCACGCGCGCGCGGCGCGACATCACTTCTTCCGCATCTTGTCGAGCTCGGCCCCCTGGCTGAAGTGGACGTTCATCACGGTCGGCCAGTCGCTGAATTCGTCCTTGAACCGGAACAGCGAGAGCGGCTTGAGGCGCTCCGCGTGCTTCTTCGCGATCGCCTCGCTGTACGGGCGGTTGTAGCGCTTCGCGATGAGCTCCTGGCCCTCGTCGGAGAAGTGGAACTGGACGTACGCCTCGGCGACGTCCTTGACGCCGTGCCGCTCGGCGACCTTGTCGACGACCGCGAGGGGGACCTCGATCGTGATCGAGTCCGAGGGGACGACGACCTCGAACTGGTCGGCCGTGGCCGGATCGGCCGCGATCTGGAGGATCTCGTTCTCCCAGCCGAAGAGGACGTCGCCCGTGTGCTGTACGATGAAGCGGGTCGACGAGCCGCGCATGGCCGGGTCGAGGATGGCGTCGTCATAGACCTTCGCCGTGAACTCGCGCGCCGCGGCCTCCGCGTCCGCCCGGCCCTCGGCCTTCGCCTTGCGCGCGGCGTGCGCCCAAGTCGACAGGTAGATCCACCGCGCCCCGCCGCCGGTCTTCGGATCCGGGCACAGCGCCACGACCTCGGGTCGCGCGAGGTCTTCCCAGCCCTTCACCTGCTTGGGGTTGCCCTTGCGGACAAGGAAGATGACGGCGGACGTGTACGGCACCGAGCCGTTCGGCAGGCGCTCCCGCCAGGTCGCGGGGAGCAGGCCCGCCTTGGCGATGGTGTCGATGTCGAAGTCGACCGACAGGGCGGCGACGTCCGTCTCCTTGCCGGCCGCAATGTCGCGCGCCTGCTTGCCCGACGGGCCGTGATCGGTCTCCACGTCGACGTCCCTGCCGGTCTTCTGCTTGTACCACCGCTCGAACGCCGGGTTGAGCTCCTGGTAGAGCTCGCGGGTGGGGTCATAGGACGCGACCGAGAGCTTCGCGACCCGGCCTTCCGCGCTCGCGTCGGGCGCGGCCGCCGTCGTCTTCTCCTCGCACCCGGCGGCGGCCAGGAGCAGGGCGCCCAGCGCGAGCGCGGAGCGGAGCAGGGCTGTCTTCATCGATCGTCGCCTCCGTGGGGGAGAAGGGCGGCCACTCTACCGCCGAACAAGGCGCTTGTCGCGACGAGAGCGCCCGGATGGCATCATCTATCCGATCTCGATCCAGCCCCGGAGCCTCATGGTTCGCAGCAGGACGACGAAGTCGTCCTCGGTGAGCGCTTCGCCGGCGGCCGTGCCGAGAGCGGCCAGGACCTCGCGAGCGGCCCGCTTGCCGTCGATGGACGACAGGAGCTTGTGAAGGAAAGCGCCCAACGGGCCCGGGATCGGCGTCGCTCTGCTGTTCGCGGAGGTCAGCTCCACACGAGGCCTCGGGCCCCCGGAGCCGAAGGACCACCCCTCGAGCAGCTGGATGCGTCGGCCCGCGATGAACCGCGGGATCATGTCCAGGATCGCGCTCCCGCGCCGGGCAGCGTGATCCACGAAGGCGCGCGCGACGGGATCGGGCTCGAGGTCTCCGCGCTTCCGGGCGGCGAAGAAGATGGTGGAGTGAACCAACCCAGGGAGCCACTCGTCGAGCGCAGAGAGGTCGTGGAAACTGGCTCTCCTCCGGCGGATCTCCAGCGCATCGAACGCGAGATCATCGAGGAAGGCCGGCATGTCGTCGCTCCTCAGGGGCCCGGCCGCCGGTGGATCCGAGGAGCGGCGGAAGGGCAAGCCGAGATTGAGCCATACGCCCCCCGGGGACAGGACCCGGTTGATCTCCCGCGCGATGAACGTCGGCGCCCCGGCGATGTCCAGCAGGTACTGGGTCACGACGAGCGATATCGATCCGGGAGCGAAGGGCAGCGCGGCGGCGTCCGCCACGATGAAGCCTGCCCCTCTGGGAGGCGTCGCCGGCCCCCGCATCGAGACCTGGCGCCAGCGCGCCTCCGGGATCTGCAGCGAGATCGCGCCGCCCCGCATCAGGTGGTCGGCGAGCAGCAGCTGCGGCAGCGAGACGTCGAGCCCGAGGCTCGTGGGAAAGGCCGTCGCCAGGCTCGCGACGAGCCCTCCAGCGCCGCAGCCGAGCACGGCCGCGACGCCCCGATCGGGGCAATGCCGCAGAACCGCGTCGAGGAAGAACGCGCGGTCGGCGCGGAATTCCTCGGTGTCGGCCCAGTCGATGTACAGGTATGGCAGCCTGGTTTCCCAGCCGGCCATCTGCGACGTCATGAAGTCGCTCATGCCGACAGGGCGCTGAGGGAGCCCCGCCGCTTGCGCGAGCGCGGGCTCCAGGACGCGCT
The DNA here is from genome assembly GCF_051521375.1 of Sorangium sp. So ce693. NCBI lineage: Bacteria > Pseudomonadati > Myxococcota > Polyangiales > Polyangiaceae > Sorangium > Sorangium sp. So ce693. The sequence goes on from NZ_CP150347.1 coordinate 11,208,565, forward strand.
TCAGCGCCTCGCGGTTCCCCGGCTGCGCCGCGTCGGGCTCGGGCAGTGAGGCGAGCTGCGTCTGCAGCGCGTCAATCCACACGTGCGGCTTGAACGTCAGGATGGGAACGCCGAGGATGGACGGCCCCTCCGTCCCGCATACGACACAGGCATCAGGCCGCGCGGGGCCGAAGGCTCGGCCGCAGCACACACAGCACCATGAGACATCGCCGCTTCCCATGTCGATGCTCCTTGGGCAGCGCGATGAAGGGCGTAAGGGGGCAGCTGGCGATGCTCGCCAGGGCCATCGCCGAGCTCATCTGGGTGTCGAGCCCCTCCGGGCCCCGGGCTGGTGCAAGAGCCCGCTGCTCCCCGAGGGCGCAGCGGGGCGCGTCTGGACCAGGTGACGTGCTAGGCGGCCGCGCTCCCGCGGCCGGCTGCGCCGTTCCCCCCTTCGTTGAGCTTCGCCTCGTGCTTTGCGACCCACTTGCGGAGCCGCTGCGACAGAGGTGACCGCCCGTTTTCGTAGTTGGCTACCGAGCTGCGCGCGAGGCCGAGCTTTTCGCCGAGCTCGGCCTGCGAGAGCCCGAGCTTCTCGCGAAGCACCTTCAGCGTCGTCGAGTCTGTCGCCGCCTTCGCGCGCGCCGATGCGCTCGGAGGGGTGGCCGGCACGGCCTCGACCGCGCGCCCGGCCCGCTGAGGGCGCTCGACCGCCACCGGCGGCGACTCGGCGCGAGCGCCTTCCGGAGCGGCGCGCCGCGCGACGGGCGCTCGGACGCTGCTCGTGCTCCCCGCGAGCTTCTCGCCGCAAAACGGGCAGAAGTCGAACGCGAGGACCTTGCCCGAGTCGGTGCGGAACTCGACTCCCTGGATCGACGCTGGAATCCCTTGCGCGCGGCGCTCTTCGCTCGCCCACCCGTACACGAGCGTGAGCCCGCGCTCCTCTTGATTCACCGGTAGACCGGTCTGACTCATCCGAAGGCAGACCGTCCTGCCGTCGCGCGTGCACTGTCGTCCGATCATGGGCATCGTCATCTCCTCTTTTTCGTGCGGGCGCAGGCGTATCCGGTCCAACTTTTGCGCAGTACTGCTCACCTGTCAAGGTGGACACATGCCCGGTCGAACATTTGCGCGATACTGTTCATTTGTCAAGGCAGATAAACGGGAAGCCTGGGCGAGGAAGAGGCGATGATGTAGGGATCGTCGACGAGCTCGTTCCCGCCCTCTTCAGCGTGGAACCCGCGCGTGGAACCCGCGCGCGGCCTGTTTTGTCTACGTTTCGCTTCCTCGCGTCCTCGCGCTCCTGGGGGAGCTTGCAGCCGATGAGCCCCGTCAACGTTTACCACTGCCAGCGATGCATCGCGCCGCTGGAGGTCCCGCCGGGCGTCCGCACGATCGTGTGCCGTTACTGCGGAACACACAACGAGCTGCAGCGCCCAGGCCCGCCCCCGCCCGCGGCCGCGCCTCGCCCCGCTGCGCCGCCGAGCCGCAGCCCCGCCGCGATCCTCATCGGGGTCGCCATCGCCGTCGCCATGATCGTGAGCGTCGCCATCCTCGCCCCGCGGCGCGTCCGGGTCCCCGGAGCTCTCCGCGGCCCGCTCGATCTCGAGTGGTCGAACGAGCGCAAGTTCGTCGTCAAGTCCGACGAAGCGCTCTACGGCGAAGTCTCCATCTTCGAGGGCACGTACCAGATCACCTTTCACGGCTTCCCACAAGGCACCAGGTGGAAGGTCGCGGAGAAGAGCGGGCGCATCGAGAGCGACATCTATGACATCATCAAGCTCGACAATGTCGAGGGCCAGCTCGGAAGAATACCAGTCGCCAGGTACCGCGATACCCTGCTAGGGCCCAAGGCGAAGCTCGAGATCGAGCTCCCCTCCGGACAGGCAGCTTCCATCGAGCTGCGCCAGGCCGACGCCACCATGTCCCTCCTGTCGGTGCTCGATCGGGTCAAGAATGGTCCGGTCCTCTTCGAAGGTGAGCCGAAGCAGGAGGGCGATCTGAGCAGCGTGCTCCTCCTGGAGACGGCTTCCATGAAGCTCTTCGGCCAGGCGGTCCTGCTGCAAGACGTCGATCTGGTGGCGATGACGCGCCGGCTCCCGGAGATCAAGGGCCGAAAGACGTGCACCGGGTACAAGGACCGAGCGGGCGAGCCGCTCCCTGACCTGACGATCCGGTTCAAGGAGACCGAGGCCACCGTGCTCGATAGGCGGACCGGGGCCGTCGTGCAGAAGAAGGTCTTTCCGCCGGATGAAGAGTGCCCGATGTTCAGGTTTTCGATCGGCGACGATCGCGAGCGAGAGCAGGACAGCTATCCGCCGACGCGGGACATCGAGTCATGGCTGAGCTCCTTGGTCCAGCGTTAGGCGACCGAGACGACGGGCCATGTACCGCGCCGGCGACGCGCCGAGCGCCTTGCGGAACATGGTGACGAAGCTGCTCGCGCTCTCGTAGCCGAGGTCGCTCGCGACGCTCTGCACGCTCGCGCCGCGCGAGAGCCGCTGGAGGGCCAGGACGATGTGGAGCTGCTGGCGCCAGCGACCGAAGCTGAGGCCGGTCTCCCGGACGAGCAGCCGGTTGAGGGTCCGTTCGCCGACGCCGATCCGGCGGGCCCACGTCCCCATCGTCGCGCCGTCGGCGGGGTTCTCCGCCATCGCGTCGACGAGCTTTCGGAGGCGCTGGTCGGCCGGCATCGGCAGGCGGTGTTTCTCGATCGTCGCCGCCGCCAGCTCGTCGAAGAGGACGGCCACGAGCCGCGCATCCGGCCCGTCGAGGTCGTAGAGCGCGGGGCGCGCCGCGAGACGGACGAGCAGCTCGCGAAAGAGCGGCGTGACCGAGACGGCGCAGCACTCGGCCGGCAGGTTCGGAGCCGCGTCCGGCTCCATGAAGACGCCGTAGCCCTCGAGCGGCGCGCGCCCTCGTATCTTGTGGAGCACTCCGCCGGGGATCCACAGCGCCGAACGCGGCGGGATGATCCACAGCGCGTTCGACGCCTCGCACGTGACCTCGCCGCGCTCGAGGAAGAACAGCTGTGACTCGCGATGGCTGTGGAACTCGCTCTCCAGCCCGCCGGTGACCATGCTCAGGCCGACGGCGTTGGCGGGCCGGGCGAGCGTGCTTCGCCAGCGGCCACGATCCTCGAACGCGAAGCGACGCGAGAGCGACTCCATCGCTTCGGCCATCGATGCGCGTGGCTCGTTTGCGAGCTGGACGTCGCCATGAAAGGTCCACCCGGGGGAAGCGCTCGACGGCGACGCGGGCGGGGCCGACGAGCCTTTCGTGGTGGAGCCGGCGGAGGGCGATGCCGGTGCCGGCGATGCCGTCGATGACACGGACGACGCGGGGCGCTTCCTTCGCTTCGAACCCATGGCCGGTTTGCGAAACAAAATGTCTTTATTTCGGAATGCGGTCAAGGTCGCCGGCTGCGATGGTTCCTCTGCGCGCTCCGGCGGCCGTGCCGGAGCCCGAGAAACCGCGCTTTGGCGGACGGGAACGAGGAGGCTCTTCGATGCGGAAGGTGATGACCGCGCAGCAGCTCGAGGCGATCGTCGGCGCCCCGATCCCGGCCGTGCGCATGAAGCAGATCGGCGCCCTGGACGAGGGTTGTCGGCGCGTCCTCGCCAATGCACCGATCGCTGGCTTCGGTTTTCGTGATGAACAGGGAGGCTGGCACAGCACCTTCGTCGGAGGCGCCCGCGGCTTCGTGCACGTGGAATCGCCGAAGCGCATCCGGTTCGAGCTACAGGCGACACACCCGACGCCGAAGTCCGGCAGCGGCGCCTCCTTCGTCTTCCTCTTGCCGGGAATCGGCGAGACCCTTCGGCTCAACGGCTCCGTGGTTGAGCGACGCGGCGGCCGGATCATCGTCACTGTCGAGGAGGCCTTCGTGCACTGCGCGAGGAGCATCCTCCGATCCGGCCTCTGGGAGGGGCCGCGCGCTCCCGCCGCCACCGCCGTCGAGCCGCCGTTGGCGCGTGACGGCGCGCGTCAGGAAAGGGAAGGTGGACTGCTCGGTGATCCGAGCGTTGCCCGCTTCCTCGCGTCGAGCCCCTTTGCCGTCGTCTCGTCGTGGGACGCTGCTGGCTCGGGCGATACGAGCCCGCGAGGGGATTTTCCGGGCTTCTTGCGGATCCTCGACCACGAGACGCTCGTCATCCCCGATCGCCGGGGAAACCGGCGGACCGATACGTTCCACAACGTCATGACGTGCGCCCAGGTCTCCCTCGCGGCCGTGGTTCCAGGGCGCGACGACGTTCTCCACGTCAGCGGCACGGCGTACGCCACCGACGAGCCGGCGCTCTTGTCGACCATGGCGCTCGCGGGAAAGCCGCCGCAGGCGGCGCTCGTCATCCGCGTGGAGCGCGCGGAGCTCCTGGCGAACGAGGCCCTGCAGCGGTCGAAACTCTGGCAACGCGCCGCCCACGGCGACGCGGCCGCCATCCCCGATCTGATGGCCCTGGCGACCCAGCACCTCGCGCTCAACAAGGGCGGCGGCGCGAAGGCGGCGATGATTCGCATCCTCGGCAGCGGCGCCGGCGCCTTCCCGAGGCTCCTGCGTTGGCTCATCGATCTCGGTTACCGCAAGGGGCTGACGGACGAGGGCTACGACGGCGGCGCGGCGCTCCGAAGCGGCGACGAGGCGATCCGCCCGCGAGGATCTCGCCGTCGAGCCGTTCGACAACGAGGCTCATGAAACTCCGGCGGGCCCGAGGGCCCGGATGGTGCGCGTCTTCGGCGCGGTTCGTGAGACCGCGAATGCCGCCGCGACGAGGGTCGACGGGAGCGCGTCGACGGGCGCTCAGCTCGGACAGCGGAGCGATTCGGTTCAATCCACGCGAACCACGGCGACCTGCGCTATTTTGCCGGGAGGCTCGACGTCGACGGTGACGAAATGGCGCCCGATGCCATCGAGCCGCTCGGGGATCGCGCCGCCGCCGCCCGAGATGTACGCAGGGATCCCCGCGTTCTCGAAGGCATAGAACGAGTGGATGTGGCCGTAGAACGTGAGATCCACGCGCCCGTCCGCGAGCATCGTGAGGAGCTTGTTCGCCTCGGCGCGGCTCGCGAACGCGCCGTTCCGGGAGCCCACCGGGTCGAGGGGCGCGAGGTGCATCGTGACCACGTGCAGGAGATCCTGCCCCTCGGCGAGCCAGCCGTCGAGCCACCCGTAGGCGAGCGGATCGATCGTCGCGCTCGCCGAGTCGAGCATCGTGAACTGCACGCCCCGGAACACGAAGCGGTAATTCCCGCGGCCGAACCACTCGTGGTAGAGGTCGTCCCGCGTTCCGAGCTCGTGGTTGCCGAGCGTCGCATAGCAGGGAAAACGGAGCGTCTTCATCTCGCGCTGGAATCGATCGAGCTGCTCGGGCGAGCCCCGCGACGTGAGATCGCCGCTGATGAGCGCGAAGCGAATGCCCTCCGCCTCGTTCATCCTCGCGTAGATATCCTGAACGCGGTCGATGTCCTCCTGGACGTCGGCGAAGACCGCGAACCGCCACGGCTCGCGCCGCGCCTCGTCCGGCGGGCGCAGCGAGAGGATCGCCTCGGCGCCGGGCGGCAGGGAGAGGCGGAAGGTGCGCTGGGTCGGAAACGGCGTTTCGACGAGCTCCACGGGCACGCGCTCGTCCCCGACGCGCGCCGAGAGCTCGGCGTCGGCGAGCATGTTTTCGATCGTGATCTTCCACGGCCCGCCCGCCTCGTCGGTGAGGCGGATCGAGAGCGCGGGCGCGCTCGCCCAGAGCGCGAGCTCGCCCGGGTCGAGGCGGCGGATCGCCGCGAGCCCCTCGTCCACGGCGACGCGCGCCTGTCCCCGTGAGGCCTTTCCCACCTCCAGGTCGCGGCGCGCGCGGCCCTCGGCCACGTCCAGGCAGGACAGGGCGAGCGGCGCGGTGAGGGCGAGCAGCGCGAGGAGAGCATTTCTCAGGATCATGGCGAGTCTCCGGAGCGAAAGAGCAGCGCGAGGCGCCCTACGTACGCGGAGCCCGCCTTGACGTCGGCGAGCAGGCCCCAGCGGGGCGAGGCATAGAGCCGACCCTCCAGGCCGAAATGGCCCGGGACGCCGCTGCCGAGGCCGGGGAGCTTCGCGCCGCCGACATACCCGTCGTGCCGGTGGTCGTAAACCACCTTGGCCTCGCCGCGAGGATACCCCGCGTGCCCGAGGTACGCGCCGAAGGCGAAGCGGGGAATCAAGAGCTCATTCCCCTCGAGCGGGCGGCGGCCGTAGCGGTAGCCCTCGATCGCGATCCCCCAGCCCATCTCCGCGAACGAGCCCCGCAGCGTGCGCCCGATGTGGGCGAGATCGAGCCGGCCCTCGAGGCTGACCTCGCCGGTGGTGATCGAGAAGCCGTCGGAGGTATAGCGGTGATGGGTGAGCGCGCCCTCGATCTCGAGGAACGAGCCGTCCGCCGCGCGCGGGCCGTCCGGCGTGCCGGGGCCGATGAAGCGATGCGCGGCCTCGGCGCGGAGGCGCGCATTGTCGTCGTTCAAGGCAAACCAGCCAGAGCCCGAGAGGCGGACCGAGCTCAGGCGCAGATCCATGCCCGGCACGAGAAACGTGCGGTAGGCGAACGTGGGATCGTGGACGTAGGCCAATCCGAGCTGCGTCTCGATCCAGGGCAGCGACGAAGGAGGACTGCCGGTGCCGCCCTCCGGGGCGAGCACGCCATAGAGGTCCGCCAGAAGGGAGATCCCGAACAGGCCCACGCCCGTGACGGTGGTGAGCACGATGGGCGCGATGACACGCCGCGAGGCCCCTGAGGCCGCCGCGCCCGCGAGCCCGCCCACGGCGAGACCGGCCCCCGCGCCCTCGAGCGCCAGGAGGGCACAGCCCGTGCGCGGCTCACCCAGGATCAGGTGCCCGGTGCCGTGTGCGATGACCCCGGGGAACACCGCGCCGGCCGCGGCGAGGGCGCGGCGCCCGGTGGAGACATCCTTGGTCGCCGGCGCCGAAATCGCTTTCGCCTCGCCTGGCGCGGCCATGGCCGGGGAGCCTGGCGCGCCGTCACCCGCCTCGACCTCGGCCGGCGCGACCACGAGGAGGAGCACCAGGGTGACGACGTGGCCTGTGGTGCGCGGGGGCCTCAGCATCGAGCTCTGCGTGGCGGGCGCCTACCGTGGCACGGCCGTGCCGGCTTTGCACGCGTCGAGAGCATCCCGATCCCCGCCGCGGTCGACGCGCGGTCCTGAAGAGCTCGCGGCGACCGAGGGCTCGTCGATCGCATCGAGATGACCTTCGTTCACGTCGCGCCGGAGTCGACGTGGCGGACCGGGCAGCGCCTCCAGCACACGGGGGCCCGTGACGCTTTGGCCCGCACCGCAGGTCGGATAGTGTTGTTCGACAACCAAGGAGAAGCCGCGAAGATGATCCGTTCCTCACGCGCCGCGACGGCGGCCATGACAAGCCTGTTCCTGCTCCCGCTCGGAGCGTGTGTCGCGGAGTCGGGGGCGCGGCCTCCCGCCGCGGCCACCGCCCCCTCACCCGGCCCAGAGCCCGCGGCCCCTGCGACGAGCCCCGCTCCTGCCGCGACCTCGCCGGCGACGGCCGCCACCGCGCCGGCAACAGCCGCACCCGGCCCGGCGGCCCCCGCGGCGGTGGATCTCGATGCGCTCTACAGCGAGGCGATCTTCAAGTCCGCCGTCGTCACGCCCGCTGCCGCGCGCAAGCTCGTGCCGCTCAAGCCCGACGCGAACGGCACCTACACCGTGACAACCTGGGCCGGCTGCCGGGGCGACGGCGGACCGAACAAGTGCGGCGCGTACGTGGCGCAGCAGCCCGTGAACGTGAAGTGGGACGTGTGGGTCACGAGCAACGGCGAGCTCCAGAACAAGTGCAAGACATGGACAGGCGATGTGGTGCTCCAGATCCACCAGGTCCTCGGCATGTCCGCCCCGCAGCCGCCGCTGCCCGCGGACACGATGGAGCGGCAATTCGTCACGTTCTCGGGGGTGCCGGCCGCGAGCATCTTCCGCCCGTGCACGGACGCCCGCGTCGACACCGACTCCTGCAACGGGACGAAGCTGCCTGAAAAGCAGCCTGCACCGGCTCCGGCCGATTACTACAGGTGGTTCACGAACCAGGCGATGTCCTCGTGGCAGGTGCCGGAGAAGGGTCAGACGCCCACGGGCTTCCCCTGGACCAGGCTGGGCTATTCGTACAACTGGGCGCCGGGCGCGGACATCTACGGGGCGTCCGAGTACGTCATCTCCGGCAGCGCGAAGGGGGTGAAGCTCACCGTCGCCGCCGTCCAGACGGCCAAGGATTTCTGCAAGCCTTGAGCAGTGGGCAGACCCCAGCGAGCTCGAGACCGCCACGGCAGCGCTGCCGTAGGCGAAGCCAGGATGGAAGGCCTGGACCTGTGGCGAGCGGACCGCTGCTCGATCTCCCGCAAACCGCGGAGCTATGCCTGCGGCTCGGGGGCGTCCTCGCTCTTCTTTTCGGGCACGAGATAGATGCCAGGCAGGCTTATCAGGGTCATGGCGAATTTGGTCGCCAGATTGATGGCGAAGATCTGCCGGATCACGTCGAACGGCAGCACAAAGGCAAAGGCGCCGAAGCAAAACAGCAGGTTGTCGACCGGAACGCTGACCGCGTTGCTCGCGAGGACCGCGAGCCACTGGCGCCTGGGGCCCGCTTTTCTCAGATAGGCCTCGCGAACCCGATGAAAAACCTCGGTGTCCAGCAGCTCGCTCACGACCTCCGCGACGATGCTCGCGAACACGATTCGCCACACCGGGCTCAGGATCGCCGAGAACTGCTCGCCGAGCCCCCAGGACGGGTCGGACGGCACCTGTGCGGCCCAGAGGAGATAGAGGGCCATCAGGAGATTGACCCCGCCGGCGCACAGGATCAGCGTCTGGGCGCCGCGCTTGCCGATGGTCTTGTGGACCATGTCCCGCAAGGTGAAGGTAAGGGGATAGATGAAGGTCCCCATGTCCACGGCCAGCGAGAAGACGACGCCGATCTTGAGGCTTGCGATCTGGCTGATGAGCTGCGCCGCGATATAGAGCGAGATGACGATGATGGCCGCCGGTCTGACGGCGTTCGCCAGATCTTGGCTCGCGCTCCTGGACGACAATTCGGACATGAGAATCGCCTCGTTTTTTAAGGCGGGCGTGGGGACCGCCGCAGTTGTGAGCCCGGGTGCCCAGGGCAGCGAGACATCCTGGTCAACAAACAAGACAAAAGTCGGCTGAATCTAGATAATAAGCTTGAATCTTCGCACAACATCAAGCCGAACTTAGAATCTAATCTCTCAAATCCGGCTAATTCAAAGCAAAAAAACGAGGAATTACCTCAGGCAGCTCCTACCCCAGCAGCGACGCCGCCACCCTCGGCGCCTCCCGCGCGGGGCACCCCATCCAGCCCGAGAGCCGCTCCGCCGGCTCGCCGCTCGCGAGCGCCCGGAGCACCCGCTCCGCCACGTCCGCGCGGAGCGCCCGCGTCCCGAACACCGGGTAGCCGATCGCCGCGTACGCCCGCGGATCCACGCCCTTCGCGACCGCCATCGACACCGCGCCGGGCGGCGGGCACGCGGGCACCCGGCCGCGGTCGAACCAGGCGGCGCACAGCGCGAGGCGGCGCTCCAGCGCGCCGCGCCGGAGCAGCGGCTGCACGTAGAGCACGCGCTCGCCCACCTCGATGCCGTGCGCCGCGAGCAGCGCCCGGCCCTCCGGCGCGAGCTCCGCGACCTGCTCCTCGGCGTCGCGCGCCGCCGCCGTCCCGAGCCCCTGCTCCAGCTGGTAGACGATCCCGCGCGCCGCGGCCGGCAGCGCGCGCACCTCGGGCGCGCGCAGCGGCGCGAGCAGCGCCTCGACGAGATCGCGCGCGAACGCCACGAGCCGCCGGAGCACGCGCGAGCGCGCCCCCGCGCCGAGGTCCTCGAGCGCGGCGAGCCGCACGTCGGGCAGGAGCAGCGTCGGGCCGCGCGCGAGCTGCCCGAGCAGCCGCTCGCCGTCGAAGATCCGCCCGCCCACGTCGACCGAGAACCGCTCGTGCGGCGCCCCCACGAGCGCCTCGACCCAGCGCGCCCGGTCGTCCTCGGGCGCCGGCGCGGCAGGCCCCGGCGCGAGCCGGGCCCGCAGCGCCGCGATCGGCGCGAACGGGTGCCCCTCCGCCACCGCCGGCGGCTCGGCCTCCTCCCGGCGCGCGCCCGGCGACGACCGCGCGCCCGACGCCGCCCGCAAGCGGCGCGCCGCCCCGCCGCCCCGCTCGACGAAGCGCTGCACCAGCCGCTCGTGGAGCGCGTCGCTCAGGCGGTCCTCGATCGCCCGCGTGCGCTCCTGCCACGCCGCCGCGTCGCGGACCCAGCGCGCGTGGTTCGAGATGTACGTCCACGTCCTGATCGACGCGATCCGCGTGATCAGCGTGTCGATGTCGCCGCCCACCTCGTCGATCTCGGCCACCCGGGCGGCCATCCAGCCGGCGTCGAGCGCCGCGCTCGGGCCCGAGAGCTGCCCGTAGATCTCGGCGAGGAGCGCGACGTGCGACTCGAACAGGAGCTTGCGGAAGTCGGGGATGCGGCAGACCTCCCAGAGGAGCCCCACCGCCTCTTCACCCCGCGCGCGCGCTCGCACCTCCGGGTCCTCGGCGAGCCTCGCCAGCGCGGCCGTGTCCTCCGCGTCGTCGACGAGCCTCAGCGAGCGGGCGCGCGGGCGCGCCCGGAGCGACCCGAGGAGCGCGTCGATCGAGCTCATGTCGAGCTCGCTGCTCCGCCAGAGCAGCCTCCGCACCGGCGGGAACCTGTGCGCCTCGATCGCGGCGGCCACGCCGTCGGGGAGCGACAGCGGCGCGACAGTGCCGAAGGTCCCGTCCGCGAGGTGCCTGCCCGCGCGGCCGGCGATCTGCGCGAGCTCGGCGGGGTCGAGGTCGCGCACGGCGCGCCCGTCGAACTTGCGGAGCGCCGCGAACGCGACGTGGCGCACGTCGAGGTTGAGCCCCATGCCGATCGCGTCGGTGGCGACGAGGTAGTCGACCTCGCCCGACTGGAAGAGGGCGACCTGCGCGTTGCGGGTGCGCGGCGAGAGCGCGCCGAGCACCACGGCCGCGCCGCCCCGCTGCGCGCGCAGCCGCTCGGCGATCTCGTAGACCTGAGGGGTCGAGAACGCGACGACGGCGCTGCGCGGCGGCAGCCGCGAGAGCTTACCGGCCCCGGCGCTCGCGAGCCGCGAGAGGCGCGGGTGCTGGACGATGCTGGCGGTCGGCACGAGCTCGGCCACGAGCGGCCGCATCGTGTCGGCGCCGAGGAACCAGGTCTCGCGCCGGCCGCGCGAGAGGAGCAGGCGCTCGGTGAACACGTGGCCGCGCTGGTCGTGCGCGGCGAGCTGGATCTCGTCGATGGCCAGGAAGTCGACCTCCAGATCGACCGGCATCGCCTCGACGGTGCACACCCAGTAGTCCGGCCGCCTCGGGACGCGCTTCTCCTCGCCGGTCACGAGCGCGACGCGGGCCTCGCCGACCCGGGTGGTCACCCGGTCGTAGACCTCGCGCGCGAGCAGCCGCAGCGGCAGGCCGATCATGCCCGAGTCGTGCGAGAGCATGCGCTCGATGGCGCGGTGGGTCTTGCCGGTGTTGGTCGGGCCCAGGACGGCGGTGATGGGGGAAGCGTCGACCATGGCGCACGCAGCTTAGTACCGGACGTCGCGGTTACGCCTCCGCGCGAGACGCCGAGGGCATGCGCCTCGGGTCCTTGCCGCTGGGCGGGCTCGTCCTCGGGCTCGCCGATGGCCCTGCGGAGCCCGAGCGGCGGAGCCCGACCCGCGCCGGAGGCCCCGTGGGCCTGTCACCGCTGACGGCACGGCGATCGTCGCTTCGGCGCATGGCCGCGTCGAGCCCCGCGACGGAAGCGTAGGCACCGTCGGCGAACGACGGATCTGTCTCAGCGTGCCGTCGGGTCCGCGAGCCAGGCGGCGAGCGCCTCGGGCGGGAGTGCCAGCTTTGCATCGTCGAGACGATCGGCACCCAGGCGTTCGAACCGTTCAGCCAACACGGAGTGCTCCATGTCGGTCAGCGGTCGGCCCAGCTTCTTCTCGAACTGCCTCGCCAGCACCCGGAGCTGCCCCTCCTGGAGGCCCTCCTTGCGCCCCTCCTGGAGGCCCTCCTTGCGCCCCTCCTGGAGGCCCTCGTTAAGGCCCTCCCTGCGCGCCTCGTCGCGGAGGGATTGCTTGAGATGCTCGAACCACTGCTGAACTTCCGTCACGATCTCCTCCTCCTCCGCGTCTTCCGCGGTGCGCGCCGAGGGCTCTGCCGGGGTCTCGAAGCGCAATCGTACCAGCCAGGGCAGGGCGATGCTCCTCTCCCAGGCGTCCTCGGGCAGGGCGACGAGCTCGCGGATGGCATCCCGGAGCACGGCGCGCGCGCCGAGCAGGCGCAGCAGCAGGGTGTCTCGGGTGCGCGGCAGCTCGGCGATGACAACGAGGTCGATCCGCCATCCCGGCGCGGCCCGGTACAGGCCGGGGCGCCCGGGCACCGGGTCGAAGCCGAACGCGTCGAGCACGGTGGCGGGCCGGCCGCTGCTGAGGACGCATAGCCGCGAGAAGGGCACGGCGCCGCCGGCGCGGCGCTCGAGCTCATGATGCCAGTGGAGCTGCTTGCGGACGCAGCCGCGCAGCTCGGCCGGACCGGGGGTGTCGTGGAACGGCTCGAACTGACAGGGCTCTGCGGCGAGCTCGCCGAGCAGGCCGAGCTCTGCGCGCAACGCGGCGCGGGCGGGATCGGGCACGTACCAGATGTCCATGGTCTGGGAAGTCGCGATGACCTCGACCTGAGTGTCCGCGCCGCCGACGAGACCGAGGGTCTCGCGCAGGACGTTCTTGCAGAAGGCGTCGAATCTGCTGCGCATCGATGCGGTGACGAAGATGGGATTTATCGGACGCGTCAGCAAGCCGATTGCGCGCGAGGCGTGCTGTTTTTACGAAGCGACGTAGAGCGACGTCGCGTATAGGGAGGAGAAGAATTGGGTCATTACATGCGCCGCATCGATGTCGTTCAGAAATCGTGTCTTCAGCGCTGCGCCGCCGCGACGTTTGGGGTGCGAATCGATGGTTAGGAGAGTGGTAGTTCGTCGGGGGGATGTTCGGGGTGCGCGTGCGCGTACCGCGGGAGAGCGCGAAGGACGCGGCGGTCGAAGGCGTGGACATCGACGCTGGGGATCGAGCTCCTGCGCACGCAGCGCTCTGGCCCGTGTCACGGACGAGCACGACAGCTCGCTTTGGGCTGCATCGACGTCGGGGATCGGCGGGCCCCGAACGCCTGAGCAGCGAGAAATTTCACCAATATTGTATTCGCAGGAGCGATGCCCTGGGCCACCTGGGCGGGAACGGCTTCTCCCTCTTCAGCGACATCGACCCCTCGCCTCGATGCCGCGGAGCGCCCGGAGGGCCTGGGAGCAGCCTGTCGATGCAGGAAGGAGCAGCCTGCCGATGCAGGGAGGAGAAGATGCGACAGCAGCCCGCTTGCGCTCGGCCTTCGTCGCGCCGCCGGGCCCGTGGCATGATGGGGCGAGATGCCGGCCGCTGTAAGACGCGCGACATGGGGCCCGGCCTCTGCTAGACCGCGGAGGCCCGAACGGACGGACGCTGGGACGCGGAAGGCTCGATCGCATGCTGTCGCTTGAAGCGGGGAGCGTCGTCGGTGGGAAGTATCGCCTGGAGCGGCCGCTGTCGGGCGGCGCCATGGGCTTCCTCTGGGTGGCCCGGCACCTCCATCTCGACGTCGAGGTCGCGCTCAAGTTCATGATGCCGCAGCACGCCGACTCCCCCGTCGCGCGCGCGCGGTTCGAGCGGGAGGCGAAGGCGTCGGCCCAGCTCCGGACGCCCAACGTGGTCCACGTCTACGACTACGGCCTCGAGGGCGACACGCCTTACCTCGCCATGGAGCTGCTCGAAGGCGAGGACCTGGCGGCGTACCTCGCGCGCCACGGGCGCCTCGAGCCGGAGGAGCTGCTCGGCATCGTGAGCCAGGTGAGCAAGGCGCTGCGCCGAGCGCACGAGGTGGGGCTCATCCACCGCGACCTCAAGCCGGCGAACATCTTCCTCGCGCGGCAGGGCGAGGAGATCGTCAAGATCCTCGACTTCGGGGTCGCCAAGTCGACCGGCACCGGGCTGGCCGCCGACGCGACGAAGACCGGTACGCTCATCGGCTCGCCGCACTACATGAGCCCGGAGCAGGTGCGCCGGAGCAAGACGATCGACTTCCGCAGCGATCTCTGGTCGCTCGGCGTGATCATCTTCCAGTGCCTCACGGGCCAGCTGCCCTTCCCCGGCGAAGAGCTCGGCGACGTGCTCGTGGAGATCTGCACGGGCGACATTCCGGTCGCCTCGCAGCTCGCGCCGAACCTCTGGCCCGAGCTGGATCGTTTCCTGGAGCGCGCGCTCAAGCGCGAGCCCGCGGAGCGGTTCCAGAGCGCGAGCGAGCTCGCCCGCGCGTTCGCCGCGGCGGTGCAGCGCAGCGGGGTGGTGCCGGACTCGCGCGACTCGCTGGACTCGACCGAGGCGCTGGCTCAGGGCGTCGCGCCGGCTCACGGCGGCGCGCAGGCTCACGGCGTCGCGCCGGCTCACGGCGGCGCGCAGGCTCACGGCGGCGCGCCGACTCACGGTATCGCGCAGGCTCTCGGCATCGCGCCGGCTCACGGCGGCGCGCCGGCTCACGGCGTCGCGCAGGCCGTCGGGGGTGGCACCGTGGCCCTGGACGACGCGGTGACCGCCGGCGGCACGCTGGCGGCGGGCGGGACGGTCGTGGCGGACCGCACCCAGGTCCCGGGAGGCGTGGGGGGCCCGGGCGACACGCTGGCCGCGGGCGGCACGCTGACCGCCAGCGGCACGCTGGAGGCCGTGGGAGGTGCGCTGTCCCCGCCCGTGGATCGTCGCGCCCCGTCGCGAGCGGCGCTCGCCGTGGCTGCCAGCGTACTCGTGGTCGGCCTGGGGATCGCCGCCGTCGTCCTGCTTCGCTCGCCTGCTCCCGAGGTCACCGCTGCCCCTGCGGCGGCGTCTCCGCCCCACGCTCCGGGATCCGCCGCAGCGCCGGCGCGGGTGGAGGAGGTGCCTTCCCCGCCTCCCCCGGACGAGAGCGCCGTCCCCGCCACGTCGGCTTCGTCGGCCCCGGCGGGCGCAGACGCCGCGTCGGCAGCTCCCTCACCCGCTCCCCCCTCCGGCTCGGCGAGGGCCACGCTCAGATCGACACGTCCGTCGGCGCCTCCGCCGGCGAGGCGGCCTTCCCAGGCTGCGCCCTCCAACAAGGGCACTTCCGAGAAGGATCCGACCTTCGGCTTCTAGTGTCCGGTCCCTGAAGAGCGCGAACTAACCGTCGACGAACTTGATTGTCTCGTCGAGCGGCGCCCGGCCCGTACGGGTGTAACCGACCGTGGGGTCCTCGTAGCCGATCGACATGCCGCAGAAGAGGATGAGCCCGTCCGGGGGTGACAGGACCTGCGCGACGGTCTTGCGAACCTGCGACCACGCCATCTGCGGGCAACTGTGCAGCGCTTCGGCGCGCAGCAGCAGCATGACGGTCTGCAGATACATCCCGGTGTCGGCCCATTGGGCCGGGCCCACGTCGCGGTCGATGTAGCAGAACAGTGCGGCGGGCGCGCCGAAACAGTCCCAGTTCGCGATTGCGGCCCTCTGCCGCGCCTCCCAGTCCTCGCGAGCAATGCCGAGCGAGGCGTAGCGCTCCCTGCCGAAGGCGGACCGGCGCTCTCTGTACGGGGACTTCAGTCCCGGCGGGTACATTTCGTACTCCCGCTCGTCCCAGGGGTCGCCTGCAGCCACGCGCTCAACGGCGAGCTTCTTGAGCTCAGCCAGCGGCGCGCCGGTCACCACGTAGATGTTCCACGGCTGGAGGTTCGACCCGGATGGCGACCAAGCCGCCGCGGATAGCACGCGCTCCAGCACCTCCCTGGAGACGGGCCGGTCGGTGAATCCGCGCACCGCCCGTCGGCTCCTGACTGCCTCATAGACGTCCATGACCGCCTGCCTCTCCAGATCTTCTCATTGACATCACAAACCTATTCGACGACTTGACCAGGATCGAATCGCCGCGTGGCGGAGGGAGACCGACTCGGGCGGATAGTGCAAGCAAACGGGCTCTGGAAGTCAAGGGGCGTCTTATCCCACGTCGCAGTGGGCAGAACATGCCATCCACCATCCTGGTCAAGTCGTCGAACAGGTTCGTGATTCATTGACACGCCGCACCACTGGACATCGACATGCAGGAGCCCCAACGCCCGGACGACATGGCCGGCGCGTGCTCGACCAGGCACCCCTGCATATCGGACATGGGCTCGCGCCTGGGCGGCGAGGCAGCCGGCCATATCGGACATGCAACCCTGATTCATTCACTCTCCTGAGAAAGCGACGGTAGTTCAAAAACCGATCGATGTCGTCGGCGGCGCTCTCTCTTGTGGGGCTAAAAAATCCACACGCTCGGGCACGTGCGGCGGCTGGCGCGCGCGGGGCGCCGGCGGAGGAGCAGGGCGCCTGCTCGGCGACGTCCGTTGCGAGGCTGTCCCCTTGCGTCGGGAGCCCCCGCGGGGCTCCCGCTCAGAGGTTCGCCGTCGTCAGCCAGTGGGGGTTCCTCGTCGTGCCGTCGAAGCGCTCCGTGGTCTTGAACTGCTCGTGTTCCCCTCTGGCCCCGAGCTCGGCGGTGCGCGCGAGGATCGCCGAGACGCGCTCGCTGCCGAGCGGCTGGAACGTGTAAGCCGCCTTGAGCGCCTGCTTGAGGACACCCAGGCTGTCGCAGCCGGTGATGACCACCGACGTTGGCAAGCTCATGGGATAGTGCAGGCAGGTCATCGGCGAGACCACACCCTTCTTCGCGATCTCCCCGCCGGCGAACGGCTTCATCCCCAGCACCCCGATGCCCTGCTGCGTCAGCACCGGGAGCACCTTCTTCTCGAAGCTCCGGTAATGGGGATCCAAAACGTTGAGGGGCATCTGCACGGTGTCGAGCGGGACGCCCTGCCGCTCGGCCATCTTCAGCATGGCGAGGTGGATGTCCGGGTCCTTGTGTCCCGTGAAGCCGATGAACCGGATCTTGCCGGCCTTCTTCGCGGCCACGAGCGCCTCCATCGCGCCGCCGGGCCCGAAGATCTGCCCGGGATCGCCCATCCGGATGATCTCGTGCATCTGCACGAGATCGATGACGTCGGTGCGCAGCCGCCGGAGCGACTGCTCGAGCTGCGCCTCTGCGGTCGCCCGGGTGCGGCCGTCGAGCTTGGTCATCAGGAAGACCTTGCTGCGGTATCCGTCCTGAAGCGCCTTGCCCATGCGCTCCTCGCTCTTGCCGTCGTGATAGTCCCAGCAGTTGTCGAGGAAGGTGACCCCGTGATCGATCGCGAAGCGAACGAGCCGGATGCTCTCCTGCTCGTCGTCGGGAACCGCGATGTGGTAGCCGCCGAGGCCGAGGAGGCTGACCTTCACGCCGGTCCGCCCGAGAGTCCTCATCGGCATCACGCCGCCCGCCGGCAGCTCGACGTCCTCTTCCTCTGGCGCCCCGGAGGAAGGCCCCTCGGGAGGCTCCGGAGCGCCCGCGCCCGGGGATGTAGCGTTTTGCCGCAGCTGCGCGCTCCGCGCACACGCGCCGAGCGCGAGGCTGGCACCGGCGGCGTGGAGAAAGGTCCGCCGAGAAGGTCGCTTCGTCATGACAGGCAACGCTCCTTTTCAGGGCGAAGCCCGATTGCAGGGGACATGCCATGCGAACGCAGGGACGAGCCCGCGTTCACGACCGAAGTGGTGACCGCTGAGGGCTGGAGGAGCTCATGGCCGTCCGAGACGCGGCTGGGCGTGAGCAGCCTGGGGGGATGATCGCAGGGCGGTCAGCGCGGCCTGGTAGACGGTCTGGAGGCGAGCCTGCTCGGGCGCGAGCTCGGCGGCACGTTTCAGCGGCTCGAGCGCTTGATCCTGGTGGCCTTGCCGGACCAGGGCGAGGCCCAGCGAGTGGAGCAGCTCGGCCTCCTCGGGAAGGCGGGTGATTCCGCGCCGGAGCAGCGCGACGCCGTCCGCGTCGCGGCCGAGCTCGCGATAGAGGTCGGCGAGGTTCACGTAGGTGGGGACGTAGCCGGGCTCGATGCGAAGCGCGGCGAGGTAGGCGTGCTCGGCGTCGCGCGGCTTGCCCGTGCGGGTGAAGACGAGGCCCAGGTTGTTCTGGGCCTCGGCCCGATCGGCGTGGAGGGTCTGCGTGGCGATGTACTCGCGCAACGCCCCGTCCAGCTGCTGCGCGGCGCGCTCGGGCAAGGCGCGAAGGTCGACGCCCGCGAGCACGCGCGCGGCTTCGACGCGCACACCGCGGACGGGATCGGCGAGGAGCGGCGCGGCGACGGTCGCGGCGCGACGAGGGTCGTAGCCCTCCAGCGCGCCGAGCGCAGCGCGCCGTAGCAATGGCTCGGGATCGGCGAGCGCCGCGCGGAGGACAGCGAGCGACGCGGCCGTCGGGGCAGCGCGCAGCGAGGCGAGCGCGGTGGCGCGCGCGATGGCGGGGATGGCGCGGTCGGTCGCGAGCCGCTGGAGCTCAGCGGCAACGGTCGGATCGCCAGGCGCGGTGCGCGCGCGAGCGAAGACCTCAGCGTAGGTCTGGTAGCCCTGCGCGGGGCGGCCGAGCCAGGCTCGCACGGCGTCGGCGGCCCAGCTCGCGGGCTTTTGCGCGTGGCAGTCGGCGCATGCGTTCGGGATCCCGAGGCGGACCGAGAGATCCGGCCGAGGCACCCGGAAGCCGTGATCGTGACGGACGTCGACGCCCATGTACGTGCGCGCCGGCATGTGGCAGTCGACGCAGCGCGGAGCGACGGGCGCGCCGCGCGTTGCGCTGGCGTTCGCTGCGGCGGCGTTCGCGGCGTGGTGGTGATGCGCGGGGACATCGAAGCGCGCCGGCTCGTGGCAGGACGCGCACACGCCGTTGCCCTCGGCGCGCAGGCGGCCGGAGTGCGGATCGTGGCAGTCGCTGCACGTCACGCCGGCATTCGCCATCTTGCTCTGCTGGAACGAGCCGTAGGTGAAGACCTCGTCGCTCATCACGCCGTCGGGCGTGTAGAAAGGCGCGGTCAGCAGCTCGAGCGCCACGCTGTCGAGCAGCGGGGCGCCGTGCCGGAACGGCTGCGAGAGGGTCTCGCGGCGGCTGTGGCAGAACGCGCACGTGGCGCTCTCGGTGCCGCTCGATGGACGCTTGCCACGCTGCGCGGTGCCGCTGGGCAGCCGCGTCCACGTGGCGTCCTGGCGCTCGTCGAAGCGCACGTCGAGGCCCTTCGAGGGGTCCGGCGTCCTCGCCTTGGTCCAGTCGAGGTGGCGCGCGCCGCCGCCGTGGCAGCCTTCACACCCGACGCTGATCTCGGACCAGGTGGTGGTGAAGTGATCCGCGGCCGCGTCGTACCCTTTCGTGACGTGCGTCGAGTGGCACTCGGCGCACATGTGGTTCCAGTTCTGGCTGGCGGCGGTCCAGTGCAGCACGTCGCCGGCGCGCACGTCGTCGCGCTCGTTCAGGTGGTACCAGCGCTGCCCACCGCGTGTCTGGGGGCGCGCGTCCCACGCAAATGGCAGCGCCTGCAAGCGCCCGCCCGGGCCGGCGACGAGGTACTGCTGGAGCGGTTCGACGCCGAAGGTGTACAGCACCTCGTAGCGGTGCAGCTGGCCATCGGGGCCGTCCGTGGTGACCCAGTATCTTCCGTCCTGGCGATCGAAGCGGTGGACCTGCCCGGCGTAACGCAGGCGCGCGCCCTCGAAATTCCCGAGCACGGTGGCGGCGCTCGCGTGCTGCATGGCCCGCGCGTGCTGCGAGCCCTGCCACGCGGCGTGCTCCTCGGCGTGGCACGGCGCGCAGCGGTCGCTGCCGACGAAGCCGGAGGCTGCACGCTCTGGCGACCGCTCCGCGGGGCTGACCCGCGTTGCGGCAGCCGACGAGGCCTCCGCGGAGTCGCCGCGCGCCGCCCCGGGTTTCACCCCCGGAGCGCTCGCCGGAATGGCGCCGGCTGGCGTGAGGGAGGACGCGCTCGTTGGCGCGCGCCAGACCACGAGCCCGGCGAGCGCCAGGATCACGACAGCGATGGGCCACGAGCGAGCGAGTCGGGAATCGGCCATGTGCGGGGCAGAGGCGAGCGCCGCCGCGAGACACGGGTCGTGCAGAGACGCCCGGGTCTCGCGTGCGGCGGGGCGCGCGTTTACTCGGTGAGGATGACTCCGCGGGCGGCGGCGTACTGCTCCCACGCGGCGGCGAGCTCGGCCGCCACGTCCGGATGAGCCGCGGAAACGTCGTTGATCTCGCCGCGGTCGGTGGCCAGATCAAACAGGCTCCAGGCGCGCGGCGTCGGGCCATAAGGCGCGCTGAGCCACAAGAGCTTCCAGTTGTCGCGGATCACGTAGCGGTGATTGCCGTGCTCCCAGATCAACGTCTCACCGGGCGCGCGCAGGCCGGTCGCCCGATCTTCGAGCACCGGCAGGATCGAGTGCCCGCTGATCGGCTCGACTTCCCTGCCCTTGTAGGTGCTCCCCGGATTGGGCACGCCGGCCAGCTCGAGCACGGTCGGCAGGAAATCGATCACGTGCGTGGTTCCGTCGAACTGCGGCCTGGCCTGGTGCTGTCCCGGCAGCCGTGCGATGGCCGGAACGGCGATGCCGCCTTCGGTCGTGTAGCTCTTCCACAGCCGGAACGGCGTGGCGCTCACCTCGGCCCAGCGGGGTCCGACGCCGATGTACGAGCCCGGTCGGCCCAGGTTCTCGAGCGTGTTCACCACCGGTCCGGAGCGGCTCGGGTCGGTGGCGGCGAAGCCCTCGCGCGTGCCACCTTCCGCGCCGTTGTCGGACTGGAAGAAGATGAAGGTGTTCTCGTACTCGCCGACCCGCTTGAGGTACTGGATCAACCTGCCGATGTTGGCGTCGAGGTTCTCGACCATGGCGGCGTAGATCTCCATGCGCCGCGCCTCGTAGATCCTCTCGTCCGGTGTCAGCTCTTCCCAGGTCTTCGGGTTGCTGCCGCCGCTCGGCAAGCGGGGATTCGGCGTGAACGATCGGGGAATGACGCCTCGGCTCTTGAGCCGCTCGAGGCGCCGCTCGCGGATGGCGTCGTAGCCCGCGTCGTAGCGGCCGCGGTACCTGTCGATGTACTCTGGCGGAGCCTGGAGCGGCCAGTGCGGCGTGGTGTACGTCGCGAACGCGAAGAACGGCTTGCCGTCGGCGCGGTTGCTCTCGATGTACTGGATGAGCTTGTCCGTGTAGAACTCGGGCGCGTAGAAGTCGCGCGGCGGCTGCGTGTACACGCCGTCCTCGCGATAGAGCTGAGCCTGCGCGGTCGTGGGCGGGTCGGAGAACTCGTTGAAGAACGTCGCCACGCCGGGGAGCAGGACGTACGATTTCTCGAAGCCGCGCGCCGGAGGGCTCTGATCCTCCGTGTCGCCGAGGTGCCACTTGCCGGCGATGTACGTATGGTAGCCGGCGTCTCTCAGGATCTCGGCGACGGACAGCGCATTGTCGGTCAGGTAGCCCTCATAGCCGGGCTGCCCTGCTTGCGGTCCAGTGCCACCGCCCATGCGGCCCAGCCCGACAGCGTGGCTGTCGGTGCCCGAGACGAGCATCGCCCGGGTCGGCGCGCACAGCGATCCGGAGCGGTGCCCGGTGAGGATGCGGCCTTCTGCGGCGAGCGTATCGAGGTTCGGTGTGCTGATCTCGCCGCCGAACGCGCCGAGGTCCGAGAAGCCCAGATCGTCGGCCACGATCGTAACGATGTTGGGCAACTCGACGATCGTACCGCCGCCGCCCGTGCCGCCGTCGCCGCCGCCCGTGCCGCCGTCGCCGCCTCCTCCGACGCCGCCGCCCGTGCCACCACCTCCGCCGTCGCCGCCCGTGCCGCCACCTCCGCCGCCGCCGCCCGTACCGCCGCTGCCGCCGGCACCGCCATCTCCGCCGCCCGTCCCGCCGCCGCCCGCTGCACCGCCGGCCCCGGCAGCGCCGCCCGAGCCCGCTGCACCGCCGCCGCCTTCGCCCGTCGCGCCGGCTTCACCCGAGTTGCCACCGCCGCCGGCTCCGCTCGTGGCGTTGCCGGTGCCGCCCGAGGAACCGCTCGAGCTGCTGGTCTGAGCAGCATTGCCGCCGCTGCCCGAGTCGTCGTCGCTCTCGCAGCCGATCGGGCCGAGCAGCGTGGCGAACAACCAGGGCCCGGTCGCGAGCGCCGAACCAATCCATCGGTGACGTTCGAAGAACCGCTTCATACCTGTCTCCTTGAGAGTGCTGGAAGCGCCGCATGCCGGAGTCGAACGTCGTCGACAGCGAGGTTCCGCCGTCCTCCCGAAGGGACGCCTCGGCTCACGCACTGGCCAAAAGTCAGCCGGGCGCGCCACGAGAAGGGCAGACTCGGACGGTGATGAGCCGCGTGGCTCGGCCGTCACGACGAACGGCAGCGCGGCGCGCCCCGTGGACGCGGGTGCGCTGCCTCGCTGTTCTCCTCACCGCAGCTCGCGCCGCGGCCCATGCGGCTAACTACAGCAAGAGCGACGAGCGCTCGCTCGACAGCACCCGCCAGGGGCCCCCGAGTGAGCACCGAACGCCCGCGTGGCCACGAGGAAAGAAGACATTCGTCCGCTATAACGGATTACATGACGTTATACAAGACAATTTTCGCGGTCGGCGGATCGTTCTGAACAGCGGCGGTCCGAAGCCCGGCCAGTGTTCCGGGCTCAGCTCGGCGGCCAGCGTTCGGCGCTCCTCGGGCACCGGCGCGCTTGACTCCGGCAGCCGGCGCCTCTATGACATTCGCACATCTAGATACATGAATACATGAGTCTTTCCGAATACATCGAGACGCTGAACCTCCTCGGGGACGAGAGCCGGATACGGCTCTGCGTGCTCCTCCGCGAGCGCGAGCTGCGGGTGACGGATCTGGTTCGCGTGACGGGCATCGCGCAGTCGCGCGTCTCGACGCACCTCGGGCGGCTCCGCGAGGCGGGGTTCGTCCGGGATCGGCGCCAGGGGCCGCAGTCGTTCTATGCGCTCGCGGTCGATACCCTGCCCGGGACCGCGAAGGCCCTCCTCGATGAGGCCACGAAATCACCCGACCCGACGCTGGAAGGCGACCAGCGGCGCCTCCTGGAGCTCGACGCCGAGCGACGCGGCGGCCTCCCCGAGTCCTTCGCCGGCGAGATGGAGAGGCACTACTCCCCGGGCCGCACGTGGCAGTCGCTCGCGGTCGGCATCGCCGCATTGCTCCGCCTCGGCGACGTCCTCGACGTCGGATCGGGCGACGGCGCAGCGGCCAGCGCGCTCGCGCCTTACTGCCGCTCGCTCACCTGCGTCGACTCGAGCAGCCGGATGATCGAGGCCGCGAGAGAGCGGTTCTCGACCCAGCCCCACGTCCACGTCCAGGTCGCCGATGTCCACGCTCTGCCGTTCGGAGACGCCTCCTTCGACTCGGTCCTCGTGTTTCACACGCTGACCTATGCCGAGGACCCGCCGCGGGCGCTGGAAGAGTGCGCCCGCGTGCTCCGCCCGGGCGGCCGGGTGGTCGTCCTGTCGCTCGACGCGCACCAGCAGCGGGAGATCACCGTGCCCTACGGCGAGCGCCACCCCGGCTTCTCGCCCGCCGACATCCGGGCCATGCTCGCCCGCGTGAAGCTCGATGTCGTCGCGTCCGAAGTCGCCTGCCGCGAGACGAAGAAACCCCATTTCCAGGTCGTGCTCGCCATCGCCGACAAGCCGACCCCCTGTCCCTCCAAGAGCGCCAAGCGAGGCTGATCATGCCGTCCAACAACCCCACGCCTCCCCTCCATCCACTCGAGAAGCTCCTCCAGAGCCGCATCGTCATCATCGACGGCGCGATGGGGACGACCATCCGCACCTACGGGATGAAGGAAGCGGACATCCGGGGCGAGCGATTCGCGGGCTCGAAGAAAGACCTGCTGAACAACGGCGATCTGTTCTCGCTCACGCAGCCGGAGATGATCTGCGATATCCACCGGCGGTTCCTCGAGGCCGGCGCGGACATCATCGAGACGAACACCTTCGGGGCGACAAGCATCACCCAGAGCGAGTTCTTCGTGGACGACCCGCGGGAGCACGGCGGGCGGAAGGATCCAGCCTTCTATCAAGGGATCATCGACGACCCGTTCCTCAACGACCTTGCCTGGGAGATCAACGAGCAGTCCGCGCGGCAGTGCCGCGAATGGGCCGATCGCGTGGCGAACGCCGACGGGCGGCAGCGGTTCGTCGCGGGCGCCATCGGCCCGCTCACCGTCTCGCTGTCCAACTCCCCGGACGCCGACGACCCCGGCTTCCGCGTCGTGACGTTCGATCAGGTGAAACAGGCGTACGTCCACCAGATCCGCGCCTTGATCGCCGGCGGCTCCGACGTGCTGCTTGTCGAGACCATCTTCGACTCGCTCAACGCGAAGGCCGCGCTCGTCGCCATTCGAGAGGTGTTCGACAAGGACGGCAAGACCCTGCCGGTGATGATCTCGGCCGCGGTCGGGCGCGGCGGAGAGACGATGATCTCCGCGCAGACGGTCGAGGCGTTCTGGAACGCGGTGAAGCACGTGAACCCGCTCGCCATCGGGCTGAACTGCTCGCTCGGCCCGGATCTGATGTATCCGTTCCTGTCCGACCTCTCGGAGAAGTCCAGCGCCGCGATTTCCTGCTACCCGAACGCCGGCCTGCCCAACCCGCTCTCGCCCACCGGCTTCGATCTGGAGCCGCCGGACATGGCGCGCCACATCGGCGGCTTCGCGGACGCAGGCCTCCTCAACATCGCCGGCGGCTGCTGCGGCAACACGCCCGAGCACATCGCGGCCATCGCCAAGGCGCTCGCCGGCAAGCCCCCGCGCGCCCTCGCCCCGAAGACCCCCGACGAGGCCCCGCCCGACGGCGCGCCCTCGTCCGGCCCGCCGATCCCCCTGCGCCTGTCCGGCTCGCAGCCGTTCACGCAGCAGCCCGGCGTCTACATGATCCTGGGCGAGCGCACCAACGTCGCCGGGTCGCCGAAGTTCGCGAAGCTCATCAAGGAAGGGAAATTCGAGGAAGCGGTGAGCGTGGCGCGCCAGCAGGTCGAGAACGGCGCGAACGTCATCGATATCTGCATGGACGAGGGCATGATCGACGGCGTCTCCGCGATGACGCGCTTCCTGCTGCTCCTGGCCAGCGAGCCCGAGGTGGCCAAGGTCCCGTTCATGGTGGACTCGTCGAAATGGGAGGTCATCGAGGCCGGCCTCAGGTGCATGCAGGGCAAGGGCATCGTGAACTCCATCTCGCTCAAGGAGGGCGAGGCGAAGTTCCGCGAGAACGCGAGGACCATCCTCAAGTACGGTGCCGCCGTCGTGGTCATGGCCTTCGACGAGCAGGGGCAGGCCGCCACCTACGAGGACAAGATCCGCATCTGCAAGCGCGCGTACCGCATCCTCGTCGACGAGGTGGGGTTTCCTCCCGAGGACATCATCTTCGATCCGAACATCCTCACGGTCGCCACCGGCATGGAGGAGCACAACAATTACGCCGTCGACTTCATCGAGGCGACCCGCTGGATCAAGGCCAACCTGCCGCACGCCAAGGTCAGCGGCGGCGTGTCGAACATCTCGTTCAGCTTTCGCGGCAACAACCGGGTGCGCGAGGCCATGCACTCGGCGTTCCTCTACCATGCCATCCGTGCCGGCATGGACATGGGCATCGTCAACGCGGGCATGCTCGAGGTGTACGAGGAGATCGAGCCGGAGCTCCGCGAGCTCGTCGAGGACGTCCTGCTCAACCGGCGCCCGGACGCCACCGAGCGATTGGTCGATTTCGGCGAAGCGCTGAAGGCCAAGAGCGCCGGCGCCGCCGCGACCGAGAAGAAAGAAGAGGAGTGGCGGAGAGGCACCGTCGAGGAGCGGCTGTCGCACGCGCTGGTCAAGGGCATCGACACGTACATCGATATCGACACGGAGGACGCGCGCGCCAAGCTCGGCCGCCCGCTCGCCGTGATCGAGGGCCCGCTGATGGATGGAATGAGCGTCGTCGGAGATCTCTTCGGCGCCGGCAAGATGTTCCTGCCGCAGGTGGTGAAATCAGCGCGCGTGATGAAGAAGGCCGTCGCGTACCTCACGCCGTTCATGGAGGAGGAGAAGGCGGCGATGGCCGCCGCTGGACAGGAAGTGAAGACGCAGGGGAAGATCGTCCTCGCCACGGTGAAGGGCGATGTCCACGACATCGGCAAGAACATCGTGGGCGTCGTGCTCGCGTGCAACAACTACGAGGTGATCGACATGGGCGTCATGGTCCCGTGCGAGAAGATCCTCGAGCGCGCCAGGCAGGAGAAGGCGGATCTGATCGGCCTGAGCGGGCTGATCACGCCGTCGCTCGACGAGATGATCCACGTCGCCCGCGAGATGGAGCGGCAGAACTTCAAGCTGCCGCTCCTGATCGGCGGGGCGACGACCAGCAAGGCGCACACCGCCGTGAAGGTGGCCCCGCATTACAGCGAGCCGGTCGTGCACGTGGTCGACGCGAGCCGCGCCGTGCCCGTCACGACGAGCCTCCTGAGCGAGGAGGGCAAGGCGGCGTTCGTCGCCCAGCACCGCGCCGAGTACGAGAAGCTCCGCCGGCTCCACGCGGCGCCGAAGCACAAGCTCGTCTCCCTCGAGGCCGCGCGCGCGAACCGGACGCGGATCGAATGGCGCGCCGAGGATCTGCCGGTGCCCGAGTTCACCGGCGTGCGCGTGCTCGAGGACTTCCCGCTGGCCACCTTGCGCGAGTACATCGACTGGACGCCGTTCTTCCACACGTGGGAGCTGAAGGGCGTCTATCCGCGGATCCTGGAGCACGAGAAGTACGGCGAGCAGGCGCGCCAGCTCTTCTCCGAGGCGAACGCGCTGCTCGACACGATCATCGAGGAGAAGCTGCTGACGGCGCGCGGCGTCTATGGCTTCTTCGCCGCGAGCGCCGTGGGCGACGACGTGGAGGTGTACACCGACGGGACGCGCACGAAGGTGCTCGATCGGTTTCACTTCCTGCGCCAGCAGACGGCGAAGGAGAACGGCGAGCCGAACCGGTCGCTCGCGGATTTCATCGCGCCCAGGGAGACCGGCCTCCGGGACCACATCGCCGGCTTCGCGGTCACCGCCGGGATCGGCCTGAAGGAGCTGTGCGAGCGGTTCAGGGCGAAGCACGACGACTACAACGCCATCATGGCCGAGGCGATCGCCGATCGCCTGGCCGAGGCGTTCGCCGAGTGCCTGCACAAGCGGGTGCGCGACGAGTGGGGCTATGGCCGCCAGGAGGACCTGACCAAGGCCGAGCTCATCGAGGAGAAGTACCGCGGCATCCGGCCCGCGGCGGGGTACCCTGCGTGCCCGGATCACACGGAGAAAGGCACGCTCTGGCGGCTCCTCGACGTCGAGAAGAACACCGGCATCCGGATCACCGAGTCGTTCGCGATGTGGCCCGGATCGAGCGTGAGCGGCCTGTACTTCGCGCACCCGGAGGCCCGGTACTTCAGCCTGGGAAAGATCGATCGCGATCAGGTGGTCGACTACCACGCGCGCAAGGGCATGACCGTCGGGGAGGTCGAGCGCTGGCTCGGCCCGAACCTCAACTACGACGCTTCAAACTAGTAGAAATCTCGCCAGGGATCTGTCTCGCGAACGAGGAGAAATTTCGACGCAAAGACGCCAAGGGCGCAAAGTCGCAAAAATACGAGACATTTATTCTTTTGCGCCTTTGCGACTTTGCGTTGAAATCTCTCGCCGGATCAGGCCTTGAGCTCGTCGAACTCGCCGGGCTCGCCGAAGGAGCCGAAGTTCGCTATCGGCCCCCCGCCCTCCTCGGTGCAGCCGACCGCGTTCGCGAACGTCGTGAGCAGCTTGTTGTGGGGCGCGTCCTTGTCCTGCACCGTGCTCGACTGCCGCGTCACCTTGATGTACTGCCCCGTCTTGAAGTAGCCACCGCAGCTCCCCGCGATGATGTACGGCAGGTCGCGGAAATCGTGGCGCTTGCCGTCGGAGAGCTCGTTCATGAACACGACGGCGCTGTTGTCGAGCACCGTGGCCCCACCCTCCTCGTAGCCCGCGAGCCGGTCGAGCAGATAGACATACTCGCCCACGTACCAGCGATCGATGTTGAAGAGCATCTCCTCGTAACCGTCCACGGCGCTCCCGGTGTCGTCGTCCCTCGTGTTTCCGTGGGAGAGCTTGTGGTGGTTGTACTCGTGGGCCATCCCATCCCACTTGAAGATGGGCCCCGCCGCGCCCGAGCCCCATTGCAGCGTCGCCGCCCGCGTCGCGCCGGTCGCGATCGCCAGCGCGAGGATGTCCATCTGCATCCGGCCGACCTTCTTGAACTCCGCGTCGAACGCCACCGTGTCCGGGTCGATCGCCTCGATCTCCGCCGCTCGCTCCGGCGAGAGCTCGCGCGGGATGATGCCCGTGCCGCCCATGCTCACCTCGAGGTCGCGCACCGTCTGGAAGTGCATCTCGAGCTTGTCGCGATCGGCCTTGCTGAGCTTCTTCTTGAGCAGCGCCTCGTACTCGACCGAGACCAGGTCGAGCACGCTCTCGCGGCGCTTCGTGAGCCGCACGAGCGCCTCCTCTTCGAGGTCCGTCCCGCCGACCAGGTCCCGGTACGCGAGCCACGGGTTGTTCTCGCCGCTGACCGGCGCCTCGCTGGCGGTGTACGAGATGTGCCCGCGCACGTTCGGCGTCTTCGACCCGACCATCAGCGTCAGCGCGGGCGTGCCCGGCGGGTTGAGCTTGTTCGCGATGAACTGGTCGAGCGAGATCCCCGCCGCGTACTGGCTGCCCTGGACGAGCGGCTGCGCCGTGAGCTTGCAGCCCATCCCCTTCGCGTGATCGTCGCCCGCGCTCGGGTCGAAGCCGTAGCCGCGCGGCGCCATGTGGATGCCCCGCGGGATCAAGAGCTTGTCCCGGTACGCGGCGAGGGGCGCTATCGCGCGCGTCGCCCCGAACGACGCGGCCGTCAGCGCGCCGTACTGCGTGCTCGGGAAGAACTTCGCCATGTTCACGCCGTTGCACATGAAGAAGGCGATGAACCGGCGCGGCGCGCTCGCCGGATCGGCCTTGGCGTCGCGCGGGCGCAGCGACTCGAGGAGCGGGAGGCCGAGCATCACCCCGCACGCGCCCCGCAAGAACGTTCTGCGATTCATTGGTCCACCTCTTCCACGGCCCGGTACCTGAACGTCTTCGTCTGCGTGAGCGCGACCAGCAGCTCCTTGATGTTGTACCCGGACGCGCCGAGCTTCGCGTCGAGATCGGCGATCGTGCACGCGTCCTCGCGCGAGAGCTGGCGTGCATTGCCGTAGCGGTACCAGTTCGTCAGATAACACCGCTGCGCGACGGGGCTCTCCGCGAGCTGCGTCGCGAGGTCCACGGCGCCGTCGAAGCTGATCTCACCGTCCCCGACGGCGATCGTGCCTGTCGCGTCGATCGTCTCGCCGTCCTCGTCGGCGCGGTAGCGCCCGACAGCATCGAAGTGCTCCAGCGCGAAGCCCGGGGGGTTGATCACGCCATGGCACTTGTTGCACGCGTCCGGCGACGTGTGCACCTCCACCTGGTCGCGCGTCGTCTTGATCTCGCCCTGGATGGGCGGCAGCGTCGTGTTGATGTTCGCCGGCGGGTCCGGGAGGTCGGTGCAGAGGATCTGGCGCTGGATGAACACGCCGCGGTGGATCGGCGAGCTCTTGTTGAAGAACGCGTGCGAGCTCAGGAAGCCGGCCTGCGTGAGGAGCCCCGCCCGCTCCGCCGGGTCGAGCGGCGTCTCCACGAGCTCGCTCGTGAACGACCCCTCGACGCCGTAGATCGGGGCGAGCTTGTCGTTCACGAAGCCGACGGGCGACGTCATCAGCGTCCTGAAGTCGCCTTCCATCTCGAGGACGACGTGCCGGATGAACTGCTTCGTCTCGCCCACCATGGCCGAGGACACGCTGGCGTCGAAGTCCTCGTAGAGCGCCGGATCCTTCGAGAGATCCGCATAGCGGCTCATGTGGAGCCACTGGGCGTGGAAGTCGTCCAGGGCGCTCGTGGCCTTGGGGTCGTCGAGCATGCGCCGCGCCTCGACCTCGATGCCCTCGGGCGTGCCCAGCGCGCCGCCCTCCGCCGCTTCGAGGAGCGCGTCGTCGGGCAGGCTGTTCCAGAGCAGGTACGAGAGCCTCGTCGCGACCTCGTAGGCGTCGAGCGGGATGATCCCCGCGCCGTCGAGCTCCTCGCTGAGCTCGATGCGATAGAGGAAGTGCGGCGACTGGAGCATCGCCTCGATGACGTGGCGCACGCCCTGCTCGAACGGCGTGCCCGCGTCGAAGAGGCCATTGCCGCGGGCATACGCGGCCACGTAGGCCTCCTCCTGCTCGGCCGAGAGCGGCCTCCTGTAGACGCGCTTGCCGAGCTCCCGGATGAACTGCCGGGCGCACGCCGCGCCGTCGCCCTCCGGCGCGCACGGCAGGATCTTGCCGAGCACGGCCTGGTCGACGACGGCGTCGGCCGCGATGGTCTCCGCGGCGCGGCGGTAGTCGCGGGCGAGGCGGTCGGAGACGAGGAGCCCCTTGGCGTTGTTGTTGAACCCCTCGAACGCCGGGTCGGCGAGGAACGCCGCCGAGGCCTTCATGTCCTTGCCGAAGAGGTCCCGGATGCTGTTGTCGTACTGCGCGTGCGTGAGCCGCGTCAGGCGCGGGGTCGGACCTGGCGCGGTGACGCCGGGCTCGCACTGGGCGCCGGGGTCGGTGCCGGGACCTGGGCCAGGACCGGTGCCGGCGCTGGTGCCGGGACCGTCGCCCGGATCCGATCCGCCGTCTCCCGACGTTCCCGAGCACGCGGCCGCGCTGAAGAGCGCGATGGCCGCGAGCAGCATCCTCGGGGTGCTTCGATTCACGGGCAGCTCCTTCGTGAATGAGGTCGAAGAAAGATGAATCTACGAGCGCTCCATGGGAAAGGCTATCGGGGCCACGCGTCCAGCGTCAATGCGAGGTGGCGGTGGAGCGGTCCGCTTCAGTTTCTTCAGTTTCCGTCCTTCCCGTCCAGTGCGCCAGAGCTGTTCACCGGAATCGGCGCAGCGCGGCCATTGACGCGCCGAGCCTCGAAAGGCGTCCAGGTGGGTACAGGAAAGTGCCTTATCTACGATTCAGAAGACGGCGCCTGACCGCGCACACCGGGAGCGCTGGTCGTTCCTGGTCGTTCAAGGTGTCGCGGGCATCCGAGGCTGACACCTGCCCGACGAGCAGACCGCCGTCATCCCGTCCGGGAACACGGGCGCGCACGGGGGGCACGCGCCCATGCCGGCGGGGCAGACCAGGGCATCGAGCTCCGCGCTCTGGCTGAGGGCGACGATGCCTGTCCCGTCGCACCCCTCGCAGCAGCCGAGGCCGTCGCGCAGGACGCAGTCCGAGTCGATCGCGCACTCTGTCAGCGGCGACTCGCGCACGTCGAGGACGACGCAGCGCCCCGCCTCGCACGTGGCGGTGAAGTACTGGGTCGTGCGCTCGGCCTCGGTGACCTCCGGGCACGCTCCGCACGCGACGCCCCCGCACCCTTTGATGATCTCGTCGAGCTTCGTCCCGGCGCGGTTGATGGCTCCGAAGTTCTCGGCACTGGCCGTATCACAGGCGCCGCAACAGCCCCGCGACACCAGGACGCAATCGCTCGGCGCGTTGCAGACGCCTATGTCGGGAAGCTCGCCCCGACAGGCCTCCTCGCACGCATCGAGGGAATCGAAGCGGTTCTCGTTGCCCTCGCAGCCGCCGTAGGTGAACTCCCTGCACGCGCCGGCGGCCGGGTCGTACCAGTATTTCGGGAACGCCGCGTCACACCGGCCCGGATCCGCCGGCAGCAGGCACCGGACGGGCAATTGCCCGTCGCCGCCAGCGCCGCCGCCGCCGGTCTCCGCAGACGAACCGCCGCCGCCCGGGTCCCCGCCGCCCGAGCCTGCGCGGTCCACCTTCCCGGAGCAGCCTGCGGCGAGCAGAAGGGATGTAAGCAAGCCAAGACCCAGGGATAAGCGCCGAGGCATGCAGGGCGAGTTGCAACGGGCATGCCCTGGGCGTCCGGCCGAGGCGACCGCTGATCTCGGCCCGGATCGCGCGGGTGCTGGGCCTCGGTGTGCCAGGCGGCGCGGCACACCATGACGGCGTCGTCGAGGGGACCGGTCCCTGAGCTGATCGCCGTCAGGGGTCGCGCGTCAGCCGGACGTTGTAGAGCTTGCTCCCGAACGTAATGCTGCCGTTCGCCTCCTGCTCGTCGATGGCAACATCGAAGCCGACCGCACTCTGCGCATCGACGGTGCACCCGGACTCACGACAATCGCAAATGAAGCTTCCACACAGCTCCAGGTATCCGCAGTCGGCGGGCTGCCCGCCCTGGTAGCAGACGTCGGGCCCCCCACTCCACCCCTCGTTGGGCATGCAGAGGTAGGTCTCTGAGCCAGGAGACACGGGGTACGACGCTTGAAGCTCGCACCATCCCTTCCAGAGCTCCCGGGGGTCGATGGAGAACAGCAGCCGGCGGTCGGTGAGCTGCGCACCGAACATGGTGAAATCGAACCCTTCGGAAGGCACGTGGGTATCGTATCGGTGGTCCGGGTCGGCGTTCGGGGGATAGCCCACGTCCGGATCCACGGGCGGGGGGACCGAGGCCCCCGCGCCGAAGCGCACCTTCCCCTGAATCGACGTGCCCTCCACGGTGTCGATGTCGAGCTGGATCACGTCCGTTCCCGAGGGGAATTGGTAGTTCTCGATATATCCCTCCCAGCGCGCGATGAGCAGCGCGGCCGCGCTGGAGTCGTTGCTGTCGGGGCTGTCGGGGCTGGGTTCACCGCCGCCAATGGGCCGGTCCTGCGACTGACAGCCGGTGTTCCCGAGCGAGGCAGCGGTGAAGAGCAACGCGAGCGCGACGCGAGTCGAACGATTCATGTGGTTCCTCCTGTCTCTTGCCGTCCATCGGTACATGGCCGGCGCGAGGAACATCCGTCTCTGTCAGTCGAGATTTTCTCGGAACGCGCATGATGCGCGGACGCGGCCCGCGTGCACCGAGCCCGTTGCTTCGCCGAGGAGCCGCTCGGCCTCCGCGCGCGCCTCCCGCGCCCGCCCCGCGGCGCAGAGGGCGAGCACGCGCGCGGCCATGCGCTCCTCGCGGAGCTGGCCCTCTGGAAACCGGGCGCCGAGGTCGTCGAGGCGCTCGAGCGCGGCCGACGGATCGCCGTCCCGCACGGCGTCCTGCGCCTCGCGCAGCAAGGCCATCTCCGCGGCGAGCGTGCTCGGCCTCGCCGGCTGTCCGCCGCGCGAGCGCGCCGGCTCGCGTTCGCCGCCACCTGTCGAGGGCGCTCGTGCGGCGTCCTCCGCGCCCAGGTCCAGCGGCCGCGGCGGTGCCGGCGCGACCGCGCGAGGGGCGCGCGGGCGCGGGGGCGCCGCCTTCGGCGCCGGCGCGGCCTCCGGAGCCGCAGCGGGCGGCGTCGCCGCGGGCGGCGCCACCGCGGGCGCGCTCGCCGGCGGCGCCGCGCTGGCCGGAGGAGGGGCGTCGACGGTCGCCCTGCCGGTGAAGAAGCCGCCGGCGAAGGCGACGGCGCCGATCAGCGCGCCCGCCGCGATCACCTTGCCCGAGAGCACGCCGCCGGCCGCCTTGCCCGCGAGGACGCCGCCGCCTGCCCCGCTGCCCGCGAGCGGCGGCGGGGGCGAGGTGGGCGCCTCCCCGGACGGCTCCTGCGGCGCGCCGACCGCCAGCTTGCCCGCGAGCGCCGCGCGGAGCCGCGCCTTGTCGGACGGCGCGAGCCCGTCCGCTCGGGCCGCCCTCAGGAGCGCGCGCGCCCTCTCGCCCGGATCGCTCATGGCCATCCGCCCCCGCTCCTCGCCAGCGCCAGCTCGAACTCGCGGCGCGCTACGCGCAGCCGCGAGTAGACCGTGTTCAGCTTCACGTCGAGCGCCGCGGCGATCTCCGGCGCGCTCATCTCCTCGATCTCCGCCATCACGAGCACCGCGCGCTTGTCGTCGTCGAGCGCCGAGAGGAGCGCGTCGACGAGCTTCAGCGCCTCGACCTGCTCGAGCCGCTCCGCCGGCCCCGGCGCGCGGTCCGCCACGCCGCCCGGCAGCTCCTCGAGCCCTCCCTTGCGCCGGACGAGGCGCCGGTGATCGCGCGCCACCCGGCAGAGGATCGCGAACAGCCACGCCTTCACGCTCGACCGCGGCTCGAACTCGCCGAGCCGCCGGTGGACCACGACGAAGACGTCCTGGAAGGCGTCGTCCAGGCTCGCCTCGCTGACGCCGAGCCGGCGCAGGTTTCGCCAGACGAAGTCGGCGTGCTCGTCGTAGAGCGCGTCGAAATCGAGAGAGACGGGCGCGTCGTGGACGCCAGGGTGCGGATCGAACACGGACCCCGCGAAGGGAAGCGCCGACGCGGGGGACGTCCTCGTCACGCGAAGTACATGGCCGGCGCCGTCTGGATCCGTCACGGAAATCGCACCTCGACCCCCAGCGAGGCGCGGAGCGTGGCGGCGGCGCTCCGGTGGACCGCGCCGATGCCGACGAGCACGAACCGATCCCGCGTCACCGGGAACGGGACGTCGATCGCGAGCGGGACGCGGATCTGGTCCGAAAGGGCGAAGCTCGCGAGCGCTCCGGGGTGCGGCGCGACCCAGAGCGCCCGGTTCGAGCCGGGCGACGCCGCGCCGAAGCTGGCCGCGCTCATGACGCCGACCTCGATGCCGGCGCAGGGCCCGAGCTCGAACGCGCGATAGCGCATGGCATAACAAAGGCGCAGCCCGCCGGTGATCAGCTGGACGTCGCCGCCCATCGTCGTCCGCTCGACGAACGCTTGCTGCGCGCCGAAGTACGTGCCGGACAGCTCGGCGCGGACGGCTCCGATCAGCACGCCTGCGGCGATGGCGGCGCCCGGGGCGACCGCCGGGAGCGAGGCGGTGTCGAGGACGCCGGAGGCCCTGAGCGTGCCGCGCAGCTCGAGGGGACGCGACGGGTGCTGCGCCGGGGCCGCGCTGGCCCCCGGCGGGGGCGAGACCGCGGGCGGCGCATCGGCGGCGGTGGGCGCATCCGGAGCAGCGTCCACCTCTGGATCCGCGCCGGCGCCTGGATCCGCGCCGGAGAGTTCGCCTGGCCCCGCGCCAGTGTCCGGATCCGCCGTCGGGGTGCTGCGGCTGGCTGCGTCGGGATCGATGGCGAGCGCGATGATCAGCGCCGCCGCGTCGGCGAGCTCGGCGCAGGTCTCGCCGTGGAGCTCGCGCGAGTGTGTCGTCTCGCCGAGCGTCGTCGTGAGGCGGAGGTCCCACGACCCGCGCTCGTTCCGGGACACCACCGCGCGCGCCTTCAGCGACGGCTCGCCGTTCGCCGCGGACGACCGCCCGAGGCGCTGCTCGATCTCGGCCAGCACGCGCCCTCGATCCGCGCATTCTCCGGGCGCGATCCAGTCGAGCTCGACGCCGCCCGCGCTCACCGCGATGTCGGCACGGGCATCCCCCGCCGCCGCGACGAACGCGGGCGCGGCGAGGAGGAGGATGGCCTTGGCGGCAGCGAGGAAGTCCCGCCGGTGGGGGTCGAGCGGGCCCATCACGTCTCGCGGATCGAGAGCGACGGTGGCGCCGGGCTCCTTCGCCCCCATCCTGCACGAACTGACCCAGGTTGGGGCCGACGGCGGCGCACGCAGGGCGCGCTTCTCGCTCAAGGTGTGGCGGGCATCTGCGGTTGACACCTGCCCGACGAGCAGACCGCCGTCATCCCGGGCGGGTACACGGGCGCGCACGGATTGCACGCGGCGCCGAGGTTGCCGGGACAGACCATGCCTTGGAGATCCGCGCTCTTGTTGAGGGCGACGATGCCTCTCCCGTCGCACCCCTCGCAGCAGTCGAGGCCGTCGCGCAGGACGCAGTCCGACGCGATCGCGCATTCTGTCAGCGGCGACTCGCGCACGTCGACGACGACGCAGCGCCCGGCCTCGCACGTGGCGGCGAAGTACTGAGAGCTGCGCTCGGATTCGTCGACATCCGGGCACGGCGCGCACGCCACCCCCTCGCACCCGGTGGCCATCTGGTAGTCGTGCACGCTCGCCCGGTTGAGCGCGACGAACGCGCGGGCATCGACGGGATCGCAGGCGCCGCAGCAGCCCGGCGATGCGAGGATGCAATCGCCCAGCGCCTCGCACGCATCCATGTCAGGAACGCCGCCCTGACAGGCCTCCTGGCACTGCTCGAGCGACTCGAAGCGATTCTCGTTGCCCTCGCAGCCGCCATAAGAGAAAGGGACGCACACGCCTGTTCGCGGATCGTGCCAGTAGCGCGGGATCGCGCCATCGCAGGGCCCGATATCCTGCGGCAGCGTGCATCGCGCGGGCAATCCCCCGCCGGCACCTCCCGCTCCGGCAATCCCCGCGCCTCCGGTCCCCGTGCCCGAGCCGGTCCCCGTGCCCGAGCCGGTCCCCGTGCCCGAGCCGGAGCCGCCGGTCCCCGCGACCGAGCCGGAGGCGCCCGTGCCCGCAACCGAGCCGGAGCCGCCGGTCCCCGCGACCGAGCCGGCGCCCCCCGGATCCCCGCCGCCCGTACCTGTGTGGTTCACCGTCCCGGAGCAGCCCGCGACAAGCAGAAGGGAGGTAAGCAAGCCAGGACCTAGGGGTAAGCCGCGGAGCATGTCACAGCATGTGGCAACCGGTGTGCCCACGACGTCGGGTCGATGGATCCGCGGAACGCCCGCGGAATCGAGGGGGCTGCAGGGCGCGGTGTGCCAAGCGGCGCGGCACATCATGACGACGTCGTCGAGGGGGCGACGCCCACCGCTTCGCGCGCGAAGCGTGGGAGACGTTATCCACCTCGCGCCGATCAGGACCGGGGATCGTCCAGATCGGCGGTGATCTCGAGCGGCGGCAGCTGCTCGCGGAAGAACGCGTTGTACTGGGGATCGTTGTACCGCTCGTACTCGATCGCGAACGGCGTCAGCTGGCTGACCCCGCCCTTGTACCGGATGGTGAGGGCCATCGGCGTGACCTCGCGGTAATTGCTGGTCGCTGGCAGGTCGTCGTTGGTCTTCCCGCCCGCGGAGAACAGGGTCAGCAGCACCCCGTCGGGGTCGTCGTGAACGACGCGGAAGCCCTCCGGGACGCGCTCGTGGCCGCGGATCAGCGTGGTACAGCCGAGCTTCTGCATGAAGCTCTTGAACTGCCGCTTGCCGAAGGGGAAGCGCGCCGTGGACCTCTGGAGCTCCGCGGGGATCGCGTCGACCTCGCTGGGGTCGCTCCAGAGCATCTGGAACCGGATCTCCGGGTCGTTGAGCGAGGACACCGACGTCCACCGGGCGGCGATGGTCTCGTCGCGCGGGATCCCCGCGTGGACGAAGAGGATCCGGTCGAAGACCAGCATGTTGGGGAGCGCTTCGAAGAGGCGCATGTAGGCGGCGAACACCTCGTTCGGGGCGATGGCCGCGAGCGAGCTCATCGCCTCGGAGGGCCGCACCGGCGCGAGGACGCGGCCGTTCAGCTCGACGTAGTACTCGTGATTGCCGCGCAGCACGAAGACGCTGTCGGGCGCGGCGAGGAAGAGCTGCATCACCGTGCGCAGGATGCCGTTGTAGCTGAACCTGCCGCGATCGATGTAGTCGCCCAGGAACACCAGCATCATCCGCGGGTTGTGCGCGGGATCGTCCCGGTGGGCCTGCACCTTGGCGAAGAAGTCGGCCTGCATCAGCGCCCCCTTGAGGCACGAGTAGCAGCCGTGCAGATCGCCGATGACCAGGAGCTCGACGTCCTCGGCGGGATCGGGCGAGGCGACGTAGACGTGGCCGTCGAGGAAGGGCGCCTGCCCGGCGAAGCCCGCGAAATCCGCCGCGCCGTCGAGCCGGCCCGCGCCGCGCGCGCGCTGCTCCTCGAGCTTCGCCTCGAACCTGCGCATCAGGTCCATGTCGACCTTGGCCTGCTCCGCGAACGTGGCCGGATCGCTCGCGTAGTCCCACTCGAACGCCTTGAAGAACGGGTGATCGACCTCGCGCGCCTGCTTGCGCGTGGCCGGATCGATCACGACCGCGCCCTGCTCGATCGTCTCGATGTCGACGTCGTCGATCTCGATCGGGGACGCCGACAGGAGCGACGACAGCTCGTCGCGGAAACGCTGCTCGTTCGGGTGGACGACGCCGTCGGCGAGCATGAGCTCGTCGACGGTCGCGAGCAGCGCCTTCCGGTTGTCGTCGTCGAAGCCGTCGAGGAGCTCGAAGCAGCGGAGCTTGATCTTGGAGAGGACGAAGTCCTTCGGGTCCTCTCCCTCGGCGACGCTCTCGGTGAAATGGCTCTGGATCTGGTGGTCGATCTCGGAGAAGACCTCGTGGAAGTGGCTGGTCCACCGGCCGACGACGTCCGGGTTCTCCTGCCCCTCGCCGCCGAGGGCGTCGCGCGCGCGCTGCCGCACGAGGTCGTGGATGTAGCCGCGAATGAAGGACTTCTCGGTCGGATCGAGCTCGCCGTCGATGTACCCGAACCCGGTGAGGTAGTAGATGATGGCGTGCATCTGCTGCTCTGCGACGCGCGGATCCGGGCTGAACGACATCATCAGGCAGCTCTCCTCTTCGCGATGGTGCCCCAGGGTAGCGCAAGACGGGCGCGCGGCGGCGGCGAGCGCGCCTCACGGACGCGCGGGCGAGCGCGCATCGCGGCCCCGGCGGCGAGCCGGCATCACGGCCGCGCGGGCGGCCCTGCGCGCCCGACGAAGGCGCGGATCCGCGCGCGGTCGGCCTCGGACAGCGTGTTTCCCGGGGGCGGCATATTCCGCTCGTCAACGACCCGGCGCGCGATGGCCTCGCGGAGCGAAGCCCACGCCGCGGGCGTGGAGAGGTCGACGCCGCCCTCGCCGCGCGGGCGGTGGCAGCGCGCGCACGCGCGGGCGAACACGGGCGCGATCTCGCCCCAGGCGGGCCCGGCGTCGTCCTCTGCGGCGAAGCGCCGGAGGGCGCCCGACGCGAGCAGCCACACGTCGCCGCTCGGCGAGCCGGCGAGCCTGCCGCCCTGCGGGAGGCGCGCGCCGCGGGTCTCGCGCGCGCCGGCCTTGTCGAGCACGCCGAGCTCGTCGCCGTCGGCGAACCACGCGCGGTCGCCGGAGACGGCGAGCCCGTGGAGCGCGGCGCGCGCCCGGAACCGGAGGCGCAGGACGCCGGCGCCGTCCTCCGCGTAGAGCGCCTCGGGCGTCGCCGCGAGCAGCGCGCCCGCGCCGGTCAGGGCGAGGAGCGGCGCGGCGCCGTCCGCCGGGAGCGGGTACGATCGCAGCGCCCTCGTGGCCACGTCGAGGGCGCCGAGCCCATCGCCCCCGGCCGCGAAGGCCACGCGCCCGGCCCCCGCCGCGAACGTCGCGAGCGGGCCCGTCGCGTAGCGCGTGACGGTCTCGCCGTCCGCCACCGCGATCTCGCGGTCCAGCGCGAAGGTGGCGCCGCCCTCGCCGAGGCCGATCGCGGACCGCACCGCGGCGCGCTCGAGGCCGTAGCGGTCGGAGACGACCTCGAAGGTCCCCTGGCCCGGGAGCCGGAGCAGCCGGCCCTCGGCGTCGACGCCGACGATCCACGTGCCGTAGCCGTCGGGCGCGGGCAGGGCCGCGGCGCTCACCCAGCGGTGGGGCGCGCGCTCCACCCTGGCGAGGGCGCCGTTCACGAAGACGGCCGCGGCGCCGT
The DNA here is from genome assembly GCF_051521375.1 of Sorangium sp. So ce693. Classification (NCBI taxonomy): domain Bacteria; kingdom Pseudomonadati; phylum Myxococcota; order Polyangiales; family Polyangiaceae; genus Sorangium; species Sorangium sp. So ce693. The sequence goes on from NZ_CP150347.1 coordinate 11,248,109, forward strand.
CGTGGAACACCACGACGCGGCGCCCGTCGTCGGCGACCGCGCGCACCGGGCCGAGCTCCCCCGAGGACGGCCACGCGACCTCGCGTACGACGAGCGGCGGGAGGGGTGCCGCGGCCTGCGCCGCGCATCCGGCGAGCGAGAGCGCCAGCGCGGAGGACGACAGCGCCAGCGCAGACCGCGAGAGCGCCAGCGCAGGCGACGACAGCGCCAGCGCAGCGGCGGACGCCGCTCGGCGGAGGAGCGTCACGGCGACCGGAGCAGCTCCGGCACCACCTCGCCGTCGCGCAGGTGCTCGCGCGGGGAGATGCCGAAGGCGAACAGGAAGGTGGCGAGCAGGTCCGGCGGGGCGATCGGCCGCGGCCCGCCCTGGAACGTCTTCGCCGGGACCGGCAGGAGCTGCTCCGGGTCGGTCTTGCCGAACGCGAAGCTCCCGCGGAAGCGCGGGGAGATCACCATGGCGGAGTTGTTGGGGTAGTGGTCGCGGCCCATCGCCGTGTTGAGCTGGGGCGTGCGGCAGAAGTCGCTCGTCACGAGGATGTGGGTGTGATCCGAGAGCTTCTTGCCGGCCCGGGTCGGGTGCGGGGTCTTGTCGAGCGAGCCGAGGAGCGCGGCGATCAGGTCGAAGAGCTCCTGCTGGGTGGCCGCGTGCTGGCGGTAGGTGCTCGTGTGCGTGTCGAACCCGCTGCTCGAGAAGCTCACGCAGCGGACCACGTTCCGCCGCATGGCCTCGATCGCGAACGCGGCGTTGACGGCCGCTTGCCTGGCGAAGCGGGCCGCGTGGTTGAACTCCGGGTGCGCCTGGATGAGCTTGCCCCTGGAGAACACCTCCTGGAGGCCTGCGCTCAGCATCTTCCCGAGGCCTTCCGCCTGGATGGCGAAGCTGTGCAGGGCGTCGGTATGGCTGGATCGCGCGGCGAGGGAGCTGGCTTCCTCGGAGAGGAGCGCTGTCACCGCGGCGCGGTCCTCGTCGGTGTCGTAGTGGCGCGCGCGGAACAGCGAGCGGCTCAGGGTGCCGATCTCCCCGACCATGAGCGGGACGGCGCGCCGATCGAGGCGGTCGCCGACGAACGCGGACGGGAACTGGACCGAGACGACGGGGAAGGTCTGGCTCGCGCCGAGCTCGCTCCCGCAGATCGCGTCGACGCTGGAGGCCACGGTGCGGCCGCCGCTGAGGTGCCGTCCCGTCGTCGAGAAGGCCGTGCCGTCGGGGTGGCTCACGGTGTTCATCGCCAGGCCGTTGAGGATGCACAGCCGGTCGTGCATGTCCGCGAGGGCGCCGATGCCCGGGCCGAACGCGAGGCTCGATCCCTTGGGCGTGATCGGCGCGAAGCTCTTCGCGCTGCCGGCCGCGGGCGCGTCGACCCAGAGGCGGAGCCCCGCGGTGTCGGTGTTGTCGGTCGTCGCCGGGCTCACGAGGCCCCTGGCCTCGTTCCGAGGATCGGCCCAGAGCGTCACGTCCCAGCCGCCGGACGCGTGGATGAAGAGGAAGAACTCATCCTCCGCGGCCTTGCCCTGCGCGGCGAGCACGCGCGCCGGCAGGCCGAGGACGCCGGCGAGCGCCGCGCCTGCAGCGGCCTCGAGCAGCGCGCGGCGCGGGACGGCGAGGCGGCGGGGGCAGGGGGCGTGGCGAGGCATCGTCCGTGCTCCTCAGGATACCCTCCGGGGCCGCGCGCGCCCGCACGACATTGCCGTCGAACGCGACGGCCATCGCGAGCACCGGCGCTACACGAGCGAGCTCATCGGGGATCTGGTCGTGATGCCACCTTGAGATAGCGAGGCCGAGGTGCGCTCTGATGCCGCCTCGAGGTAGCGAGGCCGAGGTGCGCTCAACACCAGCTCGGAACGAAGCCGAGGTGCGCGAGCCGCTCGAGCACGAGGGCGACGCCGTCGTGATCGTTGGCGCTCGTGACCTCGTCGGCGGCGGCGAGCACGTCGGGATGGGCGTTGGCCACGGCGACGCCGCGGCCTGCCCAGCCGAGCATCGGCAGGTCGTTGGGCATGTCGCCGAACGCGATCACCTGCGCCGCCGCGATGCCGTGCTCGGCGCAGTACGCCTCGAGCGCGAGCGCCTTGGTGACGCCAGCCGCGGCGACCTCGACGAAGTTCGAGCCCGAGTGCGTGACGCTCGCGAGCGCGCCGGCGTGGGCGCGCGTGACTTCCAGCAGGTCCTCGAGCGGCCAGCCGGCGTGCTGGACGATCAGCTTGGTGACGCCTTCCCTGCACAGCGCGACCGCATCGTCCCGCCGCATCCGCGGGTCGTCGCGATCGTTCGGATGTTCGCCGGGGATCACATAGCCGCGCTCGCACCCGTACTGGATCCCCGCCTCGACGGCGAAGGCGACGCCGGGTACAGCCGCGCGCAGGCTCTCGATCAGCACCGACGCGGAGGCAGCCGACAGCAGGTTCTGCCGCAGCACGGCGTCGTTGGTCACGTCATAGACGAGCCCACCGTTGCTGCAGATGGCCGTACCGCGCAGGCCGGTGTGAGCCGCGACCTGCCGCACGCGCCGGGGCGGCCGCGCGGTCACCGACATGAGCGTCAGACCTGCCGCCTCGGCCATCGCGAGGGCGCTGCGCGTCCGCGCGGAGATCGAGCCATCCGTCCGAAGCAGCGTGCCGTCGAGATCGAGCGCGACGAGTCGGAGGGCTTCCATGCTGGCCAATGCGGCGCATAACACGCCTCACGCGGTAGCTCAATCCATCGCGCGGAGGACACCCTCGCTGAGGGCCTCCCGCAGAACCACGAGGCGCGTCGCCTCGGCCCGGAGGAGGTCTATCACGGGTTCATCGCGGGCCTTCTCGCCACGCAGGAGCCGGACGACGAGGTGCGCGCAGCGGCGGGGGTCAGCCGATGATCCTGACAGCGATCCTGCTGCTCAGCTGCCGGAAACGATCGTCGTTCGTCCAGATCTGATCGCAGCCGTGGTGGACGGCGCACGCTGCATGAAGAGCATCGGGGGTCTTCAGCCCGTGTAGCGCTCGAAGCGTGGTCGCGAGGTCGAAGACCTCCGCGGAGAGCGGCAAGAGTTCGAAGGCGGAGAGCATGCCCTCGTACATCGCTCGCAGGCCGCTATCGTTCAACCGAACGGGTTTCACGAGGCATTCCAGTCGAACAAGAGGCGATATGTACGCATCGCTCGATCCGAGCGAAAGCAGCGCGCGATCCGATGCACCCCTGTAGGGCTCCGCCCCCTCGACCCGATAGATGAGAACGCAAGAGTCCAGATAGATTCGGCTCACGGCTCTCCCCAGCTGTCGCGCTCCGCGCTCAGCGCGGCATCAACCTGCTCCTTCGACAAGAGTCGCTCTGGGTTCTCTTCGCGCCACGCGTCGACGGCACGGCAAGCTGCCAAGAGCCTTTCATGACGTCCACCCTCCATGGAGCGCGCGTCCCGCTGTTCGTGAATCAGTACGATGACCTCGGCTTCTCCCTCCGGCACATCCTCTGGAAGGTCGATCTCGACGTGTCGCGACTTGGGAACGTGGACAATGAGCTTGTGTGCGTGCATGGCCCTCCGTGGAGCATACGTCGACGCTCCATCCGGCGCCATCCTCGGCGTCAACCTCCAGCGGCGCTCCGAGCGTGCGGACAGGACAGCCTCCCGCGTGCCTGCTGAGGGTGAAACCCGACGCGAGCCCGGGAGGGTGAGCTCCCCGGAGCTGCTGGCCGCGCTCCCCGCTGGGCACGCTCCCCGGAGCTGCTGGGCACGCTCCTCGGCGCTGCTGCGCAACTTTCACATCCGCGGACAGCGGAGCGCCCGCCGGTGGAGGTGTTCGTCAACCCAGCGGTAGCGCGCTGCGACCTCCTTCGCACCGTCCCGTCCAAGGGCCATTCTCCGCGCGGGTGCGATTCCGGAAGGATGAGACGGCGATCGATGCAGATGGGATGAGAAATTTAGGCGCCGAAATGCAATGCAACGCCAGATGCCTCGCGGCATCGCTCACGTGCCGGGAGCGCTGGCCAGGCACACACGGAGGATGGTAGAGAGCGAGCGTGACGCTGGCGCGCGCGGTCACGTGCGCCGGCGCGCCCGAGGTGGAGCGTGCGAGGTCTTCGATCAGCATCCTGGCTCCCGTCGTGGGCAGTGTTGCTCCTGGTGCTGCTCGCGACGGCTCCCGCGCGCGCGGAGGCGCCTCTGAAGCGCTCGCAAGCCGTCAAGGAGCTCATTCGCGAGGCGGGGGCAGCGCTGGATCGGCTCGACGTCGCGCAGGCCCGGGAGTTCTGGGGCGAGGCGTACGATATCGAGCGGTCGAACGTCGCGATGTGCAACATGGGTCAGCTCGACCTGCGGATGGGCCGCTGGGAGGAGGCCGTGGTGGAGCTCTCGCAGTGCGTCGAGCACATGCCGGCCCCGCGCACGGAGGTGGAGCGGCGCCTGTATGACCACCGGCACGCCGACCTCGCCCGGGCCAGGCGGCGCGTGGGCGAGGTGGTCCTCATACCGCCGCCCGGCGTCGTGGGCATGTTCGTGAACGGCCGGGGGCTGAAGGACGGCAGCCGCGTCTACGTGAGGCCTGGCCAGCACGAGGTGATGGCCGTCGGGCAGGAGGGGCAGGTCGCGCGCGCGGGTGTGAGGGTGGAGGCGGGCGAGTCGAAGGCGGTGCCGCTCACGTTCGACAAGCCGGCACAAGCGCCGGAGGATCGCGCGCAGCCGCCGAAGGACCACGCTCAGCCGCCGAAAGGGGCTTCCGGGCCTGGTGCGCCCGGGCCTGCGGCGCCAAAAGGGCCGCCGCAGGGCGCAGGCCGGCCCGGGCCGGACTTCCGGATCGTCACGACGGGCGCGGTGGCCTCGGTCGGGTTCTTGGTGGCAGGCACCGTGTCCTTGCAGAGCGCGCGGGGGTACGGGCAGGAGGCGACGGCGGCTCGACATCACGCCCGGGTGATGAGCGCGGTCGACCCCGCATTTCAACCCGACTACGACGAGATAATCGATATTGCCGCAAACGGGAAGCTGATGCGTCTCCTGGGTACCAGCGCGTCGCTCGCCGGGGCGGCAGCAGGCGCGGCCACCCTCGTGTACGTCTGGTTGCCGCACGACGCGCAGATTCGAGTGGCGGCGCACGGCGCGGAGGTTCGCGTTCGATGGTGAGCGTCGGCGATGTCGCTTTGGACCGTCAGCGCGTGAGCATGCCGACGCTGGCACGGAGGCCTTTCTGATGCGGCGTCCGATGTTGCTGTTCGTCTCCGCGACGACGCTGCTCGCGTGCGAAGACGAGTGGTTTGTGCCGCTGCTTCCGCCGCCGGCCGATTCGGCTCCAGTGCTGTGGATGTGGGTAGGCGCGGAGGACGATGCGCCTCCCTGTATCGACGGCCAGCCGCCGAAGTGGGAAGGCTGGATGGCTGACGCGCCTGAAGGGCTGCCGGACACATGCGATGCGTGCGAATGTGGTCCGGCGGCGTGCGAGCTGCCCTCCACGGTCATGGCGAACGCGATGACCTGCCCAGGCGGAAGCACCTCGATCGCGCTCGACGCCGGAGCGGGATGGGATGGGACATGCGCTGCGCTCCCGTCGCCCGTCCAGCCGGACGAATTCGCGTCCGTCGTCTACGAGCCGCCGACGCTCTCGCCATGCATCCCCTCGGCGACGCCCGAGCCGCCGCCCGTTTCGGCAATGTTCGTCCGGGTGTGCGCCGGCAACACGGCACAGGAACCGCCGGGGTTCATCCCCTGCATGCAGGCCAGCAGCGAGGGGACCTGCCGGCGTGGCCTGACACGACACGAGTTCTTCGAACAGCTGATCGACAACCGCGCCTGCGCTCCGTGCGAGTGTGGTCCCCCAGCGGGCGGCAGGTGCGTCGCCGAAGTCGGCTTGTATGCGGACAGCGCATGCAGCGACCGCATGGAGGCGGGGTTCCCCGTCGGCCTCGGGGAGACGGCCTGCGCGGACGTCACCTCGCCCCTCCCGCTCAGCGCGATGCGCGCCACGCTCGTGGAGGAAGAGCCAGGCGCCTGCTCCCCCAGCGTCGCTGCCGTGCTTGGCACCCTGGAGCGACGCGAGCCGCACATCGTATGTTCCTATTCCGAGATGTGGTGGAAGACACCGTGAGGTGGATGACGATGTCCATGTCGAGCGCGCGGCTCACGCTCCTGGCCATGCTGTCGTTGCCAGCGATGGCGTGCGCCAACCATCCGGACATCGCGGGGAAGGCGGTCGTCGCCCTCGACGGTAAAACGCTGAATTACGATACCGGCGATGATGGGCGGAGGTTCGTGAAAACAGGGGAGAGATGGTCGACGGGGTGCTACCTGAAAGACTCCTTGCCGGAGATGTCCCTGGACCGCGCGCGCGACGACGACCCGCCGATCAGCTCAATTGTATTGCTCGTCAAGCGCGAGGATGACGGCGGCGAGCCTCTACCGAATGTCGCGATGTACACAGGAGACGATTTCTACGATGGCTTTTGCCACGTCGTGGCGACGATCGGCAGCGTTCCGCGCGAGGTGGAGTTCTCGACGGGCGACTGCGAGCTGCAGCGAGCCCTCGACGGCCATCCCGCGCTGCTCGTCTCCGCTCTGTTTCACGTCAAGGAGTGCGACGACTAGGTCACGGCCGGCGCGGCCGGAGCCACACGCGGCGCCGGCCGCGCCGTGGCCCGCTGAGAGTACCCCTAATACAGGTGGAACTCCGGGTGCCGCACGAGCCCATAACAGACGGCCGCCCACCCCGCCTCTTCCGGCGAGAACCGCGACTTCGCCGCGCCCTTGGCGCGGTGCCGCGCGACCGTCCCCTCGTACAGCGCGAAGAACTTCGCCTCCCGGTCCGGCGGCGCGAGGCGCGCCGGGTAGCTCAGGAACGTCCGGTGCAGCACGTCGAAGCGCGGGGCGAAGGCCGCCTCGTCCAGGTCCTGCGCGGGCAGATCGAACGCGAAGATGAGCCGCCGCTCGATCGGGACGCGCTCCTTTGCCTTGAGATCGTGCTCCAGGGCGCGGTCGCAGAGCGCGATCCCGAGCCGCTCGAACGCCGCCAGCATGAGCGCGTTGGTCTGCGTGGCGCGCGGGAGATCCAGGCCGTAATCGGGGAGCCCGAGCGCCGCGAGGTAGTCTCCCCAGGTGTCGAACAGCGCCGCCTTGTCGTCCCCCCGCGCGCGGCGCTCGACCTCGGCGGGCGCGAGGCCGCCGAAGAGCCGGAGATAGGTCCTCAGGTATGCCTCTGCCGGGATGAGCCGCAGATCCTGCTTCGGAGCCCGGCTCTGCGCGACGCGCCCCGTCTCCCGGAGCGGCGCTGCAGGCCGCGGCGCGATCGCCTCCGACGGGCCGCACGCGCCGGCCAGCGCGGCCACCGCGGCCACGCCAGCAAGGACGAAGGCCCCCGTCCGACCGGGCGCCCTCCCCCGGCCCTGCATCACCGCGCCCCCTCGCCGCGCGTCTCGCCGCCCCGCTCCCCCGCCCCGCCCTTCGCCGCCCCGCCTCGCTCCTCCGCCTCGCCCTTCGCCGCCCCGCCCCGCTCCAGCGCAGGCCGCACGTTGCTCGCGCGCGCATACGCCGGCGAGCGGACGATCGCCTCGACCAGCGGCCGCATCCGGTAGCCGCGCGACACGAACCGCTCGCGCAGCGCGCTGAGCAGCGCCTCGTCCTCCTCGCGCAGCGGCCGCCCCAGGAACGACTCGGTGACGCGCTCGACCGCGCACGACGCGAACTCCGGCATGCGCGTGAGATCGGCCGCGGCGCCGGCCGGGCCGCGCTCGGCGTGATCCGCCGAGGCATAGGCGCCCCGCAGCACGCCGCGCTCTCGGCTCGAGAACACGGGGTCGTAGAAGCGCTGGCACGATTGCCCCGTCTTCCCCTCCGCGTTCAGCTTGCACACCGGGTTCTCGATCGGGAACCTCTCGGCGGGCAGATAGGTCCACGTCGTCTCCTCGACCCGCGTGAAATACGCCGCGAGCGGCTCCAGCGTCGCATGACAGCTCGCGCAGCCAGGCCGGACCATGAGGTCGGGCTCCTCCGACGGCGGGAGCTCCGCGTGCTCGGCCGTGAAGCTCTTGCACAGGAACGCGCTGTAGAGCGCCGCCGCCCGCGCGCGCCGCGAGGAATACTTGGTGAGGAACACCGGCGTCGTGAGGATCCCCGCCGCGCGCGGCCCGCGATCCGGGATGAACGTCCAGGTCGAGACGTCGTGCGGTGCGACGACCGGCGGCACCGCGCCCGGCAAGAACAGGGGCGCCTCGTCCTCGCGCATCCCAAACGACGGGTGCAGAGAGCAGCACGCCGCGGGCGCGCTCGACCGGTAAAACTGCGCGAGCGGGCCGTTGATGAACGTATAACGACCGGTGAGGATCTCCCGGAAATCGCGATCCGCCGCGAAGACGTGGTTCATGGTGTGAATCGCCTCCTGCGACCACCAGAACTTGTTCCAGCCGGTGATCGTGTGCGGCGCGGAGCCGATGGGATCCTCGATGCCGAGCGGGATATGGGCGGGCAGCACGAAGCCGCGCGGATCCCTGCCCGCGCTGTCGGCGGGAAGGCAGTGCTCGAGGCCGATGCCGCAGCCGCAATCGACGCTCATCGCCGGCGCGAGCGCGCTCCGGCATGAGATGGGCTCGCCCCGGTGCGCCTGCGCATAACGATCCTCGCGCACCGGCGGGCGCGCGCGGCCCGGCGGCGGAGCGCCCTTCGGCGACGAAGGGATGTCGCTCGCATAGATGTGGCCGACCTCGGCGGTCTGCGCCTCTTCCTTGCAGACCCTGACCTCGACCGTCGGCGTCTTGCCGTCAGGCTCGACAAGGAGCTGCGGCAGCGGGACATAGGCGCTGTCCGGGTCCTTCCACCCGTCGCCATAACGCTGCGTCGGGACGACGGAGAGGTAATCCCGGTAAAGCCAGTAGGGGCGCACGAGCGTTGTCCGCTCATCGAGCAGCCGCTGGGAGATGCGGGCAGGCGTCCCCGTGACGGGCGCGTAGGCCGCGACCCGGAGCCCGCTCTCGGCGTCGGAGAAGCAGAACTCCCCGTCGATCACCGGGTTCAGGCGGCGCTGGCTGACGCGGTAATAGACGTAGACCGGCTTGCCCTCCGGGCCGAGCACCTCCACCCGGCGGAGCGTCGTCGCGGGCGGCGTGAACAGCCCCGTCGGGCCGAGCTCGAGCCGCAGGACATCCATGTAGATGCGCGTGAGCCGCTCGGCATACCCCGGGCCATCGAGGTGGCGCTCTATCCAGGCGTCCAGATCGAAGCCCGGCGACTCGAGCTCGGCGAGCTCCTCACGCGTCGGGAGCCGCCCCTCCAGGTCGAGGGAGAGCGCCCGGAAATACCGGTATTGCTCCAGCGTCGGGGCGGCGGCGGATGGCGGCGCGAACGAGGCCGCGGCCGACGCCGCGAGGGGCGCCGCCACGGCCAGCGCGCGCAGCGCGCGCCCCCTCATGCGTCGACCTCACCCGCGGCGGGCGGCGGGGCCTCCTCGCCAGGGACCACCCCGGCCATCAGCATCCCGAGCTCCGTCCGCGATACCGCGCCCGCGTCCCGCGTCGCCACGATCTCGCCCCGGTACATGACCGCGATCCTGTCCGACAGCGCCAGGATCTCGTCGAGCTCCGCCGACACGAGCAGCACCGCCGCTCCCGCGTCGCGGGCCGCCACGATCTCGCGGTGGATGTGCTCGATCGACCCGACGTCCACGCCCCGGGTCGGCTGGCTGGCCACGAGCAGCTCCACGGGGCGGCTCATCTCCCGGGCGAGGATCACCTTCTGCTGGTTGCCGCCCGACAGCGCGGAGACGGGCGTCTCCGGGCCGGGCGCGCGGATGTCAAAGGTCTTTATCAACCGCCTCGCGTTCTCCTCGCGGGCGTCGTCGCGGAGCACGCCGCGCACGGCGAACGGGGGCTCGTGGTAGGTGCACAGGACGAGGTTGTCCGCGATCGCGTACGAGAGCACGAGCCCGTGGCGCTGGCGGTCCTCGGGCACGTGCGAGACGCCGCGCTCGATCAGGGCGCGGGGCGGCGCGCCGGTGACGTCGCGGCCCCGGAGGAGCACGCGCCCGGCGCGGGGCGGCGAGAGGCCGGTGATCGCCTCGCAGAGCTCGGTCTGGCCGTTGCCCTGCACGCCGGCGATCCCGAGGATCTCGCCCGCGCGCACCGAGAAGCTCACCTCGCGCACCACGTCGCCGCCGGACCCGCGGCGGCCCGCGACGCCGAGGCGCTGCACCTCCAGCACGACGTCCTTCGGGCTCGCCGGGGCCTTGCTCACCTGGAGCGCCACGTCGCGGCCCACCATCGTCGCCGCCAGGCCGCGCTCGTCCGTCTCCGCCGGGATCGCGGCGCCCACCACGCGCCCGGCGCGCATGACCGTCACCCGGTCCGCGACCGCGAGCACCTCCCTGAGCTTGTGCGTGATGAACAGGACCGAGACCCCCCGCGCCGTCAGCCCCCGCAGCACGCGGAACAGGTCGTCCGCCTCCTGGGGCGTGAGCACGGCCGTGGGCTCGTCGAGGATCAGGATCTCCGCCTTCCGGTAAAGAGCCTTGAGGATCTCCACCCGCTGCTGCACGCCGACCGGGAGGTCCTCCACCCGGGCGTCGGGATCGACGTCCAGCCCGTGGCGCGCCGAGAGCTCGCGGACCTCGGCGCTCGCGCGCCGGCGGTCGAGCAGGGCGCCGCGCACGGGCTCCGCGCCGAGCACGACGTTCTCGGCGACCGTGAACACAGGGATCAGCATGAAGTGCTGGTGCACCATGCCGATCCCGAGCGCGATCGCGTCGCTCGGCGAGCGCAGCGCGACCGGGCGCCCGCTCCGGAGGAGCGTCCCCTCGTCCGGGCGCAGCAGCCCGTAAAGGATGTTCATCAAGGTCGATTTGCCGGCGCCGTTCTCCCCGAGCAGGGCGTGGATCTCGCCTTCGCGGAGGTCGAGATCGACCCTGTCGTTCGCCAGGACGCCGGAGAACCGCCTGGTGATCCCCCGGGCCTCGAGGACCGCCGTCACCGCCGCCCCTCCCGCTCGTACGGCAGGCCGTCGGCGGCCGGCGACGTGGTCTTGCCGATGACGCCGGTCAGGAGCAGCAGCGTCAGCAGATACGGCACCAGCCCGACGACCGACGATTGCTGCAGGAACGACCACGACGGCGGGATCTGGTCGCGGAAGAGCTGGAGGTTGATCTGGAACGCCTGCGCCGCGCCGAAGACGAGCGCCGCGGCCCACGAGCCGAACGGCGTCCAGTCGCCGAAGATCATCGCCGCGAGGGAGATGAAGCCGCGCCCGTTCGTCATCATCGGCTCGAAGGACGGCACCGACTCCAGCGTGAAATACGCCCCGCCGAGCCCCGCGATCGCGCCGCCGATCACGACGTTCACGTAGCGCACGCGGGCCACGTCGATCCCGACCGTCGCGGCCGCGCGGGGGTGCTCGCCCACGGCCCGCGCGCGCAGGCCCCACCGCGTGCGGAAGAGCACGAGGTGCGTCAGCGCGACCAGCGCGACGGCGGCGACGGCGATCGGCTGCTGCTCGAACACCGGGCCCACGACCGGGATGTCCGCGAGCAGCGGGACGCCGAGGCGCGGAAGGACGCCCGGCGCGTGAGGCACCTGCCCGCCGAACGCGCTTCCCGGCCCGAAGAAGAGCTGGCGGTTGAAAAAGCCGGTGAGCCCCACGGCGAGCAAGTTGATCACCGTCCCCGCGAGGATCTGGTCCACCGAGAAGGTCACCGCAAGCGCGGCGAGCAACAGCCCCAGCGCGGCGCCTGTGGCGACCGCGATCACGACGCCGAGCAGCAGGCTCGGCAGCGGGGGAAAGCCCAGGATCGAGCTCGCGTAGATCGACCCGAACCAGCCCGAGAACGCCGCCGCGAGCATCATGCCCTCGATGCCCAGGTTGACGACCCCGGAGCGCTCGCAGAAGACGCCCGAGAGCGCCCCCAGGGTGAGCGGGGTGGCGACGGCGAGGGTCGTGGCCGCCATGCTGGCCACGATCGTCAGCGGCGGCACCTGCGACGCGCCGACGAGCGCCACGACGAGGACCAGCACGCCCACGACCACCGCGATGAATGCGTAGCGTCGATAAGCCATCTTCGTCCTTCCCTGCTCCCCGCGCCGGCCGCTCGCTCGAGCCGGCGCGCTAACCGCCCCACCCGCGCGTGAGCACGAGCCGCTCGCGCTCGCCCCGGACGCGGTAGATGCGCCGGACCAGGGCGTCCGCCGCGACGAAGAGAAGGATCAGCGCCTGGATGACGGAGATCACGTCGATCGGCACCTGCGTGAGGTACTGCATCCGGGTCGCGCCGCTGCGCATCACGCTGAACAGCAGGGCCGCGAGCACCGTCCCGCCGGGGTGCGCCTTGCCGAGCAGGGCGATGGCGATCGCGTCGAAGCCGTATCCCTGCGAGAACCCGAGCTCGTGCCGGTGGTGCAGCGCGCTCACCTCGATGGCGCCGGCCAGCCCGGCGAAGGCGCCCGAGAGCGCCATGGTCGCGATCACGGTGCGGCTCACCCGCACGCCGGCATAGCGCGCGGCGTCCGGGCTCTGCCCGGCCGTGCGGATCTCGAAGCCGAACGTCGTCCGCCGGAGCGCCCACCCGACGAGCGCCGCCGCGAGCAGGGCGAGCGGGAAGCCCCAGTGCAGCCGGTAGCCGTCCACGAGCGCGGGGACCCAGGCGCTCTCGTCGATGAGCGGCGTGCGGGAGAGCACGTTGGACGCCTCGGGGTCCTTCATCGGGCCGTTCAAGAGGAAGCTGACCGCGTTGAGCGCGACGTAGTTGAGCATGATCGTGCTGATCACCTCGTGTCCCCCGGCGCGCGCCTTGATCCAGCCGGGCACCGCGGCCCACAGCCCGCCCGCGAGCGCGCCGAACAGCAGCGTCACGGGGACGTGCAGCGCCGCGGGCAGGCCGCCGCCCACGAGCTGCGGCAGCCAGTGGCCCGCCCAGGCCGCGGAGAGCGCCCCGAGCGCGAGCTGCCCCTCCGCGCCGATGTTGAAGAGGCCGCCCTTGAGCGCCAGCGAGACCGACAGGCCAGCCAGGATGTACGGCGTCGCCCAGACGAGCGTCTCGCTCACCGCCCGCGGCGACCCGAGTGCGCCCTCGAGCATGCCGGCGTAGGCCTCGAGCGGGTTGCCCCCGGCCACGGCGATGAGGACGCCGCCCAGGACCATCGCGGTGAACACCGAGAGGGCCGGAAGGAGCAGCGGCTCGAAGCGCCGGATCAGCTTCTCTCGCATCCTCGGGAGCCCAGGGCGGTCACGGCCCCTTGGCCGGCGGCACCGCTGTCTTGAGCGTCCCGTCGAGGAGCCCTTTCCGGAGCTCCTCCATCTTCGCCTTCACGTCGGCCGGGACCTTGGCGTCGAGATCGTGATACGGCGCATACCCCGACTTGCCCTGGAAGTTCCCCGACGGCAGCTTCCCCTCCTTGGCCGACTTGATGAGCTCGAAGGCGCCGTCGGAGATGAGCTTGACGGCGCTGGAGAGGAGGACCTTCTGGGCCTCGGGCACCGTGAAGTACTGGTCGGTGTCGACGCCGATGGCGTAAACGCCCTTCGTGGCCGCGCCGAGCAGCGCGCCGTTGCCCGTCTTGCCGCCGCCGCCGAAGACGATATCGACCCCCTTGTCGATCATCGAGACGGCGGTCGTCTTCCCCCACTCGGGATCGGTAAACGTCTTATCGAAGCCGACGTCGTTGTGATAGACGACGCTGAGCTCGATGTCGGGCTTGACGTGGCGCGCCCCGGCGCGGAAGCCCTCCCCGAAGCGGAAGACGGGCGGGACGGCGTCGGTGGCGAGCACGGCGCCGATCTTCCCCGTCTTGGTCATCATCGCGGCCAGCGCGCCGACGAGGAAGCCGCCGTGGTCCTCGGGGAAGACGAGGCCCACGACGTTCGGCTTGGTCGCCATCTGGAACTGGTCGATGCCGATGAACTTGACGTCCTTGAACTGATCCGCCGCGCCGCGCGTCGCCTCGGTGAGCCCGAATCCCGACGTGACGACCACGTCGTAGCGCTCCTCGGCGAACGTCGCGATGTTCTTGGGGTAGTCCTTCGGATCCGTCGTCTCGATGTACTGCGTCGTGGCGCCGAGCTCCTTCTGCGCCCGCTGGATCGCCTCCCAGGCCGACTGGTTGAACGACTTGTCGTCGATCTTGCCCATGTCGGTGACGAGGCCCACGCAGAACACCTCGGGGCTCGCGCAGTCGGCCTTCTTGCTGCTGCTGTTGCACCCCGGGAGCGCGCTGGCGAGGGCCAGCAGGACCGCGATCGCGACGCGCCGCTTCTTCAACATGCCGGATCTCCTTGGAAGGCCCGCATTGGACACCGGGCCGCGCACCAAGGCAACCACCGTATCGCAGCGGCGCACCTTTGCTCACACGAGCGGTCTCATCTGCTGGGCGGGAGCACGGTCGACTGCGCGGGAGCACGGCGCGCCGTCCCTCGAGTTCGCGATCGGGGAAGCAACATTTTTTCCTCGAGCGTTGTCACAGTCGATCGGCAGCGCCCGATGAGCGACGGGGCGCGCCGGCGCAGCCTTCCCGAGGAGGTCCTTCCATGAATGGTCCCGCCGTTCGATTCACGCTTTTTTGTGCTCTCATCGCGTCCGCCCTCGTCCCTTCGGCGGACGCGTCGGCCTGCGGTGGAGTCGAGATCATGCCCGCGATCGACCACCGCGTGATGGGGATCGCCCAGGCCGAGCAAGCGCTTCACGACGGCCGGTTCACCGCGGCGGCGGGGAGCGTGATCCGGATGTTCCCCGAGATCCGGCGGATCTCTTATGACAAGGACCCGCTGATCAACAGGGCCTTCCGCGTCCTCGCGGTGGCCACGGCGCGCGCGGACGGGGCGCTCCAGGTCGGCCCGCAGCTGCCGCGCGAGCTGCTCGAGACGTGGGGCGGGGCGTCGGCCGAGGAGCGCAAGGGGAACATCGACTGGTCGATCCGCGCGCTGCGCCGGCTGAACGAGCAGCGGAAGAACGATCCGGCGCTCCAGACCGACCTGGGCGAGGCGCTCGCCAGAGCGCCCGAGCACCGCGGCGAGGCGCTCACGCTGCTCGGCGGTCTGGCCGAGAAGGACCTCCTGACGAGCCCCGAGGCGTACGCGGCGCTGGCGCGGCTGCGCGCGCTCTCGGGGGACAACGCGGGGCACGACGCCGCGGCCACCCGGTGCGAGGCGATGGCGCAGAACAAGGCGCTCTGCCGGGCGACCGGCGCGGTCGGCGCGGTCGGCTCACAGAGCTGACGCCGATGCGCGCCCGTCCGCTGCTCGCCCTGCTCGCGGCGCTCGCCTCGGGCGCCGCGGGGTGCACCTCCGAGGACGCGCGGGGCCCCGCGCTGGCCGCGCCGCCACCCGCCAGCGACGGCGGCGCCGAGGCGAGCGCTCCGGCCGCCGCCGCGGCGCTGGCCGGCGATCCGGCGCGCGGGGAGCGGCTCGTCGCGGAGTTCCAGTGCAACCGCTGCCACGACGGGACGGGGTACGCGCCCGCGGCGCGCGACGCCCACTGCGTCCAGTGCCACCAGGACATCGCGGCGGGGCGGTTCCAGGCGCCGGCCGCGGCGATGAAGCGGTGGAACGAGAACCTCGTGCAGCTGCGCGACGTGCCGTCGCTCGCCGCCGCCGGTGACAGGCTGCGCCGCGACTGGATCCGCGGGTTCTTGCTGTCGCCGCATGACGTGCGCCCGCGCCTGCACGCGACGATGCCGCGGCTCGCGATCGGGCCCGAGCAGGCGAGCGATATCGCGGCCTACCTCACGCGCGAGCGGCGCGATCGGAGCGAGCAGCGCGAACGTCCGACTGCGCCGCTGGAGGGCGCGAGCGCGGCCCGGGGGCGCGAGCTCTACGAGGCCAAGGGGTGCGGAACATGCCACGCCTTCTCCGGGACGACCGGGCTGACGGCGGTCGCGCCCGTGAAGGGGATGGAGAAGGAGACGCGCGCCGCGATCGCCCTGGCGCCGGATCTGAGGCACGCGCGCGACCGGATGGAGCCCGCCGATCTCGTCGCGTGGGTGCTCGATCCCGCGGCGATCAAGCCGGGAACGCCGATGCCCCAGGTGCCGATGTCGCCCGCCGAGGCGCGGGACATCGCGGCCTTCGTCACGACCGCGGAGCTCTCGCCGCGGGCGCCGGCGAGCGCGCCCGAGCGGCTGCCGCTGCTGTCGCGGCGGGTGACCTACGCCGAGGTGGATCGCCGGGTGTTCCGCGTCACGTGCAGGCACTGCCACTCCGAGCCGGACTACGCGCTCGGCGACGGCGGGCCCGGAAACACGGGCGGCTTCGGGTTCAAGCCGCGCGGGCTGAACCTCGCCACGTACGAGGGGATCGCCGCGGGCTACGTCGACGATCAGGGCGAGCGGCGGAGCGTGTTCTCGCGCGGGCCGGACGGCGCCCCGCGCCTCGTCGCCGCGCTGCTGGCGCGGCAGGCGGAGGAGGCGGGCCGCGCGGCCCCGGCGGTGCGCGGGATGCCGCTCGGGCTGCCCGCGGTCGGGCCGGAGGAGATCCAGCTCGTCGAGAGCTGGATCGCGCAGGGGCGGCCGCAATAGCGAACGAGCGGGAGGGGGCGATCGCCAGGGTCGGTCCGGCGTTGTCGTGGTGCCTCCCTTGCTTCCACGGCGACACCGAGGAGGTGGCCAATGCCTCGGTGGTCTCAACGCGCTCAGCACGCGGGCTCGCCTCCGAGCGGCGGGGGCAACGGTCTTCCGGGGAAGATGTCCATAGGAAGGCGTCTTTCCTTGCTCGTGTTGAGTCAGCTGGTCCTGGCCGCCCTGGGCGTCACGATGTCCATTGTCGCGCTCAGGCGGCTGGCCACCGAGACAGCCTACCTGCGTCACTACGTCTTCCAGCCGTTCGTCGTCATCAGCAACGGCATCGAGTCATCGAACGCTCTCTATGCCCTGCTCGCGCGCCCGTCATCGGACGTCTCGCTGGAGGTCCGGGAGCCCATGATGCGGCTCCGCTTCTTCATCGATCGGTACCAGCGCGACTGGTTGACGGCGACCTCGACCCTACCGGACGCCGTCCACCTCCGCGGTGCGCTCGCTCGGGCCGGGGAGCTCATGCTTTTGGAGGAAGAGCGCGAGGCGGCGGATACCGTCGCCGCTGTCGTGATGCACCTCGAGCGCACGACCGGGCTCGCGGGTCCGACGCCTGCCGCGCCGCACTTGCGGCGCGCCGACGTGGAGCA
This sequence comes from Sorangium sp. So ce693, assembly GCF_051521375.1. Classification (NCBI taxonomy): domain Bacteria; kingdom Pseudomonadati; phylum Myxococcota; order Polyangiales; family Polyangiaceae; genus Sorangium; species Sorangium sp. So ce693. The sequence continues at coordinate 11,265,188 of NZ_CP150347.1, forward strand.
CCTCGGCGACGCCCTCGTCAAGCTGCACAAGATCAACCTGCGCTACATGGAGGTCGCTTACGACGCTTTCGACCGCATCCGGCGGCGCATCCTCCTCGTCTTCATGGCCGTCGGCCTCGGGGGCGTCACGGCGGCGTCGCTCTTCGGCCTCGCGGTGCGCCGCGCGATCGCGCCGCGCATCCACCGGATGGTGACCGCCGTCCAGCGCTTTCGCGAGCTCGGCGTCTACGAGCCGCTCGGGGACTGCGGGGACGACGAGCTCGCCGTGCTCGGCCACACGCTGAACACGAGCTTCAAGGCGATCGCCGAGCGCGACAAGGATCGCGACCGGTTCCTCGCCGTCGCCGCGCACGAGCTGAAGACGCCGCTCACCACCATGAAGGGGTTCTCGCAGGTCGCGCTCGCCCACCGGGACGACACCGCCATCCGCGAGCGCGCCCTCACGATCATCGATCGCCAGGCGACGCGCCTCGGCCGCCTGGTCCAGGATCTCCTGTGGTCGGCGCGCATCTCCGGAGGCGAGCTCCCCTTCAAGCCCGAGGCGATCGACGTCGACGAGCTCGCCCGCCGCGTGATCGGAGAGTTCGAGCTCGTGGCCAGGGATCACAGCATTCGCCTGGTGCCCCGGGGAGACGCGCACATCCTGGGCGATCCAGAGCTCGTCGAGCAGGCGCTCTGGAGCCTGCTCGTCCAGGCCGTGTCCGTCGCGCTGGAGCGCGATCCGGTGCTCGTCACGATCGACGCCGGCTCCGCCGCGCGCGTGCTCGTCACGGTCGAGGTCCGGGGCGGGAAGGATCTCCCGGAGGACCTCGAAAAGCTGCTGGAGCCCTTCGCCGTCGTCGGCTTCGAGCGGCAGCGCGACGAGCCGCGCAACACGGGCATCGGCCTCCACCTCGTCCAGGGGATCGCCCGGCTCCACGGCGCGAGGTTCTGGATCGAGCGGAGGCCCGATGACCTCATGGTCTTTTCGCTGGAACTGAGGCGCTAGCGGGCAGAGGGAACATGGTGCGAAACCGCGTGCTGGTCATCGACGATGACCCCGATTTCCGGGAGCTCGTCGCCATCAGCCTGAACGGGTGGGGGCTCCAGTGCCTCCAGGTCGCCGACTGCGTCGAGGCGCTCCCGCTCCTCGAGCGCGAGCGCGACGGGCTGCGGGCGGTGCTGTGCGACTACTTCATGCCAGGGCTCTCTCCCCGCGATTGCGCGAGGGCGATCCGCGCGCGGGTCGATCCGGCGGTGCGCGTGGTGCTCGTGAGCGCGGCGGTGGACGTCTCGGAGCTGGCCCGAGGCCTCGGGCTCGCGCGGTTCCTCGCAAAACCCTTCGATCTCGACCAGCTCTACGACGCGGTGCTCGGCCCGCGCGAGCCCTCGGCGTGAGCGGCGCCGCCGATCGCAGCGGGGCGCGGCTGGATCGCAGCGGGGCCCACCCGACCGCGGCGCGCTCCGTGGTAGCCTCCCGACCCTCGCCCGCGCGCGGGCGGACCGCGCGCCGTGCGGCGCTCGGAGGTCTGCGTCATGACAGGACAGCTTCTGGAAGAGGGCTTTACCAACCCTGGAATCGATCCACGGCTCACGTGGCGCAACCCGCCGGCGCGCTGGGCGGTGGAGCCGGAGCGGAGCGTGCTCGTCGTCGAGCCCGCCGCGAAGACGGACTACTGGCAGCGGACGCACTACGGCTTTCGCAACGACAACGGGCCTTTCCTCTTCACCCGCGCCGGCGGCGACTTCGTGATGACCTGCCATGTGCGGTTCCGGCCGGCGCACCAGTACGATCAGGCAGGGCTCATGGTGCGGATCGCGGAGTCGTGCTGGCTGAAGACGTCGGTCGAGTTCGAGCCGGACGGCCCGAGCCGGCTCGGCGCGGTGGTGACGAACGCGGGCTACAGCGACTGGTCGACCCAGCCGTTTCCCTCGGATCGCCGCGAGATCTGGCTGCGCGTCCGGCGGGAGGGGCCGGATTACCTCGTCGACAGCTCGGGCGACGGCGCGGCGTGGACGCAGATCCGCATGGCCCACCTTCACGAGGACGACGGCGCGCGCGAGGTGGAGTGCGGCCTTTACGCTTGCAGCCCGCTGGGCGAGGGCTTCGTGGCGGAGTTCGATCTGCTGCGGATCGCGCCGGGGCGCGCGGCGTGAGCCCTCCGTGGTGGAGTACTTACCCCACCCTGCCGGAATGATGGAACCGCCAAGACGCCATAAGACGCCAAGATTTTTATATCTCTCTTGGCGTCTCTTGGCGTCTTGGCGGCTCAAAAGCCCCTACCTTCGGCCAGAGTACCCCATCACCCGAAAACCACATGGGAAGCGCGTGGATCAGCGGTCGAGCGCCTCGAGGTGAGGAGAGAGCACCTCGGTGAGCCAGCTCATCACGGCGCGCACGCGGCGCGGCACGCTTCGACCGTGCGTGTGGAGGAGCGAGACGGGCATCGGCGCGCAGGTGAGGGAGGGCAAGACCTCGACGAGCTCGCCCGCGGTGATGCTGGCGAGCTTCCCCGCCCGCGGCGCCTGGATGATGCCGAGACCAGCCACGCACGCGGCGAAATAGGCGTCAGCGCTGTTGACCGTCACCGCGCTGCGCATCGGCCACTCGCGGTAGCCGCCGTCGTGGGGGTACTCGAACGACGGCGCTTCGGCGCCGAGCGTCGTCGAGTAATGCACGAGGAGGTGCCGATCGAGATCCTCGATCCGGCGAGGCGTGCCGTACTGGCGCAGATAGGACGGGCTCGCGCAGTTCATCATGCGCAGGACGCCGAGCCTGCGGCCGACGAGCCCGTCGCCCCCCGGGGCGCCGATGCGCAGGACGCAGTCGAAGCCCTCGCGGAGCGGCTCGACGCGCCGATCGGTCGTGCTGAGGAGCACCTCGAGCTCGGGGTGGCGCGCGAGCAGCTCGGGCAAGCGCGGGATGATGACGTCGCGCGCGAAGTTCACCGGCAGATCGATCCGCACCCGCCCGCGCAGGCCCCGCGCGGCCTGGAACATCGCGCCGAGCTCGTCGGCCTCGAGCGCGAGGCGCCGCGCCCGCGGAAGGAGCTCCTCTCCGTCCGGCGTGAGGCGCACGACGCGCGTCGACCGCTGGAGGAGCCGGGTGCCGAGCTCGGCCTCCAGGGCCTTCAGCCGCAGCGACACGCGCGCCTTGGGCATGCCGAGGTGCTCGCCAGCGCGCGTGAAGCTGCCAAGCTCCGCCACCTTCACGAAGATCTTCAGCGATCCGACGTCGACGGTCATTGTTTCGATTGACGAAACAGTCTGTCGGAGCCTCGGGCCTTCCGCAACCGGGATCGGATCGCTATTCACACGCACAGACGGCGGCGAGCAGCCGCCACGGACAGCGGCGAGCAGCCGCGTCGCCATCGAAAGGACCCGACCATGAGCACATCCAAGCGTAGCCCCGTCGCCCTCATCACCGGCGGAAGCCGCGGGCTGGGAAAGAGCATGGCGCTCCACCTCGCGGATCGCGGCGTGGACGTCATCATCACCTACCGCGGCGGCGCGGCCGAGGCGGCAGATGTGGTGAAGCAGATCGAGGCCAAGGGGAGCAAGGCGGCGGCCATCGCGCTCGATCTGGGGAGCACCCGCGGGTTCGACGCGTTCGCCGCCGCAGTGAAGGCGGAGCTCGCCGGTCGCTTCGGGCGCGATCGCTTCGATTACCTGGTGAACAACGCCGGCATGGGCGGCCACGCGAGCTTCGCCGAGACGACCGAAGAGCAGTTCGACGCCCTCATGAACGTCCACTTGAAGGGGACGTTCTTCCTCATACAGAAGCTCCTTCCGCTGATCGCGGACGGCGGGCGGATCCTCAACGTCTCGTCGGGGCTCACGCGGTTCAGCTTCCCCGGCTACTCCGCCTACGCCGCGATGAAGGGCGGCGTGGAGGTGCTGACCCGCTACCTGGCGAAGGAGCTCGGGCCGCGGAAGATCGCGGTGAACACGCTGGCGCCCGGCGCGATCGAGACCGACTTCGGGGGCGGCGTCGTGCGCGACAACGCCGAGCTGAACAAGATGATCGCCGCCCAGACCGCCCTCGGCCGGGTCGGCCTCCCGGATGACATCGGCGGCGCGGTCGCCGCGCTCCTCTCGCCCGAGGGCCAGTGGATCAACGGCCAGCGCATCGAGGCGTCAGGCGGGATGAACCTCTGAGGCGCTCCGAGCCCGCGGCAGGCGCGTGGTCGTCGGGCCAGCGCCTGCAGCGGGAGCAGCGAACACCACGAGCATTCCGACACAGATCGGCACAAGCCATCGAGCGTGAGGGCGGCTTTTGCCGGAGAGCTCGACTGGCACGTTTGGTGCTGAATGAGAGCGCATCGCAGGGAGGCGAGCGCTCATGCGCAGAGAATTGCAGTTGCTCACCGTTCGAATCCTCGGGGCCGGCATGCTCGCCGGCCTGTCGCTGACGCTCGGGTGCCAGGGAGATACCAGCGTGCCAGCTGGCACGGGAGGGGCCGGCGGCGCCGGGGGTGAAGGCGGCGCCGGCGGTCAAGGCGGCGCCGGCGGTCAGGGCGGCGCCGACGGTCAAGGCGGCGCCGGCGGCGGCCCGGCGACGTGTGATTCGCAGCGGGGCGACCACGGTGATGCCTGTTCCGCGGACGCGCCTTGCGCGATCACGCTCGACGTGGAGGTGACGTGCACCGACTTCGACTTTGCAGCGGGCGGGGTGCGGGCCGTGCCGGCGACGGGCGCGACGTACCTCGTGACGAGCAGCAACGCCCCGACGCGGCTGTTCGAGCTCGACGGCGATGGAGCGACCCAACGCGACTTCGACGTGCAGAGCAATAGCGTGAGCGTGGCGCTCTCGCCGGACGGGACGGCGTATGCCGCGGTGGACGAGACGGAGGGCAGCGGTGACGGCTATCCCGGCGGTGTCGTGTTCCTGCCGCTCGCAGGCGGCGCGGCCGAGAAGCAGATGGTGTTCGATCGCGACGACAAATACGTGCCAGTCCTCGATGTCGCGGTGGACTCCCAGGGCGAGCCGCACATCTGGATCCTCACGGACGCGCCGGAGAGCATCGCGCACGCGACGCGCACCTCCGGCGGCGCCTGGGACGTCGCGCCGGCGAGCCGGCCGGTCGACAGCGGCTGGACCCGCTTCGCCCTCGCGCCCGACGACGCGCCGCTGGCGTTCGGTATGGTCCAGGCGCGCTCCGATAGCTGGCAGCTCGAGGTGCTCGACGGCACCACGGAGCGCAGCATCGGCGCTCCGGTCTCCGCGAGCTCGCCGCTCCGTTACGAACCCGTCCCGCCGCCGCAGCCCCCTGGTCAAGCGACGATTCCGCGCTTCGCGGCGGTCGTGCAGCACCCCGACGGGCTGCGGCTGGAGAGCGCCGGCGAGGACGACGGCGTCGACGAGGTGGCGATCCCCGGCACAGCGACGCCGACGTACAGCTGCCAGCGCGGCTTCGGCGACCCCGCGTCGGAGGGCTGCCCGGCCGACTGCCACGAGGTGACCTCCGGGCTCGAATGGTCGGCCTTCTCGGCCGCGCGCACGAGCGACGGAGACGTGTGGATCGCATTCCTGATAAGCCACATCGACTGGACGATCGCCTACGAGGTGCAAAACACCGATCTGCCGACGTGCGTCGGCAACATCGCGGCGGACGAAAGCCGCGGCGAGCTGCGCCTCGTGCGCGTGCCTGCCGCCGGAGGGGCGCCCGAGGTCGCTGTGACGCTGCCGCTCCCCGCGATCGCAGGCGAGAGCCATTTCAGCGATGTGTACCGGCGCCACCCGCTCGTCGACGTCTCCGCGTTCGGCACGGAGCTCACCGTGGCCATGCGCACGCAGGCGTCACGCGTGGGGCCCTTCACGGCCCGCGTGCTGCGCGTCGACACCTCGCTCCTCGCGCCTGCCGCGCCGGGCGACTGAGACGCGCGCTGCGCTTCTACGCCTCGGTCGCCGCTTCGGCCGCGCAGCCGCCGGGTCGGACCCGGGGCGCGCTACGGGTGGCGGAGCCGGCGCGAGGACAGGAGCTCGAGCCCCCCCGTGCGCTCGGCGACGCGCTGGAGCGACGCGAGCAGCGCGCCGGCCTGCTCCTCGCCGAGCAGCGCGCGGAGCCGCCTGTTCACCGCGGCGCGCGCGGCGCGCCCCGCCTCGACCGCCGCCCACCCGCGGTCGGTGAGCTCCACGAGCCGGTTGCGCTGGTCGTCCTCGGCGACGCGCCGGCGCACGTAGCCGAGCTCCTCCAGCTCCGCCACCGCCTTCGAGGCGCCCTGCGCCGTGATGCCGAGCCGCTCCGCGAGCTCCCTCACCTTCACCGGCCCCGGGATGAGGTGCTGGAACACGTAGCCATGGCTCGGCCGGAGATCGCCGTGGCCGGCCCGCTCCACGCGGCGCATCACCTCGTCGCTGTTCGCGGCCGCGATGGCGGCGAACAGCAGCACCAGGTCCTCGTCCGGGCGCGGAGGCTTCACGCCGGGAGCGTGTAACCCGCAACCGAGGTTGCGCAAATGACGTTGACGACCGCGGGCGGCGAGCCTATTCATCAACCAAGGTTGCGCAACATAGGTTGCGTATCATCGGGGTCGGGCTCGAAGGGCCGGGCGGCTCGCCAGCGCGCGCCCGGGCCGCGCTGCCCCGAGGAAGGGACGAAGGGACGAGCGATGCACCTCGCGATCCATGGCTCCTGCGATCCGGCGTTTGCGCCCGTGCGCGCGGCGTTCGCCTCGAATTTCGAGCGGTTTCCCGAGCTCGGGGCCGCCGTGTGCGCCGCGGTGCGCGGCCGCGTGGTCGTCGACCTCTGGGCCGGCTTCCGGGACGCGGCGAGGACCGCGCCCTGGCGCGGCGACACGATCGTGAACGTCTTCTCGGCGACGAAGGGCGCCGTGGCGCTGTGCGCCCACGCGCTCGCAGAGAAGCGCGCGCTCGACGTGGATGCGCCGGTCGCCGCTTCCTGGCCGGAGTTCGGCGCGGCCGGCAAGGGGCGCGTCCTCGTGTCCCAGCTGCTCGATCACAGCGCCGGCCTGCCGGCGCTGCGCGCCGAGCCGAAGGAGGGCGCGCTCTACGACTGGCAGGCCATGACCGCCGCCCTCGCCGCGGAGGAGCCGTTCTGGGAGCCGGGCGCCCGGCACGGCTACCACGCCGTGACGTTCGGCTTCCTCGTGGGCGAGGTGATCCGGCGCGCGAGCGGCCAGCGCGTGGGCGCGTTCCTCCGCGAGGCCGTCGCGGGCCCGCTCGGCCTGGACCTCCACATCGGCACCGGCGCCGAGCACGACGGGCGGATCGCCGAGGTGCCGCCGACCATCGCGAGCGCGAAGGGCCTGGGCGGCGCGTTCGGCGCGAGCTTCCGCGACCCGGCGTCGCTCACCTCGATGGCCTTCACCAGGCCGCGCGACCTCGTGTCGCCGGGGCTCGTCAACACCGTCCGCGCCCGGCGCGCGGAGATCCCGGCGCTGAACGGCCACGCGAACGCGCGCGCGCTCGCGCGGATGTACGGCGCGCTCGCGAACGGCGGTGCCCTCGCCGGCACCGCGCGCGTGCTGTCGCCGGAGGCGGTCGAGGCCGCGCTGGCGGAGCGGTCGGCCGGGCTCGACGCCGTCCTCCTCGCGGAGAGCCGGTTCTCGCTCGGGTTCATGCTGCCGAGCGCGCTGCGCCCCTTCGGGCGCGGTCCGCGGACCTTCGGCCACCCTGGCGCGGGCGGGGCGCTCGGCTTCGCCGACCCCGACGCGGGGCTCGGGTTCGGCTACACACCGAACCAGACCATCGCGAGCGGCGAGGGCGGCGACCCGCGGTGGCCGGCGCTGATCGAGGCCGTGTACTCGTGTCTATGAGCGCTGGGTCCGCGCGGCCGGGGCGCGCACCTCGTTGTTTGAGGTGGAACCCTGACGGCACCAACGGATCACCGCGACGGTGACAGGCTCGATGCCCCGCCGCGCGGCCGCGTCCGGCGAGGACAGCGCGTCAGTCGTCGATCGCCTGGTAGACCGAGGTCCAGAAGTCGAGATAGACCCCCGAGAAGAGGGGAAATCCAGCGCGCTGGGTCATCAGGATCCCGATTAGGCCCTCGCTGGGATCCGAGCTCCAGGATGTGCCGTAACCCCCATCCCAGCCGTACCGGCCGGGGCTCGCCGTCACGTCATCGCGCCGGGTGACGATGGATACGCCAAACCCCCAGCCGCGGCTGTCCCAGTAGCCAGGGAAGAACCCGGATACCGCCTTCTGCTCGGGCGTCAGCTGGTCGCTCGTCATCACCTCGACCGAGGGTCGCGACAGGACGCGCTCGCGCCCGTGTTTGCCCTTGTTCAGCAGCATCTGACCGAAGGCGAGGTAGTCGTCGGCCGTCGAGACGAGCCCCGCGGCGCCGTCCGGGAACACGGGCGGGCGGCTCCACTGGCCGTCGGCGACTCCATCGTGCAAGTCGAGCGCCCCCGTCTCGGCGTTGGCCCAGTAGCTCGTCGCGAACCGATCGAGCTTGTCCTCCGGTACGCTGAAGCCGGTGTCCTTCATGCCGAGCGGCTCGAAGATGCGCTCGCGGAAGAACGCTTCCAGCGGCTGGCCCGCGGCGCGCGCGATCAGCACGCCCAGCACGTGGGACCCGGTGTTGTACATCCACCGCTCGCCCGGCTGGTGCATCAGCGGCAGCTCCCCGAGAAGGCGGAGCCACGCATCGGGCGCATGCGCCGTCGACGGCTTCGGCGGCCCGAGACACGCGAGTTGCAGCTCGCGCACGGCCCGCTGGATAGGGGTGCCGTCCGGCGGCCCCATGATCATGCCGAACCCCATGCGGAAGGTCAGCAGATCGCGCACGGTGATCGGCCGGTTCGCGGGCACGGTCTCGTCGAGCGGCCCGTCGATCCGCTTCAGGACCTTGCGGCCCGAGAGCTCGGGGAGCAGGCGATCCACCGGCTCGTCGAGCCGCAGCTTGCACTCCTCGACCAGGATCATCGCGGCCACGGCGGTGACCGGCTTGGTCATCGACGTGATGCGGAAGATCGTGTCGCGCCGCATCGGGTCGCTGCCGCCGACCGCCTTCACGCCCATGGCGTCGACGTGCACCTCGCCCCGCCGGCTGATCAGCGTGACGAGCCCCGGCACGTCGCCGCGCTCGACGTGGCCGCTCATGACGTCGCGCATGCGGCCGAGCCGCGCCCTGGAGAGTCCACCGGTGCTCATCGCCTGTTTCCTCCATCCGTGTCCGAGATGTTCAGCATCGGTCCTCCCCAGGCCGCCTCCGGCCACGGCCATCAGGCGAAGCGCGCCGCGCGGCGCCTCGCGCCGGCAGGGCGGCGGCCCCTCGCCGTCAGCTCGTGAAGGGCGGCCGCAAGGGACGAGTACGTGGACAGATCGCCGAGCTCCACGTCCACGAGGCTCCTGGCGAGCTCGGGGCGCACGCCGACAAGGACGACGCGCGCACCGAGCAGGGCGACCGCGCGGCTCGTCTGGCCCAGCGCGTGGGCGACCTGGACGTCCACCGCCGGCACGCCGGTGATGTCGAGCAGCACGAAGCGCGCGTCGTGCCGGCCCACGCCCTCGACGACGGCCGTCAGCACCTGGAGGGCGCGGTCGCGGTCGATGGCGCCGATCAGCGGCACGAGCAGCACGCCGGGCAGGAGCGGGATGAGCGGGCAGCCGAGCTCGCGCACCGTGTCCGAGAGCGCCCGCTCGCTCGCGTAGGCGGTCTGCAGCTCCGCGTTCTTGGCCGAGAGCGACTCGACGAGCTCGTTGCGCTCGAGGGCCGCGGCGAGCAGAGACGCCCAGACCCCGAGCGTGCCCTCGTCGCCGGTCAGCTCGCGGAGGGTCGACCCCATGAGCGCCAGGACCCCCCAGTCGCGCCGGGCGGTGCGGATCGGCAGGAGGATCATCATGAGCGCGCCGCTCGCGACCGAGGGCGGCAGCAGATCCGCAGGCGGGAACGCCTCCTGCCGATAGCGGCTGCCGATCGGGGGCGTCGCGCCGCCATCACGGCTGTAGGCGCCGGCGACGACGAGCGTGGACGCGTCCTCCCGGAGCGCAAGGCACGCCCAGCCCGCTTTGGTCTTTGCAAGCCATGAGAGCGAGAGGGATTCTTCCTGCGAGCCGCTGAACAGCGCGAGGCCCACGTCGTGATTCGACCTCACGAGCATCCCGAGCTGCGCCACGAACTCGGCCTCGACGCTGAGCCGAGCCCGAGCGATCGAGAGGTGCGCGCTGTCCAGGAACGCCTCCACCCGCTGCGCGGACGCCGCATCTCCGCCCAGCCGCTCGCGGCGCCGCTCGTGGGCCCGACGGAGCACGCGGACGATCGCCATCAAGGTGCCCATATCGGACGAGATGCCGACGGCCTCGTGGTAGGCGCGCTCCAGCGCCTTCGCCGGAGGGAGCGCGGCGCCCTGGATCGCCGCTTCATACGCCTCGAGCACCAGGCCGACCCCCGGCCATACGGCGGCAGCCGACGTCTCCTGCGCGAGGCGCTGGGGCGCGAGGAGCAGCTCGACCATCCGTCGGTCCAGGTCGCCGCCGGCGCCCTCCGCCGGCGCCGCGTCCTCGTCGAGGTAGCTCTGGAGCACGTCGCATCCGCACGAGATCCGCTGGATCAAGGTGTTCGGCGTGAGCACGAGATCGGGCGGGGCGGCCTCGCCGGCGACCATCGAGACGACGAGATCACACGCGGCGCTCCCCAGCATCTCGAACCGCTGGCGCACGGTGGTCAGCGGCGGGTCGGCCGTCTGCGCCTCCGGCACATCGTCGAAACCGACGATCGCCATGTCTTCGGGGATACGGACGCCCGCCGCCTTCAGCAACGGCATCATCCCGAGCGCGTTCTTGTCCGTCCCGAAGATCGCCGCCGTGCACGCGTGCCGCCGCGCGATGAGCTGCGGGGCGGCCTTCTCGCCGCCGGGATACCAGTTGTCGTCGGTCCGGATGACCAGCTCTGGATCGAACGGTATCCCCGCCTCGTCGAGCGTCGCTCTGTAGGCGTCGAAGCGCTCGCGTACATCGGACTCATGGAAGCAGCCGACGAACGCGATGCGCCGGTGACCGTGGCCGATCAGGTGGCGCACCGCGCTCCGGATCCCGCTGTGGTTGTCCGGGATCACCGACGGGCAGTCGCCCTTGTGGACATGGGTGCCGACGACGACGCGCGGGACCCGCTCGCCGGCGAGCTGCTCGATGCCGTCCACCCCGATCACGACGATCCATCCATCCACCTGCTCTCTGGCGAGCGAAGGGGCCTGGAGCGATGCGGGCGTGCCGCGCATCACCAGCGTCCGACAACCGTGCTGCTGCGCTGCCTCGTGGATGCCCGTCAGGACCGGGTTCCAGAAGGAGCCGTCCAGATAGGGGGTGATGACGCCGACGGTCATCCCACGTGGTGTTTCATCGACGCCTGTTCCGCCGAGGGGCGGCTCCGCGAGGCGATTCGCGACGCGCGTCGAGCCGCCGGCGTCTCCTCCCGTGGCTCGCTGTCCGGCAGCACCATCTCCCTGGACCGAGCCGTCAGATCCGCCGCCCCGCTGCCCCGGCGACTCGACTTCACTGCCCCGGCTACCCTGAACCATCACCTCGCTCTCCCTGCTCCCCCGTCCCACGGCTGCGCGCGCTAGCGCCGAGGATAGCAGGTCGCGTCGCGACGGCGTCAGCCGCCGTCCTCGCCCGGCTCGCCGCTGGCCCCCGGCGAGCGACACCGCATCACCATGCGGATCTCGTTGCCCTTCTCGTTGTGCCGCACCTCGTCCATGAACGTGCGGATCAGCATCAGGCCGCGGCCGCTCGGCTTGTCCAGGTTGGCGAGGTCGGTCGGATCCGGCAGGTTGCGCGGGTCGAAGCCGGGTCCCTCGTCGCGCACCACGTACGTCGCCTCGGTGCGCGTCTCCCGCGCCACGACGACCACGCGCCGATCCCGGAAGGGGCTCTCCGTCCGGCGTCGCTCGACGAGCGCGGAGAAGGCGCTCGGCTGCTCGTCGAGCAGCTTCGAGCTGACCTCGAGGTTGCCGTGCACGATGGCGTTCACGAGCGCCTCGCGCAGCGCCACCGCGACCTGGATCCGACCCGTCTCGTCGCACAGCCGCATCCGGCCGAGGCTCTGCTCGACGTGGCCCACCAGCGCGGGGACCTTCGCCACGTCGTTGTCGAGCTCGAAGTGGGACTCGGTCGCCGTCAGGCACGAGAGGAGCTGCTGTTCCCGCCGATCGAGCCGCGCCACCGCGAGGACGTTCTCGACCGTGTTCACGAGCTCCGCCGCGAGGTTCCGCTTCGCGACGTAGCTCGCGGCGCCGCGCCGCAGCGCCTGCACCGCGATCTCCTCGCTGCCGTGCGCCGTCATCAGGATCACCGGGAGGTACGGGTGCTCGCGGCGGATCGCCTCGACCAGCTCCAGGCCGTCCATCTCGGGCATCTGGAGATCGGTCAGCACGATCTCGGGCATCAACCTGGCGATCGTCTCGAGCGCCTCGACGCCGTTCTCGGCGTACACGGGCTCCATCCCGGCGCGCTTCTTGAGCAAGCTCCCGGAGAGGCGCCGATCCATCGGGGAGTCGTCCACCACGAGCACCCTCACCATCGCGTCACCTCGCTATCAGAGCGCCGCTCGCCCTGCACCGGCGGCGCCGGGTCCGCCGGCGCGCCCTCGCGCACGAACGCGGCGAGCTCGGGCAGCAGGCGCTCGATCTGCGCCCGCAGCGCGAACTGCGCCTCGGCCAGGCTGCCGAGCTCGTTCGCGCGCGCCATCTTCTCCAGCGCGAAGGAGGCCTCGAACGCGCCCCGCGCGCCGAAGCTGTCGACCCCGCCCTTCAGGCTGTGCGCGGCCCGCTGGAGCTTGCGGGCGTCGCCGGCGGCCACCGCGTCGTCGATGTCGCCCATCCAGCGCGGGCACTCCTCCAGGAAGACCTCGGCGAGCTCGCGCAGGAGGTCGGCGTCGCCGCCCGTCCGCTCCAGCGCCTTGGTGCGATCGAACATCGGCCGGGCCGCGATCGAGGAGGGCGAGGGCTGCAGCCGCTCCTCCGCCCGGGTGCTCGGCGGCCCGCTGTCGAACGTCGACGAGGGCACCGACGCGTACGAGCTCGGGGCGCCGAGCGACATGCGCGCCGGGTCCTCGATCTCCAGGGCGGCGGGCCCGGCGGCGAACCGGTCGAGCATGTCGTAGAGCTCCTCGACCTGCACCGGCTTCGACACGTAGCCGTCGAAGCCGGCCCGGAGGCAGCGCTCGCGATCGCCCTTCATCGCGTAGGCGGTCACGACGATGAGCGGCATGTGCCCGCCCTCGCGCCGCTCGCGGGCGCGGACGACCCGCGCGACCTGGAGGCCGTCCATCTCGGGCATCTCCACGTCGAGCAGGGCCACGTCGTACTGCCCGCCCGCGATCTTCTCGACGGCGAGGCGGCCGTTCTCGACGATGTGCACGTGGTGGCCCTGCCGCTCGAGCCAGCGGCGCATCAGCTTCTGGTTGATCGCGTTGTCCTCGGCGACGAGCACGCGCAGGCCGCGCGCGCGCATCCCGGACGCGGCGCGGCGCGGGTCGGCCGACCGGAGCGAGGTCCGCGTCGGGATGCCGAAGGCGTGGAACACGGCCTCCTGGAGGTGGGACGTCTTCACGGGCTTCGTGACCATGCCGAAGACGCCGAGATCGCGGCAGCGCGCGACGTCCGCCTGCGCGGACGTCGAGCTGAGCAGCATGAGGACGCGCCCCTTCAAGATCTCGCGCTTCCGGCAGTGCTCGACCACGGCGAAGCCGTCGACCTTCGGCATGCGGGCGTCGACGATGGCGAGGCCGAACGAGCTGCTCGGCCCGACCGCGTTGCCCCCCGGCTTGCCCCAGGGCAGCGCCCACACGCCCGAGTCCTCCGAGAGCGCGGCGATCGCCGCCGCCCCCGAGTCGACGGGGACCGCCTTCATCCCCCAGCCCTCGATGGTGTCCGCGAGGATGCGCCGCGCGGTCGCGTTGTCGTCCGCGATGAGGACCTTCGTGCCGAGGAGGTCCTTCGGGATCTCCAGGCGGCGCGACCGGGCGGCGCCCTCGAGCGCCCGGAGCTGGAGGGTGAAGTGGAACGTGCTGCCCTTGCCGAGCTCGCTCTCGATCCAGATCTTGCCGCCCATCATGTCGACGAGGCGGGCGCAGATCGTGAGGCCGAGCCCCGTGCCGCCGTACTTGCGGGTGGTCGAGCCGTCCGCCTGGGCGAACGCGTCGAAGACGAGCCGCTGCTTGTCCGGGGCGATCCCGATGCCCGTGTCGATGACGCTCACGCGGAGCACCACGGCGTCGCCGAGCGCCTCGCCCGCGTAGAGGCTCGGCGTGCCCTGGCTGTCGGCGCTGGCCTCCTCCTGCGGTGTGAGGGGCGCGCGCGAGTCGACCTCGGCGCGGACGACGACCTCGCCGGCGTCGGTGAACTTGACCGCGTTGCTCACGAGGTTCACGAGGACCTGGCGCAGGCGCAGCGGATCGCCGACGAGCGCCTCGGGCACGTCGGGGCCGACGTCGTAGGCGAGCTCGAGCCGCTTCTCGTGGGCGCGGAGCGCGAGCGTCTTCACGGCGTCGCCGATGATCTCGCTCGGGTCGAAGACGACGGGCTCCATCTCGAGCTTGCCGGCCTCGATCTTCGAGAAATCGAGGACGTCGTTGATGATGGAGAGCAGCGCGTCGGCCGAGATCTTGACCATCTCGAGGTACTCGCGCTGCTCCTGGGTGAGCTCGGTCTGGAGCGCGAGCGACGTCATGCCGATGATGCCGTTCATCGGGGTGCGGATCTCGTGGCTCACGCTGGCGAGGAACTCGCTCTTCGCGCGGCTCGCCGCCTCGGCGGCCTCCTTGGCCTGCTGGAGCTCCTCCTCGACCGCCTGGCGCTGCATGAGCAGGGCGCGCAGGCTCGCGGAGTGCTCGCGCTCGTTCTCGAGCGAGGCCTCGCCCATGGCGTCCGCGCGGCGCTTGGCGATGCTCGCCATCACCGCCATGGCGGGGGTGGTGACGGCGTAGACGACGACCCGGAGGAGCTTGTCGTCCTCGTACGACAACAGGACGCCATCCTTGGAGAAGTAGAGCGCGAAGTACACGCACGAGATGAGCGCGGTGACGATGCCGCTCCAGAGGCCGCCGCTGAACGCCGCGAAGACGATGATCATCGAGAGGATCGCGGGCGGGTTCGGGACGGTCCAGTCGAGCGCGACCTCGAGCGTGGCGACGGCGCCGATGACGATCAGCGCGAGCACGGGGCCGAGCAGCGGGAGCACGAACCTCTCCCAGGAGGGCCGGCTGAGGCGCCGCTGCAGCGCGGAGGGGAGCGGCAGGAACGTGCCGCGGCCGTCGGCGTCGCCGCCCAGCGATGGGCGGGGCTCGCCGCCCAGCGATGGGCGGGGCTCGCCGCCCAGCGATGGGCGGGGCTCGCCGCCCAGCGACGGGCGGGGGTCCGCGTGAGCGGTCCCCGGCGCGGCGACTGGCGGGGGATCCTCGGCCTTCGGCATGGCTTCATGGAGATAGCGGGGTCGCGATCGGGCGTCCACGGCCGCGAGGGTCGGGTCCCATGGACGGGCGACGCCGGGGCACAGCGGGCAAGTAGGAGGGACGCCGCTCGACCCCGAGCACCACGAGGCCGGGCAGCGCGGGTCGCGCCGCCGGCGGACCCGGCGCTGACGGCCCGCGCCGCCGGTGCGCGGCGGCCGAGGCGCCCGCCGCCGCGCTCACCGCGGCGCGCTCACCCCTTCACGCCGCCCGTCGTCAGCCCCGCGATCAGGTGACGCTGCACCACATAGAACGCCGCCATGACCGGCAGCGACACGAGGAGCGCCCCCGCCGCGAACCGCTCCCACTGCGCGTCGTACTCGCCGATGTACCGCTGCAGCACCACCGGCAGCGTGAACATCTCCTCCTTGCCGAGCAGCGTCGCCGCGAGGATGAACTCGTTGTACGCCGTCATGATCGCGAACAGCGCCGTCACGGCGATCGCCGGCCGGGCCGCCGGGAGCACGACCCGGAGGAAAGCCTGGAATCGCGTCGCCCCGTCGACCATCGCCGCCTCCTCCAGGTCGACCGGGATGGCCTCGAACGCCGCCCGGAGCTGGAAGATCGAGAACGGCACCGCCGTCGACGCGTAGCAGAGCACGAGCCCGGTCCGCGAGTTGAGCAGGCCGAGCGCGTCGAGCAGGAGGTACAGCGGGATCGCGCTCGCCACCGTGGGGAACATCTGCGTCGCGAGCAGCGCGCGCAGGCCGCGGTCCTTGCCGAGGAACTGGAAGCGCGCGAGCGCGTACGCCGCCGGGACCGCGACGGAGACGCCGACCGCCGCCGTCGCGAGCGCGACGACGATCGAGTTGGCGAGCTGGCGGGGGAAGAGCCAGATCGGCTCGCCGCCGACCTTCTTCGACGTCGTGACCACCGCCACGAGGTGCTCGAACGTCGGCTGGTTCGGGATGGGCAGCACCTCCGGCACCGGCGGGCGCGCCCCGGAGAAGGCGATCGAGGCGACCCAGAGCACCGGGTACAGCGCGAAAGCGACCGCCGCGATCAGCGCGGCGTGCACCGCGATCGACTCGACCGGGGAGGGCCTCCGCGTCACGCGGCCTCCGTCGCCGCCGCCGGAACGGGCGCCGATCCCGCCTCGGCCCCGCCCTTCGGGAGGGCCGACACGGGCGTCCGCCGCCGGAAGCGCCACTCCCGCGTCGCGAGCGTCAAGAGCAGGAAGATGAGCACCGAGTACGCCGCCGCGTAGCCGTACTGGGCCTCGCGGGTGAACGCCCACCGGTACGCCTCGGAGACGAGGATGTCGGTGGTGCCGTCCGGGTCGCCGCCGGACACCAGGAACACGACGTTGAACATGTTGAACGTCCAGATCGCGCCCAGCGTCACCGCGGGCGCGAGCACCGGCCTGATCAGAGGCAGCGTAATTTTCCGCAGACGCTGCCACCGCGTTGCGCCGTCGACCTCGGCGGCCTCGAGCACATCGTCCGGAACGGCGGTGAGCGCGCCCAGCGTGACGACCATCATGAACGGGAACCCGAGCCAGACGTTGGTCGTCACGTTGGCCGTGAACGCCGTCGTGAAGCTCGAGAACCAGGAGATGGGCTCGATGCTCGTCCCGAGCGCGGAGTTCACCGCCTCGATGAGGCCGGTGACGGCCCCGAACTGCCGGTGGAACATGCCCTTCCAGGACAGCGCGGTCACGTAGCTCGGCACGGCCCAGGGCACGATGAGGAGCACCCGGTAGAGCGCCCGGAGGCGCAGGGTCGGGCGGTGCAGGAGCAGCGCGAGCGAGACGCCGAGGAGGACGTGGAGGCAGAGGTTCACCGCGGTCCAGAGCACGGTCACCGCGAGCACGAGGTAGAACGAGCCGCTCGCGAAGAGCGGCCCGCCGCGGGCCGTGAGGATGCTGATGAAGTTCGCGAGGCCGACGTACCGGAGGCCCTCGCCCCTGCCGGCGAAGAGCGACGTCGCCGCGCCGATGACGAGCGGGACGACGACGAGCACGCCGATCGCGACGACCGCGTGCGCGACGTACTTGTAGGCTGGAATCGAGCGTCCGATCGAGCGTCTGAGGGACCGCCGGAACAAACGCCAGTGCGCGGTGCCGGGCGCCGCGCGCCTCGAGGCGCGGACCCACCGGAGCGCGAGCAGCAGCGCGAGCGCGCCGAGCGCGGCGAGGAGCGGCGCCGGCGAGGCGGGGGGCGGGAGCGGCCGGCGGACGTCGTCGAAGCGGCGCTTGGCCTCGGAGAGCGCGACGTCGGGGGGCGCGTCGCCCCGGAGCACCTTGCGGATCGCGCGCGTGGACGGCTCCCAGGTCGAGCGCATCGCCGGCGAGGTCGGCATCGGGATGGCCACCTTGGCCTGCTCGGTGAACGCCGCGATGAAGGCGTCGCCGGCCGGGATCGCCACGTCGCTCCGCACCGGCGGCGTCCGCGCCACCCGGAGCCGCGTGGCCGCAGCCGCGGCGCCGGCGAGGTGGCGCGCGAGCGCCCGCGCCCCGGCGCGCCGCGCGCCCTGGGGAGAGAGCATCACCGCCTCGACGGTCAAGAACGGCCGCATCGGGAGGCCGGTCTCGCGCACCTCCGGGAGCGGGACGACGCGGGCGCGCCGCCTCGCCTCTTCCCGGAGGCCGCCCGCGAACCACGGCCCGCTGATCACGAACGCGGCGCGGCCCGCGTTGAACAGGTCGGTCACCAGCGCGCCGTTCGCGTCCTCCGGGACGATCCGCCGCGCGATCAGCGAACGGACGAGCTCGAGCGAGCGCTCGGGCCCCGGGCCGACGAAGCCGAACTCGTCGTCCTCGCCCAGCATCGCGCCGCCGAACGCCGCGAGGATCGGCATGTGCGCGTAGGCGTTCGCCGCCTCGTACGCGAGCGGATAGACGCCCTGCGGGAGCGAGCCGGCCAGCGCCTCGATGTCCTCGAGGGTCGCCGGGGCCTCCTTCACGAGCGCGGTGTTCATGTAGAGCGCCACGCATTTCTGGCTGATCGGCAGGCCGAGGATCTCGCCCCCCTGCCGGACCGCGGCGAGCGCCGGCCCCTGGAACACGGCCTCGCCGCCCGGCTCGAGCGCGTCGCCCACGGGCGCGACGAGGTCGCGCGCGCGGAAGTCGCCGAGCCGCTCGTGGGCGTCGATGAACAGGTCGGGCCCCTCCCCCATCGGGATCGCGGCCTGGAGCTTCGAGGCGTAGGCGTCGAACGGGACGGCGAGGACCTCGACCTCCTCGCCCTCGAAGGCCGCGACGATGGCGTCGAGCGCCCTGGCCTCGTCGTCGCGGTAGGCGTGCCACAGCCGGATCGGCGCCGCGGCCGCGAGCGCGGGCAAGAGGAGGATCAGCGCGGGCGCAGCGAGCGTGAGCGCGAACGCGAAACGACAGCGACGGCTCGGCACGGTCGCCTCACGCTTCACGCAGGCTCAGCCCGGAGTCCGCGTCGAACAGGTGCACCTGGCGGAGCGCGACGCGCACGGTGTCCCCCTTGCCGACGCGCGCCGCCGGGTCGAGGCGCGCCACGAACGGCGCCCCCGCGACGGTGCCGTGCGCATACGACTCGGCCCCGAGGGCCTCGACGATCGCCACCTCGAACGGGGTGCCGCCGTCGCCCGGGGCGACGTCCACGTCGTGCGGGCGCACGCCGACCGTCACGCGCCGCCCGGACGAGAGCGCGCCCGGGAAGTCGGCCGCGTCGATGTCGATGGCGAGGTCGCCCTGGGCCGCGACCCACCTGTCGCCGCGGCTCTCCAGGCGCGCGTCGACGAAGTTCATGGCCGGGCTGCCGAGGAAGCTCGCCAC
The DNA here is from genome assembly GCF_051521375.1 of Sorangium sp. So ce693. NCBI lineage: Bacteria > Pseudomonadati > Myxococcota > Polyangiales > Polyangiaceae > Sorangium > Sorangium sp. So ce693. The sequence goes on from NZ_CP150347.1 coordinate 11,284,331, forward strand.
GAACTGGGTGCGAGGCCGGGCGAAGACCTCGAGAGGCGGACCCGACTGCTCGACGACGCCCTTGTTGAGCACGAAGATCTCGTCGGCGAGCGTCATGGCCTCGACCTGATCGTGGGTGACGTAGACGCTCGTCGCGCCGAGCCGATCGTGGAGCTTGCGGATGTCGACCCGCACCTGCGCGCGCAGCGCGGCGTCGAGGTTCGAGAGCGGCTCGTCGAACAGGAAGAGCTGCGCCCGCCGCACGATGGCCCTGCCCATGGCCACGCGCTGCCGCTGGCCGCCGGAGAGCGCCCGGGGGTGCCGCTCGAGGAGCGGGCCGAGCCCGAGCATCTCCGACGCCTCCTTCACGCGCGCCTCGATCTCGGCCGGCGGCGTCTTCCGGAGCTTCAGGCCGAAGGCGAGGTTCTCGCGCACCGTGAGGTGCGGGTAGAGGGCGTACGACTGGAACACCATCGCGATGTCGCGATCGCGCGGCTCCAGCCGCGTGACGTCGCGGTCGTCGAGCGCGATCGTGCCGTCGTCCGCCTCCTCGAGCCCGGCGAGCAGCCTGAGCAGCGTCGACTTGCCGCAGCCGCTCGGGCCCACGAGGACGGCGAACGATCCGTCGGGCACGTCGACCGAGACGCCGCGCAGCACGTGGGTCTGGCCGAATCGCTTGTTGAGTCCGCGCACTTTGACAGACGCCATATTGGAGACTCTCTTGGAAGGTAGGAGTGCCGGGGAGGATCAGAGACCATGGATGACCTGGTCTTCCGGGATGAGCAGCGCCCCGCTCACCGGAGGCAGCGTGACGGTGACAGCGCCGTTCGCGCCCACCCTATATGTCTTTTTTTCGGCCGAGAGCACGTCGACGAGCACGGTCCCCCGCGTCAGGCCCGTGGCCATCGTCGCCCCCTGGAAGCTCGTGGCGCTCTGCTTCCAGGGGTGCGTGTTGAGCACCACGAGCGCATAGTCGCCGTCCGGCTCCCCCCGGTCGAACGCGAAGATCCCCGCGTCCTCGTCCTCCTCGTCCGTCCGCTCCGTGGACCAGCGCACCCGCTGCTCGCCGAGGGTGAGCGCCTTGTAGCCCCTGCGCAGCGCCGCGAGCCGCTGGACCCACCGGAAGAGCGGGCGCTGCGTGTCATAGCCGCTCTCCCAGAGATCTTCGCGGTTCGCCGGGTCGTCGCCGCCGCTGAAGCCCTGCTCCGTGCCGTAGTACAGGCAAGGGATGCCGTCCTCGGTGAAGAGGAACAGGAGCGCATTCCTGAGCGCCGCCTCGGGATCGGCCTTGAAGGGCGAGGCGCCCGGGCCGACATGGAGGAAGCGCGGGACGTCGTGGTTGTCGATGAAATTGACCAGCGCCTTCAGCGGCGGAACACCGATGCCGTTCGCGTTCGGCTCAGCGCCGTAGTTGAGCGCCCGCGCGTCCCAGAGCTCCTCGATCCGCCGCGTGGCCCGGGCGTCCCGGAAAACATCTCGAAAGACCTGATAGTGCTGGGGGAAATACAGGACGGAGTCGACCGAGTCCCCCGTGATTGGCGCGGCGCCCGGACAGCCCCCCTCCGCCTCGCCGCCGTTCTCGCGCACGAGATCGCCGCCGAGCGCTTGGTCGTGCGGGTGAGCCGGGACCTCGTGCCTCGTGAAGCTGCCGACGAGGTCGTCCTCGCCGTCGAAGGCCTCGCCGAACATGAAGAAACGGGTCTTGCCCATCGCGGCCAGCTGCAGCCGGACGTTCTGCGTGAAATAGCGCCAGAACTCGTGCTCGACGTGCTTCAGCGTGTCGATGCGGAACCCGTCGACGTCGGTGAGCTCGACCCAGCGCACGAACACGTCGACCATCGCCCGCTTCACGTCGCAGCGGGAGGTGTCGATGTCCTTGAGGCCGCCCGGGAGATCGCCGTGCACGAGCTGGTCGAGATCCTCGAAATCGAGGATGCGCCCCTTGCGGTTGTACACCTCGGGGTTCTGGAAGACCTCGGGCCGCGGCGGGAGGTGGTTGGTCGCGGGTTCGCGGCGGAAGACGATCGGCGCCCGACCGGACTTGCCGAGCGGCGTCCGCGCCTGGACGCCGCGAGGGTCGAACTCCGGATCGTACTCGTTCACCGCCTCGAGCTGGAGGCGCCCGTCCCCGCCGCTGCCGTGGGCGTCCGCGTCGGGCTGCCCGTTCTCGTTGATGTCGTAATAGAACAGCTGGCCGACGTGGTTCGTCACGATGTCGACGATGACCTTCATGCCGCGGTCGTGGGCCGACGCGACGAGCCGGCGCAGCGACGCGAGGTCGCCGAAATGGGGGCTCAGCTCCGTGAAATCCTGCGTCCAGTAACCGTGGTATCCGTCGACACCCGCGTCGGTGTCGACGTTCTTGACGATCGGCGAGATCCAGAGCGCGGTGACGCCGAGCTCCTCGAGGTAGGGCAGACGCTCCTCGAGCCCCTTCCAGTCGCCGCCGTGCCACCTGCCCGGCCCCGAGGACACCCGGGTGTTGTTCCCCGCGTCGCCGTCGGCGAAGCGGTCTATCAGCACCTGATAGATGATCTCCTCCCGCCAGTCGCTCGCGTGCGTCCCGAGCGAGAGCGAGACCGACCGCGCGGGCTCCTGGTCGAGCTCGGCGCACGCCCCCGCGAAAAGCGCGAGCGAGGCGGCCCCGGCCGCCCGCGCGGTCCGCCAGAGGGAGAGTCTCGATCGCCGCCGGTCCATCGTGATCACCTTAGCTCGGCGTGTCGCGCCATCACACATCCACGCGAGCCGACACACGCGCCGGACGAGAGCCCATCTCGCCTGATGAGCCCGATGGGCAGCGGCGCGGCCGGCGCGAGCGCGTCCGGGTCGGGCCGCCCGCGCGCTCCGGCAGGCACTTCTGGAGTGTCAGGCAAAGCCGTAGTATCCGCAGGAGCCCTCCGAGCCGCAGAGCGCAATGCACAGACGAGCAGCGGCACGGCGGCCAGCACGGCCACGACGCGATTCTGCCCCACCCTCAACGCACCTCGCACGGCGCGGACGCTACACCGGCAGCAGTGGACCGGTCCACGATTTCTGGACGTAAAAAGCGGGCTTTCGCGGCGCGACACGATCGGCGCACACGCAATCGCGCCGCGCGCAACGCAGGCGCGCAGGCGCACAGGCGCACAGTAGAGCCCGGGCCGCGCGTCGCCGGCGCCTCCGCGGACGAGTCCCGATCGCGTGAGCGCCAGCCCACCGGGTCGAGGCGACATTCGCGTGACATTCACCGCCCCGTCGCGAGCCCTCTTGTTTCACCGCGGACGCCAGCGACACGGGCTGTCGTTCCGTTGACGGTCCTGGCGTCGCATGGCACCGTCAGATTCGTGACCTTCTCGGCGCCTCCCGACCTCGATCAGGCGAAGGCCAGTGCCCGAGATCACAGGCGCCGGTTCCAGGCGGGCGGGACCGTGGGCGAGGGCGTGATCTATATCGAGCGCCCCGCGGACAGAGAGCTCTTCGAGGCGCTCCTGCGCGGAGAGCTCTGCTATGTGCTGTCGCCCCGACACACCGGGAAGTCCAGCCTGCGACTCCAGGTCTCGATGCGGCTCCGCGCCGAGCAGGTGGAGTGTGCGAGCGTCGATCTCGGGGCGCTCGGCACCGACACCACCTCGCCGGTGAGCTGGTACCTCGGGCTCGCCTCGGAGATCGCCGAGCAGCTCGGGCTGGAGCCGCCGGACGAGTTCTGGGACGCGCACTGGCACCTCGGGCCGGTGCACTGCTGGTTGCGCTGGCTCGAGGACGTCGTGCTCGTGGAGATCTCCTCCGCGATCGTCCTGTTCGTCGACGAGGTCGACGCCACGCTGAACCTGCCGTTCTCGCGGGACGATTTCTTCGCCATCCTCCGGGCCTTCGTGAACCGGCGCGCGGAGCGCCCCGCCAACGCCCGGCTGACCTTCTGCCTGCTCGGGGCGGCGGCGCCCTCGGAGCTCGCCGCGGATCCGGCGCGCGCGCCGTTCAACATCGGCCGCCCGATCCGGCTCGACGACTTCACCCGCGCCGAGGTGCGCGGCTTCCGCGCGGGCCTGGAGGGGCTCGCGGCCGACCCCGACGCGCTGCTCGACGCGGTCTTCGCGTGGACCTCGGGGCACCCTTACATGACGCAGCGGCTCTGCGCCGATCTCGCCGGAGAGCGGCGCGATCTCGACGTCGACGAGGCCGTGGCGCGGCGGTTCCTGGACCAGGGCCGGACCGAGGACCCGAACCTGCGCCACGCGGAGCGATGCCTGGAGGCGCAGGGGCCCCGCTGCGGGCGGGCGCCGGCGCTCCTCCGGCTGTACAAGCAGCTGCTCGATGGCCACCGGGTGGGCGTCGACGCCGGGGACCCGGTCCAGCGGACGCTGCTGCTCTCGGGGCTCTCCGTGGAGCGGACGGCGGCCTCGGGCGCGCCGTACCTCGACGTGCGCAACCGCGTCTTCCGCCACGTCTTCGACCGGGCGTGGGTCCTGTCGCGCGAGGCGGACCGGGCCACCAGGGAGCCGCTCGCGCGCTGGCTGTCGCACGGGCAGAGAGACGACTACCTCGTGGGCGGCGTGGCGCTCGCGGAGCTCACGTCGTGGTGCGACGGGCGGGGAGACCTCTCGGCGGAGGAGACGGCGTTCCTCTCCGCCTGCGCGCGGGCGGAGGGCCAGAGGCGATCGACGCGGCGGCTCATCACCGTGCTCGCCGTCGCCGTCACGCTGCTCGGCGGCCTGATCCTCGTGCTCCTCTGGCACATGGGGAAGGAGGAGCGGGCGCTGCTCCGCGCGCAGCAGGAGTCGCGCGAGAACGACGCCCGGCGGCTCGCGGCCCAGTCGGCGAAGGAGCGCGCCGAGGGCCTGCTACCCCGCGCGCGCCTGCTCGCCGTGGAGGCGGCCCTCGCCGCCAGGGCGAGCGGCCGCCCCGCGGGCCCCGCCGTGGTGCAGGCGCTCGGCGACGCGGTCTGGGGCCCCGCCGTCGACCAGGAGGTGCTCGTCGGGGACGGCGGCGCGGTCCAGCACGCGGCCTTCAGCCCCGACGGCCGCCTCGTCGCCACCGCCTCGGCCGACGGGGCCGCGCGGATCTTCCGCCTCGGCGGGCATGACGAGCCGCTCGTGCTGCGCGCCCGCACCCCCAGCGGCGTCGTCGCCGTCGCGTTCAACCACGACGGGAGCCTCCTGGCGACCGCGTCGACCGACGGCGCGGTGCGCCTGTGGCGCCCCGACGGCCGCGAGGACCGCGCGCTCAGCACGAGGGACGCCGCGCCGACCAGCGTGGCGTTCAGCCCGGATGGCAGCCGCGTCGTCGCGGGGACGACGGGCGGCGCGATCTACGTGTGGCGCCCCGACATGGAGGGCGAGCCGCCGCTCGTCGTGCCCCTGGGCGAGCGGCTCATCCGGCGCGCGGTGTTCAGCCACGACGGCGCCCGGATCCTCGCCACGGCCATCAGCGGGACGGTCTACGTCGTCCGCGCCGACGGGCACGGCGCCCCCGCGGCGCTGAAGGGGCTCGGGCCGGGCGTCGAGGGCGCGGACACGAGCCCGGTGGACGACCGCGTCGTCCTCGCGACGGGCGACGGGACGGCGCGCATCCTCGGCGCGGACCGGCGTGAGCCCGTCGTCCTCCACGGGCACGAGGGCGCGGTGCGCAGCGCCGCGTTCAGCGCCGATGGCGCCGCGGTCGTCACGGCCTCCGCGGACGGGACCGCGCGCGTCTTCCGCGCGGACGGCAAGGGCGCGCCGATGGTCCTCGAGGGCCACGAGGGGGTCGTGAACAGCGCCGCCTTCAGCCGCGACGGCGCGAGCGTCGTCACCGCGTCGGAGGACGGCACCGCGCGGGTGTGGCGGCTCGACGGGCCGGGCGAGCCGCTGCTCCTGCGCGGCCATGCGGGGCCGCTGACCGGCATCGCCGTCAGCCACGACGGCAGCAGGATCGCCACCGCCGGGACCGACAAGACCGCGCGCGTCTTCCGGGTCGACGGCTCGGGCGAGCCCGTCGTCCTCCGCGGGCACGAGGACCACCTGCTCAGCGTCGACTTCAGCCCCGATGGGAGCCGCGTCGTCACCGGCTCGGCCGACAAGACGGCGCGGATCTGGCGCGCCGATGGGCGGGGCCAGCCGATCGTGCTCGGCGTCCACGACGACCGGGTGGTGGGCGTCGCCTTCAGCCCGGAGGGCACCCGGATCGTCACGACCTCGTGGAACGGCATCCTGCGCGTATTCGAGGACGGCGTCCCGGGCGAGCCCGTCGTGCTGCGCGACGAGCGCGCGGGGCTGCTCAGGGCGGCGTTCAGCCCGGATGGCCAGCACATCGTGGCGACGTCGGGGCCCAACGTGAAGGTGTGGCCCGCGGACGGCCGCGGCGCCCCTCGCGTGCTCCCGTCGGGGTACGAGGACCGCGCGATCGCCGCGATCGCGGTGAGCCCGGACGGGAACCACGTCGCGATCGCCGCGCTCGACGGCTGCGTGCGGCTGCTCCGCATCGACGGCCAGGGCCAGCCCCTCCTCCTGAGCGGCCTCGGCGCGGCGGTCCGGACCGTCGCGTTCAGCAGCGACAGCGCGCGCCTCGTCGCGGTGTCGAGCGACGGCATCGCGCGGGTGCTCCCCGTCGACGGGCAGGGCGAGGCGATCACCCTCCGCGCCGAGGGCGTCACGCTGACGGACGCCGTGTTGAGCCCGGATGCCACCCGCGTCGTGACCGCCGCGAACGACGGCGCGGCGCGCGTCTTCTCGATCGCGGCCGAGTCCCTGATGGCGCGCGCGTGCGCCTACGCCGGGCGCAACTTCACGCGCGAGGAATGGGCGCAGCTCATGCCCGGCATCGACTACCGCGCCACGTGCCCCGAGTGGCCAGGCGCCCCCGAGCAGGACGCCGGCGCAGCGCCGCGGCTGGACGTGCGCTGAAGCGGGGAATCGTCGGTGATTGTCCGGGAATGTCGGCGCTCTCCGCGCTGGGTCGTGCTCGTCTATCGGGTGCACGCGTGAACGTGAACCGACGTGAACCGACGTGAACCGACGTGAACCGACGTGAACCAACGCGAACTGCGCGCTGCGAGGCCCCTGGCAGCAGCCCCACAGGATGCCTCTCCCACCTTTATTCCGTGGGGGCGGACGTTCTTGTCATGGTTCGCGCTTGAGCGGGAACCATGTATGCTCGGCCAGGCTTGCTCGCCCTCTGCCGCGCACTGCGCGGCCCCTGATCGCTGCCCGGTCTATGGCCCCGCTCGACCTGCACGCCGAGGAGCCCAACCTCGTGGACACCGCCGCTGCGCGGATCGGGACAGCCCTGAACGCCAAGTGGCGGCTGGACGATCTGCTCGGCGTCGGCGGCATGGGCGCGGTGTTCGCGGCGACCCACCGCAGGGGGACGCGGGCGGCGGTCAAGGTCCTCCACATCGAGTTCGCGCGCAACGCCGAGCTGCGGGACCGCTTCCTGCGCGAGGGCAAGATCGCGAACCGGGTCGATCACCCGGCGCGCGTCGCCGTGGTCGAGGACGACCTCAGCGACCGCGGGGAGCCGTTCCTCGTCATGGAGCTGCTCTCCGGCACCACGCTCCAGCGGCTCGCGAGCAGCGCCGGCGGCACCCTCCCGGTCGCCCAGGTGCTGCCCGTCTTCGACGTCGTGCTCGATCTGCTCGAGAAGTGCCACTCGATCGGCATCGTCCACCGCGACATCAAGCCGGCGAACATCTTCGTCACGAGCGCCGGCCACGTGAAGGTCCTCGACTTCGGCATCGCCCGGATGCGCGATCCCGAGCGGCAGGCCACGCGCGCGGGGCTCACGTTCGGCACGCCGGCCTTCATGTCGCCCGAGCAGGCGATGGGCGTGTCAGGCATCGACGGCCGGTCCGACCTCTGGTCGGTCGGCGCGAGCCTGTTCACCCTCCTTTCGGGCAAGCGGCTCAACCGCGGTCGGAGCGAGTCCGAGTCGTATTTCCTCGCGGCGACGCAGACCGCGCCGTCGATCGCGACCGAGGTCCCCGACCTGCCTGTCGAGATCGTGGCGTTCGTCGACAAGGCGCTCGCCTTCGAGCGCGGGGGCCGCTTCCAGAGCGCCGCCGCGATGCGCGGCGAGCTCCGCCGGCTGACGGCCGCGCACGCCGCCGGCCAGCTGACGCCCTCGCGCGAGAAGAAGGCGCCGCGCGTGCTCGTCCGCGGCAACGACACCATCGACGAGGACCAGGATCCGCCGTCGATCGCGCTCGTCGAGCAGACCTGCCAGCGGCTCGTCGGCGTCTGGAAGCAGCTCGCGCTCGTGCTCAGCAACATCCGCCAGTACGGGTGGAACCACCCCCACGTGAACAAGGGCATCCACTTCGCTTTCGACGAGATCACGCGGACGCTCTCGCAGAACCCCCTCGGCGTACGCTGGGAGGTCAGCCCGAGCGCGTTCACCTCGGGCGGCCAGCCGATCTGGCAGCCCGACAGGCCCCCGTTCGATCGCATCCCCTACCAGCTCTTCGCCGACGGCATCCGGAAGATCCAGATCAAGGCCGGCATCACCGAGGCCGAGCTCCGCGATTTCGCCGCCATCCTGCTCCGCGACCAGAGCTTCGGCATGGGCGAGGACGACGACGCCGTGACGGCGCTCTGGGACCGGCGCTTCGAGCACATCGCGTACATGGCGATTGACCAGTTCGCCGAGGGCGACGAGGATCTGGAGGATTTCGAGGAGCAGTGCCGGGAGGTCGCGGTAGGGGCGCGCGCCCTCGCGCAGATCGAGAGCCTCTGGGACGAGAGCTCGCTCGCGGGCAGGGCGCTGCAGAGGAACGTCGAGGCCGCGCTCGCGGAGACCGGCGCGGCCGCCTCGGCGCTCGCCATCGACCCGCTGACCCGGAGCACGCTCGGCGCCCAGATCTCGCTGCCGTCGGAGCAGTGGAACGAGCGCTACATGGACGCGTTCGTCGACGGCTATGTGGACGCCGTCCGGCACGGCGACGAGGTCCGCATGACGGGGGCGCTCACCGCGTGGACCGCCGACCAGATCGTCCTGCACAGCTACGAGCTCGCGTTCGAGGTGCAGACGATGCTCCGGCGCGCGTTCTTCGCGCGGCTCGACGGCATGCAGCGCGGCGCGGCGAGTGCGGCAGGTGCGGCAGGTGCGGCAGGTGCGGCAAGTCGACAGAGCGCCGCGCTGCCGCAGCTCTCGCCGCGCGCCGTCGACCGGGCGCTCGCGCAGGCGATGTTCCCGGTCGAGGCGCTCAGGGCGATCCTCAACGATCTCGCGACCGCTCACCCGGAGGAGCCGGCGGCCGCCGGCGCGGCGGCCGCCGGTGCGTCAGCCCCCGGCGCGGCGAGCCATGGCGCGGCGGCCACCGGCGCCGCGTCCGCAGGCGCTGCCCTCGGCGGCGCGGCGTCCGCAGGCGTGGCAGCGCAGGCCGGCGCGGGCAGAAGCGCGGCGCAGGCCGGCGCAAGCCGGAACACCATGCTGGCCGGCGCAGGCCGGAGCGCGGCGCAGGCCGACGCAGGGCGCAGCGCGGCGCAGGCCGGCGCAAGCCGGAACACCATGCTGGCCGGCGCGAGCCGGAACGCGGCACAGACCGGCGCGAGCCGGAGCGTGGCGCCGCTCGACCCGGCGATCGTCGAGGGGCTGGCCCACGCGCTCGACGCGCTCGAGGACGGCTCGCTCTTCAGCGCCGCATGCCAGTGCCACGGCGCGGTGCAGTCCGAGCGCCTGCGCGAGGTCCTGTTCGCGTACATGCGGCGGTGGGCGCCGGGCCGGGAGGCCGAGCTCGGGGACCTGCTCTCTCGCGCCCCGGTCCCCCTCGCCCTGACGCTCCTCCAGCTGCTCGCGCAGCTCAAGACCCCCGGCGCCCTCGCCGCGCTGGAGGCAGGCTTCGTGAGCCCGCACGTCGAGGTGCGCATCAGCGCGCTCGCCGAGCTCCCCGACGCCGCGGCGAGCGAGAGCGGCTCCGCGAGCTCCGCCGCCGAGCGCGTCCGGGACGAGCTCCAGAAGCTCCTCGACGACCCCGCGCCGCCGGTGCGCTGCGAGGCCCTGCGCCTCATCGGCAAGCTCGGCGTCCTCGCCGCGGGCCCGACGCTCGTGCGGAGGATCGTCGCGCCGTCGTTCCACGACCTCTCGGGGGCAGAGCGGCGGCAGTGGCTCGAGACCGTCGCGCAGCTGAACCCCGCGCGGGCCGAGAAGCTCGCGATCGAGCTGCTCGAGAAGCGCCAGCTCATCCCGTCCGAGGCGATCGAGCAGACCCGCGAGCTGGCCGCGCACTTCCTCTGCCAGGCGCGGAGCTACGAGGCGCTCCGCGCGGTCAAGGAGGCGACCAAGCCGCGCTGGTGGAACACCCCGCCGGTGCGCGACGCCGCCGCGCGCGCCGCGGTCGCGATCGCCGCGCGCCTGGTCGCGCCGACCCGCCCGAGCGAGCGCCCGCCGGTGCCGGCGCCCCCGGACGCGAGCGCGCCGCCCTCCCGCGCAAAGCGCTCGTACTCACCCGTCTCGGTCCGGCGCGTGAGCCCGGGCGGGCCGCTCAGCCTGCCGGACCAGCTCGAGCCGTGGAGCACCCCGCGCCCCGGAACCATGGCCCCGAACGGCGGCGACGCCGGCCGACCCGCCTACAGGGCGCCGCTCGTGTCGCCGGTGCCCGCCTCGACGAGCGCCGCCTCGGCGCCTCCCACCTCCGTGCCGTTCAGCCGGCGTGGGCCGCCGCCGCCTTCCTCTGCCGCGTCGTCCACCCCGACGGCCGCGCCGCCGCCGATGCCGGCGTCGATGCCGCGCCCGGCCATGCCGCCGAGGTCCCCCGCCCCGCCCTCGAGCGCCAGCGCCACGCCGTACAGCGTGCGGCAGGGCCCCGCCTCGTTGTCGCTCGGCGCGCCGTCCCGCACGGCCGTCGAGCCCGCGCCGAGCAGCGCGGTCCCCTCGACGAAGCCGGCGCCGTCTCCGTCCCCCCGGGGCGGGAGGAAGCCGTGAGCGAGGAGAAAGCCAACCTCCACGAGAGCACCGGCGACACGGCGATCTCGGGCGTGAAGGCCGACGTGCGGCGCCGCGCGGCGCTCGGCCTCGTGCAGATGATCTACCGGCTCGCGAAGGCGTGCCTCCTGCACAGCGACTCGAACCAGGCGGTGCTGTCGCTCGTTCCATCCGCGATCGACAGCATCGTCCAGTTCTGCGAGCTGTCGGGGAGCGAGGCCGCGACGATCGTGTTCGCGGGCAACACCCTCTTCATCAACGGCCAGATGCTCCGCGCCTCGCGCGAGACGTACGAGGTCGCCCTGGAGCTCGGCAGCTTCTTCGAGGCCTGCGACGTCTCGGAGCTCGTGCTCGACAAGACGGTCCGTCGCGCCGAGCTCGCCGCCTTCGCCCGCCTCCTCGCCGACGCCCAGCGCGACCGCAGCATCGCCGCGCGGCTCCTCCAGTCGAGCCTGAGGGGCGTCCGGGTCCGCAAGCTCACGAACCCGTTCCCTGGCGGGGCCATCGACGGCGACGGCACGCGCATCGGCCGGATCAGCCGCACCTACGCGGCGGCGATCCTCGTGATGCGGTCGTTCTACGCGGCACTGCGCTCGTCCCCGGCGATCCTGCCGCAGCGGGTGAAGCGCGTCGCGCAGAAGCTCGTGGCCGCGGCCGAGGAGGACGCGCGCCTCCTGCTCTCGGTCGCGGCGGGCAAGATCGCCGACCCGGACGAGGCGGGCATCAGCGTGTCCACGGCGATCGTCGCGCTGGGCATCGCCCGGCAGCTCACGACCGACAGGAGGATGCTCGGGAGCCTCGTCACGGCGGCGCTGCTCTACGACGTGAGCCGGCTGCGGCTCACGGGGGTGCTCGCCGGCTCGGCCGACGGGGGCGAGCCTGTCGCGCGCTCTCTCCTCGAGCGCGGCCTGAGCGACGATGAGAAGGAGCGGCTGCCCGCGAGCGCGGCCGTCATGTTGACGGCGCTCGGCAAGCTGCACGCGCCCTCGATCACGCGCACGGTGATCGCCTACGAGGCGCTCGCGCTCCGGCAAGGCGGCCGGCAGGGCCCGCTCTACGGCGGCCGGCGCAGCCCCACGGTGCTCGCGCGGATCCTCGCGGCGGCCCGCCAGTTCACGGAGCTCCGGACGGCGCCTTTCCCGACGATCGAGACCGCGTCGGGCGGCGCCTCGTCGCTCGACGCCGTGCTCCAGCGCATGATCGCGGGCGCCGAGAGCGCGACCGACCGGGCGATCGGCAAGCTGCTCGTCGGCGCGCTCGGCATCATCCCGACCGGGACGTTCGTGCAGCTGAGCACCGGCGAGCTCGGGGTCGTCCTCTCGACGCCGCTGTCGCCCGCGCACTTCGCGCAGCCGCCGGTGCGCGTCCTGTTCGACGAGCAGGGTCACCTCCTCGGCGCGCCGCTCGACGTCGACCTCTCGGTGCGGGCGCCGGGCGCGGAGCCGTGCTTCATCGTCCGGCCCGTCGAGGTCGAGCCTCACCACGAGCGGGCGATCCGCGCCGCGTTCGGCTTCCGCCCCGGGAGGGGCGGCGCAGCGGGGGTGGAGTCGCGCGTGACGGCGGCCGCGCCGGTGCTCTTCGGCGACGAGGTCCCGCCGACGGAGCCGGGCGACACGCTCGCGCCGCGCGCGCTCCGCTCGGAGGACGGCGCGCGCTCCGCGCAGGCGCGCAAGGAGGCCGCGTGGCTCGGCAAGCCGCTCACGAGCGCCGCGCAGGCCGGATCGTCGCCGACCAGCGTGCAGCCGCGGCAGCCCGCGCAGGCGGAGCGCCCGGCGCCGGCCGAGCGGGGTCGCGACGAGAACCTCATCTCGACGCAGCCGCCCCCCTCGACGGCGGCGGCGCGCGCGGCGATGGCGGTCCCTCCTCCGCCGCGGTTGCCGCGGGACTCGCGGCCCTTCGGGCAGGTCGCGTCGACGAGGTACTCCGTGCCCGCGCCCGAGCCGACGCGCCCGTCGCGGCAGACCGAGCGCCGGGACGACGCGCCGGCGCGGGACCAGGGCGTGGGCCAGCTGCCGACGATCGGCCCTCCGGCGGGGTTCCCGGCGTCGCGGAGGTCGGGTGATCTCCGGCTCGGCGCGTCGGCGCGCCGGTCGGATTCCCGAGTCGATCCGGAGGATTGGGACTGGGACGACGAGCTCCCGACCATCGATCCGCCGCCGCCGGGGCCGCCGCCGACCTCGCGGAGCCCCTCCTTCACGTCCGAGCATCCGCCCGCCAGCGCGCTCGATCACGCGCCCACGTACACCCCGCCCCGTCCTTCCAGCCATGCGTCGGACCGCGCCCCTGGCTACCTGCCGCCCCGTCCTTCCAGCCATGCGTCGGACCGCGCCCCTGGATACGCGTCGTCACGTCCTCCCAGCCACGCGTCGGACCGCGCCCCTGGCTACGCGCAGCCACATCCTTCCAGCCACGCGTCGGACCGCGCCCCTGGCTACGCGTCGCCACGTCCTCCCAGCCACGCGTCGGACCGTGCCCCTGGCTACGCGCAGCCCCGCATCCCCAGTCCGGCGCCGGCCCGTGCTTCCAGCCACGCATCGGACCGTGCCCCTGGCTACGCGCAGCCCCGCATCCCCAGCCCGGCGCCGGCCCGTGCTTCCAGCCACGCGTCGGACCGTGCCCCTGGCTACGCGCAGCCCCGCATCCCCAGCCCGGCGCCGGCCCGTGCTTCCAGCCACGCGTCGGACCGTGCCCCCGGCTACGCGCAGCCCCGTATCCCCAGCCCGGCGCCGGCCCGTGCCTCGAGCCATGCGCCGGGTGGTGCCCCGAGCTACGCCCCGGAGCCTGTCCCGACGGAGCGGAACGCGCCGCGCGCGTTCTCCAGCTCCGGGTCCGGCCCGAGCCTGGACGAAGCGGACCTGACGTGGACCGACGAGCTGCCGACGCTCGATCCTCCCCCGCCGCCGAGCACGGAAGAGCTCGAGCGCGATCGGCTGCTCGCGGCGTACCTGGCCGAGCGCACGCCCTTCCCACAGGCTGGTCTTCATGAGTGGAGCGCGACGTCCAGCGAGGCGCCGGGGCGGGCCGAGGCGGACGTCGACGGCAGGTGGCGCGGCGACGCGCTGTCCCAGCGCGCGACGCCGGACTCGCGGGTGATGGCGCCGATCACCATGGCGCCGATCACCATGGCGCCGACCAGCTCCAGCTCCTTGGGCGCCACGAGGCGCCCGCGCGCGCCCATCCCGCGGGAGGAGCCGGAGGACGACGGGGATGAGCCTCCGGCGCCGGAGGGGCGGGACCGCTGATGGTCTGGCCCGCTGCGGCGAGCCGTGGGCTCGCTGCGCTGCTGCTCGCCGCGCCGGCGTGCGCCGACGACGGCGGGGATCCCCCTCCGGTCGAGGACGCCTGCAAGCTCGGGTACCTGGGCGAGGAGGGCGCCGACATCCGCATGGAGGTCACCGCGCTCGACTCGAGCGACGCGGCGCACCCGGTGAGCGACGGCGACGGGATCGACATCATCATGCCGCCGCAGGGCGGGCGGGTGCTCTTCCTGGGTGTCCGCGCGACGAACCTGAGCGCCTGCGGTGTCCAGCTGTCGGGCTCGCTCCGCGATCCCATGTCCGGGCGTGTGATGTCCGAGTCGAGGACGGTCAACCTCAAGCCGACCGGCGACGGCTGGGGAGCGAGCGTCGACGCCGACATCTCGACCTTCGCGAACGTGGGAGTCTGCCCGAACAACTGGTCGAGCAGCGACATCTTCGATCACGACTACGAGATCGTGGTGCAGGTGAAGGACAGGGAGGGCCGGACGGCGAAGCAGGTGCGGCAGGTCCGGCCGGCGTGCAACGAGCCTGAGTTCGAGGTCGAGTGCCGCTGCATCTGCAAATACGGGTACGTCCTCGGCGAGGCGTGCGAGTAGGCCGAAGCGCTGCGAGCCCAGCAGCGGAATGGCTGATCCGGAGCGATATCGCCCGCGCCGGCACGGCCAAGCGCCCTACACATCGAGGACCTTCCACGATCGGGTTCACAAGCGCATCGCGTCGCGGTCCGTCAGGGGCAACTACGATTGAGGGGCTCCTTCGCTGCGAGCGAGCGGGCGTCGGTCTCACGCGCGTCGAAACAGCAGATCGTCGCCGCCTTGCTCGGCAGTCCCATTCACGGTTCGACAGCGCAGCTCATGGACCATCCTGGACAGCACGGCGCTCACGCCATGTCGCCCACCGGGTGGGTGTTCGCTCGTGATCCGTGAAGTGCGTTTTTAACAGGGCATGGCGCGACGCGCCCTGCGACCTCCACCTGCCGCCGGGACCTGGCGACCGCCGGCCGCGGTCCCCTCCGGCCAGCGCCCGGCTCCCTCGCCGCGCCGCGCAGCGGCGCCGGCCGAGCGGCGCTCCAGCTCGGCCAGCGGCGAGTCTTTGCCTGCGGCGCCGTCCTGGTGGTAGGGCAAACCCGTGATGCACGCGCGGCGGAGCGGCGATCGATCCGGCGGGACCACGCTGGAGCAGGCGATCGCGCGTTTCCTGACCTACCTCACGGCCGAGCGGCGGGCCTCGCGCCACACCGTGGACGCGTACCGGCGCGACCTCGAGCAGCTCGCGCGCTTCGCCCGCGAGAAGGCGGCCGCGAACGCCGACCACCGCCCTGCGCCAGCGCGCAGCAAGGCCTCGGCCGCCGGCAAGGCCTCGGCCGCCGGCAAGGCCTCGGCCGCCGGCAAGGCCCCGGCCACCGGCGAGGCTCCCGCTCCGGACGAGGCCCCGGCCGTGGATGGCCTCGACGTGCTCCTCCTGCGCGGCTGGCTGGGCTCGCTCGCGCGCACCCACGCGCCCGCCTCGATCGCGCGCAAGGTGGGCGCCGCCCGCGCCCTGCTCCGCTACCTGGAGCGGCGCGGCGAGGTCGACAAGAACGCGGCGGCCCAGCTCGCCCTGCCCAAGGTCCGGCGCCCGCTGCCCACCTTCCTGGACGTCGACGCCGCCGCCGAGGTCATGGAGATCCCCGGCGCCGAGACGGCCGAGGGGCTCCGCGACCGCGCCATGCTGGAGACCCTCTACGGCGCAGGCCTGCGCGTCTCCGAGCTCTGCGGGCTCGACCTCGCCCACGTCGACCGGCACCCGGCCGACAGGGCCGCCGTGCGCGTCGTCGGCAAGGGCAACAAGGAGCGGATCGTCCCGCTCGGCTCCCACGCCCTCGCCGCCATCGAGCGCTACCTCGAGCGGCGCGACGAGCTCACCGATCCGACGACCGGCGCCCGCGACCCCCGCGCCCTCTTCCTGTCCCGCCGCGGCGCGCGCATCGGGGTGCGCCGCGTCCAGGCGCTGGTGCAGCGCTACGGCGCGCTCGGCGCCGGCCGGGCCGACCTGCACCCGCACGCGCTCCGGCACACCTGCGCGACCCACCTGCTCGACGGCGGCGCCGACCTCCGGGCCATCCAGAAGCTGCTCGGGCACGCCTCGCTCGCCACCACGCAGCGGTACACGCACGTCTCGATCGACCACCTGCTCAAGGTCTACGACGCCGCTCACCCCATGGCGCGGAAGCGGAGCCCGGCGTGAAGCGAGCCTCGAGCTCGCCGGGCCCCGCGGTCCCGACGCTGGCCCCCGCGTGGGCGGGGCGGCTCGCCAGGAGCGCGCTCGGCGCCAGCGTCTTCGGCGTCGTCGCCGCGTCGCTCGACGCCGGGTGGGCCACGGCGGGCGCCGGCGACGACGCCACCTTCCAGCTCGCCACCTACCTCGCCGACATCGGGGTGTTCGCGCCCGTCGCGCTCGTCGTCGGCCTGCTCGCGGGCGCCTCCGCGATCGTGGTCGACCCGTCGAGCCCGCCGTCGCCGGCCACGCTCGTGGGCGCGCTGCGGGTGCGTGCGATCGGCCGGCCCGCCGACATCGCGGCGTTCGTGCCGCTCGCGGTGCTCGCGGCGTTCCTCTGGATGACCCTGTGCGCCCACCTCGCCCGCGCCCTGCTCGGCCTCGAGGCCGCGCCCCTCCTGGTGGGCACCGCCGTCGCCGCGGGCGCGCTCGGCCTCGGCCTCATCGCGGGCCTCGCCGTCCTCGCCCTCACGCCGCCGCTCCGGCGCGCGCTCGCCAACGCCAGCGACGGCCGCCCCGCCTGCGTCGATCCGGCGGTCACGGGCGGCGTCGCGCTCGGGATCGCCGCGGCCCTGTTCGCGCTCGGGGTCGCTACGGGCGGGGTCTCGGGCGAGGGCGGCTTCCTCGGCATCTACGGCATCTTCAAGCGCCCCGAGCTCGACCTGCGCGCCCCGGCGCTCCTGCTCGTCGTCGCGCTCGCGGCCTTCCTCGCGCCGGCCGCGGTCCGGACGGCGCGCGCCCCGGTCGCGCTCCTCGCCGCGCTCCTGCCGCTCGCGCTCACCACGCGCGCCGCCTCCGCGCTCAACGCGGAGCCCGCGGTGGCGCAGGCGATCGAGCGCGGCGCGCCCGTCGGGGGCAAGAGCCTCGCGGTCCTGCGCCGCCTCGCCGATCGCGACGGCGACCACGCGGCCGCCCTCTTCGGCGGCGGGGACTGCGACGACCACGACGCGCGCGTCCACCCGCTGGCCCAGGAGATCCTCGACAACGGCGTCGACGACGACTGCTCCGGCGGCGATCTCACGTCCGCGGCGCTCGCCGCGCTCGCCCCCGCCCCCAAGGCGGCCCCGGGCGCCGACTCGCCCGGGTCGTCCGCCGCGCGCCTGCCGGCGGACCTGAACGTCGTCCTCGTCACGGTCGACACGCTCCGCGCGGACCTCGGCTACGCGGGCAACCAGCGGCCCGTGTCGCCGAACCTCGACGGCCTCGCGGCCCGCTCCACGGTGTTCGAGCGCGCGTACTCGCTCGCGTCCTACACGGGCAAGAGCGTCGGCCCGATGCTCATCGGCAAGTACGGGAGCGAGACCCACAGGAACTGGGGGCATTTCAACAAGTTCAGCGAGGAGGACACGTTCGTCGCCGAGCGCCTGAAGCGCGCCGGGGTGCGCACGATGAGCGTGCACGGGCACCGCTACTTCGGCAGCTTCGGCGGGCTCGATCGCGGCTTCGACGTGGTGGACATGTCCGCGGCGCCGCCGGAGGGCGCGCCCTGGGACGTCGACAACAAGGCGACGAGCGCCGCGCTGACCGACGCCGCGCTGCGGCTGCTCGGGTCGACCGAGAACACGGGCGAGCGCTTCTTCCTGTGGGTCCACTACCTCGACCCGCACGCCGACTACCTCCGGCACGACGACGTGGCGGGCTTCGGCGCGGCCTCGCAGCGGGATCTCTACGACGGCGAGGTGGCGTTCACGGACCGGCACATCGGCCGGCTGCTCGACGCGATCGCGGCGGCGCCGTTCGCCGGGCGCACGGCGATCGTCGTGACGAGCGATCACGGCGAGGCGTTCGGCGAGCACAAGATGTTCCGCCACGGCTTCGAGCTCTGGGAGGAGCTCGTGCGGGTGCCGCTGCTCGTCCACGTGCCGGGCGCGGCGCCGTCCCGGGTCTCGGCGCGGCGCAGCCTGATCGATCTCGCGCCGACGCTGCTCGACCTGATGCGGGCGCCCGGGCCTGGCGAGGGCGCGCACGCGAGCGATTTCCTGTCGGGCGCGTCGCTCCTGCCCGACGTGTTCCTCGCCCCGGGCGAGCAGGCCGAGGCGCGCGACGTGCTGATCGACATGCCGGCGGGGCCGTACAACGACGCGCGGCGGTCGTTCCTCCGCGGCGACATGAAGCTGACGATCTCGGGCGGCGCCCGGTTCGAGCTCTACGACCTCGCGAGCGACCCGGAGGAGCGGAAGAACCTCTGGGGCACGCCGGCGGCGAAGGAGATCGAGCCGTACTACGCGGCGGCGCGGGCGCGCCTCCGCGAGGTCCACGTGACCGGCGCCCGCAAGTGACCGCCGCCCGCGACTGACCGCCGCCCCGACGCGACCACCCCGCGAAGCGGCCGGCGTGTGCGGCCGACCGGCCGCGCCGGTCGGTGGCGGTCGCGCGGCGCGCCTGCCCGCCCTCCGCGGCGGACGGACCGGCGCTGGTGATCGCGCGATCGCGTCGGCATTTACTTGCGCAATGACAACTAATGCGTAATAGACAATATTGTGAACAAGCAAAAGATCCTGGGCTCGCCGCTCGAGCGGTTCACGCGGATGATGTTCTCGCGCATCATCGCGGGGCTCGCGCGGGCGCTGCACGAGGAGGACTTCAGCGTGGCGCAGGTGGCCGCGCTGCACCTCGTCGATCAGGAGGGCCCGGTGCGCGTCACCGCCCTCGCCACGTCGCTCGGGCTCTCGGCCTCGGCCGGGAGCCGGCTCGTCGATGGCCTCGTGCAGCGGGGGCTCCTGGCGCGGCAGGAAGATCCGGAGGACCGCCGCGCGAAGACGCTCGCGCTCACGCCGCTCGGCCGCCGCTTCGTCGACCAGGCGAGCGTGGAGCGGGTCCGGGTGATCATGGAGACGGCCAGGTCGCTGCCGACGGACATCTCGGCGGCGATCCTGTCAGCGATCAGCGCGTTCCAGCGAGAGTGAGCCCGGTCGCGGGGCGCCTCGCGTGAAACCCCTTGTCTGAAGAGGAGGTCAGCATGGATATCGTCGTGTTTCTTTCTCATGAGATCCCGGCCGCGCTCGGCGCGCTCCGGGAAGTGGCCCTGGCCGACGGCGCGCCCGCACGCTTCGACCCGAAGCAGCGCGCCGTCCTGGAGGAGCTCGCGGCCCTGCACGGCGCCTGCGCCGATGTCGACGGGCTGCCGCGCGTCGCGCCCGAGGCGGTGGCCAGCGCGATCCCGGATCCGCACCGGCGCAAGCGGCTGGTGCAGCTCGCGCTCGTGACCGCGATGGCGGACGGCGAGGTCACCGCGGCCGAGGTGGATGCGGTCGAGGCGCTCGCCCGGGCGCTCGGCGTGCGCGAGCAGGGCGTGGGCGTGCTCCGCCTCGTGGCGCGCGGTCACAGGGGGCTCGCCAAGGCCGCCGTGAGGCGCAGGCTCGTCGGCGCGTTCGCCGGCGAGGTCCTGAGGAGAGAGGGCCTGTCCGGCGTGCGCAGTCTCGTCGGGCCCTTCTTCCGCGCGGGCGTCGCGGATCGCTCGCGGGCCTTCCGCTACAAGCAGCTCGGGCTCCTGCCCGAGGGCACGTTCGGCCGGGTGTTCTGGGAGCACTGCACCGCCCGCGGCTTCCTGTTCCCCGGCGAGAGCCGGGACGCGATCCCGGAACGCATGGTGTTCCACGATCTCGGCCATGTGCTCGCGGAGTACGACACCGATCCTGCGGGCGAGATCCAGGCCGGCTCCTTCCAGGCGGGGTTCATCCGGCGCGACGGTTTCGCCTTCCTGCTCTTCGTGATGCTGCAGTTCCACCTCGGGATCCAGATCACGCCCGTCGCCGCGCCGCAGGTCGGGCTCTTCGAGGCGCGCAAGGTGCTGCGCGCGGTAGCGCGCGGCGCGGCCTGCAAGGTCGATCTGAGCGATCGCTGGAACTTCTGGGACGTCGTCCACCTGCCGCTCGACGAGGTGCGCGAGCGCTTCGGGATACCGCCGCTCGCCGCGGTGGCGGCGCGGCAAGAGGCCGCCTGAGCGGCGCGCCGCGGGCGCCGCCTCCCCAGCAAGGCGCCCACGGAGCGTTCACCGACCAGGCACGGTTGGCTCGATGCCCCAGCTGCGGTAACCACGTCATCGATGAGCCGGGCAGCGAGACTCGAGGCAGCCGCCCTGCCGCCGCTCCTCGACCGCGTCGACCTCCACCGCATCGAAGCCGCGCGGGCGCTCGATCCCCGCACGCGGTCCGAGCTGGGTCAGTTCCTCACGCCGCCGCCGGTGGCGTCGTTCATGGCGTCGCTGTTCGAGCGGTCCTGCGAGGAGATCCGCGTGCTGGACGCCGGCGCCGGCGTGGGCAGCCTCCTCGCGGCGTTCACGGCCAGCGCATGTGCCCGCCGGATACGCCCGAGCGCGATCCGCGCGACCGGCTTCGAGATCGACCCACGGCTCGCGGCGTACCTGCGTCGGACGGCGCGCGCGTGTCGCGACGAATGCGCCGGCGCCGGGATCGACTTCACCGCCCGCATCATCGAGGCCGACTTCATCCGGTCGGCCGTCGAGCAACTCGACGGCGACCGGCCTCGCCCGGGCATGCCGCGCTCGTTCACCCACGCGATCCTGAATCCACCCTACAAGAAGCTCAACTCGGACACCGAGGCCAGGGCGGCGCTGCGGCGCGTGGGCCTCGAGACCAGCAACCTGTACACGGCCTTTCTTGGTCTCGCGATCCTTCTCCTGGAGCCGGGCGGGGAGCTCGTCGCGATCACCCCCCGGAGCTTCTGCAATGGTCCTTACTTTCGGCCATTCCGGGAGCTGTTCTTCCGAGAGATGTCGCTGCGAAGGGTGCACGTCTTCGAATCGCGCAAAGCGGCGTTCGCGGAGGACGAGGTCCTTCAAGAGAACGTCATCATTCACGCCGTCAGAGGCGGCCAGTGCGGGTCCGTCGCCATCTCGTCGTCGCGCGGTCCCGGGGGCGGGCCGCTGTCCGTCCGCTCCGTGCCATTCGAACACGTCGTCCGGCCTGGAGATCCCGAGCTGTTCATCCACGTGGTGCCGGATGACGCCGGGGAGAAGGTCGCCGCGACGTTCGCTCGCATGCCATCCCGATTGACGGACTTGGATGTGGGCGTCTCGACGGGAAAGGTCGTCGACTTCCGAGCGCGCGAGTTCTTGCGTCAGGAGCCCGACAGGGGCACCGGTCCGCTGATCTACCCGACGCACCTCGCGTCGGGCGTCGTTTGCTGGCCCAAACGCGGCAAGAAGCCGAACGCCCTCGTGCACGCGCCTGAGACGGCCGATCTCTGGATGCCCAGGGGGAACTACGTGCTCGTCAAGCGCTTCTCGTCGAAAGAGGAGCGGCGGCGGGTCGTCGCCGCCCTCTTCACGCCCGAGAGCGCTCCGGGAGCCAGGATCGGGTTCGAGAACCACCTCAACGTGCTCCACCGAAGCGGCGGAGGGCTGCCGGCCGTGATGGCGCGGGGCATCGTGGCCTTCTTGAACTCGACCCTCGTGGATACACACGTTCGACAGTTCAACGGGCACACCCAGGTGAACGCGACCGACCTGAGGAACCTCAGATACCCGACCGTCGAGCAGATCGAACGGCTCGGGCGGCGGGTGCCCGATCCCGGCATTCCACAGGAGGAGCTCGATCACCTTGTCGAGGACCTGCTGTGATGGCGAGGAGATCGAGTCCGCTCGCGCCGCTCTCTTTCCCGCTCTCCGCCCCGTTCTGCGGTAACCTCCTGCGCCACCCATGAGCGACCTCCGCCAGCCCGCCGAGACCAAGTACGAAAACGAGCTCGCGGCCCTCGCCGCCAACGACACGGCGCCGAGGCCGCCCGGGTGGCGCCTCTCGCCGAGGGCCGTCGAGACGTACATCCTCGGCAGCGACAAACCCGTCGGCGGCGTCGCGATCTCCCCCAAGTACATCGGCGATCGCGCCCTCGTGCAGGTCGCCCTCGCGACCCTCGCCTCCGACCGCGCCCTCATGCTCGTCGGCGAGCCGGGCACCGCCAAGAGCTGGCTCTCCGAGCACCTCTCGGCCGCCATCAGCGGCACGAGCGCCCTCGTCGTCCAGGGCACCGCCGGCACCAGCGAGGAGCACGTCAAATACGGCTGGAACTACGCCCTGCTCCTCGCCGAAGGGCCCTCGCAGAAGGCGCTCGTGCCCTCGCCCATCCTCCGCGCCATGCGCGACGGGCGCTTCGCGCGCTTCGAGGAGATCACCCGCACCTCGTCGGAGATCCAGGACGCGCTCATCTCCATCCTGTCCGAGAAGCAGATCGCCGTCCCCGAGCTCGACCAGGTCGTCCCCGCGCAGCGCGGCTTCAACCTCATCGCCACCGCCAACACGCGCGACCGCGGCGTCAACGAGATGAGCGCCGCGCTCAAGCGCCGCTTCAACTTCATCACCGTCCCCGTCGTCGACGACCTCGAGCAGGAGATCCGCATCGTGCAGAAGCGCGAGGCCGAGCTCCGGGGCGACTACCAGGTCGGCGTCGAGCCGCCCGCCGAGCTCGCCAAGCTGCTCGTCACGCTCTTCCAGGAGCTCCGCGCCGGCGTCACCAAGGACGGCAAGACCAAGGTGAAGACCCCGGGCTCCGTCCTGTCGACCGCGGAGGCCATCAGCGTGCTCTTCAACAGCGGCATCCTCGCGCAGCACTTCGGCACCGGGAAGGTCACCGCCGACGACCTCTCCCGGTCGCTGCTCGGCGCCGTGAGCAAGGAGGGGGGCGACGACCTCAAGGCCGTCCGCGAGTACTGCGAGACCGTGGCCAAGGGCCGCGCAGGGCTCTGGAAGGAGTTCTACGCCTCCGCCAAGAAGCGCCTCGCGATCTGAAGGGACCCGATGGACCTCGACCGGCTCGCCGCCGTGCACCTCTTCCCGGTGCGCCACCACTCGCCGCGCTCCAGCGCGACGCTGCGCGCCTACCTCGACGAGGTGCGCCCGAAGGCGATCTTCGTCGAAGGCCCGAGCGACGCTACGCCGCTCCTCGAGGCGCTCGTCGACCCGAAGACCGTCCCGCCCGTGGCGATCCTCGGCTACCGCACCGACGGGGAGCCCGCGTCGTCGCTGTGGCCGTTCGCCGCCTACTCGCCCGAGTACGTCGCGGTGAAATGGGCCTTCGAGCACGGCGCGCGCGTCGAGCTCGTCGACATCCCCGTCGGCACGACGCTCGCGCCCTTCGACGGCGCCCCGGTCGGCCACGACGACGCCGACGATCCAGGCGGCCACGAGCGCGAGATCGACGAGGACCGCGGCGAGCACGGTGACCACGGTGAACACGGCGAGCACACAGACGACGGCGGCGCAGGGGACGGCGGCGACGGCGGGCCGGCCAGCGCGGAGGAGCCGCAGGAGAGCATCTATGCGGCCTGCGCGCGCGCCCGGGGCTTCCGCTCGTTCGAGGAGTTCTGGGAGGCCTCGTTCGAGGCGCCCCGCTACGATCCCGGGCCGTTCCGCGAGGCCCTGCTCGCGTACGCGGACCTGGTGCGCAGCGACGGGGACCGGCTGATCCACCGGGCGCGCGACGCCTACATGGCGCGGAGCATCCTCGAGCGCATGGGGCCGGACCTCGCCCCGCACGAGGTCGCGGCCGTGCTCGGCGCGGCGCACGCGGCGGCGTTCGCGGCGCGCGACGTCGATCCGGCGCTCGAGGCGCGGCTGCCGGCGCCGATCCCGTGCGCCGTGACGCTCATTCCGTTCAGCTTTCCGCGGCTCTCCGAGCAGCTCGGCTACGGCGCGGGCAACCGGGCGCCGCAGTACTACCAGCGCGCGCACGACGCGGGCGGCGACTTCCGGCGCGCCACCCTCGAGGTGCTGATCGACTTCACCGAGCACCTCCGCCTCCGCGGCTTCATGGCCTCGCTCGCCGACACCATCGAGGCCTTCCGCCTCGCGGTCTCGCTCGCCGAGCTCCGCGGCAAGGCGGAGCCCGGCCTCGACGAGGTGCGCGAGGCGACGATCGCCACGATGTGCCGCGGCGACGCCACGCACGTCGACGGCTTCCTCTGGCCTGCCGTCATCGGGCGCAACGTGGGCCGCGTCGGGGGCGGCATCGGGAAGAACTCGCTCCAGGAGGAGTTCTGGCGCGAGGTGCGCGAGCGCAGGCTCCCCGCCACCGACGCGCCCGAGTCGTTCCGGCTGTCGCTCACGAACGAGGTCGAGGTCGGGACGAGCGTGCTCCTGCACCGGCTCCGCATCGCGAAGATCCCCTACGCGGCGTACGCCGGCACCCGAGCGGCCGGGCGGGGCGGCGCGGGCGCTCGCGGGCAGCGGCGCGGGCAGGCGGCGAGCGAGGTGCCGCCGGACGAGCTGCTCCGGCAGCTGAGCGAGACGTGGGAGGCGCAGTGGACGCCGGCGACCGACGTCGCGCTCGTCGAGAAGATCGTCCTCGGCGACACGCTGGAGCAGGTGGCGACGCGGCTGCTCGAGGAGGACCTCGCGGCGTGCCACACGACGGGCGAGGCCGCCGACGTGCTGCTGAACGCCGTGCTCGCGTCGAGCGCCCGCGCGGCGGCCTCGGCGCTCGACGCGTGCGACCGGTTCGCCGCGGGCGACAGCGACCTGCCGTCGCTCGCCCGGGCGTGCCGCGCCTTCGCGGGGCTCGCGTCGTTCGGGTCGTCGCGCTCACTGTCGTCGCTCGGCGACGGCGTGATCGCGACGATGCTGGAGAAGACGTTCGCGCGCGCGGTCCTGCGCGTCCACGGCGGCTGCACGGGCAGCGACGAGGCGGTCGCCCCGGCCAAGGAGGCGCTGCGCACGCTGCACGACGTGGCGCTGTCGCAGCCGATCGTCGACCGTGCCGCGTGGTTCGAGGCGGCGCGGGCGCTCGTGGACAGCGACGCGGTGAACCCCACGGCCTCGGGCCTCGCGTGCGGGCTGCTCTACCTGGCGCAGGTCATCGATGATGCGGAGGTCGCGCGGGTCGTCGGCCTGCGGCTCGGGAGCGCGGCTCCGCCCGAGGCGGCGGCGTCGTTCCTGGCCGGCTTCCTCGAGGTGAACGCGCTGGTGCTCGTGAAGAGCCGCCCCGTGGTCGAGGCGCTCGACGCCTTCCTCGGGGGCATCCTTCCCGAGCGCTTCAAGGACACGCTCCCGGTCCTGCGACGCGCCTTCGCGGCGCTCGGCGCGACCGAGCGGCGGTACCTGCTCGAGAACGTGCTCGCCGCGCGGAAGCTCGGGGACAAGGCCCGCGCGGCGCAGGCGGTGCTGCTCGAGAAAGACCGCGAGAAGCTGAAGGAGATGAGCGAGGACCTGTCGCAGGCCATGGACGACCTGGACGACCTGCTCTGACGCGGGGCCGTGACCGCGGCGCACCGCGCGCCGCCCTCGTCGCGCGGCCGGCCGAGCCAGCGTGGCTCGCTCGGCTCACTCGGCCCTGCCGGCCCGCGACCAGCCGCCGACGATGAGGTCCGGGTGCTCCGCCAGGAAGCTCTGCATGCCGGACGGCGGGGACGCCCACGCCGCGAGGCGCTCCGGCGCCTTCTTGGCGGGCACCACCGCCGAGCGCGTGTAGGAGCTCCACGCGCCGTCGCCGCAGGCATAACAGGCAGAGCGCGCGAGCTTCGCGGTCACCCGGAGCGCTCCCCGCGCGTCGTAGGCCGGCGCGATCTGCACGAGCTCCGGCGCATTCTCCTCTTGCCGGGCGGCCTCCGGGTCGTCCTCTTCCTCGTCGAGGAGCGCCTCGGCCTCGCCCTGCAGCGCCGGCACGCTGGACACCTCGGCGAGCAGATCGACGATCGCGCCCTTGTCGGCGTCCCACACCATGAACCCCACGCCCACGAAGCCGTGCGCGCCGCACGCGTCGCTGTACGTCCGCTCCTCGATGAACAGGTACGGCCCGACGCTCCCGATCGCCTCCGCCTCGTGCTGAATCACGTTGCTCCCGTCCGCGTCCGACGGCGCGATCACCTGCTGGCGCGCGCCTGTCCCGCGCAGCACGAGCTCCGCGCGGTGCGCGGTCCCCTCGCCCGGCTCGCGCGTCTCCCCGGGCCCGAACTCGCAGGCCGAGGTCTCCACCTTCACCTCGCTCACCTCCCAGCGCCACTCCCCTCGACCGGTCGCCACGACGATCCCGGGCTCCTCGCGGATCACCGCGCCTTCCTCGGTGAGGTGCCATGTCCGAGGCGGCCCATCGCCCGTGCGGCCCCAGACCAGGAGCGCCCCGCCGGGCGCAGTGTCCTCAGCGCCCTTGGACTCGGACGAACGCGGGGCAGGCGGGTGCGGAACCTTGATGGCAACGGGCAGGGCCGACTGCGGGCGGGCAGCGCAGCCGGAGATGAGCGCAAGCAAAGCGATCGACATGGCGAGTCGGGAGCACGGCATGCCGGCCTAAACAGCACGGCGCATGCCGCGGAGCGCCGCCCGGAAAACCCACACCGCGCCGAAGGCCGGTGTCGCCGCGGACCCACGCCGCGTGGCAGGCCAACCCCATCACGATCGGCCTGGACCAGCGCCTGGCGAAGGAGCTCGCGCTGCACCTCAGGAGCAGGTCCTCAGCCGCCTTCGCCCAGCCCCGCGACCGGCTCGCACGCGACGGCGCGCTCGATGGCGGCGCGAAGCCAGCTGTGGCCCTCGTCGCCCTCGGAGCGTTCCGGCCAGACGAGCGTCAAGGTGTAACCCCTGGCCTCGAGCGGACACGGCCGCACCACGAGATCGAGCTTCCGGGCCAGCGCCACGGCGACCCGCGCAGACACGGTGAGCAGCAGGTCAGAGCCGGAGAGGATGAACGGAGCGACGAGGAAATGCGACACGGTCAGGGTCACCCGACGACGCAGCCCCCGCGCCGCCAGCTCCTGATCGATGACGTTGTGGTCCTCTCCGTGCGGCGAGATCATCAGGTGCTCGCAGGCAGCGTAGCGCGCCGCCGTGAGCGCCTTCCGGGAGGCCGGGTGGCCCCGCCGCATCAGGCAGACGAGCTGCTCGGCCGCGAGCTGCGTGGACCGGCATCCGTCGGGCACCGGCCCGCCGCGCCCCAGCTTGGCGTCGAGCTCGCCACGGCGCAGGAGCTCGGCGAAATCCGGCGGGATGTTGCGGCACCGCAGGTTGACGTGCGGCGCCTCGGCGGCGAGGATCCTTGTCAACGGCGGGAGCACGAGCAGCTCCAGGTTGTCGGTCGCGACGAGCCGGAACGTGCGGGTCGAGCGCCTCGGGTCGAACCGCTCGGCCTGGCCGAAGACGTGCTCGAGCCGCTCGACGGCCTCGGCGGCTCTCGGCAAAAGGTCCCGCGCTCGCTCGCTCAACGTCATCTTTCTGCCCACCTGGACGAGCAACGGATCCCCGAAATGGGCGCGCAGCCGTGAAAGCGCGTGGCTCATCGAGGGCTGCGTCACGCCCACCCGGCGCGCAGCGCGCGTGACGCTCCTCTCCTGGAGCAAAGCGTGCAAGGCCACGACAAGGTGGGTGTCCACCGACTGCAAACGCATGGTCGATGGATAGTACGCCGACCCATAGACATCGTCTATGAATCGGCTCACCGACTGTCGATTCGACGCTCGATCCGCCGGCGCGTATCTCTGGTCCCCGGACGGCTCATGCTGCCGCACGGCGCCCCCAGGTGCCGCCGCACAACCCCTCAGGCCCCCAACCAGGAAGCTGCCATGATCATCGAGTACATTCGCTACACCATCCCCGCAGAGCAGGAGCAGGCGTTCCTGTCCGCTTATCGCGCTGCAGCCACGGAGCTGCGCGGCTCCGTGCATTGCCTCGACTACGAGATCGCCCGATGCACCGAGGAGCCGACGAGCTTCGTCGTCCGCATCCGCTGGGACTCGCTGGAAGGCCACCTCCAGGGGTTTCGCAAGGAGGCTTCGTTCCCGTCATTCTTCGCCAAGGTGAAGCCCTTCTTCGAAAACATCCAGGAGATGAGGCACTACGCCTTGACCGATGTCGCCGGCGCGGGGGGCCGCCCTGGCGGCTGAACGCGCGCGCGTACGACGCGGGCTCTCCTGGTCTCACGCAGGCCATCGTGCGATGCTCCGTCGGTGACGCGGAAGATCGCATTGGTCCGGGCGCGCTGGCCTCTCGCGGCGCTCCTCATGCTCCTCGCGGCGGGCGCCGCGCTCGCCGCCTGCTCCAGGGTCACCGGCGCGCCGAAGGGCCGCGAGGCAGCGCCGGAGCGCGACAGCGCCTGCGCGGATCCAGCGAAGCCGAAGGCGTACTTCTATCCTGCGGAGAACCGGACGGACTACGCGCCTGACGACCCCTGGAAAGACGGCTGCGCCATGCTGGTGCCAGATCACCTGTTCTGCTGCCCAGCGAAGGCGCCCGCCGCGCCGCGGTAACAGGTCCTACCGAAGCGGCCCACCAGGCTCCGCAGGGCAACGCGCTCCGACGGCCCGCGTGGCCCGCGCGCGGGCCACCGCCGGTGCCGCAAAATGCGGCATGTCGTACTTTGCGGCGGCGTCGAGCGGCGATGGTTCGCCGCGCTCCACCTGCGCTACGACGTCGGGCATGAAGCTGGCGCGCAAGCTGACGCTCGCCCTGGTGTTCGGCGTTTTCCTTGTGCTCGCGCTGAGCGCCTACGTGCAGATCCGCAGAGAGGCCAAGACCTTCGAGAACGATGTCCAGCGGGACCATCACGCGATGGGCCGCGCGCTGGCCGCCGCCATCACGGGGGTGTGGCGTACGGAAGGGCCCGCGCGGGCGCTGCGCCTTGTCGAGGACGCCAACGAGCGCGAGAGACAGGTGGACCTCCGGTGGGTCTGGCTCGACGAGCAGGCGGATGACGCCCATCGGCCCCAGCTCGCGCCGGAGCTGCTCGTCCCCGTCTCGCGAGGGGAGGCGGTCGTGCACAGGCTCCCTCGTGAAGACGCGGACGTGCTCGTCACGTGCGTGCCGGTGCCGGTGCCGGTGACCGGCGACCGCGTCGGCGCGCTGGAGCTCTCCGAGTCGCTGGCGGGAGCCCGCCGCACCACCCACGGCATGATCCTGAACACGGCGGTCACGACGGCCGCCCTGACGCTGGTATGCGGGTTGCTCGCGACGTCCCTCGGAGTCGGGCTGGTGGGACGTCCCATGCGAACGTTGATCGAACAGGCGCGGCGGATCGGCGCCGGCGATCTCTCCCGGCGCCTGTCGCTGCGCCAGGAGGACGAGATCGGCGAGCTCGGACGGGAGATGGATGCGATGTGTGACCGCCTCGCCGCGGCGAACCGAAAGCTCGAGTCCGAGGCCGTCGCGCGGCTCGCCGCGCTCCAGCAGCTCCGCCACGCCGAGCGGCTCGCTACCGTCGGCAAGCTCGCGTCCGGGATCGCACATGAGCTGGGAGCGCCCCTCCAGGTCATCGTGGGGCGCGCGCGCATGCTGGTGGACGGGGACGTCACAGGAGAGGAGGTGCCGGCCAACGGGCAGATCATCCTCGAGCAGTCACAGCGGATGACCCAGATCATCCGCCAGCTGCTCGATTTCGCCCGGCGCCGCAGCGCAGAGAAGCAGGAGACCCCGCTGAGGAGCGTCATTCACAGCACGTTCGTCATGCTGAGGCCGCTGGCCGAGAAGCAGGGCGTCACGATGGTCCAGGAAGGGGACACACCGGAGCTGGTCGTCCACGCAGACGCCGAGCAGCTCCAGCAGGCGCTCACCAACGTGGTGGTCAACGCGATCCAGGCCATGCCGTCCGGCGGCACGTTGGCCGTGGGCCTCCGGGCGGAGCGCGCCAGTCCCCCGGCCGACCAGGGAGGGGCCGAGGGGGATTATGTCGCGCTGTCCGTTCGTGACGAGGGGCAGGGCATACCGGCCGACGTCCTGGAGCACATCTTCGAGCCGTTCTTCACGACCAAGCCCGTGGGCGAAGGGACCGGGCTCGGCCTGTCCGTCGCCTACGGCATCATCAAGGAGCACGGCGGCTGGATCCACGTCGACAGCCGGGCGGGCTCGGGGAGCCGCTTCACCATGATGCTGCCGCGGGGGAACTCATGACAGGGCGCGTCCTGATCGTCGACGACGAGCGCGGCGTCTGCGAGCTCCTCGACGCCGGGCTCAAGAAGCGCGGGTTCCGGACGGCATGGCGGACGTCGGCCGCAGAGGCGTTCGAGCTCCTCGGCGTGGAGGATTTCGACGTCGTGATCACCGACATGACCATGCGCGGCATGAGCGGCCTCGATCTCTGCGAGCGGATCGTCGAGAACAGGCCCGATCTCCCGGTCATCGTCATCACCGCGTTCGGGAGCCTCGACACCGCCACGTCCGCCATCCGCGCCGGCGCGTACGACTTCGTGACCAAGCCGTTCGAGCTCGAGGCGCTCCGGCTCACCGTGGAGCGCGCCCTGCGCCACCGCGCCCTCCGCGAGGAGGTGCGCCGCCTGCGGCGCGCCGTCGCCGACGCCCACGGGTACGAGCAGATCCTCAGCGGCAGCCCGGTGATGAGGAGCGTATTCGATCTGCTCGATCGCATCGCCGACTCGGACACGTCGATCCTCATCACGGGAGAGAGCGGGACCGGCAAGGAGCTCGTCGCCCGCGCCGTGCACCAGCGCAGCCGGCGGAGCGAGGGCGCGTTCGTGGCGGTCAATTGCGCTGCGGTCCCGGACGCCCTCCTCGAGAGCGAGCTCTTCGGCCACGCGCGAGGCGCGTTCACCGACGCCAAGGGGGCCAGGAGCGGCCTGTTCGCGCGGGCCCACGGCGGGACCCTGTTCCTCGACGAGATCGGCGAGCTGCCGATCGGGCTCCAGCCGAAGCTCCTGCGCGCCCTCCAGGAGCGCGTCGTCCGGCCCGTCGGCGCCGACGAGGAGCTCCCGGTGGATGTCCGGCTCATCGCCGCGACGAACCGCGACCTCGAGACCGCGATCGAAGAGCGCCGTTTCCGCGAGGATCTCTACTACCGGATCAACGTGGTTCACGTCGACCTGCCGCCGCTCCGCTCCCGCGGCGCCGACGTGCTGCTGCTCGCGCAGCATTTCCTTGAGCACTTCGCGACCGTCAAGGCGAGGCCCATCCAGGGACTCTCGGCGCCCGCCGCGGAGAAGCTCATGGCCTATGCGTGGCCCGGCAACGTGCGCGAGCTCCAGAACTGCATCGAGAGGGCGGTCGCGCTCGCTCGGTACGATCACATCACCGTTGACGACCTGCCCGAGAAGATCCGGACCTACCGGCGCTCCCACGTCCTTGTCTCGAGCGACGACCCGACCGAGCTCGTCCCCATGGAGGAGGTCGAGCGGCGCTACATCCTGCGCGTCCTGGAGGTGGTCGGCGGCAACAAGAGCCAGGCGGCGCAGATCCTGGGCTTCGACCGGGCGACCCTCTATCGGAAGCTCGAGCGGTACGGCATGCGCGGAGGACGCTCGAGCGACCCGAAGCCGTGATACGCCCGGCGGCCCCGCCGCCGCGCGCGCTCGACCCGGGCCCGCCCCGAGCTCCCGCGCCCGGGCCGAGCGCGCTGCGACCTCCCAGGGGGCCGCGAGGCGCGCGACTCCCCTCCTCATCGACCTGTCGCACAACGCGACACCCGCAGCTGCCTGCGGAAAACATGCTCTCGGGCGCCCCGCGCAGGCGCGTGCGTCCTGCACGCCTGGCATGGGAGCTGCCTACAGGCCGGGCTCGCAATGTGCACCACCACGCCGGAGTCCACTGCTGCGAACCGGAGAATCCCTGTCGACTGGAACGCTCTCGCGAACGCCTTCGACAACACCGCTGAGCACATCCGCTATTTCCTTCACCTCGAGACAGGCGCCGTGATCCGGTTGGTCGACGGGCTCGCCGACCCGGACACGTGCGCGCGCATCGAGGCGGATCCGCGCTGCGTGCGCGTCGAGGCCATCGGCGCGCGGGAGCAATACGGATGGCTGGAGGCGTTCATCCCGACGGTCGACGACCTCGAGCTCCAGGTGACGCTCCTGCATTCCCTCCAGGGCCGGGGATCGTTTCGGCGGTTCAAGGCCGTGCTCTCTGGCAGGCCAGAGCAGCTACGACGCTGGCGCGTCTTCCGGCTCGCGCAAATCCGTGCAAGCATCGTCGCGTGGTTTCACACCCGCGGTCTGATACCGGCTTCGTTCGAGCATGCGTGGCCCAGCGAAAGCGCTGAGCCGAGGAGATCTCACGCCGCCGACTCGGCTCGTCGGCGGCTCCACGCGGCGGCGAGCGCCCTCGCGCCCGGCGATCTCCACGCGCTCACGTCGCTCGCCGAGTTCCTGCGCGCGACGCGCTCCGGCGCGCCGATTCCCGCGGTTTCATCGAGGGGCGACGGAGAGCGCCCCGGTGGCCTGGGCCCGTGACAGCGGGCCATGGAGACGTGATCATGAATGAGTTCGACGATAAACGAGATGTGACGAGCCGCCCGAGCCCCCGCTGGCTCGTCGCGCGGCGCAGCGCGCGGCGGGCCACGGGCTTCGGGCCCTGGGTCGCCGCCGCCGCGCTCACGGCGGTGGGCCTGGGCCCCATCGCCTGCGGCGGCGTCACCACGTTCGAAGGAGGGAAGGCGCTCGCCGTCGTGGGCCGGCCGCCCGCGCCGCCCCCGCCGCCCGCGCCCCCGCCGGAGCGCGTGGTCGTGACGGACGACAAGATCATCATCAACGAGAAGATCCAGTTCGAATACGACCAGGCGACGATCCGGTCGGAGTCACACAGCTTGCTGGACGAGGTCGTCAGTACGATCAAGAAGCACACGCACATCAAGAAGATCGCCATCGAGGGTCACGCGAGCGCCGAGGGATCGGACGACCATAACCTGAAGCTCTCGGATCGCCGCGCGAAAGCCGTGATGAAGTACCTCGTCGACCACGGGATCGCCGCCGGCATGCTCACCGCCAAGGGCTTCGGCAAGTCGAAGCCCATCGCGGACAACGACACGCCGGAGGGGCGCGAGAAGAACCGTCGCGTCGAGTTCAACATCGTCGAGCAGGACACCGCGCAGAAGACCGCGGACGCCGGCAAATGAACGCTGGTCCGAAACCGAGCCGCAAGGGCGCTCCCCGCAAGGAGGCGAGCATGAAGAAGTTGTTTTCGGGTCTCACCATGATGGTTCTGGCGAGCGCGTCCGCGGGCTGCTCCTTCGCCGTGCGGAACGCCGAGATGTACCGCGACGATACGGCAGCGCTGCTCGAGACGAGGCGCGACGAGATCAGCGCTTGTTATGACGCAGAGCTCGCGCGGAACCCCCGCGCGCAGGGCAAGGTCACCGTCGCTTTCACGGTGCTCGAGGACAGCGGCCGCATCACGAACGTCGCCGTCGATCCCGCCGGCACCACCGCGTCGGACGACGTGGCGAGCTGCGTCGTGAAGTCGATCGACGGGCTCGTCCTCACCCCGCCGGACGAGAAGCAAGGAAAGGGGAAGTTCGTCTGGGAGTTCACCGTCGGGGCTCCGAAGGCGTAGCGCCGGCACGCCGGCGGAGCGCGGCGGCGCCGCCGCGCTCCGCCGCGCCGTCCTCCTTGTGCCCCGCGGCCACGCCCCCTATCCTGCCGCTGTGCGGCACGCACGCACCGCGCTCGCGGCCGCTCGCTGCTCGCGCCACAGGGCGGCTCATCGGGCTTCCGCCAAACAGGCTCTCTGGAGAGCTCGCGACCCCTCCGACACCCCACAGCGATGAGCGCCCGCACCCCCAAGAAAGCCCCTCCGCCCCCCTCCCCCGCCGGTGCGACGGACGACCTCACCGACGGCGATCGCGACGCCCTCCTGCGCTGGCGGCTCGCGCTAGGGCCCGAGGCCGAGCGCGTCGATCCCCGCCTCTCCCTGGGCGGCCTCGGCGGCGCGGCATCCGCGCTCCACGTCGACCCGCGGCGGCTCGGCGACCTCGATAAGGCCCTCTCGTTCATCTACGACGAGCGCGCCGGCAACCTGGGCGGCTCGCGGCCGTACGTCCCCGAGTGGCTCTCCGCGGTGCGCGAGTTCTTCAGCCACGACATCGTCGCGCTCGTCCAGAAGGACGCCATCGAGAAACGAGGGCTGACGCAGCTCCTCTTCGAGCCCGAGACGCTGCCCTTCCTCGAGAAGAACGTCGAGCTCGTCGCCACGCTCATGAGCGCGAAGGGCCTCATCCCCGACGCCGCCCGGGAGACCGCCCGGCAGATCGTGCGTGAGGTCGTCGAGGAGGTGCGGCGCGCGCTGGAGTCCGAGATCCGCACCGCCGTCCTCGGCGCCCTGCGGCGGAACACGACGAGCCCGCTCCGCGTCCTCAGGAACCTCGACTGGAAGCGCACCATCCGCAAGAACCTCAGAGGATGGGACGCGGAGCAGCGCCGCCTCGTCCCGGACAAGCTCTATTTCTGGGCGAACCAGACGCGGAGACACGAGTGGGACGTCGCGATCCTCGTCGACCAGTCGGGCTCCATGGGCGAGAGCGTCGTCTACAGCTCCATCATGGCCGCGATCTTCGCGTCCCTCGACGTCCTCCGCACTCGGCTCCTCTTCTTCGATACAGAGGTCGTCGACGTGACTCCGATGCTCGTCGATCCGGTCGACGTGCTGTTCACGGCGCAGCTCGGCGGCGGCACCGACATCAACCGCGCGGTGGCCTACGCTCAGGCGAACTTCATCGAGCGACCCGAGAAGACGCTGTTCATCCTGATCACCGACCTGTTCGAGGGCGGCAACGCCGAGGAGCTCGTCGCCCGCATGCGCCAGCTCGCCGACAGCAAGGTGAAGTCGATCTGCCTCCTCGCGCTGTCCGACAGCGGCAAACCCTCGTACGACCACGACATGGCGCAGAAGCTCGCTGCCCTCGGGACCCCCTGCTTCGGCTGCACCCCGAAGCTCCTCGTCAAGGTGGTAGAGCGGCTCATGCGAGGTCAGGACCTCGGCCCGCTGCTCGACGCCGAGGCGCGCTGAGCGCCTGGGCGAGGGCACAAAACCACGGAGGCACAGAGGACACAGAGGTTCTTTTCCTTCCTCTGCGTCGTCTGTGCCTCCGTGGCCCCTCGCTCCCCCCGCCTCTGGTACACGCGCCGCAGAGCGGCGGTCACCCGCACAGGAGACGGGCCCAGATCGGCGTTTTCGGCGCGGAAGCGCACTCCAGTGCGCTGAGCACCGAAAACGTCGAGATGGGCCCGTCTCCGAAGCGGGTGACCGCCGCTCCTGTCACCGCGCGCGGCGGGTCGCCTTCGCCGAGCGCTCGTCCGTCCGCCGGGCGGCGGCGCGCTTCCGGGACGTGGCGCCCCGGGCAGCGCTCGCAGAGACCCGCCGACGGGCCCCGGCCGCGCGAACCACCTCTTCCAGAGAGGGTGTCTTGACCAGAAGGGGACCCGCGCTGCTCTCGGCGCTGATCGAGGGGCCAACTAGGCTGATAGAAAGTTTCACTTGAACTACCGATAGATGTTGCGGACTGATCACGTCGCTCGGCGAGGGCTCATCACCTATAAACTGTTTTGATCTTTTACGCAGCGTCGCAGTGCGGAGATCACGAGCCCTGAGCGCCCGTCCGGACGTGAACTTGTCCACCCGGGAGATCCACTCGCCTTCCGCCTCTCACGGCGGATGCACGCATGCACCACGGAGGCACGAAGGCACGGGTCTGGGTTCGCTCCGTGCCTCCGTGTCTCCGTGGTGATCGGCGAGGGACTGCCCCCGGGTGTCGCACCGGGCGCTCTGTCACGAGCTTGTTGCACGATGCAGGCCAACGATGGCCGGATGCCGGCGTCGCCGCTTTTCACGGGGGGACCGTGAGCCGCCTTTCACGGTTGAAACCACCGGTTGCAACGGTGGCGCAGCGCGACCGCAGCCCTGCCCCACGGACGGCAGGTGAGCTCAGGAGAGCGCCTCTCAGCCGGCGGGACCGGTCAACGACGATCCAGGGCGCTCGCCCAGGGGCCCGGACGGACCAGCCGCTCGGGGCGGGAGCGGCAACGCCACCTGGAATCTGGCCCCCATGCCCGGGGCGCTCTCCACCTGGATGCTGCCGCCGTGAGCCCTCAGGATCTGGTCCACGATGTACAGGCCGACACCCAGCCCGCCATACGAGCTGGTCGGCGCCGCGCGCTCGAAGCGCCCGAAGATGCGGGCGATGTACTCCTGAGCGATCCCGATGCCCTGATCTGCCACCTGGAGCACCGCGGACCGCCCATCCACCGAGATGCGCACCTGGATCGGCTTGCCCCGCCCGTATTTGATGGCGTTCATGAGCAGGTTGGTGATCACCTGATCGATCCGCAGGCGGTCCCACCGGCCGACCGCGGTCAACGGCATGTCCAGATCGAGCGTGCAGCCGGCCCGCTCCAGCTCGGCTTCGAGGCGGCCCGCCACCTCGCGCGCCACGTCGCACAGATCCACGTCATCGAGGCTGAGCTCGAGGTGGCCGCTGTTGATGCGCGCCACGTCGAGCAGCGTGTCGATGAGCCGCGTGAGCCGCTCGATCTGCCCGCCGGCCTGGGTGAGCTTCGCCAGCACCTGATCCGCCGGCAGCCCGCCGTCCGCCCGGTGGAGGGCGCGCGTGAGGCCCTGGACCTGGAGCACCAGCGCGCTGAGCGGCGTCCTCAGCTCGTGCGAGGCGACCGCCACGAAATCCTCGCGGATCTGCACGGCTTCGCGCGTCATCCGCAGCAGCCGGGCGTTCTCGAGGCAGAGCGCCGCGCGCTGCGCGACGTCGAGGGCGACCGCGAAGTCGGGCGGCTCGAAGCGCTCGCCCGGCTCGACCCACACCATGCTGAGCGCCCCGAGCACCTCGCCGCGCGTGACGAGCGGCACGCACAGGTAGCTGCTGGCGCCGATCTCCTGGATCACGGCGCGATCGTCGATGTCGAGCGCCACGGCGACGTCGCGCGGAGCGCACTCGACGCGCAGGTCGGGGCGGCCGGTCGTGAGCACCGCGCCGACGCCCTCCGCGGTCAAGGCGAGCTCCCTCGGGCCGAACCGATCCATGAACCGCGCCCCGTCGCGGGCCCGATGAGCGGCCGCGAGCCTGCGCGCGCCGCCGTCGTCCCGCAGGTCGAGCACGCACCAGGAGCAGATGCGCTCCGCGGCGACGCGCACGAGGGCCGTCGCGACGCTGTGCTCGTCGAGCGACGCCGAGAACGAGCTCGACGCCTCCGCGAGGATCTCCGAGCGGCGCACCGCGGCCTCGGCCTCCGCGCGGGCCGCCCGCTCGCGCGTCAGGAGGTGCAGGCGCTCCTGCTCGTGGCGCTTGCCGTCGTCGATGTCCGTGAAGCTGCCGAGCCAGGCGACCACCCGCTTCCAGACGTCCCGCTCCGGCACCGCCCGGCACAGGTGCCACCGGTAAGCGCCGTGGATCGACCTGAGGCGACACTCGCCCTGAAAGGGCTCGCCCGACTCCAGGCAGCGCCGCCACTTGCTGACGAACTGGTTCAGATCGTTCGGGTGCACAGCGGCCTGCCAGCCCCAGCCGCGGAGCGCCTCGAACGCGAGCCCCGTGTACTCCAGCCAGCGCGAGCTCACGTAGTCGATGCCGCCGTCGAGCTTCGCCGTGAAGACGCACTGCGGGATGGCGTCGGCCAGGTTCTGGTACCTCGCCTGCGCGGCGCGCCGGAGGTCCTCGACCTCGGCGTCGCGCCGCCGCTGCTCGGCCTGGCGCAGGAGCTCCGCCTGCTCCTTGATCTGCTCGCCGCGCCGGTGGAGCTCGACGAACACGGCGACCTTCGCCTGGACGACCTCCGGCTCGAGCGGCTTCAGGAGGTAGTCGACGCCGCCCACGGCGTACGCCCTGTAAATGGCCGCGAGATCGTCCGTCGCCCCCGTCAGGAAGATGATCGGCGTGTGGCGCGACCGCTCCCGCTGCTTCACGAGCGAGGCGACCTCGAAGCCGTCGATGTCGGGCAGCCGCACGTCGAGCAGGATGACCGCGAAATCCTCGGACAGGATCCTGAGGAGCGCGTCCTTCCCGCTCGCGGCGGTCACGAGGCGGTAACTCTCGTCGGCCAGGATCGCCCTGAGCGCCGTCAGGTTCTCCGGCTGATCGTCGACAAGGAGAATGCTGGTCGTCGCAGGCGCGGTGGACACGGTGCGGCTCCGTAGCTCAATCCGGCCGCACCCAGTGCAGGATCGTCGACATGAGTCGCCCCTCGTCCACCGGCTTGGCCACGAAATCGTTCAGGCCGGCGTCCAGGCACTTCTGTCGATCTTCCGGCATCGCCTTGGCCGTCACCGCGATGATCGGCAGCTCGTTGAAGCGGGGATCGCTCCGGATCTCCCGCGTCGCCTCGTAGCCGTCGAGCTCGGGCATCATGATGTCCATGAGGACAATATCGATGGGCGAATCGGCGTCGCGCAAGATTTCGATACCGTGCCTTGCGTTCTCGGCCAGGACCACGTGCGCCCCGCGCCGCTCGAGCAGGCTCGTGATGGCGAAGACGTTGCGCGCGTCATCGTCGATGACAAGCACGCTGCGCCCCGCGAGCGCGACCGAGGAGGCGCCGTTCGTGAGGAGCGGCGCGACCGGCTCGGTCAGCTCGGCGCGCGCCGGCCTCGTCGCCTTCTGCTCCGTCCGCTCCGCAGGCAGGTACAGGGTGAACTTGCTGCCGAGCCCGGGCGTGCTGTTCAGCGAGATCTCCCCGCCGAGCAGGCTGGCCAGCTCCCGGCTGATCGTCAGGCCGAGCCCTGTGCCGCCGTAGGTGCGGCTGGTCGACGCGTCGGCCTGCTGGAACGCGTCGAAGATGAGCGTCTGCTTCTCCGCCGGGATGCCGATCCCCGTGTCGGTGACGGCGAACGCCACGACGGTCTTCGCCTTGATGAGCGTCTCCCGCTTGAACGTGAGCGCCTTGCTGGCCACCTCGATCTCGAGCGAGATCCGCCCGGACGACGTGAACTTGAACGCGTTGGACAGCAGGTTCTTCAGGATCTGCTGGAGCCGCTGCAGATCCGTCATGATCCCCGCGGGGACGCCGGTCGCGACCCGGACCCAGAACTCGAGCTCCTTCTGCTCGGCGATCTGCCGGAAGCTCCGCTCGACGTACTCGGCCAGCTCGGAGAGCAGCACCCGCTGGGTCTTCACGTCGATCTTGCCGGCCTCGATCTTCGAGAGGTCGAGGATCTCGTTGATGAGCTGCAGGAGGTCCTGCCCCGCCGCGGCGATCGTCTTTGCGTACTCGACCTGCTTCGACGTGAGCGTGTGCTCCTCGTTGTCCGCGAGGATCCTGGCGAGGATGAGCAGGCTGTTCAGCGGGGTGCGCAGCTCGTGCGACATGTTCGCGAGGAACTCGGACTTGTACTTCGACGTGCGCGACAGCTCCCTCGCCTTCTCCTCCAGAGAGGCGCTGGCGCGCGCGATCTCGCGGTTCTTGATCTCGAGCTCCGACGCCTTCTCCTCCAGCTCCTGCGACCGCGAGCCGAGCTCGGTGTTGGACCTCTGGAGCTCCTGGAGCAGCTCCTCCGTCCTCATGCTGGCGCCGATCATGTTGAACACGACGCCGATCGACTGCGTGAGCTGCTCGAGGAACGTGAGGTGGATGGGCGTGAAGTTCTGGAAGCTCGCCAGCTCGATGACCGCCTTGAGGCCGCCCTCGAAGAGCACCGGCAGGACGCAGATGTTGCGCGGCGGCGCGTCGCCGAGGCCCGAGCTCACCCGGATGTAGTCGTCCGGGAGATCGGTGACGACGATGCTCTTCTTCTCCAGGCCGCACTGCCCGACGAGCCCCTCGCCCAGCGCGAACCGGTTGGAGATGCCCTTGCGCTTCTGGAACGCGTAGCTCGACGTGAGCTTGAGCGCCGGGTACTTCTCCTCCGACTCGAGCACATAGAAGGCCCCGTGCTGCGCCGACACGAGCGGCGTCACCTCGGACATGATGAGGCGAGAGAGCGCCTCGATCGTCCGCTGCCCGGCCATCATCCCGGAGAAGCGCGCCAGGTTCGTCTTCAGCCAGTCCTGCTCCTGGTTGGCGCGCGTCGTGTCCCGCAGGTTCGAGATCATCTGGTTGATGTTGTCCTTCAGCTGGAGGACCTCGCCCTGCGCCTCGACCGAGATGGCCCGCGTGAGGTCGCCCTTCGTCACGGCGGTCGCGACCTCGGCGATGGCGCGCACCTGCGTGGTGAGGTTGCCCGCGAGCTGGTTCACGTTGTCGGTGAGGTCCCTCCACGTGCCGGCCGCGCCGGGCACCTTGGCCTGGCCGCCGAGCTTGCCCTCGATGCCGACCTCGCGCGCGACCGTGGTCACCTGCTCGGCGAACACGCGGAGCGTGTAGGTCATGTCGTTGATGGTGTCCGCCAGCGACGCGATCTCGCCCTTGGCCTCCAGGGCGAGCTTCTGGCGGAGGTCGCCGTTCGCGACCGCGGTCACGACCTTGGCGATGCCGCGCACCTGCGAGGTGAGGTTCGAGGCCATGACGTTGACGTTCTCCGTCAGGTCCTTCCACGTGCCGGAGACCCCGGGCACCTGCGCCTGGCCGCCGAGCTTGCCCTCGGTGCCTACCTCGCGCGCGACGCGCGTCACCTCCGCGGCGAACGCGCGCAGCTGATCGACCATCTTGTTGATGGTGTCCTTCAGCTCGAGGATCTCCCCCTTCGCCTCGACCGTGATCTTCTGGGACAGGTCGCCGCTCGCGACCGCCTTCGTGACGAGGGCGATGTTGCGCACCTGGTTCGTCAGGTTGCCCGCGAGCTGGTTCACGTTGTCGGTGAGGTCCTTCCACGTGCCGGCGACGCCCGGCACCTGCGCCTGGCCGCCGAGCTTGCCGTCCGTGCCTACCTCGCGCGCGACGCGCGTCACCTCCGCGGCGAACGCGCGCAGCTGATCGACCATCTTGTTGATGGTGTCCTTCAGCTCGAGGATCTCCCCCTTCGCCTCGACCGCGATCTTCTGGGACAGGTCGCCGCTCGCGACCGCCTTCGTGACGAGGGCGATGTTGCGCACCTGGTTCGTCAGGTTGCCCGCGAGGACATTCACGTTGTCCGTGAGGTCCTTCCACGTCCCGCTGACGCCGCGCACCTCCGCCTGCGCGCCCAGCTTGCCCTCCGTGCCTACCTCGCGCGCGACGCGCGTCACCTCCGACGCGAACGCGCGCAGCTGCTCCACCATCTTGTTGATGGTGTCCTTCAGCTCGAGGATCTCCCCCTTCGCCTCGGCGGTGATCTTCTGAGAGAGATCGCCCTTGGCGACGGCCGTCGTGACGAGGGCGATGTTGCGCACCTGGTTCGTCAGGTTGCCGGCGAGCTGGTTCACGTTGTCGGTGAGGTCCTTCCACGTGCCGGCGACGCCCGGCACCTGCGCCTGGCCGCCGAGCTTGCCGTCCGTGCCTACCTCGCGCGCGACGCGCGTCACCTCCGCGGCGAACGTCCGGAGCTGCTCCACCATCTTGTTGATGGTGTTCTTCAGCTCGAGGATCTCCCCCTTCGCCTCGACCGTGATCTGCTTCGACAGGTCGCCGTTCGCCACCGCCGTCGTCACGACCGCGATGTTGCGGACCTGGTTCGTCAGGTTGCCCGCGAGGACATTCACGTTGTCCGTGAGGTCCTTCCACGTCCCGCTGACGCCGCGCACCTCCGCCTGCGCGCCCAGCTTGCCCTCCGTGCCTACCTCGCGCGCGACGCGCGTCACCTCCGACGCGAACGCGCGCAGCTGCTCCACCATCTTGTTGATGGTGTTCTTCAGCTCGAGGATCTCCCCCTTCGCCTCGACCGTGATCTGCTTCGACAGGTCGCCGTTCGCCACCGCCGTCGTCACGACCGCGATGTTGCGCACCTGGTTCGTCAGGTTGCCCGCGAGGACATTCACGTTGTCCGTGAGGTCCTTCCACGTCCCGCTGACGCCGCGCACCTCCGCCTGCGCGCCCAGCTTGCCCTCCGTGCCTACCTCGCGCGCGACGCGCGTCACCTCCGACGCGAACGCGCGCAGCTGCTCCACCATCTTGTTGATGGTGTTCTTCAGCTCGAGGATCTCCCCCTTCGCCTCGACCGTGATCTGCTTCGACAGGTCGCCGTTCGCCACCGCCGTCGTCACGACCGCGATGTTGCGCACCTGGTTCGTCAGGTTGCCCGCGAGGACATTCACGTTGTCCGTGAGGTCCTTCCACGTCCCGCTGACGCCCTGCACCTCGGCCTGCGCGCCCAGCTTGCCCTCGGTGCCTACCTCGCGCGCCACGCGCGTGATCTCCGAGCCGACGGTCTGCAGCTGCTGGACGACGTCGTTCACCTCATCGGCGATCTGACCGATCGTCCCCGGCACCTCGCCGATGCCGACGCGCGCGGAGAAGTTGCCGGCCTTCACCGCCTTGAGCACCTCCAGCACCGCCTGGAGCTGCATCTCCCGCACATCCAGGTGGCTCCCGTTGGCGCCGCGCTTGCGGGGCGGCGACTTCTTGCTCGCCCCGCTCCCGTGCTTGTCCTTCGAGGTCGCCGCGATGTTGTTCGATTGCATGACCACCTTCCTGACGACGATAGCGCGCCTGGAGTGCTTGTTCCCGTTTCAGGTGTTCAGGCCTCGTCGATGCCGGGGAGCTCGGCGTCATGAGACCCTGGAGTACCGCCGTTTCACGACTTGCCGCGGCGCAATACTTCTGCGACTTGCCGCTGGAGACGAGCATGCTCGATATCGCGAGCGCGACGCTCGAGCGCGCGTCGCATGCGAGAGCTTAGCTCATCGGAGCGGAAAGGTTTGGAGAGGTAGTCGGAGGCGCCGACGCGGAGGGCGCGCATCCCGGTCTCGACGGAGCCGAACGCGGTGATCGCGATGATCGCCAGCGACGGATCTTGCTTCTTCGCCCGCGCGATCAGCTCGATGCCGTCCATCCCCGGCATGCGGATGTCGGTGATCAGCAGGTCGAAGTCCCCCGACGGCAGCAGGCCGAGGCCCGACATCGCATCGGCCACGTGCGTCGCCTGGTAGCCGTGGTCCTTGGCGATGTCAACGACGAACCGGCCGAGATCATCGTCGTCTTCGACAACCAACACGCTCGGTGAGCTCAGACTCATGCTTTCTGCCCTTCCTCTTTACCCCCTCTACTTGACTCCGAGCTCGCTTCCGCGCTCGCCGGTGAATCGGACGCGATCGCGGGCAAGGTGATCCTGAAGCGCGCCCCGCCTGTCGCCGAGGCGGCGGTCTCCACCGAGCCGCCGGCTTCCTCGACGA
This sequence comes from Sorangium sp. So ce693, assembly GCF_051521375.1. NCBI lineage: Bacteria > Pseudomonadati > Myxococcota > Polyangiales > Polyangiaceae > Sorangium > Sorangium sp. So ce693. The sequence continues at coordinate 11,327,545 of NZ_CP150347.1, forward strand.
TCCCACGGACGATCGCGAGCCCGAGCCCGCTCCCGCCGCCGGCCGCCTTCGTCGTGAAGAACGGGTCGAAGATCCGGTGCAGATCCTCGGCGGGGATCCCCGGCCCCGCGTCGGCGACCTCGAAGCAGACGACGCTAGAGCCCGCTGGACCATCGCACTCGGGCAGGACGCTCACCACGAGCTCGCCGCCGCGGGATTGGGCCTCGACGGCGTTCAGGCACAGATTGAACACGACCTGAAACAGACGATCGGAGTCGAGGGCGACGCGCACCCTGGCGGCGCCCTCGACCGGGCACAGGACGCTCGGCTCGATGCCGCGCCTCCTGCACTCCGGGCCCAGGAAAGCGACCACATCGTCGATGACGCGCCGGAGATCGCTGTCCGCCTGCTGCGGTCTCGGCGGCCGAGCGAGGGAGACGAGGCGAGAGACGACGCGCGTGATCCGCTCGGATTGCCGCGCGATGGTCTCCAGCTCGGCGCGCAGGTGCTCTGGGCAGCCGGGCAGGTCGGCCGCGCGGCGCGCGCGGCCATGGATCACGTTCAGCGGCGATCCGATCTCGTGGCCGAGCGAGGTCGCCACCTGCCCCGCGGCGGCGAGCGCCTGCGCCTGCTGCAGCTTGCGCTCCCCGTTCACGCGCGCCGCCTCCTCCCGCACCGCGCGCTCCCGCGCCTCGCGGAGAGAACAGGTCATCGTGTTGAAGGCGCTCGCCAGGCGAGAGAGCTCCTCGGCGCCCCGCTCGGGCACGGCCGCGTCCAGATCGCCGCTCGCGACGCGCTCGGCCCCGGCGAGGATGGCGCGCGCGGGGAGCGCGACCGTGAAGCGCCCGACGAGCCCGGCGACGACCGCGCTGACCAGCAGCAGCACGACGCCGGTCACCGCGAGGCCGTGGTTCAACGTCCTCTCCAGCACCTCGACGTAGTGACGATCGCGCACAAGGACGGCGACCAGGGGCTGATTGGCGCTGCTCGGCCGGATGTAAACCGTGCGGAGCAGCACGGATTGCTCGGCCAGGCTGCCGGCCTCCTCGATGTCGCCGCCTTCGAGGAACGCCCGGCGCGCGAGCTGCTCGAGGCGCTCCGCCTCGTGCTCGACTCCCTTCGTGATGAAGATCGCCTCACCTTCCCTGGTGAACGCGGCGATGCCGAGGATGCGCTCGGCGCTCGCGAAGTCCTCTGCCCTCCGCCGGACGAGCGCGACGTCCCTGCGCTGCAGCGCGCTCTCGACGAACGCCTGGAGCAGGGTGGCGTAGTTGCGGAGCTCCGCCGTGGCCTCCTCCCGCAGGACCTGCTTGCGGTGCGCCGACGCGAAGATGCCATACAGCAGGATGGCCATCGCGATGGGGAGGACGAGAGACAACCAGAACTGGTGCGCGAGCCTCATCCCCCCCGGTCGGCGCTGGTGCTGCAGTACCATACGGCGATCCACCGCGACCCCCAGGGGACGCCCTCGCGTTGACGCTTCGCGTTGTCGCGGGGTGCGTCTTCGTATTTGGCGAGCTCATCCGCGTCGTTCGGCGCGCTGCAGCGTACTTTCGTACGCCTCGCTCGCCGGCCTAACGGCTGAGCTCGTATCCCACGAATCTGCACCCCATTTTATCAGCCACCGAGATGCGAAGCCCTCGAATTACATCACCATTCCACCGGAGCGGCAAGCGCAACCTCGAGATCGACAGAGGCGCTCATCTCGCTACCTTGCCGCTACCTCGCCGCACGAGCGCTCGGCGTCAGGTATTGCCTGAGCGCTGCTCAGGAGCGGGCGGACTCCTTCGTGACATCCGTCACGCGACCTGCGTGGACGCTACGTGGATGACGTGGATGACGCCCGCGCGCGCTTCGCCGCGGTCGTCACCGTGCCGCCCGCGCCGCGCGCGCGCCGCGCTTCGCCCCTCCGCCGCGCGCCGCGCTCACCGCGAGCCGCTCTCCCCACCGCGAGATCGCCTGCGCCACCTCGCCGAATCCCCGCCCGGCGTCGGTCAGCTCGTACTCCACGCGCACAGGGGGCCCCGGCAGGACGCGCCGCACCACGAGGCCCAGCGCCTCGAGCTCCTTCAGCCGGCTGGAGAGCATCCGATCGCTGATCGCGTCGAGCCGCTCGCCGATCTCGCCGAAGCGCAGCGCCCCCTCCTCGAGCGTCGCAATGATGAGCCCGTTCCAGGGCTTCGCGAGCACGTCCATCGCGACCTGAAACTTCTCGCAGAGGTGCTGGCACGCGTGCTTCATGTGTCGTCCCAGACACCAGCATGACCTGTTCACTTCCAAAAGGGAAGTAACTTGACATCGTGCAGTGCAGATTCATGATGCTCGCCGAACGGATGCCACTTCCCTTTCGGAAGCTACATCTTCTTTGCAAGGAGCATCGATCGTGACCACCGCCAAAGACCTGCTCTTCAGCCCCTTCGCGCTCGGCCCCCTCTCGCTGCCGAACCGCCTCGTGATGGCGCCGCTGACGCGCTGCCGCGCGGGCGAGGGCAATGTGCCGACCGAGCTCAACGCGCGGTACTACGAGCAGCGCTCCTCTGCGGGCTTCATCATCACCGAGGCGACGCAGGTCACCCCGGAGGGCGTGGGATATCTCCGCACACCTGGCATCCACACGGACGCGCAGGTCGCCGGGTGGCGGCTCGTGACGGACGCGATCCACCGGACGGGGGGGCGCGGCTTCCTTCAGCTCTGGCACGTCGGGCGGGCGTCGCACCCCTCGTTCCAGCCGAACCGGCAGGCGCCCGTCTCGTCCTCGGCCGTCGCGATCCGCAAGGGCCACGCGTACACGCCCGAGGGCCCGCAGCCGTACACCACCCCGCGCGCCCTGGAGACGGGCGAGATCGCCGGCGTGGTCGCGCGGTTCGAGGACGGCGCGCGCCGGGCCAAGGCCGCCGGCTTCGATGGAGTCGAGATCCACGCGGCGAACGGCTACCTCATCGACCAGTTCCTCCGGAACGGCGTGAACCAGAGGACGGATCGGTACGGCGGCTCGGTCGAGAACCGGGCGCGGTTCCTGCTCGAGATCACCGAGGCCGTGACCGGGGTGTTCGGCGCCGACCGGGTCGGCGTGCGGCTCTCGCCGCTGGCCGACTTCAACGACATGAGCGACTCCGATCCGAGGGCGCTCTTCGGCCACGTCGCCGCCGAGCTCTCGGCGCGCAAGGTCGTCTATCTGCACGTCGTGGAGCCGCTCTCGGGGCAGGCGCTCGGCGCCGCGGAGCGGGTGACGCCCCTGCTCCGCGAGCGGTTCCGCGGCGCCCTCGTCGTGAACGGCGGCTACACGCTGGAGACCGCGGAGGAAGCGCTGCGGACCGGCGCGGCGGATCTCGTCTCCTTCGGCGCGCCGTTCCTGGCCAACCCCGATCTTCCGGAGCGCCTGTCGCGCCGCGCGCCGCTCAACACGCCCGACGTCGCGACCTTCTACTCCGAGGGCCCGCGCGGCTACATCGACTACCCGCGCCTCGGCGAGGCCGCGGCGGAGCGCGCCGGCGCCGCCGCACAGCCGGCCTGACGGCCCGAGGGCCTGATCTCATGAGCCGATGGCCCGATCCGGGGGAGGCGGCCGGAGGCAGCGAGGAGCTCCCGCGCTACCGCCCGTGATAGGCTTCCAGGCCGATGCCGGCCGCCCATCCGCTGCTCCCGAACGACGAGATCCCCACGTCGCCGCGCCCGGCGCGCTCGCCCGCGGAGGCGCCGTGAGCGCGGCCCCGGGCGACGTGAAGCGCATCGGGGCCGGCGAGCTCCGGGCGTTCATCCAGGACGCGGGAGAGCTCAAGAAGGGCACGCTGCTCTACGACGGCGGGCAGCTCCTGAACCTCGCGCGCTACGAAAACAAGCTGTTCTGCGACGCCAAGGGCTCCGGAGCCTCGCCCTACAAGGTGTCGCTCGTCTACAGCGACGCGCCGGCGCCGGCGTTCAAGGGGCGCTGCTCCTGCCCGGCGCGGACCTTCAACACCGCGTTCTGTAAGCACGCGGCGGCGCTGCTCGTCGCGTGGGCGCGCGCGCCCGAGTCGTTCGCCGTGAGCGAGGCGGCGCCGCCGGGCGCGCCGGGCGGGGACACCGCGCGCAAGAGCGTGAAGAAGGGCAGCGCGAACGCGCAGGCCATGATGAAGTCCGGCGTCGAGCAGGTCGGCACGCTCGTGCGCGAGCTCGGCGTGTCCGGCGTCGCGACGATCGGGGGCGACCGCATCGAGCAGATGGAGAAGCTCGCCGAGGCGCTCCGGGAGAACCGTCTCCGGCGCCTCTCGGCGCGGACGCTCGACCTCGCCGCGCTGCTCCGCAGGCAGGCCGCGGGGGGCCGGCAGGCCAAAGGCGCTCCCCGCGGCGCGCTGCCGGCGGTCGCCTACGCCAACGTGATGGCCGATCTCCTGCTCACCGCCCGCAAGCTGGAGAAGCACCTCGCGGGCGAGCCGCTCGACGACCGCCACGTCGAGGAGCTCGTCGGCAAGACGTGGAAGGCGTCCGACAGGAAGCCCGCCGGGGACCTCACGCTCGTCGAGTACGCCTTCTCGACGCGGACGACGAGCGACGATTTCGTCATCCGGGAGAGCCGCTTCATCGACCTCGAGTCCGGCCGCCACTTCAGCGAGAAGCAGATCCTCCCGGTGTTCCTGGCGAAGCGGACCGAGCCGAAGCGGAGCTTCGCCGGCGAGGTGCTCGCCGGGGCGCGCGCGACGACCTACCCGGGCTACCCGCCGCTGCGCGTCGACTTCAGCGATCTCGGCGACAAGCGCCCGCTCGACGCCGGCGCCCTCGAGTCCGTGCTCGCGCGGGCGCTGCCCGACGTCGGCGCGGCGCTCGCGGCGCTCCAGGAGCACCGCAAGGACGTCTTCGCGCCCGACCTCGTGCCCGTGGCGGTGCTCACCGACACGCTCTTCGCGCGCGGCGCGCGGCTCTCGGCCGTCGACGACAAGGGGGAGGCGCTCCACCTGCCCGACGACCCGGCGCTCGAGGAGCGGCTCGCCGGCTCGCTCCGCGACGCGCGGCTCCGCGCGCTGCTCGGGGACGTCGGCATCGACGCCGCGCTGCCCACGCTGTGGCCGCTCGCCGCCGTCGTCGAGGGGCCGCTCGGCCTGGAGCTGCGCGCTGTCCTCGATCAGGGCGCCGAGCAGGGGAGCGCGGCGCGGGGCGGGCCGCTCGAGGGCTCCGCGTGGAACGCCGCCGCCCGCGAGGCGGGCGCCTCGCCCGCCGCCATCGCGCTCGGCGAGGTCCGCGAGGAGCTCGCCGAGGCGCTCGTCACGGGCCTGACCGGGCTCAGCGCGCGCGCGACGGACCCGCTGGCCGCGCGGCTGCGCGACCTCCGCCTCGAGAAGCAGGCCGCGCTGCTCCAGGCGCTGCCGCAGCGGCCCGAGCCGGCCGATCGGCTCGACGACTTCATCAAGCTCTACCAGGTGCTCGAGATGGCGCTCGTCCGCCTGGCCGGCGCGACGCAGATCGACCGCGCCTCGACCGAGCGCGTGCCGACCTACGAGAGCGTCGCCGTGGCGCGGCCCGACGAGGCGCTCTCCCCGGACGAGGTGGCGCGTCGGCGCGCGGCGGGCGCGATGAACCGCTACGTCGCCGCGGTCCACCACGCGCGCTACTACGCGGCGCTGCCGGCGAGCGAGCTCGTGGCGAACATCTTCCCGCTCTGGGCGGACGGCACCGCGACGCCGACCATCGCGAGGACGTTCGCGCCGCTCGGGGCGGAGGCGATCGCCGCCGCGGAGAAGGCGCTCACGGTGAAGGCGGGCCGCGTGGCGAAGCTGACGGCGGTGCGGGTGCTGCAGGCGGTCGTGCTGCACGGCGGCCCGGCCCGCGCCGAGGCCACGGCGATGCTCCGCAAGGTCGAGGAGCACGCGAAGGACGCCGGCCTGCGGGCGCTCGCCCGCGACGCGCTCGACGTGATCGACGTCGCGCACGCCACGCACGCCACACAGCCGGCCGGTCCGGGAGGCGACTGGGTGCGCGCGCGGCGCGCCGCGCGGCTCGGGCGCGTGCACGAGCTCGCGAAGACGCTGGGCGCCGCGCCGACCAAGGAGGAGCGGCTCGAGGCGCTGAAGGCGCTCTCCGAGCTGGGCGACCTCGCCGCGCTGCCGGCGCTCCGCCGCGCATTCTACGGGGACGTCGCCCGCGGCGTCCGCGAGGAGGCCGCCTACGCGCTGGCGCAGCTCGGCGACGTCGAGATGGTCGAGACCTTCGTCCGGATGCTGGCGAGCCGGAGCGAGAACGAGCAGGAGGCGAAGATCGCCGCGTACGCGCTCGGCTTCCTCGGCGACGTCCGCGGGCTGAGCGAGCTCCTCTCGGCCTACGCCGACGGCTACAAGCCCGGCATCGTGGCGGACGCGATCCGCGCGTTCGGCCCCGTGGCGCTCACGCCGCTCGTGGACCTCATCGAGGCCCGGCCGGAGCTCGCGAAGCGCGCGGCGGCGCTCGACGCGCTGAAGAAGATGGACGACGCCGCGGTGGCCGCCTGCCTCGTCGAGCGGATCGAGGCGCGGCGCGGCGACGCCGATCTCGCCGACAAGGCGCCGCTCTACCTGAAGCTCGCGGACGTGCACGCGCACAGCCGGCGCGAGGTCGCGACGGCGCTCATCGCGGCGCTCTCGAGCGCCCCCGGCAAGGAAGCGCAGGCGGCCGTCAAGGCGGCGCAGAAGGCGCTCGGCGTCGTCAAGCGCAGCAAGTAGCCGCGCTTCCCCGGGCCGCCTCCGCTCAACGCGCGACGCGCACGGGATCTCGGCGGACGCCTCCTCGGCCGACGCTCCGACCGCGTGTGTGCGCGCGCCGCGCGGGGCGCTCGCCGTCACGACAAGAACCAGAAAGACGATGTGTTTCGCTACGGTAGCTCCACAAGTCTCCAGTACTTGTTCAGCGCCGCCATGAGCTCGACGAAGCTGAGGAATGTGACCGGCTTGAGGAGATAGCCAGCGACGTTGAGGTTGTAGGCTCCCACCTTGTCGCGATCGTCGTTCGATGTGGTCAACACGACAACCGACGTGGCCCCGAGCTCTGGATCGGCCCGCAGCTCGCGCAGGAACTCGATCCCGTTCATCTTGGGCATGTTCAGGTCGAGCAGGATGAGGCGCCGCTCCACCGGGACGACGCCGCTGCGCAGCATCTCGAGGGCCTCGACGCCGTTCCCGGCGACCCAGAGGGGATTCGAGATATTGTTCCGCTTGAACGCCCGGCGGACGTTCATCACGTCGACGTCGTCGTCTTCGACGAGGAGGATGTTCAAGAGTTTTTCTTCGACGTCCATTGTCTCCTAGCTTCTCATTGGCGAGACGGACGCGAACGTCAACTCCTGTCGAGGCGGCCGCGCCAGTCAGGTGCGAGAGGGGCGGAGTCGATGCGCGCGGGTCGGTCAGCTCGCCCGGGGCCGCTGCCGCCAGAGCGTCATCAGCACCCGGCCGACCTGGACCACGCGACCGACCCGCCCTTTCGGGCCGGTGTCCGCCGGACGGAACGGTTCGGTGCGGTAGCTCGCGCTCGGGGGCGGCGCCTCGCGGGGGGCGGCGGCCTCGGCCGGAGCCGCGGAGACGGACGCCGGTCCGAGGCGCTTGTCGAGGTGGACCTCGACCGCCTCGCCGACCAGGTTGCTCATGTCGCGATCGTTCTCGATGCAATGGAGCAGCAGCCGATCCGCGAGCGGATCGGGCAGGTAGACGGTGACCGCGCGCCGGGAGCGGCCGTCGTTCCCGAGGAGCACCGGTGGGCCGGCGTGCGGCTCCGAGGTGGTGGCGAGCGCCTGGGGCCCGGCGGCGGCGCTCGCCGCCTGCGGCGCCGTCGCCGCGGGCGGCTCGGCGTCTGGACGCGCCTCCTGCGAGCGCTCCTGCTGCGCCTCGGGCGCCTCCGGCGCTCGCTCGTGGCGCGCCTCGACGGGCTTCTCGCCGTCGTGCGCGCGCTGATCTGCGGCGGGCCTCGACCTCACGACGTCGTCTGCCGCTTTGCCGCCCTCGCCGCCCGCGACGAACGCGTCGGCCTTTTCAGGCGACGGCGGCTTTCGTAGCGAGACCGCGACTTGCTTTTTGGCCATGGTGAAGCTTCTCCAGTTCTTCGAGAAGGTGGGTGATCTCTCTGGCCGCGGCGTCCCGCGGTGCGTAGCCCGTCACCCCTTGCCCGCAGGCGAGGGACTCCTGGTAGGCGATGCGATAGCCGAGCTCCGTGGAGAGCACCGGCAAGCCCGACGTCTCGAGCACCGCGCGCGCCGATTTGCCGAGCGCCGTGCGGCCTTGCTTGCGTGTGATGAGGATGCAGCCCTTGAGCGCGCTCCGCAGCGCGGCGGCCTCGCGGAACACCTCGAGCGCTGCGGTGAGGGCCCACGCGTCCGCGGCCGTGGGGCCGCAGGGGTAGATGGCGATGTCGGCGACCATCAGCGCCGATCGCGCGATCTCGCCGTGGCGCGGCGGGCAATCGATGACGGTGAGGTCGTAGGCGGCGGCGACTTCCGGCAGCTGTCCCGGCTTGTGCATCGAGGCGCCCATGGCCATGACGGTCGGCGTATCGTGCCCCGCCTCGGCGGCCACGTCGCCCCACGTGCGGACGGTCCCCTGGGGATCGGCGTCGACGAGCAGCACACGCCGGCCGTTCGCCAGCGCGGCCACGGCGAGGCTCACGGCCGTGGTGCTCTTGCCGATCCCACCTTTCTGTCCGGTGAGCGCGATGATCATGATAGACCCCCCTAGCAGAACCTTCGCCGGGCGGTCCACTTTCTTGCAAGCGCCGACAGGGCTTCTACCGAGCCGTCCTGAGGGGAATTCCCGACGAGGACGTTGATTTCTCGGTCGTGTCGGCGGGTTGGCCGGCACATCGCAGGAGGTTGTTCAGCTCTCTATCCGGCGGGAGCGTGTCCTCCCGCGCGTCGCATAGCCGTCATGATGAGGATGCTCACGGAAGAGCCGCGCACGGCGCGCGAGCGGCGCCTCCGGTGCGCCCGCCGCGCTTCGTCGCTGCGGGCGCGCACGGCGCTGGCGGGCGAGCGGGCGGGAGCCATTGCCGGATCGCGCAGGCGATTGAATCGAAGCGGCAGCGATAACACTTCGGACGGTCGGCCTCGGGGTGCGGGAGCTGCGGATCGCGGCAGCGGGGCCTCGGGAAGCGACGTTGCAGTCCTGCGCCGGGCGACCTACAGGTTCTCCGGTTTGAAGAGCCTCCGGTAGCTGACGTTGCGACCGGACACCATGAACACCCCGTCGCCGCGGTAGTGGACGGTCGTCGGATAGCGCGGCGATGTCGCGACGTGCGCCTTCACCACCTCGAAGACGAACAGGCTGAAGCGCTTGACGGCGCTCATATCGACGAGCTTGCACTCGAAGCTCGCATAACACTCGGCGATGAGGGGCGCGCCGACCTTCGTCGCCTCGACGGCGGTGAGCCCGAACTGCTCGAACTTGTCGACCTCGGATCCGTGGCTGTTCCCTATCCCGATGACGGCGCGCACGAGATCGACCGTGGGCACGTTGATCACGCACTCCTTGCTGCGCCGCACCATCTCATAGCTATCGTTCTGGTCCCAGATGAAGCACCCCACGAGGGACGGCTCCTGCATCATGACCATGTGCCAGCCCATCGTCATGATGTTCCGCTGGCCCTTGTGCGCAGAGCTCACCAGCACCACAGGACCCGGCTCCAGGAAGCGCCGGACGTTCGCGACAGGAAAATCTGCCTTCTTGTAGGTCTTCATGCGATCACCCGACGCACGGATGCACGACGAGCAGGCCGGACCCTGACTGCCCGCATGGTGGGTCGGCCGCGGCCTGCCCGGCGGCAAAGCGCATTGTGCCATGTACGTCGCGGGCAGCAACGTCGGATACCAGCGCACGAGCGGCGTCAGAGCACCTGTTTGAGCAACTTCAGCGGGCTCAACCGGTCCCACACGTCCGCCTCGCGAAAGCTCGGCCGCGCCTTGACGGCCTTCGCGTACCGGGCGAGGTGTGCTCGCCTGGCGATCTCGGCGTCGAGGCGCACGAAGCCCATCCGTGCGAGGAACACGGTCCACACCACGTCCGCGGGCCCGTAACCACCGGGGACGAGCGGCTCGCGCCCATCCGCGAGCGCATCATCGAGCGCGTCCAGGAGCTCGAACGCCGCGCGCTTGCGCTCGCCGAACATCGCCACCACGCCCTTCGGGTCGAACGTCTTGATGCGCCCGGCGAATACCTCGGCCCGCCGCGCGTAGATGTCCGCGAGGTCCGCGTGCTCGGTCGCGAGCTGGCGCAGGCGCTTCTCCGTCGCCACGAGCGTCCTTCGCACGGCCGGTCGCGCGAGCGGGTTCCACGAGAGCAGCCACCCGAACGTGAGCTCCTCGATGGGGAAGGCGTAGTGGCGGTCGAGCCAGCCCCGCGTCGCGTCGTCGAGCGCGGCCTCGGTCGTGCCGAACGCGAACAGGAGGATGTCGCGGCTCTGCGAGAGCACGCGGCCGTCGACCTGCAGCGTCGGCACCGTCAGGTTCGGGTTGAGGCGCGCGTAGTCCGGCGCGAGCTGCTGCGCCCTGCGGTGGATGTCGACGCTTACCGATTCGAAGGGGACGCCGCGCTCGACCAGCGCGAGGCGCGCGATCATCGAGTAGTACGACGAGGCAGCGTGATGGAGGCGGAGGCGTGCGGGGCTCGCGGAAGCGCTCATCGCGCCGCAGCGTACCACCGCCGCGCCCGAGCAGGTGCCTGGCCAGGCGGCGATCTGCTCAGCTGCGCCTCGCTGTCGGAGGGCGACGCGAGCCGCGCGCGCCGGATGTCCTGAAGGCGGGCCGCGTCCTCGGGATGGGAACGGCGGAAATGGAGCTCAGGCAACTGGCTTTCCTCCTGCAGGGCGCCATGCACAGCATGGCGCTCGTGAAGCTTCATGCGGACTCACCCTCCTGAGAATTCCGCGATCCGAGCGCCACGAGATACCCTCGGAGCCACTTCATCCTCGAGCTCTCAGCCCATCCCATCGCCGCCATGGCGCGCTCGATGGCGCCAAACTGGGCTTGGTCGACCGGGAGATCGAGGTCGGCGATCCAGTCGATGACGTGCTCCATGGCGAGCCCCCACTCCCCGTACCGGTGAACCCAGTCGTGCGCATCGCGGAAGCGCTCTGGGGGGAGCACGTCCTTGAAGGACTCAAGCGCGACAGCGCATAAGGCTTGGATCTCTTGTTTCGTCACAGGGTCGACGGCCTCGATAGGGTGCAATGAAGCTGGCGCAGGCCCAGCGTCCGCGCTCAATCTCGCGCGTCGCTCGCAGCGCCTCGCTGGGCACCCAGGCGCAGCTCTGCCAGTCGGGTTGCGAGCACCACCATATACACGAAGGATGCGACGCCGGGGTCATCTTCCGGGTACGGGCTTTCCACGAAGCCCAGCCTCCGGTATAACCGCATTGCGGGCGTGTTGTCCGCAACGACGAACAAGGAGCATTCGCCGACGCCGAGCTCCTGAACGCCAAGCTCGACAAGGCCACCGACGAGCCACCGGCCCAGCCCCGCACCCCGGTGCTCGGGCGATATCACGAGCCGTCCGAGATGACAGCGACCGGCCCTCAGGTAATACTGGCCAAAACCGAGAAGCTGGTCATCAGCTCCGAGCATCACATAGGAGGGCAGCACATGGCTCCGCGTGTCCTCCAGGAAGGTGCTGTCCGTAAACGGGAACCTGAACTGCGGACCACCCCATATCTCGCAGCTTCGCCGATCGGGGAACCATTTCCTCATCGCCATCACATGGCTGTCTTCTGCGCGTATGAGCTTCATCTTCTTGGTATCGATCCCTGCGCTAGAGGTCATCAATGTGCACGGACAGTCCGGCGGCACAGAGCGTTCTCTGGACAATGGACTCGACCGCTGGCCACTCCCCGCCCGCCAGGTCGCGACCGATCCTTGGCATATGGATTGATGCGCTGACACGCTGCGCGTGCTCCGTGAGCCGGGCGGTTGCAGACGTGGCAGATGATCCTTGCGCCCTCTCCGACGGGATCTGTCGCATCACCCGTGCGGTAGTCGATCGCGTTCATGGTAGACGCCGCGCCTCCTCGTCCTGTCGAACGTAACCGTTCACGAATGGGCACACCAGAGGGGATTCGCGAGCTCCGCGACGCGCGCCACCCGCTGAAGCACCGTCTCGTGCGAGTGGCGCCGCCGCACTTGACCGGTCTCGCCGCGCGGATACGTCCGGGTCGCGAGGAACACCCACTTCACGGCCGCTCACGACCCGCGTTGGGCTACCTTCAGACCAAGGCGTCGCGCAGCTCGCCCCGGTCCGTGCCGTCACCAAGGTCCGCCGCAACATGACGGCGGCCCCCGCTCCATGTGTGCCTTGTGCCTCGAAGGGCTCGACCCCGCGGGGCGGCCCAGGTTGGCGGCGGCACATGGGGGGCGACCCCGCACACTGGAGCCCACGGGGCAGCCCCAGGTTGGGGGCGGCCGCCTGCACACCCGCCGGCGAAGCGTGTCCGCTCCCTATCCCTGCGCGCGCCCACGCGCGGCTCACAGCAACCCGCCCGGCGCCGCCGGTCGGACCACGCCCGCCTGCGGAGGTGAACGTTTGCGCCCCAACGAAGTTCACCTCACAAGCTCGGCTCACCTATCGTCCTCCCTGCCGGCCTCCCGTCGCTCGTCCTCGACACCGATAGCGGGCCCCGTTTACCTTGGACGAAAGATGATGAGCACAGGGACTGCTCCCGGATCTCCGGGCCTCGCCGCGAGTTACATGAGGGCTGTCCGCAGCGCGCCCTTCGCGGTGATCGAGTGCGCGGGGAACCTCGACGAGCTCGTGGTCGCCGAGTGGAACGCCGAGGCAGAACGCATCTTTGGATATACCGCTGACGAAGCGGTGGGCCGCCGCCTCGCGGACACGATCGTGAGCGAGCCGGACGCCGAGACCTTCGGGCGTGCGCTCGGGAAAGAGAGCGCCCCGCTCCGCTGCACCCACGCCTGCAAGGACGGGCGCGTTGTCGTGTGCGAGTGGCGGGTTGCGCCCGTGCTCGACGACGGCGGCGAGCCGATTCGGCTGCTCTGCTTCGGGCAGGATGTCACGGAGCAGGTCGAGGCCGTCGAGAAGTTCAAGGAGGGCGACATGATCCTCCGGGCCATCCTCGGCACCGTGGATGCGGCCGTGACCCGGATGGATCGAGATGGATTCTGCACCTTTCACGAGGGCAAGACGCTCCAGTCCCTCGGCCTCCGATCGGGCCAGTTCGTCGGATTGAACGTGTTCGACGACCCCCCCGCGCCGATGGACATGGAGCCGATGCGAAGGGCGGTCCGGGGCGAGCTCGTCCGCACCCGGGTCGAGGCGTTCGGGATGGCCTGGGAGACGTGGCTCGTCCCGCTGACCGACGAGCGCGGGGAGCGCAACGGCGCGGTCAGCTTCACGCTCGACGCCACCGAGGCGAAGGTCAGGGAAGACGAGCTGAAGGCGCGGCTCGACCTCATCGAGCGCCAGCAACAGGTGATCCGCGATCTGTCGACGCCCATCATCGAGGTCTGGGACGGCGTGCTGACCCTCCCGATGGTGGGCGTCGTCGACAGCAGGAGGGCCGCCGACGTGATGGACGACCTCCTGGCCGCCATCGTGGACAAGCGGGCCCGCTTCGCGATCCTGGACCTCACCGGCGTCGAGGTCGTCGACACGAAGACAGCGAGTTATCTCTTCGAGCTCATCCGCGCCATCCGGCTCCTGGGCGCCGAGGGGGTCATCACGGGCATCCGGCCCAACGTGGCGCAGACGATGGTCTCCCTCGGGCTCGATCTGTCGGGCATCGCGACCGTCGGAAATCTCCGCGCGGGCCTGAAGCTCTGCATGCGGCGCGTGGCAGCGGACGGCGCGGCGCCGCCCGGAGCGCCGCCGCGCGCCCCCGGGGGCGCAGCGCCGAGGCTCCCGGGCAGCGACGGGCGCTGAGGTCCAGGACACGAGGCTGGCCTTCGAGGTCGGGGAGATCGCGGTGGCCTGCCGAAGTTCACCTTTGCGTCGGCAATCCCAGGCCCGTAAGGAACGGCGGACAGGCACCGCGCGCGCGGCGCCGTGGAGACGCCGATCGTGACCACCCACCCCCGCAGCCCCACGAGCGCCGGCCAGCGCCCCGGGAGCCCTCGCCCCGCCGAGCGCCCCCTCGTCGCCCGCCGCCCCCTCCTCGTCGCTCGCCGCGCCGCCCTGGCGCTCACCCTCGCGCTCGCCGCCGCCGCGCCCGCCGCGTGCGCCCCTCGAGGCGCCGCATCGCCGCTCCCCGCCGACGCGCCGCTCCCCGCCGCGTTCTCCGCCGCGCTGGAGGCCGAGATCACGAGCTCCGCCGCGGCCGCGCCGTACCTCGACGCCCTCGACCGCGCCGTCGACGCGCCGAGCGACGACGGCGCCCTCGCCACCGTGATCGCGTCCCTCGACGCGCTCGTCTTCGGCGCCGGCACCGCGGGCGGCCCCGACCCCGACGCCGCGGCCATCGCCTTCCGCTCGCGCGAGGCGCTCCCCGAGGTCGCCCGCCGGCTCCAGCGCGCCTGGGCGTTCGCGGACGTCTCCGGCCGCGGCGCGCCGGAGATGCCGTTCGTGCGCGGCGCGCTCGCGGGCGCCCTCCACCGCATCGCCCTCTTCATCGGCGACGAGGCCGCGGCGGCGACCTGGAGCGCGCGCCGCGGCTGCGCGGGCGAGGCCGCCATCGTCGGCCCGCTCGACGCGGCGCCCCTCCACGGCCTCGCCCGGCCGTCCCCCGTGAGCTCCGCGCCGGGCGCGCCGCTCGCGAGGGCCTACCCGGGGCTCGCGCCGTTCGCGCAGAGCGCCTCGCCCATCGTCGTCCGCGCCGACGCGTGCGCCATCGACATCGACGCGGTGAGCGCCCTCCAGGGGACGCGCGCCGTGGTCGTCGACCTCCACAACCCGATCGCCCAGCGGGTGAGCCTCGCGCTCGCCTCGTCGTCCGCCGCCGTGCTCGAGGTGGGCGGCGTTCCCGCCCTCCAACGCGACTATGCGGCGGGCGGCGCGCAGGTCACGCGCTTCGCGACGGTCGAGGCCCAGCCGGGGACGCTGCGCGTCGTCGTGCGCGTGGCGCAGAAGGGCGACGGCGACGCCATCGAGCTCACCGCGTGGGGCGAGAACGGCCTGCCGCTCCGCGCCCGCGCGCCGCGCCCCGGCGCCGCCGCGACCGCGTCGGCGTCCCGGCCCGCCGCCGTGAGCCTTGCGCCGGCCGCGTCGTCGAGCGGCGCTGCCGGCCAGCGCCCCGGCGCGGCGAGCATCGAGGTCGCTGCCGCGGCCCTGCTGGCCCTCGGCGACGCGCGCACGGCCGAGCACCTCCTCGATCCTGACGGCGACGGCCGCCTCCACCAGAGCGACGCGCGCTCGCCGCGCCTCGACCTGCTCTACGCGAGGGCCATCCGCCGCGTGGGCGATCTGCCCGAGGCCGAGGTCGTCGAGCGCATCCGCGCCGCCGTCGATCGCGTGCTCGCCGCATGGCCCGCGTCGTGGGAGGCGCGCCTCTACAAGGCGGAGCTCGCCGAGCGCCGCGGCGGCCGTGGCGAGGGCACCATGGACGCCCTCCGCGAGCTCGGCGTCCGGGTCGCGCCCCCCGGGCCGACCGGCCCGAGCGCGCCCACCGTCGCCGACGCCGATCGCATGGTCCTCGCGGAGCTCGCGGCGGTCGCTCACCGCGCGAACGTCACCGACGTCGCCGAGGCCGCCTACGCGAAGCTCGCCGCGGCGGCGCCCGGCTCGACGCTGCTCGCCGTCGTCGACTACCGCATCCACGGCCGCGCCGGCGTCGACGCGGTGAAGGCCGCCTGCGAGGGCGGGCTCGATCGCTCGAGCGCCGCGTGCCTCGGCGCGCTCCTCGGCGCGAGCGATCGCGACGCGGTCCTCGCCGAGATCAAGCGGCTGCGCCGGCTCCGCCGCGCGCCCGACGCCCTGCGCGACGTCGAGCTCCGCGAGCGCGTCGCCCGCGGCGACCTGCGCGGCGCGCTCGCCGTCTACGACGCGATCCCGCCGGGGCAGCGGGCGATGCTCGAGGCGCTCGGCCTCGCCGCCGGCCGCGGCGACGCCCGCGCCGTCCGGGGCCGCCTCGCCCGCGACCGCACGACCGCGCGCGACACCCCCGCCGGGATCGGCCCCATCACCCGCGCCCTCGGCCTCGCGCCGGATCCGGCGCCGGCGCTCGAGGCCGAGGGCCGCAAGCTCGTGCTGGAGGACCAGCAGAAGGCGTTCCTCCCCGGCGCCGCCACCGCGGTGCTCCGCCACGTCGAGCGGTTCACGATCTCGCCCGACGGGCTCGTCCACTACGTCACGTACGACCTCCGCCGCGTCTCCGGCACCACGGACGTCGCCCAGGGCACGGCCACCTACGGCCCGCTCATCGAGGGCCGCGCCATGCCGCGCCTCCTGCGCCGCCGTATCCACAAGCGGGACGGCCGCATCCTCGCGCCCGACGCGGCCTCGAACGCCGCGCAGGACCAGAGCGACCTCTCCCAGCTCGAGCAGGGCGACTACGTCGAGCAGGTCACCGAGGGGTACGCGCTGCCGGGTGACGGCGGCCAGCTCGTCATCGACACGTGGGACCTGCTCCCCGAGCGCACGAGCGTCCGCGAGGCGACGATCGAGGTCAGCCGCCCGACGTCGCTCCCGCTCGCGCTCTGGTCGCACCCGCTGCTCGGCGCCGCGGAGCAGCGCGCCGAGGGCGCCTCCACGGTCAGCGTCTGGCGCATCAAGGATCAGCCGCCGCGGCGCATGGAGGACGGCGTGCCTCGCGTGGAGATGGGCGTCGGCGTCAGCCTGGGGACGCAGACCTGGGACCACGTGGCCGCGGCGCTCGACGAGAACATCCGCGCGCTCGAGGACCGCGATCCCACCATGACCCGCTGGGCGCGGGAGGCCGCGGGCGCTGACCGGACGCCGTCGCCCGCGCTGCTCGAGCGCGTCGTCGCGGCCGCGGGCAAGGCGGTGAAGGTCGCCGGCGGCGCCGAGCTCTCGGACATGGCGGCGCTCCTCGGCGGCGGCCCGCAGCGCACGACGGCGCGCGCGATGATCGAGCTCGGCCAGGGCAGCCGGTCGTGGGTCGTCTACCGCGCGCTGCGCGAGCTCGGCGTGCGCGCCGATCTCGCGATCGCCGAGACCGAGCCGTTCAGCTCGTCGGCGGACTTCCCGCCGCACGCGGGCCGCTTCCGCCACCCGCTCGTGATCGCCCGCCTTCCGGGCGGCGACGTGTGGATCGACGCCGACGTCGAGGGCCCGCCGCTGCCCCCCGGCCGCATCAGCCCCGAGCTGCGCGGCCGCGCCGCCATGCTGCCGAGCGGCGAGCTCGTCACCGTGGCCGGGACGAGCGGCGAGACCGGCGACGAGGTCGACCTGCGCCTGACGGTCGACGCGCAGGGGAACGCCACGGGAACGTTCACGATTCTGCTGCATGGCCGCGCGGCGCAGGCGCTCTCGGAGGCGTTCGAGACCGTGGTCGGCACCGCGCGGCGCGAGATGCTCCGGGGCGTCGTGCTCGGCTGGCTCCCGTGGGCCGACGTCGAG
Organism: Sorangium sp. So ce693; assembly: GCF_051521375.1. Taxonomy (NCBI): domain Bacteria; kingdom Pseudomonadati; phylum Myxococcota; order Polyangiales; family Polyangiaceae; genus Sorangium; species Sorangium sp. So ce693. The sequence continues at coordinate 11,344,967 of NZ_CP150347.1, forward strand.
GACGTTGTCGTCTCGTCGACAGAGGGCTCATGGGAGGTCGCGCTCCGCGCCGCCGTGACGATCCACGGCTTCGCGCAGCCGGCGGGCAAGGACGCCGCGGCGTGGACGCTGCCGGGGCTCGAGCCGGTGCACCTCGTGTTCCCGCGCGCGTACACGAGCACGCTCGGCGCCTCGTACGCCTCGCGGGGGGCGCGCAAGAGCGCGCTCGCGATCGAGACCGCGCTCCAGTACCACGTGCGCCGCCGGATCGAGCTGCCCGAGGGCTACGCGGTGGCGCGCGCGCCCGAGGGCGTGCGCGTCGAGCACGCGGGCCTCGCGGCGTCGCGCAAGGGCAGCTACGGCGCGGCGATCGAGGAGGACTTCGCGCTGAGCTTGCCGACGGGGACCGTGTCGATCGACGAGTACAAGGCGTTCGTCGAGCGGGTGCAGGCGGTCGACAGCGGCTTCATGGCGGGCATCCGGGTGGCGCGCCCGGCGGCGCCCACGCGGCAAGCGCGGACGTCCGACGGCGCGCAGGGGCCGGGCGCTGTCCGCGGCGGAGCGCGGCAGCAGGCGCCGGAGAAGAAGCCGTGAGCCTCGACGTCCGCGAGTCGGTCCCGCTGGCCGCGCTCACGACGCTCGGCGTGGGCGGGCCTGCGCGCTATTTCGCCGAGGCCGCCGATGAGGCCGCGGTGGTCGACGCGTTCCGCTTCGCCGAGGCCCGCGGCGTGCCGCTCTTCGTGCTGGGCGGCGGCTCGAACCTGCTGGTCGCGGACCGGGGCGTCGACGCGCTGGTGCTGCGCGTGCGCGTCCGCGGGATCGAGCTGCTGCGCGGGCGCGGGGTGGCCAGCGGCGCGGAGACCGACGGCGGCGCGGAGGCCGGCGGCAGCGCAAAGGCCGGCGGCAACGCGGAGCGCGCCCTCGTGCGCGCGGGGGCGGGCGAGGCCTGGGACGACCTCGTGGCGCGCTCGGTCGCCGAGGGCTGGGCGGGTATCGAGTGCCTGTCGGGCATCCCGGGCGACGTCGGCGCGACGCCGATCCAGAACGTGGGCGCGTACGGCCAGGAGGTCTCGGAGACGATCGTCGAGGTCCGGGCGATCGATCGCGCGACGGGGGCGGCCGTGGTCCTCTCCGGCGCGGACTGCGGCTTCGGCTACCGCGACAGCCGGTTCAAGCGCGCGTGGCGCGGGCGCTACGTCATCACGGCCGTCACGTTCGCGCTGCGCCCGGGGGGCGCCGCGACGGTGCGCTACCCCGAGCTCCAGCGGGCGCTCGCCGTGCCCGCGGGGGGCGCCGCGCCGCCGCTCGGCGAGGTGCGCCGCACGGTGATCGCGCTCCGCCGCGGCAAGTCGATGGTGCTCGATCCGGCGGACGAGAACGGCCGGAGCGCGGGGTCGTTCTTCATGAACCCGACGCTCGCGCCCGACGCCGCGGCGGCCGTCCTCACCCGCATCGAGGCGGCGGGCGTGCTCGCGCCCGGCGAGGCGATCCCGCGGTATCCGGCGGACGGCGGCCGGGTGAAGCTGTCCGCGGCCTGGCTGATCGAGCGCGCCGGCTTCACGAAGGGGACGCGCCACGGCGCCGCGAGCATCTCGACGCGCCACACGCTCGCGCTTGTGAACCGCGGCGGCGCGACGGCGGAGGAGCTGCTCGGCCTCGCGCGGCGCGTGCGGCGAGGCGTGCTCGATCGGTTCGGCGTGGCGCTCTCGGCCGAGCCCGATCTGGTGGGGTTTGCGCCCGGCGAGATCGACGATCTCGTCAGCGGCGCCCACCTGTGAGAGGGGACCCGGGCGGCCGAGGCCCCCTGCTCGACAGCTCACCGCCCGGCGTCGTGGAGCATGCCCTTGATCGCCCAGCCGCTGTCGACCTGGCGCGGGTACAGGTCCCCGACGAAGTGCGCGCCGTGCATCAGCCAGATGGCGACCTGGCCGTTCGTGTGCCGCCATACGATGTCGTCGCGGCGATCGTGATCGAAGTCGCCGACGCCCTGCACCTGCCATGCGAGGTCGCCGGGCCCGTGCGCGTTGTTGTATGAGGGCGAGTCGAAGCCCTGCTCGCCGCCGAACCAGATGGCGAGCTGGCCACTTTCGTCCCGCCACAGGATGTCCGAGCGCAGGTTGCCGTCGAAGTCGCCGATGGCCTGCACCTTCCAGAAGAGGCTCGGGTCCTGGCCGCCGGGGTAGGCCTCGCCCACCCGCGTCCCGCCCGACATGAACCAGAGGGCGACCTGACCGTTCGTGTTTCGCCACAGGATGTCTGAGCGCGCATCGCCGTCGAAGTCGCCGACGCCCTGCACCTTCCACGCGTTGTCGACCGGCGCGGGCTGGTTGTTGTAGCCGGGATAGGCGGCCTGGGCGGCGTCGCCCTTGAACCAGATGGCGAGCTGGCCGTTGGCGTCGCGCCACAGGACGTCCGAGCGCCCATCGCCGTCGAAATCCCCGACGCCAGCCACCTTCCAGAAGAGGCTCGGGTCCTGGCCGCCGGGGTAGGCCTGACCGACGACGGCTCCGCCATCCATGAACCAGATGGCGACCTGGCCGTTCGTGTGCCGCCAGAGCACGTCGCTCTGGCCGTCGCCGTCGAAGTCTCCGGAGCCCTGGATCTTCCAGGAGAGGCTCGGATCCTGCCCGCCGGGGTAGGCCTCGCCGACGATGTCGCCGCCGTCCATGAACCAGATGGCGACCTGGCCATTGGTGTGCCGCCACAGCAAGTTGGTGCTGGCCGAGCAGTCGCACGTGTCGCCGTGGCCGCTGCACTGGTTCGAGCGTGACGACGGGCACAACTGCGACTTGATCCAGTCGAACTCGGAGCCCGTCGTGACCCCTTTGCTGACCCAGCCGTGGGTCACCGTCCACGTGTGCATCGAGTGGACGGCGTAGAGCCGGCTCGCCTCGACGTTCAAGACGGCCCCGCCCGAGTCACCGCTGCAAAAGACCTGGTCGTTGAAGCGCAGGATGTCGTGGCCATCCTCGTACCCGCCGACCACGGCGGCGTCGAAGTTCAGCGTGCCGAAGGGGGTGCTGCAGTCGGCGCCCGTGCGCCCGAAGCCGGCGATCGTGACGCGCGATCCCTCGCCGGGGTAATCGTTGGCCACGACGAAGGGCTTCACGTGCGCCGGCGCGACGCCATTCAGCTTGATGACCGCGACGTCATGCTCGATCTGCCTCTCGGTCCAGGACGGGTTGTAGTCCGGCTGGATCCTGGCCACGCCGCTCAGCACGCGTGGGCGCGCGCCCGGCGTCGCCGGATCGGGGCGAAAGGTCACCGTCGCGTCCGTGGAGCAGGCATTGTCGCCGACGTAGCCATCCTCGCAGAAGCAGTGCGCGGCGGTGAGGACCGTGTCCGCAGCGATGACCATGCCCGAGCAGCTCCCGTGCGAGGTCGACACCTTCACCATCGCGAGCAGATCGCTGGGCCCCGCCGGCGTCGGGTCGACGATCGGCGATGCGACCTGGGCCGTCTCCTCGAAGTCGCCCGCCTCGCTGGCGTCGGCCGCGCAGGCGGCCAGCGGCAGCGCCAGCAAGGGACACAGCCAGCGCCGTCGGCGAACATGCTTTTGAGTCATCGGTTCAATCCTCATTCCGCTACCCTCCTTTTCGCTTCGCCCGCCGCAGTGACGCGCGAAGGGGACATGCATCGCTTGCGCTGGCGCGCGCTCTCGCCCTCCGTCGTCAGAGGGCGTTCAGCGGGCCTCGTCAGCGACGCTTCGTTCTTCAGCTCTCCAGCCTTCAGCAACGCACGTGCCGGGTCGGGGCGGCGCTCGCCCCCGCGGATCGTCGACGCGCATGAGCGGGAGGAACGCTTCTTCCGGCCCCCTCGCGAGCCCGTCGCCTCGAGCGAGCTGTCGCCCCGGGAGGACCAGGTGTCTCCTCGACAGAGACAGGGGTCCAGCGGCGGGGGCGCGACCTGGGCTCCCCGGCCGAGCCATCCGTAAGCGTGATCACCTCCCCGGACCGGAGGGCGCGCGCCGCGCCGGCGCTGCGCCTCCACTCGCTGCGCTCGAGCGGCGACTTCGAAGCCTGCTGGGCGTTCCACCTGCAGCAGGAGCATGACCGAACGCACCGTGCACGTTATGCAGGGGGCGATGTCCCCTCACCGCTGCCGCCGCCTCGACCCAAGCTGCGCCGAGCGAAATGAGCAAACCGCCCTCGCTCCAGACGAGCCGCACCCAAAGCCAACCCGGACACCCACGGTCAACGCCCATGGGCGCCGAAGCGGCCCCGGTCGTAGACCACATCGTTGATGCCCAACCTCCGACACATCTCCCCAGCACGGTTTCAGGCGAGAAGGCTCATGCAATCAAACAAGCATCTTTTCTTGGCTGAATTACGTGCCCTGAGCTCAGAGCTTGAAGAGCTACACCAGGAAGCCGACCGTTGCGGCAATTTCGATCCCTTGGAAAAGAAGCTGGGCTCCGTTCGCCAGTTCGTCATGAACGCGGAGAACGCCTCGTGCTGGCGGCGCTGGGAAGGCGATCTCGAGCTTCTTCACGAGGCCACGATGCTTCGCGATGTCCTGGATCGCGCTCTCTGCGACCTGGAAAAGAACCATTCCCGCCACCTTTGCCAGCGACCGGCAGAGGGAACCTTGCCTCTGGAAGCCTATCTGGACGCGACTTACACGGAGTTTCGGAGGTCGTTCCGGGCGGAATTGGCGGCCTCCGGGATAGGCCCGAAATCGAGGATTGTTTTCATAGGGGCCGGGGCGCTACCCGTCACGGCGCTGCTCTTCGCCCGGGAGAGTGAGGCGGAGTTGCTGTGCCACGATATCGATCCTGAAGCGACCCGTCTCGCGGAAAAGCTTGTCATGCATCAGGGTCTGGCGGAGCGGATCCGGTGTAGCTGCCGTCCGCTCGAATCGATCCCTTGGGTCAGACAGGCGAGCCATTTCATCATCGCCTCACTGGTCAAGGAGAAGGCCGCCGTTCTTCGGCAACTGGGCAGCCAGATGCACGGGCAGGCGAAGATCATCCTTCGCTACGGCAACGGCATCAAATCGCTCTGCAATTATCCGTTCGAGAAGGAGCTCTCCGGGTCCTGGCACGTCACCCCGCTCAGCCATACCGGCGCGGTCTATGACGCCGTGCTTCTCGAGCGACACGATGGAAGCGAGGCGGGCGTGGTTGCCGCCGTCGACCAGAAGCAGGGTGTGCCGTGAAGCTGCTACTGGCGACCTGCGCGAAGATCCCTCCCGAGGCGATCGGCTGCGATCTGGCCCTCAAGAAGGCCCTGGAACATCGGGGCGTGGAGACCGTCTTGCGTCCCTGGGACCAGATCGAACCGCAGGAGGAGGCGAGAGGCCACGCGGCGGGCGTGGTGGTCCGCTCCGTATGGGACTACACGGAACAGAGTGAGAAATTCTTCCGATGGATCCACGGATTGCGGGACGAGGCCATTCCCGTGATCAATGAAGTCGACGTGCTACTGTGGAACTCGAACAAGCGGTATTTGCTGGACCTCATCGCCCACGGAGTACCCTGCCCGGTCACGCGCATCGTCGATCAAGATCCAGAGATAGAAACCACGGCGTCCCAAATTCCTGGAGATCGGCTCGTCTTGAAGCCTTGCATCGGGGAGAGCGGCGTGGGCGTGACCCTCGTTGAGCGCCACCAGGTGGCCGCACAGGCCGAGGCCCTGCGCGCCGAGACGGGCCGGAGCGATCTCTTGCTCCAGGAATTCATGCCGGAAATCCGCGAAGGCGAACTGTCGCTCGTGTTTATCGACGGACATTTCGCCCATGGCGTGAGGAAGCGTCCCAATCCCGACGATTTTCGGGTAAACGGGCGTTACCGCCCGCTTGCTCCGGTGCTCGTCGTTCCCGAGAAGGAGCATGTGGCGGCCGCGGAGGAGGTCTTGCGGCATGTCCCTGGTCGTCCCGTTTACGCGCGGATCGACGGCATCCTGCGCGGTGGCCAGTTTGTCCTGATGGAGATTGAGGTCATCGATCCCGCGCTCTATCTCGACATGGTCCCCGCGTCGGCAAATGCGCTGGCGGACGCCATCGTGGCTGCGATACGTCCTAGCCGACCCGCGGCAGGTCCTTGTAGCGCGAGTCGATTTCGCCGAGGACTTCGCGGATGACGTTCATGATCATGCGGATGTCCGATTCGACCAGATCGCCCATGACACCGATGCGGAACGTCCCGGCGGCGGTCAGCCGTCCCGGGAAGATGGTGATCCCGCGCCGCTCCAGCGCTTCGTACAAGGGCCGGAAGTCATGCGCGAACGGCTCGGGAACATGGAAGGTCGCGATGATGGGGATGGCCACCTCGTCGGGGATCAAGGTCCGGAATCCCCACTGGCGGAAGCCGTCGATCAGGATGCGCCAATTGCGCCGGTAACGTGCCCCGCGGGCGGCCACGCCGCCTTCCCGCCGGTGTCGTTCGCAGGCCCTGGCCAGGGCCGCGACGACGTGGGTTGGCGGCGTCCAGCGCCAGGTGCCGCTCTTTTCCATCGTGCTCCATTGGGCATGGAGATCGAGCGAAGGCGACATGGACCTGCCCGCCGAGGCGGCCAGGGCGCCTTTGTCGACGAGGACGAGGCCGATGCCCGGGACGCTTTCCAGGCATTTGTTGGGAGAGATGATGAGCGCCTCGAGATCGAGCGTGGCCACGTCGATGGGAAAGCCGCCGAAGGAAGCGACGGCATCGATGATGAGGCGCTTGCCCCTGCACCGGGCCACTTCCGCTACCATCTCGACCGGATTGAGCACGCCGGTGCCGGTCTCCGCGTGGCACATGGCGATGTGCGTGATGGAGGGGTCGGCGTCGAGGGCTCTCTCGAGATCCTCGCGCGTTGGTAGCGGCAGCATCGGAAGGTCGAGGGTCGTGACCTTGAGGCGAATGCCCTCGGCGATTTCCCTGAGCCGGCTTCCGTAGAAGCCATTCTGCACGATCAGGATCGTGCCGGTACGCGGCACCAGGGTCTGCATGGCCGCTTCGATGGCGTAGCTGGCGCTGCCTTGCAGGGGAACGCAGGCATGCGTCTCCGCGCCGTTGGCGATCTCGAGCAGATAGCGGCGGATCGCAGCGGTCATGTCGACGAAGTCGCCCGCGTAGGGGTTCCGGTCGAGCAGCATCGTCTCACGGATCTCCGTCGGGACCGTAAGGGGCCCCGGCGTGAGCATGTAGTGGTCGTGTCGGCGCTTCACTCCAATTTCAAGGCATCCACCATCAGCAATAGAAACAGGGCCGCCCGTGGAGAGGGATCGGCCAATGGCCTCGAAAGCCGCCACGCCGTTGAGCACCTCGTCCATGGGAATGGGATACGGGGCCTCTCCGGAGATGGCGTCGGCAAAAGCCTCGATCTCGGCGCGCTCCGTGGAAACAGCCTCAAAGGAAAGGGGACCGCCTTTGCCTGCGAGGTCGACGATCTCGAGCGTGTCCGGGCCACGGATCTCCGCGGAACCCTGGGTCCCGAATACCTGAAGGCGAAATGTCGGCGCCGTGGCCATCATCGTCGTCACCGAGGCCGTGGCTCCGGAGGCCAGGGTGAGGAGGGCGGAGACGGTGTCCTCAAGAGGCTCCAGGGCCGGAATGCGCGAGGAGCCCGCCGCGAACACGCCGGCGATGGGACCGCCGAGATGGATAATCGCGTCGATCATATGAATGCCACCCCCGGCGAAGCCGCCCGCCGGATTTTCCTCCGCTGTCAAACGCCATTGCCCTGGGGAAAATCGCCCGATGAGATTCGCGGTAAAGTTACATTCGATGTGACGAAGGGTGCCCAGGCCGCCCTCCCCGACGACGCTCTTTAGTTTGCGCATCGCGGGAAGAAACCGACGGTTGAACCCCGTGGCCACCACGACTCCCGCCGCCGATGCGGCAGCGGAGACCTGCGCCGCGCTGGAGGAGGTGAGCGTGAACGGCTTTTCGACGAAAACGGGGCGCCCCGCGCGGACGCAGGCCTCGATCTGCGCGGCATGGAGGGAATGGGGTGTGGCGAGTACGATGCCCGCGATCGTCGGTTGGGCCAGCGCTTCTTCCAGCGAGGCGAGGACCTTGATTCCCCGCGAGGCGGCCGCCTGTTCGATGCGTCCGGGAGTACGGCTGACCGCGGCGGTAAAACGGACTTTGGGGCTGACGCCCTGCACGGCATCCACGAGGAAGGTGCCCCACCGCCCAAGTCCGACGATTGCCAGGTCGATCATCGACGCCTTCCAGGTAGAGGTCCCGTCACGCGGCCGATACCCGCGGCGCTTCGCCGTTCTTGGCCGACACGTAGAACCCGTCGTGGGTGTGCAAGCGTTGCAAATTGGGATGGAGGGGACGGCGGTCCCCGGGATGCAGCTTGAGCCAGAGCCGCAGGAAGAGCCGGCGCCGCTCGACTTCGGGCCAATCCTCGAAGGTGGAGCGCGAATGAAGGACCGTGTAGTTGCTCATCAACGAGGCTTCTCCTGGTTCCAGCATGAACTTGTAGGCGAACTCGTCGCTGTCGGCGACTTGCTGGAAATAGTCGAGCGCGTCCCGCTGAAGCTGGGTCATTTCCTTGTTCCTCGCGGCCTGCTCGACGAACGGCTTGACCATGAAGACGCTGAGCTGGCCCTCGACTTCGCTGAAGACCGGAACGCGATAATCGGTTATCAGCGACCGCTCGCCCTTCGCCTCCTCTCCCTGCCAATGAACGTAGTAACCGGCATAGAGCGGGGCGAGATATTCGGGATGGGTCTCGACGATCTTGTCATGAATGGCGAGGGCGCTCGCTATTCCGCTGTGGCCGCCCAGCTTGGCCTTGCGGATCGCCAGAAGACCGACCAGCGCGCCGAAGTCGCTGTGCATGTCCAGGGGAATATTGGAGTTGTAGGCCCGCCCGCCCCCGAGATCGATGACCTGGTTCAGCCGGTCGCCGTGATGGCTCTGCTCAACCGGCACTCCGAGCTGCTTGCCCACGGCCCAGAACAACAACCCCATTTCCTCCGGCGTATAGGTCTCGACCGGCCAGCCGCGGATGACGATGACGCCGCGCTTGTGGAGAACTTCGTCGGCGATCCGGCGGATATCGTCGTGAATCTCGACGAGGGGAAAATCGCTCTCGGAAGCGGTCCGGAGCGTGAGGTTGCGCTTCCGCGCCTCATCCATGATCTTTTCGAACGCCTTCAGGTGCCGGCGCCCGAGATCGAAGGAGAGTTTTTCTTTCGTCAGGTCCGAGGCTCTCCAGGCCCCGGGATGGCCAGTGTACCTTGCAAGGCTGTTGGACATGTCGATTTCCCGCGTGAAGGGTTGCAGCGCAAGGGGGCAATTACCACTAAGTCACTTTCGCCGGCGGCGGGGAGAAATTTCCAGCAATTGTGTCGTAAAACCGACGTACGCGCGAATGGACCGGCTGCTTTTCCTGGGAGGTCCTCAGCCACAGCCGCAGGAGAAAGCGGCGGCGTTCCTGTTCCGGCCAGTCCTCGAAGGGAGCGCGGTCGTGCAGAATGGCGTGGTTGTTGACGAACAACGCCTCGCCCGCTTCCAGCATGAAGGTGAATTTCAGTTCATTTCCGACGGCGTGAAAGTAGTCGAGCGCCTCGCGCTGCAGCTCTGTGAGCGGTTCTTTCCGCTCCGCGACCGCCTGCTCGACGACCCTTTTGTTCATGAAAGAAACGCTGACCTGCCCGTCGAGCTCGCTGAACAGGGGCACGCGGTAGTCGAGGTTGATTGGACGCTCACCCTTTTTCTCGTTGCCCGTCCAATAAATATAATAGCCCTCGTACAGAGGCGCCAGATATTCCGGACGCGTGGCGGCGATGCGGTTATGAATCGCTATTCCGCTGGCCAGGCCGCTCAATCCACCCGATTTGGCCCGCCGGATGGCCATCAGCCCCATGATGCCACCGTAATCGGTATGGAGCGTCAGCGCGTTCTCGGAGGTGAAACCTTTGCCCCGCGTCCCCGGTACCAGCTGGGGAACATCGGTCAGATAGCCGAGACGATCCCCTTTCCAGCTTTGAACGATGGGCTCTCCCCATTGCTTGCCCAATGCCCAGTAAAGGAGAGCGATCTCCGCTTCCGTGCAGCGGTCCATCGGCCATCCGCGAACGATGACCACGCCGCGGCCATTCAGGATCCTGTCGGCGATGAGCTGCACATCGTCCTGGATGTCCTCGAGCTGAAAATCCTCGTTGGAAGCGTTCTCGAGCGTGACGCTGCGTCTCCGGGCTTCCTGGATCACGCGGTCGAAGGCCTCCAGGTGTCTGGGCCCGAGATCGAAGGCGACTTCGTCCTTGGTCAGGTTCTTTCCATCCCAGGCCCGGGGGTGATCGATTTGTTTCGTTTGGATCTTGGAGGGAGCAAACGATGTTTCCATGGTGGGTCATCCTCTCGGGGGCGTGAAGCCGGCAAGGCTGACGAGATCGTCTTTTCCCGCCTGATCCTTTCGATAGTGCTGCACTGTCGCCGCGCAGTATACCGCTTCCCGGGCAGCGTCATCATGGGATCCTGAGGGGGGACCGGCATCGATCGCCTCGGACCAGAGCGCGTCCATGCGGCTGTAGGCCGGTGCAGGCAGCCGTCTCGACAAGCTCGGCCCGAGAGCTCCGCGGCGCGCACGTGCTGCCGCTGAGGCGACGTCCGCGCCGGGCAGCGCTGCCTCTGAGCGGTTCCCGAACACCGGCCCTGCGACCGCGCGCAGCTCCTGTCGGTCGTCGAGGGCCCTGGGCCGGGTCAGGCGCGGTGGACGGCCCTGGAGCTGCCGAGCACCCCGCGCCCGGCCACCTACGAGGCGCTCAGGGGCCGACAGGGGCCTCCTGGCGTGGGCCCGGTGGTGTTCTCGCGCGAGGTCTGGGCGGCGCTCCGCGCCGGCACGCTCGACGCCGGCGGCGCCATCGTCCACGAGGACCGCCCCCGTCACCCCGCGGGGTGGTTCGAGGGGCCGACGGAGATGATGCGTTCCCCGCGCGCGACGAGGGGCGCGACGCCAAGGTGGAAAAGTCGTAGACAACGGACAGCTCTGACAGAGAGATGTCGGGCAGCCCGTTGGCTACACCAACTTGATTGCTCGTGTGCTTCTGTATCGCGATTTTCCACGCTGTTTCTCGGAAACGTGGTTGAAGGCATGGTCCATGCGTTTCGCGCGAGGAGATGGATCATGACCGTTGATCGCGACGATTGTTTGTGATTCAAATAAAGCGGCAATGATTCAGCGACAAGTCATCACATGGCGCAAGGCTTTCCCAATGCTTTTGGTGTTTGGGATGGTGCTTGCAGGTTGCGCAGACGCAAGTTTCGAGACCACATCGCAAGCCATCTCATCGCTAAACGGCGGCGCTGCGGTCAGCGTGCCCTACCTCCGGCAGCTCGACATTCCGGTCGTGGGCGAGGGTACGGACCGGTGGCCTGGGTAACGGTTCAGACCGGCAGCCTGGGTCGCACCTGGACGGACCGGGAGCTTCGGTGACACATGTCGTAGAGGACCGGCGACGGAGGAGCGCTGGTGCCTTGGAAAGAGACATGTTCAGTGGACGAGAGGCTTCGGTTCATCGCGCAGGTAAACGAGTCGGACGAGACGTTCGCGGAGCTGTGCCGGCGGTTCGGCATCAGCCGGAAGACGGGGTACAAGTGGGTGGAGCGCTACGAGCAGGCCGGACCTCGCCGCCTGGAGGAGCGGCGGCCCGTGGCTCACACGTTCCCGCATGCGACGCCAACGGGGCTCGTCGACGCGCTGATCGAGCTGCGGAAGGAGCGCCCCACGTGGGGGCCGAAGAAGCTGCGTGCGCGGCTGGAGAGCCTGGGCGTCGAGGGGCTGCCAGCAACGAGCACCATCGGCGAGTTGCTCAAGAAGCACGGGCTGATCCGGCCCCGTCGGCGCCGCGTGGTGACGCCGACGACCGCGATGCCGTCGCCGCTGGCTCCAGCCGAGCAGCCGAATGACACGTGGTGCGCCGATTTCAAAGGGCACTTCGCGCTCGGCGACAGGACGCGCTGCCACCCGCTGACGTTGACGGACCAGGCGTCGCGGTACCTGCTCAAGTGCGAGGGCGTGGCGAAGCCGGACGAGGCCTCGGTGCGGCCGCACTTCGAGCGCGCGTTCCGCGAGTTCGGGCTGCCGCACCGCATCCGCTCCGATAACGGCCCGCCGTTCGCCACGATTGGCATCGGTGGGCTCTCGGCGCTCTCGGTCAGCTGGATCAAGCTCGGCATTCATCCCGAGCGGATCGAGCCCGGTAAGCCGCAGCAGAACGGCCGCCACGAGCGAATGCACAAGACGTTGAAGGCGGAGGCGACATCGCCGCCAGAAGCCAACTTGGCAGCGCAGCAGCGCGTCTTCGATCGGTTTCGGCACGAGTACAATGATCAGCGTCCGCACGAGGCGCTCGGCCAGAGGACGCCGGCTTCGCGCTACACGCCCTCGCGCCGCTCGATGCCGAGCAAGTCCTCGTCGCCGGAGTACCCGGACACGATGGCCATTCGACGCCTTGACGACCAAGGACGGATGCTGTTCGGGGGCGCGCAGACCACCGTCTCCTCACTGCTCGCCGGCGAGCCCGTGGGGCTGATTCCGAGCGCCGATGACGTCTGGGAGCTGTACTACGGCCCGGTTCTGCTCGCGCAGGTCACCCTGAAGAACAAGGAGCTGAAGCTGGCCAGGGCGCGGTGACCTGCGCGAACTCACGCCGGATCGTGAGAAGAGGCTCGTGTGTACCGCGACCACGTGGAGCGGTTCGTATATAGATCCAGGCGGTCCGAGAAAGCGCGGCGAGCGTGTCGCGCCGACGAGGAACCGGTCCCTGTTTCCAGTCCTCCCGGAGCAGGGGCCCGTGGCTCAAGGAAGTGTCACCGCAGCTCCCGGTCAGAAGTGTTACCAGGGCTCCGCTCGTACAGATGTCCCCCACGGGCGCCATCCTCCCGCGCCCGCGCCCGATCCTCCCACTCCGGCAGCCGATCCTCCCGCTCCCGCGCCCGATCCTCCCACTCCGGCAGCCGATCCTCCCGCTCCCGCGCCCGATCCTCCCACTCCGCCGGCCGATCCTCTCGCTCCCGCGCCAAGAGCTCTCTCTTCCTCTCCCCTGCTCCCTCACCGGTCCTCTCTCGCCCATCCGCTCCACGCGTCGAGCCCGCACGGGTGCCGCTTCGCCCCTGACGTGCATCGCCGTCGCGCGCGTTCCGCGCGCATTCCCGGCTCCGAGGCGAGCCTTGCGCTGCGGCGCCCCCTGCGCTTTGATGGCCGCCCTGCCCCTTCCGAGGTGAAACAGTTCATGGCGACCCTTGGCGAGCTTCGTGAGCGCATCGACAGCATCGACGACCGGATCCTCGAGCTCCTCGCGGAGCGGGCCGAGGTGGCCTTCGAGGTCGCTCACGCGAAGCGCGCCGCGAACGCCACGCAGTTCCACGACCCGGAGCGGGAGCGGCGCGTGCTCGCCCGCCTGCAGGCGAAGGGCGCGGGCCGCTTCCCGCGCGACGCGATCCGGGTCCTCTTCCGGGAGGTGATGAGCGCCTGCCTGTCGCTGGAGGAGCCCATGAAGGTGGCCTTTCCGGGGACGGAGGGCGCCTTCGCGGAGGTCGCGGCGCGGCACCTGTTCGGGCTGGCCGCGCTCTACCGGGAGACGGGCACCATCGAGGGCGTCTTCGATGCGGTGCGCGCGGGCGAGGCGGCCTGCGGCGTCGTCCCCGTCGAGAGCTCGACCGACGGCTCGGTGACCCTGACGGCGGACGCCCTGATCGAGAGCGACCTCCAGATCCGGCAGGAGCTCGTGCTCGACGTCGCCTATTGCCTGTTCAGCAAGGCGGAGGGGCTGAGCGGCGTCGCGCGGGTCCACGGGCACCCGCACGCGCTCTCGCAGTGCCGCCTCTGGCTCGCGAAGCACCTCCCCGGCGCGCAGATCGTCCAGACCGTGTCCGCGGCCGCGGCGGCGCACGAGGCCCTCGGCGACCCCGCCGCGGCGGCGATCGGCAGCCGCGGGGCGGGCGAGCTCTACGGGCTGCCGCTCCTGCGGGAGCGCATCCACGACCGCGCCGAGAACGCGACGCGCTTCATCGTCATCGCCGCGGGCGACGCGCCCGCCACGGGCGCGGACAAGACCTCGATCGTCTTCTCCGTGCAGGAGGAGCCCGGCGCGCTCCGCCGGGTCCTCGCCATCTTCGACGACGCGGGCATCAACCTGACCCGGATCGAGTCGAGGCCCAGCCGGCAGAAGCACTGGGACTACGTCTTTCTGGTCGATCTGGAGGGCCACCGGAGCGATCCGCGCGTCGCCGACGCGATCGAGCGGCTCCGCGCGCGCTGCGAGATGGTGAAGGTGCTCGGGAGCTACCCGCGGTCGACCGGCGCGCGCTGAGGCGCGGGCGCGCCCCATCCGGCCGGTCCCCGCCGGGGGCAAAGGCGTTAACGAAGCCTCGCGCCGCGTTCTCCTACAGCCGAACGTTTACGTTTACGTGGTCGTGAACGTGGTCGTGAACGTGGTCGTGAACGTGGTCGTGGTCGTGGTCGTGGTCGTGGTCGTTCACGGCTTGCCGTTGACGACCACGACCACGACCACGACCACGTAAACGTAAACGTTCACGTTGGTGGCCGATGGGTGGGAACGCCTACGCCACGACGGGGGATGGTGCCCCGCGAGGAAGGGTGATAATTTTCCGTGCCCGTGCCGGCCGCGTCGCTCGCGCTCGCCCTCCGCGCTGCCCGAACGGCCGCGAGCGCGGTCGCCGGCTCGCTGCTGGCCGCCGTCGCCCTGCCCGCCGCAGCGGCTGAGCCTCGCGCCGCAGGCGAGCCGGTGCTCGTCCTCGCCGCCTTCCCGGGCGCCGGCGGCATCGACAAGCGCGCCCTCGACCTCGTCGTCGCCCATATCCGCCCCGTCGGCGTCCGCCTTCAGATCGTCCGCCCCGGCACGCCGAGACCCGTGCTGCAAACGCTCCTCCCCGAGGCCAACGCGCTCGCCGACACATGGGACGCGCGAGGCGTGCTCTGGATCGACGCCGGGTCGAGCGACGAGCTCGCCCTGTACGTGGTCGAGCGCGACGGCGAGCAGATCTACGGCCGCCGCATCCCGATCTTGCCCGGACAGAGCGCGACCGCCCTCGAGTCGCTCGCCAACATCGCCGGCGCGGTCGCCGAGGAGCTCCGCGAGGGCCACGTCGCCGGCCTGGCCGAGGTGAAGGTCGCCCCGGCCCCACCGGCCCCGGCGGCTCCACCCGAGCCCGCCGCTGCCCCCGAGCCCGCCGCGTCCCTTGCCGCGCCCGCGAACGCGACGCCCACGGACGCCGCGCCGGACCTGCAGGCGCCCGCGGGCCCGCCGTCACCATCCACGCGCGCCCGCCGCGACGCGAGCCCGCTGCCCACGTTCGCCGTCCTCGCCGGCTACACCGGCGCGAACTTCAGCAGCGACGCGCCCTGGCAGAGCGCCGCCGCTGTCCGCGCCTCCTGGGCGCCGGTGGACTACGCCGTCCTCGGCCTGGGATACGAGCTCATGCCCTCGACCTCCGTCGGCGGCGAGCGGTCCACGTTCGAGCTCTCGCGCCACCCGGTGATCACGACCGGCCAGGTCCGGCTCAGGCTCCCCCTCGGCCTCGACCTGCAGCTCGGCGCGCGCGCCACCGTCGATATCGTCGAGCGCGTCCCCGAGGAAGGCACGACCCAGCAGGCGCTCACGGAGCCACCACCGTTCCCTCCGCCTCCCGGTCATGGCCCGCCACCGCCGCCCCCGTGGCGGTGGCCACGGATGTTTCCGCAGCAACTGCCGCCGCCGGAGGCCAGGACCGACGTGCTCGTGAGCGTCGCGCCGGTCGCGGAGCTCGGAGTCCCGCTCACCGGGTGGCTCCGCCTCAAGACGACGGTGGGTGTGGACGTGCTCCTGACGAAGCCAGACGCCGCCGTACACCCGGCCCTCGCGCTTTCGGCCGATCCGGTGCGGATCCTGGCCGGCGTCGGGCTGGAGCTCGGCCTCGCCCTGCCGGCCTCGCCGGCCCCCGCGGGCATGGTCAGGAAATGACCATCCGCGCCGCATGACCCGACACGAAAGGAAAATTGACCCGCTTCGGGCCGTGCATCGCACCAGGTCGAAGCGATGGACGCTGAGCACGCGCGAGCTCTCTCCAGGCGCCTCGGCCCACTGCCCGAGCCGCTCCTGGCCAGCGCCATGACGCGCCCCGTCCCCGCCCCGCCGCCTGCCTCGTCACCCTCTGGGCCCGTGCCGTCTGATCTCGAACGGATGCGCCGCGCCGGCGCGGGCGACCCGGAGGCCCAGGCCTGGCTCATGACCCACGTGATCTCGCGGGTCCGCCGGATCGCGCGGACGTTCCTCCGCAGCGCGGCCGACGCCGACGACGCCGCGCAGCTCGGCCTGCTCGCGATCCTCGAGAGCGCGTCGAGCTACCGCGGCGAAGCCACCGTCGAGGCCTGGGCCAGGCGCGTCGCCGTCCGGACCATCCTCCGGTACGCCAGGCAGCAGCGCCGGGAAGGCGCGCCCGTCGCCCCGGAGAGCGCGATCGACGACGAGATCGCCCTGGCGCCACACCAACCCCCGTTCGAGGCCCTCCCGCGCGAGGCGCGCGCGTACCTCGACGAGCTGCCGGAGGCGCAGCGCACTGCGATCCTCCTGCACCACGCGCTCGATCACTCCATCGAGGAGATCGCCGGAATGACCGAGGTCAGCCCCGATACGGTCAAGAGCAGGCTGCGCCTCGGGATCGGCGCGCTCCGCAAGCAGGTGCGACAGGACCTCGCCGTCGGCCGGAAGAGAGCATCATGACAGGGACGCAGAAGTCCGAGATCGATCTGGACCTCGTGCCCGCGATCCTCGCCGCGGAGGCGCGCGGCGAGCCGATCCGCCCCGAGGACGCGGAGCTCCTCCGCCGCGCCGAGCAGGACGACCCCGAGCTCCGCAGCGAGGCGCCGCTCTGGGCCGCCATCGGCAGGCTCGGCGACGCGCGCGACGACGGCCGCGAGCTCAGCGACGCCGCCATGCTGCAGCAGGTGCTCGCGCGCGCCCGCCTCGAGCCCCGAGGCGCTCGCCTCGACGCCAGAGGCGCCCGCGCCGAGGCCGCGCCCGAGAGCACCGCGAGGCCGCGCACAGCGCCTCGGCCGATGCTGCGGCGAGGGATCGCCGGGTCGCTCGCGGGCGTCGCCGTCGCGGCGACGCTCCTGGCAGCGCTCGCCGCGGAGCTCTTCGATGAGCCTGCGCACGCGCCTCCGCCGGCGCCGAGCGGGAACGAGGCGCTCGATCCGAGCGGCGCGCGGCGCACGGTCCTGAGCCTCCCCACGCTTTCGGTGCCGGAAGCGCCTCCGCCAGGCGCCGGCGCGCCCACCGCCGAGCCCTCACCAGGCGCCGGCGCGCCCATCGCCGAGCCGCCGCCCGGCGCCGAGCCGCCGCCCGGCGCCGGCGCGCCCGCCGCCGAGCCCTCGCCCGGCGCCGGCGCGCCCACCGCCGAGCCCGCGGCCGCCAGCGCCGTCGGGGCCCGGGATCGCGCGCAGCCGCCGCCCAGGCCGCGCGCAGAGGAGCCCGCGACGGGTCCGCAGGCGCTGCTCGTGCGCGCGCAGGCCCAGCTCGGGCAGGGAAAGAGCGCCGAGGCGAACGCCGCCTACCGCGCCCTGCTCGCACAGCACCCGGGGAGCCCCGAGGCGCGCGCGGCCCTGGTGTCGCTCGGGCAGATCGCGCTCCACCAGGGCAAGGCGGCGGAGGCGCTCGGCTATTTCGATCGCTACCTCGCCGGCGCCGGCGGCCCCCTCGCCGCGGAGGCCCGGGTCGGCCGGGTGCAGTGCCTGCGACGGCTCGGGCGGGCGGCCGACGAGCGCGCAGCCATCGCCGATTTCCTCGCGCGTCACGGCGAGAGCGTCCACGCGCCGCGGCTGCGCGCGCGCCTGTCCGAGCTCGGCGGCGGCTGAGCGCCGGGGCCTGACGCCGGCTCGCTGACGTCCACGCGGTGGGACGCCGGATCGCCGGCGTCCGCGCGGTGGGGCTTCTTCAAAAAAGATTGACCCCTGATCCCGCCGCGTCGCCACCTGGCCATCGAGATGTCGCAAAACCTTTGCCGAATTGAAAAATTACCTTCACGAAGCGCATGGCGCGTCGGCGTCCTTGGCGGGGTCGTGGCCCTCGCCTCGCTCGCCTGCTCGAGCTCCGTGGACGGCACCAACGACACATCGGGCTCCGGGGGCTCGGGCAGCTCGGGCAGCTCCGGCGGCTCCGGCGGCTCCACCGGGTCGGGTGAACCGACCGGCGATCCCACGAAGCTCGTCGGCGCCTTCCAGGTGCGCTCGCTGCCTGCTGCCGAGCCGGGTGCGGCGGGCAGCACGTCGGTGATCGGGAAGATCTACGACGGCCCCACGCCCTCGCAGATCATCTGGGAGGTGCAGGCCGAGGAGGGGGGCTGTCAGCTCCTCACGCCGCGCGTCCCGTTCTGCAACGAGCCCTGCGGAGGCAGCGCCGTCTGCGTGGAGGACGACACGTGCCAGCCCTACCCGGCCGCGCACAGCGCCGGAGACGTGACGGTGACCGGCCTGAACCTGGAGTCGGGCGCCGCGTCCCTCGTCATGAGCCCCACGGCGAACAACTACCAGCCTCCCGCCGGCACGAAGCTCGGCTACCCGCCCGCCAACGAGGGCCAGGTGGTCCGCTTCGAGGCGAGCGGCGATTTCTTCAGCGCCTTCACGGTGGAGGCCAAGGGCGTGAGCCCCCTCGATCTCCTGAACGAGACGATAGCGCTCGAGCCCGATCAGCCCCTGCAGCTCACGTGGACCCCGCCGGGGCAGGCCGACATCGCCAAGCTCCACGTGAAGCTCGACATCAGCCATCACGGGGGCACGAAGGGGATGATCGAGTGCAACGTCGAGGACACCGGCTCGCTCGATATCCCCGCATCACTCGTCAAGCAGCTCCTCGACCTCGGCGTCGCGGGCTTCCCGACGATCATCGTTACGCGCAAGTCCGTGGGCTCCACGACGATCCCGCCCGGCCGGGTCGATCTGGTCGTCTCGTCCCAGATCGAGCAGGCGGTGGCGATCGCCGGGCTCACGTCGTGCAACGACGACTCGCAGTGCCCCGAGGGCCAGACCTGCCAGAGCGATCTCACCTGCAAGTGAGCCTCGCCGATCCGCGGCGCGGCCGACCGTCTAGCTTAACAAGGAAAAGGACACAGAGACCATGACACGCACTTATCGCCCCTTGCTGCTGCCCCTCACCCTCGCGCTGCTCTCCCCTGTGGTCGGCGTCGGCTGCTCCAGTTCGGACCCGGAGGTGGACATCGGAGGCGACAGCTCGACCAGCACTTCGTCCAGCTCCGGCGGCAACACCACCTCGTCCAGCTCCGGCGGCAACACTTCCTCGTCCAGCTCCGGCGGCAACACCTCCTCGTCCAGCTCCGGTGGCAACACCACCTCGTCGACCTCCGGCGGTAACACCACCTCGTCCACCTCCGGCGGTAACGCCACCTCGTCCACCTCCGGCGGCGGGACGACCGAGAAATTCAGCTTCTTCGTGACCAGCCTCGTCGCCTTACAGGAGCTGTCGGGCTCCCAGGACGGCTTCGGCGGCGATCTCCGCTTCGGAGAGACGGGCCCCGGCGCCGGGCTCCGCGGCGCGGACAAGATCTGCGCGACCATCGCCGAGAAGAGCATGCCCGGCGCGGGGGGCAAGCAGTGGCGCGCCTTCCTGAGCGCCGTCGCAGGGGAGGACGGCAAGCAGGTCAACGCGATCGATCGGATCGGCAACGGTCCCTGGTACGACCGGCTCGGCCGGCTGCTCGCCAACAACAAGGAGGAGCTGCTCAACGACCGCCCCTCCGCGGCCGACCCTGCGATCATCGACGACTTTCCGAACGAGGACGGCGTCCCCAACCACCAGCCCGATCCGAGCCAGTCCGAGGTGGACAACCACGACATGCTGACGGGGACGAACGACAAGGGACAGCTCTACAGCGCGACAGCGACCTGCAAGGACTGGACGGCCAAGTCGGGCGACTCGAGCGAGGGGCGGCCGCGCGTCGGTCACTCGTGGCCCAGGAACTTCGGAGGTGGCGGCTTCCCGACCGGCGGCAGCTCCCCGGCCGGCGGCGGCTTCCCGACCGGCGGCGGCAGCACCGGCGCCGGCCCCGGCGGCAACATCAACATGGCCAACTGGATGTCGTCGCTCGACGAGTCAGGGTGCGCGCCGGGCATCAACCTCCTGGAGCAGGGGGGACCGCTGCCCGGCGCGGTCACCGTCGGGTCCGGCGGCGGCTACGGCGGGTTCTACTGCTTCGCGCTGACACCTTGACACCTTGACGCGGGATTGACGCGGGATGACCGGCGCGCGCCGCTGCGCGGTCAGCTTACTTGTCTCAGGAGGAATCATGTACAAAGGCACTCGCATCACGTCGATCGTCACGCTCGCCTTGCTCGCCGCGGCGCTCCCGGGCGCGTGTGGCGGCAGCGGCACGGACGACCCCGGCGTGACCGGAGAGGTCTGCGAACGCAAGAACGCCGATGAATCGACGGAGTTCCTGAAGCGCATCGGGTGCGCCGCGGACTTCGAGGCCCTCGCGTCGCAGCCCATCGACGCCACCTTGCCCGGCGCGCGGTCGGTCAAGGTCGTGCTGGATCAAGCCGACCAGAACGCGCTGTACTTCCAGAACAGCGTTCTCTACCTGATCCACTACGACTTCGTGTCATCGCACCTCTCGGGCGACGCGCTGCCCCTCGTCCCGCCCCTCGCCGAGTTCAACGCGACCGAGTACTTCACGCCGGATCGCCGCTTCGTCCTCGGCGCGGTGACGCACTACGAGGGTCCAGACGTGTGGGCCCTCGAGCTCTCCCCCTACGACACCGCGTCCGCGGACATGATCACCACCCTGTTCAGGGCGGCCAAGGCGGCCTCCTTCTTCGGGTCGAAGCTCGCCTTCCACCCGACGTCGGAGGCCGTCGCGGCCGAGGCGAAGAAGCTCCCCTCCGACATCCCCGTGGTCAGCACCGGCGATCTCTACGCCGGGATCGACTACCAGCCGCTCTCGCTGGGCACGGCGGTGGGTCGGCTCCACTTCGCGAAGGCCGCGGATCTCGACTCGGAGTACCTGTCCCACCAGGACATCGTCGTCCTCGACGAGGCGCCCAACGACATCTCGGTCGTCCAGGGGATCATCACCGAGGAGTTCCAGACGCCGCTCTCGCACGTCAACGTGCTCTCCCAGAACCGGCGCACCCCCAACATGGGGCTGCGCAACGCCATGAGCCGCCCCGAGCTGCTCGCGCTGAAGGACAAGCTCGTCGAGCTCACCGCGGGGCCGTCGTCCTGGAACGTCCGCGAGGTCACCGAGGCGGAGGCCGAGACGTTCTGGGAGGCGCACAAACCCACGCCCGTCACGCTCCCCGAGCTGGATCTGACGGTCACCGATCTGCGCGACATCGAGGAGGTGACCCCCGATCCGCCGGAGGGCGAGCCGCTCCGGGACGCGATCAAGCAGGCCGTGCTCGCCTTCGGCGGCAAGGCGGCCCACTACTCCATCCTGGCCAGGCTCCCCGAGGTCCCCATCCTGAAGGCCTTCGCGATCCCGGTGTACTACTATGACCAGTTCATGAAGCAGAACGGGTTCTACGAACAGATCGACGCGCTGCTCGCCGACCCGAAGTTCAACACCGACGCCGCGGCCCGCGACGAGCAGCTGAAGGCGCTCCGCGACGCCATGAAGAGCGCGCCCATCGACGCCGAGTTCCAGGAGCTCCTCCGGGCGAAGATCGAGGCGGACTACCCCGGGCACAAGATGCGCTTCCGCACCAGCACGAACAGCGAGGATCTCGACGGGTTCCCGTGCGCCGGCTGCTACGACTCGAACACCGGCGATCCGACGGACTGGGAGGATGTCCTCGACGCCATCCGCAAGACCTACGCGAGCGCCTGGAAGCTCCGCACCTTCGATGAGCGCACCTATTACGGCATCGATCACCGGACCATCGGGATGGCCTTGCTCGTGCACCACAATTTCCCGTCCGAGGAGGCGAACGGCGTGGCCGTGACCAACAACCCGTTCGACACGGCAGGGGTCCAGCCCGCGTTCTACGTCAACGTGCAGAGCGGCGGTGACGTGGAGGTGGTCGCCCCGCCCGCGGGCGTGACGAACGACGCGTTCCTCTACTTCTTCAACCAGCCGAACCAGCCGGTCACCTACCTGACGCACTCGAGCCTCATGCCGGAGGGCCAGACCGTCCTCTCGACGGCGCAGGTCCATCAGCTCGGCGTGGCGCTCGACGCCATCCACGAGCGGTTCTCCCCCGCTTACGGGCCCGCGAGCGGCAACGACGGCTGGTACGCGATGGACGTGGAGTTCAAGTTCGACGACGACGCGAACCCCGACGAGCCGCCGACGCTCTACATCAAGCAAGCGCGCCCCTACCCTGGCCGCGGGGCCGCCTCCGAGGCGCCATGACGCGGACGCGCGTGGATCGCGTGGATGGGGCTCGGCGCGCGCCGCGCCCCGCGATCGCCCCGGGAAAGAGCGGCTCGCCGTGATAGACTGGCTCGGATGGGTCACCCAGGGGAGCGCCATGGACTCCCGCAAGGCGGTCGTGGCGCTCCTGCTCGCGTTCGGGCTCGGCCAGGGGGTCGCGCTCGTCTACATGGCCACATTTCGCGGGCTCTCCTACTCCCGCTCATCCGTGCACAGCATGGCGATGGGCAGCGTCATCACCTGCATGCTGATGCTCGCCGTCGGCAGCAGCATCGCCGCCGGCATCGGCGTCGCCGTGGGCCTGAGCGCGGTCCGGTTCCGCACGACCATGCGCGATCCCCGCGACATCATGTTCGTCTTCGCGGCGCTCGGCGTCGGCATCGCCTGCGGGCTCCAGGCGGTCGGCGCGGCCCTCGGCGGGACCGCGATCTTCGCCGCCGGAAGCTTGCTCCTCCATTTCTCCGGCTGGGGCTCGCGACGACAGCCGGATGGCCTGGTCCGCTTCACCGCGCCCGCCCTGCCCGAGGTGGACGACGCGCTCGCGAAGGTGCTCCGCGCGCACTGCCGGACCTTCTCGCTGGTGACCCTCCGGGAGGCTGCGCAGGGGACCGCGATGGAGCATGCTTACCAGATCACCGTCCTCGCGCCCGATCTGCGCTCGGCGCTCGTCGCGAAGCTCCAGGCCATCCCGGGCGTGCAGGACGTCTCTCTCATGCTTCAGGAGCCGACGCTGGATCTCTAGCGGCCGAGGTCCATCGCGGAGGATGCCTGTCGGTCACGCCCTCGCGGGCCCTCTCGCTTCGTTGACACAGCCGCCGTCGTCATCACCGCGCAAGGATCATCGATGTACAGCTACCAGCGACTCCGCTCGGCGCTCCAGGACGCCACCCCCGCGATCACCTTCGTGCTCACGCTCGGAGCCGCCCTGTGGCTCCACCTGGGCAGCGGCCCGCGCGGGCGGGTCTTCGGCTTCGCGGAGGCGCTGCCCGAGGTGCTCTCGCCGGTCGAGACCGCCCGGGTGGCCTCCGTCGAGGTGAGCGTCGGCGAGGAGGTCGAGGCCGGGCAGATCATCGCGACGCTGGACACCTCGGTGATCGACGCCGAGATCGCCGTCGCCAAGGCGGAGAAGGCCCAGGTCGAGGCCGATCTGCAGATGGAGTTCGCCGTCCTCGAGCAGGAGCTCGACACGAACCGCGAGACGGTCGAGCGCCACCTCGCCGTCCACCGCGAGGAGCAGCGCCGGGCGGTCGCCGAGGCGAAG
The DNA here is from genome assembly GCF_051521375.1 of Sorangium sp. So ce693. Lineage (NCBI taxonomy): Bacteria > Pseudomonadati > Myxococcota > Polyangiales > Polyangiaceae > Sorangium > Sorangium sp. So ce693. The sequence goes on from NZ_CP150347.1 coordinate 11,368,534, forward strand.
GTGCTGGACAGCGAGATATCGCGGGTGAAGGCGCTCGTCGAGAACCGGCAGGCGGTGCTCGACGATCTGACGAAGCTCGACCTGCAGCAGGCGACGGTCACGGCGATCGCGAGCGAGAAGCCGCGGACGCTGAGCATGCTCACGGAGCAGCTCAAGGCGACCGAGCGGCGGCGGAACGGCCTCCGGGATCGGACGTCGGGGCTGGCGGCGAAGCTCGACGCGGACGTGCGCGTCGCGACCGAGAACATCGCGATGCTCGAGCAGCGGCGCGCGAGCTACGTGCTGCGCGCCGCGAACGCGGGGCGCGTCATCTCCATCGACAGGCAGCCCGGCGACGTGGTCCCGGCCGGGATGCCCCTGGTGCAGCTCCTGAGCGCGCGCACGGGCGCGCGCGCGCTGGCCTGCGTCCCCGAGCGCTTCGCCCTCGGCGTCAACGACGGGGACGCGGCCGAGCTCTACATCCGGGGCCAGCTCGGCGACGCGATCCCGGGCACGGTCGTCGCCGTGGGGCCGCTCGTCGCGCAGCTCCCCCCGCGCTGCTGGCCGACGCCGGAGTTGCCGGCGTGGGGCCGCGTCGTCACCATCGCGCTGGACGCGCCGATGGCGCTCGTCCCTGGCCAGGCCTTCGACATCACGTTCGACGCGCGCCGCGGCGCGGCCCCCGCCCAGCCGCCGCCGAAGCCCACCTCCACCGCGCCGAAGGCCGGGGCCGCGCCGAAGGCCGGCGCGGTCGCGTCGCAGTCCCCCATGAAGGTGCCCCCGACCCTGGCGAGCCGGACGCGCTTCGAGCCGTCCGGCGTCCTCGCGCGCCCCGGCGAGTCGCGGTACCTCCTCGTCAGCGACGACACGGGCCACGAGCAGAACGAGGGCGTGCCGTGGCTCTTCGCGATGTCCGCGGGCGGCGCCGTCGCCGCGGAGCCGGTGCCGGTGAGCGGCGTCGACGAGGTGAACGACCTCGAGGGGATCGCGGCCGGGGACGCCGGCGAGATCTACCTCCTGTCGTCGCAGAGCTACAGCAAGAAGGGGAAGCGCAAGCCGGAGCGGACCGCGCTCCTCCGCGTCCGCCAGGACGGCCAGGGCTTCCGCGTCGACGGCGAGATCCACCTGGCCGAGGTCCTCGACGCGGATCCCGCGCGCGCCGCGGCGCTCGGCCTCCCCGAGGGGACGCGGGAGCTCGACATCGAGGGCCTCGCCTTCCGGCAGGGCGCCCTGTACCTCGGGCTGAAGGCGCCGCTCGACGCGCAGGGCAACGCGATGATCTGGCGGGTCGGCTCCCCGGGCGCGCTGTTCGGCGGGGAGGTCGAGGCCGCGAGCGCGAAGAAGAAGGAGCGGACCGCGGCCGAGGCCGCGCGCTTCGACGCGGCCCGCGTCGCGCTGTGGGCGCGCGCGCGCGTCGACGTGGAGGTCGCCGGGAAGGCCACGCCGGGCGGCATCTCGGAGCTCGTCTTCATGCCGGACGGCGCGCTCGCCATGACGTCCACGCCCTCGACGGCGGACGGCGACGCCGGCGCGCTGTGGCGCGTGGATCGCCCCGAGGGCGGCGTCCTCTCGCCGCGCCTCGTCCAGCGGTTCCCGGGGCTCAAGCCCGAGGGGATCACGCCGTCGCTCACGCCGGGCGCGCTGACGATCGTGTTCGACGCCGCCACGCCCTCGTTCCAGGAGCTCTCGTGGGGCCAGTGAGCCAGCGCCGCCGCCGCGCGGCGATCCCCGTCATGTTGATTTGCGCGGCCCTCTCGGGCTGCTCTTCCCCGCCGAGGCCGGCGGCGTCCGACCGCGCGATCGCCCTCTACCGCGAGGGCCGGGCGTCCACCGGCGCCCCGGCGCCCGGCCGCGCGGCCCCGGGCGCGCGCCCGGGCGCGTCCAGCGCGGCGCCGCTCGCGATGACCGTGGAGGACGCCGTCGCCTGGGCGAGGGACCACAGCGCCGAGCTCGCCGCGCAGAGCGCCCGCGCCGAGGCGGCCGCGGCGCAGGTCGACGCGGAGGACCATTTCGATAACCCGGAGCTCCGCATCACGAACGTCGATCTCGAGCGCATCCTCGAGCGCCGGCCGAGGGTGAGCACCGCGCTCCGCTTCCCGGTGACCCGCCCGGGCGAGGTCGACGCGAACGTCGCGGCCGCGCGGGTGGACGAGGCCAAGGCGCTCGCCGAGGCGCGCGAGGTCGAGATCGCCCTCGAGGCCGACGTCCGGTCGCTGTTCGACGAGGTGCTCCTCTTCGACGCCGAGATCGAGGCCGCCGACGCGGTGGCCGAGGCGCGCCGGTCGCTCGCCACCTGGATGAAGGGGCAGCTCGCCGCCGCGCGGACGACGGCGGTCGACGAGGCGATGACGGAGCTCACCGCCGTCGACGCGGAGCAGGACGGCGTAGATCTGCGCGCGCAGCGGAGCGCGGCGCTCGCGGCGCTCCTCTCGCGCATGGGGCTCGATCCCGCGGTGCCCGTGCGCCTCATCGGCGCGCCGAAGGGCGCGTGGCCTCCCCCGGAGCTCCCCACGGAGGCGGAGGCCGTCGAGCTCGCGCTCAAGCGTCGGCCCGAGATCGAGCTCGCGGCGGCGCAGGGCGACGCGGCGGACGCGGCGCTCCACGCCGAGCGCGCCGCGCGGTGGCCGTGGCTCTCCTTCGTCGAGGTCGGCTACGAGTTCCGGCCCGAGAGCGTGCTCGGCCGCGCGTGGACGTTCGGGCTCGGCGTCGAGCTGCCGGTGTTCGACACGCACCGCGCGGCCACCGTCGCGGCGGACACGGCGCGCAAGGCGGAGCAGCGCGCGCTCGGCGCCGCGGTCGAGCTGGTGACGCGCGAGGTGCGGACGAGCCTGAGCGAGGCGCAGGCCACCCGGGCCCTCGTGACCGAGCTCCGGCGCCGGATGACCCCCGCCGCCGAGCGCGCGGGCGCCGAGGCGCAGCGGGCGATCGAGGGCCGCAACGTCGACGTGGGGCGGGCGCTCGAGGTCGACGAGCGCCGCGTGCGCCTGGAGCTCCGGCTGATGCGCTTCGTGCGCCGCTACTGGACCGCCGTCGGCGAGCTCCGCCACGCCGTGGGCGGCCGGCTCCCCGCCGAGGCGGGCCACCCTGGCCGGACTCCGGAGTCCAGGAGCGATGCGGAGCAGTAGGCCGGGATCGATGAGAGCCCTTCATGCGTCCGCGGTCCTCGCGCTCGTCGCGGCGAGCCAGGGCGGCTGTGTGCCCCTCGACCCGGGCAGCGACGTCGTCTTCGATCGGGCGGCGCTGCACGAGATCGCGATCACCATCGATGAGGCCCACCTGGGGCAGCTCCGCACGAACCTCGACGACCGCGCCCCGTGCACCATCGTCTACGACGGCGAGGTCGTCAGCGGCGCTGGCATCCGGCAGAAGGGCAACTCGGCCGTGGATCTGTCCGAGAAGCCGAGCTTCAGCGTCAAGCTCGACGAGTTCGACGAGGAAGCGAACCTGCACGGGCTCAAGAAGCTCCTGCTGAACAACTCCAAGCAGGACCCGACGTTCCTGCGCGAGCAGATCGGCGAGGAGCTACACGACCGCGCCGGCGTGCCCGCGGCGCGCACCGCGCACGCGGTGGTGAGCCTCAACGGCGTGGACCAGGGGATCTACGTCGTCACCGAGGCCATCGACAAGCGGTTCCTGCGGCGGCACTTCGGCGAGGTGAACGACGAGGGCGTGCTCTACGAGGGCCCGTGCTGCGGCGACTTCGCCGAGGACATCGACGCCGTGGAGCTCGACAGCGGCGATGACGGCGGCGGGGCGGAGCTCCGGTCTCTCGCCGCCGCCATCCAGGACGCGCCGGACGAGCAGCTCGCCGCGGAGGTGAGCGAGCGCCTCGACCTGGATCGGTTCCTCACGAGCTACGCCCTCGAGGCGCTGCTCGGCCACTGGGACGGCTACGCCTACCGGGCGAACAACTATTATCTCTACGAGAACCCGGCCGACGGGCGCTTCGTGTTCATCGCCCACGGGATGGACCGCATCCTGGACGACCCGCATTTCGACACCGAGACGGAGCCCGTCGCCGTGCTCCCGCGCCGGATCCGCGAGATCCCGGCGCTCGACGCGCGGTATCGCGCCGAGCTCGCCCGCGTCGTGAGCGCGGCGTGGGACGAGGGCGCCGTGCTCGCGGCCATCGATCGGGCGGAGCAGGTGCTCGGCAAGGCCGTCGCCGGCGCCGCGACGCGGGACGACCTGAGCGCGTTCAAGGCGCACGTGGGCGCCCTGCGCAGCGATCTGAAGCTGCGCCGCGCGCTGGTCGATCCCGCGATCGTCTGCGGCGACGGCGACGGCGCGGGGCTCGAGACGTGCGATGACGGCAACACGGCGGGTGGCGACGGGTGCAGCGCGAGGTGCCGCGTCGAGCCTTGACGGGAAGGCGAGCTCGGGCCTCAGCCCTGCAACCGCGCTGAGCCGGATCCTCGGATTGGCATCCGAGCGCGACAGCGCTCAAACACTACCGCTCACCTTCGCTGCGCGGGTGCTGCCGTCGACCGATGACTCGATCGTATACAGCGCTCCATGGAAGGAGATGCTCCCGTCTTCGCTCAAGCTCCCGCCGCGCAGCACGTTGGCGGCGCTCTCGTACAGAAGAAAGGGCGCGATGCCGACGGGCAGCTCGCGAGCGAGCGTCCAGGTGCCCTCCGCGCCGCCAGAGGCGATCACGAGGTACTGCTGAGCGCCGGACGCGTCGACGAGCACGCCGAGCGTCGAGCCGCTCCGGTCGCGGGACGTCGCGCGGAAGTTGAGGTGGGCAGCGGTGGCGAGCAAGGCGGCGGAGGTGACGGGCTTCTGGGAGGTAGACATGGCTGTGTTGCACGACTCGGTTGCTAGCTCAGCGACAAGTTCACGGTCCCGCGTCATGCCGGAGATGGATGCTGTCCTCGCTTCCGGCCGCCACGGTCCAGCCTCTCACTCTCACGGACCGAACCCGTCGCTCGAGCTCTTTGGCGAGCTCTTTGGCTGCCAGAAGAGCCCATCGTACTTCCGGGGAGATCCCGAGCGGTCCAGCCGCTGGAACGTCTCGCCCAGCTTGAGGTTCCGCTGGCGGTCGCGATCGAACGGACCGTGCGAGCCGTCCGCCGGCTCGTACATGGCCTCGCTCCGCCCGTGCACCTGGAAGCGCCAGCAGAGCCTCTGTTCCACGCCATCCACGACCCGCGATAAACACGCTTTCATGGCGACCACTTTCCTTGCGCTCAGCCGCACGAACGCGGAAGGCACGCCGGGCGCGTGCTTCCGGGTGTGCATGCACGAGCTGCCTCGAGCGGCGCTTTACGGACTTGCCTGTCGCTCGAACCCAACGGGTCCAGGCGGCATCTCTATCCAACTCGTCCACTTCGCCGCGCGACCGTCATCATGTACCAGAAAACGAGCCGCAGCACCACGATAATATAGAGACCGATCTCGTCGATGCGGGGCTTTTTCACGATCCTACGCTTCAGGTATCAGCGGCCAGAGACGACCGTGAACCCCTCGACACGCGCGGCCGCGGGCTCCAGGCGAGCGGCCTGATCGCTCGGGTCGACCTCGGGCCAGCGCGCCGCGACGCACCGGCAAGCTCGGGCTCATTGAGGACTCGTGGCGGTCGTCCTGGGAGAGCTCGCCGAGCGTGACGATATCGAGGGCGAGCGTGTCGCGCGAGCCGTCGTCGTCGTTGAAGCCACGGTCGCCGCAGCGGTGGCCGCACCAGCTCACGATGGCGCCGTGCGGCGGCCCCATGGTCCAGCGGCCCCCTCGCCTGGCGCGGCGCTCGCGCGCACCGGCGTGCGGCTCGGGCGTCTCGAAGACAAAATAAACGCGGCGGGCCTTCATGGCCCGCCGCGATGTTCCGACGCGACGAAGGGGCGATCAGTAACGACCGCGACCGCCGCCGCCGCCGCCGCCTGCCGGACGCTCCTGCGCCTCGTTCACCTTGAGCGAGCGCCCATCGAGCATCATGCCGTTGAGCTGCGAGATGGCGCTGTTCGCCGCCTGGGCCGAGCCCATCGTGACGAACGCAAACCCGCGCGGCTGGCCGGTCTCCCGATCGGTCGGCATCGAGACCTCGCGGACCTCGCCGCTGCCAGCGAACGCGGCCTCGAGGGACTCGCGGGTGGTGCTGTACGAGAGATTGCCGACATAGAGACGATTACCCATGACACGTTACTTTCACGGCTTGCAGCTGCGCTCGTGAGCGCTCTTCGCCTGCCATTCGATGAAGCCGTCGCGGTTCGAACGGAGGCGTGCCGCGCAGCGAACCCGCGCAGGCACACGGTGCGTCGTCCAGTCATCCGCGCGAGCAACGATCTCCCTCGCGTGGAGGGAGAGAGAACGCATCGTGTCGAGAGCCAGTGACGTCGTGAGGGGCCCAAGCTACTCCCTTGGGGCACCAACAGCAAGGAGTGTCTCCGCAATCTTTTTTCTTTCCGCCCGCAGCGGCAACCAGCGCGTGCTCGCGCGGTCGCGCGGTCGCGCGAGCACGCGAGCACGCGAGCACGCGAGCACGCGAGCACGCGAGCACGCGATGCGTCCGGGGGTGCTCAACAGCGTCTCCCGGCGGACCTGCTCGATGCGCGCTGCACCGCACCGTCAGCGGCCTCTCACACGACCAGGGAGCCGCCACGGCGGCGACCAGGCGGATCGCCGCCTCGACGTTCACGTCGGAGGATGACCGCGTGGTCACATCGGCGGGCGCCGAGCGGTCGCCGGGGTGAGGCTCCGCCGCCCCCGTGCTATGGGCCCGGCCATGGCGAACGCCGCCGGCGACATCGACGTGGAGGCGCTGAACGACCGCCTCGCCCGAGAGCACCCGATCGACGACTACTACGACCGCGCCCCGCTGCCGATCCGGCTCATCGAGCGCGAGCGGCTCGCCATCATCCGCGGCATGCTGGGCGACTGCGCCGGGCTCGACCTCGCGGAGGTCGGCTCGGGCGGCGGGCACGTGCTCCGGATGTTCCCGCGGGCCCGCATCACGGCGATCGACGTCTCCGATGTCTTCCTCGGCACCGCGCGCAAGAACCTCGCGGGCTACGACGCCCGCTTCCTCAAGGGCGAGGTCGACAAGCTCGACCTCCCCGCCGCGAGCTTCGATCGCATCGTCTGCACCGAGGTCCTGGAGCACACCGTGGATCCCGCCGCCGTCCTCGCGGCCATCGCGCGCCTCTTGCGCCCCGGCGGCGTGGCCGCGATCACGGTGCCGAACGACCCGCTCATCGCGCGGCTGAAGGGCATCGTCCGCCGCACGCCCGTCGGCTACCTCCTGCGGGATCGCATCCAGTGGGGCGGGGACGCGTACCACCTGCACCAGTGGACTCCCGACGAGTTCGGCCGCCTCCTCGACCGCCATTTCCGCGTGACCGAGCGCCGCGCGGCGCCGCACGGCGCGCTGCCGATCCGCGCGTGCTTCCGCTGCGTCCCCCGGTGAGCGCTCCGGCGCGCCCGGGCCGCCCCTCGCTCTGCTGCGGTGTCTCCTTCAAGGCAAGATAGGCGAACACACCATGTCCGACCCCCGAACCGAGCTCGCTCCGGACGCGCCGATCGAGCTCTCCGTCCTCGTGCCCTGCCTCAACGAGGAGCTGAACATCCCCGAGCTCACCGACCGCATCCTCGGCGTCTTCCGCGAGGGGGCGCTCACGGGCGAGCTCATCCTCGTCGACGACGGCTCGACCGACGGCACCGCCACGACGATCCGCGCGCTCATGGCCGCGCACCCCGGGCTCGTCGTGGGGTGCTTCCACCCGCAGAACCGCGGCATCACGGCGGCGTGGCGCACCGGCGCCGCCGCCGCGCGCGGCAAGCTCGTCGCCACCATCGACGCCGATCTCCAGTACCAGCCCGAGGACCTCCTGCGCCTCCGGCGCGAGCTCTACGAGCACAGCGTCGATGTCGTCCAGGGCTGGAGGAGCGCCGTCGGGCGCCGCAGGGACCGCCGGTACCACCTGAGCCGCGGGCTCAACCACCTCTTGAACACCACCTTCGGCATGTCGCTCCACGACAACAAGAGCGGCTTCGTGATGTGCGCCCGGGAGGTGTTCCAGGATCTCTTGACGTACAAGGGCAGCTATTTTTACTGGCAGTCCTTCATCCTGGTCGCCGCCCACGCCAAGGGCTACTCCTACAAGGAGATCGAGACGCTCTTCGAGCAGCGGCGGCAGGGCGTCTCCTTCCTCGATCAGGCGGCGGCGCGCGCCGTGGCCAAGTCGTTCTACGACCTCGGCAAGGCCGCGTGGGAGTACCGCGTGGACCGGATCCCGCCGGACGTGGCCACCCAGTATCTCCGCCGCAATCCGGTGGTCGACCGCTCGCCGGAGCGCGATCCGCTCTCCACGGCGAGGTGGCGCGCGTACCTGGCCGCGTTCAACCACACCCACTGGATGATCACGCGCGACGTCGAGCACTACTACGAGACGCTGCGCAGGACGCAGTGGCTCACGCCGGCGCAGACCCGCGAGCTCCAGGACGAGAAGCTCAGGCGGCTGCTCCGCCACTGCTACCGCAACGTGCCCTACTACCGCGCTCGCATGCAGGAGCTCAAGCTCCGGCCCGAGGACATCCGCGGCCAGGAGGACCTCCACAAGCTGCCGTTCCTCACCAAGGCGGATATCCGGCGCCACCTCTACTTCGACATCATGTCGGAGAACCACGACAAGTCGCAGGTCCTCAAGATCACGACGAGCGGCTCCACCGGCGAGCCCTTCGTCTGCTACGCGGACCGGGCTCAGCTCGAGTTCCGCTGGGCGGCGACGCTCCGGGCCCAGGAGTGGACGGGCTACCGCTTCGGCGACCCCACGGTGCGGCTCTGGCACCAGACGATCGGCATGACGAAGTGGCAGGCTGCCCGCGAGCGCGCGGACGCCGTCCTGTCAAACCGGACGTTCATCCCCATCTTCGAGCTCTCCGACGACAACCTGGGAGAGATGATCGCGAGGATCGCCGGCGCGCGGCCGGTGCTCATGGATGGCTACGCCGAGGCGCTCGATTTCCTGGCCCATTACGTCAAGAGCACCGGAAAGGTCGCGGCCCGGCCGCGCGCCATCATGTCGAGCGCGCAGACGCTGCCGCTGCCGAGCCGCCGGCTCATCGAGGAGGCGTTCGGCTGCAAGGTCTTCGACAAGTACGGCAGCCGCGAGTTCTCGGGCATCGCGTACGAGTGCGACGCGCACGAGGGCCACCACGTGGTGGCCGAGGGGTACATCGTCGAGGTCCTGCGCGACGGGCGCCCCGCCGAGCCGGGGGAGATCGGAGAGGTGGTGATCACCGATCTCAACAACTTCTGCATGCCGTTCGTCCGCTACCGCATCGGCGATCTCGCCGAGGCGATGTCCCCGTCCGCGCCGTGCCCCTGCGGCCGGGGGGCGCCGCGCGTCGGCCGCATCGAGGGGCGCGTCCAGTCCATCATCCGGGGGACGGACGGGCGCTACCTGCCCGGCACGTTCTTCGCGCACTACCTCAAGGAGTTCGATTACGCGATCAAGCGCTTCCAGGTGGTGCAGGAGGAGCGCGACGCCATCACGTTCCGCGTGGTCAAGGGCGGGCGGTTCTCGCAGCAGGTCCTGGAGGAGGTGCTGGCGACGTTCCGCCATCACCTCGGCGAGCGGATGCGCATCGACGTCGAGTTCGCCGACGACATCGCGCTCGTCCGCACGGGCAAGCACCTCGCGAGCGTCTCGCGCCTCAACGTCGATTTCCAGCGCGCCGCGCCGACCGAGATCCTCTCGCCCGGCCCGAACGGCGCGGGCGCTTGACCGGGGGCCCCGATGACAGCGACGAGCCGCCGCGTGGTGACGGTCTCCCGGCCGGGCGTGAGCTACGGGGGCAGCGCGCCCTACGGCCCGCCGGGCGCCGTCTACGAGGCCGTCGAGGCGCTCTTCCGCCGGCTCGGCCTCGACGCGGCCCGCGCCGGCACGCCCGCGTGGAACCCGCTCGGCGACCTGATCGCGCCGGGGGACCGCGTCGTCGTCAAGCCGAACCTCGTCTCCTCGAAGAACCTTCACCAGAAGATCACGGGCGAGCGGCTCGCCGCCTCGAGCACCCACGGCTCGCTGCTCCGGCCCGTGCTCGACTACGCCCTTCGCGCCGCCGGCCCGCGCGGGAGGGTGCGCGTCGTCGACTCCCCCGTCGAGGGCTGCGAGATCGAGAAGGTCGCCGGCCCGCTCGGCATCTTCGACGTCATCGATCACCTGAAGGCCCAGGGGCATGACGTCGATTTCATCGACCTGCGGTATTTCCGGATCGCGCCTGTGTTCGCGCTCGACGACGTGCGCCGCTTCGGCCGCTCGTGGAACCTCGGCCTGCTCCTCCGCCGCCGCCTGCCCGGCGATCCGCGGGGCTACCGGGTCGTCGATCTGGGCTCGAGCAGCTTCTTCGCCGGCGCGGGCGCCCCGCGCAGCGCTGCGCTCCGCTTCCACCGCAGCCATTACGCGACGCCGGTGCCGCACCACACGGGGCAGCGGCACGAGTACAGCATTCCCCAGACGCTGCTCGACGCGGATGTCGTCATCAACCTCCCCAAGCTGAAGACGCACAAGAAGACGGGTATCACGCTGTCGCTGAAGAGCGTGATCGGCTTGACGAACGAGAAGTACTGGCTCCCGCACTTCACCGAGGGCGATCCGTCGGTCGGCGGCGACGAGTTCGATCGGCCTCAAGGTCTCGGAGAAGCGGTGGAGAACAAGCTCAGCCGATTCCCGCTCCCCGGCGATCACTCGCTCGTCGCGCGCGCGCCGCGGCTCGGGGCGCCGCCGAAGGTCATCGACGGCAGCTGGGAGGGGAACGACACGCTCTGGCGGACCATCCTGGATCTCAACCGCATCCTGTTCTTCGCGGACCGCGGCGGCGCGCTGCGCGGGGAGCCGCAGCGGCGGTACCTGACGATCGTGGACGGCATCGTCGCGGGCGAGGGCGAAGGGCCGCTCGGGGCGACGCCCGTGCGCGCAGGGCTCCTGATCGGCGGGTTCGATCCGGGCCTCGTCGACGCGATCGCCTCGCAGGTGATGGGCTTCGATCCGGCGCGGATACCGCTCGTGCGGGAGTCGCTGGGCGGGGTGCTGCTCCCTGGCAGTCGCCTCGACGAGGTCGAGCACGTCGTCGACGGGCCCGCGCCGACTTACCGGTTCAAGCCGCCCCGCAGCTGGCCGTCGCTGCTCCCCGGCATGGCCGGCGCGGCGGCGTGACGGGAAGAATCCAGTCTGCGTCCCTGTGACACCGCCGCCGGCCGCCGCTGCGCCCCCATCGGGATCGAGGATGGACCGCGCGCCGGTTTTTGATTGACGACGACAATGTGAACGTTCACAATTTGGTCTCCGGGTATCCTTCTGCTTTGCCCTGGGTAGGCCGTCATGCGCCCCGGCTTCTCGTCCTCATGCGCGTTCACCCTGGCGGTCGGGCTCTGAGGAGCTCGATGGCCCGATTGGGCATCCCTCTGGAGACTAGCATGATCACTCACCTCGATTTGCCCTGCCACGCTCTGGCTCCGTACCGTTCCCTCCTTCGTCTCTCTGCTCTCGGCTGTGTGCTCGCGGCGCTCGCCGGCTGCGGCGGCGGCACGACCGACGACCAGCCCTCCCCTGATGGGACGGGTGGCTCGGAGAATCCGGTGACGGGCGCCAGCAGTACGACGGGCGCCAGCAGTACGACGGGCACCGGCGGGAGCACTGCTACGTCGAGCTCCGTCGGGAGCGGGGGAAGCGGTACGACGGGTACCGGCGGGAGCACGTCGGCCTCGGGGACCGGCGGCAGCGGCGGCGATCCAGGGGACGGTGGTGGAGGCGCAGGCGGCTCCCCGCCGACCTGCGACTTGCCCACCACGTTCAAGTGGAAGTCGGGGCCTCCGGTGATCAGCCCCAAGCCGCCTGCCGGCCGCAGCTGGGCATCCGTCAAGGACCCGACGATCGTGTTCTTCGAGAACAAGTACCACGTGTTTGCCACCGTGTTCGACACCACGTCGGGCAACGGCGGATGGCAGTCCATGTACTCGAACTTCACGGACATCCCTCAGGCGAACGCCGCTGAGCAGCACTACATGGCGAGCTGGCCCACCGGCAGCACGGTCGCGCCCCAGGTCTTCTATTTCCAGCCGCACAAAAAGTGGTACCTCATCTACCAGTGGAACGGCCGGTACTCGACCAACGATGACATCAACAACATGAACGGCTGGAGTCGGCCCCAAGGGCTGCTCCGAGGCGAGCCGAACGGCGCGCTGGACTTCTGGAACATCTGCGACGACAAAAACTGCTACCTCTTCTTCTCGCGGGACGACGGAAAGCTCTACCGCTCCAAGGTCAGCATCGACAAGTTCCCGAATTACGACGGTTACGAGACCGTCATGTCGGCCCCCAGCGCGAGTCTCCTGTTCGAAGCCAGCAACGTCTACAAGGTGGATGGGTCGAACAAGTACCTGCTCATGGTGGAGGCGTACGACAACAGCCCTCGCTTCTTCAGGTCGTGGACGTCCGAGAGCCTCGACGGCCCCTGGGCTCCCCTGGCGGACACCAAGCAGAACCCCTTCGCCGGCCCTGCCAACGTGACCTACGAAGGCCAGGACTGGAGCGACGACATCAGCCACGGCGAGCTGATCCGCTCCGGGCACGACGAGAAGATGACCATCGACCCGTGCGACCTGCGGTTCCTCTACCAGGGCAGAGATCCGAAAGTCGGCGGGGATTACGGCAAATTGCCCTACAGGCTCGGGATGTTGACGCTCCAGAAGTAGCTCCGCTCCCCTCCAGTTGTGGTTTTACCACCCCGGTAAGCCTGGCGGCCGCTCGGGCCGCCAGGCGGACGCAACCTGGATTCCACCCTCCCATGACCCCCTTTCGTCTCGACGCAAAGACTGCGCTCGTGACCGGCGCCGGGTCGGGTATCGGCCGCGCGATCGCCGAGCTGTTCGCGGCGCAAGGGGCTCTCGTCTGGGTGGTCGATCACGACGAGACAGGGGCGGAGACGGCCGTGCGCGCGATCCGCGAGCGCGGTGGGCGTGCGGAGGCGGCCCGGGCCGACGTCGCCGCCGAGTCGGAAATGGCCGCGCTCGGAGAGCGGACCGGACCTGTCGACGTGCTGGTGAACAACGCGGGGACCGGGCACGTCGGGAATTTGCTCGGCACGGCCGCGGCCGATCTCGATCGCCTGTACGCGGTCAACGTGCGCGGAGTATTCAACGGCACCAAGACGTGGGCACCGGCGATGCTCGAGCGCGGCCGCGGCAGCGTGATCACCATGGCGTCGGTGGCCGGGCTCGTGGCGGTGCGCGAGCGGCTCGCCTACACGACGACCAAGTTCGCCGTCGTCGGGCTCACCAAGGCGCTCGCGCTCGACCACTCCGGGACCGGCGTGCGTTTCAACTGCATCTGCCCCGGCCGCGTCGAGACGCCGTTCGTGATGCAGCGCATCGCGGCGTACCCCGATCCCGAGCGCGCGTACCGGGAGATGGCTGCCACGCAGCTGACCGGCCGCATGGTGCGGCCCGACGAGGTCGCCGCTGCCGCGCTCTACCTGGCGAGCGACGCCTCGGAGATGGTGACCGGCAGCTGCCTGTCGATCGACGGCGGCTGGACCGCAGGCAAATGACGGAGGCGTGACGGACCATGGTTTGGACGGGTATCATCACGGATGTCCGCGTGTCGGACGTGCGCTTCCCGACGTCGCTTACGCTCGACGGCTCGGACGCGACCAACCGCGATCCGGATTATTCCGCCGCGTACGTCGTGATCGAGACCGATCGTCGCGACGGTGTCACGGGCCACGGCCTGGCGTTCACCATCGGCCGGGGCACCGAGGTGGTGGTCGCGGGCATTCACGCGCTTCGCCACCTCGTCGTGGGCAAACCGATCGCCGCGTTCACGAGCGCACCGGGTGAATTCTGGAAGCTGCTCACGGGCGACAGCCAGATCCGCTGGCTCGGTCCGGACAAAGGCGTGATGCACCTGGCGACCGCCGCGGTCGTCAACGCGCTCTGGGATCTGTGGGCCAAGCTCGAGCAGAAGCCGCTGTGGAAGCTGCTCTCGGAGCTGAGCCCCGAACAGATCGTCGAGCTCGTCGATTGGCGCTATCTGAGCGACGCGCTCACGCCCGAAGAGGCACGCCGCTCTCTGGATCGGCTCGTCCCGACCCGCGACGCGCGCGCGGCCGCGATGCTGGACGAAGGGTATCCCGCCTACACGACCTCCGTGGGCTGGCTCGGCTATCCGGACGAGAAGATCCGGCGCGCGTGCCGCGAAGGTATCGAGCAGGGGTTTTCGCGCTTCAAGCTCAAGGTCGGCCTGGATCTCGCGGACGACCTGCGGCGTACGGCGCTCGTGCGCGACATGATCGGGCCGGAGCACACGCTGATGATCGACGCCAACCAGCGCTGGGGCGTCGAGCAAGCCATCGAGTGGGTGCGGCGGCTCGCCCCGGCCCGGCCGTGGTGGATCGAGGAGCCGACGAGCCCGGACGACGTGCTCGGGCATGCCGCGATCGCTCGAGCGCTCGAGCCGCTCGGCATCGGCGTCGCGAGCGGCGAACACTGCGCGAACAGCGTGATGTTCAAGCAGTTCATGCAGGCGGGCGCGATCTCGTTCTGCCAGATCGATTTTTGCCGGCTCGCCGGAGTGAACGAGGTCGTGGCGGTGCTGTTGCTCGCCGCGCACTTCGGCGTGCCGGTCTGTCCGCACGCGGGCGGCGTCGGCTTGTGCGAGTACGTCCCGCATGCGTCGCTGTTCGACTACATCGCCGTGAGCGCGTCGCTCGAACGCCGGTGCATCGAGTTCGTCGATCACCTGCACGAGCACTTCGTCGACCCCTGTGTGGTGCGCGGCGGGCGCTACCTCGCCCCCACGGCGCCAGGCACATCGATCACCATGAAGGCCGACTCGCTCGCGGCGCACACGTTCCCCGGCGGGCAGGTCTGGCAGGACCTCTCGGAGCGCTCATGAAAATCATCCGCTACCTGGACACGAACGGACGCGCCCGCTACGCGAGCGAGCAGGGCGATGGTACGGCCCTGCGCATCGAAGGCGACCTCTTCGAGCACTACACGGTCACACAAGAACGTGCGGAGGTCGCGCGCAGGCTCGCCCCGATCGCTCCCACGCAGATCCTCGGCATCGGCCTGAACTACCGCCGGCACGCCGAAGAGACCAAGGCCAAGCTCCCCGAGCACCCGATCGTCTTCATGAAGGGACTGAACGCCGTCCAGGATCCTGGCGCGCCGATCGTGATTCCGCGTCAGCTGGCGAGCGAGGAGGTCGATTACGAGTGCGAGCTCGCCGTGGTCATCGGCAAAGCGTGCAAGAACGTGAGCCGCGCGCGCGCGCTCGAGCACGTGCTCGGTTACACGTGCGCGAACGATGTGTCGGCTCGCGACTGGCAGCTCCGGCGCGGCGGCGGGCAGTGGTGTCGCGGCAAGACGTTCGACACGTTCGCCCCGCTCGGCCCCCGCCTCGTCACCGCGGACGAGGTCGGAGATCCAGGAGCGCTCCGCATCGCCACCCTCCTGAACGGCGAGCGCGTGCAAGACTGGACGACCGGCGACATGATCTTCGGCGTGCCCGAGCTCATCGAGTTCTTGAGCGGCAGCACGACGCTGCTGCCGGGCACCGTGATCCTCACGGGGACGCCGCATGGTGTCGGCATGGCCCGAACACCGCCGCGCTGGCTGCGCCCGGGAGATCGGGTCGAGATCGAGATCGAGAAGATCGGCGTGCTCGAAAACCACGTCGTCTCCGAAGGGGAAGCGTGAATGACGGCGGCCCCGCCGCGCTCGACGCCGGGCAGCTCGCGGCCCGCTCCTCGCCCGCGGCGGCTCGCGCCTGGCGCCAAGGTCACGCATGGCCCGCGTGGCGCGGGGGAGCCTCCCGCCGCTGGCTCGCCGAGCGCCGCGGTCAGGAGAGGTGAGCTCGAGCATGGGCCGCGATCGCGAGCGTGTGATGGACCGGGGGCGCGGGGCGCTCGCGGCGTTGCCGGAGCGGACGCCGCTGCCCGACATCTCCGAGGCCACGCTGCGGCCCCGCGTTCCCCCCCGCGCCTCGGCGCGCTCGCCCGCTGGATCCACGTGGCGCTCGTTCGCCGCGCCGACATCCACCGTTCGCTCGGCGCCGCAATCTCCGCGCTCGGCGGCGACCCCTACGTGGTCTGGTGTACGGGGCCATCCAAGACGGCCGACGTGGAGGGCATCCTGATTCAGGGCGTGCACGGACCGGGCGAGCACATCGCCCTGATCGTCGATGCCTGGTAGAGCGACGCCGGGAGCGCGTTCTGAGGAGTTTCCGGCGATCGGCATCGTGGCTGGCGAGTCCCGCGCGCCGGTTTTCAATTGACGCCGCAGATGTGAGCGCTCACAATTTGGCTCGGAGATTGCTCCGCTTTGCCCTGGGTAGGCCGCCATGCGGCACCGGGCCGTTCGTCCTCGTGCGCGTCAACCTTGACAGTCGGGCTCTGAGGAGCTCGCTGCCCGCTCGGGCATCCCTCTGGAGACCAGCATGATCACTCCCTTCGATTTGCCTCGCCAATCTTTGACTCCGTCCCGCTCCATCCTTCGTTTGTCTGCCCTCGGCTGTGTGCTCGCCGCGCTCGCCGGTTGCGCCAGCGACACGGGGGACGAGCAGCCCACCGGTGGTGGTACGGGTGGCTCGGAGAACCCGACGACGAGCGCCAGCAGCACGACAGGCGCGGGCGCGAGCACGAGCACAAGCGGCACGGGTGGATCAGGCCCCGGCACGAGCACGAGCACGAGCACGAGCAGCGGAAGCGACCCGGGTACGGGCGGCGACCCGACGGGTGGGACCGGGGGGAGCGGCGGCGCTCCGGGGGACGGCGGCGGCGGCGCGGGCGCGGGCGGCTCGCCGCCCGTGACCTGCGACCTGCCCACCACGTTCAAGTGGAAGTCGGGGCCTCCGGTGATCAGCCCCAAGCCGCCTGCCGGCCGCACCTGGGCATCCGTCAAGGACCCGACGATCGTGTTCCACGACGGCAAGTACCACGTATTTGCCACCGTGTACGACACCACGGGCAACGGGGGGTGGAGCTCCATGTATTCGAACTTCACCGACTTCGATCAGGCGAGCGCCGCTCCGCAGCAGCACATGGCGAACTGGCCCACCGGCGGCACGGTCGCGCCCCAGGTCTTCTTTTTCCGGCCGCACAACAAATGGTACCTCATCTTCCAGTGGAACGGCCGGTACTCGACCAACGACGACATCAACAACCCCAACGGCTGGAGCCGGCCCCAGCCGCTGCTCAAGGGCGAGCCAGGCCAGATGGGGAACACCCTTGGCGCGCTGGATTTCTGGAACATCTGCGACGACAAGAACTGCCATCTGTTCTTCTCGCGGGACGACGGGAAGCTCTACCGCTCCAAGGTCAGCATCGATAAATTCCCGGCTTTCGATGGGTACGAGACCGTCATGTCGGCTCCCAGCAACGGGCTCCTGTTCGAGGCCAGCAACGTCTACAAGGTGGATGGCACGAACAAGTACCTGCTCCTGGTGGAGGCGTTCGACAACAGCCCTCGCTTCTTCAGGTCGTGGACCTCCGAGAGCCTCGACGGCCCCTGGGCTCCCCTGGCGGACACCAAGCAGAAGCCCTTCGCCGGCCCTGCCAACGTGACGTTCGAAGGCGGGGACTGGAGCGACGACATCAGCCACGGTGAGATGATCCGCTCCGGGAGCGACGAGCGAATGACCATCAACGCGTGCAACATGCAGTTCCTCTACCAGGGCAGGGATCCGAACGCCGGAGGGGCTTACGAAAGATTGCCGTACAAGCTGGGTCTGATCACGCTCGAGAAGTGACGCCGCGCCCCTCCTCGAGCTCTCGGTAAGGGACGTCCAGGCAGAAGCGCCGATCTCCCGATCGGCGCCTCCCCACCGAGCCCGTGGCGACATCGGCCAGGGCCGGCATCGTGATCAACCATCGATGCGTCCGGGGCGCCGCGCGCGCAGGCTCCGCGGCCAGAATCCAGAGGATCGCTGGACGAACGGCATTCTCCGTCTATCCTTGAGCGGTGCGCACGGGGGAGCTCTTGGGGGGGCGCTTCCGGGTCGAAGCGCTCGCGGAGACCGGGGGGATGGGCGCGGTCTACCGCGCCTTTGACGTCACCACCGGAAGGCGGGTCGCCGCCAAGGTGCTGCACGATCCGTCGCCGCAGCACCTCGCGCGCTTCGCGCGGGAGGCGGAGCTCCTTGCCCGTCTCACACACCCCGGGATCGTCCGGTACGTCGCCTACAGCGCCGCGCGCGAGAGCACGCCCTTTCTGGTCATGGAGTGGCTGGAGGGAGAGGACCTCTCCCGGCTCCTCTCGCGTCGGCGGCTCACGGTCGCCGAGGCCGTGGAGCTCGGGGCGCGCGTCGCTGCGGCCCTGGGCGCCGCCCACGCGCTCGGGATCGTCCACCGCGATCTCAAGCCGGCCAACATCTTCCTCGTCGGCGGCCGGATCGAGGAGCCCAAGCTCCTCGATTTCGGGGTCGCCCGTTTCCCGGACATGGCGCCGATCACAGGCGCCGGGGTGCTGGTCGGCACGCCCGACTACATGGCCCCGGAGCAGGCGCGCAGCGGCGATGAGGTCGGCGCCCCAGCGGACATCTTCTCGCTCGGCTGCGTGCTCTTCCAGTGCGTCACCGGCGCGCCGCCGTTCCAGGCAGATCACCTCGTCGCCCTCCTCGCCAGGATCATCTTCGACGAGCCGCCGCGCTTGTCGGACCGCTGCCCCGGCGCGCCCCCGTGGCTCGACGCGCTGCTCTCGCAGATGCTCGAGAAGGATCCGGCGCGGCGCCCGCGCGACGGGGCCGCGGCCCACGCCGCGCTCGCGGCGCAGGAGGTCCAGGCCGGGTCGCTCCCGGCACCGGCGAGCTCCGCCCTCACGAGCAGCGAGCGCCGCTTCCACGGCGTCGCGGTGATCGGCCGGGCGCCAGCGTCCGCGCTGGACGCCACCCTCTCGGTCTGCGACGTGGACGCGGACGCCGGCGCGCTCCGGGAGGTCGCCGCCCGCTTCGAGGGGCGCCTGGAGCTGCTCGCCGACGGTACGGCGGTGCTCATCGTCGGCCGCCCGCACGTGCCCACCGACGTCGCCGCGCAGCTCGCGCGCTGCGCGCTTGCGCTGCGGGAGCGCGTCCCCGAGCGCCCGATCGCGATCACGGTCGGCTGGGGCGAGCTCGGGCGCGGCCTGCCGGTCGGCGACGCCATCCAGCGCGCGGCGGGGCTGCTCCGGAGCGCGGGCGGCGCGGGCGCGCCGCAGATCCTCCTCGACAAGACCACCGCCGGGCTGCTCGAGACCCGCTTCGAGGCCGCGATCACCGCGTCCGGCGCCGTCGAGCTCCGCGGCGAGCGCAACGCCGCCGAGCCGTTGCGCCCGCTCCTCGGCAGGCCCACGCCCTGCGTCGGCCGCGATCACGAGCTCCGCCTGCTGGAGCAGACGTTCGCCGCCTGCGCCGGCGAGCCCGCCGCCCGGGCGGTGCTCGTCATCGGCGCCGCGGGCATGGGCAAGTCCCGCCTGCTCCAGGAGCACCTCGCGGCCCTCCGGCGCGCCGGCGCGCCCGCGGAGATCTGGGCGGGGCTCGGGGATCCGCTGCGCGCGGGCTCCATCGGCGGCCTGCTCGCGGAGGTGATCCGGGGCGCGGCGGGGATCAAGGGCGGCGAGCCCATCGAGGAGCGGCGCGCGCTCCTCCGGGCCCGCGTCGCCCGCCGCGTGCCCGAGGCGGAGCGGCGCCGGATCGAGGAGTTCCTCGGCGAGCTCGCCGGGGTCCGCTTCCCCGACGAGGACAGCCTCCCGCTCCGCGCCGCCCGGCAGGACCCCGAGCTGCTCGGCGAGCAGATGCAGCGCGCGCTGCGCGATTTTCTGCGCGCCGAGTGCGCGGCCCAGCCGGTGGTGCTCGTGCTGGAGGACGTGCACTGGGCCGATCGCGCCTCGGTCGCGGCCATCGACACGGCGCTGCGCGAGCTCTCGGATCAGCCGCT
Organism: Sorangium sp. So ce693; assembly: GCF_051521375.1. Taxonomy (NCBI): domain Bacteria; kingdom Pseudomonadati; phylum Myxococcota; order Polyangiales; family Polyangiaceae; genus Sorangium; species Sorangium sp. So ce693. The sequence goes on from NZ_CP150347.1 coordinate 11,388,418, forward strand.
CGTCGTGCTCGCCACGGCGCGCCCCGAGATCAAGCAGGCCTACCCCGATCTCTGGGCCGAGCGCGGGCGGCAGGAGCTCTGCCTCAGGCAGCTCTCGCCGAGGGCGTGCGCGCAGCTCACGCGGGAGGCGCTGGGCGACGCGGCCGACGGGGCGCTCGTCGATCGCCTGGTCACGCAGTCCGAGGGGCAGCCCTTCTTCCTCGAGGAGCTGATCCGCGCGACGGCGGAGGGCCGGGGCGACGCGCTGCCCGACACCGTGGTGGCGATGGTGCAGGTCCGGCTGGAGGCGCTCCCGCCCCCCGCGCGCCGGATCCTGCGCGCCGCCAGCGTGCTCGGCGAGGTGTTCTGGCGAGGCGCCGTCGCGCACCTGCTCGGCGGCGACGCCGCTTCGCTCGCGGATCACCTCGCGGCGCTCGTCACCGGGGAGCTCTGCGTCCGCCGCCGCGAGGGCCGCTTCCCGGGCGAGGAGGAGTACGCCTTCCGCCAGGCGCTCCTGCGCGAGGGCGCTTATGCGCAGCTCACCGAGGAGGATCGAGCGCTCGGCCACCGCCTCGCCGCCGAGTGGCTCGAGACCGCGGGCGAGGCCGATCCGCTGGTGCTCGCGGCGCACTGCGAGCGCGGCGGCCTGACCGCCCGGGCGGCGTCGCTGCTCGTCCGAGGCGCCGAGCTCGCGGCCGCGCGCCGGGCGTACCTCGACGCCGAGGGCTGCTACGGGCGCGCCGAGGCGCTGCTCGGCGCGCTGCTCCCTGCGGCGCGCCACGCGCGGGGCCTCGCTCGCTTCCGGCTCGGGCGCCACACGGAGGCCCTCGCCGATCTCGCCGCGGCGCGCGACGACGCGGCCGCGGTGTCGGAGCCGGGGGCGGAGATCGAGCTCCTCCTCGATGAGGCCATGATCCTCGACTGGATGGGCGAGTACCGGGCGGCAAGCGAGCGGGTCGAGGCCGCCGAGCGCCTCGCCGACTGGGTGGCCTCACCCCTGCTCGGCGCGCGCCTGCTCCTCGGCGTGGGCCGCTCGCTCCACCGCGCCGACCGCGAGGACGACGCCGCCGCGGTGCTGTCGCGCGCCGCGGCGCAAGCCGCGCGGCTCGGGGACGAGGGCCACGAGACGCACATCATCGCCCGGCTGATGCTCGGCTTCATCCTGGCCAGCCTCGGCCGGGTCGACGAGGCGGCGCGGGGCCTCGACGCGGTGATCCTCAGCTGCGAGGAGCGCAGCGATCTCATGCACCTCGGCGCAGCGCTGAACAACCGCGGGCTCGTGCGAGCCCTCCAGGGCGACCGCGCCGGGATGATCGCCGATTGCGAGCGCACCATCGCGCTCGGGCACGACCTCGGCCAGCCGGCGCTCGAGCTCATCGGCCACTTCAACCTCGCCGAGTACCTGTACCTGATGGATGATCTCGAGGCTGCGGCGCCGCATGCGCATGCCGTCCAGGCGATAGCGCCGCGCTGCGGCGAGCGCCACGCGCCGGTCGCCGTGGCGCTGCTGACCGCGCGCCTGCGGCTCTACCAGGGCGACGAGGCGGGCGCTCGCGGGATCGCGCTGCGGCTCCGAGCGGCGCAGGAGGAAGCCGGCGGCGAGGCGCTGAAGCCTTCGGAAGACGTGCTCTGCTCGATGATCGAGCTCGCGACCCGCGACGACGACCACGCCGCGTGGGCCGCGCTCGAGGACCGCTCCGCGCGCTGCTCTGTAGGGCAGGAGCGGATCGAGGTGCTCGAGGCGCGGGCCCTCGCCGCCTTCCGTCGCGGCCGGCACGTCGATGCCCGGTCTCGGCTCGAACGCGCCCTCGCTGCCGCCTCCACCATTCCGACCGTCATGGGCAGTCGCCTCCGTCGCTGGCACGCGGAGCTGACAGAGCTGACAGAGCTGACAGAACCGGACGCCCCGGACACCCACCCTCGCCGCCGCCGCTGAATCACCTTGCACGGGCGCGACAATGCGGGAAAGGTAGAATATTGAGCCCATAGCAAACCTATGGGCAATGGTTGGTGAGCCCGCGCTCGGGCGCCGCGCGCAGGGAGCCGCCGGGTCATACGCCAGAAATGGGGGGGAACCCATGTCTCTCAAGCAGACATTCATCGTGCTTGGCTGGGCCGGGGTGCTGTCGGGCTGCGCCGCCGAGGTGGTGGACATCGGTGCGTGGGATGAGCCAGTGGGGGAATCCCAGGGGGCCCTCCTGAGCGGCAACGCGCTCAGCGCCAACGCCCTGAACCTCAACGCCTTGAACCTCAACGCCTTGAACCTCAACGCCTTGAACCTCAACGGTCTCAGCGCGCAAAACCTCGCCGCGATCCGGGATCCCGGCCCGGGCGGCGCGCTGGCGCGCGAGTTCGTGCGTTATGCGACGAGCTGCGCCCTGACGAGCACGGAGTCCTTCGCCTTCTCGTGGACGGACTCCAAAGGCAAAATCCACAACGAGCGCTACCCCGGGCTGCTCGGCGTCGCGCCCACCTGGGCGAGCGGGCCGCTCGACGATCTCGGGCAGCGCATGGTCTCCAGCTGCGTGGCGGCGCGCGTGAACTACTATCAGGTACCGGTCCTCCTCTCCGCCCGCTCGCTGCGGGATCCGCTGAAGACGCTCGCCTCCAGCCAGGAGCTCATCGATTATCCGGACGTCGAGGGGGCCTTCTGGGGCAACCTGTTCGCGGCGCAGCCCTACATCAACGCCTGCTACAACAGCGCGACGGTCGACAACTCCCGCGCCTACCAGCGCGACTGCGCCGCAGGCCACCTGATCTCCGGGAGCCAGATCGTGGAGTGCGGGGTGATCCGCATCGCCGGACCATGCAGCCAGGTCTGCCAGACTCTCAACGGGGCCGGCCAGTACTACCCGGCCTGTATCGACCGCCCCGGCCAGAGCACCACGACCATCAAGGAGGTGATCACCACCGCCTTGCCCTGACCGGCGCGGGCGCCTCTCGGGCAGACGCCGTACTTTACAGACGCGAAGGCCCCTTGAGTCCGCCCCTCGCGGTCGAGCCTCCTCGGCCCTAGATTCGGCGCGCTGACAGCAAACTCGGCTGCCGGGCGCAGCCGATCCGCTCGAAGGAGGAGAATCGCGATGCGTCCTATTATGCCGACCCTCACGCAAAGCCTCACCGCGGGGCTCGCGCTCGGGCTCATGACATGCATTTCGTCGACCGCGCTCGCCGGGCGCCCCGTCGCCAAGCGCGTCGCAGCGGATAGCCTCGCAGCCGAGGAACCCGAGGCCGCGACGGAGAACGCCGAGAAGCGGACCATCACGATCGGCGGCAACGGCGAGGTCACGAGGCCTGCGGACTCGATGCGCACGAGCATCGGCGTCGAGGCCCGCGAAAAGACGCTCGAGGCCGCGCGCGACAAGGCCGCGACCAGGTCGCAGGCCGTGCTCGCCGCCCTGCGCGGCCTCGCCATCCCAGGGCTGGAGATCCGCACGGTCGATATCTCGCTCTCGCCGATCCACGAGTCGAGCCTGGCGCCCGTGGAAGTAACCGAGCCCAGGATCATCGGTTATTCAGCTTCCAACCAGCTCTCCGTCGCGCTGCGGGGCGCGTCGCCGGCCGAGCTGCAGGCTGCAGGCTCGAAGATCCTCCAGGCCGCGCTGACCTCGGGCGCCAACGACGTCGGCGGGCTCGATTTCTTCCTGAGCGACCCCACCGAGGCGCGCCGGGCGGCCCTCGCGGCTGCCGTGCAGGACGCGCAGGCGAACGCCAAGGCGGTGGCCAAGGCGGCGAACATCAGGATCGTCGAGCTGCGGTCGATCTCGGTCGGTCAACCGGAGCGTTTCGCCTATGCGCAGCAGATGAAGGCTGAAATGGGAGGCGCGGGCGCCTTCGCCGTCGAGCCCGGCAAGCTCCGTGTCACCGCCACGGTGATGGTCCGCGTCGCGTTTGCCCCGACCCCGTGAGCTCAGGGCGACGGCCCGCAGGCGGCGCTCGCGATCGCGGCTCGGGGCGTCCTTACGGCATGCCCGTGAAGAAGTCGTACATCGCCTTGATGGCAAAACACGGCACGCCGTGGCTCGTGTTGCTGTACGAGGGGTCGTCGTGTGAGCACCAGATCGTCGGCTCCGAACAGCCGCTGTAGGACACGCAGCCGGGGTTCACCGTCTTGCCGCTGCTCTGGCAGCCCATCACCTCGGAATACGGCGTCGAGCTCATCTCGCACATGTTGGCGGAGCGGAACCTCGCGACCGTGCTCGCCCCGTCTCCCCCGCGGACGGTGTCGTTCTTGCCCTGGATGTACATCACGGGCATGGACACCTGCAGCGCGCCGTAATCGGAGGCCGCGACGGGCGCGACCGCCCTGAAGTTCAGGTGCTCGGCATCGGACTTGTGCGCCAAGATCTGCACGATCATCTGTGCGCCGGAGCTGTGGCCGGTGGCGAACACGCGGTCCATGTCGATGCAGTAGTTGTCCATGAGGTCGTCGTAGATCCGCAGGACCTTGGCGATATCGCTGTTGTAGTTCCAGCATCCACCTCCGTCCGACGACCTCCCCACGGCGCGCACGTACTCCGTCTCGAAATCCGACCCCCGCGTCAGGTTGATGAACTGGTCGATCGGGTTGCCGCAGGCGTGGAACCCCATCAAGAGGGGGAGAGGGGTGTTGCCATCGTAGCTGTCCGGGAACGTGTAGATGTGATCATTGTCGACCTTCACCGTTCCGCTCGCGGGCCGCCCCGACTTGCCGCAGCCTGGGCTCGGGTTGCCCGCCGGCGGTTCCGTGCCGCCGGTCCCCGTCCCGCCGGCCCCGGCCTGCGGTCCGCCCCCGGTCGACCCACCTGTCGTGCCGCCGCTGGTCGTGCCACCGCTGGAGGCGCTGGCGTCATCGCTCGTTCCCCCTGTCGAGGTGGTCTCCCCGGCGCTCGCAGACGTGTGGGCTCCGCCTTCGCCGCCCGTGGCCTGACCGGCTCCGCCACCTCCCGTACCGGGTGAGCCTGTCTCGGACGAGCAAGCGAGGAACAGCAAGGCGACTGCGGGGAAAGCGGAATAAGCACCTGGTCTCGGCATCGTCTAGACCCTCTCTTGAACGCCCGATTCGTCTTTCCGCGCTCGCCCCGTGCCGATCCCGCGATGATCTCGGGCGATGATACGCCTCACCTGGAGGCACCAGCCAGTCCGTCAGGGCGGCCGCACAGAAGGACGAAAGGCCCGGTGCGCATGGCGCGCCTCTCCGTGGCAAAGCGGAAGAAGGATCGACGAGTCGACTGTGAGCGTTCACATGGTCGGCGTCAATCAAAATGGACCGGCGCGACGCCGTCCTTGATGCCGGCCGGTGCGCGGCGACGGCAACCGCGCGTCCGTCGACTCCCACGGCAACGATCCGTGGGAGTTCGACGCGCAGGGGCCCTTCGTCGGGTCAGTTGGCGATGAACGCGCAGCACCCGGCGACACAGATGTAGCCGTCGGCGCACCCATCACTGCAAGGATCCGAGCACGTCGGAGCCGACCCGCCTTCGCCGCCGCCGGGGTCGGAACCGCCGCTATCGGAGCCGCCGCCGGGATCGGAGCCGCCGGGGTCGGAGCCGCCGCCGCCATCGCTCTCGCCCGTGCTCCCGTCGTCGGGGCAATCGTGCCCGTCGTCGCTGCCGCCCGGATCGCCTGAGCTGCTGTCCCCGGGGTCGTCGGAGCCGCTGCCGGGGCCGCCGTCGCAATGGCCGGGGCCGATGCCGCCCTCGTTGAAGTCCGCAAGCGCACCGGACAGCGCGACGGCACGCTCGGCCGCGCCGCCTTTCTTGATGCCGTACGGGAGCCGGCCATCGGCGTCCTTGTTGTCGGCCATCCACGCCTCGGCGTCCGCGAGCGCCCCGCCCAGGGCCGCGTCGCTCGCGCCGCTGCCCACGTTCAGCAGCGCGGCGATCAGCTGGTGGCCCAGGATGAGGCTGGTGTCGCCCCGCGGCGCCGTCTGGAAGAGCTCGATCAGCTCCGCCTGGGAGTACACCTCTCCTCCGATGGTGAGCGTCGATGTCGGCCAGCTCTCCTCGTGGTTCTTCCAGTAGCCCTGGGTGAGCGTACAGCCGTCGCCGTCGGACGCGGGCGGCGTCTCGACCACGTTGCCTCTCCCCTCGCCGAAGCGATCCGCGTCGCCGTTCCCACAGGCGACGAGAGCGGAGCCCACCAGCGACAGACACCCCACGAGCACCATCCTGCCAAGCATCATGATCCCTCCTGAAGTTGCGCGTCGTGCGATGGGCGCTCCTCGCGAGGAGCGAGCGACATCGCGCGAGCCAGGCGGCGGGCATCGCGCCGGATCGGGGTGCACAGACGACCCCGCTCCGGCGGGACCAGGTTCTCGATCCACCCGCCCCAGCTGCAGCTCATGAGGAGCCGCGCTCTCGGTCCCTTCAGTGCCGGCCTGCGCTCGGCGCGGCTCATGTTTTTGGGGGTGCGTTCCGGTCACGTGTCGTTCTTGATCGATTGAATTTTTCCTTCATCAACACATGAGCGATCGAGATCACTTCAGCTCGTGAGATCCCGTATCATTCTCGCTCGATCAAATTCTTCCTTCACCAGCGCACGAGTGATCGAGGTCACTTCAGCCCATGACGATCCATCTTGTTGAGCAGCCCCTGCCGCGACAGCCCGAGCCGCGCCGCTGCCTGGCTCCTGTTGCCCTGGGTCGCCCGGAGCGCGGCGGCGATCTCGCGCCGCTCCAGCGCCGCGATCTTCTCTTCCAGCGTCGCCCCGTCAGCCGGCTCGTCGTCGCCTGCCAGAGCCGCGGGACCGCTGCCTCGCCGGGCCGGCGAGAGGTCCTCCTCGAGGATCTCTCCCCTGCCCCCGGCCATCACGAGCGCGCGCTGCATCTCGTGCCGGAGCTCTCGCAGGTTGCCGGGCCAGTCGCAGGCCTCGAGCCGGCGCATCGCGCCGGGCGAGATCGCGGTCGCCGGCGAGCGCGGCACGAGGGCCCGCGACAGGTTCAGAAAGTGCTGCGCGAGGAGCGGCAGATCGCCCACGCGATCCGCGAGCCGCGGCAAGGCGATCTCGATCCCGCGCACGCGCCAGTAGAGGTCGTCGCGAAAGGTCCTGTCCGCCACCATCGACTCGAGCGCCCTGTGGGTGGCGGACACGACACGGACGTCCACGGTCAGCGGGCGCGCAGCGCCCACCGGCAGGATCTCGCCCGTCTCGAGCACGCGCAGGAGCTTCACTTGCAGCGCCGGCTCCATGTCGCCGATCTCGTCGAGGAACAGGGTCCCTCCGTCCGCCTCGACGAACAGGCCGGGAGCGTCCTTGATCGCGCTCGTGAAGGCGCCTTTCCTGTGGCCGAACAGCGTCGATTCCAGGAGGGTCGGCGCGAGCGCGCCGCAGTTGACGGCGATGAAGGCCTTGTCCTTCCGGCGGCTCCTTGCGTGCAGGGTGCGGGCGAACACCTCCTTGCCCGTCCCCGACGCGCCGGTGATGAGCACCGGCACGTCGGTCGGCGCCGCGCGCTCGCACAGCGTCCTCGCCTCGAGGAAGGCCGGCGACTGGCCGAGCATCGCGGAGGCGTCGCCCTCGCGGGCGGCGAGCGAGCGCTCGAGCTCCGCCACCCGATCTTCGAGCGCGAGGCGCGCGGCGGCGCGAGCGACCACGGAGAGCAGCACGTCCGGGTCGACGGGCTTGGCCAGGAAGTCGTACGCGCCGCGCTCGACGAGGCGCAGCGCGAGCGGGGTCTCGCCCGCGCCCGACACGACGATCACCTTGGCCGCGGGCCGCTCGGCGAGGAGCCTGTCCGCGAGCGCCGCGCCCTCCTCGGCGCGGCCCGACGGCGGGAGCATCAGGTCGAGCACGACGAGGCGCGCGCTCGTGCGGCGGAGCTCCGAGAGCGCCTTCGGGGCGGCCCCGGCCTCGGCGACGGCGTAGCCCTCCAGCGCGAGGAGCTCGCGGTAGGCGTCGCGGAACCCCGGATCGTCGTCGATGAGCAGGACGGTCTCGGTCACGGGTGACCGTACCGCGTCGCCAGGGCGCGGATCCAGGCTTGTGCGCGGGGCGGCGCGAGGCGCTCTCCCTGCTTCACCCGGTTTCGCCCGGTACCTCGTGCCTGGAGGACGAACGGCCGGAGGGTCCGTACGCGAGGCTGGACGACTCCGGTCGACCTCAGCAGACTACCGCATGACCGAGAACGTCAAGACGTGGTTCGAGGACGGCTCCTACCCGGCCGACCTCGGGGTGAAGATCGAGGCCGCCGACGACGCGCAATCGCGCCTCTTCCTGCCCTACGAAGAGCGGAATACCATGTTCGGGCTGGTCCACGGCGGCGCGCTCGCCTCGCTCGTGTCGATCTCCGCGCACGCCATCGCGCGTGATCCCTCTCGCGCGGTCACGGAGCCACTCCGCACCGTCTCGATGCACGTGGGCTACGTGCGCGCGGCGCGCAAGGCGGTGACGGTCGAGACGCGCGCGTTGCGCCGCGTGCGTGAGCTGGGCTTCTTCGAGACGCTCATCACGGACGTAGACGGGAATGCGGTCGCACACGCCTCGTCGACCGTGAGCGAGGCCGGGCAGGACAGCGCACCGGCGGAATTCCCTCCCCTTACCGATCTTCCCGAGGGAGAGCGCGCCGGCGTCGCTCCGTCGGACGACGCGGAGGGCGGCGGCGCGGGAGCGATCCGCGCGGCGATGGCGGCCAGTCCATTCCTGTCGCGAAGGCAGCTGCGCCTCCTGGGCATGCGCCGCGGGGCGGTCGAGATGGCGATGGATGCAGCTGCGGCGAACCTCGACGGCAACGGCGCCACGCACGAAGGGGCCGTCCTGACGCTCATCGATGCCGCAGGCGCCACCTGCCCGTGGACGGTCGTCCCGCCGTCGCCGGGGGCGTCGGGCGCGACGATCGCCCTGAGCGCGCAGGTCCTCGGGCCGTTGCCCAGAGCCGGGCTCGTCGCGCGCGCCGTCGTGCGTGCGCGCGACGCGCGGATCTGCTGGACCGACGTCGCCGTCGTCGACGGCGCCTCCCGGATCGCGCGCGCCTTCGGAACGGTCGTGTACCGCTTCAGCGAGAAGAGCTGGTCATGATCGGTCAGCCGAGCGAGCGCCGAAGCGCCTCGAGCGGCGCCTCGGGTGCGCGGGACCGCCGCGGCCCCGGGCGCCGCCGCCGCATGCGGCTCGGCGCACCGAGCTACCGGGCAGGGCGCGCGCACCGGACCGGCATCGATTTCACGCCGCTCACCCAGTTCGAGCGGAGCCGCACGGCCGGCCCGGCGAGCTCGAGATCGGGGAGCCTGCGCAGGAGCTCCTCGAAGGCGACCCGTGCTTCCAGGCGCGCGAGCACGAGGCCCAGGCACACGTGGGGGCCGATGCCGAAGGAGAGGTGCTCGTTGGGCGTCCGGCCGACATCGAATTTGTGCGGGTCCGTGAAGACCGCCTCGTCGCGGTTGGCCGAGACGTACCACAGCACCACCTTGTCCCCGGCGGCGATCCGCTGCCCGCTGATCTCGGTGTCCCGCACCGCGGAGCGCCGGAAGTAATAGACCGGCGGCGTGAAGCGCAGCATCTCCTCGATGGCGGTCGGGAGGAGCGAGGGATCGTCGATCAGGCGCCGGCGCTGGTCGGGGTGCTCGAGGAGCGCGAGCATCCCGTTGGAGATGAGGTTCTTCGTGGTGTCGTGGCCGGCCGTGAGCAGCAAGTTGAAGAAGCCGCCGAACTCCGTGTAGGAGAGCTTCTCGCCGTCCACCTCGGCGGCCATGAGCAGGCTCAACATGTCGTCCTTGGGCTCCTTCCGCCGCTGCTCGGCGAGCCCGTGCGCATAGGCGTTCATGTTGTGGAGCACGGCGTTCAGCTCCTCGGGCGTGACGCCATAGGCGGGATCGCTGGCCCCGAAGAAGCGCGTCGTCCAGTCGAGCATCTGCTCCTGATCCTCGCGGGGGACGCCGAGCACCTCGAGGATCACGGCGAGAGGCAGCTTGCCCGCGATGTCGCTGGCGAAGTCGCACCCGCCGCGCTCGCAGGCGTCGTCGATGAGCCTCGTCACGAGCTCCCTCACGTGGCTTTCGAGGCGCTGGATGACACGGGGCGTGAACCCCTTGCTGACCAGCGCCCGGAACCGGGCGTGCCGGGGCGGATCCATCATGATCATGACATCGGGGTTGTCGCGCATGTCCCCCGGCGGGAGATCCTCGATGAAGAGGCCGCGCCCCGAGCAGAACGCGGCCGGATCGCGCGAGATGCGGGCGACGTCGGCGTGCCGCGTGATCGCCCAGAAGCCCCTGCCCGCCGGCTCGGGGTGCCAGTAGACGGGCGCCTCCCGGCGGAGGATCTCGAAGCGATCGTGCGGCGCGCCAGCGAGGTAGAGGTCCGGATCGAGGATATCGATGGTTTCAGGGGTCATCGGGGCAGGATCTCCTCAGGAGCTTTGCGAGCGCAACCGCTTACAACGTATCCGGGCCAGCGCGATGAGCGCGAGCGCCGCGGGCCATGGCCACGGGGGCTCGTCACCGCCCACGAAGCGGCACCCGCAGCCGCTCGTCTTGTCGCTGCTGGCGGATGGGTCGCCGTTCGAGCTGGCGCCCGCGCCGGTGCCCGACGCGGGGGTGCCGGTCGCCGCGCCGCCGGCGCCGCTGCCGGTCGCGCCGCCTTCGCCCGTGCTGCTGCCGCCGCTCGTGCCGGCGCCGGTGACCGCCGTGGCCGTGCCGGTCGCCGCGCCGCCGGCGCCGCTGCCGGTCGCGCCGCCTTCGCCCGTGGTGCTGCCGCCGCTGCCCGCCGCGGCGCCGCCGACCCCTGCGCCGCCGGCGCCGCTGCCTGTCGCGCCGCTTTCACCCGTGGTGCTTGCGCCGCTCGTGACGGCGCCGCCGGTCGCCGTGGCGCCGCCGGTCCCCGCGCCGCCAGCGCCGCTGCCCGTCGCGCCGCCCTCACCCGTGGTGCTTCCGCCGCCGGTACCGCCGCCTTCACCGCCGCCTTCGCCCGTGCTGCTGCGCGGGCAGCCCAGGACCGACACGTCGTCGATCGCGAGACCGGCCAGCTGGACGCTCGCGTCGCTGTCGAGGTGGAACACCACCTCCACGCGCTTTCCGGCGTATCCGCTGACGTCGGCGTAGTGCGTGCCCCATCCGGCGCTCTCCTGGAGCACCAGGTTGGAGCTACCGACGGTCGTGGTCATCGATGCATCGAGGAACTCCCAGAGACGCCTGGCGTTCGCACCCCCGACCTCTCGGATCTCCACCCACCCGTGATCCGAGGACGCGTTGTCGAGCTGGTACTTCATCGCCCAGCGGAGCTGGATGGGCGCCTGCACCCCGGACAGGTCGATCGGCGGGGAGACGAGATCCTGATTCGAGCTCGCGTTGTACACGCCCGAGAGGTTCGTCTTCCAGCATTGCGTTCCGCCGTTGCACGTCGCGATCGGCGCGGCGCTCGGTGCGCCGAGCGCCCACGCGTCCGCTGTGCCTGCGTGCGTGAAGCCCTGCGCGCCGCCCTCGAAGTCCGCCGACAGCCGGGTGGACGGGGCGTCGCCGCTCGAGCACGAGGGCGCGGGGATCGGCGCGTCGCAGATCGTGAGGCTCCACGCGGACAACACGCCGAGGTTGTTCGAGTTGTCCGTATCGTCCCGGAGCGTGAGCGTCCACCGGCCTCCAGCGTTCTCCCCATCGAACCAGTGCAACCGGTAGTCGCGCTCCGGCTGCACCACCATGCCGTTCAGCAGGGTGAAGTGTCCGGCCGGGAACGCAGCCTCGTCGTCGATCGTGAGTTCGAGGTTCGGGTAGGTCCTGCTGCCGATATCGGTGAAGAGACCGTTGGTGTTGCCGGCCGGCGAGACGAGGTACACGTCCACGTCGGGGGGCATGGGATGGCTGAGCCGGACGCTCACGTTCAGGTCACCGATACGGGGCGCGCCCGGGACGTCGATGAACGACGTCGTGGGCGCGCCGAAGAGGATGTCCCTGGGCACGTTCGCGCTGTCGTACGTGGTGCACCCCACGCTCGGCGCCGCCGGATGCACGCTCACGCTGAGCCCGTAATCACCCACCGTCACCGAGCCCGTCACGGTCACCCTGTAGGTGCCTGCTGCTTTGACGGTCGCGAAGATGGCGTCCGAGTAGGGTGTCTCGACAGGCCCGGACTGGTTGTCCACCTGGATGTCGAACCCGGACCCGAAGGGGCCGATCGCGAGCGCGGCGGCGAACTGCGTGAGGTCGCGCGTCGGGTCCTGATCGAGGCTCGCGAAGAGGGTATCGCCGGCGTTGAGGGAGAGCGAGTAGCTGTCGACATCGGTCGCGCCGCTGTGCGTGCCAGCGATCCAGCCGGTCGCGGGGAGCGCCTGCGGTGTCGTGTCGTTCGGCTCGACCTCCGCTATGGGCACGCCGCTCTGCACCTTGAGGTGGAGGTCGTAGGGGCGCACCTGGACGGTCGCGGAGGGCACGCGCACGCGCGCGTAGTACGTTCCTGCGGTCGCGAGGGGCGTGCCCGCGATGCTCGGCGACAAGCCCCCGAACGACCCGTTGAAGACGTCAGTCTCCAGCACGGTCGTGCCGTCTTGATCGAGGATGTCGAGGTCGGCGTCCTGCGACGCGGTGGAAGACGCGGACATCACGGCCGCGTAGACACGGCTCCCGGCGGGCGCCTGGAACGAGAAGAGATCCGCGTCGCCGTCTGGAGAGAGGTTGGCGCGCACGACCGTGTCGCTGGAGATGGCGTTCGCCTGCGACGCCGTCCCGTTGGGCTCCGCCTCCGAAGCGAGATCCTGTCCGACGGCCAGTCGCGCACTGCCAAGGCCGTCGCCTTCGTTTGCGCCGCAGCCGGAGAGGATCAACGCCGCCGCCCCCAGCGCAGCGGACGAGCTGATGAAATCGCTGCTTTTCACGTCGTTTCCCTTCCGTTCAGCTGCCCCGACACCACCTCACCCCGCCGCCTCCGCCGCCCTCTCGGGCCACCGCGCCTCGAAGCGCGCGCCGCCCCCCGGGGCGCGCTCGTGGCGCAGCGCTCCCCCGTGCCGCTCCAGCCAGCGCGCCGCGACGGCCAGGCCGAGGCCCGTGCCCGGGTGCTTCGCGTCTCGCCCCCGCCCCGTCACGAACGGCTGGAACAGCATCGCCTCGATCTCGGCCGGCACCCCAGGGCCGTTGTCCTCCACGCGCACGACAACGAAGCCGCCCTCGCCGCGCGTGACCACCGCCCGGATCCGCCCCTCGGGGCTCCCGTCGAGCGCGATGGCCGCGTTCTGCAGCAGCGCCGTCGCGACGTCGAGGAACGCCCCGCGGTCGGCCTCGACGAAGATCGACCCGCCTGCCTCGGACGCCACCTCGATGGGCGGCGCGCCCTCGCCGACGATCTGCCGGACCTGGCTCGCCGCGAGCCGCAGCGTGGAGAGCACGTCGACCTCGCTCACCTCGAGCGGCCTCGGGCGGCTGTAGCGGAGGAGATCGTCGAGGAAGCGCCTCGCCCGGTCGACCTGGGCGCGCAGCGACGCCACGGTCTCGGGCCTGGCGCCCTGCCGCTCGAGCAGCTTCGCCTGCGCGGCGATGACCCCGAGCGGATTGCGGATCTCGTGCGCGACCGCGCTCGCGAGGCGGCCGAGCTCGGCGAGCCGCTCGGCCTGGTCGGCGCGCACCTCGACGCGCTCGATCTCGTCGGCGAGGTCGCGGACGCCGATGGGCCTCGAGAAAAGCCGGCGCCCGAGGTGCTCCACGACGAGCATGCGCAGCGGGTCGGACGGGAGCGCGGCGAGGAAGACGACGAAGGCGAGCCAGCCGAGCGACGCGCCGCCGCCCGGCGCGAGCCCGGGCAGGACCTTGAAGAAGACAACGAGCCCGAGCGTCGAGACGAGCGCCGTCAGGCCGGCGTAGGCGAGCCCCTGCGCGAAGACGCGGCGGGAGCGGCCCAGCTCGCCGATGAGCACGGCGTAGGCCACGAGCAGGATGGCGAGGAGCAGGAGCGGCGCGCCGAGGAGCACGTCGCCCAGCCGGAGCACGCGCAGCCCCACGACGAACCCGCCCCCGAGCGTCGCGAGCACGCTGCCGAAGAAGAGCGCAGCGATGCGCCGCCGCTGGAGCCCCCGGGCCGCGAGCGCGGCGCGCCCGATGTGAACGGCGACCACGACCCAGGCGACGGCCATGATGACCGAGGACGGGAAGAACAGCGGTCCCGGCGAGCGGGCCGCAGGACCGTAGAAGAGGCGCGGGTCCACGGCCCCGAGCAGCGCGACCGCGGCGCTCACGGCGTACGCCAGGGCGACGGGGCGGCGCGAGGCGCCGGCGACGTCGGTGTAGGCGTGGGCGAGGCCCGCGGCGACGATGATCCCGCTCGGGAGGACGTGCTCGGCGAGGGCGAGCGTGCCGTCGGTCTCGAGCAGGATGAGCCCTGTGACCCAGAAGGCGAGGAAGAAGCAGAGCGCGACGAGGCCGCGGCCCACGTTGCGCCCGAGCCGCAGCGCGGTGACAGCGACGGTAACGGCAGCGGCCCAGAGCGGGTAGTACGCGAGAGCGACCAGGGGTCTCACACGGCCTCGGCGGGGTAGGAAGCCCCGACGATAACGCCGAATGCCCCGGGGGCGCGAGGTGTCCACGGCGTGGGCAGCGGCCTGCCCATGGCCTGGGCACCGCGGCCCGGCGCCGCGCCTTGATCCGGCCGATCGGCGCGGATCCCGCCGATGGCACGGGCGCTGCTGAGAGGCCTGTCGAGGAGACGAACCATGGCAGATCCGGTCGAAAGCTATCTCATCGCGGTGTACGGGGCCTATGCGGTCATCAGCGTCGGACTGACGATCTGGATCGCCCGCACGCTGTTCAAGAATGGATCGGTGTTCCTGGAGGAGGTGTTCGCCGACAACCCGAGGATGGCCGAGGCGGTGAACCGCCTGCTCGTGGTGGGGTTCTACCTGGTGAACCTGGGGTATGCGTCGCTGATCCTGAAGGCGGAAGGCTCGGCGACGCTGACGGAGGCGGTCGAGGTGCTGTCGTCGAAGCTGGGCCTGCTCTTGCTCTCGCTCGCGCTGATGCACTTCACGAACCTCCTCGTGTTCCACCGCATCCGCCGCCGCGCGAAGCTCGCGGTCCTGCCGCCTCCGGTCGCGCCGCAGATGCGCATCGATCCGCGCACGGAGCGCGCGGAAGAGGAGATGGCCGCGCAGCGACAGCGCCGGCGGGCCGTCGCGGAGGTCTCGGCGTGACGAACCCGGACGCGGGCGCGGGGCGCCGTGGCGCCTCGCGCTGGCGGCGCGGCCAGGCGCCCTGGCCTCCGCGCTGCGAGGAGAGCGGGCCATGATCGAGCGAATCACCGTGCTCTATGACGCCGAATGCGCGCTGTGCGCGCGGTGCCGCCACTGGATGGAGCGCCAGGCGGCGCTGGTCGAGATGGAGTTCCTGCCCGCCGGCTCGCCCGAGGCGGCGGAGCGGTACGGGGCCGTGCCCTGGCTCGGCGAGGAGCTCGTCGTGATCAGCGATCGCGGCGAGGTCTGGGCCGGCCCCGCGGCCTTCATCGTGGCGCTCTGGGCGCTCGAGGGGTACCGCGAGTGGTCGTACCGGCTGAGCGGCGACACGCTCTCGAAGATGGCGGAGCGCTTCTTCCACGCGCTGTCGGGCAACAGGAAGTGGCTCGCGGGCTGGTTCGGCCACCCGTCCTGCGCGAGCGGCTCCTGCCGGCTGCCGGGAGCGCCGGCGGCAGGGCCTTATCGGTGAAGAGAGCTAGTTTCGCCCGCCAGAGGTCCCGCCAGGGATCCGGAGAGAGATTTCAACGCAAAGTCGCAAAAAAGAACAGATTTTGCGTAGTTGATCGCCCGCGCGCAGCGGCTACGCCGCAGCATGCGACGCGATCGCATCCAAGGCGTCAGCCGGCCGGTGATTGGTTGCAACCGGCCCGACGGCTGGCCTTCTCCGAGACGCTGCCCCTGACCCGGCCGTGTCCCCCTGCTTTGGACCGTTGACAAGCGGCAAGCAGTGAACTACAAATGTAGTTATGTGGAAGGGGCGTTCCAAGAACCTCTCCTGATGCGGAGACGCGTGCGGGCCCTGTCAGGAAGTGTGCGGTGAAGAGGCGCTCGGCAGCGGCAGTTGCCGCAATCGCCACGCATCTCTGAGCTCGCCCCGGACGGTTCGACTTGGAAGAGGAGTGCCATGGGAAAGAGCGTGCTCGATTGCAAGTTTCCCTCGACGTTGTTCGGCGGTGCGACGTTGTTGCTTCTGCTGGTGAGCGCTTGTGCGACGCAACCGTCGCCGGCGCCTGTGTCCGCTGACGCGAAGCTCCCGCTGAACGGGCCGGAGGCGACGTCGGTCGCTCGAACGCAGGAAAACGAGGCCGGCGCAGCTTCAGCGCCGGCGGCCAACGCCAACCAACTTGCCTCGCCTGCGGTGGAAACGCACCCGGATGCACGAGCTCCGGCGACGACCGCACCAGGCTCCGCGGGAAGCGCGGAGCGCGCCCAGGAACCGAAAACTGCCCAGGGGATCTCGCGTACGCTGCTCGATCAGTCGGACTTGCAGGAGCTTCCCGGGTGGGAGACGCGGATGTACCTCATCGAGTATGCGCCCGGCGTCGCGGCGCCGCGGCACCACCACCCGGCGGCTGGCGTCGGGTACGTAGTGAACGGCAGCTTCGAATCCACCTTCGAGGGCGGCAAGACCATCGAGGTCCGCGAAGGGCAGAGCTTTCGGGACTTGCCGAACGTGCCCCACGTGATGTTCAAGAACACGAGCGCCACGAAGCCGCTCAAGTTCGTCATATCTTACGTGGTCCGCAAGGGCGCTCCAGTGCTGGTCGTCCCGTGACCACGCTTCGCATCGTCGAAGCAACGGTCGGCTGGCACCAAACGCCCTCATGGCCCTCGCCGCTGCCAGAACGCACTTCGCTCACATCGGGTTTGCGCTTCTCTGTCGCGCCCATCGCAGACCCGCCATCGCAACGCTCAGCTGAACGCAGCGAGATGGTCCGAGACTGCCGAGGCGTCGCCGGCGTCGGAGATCAGCGCGACGTAGCCGTCGGGACGGATGAGCACGAGGGTGCGCTCCATCGCGCCGTAGGCGTGGGCGAGATGGCCAGCGGTGTCGGCGATGTCGTCGGGGCCCGTCGGCTGTCCGACGACATGGAGCGTCCTCAGGTCGGAGGCTGAGGCGCCGATCGCAGGCGCAGGCCCGAAGCTCAGCAACGTGAAGCGCCCGCCGCGCGTCAGCTCGAACAGCCGGCGTTCACCTTCCACCGTGGTCAGCTTCGTCGCGTCGGGGGCGCGGTCGCCGGCGCGGAGCAGGGCAGCCTCGTCGCGGTCGTCGCGCGCCAGGGAAGAGCCGCGGTAGTGGATGTCGAGCTGGGTGACGCTCGCATCGCGACGGAGGGCGGTGTCCTTCCGCTCGAGCACCTGCTGGAGGCGTGAGTTCGAGAGCGCGAGCACGCCGGCTGCGATCGGCCTCCGCTCGGTCTCGTAGCTGTCGAGCAATGCCGGCGAGGCGCCCTTCGCGACAGCCGCCAGCTTCCAGCCGAGGTTGTGCGCGTCCTGGACGCCCGTGTTCATCCCCTGGCCGCCGGCGGGCGAGTGGACGTGCGCCGCGTCGCCGGCGAGGAACACGCGACCCTCGCGATATCTGTCGACGAGGCGGACATTCGCGCGCCACAGCGACGACCACGCCGGCTCGTGGAGCCGGAGGTCGGTGCGGCCGCTCCGCCGCTCGAGGATCGCCAGCATGTTCGCGAGGCTGAGCTCGGGGTCCTGTCGCGGCGCGACGACGGCGTGAACTTGGAAGACGTCGGTCGAGGGCAGCGGGCAGAGGCCGACGACGCCCTCCTCGTGCCACCAGATGTGCCAGGCGTCGCGGTCGAGGCCGTCGACGCCGACGTCGGCGACGATCATCCGCACTTCCTCGCGGGTCTCCCCCTCGAACGCGATGCCGGCCTGCTTGCGGACGACGCTGTGGCCGCCGTCGCAGCCGACCAGCCAGCGCGCGGCGACCGTCTCCACCTCACCGCCCTTGACGACCACCGCCGACACGCCTTCGTCGGACTGCTCGAAGCTCGCGAGCGCAGCACCGAATTCGACCGCGCCGCCGAGCTCCAAGAGCCGCAGCCGCAGCGCTTCCTCGGTGCGCCACTGGGGCGTGATCAGGCTCGCCGGATAGGGGATGTCGGAGCGACCCTTCAACGCCTCGGGGACGGCGCCGCCCAGCGTCACCCGGCCGTCGGGAGCCGTGGAGCGGATCGGCATCGCCATCCGGCCGTGGGCGATCACGCGATCGACGATGCCGAGATCGTCGAAGACCTCGAGCGTGCGCGGCTGGATGCCCTTGCCGCGCGAGCCGGGCCGCGGGCCTGGGGCCGCGTCGATCAGGCGGAAGGACACGCCGCTGCGGGCGAGCCCGCAGGCCAGCGCCAGCCCGGTCGGGCCGGCGCCGACGATCAGCACTGCGCACGCCTCGGGATCCGCCATCGTCAGCCTCCGGTTGAAGAGAGTGATCCATCTCTTATCATCCGCGGCGTTGATAAGAAATGAAAATCTCTCTAAACAATCGGGGCCATGACGACAGGAACACGAACGCGCCGCAGGCGACGCGGCGCGCAGCTCGAGGCCGATCTGCTCGACGCGACCTGGGAGGAGCTGGTCGAGGTCGGCTTCGCGAACCTGACCATGGAGTCGGTCGCCGCGCGCGCTCGCACGGGGATCGCGGTCCTGTACCGTCGCTGGGCGAACAAGGACGAGCTGGTGTTCGCCGCCATCCAGCACCGCCGGGACGAAAGCCCGGTCGCGGTCCCCGACACCGGCGCCCTGCGCAGCGACCTGCTCGCCCACCTGACGGCCCTGAGCGACGCCCTCGCCGGCTTCTTCGCCATCGCCGCGGCCGCCGCCTTCTCGGGGTTGCTGGCCGGCACCGGCCTGACCCCCTCGCAGGTGCGCGACAAGGTCATGGGCACCCAGAAGCCGCGTGTCCGCATCCCCTACCAGCGCGCCCACGACCGCGGCGAGGTCAACCTCGAGCGCATCCCCTCCGCCGTGCTCGCCCTGCCGTACGACCTCGTGCGGCACGACCTGCTCATGGATCTCAAGCCGCTAAAGCCCGCACGCATCCAGTCCATCGTGGACGAGCTCTTCCTGCCCCTCGTACAGAGCTTTGGAGCGCGCGAAGGCGATGCAGCACGTCGCGTTCGGCGTCGATGACGTGCTGACCGGTCCACGAAAGCGCGGCGCGTGGAGATCGTCGAGAACGCTGCTCTCGCTCGTACGGATCTCGATCAGCTCGTCGATGCGCTGGTGAACACCCGCAGTCGGCGCGCTCACGCACGGCTCCAGTCGGCTTGATACTTTGGCGAGCCGATATCCGGGCGACGATCGACACCCGCTCGTTATCCGGCAGCTCTCACATCGGCGGGGCCGTCCTCGCGGGCGGCACGCGACGCCAGCGAGGACCTCCGTGAGCTCCCTCAGTGCACGCGCATCCCCGGCTTCGCCCCCGAGTCCGGCGACAGGAGATGCACCGTCTCGTCCCCCGCCGCGAGCACCATCCCCTCGCTGAGGCCGAACTTCATCTTCCGCGGCGCCAGGTTGGCGCACACGATGACGAGCCTCCCGATGAGATCTTCCGGTTTGTAATACGCCTTGATCCCGGCGAACACCGTCCTCCGCGCCTCGCCGCCGAGCGAGACGGTCAGCTTGAGCAGCTTCTTCGCCTCGGGCACGTGCTCCGCCGCGACGATTCGCGCGACGCGCAGGTCGACCTTGCTGAAATCGTCGATCGTACACTCCGGCGCGAGCGGCTCCTTGGCGAGCGCCGCGCCGTCGTCCTCCGCGGCCGCGCCGCCGGCCGCCGCCTGGCCCGCCTCGGCGCTCGCCCCCGCCGCGCCGCCCGGCGCCGCCGCCTCCTCGGCAGGGCGGCCCTCCGCGATCATCTTCTCCACTGCGCCCGGCTCGACCCGCTTCATGAGGTGCTCATACGCGGCCACAGGCGTCCCCACAAGCGGCGTCTTCGCGAGCTCCCACCGGTCCATGGGGCACCCGAGCAGCCGCCCGACGTCGTCGGCCAGCTTCGGGAGCACCGGCGCCAGGTAGAGCACGATCTGCCGGAACAGGTTGAGCGCCACGGTGCAAACGGCCTGCACCTCCGCCTTCTTCTCGGGCTGCTTCGCCAGCGCCCACGGCTGCATCCGGTCGACATACTCGTTCGCCCGGTCCGCCAGCGCCACGATGCTCCTCGTCGCCCGCGCATAGTCGAACGCCGCGTACGCCGCCCCGATCGCGTCGCCCTCCGCCGCCGCCGCCGCGAACAGGCCCCCGTCCTCCGGGTAGACCGCCGACAGCCCCGCTTGCGCCACGAAGCGCGACGACCGGCTCGCCAGGTTCACGACCTTGTTCACGAGCTCGGCGTTCACCTTGTTCACGAGCTCTTCCAGGTTCAGATCGATGTCGTCGACCTTCGAGCTCAGCTTGCTCGCGTAGTAATAACGGAGGTACGCCGGGTCGAGGTGCTTCAGGTACGTCGAGGCCAGCACGAAGGTGCCCTTGCTCTTCGACATCTTCTCTCCGTTCACGGTGAGGAACCCGTGCACCTGCACGCGCGACGGCAGCGAGAAGCGCGCGCTCTTCAGCATCGCCGGCCAGAAGAGCGTGTGGAAATACACGATGTCCTTCCCGATGACGTG
Source organism: Sorangium sp. So ce693 (assembly GCF_051521375.1). NCBI lineage: Bacteria > Pseudomonadati > Myxococcota > Polyangiales > Polyangiaceae > Sorangium > Sorangium sp. So ce693. The sequence goes on from NZ_CP150347.1 coordinate 11,408,917, forward strand.
GATTACCTCCGTCTCCTCGGATCGCCACCAGTCGTCGAACGCCTCGCCTTCCCGGTCGCACCACTCCTTGCTCGCGGCCATGTACCCTATCGGCGCGTCGAACCAGACATACCAGTAGTTCCCTGGAGCGTCGGGGATCTCGAACCCGAAGTACGGCGCGGGGCGCGATACGTCCCAGTCGCGGAGCGGCTCCGACAGGAAGTGCCCCGCGAGGTAGTTCGCGATCTCCTTCGGCATCCGCCCCTCGCCCTGCGTCCAGGTCGACAGGAACGGCCGCTCCGGCTCGATGGCCACCATGAGGTGCTGCGCGCTCCGCACCTCGGGCCGCGCGCCCGTGAGCGCGCTCCTCGGCTCGACCAGATCGGTCGCGGCGTAGGTCGAGCCGCACCGGTCGCAGCTATCGCCGTACTGGTCCGGGGCCGCGCACTTCGGGCAGGTACCCTTGACGAAGCGATCCGCCAGGAACATGCCCTCCTGCGGATCGAAGAGCTGCGTGACCTCCTTCGTGGTCACCATGCCGCGCTCGCGCAGCGACGCCCAGATCTCCTCGCACAGCGCGCGGTTCGCGGGGGAGTTCGTGCTGCCGTAGTGGTCGAACCGGATCTGGAAGGCCGCGAAATCGCGCTGGTGCGCCGCGCTCATGTCCGCGATGACGTCCGCCTCGCTCCGCCCCTCTTGCCGAGCGCGGATCATGATGGCCGTGCCGTGGGTGTCGTCGGCGCACAGGTAAATGCACCTCCGCCCGGTCATGCGCCAATAACGGGCAAAGATGTCGGTCTGGGTGTACTCGACGAGGTGGCCGATGTGGATGTGCCCGTTGGCGTAGGGCAGCGCGCTGGTGAGCAGGAGCCGTTTCATGCTGCGCTGGACTTTGCACGAAATCCCGGCCGGATGCGAGCCGCGCGGCGCTCCGCGGGGGCGCGCGGGCGCGCCCCCCAGCGGAGCGCCGCGCGAGCCGGCCTGGACACGACAGCGGACGTGCAGCCATGGACGGAGCAGCCTCGGGCTCTAGATACGTAGTGAACCGATCGACGGGGAGGGGCCCATGGCAGTACAGCGGAAGCAACAGAGGAAACAGGGGCGTGGCGGCAAGGAAGGCGGAGCGCGGGCGCTGGAGGCCCAGCCGCTCCTCCGCCAGCGAAGCGAGGAGATCCAGCCTTTCGGGACGGTCGTGGACTATCCCCTGGCGCTCGCCTCGAAGTCGCGCGCGGAGAGCATCCGGGCGTTGAATCAGATCCTGTCGGACACGCTCGTCCTGCGCGACATGTACAAGAAGCACCACTGGCAGGTGTCCGGGGCGACCTTCTTCCAGCTCCACCTGCTCTTCGACAAGCACTTCAAGGAGCAAACCGCGCTGATCGACATGCTCGGCGAGCGCGTCCAGATGCTGGGCGGCGTCTCGATCGCCATGGCGCACGACGTCGCGGAGACGACGAGGATCGAGCGGGCGCCCCGCGGCCGCGAGCAGGTGCCCGCCCAGCTCTCGCGCCTGCTCGACGCGCACGAGGTCATCCTCGCGGAGACGCGCGAGGCGGTGAGGCTCGCCACCGACAACCGCGACGACGGCACCGCCGACCTGCTCATGAGCGACGTCCTCCGCACGAACGAGATGCAGGTGTGGTTCCTGTCCGAGCACCTCGTCGACACGCCGCTCGTCCGCGCCACCTGAGCGCCGGCACGCCGCTTCCCCCTCCCCGCCCAGCCCTCCGGGCGCGCTCCGGAAATTCGACACGGCGCGCGTAACCTTTCCGGCCCCCCGATCGTGGTACCGCCAGGAAAGGGGTCATGTGATGCGTACTACAAAAGACGTGGTGGTGATCGGCGGCGGGCTCGCGGGCCTGGCCGCGGCGGCGTACCTGGGCCGGGCGGGTCGGTCGGTCGCCCTCGTCGAGAAGGCGCACGCGCCGGGCGGCCGCGCCTCCACGCAGGAGAGCCACGGATTCTCGCTGAACCTCGGCGCCCACGCGCTCTACCGCGGGGGCGCGGCGCACGAGGTGCTCCGCGAGCTCGGCGTCCGGTTCACCGGCGCGCCGCCCTCCCAGTCGGGCGCGCTCGCCCTCGACCGCGGCGCCCTCCACACCCTGCCGTCCGGCGCCCTGTCGCTCCTCACGACGGGCCTCTTCCCCCTCGCCGCGAAGGTCGAGATGGGGCGCGTCCTTGGCAGCCTCGCCGCGGCGAACCCCGCGCCGCTCGCGTCGGTCCCGGTCTCGGCCTGGCTCCGCGACGCCTTCCGGACGCCCGAGGTGCGGCGCTTCGTCGGCGCGATCGTCCGGCTGTCGACCTACTGCGCCGACGACGATCGCCAGAGCGCCGGCGCGGCGCTCGCGCAGGTGCAGCTCGCCCTGAGCCACGGCGTGCTCTACCTCGACGGCGGCTGGAGGACCCTCGTCGACGGCCTGCGCGACGCTGCCGTGGCGGCCGGCGTGGAGATCCTCAGCGGCGTGCGCGCGACGCAGATCGCGGCCGAGGGCGGCGCCGTCTCCGCCGTGGAGCTCGCGAACGGCGACCGCCTGGGCGCCGGCGCCGTGCTCATCGCCGCGAGCCCGCGCGCCGTGGCCGCGCTCGTGCCTACGAGCGCGGCGCTCGCCGCGCACGCCGAGCGCACCGTCCCGGTCCGCGCCGCGTGCCTCGACGTCGCCCTGTCGAGGCTCCCCCGCCAGCGCCCGGGCTTCGTGCTCGGCATCGACCGCCCGCTCTACCTGTCGGTCCACTCCGACGCCGCGCGCCTCGCTCCCGCGGGCGGCGCCGTGATCCACACCGCCCAGTACAGCCCCGAGCTCGCCGGCCGCGAGCCCGAGCGCGAGCTCGAGGATCTGCTCGACCGCGCGCAGCCCGGCTACCGCGACGCGATCGTCGAGCGCCGCTTCCTGCCCTCGCTCATCGTCTCCAACGCCGTGGTCACGACGGAGGGAGGCGGCCACGCAGGGCGCCCCGGCGTCCGCGTCCCGGATCTCGACGGGCTCTTCCTCGCGGGCGACTGGGTCGGGCCGACGGGCATGCTCGCCGACGCGAGCCTCGCCAGCGCGCGGGACGCCGCGAGGGCCATCCTCTCGCGCCGCGCGCTCGACCGCGCGGCGTGACGGGGTTACCCGACGCGCCATGAGCAGCTCCACGGCCTCTCCTGCCCCGAGCGCGGGGCTCGCCGCCCCCGGCTTCGTCGCCGCGAGCTACCGCGAGCACGAGCGCTTCCTCTGGGCCCTCTCCTACCGGCTCACCGGCAGCGCCGCGGACGCGGACGACATCGTGCAGGAGACGTTCGTCCGCGCGCTGGAGCGCCCTCCCGCGCGCACCGGAGAGCCCGTCCGCCCCTGGCTCGCGCGCGTCGCGCTCAACCTCGGCCGCGACGCCCTCCGGCGCCGCAAGCGCCTCGCCTACGACGGACCGTGGCTCCCCTCCCCGATCGAGGCGGAGCCCGAGCCCCCGTCGTTCGAGATCCCCGGCAAGGACGGCACCGAGGGCCGCTACGACCTCCTCGAGAGCGCGTCCTTCGCCTTCCTCATCGCGCTCGAGGCGCTGACCCCGCAGCAGCGCGCGGTGCTCCTGCTCCGCGACGTCTTCGACTACTCGGTGCAGGAGACCGCCGCCGCGCTCGACCTGTCGGAGGCCAGCGTGAAGACGACGCACCACCGCGCCCGCCGCGCCCTCGAGCCGTACGAGCGCGACCGCTGCCGCCCCTCGCCCGAGCTCGTCGAGCGGTCGGGCGCTGCGCTCGTGCGCTTCCTGCAGACCCTGGCGACGCAGGACGTCGCCGCGATCGAGGCGCTCCTGAGCGAGGGCGTCCGGGTCATCAACGACGCGAACGGCGAGTTCAAGGCGGCGCGCCGGATCGTCGTCGGCCCGAACCGGGTCGCGCGGTTCTACATCGGCCTGCTGAGGATCGACGGCTCCGGAGCGCGCCGCCACGAGCTGCGCCTCATCAACGGCCTCCCTGCGGTCGTCATCGAGCGCAGGAGCACCGTGGAGAAGCTGGCGCCGCGGTTCGTCATGCGCTGCGAGATCGACGCGAGCGGCCTCATCACGGTGATCCACTCCGTGCTGGCCTCGCGCAAGCTGACGGCCGTGAAGGCGCTCGCTCCGTGAGTCCAACGACGGGGGAGCGCGACGACGAGGCCGGCAGGGTGAGCAGCAAGGAGACAGCCCCCTGCCGGCCGAGCACTGGAGTGAGTCGTGTCGCGGGGCGTACTTCGGCCGGCGAAGTAAATACTGTCGGAGCAACATAGCGCCGTCTGGCGCTCATGTCCATAGCGGAACAGCCCGCTCGCTCAGGTAGCTTTGCCGCCTCCCTGGGCCCGTTCGCGGTGCGCCTCTTCGATGAAGTGACGAACCTCCTTGTCGATGGCGGCGATCGCTACCCCCTTGAAGGGGCGCATCAGGAGAGGCACGTCGAGATCCACGTCCACGGCGCCGGGGCGGAGCTCCATGCTGCCTTTGAGCTTGACGCCCTTCACCGAGAAGCCGAGCTCGGCGCGCCGCGCGTCGCGCCACACGAGGAAAGGATCGTACTCGGCGTACCGCTCTCGGTACTGCGCGATCGCTCGTTCGGTGGCCAGCTTTGCCTCGCTGTCGCTCAGGTCGTGCTCAATCGTGTGCTTCATGATGGGACCTCGCAGTTCGTATCAGGGCACATCGCGAGAATCGGCCAGGGGACCGTCCGCCGTGAGGCGTCGCTCGCGGGCGCGGCGCCCGGCCGAGTTCCATCGGTGAGATATCACGGATGCGCGGGGCACGCGGCCCTCCGGCGCTCGTCAGCACCGCGCATCGCGCGCCCGCGCTCTGTGACATTTCGCCACGCGGCGGGACTGCGGGTGTTCGTGGGCGGCCGACCCGGGCCATCGCCGTGAAGGCACCTCACGCCGGAGGGCGCCTTTCCACGGACCGGACGGCGTACCTGCGCCGGAGGCCTGCGCCGGAGGCCGCCCTTCGCGCGGAGGCGTCGCGGCCCCGCGCCCCCTCAGTGGCCAGTGGTCACCGAGCCCGGCCTCGCGTAAAGACAACCGCCGCCGTGGACCTCCTGTATTTCGCGCTGCTCTGCTCCGTGCTCATCTTCGTGCACGAGCTCGGCCACTTCGTGTGCGCGAAGATCTTCGGCGTGAAGGTCCTCACCTTCTCGATCGGCTTCGGCCCCCGGGTGCTGCGCCTGCGGGGCCGGGAGACGGAGTACTGCGTCGCGCTCCTGCCCCTCGGCGGCTTCGTGAAGATGCTCGAGGAGAACCGGCAGGAGGCCGTGCTCCCCGAGGATCGCAAGCGCACCTTCGAGTCCCAGGCGCTCTGGAAGCGCGTGATCATCGTCATGGCCGGCCCGGCGATGAACGTGCTCTTCCCGGTGCTGCTCTACTTCGCCGTCTTCATCGGGGAGACCCGCTTCGTCCCGCCGACGGTCGGCGTGGTCCTGCCGGGGCACCCGGCCGAGGGCCGGCTGATCCCGGGCGATCGCATCCTCGAGGTGGACGGCGAGCGCGTCAGCACCTTCGCCGAGCTGCACCGGATCGTGACGAAGAGCCCCAACCAGGAGCTCCGGCTCAAGGTGTTCCGCAACAAGGAGCACGTCGAGGTCACGGTCGTCCCCGAGGAGAAGGTCGTCCAGAAGCCGCTCGAGATCGTGGACCGGGTGGGCGAGATCGGCGTCCGGCCGAGCCGCCCCGCCGCCGTGGTGGGCGTCTCGCGGCCCGACTCGCCCGCGTTCCGGGCCGGGCTGCGCACGTTCGACGTCGTGACGGAGGTGCGCGGCACGCCCGTGAAGACGTTCGCCGACCTGGAGATCGCGCTCGAGGAGAGCCGCGGCGCCACGGTGCCGGTCACGTACCTGCGGCCGGTCACGGTGCCGCGCGCGCTCGGCGGCCTGGCCGAGCTCGCCGTCTATGAGTCGGGCGTGGCCGCGCTGACGCCGGAGAGCGGCCACGGCGATCTGCTCGCGCGGACCGGCATCGAGCCGGCCGACCTCTACGTCGCCGAGGTCCCCGAGGGCTCGGCCGAGTGGGACGCCGAGCTCCGGCCGGGCGATCGCATCACGGAGGTCGACGGCGTCGAGGTCACCGCCTGGTCGACGTTCGTCGAGCGGCTCTTCGCGGCCCCGGATAGATCGCACGTCATCACGTGGCAGCGCTCGGGCCAGCGCAAGAGCGGCACCATCGAGCTCCGCCGCGAGGACTGGATCGACGAGTACGGCCAGCACCGCCCGCGCTTCTACCTGCGCGCGTCGAACTGGTCGCCGATGGTGGCCGAGCCGTTCGTCGACAGCCCGTCGGCCTTCCAGTTCGCCCTGGAGAGCGCGGTCGACGAGACGTACGACGTCATCCGGTTCATCGTGGTCGGGATCGTCCGCATCATGGAGGGCAAGGTCAGCATCTCCACGCTGGGCGGCCCGATCACGGTGTACGACGTGATCGGCGAGGAGGGCGCGAAGGGGGTCAGCTACTTCGTCTGGGCGATGGCGGTCATCTCGATCAACCTCGGGCTCATCAACCTGCTGCCCATCCCGGTGCTCGACGGCGGCCACCTCCTGTTCTTCACGTTCGAGGCCGTGCTGCGGCGCCCGCTGCCGCTGCGCGTCCGCGAGATCGCGAGCCTGGTCGGGCTCGTGGTGCTCATCGGCCTGATGGGCATCGCCTTCAAGAACGACGTCGAGCGCCGCTGGGACGTGATCCAGGGGCAATTCAAGGAGCTCGTTGGCTGACCGGGACCAAGGTGACGGGCGCGACGGGGGCCGCGGCGCGGCGCGCCCGCCGCACCCGACCGAGAGCGGGCCGCGCGCGGTCGCGGCGCGCGTGCTCGCGCGGGTGTGGGGCTCGGAGGCCTTCGCCTCGGCGGCCCTCGACGCCGAGCTGCGCCGCGCGCCGGCGCTGGACCCGCGGGACGTCGGCCTCGCGACGGAGCTCGTCTACGGCGTCCTGCGCGCGCAGGCGGCGCTCGAGGCGCGCATCGCCGAGTTCGCCGCGAAGAGCCGCTGGACGACCGACCCGCTGGTGCGCGCCCACGTGCTGATGGGGGCGTACTCGCTCTGCTTCCTCGATCGCGTCCCCTCGTTCGCCGCGGTCTCGGAGGCGGTGGACGGCGCCCAGGCGGCCGGCGGGCCGCGGGTCGGCGCGTTCGCGAACGCCGTGCTGCGCCGGCTCGCGGCGGCCGTGGAGTCCGGCGGTCGCCCGCCGCTCGCGAGCGCGGTGGTCGCCTCCGCGCCGGGGTGGCTGCGGGGCGCCCTGCGCCGCTCGCTCGGCCGGGCCGCGGCCGAGGCGTTCCTGTCGGCCGGCCCGGTGCCGCCGCCGACCGGCCTCTGCGTCGCCCCCGGCGAGGACCGCGGCGCGTGGCTCGAGGCGCTGCGGGCCGCCGCGCCCACCGCGACGTTCGAGGCGGGGCGCGTCTCGCCGGCCGCGATCGTCGCGCGGGGAGCGGGCGATCTCCGACGGCTCCCGGGCTTCGGCGCCGCGTGGATCGGCCAGGAAGAGGGGGCGCAGGCGCTCGCCTTCGCGCTCGGCGCGCGGCCCGGCGAGGCCGTGCTCGACGCCTGCTCCGGCCGGGGCAACAAGTCGTGGATCCTGTCGCGCGCGGTGCTGCCCGGCGGCGCGGTGGACGCGGCGGATCTGTACCCTGCGAAGCTCTCGCAGCTCCGCGCGGCGCTGGGCGCGCCTCCCGTGAGCGCAGAGGGCGCAGGCGCGGAGGCCGGCGATGCGCAGGGCGGCGGGCTCGGGCGGGCTGCGGCCTCCGTGCGCGAGACCTACGCCGTCGACTGGACGGTGGGCGCGGGCGACGTCCCCGAGGGCTACGACCGGGTGCTCGTCGACGCCCCATGCTCCGGGGTGGGCACGCTGCGGCGGCGCCCGGAGATCGCGCTCCGGCGCGAGGCGGACGATCTCCCGCGCCTGGCCGACCTCCAGGTCGCGATCGCGCGCCGCGCCGCGACCCGCGCCCGGGACGGCGGCCGCCTCGTGTTCGCTGTGTGCAGCGTGCTGCGCGAGGAGTGCGAGGCCGTGGCGGCGCGGCTCGCGGCCCCGGCGGACGACGGCCTCGGCGTCCGGCTGGAGCCGGCGCCGTTCGACGCGGAGCTCGCGCGGGAGCTCGCGGGCGGCGGCGACGCGTTCCGGCTGCTGCCGCACGTGCACGGCACAGACGGGTATTTCGCCGCGATGTTCGTCGTGCGGCGGTGACGATGCGTGGCGAGCACGGCCGGGCAGACCTTGCGATCGGTGGCACCGACGCTCCAAGCGCCGCCCTCGCTCCGACCGATCGAGCCTGGCCCTCTCGACGGTTTCGTACACAGAAGTCACTCTCAATGCCCGCGAAGGGCCGAACCTTCTCGTGTCCGAGCCGCCGAAACAGCTCTATGGCACCTCCCGATCAGCTTTACCTGAGTGCGCTGAGCGCTCTGGCCCATCCGCGAGCCGTCGAGCCGGCCTGAGCGGCAACCGGTCCGGCTCCTTCGGCGGGCCTGCACCGGCTTCCTGCCGTGCGCGATTTCGGGTAGGCTGGCGGCACGCCTATGACACGGACGTACAGCGAGCGCCCGGGCCATGAAGAGGTTTGATCCCGTTGATGATTATATGGGTGCGATTGGACCCAGAGCCCGTTCGGTGCGAATCCTGATTCGCCACAATCGACGTACAATCGCACAGCATCTTGGAGGGATGACAGTCGAGTGTCTCATCAAGTCAGCCGTCGTGTACGCCTCGGGCATCACGCATTGGGCATGCACGACGTACCCTGCTAACCCGCAGAATCCGAGACATGAACTCCAGGGGGCGGTCCGTCTCCTCCCCACCGCCGTTCAGACCATGCTTCTCTCTTCGACGTCGTTCATCACCGCGCTCGAGGCAATCCAGCGCCCGCCCAGCCTGAGGCGCAGCTACCCCGAGCTGCGCTACGCGGCGACGGAGCCTTCAGACGTGGACTTTCAGATATGGCGGGACGCCTACCGGGAAGTAGTGAACCGGTTGCATGATACGTTCAAGCGCCACATTCGTGGCAGCAGGGGGTCCTGGTCACGATGAGCATTACTGGAAAATCCCTGGAGCGAAGGCTAGCCGCTGAGCTTCTCAAATCGGACAATGACGAATGGTTGGCCGGAATTCGCATTCTGCCAGGCGGGGCGGTCAACGGCACCATTGTCAGTCGCGCCTTCGAGAACGTCGACGCCGCCGATCGTCGCGTTCGCATCGAGCGTTCGCTGCGTGCGATCAACAGGGGCCTCCGTCCGGGATTCCTCTCGCTCTATACTCCCGAGGAAGCGGGCGCGCTCGAGCTCGAGCGTGCTCAGGTGGCGCGTGAAGCTCCGAGTGAGCCCGCGGGGACCTGGCTTGAGCTCGCCTCCGCCCTAGCTCAGGCAGAAGCACGCTCTCCGCAGGTCGAACCGATGACCTCACCCCGAGTGGTCGCCTTCTACTCTTACAAAGGCGGCGTCGGTCGCACGACGGCCATCACGCATACCGCCTATGAGCTCGCTCGTAGCGGGAAGAAGGTGGTGCTCGTGGACCTCGACCTGGAGGCGCCCGGGCTCAACGACGTCTTCGATCTACCGAAGCTTCCGCCAGTCGGCATCCTCGAGTTCCTCTATCGATCACGTCCAGGAATGGCGGAAGAGCAGGCGCCGGCCATCACGGACACGTTCTGCGAGGTACGCTTTCGATCCGAGGTACGCGGTCGGCTCTTCGTCGTTCCTGCCGGCAAGGTGGACTCGGCATACATCGCACGCATCGCAAGCTTGCGTGTCGAAGACATCCTGGGACCGGAAGGACCATGGGAGCGATTCATAAAGCAAATCAATGAGCAACTCGAGCCCGACTATGTGCTCATCGACTCCCGCACAGGCATCAACGACTGGGCCGCCTTCTGTCTATTTCACGCAGCGCACGAGGCATTTGTCGTCTTCTTTCCGAGTCGCCAAAATGTGGATGGACTCAGACCGCTGCTCGACGGCATACGACTTCTAGGTCTTGGAGATCGCGTCCGTCTTTGGGCTTCCATGTATCCCGCTCGAAAAGAGGGCGAGTCTCGGGCGAAGGAGTGTCTCGCTGAGCTCGGCCGCGTGCTCTCGACAGATCAAGGCCGCGACGAGGTCGAGAACAGCTACGATTCTGGCGCGACATCCGATGAAGACCAACTCCTTGGAATACCGTATCTCGAAGCGATCGCGCTCGCCGATGAAGTGCCAGTCGCCGCGGCTCGGACCTACTACTCTCCGCTCGTCAGCCGCATCGATGAGACGCTGGAGGAGGCGAGCCTTGTCCGGATCCTTGATCATCAGGGTCAGGGCACACGCCGGGAAATCCTAGAGAGCCTTCCATTCGACGTGGTGACAGCCGAAGAGATGAATCAGGAGCGCCTCAAGAAGCTATTTCACCGCACTTCAGACTTCGACAAATTACTCGACGGGCCCACGTGCCTTGTTCGCGGTCGAAAGGGTACAGGGAAGAGCGTGCTTTACGGAATCTTCGTGAAGCACCAGGACATGGTGAAAGAACTCGCGAGCCCACGACTCGACGACAAACGATACGATTTCGTATCTGGGCACGGCGAGGCAAGTCCGAAGCCTGGCCCCGACGAGTTCGTGGCGTGGCATCGTCTCGTGGCCGAGCGGAAGCTCACGTGGCACGCTTTATGGCGCGCCATTGTCCTCCTACGGCTCGTCCCGCTCCTGGAACGGAGGCCGAGGGAGATGCCTGACGCGATCTGGAAAAAGGCGAAGAAGCCCACGGTCGGTCCCCCTTTGCGCTGGACCCGAGAGCACACGCATGCTGTGGAGGAGATCGCCGCGAACGCCACCGACTCCAAATACGCACTCGATGCGCTCGACGATGCCATGGCCCGTGTTCAACGCGAGGTCTGGCTTTTCTTTGATGATCTGGATGAGGATTTTCAGACAGACGCAGCATTGCGGAACAAGGCGCTATCAGGGCTATTCGAGCTGCTGCAGACAAGCGACGACCAGCACCACAAGGCCATCCGATTCAAAGTTCTCCTGCGGGAAGACCTATGGAATGAGCTTACTTTTCAGAACAAGAGCCACTTCAATGGCAGATACATCGAGCTACGGTGGCGCCGAACGGACGTGCTGAGATTGGCGCTGAAGCAAGCGCTCGCCTCGCCATGGTTCGACGACATCGCACGAAAATTCAAGCCGGTGAGCAATCTCGAGCTGGCATCGGAGGAGTCGCTCGTAAACGCCCTCGAGCCTCTATGGGGAATACGGATGGGCAAGAAGAGGTCGAAGTACGTCCATCGATGGGTGTACGAGCGTCTCTCGGACAGTCAGGGGAATTTCTTCCCCCGCGCGATGCAGCACCTCCTCATGGCTGCCAAGGAAAAGGAATTGGAGTACTTGACCAGGCAAGGCGTTCAAGCGCCAAGGGATCGGCTCATCCGTGTCGACGCCCTGCTTCAGGGATTGAAGGAGAAGGCATCGAAGGAGCGCGTCGAGGAGCTCAAAGAAGAGTACAAAGAAATTCGATCATTCCTCGACAGCCTGCGCGAGCTCGGGACATCGCCTATCGCCAACAAGGCCATTCAGGAACGATGGGACCGCTGCGGCCGCCCGCGTGGCATTCCCACAAGGGAGGCAATCGTTTGGCTTCAATCCATCGGATTGATGAGCGACGCGCCCCGACCCGGCGAGCAAAAGATCGCTGATCTCTACTTGTACGGGCTCGGCCTGAGCCGCATGGGGCAGTAGTAGGCCCCCGTCGGAGCTTCCCCGTAACACAAGAGCTCCTGCGCCGAGCCCCGGGTTGAGGGACGTGTCGCTCACCCGTGCGTTCGATCGCCGCGCGCCTGGGCGATGCCGCCGCGAGCGCCCTCCGTAACCACCCGACCAACGCCATCGTGACCAGCCCGTCGGGGCCGGTTACCAGTCCCCATCGCGACGAAGGAGGAAGCGATGGCGACGAGGGCGGAGTGGGCCGAGCGGGTGGAGCGATGGGAGTGCAGCGGGCTGAGCGCCGAGAAGTTCGCGCGACGCGAAGGGTACAAGCCGAAGGGCCCGGCGAAGTACCAGTCGGACTGGGCGCGGCCGCCTGGAGCAACCCCAACCACGCGGTCACAGATCACGGCACCACACACCGGCATCGAGTAGATCGCCAGGGACGGCCCGAGGCTGACGGTGGTTGTCTTCGTGGCATACCCAAGAGTGACTGCCGTTCGATCGTAGACCCCGACACCTGCCCCTGGAACGATGCTGAACATGTTGTGGACCTCGATCCGTAAGTCCCCCTCGCTGCGCCAGAGCCATCCGGCGAAGGGGCTCACGGCAAGCCTGGGTTCGGTCCCGATCTGGATCCCGCCCACGCTCACCCCGCCGTGGAACTCGAGTGCCCGGGCCGGCGCCGGAACCACGACGAGCGCACCGACGTAGAGCAAGCCGATCTTGCCGAGTAAGGGTATGGACATGGTGGAAGCCCTGGCCGAGCCGCGACAGGCGATATGAGAGCGCGCACGATCTTTCTGGGCATGACGTGGGCGTCAAAGAGAAATTCGGCGAGCAGATCCCCATGCTTTGGGCTCGACGCGTCCCGGACGGCCGCACCGCCGCGGCGAAGGACTATGTAGCGCTCGCACCCGCGCTCCTCGTCGCCAGCCGTCGTCGGCATCCGCTTCGACCGCCGCGCCCTGCCGCGGGGGGGGCTGCACCGAACTCGCGCTCGAGCTGCTCGTCGCTGGCGCCGCGCCCGAACTCGACCAGGTGGACGGAGATGGCGCCGCGCTCGCCGATGTCCGTCAACCTCGACCTCCGCACCCCGCCGTGGGAGCTGCGCCGCGCTCACGCTCGAGACTTCCCCCCACGGGCGTCACAACGCGCCGAGCAGCCTCAGAGATCGAGGCCGCGCCGACGTGCGCCTCGACCCCCGATGGTCCGCGCCGAACTCGGCCGCGACGATGTGCAACCCGCTGCGCTCAGCTCGAGCTCGCCTTCGGACCGGGGCGAGGTTGACAAGCCGTAGCCGCATGGACGCAATCCTTGCCCCTGAATCACAGTTGACATCGCCCCCCCGCACACGCATCTGGAAAAACTTGGAGGATGAGCATGCGCCACAGGTTGAAGATGAAGGCGATCGCTGTTCTTATTCCTCTCGGTCTCGTGGTGTGGTCGTGCAACTACGACATGGGTGAGTGCTATCTTAGGGGGACGGAAGGCGCAGGAGCCGCAGACCCATACCCACCGGGGTCAGCAGCTGCGGGGGACGGGTTCCGAAACGGTGACGACGTCGGGGGAGAATCGTCTGAACTGTTGGCAGGATGCTCACGAGTTTCCAGATGCACCGACATGTACGATACTTGCGACGACAAGGGCTGGCCTTGTACGCGTGAGATCGAATGGAAAAAGACACTCTGCGCCGTTTGTCGTGACTTTTGCCAACGGGATGAGCCTTACCCAACCGCAGAGTGCCACAAGTGTGGATTTTACTAAATATGACGACATCCAACACTCTTCGTGGGGCCACGCATGTAGCCTTCGACACGCGGACAACAGATCGGCTGCTGGAGATCGGCGCAACCAACGTCGTGCGCGCAGCCGATCGCCTTATCATCGGGCCGAGTCGCCTGGATGCCATCGAGCATGCCCAAACGCGCGAGGCGTGGCGTTCTTCGCCTGAAGAGTCATCTAACAGAGACCCCTATGGCAAAGAATGGGACCAGCTCTATTCATCAGACATCCACTGGGATCTTCCCGTTGTACTGTGGGCATCATCAAGTCTACACGAACGGGTAAACCTCTGGAGAACCTGTAATTGGCTGCGCCAGCTGGAGTTCGCGTACCGTGACGTCCTCATCCTCGATTTTAATCCAGTACGCACAAGGATTCCAGAGAAACCGATGCCACCGTTCGACTGCTCCGCGTCAGTGTCCGATCATCCTGACGAGGTTCTTCTCGAGCGCCTCAGCAATGCTCGCCCCTGGCTGCGCGAGCGCTATAATCGCGCCGTCCGACTCTGGGACTTATACACCAATGCGAACCCCTTACCTTTCGCCCAAAGCTGCGCCCGTGGCGTGAAAGGCTTTCCGGAGCTAGCCCCGCTGTGGGCTCTGATGTCTTCATTCCTTCCAATACTGACTACCAAAAGAGCCTTACGCCTCAGTCGATTCGACGAGCTCATACTAACTCTTCTGTCGGCGGAATGGCAAACTCCTGCTGCCGTAGCCGTCCACAAATCGCAATTGGGGATGGAACTGTGGCAGCTTCTTTCCTGCACAGGCGACCTGTTCCTGGTGGACCGTCTAGAGCAGTGGGCAGACCACGATTCGAGCGCGGCAGTGGAGCGCGCGCCTGGCCCGAAGCCTAGTACTCCAATGAAGTCGTTTGTCTATCGGCTCACCGAACGTGGCATGAAGCTCCGAGAAGGTCTCGATCACCTCGCGGACGCACCTAGTTTGCCCATGGCTGGGATCGAGGCGTACTCGACCTCATCCCCCTGGGTGCTGCTCGAAGATGGACGGCTGGCTCGGTTGTGAGGACTGGGATCGACGTACGTGCACGCCTGCACATCCGCTGACAGCAGAATGTCCCTCGGGTGAGGTGTTCGTCAACCAAGTGGTTGGCGAACGGCTCTCGCCCGGAAGGCCGTAGCGCCGCGAGTATTCCGCTTGACTGTGGCGGCCGCACTGTGCACCCAGGCATGCGCTTCGACCTCTGCGACCGCAGCGGCGGCGACGAAGCGCGCTGACCTCGTGCCCGCGGGCCTCGCCGCCGGCGCCCCTCCTGTACTCGGCCAGATGGGCGACGGCGCCACGTTCGCCATCGAGCTGCTCGTTGGCTGCGTCGCTCCTGCGCTCGGCGAGGTGGAGAACCACTGCGCTGCGCTGGCCGACGTTCGCCTCGACATCTGCGACGGCCCGGCGCGTGCCCAGGCCGACGATGGCGGCCCCGAGCTCGTGCCCGGGGACCTCGACGCCGGCTGCGCGTAGAGCAGCGCTCCAACCGACGCCCGTGCCGTGGCGAGGAACCGCTCCGATCGGCTCCGGCGCCATGTGCTCGACGGCGGCCGCGCCGCGCTCGTCCAGGTGGACGTCGACGCCGGCGCGATCCCGACGCGCCCCATGCTCACCTCGACGCCGGCGGTGCGGCGCTGGTGCTCCCGGAGCTCGACGCCAGACGACTCGACGCCGGCCGCGGCGCTTCTACCTGGAGGCGATGAGCCCCTGGCCGAGGGGCTCCCGGTCGTTCAAACCCAGGGCTCCCCCTTGTCTCCCCGCCGCAGCCCCCTGTCTCCCCGCCGCAGCTCCTTGTCTCCCCGCCGCAGCTCCTTGTCTCCCCGCCGCGGCCCCTTGTCTCCCCGCCGCAGCTCCTTGTCTCCCCGCCGCGGCCCCTTGTCTCCCCGCCGCGGCCCCTTGTCTCCCCGCCGCGGCCCCTTGTCTTCCCGCCGCGGCCCCTTGTCTCCCCGCCGCGGTCCCTTGTCGCGCGTTCGACTCGCGCTGGACCATTACATCAACCCGTGCGTACAACGAGGCTGCACGATGGTAGTCGGATACGAGAGGCTTGACTTCCGGACGGCGTTTGGCCTTCCTAACGACGTTTTGGCGGCAGCTGCCCAACCACGAAGCGCCGCCTCCAGCCGTCGGCAAATGTAAGGAGGTGGGGTTATTGGTGCGATAGCCGCAATTTGTCTCCGCGGTGTTTCTTATCGCTAGGCACTCGCCTCGTGTCGCCGCACACTCGTACGGTCAGGGCACTTAACAAACCTTCTGAGTAGCGTGAATCCTGCGCCGAACCTCCTGCCCAACACCCCGGCCGAGCTCGGGCCCGGGTCCGTGTTGGGTCGTTACGAGCTGCTGCTGCCGATCGCGGCAGGCGGCATGGCCATGGTGTGGGCGGCGCGGCTGAAGGGAACGCGCGGCTTCCAGAAGATCGTCGCAGTAAAGACGATGCTGCCGACGCTGTCCGAGGACGACCAGTTCGAGCGCATGTTCCTCTCGGAGGCGTCGCTCGCGTCGCAGATCCGCCACCCGAACGCCGTCGAGATCCTCGATCTCGGCGAGCAGGACGGCGTGCTGTTCCTGGCGATGGAGTGGATCGACGGCATTCCGCTCAACCAGGTGATGAAGGTCGCGAAGCGGCAGAACGGCATGCCGATCCCGATCGCGGTGCGCATCGTGGCGCAGGCCTGCGCCGGCCTGCACGCCGCGCACGAGCTCAAGGACAAGAGCGGCAAGCTCGTCGGCCTTGTGCACCGCGACATCTCCCCGCAGAACATCCTGGTCACGTACAACGGCCTGGCCAAGGTGGTGGACTTCGGCGTGGCCAAGGCCACGGCGCTCAACGACAGCACGACGCAGGCCGGCCAGCTCAAGGGCAAGGTGAGCTACATGGCGCCGGAGCAGGTGCGCGGCGACGCGATCGACCGGCGCGTCGACGTGTTCGCGATGGGCATCGTGCTCTACACGCTCACCACCGGCAAACACCCGTTCCGCAGGGAATCCGAGGGCGCGACGCTGTTCGCCATCTCGTCGACGGACCCGGTGGAGGCGCCGCACGAGTTCCAGGCCGACTACCCGGCGTCGCTCGAGGACGTGCTGATGCGCGCGCTCGAAAAGGAGCGCGACGAGCGCTACGCCACGGCCAACGAGCTGATGCGAGCGCTCGACAAGGCGCTGCCGCCGAGCCAGCGAGCCACCGACGAGGACGTCGCCAATTTCGTCCGCGAGCTGTTCGAGGACCAGCAGGAGCAGACGCGCGCGGCCCTCACCGAAGCGCTGGAGCGCGCCGACCGCAATCAGCTGAGCAACAACTCCGGCCTCTCCGACGTGACCGGCCGGAGCCCCTCGTCGGTGAGCGCCTTCAGGACCGTCAACCTCCGCGGCGCAGCCCCGGGCGTGGCCGGAAAGATCACGCTCGACGACGAGATCCCGCCGTTCGCGCGCTCCAGGAGCCGCGCGCTGCCCGCCGTCGTGATCCTCGGTCTCCTCGCCGCCGGCGTGCTCGCCGTGCTGCTCCGGAGCGGCGACGAGCCCGCGCCTCTTCCTTCGGTCGCCGCGCCCGCCGCCCCGGCGTCCGCCGCGCCGGCGCCCGCGCCTCCCAAGGCGGAGGCGCCCCCTGCGACCGAGCCGGTCGAGCCCTCTGCCTCCGTCTCGGCCAGCGCTGCGCCGGCCCCGGCGCTGACGCCGCTCCCGGCGTCACCCGCGCGCCCGGCGCCCCGCCGTCCGACCAAGCCCGCCGAGCAGACCAGCTCGCCGAGCCCGACGCCAGCCCCCGCGACGCCGAAGTCGTGGAAGCATGATCCGGGGTTCTAGCGCCCCGCTCTCGACGAGCTCGACTCCCTCAAAATGTCCCTGAGAGACTCGCGCCTATCTCGGATCCGCCCGCGACGGGCACGAGCTCGAGCGAGGTTTTCTCGGGCTGCTTTGGCTTCCTGTTCTGAAGAAGCAAGATCGCGGTCGCCGTGCCGACCGCGACGACGCCGACGCCGAGCGCCACCTGCGCGCCATAATGATAGAATTTGAGGTCGTCGTAACGCGACTGCATGGACGGAGGGCATGACTTGCCGGCCGGACCGCAGGCGTCTTCCAGATCCTGGAGCGCTCCCTGGCGGAGCCCGAACAGCACCCCCGAGCCGATCAGGCTCGCGGCGCCGACGCCCCCGATGACGTACGGCACCACCTTGGAAGGCGGCCTCTCCCGCAGGGCGCCCGCCTGGATCAGCAGCTCTTGCGGCAGCGCTTCGAGCGTCACCTCGACGCGCGTCACCCCCTCCTCCTTCAGCTCCACCGTCTGTTGGAACGGCCTGTAATTGGGAGCCTTCGCGGTGAGCGCGTGAGGCCCGGGATCGAGCGGCACCTCGACGCCGATGGACGTACCGCCGAGGGCGATGCCATCGAGCGCAATGGCCGCGGAGGCCGCCCCCTTGCCGCGCACGATGACGAGCTTCGGGATCCGGGCGCGCAGCCGGCCGATCGACTGATCGACCTCGGCCCGAAAATCGGGCCCGACGGCGTCGGCCTCGGCGAGCGCCAGCTCGTAGCCACCGAGCGCGGCCACGAGCCGCCCCAGATTCTCCTCGCACACGGCAATGTGGAAGCGAACCTGCGGCGTCATACGCACCTGGCCGACCTCTCGAAACCGCTGCAGGGCCGCGGCCCAGTTGCCTGCCTGCTCGAGCTCGGTCGCCTGCTGGAACTGCGCGCGGGCTTGCTTGAGCGCGTCGGAGTCCTGGGCGAGCGCGGGCGCCTCGAGCAGCAGCAGCAGCACCGCTGCGACGCGGAAAATTCGCGGGAAATTCCTCATGCGGCGCTTGCCATGGTGACTTGACGCCTCCTCTCCTGTCAACGTGGCGGCGCGCCTTTGCCGCGCGCGTCAACGCGGCGGCGCGGCCTTCGCCGAGCGCGACGCCGCACCGCGTCGTGGCCGCAGGTGCGCGCGCGCCGGCGGGGCTTTCGCGCGCGGATCCCGACGCCGTCTTTTCACTTTATGGCCGCGAAATCCGCCAGCGAATGGTACTTTTGTCGTTCGATGTCGACCCCTAGCTTTCTGCGTCGCTTCGCGCTGCTCCGCGCGTTCTCGGCCGCCGCGCTGACGGCGGGGATCTTCGCCGCCGCCGCTTCGTGCAGCGTGCCGGACTTCGAGTTCGCGTCGGTCTCCGGCCCGCCGGCGCACTGCACGGACGACGCGCAGTCCGACGGCGAGACGGGCCTGAACTGCGGCGGCGAGTGCGATCCGTGCCCGCTCGGCTCCGGCTGCGCCGCGAGCCGCGACTGCGCCGAGGGCGAGTGCATCGACGGCGTCTGCCAGGAAGCGGGCTGCATGAACGACGCCCGCGACGGCTCGGAGTCGGACGTCGATTGCGGCGGCAGCTGCGACAGGAAGTGCGCGACCGGCCAGAAATGCAACCGGGCCGGCGACTGCGAGAGCGGCGTGTGCCAGGACGGCCAATGCGTCGCGCCGACGTGCACCGACGGGGTGCCCAACGGCACCGAGAGCGACGTGGACTGCGGCGCCGACTGCGGGGGCTGCCAGGACGGCAAGATCTGCCGCTCGAGCGTGGACTGCCTCAGCGACGATTGCATCGACGGGGTCTGCGGCCCCACCTGCCCGGATGGCCACGCCAACTGCGATCGCCTGGCCAAGGGGGACTGCGAGGTCAACATCCGCATCGACGCGGACAACTGCGGCAGCTGCGGCCAGAAGTGCGCGCTGCCGCACGCGACGGCCGAGTGCCAGGGCGGCGCCTGCAAGATCAAGGCGTGCGAAGCGCCTTACGCCGACTGCGACGGCGATCCCGAGAACGGCTGCGAGGTGAACACCGCGACCGACTCGAGCCACTGCGGCGGGTGCGAGGAGCTGTGCCCGGCCGTGAACGGCGACGCCTATTGCGAGGCGTCGGAGTGCAAGATCGAGTGCGACAAGGGCTTCACCAACTGCAACGGCCAGATCGCCGACGGCTGCGAGAGGGCGATCAACCGCGACGTGTTGAACTGCGGCGGGTGCGGCGTCGAGTGCGAGCCCACGGCGGGCGGCAGGCCCTGGTGCCGCGACGGCGTGTGCGGCGAGACGATTTGCCCGGCCGGCAGGGGCGACTGCAACGGCGACCCCGAAGACGGCTGCGAGGTGGATCTCACCGCCGATCCGGAGAACTGCGTCACGTGCGGCGGCCTGTGCACGGTCGCCAACGGCACCGGCAAATGCACGGCGACCGGCTGCGCCATCGGCAGCTGCGCGCCGGACTTCGCCGACTGCGGCGGCGGCTACGCCGACGGCTGCGAGACCAGCACGGCGACGAGCCTCAGCCACTGCGGCGGCTGCGGCGAGACCTGCACCATCGCCGGCGGCACCCCGAAGTGCGATGGCGGCGACTGCCAGGTGAAGACCTGCAACAGCGGGATGGGCGACTGCGACGGCAATCCGGACAACGGCTGCGAGACGAACATCAACGTCAACCAGACCCACTGCGGCGCCTGCGCGGCCGCCGGCGGCGTCAACTGCAACACCATCTACGCGAACGCCACCGCGACCTGCCAGGGCGGCACCTGCACCTTCGCCGGCTGCAAGGCGGACTACGCCAACTGCAACAGCTCGCTGACCGACGGCTGCGAGGCCAACATCAAGACCGACGAGGGGAACTGCGGCACCTGCAGCACCCAGTGCAACACCCTCCACACGACCAGCAACCAGTGCCTCGACGGCTCCTGCAACCCGGTGTGCACGAGCGCGCAGTACGACGACTGCGGGGTACCGAAGAACGGCTGCAACATCGACCTGTGGACCGACGCGAACAACTGCCTCGGCTGCAACCTCGTGTGCCAGAGCGGGGCCAGCGCCCACGTCACCAGCAATCAATGCAGCTCGTCGGGCTGCACCCCGGTGTGCAGCGGCCTGTGGCGCAGCTGCGACGGCAACGGCATGAACGGCTGCGAGAAGGACGTCTCCGGCGACGTCAACGCCTGCGGCGCCTGCAACACCCAGTGCCTCCAGGCGCACGCGAGCGCCACCGCCTGCACGGCCGGCACCTGCGTGCCCACCTGCGACCCGGGCTGGAAGGCTTGCGGCGACCCCCGCGAGGGCTGCACGACCCAGCTCGGCACCGCCAGCAACTGCGGCGACTGCGGCCACGTGTGCTCGGGGACGAGGTCCATCTGCTCGAACGGCAACTGCGTCGTCTCGCCGGACATCGTCGTCGTCAACTCGGGCACGACCGGCACCCTGAGCACCATCGGGAATTCGGCGCCCATCATCAACGTGAGCCACGCCCTGCAGACACCGCGGGACAACGATCGCATGGTCCTTGTCGGGATCGTCGCCTCCGAGAACTCGCTCGTGCCGGTGAGCGTCACCTACGACGGCACGCCGATGACGCTCTTCAACACGCGGCAGGCCGACAACAACTCCGCCGCGCACATCTACTACCTCCTGGACAGCCAGCTTCCGGCCGCCACCGGCAACAAGCCCGTGGTGGTGCAGATGGCGAGCTCGAACACCTGGGGCGTGTACTTCGCCAACGTGGTGGAGCTGAAGGCCGTGCACCAGTCGAACCCGTTCGCGAGCGCCACCACGACCGGCATCCACACCAACACGGCGGACTGCGGCGCCAGCGCCGTGCCCCGAGGGGTGACCACCAACTTCAGCGCGAGCGGCTCGTTCGTGTACACGGTGATGGCGGCGCGCAACGCCAACACCGGCGCCACCATCAGCCCCACCGCGGCGACCTCCACCATGAACCGGCGCCTGACCGATCCGACGACCATGGTCGCGCTGGCCGGCTATCTCGTGGCCAACTCCAACACCACCATC
Organism: Sorangium sp. So ce693; assembly: GCF_051521375.1. Classification (NCBI taxonomy): domain Bacteria; kingdom Pseudomonadati; phylum Myxococcota; order Polyangiales; family Polyangiaceae; genus Sorangium; species Sorangium sp. So ce693. The sequence continues at coordinate 11,430,113 of NZ_CP150347.1, forward strand.
TCCTGGGCGGTGAGCGGCTGCTACAGCACCGCCGGCGTCGGCGTCGCCGTGCGGCGCGCCAGCGGCGGCTGAGCGCCTCGAGGCGCCACGCTCCTCCCTCGATTCGCGGGCGCCGGCTACCTGACCAGCCGCACAACGACGAGCTCGCGCTGCCCGCCGACGGGTCCGAAGCCGAAGTCGCCCGGACCGTCGAGCTGGCCGGCGAGGTAGACGGAGTGTTCTCCTCCCGTGCAGACGGCGAAGAAGCGTCCGGGAGCGTCGAAGACCTCCGGTTCGCCCGGCGTGCCGTCGGCGGCGAGGCGGACGAGCATCGGGCTCTCCTCAGCGCCGTAAGCGCCACCCGTGATGAACACGCTGCCGTCTGCCGCGAAGGCGGAGGCTCGTGTGAAGTAGTCGGCCTCGTCGCCGAAGAGGGAGCTCCACAGCGGCTCGCCGCCGGGGCCGAAGCGAGCCGCGAAGAGCTTCGTGGAGCCGCCGGTGTTCCGTGAGCCTCCGCCGAAATCAGCCGTCCCGTTCATGTAACCGACGATCAGCGCGCCGCCGCCCCGCGCGCCGCTCATGTCGTTTGCCAGCGTGTAGCCATCAACGCCGAAAGGTTTTCGGGTCAAGATCTGTCCAGTCGGTGAGACCTGCGTCAAGTACGAGCCGTAGCCGAACGAGTGCGTGGCGTATCCCGTAAGCCAGATGTTCCCGTCGCTGCCGAGCGCCATTCCGGTCGCGTTCGTCATGGGCCACGTATCGAGGTCACCTCTCGGGTGAAGCACCTGGCTGGTGACATAACCGCCATCGGTATCGAGCGTCAGCAAGAAGGCCGTCTCCCCACCGGCCTCGTGGACGCCGCCTCCGAAGTCTATCTCACCGCTGACGTAACCCGAGACGTACACGTTGCCGTTCGGCGCCACGGCCGCGCTCTCCGCCACGTCGTACCCCATACCGCCGAAGTGCCGCGCCCAGATCACCTCGCCGTCCGCCGCGACCTTCATCACGAACATGTCGGGGCCCCAGTTTTCGTCCGTGGGCACCCAGATCTCGTCGCCGATAACGACCCTGGTGCGGTACGTGCCAACCGCGATGATCGACCCGTCGGCGAGCGGAGCAATCCCGTTCACCTGCGTGTCGTAAGCGGCGCTGCCGAAGCTCTTGGCCTGCACGAGCTCGCCGCTCGGCGAGAGCCACATCAGCACGGCGCCGGCGTGCTCTTCGCCATTCAACGAGAGGGTACCATCCGCCCCACCGCCGACCACGAGCCGCCCCTGGGCGTCGAGCGCCGCCGCATAGAGGCTGTCGTTGACGCCCTCTCCGGGGAACACGATGCTGTAACCGGGGCCGTCCTCCGAGGGAAAACCGACGCCGGGGTCCTCACCTCCCGCCCCCGGGCCCCCCGAGGTACTGCTGGCGCCGGTCCCGCCCGCCGTGGCGCCGGCCCCGCCCACCGCCTCGCTGGAGCCGCTCGTCCCCGCGGCGTGACCGCCGCCAGCGCTCGCTTGCGCGCCGCCCGCGTCCGCGCCGGCGCTCGGCGCCGAACCGCTCTCCCCGTCGCCGATCCCTTGCACGATCCTGCCCTCGCACGCAGCCGTCACGAGCGCCGCCGCGAGGGACCAATTCGCGAACGGCACCCACCGATGCTGAAGCCCACGCCCGTCGCTACCGCCCCGCCCGACGACCGATGCCACCATGAGGACAAGCTATCACGGATACCCGAACGCCCCTATGCTCTGCACGTATACGCCCCGTCGGAAACATTACCGCTCCGGCATTCTTCGGCGCTCATCAGAAATGATCACCTGCGCTCGTCGGAAATGGCCCGAGCGTGAAACATCAATCGTTGCGTGGACGGCGAGCGCAGATCTGGAGCACGCGAGGGCAACGATGCGAATGATTGCGTCGGCGCGTCCGCCGGGGGGGCTCAACGCGCCTCCGTCAGGGAGTTCATCGACCAACGTGGTTGACGAGCTCCCGCCCCCAGGAGCCAACCACGCGGGACATGGTTCCGCCTGACGTGTTGTGCATCGATCGTTTCGGTATGCCGGATTTCGGCCACGCGGCGGCCGCCCATCGTCTCCACGCCGCAGCCTCTCGTCTCCACACCGGAATCGGCTCTCCAAGCCGCCCTCTTGCCCATTCTGCAAGCGCTCACCTCCCCGGAACGGCGAGCGCCCTCTTCCATGCCCTGTGCCCGCACCCATCTCTCGCCGCGCCCCGGACGCTGACCGCCTGGACGGTCGGGCGAGCCCGATCGCTGCCATGTCGCGCACCCTCCAGCCGCTGTACCGTGCCGCGCGCGTGTGAGAGGATCGGGCGCGACCATGAAGAGGATCAAGCTCAAGCTCCACAGCGACGAGTATCACCTCAGCGCCGTCGGCTATCTGTTCGAGGACCCGGCGCCCGCCGCGGATCCGGCGGGGGTGAAGCCTTTCTCGATCCGCAACACGGTGTTCCCCGAGTTCGATCTGGATCCCGGTAACTACGTGTTCCGCTTCAGGGTCCGGAACGGAAGCGGCAAGTTCCAGATCTTCGCCTTCGATCCCAAGACGAACCAGAGCACCCGCGCCGAATACGACACGTCGAGCGGCGACGACGGCCTCACGTTCCGGTTCACGGTGGCGCCGTGAGGGGCGCCCCGCTGCTCCGCCGCGCCGCCGCGCTGCTCTCGCTCACGCTGGCCGCGCCCGCGCTCGCCCAGGGCGCGGGGCAGCCGTCGGCCCCCGTGCCGCCGGGCGCAGCGCCCCCGGCGCCCGCCCGGCCGGCCGCCACCGCGCCGGCCGCCACCGCGCCGGCCGCCACCGCGCCGGCCGCCACCGCGCCCGGTGCCACCACGGCGGCCAGCGCCCCCACGGCGCCCGTCCCGTCCGCCGCGCCGAGCACACCCGCGGCGCCTGCCACGCCGACGCCGGGCGCTGGCGCGGCCGTGGCGCCCGCGCAGCCGGGCCGCGCCATTGCGCCGGTCGCCCCGGCCGCCCCCATCGCCCCGCTCGCGCCAGCCCAGGGCGCGGCCATCTCGCCGGCCGCCACGGGCCGCGAGCTCGTCTACCTCGTTCCGGCCAAGGTCACGGGCAGCTCCGATGGCGCGGCGCTCGCGCGGGTCGGATTCGGCGTGCTGGCCGGGTTCGGCGAGGTGACGGACCCGACGGCGTGGGATGTGAGCGCCGTGATCGAGGCCGAGGTGGCGGCCGAGAACGGGCTGGCCACGCTGATCGGCCTTTCCAGCACCGACGATTCGGCCCAGACGCCCACAGGCACCCTGCGCCTGTCCGCCTCGTTCGCGCGCCTCGACTTCGAGGGGGAGGGCAGCTCGGCGTATCCGCCGCTGATCCTCTATGTCGGCGGCGCGGTCGGCCGCACCCGGTTCAGCTACCTGGGTCCGGGCCCCGAGCGGCGCGACCAGAGCCTGCCGCCGACCTACGCGCCGCGCGAGCTCACCGCCGTGCCCTGGAGCGTCGGCGCGGCGGCGGTCTACGTCGGAGAGGGCGGAAAGAAGCTCGCACCCACCCTCGAAGGGCAGATCAAGTTCGACTCGCGCTGGACCGCGTCGACGGACACGCTCGAGTGGTGCGAGCCCGCGGGCGACGTCGTCCACGGCGTGGATCCGGTCACCCAGTCCACCACCTTCGTCCCTGCCACGCGCTGCAGGAAGGAGGTGCTCGGCGCGCCGGTGCAGAGCCAGGAGCTCACGATCGCGGCGCACGCCGGGCTCGTCGACAAGGTGGCGAACGCCTCGTTCCGGGCGGCGCTCGGCGCGAAGGTCGCTGTCGCGCTCAACGACGAGGCGCCCGCCGATGTCCGCCTCAGCCTGCGCGCCCCGGTCCACGTGACGCTGGCGCGCGCGCCGGTGGGGACGGAGTACCGCGGGCTCATCCGGCTGATGCCAGCGCTCAACGTGGTCCGTAGCTCGACCGGGGGCACGAGCGTCGGCGGCATGCTCGAGATCGCCTTCCTCGGCCAGCGCGCGATGTTCGCCGACAACTACACCGACCTCTGACGTCGGGCCGCGACGCGCCCCCGCGGCCCTGCCGCCGGACGCAGCGCTCCCCGCCTCGGCGCCTGCCCCGCCCGGCACCTTTCTTGGCCCACCGCGCCAGCATCCGCTACCGACGCACGAGAGCAGCGGAGGTGCACCCGGAAGCAGCATCGGGTGGGCCGCCGCGGCTCGCTAGGGAGACAGCGATGGGCCCGAGCGCAGCGTACAAGGTGGAGGGGCTTGGCGACGGCGTGCCGGCGTCGGGCGGCGCGGAGGGGTGCGGGCAGGGGCAGCTGAGCAGCCTCTGCAGCGCCCCCACGATGCCGTTCACGTCGCACGCCGGCGGCGCGGAGGAGGCCCCGACGGAGTCGAAGCCCTGGTGCATCGACCACGGCGGCTTTCTCGAGGCGATGAGCACGGTCGCGCTCTGGCGCGCGCTGGAGCTGGGGGAGCTCCCCCACAGCACGCGCGTCTGGCGCGAAGGCCTCGAGTGCTGGACGCCGGCCGGCGAGGTGAAGGCGCTCGGCTGGACGATTTCCCAGCCGCCCCCGCGCGACGAGGCGTCCGCCCTCTCCGCCGTGGGTGAGGCGCCTGAGTCCACCGGCCCGCTCAGCTTCGCGCTGACGCCGGACGACCTCAGCTCCGTCGCGCCCCGCTTCCACCAGGGCGCCCCCGCGAAGGCGCGCGGCGAGCGCGCCGAGGCCTTCACCCTCGGCCGGTTCCCGCTGACCGAGACCGTGCTGCGGCAGGACAGCCCCTCGCAGCCGATTTCTCTTGACATTCCGTCCGGTTTCCCGGCGGCCCCCTCGTCCCCGCCCGATACGCTCCCGAGCGCCGGGGCGCTGAGGCCCGGCGCCGCGAAGCCCGGGCTCGGGCCGGCGCGCGGCGGGCGCGACGCGGATCAGGCGCCGCGCGGGCGCGTGTCGGGCGCCTGGTCGCGGCTCGCGCGGCGCGCCCGCGTCTCTCGCGGCGCCGCCGGAGCGGCCGCGGGCAGCGCGGCGCTCGTGCTCGTGCTGGGCCTCTCGGTGCTGAGCATGGTCGCCCCTGCGGCCGCGCCTGCGAGGCCTGCCGCCGCGCCGGCTGCGCACCCCGGCGTGGCCCAGGGCGTCGCGGCCGCCGCCGCGCAGATCGCCCTGCCTGCCCCGAAGCTCGAGACGGCCGGCGCTGCGGCGCTCGCCGTGACGGCGCCCGTCGCGACCCAGGCGCGCGACGGCGCTGCGACGGAGGCCCCCTCGCCGCGCGACGGCGCTGCGACGGAGGCGACCCAGGCGCGCGACAGCGCTGCTCCGGAGGCGCTCCCGGCACGCCGGGAAGCGGCCGCGGCCTCGGTCGAGGACACCGACGCGCCCGCGTCGCCGCTCCACCGGGCGGAGAAGGCCTCGGCGTCCGGCGCGAAGCCGGCGCCGGCGGGCCGCCGTGAGCGCGGGCAGTTCCGCCTGAGGCGAGGTCGATCCGAGGCGGACGCCACGCGCGGCATCAGCTATCCGGCCCGCAGAGCCGACTCCTGGATCGGGACGGGTGCCATCCTGCGCGACTCGCGCTAAGGTGCGCGCCGCGCGGCGGTCGGCTCCGTCCCGCAGCACTCCGGCGTCGTTCAAGGGCAGGACGGGGGACTTTGAATCCCCTAATCGTGGTTCGAATCCACGCGCCGGAACCATCGAGCACCCGCGCCCTCTGAGGAGGGTCATGGCGGCCGATCGTCATCGCGCGGGCGGGAGCGCCTCCGGCGAGGTCGCACCGCCTCACGGGAGCGTCCTGCGCCGTCATCCGCTCGCTATTGTCTGGCGCGGTCGAGCCGGGGTTGTTTACCGTGGTCTCACCGAGGGCTCCGCGCCTGCCGCGCGGCGTGCGCGAGCCCCTGGCTCCTGGAGGACCGGACGGCGTGGCGAGCGATGAAGGGGCCCGCGGACGCGGAGCCCCGACCCATGTAGATGCGGACCGCGGACGCGGCGCGCCGGCCCATGTAGATGCGGACCGCGGACGCGGCGCGCCGGCCCATGGTGATGCGGCCCGCGGACGCGGCGCGCCGACCCATGCGGGCGCGGAGCTCGAGCGCGCGTCGGCGGCGCCGCTCGAGGCGGGCGAGGCGCAGTTCATCGCGCGGCTCGTCGCGCGGGACGAGAGCGCGTTCAACGAGCTCGTGATCATGTACGAGCGCCGCGTGTTCGCGCTCGTCTACCGCATGCTCGGCCGGCGTGACGAGGCCGAGGACGTATCCCAGGAAGTCTTCGTGCAGGTCTTCAAGGCGATCGATCAGTTCCGCGGCGAATCGAAGCTCTCGACGTGGATCTATCGAATCGCCGTGAATCTCTGCAAGAACCGGACGAAGTACCTCTCGCGGCGGCACGCCGGCGCCCAGGACGACGTCGACGCCATGGCCGAGCGGGTGCCGCTGTCCGCGGCCAAGGGCGTGAGCGTCGGCGACGTGAGCCGCCCGGACGAGCTGGTGGAGGGGATGCAGCTCGAGGCGGTCGTGAAGCGCGCCATCGGCCAGCTCGATCCCGAGTTCCGGGAGGCGCTCATCCTTCGCGACGTGGAGGACATGTCCTACGAAGAAATCGCCTCGGTGACGGGTTTGCCGGACGGGACCGTGAAGAGCCGGATCCATCGCGCGCGCGGGCAGCTCCGCGCGCTTGTCGAGAAGATGATGGGCGAGAAGGTGAGAGGCGGGAAATGAGCGAAGCGGACGACCCGAGGCGCACGGGGCAATCCGATGAGCCGGCCGCTTCGGGCGCGGAGAGCGGCAGCCGTCCCACGGCTCCCCCCGTGGAGCGCCCGCCCGCCGCCGCCGCGCCCCGAGACGATCTCCCCGAAGACGATGACTTCCCCGAGGAAGGCGACCTCCCCGAGGAAGGCCCGTTGCCGCTCGTCGACGAGCTCGATCTGCGCGAGCTGGTCCGAGGCGCGATGCGTCCGCCGCCCGCGGCGCCGCCGAGCCTTCTCCGCGGCGTGCAGCGCCGGATCCGGGTGCGCTCGCGGGGGAAGTTTTACGGCGACGGCTGGAGCACCGCGCGTTCGCCGCGCTCGACCTACCTGATGACGAGCCTCTTCATGCTCGCCCTCATCGCCTTCGTCTTCCTCGTCCTCATCCCCTGGAGCGGCGGCGCCCTGCCCTGATCGCCCGTCGCCCCCAGGTTCCCCCACAGGCGTTGACCAAGCTCGTTCGGTCACGCTCAGGGCACAACGCCCGCCCCCCACCACCGGTCACCAACGTGAACGTTTACGTGGACGCGAACGTGGTCGTGGACGTTTACGTGGACGTGGTCGTGGTCGTGGTCGTCAACGATAGGCCGTGAACGACCACGACCACGACCACGACCACGTTCACGTGGTCGTCAACGATAGGCCGTGAACGACCACGACCACGTTCACGTTCACGTTCACGTGGTCGTCAACGATAGGCCGTGAACGACCACGACCACGACCACGTTCACGTTCACGTGGTCGTCAACGATAGGCCGTGAACGACCACGACCACGTTCACGACCACGTAAACGTTGGGATGTAGGAGAACGCGGCGCTGCTCACTGAGTCCAGCGAACCAGGACGCACGTCACGTTGTCCGGGCCGCCGTTCTCGTTGGCGCGCTCGATCATCTTGGCCGTCGCAACCTGGATGTCCTGATGCTCCGTCAGGATCTGGGTCATCTCCAGATCGCTCACCGGCCCGGAGAGCCCGTCGGAGCAGAGGATGTACGTGTCGTTCAGCTGCGGCACCTCGAAGCGGGTGTCGACCTTGACCGTGTCCTTCATCCCGAGCGCGCGCACGATCACGTTCTTGTGCGGGAAGTTCGCGATCTCCTCGGGCGTGAGCCGCTTCATCTTGATGTAGTCGTTGAGGAGCGAGTGGTCCTCGGTGAGCATCTCGAGCCGGCCCTCGCGGAAGCGGTAGACCCGGCTGTCGCCGACGTGGGCGACGTACACGCCGTCGTTCGCCGTGAAGATGCCGACGAACGTCGTCCCCATGCCCCGCTTCTTCGCCTCGCGCTGCGCGGTCTCGTAGATCCGCAGGTTGGCGAGCTTGATCCCCGTGATCAGCCGGTTCTCTTCGTAGCCCTTGGACCGGTCCATCTTGTAGGGCCAGGTCCGCTCCGGATCGTCCTGCGTCTGCGCGAAGAAGTCCTGCATCGCGTCGACGGCCATCTTCGACGCGACCTCGCCCGACGCATGCCCCCCCATCCCATCGGCGACCATGAAGAGGCCGTACTCGACCATGATGCCGAAGTTGTCCTCGTTGTGGTTGCGCTTGCGCCCGACGTTCGTCTCGCCGGCCACTTCGATTCGAAACGTTTGGGACACGGATCACCCGATCGATGGCCCCGCGCGAGGCGCGGGGTTGAATGAGAACCGCGAGCGCGCCCGTCCGAGCCGCTCGAGCCCGATCCTGGAGGTTCGGTTGACGGGGTGTCAACCGGATCGGGCCCGAGCGCCGAGCTTATAGAATCCGCGCGCGGCCCCGCATCATTTTTTGCCTACTTGCGGTACTCCTCGGTCGCCTTGCCGCCCGAGCTCGGCGGCGGGAGCTCGGCCTCCGGCCGCTTCGCCGCGGCGGCCGACGGATCGGGGGCAGCGCGGAGCACGACCGTGACCTGCCGGTACTTCCCGCGGCTCAGCAAGGTGAGCGGGACCTTCTCGCCGACCGCGTGCGTCCTGATCGCGTCGGAGAGCGCGTCGGGGCTCGTGACGGGCACGCCGTCGACGGCGAGGATCATGTCGCTCTCCGCGCGATCGCCGCCCGTCAAGCGGGCCTCGTCGGCAGGGCTCTCGGGGTGCACCACGGTGACCCGGACCCCCTTGGCGACCGGCGCCGCCTCGCTGACGCCCTGGATCCCGAGCCACGCCGCAGGCGGCACGGCCGTCGGCGGCACCGCGCGAAGGAACGCTCTGACCGCGCTGATCGGCACGCCGAACGCGACGGGCGTGCACGGCTTGCCCTCGTTCGGGGCGCAGCCGCGGCCCAGGATCGCGACCACGCGGCCGTCCTCGTCGATGATGGGCGCGCCCAGATCGAGCGGCGAGACGCGCGAGCCGAGCTCGATCGCGCGCTCGAGCGGCCGGTCGTCGCCGCCGATCAGCGTCCGGTGCGATCGCAGCACGAGCGAGGTGGCCGCGACCTTGCCGCGCGCCGCCGAGAACGAGCGGATCTGCGCGTCCGGCCGCACCGGATCGCGCGACGAGGCGGTGAGCCCCTCGGCCCACTTGCCGGTCTGCGGCACGAGCAGCGCGAGATCCCACACGCGGTCGTGGTGGCCGAGCTTCACCCGCACGGTGGTCCCGTCGGCGAGGCGCGCCGTGAGGTCGTTGCCCGCGCCGAGCGGCGAGAGCGCCGTCAGGATGCGCCCGTCGCCGGCGAGCGCCGCGCCGAGGCCGAGGACCTGCCCGCCGCGCTCGATGACGACCACGCCGCGCGCGGCGCGCTCCTCCACCGACGGCTCCGCCTTGTCCTTCTCGGCCGGGCCCCCCTTCGGCTCGGCGGCGGCCGCCTTCTTCTCCTTCCCGCCCGCGCTGACCCGGGTCGGGAGCACCGCCCGCTTGCCGGCCGGCGGGGCTTCACCTTCCCCCTGAACCTGCGCCTCGCCCGGCGCGCCCTGCGCGAGCGCCGCGGGGGCGGCGAGCGCTGCGGCGGCGGACACGGCGGCGGCGAGCGCCAGCGACCGTCTCCATCGCTTCACACGCGACCTGTCAACGGGATCGCTCGGCGCCGCGCCTCGGGGCGCGGCGGCCTTTGTGACACCAGGCGGGCTTGTCTCGTTCATAAGCGCGGCTCCTGAGGCGACGGCCGATTCTGCGGCGGCGCGGATCGCATTGCAAAAGGCAAAGGCCGGACCGCCCTGTACTGTGGGATCGGGCACCGGAGTCCGCCGGGGGCGGGGGCGAAAAAAAATCCGGTCACGAACTCGGGGGACGGGGGCACATGGCTGGCGATGAGGCAGCGATGGCAGCGGGGTTAGCGCTCGTTGGGTCGGAGGGCGACGCGCGGGCCGACGAGGCGCGCGCGATCGAGGGGCTGATCGGGACAGGCGACTTCCGGGAAGCGCTGTCGCGGTGTGCGAAGGCCTACGCCATGCCGCTGGGCCGGCTGTGCATGGCGTTCACGGGCTCGCAGGCCGAGAGCGAGGAGCTGGTGCAGGAGACGCTGCTCGCGGCGTTCGATGCGTTCCCGCAGTACCGCGCCGAGGGGAGCGTGCGGGCCTGGCTCTTCGGGATCGCGCGGCGCCTCTGCGGGCGGCACACGGAGCTCAGGGCGCGGCGCGAGGCGCGGCTGCGCCTCGTCCACGACACCCGGCCGCGGCCCGACGCGAGCGAGCTCGCGGCGGAGCGCGAGCGGGCCGAGCGCGCCCGCGCCGCGCTCTCGCGGCTGAAGCCGAGCGAGCGCGAGGCGGTGGTGCTGCGCTTCGAGGCGGGCCTCTCCTTCAAGGAGGTGGCCATCGCGTGCGGGATCGACGAGGCGGCGGCGCGGAAGCGGGTGAGCCGCGCGCTTTCGCGGCTCAGGGCCGATCTGGGCGAGGAGTGAGGGCGATGGGCGCGACAGGGACAGGTTCGGTTGGGCTTTGCGGCGCGGTCGAGGAGCAGCTCGCGGAGGTGCTCGACGGGACGGCGCGGCCTGCGCTGTACGAGCACATCGCCGGCTGCGACGCGTGCCGCGATCTCCGCCACGACGCGGCGCGCGCCGCGGAGGTGGCCGCGGCGGCCGGCGCGGACTTCCGGCCGGCGGACGGCTTCACCGAGGCGCTGCTCCGGCGGCTCGAAGCGGCGCGCCCCTCGGAGGGCGCGACGAGCGGCGCGATCCTGAAGGTGGCGGCCGAGGAGCAACACGGCGCCACAGGCGCGCGCTCCGGCGTGACCGAGGGGCGATCCGACATCGCCGAAGGGCGATCGGACATCGCCGAGCAACGCTCCGACAGGGCCGACGCTCGATCCGACATCGCCGAGGGGCGATCGGACATCGCCGAAGGGCGATCGGACATCGCCGAGCAGCGATCCGACACGCCCGAGTGGCGTTCCCCTACGCTCAGGCCGCGATCCGACACTTCCGGAGCGCGATCCGGCGCGGCCGAGGCGCGCACCGGCGGACCGCGCTCCACGATCCCGGAGCGAACCGCGCCGGCGGCGCGCCGCACGGCCTTCGGGCGGCGCTCGGCCTTCGCCGCCGCCGCCCTGGCCGCGGCGGCGGCGGTAACGGTCGGGGTTGCTCTGCGGCGCGGCGGCGAAACAACGGCGCCGTCCGTCGCCGCGGCGGCCGGGGCGCCATGGTCCGGCAAGATCGCCTCGGTGTCCCGCGCGTCGGCCGACAAGTCGGGCGGCCTCGAGGCGTGCGACGCCGCGGGCGCGTGCGCGCCGCTCGCCGCGGGCGCCGCGCTCCCGGAGAGCGCGACCCTGCGCACCGACGCGCGGACGCGCGCCCACCTGTCGCTCGCGGACGGCTCCGCGCTCGCCATCGACCGCGGCTCCCGCGTGTGGATCGCAGGCGACGGCCGCCGCGCACGCGTCGACGAGGGCGCCGTCGTCCTCGACGTCACCCCGGCCCCCGGCGCGCCGCCCGCGCGCATCGAGGTGCCGCACGGCCAGATCGAGGTGCTCGGGACCAAGCTCGCGATCACCGCGGGCGCCGCGCGCGCCTCGGTCGAGGTGGCCCGCGGCGCGGTGCGCGTCACCGGCGAGCGTGGCGAGCCCGTCGAGGTGCGCGCTGGCGAGGAGGCGACGCTCGCGAAGGGCGCCGCGCCGGAGGTCGCGAGCGCGACGTCGCTCGCCGACACGCTCGAGTGGAGCGACCGCTCCGCCGAGGAGGCCGACGCCCCGGCGCTCCGCGGCCTCGGCGAGCTCAGGGCGCGCAAGCCGGGCGCGACGCAGGAAAAAGAGCGGGCCGTCCGGCTCGCCAGGCACGCCGTCAAGGTGCGGATCGTCGACGTCGTCGCCAGGACGGAGATCGACGAGACCTTCGCCAACGACACCGACGAGGAGCTCGAGGGCATCTTCCGGTTCCCGCTCCCGCCGGGCGCGCAGATCGAGCGGCTCGCGCTCGAGGTGGACGGCAAGCTGGTCGAGGGCGCGTTCGTCGATCGCGATCGGGGGGCCGCGATCTGGCGCGGCGTCATCCAGAACGCCGCCCCCAAGGCGCCCAAGCCGCGCGAGGAGATCATCTGGGTCCCCGGCCCGTGGCGCGACCCCGCGCTGCTCGAGTGGCAGCGGGGCGGCCGGTTCGAGCTGCGCATCTTCCCCATCCCGAAGCGCGGCTCGCGGCGCGTCGTGCTCACCTACACGCAGCTCGTCGAGCAGGCCGGCGGCGTCCGGCGCTTCACCTACCCGCTCGCGCACGACCAGAGCGGCACGACGAACATCGGCGACTTCTCGCTCGACGTGCAGGTGCTCGGCCACGACCGGGAGTTCGGCGTCGCGACGCGCGGCTACGAGCTCGCCGCCGCCCCCGCGGACGGCGCGGCCGACCGCCGCACGCTGGAGGCCCGCGGCTTCACGCCGGCCGGCGACCTCACGGTCGAGTACGCGCTCCCCGATCGCGACCGGCCCGTCACCGCCTGGGCCTACCGGATGCCCCCCGCCCCGCCGCCGGCCACGCCACCCGCGGCATCTCCGCCGTGGCGCGGCGCGGCCGGCACGTCGAAGCGCGACGGCGCGGAGCACGTGGCCTCCCTCGCCGCGGCGCAGGCCATCGCGAGCGACACGTCGCCGTACGTCGCGATCGCGATCCGGCCCCGGCTCCCGCGGTGGCAGGCGTCGACCTCGCGGCGCCACGCGATCGTCGTCGACTCGAGCCGATCCATGGTCGGCGAGCGGTTCGCCCGCGCGACGCGGCTCGCCTCGTCGCTCGTCCGCGAGATGGACCGGCGCGACGAGGTCGTCGTGCTCGCGTGCGACACCCTCTGCCGCTCGCTCGGCGACGCCGGCCAGGGCGGCGCCGCGCGCCCCATGGCCCCCGGCGCCGCCTCGGCGGGCGAGGTCGAGCGCTTCCTCGGCGGCATCGAGCCCGACGGCGGCAGCGATCTCGCCGCGGCGATGATCGCGGCGCGCGCGGCCGCCGGCCCGCTCGACGGCAAGGAGCTCCGGATCATCTACCTCGGCGACGGCACGCCCTCGGTCGGCCCGACGCGCCCCGCCCACATCGAGGCCGCGGTGCGCGGCGCGATCCCCGCGGACGGCGCCGCCGCCGTGGTCGCGGTCGCGCTCGGGAGCGACGCGGACACCACGTCGCTCAGGGCGCTCGCGCGGGGCGGCGGCGGGGTGATGGTCCCCTACGTGCCCGGCCAGAAGGTCGCGAGCGCGGCGCAGTCGGTCCTCGGCGCGGCGTACGGCCTCGCGCTGCGCGATCCCGAGATCGAGCTGCCCCCCGGCCTCACCCAGGTCACGCCGGCGCGGCTCGACCCGATCCGCGCCGGCGGCGAGGCGCTCGTCGTGGCCCGGATGAGCTCCGGGGCCGACGTCACCGGCGCGATCCGCGTCCGCGGCCGCGTCTCGGGCGAGCGCTTCGAGCAGACCTACCCCGTCAACATCGTCGCCACGACCAGCGCGGGCAACGCCTTCGTCCCGCGCCTCTACGCCGCGGCGAAGATCGCGGAGCTCGAGGAGAGCGGCGGCGACGCGCAGAAGCCCGCCATCATCGAGCTGTCGCGGCGCTTCTCCGTGGCGAGCCGGTTCACCTCGCTGCTCGTCCTGGAGAGCGAGGCGATGTTCAAGGCGTTCGGCCTCGATCGCGACGGCATCGCCTCCGCGTTCACGGGCGAGGAGCAGGCCGAGCGCGTGAGCGCGAGCGCCGAGGGGGAAGAGCCCGACGCGGCGGACGAGGGCGCCGAGGAGAAGGGCGACGCGCTCGGGGCGGGCCTTGGCCTGTCGGGCAGCGGCAGGGGCGGCGGCGGCTCCGGCTGGCCGGACGCCGCGCCGGCCGCGAAGGCGGAGTCGCGCACGTCGGCCGGCGCCCGCCCGGCGTCGCCCGCCAAGCCGCAGCGCCGGTTCGACAAGTCGTTCGATCCGCTCTCGGGCCCGCTCGACGCCGAGATGCCGGCGCCCCCGCCGGCGCCGACGGCCGCCGCGCCCGCGGAGCCGAAGCCGGCGCCGCCGCTGGACGACCGCGCCCGGAGATCGCGCGACGACCTCGTCGCCGCCGAGGAGTGGTCGCGCCCGCGGCCGCGGCGGATGATCCCGATGCGCCGGGTGTTCGATCGCAAGGTGAGCTTCGACGCGACGAACACGCTCGCGCCCGAGAGCGCCGCGAAGACCGCGGCCGCCGAGGCGGCGCTCGCGGCGGCCCCGGACAGCCGCGACAGGACGGTGGGCCTCTACGCGCTCTACGCCACGACCGGCCGCCTCGGCGAGGCCCAGGAGCTGACCGCGCGCTGGAGCGGGCGCGACGCGCTCGATCCCGACGCGCTCATCGCCCGCGCCGACCTCGCGGCGCGGCAGGGCCAGCGCGACCGCGCCGCGCGCATCCTCGGCGGCCTCGCCGACGTGCGCCCCGGCGACCGGGCCACCCAGACGCGGCTCGCCGAGCTCTGGGACGCCGCGGGGCGGCCCGCGTTCGCGTGCCAGCACCGGGTGGCGCTCGCGGACCTCGCGCCCGCCGACGCGAAGCTCGTCGCCGCCGCGATCCGGTGCGCCGGCGAGGGCGGCATGAGCGAGCTCGCGAGCCAGCTGCGCCTCGACGCGACCTCCGCCGTCCGCGCGGAGATCGACCGGCGGCTCGCGCAGCCGGACGCGGCGCCGGCCGCCGACCTGCCCGGCGACGTGCGGCTCAGCGCCGAGTGGACCGGCGGCGCCGACCTCGACCTCTCCCTCATCGACGCGCAGGGGCGGCGCGTCTCGTGGATGGGCGCGACCCTCCCGTCGGTGGGTGTGCGCTCGCGCGACGCGACGAGCACGCGGTCGGAGTCCCTCGCGCTGCGGAGCCTCCCCAAGGGGAGCTACATCGTCGAGATCGCGCGCGCGTCGGCCGTGGAGGACGCCGGCGCCCCCATCCCCGGGGCCAGCGCGCCGGGCCCCGTGCGCGGCGAGCTGACCCTGCGCCTCGCGGGAGAGACCCGCAAGGTGCCCTTCACGCTCGAGGGCGCGCGCCTCGAGCTCGGCACGGTGCGCGTCTTCTTCACCTCCCGCCTGGTGCCGGTCGACGGGCTGTCGGCTCCGCCGTTCTGACGGAACTCACGGAACCGACGAAACGGACGAAACCGACGAAGCTGCCGAAACCGACCGGACCGACCTCCGCCCACGTGCGGAGGCTCTCTCCTGCGCACCCCTCCCTTCACATGTCCTGAACGACCCTCGCGGCGCACTTCCGTAACAGTCTCTTCCGCGCACGCCCGGGGGCGCTCGCCCGGGGCTCGAGCGTCCCTCCCGCCGCGCTCGTGTCGGGCGGAGATACCCGATAGAGTTTCGACATGAATCCGCTCGTCCCGGACTTCATCCTCGAACAGGACGCCGAAGGGCAATACGCGGGCGCGGTCGACGCGGCTGTCCTGCACGTCTCGCTGCCGGCGGTCGTGGAGCTCGCCGAGCAGATGATCGCGCGCCAGGCGCTCGATCCGGAGGCGCTGCGCTCGTTCTTCGATCCGCTGTTCGAGGCCGTGCACCAGTCGGGCGGGTTCGTCGCGACGCTGTCGCCCGGCGGCGGGTTCACCGCGCTGTTCCCCGATCGGCCGGGGCGCAACGTCACCCGGCACGCGCGCAGCGCGGCGCTCGCGATGCGGCGCAGCCTGCTGGAGCTCGCGGCGCGGCGCGCGCTGGGCGCCGGGGGCGCGCAGACGCCGTTCAGGATCGGGCTCGCCTGGGGCACGGTCCACTGGACGATCGTGCGCATCGCCCCGGATCGCGCGTACTTCCTGATCTACGGCCCCGCGATGGAGGCCTGCCAGGCGACCGACCGCGGGGTGGACGACAGCGAGCTCCACCTCGATCGCAGCTTCCGCGAGCGGCTCCCCGCGGCCAGCGCGCGGGAGAGCGTGGCGGACCTCGACGAGGCCGATCTCCTGAGCGGGCCCCCCTCGCTGACGATCGCGTCGGCCCCGACGGACGCGGACGTCGAGGCGTTCCTGCCGCCGGGCGCGGGCGATCTCGCGCCGGAGGGCGAGATCCGCGAGGTGACGACGGTGTCCGTCTCGCTCGATCGGGTGGAGAGCCCGACGGAGCTCCTCCAGCAGCTGCACGAGATCTCGGCGATGTACGGCGCGACATTCGCCGGCATGACCGTGACGGAGCGCGGCTTCGGCGCGCAGTTCTACTTCGGCGCGCCCGTCGCGCACGAGAGCGACCACGATCGCGCCCTCGACTTCGCGCTCGAGCTGAAGAGCAACGGCCTCGGCGTGCCCCGGCTCGCGGTGGGCGTCACCCGCGCGCGCTGCCTCGTCGGCTTCTTCGGCGCCGTGGGCCGCCGCGAGTTCGCGTGCGTCGGCCGCGCCATCCACCTCGCCGCGCAGATCGCGCGGAAGGCGGCGCCGTCGTCGATCTGGGCGGACGAGCGGGCGTTCCGCGCGGGCGAGGCGAGCCACCAGTGGTCGACCGAGAACATCTTCCGGTTCGACGGGTTCGACCTGCCGATCCTCGTCTACTCGCTCGAGCGGCGGCGCATCGCGGTGCAGGAGGAGTTCTACGATCTCGGCCCCATCGGCCGCGAGGTCGAGCTCGGGCGGCTCACGCAGGCGCTCGAGCCCCTGTTCGCCGGGCGCTCCGCGGGCGTCGTGTACATCCTCGGCGAGGCGGGCATCGGCAAGAGCTACCTCGTGCACAGCTACCGCCACCAGCGCGCGCAGCTCATGGACATGCGCCCGCTGCTGTGGATCGAGGCCCGCTGCGATCAGACGCTGAGGACCCCGCTCTACGCGTTCGAGTTCGCGCTCAAGGAGTACCTCGGGATCTCGTCGGAGCTCGGCCAGCGCGCCAAGGAGGCGGGGCTCGATCTCGCGCTGGAGCTGCTCCTGGAGCGGCTGCCCGAGAGCTGGACCGAGGTGCGGGCCGGGATCGACAGGTCGCGCGAGGCGCTCGCGCGGCTGCTCAGGCTGCGCGGCCAGGAGGCCGCGACCGAGGCCGGGTGGCGCGACGAGGCCCTCGGGGCGCTCGCCGCGCTGCTCGTCGCGGAGAGCTCGCTGCAGCCGGTGGTGGTGCACCTCGACGACGCGCAGTGGGCCGATCCGACCTCGCTCGACGCGGTGCGCGCGATCACGGCCGCCTGCAGGGACTTGCCGCTGGCGGTGATCTGCTCGGCGCGGCCTGGGGTGTCCTCGGGGGAGGGGGTGGACGCCCGCATCCCGCTCGACGCCGGCATCCCGTCGCAGGGGATCGAGATCGCGCCGCTCCCGGCGGAGCGGCTGCTCGCGCTCGCGGAGCCGTTCTTCGGCGGCCCGCTCCCCACGATGCTCGGGTCGCTGCTCGGCCAGACCGCGGGGGGGAACCCGTTCTTCGCGCAGGAGATCCTCGCGTACTGGCTGGAGGATGGGCGGTACGGGTCGGCCCACGACGCCGCGCGATCGAGCCGGTTCATGCCGCCGCGGACCGTGAACAGCCTGCTCGTCGCGCGGCTCGAGCGGCTCGAGCCGCGGACGCGGCAGACGGTGATCTCCGCGGCGGTGCTGGGGCGCGAGTTCGACACGCGCGTGCTCGCCCGGATGATCCCGGACGCCTCGGCGCTCGTGGATCACCTGCGCTTCGGCGAGGCGCAGCGGATCTGGTCGCGGATGGGGGAGCACCGCTTCGAGTTCTGCACGGTGCTGATCCGCGACGCCGCGTACGGGATGCAGCCGAAGGAGACGGCGGAGCGGCAGCACCGCCTCGCGGCGGAGGCGATCGAGGCCGTCTACGGCGACGATCTCGCGGATCAGCGCGCGGCGCTCGACAGCCACCGGAGCCTCGCGGGCTGAGCGCGCTCGGCCGTTCTGGCCGGCGGTGCGTGGGGCGGGACGTGGAAGGGCGTGGAACGACGTGGAACCCCCTCGACGCCGCTTTCGAAGTACGGCAACTGTCCGCGCATGAGCACGGCCCATCACGAGGCTCACGCGGCCCCGGCGCACGACGTGAGCGATCACCATGGCTTCGACGGGGAGCCCGCCCGCGCGCTGCCGGCGGACGAGCCGCCCACCCCGAACTGGGTCCCTGCGCTGGGGCTCGCGGTCTTCGTGGTGGCTGGCGTCACCTTTCTTGCGATGAGCAGCGGCGACGACGGCGCCGCGGGGCAGGCCGCGCCGGCGGGCGCACGCCCGGCTGCCGCCGAGGCTCGCCCGGCTGCCGCCGGCGCTCGCCCGGCCCCGGCTGGCGCCCGCCCCGCGACCGCCGAGGCTCGCCCGGCGGCTCAGCCTGGCGCGCGCCCGGCGGCGCCGACGGGGCCCGAGGCGGGGCCGGCCGCGGAGGCCCTGCGCGCTGCGGGGGCCGAGCGCGCGGCGGGCACCGCCGCGCCGGGGCCGGCGAACCTGCGCAAGCTGACGCCCCAGGAGGTCGAGCTGGTGCGCAAGCGCATGGATGCGCGGCAGAAGGACGGCGCCCCGGCTCCGCCGAAGTGAGCGAGATCGTGGTGGACCCCGCCGCAGCGCGGATGCGCACGGTGCTTGTGCTCGGCGCGGGCACGATGGGCCAGGGGATCGCGCAGGTCACGGCGGTCGCCGGCTACGTGACGCGCCTCTACGACGTCGACGCCGCGCGGATCGGCGCGGCGATCGAGGACATCAAGCGCGCGACCGATCGCCTCGTCCAGAAGGGCAAGATGCTCAACGAGGCGCGCAGCGAGATGATCGGGATGCTCGTGGCGTCTCCGGATCTCGAGCGCGCTGCGGCGGACGCCGATCTCGTGATCGAGGCGGTGCCCGAGCGGATGGATCTCAAGGTGGAGGTGCTCGGCCGGGTGAAGGCGGCGGCGCCGGAGCGGGCGCTGTTCGGCACGAACACGTCGAGCCTGAGCATCACGGAGCTCGGGCGCCGGCTCGGCGCGGGCGGGCGCACGATCGGCCTGCACTTCTTCAACCCGCCGCCGGTGATGGAGCTGCTCGAGGTGGTGCGGGGGCTCGAGACCGACGAGGCGACGGTGACGGCGGCGCTCTCGGTGGCGAGGCGCCTGGACAAGACGCCGATCGTGGTGAACGACACGCCCGGCTTCGCGACGAGCCGGCTCGGCGTGGCGCTCGGCGCAGAGGCGATGCGGATGCTGGAGGCCGGGGTGGCGTCGGCCGTCGACATCGATCGGGCGATGGAGCTCGGGTACCGGCACCCGATGGGGCCGCTCAAGCTGACGGATCTCGTGGGGCTCGACGTGCGGCTCGCCATCCTGGAGCACCTCCACCGCGAGGTGGGGGAGCAGTTCCGGCCGCCGGTGATCCTGCGGCAGATGGTGCGTGCGGGGAAGCTCGGGAAGAAGACGGGGGAAGGGTTCTATCGATGGACGGAGGCGGGGGCCCAACCCAGCGACGGCTGGCGCCGCGGGTAGGGAGCGCGGCAGGGGCCGCGCGCAGCCGAGGGCGCGCTACCGGTTCATCTTGTCCTTCTTGGCGTTCTCTTCGGCTTCCTTCTGGCGCTCGGCCTCGCGCTGGACGATGCGCTCCTTGACCGCGGCGTAGTCCTTCTCGTCCTTCATGCGCCGGTCGAGCTGCTTCTGCCGCTCCGCCGCGGTCGCCGGGTAGCCGGTCGCCTTGGGGTTGCTCGTCAGGTACGTGCTGTAGGCCCCCCACGCCTCCTTCGCCGCCTGCCAGTTCTTCGACCGCTCGCGCAGATCGGCGAGGCAGAAGAGCACCTTGGCGTGGAGCTCGTCCGGCCCCTTCTTGCCGAGCGCCGTCGTCCAGGCCGTCTCGGCCTCCGCCGTGTTGCCGGACTCGAGCATCGCCTCGCCGAGCAGATAGAAGCCGAGCATCTTCGAGGAATCCTGCTTGATCGCCTCCTGGAACCCCGCGATCGCGCCCGGGATGTCGCGCGCCACGAACGACGCCTGGCCCTTCAGGACCTGCTCCGTGTAGGGGCTGATGCCGGTGTGCCCGTTGGGATCTTTGCGCTGCGAAGGAGAAGCATCGGGCGCGGCCGCCGCCGGCTCAGGCGCGGCTGCCTGCGGCTTCTCCTTGCCCGCAGGCGGCTGGGCGGCGACCGGCGCCGCGGAGAAGACGACAGCGAGAGCGAGCGATGCGACGACAGCGAGCGAGCGGTCCTGCATGCCCGCCAAGGTACCGCAGCTCAGGCAGGGCGCGCTACTTCCGCCGCGGCTTGAACGGATCCGGCGGCGGTCCGGCATCCGGAGGCCGCCCCGCATCCACCGGCGGCCAGCCCGCGTCCGGCCACCCCGCGTCCACCGGCGGCCAGCCCGCATCCGGCCACCCCGCGTCCACCGGCAGCCTGCCCGCGTCTTGCCACCCCGCGTCCACCGGCGGAAAGCCCCCATCGGGGCCAGCGTCCGGCCAGCCCGCGTCCCCCGATCCCCCGGCGTCCGCCGGCAGCTTGCCCGCATCCCCCGGCGCGCCTCCGTCGACCGCCACCCCGCCCTGCGCGCTCAGCGACACGAGGCGGCCGTCCGGCTCCGGCGGCCAGGGGAAGCGCTCCTCCGCGCCCGTCTTCCGGTCCACCAGCTTGGCCCAGCTCGCGCGCGGGTTGTCCGCCATCTGCACGCGCAGCCGCGTCGTCACGCCGCTGTCGAACGTCGGACGGCGGAGCAGGGCGCCCGGCGGCCGGTCCGGCGCGTCCCCCGTCAGCGGCACGTCGAAGCGGACCCGATCGAGCAGCTCCTGGCCAACGTACAGCTCGATCGCGAACCGGCCCATCACACGCGCCGTCGCCAGAGGTCGGTCGAGCGCCACCGGTCGCACCCGCACGATCGAGCCCCTCCCCTTCGCATAGTGCACGTCGAAGACCCACTGCTTCGCGCTCGGCCGCGCGGCAGGGTCCGGCGCATACCCGGCGCGCGCCGGCGGGGCCTCCGGCTCGGCCACGGCGACCACGCCAGCGGCGGCGAGCGCAAGGCCAGCGAGGATCCCCAGGGCAGCGCGGGTGAAAGGGCGAGGCGAGGTCATCTGGTACCGGAAGGAGCATCGAGCGGCAGGGCCGCCTCGAGCAGCGCGGAGAGCACCTCATCCCACGCCGAGCCGTCGCCGTCGAGCGCCCCCCAGAGCTCGCGGAGCTCGTCCGGCACCGGCGAGAGCGCCGCGCAGAGCTCGCCGCACTCGTCCGGCACCGTGACGCGCAAGGCGTGCAGCGCGACGCGCGAGAGCGCGATCACCCGGCCCTTCGCCGTGGTCACCGACCGGGCCCCGCCATGGTCGCGATCGCCAAGGAGCGGCGCCGCCGCGTGCGCCGCGTGCACCCGGAGCTGGTGCGTGCGGCCCGTCACCGGATCCAGGCGCAGCAGCGTGGCCGGCGCCGCGCCGCCGCCCGCCGAGGCGACCGCGCGGTAACGCGTCGCCGCGTCCCTCGCGTCCGCGCCGCCCACCGCGGGCAGGCTGCGGCCGCCCCGCGCCCGCGCCGCGCCGATGGGGGCGTCCCACGTGCCCGCCCCGTCGACGCGCCCCCCGGCGATGCCCACGTAGACCCGCGCGATGCGCCCCGCCTCGCGCATCGCCGCCAGGTGCCGCCGGCCCCGCGCGCCCGTCGCGCACAGCACCGCGCCGCTCACGCCGACGTCGAGCCGCGAGGCCGCGTGCGGCAGGTCGCGCAGCCCGAGCAGCTCCGCGACCTCCGTGACCAGCGACCGCGTGCCCCGGCGCTCCGGCTCGGTCGGCAGCGCCGCAGGCTTCGACGCGACGAGGAGCTCCCCCCAGCGCGCCAGCACCTCCACCGGCGGCGCCCCGGGCGCGTCGCGCCGCGCTGGCCACACGGCGAGCTCGTCGCCGAGCGCCACCGCGTCGCCGGGCCGCGCGCGCCGGCCGTTCAGGAACGCGCGCCCCTCCGCCGCAGCGCCCGCGAGGCCCCGCGACGCGCTGCCCGCGCGCTCGAGGACGTCGGCCACCGTGGGGCCGTCCGAGGGCCCGACGCGGAAGCGCGCGGCCGTCATCCGGGCGGCGCCGCGAGCGGCGCAGCGCCGCCGCCAGGAGCTCCCTCGGCGACGACGCCCGGCGACGACGGCGAGGCGCGCTCGTCCAGGCGCTCGACAACGCCGCGATCGCCGTCGATCCGGAGCCGATCGCCCGTCTTGATCGCCAGCGTCACGCCGGGGACGTTCACCACCGCGGGGATGCCGTACTCCCGCGCGACGATCGAGGCGTGCGACATGGGGCCGCCGAGCTCGGTCACGACCGCGGCGGCCACCAGGAACAGCGGCGAGAGGCCGACGTCGGTCGTGCGCGCGACCAGCACCTCCCCCGGCGCCACCGCGTCGAGCGCCGAGGCGCCCGGCTCGAGCACGCGGGCCCGCCCCTCGACGACCCCAGGGCTCGCGGGCAGCCCGAGCAGGCGCTCCCCGGACGCGGGCGGCAGCACGACCGGCGGCGGCCGACCGATGAACGTGGCCGGCGGATCGGGGCGCGCGGCGTCGCGGAGGTGCTCGGCGCGCCGCAGCCGGACGAGGTGGCCCACGTCGGCGCGGCCGCTGGAGAGCGCCGTCACGAGCTCCTCGTAGGTGCAGAAGAAGACGCTGCCGGGCTCCAGCGAGGGATCGAGGCGCCGGAGGCGCCGGTCGATGTCGAGCGCGACCCTGCGCAGCATGCCGAGCACGCGCGTCACCCACGTGCGCATGCGCTCCCGCAGGCGCACGTAGCGCTGCGCGCGGCCGACGAGCGCGCGCAGGAGCGCGAGCTCCAGCCGCGGCACGCGCGTCTCGAGCATCGCCATCTCCCGATCGGCGAGCGCCCGGGCGCGCGCCAGCGCGCGCTCCGGATCGCCCGGCGCCCCGCGCAGCGACGCCGTGAGCATCGCGACGACCGGCGACGGGTCCTCCCGCCAGCGCGGCGTCGCGAGCTCCGCCTCGCGCACGGCGCGATCGCCGTAGGCGTCGAGGAACCGCGCGTACGCGTCGCGCGCCGGCCCCTCGGGCAGGTCGCGCGGCCACAGGACCCCGCCGGAGAGGAGCCGCTCGCGCGCCGTCCGATCCTGCAGGACGAGCTCGGCGACCCGCGCGAGCTCGATGCCCGGCCCCGCGCTGTCGAGCTCGCGCACGCCGCCCGCGAGCACCTGCGCCAGGTGCTCGACGTTCGTCTCCGCGCGCCCGGCCGGCGCGTCGAGGTGCGCCTCCCCGGAGGCGGAGCGCGCGGAGGCGCGGCGGCCCGCGATGCGCTCGAGCGCCTTGCACAGCGCGAGGTGGCTCGCGAGCGACGCCGACGCGCAGTGCAGCATCCGCGTGCCGGTCCGCTCGAGCAGCAGGAAGACGCTCCGGAGCGTGGTGCCGATGGCGTCGTCCGGCAGGAGCGTCATGTCGAGCTCGGAGAGGGCGCGCTGCGCCCAGAGCGCCTCGCCCTCGTAGGCCGCCACCTCGCGCTCGAGCCGCGCCTGCCGGAGGAGGAGCCGCGGCCCCGTGAGCGGCAGCCGCGCATAGAAGCCGCGCCGCGAGACGCCCTCGCTCTGCTCGGCGAGCCGCGCGATGAGCGCCTCGCTCGCCCCGCCGCTCATGCCGAGCAGCGCGCGCGGCGAGAGCCCCGGGACCTGCGCCGCGATCCGCATGAAGGCCGTGAGGTTGAGGTAGAAGCGCCCATGCACGTTGGCGACGAGGCGCGCGCCCCGCGGCACGCGGCAGCCGAGCGCGGCGAAGGCCTCGCGGAAGCCGCGGTCGGAGAACGCCCGCGCCACCGACCAGGTGAGCGGCGTCGCGGCCCCGGGGAGCGCCTCGCCCACGTTGGCGCGCGACCAGATCGTGTCGGCGTCGCCGCCCTCGGGGAAGCCGCCGCCGCTCACCGGGCGCACCTGGAGCAGCCACACGCGCCGCGCCACCGAGGAGGGCGCGCCTTCGCCGGCCTCCGACGCCGCCGCTGGTGAGGGCGCGCCTTCGCCGGCCTCTGACGCCACCGCGGAGGGCGCGCCCTCCGCGGCGGCGCCCTCCGGCTGGCCGGAAGGCCCTTCCCCGTCGACCACGAGCGCCGCGCCCGGCGGCACCGCCTCGACCGCGAACTCCACGTCGAACGGGCCCTTGCCGCCCTGCTCGAGCCGCTCGGCGAGCTCGGCGAGCTGCCGCAGCGCGGCCTCATCGAGCGCCGGCTGCTCGGCGCTCGCCTCGGGCACCGGGACCTCCTCGAGCCCTGCCGCGCCCACGACGAGCGCGCGCCGCTTCTGCGCCACCGCCGACGCGACGACCCTGCCGCCGTCGCGCGCGAGCCGGATCGTGTCGGCCGCCGCGGCGCCGTCGACGACCGGCGCGCCGAGCCCGAGCGTTGCGTTCACGAGCCGCTCGCCGGCGTGCCAGTGCTCGCCCTCGAGCCCCGGCGGGGGCGCGGTGAACAGCACGCCCGCGGCCTCGGCGCGCACCATCACCTGCAGTACGACGCCCATCGCGACGTCGCGGACGCCGGCGTGCGCGAGATACGCGAGCGCGCGCGGCAGGAAGGCGCTCGCCCAGACCTGCCGGATCGCGGCGTCGAGCCCGGCCTCGCCGCGCACGCCGAGCACGGTCATCGCGAGCCCCGCCATCGACGTCTCCTCGCTGTCCTCGCACGTGGCGCTGGACCGCACCGCGAGGCCCCAAGGCGCCTCCTGCTCGACGGCCTGCCAGAGCGCCTGCAGCGCGGTCGAGAGCGCCTCGGGCAGCGGCTCGCTCAGGATGCGGTCGCGCGCGCGCGCCGCCCGGTCGACGCCCGCCCTCGTGCCCGAGAGCCGGATCAGCGTGGCGAGATCGTGCCCCGGCGGCAGCTGCCGGTCGACGAGCTCCGTGAAGCACCGCGCGTCGAGCACCCACCCGCGCGGCACCGGGAAGCCGTCGCGGAGCAGGCGCCCGAGCGAGGCCGCCTTGCCGCCGACGCGCTTCGCGCTCGTGTGGCGGCGCAGGCCGGCGCTCTCGAGCGGCTTGAGCCACTCGCGCACGGTGGGCGGGTCGGTCGCGCCGTCGGCGCGGGCGGTGCGTGTGGGATCGGCCACGTCGATGCCGAGGGAGTAACACGGTTCGGCGGCCTGGGTCAGGGGCTTGTGACGGCCGGGCCGCCGCGATCACGGCGGCGGCAAACCGCGCTGGATCCGCTCGTGCCAGAGCACCATTTCAACGCCGCCCGGCCCCCGATTCCAGGCGTAGTCGTGCGGGCCGGGCACGACGAGCAGGGTGTGGCGCACGCCGTCCTGCCGCAGCCGATCGCTGAGCGCCTGGATGGCGGGCAAGAAGGGGTCGCCCTCGCTCGACACGAGCCGGAGCGCGACCGCGCGGCGCTCCATGGCCCGGCGCGCGAGCGCGGAGAACATCTCCGCCTCGCCCGCCCGCACCGCCGGCTGCAGGGCGCCGACCGCGCCGAAGACGTCGGGGAACGACAGGCCGACGAGCAGCGCGAGGCGTCCGCCGAGGCTCACGCCGTCGATGCCGGTGGCCTCGCGTGCGGCCTGGCAGCCGCCCTCGGCGCGCGCCCGCGGCAGGAGCCGCTCCACGAGGAAACGGCCGAAGCCCGCGGCCCCCTCGACGGAGCGGTCGCGGAGGTCGGGCGTGAACGGCGTGGCGATGCACAGCCCGCGGTAGGGGTGCTCCTTCAGCGAGGCGTTGAGCTGCGCGAGCCGCTCGGGCGTCACCATCTGCCCGAGATCGTCCGGCGTGAGCGGCGGCGAGCGCAGCCGCTTCAGGGCCGCGTCGAGGCCGTAGTCGTCGCGCCACCCGCGCGCGCCGACCTCGAGGCCCCGCACCGCCTCGCCGCGCCCGTGCAGCGCGACGAGCAGCGGCGGCGCCGGCGCGGCCTCGGGCGCGAGGAGCAGCGCGCGCTGCGGGTCTTCGCCCTCGTAGGCGGGCTCGAACGGGAGATCCTTCCAGGCCGAGGGGGCCGCCTCCTCCGGCGCCGGCGGTGAGGTGCCTCGCCTGCACGAGGGCGCGGCGAGCGCGGCGAGGCCGAGCAGCGCGCGCCGGCGCGAGAGCGGGGGGTTCGTCGTGGCGGCCATCGGCGGCGAGGGTAGCAGCGGGGCGCGGGCGCAGCCCTGGGCAGGCCCGCGTGCCCCCATGTAGGCTGGTCGGGTCCGGGCGAGGGCCCCGAGGGGGAGCGCTCATCGGCGAGACGCGCCGATCCTGACGAGGCCCGAAGGGCTCCGTCGGCCCCGGGCGAGAGACCGTGACGAAAGGGGACCGCTCATGAGCCATGAGACGAAGGGGGACGTCGGGCCGCGCGCAGGCGCCGCGCCGGGCAGCGTGGAGGGCGTGATCGCCGACGACGTGAAGACGCTCCACAGCATGGGCTACGCGCAGGAGCTGCTGCGCAGGATGGGGGGCTTCTCCAACTTCGCGATCTCGTTCTCGATCATCTGCATCATCGCGGGCGGCATCACGTCGTTCCAGATGGGCTTTTGCAGCGTCGGCGGCGCCGGCATCGGCATCGGGTGGCCGGTGTGCAGCGCGCTCACGCTCTGTATCGCGCTCACGATGGGCCAGGTCGCGTCGGCGTTCCCGACCGCGGGCGGCCTGTACCACTGGGCCTCGATCCTCGGCGGCCGGGGCTTCGGCTGGGCCACCGCGTGGTTCAACCTGATCGGGCTGATCACCGTCCTCGCGGCCATCAACGTCGGCGCCTACCTGTTCATCATGAGCTCGCTCGGCCCGCTGTTCGGCGTGGATCTCGCCGCGATGCCCCCGGATCGCGCGCTGGTGACGCAGGCCGTCGGGGTCACGCTCATCACGGGGACGCAGGCGCTCTTCAACCACCTCGGGATCCGCGTCACCACGCTGCTCACCGACTTCAGCGGGTACCTCATCCTCGTCGTCTCGGTGATCCTCACCGCAGCGATGCTCTTTTACGCGCCCGCGATCGACGTCGGCCGGCTCGTCACGTTCACGAACTACAGCGGGCCGAAGGGGGGCGACGTGTGGCCGGAGACGGGCAGCATGACAACGCTGTTCCTCCTGAGCTTCCTCCTGCCCGCGTACACGATCACCGGGTACGACGCGTCGGCGCACACGTCCGAGGAGACGATCGGCGCGGCGCAGACGGTACCGCGGGGCATCGTCCGGGCGGTGCTCGTCTCCGGCGTCTTCGGGGCGCTGATGCTGAGCGCGATCGTGCTCGCGATCCCGGACATGGACGAGGCGGCGTCGAAGGGCGGGGGCGTCTTCTTCTGGGTGATGGAGCGCGTCATCCCGGAGAACCTCCGGATCGCGCTCTACGCCGGCATCTCGGTGGCCCAGTACCTCTGCGGGCTGGCGACGGTGACGTCCGCCTCCCGCATGACCTTCGCGTTCGCCCGCGACGGGGGGCTGCCGCTCTCGGAGCAGCTGCGCAAGGTGAGCCCGAAGTTCCGGACGCCGGCGACGGCGATCTGGGTCGTCAGCGCGCTGACGATCGGCTTCACGGTGTACACGCCCGTCTACTCGACGATCACGGCCGTCTGCGTGATCTTCCTCTACATCTCGTACGTGATGCCCACGATGATGGGCGTGCGCGCCTACGGCCGCACCTGGGTGAAGATGGGCCCGTGGGACCTCGGCCCGCTGTACCGGCCGCTCGCGATCATCAGCGTCCTTGCGTGCCTGATGCTGATCGTGGTGAGCGTCCAGCCGCCGAACGACAAGGCCCTGGGCATCATGCTCATCGTGTTCGCCGTGACGGCCATCGTCTGGTTCGCGCTGGAGCGCCGCCGCTTCCAGGGCCCGCCCCAGGGGGTGATGATCCAGCAGCGAGCGCAGGAGATCGCGGAGGCGGAGCGGGCCGTCGGCCAGATCGCCACGGGCGGCGGGCAGTAGCACTACCTGCTGCGGGAAGTTGCCCCGGTTCAGCAGAAAAACCGCCATGACGCCAAGGCCGCCAAGAGGAGAGGAGAAGGGCCGTCCGGGCATTTGTCTCTCCTACTCCCCTGGTTTCTTGGCGCCCTTGGCGTCATGGCGGTTCACGTCGTCGCCCGCCTTGCCGCTGCAGAGATAAGGACCTGGCTGAAGAGCCGGATCAGCCGCCAGAGGGGCTGAACATGAGGGGATACGTCACAGTCACGATACCGGCGTCCGGCGGCGGGAACGACAGCCCGTAGAACGAGCGCACCACGCAGGAGACCACGCCGGCGTCCGGCAGATCGGAGCCGCCGTTGTGGACGCTCGACACCGCCCCGTCGCGGCCGATCACGAAGCCGACCGACACGCGCCCGGTGAGGTTCGGGCTGTTGCGCAGCCCGTTCTCGTAGCAGAGCCGGAAGCGGCCGAAGTTCTGGCGCACGATGCGCTGGATGACCTCCGGCGGGATCCGGCCCGACACCGTGGTCGAGCCGACCCCCATGCGCGGCGCCCTCACCTTGTGGCCAGGGCCGTTGGCGAAGCGCGACGCGCCGCCGCCAGGGCCGAAGCCCTGCCCATCACCGACGCCGCTCCCGTGGTTGATGGTGCCGATGGCCCCGATCCCGATGCCCATGAGATGCCCGCCGCCGCCCTCGCCGACGCCCGTCAACCCGAGCCCGCCCACGCCGCCCGACTCGTCGATCGTCTCGCCCCACATGTTGCCGATCACGCTCCTTTCGCCGTTGCCGAGCGTGTCGGGGCCGCCCCAGGGCGCCGAGAGCGCGTTGGGATCGCCGCCGGACCCCGCCTGGAGCACGCCGATCATGCCGAAGCGCGCCGCGTCGTCGAGCGCCTGGGCCCGCGAGATCCGCACGTCGCGGTTGTCCTTCGGCCCCTGGATCTCGAAGCGCCCGCCCGTCTTCCGGCTCGTCTCGCTCCCGGCCTTGCCCGACTCGCCCATCGCGGCCGCGCCGGAGCCGCCCTCGCGCTCGGTCTGACCGCTCGCGTCGGTGACGTCCTTCGCCTCGGGCAGCTCCTTCTCGGCGATCGCCCCGATCGCCTGCGCCATGAGGTAGGCCTGCTCCGCGCTCACGCCGCCGTCGTCCGCCATGGCGAGCGGGGGCATGAACGCGGCCATGGCCCCGAGCAGGCCGACGTGGAGCAGCGTCGAGAGCGCGGTGAACGGCAGGCCGCGGCGGTCCATGCCGACCTTGCCCGCGACGCGGCGGCCCGCCTTGCCCACCGCCACCTCGAACCCGAAATCGCCGAGCTCGAGCCTCGCGCGAGCGCCGGGCGGCAGCGCGATCCGCCGCGCCCCGTCGAGCTCCGCGCACGGCGCCGCGCGGCCGGCGGCGATCGCCTGCGCGATCGTCATCCTGCAGCTGCCGAACTCGATGGATCCCGACGCGCCCGGCGGGATGACGGCGCTCACCTCACCGCCCTCGCTGACGAGCACGAGCGGCGCCCGCGCCGCGCCCAGCCGCTCCGCAGGTATGAAGAAGTCGCACCCGCCCCCGGCGCCCTCCGCCTCGCCGACATGAAAGGCGCGCGGCGGCGTCAGGTGCGCGACGTGAAGCGGGGTGTTCCCCCACCGGATGATCACCTCGAGCGACAGCGCGTCGGTCTCGCACTCGTCGGCGGGGACGTCCGGCGCGCTCTTGACGAGCGCGTACGTATAGGAGCCCTCCGGCGCGTCCGCGGGCACGTCGGCCGCGATGGCCGGATACGGGCTGAAGGGCAGGTTGCTGAGGAACGGATTCGAGGGTGCGATGCCCGGAGCCATCTTGAACGTGTCCATCGGAGAACAGCCCTTTCCCTGCTCGCGCTCGGGCGCATGTCCGCGCGGCGAGCGGTCTGAATGGAGCGAGCCCTCGAGGGCCCGCCTCTCTCGGCGCGCCCCGGCGCACGCGCGGTGAGCTTCACCGCTCTCTGCGTGCGCCGCGGCTCACCGCGTCCACGCCAGGGATCGACAGCGCCGCCCGCCCCAGGTTCCGGAGCCGCGCCGCGATTTTCGGCGGCGCATCCCCGCGCCGGGGGGTTCTAGTTTCTGGACCGCCGCCCGGCGCCTCGAGGTGGTGGTGGCCCGCGCCATCACCCGCGGGATCGCGCCGCCACCTCTGGCGGAACCCTACGGCGGCCGACGGCAGCCGACGGCGTTCGCGCGGGCACGATCCCGGCGTATCCCGGGGAGATCACCGAGTTCCCGGGGTGACGCGACGCCCCCGCTGGCGGACGCCAGGCGATGGCACGGAAGCTGCGAATAACGTTGACGTTGATTCGTTGGCGACGTCATCGAGGTCGACGCCGTTGTCGACGTCAATGGCGCGCGAACGCGCTGAACGGAGCGCGGCGCGCTGACGCCCGCGCCCGTCGACGCTGCCCGGCACCGGTCCACGCCGTGGTCCGACGGCGGCGCGCCCGTGCTGCGGGGCGGCGGGCCGCGGCTGACATCCACCGATCGAGACAACGAAGGAGTCGAGCGTATGAGCAACAGGCGATCGTTCCATGTCCTCGCAGGGGTTCCGGTGCTCGGGTGCCTCCTTGCGATGCCGTCGTCGGCGCGCGCGCAGCACGAGGCGCACGTCTACGGGATCGCGAACTTCGGACACGCGGGGGAGTGCGAGGACGACACCAGCCTGTCTCACTCGGTGCACACGAGCACCGCCGCCGCCTTCGCGAGCACGTTCAACCTCCTCAGCATGGTCTCCCTCTGGGATGAGGTCTCGACGCGCAACAACACGAGCGCCCGGGGGAGCTACTGGACCGACTCGAGCCAGGCGGCGTCCTGCGCCTGCTCGGCGAACGACATGGCGTCCGGCTCCGGCGCGGACGAGGCCGATGTCGTCTTCATCCACACGCACGGCTGGCACGACGCCGGGAGCTCGTCGACGCCCGCCTACAGCGGCCTGGTCATGGGCAACGGCAGCTACGACTGCGGCGTCCTGACGAACGAGAACATGCTCTTCGGCAACCCGAGCACGGGCGGGGATCTGGAGATCGCGGTCGTCAAAGCGTGCCAGTCGGGCGACTACGACGTGTGGAAGAACGGCGGATACCGGCAGCAGATCACGACCTCGGACAGCACCATGACGATGTGGAACGCGTTCCACGGCGACTCGTCGTGCGGCAATCACGTGAAGGACTATGTGGGCGACTACTCGATCAGCTCGATCTCGAACGGGGTGGGAGAGAACTGGATCGACGAGGCCTACGACGACAGCCAGTTCAGCAACGACGATGACTGCCCCGTCTCCATCGTGTTCGGCGCGTCGTTCGCGTCGCGGGAGCTCATGTACGAGTACGGCGGGTGGCGCGACCGGAAGAACACCGGCCTGAAGACCGGCTCGACCATCTATTACATCGCCGGCTGCGACCCCTCGAACGGGCGCGTGCTCCCCGGCGGATGAACGACGAACGCTGCGTGTTGCCCGAGGGATTCGAACGACAGGAGACATGACGATGACGACGCGAACGATTGGTTTCTGGGCCGCGCTCTCGATGACCCTCATCGCCTGCGGGGCGCCGGAGGTAGCGACCGAAGGGGGCGGCGACGACGGCGAGATCGCCGCGGCCGCGCAGGCGCTCGAGGGGTTCACGTTCGACGCGCGGGAGCTCGCCACGGCGCCCGCCGCGAGGCTCCCGACGGCCCGGCTGACGCTGCGCTCGTTCGATGACGCGCTCATCCAGCGCTCGCTCATCGGGGCCGATCAACAGTTCACGCCGATCGGCGAGCTGGGGCGCCGGACGGAGCTCGAGTCGGCGGACTGGACCTATGAGAAGGACCCGTCGAACGGCCAGGTGCTCGTCCTGCGGAAGACGCCGAGCGGCCCGCGGACCTCACCGGACGAGGCGCTCCTCCGGCGGAACGCGCTGGCGCGCCTGAACAGCTGGGGCATACCGAACGATGAGATCGGGGCCGTGGTGCAGCGGAGGACGCTGCGCGAGGATCAGGACGGAACGGCGGCTTCCGCCCCGGAGGTCCATCGTTACAAGACGTTCGTGTTCCGGGCCGTGAACGGCGTCCGGGTCCAGGGGCACCGCGCGGTCGTGACCCACACGCTCGATGGGACCTTCAACCGCGCCCTCATCCGCTGGCCCGCGATCGCCTCGACGGGCCATCGCCTCCGCACCGCGCTCACGGCGCCGGAGATCGAGCGGCGCGCCGTGGAGGCGCTCTCGGCAGAGGGCGAGAGAGGCGGCAGCGTGCGGCTGCGCTGGAAGTACGTCGCCACGCCCCTCACGAGCGGAGAGGTGACCCTGACCCTGACGGTGGGCGCGATCCTGGGCGCCGAGGTCACGCGCAGCGGCGTCACCGAGGAGCCGCGCGAGGTCGACATCGATGTCGCCGCGCTGTGACGGGCGCGCCGGAGCAGGGGCGCCCGGCGCTGGACGGCGCGCGGGCGCGGGCCGCGCGAAACCGGATGGCAATGGTTCGGCGCTCGCTGGTTAACCGCGGCGTGCCCGCGGGGCGAGGCCGCCAGGAAAACGCGTCGGCAACTCGCCGCATCACTCGCGCTCCACCGCCGTACGATCCAAGCCGCGTCGTTGTTCCAGAGCCGCGCAGTCGGCCAGAACACACGAGTTGGGGTAGCGGTGCGCCCGCCATCGCGCATATAGTAAAGACCATGGGTGCGGCCAGGAGCAACGGTCAAGACCCCCTCATCGGCGCGACGATCGCCGATCGATATCGGATCATCTCGCTCATCGCGCGAGGGGGGATGGGCAGGGTCTACAGGGCAGAGCAGTTCGCGCTGGGTCGGATCTGCGCCCTCAAGCTGCTCCTCCCCGATGAGCGCCTCGAGCAAGATCCGGAGTTCTTTCGGCGCTTTTCGCGCGAGGCTGCGACCGCGGCGAGGCTCACCCACCCGAACTCCGTCACGGTCTTCGATTACGGCCGGGACGATCCGCGCGGGATCTACTTTATCGCCATGGAGTATATCGCCGGGCGCACGCTCCACCGCGTGCTCCACGACGAGGGCGCGCTCCCGGAGGCGCGCGCGGGCCGGATCGCGCGACAGATCTGCCGCGCGCTCGCCGAGGCGCACGGCCTCGGCCTCGTGCACCGGGATCTCAAGCCGGGCAATGTGCTCCTCGTCGACCAGGAGGACGAGAAGGACTTCGTCAAGGTGCTCGACTTCGGCCTGGTCAAGGACGTCTCGGGGCGGCAGCTGGACGAGCTGACCCAGAGGGGCCTGTTCATCGGCTCTCCCAAGTACACCGCTCCGGAGCAGGCGATGGGCCACGAGCTCTCGCCGCGCGCGGACATCTATGCGCTCGGCGTCCTGCTCTACGAGATGCTCTGCGGCAGGGTGCCGTTCGACAGGAAGGTGCCCTCGGCGACGCTCATGGCGCACGTCGGCGAGCCGCCGCCGCCGCTCTCCGATCACGCGCAGGGCGCGCTCGTGTCGCCGGCGATGACGGCCATCGTGATGCGGTGTCTCGAGAAGAGCCCTGACAGGCGCTTCCAGTCGATGAGGGAGTGTCTCACCGCGCTGAAGAGCGCGGCGGGCGAGCCGATGGACACCTCGCGAGCCTCGGCCCCGGACCGCCTGTCTCTGGCGCAACCCCGGGGCGCGCTGCCCTCCGCGTCGTCGATCTCGGAGCTCCGCATCTCGGCCTTCTCGCCCCCTCCCAGCGAGCCGCTCGTGTCGCTTCGCGCTGCGCCGCTCGACTCGCTCTCTCCGCCGCAGGCTCCCGCGACCTTCAGCGGCTCCGTCGCGCCGCCCCGCCACTCGACCGTGTCCCTCTACCTGGTCGCGCTCGTGGCGGCGATCGTCGGCGGGGGCCTGGTGCTGGCGCTCGGCTGGCGCGGGCCGGACGCCGCGCGCGCCCCTGCCGCCGTCCAGGCCTCCCCTGTGCCGATCGCCGTGCCCGTCGAGGCGTCGGCGGGCAGGGAGGCGGTGGCCGAGTTCAGGATCGTGAGGATCGAGAGCGCCCCGCCCGGCGCCCGTGTCTCCGACCGCGGGACGGAGGTCTGCCTGGCGACGCCGTGCCGGCTCGTGCTGCAGGGCGCCGGGAGCAGGGCCGAGTACCGGCTCCAGCTGACCAAGCCCGGCTACAGGCCGGCCGTGCTGGTCGTGCGCCCGGAGGACGAGACCGCCTCGGCGGAGCTCGAGGCGTTCGCCGCGGCCCTCGCGGCGGCCCCGCCGCCGGGGTCGCGGCTGGCGGCTGGCGCGCTGCCTGAGCCAGCGCCACCAACGGAGCCGGCGCCCGTCGAGGCCGGCGCCACCGCCGCGGCGGCGGCCGAGTCCGGCGCTGCCACGGCCAGCGCAGTCGAGCCTGACGCTGCCGCCGCGGCAGCCGAGCTCGCCGGCGCCGCGATTGGCGCGGCCAGCGCGGCCGAGCCCGGCGTCGAGCCGAACGCAGCCGCTCTGCCGCCTGCAGCGCCTGCGCTGGCCGCCCCCGAGATCCTGCGTTTCCAGGAAGGGATGACCCGCCCCGTGCCGCTCGCGGCGCCCGCCGTGGTCTACACGCGGGAGGCGCGGCAGGCGCGCGTCGAGGGGACGGTCCTCGCGAAGTGCGTGGTGACCACGGCCGGCAGCCTCACCGGCTGCCGGATCGTCAGGGGCGTGCCCCACATGAACGAGGCGGTCCTCGCCGCCCTCGCGGCGAGCCGCTACCAGCCGGCCACCTACCAGGGCAGGCCCGTCAACGTCGACTACGTGTTCTCGATCAAGCTCGTGTTGCCCTGAGGCGCTGGCAGCGCGGCCGCCCCTGAGCAAAGACCCTGGCCGAGAGGCAAACGACGACGTGAACGCTCATGGCTGGAAGGGGTCGGTTTGCGCCGGGCTGGTCCTCTGTCTCGCGGCGCCGCTCGGCTGCTCGCGGGAAGAGACCTCCCAGCCGGCCGCTCGAGGCGAGGCCCCGCGGCCGGCGGCGCTGCGGGCCGAGCTCGAGCCGGCGCCGGAGGGCGGCGAGATCGCCGCGCTTGTGCGGCAGGCGCGGGAGCGCGCGCTGCGGGAAGGCCGCGAGCTCGTCGTCTACGTGGGCGCGCCCTGGTGCGAGCCGTGCACGAGGTTTCACGACGCAGTGAAGGCCGGCCAGCTCGACGCGGTCCTGCCTGCGCTGCGCCTGCTGGAGTTCGACCTCGACCGCGATCGGGATCGGCTCGCCGAGGCCGGCTACGCGTCGGAGATGATCCCGCTCTTCGTCGTGCCCGGCGAAGACGGCCGGGGAACGCCCCTCCGCATCGAGGGGTCGGTGAAGGGCGAGCGCGCGGTGGACGAGATCGTGCCCCGGCTCGCGGCCATCCTGAGCCGAGCGCGGGCCTCGGCGCGGTGATCCTCGAGGCGCGCCGGCCGCCCCGCCCGCGCGAGCGCCGCCGCGTCGCCGTGCGCGTCGGCGTCTCGGTGGACGCGCGGAGGCCGCGGCACCATGGATGGGACCTCATGAGGACCGCCGCCCTGCTGCTCGCAGCCGCCGCCGTGTCGCTCGCCGCGGGCTGCCGCAACGGCGCCGGCAGCGAGCCTGCCCAGCCCATGCCGAACGTCACGCCGATCGACACGCGCGCCTCCGCCGAGCCGGCAGCGGACGACGAGCCACCCACGCCGCGGCCCCCGAAGGAGGCCGATCCCACGAGCACCGACGCGTTCGAGGGCACCGCGGGCGCCACCGACAAGCCGCGCGCCGGCGCGAAGGTCGCGGTCCTGCGCGACGTGCGGGCAGCCCGGCACGAGCACTACGACCGCATCGTGTTCGAGTTCGAGGGGGACGCGGTGCCGGGCTACCACATCGATTACATCGACAAGCCGGTGCGCCAGTGCGGCTCGGGCGAGGCGACGGAGATCGCGGGCGACGCATGGCTCGCGGTGCGGATGACCCCCGCGGCGGCGCACAACGACGCGGGGAACGCCACGGTCCCGTTCCGCGAGCGGAAGCTCGCGCTCGGCGTGGCGCGCGAGATCGAGCGGACGTGCGACTTCGAGGCCGAGGTGACCTGGGTGCTCGGGGTCTCGTCGCCGAACCGGTACCGCGTCCTCGAGCTGACCAAGCCGGCGCGGCTCGTCGTCGACGTGAAGCACTGAGGCCGGGTCCACGGCACCCCTCCCGGCTCGCCGCGCCGCGAGCGGGCCGCAGGGCGCGGCGAGCGCCGCCCGCCGCTCAGCCGTCCAGCGCGGGCCCGGGCTCGCCGTGGCGCGCCGGCGGCGGAGGCGCGTCGGCCGCCTTGGGCGGGGGCAGCCTCCGCGGCGGCACGACGACCTGCTTCGGCGGCGCCGCGGGGCCGCTCGACGGCCGCGGGATGTTGTAGACGCGCTTCGCCTGGATCGCCGCGGATCGAAGGCCGTTCGCCCGCTTGATCGCCTCCACGGTGGTGCCGTACTGCCGGGCCAGCGAGCCCAGGGTCTGCCCCTTCTTCGCGGTGTGGCGCACGTACTGCGACGTGGGCTTGATCGCCCCGCGCTTCACGAGCAGCGGATACGCGAGCGCGGCCGACTCCTGCGCGATCGGGCTGTAGAACCGGACGTGGATGTGGTTCGCGTGCCCCCGGGCGTGGCGGACGAGCGGGCGCGGCTTCCTCGACCCGAGCTGGAAGACCTCGTCGAGCCAGTCCTTGTCCTCCCCGATCTTCAGCGCGTACTCCTTGAGCAGCCGCTGCACGCTGCTGTCGATGAGGATGAGCTCCACGTCGGTCTCGGTGACGAGCGCCCGGACGAAGGCCCAGGTGCGCTCCCGATCGAGGTTCGCCGCCGTGGCCCGCTGGTACCAGCGGTGCCGCGCGTCGAGGAAATAGCTGATGTCCACGTCGCGCCCGGCCTGGTGGCTCTTGTGCGGGGAGAGGTGGCCGCCCTCCCGGGCGCTGATGTGCCCGATGTAGAGCTTCGGGCTCCCCGGGAACTGCCGGTGCACCTCGGCGATCGCCCTGTCGAGCGCGTCGATCGTCTCGCGCGTCCCCCAGGCGTGGGCCGGATCGACGAGCTCCCACCGATCGCCCTCGGGCATCCGGACGCCGTTGAACAGCGCGCCCGCGTTGGTGGCGCCCAGCGACATCGGCCCGAGCGCCGCGGGGTCCTTCGAGAGCAGCTCCTCGATCTGGGCCTCGGTCATCGCCGAGAGCGGCGAGTGCGCCCGCGCGCCGGTGCCCGGATCCGCCGGCAGCTCCAGGCCGTCGTCGACCTCACCGTCGTCGTCGTCGACGTCGTGGGCGTCCGCGAGCGCGGCCTCCTCCGCCGTCCCGGGCGCGGGCGGAGGCGAGGCGCCGCGCTGCTCCGAGGACACCGCGGAGGCCACGCGCAGCAGGCCGTCCTTGGACCGCGCCGCCTCCGGCGCCCTCCCGGCGCAGCCCGCGAGGAGGAGGGCGCAGAGGACGGAAACCAAGCAGCTGCGCCCCATCGCGGGCCACTATACTGACACGAGGGAGCGACGCCAACCGCGGCCCCGCGCGTCGCGTGCGGCGCGCTCCACGCGACGCGCGTTCAGCGTGGGCCTGCGTTGCGGGGCGTCATGCGGCGCTGCGCGATCTTTTGCAGCGTCGCTCGCGTCCGCGCACGAGGACGTTGCCGCCGCCGCGCCGGCGGCTACATGCTGCCCTCGTGCAACCGTCCCAGCGGAGCGGCCGCCCCGATCGGGCGGCCCGGGGAGCCGCCGCGCCGGCGCCGACGCCGGGGCCGAACAACGCGCCGCGCCACGACGACCGCGGCGAGCGCACGGGCGGGACCGGGGAGCGGCAACCGGGCGGCGGCGGCCAGCAGAAGCTCTTCTCGGCCCGGGAGGTGGCGGGCAACGGGACGGCGACGGTCGAGGGGGAGGTCGTCCGCGTCACGTACGAGAGCGAGTCGAGCGGCTTCCGGGTGCTGCGGGTGGAGGTCACCCCCGGCGCCCCGCCGGAGGTCTGGGTCGGCGTGTTCCCGCAGGTTGGGCCGGGCACGCGCGTGCGCGCGACGGGGCGCTACGAGCGCGATCCGAAGCACGGCGAGCAGCTCAAGGTCGAGACCCTGCTGCCGATCGCCCCCGCCACGCTCGATGGGCTCGAGCGCTACCTCGGGTCCGGCATGGTGCAGGGCATCGGCCCGGCGTACGCGAAGCGGATCGTGGAGGCGTTCGGCACGGAGACGCTGGAGATCCTCGACCGGTCGCCGGAGCGGCTCGCCGAGGTCCCCGGGCTCGGCCAGCGGCGGGCGCAGGCCGTCGCGAAGGCGTGGGCGGCGCAGCGGGCGATCGGGGCCATCATGATCTTCCTCCAGGCGCACGGCGCCTCCCCGGCGCTGGCGAGCCGCATCTACAAGCGGTTCGGCCCCCACGCGATCGACATCGTCTCCCGCTCCCCGTACCGGCTCGCGATCGACGTGTGGGGCATCGGCTTCAAGACCGCCGACCGGATCGCGCGCTCGATCGGCGTCCGGGCCGACTCGCCGGAGCGGGCGCAGGCGGGCGTGCTGCAGACGCTGGTGGATCTGTCGACGCGCGGCCACACGCTGGCGGCGCGGCCGGAGCTCGCGGAGCTCGCCGCCGCGATGCTCGAGCGCGACGCCGCCGAGGTCGACGGAGCGATCGACGCGCTCGTGGCGAGCGGCCATGTGCGGGTCGAGACGCTGGAGACCGGCGAGGTCGCCGTCTACCCGAAGGACCTCCACGAGGCCGAGGTGCGGCTCGCGCGCCGGATGCGCTCCTTGCTGGGCGACGACGAGGACGACGCGGCGCCCGAGGCGCGCCTCGTGGAGGGCGTCGACGCGGCGATCGCCGCGTTCGAGGCGAAGACGCAGGTCTCGCTGGCGCCTGCCCAGCGGGACGCCGTGGCGCAGGCGGCGCGGAACAAGGTGCTGGTCATCACGGGCGGCCCGGGCGTGGGCAAGACGACCATCGTCCGGGCCATCCTGGCGCTCTTCGACCGCGCCCGGCTCCCGGTGCGGCTCGCCGCGCCCACGGGCCGCGCCGCGAAGCGGATGAGCGAGGCGACGGGGCGCGAGGCCGTCACGCTCCACCGCCTGCTGGAGTTCGATCCCAAGCAGCGCAAGTTCGGCCGCCAGCGGGGCCGGCCGATCGAGGCGGGGGCGATCGTTGTCGACGAGGCGTCGATGCTCGACCTGGCGCTCGCCGACGCGCTCCTGCAGGCGACGTCCGACGCGGCGCGGCTCGTGCTGGTGGGCGACGTCGATCAGCTCCCGTCGGTGGGGCCGGGCGCGGTGCTGCGGGACGTGATCGCCTCCGGCGAGGTGCCCACGGTGCGGCTCACGCAGATCTTCCGGCAGGCCGAGGGCAGCCTCATCGTCCGGAACGCGCACCGGATCCACGACGGCGAGCCGCCCGAGGGCGCGCGCGGGCCCGGCGGCGAGTTCTACGTGATCGAGCGGATCGAGGCCGAGGCGGCGGCGGATCTGATCCTCCACCTCGTGACGGAGCGCGTCGGCAAGGGGTTCGGGCTGGATCCGCGGCGCGACGTGCAGGTCCTGACGCCGATGCACAAGGGCGAGGCGGGGGCGATCACGCTGAACGCGCGGCTGCAGGCGGCGCTGAACCCCGAGGGTCCGAGCGTCACGCGCGGCGCGAGGACGTTACGGCTCGGCGACAAGGTGATGCAGCTCCGCAACGACTACGACCGCGAGGTGTACAACGGCGACGTCGGCTTCATCACGGACGTGAACACCGAGGAGCGGAAGCTCCAGGTGCGCTTCGACGATCGCGAGGTCAGCTACGAGGAAGCGGAGCTCGACGAGCTGACGCTCGCCTACGCGACGAGCATCCACAAGAGCCAGGGGAGCGAGTATCCGGCGGTGATCGTGCCGATCCTCACCCAGCATTTCGTGATGCTCTCGCGCAACCTCATCTACACGGCGGTGACCCGCGGCAAGCGGCTCGTGGTGCTCGTGGCGGATCCGCGGGCCGTGTCGCTGGCGCTGGCGGAGACGCGCCGTGAGGAGCGCCGCACGCACCTCGCGGCGCGGCTGCGCGGCGGCGCGCCGGCGCGCTCCGGATCGGCGCGCACGCTCGAGGCCCCCCTCGCCGCCGGCCCACGACTCGACTAGGACGGCGCGCGGCGAGGGAGAGGGCGAGCGAGATGGGCGTCCGAGACGGCGATAGCGACAGCGAGCACGACACGGATCACACGAGCGACCCCGAGGCGGCGACGGCGACGCGAGCCGCAGCGGCGCAGCCGGGTTCAAGCGCGGGAACCGCGCCGAGGTTCACGGTTGCGACGCGCGGAATCACGGGTGGAAGCGGTGGAAGCGGTGGAAGCGGTGGAAGCGGCGGAAGCGCTTCTGGCCAGAACGCGATGGCCGCGATGAGGCCGCGCGCGCTCCGAGCTCCCCCGTTGCCCGGCTGGGTCCTCCCTGCTAGCGTTCGCGCCCCTTCTACACGAACTACGGCCCCCATCATTTCGGCGCGCAGGGTACCGGGGCGAGGCTGGGCGATGCCTGCGCCTCGGCGCGCGTGGGGGAGAGATCTCGGAGCATCGACGATGACGACGAACGGACAGCAGCAGGCGGGTGGGCTCAACATCACCGGAGGGGCGGCGATCGTCGCGCCCGTGAGCGCGTTTCCGAACGGCGTGCCGGGGAACGCGCTCATCGTCATCCCGATGAACAAGCCGACCGACGAGCTGAAGGGCCTGCTCGAGCAGGGTCCCACGGCGGTGACCCTCGAGCAGATGTGGCAGCTCCTCGGCTTCAACGGGCCGGCGGTGCAGGTGCAGGACGATCAGGGGCGCCCGATCGCGATCGGCCTGGAGGACCTGCTCGCGGGGCTCGAGAAGCACTGGACCGAGCAGCCTGATGACCTGAACCGCGGGCGTATCTTCGCGCAGGAGCTCCTCAAGCACAACCGGCTGGCGCGCGCCGAGCAGGTGCTCTCGAAGGTGGTCGCGAAGGGCGGCACGGGCGACGACTGGCTCGCGCTCGGCGTCGCGCAGCTCTCGCAGGACAAGCACGACAAGGCCGAGGGGACGCTCAAGGGCGCGCAGAACCTGCTCAAGGACAACCCCTACCCCTCGCTGCACCTCGCGAAGCTCTACCAGGCGCGCAAGGACGACGCGAAGGAGCGCGAGTTCATCGAGAAGGCGATCGCGATCGACGTGGACTGTATCGACGCGTGGGCCTACCTCTTCCAGTACGAGAAGCAGCGCGGCGACGAGGCGAGCGCGGTCGCGGCGATCGAGAAGTTCTCGGCCGACAAGAAGACGGCCGCGCCGTACATCGCGATCCAGGGCTTCTACGCGGCCAACGAGGAGACGCGCGACAAGGCGGTCGAGTACGCCAAGAAGGCGGTCGCGCAGAACCCGGACAACCCGCTGGCGCTGCTCTGCCTGTCGGCGCTCTACGGGCAGAAGAACGACCTCGAGGCGGTGGTCCGCCTGCTCCAGCCGCACGAGGCGAAGATGAGCCGCGACGTGCGCCTGGCGAACAACTACTTCGAGGCGCTGTTCCAGTCGCGCCAGCTCGAGAAGGTGACCAAGCTACTGAATGCCCTCGCGGGCTCTCCGAGCAAGGAGGTCAAGCAGTTCGCCATCGAGCGGTCGCGCGCCGTTGCCCAGTACCTGCAGCAGCAGCAGCAGCAGCTCGCCGCGGCGGCCCAGCCGGCGCAGCAGCGCAAGGCCTGACACGCACGGAGGCGGGGGAGCGCTGAGCGCGCTCCTCCGCTGCCTCCGGCGCTCGCCGTTGGCCGGCGTTCAGCGCGTTCAGCGACCGAAGGCGCGGCGGATGGCTTCGGCGATGCCACCGCCCACCAGGCCGTCGGCCTTGAGGCGGTCCGTCGCCGCCTGCTTCACAGGCTCGGGCGCCTGCGCCATGGCGAACGACCGCCCCGCGACCTCGAACATCGGCACGTCGTTGAGCCAGTCGCCGACGACGACCACGTCCGACAGCTCGCAGCCGTGGTGCTCCGCGAGCCACGCGATCGCGGTCCCCTTCGTCGGCCCAGCGGCCCGGACCATCATCGCGAAGAGGCTCGTCTGGTCGTCGCGCATGAGGGGGAACGAGACGACGAAGGCCGCTTCACCGAGCTCGGACCGGACCTCCTCGACGGCCGCCGCGACCTGGAGCTCGGTCCCGAGCGCCACGAGCGCGAGCAGGCCATGCTCGTGCTCCCAGTACGGGTGCGACGAGACGCGATCGACCTCGGCGATGGCGGGCGACCAACCCCGGACATAGTGGACGTGCGGCGCGCCGGTCGCGTCGTGGACGATGCTGTCCTGCGCGAACAGGAACGACGCCGTCGCGTGCCGCTCGGTGATCGAGCGCAGGAGGGACGCCTCGGCGCCGGAGATCGTGCGCGAGTACAGGTGCGCGTCGCCCTCGGTGTGCACGATGTGGCTGCCGTCGACGCACGCGATGGGGCCGACCACGCCGATCCGGCGCGCGACCTCGCGCGTCCCCGAGTACAGACGCCCGGTCGCGATCGAGACCGGGACGCCGGCGCCCTGGAGCCGCTGGATGGCGCGGAGGTCCTCGTCGTGGATGGACCCATCACGACGGACGAGGGTCCCGTCGACGTCGAGGGCGAGGAGCTTGTAGGTCGTCACCGCGCTCGAGTAGCTCGGCAGCGCGTGGAGCGCAGCAGGCGGGACTGGATGGAACGGATCAGGACGCCCTCCCGGTGAGGAAGGCTCAGGAAGCCGGGTAGACCGACACCTGCTTCTTGGTGTTGGACTTCCACTCGTACGTGACGACGCCGTCGACGAGGGCGAAGAGCGTGAAGTCGCGGCCGGTGCCGACGTTGTGGCCGGCGTGGATCGAGGAGCCGACCTGCCGGACCAGGATGTTGCCAGCGCGCACGGGCGCCCCGGCATACACCTTCACCCCACGGCGCTGTGCGCTTGAGTCGCGGCCGTTCCTGGAGGAGCCGCCGCCTTTTTTGTGAGCCATCTCTGCTTCTCCTGCTAGGCGGTGATGCCGGTGATCTTGAGCTCGGTGTACGGCTGGCGGTGGCCGTTCTTGCGGCGGTAGTTCTTCCGGCGCCTGAACTTGAAGACCACGATCTTCTTGCCGCGGTCCTGCCCGGTGATCTCGGCAGCGACAGAGGCGCCGCTCACGAGGGGCTTGCCAATCTTGGGAGAGTCACCGCCGACGAGGAGCACCTCGCTGAAGGTGACCTTGTCACCCGCATTGCCGACAAGCTTCTCAACCCGGAGCTTCTGACCTTCGGCGACCCGATACTGCTTGCCGCCCGTCTTGATGACCGCGTACATGGTGCGTCTTCCTCAACCTGGGGACCGCGATCCCTCGCCATACGCCACGCAGATAGCCCTCGATCAGAGGGCCCGGTGGGCGAGGGAGCGGCAGTATACGGACCTTCTCCGGCTTGGCAAGTGGTTCGCAGCGGCGTCGCCCTGGTTCTTCGCCTGGAGCGACGTCCCCGACCTCCGGGCGTGGGCAGGGCCCTGGAAAGCCCCGGGCAGAGCGCAGCCCGGGCCGCGCGCCCGGTCGCGGCGCGGGTCGCGCTCGCCGCTCGCCCACCGCCTTTTCGCCCTCACGCCTTGGTGAAGACGAACTTCTCGTCGACCACGTCGACCTGCATCGTCTGGCCGGGCTGGTACCCGCCGGCCAGGATGGTCTCGGCGAGCGGGTTCTGGAGCTCGCGCAGGATCGCCCGCTTCAGCGGGCGAGCGCCGAGGCTCGGCTCGTAACCGAGCTCGACGAGCCGTGCCTTCGCGGCGTCCGTGAGGGCCAGGCGGATGTCCTTGTCCGTGAGCAGCTGCTCCAGCCGACGGAGCTGGATGTCGACGATGCCCCGGAGGTCCTCCTTGCTGAGCGCCTTGAAGACGATGATGTCGTCGACCCGGTTCAGGAACTCGGGGCGGAAGAACCCGCGCAGCTCCTCGAGCAGGACGTCGCGGATCGCCTCGCGCCCGTCCTCCGTGGTCCAGAGCTTGGCGTCGGTCTCGAGCACGCGCTTCGACCCGATGTTCGAGGTCATGATGACGACCGTGTTCGAGAAGTCGGCGAGCCGCCCGCGGCCGTCGGTGAGCCGGCCGTCGTCGAGGATCTGGAGCAGCAGGTTGAACACGTCCGCGTGGGCCTTCTCGACCTCGTCGAACAGGAGCACGCTGTACGGCCGGCGCCGGGCGGCCTCGGTGAGGAAGCCGCCCTGCTCGCTGTCCGCGTAGCCCGGGGGCGCGCCGATCAGGCGCTGCGCCATGTGGCGCTCCATGAACTCGCTCATGTCCATGCGCGTCAGCGCCTGCTCGTCGTCGAACAGGAACTCGGCGAGCGCCTTCGCGAGCTCCGTCTTGCCGACGCCGCTCGGCCCGAGGAACAGGAACGAGCCGATCGGCTTCCCCGGATCGCGCAGGCCGACGCGCCCGCGGCGCACCGCCTTCGCGATCGCGCGCACCGCCTCGTCCTGACCGACCACCCGCTGCGCGAGCCGCGCCTCCATCTTGAGGAGCTTCTCGGCCTCGCCCTCGAGCATCTTGGCCACCGGGATGCCGGTCCAGTCGTTGAGCGTCGCCGCCACGTCCGACTCCGCGACGACGTTCGAGGTCGGCGCGACCCCCTCCCGCTGCGCGGCCTCCTCCGCGGCCTGCAGCCGCCGCTTGATCTCCGGGAGCGTGACGTGCTCGAGCTCGCCGATCTTGGCGAACGCCTTGTCGCGCTGGGCAGCCTTCAAGGCCTCCGTCGCGGCGACGAGCTCCCGGCGGATGGACTGGCACGCCGCGATGACGCCGCGGCGCGACGCGTTGCGGCTGCGCATCGACGACGCCTTCGGCTCGATCTCCGCGAGCTCCGCCTCCAGCCGCGTGCGGGTCTGGACGCTGAGCTTGTCGTCGTCGTCCGCGAGCGCGGCGATCTGGGCGCGGAGCGCGTCGACACGCCGGGTCAGCGTGTCGAGCTCGGCCGGCACGCCGTCGACCTCCACCCGCTTGCGGGCGGACGTCTCGTCGAGCAGGTCCACCGCCGTGTCGGGGAGCGCGCGGTCCGAGATGTACCGCTTGGCCAGCGCGACCGCCGAGGTGATGGCGCTCTCCCCTACCCGGACGCGGTGGTGGGCCTCGTACTTCGTGGCGATCCCGCGCAGGATCTCCGTCGCCTGATCGATGCTCGGCGCCTCCAGCGTGATCGTCGAGAACCGCCGGATGATCCCGGGATCGCGCTCGTTGATCTTGCGCACGCCCTCGGGCGTCGTCGTGGCGATGATCCGGATCTCCCCGCGCGACAGGAGCGGCTTCAGGAGCTCGCCCACGCCGGCGCCCTGCACCCCCTGGCCGAAGAGCGCGTCGAGATCCTCGACGACGAGGATGCTCTCCGCGTCCTGCTCGCTCCGCAGCC
Source organism: Sorangium sp. So ce693 (assembly GCF_051521375.1). Taxonomy (NCBI): domain Bacteria; kingdom Pseudomonadati; phylum Myxococcota; order Polyangiales; family Polyangiaceae; genus Sorangium; species Sorangium sp. So ce693. The sequence goes on from NZ_CP150347.1 coordinate 11,475,023, forward strand.
GATCGACAAGGACCTTGAGGCGCTGCTCGATCTCCCCGCGGAGCTTCGCCCCGGCGACGAGCGCGCCGGTGTCGAGCTCGTAGAGGTGGGCGCCCGCGAGGTTCGTGGGCACGTCGCCGTGCGCGATGCGATCGGCCAGGCCCCGGATGAGCGCGGTCTTGCCCACGCCGGGCTCGCCGACGATGAGCGGGTGGTTCTTGAACCGCCGCTCGAGGATCTGCAGCAAGCGGCGCGCCTCGACGTCACGGCCGATGACCGGGTCGAACCGCCCTTCGCGCGCGTCGGCGACGAGGTCCCGCGTGTAGGGCGCGGGTTGACCCGGCTCGGCCGCGTTGGCCGGCGCGGGCGAGGGCTCCCGCGAGGCCGCCTCCAGCGCCCCGAGGTGCGGCCGGAACGCGCCGGGACCGATGCCGAACGAAGAGAGGATCTCCCCGGCAGGCCCGCGGATCTCCTGGGCGAGCGCGTGCAACAGGTGCTCGATGCCCACGTTCTGCGACTTGTCCCGGGTCGCCTCCCGCTCGGCGCGCCCGAGCAGATCGAGCAGGCGAGGGCTCACGTACGCAACGCCGCTGCTGCCCGCCCTGGACAGCTTCTTCAGGGCGTTCTCGGCGAGCTGGAGCACCTCGTTCGGGTCGGCGCCGGCCCGCCGAAAGACCTCGGACACGCCCCGGTCGCGCTCCAGCAACCTCATGAGCAGGTGCAGCGGCGTGACCTCCGCGTGCTGGCGCTCGTCCGCGATCTGCTGTGCGCCGGCGACGACCTGCTTCGCGTCGCCAGTATAGCGATCGAGGTGAATCGTGCCCTCTTTCTCGGCCATGCGCGCAGCCTACCGCAAGGTGGAGCCCTGTGCGCTTGCATCTTTGGCCTGCCCGGGAAAGGAAAGAGGACGAGATGCCCATGCAAGCAGCCGAAGTCACCATCTACGTCACCGACTACTGCCCTTACTGCGCCATGGCGAAGCGCCTGCTGACGCAGAAGCAGGCGCGCTTCACGGAGATCAACGTGGAGAACCGCGATGACCTCCGCGCCTGGTTGGTCAAGGCCTCCGGGCAGCGGACGGTCCCTCAGATCTTCATCAATGGAGCCAGCATCGGCGGATTCAGCGACCTCTCGGCCCTCGACAAGGAGGGGGGGCTCGATCCGCGCCTCGGTGAGGCGCCGAGCGCGGACGCACCTCCCATGCCGCGCTGAGGCGGATGAAGGTGCCTGAGGTACGGCGGAGAATCCTCGTCGGACGCACCCCTGGGGCCCCGCCGGCGAAGGTGCACCCGGGCGTGAGGAGGTGATAAGCTGCCGCGCGGGGACGGGGCGCAGCTTTCTTTGATGCGGTTCGTCCAAAGGGCTTCACGGGCTTCGTCCGCTTCCCCCACGTCGAACCGCCATGCCTAGCAGCACCGACACCACCGCCGCAGCGACCCCGCCGGTCGAGGGGGCGCTCGTCGGAAAGCGGGTTCAGAAGTACGAAATCGTACGGACGATCGGGCGTGGCGGGATGGGCGTGGTCTACGAGGCGGTGAACACCGCCATCGGGAAGCGCGTCGCGATGAAGTTCGTCGACGCCGATCTCGCGCAGAACAAGGACGCGGTCGCCCGGTTCCACCGCGAGGCGCAGGCGGCGAGCGCCGTCGAGAGCGCGCACATCGTCGAGATCTTCGACGCCGGCTTCGCCGACGACATCCCCTTCCTCGTCATGGAGCTGCTCCGCGGCGAGGACCTGGGCCACCGCATCCGGCGCTGCGGCAGGCTCGACCTCGGCGAGGCGCTCCACGTGACCGCGCAGCTCCTCCGCGGCCTCCACCGCGCCCACGAGGCGGGCATCGTCCACCGCGACCTCAAGCCGGACAACGTCTTCCTTGTCGACCGCGACGACGACCCGAACTTCGCCAAGATCCTGGACTTCGGCATCTCGAAGGTGCGCCGCGCCGACGGCGCTCCGGCCCACACGTTGACCCGGCAGGGCACGGTGCTCGGAACGCCGTTCTACATGTCGCCGGAGCAGGCGCAGGCGCTGCCCGACGTGGACGGCAGGACCGATCTCTGGGCCGTCGGCGCGATCCTCTACGAGTGTCTCACGGGGCACCCGCCGCACAGCGGCGGCTCGTACGAGCAGGTGATCGTCAACATCTGCATGAAGGACGCGCTGGATGTGCGGATGAGCAACCCGGCCGTCCCCGAGCCGATCGCGCGCGTGATCGCCAAGGCGCTCACGCGGGACAGGGACGCGAGGTTCTCCTCCGCGCGAGATTTCCTGGACGCCCTGGCCGCCGGCGCCGGCGGGCTCCTCGCGTCACGGCGCAGCTCGAGCGACGAGCTCGGGGCGCACACGACGAGCGCTCCCGGCGCCCTCGGGCAGACGCCGGCGAGGCAGCAGACGCCGGGGGATCCCAGCATCGGGCTGGATCCGACGCTCGAGGTGCACGGGAGCGGCTCGAAGGTGGGCTGGTCGAGCAGCGGGCACACGGGCGCGCGCGGCCCGCGGCGGCTCGCGTTCGCCGCGGGGGCGCTGGTCGCGCTCCTTGGCGGGCTCGCCGGCGCGGTCCTTCACGCGCGCCGCTCGCCGGACGCGGGCACGGCAGCCATCGCGCCCGCGCTGCCCACCCAGGTCTCCGTCGAGCTCCGGACGAACGCCGAAGGCGCCCTGTTCACCGTCGACGGCGTGGCGCTGTCCGACCGCACGCTGCGCGGCCGCACGGGCGAGACGAAGCGTGTGCGCATCGAGGCCTCCGGCTACACGGCCGTGGACAAAGAGGTGACGCTCCAGGACGGCAACGCCCCGATCGATGTCCTGCTCCACCCGCTGCCGGCGGCCGTGACCCCGGCGCCGCCTCCGGCCGAGGCCACGACTGCGGCGCCCGTCGCGCCCGCCCCGGCGCCCAAGGCCGAGCCGATCACGAAGAAGGCGACGACGCTCCCCTTCGCGGCGCGCCCCAGGGGCGCGGGCGCCGGGGCGAAGGCCGCCGGTCCGGCGCAGGCCACCCCGGCGGTCGCGACGCCGAAGCCGGCGGGGGTCGCGGCTGGTTTGCAGCTCAAGGTCGACTGAGGCGGGATTGGGCAGATCACACGGACGACTCACGCTGGCGCTCTGCGCGGCGACGCTCGGCCTGACCATGCAGCTCTCGCCGGCGCTCGCGCAGGTCGAACCGTACCGGCAGCACATGGAGAACGGCATCAAGCTGTTCCAGGACAGGAACTACCGGGCCGCGGTCGTCGAGTTCGAGGCGGCCTACAAGGAGAAGCCGAAGGCCAGCCCGCTGTTCAACATCGCGCTCGCGGAGAAGGCCCTCTTCAACTACCCGAGGGCCATCGCGGCGCTCGAGCGCGCGCTCGCGGAGCACCGCGACACGATGGATGAGGGCGACGAGAAGACGGCGCGCAGCGCCATCGAGGAGATGCGCGCGCTCCTCGCCCATCTCACGATCGAGCTCAGCCCACAGACCGCGACGCTGATCATCGACGGCGAGGAACAGCCCCCCTCGTCCTCGGCGACGCGGGTCGTGGAGCTCGGGCCGGGGGTGCACCGCATCGGCGCGCGAGCCGAGGGGCACGCGAGCGCCGAGGAGAGCGTCACCGTGGCGAGCGGCGAGCGCGACAAGAAGGTGAAGCTCGCGCTGGTCCCGGACAGAGCCCCCGCGACCCCGGCGCCGCAGCCGTTCACGCCGCCCCTGCCCCCTCCGCCGAAGCCGGTGCCCCTCTCGCTCCCGCCGCAGGGCTACTATGTGATCGGTGCCGCGTCGTTGCTCTGGCCGCTCAGCCACCCGCGAGCCTTCCCGGCGCCGGAGGCGAACAGCGGCGGAGCTGGCTCGATCCGGGTGGGATACCGCGTGAACACCCCCGCGGCGTTCGACGTGATGCTCCAGTACGCGAACATCGCGACCGGCTCGGACGACCCCGCCTACCCGAACGCCAGTTACACGCTCGGCTCGACGCGCCTCGGGCTGAACGTCCGCCTGATGACCCCTGGGCAGACCTGGCGGTTCGTGGGCTCGATCGGGGGCGGTCTCACCTACGATTCCGTGAAGTTCGACAGCATCAAGACGCCGGCGGGAGATATCTGCAATGGCCTGTGCCAGAAGGCCGCCGGGGTGAACGCGTTCGTGTTCTCCGAGGTGGGCGTCGAGCTGGACCTCGGGGGCGTGCTCCTCGGGTTCTCGCTCGACAGCTACTTCCAGTCGTCGCGCGGCATCAGCTACAAGAACAGCGATCAGGACGACGCCACGCTCTACTCGGCCGTGCTGCTGCAGCTGGGGGGCAGCTTGCACGCCGGCTATGCGTTCTGGTGATCAGCCTCTGCCGATCTCGGCCGCTCGTTCCATCCTTGTTCTGCCGCTTGACGGATGTATCCTCGCACGCCCTCGCGGTGAGTCGTAGAGGGTTCGCCGCGCTCTCCAGCGGGGAGCATGGGCCGGGGATCGGCTGCCGCCGTCCTCTTCAACATTGGCCGGGGATCGGCTTGCGCCGTCCCCTTCAACATTGGCCGGGGATCGGCTTGCGCCGTCCCCTTCAACATTGGCCGGGGATCGGCTGCCGCCGTCCCCTTCAACGTCAGCCGGGGATCGGCTGCCGCCGTCCCCTTCAACGTCAGCCGGGGATCGGCTGCCGCCGTCCCCTCAAGGGGTGCCATGTCGCAGGATGCCATCACGTCGTTGCTCAAGGAGACGCGCCGGTTCGAGCCGCCGGCCGAGTTCTCGCGTCGTGCGCGCGTCGGCGCGCAGGCGACCTACGAGGCGCTCTACCGCGAGAGCATCGAGCAGCCGGACGCGTTCTGGCGCCGGGAGGTGAGCGACCTCGTGTTCCGCACGCCGTGGACCACGACCAGCGACTGGTCCCTGCCGCACGCCAAGTGGTTCCTCGGCGCCACCCTCAACGTCACGGAGAGCTGCCTCGATCGACACCTGACGACGGCCACCAAGAACAAGGCCGCCATCATCTGGGAAGGCGAGCACGGCGCCACGCGGACGCTGACCTACGCCCAGCTCCACCGCGAGACGCTGCTGCTCGCCAACGCGCTCAAGCGGCTGGGCATCGAGAAGGGTGACCGGGTCGCGATCTACATGGGCATGGTCCCCGAGGTGGCCGTGGCGATGCTCGCCTGTGCGCGCCTCGGCGCGGTGCACACCGTGGTGTTCGGCGGCTTCGCCGCGGACGCGCTCCGCGACCGCATCCACGACAGCCAGGCCAAGCTCGTCATCACGCAGGACGGCGCGTACCGGCGCGGGCAGGTCGTGCCGCTGAAGGCGACCGTCGACAAGGCGCTCGCTCAGCCGGAGGCGAAGAGCGCGACGCGCGTCATCGTGTACCAGCACCTCGGCAAGGAGCGCTGCGATGTGCAGATGACGGAGGGCCGGGACGTCTTCTGGCACGACCTGCTCGCCGGTGCCGCCCCCGCCTGCGAGCCGACGATCGTCGACGCCGAGCACCCGCTCTTCATCCTCTACACGAGCGGCTCGACCGGGAAACCCAAGGGGGTGCTCCACACGACCGCCGGCTACCTGGTCGGCGCGCACGTCACGACGAAGTACGTCTTCGATCTGCGCGACGACGACGTCTACTGGTGCACCGCCGACGTCGGCTGGGTGACGGGCCACAGCTACATCGTGTACGGCCCGCTCTCGAACGGCGCGACGTGCCTCATGTACGAAGGCGCCCCGAACTTCCCCGACTGGGGCCGCTTCTGGCGGCTGATCGAGAAGCACGGGGTCACCATCCTCTACACCGCCCCCACGGCCATCCGCGCCTTCATGCGGCAGGGCGACGAGTGGCCCGCGAAGAGCGATCTGTCGAGCCTCAGGCTCCTCGGCTCGGTCGGCGAGCCGATCAACCCCGAGGCGTGGATCTGGTACCACCGGACCATCGGCGGCGGCCGCTGCCCGATCGTGGACACCTGGTGGCAGACGGAGACGGGCTCGATCATGATGACCACGCTGCCCGGCGCGTCGTTCTCGAAGCCGGGATCGACCGGGCTGCCGATGTTCGGCGTCGTGCCCGAGGTCGTGACGAAGGACGGCAAGCCCGTCGCCGCGGGCGAGGGAGGGCTGCTCGTCCTGAAGCAGGCGTGGCCGTCGATGCTGCGCACGGTGTGGGGCGACGACGAGCGCTTCCGGAAGCAGTACTTCAGCGACGTCGAGGGCTGCTACTTCACCGGCGACGGCGCCCGCCGCGACGAGGACGGCTACTTCTGGGTCGTCGGTCGCATCGACGACGTGCTGAACGTGGCCGGCCACCGCATCGGGACGGCCGAGATCGAGAGCGCGCTCGTGTCTCATCCCTCCGTCGCAGAGGCGGCCGCCGTGGGTCGCCCGGACGACCTCAAGGGACAGGCGCTCGTGGTGTTCGTCTCGCTCCGGCCGGGGGTGACGGCCGGGCCGGAGCTCCAGGCGAAGCTCGGCGAGCACGTCGCCAAGGAGATCGGCAAGTTCGCCCGCCCCGACGCGATCCGCTTCGCGGACGCCCTGCCGAAGACCCGCAGCGGCAAGATCATGCGCCGGCTCCTGAAGGACGTCGCCGCTGGTCGAGAGCTGACCGGCGATACCTCGACGCTCGAGGACCTGAGCGTCATGGCGAAGCTCCGCCAGCAAGAAGACGAGTGAGCCCCGCGGCGGCGCAGGGGCGCGGCCGTGCCCCTGCGACCGACGCGAGGACGCCGCGCGCGACGGGTCAGCGCCTGCCCCCCGGCGAAGGGGAGGAGACCCCACGGAAGAGCTCGATCCCGCGGCCCTTCCGCCGCGCTGGGCGCTGGGAAGAGCGACCGCGGCCCGCGACTTACGGTCGGATCACCTCGTTCGCGCCGGAGAATTTGATCCTCCGCATCGGCGCGGAGGATACTCTGGGGCGAGGGCGCGCTTGGAGCTCGAAGCTGGAACCGTCGTTGCGAACCGGTATCGCATCATCCGCCAGCTCGGCCGCGGCGGCATGGGCGAGGTGTTCGCCGCGGAGAACATCCGCACCGGCCGCCAGGTGGCGATCAAGCTCCTGCGCGCCGAGTCGAAGGCCAAGTCGTCCGCGGCCGAGCGGTTCCGGCGCGAGGCGCGCGCCGCGGGATCCATCAACAGCGATCACGTCACCGAGATCCTCGACGTCGAGGAGGACCCCGAGCACGGCATCGTCCTCGTGTTCGAGCTGCTCGAGGGCGAGTCGCTGATCGATCGGCTGAAGCGGACGGGACCGATCGATTTCGAGGAGCTGCACCCGATCATCGAGCAGGTCTGGATGGGGCTCGCCGATGCGCATCGCGCCGGGATCATCCACCGCGATCTGAAGCCGTCGAACGTGTACATCGAGGCGCGCCCCGACGGGTCGAAGCGGGTCAAGATCCTCGACTTCGGCATCTCCAAGCTGCCGAAGGAGATGGGAGCGGAGACGCTGACCGAGATGGGCCAGAGCCTGGGCACGTTCTCGTTCATGCCGCCCGAGCAGATCGGCAAGGCGAAGACGGTCGACCACCGCGCGGACATCTACGCCTGCGCCACGATGATCTACCAGTCGATGAGCGGCCAGCTGCCTTACCAGGCGCGCAACCTGCTCATCATGGTCGAGATGAAGCAGAAGACCAACGCGCGGACGCTGGCCGAGGCGATGGACGGGCCCGTCGACCCGCGGCTCGAGGCGTTCCTCGCGAAGGGGCTGGCGCGAGAGCCCGCAGACCGCTTCCAGAGCGCGCTCGAGGGGCTCACCGCCTGGCGGGAGCTGCGGCCGGCGAGGAGCTCCAGCCATCCGGTCAGCGGCTCACCCAGCTCCACGCTGCCGGCGAGCAGCGCCCCCGGCCATGCGCGCAGCTCGCCCATCCCGCCAGCGCACCAGAGCTACAAGCCGCCGTCCTCCGGCGCGGTCAAGCTCCCGGTGCCACCGATCGATCCCATCTTGATCCGCACGGCGACCGACCCGGGGGCGCAACCGCGGGTCGAGACCATGGTGCGCCCGCACGGCGAGCCTGAGCGGGCGGCCCACCTCCTCGCGGAGCCGCCGCTCACGCAGAACGAGGGCCAGCTCCCGCCTTACATGCCCGGCGGGCGCGCGCCGGGCGGGCAGACGGCGGTGGCGCCCGCCCAATGGACCGGTCCGAACGGCACCATGGTGCTCAACAACGCGCTCAGAGATCTCGTGCCCCCGCTCGTATCCCACCCCGTGACGCCGCGGACGCTCCCGGATTTCTCCGAGGACAGCTCGGGCGGCTCGACGACCGGCCAGGGTCCGACGCTTGTCTACAAACCCGTGCGGCCAAGCATGGACTCGGCAAGCCCGGGGCCTGCCACCGTCGGTGAGCCAGGGCCGCTCGAGCAGCGGCCTCCGGCGCCGCCGGCGCGGACGCTTCGAACCATCGTCTACGTGCTCGCGGCGATCCTGTTCGCCGTGGTGGGCTTCTTCCTCATGGGGCTCGCCCTCCAGTACCTGGACATGCCGAGATAGTCCGCGCTGCGGCCCCGCGTCGGACGTGCCGCGCTCCGCCGCGCGAGCGAGCCGCGGCCGGAGCGGCTCACAGCATCGCGTCCGCGGCGCGGCCCTGGACCGGTGAGCGCCCGGCGGGCAGCGCGATCCGGAACCGCGTGCCCCCCGCCTCGCGCGGCTCGCACGAGATCGTGCCGCCGTGCGCCTCGATGATGTCCCGCGTGACCGCGAGCCCGAGCCCCGTGCCGCGCTGCTTCGTCGTGAAGAAGGGGTCGAAGATGGACGCGCGCAGCTCCTCCGGCACGCCGAGGCCCGTGTCGTCGACCGCGATGGTCGCGGCGCCGCTCGAGAAGCTGACGCTCACGACGATCTCGCCGCCCTTCGGCATCGCCTCGCGCGCGTTGCGGAGCAAATTCAGGAGCGCCTGACGGATCTGCGACTCGTCGAGGAGGATCTCGGGCCCCGCCTCTTCCACCTCGACGCGAACCGCGACGCCGGCGCGGTCGAGCTCGGGCCTCACGAACGCCACCAGCTCCTGCACCAGGTCGTCCACCCGCTCTGGCTCCAGGCGCGGGCGGGGGCGGCGGGCGACGCTGAGGTACTGCTCGGCGATGCGGGACAGGCGGTCCACCTCGGCCCGGATGGCCGTGACGAGCTGCGCCGACTCCTTCATCACGGGCCTCAGCTCGGCGTCAGGCATGTCCGCCGCGGAGGCGCGCGCCACCTCCTCCTCGAGGAGCTCGAGGTTCAGCCCGATCGACGACAGCGGGTTCCTGATCTCGTGCGTGACGTGCGCCGCCATCTTCCCGATCGCCGCCAGCCGCTCGGCGTTCACGAGCTCGGCGCGCGCGCGGCGGATCGCGGCGACCATGTCCTCGAACGTCGTCGCAAGCTCGCCGATCTCGTCGTTCGTGGCGAGCGCCTGCTTCGGGGTGAGGTCGCCGCGCGCGACGGCGTTGGCCCGCTCGGTGACCGCGGTCAGCGGGGCGAGCACGCGCCGCGCGTACAGCGACATCATGACGCCGACGAGGAGCGTCAGCACGCCCAGCCCGAGGAGCAGGTGCATCGAGCGCTCCTCGCGCAGCTCCGCCTCGTCGGTGAGGCTCTGCATCTGCCCCTCGACGCGGCTCCTGATCGCCCGGAGCCGCTGCGCGCCCTCGACCTCCCGCTTGACGAGCTCGTCGCGCGTGCGCTCGGCGAGCTCGCGGTCGCCGACGGCGAGCGCCTGGAAGAGCTGAGCGAACCGCTCCGGGCTGGCGCCGACGAGCCGCTCGATCGCCGCCACCTCGGCCGCGACCTCGTCGCTGAACCGGCGGACGCCGGACGACGCGGCCGTCTGCCCGAGGCGAGCGTCCCCGCCGGTCGCCTTCTCATCGCCGGCGAGCGCCCGGGCGGCGTCCTTGACGATCGAGAACGCGAGCGGGCGGGTCCGCCGCGCGGTCTCGATCCACTCGCGCACGTCCCCCGGGTTCTTCGCGGCGGTGATGTGGTTGAGCTGGGCGTTGAAGACGTTCTGCTCGGCCAGGACCTCGCCGATGCGGAGCAGCAGCGGGACGTACCCGGCGCGCAGCAGCTGGGCGTCGCGCGAAGCTGCCCGCAGCGCCTGGACGCTCCAGCCGACGGTCAGCGCGAAGGCGGCGAGCACCACGAGGTAGCTCGCGAGGAGCCTCCCCGCGACCGTGCGCCGCTTCTGAGGCGCGCGCTCCTCCGGCCCCGCGGCGCCGCCGCGCGCCTCGTCCGCGGCTGGCGGCGGCGCGGTCATCGCGGCGCGACGGCCCGCGCGACGAGGCTCGCGAGGTCCTCCGCCGGCTCGCCCCGCGTCCTGAACCGCCGGAGGCTCTGCGCGCAGTGCGTCACGAGCAGCCCGCCGCCGAGCGCGCGGTGCTCCGCGATCCTGCCGTCGGCGATGGCGGCGGACGACGCGGGGCGCGTGGCGGGCAGGAGGCCGCCGCCGCCGCTGCAGTCGGCGTGCTCGCGGCGGTGGATGAACTCCTCCGGCGGGCGCCCCGTGATGCGGGCGAGGATCTCCCGGGGCGCGTCGTAGCGATCGAGGCCGCGCCCGAGCTGGCAGGGATCGTGGTAGCGCACCCGCCGCTCCGACGCCGATCGCTGCAGCCGGTCGAGCGACGAGCGCGCGAGATCGACGAACAGCTCCGGGGCCTTCACGCTCACGCCCACGCGCGGGTACTCGACGCGCAGGGCGCGCGCGCACCCGGGATCGACGGCGACGAAGCGCCCCCCGGGCGCGACCTCCGCGGCGAGCCGCCGCGCGGCGGCCTCGAAGCCCGGACGATCGCCGGCGTACAGGAGCGGCAGCCCGCAGCAGGCGCGCACCGGGCGGGTCGGCGCGCCCGTCAGCGCTTCGGTCGCGTCCAGCGCGTCGCGCGCGACGTCCGGCGCGTGGCGCTCGTAGCCGCAGCCGATCAGCACGAGGACCGCGTCGGGCGCGGCCGCGGCCGACCGAGAGCGCGCGTCGAGCTCACCGGCGCGGCCCTCCTCGCGGGCCGAGAAGCGCTCCGCCACGCGCCTGGCCCCCTCCGGCGCGAGATCGCGCGCGAAGAGCTCCGCGCGCGCGTCCGTCAGCACGGTGGCCACCTCGTTCTTGTGATCGCAGCGCTCGCGGCACCCGAAGCACGCGGAGCACGCCCAGGCCGGGTCCGCGTGGCCTGGGTCGAGCGGCACGTCGCCGCGCGCGGCGAAGTACGCCATCGACATCTTCCCCCACGGCGTCACCGTCTCGTTCGCCTCGACGTTCGACACGGGGCAGGCGGCGCGGGAGAGCTTGGGGCAGTAGACGCACTTCTCGAGCGACGTCCGGTGCGGCTCGAGGAGCTTCAGGCGGAGCTGGGACACCGTTCGAGTCTCTCCATCGGGTGCGCCTCGCGCAAGCGGCGGGGGCGCGTCAGGCGTCAGAGCCGTTGCTGGACGAGCGTCGGCCCCGCTCGTTCACGGGAGGGACGGAGGGAGCTGAGCCCGCCGGCCTGCGGCGGGAGATGCCCTCGTGGACGACCGGCGCGACGCTCGCGCCCGCCTTGGTCGCCGAGCCGCCGTCCGTCGACGCCAGCTGAGGCTGCCCCCCTGCGGCCCCAGCAGACCGCGACGGCGCGCTCTCCTGAGGCAGGCGGATGGTGAACTTCGCGCCCTTGTCGGACGACGCGACCGTGATCGTCCCGGCGTGCTCGTCGACGATCTTCTTCACGATCGCGAGCCCGAGGCCGGTGCCGCCGCGCTTTCCGGAGGTCACGAACGACTGGAAGAGGCGGCCCTGGATCTCCTTGGGGATCCCCTTCCCGGTGTCCGCGACGCAGATCGCGAGGTCGCCCTCGTCGCGGTAGGCGCGGATCGTCACCGTGCCCCCGCCTGGCCGCATCGCCTCGACCGCGTTGCGGACCAGGTTGTGCAGGAGCCGCGTCATCTTCGCCTCGTCGAAGCGCGCGGTCCCTCGGTCCTCGAGCTCCAGGGAGAGCGAGACGCCGGTCCCGGCGAGCTCGTGCGCCAGCTGCTTCTCGATGTCGCCGAAGAATTTGGTCAAGTAGACCTTGCGCACGAGGATGCTCCGCTCGCCGCGCGCGAACTCCAGCACCTCGCGCTGCATCGCGCTGATCACGTCGAACTGCTTGAGGATCAGCCGCGCGTGGTCCTCCCTCGTCGCCGCGTCGGGAGCGCTCGCCATGAGCTGGACGTAGCCGCTGATCACCGTGAGCGGCGTGCGCATGTCGTGCATCACCCCCGAGAGCAACCGCCCGATCGTGGTGAGCCGCTCGCTCTGCTCCCGCTCGAGGCGCGATCGGAACAGCCGCAGCGCGGTCGACGCGTTCGCCGACACGAGCCGCAGCAGCGCGCGATCGTCCTTCGAGAAGCCGTGGGGGTGCCTGGAGTTGTAGAGGGCCATGGATCCGATCGGCACCGCGTCCTCGCCCTCGAGCGGCACGGCGATCGCCGTCCGGAGCTCCGCGCCGACGAGCTGGGCGAGCCGCGGCGACACGAGCGTGTCGTCCGGCTCCTCGCCCCCGCCCTCGCGCGAGAAGCACACGGCCTCGTTGTTCACCATGGCGCGCCCGACGACCCCTTCGCCGCGGCGCATCGCGATGCGCTTCACCGCCGGCCTCGGGGCGGCCCCGCCCACGACGCCCTCCGGCTCATCGCCGAGCGCGGGCGCGCGGGGCGGCGCGCTGCCCCCGTCGAACGCCGTGAGATCGAAGAAATAGAGGAACAGCCCGCCCTCGATCTCGTCGACGAGCATCCCCCCCGCCCGCGCCTCGCACGCCCTGCCGGCCTCCGTGATGACCGCGCGCGCGAGGTCCTCCATCGTGGTCGCGCGGCCCATCGCGCTCTCGAGGTCGAAGAGCAGCTTGAGATCGCTCACGCGGTGCTCGAGCTGCTCCTTCGTCTCCACGAGCTGCGTGTTCTTCTGGATCACCGAGAGGAACAGCCTTGAGTTGTCGATCGAGACAGCCGCCTGCGTCGCCAGCGCGCTCAGGAGCTCCTCGTCATGGACCGAGAACTCCCCCTCCCCGTGTTTGTTCAGGACCTGGATGACCCCGATCGTCCGGCCGACGTGGTTCTTCATCGGCGCGGCGAGGATCGAGCGGGTGCGGTACCCCGTGACCTCGTCCCAGTCGCGCTGGAACCGGCGATCCCGGTAGGCGTCCTTCACGCGGACCGTCCGCCCCATCTTGGCGACGTGGCCCGCGATCCCCGCGCCGACGGGAAGCTCGATCGCGCGCGCCTCCTCGCCGATGATGATGCGCGACAAGAGCCGCTGCCGCTGCTCGTCGAGCAGGTAGAGGGTGGCTCGGTCCGCGTCGAGCAGCTCGGTGATCTTGTTCAGGATCAGCGCGAGGAGCTGGTCGAGATCCAGGGTGCTGCCAAGGGCGAGCCCGACGTCCCGGAGCGCCTGCACCGTCTTGTCGGCGTGGGCGAGGCGCGCCTCGAGCTCCTGGTTGCGAGCCTGCAGCGCCTTCGTGCGTTGTTCCGCCTTCGCGGTCACCAGAAGACGCTAACACGACTTCGCCCGGAGGAGCGCGCGCGCGGGCCCCTGCGCGAACCGTTCGCGCGAACGAGAGCGCTCCCGACGACCGCCGGGAGCGCCCGAGGACGTGCGGCTACTGGTTCATGCTCTCGAGGAATTCCTGATTGGTCTCGGTGCGGCTCACCTTGTCCAGCAGGAATTCCATCGAGTCGATGACGTTGAGGGGGTGCAGCAGCTGGCGGAGCAGCCACACGCGCTGGAGGATCCACTCGGGCAGCAGCAGCTCTTCCTTGCGGGTCGCGCTCTTGTTGATGTCGAGGCAGGGGAAGATCCGCTTCTCCATCAGCTTGCGATCCAGGTGGATCTCGCTGTTACCCGTGCCCTTGAACTCCTCGAAGATGACCTCGTCCATGCGCGAGCCCGTGTCGACGAGCGCGGTGGCGACGATCGTCAGCGACCCGCCCTCCTCGACGTTGCGCGCGGCGCCGAAGAACCGCTTCGGCTTGTGCAGCGCGTTCGAGTCGACGCCGCCGGAGAGGATCTTGCCGCTCGGCGGGACGACCGTGTTGTACGCGCGCGCCAGGCGGGTGATCGAGTCGAGCAAGATCACGACGTCGTGCTTGTGCTCGACGAGGCGCTTCGCCTTCTCGATCACCATCTCGGCCACCTGCACGTGCCGCGTCGGGGGCTCGTCGAAGGTCGAGCTGATCACCTCGCCCTTCACGGTGCGCTGCATGTCGGTCACCTCCTCCGGGCGCTCGTCGATGAGCAGCACGATCAGCGTCGTGTCCGGGTGGTTCGCGGAGATCGCGTTGGCGATCTGCTGGAGCAGCACCGTCTTGCCCGCGCGGGGCGGCGAGACGATGAGGCAGCGCTGCCCCTTCCCGATGGGGCAGAGCATGTCGATGATGCGGGTCGAGAAGCTCTTCGTCCCGTTCTCGATGTTGAACTTCTGCTGCGGGTAGAGGGGCGTGAGGTTGTCGAACAGGATCTTGTCGCGGGCGACCTCGGGGGGCTCGCCGTTGATCTTGTCGACCTTGAGCAGCGCGAAGTACGCCTCGCGCTCCTTGGGCGGCCGGATGGAGCCGCTCACGCTGTCGCCGGTGCGGAGGTTGAAGCGCCGGATCTGGGACGGCGAGACGTAGATGTCGTCCGGACCCGGCAGGTAGTTGTAGTCCGGCGCCCGGAGGAAGCCGAAGCCGTCGGGCAGGCATTCGAGCACGCCCTCGCCGTAGACCGGCTGGTCCTGCGCCGCGTGGGCCTGCAGGAGAGCGAAGATGACCTCCTGCTTGCGCAGCCCGGCAGCGCCCTCGATGTTGAGCCCCTTCGCCATCTGGACGAGCTCGGCCATCGGTTTCTGCTTCAGTTCCCTGAGGTGCATGAGTCGGAAAGCTCCAGGATGCGACGGCGCGTGCCCTGTCAAGGGCGTGGAGGCCGTCGGTCGTTGGTTTTTTGGTTGGGGAGGGTCAGCGGGTCGGACCCGAGGCGGGGCCGAGCATGTCGTCGATGTCGGCGGGTCGCCAGAGGGAAGAGGGCTCGCCTCGCAACCGGCGCCCCTCACGTTCATGTCGCTCGATCGGCGGGCTGTGCTTGCCGATCGGGCGGCGACTCTATCAAGCGCGTCTGCTCTGTCAATGCGCGGCGGGAGGCACGGACGATGCTCGCGCGTCGTGGGGCGCGGCACGGACACAGGTCGTCCGCGCCGTCCTTGCGCAGGACGGCGAGGGCGAACTGTCCGTGGCCACCAGGTGCTGCCTGAAGTTGCCTCCCCCCGAACGCGCGGCTAAGTCAAGCTGGTTCCATGGGGCTCAAACAGGTTCAGCTGTTCGTCCGCGGTCGCGTCCAGGGCGTCTTCTTTCGTGCCTCCACGCAGCGCGAGGCCAAGCGGCTCGGCCTCACCGGCTGGGTGAAAAACCGCTCCGACGGCGCCGTCGAGGTCCTCGCCGAGGGGGAGGAGGACGAGCTGAAGGAGCTCATCGCCTGGGCGAACCGCGGCCCGAGCGCCGCGCGCGTCGAGCGCGTCGACGTCCGGTGGCGGGGCTTCTCCGGCGATTTCTTCGACTTTCGCATCACGGATTGATGCGCTTGGCACGCAGCTCGTCGGATCCGAGGGGCGCAGGCGCGCAACCGGCGCGGCGGCGCACGCCGGCGTGCGCGTGGCTCGCCCTGATTGGCCTGCTCGCAGCCGTGCCGCTCGCGGCGCCTGCGGCGCGCGCCGCAGGCGAGCGCGACGCGGGCACGTCCGCGCCGGCCTCCGCCGCGCTCCCGGAGCTCCCGCGCCTCGCCCCGATCGCTCGACCTGAGCCCGACATCACCGCGGTCCGCGAGCTCGACCGGTTGCTCGACCAGCTCACGTCCGAGGACGCGCGCTCGCGGGAGAACGCCCGCGCGGCCCTCGACGAGCCGATCCCTGGCATCGTCGATGCGGTGCGGCTGCGCGTTCAGGACATCCGCGGCTCGCTCGATCGGGGCGCGGCGCCTCGCGTGCTCGCGGAAGCGCGCAGAGAAGGCCGCAAGGCGTTGAAGGGCGAGAAGGGGGAGGACGCGCGCGACGGCAACAAGAAGAAGGCCGCGGACGCGAAGGCCGACAAGGGCGCGAAGAAGGGCGCTGGCGACGCGAAGAAGGGCGCCGGCGACGCGAAGAAGGGCGCCGGCGATGCGAAGAAGGGCGCCGGCGATGCGAAGAAGGGCGCCGGCGATGCGAAGAAGGACGCGAAGGCCGACCAGGGCGCGAAGAAGGACGCCGGCGACGCGAAGGACGCAAAGAAGGACACCAAGGCCGACCAGAGCGCCAAGAAGGGCGCTGACGACGAGAAGGACGAGGGGGACTGGCTGGACTTCATGCTGGCCGCGGCGCGGCCGCGGGACAGCGCGTGGCGCGATGTCGTCAAGCTGCTCGCGATGGAGCGGATGCTCGTCGCTGCAGGCACGACGCCTGCGGTCCGCGAGCTCATCGCGCTGCACGCCTATTTCGGCGAGCTGCTCCGCATCGATCTCCAACGGCAGGTGGCCAAGCTCCGCGACAAGGCGGTCCCCGCGCTGATCGAGGCGCGCCAGCACGACGCCAAGATCGTCCAGAGGTGGGCCAACAAGCAGCTCGACCTGCTCGGCCGGGCGATCCCCGGCGAGGCGATCGCGTCGAACGACACGCAGATCCTCGCCGACGTCCTCCGCGCCTATGGTCG
Source organism: Sorangium sp. So ce693 (assembly GCF_051521375.1). Classification (NCBI taxonomy): domain Bacteria; kingdom Pseudomonadati; phylum Myxococcota; order Polyangiales; family Polyangiaceae; genus Sorangium; species Sorangium sp. So ce693. Next base: position 11,491,562 of record NZ_CP150347.1, read on the forward strand.
CGTCCGGGACGTGGACGCCATGCGCGTGGTCCTCAGCTTCTGCAACAGCGACCGCGCGCGGCTGCGCGACGCCGCGCGGGAGGCGATCTCCGCGATCGGCGAGCCCGGCATCTGGCAGCTCCGCGACGCCTACCTGGACCTCACCGGCGCGAAGCCGCCGCGCGAATGGTCGTGGGACCGTGTCGCGCGCGAGCTCTTCGGGACGTACGATCGCGCGCGCCTCGCGGAGGTGTACAAGCTGATGGACGAGGGCGTCGCCGCGGCGAGCGCGGGCAAGCCCGCCGAGGCCACCGAGGCGTTCGACAAGGTCCTCGCCCGCGCGCCGCTCTTCGAGCGCCGCAAGGAGATGGTGGACGCCTACGTGGAGCGGGCGCGCTCGCTGCCCGCCGACCGGCGCGACGACGCGCTCGCCATGCTGCGCAAGGCGCTGCGCCTCGACGCGCCAGGCGAGCGCGCGAAGAAGATCGAAGCGGAGATCGCCTACCTCGAGGGCGCGCTCCTCATCGAGCGCGGCACGCCGGACAAGTTCGTGCTGGAGCGCGCGATCGAGCTCGACCCTTCCAACGCCGGCGCGAGGGCGGCGCTCGCCTCCCTCGGGGACAAGGTCGCCGAGCGGAAGAGCCAGACGAACCGCCACATCGCCGCGGGAGCGGTAGGTCTCGCCGCAGTGCTCTCGATGTTCTTCATCGCCCGGCGTCGGAGCGCTCCATCGCCCGCGAGAGGGCAAGGCGGCACCGTTCCTCCGCCACCGACCGCCTCTCCTGCTTCGGTGCCGCCGCCGACCGCCTTTCCTGCCTCGGCGCCGTCCCCTCCCCCACCGGCCGCCTCTCCTGCCTCGGCGCCGTCCTCTCCGCCGCCGACCGCCTCTCCTGCCTCGGCGCCGTCCTCTCCGCCGCCGACCACCTCTCATGCCTCGGCACCGCCCCGAACGCAGGACAGCGCCGCTCCTCCGCAGCCCCCGACGCCTCCCGAGCCGGCCCCGCCCGCCGCCTCGAACGCGGACCCTGATCTGCCGGCACAGCCTATCGAGAAGGCGGAATCGCGGAGCGAAGACGCCCCTGAAGCCGGCGCGCGCGACCGTTGAGCCGTCGAGCGCGCCGGCCCCACGCAGCGGTCTGTCCCTGATTGCTGGCGGGGCTCACAAAGCAGAAACGCCGGGCGAGCTGAGCGCTCTCCCGGCGTCCTGTCTTCGACTGCGCCGGCGCGATGCGGCGCCGGCTGCGTCCGGCTCAGCCGGCGGTCGTCGCCGGGGTGGCCGGCTCCGCCGCGGCGACCGGCTCGGCGGCCTGCGAAGGCGCGTCCGCGACCGGCGGCGCGTCGATGAACTCGATGAGGCTCATCTGCGCCGAGTCACCGCGGCGCGGACCGAGCTTGATGATCCGCGTGTAGCCACCCGGCCGCCCCTCGAAGCGCTTCGAGAGATCGATCATCACCTTCGCGATGATGTCGACCTTCTTGCCATCGGTCGCGACCCCCCAGCGAGGGATGTAGCTGCCCACGAGCCGCTCGGCGTGGAGCCGGCGCGCTCTGTCGCCGGGGCTGAGCTCTCCGTGCGCGGTGTACGCGACCTTGCCGAGCCGCGTCGCCTTGGTGATGAGCCGCTCGGCCACCCGCCGCAGCTCCTTCGCCTTGGCGTCGGTCGTCTCGATCCGCTCGTGGGTGATCAGGTTCGCCGTCAGGTTGCGAAGCATCGCCCTGCGGCTGGAGGTGTCCCGACCAAACTGCCTGCCCGCTTTCTTGTGACGCATGACGTTCCCTCAGTACCGACTCACGCCTGCGCCTGCTGCGCCTTCCAGCGCTCGAGGAGCTGCGGCCAGTTGTCGATCTTCATCCCGAGCGAGAGCCCCATGTTCGCGAGGATCTCTTTGATTTCCTTCAGCGACTTGCGACCGAAGTTCTTGGTCTTGAGCATGTCCTGCTCGGTCCGCTGCACGAGCTCGCCGATGAGCGTGATGTTCGCGTTCTGCAAGCAGTTCGCGGAGCGGACGCTGAGCTCGAGCTCCTCGACGGAGCGGAACAGGTTCTCGTTGAGCGGCTCGTCGTCGCTCATCACCGCCTGGTAGCTCGTCTCCTCGCTCTCCTCGAAGTTGACCCAGATGGAGAGCTGCTCCTTGAGGATCTTCGCGGCGAAGGCGACCGCATCCGCGGGCGAGACGGACCCGTTGGTCCAGACCTCGAGCGTGAGCTTGTCGTAATCGGTCACCTGCCCGACGCGGGCGTTCTGCACGGTGTAGTTCACCTTGCGGATCGGCGAGAACAGCGCGTCGATCGGGATCGTCCCGATCGGCATGGTCGGCGTCTTGTTGCGCTCGGCGGGCACGTAGCCGCGGCCCACGTTGACCGTGAGCTCCATCGAGAGCGGGCCCTTCTTGTCGAGCACGGCGATGAGGTGGTCGGGGTTGAGCACCGACAGACCCTCGACCAGCTGGATATCGCGCGCGTACACGGGCCCGGGCCCCTCGCGATCGATCCGCACCGAGTACGTCTTCGGGGTGGCCGCCTTGAAGACGACCTCCTTCACGTTGAGGATGATGTCGCTGACGTCCTCGACCACGTCCGGCACGGTCGTGAACTCGTGCAGCGCGCCCTCGATGCGGATGGCCGTCGCGGCCGCCCCCTGGAGGGAGGAGAGCAGCACGCGGCGCAGCGAGTTGCCGATCGTGATCCCGAAGCCGCGCTCCAGGGGCTCACACGTGAACTTGGCGTAGAACTGGGTCCCGCTCTCCGCGTCGATCGAGATGCCCTTGGGCCGGATCAGATCGCGCCAGTTACGGGCGATCATCGTGAGGTTCGGGTTGTTCATCGTCATGGCGATCTCCTTCCTTCATGAGGTTTGCGCGGAGGTCTCACGCCGCGGCCGCACTCGACCGATCGGCGCCGCCTCCTGCCCGCATCCTAGGCTCCATGCCCCCGCGCGAGAGCGCGGGACGGCGACGCCGAGGGGAGCCCGCAGCGAGCGAGCGCACCCTGCAAGGTGCGCTCGCGACGCCGCCCTCCTCCGCGCCGCCCTCGCGCGATCAGCGCGAGTAGTACTCGACGACGAGCTGCTCGCGGATCTCGGGCTCGTTGAGATCCTCGCGGATCGGCGCGCCCTTAATCGCGCCGGTGAACGCCGCGCGATCCACGTCGATCCAGCTCGCGACCGGCCGCTTGTCCGCGCCGCCGACGGAGGCGAGGACGCTCTTGAACTTGCGCGCCCCCTCGGTGAGCTCGACCCGGTCACCGGCCCGAACGACGTAGCTCGGGATGTCCAGCCGCTTGCCGTTCACGTGCACGTGCCCATGCCGGACGAGCTGGCGCGCCTCGGCGCGAGACGAGCCGAAGCCCATCCGATGCACCACGTTGTCGAGCCGCCGCTCCAGCAGCCCGAGCATCTCCTCGCCCGTCCGGCCCTTGCGCCGGTTGGCCTCCTGGAAATACCCGCTGAACTGCCGCTCGAGCACGCCGTAGATGCGACGCACCTTTTGCTTCTCGCGCAGGCGCACCGCGTACTCGCTCAGCTTGATGCGCCCCTGGCCGTGCTGGCCCGGGGGATACGGGCGCCGCGTGTACGCGCACTTCTCGGAGTAGCACCGCTCGCCCTTGAGGTAGAGCTTCATCCCCTCGCGGCGGCAGAGCTTGCAGACCGGACCAATGTAGCGAGCCATCGTGAATTACCTCAAACCCTGCGCCGCTTGGGCGGCCGGCAACCGTTGTGGGGGATCGGCGTGACGTCGCGGATCAGCGTCACCTTGAAGCCAGCGGTCTGGAGCGCACGGAGCGCGCTCTCGCGCCCCGCCCCCGGCCCCTTCACGAACACGGCGACCGAGCGCATCCCGTGCTCCTGCGCCCGGCGCGCCGCCTCTTCCGCCGCCAGCTGGGCGGCGAACGGCGTCGACTTGCGCGATCCCTTGAAGCCGCGAGCGCCAGCGGACGACCACGCGATCGCGTTGCCGTTGATGTCCGTGATCGTCACGACCGTGTTGTTGAAGGTCGACTGAATGTGCGCGATGCCCGCGGAGACATTCTTCTTGACCTTCTTCTTCTGCTTGGCCTTCGTTGTAGCGGCAGCCGTCTTCGCTTGCGCCATGGCGTCCTAATCCCCGCTCGTCACTTGGTCGCGGCAGGACGCCGCTGCAACATGCCCTTGCGCGGTCCCTTTCGGGTGCGCGCGTTCGTATGCGTCCTCTGCCCGTTCGCCGGGAGCCCGCGCCGGTGGCGGAGCCCTCGGTAGCAGCCGAGGTCCATGAGCCGCTTGATGTTGAGCTGCACCTCGCGCCGCAGGTCGCCCTCGACCTTGTACTCGGCGTCCAGGAGGTCGCGGATCGCCTTCACCTCAGCGTCGCTGAGCTCCTCGACCCGCTTGTTCTGCGGAATGTTGGTCTTCTCGCAGATTTGCAAGGCGAGGGTCCGCCCGATACCGAACAGGTACGGCAGGGCGTAGGCGACATGCTTCCGACGCGGGAGATCGACACCAGCGATACGAGCCATGGTTACTCCAAACCGAAACGAGGGCGGGCTTCCGCCGAAAGAGCTAATTCCCCTGGCGCTGCTTGTGGCGGGGATTCTCGCAGATGATCCGAACGACACCACGCCGCCTGACCACCTTGCACTTGTCGCAAATCTTCTTGACGCTCGGGCGCACCTTCACGGGGAGCCTCCAGATTCCTCAAAAACTACGTTACTTGTGCCGGTACGTGATCCGGCCACGGCTCGGGTCATACGGCGAGACCTCGACGGTCACGCGGTCGCCCGGCAGGATCTTGATGTAGTACTGCCGCATCCGGCCGCTGATGGTCGCGAGGACGCCGAGGCCGTTGTCCGCCTTCACGCGAAACATGGCGTTCGGCAGGGCCTCTTGAACCACGCCGTCGAACTCGAGCTTGTCGCCCTTCGGTTCCTTCGGCGGTCTGGTCTGATTCTTACGCCTCATTCTCCACCCGAGCCCGGCCGGCCAATGGCCGACAGCACCCTGTGCGTCACGTCTTCAGGCTTCCCGACCCCATCGACGCGATGCAGCAGCTTCTTCTGCTCGTAGAACGGCAGAAGCGCGGCCGTCATCGCCTCGTAGGCATCGAGACGCTTTGCAACAGCCTCGGGCCGATCATCGGCCCGATGCTCTAGCTCCGCACCGGGGGGCGGCGGATTATAGACGAGATGATATATCTGTCCACTTCGTTTGTCAGTGCGGCGATGGATCAACCGTTCCTCGAGCAGGGGACGCGCCACGTCCAGCTGGATCACCGCGTCGATCCGGGTACCGCCCTGGCTGGCGAGCAGCTCGTCGAGCGCGTCCGCCTGCGGCACCGTCCTGGGAAATCCGTCCAGGAGGAAGCCATTGCTGCAGTCGGGCTCGACCGTCCTGCGCGCGATGAGGCCGATGACAGCCTCATCGGGCAGGAGTCCGCCAGAGTCCATGATGTCCAGATAGCGCTTCTCCAGCGTCCCCGACCGCTTTGCCTCGCGCAGCATGTCGCCTGTCGAGATTTGCGGGATGCCGAAGCGGGCGCACAGCAGCTTCGCCTGCGTACCCTTCCCAGCTCCAGGAGGCCCCACCAGAACCAAGATCATTTGCCCTCCATCACGCTTCCGGGAGCCTGCGGCCCCGGATGCGGGTGGCACCGGGGCCCGTCAGCCCCTCGTAGCTCCGCGTGATCAGGTGCGCCTCCAGCTGGTTCACGGTGTCGAGCGCGACGCCGACGACGATCATCAGCGACGTGCCTCCGAAGCCGAAGGGGACACGCAGGAGGTTGCCGACGATCGAGGGCACCACGCACACCGCGGCGACATAGAGCGCGCCGCCCACGGTGATCCGCTGGATCACGCGGTGGATGTAGTCCGCCGTCTGCTTGCCTGGCCTGATCCCGGGGATATTTGCCTGTTGCTTCTTCAGGTTCTCCGCGACGTCCACCGGCTGGAACGTGACGTTCGTGTAGAAGAAGCAGAAGAAGATGATGAGCAGCGCGTAGCCGGTGTTGAAGACCCAGTCCCCCCGGTTGATGATCGCCTGGAGGTGGTCGGCCCCGGGGACGTTCATGTTCGCGAGCGTCTGCGGGAACATCAGCAGCGACGACGCGAAGATGGGGGGGATGGTCCCGGACGTGTTCACCTTCAGCGGCAGGTGCGCCGTCTGCCCGCCGTAGACGCGGCGACCGACCTGGCGCCGCGAGTACACGATCGGGATCTGACGCCTGCCGTTCTCGAAGAAGGCGATGATGGCGATGACGAACACGATGAACGCGACGACCGCGGCCATCGTCAGGGGCTGGAGATCGCCCGCGTTCTGGGCGAAGTAGTTGCCGAGCTCCGCCGGGATGCGCGTGACGATGCTGGCGAAGATCAGGAGCGAGACGCCGTTCGAGACGCCGCGCTCCGTGATCTGCTCGCCGATCCACATCAGGAACGCGGTCCCGGTCGTCAGCGTGATGACCGTCATCAGCTGAAAGCCGATGCCGGGGTGGTTCACGATCCCGGCCCCGGTCTCGCTGCTCGACAGGCCCTCGAGCATCTTCGCGATCGAGAAGGCCTGGAACAGCGAGAGCGCGACCGTGCCGTACCGCGTGTACTGATCGATCCGCCGGCGGCCCTGCTCGCCCTCTTTCCGCAGCTCGTCGATGGGCTTGTAGACCATGCCCATGAGCTGCATGATGATCGAGGCCGAGATGTACGGCATGATCCCGAGCGCGAAGATCGACAGGTTCTCCAGCGCGCCGCCCGAGAACATGTTGAAGAAGCTCAGGAGCCCGCCGGACTGCTTCGCGACGTACTGCCGCATCGCGTTCCGGTCGACGCCGGGCGTCGTCACGAAGACGCCGACCCGGTAGACCGCGAGCATCACCAGGGTGAAGATCACGCGTCGCCGGAGCTCGGGGATCTTGTGAAAGTTGGTGATTCCCGCGAGGCTGGCCATAGGCGATCCTGGACTCCGGCTTGGTGGGTGCGCGTGCGCGCTGGCTACGAGGACGAGGAGTCCGTCGAGTTGCCCTGGGGTGCAGGCGCCGCGAGCACGACCGCCTTGCCCCCCGCCTTCTCGATCTTCTCGACCGCTCCCTTGGAGAAGCGGTGCGCCGTCACCGTGAGCTTCTTCGTGAGCTCACCGTCGCCGAGGATCTTCAGCACGTCGAACCGCCCCTGCACGAGGCGGCGCTCGTGGAGCGCGATCAGATCGACCTGGGCGCCATCGTCGAACGCCTCGAGCGCACCGACGTTGACGTTGACGACGATGTCCGCGAGCGGGTTGCGGAAGCCACGCTTCGGGAGGCGACGCTGGATCGGCGTCTGCCCGCCCTGGAAGTGCTTCTTGTTGATGTTGCCGCCGGCCCGCGCCTTCTGCCCTTTTTGTCCGCGGCCAGACGTCTTGCCGACGCCCGAGCCCACGCCACGGCCAACGCGGAGCCTCTTGGTTACGGCGCCTTCAGGGGCTTGGAGCTTAGAGAGAATGTCCATGTTTCACACTTCCGTACGCGGCGACTCCGCTGGATGACGATCTCGCTTCTCAGGCCTTCGAGGAGGTCGCACCGTCGGCGACCTCCTCGACCTCGACGAGGTGGAGGATCTTCTTCACCATGCCACGGAACGACGGCGTGTTCGCGACGACCACCTCGGACCCCGGCCCACGCAGGCCAAGCCCCTTGATGATCTTGCGGGTGTGCTCGACCTGGCCGATGTTGCTGGCCTTCTGACGTACCCGGAGCTTCACTGCGAGCCTCCTTCACCGCCGCCGCTCGGTGCACCACCACCGCCGCCCGGCTTCCCGGGGGGCGGCGCGACGCTCGCGCGCCGTCGACCCGCGGTGTTCGTGCCACCGCGGCGCTGGTAGTCGAGCGAGTCGAGCTGCATCGACCGCTTCCCGGCGACGCTCTCCGGGCTCTTGAGCCCACGGAGCGCCGCGACGGTCGCGTGCACGACGTTGTGCGGGTTGCTCGTGCCGAGCGACTTCGACAGCACGTCGTGGATCCCCGCCGACTCGACGACGGCGCGCACCGCGCCGCCGGCGATGACGCCCGTCCCAGGGCTGGCCGGCTTCAGCAGGACCTTGCCCGCCCCGACGTGGCCGAACGAGTCGTGCGGGATGGTCACGCCGTCCAGCGGGATGCGGAACAGGTTCTTGCGAGCCTGATCGTTCCCCTTGCGGATGGCCTCCGGCACCTCGTTCGCCTTGCCCAGACCGATGCCCACGTGCCCCGCTTCGTCGCCCACCACGACCAGCGCCGAGAAGCTGAAGCGCCGGCCGCCCTTGACGACCTTGGCGACGCGGTTGATGTGGATGACTCGCTCTTTCAGCTTCTCTTCGTCGACATGATCGAACGCCATAACCGTCCTCTATCACGTTCTCCGCCGCGGCAGTTGACCGCGCCCGCTGCCCTCACCATCAGGGCAGCGGCTGTGGGAGTCAGAAATCGAGACCTGCCTCGCGCGCCGCCTGGGCGAGGGCGCTGACGCGCCCATGATACAGATAGCCGTTGCGGTCGAAGACGACCTTGTCGATCTGCCTCTCTTTGCAGATCCTCGCGATCAGCGCCCCGACCTTCTTCGCCGCCTCGACCTTGTTGTCCTCGTCGAGGGAGCCCTTGAGGTCCTTCGACAGCGTCGAAGCGTGGGCGAGGGTCTTGCCGCTCACGTCGTCGATGACCTGAGCGTAAATGTGCTTCGAGCTGCGGAAGACGCTGAGGCGCGGGCGCTCCGGCGTCCCCTCGACCTTCTTGCGGATGCGGAGCTTCCGGCGCTCCCGACCGACGATTTTCATGCCCATGACCGTCTCGTCCCTCGGTGCAGCGGCGTAAACGCCGCCGCTCGCCTTTACTTCTTGCCGCCCTTGCCGGCCTTGCCAGCCTTCTCCCGCACGCGCTCGCCGCGGTAACGGACGCCCTTGCCGCCGTACGGCTCCGGCGGCCTGAAGCCACGGATCGTCGCGGCCGTCTGCCCGATGAGCTCCTTGTCCGCGCCCGTCAGGACGAGGATCGTGCCCTTCGAGTCCGCCGGGATCGTCGCCGTGAGCCCCGTGGGCACCGGGAACGTCACCGGGTGGGAGAAGCCGAGGGCGAAGTTCAGCGTCGTGCCCTTGAGCTCGACGCGATAGCCGGTCCCCTTGAGCTCGAGCGTACGCTCGTAGCCCTCGGCGACGCCCTTCACCATCGCGGCCACGAGCGCCCGGGTGAGGCCCTGGAGGCGCGACCCGTCGCGCCCCGGCGCCACCGAGCTCACGTGCAGCTTGCCGCCGTCGAGCTTGATATCCACCTTGTCGGTGATCGCGCGGGAGAGCTGTCCCTTCGGGCCCTTGACGTCGATCTTCCGGCCGTTGACGGTCGCGGTGACCCCCTTCGGCAGCTCGATCGGGCGCTTGCCGACGCGCGACGTCTTCGGAGCGAGCCGGCTGTCACCGTTCGCGGGCTGGGCTGCGTTCGCCTGAGCTTCCATCACCACACCTCGCAGATCAGCTCGCCGCCCATCTTGAGGCGACGCGCATCCCTGTCGCTCATGAGCCCGCGGGACGTGCTCAGGATCGAGATCCCGAGCCCGCTGAACACGCGCGGGATCCTGTCGTGACGCACGTACACGCGGCGCCCGGGGCGGGAGACGCGGCGCACGCCGTCGATCGCGCTCTGACGATCACGCCCGTACTTGAGCACGATCGTGAGCTTCTTGGGACCCTCGCCCTCGGTCTCGCGCACGTCGGCGATGAAGCCTTCGGACTTGAGGATCTCCGCGACCGCGGCCTTGATGCGGCTCGCGGGGATCTCGGTCCTGTCGTGCCGCGCGAGCGCCGCGTTGCGAATGCGGGTCAGCATGTCGGCGATGGGATCGGTCATCATAGAATCACCAGCTGGCCTTGATCACACCAGGGAGCTCACCACGGAGCGCGAACAACCGAAGGCAGACGCGGCAGAGCTCGAAGTCGCGGTAGTAAGCGCGCGCGCGCCCGCACACCTTGCAACGGTTCTTGTGCCGCGTAGAAAACTTCGGCGGACGGTTCAGCTTCGCAAACTCTTTTGCACGGGCCATCGAAAATCCCTCAATGCCGGAACGGGATGCCAAGCTCGGTCAGGAGCGCGCGTCCTTCTTCGTCCGTCTTCGCCGTGGTCACGAACGAGATGTTGAGCCCCTTCACGACATCGATCTTGTCGTAGTCGATCTCGGGGAAGATGATCTGCTCGCGCAGGCCCATCGTGAAGTTGCCCTTGCCGTCGAACCCCTTCGGGCTAACGCCCTTGAAGTCGCGAACACGCGGAAGAGAGAACGCGATCAGGCGATCCACGAACTCCCACATCCGCTCGGCACGCAGGGTCACCATCACCCCGATGGGCAGGTTCTCGCGCAGCTTGAAGGTCGCGATCGACTTCCGGGCGCGGGTCACCACCGGCTTCTGGCCGGAGATCGCCCGCATGTCCTCGACGGCGGAGTCGATGATCTTCGGGTTCTGCACCGCGGCGCCGAGACCCATGTTGATGACCACCTTCTGCAGGCGGGGCACCATCATCGGGTTCTTGTAGCCGAACTTCTTCGCGAGCGCGGCCGTCACGCTCTTCCTGTAGTGCGTGCGCAGCCGGGGAGCGTAGTTCGGGTCGCGCGGGCGATCCTCGGCCGGCCCGGAGGCCTCGGCCTCGGAGCCCTTGGCCTTCGCGCCCTTGGCTTCCTTGCTCTTGGCGGGCGCCTGAGGCTTGGCCTGCTGCGGCTTGGGCTTGTCCTTGCCCTTGCCGGCGTCCTTGGCCGCCTTGTCCTTGTCCTTCTTGTCCGCCATGGCTAGCCCACACCGATCGCGCTGCCGCTCTTGCCGACGCGCGTCTTCTTGCCGTCCTCACCGACGCGCACCTTCACGCGCGTCGGCTTGCCCGTCGCCGGATCGACCGGCATGACATTCGAGGCGTGAATCGGCGCCTCCTTGGTGATCTTCCCGCCCTCCTGGTTGCGCGGCGTGGGCCGCTGGTGGCGGGTCACCGTGTTCAGGCCTTCCACGACCACGCGATCCTCGTCAGCGAGGATCTTCGTGATGCGGCCCTGCTTCCCCTCCTCCTTGCCGCTGATGACCTGCACGAGGTCACCGACCCTGAGGCGCTTCATCAGAGGACCTCCGGAGCGAGAGAGATGATCTTCATGAACTTCTTCGCGCGGAGCTCGCGAGCGACCGGCCCGAAGATGCGGGTGCCGATCGGCTCCTTCTCCTTGTTGATGAGGACCGCGCTGTTCCCATCGAACTTGATGTAGCTGCCGTCCGAGCGCTGGTACTCCCGGGCGGTGCGGACGACGACGGCGCGCGCCGTCTCGCCCTTCTTCACCTTGGTGCCCGGCAACGCCTCCTTGATCGAGACGACGATGACGTCGCCGAGGGCGGCGTACTTGCGGCGCGAGCCGCCGAGCACCTTGATGCACTTCACGATTCGGGCGCCGGAGTTGTCCGCGACCTCGAGATGCGTCGACACCTGGATCATGGCGCTACTCCTCCACCGGGCGGGCAACGAGCTTGGTCACGAGCCACCGCTTGTCGCGGGAGATCGGCCTGTGCTCCGTGATCTCGACGCGATCGCCCACCTTGTACTGGTTCGTCTCGTCGTGCGCCTTGTAGCGCTCCCGCTGACGGACGTACTTCTTGTACACAGGGTCGAGCGCGTTCCGGATGACCTCGACGGTGACCGTCTTGTTCATCTTGTCGCTGGTCACCTTGCCGACCAGCTTGCGCCGGAAGCCGTGCGCCTTCGCCTCGGTCTCAGCCTGCGCAGGCGCTGCGGCTGCCAGCTCGGGCGCCGCAGCGACCGGCTGCTGGGTCTCTGCCTTCTTCTTCGCCATGGCTACGCCTTCTCCTCGGCACGCGCACGCTGCGTGAGGATCGTCTTCACCCGCGCGAGATCCCGCTTCGACTTGCGGATCGTCGCCGTGTCGTTCAGCCGATTCGTGAAATTCTTGAACCGCGCCTCGAACAGGCCCGCCGCCAGAGACTTCTCGAGCTCGCGCAGGTGCTCGGTGGTGCGTTCACGCAAATCCTTCGCCTTCATCGCCTACCTCACGTCAGCCCGCGGGCGAGGAACTTGCACTGCATCGGGAGCTTGTGCGACGCGAGGCGGAACGCCTCCTTCGCAGTCTCCTCGCTCACGCCGCTGATCTCGTACATCACGCGGCCCGGCTGCACGAGCGCGCACCACTCCTCGGGCGCGCCCTTGCCCCCACCCATGCGGACCTCGAGCGGCTTCTTCGTCACCGGACGGTCCGGGAAGATGCGGATCCAGAGCTTGCCCGCGCGCTTCACGTGCCGCTGGATCGCCATACGAGCCGCCTCGATCTGCCGCGAGGTGACGCGGGCAGGCTCGACGCACTGGAGCGCAAAGTCGCCGAAGGAGACATCGCTGCCCGTCATGGCGAGGCCGCGGTTGTTCCCCTTCTGCATCTTGCGGAACTTGGTTCGCTTCGGAGACAGCATTCTGCAATCCCTCTACTGGATCCGGCGCGCCTTACGCTGCAGGACCTCGCCCTTGAACATCCAGACCTTCACGCCGATGATGCCGACCTTCGTCTTCGCCTCGGCCAAGCCGAACTCGATGTCGGCGCGGAGCGTGTGCAGCGGCACCCGGCCCTCGCGGTAGGTCTCGACGCGGCTCATCTCGCTGCCACCGAGCCTGCCGGCGCAGCGCACGCGGATGCCCTTCGCGCCGAACTTCATCGCGGTGGCCACCGCCTTCTTCATCGCCCGGCGGAACGCGATCCGGCGCTCGAGCTGCGTCGCGATGTTCTCGGCGACGAGCTGCGCGTTGGTCTCGGCCTTCCGGACCTCCTGCACGTCGATGAACACCTCGTTGTCGGTGAACGACGACACGCCGGGGAAGAGCGTCTCACCCTTGGACGCGGTGCCGACGTTCCCGCTCTTCAGCGTCTCGATGCCCTTGCCGCCCTTGCCGATCACCATGCCCGGGCGGGCGGTGAAGACGATCACCTTCGCGCGGTTGGCGGCGCGCTCGATCTCCACGCCGGCGATGTTGGCGTTGTAGAGGTACTGCTTGATCGCGCGCTTGATGCGGATGTCCTGGTGGAGCCACTTCTGATACGCAGCGCCGTCCTCGTACCACTTGCTGCTCCACGTCTTGATGACACCGACGCGGAAGCCATACGGATGGGTCTTTTGTCCCATATCGGCAGGTCCTCTACTTACTTTCTCTCGTCGACTTCGATGACGATGTGCGACACGCCCTTGGTAATCCGGGTCGCACGGCCCATCGCGCGCGGCCGCCAGCGGCGGTTGAACTTGTTCGGCCCCTTGTCGACGGTGGCCTTGCTGATGAAGAGCGCGTCGATGTCGGCGCCCGCCTGCTGGGCGTTCGCGACCGCGCTCTCGATGATCTTCCGCAGGACGGGGGCGCCGCTCTTCTGCGTGAACGAGAGCAACTGGATCGCCTCGTCCGCGTCGCGACCTCGGACGAGATCAGCGATCATGCGAGCCTTGCGCGGGGCGATCCGCGAAAACATCGCACTGGCTTTGCTTACCATTCGAGATACCTCGCGACACCGGCGGGCGGAGTGACTCCGTACCGGGTTTCGGTTCGCTGCGAACCGGTTGCACCGTCGTACGCTTCCGGTCCCAGCCCGACGTCCATCGACGTGGGCCCCCTTCGCGTCACCGGGGGGGTTCCCGCGGCGGCCGAAGGGGCGGAGCTGGGATCGAAGCGCCGTTACGGCTCTTCTACTGGGAGACCGGGAGGACACCCGATCGCCCGGGAAAACGGAGCGCGGTGATTACCAGCGGGAGGCGCGGTACGCAAGCGCGATCCTTCCGCCCCCTTTCAGTTTGTTTCGCGCGTCCCCGCGGCCTGAGCAGCTTTTCAGCTCTTCCTGAACGGACGTCCGGAGGAGCCGGGCACGCCGAGCCCGGTGCCCGGGCAGGCGGACGGACGACCACGATGCTGAAATCTGTTCTTGACACTGACGAAATGCAGCTGAAACAAGCGGTCGACGGCGGCCTGCGCCGCCGACGGCGGAGGTGCGCCCCCGGAGCGTCGGCGTCGGACGGCTGGACCAGGCCGAAGAGCAGGATTGCGAGGGGAATAGGGGAGCCCCAGGTTCAGTCGAACGCACCAGGCCGTGGAACTCTTCCCTGACATTGTAGGAGGCACCGTGACCATGCTTGCTCGCCATCGCCATTCTTTCCTCGCGCTTACCTTCATCTTGCCCGCCATCGTCACCGGCTGCGTCGTGACCACGGAGGACACCGACAACGACGTGGACCAGACGGTCGGGCCCGGCGTCACCCACGGGTCCACGAGCAGCGGAGGCGACGGCGGCGACGGCGGCCAGGGCGGTGACGGCGGCCAGGGCGGCGACGGCGGCCAGGGCGGCAGCGGCGGCGACGGCGGCCAGGGCGGCGACGGCGGCGGCGATGCGTGCGTCGAGGCGTCGGACGGCGACCTCACGGTCGCGGCCTGTGACGAGCTCAACATCTCGCCTGCGCAGGGGGCGACGAGCCAGTGCGGCGCGACCCGCGACGAGGACCCGATCGGCTACGGGCTCTGCAAGCACGGCTTCGCCGTCTTCTCCCCGGGTCACGCCGCGGACCTCGTGGACTGCCTGAGCGACATCGGTGTGGAGCGGGCGTGCGATGTCGATCCCGTTCAGGCGTGCATGAACCGCACGTACGCCAACGCGTGCCCGCACCAGGCCGACGAGATCTGCGACACCATCTCCGACTTCTGCGACGCCGGCACCTTCGACACCTCCAAGTGCGCGGCTCAGATGAACCCTCTCAACCGAGATGCAGCGGACGATCTCGTCGCGTGCATGAACGACAACCCCAATGTCTCCTGCCAGGAGGCTTACGACGGATGCTACGAGGACATCATGGCCTTCGAGTGATCCGGCCGCCGCCCCGGGTGCGCGGCCTGCGCGCCTACCGTGCGCGCTCTGCTCTCGCGGTTCTTTTCCCCTGGCAGTCGACGCACACCAGATGACCTCTGGGCCTCTCACCAGCTCACGCCCACCTTAGCGCCCCGTCGCGCGCACCCTCTCATGTAGGCCCGTTCGGGGAGCCCCCGAGCGCGGTATTCGGTTGCAAAAAAGATCGCGGGAAGGGATCCTCGGCTCCTCCGTGGCCAAGGACTCCTCCCGCCCGCGCCAGGCAGCTTCCGTTCCGCGATCGCCGGGGGCGCGTCCATTCCGCGGTGGAGCGCTGCTCGGCGTGCTCGTCGCGTCGGCCGGCTGTGCGCCGGGGTCGACGACAGCGGAGCAGATCACACCGCGCCTGATGGTGCGCGCGTCGCTCGAGGGGACCGCTGCCGTCCCGACCGAACGGCGCATCAAGGCCAAGGAGAGCGCGCTCGCTGCCGTCAAGGACAGCGCGGCGCTCGCGTCCGGGATGGAGTCCGAGATCGGCGCCACCCCGATGTCCTCCTCGGCGGGCAGCACGCGCTGTCCCGCGGAGATGGCCCTCGTCGACGATCGCGTGTGCGTCGACCGCTGGGAGGGCGCTCTGGTCGAGGTGACGCCGAGCGGTGAGCGCCCCTGGTCGCCCTACGATCCGATTGACGGGAACGAGCGCCGCGTCCGCGCCGTCTCCTGGCAGGGGGTCATCCCCCAAGGCTACATCAGCGGGCGGCAGGCCAAGATGGCGTGCGCGGCATCGGGCAAGCGCCTGTGCACTTCGGAGGAGTGGGTGACCGCCTGTCGAGGGCCGGACGACACGACCTTCCCCTACGGCGCGCTCCGCCAGCAGGGCGTGTGCAACGATGACGAGCGACGCGTTCACCCCGTCGCCCAGATCGCGGCGTTGCTCGACATCAAGCCCGAGGAGCGCTGGACGACGGCGATGAACAACCCGCTCATCAACCAGCTGTCCGAGGCGCTGCTCCCCACGGGCGAGCGCGCGGGATGCACCAACGCCTACGGCGTGTTCGACATGGTAGGCAACCTCCACGAGTGGGTCGATGACCCGAGCGGCACCTTCCGTGGCGGCTATTTCATGGACACGACGCGCAACGGCGAGGGCTGCAAATACGCCACGACCGCCCACTCCTTCGGCTACCACGACTACTCGACGGGCTTCCGGTGCTGCATGGATCCGGAGCAGGCCGACTAGTGCAGGCCGCGCGGCGTGCGGCCGGCGGTAGGGCAGACGCGGATCGAACGCGAAGATCGGGGCGATTCAGCGGGGAGACAGGGCGATCGCTGCGCGCGCATCCCTCCGTGACGCGACGGGCGCTCCGACAAGGCGGCTCGGGCGCGGCGCGAGCGAGCGTGCGAGTCGTGGATAAGCCAGGGCGACACCAGCGAAGAGATTGCCGATGTTCGACTGCATAGTGAGCGCGCCCACGCGGCGCCGTGCCGCTGCGACCGCCCTTGCCGCCCTGATGAGCCTCCTGGCGCTCGGCTGCGGGAAGAAGGAAAAAGCAGCGCCCATCACCGTCCCACCACCCCCGGGCGCAGCATCCTCGGATGAGCTCACCACCGCCATTGGCCAGGCGCGTGGCATCGATTCGGCGCTCGCGCCGTCGTCGACCCGATGGCGACGGGCGTTCGTGCTCGATGATAGACGCGCCGTGGTGACAGGAGAGATCGAGAACGAGGCGATCGCGCTCGTGACCGAGAACGCAGGGCGGACCTGGCGATCTCTGCGGCGCGTCCGCGAGGGGTGGTCGACCTGGTCGGTCGGCGGAGACGGCGCCACGGTGCTCACCGCCGGTCCGCGCGGCCCGGCTCTCCCGGCGGAGACGCGCGGAAATCGAGGGACGCCGCCCGCGCTGGACCCGCCGAGCGTCTTCTTCGCTTCGTTCGACGCGACCGACCTCTCGGCGCCTTCACCGGTCACGCTTCCCGCGCTGAGCCGCGGAGCGCGGCCGCTGGTGAACGCGGTGCCCGCGGTGCTCTCCGCCGAGAGCGCCGCGCTGCTCGTGGAGCCCAAGCCTCGGCACGCGACCCTCGTCTATGCGGGGCCGGCGGGCGCCGAGCCGGTGCCTCCCGTCCCGCTCCCCACGCAGGAACAAGCGCTGCCCGTGCCTTATGGCCGCCCACCGGTGCTCCTGTCGGTGCGCGGACGCAACCTCCTCGTACGGCCCGTCCCCTCGCCGGGGAAGCCGCTCGACGCACCGAAGAGCGTCGAGGGACTCGCGATGAACCCAGCGGCGATTGCCGCGCTCTCCACGACACCAGCATGCGACTTCGCCGGGTGGTCGTTCCAGCTCGTGCCTCAGCCGCCCGACAAGACCGCCGTGGTCGCCGTCTCCGCTGCCCAGACAGCCGTGCTGAAGCTCCCGGCGAAAGCCGCGCCTGGAGCGTCGGTCGGCTGCGCAGCCGACCGGATCATGGTCGAAGTCATGACGCCCACAACCCGAGAGCCCACGCTCGCGACGTGTACCCTCCAAGGCACCTGCATCATCGCCGAGAAGCCGCCGTTTCGCCCCTGGCTGGAGCCGCATGAGCGGTCTGTCGCCCTGGCGCCCACACGCGAAGGGGTCACCGCAGTGCTGACCTCCCGCGCGGCAGCGCGATGGGGGCTCTATATCGCGCTATCGCCGGAAGCGGGGAAGATCTACGACGTCCCCAGGGTAATCGGCGAAGGCACAGGCGAGCGCGGCCGTATCGAGCTCGGCACCCTCCTCTCGTTCGGAAATCGACTCTTGATGCTCCTCCAAGCGGACGTCACCGGAACATCGCGCCGCGGCTGGTATGTCGTGGCCTCCGATGATGGCGGGCTCACCTGGAGCCCGCCCTGAGCTCCGTCTCGAACGGGACAACCATTCCAAACGCAACGCGTCAGCACAGCTTGCATCCCATCTGATGCTGACGTGCGCGGTGGTCCCCAGACCTACTTCGGCGGAGCGGCGGCCGGAGCGACGCGCTTGCGTCCCTTGGCGCTCGGCTTCTTCACAGGCGCAGGCCCCGCCGCGGTCTTGCGCGCGTTCGCGCTCGCCTGCTCGGCGGTCTTCGCGTCGCCTGCATAGCGGGCGAAGCGACGGTCGCCACCTTGGAAAATCCGCTTCTCCAGCTTCAGCTCCTTCAGCGCTGCGGCGGCGCGGGTCTGCGGGATACCCGCCTGCTTCGCCACCTCGCTCGCGCTGACGCCAGAGCTCGCTTTGACGACGCGCTCGACGGCATCCAGCGTCTCCTGACGCTCCGCCGACGCGGCCGGCGACTTGCGCGGGCGACCAGGCCGGCGCTTCGGCGCGGCGCCGCGCTTGGCCGCGACGGAAGACGTTTTGGACTGGACCGCTCCAGCGCGGGCGCGCGAGCGGCTGCGGCGCGGCGCCGCAGGAGGAACCAACGGCGCTTCCCCTGTCACGGCGCCCAGCTGATTCTTGACGAGCGCGAGGATCGCCTCGTCCGGCATCTTCCGCACGAGGTTTACAATCTGCTGTGAAAAGGCGTCCGTTGCCATGTGCTCTCCCTCGTCGCCGAATCCAGCTCGGCGGTTGGATACGACTATGCCGTTGCCACTTGCCTGGTCAAGCGAATTGAGGATAGAGGGCCGTCTTTTCTTTCAATAGGCGCTGCGGGCGGGCTCAATCGGAGAGCTCATTGGACGGGACGGCCCCGAACGGCTGGGCTGCTTTGCTCGACAGGCGCCGAGCGATGAAACCCTCGCCAGCGTCGATTGATGGCCGAGACCCCTCCCCCGCGCAGGACGGCCCCGAGGCCGCTCCAATCCTCTCTCGGCCCCCTTGACGATGCACTGCGGCATTGCGTGTCTCGGGTGCTCGGGTCTGGTCAGGTAAGCACCGTCCGAGAACCGAGCAACCCCGCGCCTCGGGCCGCGCCCGTCACGGGCGGCAATGCGGGCGCGCGCACAACCGCGAGGTGCAGCGACCCGGCGCGAGCTTCCTCACCCCCAATCATTGAAGCGCCTCACGCAGGGTGCGACCGCCTGGCGACCACACACAGGCGGCCGGCGCGTGGCTACATTGCACGCCCCGGGCGCACGACTGACCTATGCGGAGGCGTGATAGGATGCCCCGCTCGGCGGGTGGGGCGCAGCACGGACGCTTCGCTATGAGCGCCGGCGGGGGCGCGAGTCCGGGTCGAGCTCTCCGCACGACATCCGCT
Organism: Sorangium sp. So ce693; assembly: GCF_051521375.1. Classification (NCBI taxonomy): domain Bacteria; kingdom Pseudomonadati; phylum Myxococcota; order Polyangiales; family Polyangiaceae; genus Sorangium; species Sorangium sp. So ce693. Next base: position 11,510,549 of record NZ_CP150347.1, read on the forward strand.
CATCACGCCGGGGATTGCGCGGACCCGGGCCCACTCTGGCCTCCCGATCGAGCGCCAACCCGCCGAGCTCTTCGAAATCACGACTCTGCCGCAGCCCCGCCGCCGGAGTCGCGCTCGGGTGGCGCAGTGCTGCTCTCCACGTCACGCGCGGCGGCTCCCGGCGGCTCCCGCTGGGTGGGCGCCTCTAGGCCGTCGTGTCCGGCGGACCGGTGTGTACGTGCAGCTCAGGCTCATCCCGCGAGACACCGCGTTACATAGCAGAGCGCCGAGGCGCGCTCGCCCTCGTCTTCGGCCGCTCCGATCGAGCCCTCCCGAGAGAGCTCAGCCTTGGGCCCCGCGCTCTCGAGCGCGAGTCCGCGCGTCCGCGCGTCCACCCTGGGGGCATGTCCTCTACGACATTGGCGCCCGCTCCAATGAGAGGAGGACGCCGGCGGGGAGCCGGCCCGCTCCGCCTCGACTTCTTCAAACGCCTTTCTGTCCATATCTACGACGCCCAGGATCCACGCCGCCCCCGCTCGACCTCCGTCCGACCGGCGGCCGAGATTGACCAGCCGCCGGCAATCGGTTGACACGCGCGTCGGCCGCGGAGAAGGATGCGCGCATGTCACTGGTGCGCGTGCTCGAGCCGGAGGTCATGGATACCGACGAGGACGCGCGGGCCTACGACAGCATGGACCACGCCGTCGTGAACGCGGCGTTCTGCGACGCGCTCCTCCCCCACAACCCCGGTCTCGCATACGCCCTCGACGTCGGCACAGGGACGTGCCTGTTGCCCATCGAGCTTTGCAGGCGCGTCCCCGCGGCGCGTATCAAGGCGATCGATCTCTCCGCGGCGATGCTCGATCTCGGGCGCCGCCACGTCGAGCGAGCCGGGCTCACCGAGGCCATCGCGCTCGCGCTCGTGGACGCCAAGGCGCTGCCCGAACCGGATGAGACGTTTTCAGCCGTGCTCTCGAACAGCATCGTCCACCACATCCCGGAGCCGGCGCAGGTGCTGCGCGAGATGCTCCGCGTCCTCCGGCCCGGCGACCTCCTGTTCGTGCGAGACCTGCTCCGTCCGGAAGACGAGGCGTCGATCACCGCCCTCGTCGACACGTACGCAGCGAACGACACGGCGTACCAGCGGGCCCTCTTCGACGCGTCGCTGCGCGCCGCGCTCTCGCTCGACGAGGTGCGTGAGATGCTGCGCTCGCTCCGGATTCCCCCCGAATGCGCGCAGGTGACGAGCGACCGGCACTGGACCCTCGCGTTCCGCAGGGCGTCATGATCCGGAGGCGCCGCGCACCGATCCGGGGCGCGGCGCGGGCACGTCAAATCGACGCGACGGCCAGCCCGGCTCGTAATAAAAGCGTCCACGTGAACGCCACCGGAACACGAGCTCGCCGGGCGCGCGGCGTTGCCCCCGCGCTCTTCCTGTCCTTCGCCATCGTCCTCGCGGCCTGCGAGGAGAACCCGCCTCGCCCGGGCGAGCCGGAGCGGCCCGCGCCCCCGCCGCCTCAGCCGAGCGCGGCGCTCGCGCCGCCCGCGGCCAGCTCGGCGACAGCAGAGCCCCCGAGCGCGGGCGCGCCAGAAGACGCGGGCGCCGCGACGGGCACGCCCGCATGGCAAGGGACATGGGAAGGGCGCTACGACGCCAAGAAAGGCAGCGTCGTGATGCCCCCGAAGGTCAAGGACGCCGCGCGCCAGAAGGACGACGGGAAGCAGGCCACCGGCCCCGGGACGGTGACGCTGACCATCGAGCCGAGCGGTGAGCTGAAAGGCACAGCGAAGGGAGCGCTCGGCGACGCGACGCTCGTGGGAAAGGTCGAGGACAGCATGGTCCGCGCATCGGTCTTCCCCGTAGATCCGCGCGCGCCGAACGCGATGACCGGCGTCCTGGTCGGCGAGCTGAAGGAGAACGCCATCCACGGCAGGATCCGGGTGACCGGGCCCGATGCCCTCCTGGTGCGCGAGTCCCCCATCGATCTGAAGAAGAAATGATCAGCGCAGCCGAGCGAGACGTCGGCGCCGGCGTCTGGCTCGGCGGCGTCGCGCGTCAGCTCGCTGCGCCGGCTCCTCCCGGCTCGCCTGCCGGCGCGCGCCCCTGCGGCTCCTGCGGTGCAGCCCCGGCCTCTCCCGCCGCGCCGCCGCGCGCGCCGCGACCCGCCTCCGCCCGCCGCTCCTCGCGCTGGCGAGCCACCTCGGCGTCCCGTTGCTCGTACGCCACGATGATCCGCTGCACGAGCGGGTGGCGCACGACGTCGACCTCGGTGAACGAGCAGATCGCAATCCCCTCGATCCCCGCGAGCAGCTCGCGCGCCTCCGCGAGGCCGCTGCGCGCGCCGTGCGGGAGATCGACCTGCGTGACGTCGCCCGTCACCACGGCACGGGAGGCGTAGCCGAGCCGGGTGAGGAACATGCGCATCTGGTCGCTCGTCGCGTTCTGCGCCTCGTCCAGGATGACGAAGCAATCGTTGAGCGTGCGGCCGCGCATGAAGGCCAGCGGGGCGACCTCGATCTGACCGCGCGTCACGAGGCCTTGCGCCTTGTCCGCATCCATCATGTCATGGAGCGCGTCGTAGAGCGGGCGCAGGTAAGGATTCACCTTCTCGGCGAGATCGCCGGGGAGGAAGCCGAGCCGTTCTCCCGCCTCGACGGCGGGGCGGGTCAGGATGATCCGCTTCACGCGGCGCTCGAGGAGCGCGTGGACCGCCATCGCCATCGCGAGGTAGGTCTTGCCCGTCCCCGCCGGCCCGATCCCGAAGGTCATGTCGTGCGATCGGATCGCCTGGATGTAGCGCTTCTGCGCCAGCCCCTTCGCCGAGATAGGCCGGCGGCGCGCCGAGATGAGGACGACGTCCTCGAACAGCTCCCGCAAGGTCATCCCCGGGTCGTCCCGGAGCGCCTGCACGCCGCGCACGTAGTCCTGAGGATCGAGGACCACGCCGCTCCTCAACATCTGCGCGGCCTCTGCCAGGCACCGCTCGGCGAGCGCGACCTTGTCGGCGTCGCCGGCGAGCCGGATCGTGTTGCCTCGGACGCCCGACTCGATGCCAAGAGTGCGCGCAATGAGCTTGAGATGCTCGTTCCCCGGCCCGGCGAGGGCCACCAAGGTGCTGTTGTCGAGCACCTCGACATCCGCCGTGATCCGCACGCTGGTCGTCATCCCGTGATCCTTCCCCGCCGCTGCCTCGACGCTCCGCCGCCGGCACGCGCTGCCATTCCATGAGCAGGACCTTGACGCGGCTCACATCTCGCTCGAATGTCGCGGTCGCTCGCCGTATGGCCTACACAGAATCGTAACGTCCTGGTCATATTTTCGCGTTGTAGTGCGTGCGAGATCCGGCGAGCGGGCGAGCCGCACACAGGGAGAACTGCATGAGGTTAGCTACATCGGCGCTGCTGGGCATGACTGTTACGCTGTCGGGCCTTTCGGCGCTAGCACAGCCTGGACCCCAGGGCCCAGCGCAACCTGCCCCGGCGCCGCCTCCGGCCGCTGCCCCGGCTCCTGCCGGCGCGGTTCCGCCCGCTGCCGCTGCCGCTCCGGCACCCGCGCCGCCGCCCGACGCGGCGCCGCCCGCAGAACCGCTGCCGCCCCCTGGAGCGGAGCCGACCGCCGCGCCGCCTCCGCCTCCGCCTGCGCAGGTGTTCGCGCCGACCGCCGAGGCCGCCGTCGTGAAAGAAGAACAGCAGCCGCTCGCCGGCTGGCACGGCGGCTTCTTCCTCCGGGACGCCAACGACAACTTCCGGCTCTACCCGAAGGGGAGGCTGAACTTCGACTTCGCCAGCAGCTTCGGCGCCGGCGTGTCGGACGTGTCGGCGACGGGCGGTGGAAGCGCGCTCAAGCCGCGCTTCTTCATTCGCCGCGCGCGGCTCGAGGTGGCCGGCGAGTTCCTGAAGAGGTTTTCCTTCGATGTCGACGTCGACTTCGGCGGCCAGGGGCTCGGGAACGCCAACGGCCGGACCGAGAACGCCGCCGGCCCGGCCGGGCAACCGCCGACGGCCGATAGCGCGCGCTTCGCGCCTGTCGAGAGCACCACCGCGAACGCCGTGCTCGCCGACGCCTGGATCAATTACTCGGTCATGCCCGCGCTCAACTTCCTGTTCGGGCAGCACCAGGCGTTCTTCTCGATGGATAACCAGACGAGCGACAACAGCACGACGTTCATGGAGCGCAACATCGCGACCCGGAGCTTCGCCTACCCCGAGGGCAAGGACATCGGCCTGACGATCTGGGGCGACGTCGCTGACAGGATGGTCGTCTACGGCGTCAGCGTGGTCGGCGGCGACGGGCAGAACCGGCCGGGCGTCGACAGCCAGTTCGATTTCATCGGCCGCGTGGCCGCGCGCCCGTTCGCGAGCGACAAGAAGGGGTTGCTCGCGAAGGCGCAGATCGGCGTCAGCGCGCGCTATGGCGACCGCGACCAGAAGTACGTGGGCTACGACTATGCGCCCATCAGGACGGGGCAGGGCTACACGCTCTGGGGCGCCGGCTATACGGACTCGCTGAAGCGCCCGATCCACGTCATCCCGTCGGCCACGCAGGCCGCGATCGGCGGCGAGCTCCGGCTGCCCATCAAGATGGTCGAGCTCCGGGCCGAGGCGTACTACGTCGCGAACCAGACGCGCGAGGGCGTGGAGGGCTTTCAGCTCACCAACACCGAACGGATCGGGCAGGTGAAGGGGCTCGGCTGGTACGTGCAGCTCTCGGCGTGGCCGGTCGGCGACGCCTTCGTCAGCGGCGATCCCGGATTCAGCCCGCGCCCGACGAAGGTCGATCTGACGAAGGAGCTCGAGAAGCCGAAGTCGGGGCTCGAGGTGGCGGCGCTCCTCGCGGGGATCAACGCGACGTACGACGGCGCGTCCCGCGGGGGTGGGTACGACGAGAAGACGCCGGGCGCCGAGGGGGGGCCGGGCACCGACCTCAACGTCATGCAGATCGGCCTCGCCGCGAACTACTGGTACACGAAAAACGTGCGGCTCGGCGTGAATTACAGCGCCTACCTGACGCCCGGCAGCGGCTCCAGCGAGAACCTCCTCCGGGTGCCAGGCAATACGGTGACGCCCGCCAATCCGGACGCGCACGCGCTGCACGAGCTCGGCGCCAGGGTCAGCATGTCGTTCTGACGCGCCCCCGCCCCACCGCGGCCGGCGTCCCGGCCGCGCCCTTCATCCTTTTGCCCTCCAACGATCCGCGCCGCGGGCGCTCCGCGCGGCGCGCCGGCGGCGCGGGAGCCCCGCGGCGAGCTCGCGCGCCTCAATTTTGGCCCAGGACAGCGTGGCGGGGTACCCGTCGGGCCATGCGCGACATGCGTCAGTGGATCGCCGTCGGTGCAGCCGTGGGGCTCGTGGCCGTGACCCTCCCCATGCTGCGCGAGCACGACGTCCAGCTCGGAGGGCTGCTCGCCAAGAAGACGACCGCCGGGGGCCCGACGATCACGCGGACCGTGACGCCGCCGCCGCTCACGGACCTCGATCTGACGCGCATCGACGACCGGAGGACGCCGCCCACGGCGCCGGCGCACGGCGACCGCGTCGCGGAGCTGACCATCGATCCGATGTACCAGCGGGCGGCGATCGGCTTCCTGCGGGCAGGCCAGGTCCCCGAGGGCGCGGTCGTCATGACCGATATCCGTACCGGGAAGGTGCTGGTCTGGGCGAGCTACGTGAACGAGGGGGCGATGCACGACGTCGCCGCGGAGGCCACCGCGCCGTCGGCGAGCGTCTTCAAGGTCGTGACCGGCACCGCCCTCGTCGAGGCCGGCCTGAGCCCGAACACCAAGCAGTGTTATTCGGGCGGCGAGCACTCGATCCGGCCGGCGGACCTTGTCGACAACAAGCGTCGCGACAAGTACTGCGCGACGCTCGCGCAGGCGATGGGCCGGAGCATCAACACGGTGTTCGCGCGGCTCGCCGCGAAGAACCTCGACCGCGAGAAGCTCGGCGCCGTGGCCGAGAAGCTCGGCTGGGGGCAGGACACGCCGTTCGACGTGAAGGTCGCGACGAGCACGATCTCGCTCCCGGAAGACGAGCTCGGCTTCGCGCGGACCGCGGCGGGCTTCTGGAACACGACGCTGTCGCCGTTCCAGGGGGCGAACCTGGCGACCACGGTCGCCAACGGCGGCGAGATGATCCGGCTCCACGTCGTGTCGAGCGTCAAGGACGAGGTCGGCGACATCTACCAGGGCCCGAGCGAGCGCCAGGTGCTCAAGCGGGTGATGGACGAGAGCACCGCCAACGCGGTGACCGCGATGATGGAGGCGACGGTGGATAACGGCACGAGCTACCGTTCGTTCCATGATCGCAACGGCCGCCCCTACCTCCCGGATATCCGCGTCGCCGGCAAGACGGGGACGCTCACGAAGCCGACGCCCGAGGGGCCCTTCTACACCTGGTTCGTGGGGTTCGCGCCGAGCCGCAAACCGGAGGTCGCCATCTCCGTGATGGTCGCCAACAGCGCGAAATGGCGCGTGAAGGCGACGAACGTCGCATGCGATATGCTCCGCACCTACTTCGCCGACAAGGGCGCGCCCGGCGTGAGCGATCCGAACAACCGGACCGGCGCGACAGCCCAGCGCCGCTGACGCGGAGCTGACGAGCCGCCGAGCCGCAGCGCGCCAGGCCGCTCGCGGTGCGCCGCGCTGCGCAGATGCACCTGAACGCCGCGCCGTGCCCCCGGGCAAGGTCCACGCGGCCGACGAGACCGCGCGCATTGTCGGCCCGTCAGGCAGACCACCGCGCAGCCTGCACGAGGCCTCCGCAAGGCGGAAATCGTTCATCGCGATTTCCGCCCTCACCAGGATCCGGCGATGACGGTGCGCAACGGACCGCTGTGCCTGTCTGGCGGCCGACAGGTGTGCAGGATCATCGTCCACGCCGCGGGCCGCGGCAGCGATCGATTCATGGAAACTTTCCGCTCGGGGGGCCCGGCCCCTCCGGCTGGCCGTCCGCGGCGCGAAGGTCCGGGCCGCTCCGATGCAGCCGGACACCCTGGGCCAGGGTGGGACCTAGTTGCGAGAGGCGCTGCTTGTGCAGCTTGTGCTCGGCCGAGATCTGCGTGCTAGCATCTCTGTTGTGCAGGTTGTGCTCCGCAAGCTCGGCCGGGGATCACGCGCAGTCGTTGGCCGGCTCGTCCGTGCACCACGGAAAGGCTCGGTCATCGTCATCGAGTTCTCCGACGGAATGCATGAATACGTCACGACGCCGGTCAAGCGCGTGCTGCGCCTCGCCGGGCGCGAGGTCTTCTACATAGAGACCGTAAACTCCCGGTACCGCCTCGAGGTGCGCGGCCGCGAAGTCGCGCTGGACGGCGCGGTCGGCGGCTGAGCCCTGGCGGGTGCGGCTCAGGCAGCGCGGATCCTGCGCGAACGTTGCGGATCCTTCGGATCCTTCGGAACGAGCGCGCGCCTCTGATGTGACGGATGTGACTGCTGTGACCGCGTGACCACGCGGCCGAAGGCGGGAAGGCGGAGGTCGCGGACGTCGACACCTGACGGCGGCGCGATGCACTGCACACTCGTCTAGCACGAGAACCGCATCTCCGGGCGCATTGCCCCTTGCGCTTCCATTCGCTCTTGGGCAGAGTCCCGCTCCCTTTGAGGGGCCCCGCGGTAGGCCATCCACCGGTGCAGGATGGGGCTCGCCTGGCGAGCTGTCGTCATGATGCCGCGCCCCCGACCGTGAGGAGATTGAAGCAGATGGGCAAGCGCGATCGCCGCCAGTCGATGAAGATGAGGCGCCGCAAGGCGCAGGCTGCCAAGAAGGAGCGCGCGAAGCGCAGCAAGCTGGCGAAGGCCCCGACGGAGGTCGCTGGCAAGGCCAAGAAGCCCCGCGCTCCGAAGAGCGCCGCTCCTGCGAGCCCTTCGCCGGCTGCTTGATGGAGTGCGAGGCGCGGTCGATCGGCCGCGCACCGCGCACCGCCCGTCGCATCCCCGCGCTGTTGCGATCCCGGCGCTCACCGAGGCCGCGCACGCCGGCGTCGTGCTCGTCCGCGCGCGTCCCGCTGCGCGCGGCCGTACACCTCGTCCGCGGCGGCGATCACTCGTCGCGAATCACACGCGTGTGGAGGCTCCGGCCGGGCTGCCGGACCATGTCGGTCGCGCTCGCCGAATCGCCAGCCCCGTTCTGCGTGGGCCGGGGCGCATCGGGCGGGGGCTCGCCGAGGAGCCCAGTGTCGCCCTCTCTTCGCTCCTCGCCGATAAGCTCCCAATGGCCCCGTTCGTCGCGCCAGCGCTGCGCCACCCGGGTGCTGCGGACCGTGGCCTCGTCGTCCCGCAGCCAGAGGACGTCGAGGTAGACCTCGGCTTCATCGCGCTGGGTCATCTCGAAGCCGCCGAACTCCACGTCGACGACCCGGAGGCGGGTGCCCCACCCGGCGTGACGATTCATGAAATCCTGGCGCGCGCTCGAGCCGACGCGCTCGAGCGCGACATCCATGCGGCCGAAACGGGCAGCCGTGTTCATCTCGAGCGCCGCTTCGGTCAGGCGCTGGGAGTTGCTCGGGGCGATGCCGCAGCTGGCGAGGGGCAAGAGGCTCAGGGCGAGGAGGACGCGGCGCATGCCGAGCACCCTCGGCGAAGCGGTCGGCGCGGGCAAAATTTCCAGCAGTCGCGCGGCGCTCAGAACGAGTTCGTCGCGACGAAGTAGAACTGACCGCCAGGGATCGCGAGATCGCTCAGGCCATAGGCGTACCCGAAGCGCATCTGCGAGGAGAGGACGTACCCGAGGTTCAAGCTCAGCCACAGCTCGCCGCCGACCGAGGCGTGCAGCTGGGGCGAGTAGAGCGGGCTCTTCTGCGTGAAGAGGGCGAGCTCGTCCATCTCGAAGCGGTTGAATGCGCCGCCGTGGTCGAGGAAGAGGCTCGCGTCGATGCGGCGCAGGTAGATCGGCAGCGTCACGAGGCCGCGGTCAGGCTGCAGGACGGGCACGCGGTACTCGAACGTCTGCGAGAAATAGGAGCGGCCGAACATCGCGCCCGGCGCGTAGCCACGGAGCGTGAACGAGCTATTCGTGACCCCGGTGAGCAATGTGTCGACGAGGGTGAGGTTCTCGAGATCGTACCCGCCCACGCCATAGTTGGCGCCCCGCGGGAAGTCGCCGCCAGACACCGCCCCGGCGACGCGAAACGCGAGGGTGTGATCGCCTGACCAGGGCATGGCGACGTAGGCGGTGAGGGCCGTCGAGAACGCGTAGGACGTATAGCTGCTGCCCGTCTCCGGGCCGGCGTAATCGAGGCCAGCGTTCAGCGACACCCCGCGCGGCGCGCCGGCGGCGTCGATCGAGCCCTCGGCGTTCGAGAATGCGTAGCCGAGGTGCGCGAGGTTCAGCGTGCCCCGCGGCGGGAGGATGGTGCGGGGCGCATACGGGTCGAGCTTGTCGCCGATGGGGAGCTGCCCCTTGAACGCGGCGCTGCCGAACGACGCGCTCAGGGTATGCCGCGAGAACTCGCCGCGGATCGGATAGCTGACGCCCGAGGAGATCCCGATCGTCCGCTCGTCGTAGACGACGTTTCGACCGTTGATGCGGTAGCCGCCGCGCGGCGAGATGTTGTGGTACGCGCGGACGCCGAGGTCGACAGGCAGCCGGCCGTAGTTGTACCCGAGCAGGACGTTCGGGGCCGGCGCGTCCGGCTGCACGGTGAGCTCGCCGAAGATCGTGTGGCGACCGACGATGTCGGTGCCGGTCACGCTCACCGTGAGCGCGTTCGAGCCATAGCTCCCGGGCGCGTAGTCGAGCGTGATCGCGCGCGGCGCGAGCGTGGGAAGCGGGTTGTAAGGAACGCGCTGGAGCCGCGCCGCCGAGGGCTCGGCGGCGGGATCGGGGCGATCGCCCGGGGGCGGCGGCGCCGGGAGGAAGCGCGCCGGATCGAGCGGCATGGCGAAGAGGTCGTGGCCGCGAGAGGTATATCCAACATAGACAAGCGTCTTGCCATCGGGGCTGATCGCCGGGTGCAAGGCCCCGAGTCTCACGTTCGTGACCTGGCGCAGCGCGCCGGACGAGACGTCGTAGGCGTAGACGTTGTGGATGCCGGTGCGATCGGAGGTGAAATAGAGCGTCTCGCCGTCGGGCGACCAGACGGGGTTCATGTCGGTCGCGCGATCGCGGGTCACCTGTCGGAAGCTGCCGGTGGCGACGTCCACCACGCGGATGTCGCGATAGCCGCCGGCGGTCCAGACGCTGTACGCGAGGCGCTTGCCGTCGGGCGAGAACGACGGGGAGTAGGCCTGCTCGAAGCGGGCGCTCGGGACGAGATCGCGCCGCTCGGACAGGGCCCCATCCCTGGAGAGCCGCGCGATCTCCAGGTAGCGGGTGCCCTTGCTGTTGAGGGAGAAGGCGACGAGATCTCCGGTCGGGCTCACGTCCGGGGCCGAGGATCGGAGGCCTTGCGTCAACCGGCGCCGCGAGGGCTCGTCGCCGTCCGGCGCCGCCTCGCCGCGCGGGAGCAGGACCAGATCGTTCCGGTAGTAGTGGTTGCGCCACGGCAGGAGCGCCGTGAAGACCAGGTCACCCGCCGGCGTGAACGCCGGTCGCGAGGGCGCGTTGGTGCGCGCGACAAGCGCTTCGCGGCGCTCGCTCCCGGGCGCGGGCGCGGCGAGGGAGACGCGGTAGATACCGGGGCGCTCCCTGCCGTCGTCGCGGAAGTAGACGATCTCGTCTGCATCGGTCCGGCGCGCGGCGGGCGGAACGAACCGCGGGTAGAGCGCCGTGCGCCCGTGGTAGGTGAGCCGCGCGCCCTCGCGGAGCCCGCGCGCCTCGACGGCCGCCATCTGCGCTCGGTAGAGCTGGCGGAGGTGGTCCTTCCAGCCCTCGTACAGCTCGACGTAGGTCCTGCCGGTCACGCGGCGGATGGCGCGGTTGATCCCCCACGGGATGAGCGACGCCCCGTAGTCGGCGGAGACCGCGCGCATCGTGTTGGGCCCGTAGACGTCGATGATCCAGCCCAGGAACCTCGATCCGTAGAGATACCAGAGGTTGCCCTGCGGCCAGCGGAACGCGGAGCTCGAGATCTGATCGAGCCCCGCGATGTTGTCCTCGAGCACGTCGGCGCGCAGGTACATGTCGAACATGCTCGAGCGCATCCGGCCGCCGCTCGAGTGGTGGCTCTCGCTCACCACGGCGAGCCCCTCGATGATCCACCGCGGCTGCACCTGGTTCGGCGAGAACGTCTTGCCAACGATCGCGTTCAGGATCGCCGGGATCCCCGACGTGTTGTCGATGTGCGCGATGTGCGTGAACTCGTGCGTGAGGAGATCGAGGTACCAGTCGTCGTAGTCGCCGAGCGTCGACAGGTCGTCCGGACCGGACGCGAGGAGGTGGATCGAGTTGTAGGGGAGCGTGCCGGCCGACCCGTTCGCCATCTCGGAGTCGTCGGTGATCAGGATCTCCGTGCGGCCCTGCGGGGCGTAGCCGAGCGCATCCTCGACGCGCCCGTAGATCGTCTCGGCGAGCGAGGCGATGCGCGCCGCGATGGGCTCGAGGCCCTGCGGATGGTGCACGCGGAAGTGGGCGGTCTCGAACGTCCAGAAGGCGAGCTCGGGGTCGCCCGTCGCCCGGGCCGGCCGCGGCGCGAGGAGCAGCAGCGCCGCGAGGGCGACGGCTGAGAGGACGGACGCTGCGCGGTGGAGCGGCCGGCTCGCTCGCGAGCCGGCGCGCGCGGGAGAGGAGTTCACCAAGATCGATGCGGCGTGGCGACCTCAGAGGTCGTCGTAGAAGAGCGGCTCCCTGTTGCGCGTGAACCGGGACACGAGCTGCCGGCCCTCCGCCGAGATCTGCGTGATCCGGGCGCCGAAGCCTGGCTCGGCCGAATCCCTCGATCCGCCGGCCTCGCGCGTCCACCGGACCGCGGCCTGCGCGGTGAACTCGTAGTTGCCCGGCAGGCGGACACGCAGGGTCACGACGGAGCCCGTCGGCGGGATCTTGTAGGTCGCGACGAAGATGCCCCCGTGCTCGATGACATCGTTGCCTGCGAGTCCCTTGTAAAAGTTCGACGGCGTCAGAGCGCCGAGCTCGACATCGACGACCGCGGCAGGCGTGCGGTGGTCGACGGGCTGCGGCATGGCCTGGGGCGGCGGAGCGACGCGCGGCTCCGCGGACGGGTGCGATGCGGCCGGGTAAGCGGGTGACGCGGGCGCCGGCGCGCGCCGCGGCTGCTGCGGCGAGGGCAGCGTGTGCTGGGCGGGCGCAGCCACGGCGACCGCGGGCACAGGCGCGAACGGCGCTGGCGAGGCCACCGCTGCAGGTGCAGCCGCGAACGGCGCTGGCGAGGCCACCGCTGCAGGTGCAGACACGAACGGCGCTGGCGCGGGCGCAGGTGCGATCGGCGCTGGCGCGACCGGCGCTGGCGCGGCCACCGCCACAGGCGCAACCGGCGCTGGCGCGGCCACCGCCACCACGGGCGCTGGCGCGATCGGCGCTGGGCCAACCGGCGCTGACGCGGCCACCGCCACAGGTGCAGGCGCAACCGGCGCTGGCGCGGCCGCCGCCACGGGCGCACGCGGCTGCGCGGAGGCGCCGGCGGCCTGCGCCCTGCTCAGCGCGTTGACCTTGCTCAGCGAGGAGGCGACGTGCTCCATCAGCACGTCCACCACCGGATCGGCCGCGGTGATCCTCTGCAGACGGTTCAGGACGTCGCGCACATGGCCGAGCGCGATCTCGCTGCCGTCGAGGGCCTGGCCCCCGGAGCGCTCGATGCGGTGCATGATGCCCATCGCCTGCGCTATCGGCTCGGCGAGCGCCTCGATCTCAGGCGACACCCCCCCGTTCGACTGGAGCGCATTGAGCGCCGCGGCGAGCAGTTCGCGGGCGCTTTTCGCAAGCTGCGCGGGTTCCGACATGAATCCTCCGAGGGGCGCATCCTACGCGGTCGCGCGCGCGTAGGCTCAGGATTCGATGGCCGCGAGCCGGCCAGGCGACCCCGCCGGCCGCCAAACGCCCCCTGCCGGCGGTCACCCGCGCGACGCCCCCGACGCCACGAGGGCCGCGAGCTCATCCACCGACGCCGGCTCTCCGTCGATCTCCCCCTCCAGCAGCGCGACGGCCGTGTCACCGGTCCGCACCAGGACCACCCCGCCCTCGACCACCGCCTCGCCGGGCGCAAGCGCTTCAGGGAAGCTCGCCGCCGGCGCGGCCCGCAGGACGATGACGCAGGCGCCCTCGATCTCGGTCCAGGCGCCCGGGGCCGGCGCGAGGGCGCGGACGTGCCGGAGGACGCGCTCCGTCGGCCAGGACCAGCAGATGGCGCACGCCTCGTCGTCAGGCGCAGGCGCCTGCGTCGCGAGCGCCGGATCCTGGGCGACCCCCGCCACCTCCTCGCCGCGCGCAAACCGGGCGACCGTGCGCCGCAGGACCCGGAGGCTCGGCCGGTCGAGTGCCCGGGCGAGCTGCCACGCGGTCCACCCCGGATCGATGGGGAGCCTCTCCTGTTCAAGGATGTCGCCGGTGTCGTACTCCGCCTCGATCCGGTGCGCCGTGACGCCGCTCTCGGCGTCCCCCGAGGCGATCGCCCAGTAGGTGGGATCCGGCCCGCGATGACGGGGGAGCAGCGAGGGGTGCACGCCGATCCCCCCGAGCCGCGCCGCCTTCACGAGCGACATCGGCAGGCGCGTGGTCCAGAACCAGCTCACAAGGAGATCGGGCGCGAGCGCCTCGACGCGCGACGCGAGCTCCGGGCGCTCGACGTCGGGACGCAGCAGGAGGCGCGCGCCGAAGATCCGGCGGGCCCGGCGGAGCCCCACGGCGTCGGCGCGGCTGATCGCGGCGATCGCGATCTCGTGACCGTCGCCGTGGAGCAGCAACGCCGCCAGCGGGAGGCCAAAAAAGGCGACCCGCAGAGGGCGCTCGCCCGAGCGTCGGCCGAAAAGTTTTCCGTGTGCGAGCAGGCTGATAGGTGAAGGCTCCGATGGCGGCGCCCCCTCTGCAAGGCTCATTTCGTCCGGCGCTCCGGCCCGGCCACCGCTACGACGCGTCCGCCGCGCGCCGGCCGATCCTCGTCTTCGAGGACGTCTACAAATCGTACCGCGCCGATCAGCCGGTGCTGCGCGGGATGTCGCTCTCGATCGAGCGCGGCGAGTTCGTGTTCATCACGGGCCCGAGCGGCTCGGGCAAGAGCACGCTCCTCCGCCTCGTGCACCGCACCGAGCGCGTCGATGATGGCCGGATCCTGTTCCTCGGCCGGGACATCGCGCGCCTGACCGACGCGTCGATCCCCGCGCTCCGGCGCAACATCGGCTTCGTCTTCCAGGACTTCAAGCTGGTCCCGAGCTGGACCGTGTTCGACAACGTGGCCATCACGCTGGAGGTGCTCGGCCTCCCGTCGCGCCTGCTCCGGACCCGGGTCGGCGAGGCGCTCGAGCGCGTCGGCCTGGCGGGGCGCGGCGGCGACCGGGCGCAGGTGCTGAGCGGCGGCGAGCAGCAGCGCGTCTCGATCGCGCGGGCGATCGTCGGGGAGCCGACGCTGATCCTCGCGGACGAGCCGACGGGCAACCTCGACCCGCAGCTTGCGATCGATCTGCTCGGGCTCTTCGAGGACATCCACGAGACCGGCACGACCGTCCTGTTCGCGACGCACGATCGGACGCTGCTCGACGTGCGCCCCCGGCGCGTGGTCGTGCTCGACGACGGGAAGGCGACCGACGTGCCGCACGGCCTCGGGTCCGGCGGCGAGTTCGTGGACGGCGGCGACGAGGACGAGATGGATAGCGGCGTGCGCGGCGCAGCGTAGCGCCGAGGGCTCCGCCTCACGAGACGGATAGAGGGAACCGGATGCAGACCAGCGAGCGTGACGATCGGCGGAGATGGCTTCGCACCTGGCGGGCAGGGAGGAGCGATTGGCGGCTGCAGGCGCTGTCGATCTTCTCGCTCGCGGTCGCGTTCGTATGCCTCGCGTCGGCCCTCCTCGTGGTCACGAACCTCATGGCGGTGCGCGATCGCTGGTCGCGCGCCGGCCGCGCCACGGTCTACCTGCGCGACAGCGCGACCGAGGCGCAGACCGCGGAGCTGACCCGCGCGCTCGAGGGCACCGAGGGCGTCAAGAAGGTGCGGCTCGTGACGAGCGCCGAGGCGCGCCGCGAGGTGGTGCACGACGACGGCGACAAGGCCCTCGCCGCGCTTCCGCCGAGCGCGTTCCCCGCGTCCCTCGAGGTCGGCTTCACCGAGGAGGTCTCCGACGAGGCGCTCGCCTCGATGACGGTGAAGCTGCGCGCCCTGCCGGCCGTGGACACGGTGGAGACGTACCAGCGCTGGACGGAGCGGCTGTCGTCCCTCCTCAGCGGCGGCGTCGCCGCGAGCGCGTGCCTCGCCGCGATCGTCCTCTGCGCCGTCGTGAGCGTCATCGGCTCGACGATGCGCCTGCTCTTGCATCGCCGGAAGATCGAGGTCGAGGTGCTGAAGCTGGTCGGCGCGACCGACGGCTTCGTGCGCCGGCCGTTCATCGTCGAGGGCGCCACGCAGGGCGCGGCCGGCGCGGCCGGCGCGCTGCTCGTGCTGGGCGGCCTGTTCATGATGGTGCGCGGCCGCTTCGATCACGAGCTCGCCAACCTGCTCGGCATCTCGCCGTCGTTCCTGCCCTGGGAGGTCGCGTTCGGGATGGTCACCCTCGGCGCCGCGCTCGGCGCCACGACCGCGCTGCTCACGCTGCGCAAGATGGTGGCCGTGTGAGGCGCCGCATCCGGCTCGCGCCGCTCGCGCTGGCGCTCCTCACCGGCGCCGCGACGAGCGGCGCCGCGGTGCCGGCGGCCGACGCCCCGGCGCCCACGTCCGCCTTGGCGGCCAGGGCCCCGGCTCCGGCGGCGCGCCCGGGCTCGGCGCTGGCCGAGAACGATCTCGATCGCCTGCTCGCGAAGCTCGACGTCGAGGAGAAGGCGCTGCGCGCGGAGCTCGACGCGATCGGCCCCGCGCTGGAGCTCACCCGCCGCCGGATGATCGCGCGCGGGCGCGCGTACTACCGCCACGTCCGCGCCGGCTTCCTCCCGGTGGGCGGCGGGTTCGACGCGCTGGTGGACCACGCCGCCCGCGTGGAGCGCACCCGGCTCGCCCTCGAGCGCGACCTCGCCCGCGAGGCGGAGCTGACCCGGCGCAGCGCCGAGCTCGCGGACCGGCTCACGCACCTCGGAGCGGAGCGCGCGCCCCTCGAGGTGCACCGCGAGGCGATGAACCGCGCCCGGGTCGCGCTGGCCCAGGAGGAGGAGCGCCGCGCCGCGTTCTCGCGCGCGTTCGAGACGAGCGTGCGCCCCGACTACCTCGCGATCTACGGCGCGGACACCGGGCCCGCCGAGCTCGATCGCCGCGCCGGCTTCCGCTCGCTCATGGGGCGGCTCCCCTTCCCGATCGCCGGCCGCGCGGAGGTGCGCAAGGTGTCGCGCCGCGGCGCCGGCGGCCCCGGCGTCGAGCTCACCGCGCTGGACGGCGCGCCGGTCCGCAGCGTGGCGGCGGGGCGGGTGGCCTTCGCCGACACGTACGCGGATTACGGGCTCACCGTGATCGTCGATCACGGCGAGCGGCTCTACTCGGTGTACGCGAACCTCGGCGCCGCGGACGTGCGCGCCGGCGATCAGCTCCCGGGCGGGGCGCGGGTGGGCACGGTCGCGAGCGGACCGGGCGGCGCGAAGCTGTACTTCGAGCTGAGGCGCGGCGCCGAGGTGATCGACCCAGGTCCCTGGTTCGGGATGTAGCGGCGCGGGTCCGCAGGGCTCCTCGCCCGCCGCCGCGAGGCGAGCCCGCGCGACGCGCGAAGTGTGCTAAGGCGGCCGCGTGAATCGCCCTGACGGCCGCGCCCTCGATGTCCACCGCCCCGTGGAGATGATCCTCGGGTTCCACCGCAATGCAGAGGGATCCGTCCTCTACCGCGCCGGGAGGACGGTCGTGCTCTGCACGGCGTCGGTCGAGCCCACGGTGCCCGCCTGGATGATGGGCAAGGGCGCGGGCTGGCTCACGGCCGAGTACCAGATGCACCCGCGATCGAGCCCGGCCCGCAGGGAGCCGCGCGACGGGCGGGGCAAGGCCCCGAGCGGGCGCACGCAGGAGATCCAGCGGCTCATCGGCCGCGCGCTCCGGGCGGCGATCGATCTCAAGCAGCTCGGCGAGCAGACGATCGCGATCGACTGCGATGTCCTCGAGGCGGACGGGGGCACGCGGACCGCGTCGATCACCGCCGGGTTCGTGGCGCTCGCGCTGGCGCTCGACCGGATGCGCGCGGCCGGATCGCTCGAGGCGCCGGTGCTCCGCGATCAGGTGGCGGCGATCAGCGTGGGCCACCTCCCGGGCGGGCTCGCGCTCGACCTCGTCTACACCGAGGACAGCTCGGCGCGCGTCGACATGAACGTCGTGGCGACGGCCGTCGGCTCGATCGTCGAGGTCCAGGCGACGGCCGAGGACGAGGCCATCCCCCGGGCGGAGCTCGATCGCATGACCGACCTCGCGCTCGCGGGCGTGGCGTCACTCGCGAGCGCGCAGCACCGGGCGCTGTCGAGCGCCGGCGTCGAACTCTCCGCCCTGTTCCAGACGGATCGCTGGAGGGTCGCGTGAGCCGGGAGCCGCTGCGCCTGCTCGCCGCGACGTCGAACCGAGGAAAGCTCGTGGAGCTGCGCTCGCTGCTCTCCGACCTCCCGATCGAGGTGCTCTCGCTCGCGGAGGTGCTCCCGGGCGCGCCGCCGGTGGTCGAGGACGGCGCGACGTTCCTGGACAACGCGCTCCTCAAGGTGCGCGCCGGGGCGCACCGGTCGGCGATGGTGACGCTCGCCGAGGACTCGGGGCTCGAGGTGGACGCGCTCGGCGGCCGGCCGGGCGTCCGGTCCGCCCGCTTCGCGAGGGAAGGCGCGACCGACGCGGAGAACAACGAGGCGCTGCTCGCGGCGCTCGCGGACGTCGCGGACGACCGGCGCCAGGCGCGCTTCCGCTGCGTGATGGTGCTGCTCGATCCGCGGTCCGAGGCGCAGCCCATCGTGACCGAAGGGCGCTGCGAGGGGCGGATCGGCAGGCAGCCCAGGGGCGCGGGCGGCTTCGGATACGATCCGTTGTTCGTCGTGGAGGACTACGGACGGACGATGGCCGAGCTCGACGAGGCCGAGAAAAACCTCGTGAGCCACCGCGGCAAGGCCGCACGGGCGATGCGCTCCTCGCTCGAGGCGCTGGTCGCGCGACGGTAAGCGACGGTGCGACGGTGCGACGGTAGGACGACAGGCGCGGCGACGCCGGACGGCGGTTGACCCCGTCCGGGACCGCTTGTAATCGCGACCGGAGGCACCCAAGTACTGCCCGGTGATCGGATCCCCTGATGAAGCAGGACTGGAAGGCCGTCGGAAGCTACGGGACCGTCGGTCTCGAGGTGGTGCTGTGCATGCTGGTCGGCCTGTTCATCGGCCGCTGGCTCGACGGGAAGCTCGGGACCGATCCGTACCTCTCGGTGCTCTGGTTCTTCTTCGGGATCGGCGCCGCCGGCAAGGCGGTCTTCCGGGCGTGGAAGGAAATGCAGGCCGTGGCCGAGCGCGAGGAGCGCGAGCAGGGGAACCCTGCGCCGAGGTTCGACGACCGGAAGACACGGCAGGACGAGCGCGCTCCGGACGACGACCGCCGGACAGGCTCGAGCGACGACGTCCGCGATCCCGACAGGCTGCAGGACGCGAAGGGGAACGATGAGCGCTGAGCGAAGGCCCGGTACGCCCGGGGGCGACCCGCCGCACGAGGAGCCCGACGCGGAGGAGCGGCCCGGCGTCGGGGACGCCACGATGCGGTCTGTGCTCCGCTGGGTCGCCGGCACGGCCGCGGTCTTGTCCGTGGCCGCGCTGCTCGCGTACGGCGTGCGCGCGGCGCTCGGCGTGTGCATCGGAGGCGCCATCGCGACGGCGAACCTGTACGTCTTCGCGCGCATCGTCGACGCGTTCCTCTCGCGCCGGGGCCACACGGTGTCGTGGACGCTGATCGCGATGATCAAGCTCACCGGCCTGATGGGCGGCGTGTGGCTCATCCTGAAGAGCGACATGGTCTCGGGCGTCGCCTTGATTGTCGGCTACGCCTCGCTCGTCGTCGGCATCAGCCTGGGGACGCTGTTCGGACCGAAGCCCCCGGAGGACGGAAGCCCGCCGGGCGCTCACGGCTGAGCTCCCGCCGGAACCGGCACCGCCGAGGGCGACCCGCGCCGCGTGAGGAGACTTGGCGCGCTGCAGGGTGCCCACCGTAAACGAGTTGTGGTAGAGGCGAGGCCCCTCGCCCGAGGGCGAATTCCCACAAGGCTCGCCAGCGCTCGCGGCCGTACCGGCACAGCCGCGCGGCAGCCGGCGCGGCGCATCGACGACGAAAGCCATGCCTGAGCACACAGGGTTCCTCACGTACCTCCTGGCGCAGCTCCCCGGACTCCGGGAGAACGCTCGCAACATCGGCAAGACGTTCATCGGTCACCACACGGTGGACTACCGTGGGACCGAGCCGATCTTCATGAGCCTGCTGATCATGGTGCTGTTCGTGCTCCTCGCCAGCGAGGTCCGCGGCCAGTACCGGCGCCTGAACGAGTCGGTGATCCCGGAGGACAAGCTCACGCTGCGCACGTTCTTCGAGGCGTTCTTCGGCTACTTCTACGGGATGGCCCGGGACGTGATGGGGCCCGCGAACGCGAAGCGGTACTTCCCGCTCATCGGGGGCTCGGCCGCGTTCATCTTCTTCTCGAACGCGTCGGCGCTCATCCCGGGAGTGAACCCGCCGACCTCGAACCTGAACATCACGATCGGGTGCGCGGTCGTGGTGTTCGTCCTGTTCAATTACTACGGGCTGAAGGAGAACGGCTGGAGCTACCTCGCTCACCTCGCCGGGCCGAAGTGGTACCTGGCGCCGCTCATCTTCCCCATCGAGGTCATCTCCACCTGCGTCCGCCCGGTCACGCTCTCGATCCGGCTCATGCTCAACATCGGCGTCGATCACCTCGTGGCGAGCATCTTCCTGGGGCTCGTCGCGCTGTTCGTCCCGGTGCCCCTGATGTTCCTGGCGATCATCGTCATCGTCGTGCAGACGCTGGTGTTCTGCCTGCTGAGCTGCATCTACATCGGGCTCGCGACCGAGAAGGCAGACCACCACTGACCGCTTCGCCTGACCGCCTGGTCAGCCGCCCACCGGCGCCGCGGAGAATGGCGCTGGAGGTGAAGAGAAGGCTAGCCAGCCCTCGAAAATCGGATTAGAGGGGCCCCGCTGTCGATGGGTTGCCCCACAAGGTGGTGGTTCGCGGAAGCGCGGCCCCTACCGAGCAGCAGCAGAGGTCCCTGGAGCGATCCCCGGATCTCGATGGGGGACCGCCCCGCGGCCCCCGACCCACGCAGATGTTTCGCATGCAGCCCCGCGGGCTGTGTGGCTTGAAAGGAGCAGATTCGGATGTCGCTGAAGAGCAAGCTGTCGCTGTCCGCCGTTGTCGGCACTGCGCTGGTACTGGTTCCCGCTATGGCGCTGGCGCAGGATGGCGCGGCGTCGAACAAGTACGACGCGAACTCGTGGCTCGCCGTCGCTGCCGGATTCGCGATCGGCATCGCTGCCCTCGGCGGCACCATGGGCCAGGGGCGCGCGGCAGCCGCCGCCCTGGAGGGCATCTCCCGGAACCCGGGCGCCGCTGCCCGGATCCAGACCCCGATGATCCTCGGCCTGGCGCTCATCGAGTCGCTCGTGCTCCTCTCCTGGGTCATCGCGTTCTTCCTCCAGGGCAAGATCGCCCCCTGAGCCAGCGCTCGCCGCGCCCATCGGGCCCGGCTCCGCTGCTCCTTCCCGCCCCGCTCACTGCTACCCCGACGGGCCTCGCGCCTGCCGCTACCTCACGCGCACGACGGTGCCCGGCTCGTGCGCCGTGGGGAGGACGGCCGTCCAGCCGGCGGGGAGCCGGGGCGACGTCCACCAGAACAGCCGCTGCGCGTCGAGCGGAGCCAGGTTCACGCAGCCGTGGCTCCGCACCTGGCCGAACGAGCGATGCCAGAACGCGCCGTGAAGCCCGATCCCCTTCGAGAAGTACTGGACGTAGGGGACATCCTCGATCCGGTAGTACCGCTCGGCGGCCTCGTCCTCGAGGTTGTCCATGTCCGAGGTGAGCAGCTTGGCCCAGATCCGGAAGGTGCCGGCGGGCGTCGCGCGCTGCGACCCGGGCGCGCCCTTGCCGGTCGAGACCAGCGTCGCGAACACGGGGCGACGCCCCTCGTAGGCGACGAGCGTCTGCGTCGAGCGCTCGACGTCGATCCAGCGCTCACCCGCCTCGACGTCGACCTCGGGCGGCGGCGCCACCGACGGGCGCCGGAGATCGCGGGTCGAGATCCACGCCGCGACGTCGCCCTCGGCGATCCGCGCGAGCTTCCCCGAGGCGCCCTGCGCCTCCTCCAGATAGGGGACCACCTCGAACCGCACCTTGCTCTCCTCGGTCCGCGTGAAGCCCGCCCCCGTCCGCGTGTAGAGCGGAGCCCGCTCCGACACGACCCACGCGGTCGCGATCTCGGCGGCGCCCGGCGCGACGTCCACCCCGTGGAACGCGAACGCGCGCACCGGACCGAGATCTCGCATCGGCAACCAGAAGCCGCTGTTCGTGCGGCCGTACCGGGCGCCTCCCTCGATCCGCTCCTCGACGATCGCCACCGCGAAGCCGGGCTCGAGCTGCGCGTCCGGCGCGTCGATGTCGGCCGCCTCGGCCCGCCGATAGCCGAAGGTCCCGTCGGGGCCGACGAAGTAGTAGCGGTACGGGAGCCCATCCGGCATCTCGCGCCACGTCCGCACCAGCGGGCTGATCGGAGCCGCGGCGGAGAGCTCGACGGCGTCGTCACAGACCCAGGCCGCGGCGCCCACCTCGAGCCAGCGCCCGAGGCATCCGCCGGCGCGCCTGGCCGCAAAGATGGGCAGCTGCACGTTGCGATCGACGGAGCCGCGCCGGCGCGCGCCCTCGCCGGGGGCGTCGAACAGCGGCTGGTCGCGCTTGAGCACCCGCGCGCTCCTGACCGACGCCGGCAGCGGGGCGTCGCCCGCCGAGACCCACGGCGGCAGCTGCGAAGCGAGGACCGCTCCGCCCCAGATCGCCACGCCGAGGCCGACCACCGCGGCGCCGCCGCGCAGCGCGCCCCGGCGCGCTCGTCGCAGCGCGCCCCGGCGCCGTTCCTGCGGGCCGAGCTCGGCGCCTCCACGCTTGGTCATCCTGCAGCGGGATCCTAAGCCCTCGCCTGCGCTCCAGCCAAACTCCCGCCTGCGCGCCTGCGTTCGGCGGGCTCAGCGGTAGGAGAAGCGCACTTCGTGATCGCAGATCCGGAAGAGATCGCCCTCGACGATGGCCTTCCGGGCGATGCGCTGGCCGTTGTACTCGACGCCGTTCGTCGAGCCCATGTCGACCATGTAGTACTGGCCGTTCAGGAACTCGACCATGGCGTGCTGGCGCGACACGTTCGGGTCCTTGATCGTCAGATCGCTCGACTGCTTGCCGCGCCCGATGATGAACCGATCCTTGTTCACAACGAACCGCTGCCCCGCGTAGAACGCGGCGAGCGTCGGGCCGACGGGCACCTGATTCGGCATCCCCATGGCCATCGGCGGCGGCCCCGACACGCTGCTGGATGCCTGCGGCGGAGCGATGTACGGCGGCGGCGACAGCGGGGGCGCGAGGGGCGGCGCCACCGGCGGTCCCATCGGCGAGGCGTAGCCGGCGGCGTTGCTCATCGGCGGAGGCGGCGGGGGCCCCGAGCGGCTCGCCGCGGCGCCCGGGAGGCTCTGGCGGCCGCCGGGGTTCGTGACCTGGGACGGGAGCGGCGGCGGCGCGCCGAGGCGCGTCACGCTGGTCGGCGGAGGCGGCGGGCCGCCGACGCGGCCCGGGACGGGCGGCGGCACGGGCAGGCTGGGCCGCTTGCCGCCCGCGTTGCTGCTGCCGGGGGGCGGCGGGGGCGGCGGCGGCGCGCCCGCACGGACCTGCCCCGGAGGCGGTGGAGGGGGCGTGATCGCCGGGACCGGCGTCGGCCCTGGCCCGACGGGCGTCACGCCGTACGGCGACGGCGCGCCATACGCAGGCGCCCCGGCCGAAGCGCCGTAGGGCATCCCCGCTGCGGGCTGCTGCTGCAAGCCTCCCAGGGGCGGCGCCGAGCCGGACGTCGCCAGCCCGGGCGGCTGGGGCGTCGCGAGGGGAGGTGGCGCGCTGGCCTGATGAGCGTGCGGGACCGCCATGTGCCCGGAGGGGGGCACCGCGTCGCCCCTGGCGGGCGGCGGGAAAGGCGTGCGCGGGCTGTAGCTTCGCTGCCGCGCGTACTGCTTCAT
This sequence comes from Sorangium sp. So ce693, assembly GCF_051521375.1. Lineage (NCBI taxonomy): Bacteria > Pseudomonadati > Myxococcota > Polyangiales > Polyangiaceae > Sorangium > Sorangium sp. So ce693. Next base: position 11,533,766 of record NZ_CP150347.1, read on the forward strand.
CGACTCATTGATGAGGTAGTCGATGGAGCACTCGAGCTCGCGCGCCATCTGCTCGAACGTCTCCCAAAGGACATCGCGACACTGGAACGTCCGTGCGCTTTTCTTGTTCGGATCCGCGCTCATCTCTACCCAACGATAATGGAGGATGAATTGCGCTGGGAAGCCTCCTCCCGGCCTCTTCCCTGCAAGCAACTGACGGCTCTGGGCCGCGCGTGCCGCGCGCGGCGGACGAAGAAGCGCGTCACTTCTTCTCGCCCTTCTCGAGCTCCGGCTTCCTGTCCTGCATGGCCGGCTCGATGCAGTACTGAACGAACTCGCCGACGGTCTTCACGTCCCTGAGCTCGCGCTCGGTCGATCCCTCTTTCTGCACCTCGCACGCCCACTTGCAGTCCGGGTCGGCCTCGCAGACCGGCACGCGCGTCGTGTCGCCCTCGAGCGGCTTGACCGCCGGGAGATCGGCCGCCGTGCCGAAGGTGAAGTAGTAGGCGATCGCGCTCGTCCGCGCCGCCGCGGGGCCCGCGGCGAAGTGCTTCTTCAGCGCCTCGACGGGCGAGCCCTCCTTCAGGTCGCCGAGCGCCGCGCCGTACGTGAGCGCCTCCGGCATGGCGAACCCCTTGCTGTCCTTGCTGTCGGGGAGCCTGCTCATGAACTCGTCGATGTGCTTCACCGTCGACATCTTCAGGATGGTCGCGGCGGCGGCGCGGCGGATCTTCCACTTGTCGGTCTTGAAGAGGCCGTAGAGCTTCTCGACGACGAGCTCACGCGGCATCTCGCCGACGCGACGGAAGGCCTGGTCGAGCACCGCGTCGGGCGCGTCCGCTGTCGCGATCTCGAGGATGCGCTGGATGTCGCTCGGGTTGTTGCGATCGAGCCGGCCTTCGAGCGCGGCGAGCGCGGCCTGGCGGCGCTTCTCCGGCTGATCCTTGTTCGCCGCGAACCCGAGGAGGAAGTCCACCGACGGCCGGCCGCCGAGCTTCTTCATCGACCCGAAGACCCGGAACAGCTCCTCCTCCTGGTACTGCGCGAGCTGCGCCTCGAACTGCTTCTCGGTCGGGTCGAGCTTCGACGCGGCGTTCGCCGCCTGGAGCTCGGGCTTCTTGACGGTGGTCCACTCGCCGGAGGTGACGAACCTGGCGATGGCGACCAGGTTCGCGGAGGCGGCCTCCTTCGTCGGCGGGTCGCCGTACTCGGCCACGAGCGACGCCAGCTGGTCGAGCCGCTTCGCCTCGCGGGTCATCAGCTTCGGCAGGCCGGCCACCGCGGCGGGGCCGATGAAGCGCAGGAGCTGCTCCATCCCGTAGGCCTGCGAGCGGTCCTCGAGCCGGTGCTCGAAGTCCGCCATCGCCCAGTCGATGAGGGCGGCCTTGAGCCCCTCCTTCAGCCCCTCGTCCGCGATGATCACGGTCCGATCCGACGTGAGCATCGCGTACGCCGTGTCCTTGTAAGGGAAGGACGTGTCCTGCTGGAGCGGCTGACCTGGCTGCGCGACGGGCGGCGGCTTCCTGAGCTCGGCGATGATCGACGGCACGAGCGCCGCCACGATGGATTGCCGGGCCTCCGGCGCCATGGTCGCGAGGGTCTCGACCATGATGCCGATGCCCACGCGCCGGCCCTGCCGCGGCTTCATGCGGATGAGCGAGGTGGCCGCCTCGACGCGGAGCGAGCTGTCGTACTTATCGTGAAACAGCACCGCCCTGAGCTTGTCCGGGCCGTGCGCCGTGGTCTCCCACCGGTGGATGTCGTCCTCGTTGACGCGGCACCCGCTCGTCGCGAGCCCTGCGCCCGCGGTCGCGAGGCACAGCAAAAGAAGGCCCGCAGCGCCGACGCGCCGCCCTGCTCGTTCGACAGTTTCCATGCACGTCCCAGGAGGGTCGGGATGGTACCGCCCGCAGCGCTCTGTTTGAAAGAATTTCAAGGCCGGGATAGAGAGGAGCCTTTCCAAAGTCTGCGCGAAATCTGGCCAGAACTCCAGCGCGCAGGCGGCCTCGTTGCCCCTCCCGGCTCCCCTTCCCTGCTTCCCCTGACCCACGCCGCCCGGAGGCGGGCGCGTTTCGCCCTCCAGGCGAGCTCAGGCGCGCGCGGCGCACGGCCCTCCCTACTTCTTGCCCCCGGAGCGAAGTGCGCATATGTGAGCAAAGTAGGTACAGGTAGGTATGCACGTCCCCTTGTTCGCTCCTCGCCGTGCCCAGCCCGCCGCCGGCCTTGGCGAGCCCTTGCGGTCCGGGGCGCGCGGCGCCGCGCGGACCAGCCCAGCAGGGATCGCCGGTCCTGCTGCGCCGCCGGGCCATGGCTACGCCCGGGATGCGGCGGCGCTGGTTCTTCTTGTGTCGGCCCTGTACAGCGCGCTGGCGCTCGCCTCCTTCCGCGGGGATCCGATGCGGCCAGAGGTCGCCGGCGACGACTGGGTGGGTCCCGTGGGCGCCGCGCTCGCGGGGACGTCGATCGAGGCGATCGGCGTCATCGCGTGGTTCGTCCCGCTCGAGCTCGCGCTGCTCGCGATGCCGCTCCTCGGGGCGAAGCGCTCGATCGCCAGCCTGTTCCGGCTGAGCGGCGACATCGTGGTGGTCATCGTGCTCGCGGCGCTCGCGCACGTCGCGTTCCCGCGCGCGGTCGCGTTCGGCGCGATGCCGCTCGGCGGGGCCGTGGGCGAGCTGTTCGGGGAGGTGCTGCGCGCGCTCTTCTCGAACATCGGGTCCTACATCATCGGGCTCACCATCGTCGCGCTCATCCTGATGGGCCGCGCGACGTTCTCGTTCATCGAGCTCGCGCACCGGGCCGAGCAGCTCGCGATCGCCGTCGCGATGCGCGTCGCCGGCTGGGCGCGCGCGCTCTTCGGGGCATGGGCCGCGGCGCGCGACCTGGAGCGGCAGACCGAGGCCAAGACGCAGAGCGCGCCCCCGATCATCGCGCGCAACTCGAGCCCCGACGCGATCATCGCCGCGCTGGCCGACGACACCGACGAGCGGCCGTCCGATCCCTCCGCCAGGGCAACGCCCGTCGAGCCGGCGCCCGTCGAGGCGCCGGCGCTCGATCTCTGGAAGAGCGCGCCGTTCGACGCCTCCCCCGAGGAGCCGGCCGCCCCGGCGAAGCCGCGGCGCGGGCGGAAGGCGCAGGCCAGGGAGCCGCGCGAAGCGGCGCAGCAGGGCGTCGAGCCGCGCGGGGCAGAGCCGCGCGACGCCGAGCCGCGCGAGGTGGCGATCCACGGCGGTGAGGCGCACGAGGTGGTGACCCACGGCGCCGAGCCCCGCGAGCTGGTGATCCACGGCGGTGAGGCGCACGAGGTGGTGACCCACGGCGCCGAGCCCCGCGAGGCGGCGCCGCGGGACGACGAGCCGCGCGAGGCGGCGTCGCGCGGCGCCGAGCCCCGCGGCCGGGCGCAGCGCGTTGCCGAGCCGCGCGAGGGAACGCAGCGCCGAGCAGCACGGCGTCGCGCCGCATCTCCCGCGGCGCCGCGCGGCGCCGCCGCCGAGGAGGACGGCGATGAGCCGTCGTTCGGAGGCGAGGCGCACATCGACGAGGAGCAGGGCGAGGTCGACGAGGAGCAGGGCGAGGTCGACGAGGAGCAGGGCGAGGTCGACGAGAATCAGGGCGACCTCGACGAGGAGCAGGGTGACCTCGACGAGGACGAGCTCGCGGCGCTCGATCCGGGCGACGACGAGATGGTGACGGCTCTCGGAGAACCGGAGGAGGTCGACGTGCCGACACCGTCGCCCATCCTGCCCGTGCGTCACCGGCGCGAGCTGCCCGCGCGAGAGCAGAACGCCGCGGTGGCTCACCGCGAGCCGCCGGTACGCGAGCAGAACGCCGCGGTGGCTCGTCGCGAGCCGCCGGTGCGTGAGCTGCCCGCACGCGAGCAGGACGCCGCGGTGGCTCATCGCGAGCTGCCCGCACGCGAGCAGGACGCCGCGGTGGTTCATCGCGAGCTGCCCGCGCGCGAGCACGACGCCGCGGTGGCCCACCGCGAGCCTCCGCCCGCCATCGGCCCGGAGCGGGCTCGCGCGGTCGCGCCGCGCGATCCGACGATCGTCGATACGAGCCGCGCGCTCGTCAGCGAGAAGCCGGCCGTGGTGAAGGTCGTCCCGGCGACCGGGGCGGGCTTCCGCCTGCCGATGACGGACATGCTCGAAGCAGCCGCGGGCGGGCGCCTCCAGCTCGACGCGGATCAGCTGAAGGCGACCGCTCAGCTCCTCGAGAAGACGCTCGCCGACTACGGCGTCAGCGGGAAGGTCGAGGAGATCCACCCGGGGCCGACCGTGACGACGTTCGAGGTCTCCCCGGCCGCCGGCACCAAGGTGTCGAAGGTCGCGGGGCTCGCGGACGACCTCGCGCTCGGCCTCTCGCGCAAGGTCCGCATCGTCGCCCCCATCCCCGGCAAGAACCGCATCGGCTTCGAGATCCCGAACGAGCACCGCCTACCCGTCAACCTGCGCGAGCTCGTCGAGGATCGCCGCTTCGTCGAGATGAAGGCGCCACTGCCGTGCGTGCTCGGCCGCGACATCATCGGGACGCCGTACTTCGCCGACCTCGCGTCGATGCCGCACGTCATCGTCGCGGGCGCGACCGGCGCGGGCAAGAGCGTGGGCCTCAACGTGATGCTGGTGAGCCTGCTCTTCCGGAAGACGCCGGAGGAGCTCAGGCTCCTGATGATCGATCCCAAGGTCGTCGAGCTCGCGCCCTTCGATCGCATCCCGCACCTGCTCCTGCCGGTCGTGACGGACATGAAGCAGGCGGCGAACGCGCTCAAGTGGGCCGTCGACGAGATGGAGCGCCGGTACCAGCTCTTCGCGAACGCGGGGACGAAGAACATCACGACCTACAACGCCTGGGTCGAGCGCGTGCAGCGCGGCGAGGCGCGCCCGCCGAAGCCCCCGGCCAAGGTGAGCGCCGTCGGCGCCGACGGGCTCGAGGTGGAGATCGACGCGGCGAAGGACGGATCGGACGCGGCGCTGCCGGAGAAGATCCCCTTCATCGTGATCGTGGTCGACGAGTTCGCCGACCTCATGATGCAGCAGGGCAAGGACGTGGAGGCGAGCGTGGCCCGGCTCGCGCAGAAGGCGCGCGCCGCCGGCATGCACGTGATCCTCGCGACGCAGCGGCCGAGCGTCGACGTGATCACCGGCATGATCAAGGCGAACTTCCCCACGCGCATCGCCTTCCGCGTCGCGCAGAAGGTGGATAGCCGGACGATCCTCGACGAGCAGGGCGCGGAGCACCTGCTCGGCCGCGGCGACATGCTGATCAAGATGAACGGCTCGAACGATACGCGCCGCGTCCAGTGCCCGTTCTGCTCGGAGGAGGAGGTCCAGAAGATCACCGACTTCCTCCGGCTCCAGGGCGAGCCCGTCTACGACGAGGCGATCCTCCGGCCCCGAGACGACGAGGGCGAGGAGCCCGACACGTCCGACGCGGAGACCGATCCGATGTACGACGCCGCGGTTCGCATCGTGGCCGACACCCGGCGCTGCTCGACCTCATGGCTGCAGCGCAAGCTCGGCGTCGGCTACAACCGCGCGGCCAAGCTGGTCGAGGCAATGGAGAAGCGCGGGCTCGTCGGGCCCGCGAACGGCGCCAAGGATCGCGAGGTGCTGATCGCGCCGATTTGACCCCATGTAATTTATCTTGACGCCACTGCACAACGGGTATTGGCACGCGGCCGACCCGGGCAAGCGGGACAGACGGGATGTCGAGGAGCACACAGCGTCGAGGTGCCCGCCGACGGGGCTGCGCGCCAGCATGGCGGTTCTTTTGACTTTCCCGTTCGAATGCTTCATGGAGCACCCAGGATGGCGCCCGAGGAAACGCGCACGCGTCTGATTGCCCAGATCGCGAGCCTCCTGAACGACGGGACGATGCCCGCAGACGCCCGCGCAGCGGGGCTGACGCTCATCGGCTGGCTCGCGAGACGCATGCCCGGAGAGGCCGCATCGCGGGATGGTGTCGAGGAGATGTGCCGTCGCGCGGCGGTCCTGGGCTGCCGGCCGCGGCGCATCGGCGGACGGCGCTCCACCTGACCCGGCGTCATTGCACAGGCCGCGGACGCGCCAGCGCGTGCCCCGTGCTCAACCAGGATCGGCCAGGTGCCCTGGCCGAGCGCTCCGCGGACGCACGCGGCGCTCGCTCCTTATACGTCGGGCTGCGTCGAATTCACGTCGGAGCGTCGCCCCGGACCCGCGTTCGCCTCGCGAATGTGGGCCAGCACCGGGTTCTGACGGGCAACGACGGCGAGGCGACGGCGAGGCGAGCGCTAAAAGCGACATCCGTACCGTAATTTGTACGTGCCGTAGCGAGCGCGGCTAAGCTCCTGGGTGGCGCGGCTTTCCGCGCCGCGGGGCTCGCGCGACGCCCGATCCGGGACGTCGGCTCGCTCGGTACCCTGGGGTAAACGGCCGCAGTGGGGCCTGTGATAGGTGGTGTTGCTCATGGCGAACCGCGTGGTCGCCCTCCCCGAACCGCACCCGAATGACGATGAAGATGTCGTGTGGGGGATCTCCACGGCCAGCGCGCTGTGGGCGCGCGGCGAGCGGCGTGACGCTATCGTGTGGCTGCGACGCGCGGCCGACGCCGCCGGGGCGGCCGGGCAGCCGTTCCGCGCCTCGGAGCTCGGGCTGTGCGTGACGGCGCTCGAGGAGGTGATGGCCTCGGAGGTCGGGCAGCCGAGCGATCCCGATCTCCTGGAGACCATCGACAGCGAAGGCGACAAGCCGCCCCCGTCCTCTGACGAAGCGCCGCCGTCGGACGAGCAGACCTGGCGCCGCCGCATGTCGCTCACCCAGGAGCTGCGCGCCTCGATGCCCTCGATCGAGATCGACATGTTCGAACCGCTCTCGCAGCCGGAGCTGGCGGCCGAAGCAGAGCGACTGACGGCATCTTCCCGGCCGTCGCCGCCGCTCGGCCCGGATGCAGAGGGCGGACCTGGCGCCGGAGCACGACCGATCGCGCCGTTTTCCCCCGCGCCGCCCGCTCAGCAGCCGCCGCCCCTCGCGCCGGCGGCTCCGCCTGGCGTGTCGCGCTCGCAGCCGCCGCCCTTCGCGCCGGCGGCTCCGCCCGTCTCGCGCTCGCAGCCGCCGCCCTTCGCGCCGGCGGCTCCGCCCGGCGTGTCGCGCTCGCAGCCGCCGCCCTTCGCGCCGGCGGCTCCGCCCGTCTCGCGCTCGCAGCCGCCGCCCTTCGCTCCGGCGGCTCCGCCCGTCTCGCGCTCGCAGCCGCCCCCCGCCGCGTACCCGCAGCGGCTCGACCCACCGCACGCGGCGCCGCCGACGGCCCCCTCGGCACCACCGACGGCCGCGCCCAACGTCCAGGCCGGAGCGATGTACAGGAGTCAGCCGCCGCCGGCGGCTCCGCTGCCTGCCCCCATGGCGAGCGCCATTCCGCCGCTGCCTCCTGCGCCGGGGGTTCCGTCGTTCCGGCAGCAGCTCACCACGGACCCGCTTCTGGTGATAGCGCCGGCGAAGACACAGAGCGCGCCACCGCCCGCCCCGATACCACCGCCGGCCATCCCGCGGGGAGCATCGCGGCGGCCGTCTTCGATTCCCCCTCGGCCTGCTTCCGTGCCCACGCCGCAGGAGCTGCAGTCTGCCCTGCCTCCGTCGCCGGAGCGCGGCCGCTCCGACCCCGCGATGAGCCCCCTGCAGCCCCCGCGTCCCGCCGGGGTACGCTCCATGAGCGAGCCACCGCCCCCGGCACCGCGACCTCCGTCAGCGCTTCCGGCGGTACCGCCACCTGCTCCACCGCTGCCGAGCCTCATCGCGGAGCCGCGACCGCCGCCAGCGCCGGGAGGCGTCGCGCCCGCGTCGCGCCCGCCGTCGTTCAGACCTCCGCCAGCGCCGCATCCGGCGTCCCTCGGACTTCCGCCACCGCCGCACCCGCCGTCGTTCGGGTCTCCACCCGCGTCGCACCCGCCGTCGTTCGGGCCTCCACCAGCGCCGCACCCGCCGTCGTTCGGGTCTCCACCCGCATCGCACCCGCCGTCGTTCGGGTCTCCACCCGCATCGCACCCGCCGCCTTTTGCGCCCCCGCGCCCGCAGCCTGCGGCAGCACCGCATCCGCCGTCTTTTCAACCTCCGCGCCCGCAGCCTCCGCCTCCATCCGCCGTGCCGGCGCCCGCTGCGCCGTCAGCTGGCGTGCTTGCACCCCCGCAGGTGCTCCCCCCGCCGGTGTCGCCGCCGTCCTTCGCGCCGTCGCAGCCGCCGATCAGCACGCCGCCACACCCGCAGGCTCTGCCTCCCCCGACGCCGCCCACGCTGGCCTCCGCCATACCGCCGCCCGGCGCGCTGCCGCCGCCCGGCGCGCTGCCGCCGCCCGGCGCGCTGCCGCCGCCCGGCGCGCTGCCGCCGCCCGGCGCGCTGCCGCCGTCCGGCGCGCTGCCGCCGCCCGGCGCACCTCCGGCGCCAGCCACGCGTCCACCGTCGCTCTCGGCCACCACCACGCCGCATCCGGCGCCCCTCGCGCCTCCGCCTCTCACGCCTCCGCCCCCCGCGGCGCCGCCGCTGGCGTCGTCGATGCCGGTCGCGCCGCCTGCTGCGCCTCCCGATGCGCCCTCGGGGGTCGCCACGCGACCGCCATCACCTGCTGTGCCGCCGCTCGCCGCGCCGTCGCCGGCGTCCGTCCCGCCGCCCGCGGCGCCCGCTGCGCCATCGTCGCCGGTATCCGCCGCACCTCTGGCCGCAGCGGCCTCGCCCACGACATCGGCGTCGCACCAGGCCCCGAGCCCGCCAGCCCCCGCCGACGAGCACGCGCCCAGCGACGACGACATCGGCGAGATCGTCGTGGAGGCTCAGGCCCCGACGCCCACCCCGGCCCGCACAGGCACGGCCGCGCCCGCACAGGGAGCGACCAGCTCCAAACGCAGGCCGCGCGAACCGATCCTCGACCCCTGGTCCGAGGACGCGGAGCCAGCCGCGCCGCCGCGGCCTCCCCAGGAGATCATCACGTCGAACGGCGACACGTACCTCGTGGCCCGCAGGCATCCCTCGACGCCACAGCCGGGCGACGAAGAGGAAGACGAGGTCATCACCTCGGCAGCGCCGCTCGATCTGACGCTCAAGCGGAAGCCGATCTCCGCGCGACCTCCGGCGCCCCCGACGCCAGCGGCGGCGCGCATCCGCCCGGCGACGCCCACCGGAAACGAACCCCCAGGACACCTCGGGGCCTCGGCCGACAGCGTTCCAGCAAAGGGCACCGCAAATTCAGCGAGCGACGACGCAAAGCTCGAGCCCCCTGCGAGCACAGACGCGTCGCCCGCGGAGTCGACGATCGAGGGGACGGTCGTCATCGAGCTCTCCGACAGCGACCTCGAAGCGCCGATGTCATCCCGGCTCGCCAGCCTTCCGCCTCCGCCACTGGCAGCGGAGCCGGAGGACGACCTGCAGACGACGGCCACCCCGCCCCGCACCGAGCCCGCGTCCGGCAGCGCCGAGGTCCAGGCGCCGCGCCCGCGCGCGCTCGATGAAGCCTCGGGCGAGCCCGCGCCGGAACCCGTGGAAGAGCTGCTCGACGACGCGGACCTCGCGCTCGACGAGGAGCCCCCGGCCCAGGCGCCCACCGCCGCGCCGCGGCCTGCGTCCGCCGCCGACGCCCGCGCGCCGGCCTCGGTCGACGCCCTCCCCGATCTCGCCGAGGCGCCGCTCGTCGATGTGCCCGCGGTCGAGCGGCGGCGGTCGGCCGCAGGCGAGAGCGCCGACCTCGCCGCGATGGCGCTCGGCGCGCCGCCCAGCGCGCCGCCGGAGATGGGGGCGAGCGCGGCCCTCGACCTCGCCCCGGAGCTCGCGCCGGATCTGCCGCGGCCCGGCGCGGCCAGCGCCGCGCCAGCCGCCGCCGGGGCCCTCACCGGCCGCGATCTGGAGCAGATCGAGGCGTTCGCGGACCTGCCCGAGGAGATGCACGACGAGCTCGCGCTCGCAGCGCGCGTGGAAGACCTCTCGTCCGACGAGGAGCTCGCCGTCGACGGGGCGGCGCTGGTCCTGCGCGGGGACGCCGCCGTGTGCGCGAACATCGTCGATATCCCCGCCGAGCGCGCCGCGACGAGGACGCTCGTGCCGTCCCGAGGGACGCTCGAGGAAGGCGTCCCGCTGCGCGTCGTCGCCGGCGCGGACGGCGCGCGGGTGGCGATCTGGGACCAGGCGACCATCGATCACGCGCTCCGCAGCTGCCCGTGGGTGCTCGACGAGCTGCGCACCGTCGCAGACCGGATCCAGTCGCTCGCAGGCGCCACGATGGGGCCGCTGGGCGAGCTCGAGGACACGCTGCTGCGCCGCGTCCTCGGCCAGCTCCGGCTGCGCGGCCTGGCGCCCGGCGAGCACTTCATCCATGCCGGCAACCCCATCCCCGGGCTCGTGATCATCGGCGCAGGCGCGCTGGAGCTGGTCGCGGAGCGATCGCAGACGATCGCCGGCACGGCGAGGCCCGGCGAGCTCCTGTTCGCCTCGGAGCTGCTCGGAGGCCAGCCGGCGCCGTCGATCGCTCGCGCCGCAGGGGGCGGCGCGCTCGTGCTCATCGCCGACCACCCCACGCTGCGCGAGCTGTTCGAGAGCACGCCCGAGCTGCTCTCCATCCTGGCGCAGTCCGTCTCGATGAACGCTCAGCGCGGCTGAGGCGGCGCGCGGAGCGAGAGCCGCGCGGGGCTCGGCTGGCTCCGCGCGTCGGCGAGCGCTGGCGGGATGGCGCGCGGCGCTAGAGCTGGCCGCCCTTCGGCCGCGGCGGCCGCGCGGCCCCCTGCTCCAGCTCGGCGGGATCGATGGGCTCCGCTTCCTCGTTGATCTGCCAGACGAGCTCGCTGTTGCCCTGCGCTCCGGCGAAGCGGAGCCCGAACCACCTCGCGCTCGGCGAGATCGTCGGCTTGCCGTCCGCGGTCGCGCGCGGGAAGCGGATGCGGAACGCCTGGCGCCACACCGTGTTGTACGGGAAGTAGGTCCGCTCGAGCGCGTTCGGCTTGGCGATCGCGACGATCTCCTCGGGCGCCGTCTCGTTCCCGGTGTCGTCGATCAGCCGCACGATCCACGCGCTGTTCGGCGTCGAGAGGTCGTTGTATTTGCGCTCGCCCCCGAAGATCGCGACGAAGAACTGATGGCGCTGGCGCGTCTCCTCGAGCGTCTTCTCGAGCAGCTTCTGCCGCTGCTCGATCGTGAGCCGGTAGTCCTGCGCGTAGCGGACCACGTAGGCCCAGCGGAAGTCCCACGACTCGAACGTCGCGGTGGCGGTGAGGAAGTTGTCGAGCTCGGAGAGCGCGAACAGGTGCTCCGTGCGCGTCCAGCTGCGCAGCACGTTCTCGTAGTCCGTCGCGACGTACTCGCGGGGCCCCTCGTTCAGGCTCACGAGCTGGGTGGAGCAGCCGGCCGAGCCGAGGAGCGCCGCGAGAACCAGACCGCGCCGGAGCCATGCTGCGTTGACCACGCGGCCAGGGTACCGAGCGCCCGCGCTGGATGCACGCACACTCGAAGCCGAGCCCGCGCCTTCGGCGCCTTCGGCCAGAGGCGCGCCCGGCGAGCGCGCCCGCCGCGCTCACGGGGGCGCCCATCGAGCGCCTGTCGGGAAGGTGAACCCGACGCTGAACCGCGCGGCGTAGTACGAGGCGACGTCGCCGCGCAGCGGGGTCGTGACCGGCAAGAGCACGCTCAGCGCCGGCTGCACGTTCGACAGGATGAAGCGGACGCTCGGCGAGACCGCGAACGTCGCGCGCCGGTCGTCCGGCAGGTCCTGGGTCAGCTGGTAGACCTCCCACAGCTCCAGCCCCACCCCGACAGGCCGCGCGAGCCGGTAGCCGAAGTAGAACGCCGTGTGCGCCGAGATGTCGGTGCGGCGCTCCCCGGACCGCAGGCCGCGCACGACCAGCGACCAGTCGAGGCCCTGCCTGAGCTGGAAGATGAACGGCCCGGTGATGTGCCGCATGTCGAACCAGGGGCGGAACGTGAGCGTGAGCTCCCGGAAGCGCGTCTCGTCCCACGGCCGCACCACGCGCGCCGTCCGGAGCACCTCGGCCTGGTCGCGCGAGACGTCGCGCGGGACCGGGAGCACGAGGCCGAAGCCTCCGCCGGAGGCGAGCCCGCGCACACTCGACCAGACGCCGCGCCCGTACAGCTCGGGGCTCCCGAGCAGGATCGACCGCTCGACCCCCGGGACGCTCGCCGCGGCGCTGTCATGCACCGCGCCGACGAACCACTTGCGCGGGACGAGCGGCACCTCCATCTCGCCGTGCGAGTACCAGGCGAAGGCGAGCTTGCCGCCCGCCCGGCTCGCCGCGTCCGGCTCGATCACGGCCGCCGTGTACTCGAAGGTGAAGGTCGGATCGCGCAGCGTGAGCCCGGGGAGCGTCGGGGGCGCGGGGACGTCGAAGACGGCCTCGTCTTCCTCGTCGGACCACGCGCCTGGACCGGGCGACGCGGCCTCCGCTGCGCTCGCCACGGAGAGCAGGCCGAGCCACGCCGCCGCGCGGGCGAGGCGCCTGAGCGACGCCGGGACCCGCGCGGGCGGCCTCGATGCCACGGGGTGCGCTGGCTCGACGCTACTTCGACCCGAGGCCGAAGTCGTTCGCCGTGACGTAGAGCATCAGCCCGATCAGCATGAACACGCCGACCAGATGGATATGCGCCTCGATGCGGGCGTTCGGCCGGCGCCGCGTGGCGGCCTCGTAGAACAGGAACATCAGCCGGCCGCCGTCCAGCGCCGGGAACGGGATCAGGTTGAAGGCGCCGAGGTAGGCCGAGAGCAGACCGAGGAACTCGAGCCCCTCGGCCCACCCGCGCTTGGCCGCGTGCGCGGTCTCCTCGATCATCCGCTTCGGACCGCCGAGCTCGCCGTCGACCTTGCCCGTGAGGTACTGGCCCAGACCCACGACCAGGCTCTGCACGACCTTCGGCGGCTTCGTCACGGCGAGGACCACCGCCTCCTTGGCGGTCACCGGCGCCGACTGGACCGGCCCGATGGCCATCACGCCGATCTTGCCCGCGCCGCCCTCGTTCGCCGGCGTGACCTTGGCCTGGACGCGCTCGCCGGCGCGCTCCACGACGACGTCGAGCGGCCGGCCCGGGCTACGGGAGATGATCTCGGCCATCTTTTCCCAGTCCTGGACCGGGGTTCCATCGATCTCGACGATGCGGTCGCCGTCCTTGAGGTTGGCCGCCGCGGCCGGCATGCCGGCGACCACGCCGATGTCGGTCAAGCGGTAGGGCTTGCCGCCCGTCATCAGGCTCGCGAAGAAGAGCACCGACGCGAACAGGTAATTGGCGAGCGGACCGGCGAAGATCGCGGCGATCCGGCCCATCAGGCTCGCGTTCGCGTAGCTGCCCTTGTCCTCGGGATCGACCTCCTCGAGGGGGTTCATCCCCGCGATCTGCACGTACGCCAGGAAGGGGATCATGGCGACCTGGAACACGGTGGGGCCGTGCTTCACCGGGTCGTGGCGAAAGAGCCGCACGCGGACCTTGTCCGCGGCGGTCGTGAACCAGTAGTACCCGTCCTTCGGGACAACCTTGAAGAAGGTGGGGCCGAAGCCGATCGAGAACTTCAAGACGCGCATGCCGTAAGCGCGCGCGGCGAGGAAGTGCCCTCCCTCGTGGACCACCATCAGCAGGGCGAGACCGAGGATGCCTACGAAATACCAGCCGACCATCTCCGGCTAGTCTAACCAGGGCGGGCCCCTTCCGCACGCGCCCGATGTCCGCGCCGTACGCCCGCCCCGGCGAGATGCCGCCCGCGGCGGAGGCCGCGCGCTCCCACCGGCCTGATGTGCCGGGAGAGCGCGACAGCAGGGCAGCGCCCGGGGCGGCTCAGCCCGCCAGAGGGCCCGAGCCAGCGGGGTGCGGCTCAGCCGACGAAGAACGAGACGCCGACGCTGAAGAAGGGATACCCGATCCGCATCGTGAGCGACATGCTGTCGTTGAAGTGGTAGCGGCCGCCGACCATGCCGACGAAGTCGAACCACACGTCGCGGTAAAATCCGTCGGTCCGGAGGGTAGCGCCGAGATCGGCGAACGCGCTCCACTGATCGTTGAAGAAGAAGTTCCACTGCATGGTGACCGGGCTCCAGATGGTGAAGTCGCGGCGGCAGTACCTGCAGTCGGTGAAATCCAGCCCGAACGAGATGGCGACAGTGTTGTTGAGCTTGGGGATGAACGCGGGATCGGCGAGCTCGATGCTCGCCCTGAAGCCGAGGCCGAACTCGGGGTCGCCGAAGTCGTTGTAGCGCCCGGGCCCGTACCGCCGCAGGCCGTAGTCGCGGTGCAAGAAGACGAGGTCTCCGTGCGGCTCGAGCTCGGCGAAGTAGCGGGGGTGATCGTTCGGATTCTTGATGTTCGCCTGCGCTTCGGGCGCGAGCGTGAGGAGGGTGGCGCCGGCAAGAGCGACGCTCACGAGCGAGGGCAGCGCTTTCATGAGCTCTTCGTACCAAAGGAAGGGCAGCGACGGAAGCAAACGGGCACGTGTCGGCCGCATGACGGCCGCCGCTGGAAGGCGATGTCGCACCTCGCTCGGCGCGCGGCGCGGGCCGAGCGCGCGCGGGCCGAGCGCGCGCGGGCCCTGGCCGAGGCGCGCCCTCGTCTGGCTGAAGCGCGCGCTTTGGGGTAAGCCGGGGTAGCCAGGGCCGAGCGCCGCACGCGCGGCGCACCTCGGAGGGGCAGCCTTCCCCGGAGCGTCGAGATGAGAGGATCGACAAGCGTCATCCAGCTGGCCCGTGGCTGCGCGCGCATCGGCGGCGGGCTCGTCGCGGTCGCCGCGCTCGCGTGCAGCGGGACGATCCAGGTCGCGGGGCCGCCGTCCGAGGAGGCGGCGCCCCCGCCGGCGCAGGCGAAGAGGCCGCCCGCGCCAGCGAAGGCCCCCGAGGCGCCAGAGCAGCCGGCGCCTGCGGCGGTCGAGCCGTTCGTGATCACGCGGGACTCCGACGAGTGGGTGCGTCAGACGATGAAAGTGCAGGCGCGGTACGAGCGCGTCCTCGTCGTCGGCGCGCCGGCGCCCGCCGCGATCCGCGTGGCCGCGCTCGATCTGAACGCGCGGGGCGCTGCGGCCGAGCCAGGTGAGCTCCCTGTCACGCGCGCGTTCGCCACGCTCCAGGAGGCGGCGGACACGGCGCGCGGCGGCGATCTCATCGCCGTGTTGCCCGGGACGTACGCGGGGTTCTCGATTGGCGACAAGCCGAGCGCCGGTCAGGAGCGGTACATCCATTTCAAGGCGATGGGGAGCCCGGGCGAGGTCGTGATCGACCGGGGGTGCGCCGCCGACCCGAACTGGATGATTTACCTGAAGGCAGCGCACCACGTCGTGATCGAGGGCTTCCGCCTCGCTGGCAGCAGCGCGCCTGGCAGGCAGAGCGCGGCTGAGCCGAAGGCGGGGATCATGATCGACGGCGCCTTCGGCGAGACCAGCAGGCTCGCGCACCACATCGCCATCGTCGGCAACCTCGCCCATCACCATCGGATGTGGGGGGTTCACTCCACCGACAGCCACACGGTGCTCCTGCAGAATAACCTGTTCGCCTTCTCGGCGGGCGAGCACGGCGCCTACATATCCGACGGATCGGACGACTACGTGGTTCGTCGCAACGTGTTCTTCGGCAACAACGCGAGCGGGCTCCAGGCGAACCTCGATCCGGAGGCCTCTCTCGACGCGGTGCTGGAGCACCCGTCGTTCCGGGATCATCCGCGCAAGGAGCCGACCCGCGCCTGGGCCGCGGAGCTGATGAAGCGCGCGACGGAGCGGTTCGGCGAGCACGGGTTCCCGGATGGCCGCGGCGTGAACTTCATCATCGAGCAGAACGTCATCAACGGCAACGGGCGCAGCGGCGGCGGGGCGATCAACCTCGCAGGCGTGTCGGACTCGGTCATCCAGAACAACCTCATCTATGGCAACCTCGCCAGCGGGATCGCGCAGTGGGACAACGCGAACCCGTTCGACCGCGCCTATGTGGAGCCCGGCCCGCGCGCTCCGGAGCAGGTGACCGGGCCTGACGCGCTGCCGCTCTGGGGCTGCCGCAACAACCTGATCCGCAACAACACCGTGGTGCTGAGCGCGAGGGCCCGGCCCGCGCTCCAGTGCGGCAACGGGAGCTGGGGTTGTCGCCTGCGGAACAACATCCTCGTGAGCGACGCCTCGCCGTCGATCGAGGTGCTGAGCACGAGCATCTACCGGTTCGACGCCGGCCACAACGTGGTGACCCAGGTGAGCTACGGCGGCATGCCGGAGGGGCTGAAGCGCCTCGCGGCCGCGCTTCCGGAGACGAGGGCGATCACGGGCATCACGCGCGCGCGGTTCGCGACGGAGGTGGTGCGCGCGAGCGAGGAGCCGTGGGTGATCCTCGACGGGGGCTGGTGGAAGCTCAACCCGAACCGCCCGGATTTCAGGCCGAAGCGGTCGTCGAAGATGCTGATCGGGCAGGGCGATGCGCGCGAGGTGCCCGCGCGGGATCTGCTCGGCGTGGAGCGCAAAGGCGCGGAGCTCGGGGCCCTGTCGCCAGGGCCGGGCTGAGGGGAGGCGGCGGCGCAGGCGTCGGGGCCGCCGGCCGCGGCAGCCGGGGCGATGGCGGGCTGGCGGCGCACGGCTTCGAGGCTGGTGGGAGGCAGGCGTCGGCGAGCGCCGCGAAGCCGCGGCTCTGCCAGACGCCCTGGGACACGGCCACGACGAGTATGCCCGGGCGCGCTGAGAGGCCAACGGACGCTGCAATGGTGGCGACGCCCGCGCGAGCGGGGGCGCTTGCGAGCGAAAAATGTTGCCGGGGGTGAGAAACAGGCGAACGATCGCGCCGCGTTGGGGCAATGACGTGGAGAATGGCCGCGGCGTGCCCAAGGAGAGTGGCGATGCGCAGCAAGACTTCTTCTTTGGTTATCGTGTTCAGTATCGCGGCGTTCGCGGCGTGCTCCGGGGAAACGACGGAGAACCCCGGCGGGGGCGGCGGGAGCGGCGGCGGGGGGACGACGAGCACCACGACGTCGAGCACCACGACGACGACCACAGGCTCGGCCACGAGCTCGACCACAGCCGCGTCGACGACGGCGGCATCGAGCGGTTCGGGCGGAGGCGCGGGACTGACCGAGTGCGAGGAGGCGTGCGCGAAGGTCGAGGAATGCAGCGATCTCAGCTGCGAATCCCTGTCCATCAACTGCTCCGAGCCGGGCTACGAGTGCGCTTCACAGTGCATCCTCGACACAGCGTGCGAAGATCTGAACATCACGAACACCGACCTGCTGGTCTGCTTCAGCGACTGCGACGCCGGCGCTGGGGGCGGCAACGCTGATGCTGCAGCGTGCCGGTCCTGCGCCATTGCGAACAGCTGTCTGACCCTCTGCGCGCTCAGCGACACATGCCAGAGCTGGCTTGAGTGCGCTCAGGGGTGCTTCCAGAACGACCCGCAACCCACGTGTTTCGACGCGTGCGACACGAAGTTCCCTGGCGCCGAGCGTCAGTTTGACGCCGTGTATAGCTGTGCGTGCACGAACTGCGATGAGAGCTGCGACACGGTCGCGGCTCCGTGCAACTGAGCAGTCCGCATCGAGGCTGGACGACGGCTCCCCGCGCATGAGCGCTTTCCTTCACCTCCTGGATCTGGCCTCAGATCGAAGGGCAGACAGCGGATAGCCTCCAGCCAGCACGCCGGCCGCGTGTACACTCCCCCTCGTGCCGACCGCGCCGCCCCGCGATCCCGTCCGGGCTCCCCTATCGAACACCCCCACACCCTCCCGACGCCGTGTGTCGGGCCACACAGCGCCAGGCTGGCTCGGTGCTGTGATGTGGCTCACGGCGTGTTCTGCGCCAAGCGGTGGTGGCTCAGCGAGCAAGTCGGACGCCCCCGGCGAGACCGGCGCAGTCCGCGCAGCTGACACGGCCCAGGCAGGGGCTCCCGCCGCGGCTTCCGCGTACGCCGCGCGTGCGCCCGGCGGAAGCGCGGACGCTGGCGCTGCCCTCCCGGCCATCGCCAGCGCCGCGCCCATGTCCATCGCCGCTTCCGTGCCCGTTGCAGACGACGCCGGCGCCGCCCTCGCTGAGCCACATCCGCTCGGCTCGGCCAGCGCCGGTCCTCCCACCCTCCCCCCACAGCCGCCCGGGCTCCCGCCGGCCCCCGGCCCCTGCCCCGCCGACATGGCCCTCGTCAACGGCGTCTGCATCGATCGCTACGAGGCGCACCTGGTCACCGACGCCGGCGGGGAGCTCGCCGTCCACCCGCACTTCAAGCGCCCCGAGCCGGGCGTCCGGTACCTCGCGCGCAGCGCGGCCGGCGTCTTTCCGCAGGCGTACATCAGCCGCGTCGAGGCCAAGGCCGCCTGCGTCGCCGCCGGCAAGCGCCTCTGCACGCGGCGGGAATGGCTGCGCGCCTGCCGCGGCAATGGCGCCCACCGCTACCCCTACGGCCCACGCGGCGAGCGCGGGCGGTGCAATACAGGCAAACCCCACCTCCTGCGGGAGGTCTTCGGCGAGCACCCGGCGGGCGGGTGGAGCTACGAGCGGCACTTCAACAGCCCCGAGCTCGACCAGAAGCCAGGTTTCCTGGCGAGGAGCGGCGAGCACGCCGGCTGCGCCAGCGAGCTCGGCGTCCACGACATGATCGGGAACCTGCACGAGTGGGTCGGCGACATGGTCGATGGCGAGCTCGTGATACGGATGAGCACCGAAGGCGTCGAGCGCCGCGACCAGCCATGGCACGAGGGAAACGGCGTGTTCATGGGCGGCTTCTTCAGCACGACCAGCGAGCTCGGCCCCGGCTGCTACTTCACCACCATCGCCCACGAGCCGACCTATCACGACTACTCCACCGGATTCCGCTGCTGCGACAGCGTCGACCCGCCCGCCGCCCCGGGGGCGACCGACGCGAGCCAGCGAAACGACGGCTGACAGCGCGGCCCGCCGCGACGCTCGGCTCGGCGCCGAGGTCCCCGGCGCCTGCAGGCATCGGCGCCTGAAGGCACCGGCGAGCTCGCCCGCGGCGCGATCTCCTCGCCCGCGGCGCGATCTCAGCGACGCTGCGCCCAGGGACGGCTTCGGCGTGGTCATCGCGGGCGGCCGTCTCTCATCGCGCGCAGCCGTCTCGGAGGATCGCCGTCGATTCCTGCCCGTGCCAGGAACAGAGCACGTCCGCCAGATGTCCTGCCCTCTCGATGACCACGAGCGCAGCCACGACCACGGAAGACGCTCGCGAGATCACAGGGCTTCGCCCCCGCTACGGCCGGTGGGCCGCGGCCGCCGCGGCGCTGCTCCTCTCCAGCTGCGCGGCGATCGGAGCCCTCGTCAGCCAGCCCCTCGTGGCGGCGCTCCCGCCGCCCGCTCCGGCGCTCTCCGCGGACCCCGCTCGCGTGGAGCGCGACGTCCGGATGCTCGTGGAGGAGTTCCGCCCGCGGGGCTACCGGCAAATCGAGCAGCTGGACCGCGCCGCGGCGTACCTGCGCGACGAGCTCAGCGCCGCCGGAGGACGCGTGACCGAGCAGCTCTACGATGTCGAGGGACAGACGTACCGCAACGTCCTCGCCCGGTTCGGCCCGGACTCGGCGGCGCGCGTCGTGGTCGGCGCCCACTACGACGCGGCGAACGACTTGCCCGGCGCCGACGACAACGCGAGCGGCGTGGCAGGGCTGCTCGAGCTGGGGCGGATGCTCGGCCGGGCGCCCCTCCGAGGCGACGTCGAGCTCGTGGCGTTCACGCTGGAGGAGCCGCCCTATTTTCGGTCCGAGCACATGGGAAGCGCCCACCACGCGGATGCGATGCAAGCAGCAGGCGTGAAGGTCCGGGCGATGATCAGCCTGGAGATGATCGGGTATTTCACCGACGAGGAGGGCAGTCAGGCGTTCCCGCTGGCGCCGCTCTCCATGCTCTATCCCACGAAGGGAAACTTCGTGGCCGTGGTCGGCAACCTGGAGGGGCTCTCGCTCGTTCGCACCGTCAAGGGGGCGATGCGCGGCGCGACCGATCTGCCCGCCTATTCCCTGAGCGCTCCGGGGCTCGTTCAGGGCGTGGACTGGTCCGACCACCGGAGCTACTGGGAAGCAGGCTACCCAGCGGTCATGATCACGGACACGGCGTTTCTGCGCAACCGGCGTTATCACACCGACAAGGACACGCCGGATACGCTCGATTACGCGCGCGCTGCAAAGGTCGTCACCGGCGTGGCCCAGGCCGTCCTCGCGCTCGCGAACGAGTGAGCGATCTCCGGTCACCGCGCCTCACGCCGCGAACATCCGATCGAGCACCGCCCTCGGCGCGCCGCCCTTCAGCGTCGTCTCGAGCGCCTCGAACACCCCCGCATCCACCCTCCGCGCCTTCGCGAACGCCACGACGCGCGGGATCAGCGGGATCGCCTCCACCCGCAGCCTGGCCTCCGCGACTGCCTCGTCGAGCGTCCTCCCACGCGCGAGCGCCTTGCCGAGCACCACCTCGGGGCGGCCCTCGAGCCGGATCGAGGCGAGCAGGTCGCCGTAGCCGCCGAGCCCCAGCATCGTCCGCTCCTCCGCGCCCGCCGCGGCGGCGATGCGGGCCGCGCTGTCGACCGCCCTCGAGATGAGCGCGGCGAGCAACCCGGGCCCCGCGCCCGCCTGCTCGGCGAAGCCCACGCCGATGGCGAGGCAGCCGACCAGCGCCGACGCCCACTCCAGGCCCTGGAGATCCGGCGTCGTGTAGACGTGGAGCGCGTCCGACTGGAACGCCGCGGTCACCGCGGCGTGGACCTCCGGGAAGCGCGAGCCGCACACCATCGCCGAGGGGCGGCCCTCCCGGAGCTCGTCCTCCTGCACAGGGCCGCCCAGCGCGCCCACCCGGCGCGCCGGCGTCTCCTCGCGCACCAGGTCCGAGACGGTCTTCAGCGCCTCGCCCTCGAGGCCGCGCACGCCGTGGATCACGAGGTGCGAGCCGTCCATGTGATCGCCGAGCGCGCGCAGCGCCGTCCGCGCCGCGTTCGACGGCACCGCGATCACGAGCAGCCGCGCCCGGGCGACCTCCGCGTGGTCGCGCACGATCCGCGGGCCGCCCCTGAGCTGCGGCTGCTCGCGGCGGGAGTACAGGAGGACCTCCGCGCCGGTGCGGCTCGCGGCGAGCGCGAGCGCCACGCCCCAGAAACCGCCGCCGATGACCCCCACCGAAGGCGCCGGAAGCGCGCTCCCCGGGGCGCTCACTGGCCACCCCCGGCACCGTTCATCGAGCCCACGTGCGCGTCCGCCTCGCCCGCGCGAGACGAGGCCGACGAGGCCGAGCCCCGCGGCTCCTCCAGGGGCGGCGGCGACGAGGCGGGCTCGAGCGGCGGGAGCGGCGGCTGGACCTGCAGGCCGGAAGGGACGCCGGGCGGCGCGATGACGTCCCACGCCACGCCGTGGGCGGCGAGGCGGTTCTGGTAGTAGAAGAGCAGGTTGGTGTCGCAGAGCGCGATGCCGTCGGGCCGCGAGTCGAGCACCGGCGACGAGTGGTAGCCCGCGAAGGCGCGCATCGCGCGCTCGACGATGTCCCCGCCCGAGCCGAGCCGGACGTCCTCCCCCAGCACGATGCACCCCCGCTGCTCGAGCGCGCGCAGCCGATCGCAGAGGGCCACCACGTCGGCCGCGAGGTCGTCGCGCGGCACCGTGATCACGTCGCGCTGCCGGAGCACCGTGAAGAGATCCGCGGCGGGCGCCTGGCTGCGGAGCCGGGCGAAGCTCGCCGCCGCGACGACGTGCGTCGCCATCACGACCGTGTCGCGCGCGTACGCCCGGCAGATCTCCTCGCCGAGCTCGCGCGCGTACTGGGCGTCGCGCGCCGCGTCGATGACCGCCTTGCCGGCCAGATCCTTCACGTAGCTCGCCGGATCGACCTCGCGACCACGGGCGTCGAACGAGCGGCCGAGCTCGTCGACCCGGTTGCCGAACGGATCGAGCGGCTCGGAGAAGCGGATGACCACCGCCGCGTTCATCGCGAGGAGCTTGCGCAGGAACGAGGCGATCCGGCCGATGCGACTCGACTCGTCATCCTCGATGATGAAGCGGCCCTTGCCGGCCTCGGAGAGGAAATCGGCGATCAGCGTCTCGGCCTCGAGCGTGATGAGGTAGTTGATCGTGGCCGGGACGAAGAAGACGCGGCGCTCGCGGCCGCTCTGCAGCGTCCGCGTGTAGGCCTCGAACGCGCTGCCGACAAGGCCCAGCTTGAGCTTCCGCTCCACGCCGCCCGAGCGAGACCGCGTGCCCCCCGGGAAGAACAGCGAGTGGTAGCCGCGCTCCAGGAGCACGCCCGAGTACGTCTTCAGCACGTCCTTGTAGAGGTTGTGCCGGATGCGCCGGTCGACGCGGTAGGCGCCGAGGTTGTGCATGAAGAACGAGAGGACCGGGTTCGTGAACAGGTTCTTGCCGGCGCCGTACGTGGCGGGCGGCAGGCCGGCGCGCTCGAGGGCGTAGCCGAACACGATCGAGTCCATGTTCGACAGGTGGGTCGGGACGTAGACGGCCGTGCCGCGCTGCACGAGCGAGCGGAGCTTCGCGAGCGGGCCCTCCACGAGCACCCGGTCGGCCAGGAGCTCGAGGCTGACGAGCTTGAGCGGGTCGCGGACCACCGTCATGAGCTTGCGGGGCGCGAGCAGGGCGCTGACGACGGGCGGCAGGAGCCGCGACGAGAGCTGGTAGACGCGCCGGTCGAAGTTCCCGGCGATGTCCCACGCGTACTCCTCCGAGAGCTCCCGCAGGCGGCGGCGGCGCTCGCCGTCGTGCATGCGGCCGAGCGAGCGGGCGAGCCGCTGCCACTCGGCGAGCTCGCGGATGTCCTGCGGCTTCCGGGACCCCTCGAGCCGCTTCGCCTCCTGATACGCCGCCTCGTTCATGGCGAGCAGCGGATCCCTCGTGGAGCCGACGACCCGGTCGACCACGGTGCGCACGATCTCGTCGCGCGCGTCGTTGAACCCGAAGATGGGAGCGCGGGAGTCCATGGGCCTAGTCGTATAGAAATCGGACGGCGGGCGCGAGCGGAATACGGCCGCGCGCGACGTCGAAAGTCAGCGGTAATCGTCCTTCGCGCGACGCACGGCGGCGAACACGTCGGACGGCGTGGCCCCCGGGAAGCGCGCCTGCAAACGCGGCTCGCCGCAGCGCAGGAACGGGTTCGTCGCGAGCTCGTCGGCCATCGTGCTCCCGACCGTGGGCTCGCCGCGCTCCCGCGCCGCACGGGCAGCCGCGAGCTTCTTGCGGACAGCCTCGTTCTCGGGCTCGACCGTCTCGGCGAAACGGAGGTTGTTCACTGTGTACTCATGACCGCAGAAGACGCGCGTGTGCGCCGGGAGCGCGGCGAGCTTGGAGAGCGAGGCGTGCATGACCTCCGGCGTCCCCTCGAACATGCGGCCACATCCGGCGATGAAGAGGGTGTCTCCGGTGAACACAACGTCCTCGACGCAATACGAGACGGCGCCGAGCGTGTGGCCGGGGACGTGCAACGGCTGGAGCGTGAGGCCGGCGACCTGGACCGGCGTGCCCTCCTCGACCCGCTCCGTCTGCGCGGGGACGCGCCCGACGTCGCTCGAGTGCGCATAGACCGGGAGGTCGCCGTAGCGCTCGCGGAGCGCCTCGTTGCCGCCGACGTGATCGTGGTGGTGGTGCGTGTTGACGATGGCGACCAGACTGAGCTTCTCGCGCTCGAGCGCCGAGATGATCGGCTGGGCCTCCGAGGGATCGATGACGATCGCCTCGCGCCGCCCGTCCGCGGCCACGAGGTACGCGTAGTTGTCGCTGAGGCAGGGCACGGGGAGGATGCGCATGAGGCGTCGACTATAGCGGCGCCCCCGGCGGGAGCCGGGGAAAAGGTGCGCGCGGCGCGGTGGATCGCGCATGAGCTCGAGAAAGTTTGAGAATTTTGGGACCGAACCGGCAAGTGGTCCCGAGCGGGACGGCGGGTGGCCTGACGGAGATCCGCGCGGTGACGCGGGCGCCGTGGTGTGGCAGAGGGGCCGTGCATGACGTCCGCCGAGCCCTCCGTCCGCTACCGTATCGGCGTCGATGAGAACGGGCTGGGCCCGCGGCTCGGTCCGATGGTGGTGACGGCGGTCCTCACGCGCGTCACGGAGGCGGGCTGGCAGGTCGCCGGCCGCGCCCCTCGCGGTGCGCTCGCCCAGCGGCTCGGCGACTCGAAGCAGCTCGTTGCGCACGGGGATGTCTCGCTCGGCGAGGCCTGGGCTCGCGCGCTGGTCGCGCGCGGCTGCGGCCGCGCGGAGATGGCCAGCGGCGCGTCGTCTGTGGATGAGCTGCTCCACGCCGTCGCGCTCGACGATCGCCCCGCGCTCCGCGCGCTCTGCCCTGGCCACGTCGAGGAGCAGTGCTGGTCGGCGGAGGGCGAGGCGTTCACCGCGCCCGACGAGCTGCTCGGCGCGGTCGGCAAGGACCTCGACAAGCTCTCGGGGAAGGGGGTCGAGGTCGTCGCCGTGCGCTCGGTGCTGCTCTGCGCGAAGCGGATGAACGACGGGGCGCGCGCCGGGAAGAACAGGTTCGTGCTCGATCTCCACGCGATGGAGCGCCTCGTCCTGGAGCTCCGCGGCCTCGCCGGCGCGGAGGTGTTCGCGGTGTGCGGCAAGGTCGGCGGCTTCGGCAAGTACGGCTCCGCGTTCGGCCCGCTCGCGGGGAGGATGCACGCCGTGCTCGAGGAGAGCCGCGCCCGAAGCGCCTACCGCTTCCCCGGCCTCGGCGAGATCGCGTTCGTCCGCGATAGCGACGCCTCGGATCTTTGCGTCGCGATGGCGTCGATGGTGGGCAAGTACGTCCGCGAGGCGCTCATGGAGCGGGTCGCGCGCCACTACCAGCGCGCGGTCCCGGGCCTGCACGGGGCGAGCGGCTACTACGATCCGGTCACGTCGGCCTTCATCGGGGCGACCCGCCTCGTCCGCCGCGCGCGCGAGATCCCTGCCGAGTGCTTCGAGCGGGGCGCCGGCGAGAGCGACGCCTCGCTCGAGAGCGGCGGCCCGTAGCGCCGAGGCCGGCGCCGCGCGAGGCTGCGCGGGCCGCGCTCGCTGGGCGAAACCAGCGGCGCCGCGGGGCGTAGGAGGGTTAGGTGCGCTACCCTCGACAGGCCAGGTGGATGATGAAACGGCTCCGCGCTGCTGGTCTTCTCTTCGCGCTCGTCCTCATCGCGTGCGCCGCCGTGTTCGCGTGCTTTCGCGCCGGCGATGCAGGGAGGGCGAGCAAGGTGATTCCGGGGTCCAAGGAGGCTGTGACGATGTCGGACAGAAGCTATCGCAAACCGTCGGATGAGGAGCTGCGCAAGCAGCTCACGCCGCTCGCATACGAGGTCACCCAGCGGGACGCGACCGAACCGCCGTTCCGCAACGCCTTCTGGGACAACCACGAGGCGGGCCTCTACGTGGATGTCGCGAGCGGCGAGCCGCTCTTCACGTCGCTCGACAAGTTCGACTCGGGCACCGGCTGGCCGAGCTTCACGCGCCCCGTCGAGCCGGAGCGGGTCGTGGAGCGCTCGGACAGGGGCCACGGGATGGTCCGAACGGAGGTTCGCTCCAAGGCCGGCAACTCGCACCTCGGGCACGTCTTCGAGGACGGGCCCGCGCCCGAAGGGCTGCGCTACTGCATCAACTCCGCGTCCCTCCGTTTCATCCCGCTGGCTCGCCTCGAGGCGGAGGGTTACGGCGCCTATCGGGCGCTGTTCGAGGGCCGCGGCGGCGCGCCCAGGGAGCAAGCGAGCGCGAACGCCTGCGCCGTCCCGGCGCCGGGCGAGGCGCCTGGGTGCCAGACGACGCTGGAGACGGCCGTCCTGGCGGGCGGCTGCTTCTGGGGGATGGAAGAGCTCCTCCGGCAGATCCCCGGTGTCCTCGAGACGGAGGTCGGTTATGCCGGCGGCCGGACGAAGGCGCCGACCTATGAAGACGTGAAGACCGGATCGACGGGCCACGCCGAGTCGGTGCGCATCGTCTTCGATCCCGCGAAGCTGTCCTATGCCGAGCTGCTCGAGAAGTGGTTCTTCCGCATGCACGATCCGACGACGCGGAACCGCCAGGGCAACGACGTCGGGACGCAGTACCGCTCAGCGATCTTCGTCACGACGCCCGAGCAGCGCCGCATCGCCGAGGAGGTGAAGGCGCGCGTCGACAAGAGCGGCAAGTGGCGCGCTCCGCTCGTCACCGAGATCGTGGAGGCCGGCCCGTTCACGCGCGCCGAGGAGTACCACCAGAAGTACCTGGAGAAGTACCCGGCCGGGTATACGTGCCATTTCATGCGCGACTGACGTAGACCGCCATCAGGTCAAGAAGCCGCGAAAATCGAAGGGCGGCGGGAAGGCTGAGAACTCCACGGCTCCCGGAACTCTCTGCTGGTTTCGAGCGCTCCGGTGCTCGAAACCGGTTTCCGCCCACCTCTGCTTAAGTGCAGAGCAGAGCGGCGGTCTCCCGCACAGGAGACGGGCCCAGATCGGCGTTTTCGGCGCGCAAGCGCACTCCGGTGCGCTGAGCACCGAAAACGTCGAGGTGGGCCCGTATCCGAAGCGGGTGACCGTCGCTCTAGCGGTTTGCGATGTGGATGGCGGCGCCCATGGCGTGGGCGGCGGCTTCCATCAGCGACTCGCCGAGGGTCGGGTGGGGGTGGATCGTGAGCGAGAGATCCTCGAGGAAGGCCGCCATCTCGAGCGAGAGGGACGCCTCGCTGATCATGGTGCTGGCCTCCGGCCCGACGATGTGGACGCCGAGCACCTGCTTCGTCTTCTTGTCGGCGACGATCTTCACGAAGCCCTCGGTCTCGTTCATGGCCATGGCCTTGCCGAGCACCGAGAACGGGAACTTGCCGATGCTGACCTCGAGGCCCTTCGCCTTCGCCTCCGCCTCGGTGAGCCCCACCGTGGCGATCTCCGGATCGGTGAAGATCGCGCCCGGGATCGCGACCCAGTCCTTCTCGGCCTTGTGCCCCGCGATGACCTCGGCGGCGATCTCGCCCTCCTTCGTCGCCTTGTGCGCGAGCAGGGGCGGCCCGCTGACGTCGCCGATGGCGTAGATCGAGGGCACGTTGGTGCGGCAGAACTTGTCCGTCGGGACGAACCCGCGCTGATCGACCGTGACGCCGACCTTCTCGAGGCCGAGCCCCTTGCTGCTCGGCCGCATGCCGACGGCGACGAGCACGGTGTCGACGACGATCGTCTGCTCCTTGCCGTCGGCCTGGATCTTCACCCCGACCGAGCCGTCCTTCTGCTTCTCGTACCCGAGCGCCTTGGCGTTCTTGTGGATCGTGCCGCCGCGCTTCAGGATCTTGCGCTCGACGATCTTTGTGCAGTCGGGGTCGACACCCGTGAGCAGCTCCGGCAGCGCCTCGACGACGATGAGCTCGGCGCCGAACGCCTGGTAGACCATGCCGAGCTCGAGGCCGATGACGCCGCCGCCGATCACCATGAGCCGCTTCGGGACGCGGCGCAGGCTGACCGCCTCCTTCGCGCCGATGATCGTGTCGCCGTCGAACTTGAACGTCGGGATCTCGATGGTCGTCGAGCCGGTCGCGATCACGATCGCCTTGGTCGCCTCGAACTGCTCCACCGAGCCGTCCGCCCGGGTCACGTCCACGCGCTTCGGCCCCACGACCGTGGCGGTGCCGTTCACCACGTCGGCGCCGTTGCCCTTGAGCAGCGACCCGACGCCGCCGGTGAGCTTCTTGACGATGCCTTCTTTCCAGTCCTGCATCTTGTTGGCGTCGAGCTCGACGCCGCTGACCTTGATGCCCATCGCGGCGCCGGCCTGCGACTTCTCGTAGAGATGCGCGGCGGAGATCAGCGCCTTGGAGGGGATACACCCCCAGTTGAGGCAGACGCCGCCGACGGTCTCCTTCTCGATGCAGAGCACCTTCTGCTTGAGCTGAGCGAGCCGGATGGCGCAGGGGTAACCGCCGGGGCCGGCTCCGATCACGATTGCGTCGTAGGTCTTCATCCTTGTCCTTTTGTGCGCTTCGAAGACTGGAACTAGGGGCGCCGGGGTTCGTCAGGCAAGCCCCTCGCCGACAGCCCTGAGGCCGCGCCCGCACCCGCGAGCCGTCCCTGGGTGCCCGGGGGCTTACACGACCTCGCAGCGAGGGGAAATCCCTCCCCGAGGTCAGCGCCCGCCGCCGTGCGCCGGCGCTTTCGGGGAGCGCAGGAGCTCTGCGCGCTGGTCCCGCAGGTGCCAGGGCAGCTCCGCGTAGACGTCGTCGAACAGCGTCTCCCGGGCAGGCGGTCCCATCGCCTCGACCTCGGCGACGGCGGCGGCGATCTCGGCGTTGAGCTCCGCCTCGAGGGAGGACTCCGCGGCGTCGTCGAGGAGCCCGCGGCCGGCGAGGTGGCGCCCGAGGCGCAGCAGCGGGTCGCGCTCCGTCCAGCGATCGACCTCCTCCTGCGACCGGTAGCGGCTCGGGTCGTCGCTCGAGGAGTGCGCGCCGACGCGGTAGGTGAGCGCCTCGATGAAGCTGGGGCCGCCGCCGCCACGAGCCCGCGCGACCGCCTCGGAGACGGCGCGGTAGACGGCGATGACGTCGTTGCCGTCGACCCGCACCGACGGGACGCCGTAGGCGCGCCCCTTGAGGGCGATCGTCCTCGAGGCCGTCTGCCGGTCCGTCGGCACGCTGATGGCCCAGTGGTTGTTCTGGCAGATCATGACGCACGGCGCCTTGAAGACCGCCGCGAAGTTCATCGCGCTGTGGAAATCGGGCTCGCTCGTCGCGCCGTCGCCCATGAACCCCACCACCACGGTGCTGTCGCGCCGCAGCTTCGCGGCCCACGCGGCGCCGACCGCCTGCGGGAGCTGCGGGCCGATGCAGCTCGACCAGGACACCTGGTTCACCTGCCGCCCGCTCATGTGCGACGGCATCTGGCGCCCCTGGAGGAGGTCGCCCGCGTTGCCGAACACCTGGGCCACATAGGTGCGGAGCGGGAAGCCGCGCACCAGCATCATCACGCTCTCGCGCAGCGCGGGGAAGATCCAGTCCGTGGGCTCGACCGCGAGCGCGGTGGCGATCGGCGTCGCCTCCTGGCCGGTGCACGCGCCGTAGAAGCCGACCCGCCCCTGCCGCTGGAGCAGGAGCATGCGCGCGTCGAGCAGCCTCAGGCGCTTGATCTCGCGGTACGCGCGCAGCAGCAGCGCTTCGCTCAGGCAGGGGTCGGTCGCGGGATCCAGGGTTCCGTCGTCCCGGAGGACGCTGAGCAAGCCCTCGTCGCCCCCCTCCCCTGGTCGCGACGTGGGCGCGTGAGGTGGAGGGGCGTCGGCGGCGGACCTCGCGGAGGCGCCGGGCGGCGTGGCTTCCAGCTCGCTCATGACCGGACCATACCGCGAAATGACGGCGCTCGTGGCCCCTTCGGCCCGCGGCGACGCCCCGCCCGCGCCCTGCGGCATGCCCGAGCGAAGCGGCTCACATCCCTCGCGCGCGAGCTCAGCCGAGCAGGACGCGGAACATCCGCTTGCTGTCCGAGAGGTAGTAGTAGGCGGCGCGGTCCGCGTCGCCCATCAGATCGAGGATGGCGCGCTCCATCTGATCGGGGCTCAGCGTGTTCGACACTTCCCAGGTGTCGGGCGTGACCTCGTCGCCCTGCCACGGTCCGGCGCAGAGCGCGACGAGGCGCGCCCGGTTCGCCTCGTCGGCGATCGAGAAGGTGATGATGTAATCGTGGTTGACGAAGCCGCTATAGAGCTTGTTGTCACGCGGCATCCGATCGCTCCGTATCGTGGGCGCGATGCGCGGCAGCGCACGCGCGACCATCGCGCCCCGCGGAGCCTCGATCGTCGCGCTCGCGCGTGCGCCCACGCCCGAGGCGACGGCGCAGGTGGGGCGCCCCCGGCGTCGTCACCGCGGGCCGGGCGGCAGCGGGGCGGCCGCTTCCTCGTCGTCGTCCTGCTCGGGGCGGCGCGCGCCGAGCGTGAAGACGTGCAGCAGGACCAGGCTCGCGCCGAGGAACACCTCCGACTTGCTCACGAGCTCGGCGCGGCGATGGACGCGCTCGAGCTCCATGCCGAGCTCCCCCTCGCCGCGCTGGACGCCCTCGCGGTGGAGCGCCGCGATGCGGGGGGTGAGCGCCAGGCCGACGTACGCGGCGCACCCGGCCAGCACCATGGCGACGACCCGGCGCACGCGCGCCGCGCGGCCCGCGCCGTGGCGGTACGCGGCCCAGGTGCGGGCCACCTCGGCGCCGAGGAGGATCACCGCGGCGCCGAGCGCGAATTGATCGAAGCGGGCGAACGCCGCGCTCATGGCGTCACCGGAGAAGGGGGCCGGGGCGAGCCGGAAGACGAACGGGGCAGCGCAGGCGCCCAGCGCCACGATGCCGCCGACCCAGGCCCCCGCCGCGAGCGCGGCCACGCTCGCGGCCACGCGATCGATGAGGGAGCGGCGCGACGCGGCGCGCTCTTCGGGACTCGGGGCGAGGTCCGCCTCGCTGAACTGGGCTTCATCGTTCATGCATCCACCTCGGAAGCGAGGACGGCGAGCGCCTCCTCGACGGCCCCCTGATCGGCCTTCCGCTCGTCTCCCCGCATCGCCGCGATCGCGGCGCGGGCGGCCGAGAGGCGGGCGCGACCGGCGGCCGCGACGGCGAGCGTGCGCTTGTGGCGGTCCCACGCGCCGAGCTCGCTGAGGATCTCGCGGATGGCCCGCTCGTGGCCCATCCGCGCGAGCGCGACGCGCGCGTGCCAGCGCAGCGGATCGCGACCGAAGCCGAGCTTGAGCCCGAACGCGCGACGCTCCAGGGCGCTCCGGGAAGCGGCGAGGCCGAGCTCGCCGCAGAGCTCGATGGCCGCGGCCTCGTCTTCGTGATCGACCCCTTGGAGCTTTCCTCGCACGATCTCCGCGAGCACGGGGTGGCCCACCGGATCGCCGAAGCGCGCGGTGACGACCGCCGCCGCTGCCCGCACGAGCGGGGACGCGTGGCCGAGCAGCGCACGCGCCCGCTCCATGCCTAGCGGAGGCAGCTCGCCGCCGGACTCCCCCAGCTCCTCGAACATCCGCAGCGCGATGTGGCAGACGAGCGGGTCGTCGTCGTGGGTGGCCTGCATGACGGCCTCGATCGCGTCGGCCTGCTGGGCGCAGACGCGCGGGAACGCGATCACCGCCTGGAACCGCACCTCGGGCCGCTCGTCCGAGAGGGCGCGCCGGAGCCGGCCCGTGGCCCGCATGTCCCCGATCTCACCGAGCGCCGTGATCGCCATCTGCCGGACGTAGGGATCCACGTCCTCGACGGCGAGGAGCAGGGCGGGGAGCGCCTCGACGGCCTTCGTGTCGGCGAGGGCGATGGCCGCTGCCGCGCGGACCGCCGCGTGCTCATCGACGCGCAGCGCGCCTTCGATCGCGCGCACGACCTGCTCCCGTGCCGTTGCGGCATACGGGACGAGGTCGCTCACGGCCTCCGCGCGCATGGCCGGCTTCTGCGAAGCGACGTCGCGCAGCGCAGCCTCGAGCGTCCTTTTCGCAGGGGCCGATCCGAACACGCGGCCAACGCTAGCACGGTCGACGCGCAAAGCCGGACCGCACCGAGCGACGCTCAGCCGCCGCCCGAGCCGCCAGCGCCGCCCGAACCGTCAGCGCCGCCCGAGCCACCAGCGCCCCCTTCGCCACCCGAGCCGCCGCCTTCGCCCTCCGAGCCGCCGGCGCCTCCCGCGCCACCCGACCCTCCAGCGCCGCCGGCGCCTCCAGCGCCCGAGGCATCCGGCGTGTAGGGGGGCCACTCGTCCTGTTCAGGAGCGGCCCTGCACACCCCAGGCTCGCTCTCGACGCCGCCCGGCGGCTCGCTGGCGGCGCTCGACGCGGACGGCGGGTTCGGCAGGCAGGCCTTCGAGCCTTCCGGCCTGGCGTCGACGATCGCGGCGTTGCGTTCGCCCGGCGCGATCCCTGCGGCCTCCTGGATCTTGCCCAGCGCGACGCACGAGTAGCCGCGGCGGCAGTCGTCGTCCTCATCGCAGGTGGCCATGCAGAACGTGCGCTCGAAGCGCGGCCAGCGGACGTTCTCGAGCTCGCTGCACGCCGGATCGATCACCGGGTTGAACGCGACACAGACGCTGCTCCCGGAGCAGCCGTCCGGCTCGCAGTTGAAGACCGTGCAGTAGCCGCCAGGCTGCGTGCCATCGCAGAGGAGCTGCTGCTCTGCCTGCACGCAATCGAGCGACGAGGTGCACGGATCGCCGATCTGGGGACCGCATCCGGCGAGCAGCGAGGAGGCGCCAAGGACGACGAGCAGGAGGGCGGGCTCGGTGAGGCGGAGCATCGAGGAGGCCGCTTAGTACCGGCAGGGGCGCCCGCGCGCAAGCGCAGGCCCACGACGCCCATGACACCGTGCCGGAACCGGCGCTCGCTTCCGCCCGAATTGACACCCTGCGGTCAGGCCTCTACAAACGAGCGGACCGGGGTGACCCCGGAGAACGAAGCGAAGGCCATGGCGACTTACATCACCGAAGACTGCATCAACTGCGGCGCCTGCGAGCCCGAATGCCCGAACGAAGCCATCAGCGAGGGCGACGAGATCTATGTGATCGATCCGGAGCTCTGCACCGAGTGCGTCGGCTTCTATGATCACGAAGCGTGCCAGGCCGTATGCCCGGTCGAGTGCTGCCTGCCCAACCCGCAGATCGTGGAGACCGAGGAGGTCCTCATCGCGCGCGCCGTCAGGCTTCACCCCGACGATGGGGAGCTGAAGAAGCGGGCCGCTGCCAACGATTACCCCTCGCGCTTCCGCAAGTAGGCGCATCTTCGCGCACCATCGCGTCGCCTCTCCGGCCGCGCTTCCCATGCCTCCGCCGGCACCGTCGGTTCAATGCGGCGCCCGGGTCACACCGTGATCCGGCGCTGGGCCGCAGTGGTCCTCGCGGGCGCCTGCGCGGGCTGCCACGGCAGCGGTCCGCTGCTCCACCCGGCCCACGTCCTCCGTCCCGGCGCCGTGCGCCTCGGCGGCGGCCTGTCGGGTGACATGGTCATCGCCGGAGCGGCGGACGCAGGCGCGAGCGCCGCCGATCCCGCAACGGCGGAGGGCGCCGCGCGACGAAAGCTCTCCGAGATCACCGTCTCGCCGGGTGTCGCGCCGTGGGCCAGCGCCCGCGTCGGGATCGAGGGCGAGAACGAAGCGGGGCTGACGTACACGGGGCGAGCCATCCGGCTCGACGGGCGCCACGCGTTCCCGCTCGGCGACGCGGCCCTGTCGATCGGCCTCGGCGCCTCGGCGCTCCTCGCGGGCGGGCCGGGCCCCAGCGCAGAAGGGATCGACGTCCACGGCGCGGGGCTCGACATCCCTCTGCTGCTCGGCTTCCGGTCGGACGCGGATCTCTACGCGGTCTGGTTCGGTCCCCGGCTCGGCTTCGAGCTCCTCGGCGGCCAGGTGCGGCTGCCCGCCGCCGGAGCGGCGCTCCGAGGACCGCTCGTCGACGCGTCGGGCCAGCATCTCCAGCTCGGGTTCGTGCTGGGCATCCGCGCGGGATTCCGCCACGTGCACGTCGCGCTCGAGGCCACCGCGACCTACCACCACGCCGAGGGCGAGATCGCCGGCAGTCCGGTCGCGATCGATCAGGGCACCGTCGCCCCGGGCGGCGGCCTCACGGTCACCTTCTGACGCGGCCGTAACAAACGCAACGACGTTGCAACGTCGGCAGCGCGACGTCGCACGACGTCGGGGCGTTTCCGGACGTAACCAAATGGAACAAGGCGGAACAAGGCGGAACAAGGCGCAGCAAAGCGCAACCAAACGTAATGAAACGGATTCCCTGCCATTTTCGGTAACGATCGGTAACGATCGGTGACGATCGGTGACGAGCGCAGGCGCTTGCCCGGCCGGAGGACCCGTCTTAGACTCGGATCTATGCGTCCCCACGGCGCCCTCGCCACCTCATGCCTGCTCGCCGGTGCGGCTCTCGTCGGCTGTTCGGCGCCTGTCGCGGGCGACGCGACGGAGGTCAACGGGGTGGTCACCCAGGGGGTCGTGCGCGTCGAGCGCGCGATCAACCTGAGCCGGGACGCCGCCTCGACCGCCACCCCCGGTGAGCTCGACGACGCCGCGCCGCCGAGCGCGGGCGTCGAGGGGGCGGGGGCGGTCACGAACGTGCTGGCGAAGTTCATGCGCCTCTCGTCCGCGATGGATCCCGAGCTCGCCGAGGGCGCCGTCGGGAAGCCGTTCGTCCTCCCCTCCGCCGGCAGCTGCATGGTCCTCTCGCCCGCCGCCGACGACGAGGCGGCGAGCAGCATCAGCTCGCTCAGCCCCATCGAGCTCCTCGACGCGGGCGACGTGACGATGAAGACCGAGAGCACCGAGATGCCGCTCGCAGCCCGCGCGTTCCCGGACGTGGGCGCCCTGGTCTTCGGCGTGTTCTACACGTCGCGCGACGCCACCAGCGATCTGCCTGCGCCGGCGCGGTACGTGTTCGAGAGCTCCGGCTCGGGGCAGCTCGACCGGTTCGCGTTCGAGGCCGATGCCCCCGCGGGTCCCGAGGAGGTGCGCATCGGCGACGCCGAGCTGGCCGACGGCGTCGATCTCGACGCCGGGGTCGGCGCGGTCGTGCAGTGGCGCGCGGACGAGGGCGGCCGGGCGCGGGACGTCATCTACGTCGACGTGACCTCGGCGCACGGCGCGACCGTGCGGTGCGCGTTCAAGGACACCGGGAGGGGCGTGATCCCGGGTTCCTTGCTGGATCCCTCGACGCTCGGGCCCCTGCCGGCGAACGCGACGCTCGCCCTGCACCGGACGCGGCAGGTGCCGTTCAACGCCTCGGGGATCGACCTCGGCGAGGTGCGCTTCGACCTCTCCGTGAACGGCCGAGCGCGCATCGCCGCGCGCTGACGGCGCTCCGACCGACATCGGCGTGGCGCACGAGGATCTGCGACGTCGCGCGGCCGAGCTCGCCGCCATCGGGCAGCGCGACCGCGGCACCGCGCTCCTCGTGGCTGCCGGAGATCACGCGGGCGCATCGGAGCTGCTCGAGCGCGTCTGCGATTTCGCCGGCGCGGCCCGGGAGGCGCTGGCAGCCGGGGACCCGGCCCGCGCGGCGCTGATGGCCGCGCTCGGCGGCGACGAGGCGCTCGCGCGCGAGGCGCTCGATCGGATCGCCGCCACGTCGCCCCGGGACGCTGCGCTGCGCGCCGCCGCCGACCTCGCGGCGCGCGGCTTCTCGCGCCACGCGGGCGCGCTGTTCGCGGCGCTCGGCGCTCACGCGGCGGCCGCGGAGGCGTTCACCGCGGCCCACGACGCGTGCCGCGCCGCCGAGAGCTTCGAGCTCGCCGGCCGCCCGGCCGACGGCGCGCGGGTGCTCGAGGCCGCGCTCCGCCGCCGCCCGGGCGACGCGGCGGCGTGGCTCGCGCTGGGCGAGCTGCTCGCGCGCCACGGCCGCACCGAGGCCGCCGTGCGGGCGCTCCAGCAGCTGCCGCCCGCCGCCGCCGAGCGGGCCCGCGCGCTGCCGCTGCTCGGCCGCTGCCTGAGCGAGCTCGGGCTCGAGGACGCCGCGCGGACCGTCCGCGACGAGCTCGCCCGGCTCGATCCGCCCGGCCAGGACGCGCTCTCCTCGCGAGGCGCCGCTCCCGGCAGCCCCGTCGCAGGCCCTCCCCCGGCAGGACCCGCGCCCGTCGGGCCGCTCCTCTTCGGGCGCTACGAGACGCTGCGCGAGGTCACGTCGACGCCCCACGCGCGCGTGGTGGAGGCGCGCGACCGGATCACGGCGGAGCGCGTCGCCGTGAAGATCTTCGCGGGCGCGGCGTTCGGAGCGGGCCGCGACGCGCTCCTCCGGTTCGAGCGCGAGGCGCGCGCCCTCGCCCAGCTCCGGCACCCGAACGTCGTCGCGCTCCGCGCGTACCACCCCGAAGGGCCGGCGATGGTGCTCGCCTGGATGACGGGCGGGTCCCTGATCGAGCGGCTGCGGGGGGAGCCGGTCACCCCGGCGCGCGCCGTCGAGATCGCGGGCGCGCTCCTGTCCGCGCTCGGCGAAGCGCACCGCCTCGGCATCCTCCACCGCGACGTGAAGCCGAGCAACGTGCTCTTCGACGAGATCGGGACGGCTCACCTCGCGGATTTCGGCGCGGCGCACCTCGGGGATCTCTCGTCCACCGCCACGGCGGGCGCGATCGGGACGTTCGCGTACATGTCCCCGGAGCAGCGCATGGGCCGACCGGCGACGCTGGCGAGCGATCTGTACGGCGTCGGCGCGGTGCTCGCCGAGCTGCTCACCGGAGAGCCGCCCGCCCCCGCCGTGCGCGGGCAGCTCGATCCCGCGCCGAGCGAGGTCCATCCGGACCTCACGGCGGCCCACGACGCGGCCGTGGCCGCGCTGCTCGCGGAGGATCCCGCCGCGCGGCCGGCCGACGCGTTCGAGGCGCGGCGCGCGATCACCGCGATCGCCTGGTCAGAGCGCCCGCGGCCGCGGCGGTCGCGCGCGAGCGGCCGGCCCCGATCGAGCGACGCGCCGCCCGCCACGGCGGCGCGGCTCGCGGCGACCCTGGAGGTCGGCGACGGCCGGGACACGGAGGGGCGCTGGCACGACGCCTGGCTCGATCGCGACGTCCTCGTGCTGCAGCTCGACGACGCGACCCTCGCCCGGGCCCGGGCCTTCGCGCGCGCCGGCCACGCGGCCTTGGCGTCCGTCCTCCGGGTCGATCTCGCCAACGGCGAGGTCTGGGTGGCGCTGCCCCAGGGCCGCGCGCTCGCCGACGAGGCGCGCGCGCTGACAAGGGCTCAGCGCGCGCGCCTCGGCGAGGGTATCGCGGCGCTCCACGCGGCCGGAGGCGCGCACGGGTGCATCGACAGCCAGCACCTTTACGTCCACGACGGCGAGCTCACGCTGGCCTACCCGCGCGAGGCTCCCGGCGACGTGGAGGAGCTCGCAGCGCGGGATCTCGCGGCGCTCCAGGAGCTCGACAGGAACGCGCTGGACGAGCTCTAGATCGATGAACCAGGGCGGAGGCGGCGCCAGACGCGAGGCCCGCGATGCGCGGGCGTTGGGGGTGTCCGGCGCGCCGGCTCAGTTCGGCGGAGACGGGGCGGGCGGCGGCGCCGGCTGCGGCGGCGAGATGCGCCCGCCGGGCGAGGTGCAGAAGCCCCCGTAATCGTCGCGCTTGGTGATGTCGTAACAGCAGTAATCGCCGTCGTACTCGGGCTCGCTGTCGACCGACTCGACCTCGCCGCTGCACGAGTCGCTTCCGAAATAGGCGAGCGCCTCGTCCTGGGAGGGGCATTCCCCTTCGATCTCGGTCCACTCGAAGCACCCGACCTTGTCGCACCCCGTCGTCGCGAGGGTGAGCGCCAGGGCTGCGAGCTGGAGGGCCCGGACCGGGCAACGCGCGAGGGCCGAACGGATCGTCGAGATCATGGATTCTCCCGGACACACGGGCGCTGCGCGCGCCCCGAGCGAGCATACTCCGGTTCGGACGAAGCCGGCTGCTCCGGAGAGGACCGAGCAGGCTCGCGTCGCGCGCCGGCGTGCCCCTCGCCACGCGTGGCGGCGGACGCCGCGCCTTCTGGTCGATCCAGACCGGGTGGAGTACACGACAGCATGACGACCGGAGAGCAGGGGGCCCGGGTGGTGCGCGCGCCGCGCGGGAGCGAGCGGAGCTGCAAGGGGTGGATCCAGGAGGCCGCGCTCCGGATGCTCCACAACAACCTCGATCCGGAGGTCGCAGAGCGCCCCGACGATCTCGTGGTGTACGGCGGCACCGGGAAGGCGGCGCGATCGTGGGAGGCGTTCGACGTGATCGTGCGCGAGCTCCGGGAGCTCGCGGATGACGAGACGCTCCTCGTGCAGTCGGGCAAGGCGGTGGGCCGCTTCCGCACGCACCCGGACGCGCCCCGCGTGCTCCTCGCGAACTCGAACCTCGTGGGCCGGTGGGCGACGTGGGACGAGTTCCGCCGGCTCGAGGCGCTCGGCCTGACCATGTACGGGCAGATGACCGCGGGCTCGTGGATCTACATCGGCTCGCAGGGCATCGTGCAGGGCACCTACGAGACGTTCGTCGCCGCGCGGAAGGCGCACGCGGCGCGCGCCCCGGGCGGCGGGCGCTGGGTGCTCACCGCGGGGCTCGGCGGCATGGGCGGCGCGCAGCCGCTCGCCGCGACGATGGCGGGCATGGCCTGCCTCGGCGTCGAGATCGACCCGGCGCGCATCGAGAAGCGGCTCCGCACCCGCTACGTCGACGAGCGCATCGACGATCTCGACCGCGCCCTCGACGCCGTCCTCGAGAGCGTCCAGCGCGGGGCGCCGCGCTCGATCGCCCTCTGCGGCAACGCCGCCGACGTCTACCCGGAGCTCGTGCGCCGCGGCGTCACGCCCGACCTCGTCACCGAGCAGACCGCGGCGCACGATCCGCTCGTCGGCTACGTCCCGCCGGGGCTCACGCTCGAGCAGGCGGCGGAGCTCCGCGCCCGCGATCCCGGGGAGTACGTCGCGCGCGCGAAGGCGGGGATGCGGAGGGAGGTCGAGGCGATGCTCGCGATGCAGCGGCGCGGGGCCGAGGTCTTCGACTACGGCAACAACATCCGCACCTGCGCGATGGAGGCGGGCGAGGAGGACGCGTTCGCGATCCCCGGCTTCGTTCCGGCGTACGTGCGCGAGCTGTTCTGCCAGGGCAAGGGCCCGTTCCGGTGGGTCGCGCTCTCGGGCGATCCCGAGGACATCCTCGCCACCGACCGCGCGGTGCTCGAGGCGGTCCCGGGCGACGCCGATCTCCGCCGCTGGATCGAGCTCGCACAGCAGAAGATCGCGTTCCAGGGGCTCCCGTCGCGGATCTGCTGGCTCGGCTACGGCGATCGCGCGAAGGTCGGGCTCGCCTTCAACGAGCTCGTCCGCGCCGGCCGGGTGAAGGCGCCGATCGTGATCGGGCGCGACCACCTCGACTGCGGATCGGTCGCGTCGCCGTTCCGGGAGACGGAGGCGATGAAGGACGGCTCGGACGCGATCGCCGACTGGGCGATCCTCAACGCGCTCGCGAACACGGCGGGCGGCGCGTCGTGGGTGAGCTTCCACCACGGCGGCGGCGTCGGGATCGGCAACTCGCTGCACGCCGGGATGGTGATCGTCGCCGACGGCACCGAGGCCGCGCGGCAGAGGCTCGAGCGGGTGCTCACCATCGATCCGGGGATGGGGATCATCCGGCACGCCGACGCGGGCTACGAGACGGCGATCCGCGTGGCGGACGAGAAGGGGGTCCGGGTGCCGCACCGGGCAGGGTGACCGGCTCCGCCGCGCCCTCGAGGGCGCGCAGCCGCGCGATCTCCTCCATGTAGCCGCGCCGCTCCTTCGAGAGCGGCGGCAGCTCGATCACCGCCGGCACGCGCGCGAGCCGCGCGTCGTTCGCGAGGCGCCAGAACGGCGCGAGCCCCATCTCCCCGTCGCCGATGCGCTCGTGCCGATCGAGCCGCTGGCCGAGCCCCGCCTTGGAGTCGTTCATGTGCATGCACCTCAGCCGCTCCAGCCCGAGCAGCCGGCCGAAGTCGCTCCAGAACCGCTCGTAGCCGGCCTCGCTCCGGAGGTCGTGCCCCGCCGCGAAGGCGTGCTGCGTGTCGACGCAGACCCCGAGCCGCGACCCCTCCGGCCCGGCGCGATTGATCATCGCGGAGATCTGATCGACGCGATCGCCGAGGGTCGACCCCTGCCCGGCCGTGTTCTCGATGCACAGCTGCGCGCGGAGGCCCTTCGCGCGAGAGAGCACGATCGACAGGCTCTCGCCGATGCGATCGAGGCCGACCTCCTCGCCGAGGCTGCGCGGCGCGCCCGGATGGAACACCACGAAGTCGATCCCGAGCGCGTCGCACCGCGCGAGCTCCTGGAACAGCGCCTCCCGCGAGCGCTCGAGGATCGCGGCGTCGTCGGCGCACAGGTTGATGAGGTAGCTCGCGTGGGCGAGCGTCCGGCCCGCGCCGGCCCAGGCCGCGCGCGCGGCGCGAAACGCGGCGATCTGCTCCGCGCTCAGCGCCGGCTCCCGCCACTGGCCCGAGACCTTGGTGAAGATCTGCACCGCCTCGCAGCGGTCCTCCCCCGCCAGCGCGATCGCGCGGTGAAGGCCGCCGGCCACGGACTCGTGCGCGCCGAAGATCATGGGCCGCA
This sequence comes from Sorangium sp. So ce693, assembly GCF_051521375.1. Classification (NCBI taxonomy): domain Bacteria; kingdom Pseudomonadati; phylum Myxococcota; order Polyangiales; family Polyangiaceae; genus Sorangium; species Sorangium sp. So ce693. The sequence continues at coordinate 11,573,667 of NZ_CP150347.1, forward strand.
CTGCTTGGGGCGCTTCCCCGCCGCCGGCAAGGCATTGCCCCGAGCCGACCGGATCTGCCACGGCCCCCGCATCCGCGCGCGCCCGCGCGTCCCCACGGAGGAGCGCAACGCCCGGGCCACCTCGTCCGTCCCCTGCGATGACCCCGATTCCGCGAGCAAATCGAGCAAACCGCATGCCGGGAGGGCGCGAACCCCGGTTCGCGGCACCTCACCCTTGACGCGTTCCTGCCCAGGCGCGAATTGAGCGGCCTTCCTGGAGTCTCGATGAGCCATATGGGTGTTACGAACGGGGCCGGCGCCGGAGAGGCAGTGCCGGGGTCGCCGGGTGGGGCCAAGGGCGAGGAAACCGCGGCGGCCCCGCCGCTGATGCCGTCGCACGTGCTCTCGGGCAAGCGGCTCGTGGTGGTCGGAGGGACCGGCTTCCTCGGCAAGGTCTGGCTGGCCATGCTGCTCGCGAGGTTCCCGGAGATCGCCCACATCTACCTGCTCGTCCGGGCCAAGGAGAGCCAGTCGCCGGAGGAGCGCTTCTGGTCGCAGATCGTGACCTCGCCGGTCTTCGACCCGATCCGCGAGCAGTACCCCGGGCCCGCCTTCGAGGAGTACCTGCGGCAGAAGATCACCCCCATGAACGGCAACGTCGGCCTGCCGCTGCTCGGGCTGGGCGACCGCGTGGGGGAGCTCACGGGCACGATCGCCGCGGTCGTGAACGTGGCCGGCGTCGTCGATTTCAACCCGCCGCTCGACGAGGCGCTCGAGGTCAACGCGTTCGGCATCAGCAACCTCGTCGAGCTCGCGCGGACCCTCGGGGCCAAGGTGATGCACACGAGCACCTGCTTCGTCGCGGGCTACCGCTCGGGGCTCATCGAGGAGAACCACCCGGCCGAGATCCCCTTCCCCCGCGCCGCGGGCGAGACGTGGTTCGGCGCCGCCTGCCCGAAGCGGACCCTCGATCGGTCGCACTGGGATCCGCAGCGCGAGATCAGCGAGTGCCTCGACCTCGTGCAGCAGGCGCGCCAGCGGTGCGAGGACGCCTTCCGGCAGAGCGCCTTCCTCGACGAGGCCAAGGCCAACCTGGCCGCGCGCAGCGAGCCGTGCCGGGGCAGCGCGCTCGAGAACGAGCTCGCCAGGGTGAAGCGCAAGTTCATCAAGGACCGGCTCATCGAGGCCGGCAAGGAGCGCGCGCTCTTCTGGGGGTGGACCAACATCTACACCTACACGAAGAGCATCGGCGAGCAGGTCCTCGCGAGCTCCGGGCTGCCCTTCACCATCGTCCGCCCCGCCGTCGTCGAGACCGCGGTCGAGTTCCCGTTCTGCGGCTGGAACGAGGGGATCAACACCTCGGCGCCGTACCTCTACCTCGCCTCGAAGGGGCAGGTGCAGTTCCCGGGCGACCACGACGTGCGGCTCGACCTGATCCCGGTCGACATGACCGCGAGCGGCATGATCGCCTCGCTCTGCGAGCTCATCGAGGGCCGCGCGCCCGCGGTGTACCAGTACGGATCGACCGACACGAACGGCTGCCGCGTGACGCGCTACCTGGAGCTCGCCGGGCTCTACAAGCGGCGGCAGGTGTTCGAGGGGAAGAAGACCTCGCTCTTCGACGTCGTGTCGTCCCGCTTCGAGCCGCGCGGGCTGACCCGGCAGCAGTACGGCGCGCACGGCGCGCGCGCCATCGAGGGCGCCCTCCGCGGCCTGGGCGGCCTGCTCAAGACGGCGAGCGTCGGCCCCGCCGCGGCCCTCCTCAAGCCGGCGGCGGCCGCGCTCGAGAGCGCCGCCAGGACCGAGCAGAAGACGGCCACGCTCCTCGAGGTCTTCATGCCGTTCGTCGCGGAGGGCGACTGGGTCTACTCCTGCGCCAACACGCGCGCGGCGATGGCCCGCATGCCCCCCGAGGAGCGGGCGCGCTTCGTCTGGGCGCCCGAGAAGATCGACTGGCGCGACTACATCTGGAACGTGCACCTCCCCGGCCTGGAGAAGTGGGCCTTCCCGCTCATGGAGGAGATGCTCCGCCGGGAGATCAAGCCGCTCCGGCCCTACGACAGCCTGGTCGACCTGCTCGACGAGGTCGCCGAGCGCTTCGATCACGCGCTGTCGGTGCAGCGGTTCGAGCAGGACGGGCTCTCGCGCACGAGCTACCGCGAGCTCCGGGACGCCGCCTGCATGACCGCCGCGCGCCTCGCCGCGCTCGGCGTCCGCCGCGGCGATCGCGTGGCGCTCTCCGGCGCGAACCAGCCGGCGTGGCCCGTCGCCTACTTCGGCATCCTCCGCGCAGGCGCCGTCGCCGTCCCGATCGATCCCGCGCTCGACGCGAAGGCGTTCGCGGACGTCCTCCGCTCGTCGACGGCGAAGGTCGTCCTCTGGGACAGCGGCGTGGCGGAGAAGCTCGGCGCCGACGTGCGCGCGGCGCTGCCGAACCTGGTCGCCTTCGACATGGGCGGGTTCGCCGAGGGCCAGGTGCCCGACCTGGGGCCGGCGTCCGGCGACGGGCTCGCGCCCCCGGACGTGCGCGTGGGCAGCCAGGACGTCGCGAGCGTCGTCTACACGAGCGGCACGACCGGGGAGCCGAAGGGCGTGCTGCTCACGCACGGCAACTTCACGGCCCTGCTGGCCTCGCTGGCGCCGCTGTTCCCGCTCAAGGCGAGCGACCGCGTGCTCAGCGTGCTGCCGCTGCACCAGACCTTCGAGGTGACCTGCGGCCTGCTCCTGCCGCTGTCGCAGGGCGCGCGGATCATCTACCTCGACGATGTCTCGGCCGATCGGGTGAGCGACGGGCTGAAGAGGGCGCGCGTCACGGCGATGGTCGGCGTGCCGGCGCTCTGGCAGATGCTGGAGCGCCAGATCGTCGCCAGGGTGAAGGAGCAGGGGCCCGCCGCGGCCACCGCGTTCAGCTGGGCCATGGAGCTGAACCGCATGCTCGGCAAGCGCTTGGGCCTGAACGCGGGGCGCCTCTTCTTCGGCAGCGTCCACGACGCGCTCGGCGGCAACGTCCGCTTCCTCATCTCGGGCGGCGCGGCGCTCCCCAGGGACACGGCCGCCGTGTTCAAGGGGCTCGGCCTGCCGCTCGCCGAGGGCTACGGCCTGACCGAGGCGGCGCCGCTCCTGACCGTCGCCAGGCCCTCGCCGGCGGCGAACCCGGGGAACGTCGGCAAGCCGATCCCCGGGGTGCAGATCAAGATCGCGAACCCGGACGCGAACGGCGTCGGCGAGGTGCTCGCGCGCGGCGCCAACGTCATGAAGGGCTACGCCGACGACCCGGGCGCGACCCAGGCGGCCCTCGACGCGGACGGGTGGCTCCGCACCGGCGATCTCGGCAAGCTCGACAAGCAAGGGCGGCTCGTCCTCGTCGGCCGGCAGAGCGAGGTGATCAGCGCGGCGAAGGGCGAGAACCTGTACCCGGCCGACATCGAGCGAATGCTCGGCAAGGTCGAGCACGTCAAGGAGCTCGCCATCGTCGGGATCGACAACGGCCGAGGCGGCGAGCAGGTCGCCTGCCTCGCCGTCCCCACGGCGCCCGGCGCGAAGGACGGCGACGGCGACGAGGCGCTCGCGCGGGCCGCGCAGCACGAGCGCGCGCTCGACGCGCTCCGGACGGCGATCCAGGCGCTGCCCAAGCCGTGCCACCCCATGGCCCTCCACCTCCACGACGCCGACCTGCCCCGCACCGCGTCCGGTCAGGTGAAGCGCTCCGAGGTGAAGGCGATCGTCACGCGCCTCGCCGCCGAGGCCGGCGCGGGCGCGGCGGCCGTCGCGCAGGACGCCGGCGCGGCGATCGCAGAGCCGAAGGCGCAGGGCCCGGGCGAGGAGCCGATCCACATCCCTCGCCCGGTGGCCGACTTCGCCAAGCACTGGATGAACAAGGTCCAGTCCGGCTTCTACGGGAACGTCATGCGCCCGAAGGTCTACGGGCGCGCGTTCATCCCGCACAACCGCAACACGATCGTCGTCTCGAACCACGCGAGCCACCTCGACATGGGCCTCGTGAAGTTCGCGCTGGGCAGCTACGGGGACGGCCTCGTCTCGCTGGCCGCCCAGGACTACTTCTTCGAGGGCAACCGCTGGCGGCGCGCCTACTTCGAGAACCTCACGAACCTGGCGCCCTTCGACCGCAAGGGCGGCCTCCGCACGGCGCTGCGCCAGACCGGCGAGATCCTGGACCGCGGGCGGACGGTGCTCCTCTTCCCGGAGGGCACGCGCAGCCCCGACGGCGGCATCCTCGAGTTCAAGCCGGCGATCGGGCACCTCGCGCTCACGCACAACGTCGACATCCTGCCCCTCTACCTGGGCGGCACGTTCGAGGCGCTCCCCAAGGGGCGCACCGTCCCGATCCGCCGCGACCTCGTCGCGCGCATCGGGCCGCCGCTCACGATCGGCGACCTCCGGCGGCTCACCGCCGGGATGAAGTACGCGGTGGCCTGCCGCAAGGTCGCGGAGCTCACGCAGCTCGCCGTCATCAAGCTCAAGGAGGGCGGCGCCCTCGATCTGAGCCGGGTCGAGAGCATCGATCAGGCCGCTACCACCACCAAGGAGCACCCGCTCACGGTCCTGTTCCGCGAGCTCGAGTCGAAATACGTCGCCGGGCGGGTCACCCAGCCGATCACCTACTACGTGACGCTCGGCACGGAGGACGAGGCGAAGTGGACGCTGCGGATCGACCCGGCCAGCTGCGAGGCGCGGATCGGTAAGCCAAGCCAGCAAGCGGACTGCGTCCTCAAGACGACGCCCGAGATATTCACCAAGATCGTCCGCGAGGCCTACACACCGAGCCCGATGGAGTTCATGACGGGCCTCGTGAAATCGAACGACATCTCCCTCCTCCAGACCTTCCAGAAGGTTTTCGATCTCGCATGAGCCGCTATCTCGTCACCGGGGCGACCGGTTTCCTGGGATCGCACCTCGTCACGGCGCTCCGTGGGGGTGGCCATGACGTGGTGGCGCTCTGCCGGGCGGAGGCGCCCGCGCTCGCCGAGCAGGGCGTGGAGCTTCGCCGCGGAGACATCTTCGACGCGGGGTCGGTGCGCGGCGCCGCCGAGGGCTGCGACGGGGTCTTCCACTGCGCCGGGCGCGTCTCGCGGCGCCGCGAGGACGCCGAGGCGCTCTACCGGACGCACGTCGAGGGGACCAAGATCACCCTCGACGCCTGCCGCGACGCGGGGGTGAAGCGCGCGGTGATCGCGAGCACGAGCGGCGTCGTCGCGGTCAGCAAGGACCCGAGCGACGTCCGCGACGAGACGGCGGCGACGCCGATCGACCTCATCGCCGGCTGGCCCTACTACCGCTCGAAGCTGTACGCCGAGCGCGCGGCGTTCGATCGCAGCGGGCCCGGCTTCGAGGTCGTCGCCGTCAACCCGAGCATCCTGCTCGGCCCGGGCGACGTCCACGGCGCCTCGACCGGGGACATCGTGAGCTTCCTCGAGCGCCGGCTCCCCTTCACCCCCGCGGGCGGCCTCTCCTTCGTCGACGCCCGCGACGCGGCCCAGGGCATGGCGCTGGCGATGGACAAGGGCCGCGCGGGCGAGCGCTACCTGCTCGGCGCCGCCAACATGAGCCTGGAGGTCTTCTTCCGCCGCCTCGCGCGCATCTCCGGCGTCCCGGCCCCCGCCCTGCGGCTGCCGCGGAGCATCGCGCTCGCGAAGGCGGGCGCGCACCTCATCGAGCAGGCGCGGAAGCGGCTGCCGTTCGATCTGCCGGTCGATCCGGTGTCGGCCGAGATGGGCCAGCACTTCTGGTACCTCGACGCGACGAAGGCCCGGCGAGAGCTCGGCTGGACGCCGCGCGACCCGCTCGAGACCCTCGCGGACACCGTCGCCGATCTGCGCGCCCGCGGCGTGGTCTGGCCGCAAGCGTAGCTAGACGGCCCGGCGCAGCGGGGTCGGCGGGAACAGGTCCTTCATGTCGAGCGGGAGCTGACCGCGGAACCCCTCGATCTCCCCCGCGGACACGCTGTCGGCGACGGCCTCGCAGATCGCCTGCAGCACGAAGCCGGCGGCCTCGCGGTCCATGCGCAGCTCGCGCGCGACGTCGGCCTCGATGGTCGCGGTCGTGATGCGCTTGTCGGGCCCGTCGAGGAACGGCTCGAGCGACGGGTGGAGCTTCGAGGGCAGCTGCGCGACGAGGTGCCGCGCCTCCTGGGGCGTCACCCTGCGGCAGAGGCAGCCGAGGACGATCTGCAGCGCGAGCTCCGCGCGGTCGCGCTGCTGGAGGCCGCTGTGGCGCTCGACGGCGTGGATCAGCCGGCCATACGCGCTGTCGGCGCGCGCCTTGCGCCGGGTGAGGGCGCGCACGCGGCCGTGCGAGCGCTCCGGGCGCGCGGTCGCCTCGGGGTGCATCGCGCCTTCCGGCTTGAACCGGGCGGCCACCTCGAGCTGCGCCTTCACGACGGAGCCGGCGGCCTCCGCGTCGATGACCCCATCGGCGAGCAGATCGTCGAGGGTCACCAGGCCGACGGGCCGCCCTTGCTCGGTCACCGGCACGCGCCGACACGCATGATCGCGCATGGTGCGCACGGCGTCGTCGATCGACGCGTCGAGCTCGAGCGTCGCGATCTCGTCCGACATGATGTCGCGCAGCATCGTGCTGCGCGCGTCGAGGTCGCCTGCCACGATCTCCAGCGCGATATCGCGGTCGGTCACGATGCCGGCGAGGCGCTGGCCGTCGTGGACCAGGACCGCGCCGACGTGGTTGTCCATCATCGCCCTCACGGCGTCGTAAGCGGTCGAGCGCGGGCTAAGAACGATCATTCGCGGGCGTCGGTACTCTTCGAGCGACATGGCGAGTCCCTCCCCTGGGCAGCGCGTTCGGGGTTGTGCGTGCGTACGCCAGGGCGGGGCTAGCCAGAACGGTACCAACCGCGATGGCGCGCGTGGCCGGCGGGTGGACGCGGCGCCCGGGATCGCCGCCGCGAGCGGCCGAGCAAGAGCCTCGGCGCGCCGCCGGCGCGAGGGCGAAGCCGCTCGTCAGTGGATCGCGCCGCGCGCCTGCGGCGGCGCCGCACCGGCGCCGCCGCCCGCCCCGGTGTCCAGCGCGCTGCGCGCCTGCTTGGTCGCGGGCGCGACAGGCGAGAGCCGCACCATCCGGTGCAAGAGCCCGTCGACCCGCTGCAGCCAGCCGCGCCAGGCGGCGTACTGCGCCACCGGGATGGTCGACTGATCGAGGATCACGCGCTCCTTCACCACCACCGCGTTCTTGCCGGGCGCCTTCGCGAAGGAGATCGTCGCCCGCCCGAACGCGCCGCCGTTCTCGTCGCCGCCCGGCGGGAGCTCGGCGAACACGTACCCGGGCGGGGCGGTGATCGTGATCGTCCGGTTGTGGTGCCGCGGCGCGAAGCTCGGCGGCAGGACCACCGGCAGCGTGCGCTTCACGAGCGGCGCGAGCTGCGACGTCATCGTGGACGCGCCCGAGAGCGGCACGGAGAGCTCGGCGCCCTCGCGGCGGGCGAGCCCCTCGGAGCGCGCCTCGTACTCGAGCGTCGCCGCCCCGTGCGGGAGATCGGCCTGGAACGCCACCTTGGGCTTCACGTCGACCGTCGGGAACCAGCCGTACGCGAGGTACTGCTCGACCCACTGCGCGCGCGCGTCGGCCTCCGCCAGGTTCGACCGGAGCTCGAACGCCGCGTCGCCGATGTGCCGCTCCTTCGCCGCGAGCTCGCCCGCGCCGGAGGGGAGCAGGGCGATCGTCCACTCGGCGTCGACGCCGTGATCGGCCGGCGAGCTCGCCGGCGTCTCCACGATCTTCGGCGGCCCCTCGTCGACGAACAGCGCCAGCGTGCGCGCGTCCATCGCCGGCAGCGGCCCCAGGCGGCTCTGCGGGCTCGTCGCGTCGAGCCACAGGCCCGGCGCGCCGCCCGCGCCCGGGAGGTACGCGATGCCGTGATCGAACACCGGGATCGCCGCCACCTCGCTCCGGAGCAGCGAGGGCTGGCCCGTGTAGCGCGTCTGCACCAGCACCTCCGTCGCCTCGATGCCGATCGACTTGAGCAGCGTGATGAGCAGCATCGCCTTGTCGTCGCAGTCGCCCTGGCGCCGCGCCAGGAGCTCCTGCGGGCGGTTCGGCAGCCACCACTCGCCCGACACGAAGTTCACGTACCGGATGTCGTCCGACACGAAGTCGAAGAGCGCCCGCAGCTTGTCCTCGCGCGTGGCCTTGCCCTTGGTGAGCTCCGCGGCGAGCCGGCGGACCTGATCGTCGGGCTCCATGAAGCCGGCGACCGCGCCCCGGTACCACTCCCGGAAGTCGTGCCAACCGTGGAACGTCGAGCCCACGACGACCGGCAGCACCTCCGCGAGGTGCGGGGCGAGCGGCTCCTCGGGCACCTCGGGCGGGTCGTCCCAGATGTACCGCGTCACCTGGCGGCCGTCCTTCTCGGACCTGAGCACCCGCTCGGCCTTGCCGTTCAATACGTCGATCGCCAGGGGATCGCTCGCCGGCGAGTCGACGACGACCTCGTTGTAGAGGATCGGCCGCGTGTCGGTCGAGCCGACGTAGTCGATGAAGTAGAACGGCGCGTCGCCCCGGCGGCCGACGGGGCCCCGGGTCCACGAGCGCACCGCGACCTCCACCACGTCCCCCGCCTTGAGCTCGGGCCAGCGCACGAACGGCTTCTGCCCTCCCGCGCCCTGCTCGTCCGGCTGCGCCACCGTGCCGTCCTTGCGGTGGACCCGCGCGAACAGGAGCTCGGTGTCCTCCCCCTCGGCGGGGATGTCGCGCTCGTAGAGATCCTGATCGGTGCGCGGCTCGATGACGATCTCGCGCGCGTAGTGCATGAGCTGCGAGACGCGCTTGTCCGGGTGGTACGTCACGACGCGCACCCAGTGGAGCTGCCGGTCGGCCACCTCCCCCTTCTTCGCCGGGGTCTGCCGCGCGCGTGCGAGGAAGACGTCGGGCGCGACGATGTGCTGCTCGTCGCGCATGCGCTGCCGGCCCGGCGCGCCGGCCGAGCCCTCGCCGAGGCGGAGCGCGAGCTCGGCCTTGAGGTACGGATCACCAGGCGTGAGGTCGCGCGCCCGCGCGAGCGCCGCCGTGGCCACGCGCGACGCGGCGGCCGTGGCCGTCGGCCGCGCGCCCGCGCCGCCCGCGCCATCCTCTCGCACCGCGGCGAGCGCCTGGAACGCGGCGGGCTGGTTCGGCGCGACGTGCGTCGCGTACGACAGGACCTCGCGCGCCCACGCGACGCGGCCCGCGTCGTGGAGCGCGCGGCCGATGCGAATGACGTCGTCGGCCGACGTCTGCTGCGCGAGCGCCCCCGCGGCCGCCACCTCCAGCGCGGCGCCGCCGTCGGGCTCGAACGCGAGCACGTAGGACGCGCCCCGCGACTCGGGCGCGATCTCGGCGAGCCTGCGCGCGGCCCGCAGCTCGAGCGCCGGGTCGAGCCGGGCCGCGGCCGCGATCTCCTGCCAGACGACGACCGGCGTCCGGTCCTTCTGCTCGCGCTCGACCGCGAGCAGCTCCTCGAGCCCGGCCCGCGTGAGCCCCGCCGTCGCGAGCTTCTTCTTGACGAGCGCCCTGAGGACGCGCGCCTCGGGATCGCGCGCCGAGCGCAGCGGCTCGTCGCGCAGCGCGGCCGCGGCCCAGTCGACCCGCTCCGAGGCGAGGTGGGCAGCGACCAGCCGGCGCTGCGCGAACGCCGCGGTGGCCCGGTCCTTCTCCGCGAGGCCCCGGGCGCGCGCGGCCTCGAGCCAGCCGCTGCGGTTCGCGCCGAACGGGGACACCCACCCCGCCAGGGCGAGCGCGTCGGCGGAGATCCCGGGCGACCGCGTGACACGGTCGAGCAGCCCGGGCGCGCGGGGCGACCGCTGGTCGTCGGCGCCCCCGAGCGTGCGCGCCACGACGGCCGTGAGGGTCTGCTCGAGCGACTGCGACGCGCCCGCGTCGAGCGCCCTGTCGAGCGCCGTCGCGACGGCGGTCGCGGCGCGCGCGCCAGGGGGCGGGGCCGGCGGCAGCTTGAGCGGCGTGAGGTCCGACGAGGTCGCGAGCGCCACCGGCCGGCGGTCCTCGTCGGTGAAGCGCACGCGGACGCGCCCCTCGTCGGCGATGGCCCCGGTGCACACCTTGAGGGCGAGCAGGTGATCGCCGGCGGGCGCCTCGACGCGCGCGGCGATGCGGTCGAGCACGAGGCGCTCGTGCGCCGCCTCGCTCGCGGCGACGTCGGCGCCGTCCCACGCGAGCCGCACGGCGCCGGTCGCGGCGACGTGGGCGAGGATCGGCTTGCGATCGAGCGCGGCCGGGACGGTCACGCGCGAGGCGAGGTACGTGCAGGTCTCGGTGCGCGGATGGATGTAAAGATCGAGCGGCACGCCGCGCGCGGTCGACGCGGCGGGCAGCACCCTGCGCCACGCGACGTCGTACACCCCCCAGGCGTAGCGGGCGCTCATGTCCGAGAAGCGCTGGCCTTCCGCCTCGGGCCCCTCGCGGCGCGCGAGCCCGCCGCCCGAGTTGTCCTGGAAGGGGCCGAGGACCGCGAACGCCTTGACGAGCCCGGACGGATCCGGGGGCGCGTCGTACGAGACGGCGCGCGCGCCGGGCCACGTCGCCGCCGGCGGCTCCGGGGCGAGCGAGGCGGCGAGCCAGCGCGCCTCGTCGGCGAGCGGCGAGGAGGACGCCCCGATCTGCGCGAGGCCTTCCCGTGCGCGGCCCTGCGCGGCGCGGTCCGCGAGCGCCGCCGCGATCACGAGCCCGGCGAACGCGTCGTCGCCGCCCCGCCGCGCGCGGGCCAGCGCCGCGCCGAGCATCTCGTCGGGCGTCGCGGCGGTCCACCGCAGCGCCAGCACGATGGGCGCGCGCTTCTCGGACACCGGCGCGCCGCCGGCTGCAGGCGCGCCAGCGCCTGCCTTCGCGCCCCCCGCGCGCGGCGCCGGCGCGCCGCCGGCTGCGGGCGCGCCAGCGCCTGCCTTCGCGCCCCCCGCTCGCGGCGCCGGCGCGCTGCCGGCTGCAGGCGCGCTCGCGCCCGCCTTCGCGCCTCCCGGACGCGGCGACTGGGCGTTGCCCGCTGCAGGCGCGGCGGCGATCGCGAGCAGCGCGGCGAGCCACCCGCCCCCGCGGAGCGCGCGGGCGCGCGCGCGTCGATCTCGTCCTCGTCGATCCCGTCGATCTCCCCCCGGCGAGCTGCGCTCCATCGAACCTCGCTTCCAGGCCACGGCATAGCGCGGGCCCGATCGCGGCGCGAGCGCGGCGATCGCGCGCGCCGCGCCGCGCGCCGTGCGCGAACTTGGCCGGCGAGCCCGCGGCCCCCTACCCTCCGCGCATGCGCCGCGCGTCACGATGGCTGCTCTCGGCGGTGATGGCCCTGACCACGCTCACGGCCTCGCCAGCATCGACCTTCGCCCGCGACACCAAGGTCGAATGGAAGAGCGTCGACGTCCCCGCGGGCGAGGGCCAGGCCCAGCGGGCGCGGGCGCTGCGCGGCATGCTCTCCAGCGCCGCGAAGAAGGCGGACTTCGGCAAGGCGAAATCGGTCGTGCTGAGCGCGCGTGTCGTCGAGTTCACCTCGACCACGCGGGGCGACGTCCACCGCGTGAGCTGCACCGTCGTCGGCCGCGTCGTCGGCGGCCCCACCGCCCGCTCGCACATCTCGTTCGGCGGCAGGCCGAGCGAGCGACAGGCGCTGGAGAAGCAGGTGCTCGCCATGGTCGCGAGCGGCGTCGTCGGCCGGCTCGCCGCGATCGTCCGCGCCCGCGCGCATGACTGACGCGCGCGACGGAGCCGACCTGCTCCGCCGCTGGATCGCGCAGCGCCCCGCTCGACCCTCCACGGGATCTGGACTACGACGGCCCGCACCTCATGGAACTGGACCGGATGGTGAGCGAGCTCTTCCAGGAGGAAGAGCTCGCTCGCGACACGGCGAAGAAGCTGATCGAGCTGGCGCAGCGCTCCGCGGACGAGGCGAGCGCCGAGCGCGCGAGCCTGCTCGCGTTCCTGCGTGGGCCGATGGAGCGACACATGCGCTACGAAGAGACCGCCATATTCCCGCATTTCCAGGCGCGCGGGCTCGCCGAGGAGGTCCAGGTGGCGCTGAAGCAGCACGCCGCTGTGCGTGAAGCGACCGACGCCCTGGCGGGCGTTGCGCAGGGCGGCGACGTCGCGCGGGCCATCGTCGATGTCGCCCGGTTGCTCCTGCACCATACAAATTTCGAGGGCGACTACATTTATCCAGAGCTCACCCACGACGAATGGCGCGAGCTGATGAAGGAAACCGTTCCGCAGGGCATCTGAGGTGGTACGCAGGAACTCGACACGGATGTTGTCCTCGACGTAGGCTTTTGCCGCCGTGTCTATTGCAGCTGGTCAGGTGCTGAGCGAGCGCTACCGCCTCATCCGACCCGTGGGGCAGGGCGCGCAAGCGGCGGTGTGGGTCGCCGAGCACCTGGCGCTCGGCACGCATGTCGCGGTCAAGCTCATCGATCCGGAGCTCGGGAAGCAGGACGACGCGCGCGAGCGGTTCCGCCGCGAGGCGACGGCCGCCGCGCAGCTGCGCAGCGCGCACGTCGTGCAGATCATCGATCACGGCATCGACGGGGAGCAGCCGTTCATCGTGATGGAGCTGCTCGAGGGCGAGGACCTCTTCGATCGGCTCGCGCGCCGGCGCCGCCTCTCGCTCCAGGAGACGTCGAAGATCGTGACGCAGGTCGCGCGCGCGCTCACCCGCGCGCACGGGGCCGGCATCGTGCACCGCGACCTCAAGCCGGAGAATTTTTTCCTCTGCGCGAACGAGGACGACGAGATCGTCAAGATCCTCGACTTCGGCATCGCGAAGGTGAAGGGGCAGGGGAAGCGGGTCGCCCAGCGCACCAGCGTCGGCACGCTCATGGGCACGCCGCACTACATGAGCCCGGAGCAGGTGAAGGGGCTCCGGGAGGTCGACTATCGCGCGGATCTCTGGGCGCTCGGCGTGATCGCTTACCAGTGCGTGACGGGCGAGCTCCCGTTCGACAGCGAGGGGGTCGGCGACCTGCTGATCAAGATCTCGCTCGGCGAGATCCCGGTCCCGTCGAGGGTGAACCCGGAGCTGCCGCCGAGCTTCGACGCGTGGTTCGCGCGCGCCTGCGACCGCGACCCGTCGCGGCGCTTCAGCAGCGCGCGCGATCTCGCGGAGTCGCTCGCCCGCACCGCCGACCTGTCGGCCGATGCCCCGAGCAGCATGAGATCGCCGCCGTCGCCGCAGCCGCCGCCGCTGCCGCCCCGGGCCGCGCCCACGCGCCCGCCGGCGGCCCCGCCGCGGCCGGCGACGGGCTCGGTGATCCCCAAGGCGCCGCCGCTCCCCCGGGTGGCCGACCCCACGGGCGCCGCCGCGACGCGATCGCCCGAGCGAGGATCGGGCGAGCCGCCGGCGGACGTGGCGGCCGCGCCGTCGTCGGCCAGGCCGAGCGCGAGGATCCCGGCGGTGCCGAGCGAGCGGCCGCAGACGCCGCCGCGGCTCACCGAGCGGCCTCCGCTCAGCGAGCGCCCGCCGCTGTCGTCCCGGTTCGGCGAGCGGCCTCTCGCACCGCCGCGGGCCACCGAGCGACCTCCGGCGCCGCCTCGGCCTACGGCGCGGCCTCAGACGCCGTCGCTGGCTCAGATCAGCGAGCAACCGCCGGGCTCGTCCGAGCTCGGCGAACGGCCGCCGCTGAGCCAGCGGCCGCCGCCCTCGGCTCGGCCCGGCGATCGACCTCCGGCGCCGCCGCAGCACAGCGACAGCGCGTCGCAGAAGCCGCCGGTCGCTGCCGAAACGCCGGTCGCTGCCGAAACGCCGGTCGCTGCCGGAACGCCGGTCGTTGCCGGAGCGCCGGTCGCCGCCGAAACGTCGGTCGCTGCCGGAACGCCGGTCGCTGCCGGAACGCCGATCGCCACTGGAACGCCGGTCTCCGCGCAGCCGAGCAGCGTGTCGCCCGCGACGGCAGACAGCGTCGACGCCCCGCCAGGCGCGCCCGCACCGGCGCTGGCGCCCGGCGACACGTTCCGGAAGGCGGCGGACAGCGCGTCCTCGCTCGTCGACGTCGACATCGACGAGTTCGAAGAGGACGCGATCGACACCGACGTGGACGAGCCCGGAGCGGCGCCGGCCGCATCTGCAGCGCTCGCTCCGCGCGCAGACGCGACGCCGGCCGAGCCCGCAGCCGCAGCCCATGCGCCGACCGAGCCCGCGGCCCATGCGCCGGTCGAGCCCATGGCCGGCGTGCCGGCCGAGCCTGCGGCCCATGCGCCGACCGAGCCCGCGGCCCACGCATCGGCCGAGCCCGCGGCCCATGCGCCGGCCGAACCCATGGCCGATCTGCCGGCCGAGCCCCCGATGACCGCGCCCCAGAGCGGCGTGCCCATCGCGCCGGGCGCCACGGCCGAGCCGCCGCTCTCCTCGCAGACGCCGCGCGCGCTCTCGCAACAAGCGGCCGATCCGCACGCGATCGCCGCGGAGCGCGAGGCGCCGCCGAGCCAGGACCCGCCGTCGGAGCAGCTCCGCGACAACGTCAGGCGAGCGGTCGCCGGGACGGCCGCAGCCGCCGCGCCCCCCGCGTCGGTGCGCGCGCCGCACCCGCTCGATCCACCGCTCGTCCCTCGGGCTCGCGCGTTGCCCTCCGGCCAGTCGCCGGACCAGTGGATGAAGGGGTCCAGCGTGAGCGGGGTGGCGCACGAGGCGCGCGAGAGCGAGCCTCCGGAGTTCGACCCCGGCTCACGTCGGCGCCGGCGCGCTCGCCTGGTAGCCTTCGCGCTGGTGGCCTTGGCCGGCGTCGTCGCGTGGCAGGTGGTCCGCTCGCAGCGCCTGCCGCAGAGCACGCCGGCGGCCGAGAGCGAGGCCCCGCCGCCGCCCGCCGTCACGGCAGAGCCCACGCCGCCGCAAGAGCCAGCGCCCGAGCCGGCCGTCACGGCGCCGCCTGTGGAAACGGCCACGTCCACGCAGCCGTCGGCCAAGGCCGCCGCGACGACGCCGCCGCGGAAGCGGCGCCCGCCGCCGCCGCCGCCGAAGAAGTCGCGGAAAGAGCCGGGCAAGGTGGACGATCTGACGATCGAGATCCCGACCCCCCCGGAGCCGGCCGAGGCGGAACCAGCGGAGTCGCCGCCCCCGGCCGGATCGCCCTCCCAGGGCGATCCGGCCCCGCATGCAGAGTGAAGAGCGGATGGGAACGACGGTAGTTCAGCGCGACTTCGAGGAATCCAGCGACTGGTTGAAGAAGGGGAGGGCCCGGTCGCTGGTCCATCGGGTGCGCGGGTTCGGCCTCGGCGCCGAGGTCGACCTCATCGCGCGCGGGGACCGGCCGGGCTTCGGTCCGTCGGTCTTCTGCGTGGCGAAGCGCTGGCCCGCGTGAAGGACCGATCTGCGTCGCTCGTCGACCCCACTAGCACCCCGCCCGCCAGCGCCCCGCCAGCGCCCCCGATGATCGCGGCGGATCCACCCGAGCCCGCGCGCGACCCGCCCGGCCCGCCGCAGGGGATCGGAGGCCCGCTCGCGAGGGTGCGCAAGGCGCTGCGCCCGGTCATGGTCGTCGCCGTAGCCTTGTTCATCGGGCTCGCTGCGCGGGATCTCGCTCGCAAGTGGGAGAGCGGCGAGCCCGTCGACGTCCGTCCCGCGTTCGTGGCGCTCGCGGTGCTGCCCCTCGCTCTCGGCGTCGTCGTGCTGGGGCTCGCCTGGGCCTTTGTCCTGGAGGAGCTGACCGGCCGGCCCATCCCTCGCTGGCCGGCGATCGCGCTGCACATCGAGTCGCAGGCGGCGCGGTACATCCCAGGCAAGCTCGGCGTGCCGCTGGTCCGCATGCTCGGCGCCCCGCGGATCGGGACGACCAGCGCGGTGGTGGCGTCCTCCTTCGCGGTCGAGTTTGCCAGCTTCGTCGCGGTCGGCGCCATGGTGGGGTTCGGCCTGCTCGCGGCGGGCGGCGAGCAGTTTGCGGGCGCGAGCGCGCTCATCGGTCGATGGAAGCTGCCTCTGCTCGTCGCCCTGGGCGCGGTGCTCGTCGCGCTCATGACCGTGGATCGTGCCCGCGCGCCCGAGCGCGTGCGCAAGCTCCTCGCGGCCGAGGGGCGCGGGCCGCTCATGCCGGTGCGACTGCCGCTCGTACACGCGGCGTACTGGCTGACCTGGGCCGCGCATGGCGCGTGCGCCGCGCTCGCTGTCGGCGCGACGCCGGGCGCGGCGCTCGGCGGCTCGGGCCTCTTCGTGCTGGCGCCCGTGGCCGGTTTCCTGGCGATGGCCACGCCGGGCGGCATCGGCGTGCGCGAGGCGCTGCTCTCCGTGGGCCTCGCCCCCGCCGTTGGACCCGCCGCAGCGCTGGGCGCTGCGGTCATCTCGCGCGCCACCTCGCTCGCCGTGGACGTGGGCGGCTTGCTCCTCGCGCGCCTGCTTTGCCGACGCCCCCCGCCTCGCTAGGATGCGCCCCCTCTCATGCTGGCTCACCTGCGTGTTGCCCTGAACTCCGACTCCCCCCTGGCCCGCTTTTGTGCCGCCCTGACCTCGAGTTCGCCCCGGCCAAGGCTGCTGCGCAACGTCTTCGCGGCCATCGCATGCCTCACGGGCCTCGCCGGCTACGCGCTCGTGGTCCACGCGCACATTCCAATCCAGCACTGGCTCCTGTGGCGGCTCGCGCCGCTCTGGGGCTATTCGCTGCTGTTCCTGCTCTCCAGCCTCGGCGTCGGCCTCGTGCTGTTGCGCCGGGGGCTCCGCGTCGCGCACTTGCCGCCGGTCGAAGAGGGCCTGTTCGGCATGACGCTCGGCACCATCGCCTTCGTGTTCGGCATGTACCTCGCGGGCGTGGTCGGCTGGATCCGCCCCTGGTACGGGCTCGCGATGCCGGCGGCCCTCTTCGCGGGCGGCCTCCTCGAGCTGCCACGCTGGCTATCGCGTCTGAAGCACGATCTCGACGCCTCGACGACGCCGAAAGGGACGATGCGCTGGCTGTGGCTCACGGCCACGGGCGTCGGCGCCGTGTGCCTCGTGCTCCTCTACCTGCTGTCGCTGACCCCGGATTCCATCAGCTTCGACGCGACCTGGTATCACCTGCCGATCGGGCAGGACTATGCGCGCGCCGGCCGCATCGTGCCGTTCTACGGCGACGTGAACCACTCGTTCCCTCACCTCGCGAGCATGCTCTACGCGTGGGGTTTCAGCGTCCCCGGGATGCTCGTGGAGCAGCGGTGGATGATGGCGCTCCACCTGGAGCTCGTCTTCGTCCTGGGGAAGGTGGTCGGCGTCGCAGCCCTGGCGCGGTACCTGCTGCATGGCGAACGCGTCCCTGGCCTCTGGGTGGCTTTCTTCCTGTTCCCATCGCTCTTCGTCCAGGACCAGAACCCCGGCGGCTCGGCGGACCATTTCCTGGGCTTCTTCGCGGCGCCGGTCCTGCTCGCGTCGATGCGCTTCGCCGAGCGCTTCGACAGGCGGTATGCCGTCCTGCTCGGCGCGTCGCTCGGGGGCGCGATGCTGGTGAAGTACCAGGCGGTCTATCACCTGGCGATGGCGGCGGCGGTCGTCGTGCCGCGCGCCGCGCTCCTGCTCGCGCGCGACGCCTACCGCGCCGTGAAGAAGCGCCGGCGGCCGCTGCTCTCGGCGCGCCGCGTCCTCGTGGCGGGGCTCATCGTGTCGGGCGTGGCGCTCGGCACGGCCGCGCCGCACTTCATCAAGAACGCCATTTA
Source organism: Sorangium sp. So ce693 (assembly GCF_051521375.1). Taxonomy (NCBI): domain Bacteria; kingdom Pseudomonadati; phylum Myxococcota; order Polyangiales; family Polyangiaceae; genus Sorangium; species Sorangium sp. So ce693. The sequence goes on from NZ_CP150347.1 coordinate 11,591,253, forward strand.
TCATAACAACCCCGTTTTCCCGATGGCTCAGCGGGTGTTCACGCGGTCGTACCCGCAGCACGCGCGCTCCGCGGAGTTCATGGAAAAGGCGTATCCCAACGAGCCTTACCTGCCCAAGGGGAAGGGGCTGGAGCGGCAGCTCATCGCGGTCGGGAACTTCTTCACATTCTCGTTCGCTCCGCACTACTCGTTCACTCGCTACGTCCCCTCGATGGGCTCGCTCTTCACGCTCCTCCTGCCGATGCTGCTGATCATCCGCGGTCGGCGCAGGCCGGCGCTCGCGGCCTGGGCGACGTTCGCTGGCATCTGGATGTGGAGCAACACGTACACCGCGGACCGGTACCTCCAGGGCCTGCTCGCGGTGCCGATCGCCGTCACCGCGGCGCTGCTCGTCCGCACATGGCAGCTCGGGTCCGTCGCGCGGCTCGGCCTCGTCCCGCTCGTGGCATTCCAGATCGTGTGGAGCGGCGATGTGCCCTTCTACTCCGGCCCCCGCAGGCTGGAGAGCGCGCTCTCGATGATCCGCTCCACCTTCGACAAGCGGTGGAGCGACGCGCAGCGGTTCAAGTTCCGCGAAAATCACCGCGCGATCACCCGGGCGACCCCGCCGGACGCGCGCATCCTCGCGCGCAACTACCGCACGACGCTCGGCATCGAGCGCGAGATCATCTTCGATATCCAGGCCTGGCAATCGCTCATCTTCTACGAGCCCTTGCGAGGACCGCGCGAGCTCTACGAGCATTACCGGAGCGTCGGCATCACCCACATCCTGTACCCGCCGGGCCAGCGCCCGCCGGACACGCTGCAGGCGGCGGTGCTGTTCAACGAGCTCGTGCACCGGTACGCGACGGAGAAGCGCCGCTTCGGCGATCTCCAGCTCGTGACCATGCCGAAGGCGCCGCCGCCGCCCGACGAGCTGCCGTATCAGGTGCTCGCGCTCGGCGCGCCGGGCTACACGGACGGGCTCTACCCGGTCGAGGCGCTCCACATCATCCCCAAGCTCCGGCCGCCCAGAGGCCAGGAGCCGAAGCCCGCGCCGGCGTGGCCCAGCGATACGAGCGCCCAGGCCGCGCTCCTGGACGCCGCGCAGGCGGTGGTGGTCGGCAAGAACGCCGCGCGGAGCGGCCGGAACGTCAAGCTGGACGGCGCGTTCTTCGCAGCGGAGCGCTTCAAGAACTACACGGTCTACCTGCGGCAGCAGCGCGACGCCGCCCGGCCGGAGCCGCCGCCCGAGCCCCCGGCGGCGGACACGTCATCCGGACCGGAGCCAACCGGCCCGGCGGATCCCTCGCAGGAGGACGACGACCAGGAGGATCCGGACGGCTGAGCGCCAGGCCGAAGGCTACCCGCGCCGCTCGGCCAGCAGCCCGGTCCAGGGGACCGGGCTCTTCACCTCGCGGACAGCGAGCTCGCCCCCGACGAGCGCCACGAGACCGCGACCACGGCAGCTGGCCAATCGATGCTTCCCGGAGCCGGAGCAGGAGATCCGATGTTCTCCGGCATGGCCCTCACCTCGCGATCGCTCGCGCCTGCCGCACCTGCTGGTTGCGCCAAGGCTTCGCGCCCGTGGTCCGGATGCCCTCCAGCCCGAGGGCCGACTCCCGCCCCGCGAGCTCGGTCTCGATCCGGCGCACGCGCATCAGCACCTCCTCGACGAGGCGGCGGTTCGTCGCGATGAGCTCCGCGAGCAGCGCCACGGCCACCAGGATGCACGCCATCACGACGGCGCCCGTGCCGACGATGAGCGACTGAATATAGCCGCTGTGGTCCGGATTCCGCAGGTAGAAGTAGAGGAACCGGACGCCGAGCGCGACGCCGAACACGAGCAGGACCGTCGCGACCCAGCCCACGAGCTGCACGGGGCGGTACATCGCATAAGCCCGGAACATGACAGGACCGGCGCGGCGCAGGTAGTCGGGGATCGAACGAAAGAGCCGCGACTCGCGCGTCTTCGGGTTGGTCGTGATCTTCACGTTCTCCACGGCGAGGCCGCGGCGGCCTGCCTGGATCACGGTCTCCAGCGTGTAGGTAAAGCGGTTGTGCACGAAGAGCTGCAGCGCGGCCTTCCGGCTCACCGCGCGGAAGCCGCTCGGCGAGTCGGCCACCTCCGTGGCGGACAGGCGCCGGATGAGCCGCGAGCCCCACCGCTGCAAGACCTTCTTGAGCGGCGAGAACTCCTCGATCCTGTCTGTCTGCCGGTCGCCGATCACCAGGTCGGCCCGCCCGTCGAGGATGGGAGCGATGAGCTTCGGGATCTCCGCGCCGCGATACTGGTTGTCTGCGTCGGTGTTCACGATGATATCGGCGCCGAGCCGCAGGCACGCGTCGATGCCGGCCATGAACCCGGCGGCGAGGCCTCGATTCCTCGCGAAGCGGACGATGTGGTGGATCCCGAGCTGCTCGGCGAGCGAGCTCGTCCCGTCCGTGCTGCCGTCGTCAATGACGAGGACCTCGATCTCGTCCACGCCGTCGATCGACCGCGGCAGGTCCGCGAATGTCTGCGCGAGCGTGTCGCGCTCGTTCAAGCAAGGGATTTGGATGATGAGCTTCACGGGCGATTTCGCGGCGCAGCGTAGCACGACGTGCGTCGAGAAATTCACGTCGGAGCGCAGCGAGCTCCCGCGCGGGCCGGAACGCCGCCCCGCTCGCGCTGAGCGCCGGGCGGCCAGCAGAAACCTGTCCACACCGCTCCGCCGGTGCCCTGGGGCACCGTGCATCGCGGAACATCCCGGAGACGATGGCCCGCAGCCCTGCGGCGGGCCAGCGGGACCATCGCTCCGCTCTAGTTGAGCAACTTCTTCGAGAGGTGCTTGACCGCCTCCTGCGCCGCGTTTCGCAGCGCGACCTCGACCGCCTTCGAGGACGTGTCGCCTCGCACGAGGATGGCGCAATTGTCCCCTTCAGCCTCGAACGATGCGAGCGGTAGCTCTGTCGCCGCTGCGGCGGCGCGGATCGGCACCTGCACAGCAAGCGAACCGACCTCGAGCTCCACGAACCCCACCAGCTCCGACTTGGATAGGTTCTGCATGCCTTCGAACGTGGGTCGCCAGCTGGGCCTTAGCAAGGTCAGGTTTTTCCTGCTTGTCGCTGGGATTGAGCTCCACGTGAAGAAGCAGGGCGCGGGCGTGTCGAGCGCATCGCCTGGTCGGCGATCGGCGTAGGCGATCCGCATCGGCGCGCGGTCGACGTGACGCGCGTGACGCGCGCGGGCGCACGACGCGGCGGCCGCCGGTCCGAACGTCGCGCCCATCGCGCGCGTCACGTCGACCGCGCGCTTCCGCACGGATGACCGCTCTCCCGTCAGTTCTTCAGGGATGTCAGCTGGTCGGCCATGATGCTTCGGTGGTTGCGGTAGACCTGAAGCACGATGGCCAGCGCGATCGCCGCCTCGCTCGCCGCGAGGACGATGATGAAGACCGTGAACACCTGGCCAGCCACGCCGCCGGCGACGAAGTGGTCGAACGCGATGAAGTTGAGCGCGGCGGCGTTGAGGATGAGCTCGACGCCGAGGAGGATTCCCACCGCGTTTTTCCGCGTCATGACGGTGAACAGCCCGAGTCCGAAGAGCACCGCGGCGACGCTGAGGTAATGGATGAGACCGACCTCCATCGCCTACTCCCTCTCCCAGGCGCGCCTGACGGCTCGACGCGCGAGCACGACCGCGCCGATCATCGCGGCGAGCAGCACGACCGAGCCGAGCTCGAACGGGAGCAGGTACTCTCCGAGGAACGCGTGCCCGAGCTTGGCGGTGGACGGCATCGGCGGCTTGGCCTCGGCGGGCCAAGGGGTCTGGGCCGCCACCCTGCCGAGCAGGAGCAGCACGGCCGTGACCAGGCCGAACGCCACGGCCGGCCCGCCGCGCGGGTTCGAGATCTTCATCTCCGCGATGCGGCTCGTGAGCATCACGGCGAAGAGGATGAGCACGAGCGTGCCGCCGACGTAGACGAGCACCTGCGTCGCCGCGATGAAGTCGGCCGAGAGCGTGACGTACAGCCCGGCGATGCCCAGGAACGTGCCGAGCAGGGCCAGCGCGGAGTGGATGATGTTCCTGGAGAACGCCACGAGCCCGGCCGAGCCGAGCGTCAGCGCGGCAAGCCCGAGGAAGACGAGTGCGCTCAGGGGGGGCATGGGGTGAGGGCCGCGACGTTAGACCGCTGCCCACCGCCCATCAAGGGCGACCCCTGGGCGTCGCTCGCGGCGCGCTTCTGTGCCCTTCTGCGCGCCGCGCCCTGGCTCTCAGGCGCCCGCTCCGGCCCCTGCTCCAGCCCCCGCTCCAACCCCCCCTTCGGCCCCCCCGCCCGCGGGCTCCGCGCCCTCGGCGCCCTGCTGCTTGCCGCGCTCTTTGCGCCAGATGGCGCGCAGCTCCTCCAGCGCGGCCGGGTTGTCGCGCATGGCGCGCTCGCGGGCCTCCCGGGCGTGCGGCCCGTACTCGCCGACGGGCACCTCGCCGAGGTCCTTCGGCGCCTTGTACAGCGGCACGAGGCCCTCCGGGATGAAGCGGAACGTGAGGTGGTCGAGCGTCGGCGCCGCCCCCTCGAACTCGCGGGTGTGGCGGATGGCGCCGGTCGACTCCGTCTTGCACGCCTCGACGCAGAGGCCGCAGTACATGCACTTGCCCATGTCGATGTCGAAGCGGCTCATCGCCTGCTTCTTCGTCGCCGGGTCCTTCTCCAGATCGATGGCGATGCACTCGATGGGGCACGCGCGCTCGCAGCGCTTGCAGCCGGTGCAGATGTCCATCTGCACCTCGAGGAAGCCGCGGTACCGCGGGGGGAGCATCTCGCTGACGGGGCGGTCCGTCTTGTCGGGGTACTGGACGGTGATGGGCTCCCGGAACAGATGGGAGAACGTGACCGCCATCCCCTCCAGGATGGTATTGGCCGCGCTGGAGATGCTCTTGATGTACTGGGCGAGATCCATGGCCGGTGCCTCTCAGGGACCTGACGCGCTCGGGCAAATCCCCCGAAGGAGCGAGGCGCTACACCGCGGACGATAGCAGACGCGGACCTGCCCTGGAGCGTCCGGCCCGCTCCCCGCAAGCCCCGGGGGCTCCCGCCAGCCCGCGCCGTACAGGCCCAGCGGGCTCCCGGCAGCTCGCCCCCAAGGCCGCGTCCGTTCGGCGTCGCCCCGCGCAGGAACCAGCGGAGAGCGGGGAGTCCGCGGCGAACCTGTCCTCTCCTGTTGACGCGCACCCGGGGTGGCGATCATGGTCGTCTGATGTCGCAGCTCCCCTTGTCGGGAACATTCACCGCCCTCGTCACGCCATTCACGCCCGATGGTGAAGCCGTCGACTTCGACGCGCTGGACGCGCTCGTCGAGGCGCAGATCGCGGGCGGCGTCAGCGGTCTCGTGCCGTGCGGGACCACGGGGGAGTCGCCGACCCTCAGCGAATCCGAGACGACCGCGGTCATCCGGCGCGTCGTCGAGGCCGCGCGCGGCCGCGTGCCGGTGATCGCGGGGACGGGCTCGTTCTCGACGAAGAAGACGATCGAGGCCTCGCGCGCCGCGCTCGCCGCCGGCGCGGCGGGCGTGATGATCGTGATGCCGTACTACAGCAAGCCCTCGCAGGACGGGCTCCGCGAGCACACGCTGGCCGTGGCCAGGGCCGTCCCGGCGCCGATCGTGCTCTACAACATCCCGGGGCGGACGGTGGTCGACCTCTCCGCCGAGACGACCGAGCGCATCTGCACCGCCGCGCCGAACGTCGTCGCCATCAAGGACGCCTCGGGCAACGTGTTCCGCTGCCAGGAGCTCGTGCGGCGCCTCGGCGACCGGCTCACGATCCTGAGCGGCGACGACGCGCTGACGCTCGCGATGATGGCGCTCGGCGCGCAGGGTGTCATCAGCGTCACGTCGAACGTGCTGCCGCGCGAGACCAGCGCGGTGACCCGGCGGTTCCTGGCCGGCGACCTGGCGGGCGCGCGCGCAGCCCACCTCGCGCTCCTCGAGCTGCACGGGCTCCTGTTCGTCGAGCCGAACCCCGCCCCCGCGAAGGCCGCGCTCGCCGCCCTGGGCCGCATGAGCGCCGCCGTCCGGCTGCCCCTCGTGCCGGCCGGCGAGGCGACCCGGCAGCAGATCGCCGAGGCGATGAGGCGGCTCGAGGCGAGGCGCGAGGCGTCGTGAAATCGAACGGAGATCATCGAGGTGTTCCGATGAGCGCGCTCCTGGGGGCCGCCCAGGGAGACGACGCCCGGCTGCTGAAGGTCGCGATCCACGGCGCGAGCGGCAAGATGGGGCAAGCCATCGTCCGGCTCGCGGCGAACGAGCGAGCCCAGGTCGTGGGCGCGATCGTGTCGCGCGGCTCCTCCCGCATCGGCCGTGACGTCGGCGAGCTCGCGGGGACAGGCAACATCGGCGTCGCGATGAGCGACGACACCAGCGCCGGGCTGCTCGGCGCGGACGTGGTCATCGACTTCTCGCGGCCCGAGGCGCTCCCCCGTCTCCTGCACCTCGCGATGCGGGCCAAGGTCGCCGTGGTCAGCGGCACGACGCGCCTCGACGGCACGTGCGAGCGGCTGCTCGACGAGACGGCGCAGCACGTCCCGGTCCTCTGGTCGCCGAACACGAGCATCGGCATCCACGTGCTCGCGGAGATCGCGGCGAGCGCGGCGCGGCGGCTCGGGCCCGGCTACGACGTCGAGATCGTGGAGGTGCACCACCGCGCCAAGGTGGACGCGCCGAGCGGCACGGCCGTGCGGCTCGCCGACGCCGTGCGCGCGGCCCGCGAGCCGACCGCGACGCTCGCCGACGTGCACGGCCGCGAGGGCAACGTCGGCCCGCGAAAGGCGAACGAGCTCGGGATCTTCGCCGTACGCGGCGGCGACGTCATCGGCGACCACACGGTCCACCTGCTCGGCCCCGGCGAGCGCATCGAGCTCACGCACCGCGCGACCAGCCGTGATCTCTTCGCGCGCGGGGCGCTGCGCGCGGCGTGGCACCTGCACGGGAAGCCGCCCGGCCGATACACGATGGCCGACGTGATCGGCGGCTGACGGCGGCGCTCCAGGGCCGGACGCGGGCGATCCGCGATCCGGCGCGCCGCGGGAGAGCCACAATGTGGTCAGCGGCGGTTCGCCGCACTACGCTGCGGCGCTCGTATGGAGACGCTCGCTGCGAGGATCGCACGCGCCGGTCCGCTGCCGGACAGGGACGCGGTCGGCTGGGTCGTCCGCCTGGCGAAGCGCGTCGAGAGCCTGCACGCGCGCGGGACGGTGCACGGCCGCCTGTCGGCCGCGTGCGTGGTCATGGAGGGCGAGCCGTGCACGTCGACGGGGTGGCTCTCGGACCCGCTCGCCACGCCCGCCTTCGTGGGTTATCGCTCGCCGGAGCGGGCCGCGGGCGAGGGGCCGTCGCGCCGGGACGACACGTGGGCGCTCGCGGTCACCCTGTACACGGCGCTCTCGGGAGCGCTCCCGTTCCCTGCCGAGAGCGACCAGGAGCTCCGCCGCAAGCAAGGCGCCGGCGCCGCGCCGCGGATCACGCCGCCAGGCGCTGCGGGCGACGCGCTGTGGCGCGTGCTGGACCAGGCGCTCGCGCGCGGCGCTGAGCAGCGGATCACCGAGGTCGCGGCGCTCCGTCGCGCGCTGGAGGCGGCGCGGCCGGACGACGGCCTGGAGGAGCTGCCGCCGCTCGATGAGCACGCGCTCGCGGCGCCGGCGAGGACCATTCCAGCGCCGCGCCCGTCGAGCAGCGGGGTGCGGGGGACGTCGAGCTCGCAGCCGCCCCGCAAGAGCGCGCCGCCGCGCGAGGGCACAGGCTCGCAGCCGCCCCGCAAGAGCGCGCCGCCGCGCGAGGGCACAGGCTCGCAGCCGCCCCGCAAGAGCGCGCCGCCGCATGGCCACTCGAGCTCGCAGCCGCCGCCCATCGCGAGCGCCTCGGCCCGCCGGACGCCGTTGCCCCTCCACGGGCTCGCGAGCCTGGGCCTCCGGTCGTCGACCGGCGCGCCCACCACCCCGCCTCCGGAAGCGCCAGACCGTCCCTCGAAGGCGCAGACCGCGCTGCCTGCCGCATCGCCGCGGCTCGCCGGCGCAAGGACGGAGGACGGCGCGCGTGCGGGCGCAGTGGCTGCCCCGACCGCGCAGGTGCAGCCGCCTGTCGTGCCTGCGGCGACGGCGCAACCGCCCGTCGCCCCCACAGGGACGGCGCAGCTGCCCTTTGCGCCCGGGGCGACGGCGCAGCTGCCCTTTGCGCCCGCTGTGACGGCGCAACCGCCCGTCGCCCCCGCTGTGACGGCGCAGCTGCCCTTTGCGCCCGCTGTGACGGCGCAACCGCCCGTCGCCCCCGCTGTGACGGCGCAACCGCCCGTCGCCCCCGCTGTGACTGCGCAACCGCCCTTCTCGCCCACCGCGGTGCCCCTCTTCGACGCGGATGCCCCGGCGAGCCCGCGAACGATCGACGATCTCCCCTGGCTCGGCGAAGACGACAGGCACGAGCCGTCGCATCCCTTCCCGATGGCGCCCGGCGGCGCCGCAACGCGCGTCGGCGCGCCCGAGCTCGGCGCACCGACGCCCCACGTCCCGGCCGTCGATCTGCTCTGGCTCGGCGAAGACGACACGCATGAGCCGTCGCACCCCTTCCCGATGGCGCCCGGCGGCGTCGCCGCGCGCGGCGGCGCGTCCGGGCTCGGCGCGCCGCCGCGCGGAGCGACGCCGCCGCTTCGCGCGCCGGCGTCGGCGCCCGGGGCGAGCCGCGAGACGCCGTCCGGGGCGCGCCGGTGGGTGACGCTGGCCCTGGGGGTCGTGGCCATCGCGGGCGCCGCGGGGACAGCCTGGTTCTGGCTTCGCCACCGCGACGCCGCGCCGCCGTCCCTCCCGGCGCCGCCGTCCGGCTCGGAGGCTGCGCCCGCCGCATGCGCCGCCCCCGCAGAGCCGAGCGCCCCGGCGCCCGGTGACGCGGGCGCAGAAGAAGCAGGTACGGCGGCGCCAGCGGACGCAGGCACCGCGAGCACAGCGCCGGATCCTGCGGCCACGGCGGACTTCGCCGCGTGCGCGATGCCCTTCTTTCCCGGCAAGAGCGTCGACGCCGCCACCGCGGGCCAGCTGTTGTCCGTGTGCGCCGAGATCGACCCGATGAAGGGCGTCGCGGCGCTCAAGAGCCACCTCGCCCAGGCAGCTGGGCCCAAGGGCGTCTCGGACGCCACGAAGGAATGGGCCGTTCTCGGCTGGCACGACATGGCGACCCTGGCCACCCTGCGCGCCCGCTGCTGCCACGCCCCGCCCCCCCTCGAGCTGCCCCCCACGCCCGAGGGCTGCGCCCCGCTCGACGAGGCGCTGAACGAGCTCGGCGCGGCCGTCGCGTCGGCGTCTGCTCCGGGCGATCGGACGGTCGCGAAGGCGGCCCGGCGGTACATGCGCGCAGCCCAGTGCGTCGCCCGGGTCGGCGCGGCGACCCGTTACGGGCGCAAGGACAAGCCGAACGGAGGCGAGGCGAGCGCCTTCAAGAAGGTGCTCTCGCGCGCGCTCCGGAGCGCGGCACAGGCGCGCTGAGCCGCGCGAACGTCACGTCGCCCGTGGCGCACGCCGGTGGTGCGCGCCGCGCCACGGCGTGACGTGGCGGACGGCGCGGCCGGCTGAACAGCGCGGCTCGATCGCGCGACCACCTCGCCGAACGAGCGGTTCTGGGGTAGCGTCCGCGGTCCCATGTCCAACGAAGCGAGCGATCTCCTGCTCGAAATCGGCGTCGAGGAGCTCCCCTCGTCGTTTGTCGAGGCCGCGCTCCGCGCGCTCCCGGATCTCGCAACGAAGCGCCTCGCGGAGCTCAGGCTCCGCCACGGCGCCGTGCGCGCGCTCGGCACCCCGCGTCGGCTCGCGCTGCTCGTCTCCGGGGTCGCGGCGCGCCAGCCGGACCTCGAGGAGGAGGTCACCGGCCCGCCGGTCAAGGCGGCCTTCAAGGACGGCGCGCCCACGAAGGCGGCCGAGGCGTTCGCGCAGAAGCTCGGCTGTACCGTCGCGGAGCTGCGCCGCGTCGAGGGGCCGAAGGGCGAGTACCTCGCGGGGACCCGCCGCGAGGCCGGCAAGCCCGCGGCCGAGCTCCTCCCCGACGTCCTGACGTCGCTCGTCGCGGCCATCCCCTTCCGCAAGTCGATGCGCTGGGGGCAGGGAGATTTCGCGTTCGGCCGCCCCATCCAGTGGCTGGTCGCGCTCTCCGGCGGCGAGGTCATCCCCGTCGAGATCGCCGGCATCCGCAGCGGGCGCACGAGCCGCGGCCACCGCTTCCTCGCGCCGGGCGAGATCGCGATCGGCGCCGCGAAGGACTACGTGGAGGCGATGCGCGCGGCGCACGTGCTCGTCGACCCCGAGGCGCGCGCGAAGCTCATGCGCGAGCGCCTGCTCGCCGCGGCGCGGGACGCGGGCGGGGCGCTGATCGAGGACGACTTCCTGATCGGCGAGAACCTCTCCCTCGTGGAGGAGCCGCACGTCATCGTCGGCAGCTTCGAGGAGCGGTTCCTCGAGCTGCCGGAGCGGGTGATCCTCGAGGTCGCGCGCGGCCACCAGCGCTACTTCGGCGTCCGCGACGCCAGGACGGGGGCGCTGCTCCCGAGGTACCTGGCGGTCGTGAACACCGCGGAGGCGCCCGAGAAGATCAAGCGCGGCAACGACAACACGATGCGCTCGCGCCTGTCGGACGCGCAGTTCTTCTACCGGGAGGACGTCAAGATCCCGCTCGCGAACCGCCGCGAGAAGCTCGGCGGGATCGTGTTCCAGAAGCGGCTCGGCAGCGTGCTGGCGAAGGCCGAGCGCGTCGAGCGGCTCGCCCGCGAGCTCGGCCTGCTCCTGATGCTGCCCGAGCAGACGCTGGTGGCGGCGGCCTCCGGGGCGCACCTCGCGAAGTGCGATCTCGTCGCGCTGATGGTGGGCGAGTTCCCCGAGCTCCAGGGCGAGATGGGGCGGGCGTACGCGCTCGCCCAGGGGGTCAGCCCGGAGGTGGCCGACGTCGTCCGCGATCACTACCTGCCCAAGGGCGCCGCGGACGCGACGGCGCCGACGCACGCCGGCGCGCTGGTCGCGATCGCCGATCGGCTCGACACCCTGGTCGGCTGCTTCGCGATCGGGCTCGTCCCCACGAGCACCGCCGACCCGTACGGGCTGCGCCGCGCGTGCCTCGGCGTGCTGCGCACGCTCCTGGATCGCGATCTCGATCTGCGCCTCGGCGCCGCGTTCGGCGCCGCCTACGACGGCTACGCCGGGGTGGAGCTCAACGTCTCGCGCGAGGAGCTCGCGACCCGCCTCGGCGAGTTCTTCTCCGAGCGGCTGCGGGGCCTGCTCTCCGACCGGCTCCCGCAGGACGCGGTCCTCGCGTGCCTGCGCGTCGCCGCGGATCGCCCGCTCGATCTCAGGGCCCGCGTGCGCGCGATCGACGCGCTGAGCCCGGAGGTGCGCGCGCGGGTGGGCGAGGTCTTCAAGCGGGCCACGAACATCGCCGACAAGGCGCCTGCCGGCGAGCCGGTGGCGCCGTTCGGACAGGACGTGCACCCGAGCGAGACGGCGCTCTTCGCGGGGTACCTCAAGCTGCGCGAGCAGATCGCGTCGGACGTCCGGAGCGGCTCGTACGACGCCGCGTTCAGGGCGGTGGCGGATTTCGCGCCCCTCTTGCACCAGTACTTCATCGGCGTGTTCGTGATGACCGACGACGCGGCCGTGCGGGACAACCGGCTGCGGCTGATGCGCGCCCTGTCGGAGACCTGCGGGAGCCTGGCCAGGCTGGAGCTCCTCGGCGAGGCGCCGCGCGCGGCGTCGTAGCGGGGCGGGAGCGGCGCCTCGGCCTCGCCATGGAGGCGCCGCCCCTCAGTCTGCTGGTGGCTGGCGCCCTCATCGACGGTGGCTCGATCGGGGCGCGTCGAGCGCGACGCCACGTGGAGCGGCCAGCTCGTCGGCTGGAGCGCCCGGCTGCGGCGCCTGGCACCGCACCTGCACCAGCACGGCACCAGGCGCCACGCCGCCCGCGACAACCCCCGGCGGCGCAATCGACCAGGCGACCAGGCGTCGGGAGCCGATCTCAGCTCAGCCGAGCGGCGATGCGCTCTCAGCATGACAAGAGGAGGGTGAGCAGCGATGTCTTCAATCGAGGCGAACAAAGCGATCGCGCGACGGTTTCTCGATCTCGTGAGCGAACACAAGATCGAGGAGCTCTGCGAGATGATCTCTCCGTCGTGGAGGATGCACGGCGGGCCGCCCGCGCTCCCCGAAGGGCCGGAAGGGATCCGCACGCTCTTCGGGACATTCGGCGCGGTCGAGCAAACATGGTCGATCGAGGACGTCATCGCCGAAGGGGACAAGGTGGTCGTGCGCGCGAAGAACACGTGCGCACAAGCGAGCTTCCTCGGCATCCCGAGCCACGGACGGCAACAGACGTTCACCGCGATGTTCATTCACCACATCGTCGATGGCAAGATCGTCGAGACATGGCGTAACGCCGACGATCTCGGCCGGCTCTTGCAGCTCGGCGCGCGGTTCGAGCCAGGGGTACCCAAGGCTTCGACGTGAGCAGGCTGGGCGCGCCTCGCGTCCATCTTCGCCTCGTCAGCGCTGCTATCGAGTTGAAGAGGATTCCATCCGGGCCACCTCGATGGATCACGAAACGGCGACTCTCAAAGAGTCGTGAAACCACGTCCATGCACTTCGCTTCGCGGGGCCGATAAGCCCACCGGGGACGATGCGCAGCGCCTCCGGCGCCTCGCCGGGCCGTCGGGCGTCTGGACCTGCACGCTCGCCAGAAGCTGCTGTACCGTTCGCCCCCATGCCGGGATCTCAGCCCTATCCGTTCGCGTTCTTCGGGGCAGCGCCGAGCGACTGGTTCGATCTCGAAGGGGACCTGTTCTCCTATGAGCTCTGCTTCGTGGCGCCCCCGGACGCGACCGCGCGGCGCGCCGCCGGCGAGGCGTGGGAGCGGGCGCTCGACGCGCGCGCGGTGGAGCACTGCGAGCCCTTCCAGTGGGCCGATCGCTGGGCGCTCGTGCGGGTGCGGCCGGCCGGGTGGAGCAAGGCCTGCATCGCCGACATGGCGCGCGCGGTCCAGCAGGCCCTCACCGCGGTGCACGGCGCGCACCCGATCGAGGTGGCCTCCCTGGCCGAGGCGATCGAGGCCGACAGCGACTGGGACGCCTGGTCCGCCGAGCAACGACCCGAGCCCCCGGCGGGCCCGAGGTGGCCCGTAGAGCTGCCCCGCTTCGGCGGAAGCCAGCGCTTCGAGGCCGCGTGCGCGGTGGATCCGGAGGTCGAAGCCGCGCGCGAGGCGGCGCGCGCCGCGGCCCCCGAGGAGGGGCGCTCGTCGGAGCGCGCGGCGGGCGACGACCACGACACGGACGAGGCGGACGAGGCGGAGACCAGCGACGACGACGACGACAAGCCCAGGGTCATCTCCGGCGGGCTCCGGCTGGAGCGCGTGCCTAGCTACACGGCGCCCGAGCCCTCCGACGAGCAACTGAAGCTCTTCGGGCAGAGCAGCGAGTGGCTGATCGCCGCGAACGGCCTCGTCTTCGGTGTCTCCAAGCCGAAGCGAAAGCCGCCCGTCGCCGCGTGGATCGAGAACGGCGAGCTCCGCACCGCTCAGGGCGATCCGCTCACCACCACGCACGGCATATCCCTCGCCGCGCGCGACGACGGCGGCGCGGCGCTGATCGGGGAGGACTCGGAGGCCGTATGGGAGGTCGTATTTGCGGCGGGCTCCGTGCGGCGCCTCCTGGAGCACGGCGAGCCCTTCTCCGACGTCGCCTACGGCCCGGACGACCGGGTGCTGGTCGCGAGCGACACGATCGAGGTCTACCGCCGGGAGGGCTCGGGCGTCGCGCTCGAGGGGCGCTGGGACCTCGACAGCTACGGGATGCGCTCGGTCTTCGGTGGACGCCTGCTCCTCTTGAAATGCTTCGACGACGAGGACGAGAGCGCGGACGGCGTCACCATCCTCGGCTACGATGGCTCCACGGTGCGCCGGCTGGCGCGCGTGCGCATCGCGGTCGGCGAGATCGTGATCGACGGCGCCCGCGTCGTCGTGATCGACGGCGACGACGGCTACGTGCTGCTCGGCCTGGAGGAGCTCGCCGCGCGCTTCGCCGCGCAGCCGGAGTCCTTCCCCGAGCTGAAGAAGCACGAACCCGGCAACGAGGACGAAGACGAGAGCGCGTCCGGCGAGGGCGACGACGAGGGCGAGAGCTCGTCCGGCGAGGGCGACGAGGAAGAGGGCGCCCGGCCAGAGGTGCTGGAGGGCGCGCTCCGCGTGGAGCAGCGGAAGTCGCGCGAGGTGCCCCCGGAGCCCGAGATCGAGCGCGCGCAGCGCGAGCTGTTCGGGTCGACCTCCTGTGTCTCGGTCGCGCCCGGCGGCCGCGTTTACGGCATCGCGAAGCTCCGGCGCAAGCCGGTGACGGCCGCCTGGATCGAGGGCGGTGAGCTGAAGCGCGCCGAGGGCGAGGCGCTGCCCAGCCCCCATGGTTACATCGCGGCGCGGGAGGACGGCGGCGCCGTGCTGTACGGGTTCGACTACAAGCTCGTCGCCGAGCTCTCCTTCGCGGACGGCAAGCTGCGCCGCCTCTTCGAGCACGAGGCGTCGATCTCCGACATCGCCTACGGCCCGGAGGACCGCATCCTCCTCTCCACGGGCGAGTCGCTCGACGTCTACCGCCGCGAGGGAGAGGGCGCCGTCCTCGAGCAGCGCTGGGGCGTGGGCGGTTACGGCCTGACCCCCGCCCTCGGCGGCCGGCTGCTCCTCGTCAAGAGCTACGAGGGCGAGGACTCGGAGGACGGGCTGACCATCGTCGGCTTCGACGGGAGCAAGCTGCGCCGCGTGGGCCGCGTGAAGGCCTCCGTGGGTGAGGTCCGGATCGCCGAGGGCCGGGCCTTCATGGATCACATCGGCGACACCTACGAGCTGCTCGGCCTCGACACGCTGATCGAGCGGCACGCCACGAACCCCGACGCGTTCCCCGAGGTCGCCGTGTACACGTCGTCCGAGGAGGACGATGACGACGACGAGGCGCCCGAGTCGGGCCCGAAGAGGCCGCCCGAGGAGTACGCCATCGAGCCCGCCCCGGGCCGCGTCGGCCTGCGTTACCTGGGCAAGCAGCGCCCGCTGCCGGAGGACGAGGAGGACATCCCGAAGGACGTGCGCGCGCGTTTCGGAGCGGGCGCGCGGGAGATCGAGCGCTACCGCCCCGCCGACGTGTACATCGGGTGGAAGAAGGAAGCCCGGCGCTCCTTCGTCTTCGCCGTGCTGAAGGACGGGGAGCTCATCGAGACCGCGGTGAAGGCGAGCTCCCCCTCGTCGACGGGCCTTGTGAACGCGGATCGGAGCGCCGCGCTCGTGGCGACCGACGGCGACGCCAAGCTCTGGTGGGTCGACCTCCCGCACGGAAAGCCGGTCCTCGTGCACGACTTCAGCAAGGAGGACAGCGAGGACGAGGTCTACACGCTCGAGGCGCTCGCCTCCGGGCGGGTGATCGTGGGCACCTCGTCGGAGACCTGGATCTTCTCGGTCAGCGGCGGCGCGTCCAGGCTGGAGGCGCGCGGCGACCTGGATCTACGCGTCGTGGAGAGCGCCGCGGGCGGCCGTGTGGCCGTGCTGGAGGTCTCCGAAGGCAAGCCCATCCGGGTCTGGGGCGTCTACGACGACGGCATCCGTACGCTCGCCGAGCTCGAGCCGGAGCCCCTCAGCTTCGAGCCGAGCGCTGACGGCAAGTTCTTCTTCGAGGCCGTGAATCGCCTTGGCTGGTATGAGCTCGTCAACCTCGAGGACGCCTGGGAGGCCGGGCGCCGTGACACCTCTGGCGAGCGCTACCCGCGCGTGGCGCTCGCGCCGAAGCCCCCCGAGCAGGACGAGGACGACGAGGACGGCGACAGCGACGATGAGGACGGCGATAGCGACGACGAAGACCCGCAGTCTGGCGAGTGAAGGTGGTCCCCTCGATGCGTGGGTGAGCGGTCGAGCTAGCGTCGCTCTTCCAGGAGGGGGAATCGCATCCAATCTCCTCCGTCACGGGCAGCAAGCATGACGGTGCGTGGAGAACCACTTCAGCGCCGAGCCACCCACAGCGAGTGGTGGTGATGGCCAGCGCGGACGGCTCGGTGATTGGCGAATACGGGCTAACGAGCAAACCAGTAATGCGATTCACAGCCAGTGAGTTGACGCTCGGCACTCGCTTTACTCGCGTGCAATGCCCGATGTAGCCTGTCGGAATGGGGGTCTCGCTGATCCCCGTGGGAGGGCGCCGATGCGGTTCTCGCTGTTTCCGGTCTTGCTCACGTTCTGTATAGGGGGCTGCTCGTGCGGGAGCGACACCGAGGCGGAGGGGATGCCCACGGGCAGCACAGGTGTCGTTCCAGGCAGCACAGGCGGTGCAGATGGCGGAGGTGGCGCAGGTAGCACAGGCAGCGCAGGTGGCGGACACGTAACGTGCGTCCCAGGGCTGCAGTCCATCGCTCTGTCGCCTGACGACTCCACGGTGGAGATCGATGGCCACTCCGCTGCACCGATCACGTTCACGGCCACCGGGGCGCTCTCCGACGGCACCACGAGGGCGCTCGAGCCGGGGGCGCTCCTCTGGTCAGCGACGCGCGGCGACGACACGCCTCCGGGGACGATCGCGGGCGGTGTTCTGGAGCCTTTCGCCTCAGCGGGCGGCACGGTGCGAGTCACTGCGAGCGATGGATGCGTGACGGGAGAGACGACCGTCGTGCTCCACCTGAGCACGGTCCTCGGCACGCCGAGCGATCAAGGCGCCTGGGCGGGGACCCCGGTCACGGGCGCTCCTGCGCCAAGCATCGTTTACCCGAGCGATCAAACGCGCTTTCCGCGGAACGTCTACCGCACGCTGTTCCAGTGGCGGAGCCAGGGGTTCACGGAGTTCCGGCTCGTATTCACGGGCGCGAGCTCCACGGTCACCATCTTCACGGACGGCGCGCACGGCCTCTGCGAGAAGGCCAACCCCGCCGCCGGGTGCTGGGAGGTGGACGAGACGACATGGAACTACATCGCTGGCTCCAATGCCGGCGGGACCGCGACCTGGACGGTCGACGCGCTCGATACCTCGACGACGCCAGCCACCGTGCGCCGCTCGGCCACCATCGAGATAGGCTTCTCCAGGCAGGACGTGAAAGGCGCGATCTTCTATTGGTCGACGACCTCTGCCGGAGTGCGGCGGGGGAAGATCTCTCGCCAGACTCCGGAGGACTACATCGTGGGCAAGCCCCCGACGAGGTCGTCTTCGCCACGGGCGACGGCGATGCTCCCGGCGGCTCATCGCTCGCGCGTATTCCGTACAGCAACGGCGTCTGGGGGCAAGCATCGGTCCTGCTCGCGCCGCCCGCCAAGAAGAGCGACCTCTTCCCGAGCTTCTCTCCGGACGCGGCATGGATCGCGTTCTCGCGGGGGAAGGGCGGCCACGGCGACGACACGGCCCAGCTCATGGTCCTCAGCGCGAGCGGCGGCCAGCCGGTGGAGCTCCTCAACGCGAACCGCGTCACATCGAACCAGAGGACCGACGGGCAGTATCAGAACAGCCAGCCTACCTGGGCGCCGCCAGGCGATCTCAACTGGATCGCGTTCAACACGAAGCGGGAGTACGGCGTCGTGCGCCCCGAGGGGACCCAGCAGATCTGGGTGGCCGCCATCGACGTCCAGAAGGCTGCTGCGGGCCAGGACCCGAGCTACCCGGCGTTCCGCGTGCCGTTCCAGGGTCTCGACGAGAACAACCACCGCGCCTACTGGACCCTCGACATCAACGAGGACAGCGGCGGCGCGGGCGGGAGCGGCGGCACAGGCGGCGCGGATGCAGGGGGCGCGGGGGGAAGCCCGACGGAGCCCGTATGCTCGAAGATCCTCGACGTTGATGAACTCTGCGATCCGGTGAACGACTGTTGCCAGACCGGCTCTTACTGCGACACATCCGATGATGGCGTGACGTACACCTGCATCGCAGCGATCAGGTAGTCGCGCTGCCGCGCATGGGCGCCACGAGGGCGGCGCCCGCCGTCAGGCCATCGCGCTCGAAAAGCCCCGCGCCGCCCGGCCGCTCGACGCCATCGAGAGCAGCCGGCTCACGCGCTCCTCGGTCGTCGGGTGCGTCGAGAACCACTTCAGCACCGAGCCAGCCCCGGCGAGCGGGTTGACGATGAAGAGGCTGGCCGTCGCTGGGCGCGCCGCCTCGGGGGGCACGAGCGCCACGCCGTGCTCCAGCTTGGACAGCGCGCTGGCGAGCGCCTCCGGGTCGCCGGACAGCTTCGCGCCGAGCTCGTCCGCCATGTACTCGCGTGACCGCGAGATGCCGAGCTGCACGAGGGTCGCCGCGATCGGCGCCACGATCGCGAGGGCCAGCCCGCCGAGCGGGCTCGCGCCGTCCTCGTCGTCCGACGATCCGCCGAATATCCCGGCGAAGCTCACGGCATGGGCCACCCACGTGATGCCCGAGGCGAACGCCGCCGCGATCGTCGACACCAGGATGTCGCGGTTCTTGATGTGCGCGATCTCGTGCGCCAGCACGCCGCGCAGCTCACGCTCGCTCAGGAGCTGCATGATGCCCTCGGTCACCGCCACGACGCCGTGCTCCGGGTTGCGCCCCGTGGCGAAGGCGTTCGGCTGCGCGTCCGGGATGACATAGACGCGGGGCTTCGGGATCTCCGCCCGGCTCGAGAGCTCCTCCACCATCCGGTGCAGCCCCGGGGCCTCCAAGGGCGAGACCTCGGCGGCCCGGTGCACCGCGAGCACGATGCGGTCGGACATGAAATACGCACCCAGGTTCATCGCGAGCGCGAGCACGCCGAACAAGACGAGGTACCCGGGCCCCAGCGCCCCGCCGATCGACACCAGGATTGCCGACATGACGCCGAGCAACAGGATCGTCTTGATCTGGTTCTTCATGAACTTCGTATCCTCCTCGAAGCGGAGCGCTGCAAAAGCCGCTCCCTGGAGATCGATGTGTCGCGCGCGTCGCATTGCAATACCGTGCGCCCTCTGATCAGCAGGCGGCGCGTCCGCTGGATTCCCTCGTGTGGATTCGCGGCCCCGGCTGGCCCGCCCCATTTCGCCCCAGCGACCCATTTCGCCCCTGCCGGCGGATGCTCTCGGGGCGCGCCTCAGCTCGCCAGATCGCTGCTTATTCCGCGCTGAGTCCGTATTTTCGCATCAGGCGATAGAGCACGTAGCGGCTCGACAGCCCGAGCGCCTGCGCGGCGCGCGTGATGTTCCCCCCATGCTCCTCCAGGCTCGCCCGCACACGATCGGCGGACGGATCCGGGATCTCGGGGGGCGGCTCCGACGCGCCTGCCGGCGATTCCGACGCCTCGATCGCCGCCGGCGGGGGGGCAGCGACGGAAGGTGAGCTCTCCGACCACTCGATCTCGCTGCCCTGGCTCGTCGACATCGCGCGCCACAGGAGGGCATCGAGCTCCCGGAGGTTCGTCGTGTACCGGCGCCGCATCAGGTGATCGATCAGGGTCGCGCCGACCGCGGGCTCCGGATCCCCGTCGCTCCTCGCCGCCAGGAAGCGCCGTACCGCGTCGGGGCTCTTCGCGGCCGCGCGGCGGAGCAGGTGCCGCGCCAGGAAGGGGATATCGTCGCGCCGCTCGTCGAGCCCTGGGACCTCGAGGCGCAGCACGAGGCGGGCGCCGACGTCGTGCTTCAACGCCGCCGGGTCGCGGTTGGTCGCGCCGATCAGGCGGAAGTGGGAGCGCTTCGCGACCGCCGCGCCGAGACAGTGATATTCGCCGCCCTCGTCGAGGACGCGGAGCAGGTTCGCCTGAAGGCCCTCGGGGAGCTCGCCTATCTCGTCTAGGAACAGCGTGCCTCCGTTCGCCGCGCCGATGAGGCCGGGCCGCTCCGGCATCCCGGGGTTCGGGTACCCCTTCACGTTCCCGAAGAGCTCCGCGTCGATGAGGCTCGCCGGGATCGTCGCCGCGTTGCGGGCGATGAAAGGCCCCCTCGCCCTGGCCGACAGCGCGTGCACCGCGCGCGCGGCGAGCTCCTTGCCCGAGCCGCTCCCGCCGAGCAGCAGCGTGTGCTCGTCGGCCGTCGCCATCCACGCGATGCGATCGCGAAGGTGCCAGACAGCGGGGCACTCGCCCACGATCCCGTGGCCGTCCGGCGCGCCGAACACGGGCGCATCGGCGAGCTTCGCGCTGGTGAGCGGGGCGAGCTTCCGGGGGCGGCGCGTGCAAAAGAGCAGGAGCTGGCCCTTGAGCAGCAGCGTGTCGCCGGGCTCCAGGACACACCGATCCACGCGTTCGCCGCGGACCTCCATCGCGCATCTTCCGATGCGCTCGATCCGCAGCCGGCTCCCCTCCGGGCGAACGCGGAGCTGCTCCCTCGACAGGCCGGGGCCGGCGAGATCGGCAGTGCGCTCGACGCAGCCGGGCCGCTGGCGATAAAAGACCGTTCGTTCGACTCCGGAGCCGTCCCGAGGCCCGCCGCGGCCGAGGATCTGCGCTCCGCCTTCAGCCTCGAAGAACGCCAGCTCGCCTATCCGGTGCGGCTCGGAGGCGGCCCAGGCGATCATCAGCGCTGTTGTTTCACCCTGGGATCGCTCGGGCGCGACCGTCTGCGAGCTGCCGAGGTCGAGGGTGGAGGCTGAAGCGGCCATGCAACGTGGCTCCGTGCGCCGGTCCGCCCGCCAAGGTAACGCGACGGGAGGGAAAGTACATCCCCCTGAACTCGCCCGTATGTCCGGCGTCGGGCGCAGCTGCTAGGCTCCCGGGGCCGCAGGGACCGCTCATGAAGGCCGGCAACGACGAGGCGATCCAGGACGCGCGCGGTCCTCGGGAGGACACGCTCGCCGCGGACGGCAGCGGCGTCGTCCGGACCGGCTCGCCCGGGCGGACGGAGGCCTCGATCCAGGCGGGCCTCCCCGGTCGCTACGAGGACCTCGGCCCGATCGCGGGCGGCTCGTTCGGCGAGGTGCGGCGCGCGCGCGACACCGTGCTGGATCGCGTCGTCGCGATGAAGCTCTTGCGCGCCGAGCACGCGGGTGAGCCTCACCTGCGCCGCCGCTTCCTCGTCGAGGCGCAGATCACAGCGCAGCTCCAGCACCCCGGGATCGTCGCTCTCTACGATCGCGGCGAGCTCCCGGACGGGCGGCTGTGGTTCACGATGAAAGAGGTGCGCGGCCGCACGCTGCAAGACATCATCACCGAGCTCCACGCGAGCGCGAGCCCCGCGGGCTTTCGCGCCGCGCCCTCGGGCTGGACGTTCCGGCGCGTTGTCGACGCGTTCGCGCGCATCGCTCAGGCGATGGCCTACGCGCACAGCCGCGGCGTCGTGCACCGCGACCTCAAGCCGGATAACCTCATGGCCGGCGAGTTCGGCGAGGTGCTGGTGATGGACTGGGGCCTGGCGCGGCGGGTGGGCGCCGCGGACGCAGCCGAAGGCGGGATCAGCGGCCCTCCGGACGACGCGGGCTCGGCCGGGCTGACGCGTCATGGAGATATCGTCGGCACGCCCGCGTACATGCCGCCGGAGCAGGCCCGCGGGGACACTCGATTGCACGGCCCCGCCAGCGACGTCTATTCGCTCGGCGCTGTCCTTTATTGCCTGCTCGCCGGGCGGCCCCCTTATCGGGGCGACCACGCCAGGGAGGTGCTGGCAGCGCTCCTCGCGGGCCCGCCCGTGCCCGTGAGCGATGCCGCCGCCGGCGGGCCTGCCGTGCCGGCGGAGCTCGCCGCGATCGTGGAGCGCGCGATGCGCCCCGAGATCGAGCGACGCTACGAGAGCGCGGAGGCGATGGCCCGCGATGTCGTGGCGTGGTTGGACGGCGTGCGGCGGCGGGAGCAGGCGCTCGCGGCGCTGGAGCACGCGCGGGCGTTCGAGCCGGAGATCGCGGCGCTGCGCGCGCAGGCAGCGGCGACGGAGGCGCGGGCGCGGGCGGTCCAGAGCGAGCTCAGGCCGTTCGATCCCATCGAGAAGAAGCGCCCCGCGTGGGAGCTGGAGGACGAAGCGGGGCGCTCGGGCAGAGCCGCGGCGCTGCTCGAGACGCGGTGGCTGGAGGCCGTGCAAGGCGCGTTGAGCCAGGATCCCGACCTCTCCGAGGCACACGCGATGCTCGCGGATCACCACCGAGCGCGCCTGATCGAGGCGGAGCTCTCGCATCGAGACGAGGACGCAGCGCGCGCCGAGGAGATGTTGCGCGCCCACGATCGGGGCCGGAACGCCGCGTTCTTGCGGGGAGACGGGGCGGTGACGGTGGTGACGGATCCGCCGGGCGCGGAGGTGATCGTCGAGCGGTTCGTGCTGGAGGACCGGCGGCTCGTGCCGGTGCGCGAAGGGGTGCTCGGGCCGACTCCGCTTCTCGAGGTGCCGTTGAAGCGGGGGAGTTACCTGCTGCGGATCCGTGCGGCGGGGCGGGCGGAGGTCCGATATCCGGTGCTGATCGGGCGGGACGAGCACTGGGACGGCAGGGCTCCGGGGGAGGAGAGGCCGTATCCGATCATCATGCCGCGGGAGGGGGAGCTCGGGGCGGACGACGTGTACGTGCCGGCGGGGTGGTGCTGGATCGGCGGGGATGCGGTCACCCCCGACAGCTTGCCGCGCCGCCGGATCTGGGTCGACGCGCTCGTGATGCGCCGGTTCCCGGTGACCACGGGCGAATACATCGCCTTTCTGAACGACCTGGTCGCGACCGGACGCGAGGCGGAGGCGCTCGCCGCCTGCCCGAGGGCGCAGCTCGGCCTCGCGGAAGGAGGTGATGAGCCGGCATTGCTCCGGGACGAGCGCGGTCTCTTCGGGCTGCCTCCGGATCGCGAGGGGTTGTCCTGGCGGCTGGACTGGCCGGTGGTCCTCGTGGACTGGAATGCGTCGGCGGCCTACGCGCGCTGGCTGTGCGAGCGGACCGGCCTGCCGTGGCGGCTGCCCAACGAGCTCGAGCGTGAGAAGGCCGCGCGCGGCGTCGATGGTCGCTTCTTGCCGTGGGGCGATCACGTCGATCCGACGTTCGCGTGCGTCGTCGACGCGACCGCGGGAGAACCGGCGCGTGAAGGCGTGAAGGGGCACCCGTTCGACGAGAGCCCGTACGGGGTGCGAGGCCTCGCCGGGAACACGCGGGACTGGTGCAACAACGTCTGGAAGCACGAGGGGCCCGCCGTCGAAGGAGACCGGCTCCGGCCGGACGCTGCTGCGCCGGACGAGCCGGATTTCATGGTCATCAAGGGCGGCGCGTGGGCCAGCACGATGATGTACAGCCGCGCCGCTGCCCGCTTCGGCGGCCGTCCCCATGTCCGCCGGCCCGTGGTGGGGCTGCGGGTCGTGCGGCGCGCGCCTGGCGCGTGACGAGACGGAGAGCAGCTCCTCAAGGTCCAGATACAGACGTGGACCAGACCGACAACGACTCATTCTGAAATTGCATGAGCCGCGTGTCACCGACCAGCTTGAACACACGGTCGGTGAGAGTCGGCCGCTTGGCCCACGAGATCCTCCCGGACCAGGCGCCATTTAGCCTTGTCACATCGATCCTGAAGCCGCACACCCAGATCTCTCGGTCGTAGCAGACGTGATAATCGGCAGTTCGAGCAGACGGCAGCGGCCATTCCATATACACGGCGCATTTGAAGCTCACGGCCGTCATCGGGAAGGAAGGCCCATTGGCCCAGAGCTTCTCCGTCCTGGTCACCTCGATTCCACCGGTGTACGCCGTTGAATCGAACCTGGCACCCGTGATGTTCCAGTGCTCGGCGTTTGGAGTCCAGTTGTCCTGGACAGAGGTATTCGTGACGAGGACCTTCGCCAGCACGGCCTTCGTTATCTTGTCCTTCATCACATATTCGACGTAGCTGTTGGCGAGCTTGACCGAAGGGTCGAGCTGTCCGCCCGTCCGCGCCGCGTCGGGTCGCGCGCTCGTCGCTGCGCCGTCAGGCGGCCCATGGTGAAACACCGGCAGGCTCCCCAGCTCGTCCACGAGGATCGGGTGCTGCCGGAACGACAGCGCCTGGAGCAGCATCCTCGACCGGAAGAGGAGCTCGGTGTGCGACATCGTGCTTCGCTTGAACTGGCCGTCTTCTTTGATCTTCCACTGCTCCAGCGCCACGGTGATCGCCCACGTGAACGCGCCGTGCCAGTGCCCGCCCAGCATGGCCTGGTACGACGGCTCGTCGCGGCCCGACGCGCAGAACACCCGGCTCCCGATCTCCTTGTTCGCCCGAGGCGCCTTCGGCGAGGCCGACCCCGCCGGCGTGAGGGTGGCCGCCCGTTCGGCCTTGCCGGTCGGGTCGCTCGCGGCCGCGAAGCAGCAGTCGAGGATCACGGTGAGGTTATCGGTCGAGCGCTTGCCGACAGCGGAGTCGTCGTTTTCCTCGAAGATCCCGCGCAGCTCCGTGAAAGGTACGGCGCTCTCGAGGCCGGGGCCGGTGTCGGTCGGGCAGAGGGCGAGGTCACCCTCCACCTGCGCGCCGTGCCCGGAATACGTCATGATCCCCGGCAACGTCATCCACGCCTCGTCGACCTGAAAGTCGCCCCACGACAGCTTCAACCGGATCATGAGCCCCCTGGCCAGCCACCGGGCGCCCTCCTTCAGCTCCGACGAGGTGGCCTCCCGCAGGACCACGGTGAGCGCGTCCGGCTCTTGCCGCACGCTCGCCAGCCATCGCGCGACGGCGGCCGCTACCTCTCCCGCTGTTTCGCCCCGGATCTCGGCGCGCGCTGTCGCCTCCTCGTTCGCCAGCCACCGCCTGACACGGGCTTTGACCTGATCCTCGGTCTCACCGGGCGAGAGCTCTGGGACCAGCTCCAGCTCGGCCCGGACGAGCTCGTCCTCCGTGAGCACCGGGCTCGTGAGCACCCGGATGTTCGTGAAGCCTAGCCGGCGGCACACCTTCCAGTAGGCGAGCACGTCGTTGCGGCCCGCCAGCAGGTCCTTGCGGCCCGTCGCGTCGTGCGCCTTGTAGTCCTCGACGCCGACCAGCAGGGCGCCGCCGCGGAGCCTCGACACAACCTCCCTGGCGGCGGCGAGCGCGGGCTTCACGGCGTCCGGAAGGCCGGGGTGAACTGCGGTGTCGTTCTCGATCATGGGGTTCTCCATGGGGGTTGGATGCGTTGCGTGGCCCGCGGGCGAGGAGCGCTCCCGCGCCCCGGGTCAGCGCGACCATCGTGCAGCGAAGCGCCGGCTTTCGCGATCGTCATCCGCCATCGTGCATCGTCCGTCGCACGGCAATCCCCATGCCGCCCGTTGCTCCTCGTGCTGTCGCCTTGTTCTCTTCTGGGCGCCCGACCTCATGGGCCGGCGCGCGAGGATCGACCGTGCGCACAGCTGTGGCGCACGCTGTGCGGCCGCCGTGGCGCACGCTGTGCGGACGGCTGTGGCGCACGGCGGGATCGTCGAGGCGCACGCGACAGCGGCGCTCGCGGCGGCCGCGAAGAGCAGCCGAGAACCAGCGCTCCACCCCAGTGAGGGCGCTGGCACGGCTGCTGCAGTCGACCCAATCGAGGCGAGCAACGCAATCGACACTCACCGTGACTCGCCGCCCCTCACGGCAAATCGACGTGAGACGAACGTGAGCCGGCAAATCAGTTCAATCATCAACCACGAGGAGATCACCATGGGACAGGGCGCCAACATGACGGTCAACAACTTCTCTCCCTACGACATCCAGGTGGCGGTGGTGCGGAAGCACTGCATCTACCCGCAGAGCCCCAACGGCTACGGCGCGCCGGGCATCGACGCCTTCAACGTCCGGCTCCCGCACGGCGAGAGCCACGGCGGGTACATCGAGGACAAGAACACGTCGACCGGAGGCGACCTGTGCGCCACCGACACGGGGTACTTCGAGCTGAGCTTCACCGTCATGCGAGGCGACGTGCCGGATCCGCGGTACACGCTGTCCACGACGACGATCGTGATCCCACACGACCATTTCCAGCAGGGCGGTGACCACAAGAACGGGGCGGTGAAGGTCGATCTGATCTTCTTGCCCGGCAAACAGGACTCGATCACGATCGGCCTCAAGGACAACGTCTGACGCTCCGCCCGGGGGACCGGGCGGCACGAGTGAGGAGGGCGAGGACCGGAGAGCGCGACAGCGCCCCGGTCCCTCGCCCTCCGCCCCCGTTCGAAGCCAGCGCGGAGGACGTTCCATGAGATACGCCGATACGGAAGCATGCCAGTCTGGAGGGCACTGCCGCATCTGCCGCGATCCGGAGATGGGGCGCAAATTCCGCCTGCTCGTCCTGCAAGACTTCGAGGTGCCGGGGGGCACCGCCGACTTCGAGTGCCCGCACGGCATTCCGTGGGACACGGACGTCGAGGCGAGCCGGTTCGCGCGGGCGATCGAGCGCGGTCGGGCCGCGGCGCATGGAGCCCTGTCGGCGTTGAGGACGTCGCTGGGCGTGGGCCTCTTGCCGCGCCGAGCGGTCGAGGCGCGGCTGGCGGTGTGCCGCGCGTGCCCCGGCGGCCTCGCGGTCCTGCGCGGGGACGACGTCTACACGTGCGGCAAGCTGCTCGAGGTCCACAGGGAGCAAGGGCGCTCGACGTGCGGGTGTGTCCTTCGATTGAAGGCCGCTGACGCCGACGAGGACTGTCCCAACGGATGGTGGCCACGAGCTGGGTAGGCCAGCGATCAGGCCTGCCAGATCGCCAGGAGCCACACCGCGACCCCCGCCGCGCACACAGCGAGCCCCGGCACCGCCCGCGGCCACACCCACTGCCCCGTCACCGTGACCGCGCGCCGCACCACCCAGACGGCGCCCGCGACCCACGCCGCGAACGCCACGACGAGCGCGACGACCCAGCCGACCCGCGGCGCCTCGTCGCGCGCGAGCGCCGCGAGGTGCTGCCGCTCGACCGCCGCAGCGGGCTCGGTCCGGGTGCCCGGCGGGCGCGGCGCGGCCGCCGACAGGCGGGCGATGGCC
The DNA here is from genome assembly GCF_051521375.1 of Sorangium sp. So ce693. Taxonomy (NCBI): domain Bacteria; kingdom Pseudomonadati; phylum Myxococcota; order Polyangiales; family Polyangiaceae; genus Sorangium; species Sorangium sp. So ce693. Next base: position 11,618,061 of record NZ_CP150347.1, read on the forward strand.
GCGTTGGCCAGATCGAGGTCCTCCGCGTGCGGCGTCGTGAGCCACCGCGTCTCCAGGGCGGCCGTGCGCACCGCGCGCCACGCGAAGAGCGCCGTGTCGGCCTGACCGAGGCCCTCCGCGGCCGTCGCGAGCGCGATCAGCCGCTCGTACGCGACGCGGACGTGCGGCGCCCCGGGGGCGTACCAGCCCGCCGCGCGCCGCGCGTGGAGCGCCGCCGCGTGCGCGTCGCCGGCGCGCAGGGCGTCCGTGCTCTCCGCGATCTCCCGCTCGCCCGCGGCCACCACCCGCAGCGACGCCGCGCCGACGAGGAAGCCGGCGATCGCGAGGCCGCGCAGCGCGCCGAGCACGACAGAGAGCCTCACAGAAAGTCGCGTCTCTTGAAGACGAACGCCGCCACCAGAAGGAGAATGAGCGCCCACCCGGCGCACGTGATCGCCGCCCAGCCCAGGTACACGAGGAGGTTCGCGTCCGCGACCTCACCCGCGAGCAACGGGCGCGGCGGCACGTAGATCTGAAGGTTCGGGACGACCTTGGAGAAGGCGTGCGCCGCGGCGCTGATCTGGGGGCCGAAGTACTTCACCGGCAGCCGGGCGAGCGAGTCGGCGTTGCGCCCGATGAGGAAGACGCCCAGCGTGAGCAGCGACGACAGGAACGGCGTCGAGAACGACGAGAACAGCGTCGCCACAGCGGCGACGATGCCGACCTCGAGGAACGCGAGCGCGCTGCCCGCGAGCACGACGCGCCGCTCCGTCGGCGCGCCGCCCGAGAAGAGCACGCCGAGCACGAGGAAGACCGCCGCCCAGGGGATGAACCCGTACGTGCGCGCCAGCGGCGAGCGCCACGCCACGACCCCGAGCGCCGCGAGCGAGGCGGCCCCGGCGCCCGCCACGAGGGCCAGCGAGCGGCCGGCCAGCACGGCGCTGATCTGCAGCACGAGCCCGGCGTCGGCCAGGATGAACACCGCGAGCGTGAGCAACGTGCCGAGGTACTTGCCGACGAGGTGCTCGCCGCGGCGCACCGGGCGGGCCAGGATCGGGAAGATCGTCTTCTGCTCGAGCTCTCGGTACAGCGACGTCGCGCCGATGATGACCGCGACCGCGATGCTGAAGACCGAGATCGACGCGACGCCGAGGTCGCTGACGACCCGCGCCCCGTTGCGGAGCGTGTAGGCGCCGACGATGATCGAGTAGAACGCGACCGCGAAGGCGACGCCCGCGAGGCCGATGAGGATGCGCGCCCGAAGCGATTCCCGGTAGGTGTTGAGGGCGATCGCAGAGATGCGGCCGAACATCGGGGCGACGTTAGCAAGGGACGGGGGGAGCTTGAAAGGGCCGCGGGTCAGGAGCCGCGGGTCAGGGGCCGGCGTCGTCCCCGGGGTCGACGACCCGCACGTCCAGGAACCACAGGCCTTGCGCGAGCGCGTGGCCGTCGATCTGGAGGTAATAGACGCCGGGATCGAGCACGAGATCGAGGAAGCTCCGCTGGGGATCCGTACCGATCGTGCAGGAAAGCGGCATTTCGACCCCGGGACAGCCCGGGCCGCGGCGGACCGAGAGCAGCGTCTCGTAGCTCGATCCGGCCATGTCGAGCACGACCCGCCTTCGCCCGGTGAGCGTGAGCCGGAGGAGCTGGTCCCGGGCGCCGCCCTCCTCCGTGCCGGCGCGGTCGCAGCCGGCATTGAAGTCCGCGGCGGCGTTGGCCGTGTTGCCCTGGAAGAAGCCGCCGCTCTCCGGGATCTCCAGCGCCCCCGCGCACGCGTCGGAGAACGGCACGAGCGTCGGCGGCACCGCCGGCCGGACGAACGCCGTCACGCTCACGGGCTGGCCGAGCTGCGCCTCGGCCACGACGCGGTACGACCCCGGCGCGACGTTGCGCCGCGCGCTCCGGAGCGGCGTGACCTCGCCCACGCCGCACGCGAGCCGATCGCCCTCGCCGCCGCACGCCGGCGCGGACAGGGCGATCGCGCCGGAGTCGCCGGCCGACAGCTTCTCGACGAGCAGCACGTCGGACGCGACCGGCAGCTCGAGCGCGTACACAGCGTCGACGGCCGCAGGGCCGCAGCCGAGATCCACGTCGTCCTGGTGGCCGAGCAGCGACACGGAGACCGTCCGGTTCGGCGCGAGCGCGGCCGCCCCTTCGCACCGCTCGTCCGGCGGCGGCTCGGTCGGCGGCGAGAGCTCCAGCGTGACGAGCGCCGAGGTCGGCGCCGTCGCGGAGACCGCGACGGCGTACACCCCCGCAGGCAGCGCGCGCCGGAAGAGGTGCGGCGCCGCCGCCGTCTGGCAGGCGAGCTCGTCCTCCGGCAGCGCGCACGCGGCGCTCCGCAGCGAGAGCGATGGATCGCCGTCGCCGTCGGTCGAGATCGCGTAGAGGTCGACGTCCTGGGGCTCGGCGAGCTCGAAGGTGTACACGAGCTCCCCGAGCCCGGTCTCGCACGCGCTCCCGAGATCCCGGGCGGCGTCGAGGATCGTCGCCAGCGCCGGCGCGCCCGGCGAGAGGGGCGCCGCCGTGCCGCACGTCTCGTTCTCCGGCGCCGGCGTCGGCGGCAGGAACGCCACGTCGACGACGACCGGCGCGCCCACCTTCGTCGTCACGTAGAGCGGCAGCACCGTGGCCCGCTCGGGATCGCCGAGGCCGCGGGCCCGGAGCTTCGCGAGCTTGCCGCCGTCCGCCGTCTCGTGGGGCCCCCCGCACGCGATCTCGGTCGCGGCGTCGCCGCACTGCCCGGCGAGCGTCACGGCGACGTCCGTGGCCTCCGTCTCCTCGTCGGGGGCCTCCGTCCGCGCGGTCACCTCGACGTCGACCGGCGGCCCCGGCGGCAAGATCACCGCGGCCACGACGTCGTGCGTGCTCGCAGGGCGGGGCAGGCCGCACGAGCTCGCGTAGTGGAAGCCCGCGCCCGCCGTCGTCATCGCGTACGAGCCCGGCGCGGAGATCTCCAGCGCGTCCAGGCACGTGTCGTGCTCCGGAGACACGCAGCCGGCCTCGTCGGCGCGCCCGTCGCAGTCGTCGTCCCGATCGTTGCCGCAGACCTCGGGCTGCGCCGACGACACCGTGGGATCGGCGTCGTCGCAGTCGCCCCCGCCGCAGTGCTCGTCGGGATCGCCGTCGAGATCGGCGTCGCGCGGCGCGCTCTTGCACGCCTTGGTCGCCTCGTCGCAGGCGTCGATCGTGCAGGTGCTCTGATCGTCGCACGCGATCGGCGCGCCGGGCACGCAGCCGAGCCGCGGGTTGCAGCGCTCGACGCCGTCGCAGTAGACGTCGTTCTGGCAGGCGCTGTCGTCCGGCGTGAAACGGCACCGCCCGAGGGCGGTGTCGCACGCATCGAAGGTGCAGGGAAATCCGTCCTCGCACTGATCGTCGTCGACGCACGGGCCGCCCAGCGTCGGGTCCGCTGGAGCCTGCTCGCCGCCGGCGCCGCCTTCACCTCCCTCGCCGCCCGCTCCACCGGCGGCCGACGGGAAGGGGCTCGGGGCGCTCGAGGCGCAGGCGGCGCCGGCGAGCGCCGCCGCAGCGATCGCTCCCCAGAGGAGAGCGAGACGCGTCAAGGAGGAAGGCGTCAAGAAGGAGGAAGTGCGAGTCCGCATCGAACGAGGTGAGCGGCAATGAGCGTAGCAGGGCACCGCCACGTCTGGCATCATGGCGCGCGATTCCGCCGAGCGTCGCGGATAGAGGGAAAAACAGGGTGACCAGCGACAGATTGACCCGACCCGAGCTGACGTGGCTGCTGGCGCAGGAGGCGCGGAGCGCCGCCCAGAAGCTCCGCCAGGGCGTGGGGATGATCGCGACCGAGAGCGCGCCGCCGCCGACGCCGTCGCCGGACGACGGCTCGGGCGGCGTCGAGAGCACGCTCAACCGGCTCGACGAGGCGGTGAGCATGCTCGCCTCGCTCCACGGCCGCCCCATGCCGCGCGGGCGGCGCGGCCGCGTCGACCTGACCGCGCTCCTCTGGGAGGTCGCGCCCGAGGCGCGGGTGCAGATCGAGATGGGCGAAGGGACCACCGTGTTCGGCGACGAGACCGAGCTCCGGCGGATGCTCCAGGTGCTCATCGCGCAGGGCGGCGACCCCACGAGCCTGACCGGGGCGCCCGAGGTGAGCATCCACCGCGTCGGCGACGAGGTGAGCGTCCGGGTCAACCTCGGCCCGGAGACGCCCGTGAACTTCGAGACCGAGCGGGTGTGGCTGTCGCGCATGGCGCTGCGCTACGGCGGCCGGCTCGAGCTCGACGGCCAGATGCAGACGCTGACGCTGCCCGCCGAGGTCGATCTCCAGCGCCTCGAGGTCGAGAGCCTCAGGAAGGAGCTCGCCGCGGCGCAGGCGCAGGGCGAGGCCTACGCGCGCGAGCTCGCCGCGGTCTTCTCTCGGGCCGAGGGCGAGCGCGAGCGCGGGTCGCTGTCCAGCGTCATCTCGCGGCTCGGCGGCAGCGAGCCGGTGTCGCACCTGCCGCCGAGCGGCGACAGCCTCGCGGTGCTCGTCGCCGCGGTGCGCGTGCTCGGGACGCAGCTGCGCGGCATCCTCTCGGCGATCGGCCGCGACATCGCGCCGCTCCGGACCCACGGCGGCGACGCGGGCGAGACGGCCTCGTCGGTGGGGCGCCACGTGACCGCGGCGTCAGAAATCGTCAGTGATCTCGCGAGGTTGGGCGCGTGTCCGCTCCACGAGTTCCCGCGCCACTGCGACGTCGCCGACGTGCTCCGCGACGTCGTGAAGGACGATCTCGCGCGCGCGGCCCGCCACGACGTGCGCGTGGTGGTCGAAGCGCCGGAGACCACGCAGGAGGTGGTGCCGCAGGGCGCGCTGACGGTGCTGCTGCACGCGCTGCTCGATCACGCCATCAGCGCGTCGCCGCCGGGCAGCGAGGTGCTCGTCTCGCTCACCGAGGGCCCGAGCGGGGTCGAGATCACCTTCGACGACGCCGGGCCGCCGCTCCCGGCCGCGGCGCGGAGCGTCGTTCTGAGCCGCGACTTCGAGGCGGTCGCGCAGGGCCGCCCGCCGGCGCTGCCGCTCATCGCGGCGCACGCGATCGCCGCCCATACGAACTACGGTATCGCCATCGAGGATGGGCCGCGGGGGGATACCCGGGTGCGGCTCACGATCCCGCGATCGGGGTAGCGCCTCGTGGCAGAAATCCTGCCACGGCTCTGCCTCGCGAGCGGAGAGAGATTCAACGCAAAGGCGCCAAGAGCGCAAAGTCGCAAGAAGGCATGATATCTGTCCTTCGTTTGCGTCTTTGCGTCTTTGCGTCTTTGCGTCTTTGCGTCTTTGCGTCTTTGCGTTGAAATCTCGCCTGCTATCGCAGGAACGAGCTCGGCGGGAAATCGACGTCGAGGTTGAGCGTGGCGCCGCGCACGATATGGATGTCCTCCACCTGCAGCGTCGTGGTGACGGGGCGGTCGTCGCCGCGCTCCACGAGCGTCGCCGTGGCCGTGTAGTCATCGGGCGGGAGATCCACGGTGATGCTGAAGTCGTCGCAGCGCGCGTAGTCTCTCGCCACCTCGCGGCTGCCCCGGTAGATGATCAGCTCGAAATCCGCCCCTCCGCGGCTGTGCTGGGAGCAGGCCCGCGAATCCACCCGGTTGGCCACGGTCCACTCCATCGTCAGGCTCCCGACGGCCTGCGTGGGCGGCGGCCGGCGCTGGGCGCTCGGCTCCACGTCCAGGATGCACCCCAGGGCCAGGAAGCTCGATAGCGCGAGGCCGCAGAGGGGAAAGACGCTCTTCTCCTGATTCATCCTCGTACCCGTCCTTTCGCTGCTATCTCGCCGTCAGCGCGGTGTGTAGTAACGGCGCCCCCGCTCGCGCGGATAGCTCAGCTCACGCTCCGGCACGTACCGCGGCGACGTCCGGTACGTCTGCCTGTAGTGCTGGAGCTCCGTGGGCTCCTCCTCGAAGATGACCCAGCCCCGGTTCGTGGGGTAATACCAGCGGCCGTCGACCAGGTACGCATACGTCCCGCGGAAATAGACGCGCGGATAGGCGGCGATCTCCACCGGGACGATCTCGGCGCGCACCGCCGGAACGCCGGACACGACGAACCCACCCTCGGTCCCGACCGTGCCCATACACCCCATGAGCAGCGAGGCGCCGACCGCGAGCGCAGCCGCGGCGAGCGAGGCCCTCGTCACACAGAGAGATCTGGACCGCCCTCGCACGGGCGGAGTCACGTTGTTGCTCTGCTTCACGTCATTGCTCCTCGGAGCACAACTCAGCAACGCGAGTGCCAGCGCGGCGCGACTCGAGATCTCCGGATCTCCGCCGGCGCGGCGCTCAGCCCTCAGCGCGCCGCGCGGAGCGCGCCGGCGAGCGCGAGCGCGCGCTGGATCTCCGCCGACGTCACCAGGCCGATCACGCGCTCGCCCTCGTCGAGCACCGCGACCACGCTGGCCTCGCCGCTCGCCAGCGCGTCGAACGAGCGGGACGCGTCGTCGTCTGCGTGCGCTCTCGGCACATCCAGGGGCATCAGCGCGCCGACCGTCGCCGGCGCGACGCCGCCCTGCAGCAGGCGCGCGAGATCCCAGACCGTGATGACGCCGATCTCGCGGCGCCCCTCGCCACCCCGGGGATCGTCGATCACCCGCGCGCCGACCAGGTTGTGGCGCAGGAGCCGCTCGGCCACCGCGCGAGGGCTCTCGTCCGCATACGCCTCGCCGAGCCGATCGGTCATGAACCGCGCGACCGGGATGCCGCGGAGGAGCTCGTTCGTGCTGGAGCGCGCCTGCTCGGCCGACGCCCCCATGTAAACGAACATCGCGATGAGCACCAGGATCATGTTCCACGACAGCAAGCCGAAGAGCCCGAAGGCCACCGCCATCGCCTTGCCGGTCGCGGTCGCGATGCGCGTCGCGCGGGCCCGCCCGAGGCGGCGCAGGAGCAGCCCGCGCAGCACCCGGCCGCCGTCCATCGGGAAGGCCGGCAGCAGGTTGAACGCGCCGAGGAGCGCGTTCGTGATCGCGAAGGCCACGAGCGCGGCGCCGATCTCCGCCGGGGCCGGGAGCAGCCGATACGCGGCGTAGCTGGCGAGCGCGATACCGAAGCTCACGAGCGGCCCGGCGAACGCCATCCACGCCTCGTGCTCGGGATCGTCGCGCTCCATCTGCGAGACGCCGCCCAGCATCATCAGCGTGATCGCGCGCACCCGGATCCCGTTCTTGAGCGCGACGAACGAGTGGGCCAGCTCGTGCACGAGCACCGCCACGAACAGCCCGACAGCCAGGATCGCCCCCCAGGCGAGCGGCGGCAGGCGCATCTCCTCGCGTGGAATCCCGAGCGACGACGCGATCAACGAGAACTGCGACGACGCCGCCCACGCCACGTACGGCAGGAAAATCAGCAATGTGATGTGCAGCCGTATCGGGATTCCACGGATCCGCAGGACTGTCAGCCCCTGGTCGAACATGTGCCTCCTGATCCACGGGTACAGATGGGGCCGACAAGCACCTTCGCAAGCCGCCGAGACGGCGCCAATGCGCGGAAGACCAGGGCGCCGCGCAGCGCCGCCACACAATGCAGAGAGGCGCGCGGCGCTCCGAGGGCGCCAGCGCGCGTCCGTCCCAGGCGGGAATCACGGCGAGGGGCGCGTTCGGTGACGCGCGGCGCAGCGCGGCGCCCACGCCGCTCGCGGATTGGCGTAGCTTGGTGTGACCGAGGTCGTCATGCGCCAGCGCGTCCCCGATGCATTGATGGCAGCGAGCACGGAAGAGCTGACGAAGGTCGAGCTCGCGGTCCTGGATTCATCGCACTCGGGCGGCGTGCCCAGGGACCTCACGGGCCACGTGTTCGCGATCGGGCCCGTCGGCTCGGTGGACGGCGACCTGCCCAGATCGGACGGCGCGCCGATCCTCAATGGCAATGGGATGATCTACCGGCTCGACTTCGGCCGCGGCGGGGCGGTCCGGCTGACCTCGAAGATCGCGCGCACACCCTGCTATCACGCGGACGCCGCCTCGCGCCCCGGCACGCGCTTCGAGGCGCTGGGCTTCCGTGACGCAGGGCTGCTCCGCTTCTCGCCGCACCTCGGCCTGCGGAACCACCTCAACACCGCGTTCGTGACCCTGCACGCGCCGCGCGCCCCGGCGCGCCTGCTCGTCACGAGCGACACGGGCAGGCCCTACGAGATCGACCCGGCCACGCTGGAGCTCGTCACGCCGGTCGGACGCAACAGCACGTGGTACCCGGCCGCGCCCGTCGATCACCCCTTTCCGATGACGCTCTCGAGCGCGCATCCATGCTTCGACGCGGAGCGGGGCGAGCTCCTCACCGTCAACTACGGCCGCTCGCTCCTCCCCCTGTTCGTCGCGTCGCTGCCGCGGCTCGACGAGCTCCCGCGCTCCTGGGATCGGCTCGCCGCGGCGGCCGCGTCGATGATCGAGCAGCAGCTCGTCCGCCCGAGGGCGGATCGGATCGAGGCGTTCGCCAAGCGGGCGCTCGAGCTCTTGCCCGCGCGCCTCCGCTCGAGCGCGCCGCCGGGGCCGGGCGACCTGCTCGCGCGGCAAGCGGCGCGTTTCGGCGGCGTCGCGCTCGACGAGCCGGCGGGCGACTTCGTGCACCTCCTGCGATGGGACGGCCACAACGAGCCCGAGCGGCACGCGCTGGTCCTGCCGAGCGGCGCGCCGGTGCGCATCGAGCAGAGCGTGCACCAGATCGGGCTCTCGCGGCGCTGGGTCGTGCTCGCGGACACGGCCTTCAGGATCGGCCTGGAGAGCGTGGCGTTCCGGGGCTCCAAGGAGAGCCCCGGGGTCGAGCGCCTCGTGCGGTCGCTCCTGACGATGCCCCACGAGCCGAGCACGACGTTCTACCTGGTCCGGCGGGACGCGCTGCGGCCGGGCGGCGGGCCGGTCGTGGTGAAGCGGGTCGTCGTCCCGCTGGAGACTCTCCATTTCCTCGTCGACTACGAGGACGCGGGGGACCGCATCACCGTGCACGCGGCGCACAACTGCGCGACCGATCACGGGGAGTGGCTCCGGCCCTGCGATCGGCACGCCGCCGACAAGACGCCGGCGCCGCCGCGCCTGCGCGGCCTGTTCCCGCTCGGGCAGGCGGACGTGAACCGGATCGGCCGGTATACCCTCGATGCGGCGGCCGAGCGCGTCGTGGATCAGGCGGTGTTCGCCGATGCCGCGCGGGCGCTCGGCGTCGGCCTCTATGCGTACCGGGAGACGGGCGCGTCGTGGATGCCGCCCGATCGCCTCGAGAACGTCTACTGGCGCGGCGGCGGGATATGGGATGAGCTGTCGACCGAGTTCATCGACCGGCTCTACGCGGCGCACCCGCACAGGTCGCTCCCCCTCCCGGCGCTCCGCCGGATGCGCGCGGAGGGCGGCCACCCCGACAGCCTGTTCCGGTTCAACCACCGCGCGATGCGGATCGAGGATCGCTACGAGTTCCCGCGGCGCGACGTGGGGTGCTGGCTCAGCTCGCTGCAGTTCGTCCCGCGGCGCGGCGGCAGCGGGGCCGACACGGACGGGTACGTCGTCGCCATCGTCGCGGCGCCGCGCCGCGCGGAGGTCTGGATCTTCGACGCGACGAACCTGGCGCGAGGTCCGCTCTGCAAGCTGGGGCACCCGGCGTTCCGGCCAGGGCTGACCCTCCACACGGCGTGGCTCAACGCGGTCGCGCCGTGGAGGGCCGGATACAGGGTGCCGGTGCGGGAGGATTACGAGGAGTTCGTGGCGGAGGCCCCCGGGGACCAGGTGAAGGCGCTGTTCGAGGAAGAGGTCTATCCGCGGTTCGCGTGAGCCGCGGCGTGGGAAGGCCGCGAGCTGCGAGGCGGGGGCGCCTCGGCGCAGCGCGGGGGGACCTCGGCCCCGAGGCCGTCGACCCGCTCGAGCAGCACGCCCGTGGCGCCGTCTCCCAGGATCTCCGAGATCTGGTGGTTGCCCCACGGCTGCCCCGCGCGCAGGCGCCGCGACCGCACGTCGCTCGCCACGATGAGCACGCGCCGACAACCCCTGTCGAGGTGCCGATTCGCCAGCTCGACGGCCGCGGAAAAACCGCCCTGAGCGGGCGTGAGATCGATCGTCAGCTGGGGCACGAGGCCGGCCATGCACGCGGCGAAGGCCGCCTCGCCGGCGTCCCCTCCCGCGCCGTCGTCGGTCGTCATGATGAGGACATCGACGAAGGGATCGCGGAGCCGCCCCACCTCGATGAGCTCCCGCAGCACCGCCGCGGCCATGGAAAGCGTGGTCTCCGCGGCGCCGGCGAAGCGCCGCTCCGCGACGCCCGTCGTCTCGTGCAGCCAGTCCACCGAGTGAGGGAGACCGTAGCTGGTGACGAGCTCCTGGTTCGTGACGACGCGCTCCGGCAGATAGGCGGCGACAGCCGCGATGCGACGCTGGAACATGTTTCTGCTCTGTTACGGCGCCGCGACCGACGCGCGCCGCTCCTGCGAACCTTGGCCAGGGCAGCTCGATCCGGCGCTCCACCACCGCCGTTCGGCCAGCGCCGAGCACGCTGGAGAGCCAGCGTCCCGGACGACATGAGACAACCCGCCACCGAGTCGTCGAGAGCCGTGGGGCAAACTACACAACCGGATGCTCCCTCCCCGTCACCGACATCCTCCACTGGACCATTACCAGAACGTCCTGCGCAAGTGGGAATAACAGCCGATTCGACTCCGTCCGCCGCCGGAGCAGGAAAGCGGCGCAGCGGGAGGGGCCTGTTGCGACGCGGGCGGCATCGCCGCCGGCGCGCGCCGCATCGCGTCGCGCGCCGGCGGCCGATTCCGACCAGAAGCGACAATTCCGCTCTCACGGGCGAAGGGATGCACAAACGTGTCGGAACGCGAGGCGCTGAGCAGGCAGGGCGCAGGGCGCGTGTCTCGCCTGGACGGCGCCATCGAAGTCACCGGATCACGCCCCTTTGTGTCCAATCACATCCATCTGCGTCCGATCACGTCCGATCACGTCCGTTTGGGTTCGATCACGTCCAATTGCGTCCCGTGATGTCGATGGCTTCGTGAGCCCGCTCTTTTCTGGATCCGCAGGGAGGTTTTACCTGTTCGAGGACACCTCCGCTCGCCACGACCACCGCGCGATCCACGCCGCGGGGAACCGCCTTCGCGTCTTCCTTGTTCCCGCGCGGCCCCGCGGCGCGCGGCGGGACACCTTCTATCCTATCCATCGTAATCGCGACGCCGCTCCAGCGCGCGCCGCGCTCGCCCGGATCCACCACGATTGAATCGCGGAGAAATCCCAGGGGAGCGCAGATGCGAGGAGCGCCTGATTCGCGGTCGCCATCCCGCGAATCCATGCTGCTCGAAGCGGCAGCCTCTGCACAGAAGAGCGAGGCACACAGCCTGCTCTGTGGTGCACCAAGGTGTTCGGGGGCCGCAAGGCTCATCAGGGACACCGGGGAGGACCAATGATCTCGATTCACAAGACGATGGGCTTTGCGATGATGCTGGCGCTCGGTGCGGGGTGCGCGGTCGGCGCGGACGACGACTTCAACACGGATGACGAGAGCGTCGACTCCGCGAACAGCGCGCTGGAGGCGGACGAGCGCGGCGGGTACGCGACCCAGTCGCAGGCTCAGGCTCAGGTTGGCCAGATGGGGCCCAGCAAGCTCGGTCTGCCCCCCAGCAAGGGTCTGCCCTCGAAGGGCGTTCCGATGCTGCCCAGCAAGGGCGAGCTGCCCAGCAAGGGCGGGCTCCTTCCCAGCAAGGGTGAGTTTCCGACCAAGGGCCTCCCGAGCAAGGGCGGCTACCCGACCAAGGGCGGATACGCGCAGCAAGGCCCGGCGCAGCTCGGCCAGGCGCAGCTCGGCCAGGCGCAGCTCGGCCAGGCGTCGGAGCTCTCGCAGGCTCAGCTCGGCCAGGCGCAGATCGGACAGGCGGGCCCGGCGCAGATCGGGCAGGCGGGCCCGGCGCAGATCGGCCAAGCCGGCCTCGGGCAGACGGGCGTGGTCGGGCAGGAGACCGGGCAGCGTGAGGGCGAGCGCTGCATCGGCGGCTTCGGCGGCGGCTGGGGCGGCTTCGGCTGGGGCGGCTTCGGCTGGGGCGGCCTCGGCTTCGGCGGCGCCTGCGGCTTCGGCGGCGGCGCCATCGTCTCCTCGTTCACGAACTGCACGACGTCCATCGTCCCGATCGGCGGCTTCGGCGGCTGGGGCGGCTTCGGCGGCCTCTGCGGCGGCTTCGGGTGGTGATCTGACCCCATCGTGCTGGCCGGCGCCTGGGACTCCGCGTCGCAGGATCCCTCGGCGCCGCGCCAGCCCCTCCTTCCTACACACCTGCACGACACACCTACAGAACTCGTGAGCGCCGGCCGCCTGGGGTTGGATATCCCGGGCTGCCGGCAGCCGCCTCTCCCTTCCACCGCTCGCGCACGAGCCACGCCCCGCCGCTCGCCGGCGGGGAGCGCGCGAGGACCCGGATCCGACCTTCAGCCGCCCTGACCGAGCGCGCGATCCAGGTAGAACGCCGCGCTGACCAGGCCGAGGTGGGTGAACGCCTGGGGGAAGTTGCCGAGCAGCTCTCCGCTCGGCCCGATCTGCTCGGAGTAGAGCCCGAGGTGGTTGGCGTACGTCAGCATCTTCTCGAAGATGAAGCGCGCGTCGTCGAGGCGGCCAGCGCGCGCGAGGGCCTCGACGAGCCAGAAGGTGCAGATGCTGAACGTGCCCTCCTTGCCGGTCAGGCCGTCGCCCGCGCCCTTGCCGAGCTCGTAGCGGTGGACGAGCGTGTCGCTCGCGAGCTCCTCGAGGGTGCGGTCGAGCGTGCCGAGGATGCGCGGGTCGGTGGGGGAGATGAAGCGCATGAGCGGCATGAGCAGGTTGCTCGCGTCGAGCGCGGCCCCGCCGAAGGCCTGCACGAACGTCCTCCGCTGCGCGTCCCAGCCGCGCGCCATGATCGCCTCGTAGATGTCGTCGCGCGCGCACGCGACGCGCTGCCGGTCGAGCGGCAGAGAGCGCTTGCTGCTGAGCCGCAGCGTCCGGTCGAGCGCGACCCAGCACTGGAGCTTCGAGTAGACGAACTGCTGCCTGCCGCCGCGCACCTCCCAGATGCTCTCGTCTTCCTGCTCCCAGCTCTGACACACCCAGTAGGCCATGCGCCGGAGCTCACGCCAGAAATCATAGGAGATGGGAGATCCGTATTTGTCGAAGAGATACACCGAGTCGATGAGCTCGCCATAGATGTCGAGCTGGAGCTGCGTCGTCGCCCCGTTGCCGACGCGGACCGGCCGGGACCCGCGGTAGCCGTCGAGGTGGGTGAGCGCGACCTCGGGGAGCTCGTGGCGTCCGTCGATACCGTACATCAGCTGCAGCGGCCCGGTGGGGCCGTCCTCCTCGGAGACGCGGGCACTCAGCCATTCCATGAAGCGCGCGGCCTCCTCCGTGTAGCCGAGCCGGAGGAAGCCGTAGAGCGTGAACGCGGCGTCGCGCACCCAGACGTAGCGATAGTCCCAGTTGCGGACCCCGCCGATCGCCTCGGGCAGGCTGGTCGTCGCCGCGGCGACGATCGCGCCGGTCGGCTCGAACGTGAGCAGCTTGAGGACGAGCGCCGAGCGATCGACCATCTCGCGCCAGCGCCCCTTGTAGCGCGAGCGGGCGAGCCACGACCGCCAGAAGGCGACCGTGCGCCGGAGGGCGTCGTCGCCGTCGATCGGCGTGGCGAGCAGATCGGCGCTGGCCGTCCAGTCCTCGACCTGGCGCAGCGAGAACGTGGCCGACTCGCCGGGCTGGAGCACGAAGTCGGCGGTGACGCCGCCGGCGCCGTCGCTCGACAGGGGGACCGAGCTGATGAGCGCCAGGTCGATGCCATCGGAGTCGAAGACGGCGCCGCGCGGGTCGTCGAGGATCAGGCGGTGGGGGCGGCGGGCGAAGTCGATCGCGGGGCGGCAGGCGAGCCGGAAGCGCACCGCGCCGCGGACGGCCCGCGCGACGCGGACGATCTGGTGCATCCCGCGGCGGTAAGCGCCGTACGTGTCCCGGTGGATCGGCATGAAATCGCAGACCTCGCTGACGCCTTCCACGTCGAGGAACCGCGTGAGCAGGACGTTGGTGTCGGGCATGTACATCTGCTTGTTGCGCGACGTGCCGTTCGCCGCGGAGAGCGCGAAGCGGCCGCCGCGCTCGTCGTCCAGGATGGCCGCGAACACGCTCGGCGAGTCGAAATTCGGGAGGCAACACCAGTCGATGGATCCATCCATCCCGACCAGCGCGACGGAGTGCATGTCGCCGATGACGCCGTAGGACTCGATGGGCTTGTAGGGCATGGCCTCTCCATAGGGCTCGCTCGGCGGAGCGGAACCCGCCTCTCGTGGACCCTCCGCTCTACCCCCTCACGCCCCTCACGATCTCGGCGGCAGGCGCGAGAGCTTCCGCTGGAGCGAGCGGCGGTGCATCCTGAGCTTGCGCGCTGCCTCCGAGATGTTCCCCTCGCAGTCCGCGAGCACGCGCTGGAGGTACTCCCACTCCACCCGCTCGAGCGACGGCAGGTCCTCGTCGCCCCGCGCGGCAGGGTCGACGCCGAGCAGCGACCGCGCGCACCGGGCCGCGTCCACCGGCTTGGTCAGGTAATCGACCGCCCCGGCCCGGATCGCCGCCACCGCGTTCGCGATCGTGCCGTATCCGGTGAACACCACGATACGGATGCCGTCATCCATGCTCCGCAGCGTCCCCACGAGATCGATCCCGCTCTGCCCTGGCATCCGGACGTCCACGAGCGCGTACTCGAACACGTGCCCTCGCGCCATCGCCGCGGCCTCCTCGGCGCTTTCGGCGAGGGACACCGCGAACCCGCTCTTGCCGAGCGCCTGCCCGAGCGCGGTCCGGAAGGTCGCGTCGTCATCGACGATGAGCAGCGTCGGATCGCCGGCGGCCTCGGAGCTCATGAGTCCACCGGCGCGAGGCGCAGGGCGACGCGCGTGCCGCGCTCGCCAGACCCCTGCCTCGGCGACACCGTGAGGCAGCCGCCGACCTGCTCGATGAGCGTCCGCACGAGGTAGAGCCCGAGGCCCATGCCCTCGCCGGGCGCCTTGGTGGTCACGAACGGCTCGCCGAGCCGCCCTTCCAGGCCCGGCGCGACGCCCGCGCCGCCGTCCTCGACGCTGATCACGGGCGCGCCGCCCTCGTCGCCGACGGTGACCACGATCGGCTCCGCGACCGCGGGGCTCGGCCCGAGCGCCTCGAGCGCGTTGTCGAGCAGCGCGAACAGCGCCGCCTCGACGTCGGCCGCGTCGAGCGGCACCGTGCGGCGCGGCGCGAGATCGCCCCGCACCTCGACCGCGACGCCGGGGTGCGCCGCCTGCCAGGCCTGCACGCCGCGCCGTGCCGCCTCGCCGACCTCGACCCCGGCGCGCAGGTCGCTCGCCCGGACGTCCGCCCGCATGCGCGCGATCACCACGCGGCAGCGCTCGACCTGCTCCGCGATCGTCCGGGCGCGGCGCTGCGCGGCGTCGCTCGATCCGGGATCGCCGAGGCTCTCCCCGGCGAGCACCGCGATCGTGCCGAGCGGGGTGCCGAGTTCGTGGGCGGTGCCGGCCGCGAGCGCGCCGAGCGCCTGGAAGCGGGACGCCTCCTCCGCGCGCCGGCGCAGCGCCGCGTTCTCGGCCGCGCTCTCGTCGAGCGCGCGGCGGATCTTCAGGAGGACGTGGGCGACGAGCGCCGCGCTCAGCACGAAGGCGAGGAGCATCCCGTAGAGGTGGGTGGAGAACGCGCCGTGCTCCGGGTGGCTCGGGCAGCACGCGCCGGCGGGGAGCGCGAAGAGCGCCGCGAAGAGGCAGGCCGCGAGCGCGGCGAGCGCGAAGGTCGTCCGCGGCGGCAGGAGCGCCGCGGCGAGGGCGACGTGCACGAAGAAGAGGGCGCTGAACGGGTTGCCCGCGCCGCCCGACGCGGCGAGGACCCCGGCGATCGCGACGAGATCGAGCGCCACGACGCCGGCGACGACGGCGCTCTCCGCGCCCCGATCCGACCGCACCCGCCGGTCGAGGGCGAGGTTGAGCCCGGCGGCCAGCGCCAGGATGGGCACGGCGATGGCGTACCGGACGTGATAGCCGAACAGCGCCTCGTCGACGGCCAGGGTCGCCGCGAGCAGCGCGAACACCGCCCAGCGCAGTCCGACGAGCCACCGGAGGACGATCCTGCCCGCCGGCGCCCGCTCCAGGGAAGCTTCGTGCGTCACGGCGGGAGCATAGCGCGAACACGGACGATCCCTCCCGTGCGACGGCGCGCCGTCAGGCCCGCGCCGGTCCGCGCCGAGCGGCAGGATTGCGATGCCGAGCCCCGCGTCATCGTATAGGAAAGGGAGCCCATGGCGACGTGTCCCCACCTCCGACGCGCGCGCGCGGCCGCGCTGCCGGCGCTCCTTGGCCTCAGCCTGCTCCCCGCGGCCGCCGCGGCGCAGCCGGCGGCGGCCGGAGAGACGCCGGTCGAAGACCCGCTGTTCGCGCCCAGATCGGCCGCGCGGCGCAGCGGGCTCGCCGCGGGCATCGCCGGAGGCCTGGCGCTCGGGAGCGCCGCCGGCTTCCCGAACGACGTCCAGAAGATCGGATTCCAGCGCCATTACACCGAGACCGGCGTGGGGATCGGCGCCGGAGGCTACGTCTGGATCGGCGGCGCGCTCGCGGACTGGCTCACGTTCGGCGCTGGCGTCGGCGGACACGGCCTGAGCGCCGCGGACCACGCCTCCCTCGCCGGGGGGTTCATGCTCCACACCGAGGTCTTCCCGCTCTTCTCGCTCGCGGATCGGTGGAGGGACGTCGGCGTCGCCTTCGACGCCGGCACGGGCGTCGCGTACACGACCGCCGACGCCGACGGCGCGGAGGTCATCGACGGCGCCCTGCCGGCCCGCATCGGAGGCGGCGTGTTCTACGAGGGGATCCGGCTCTGGAAGGTGGCGATGGGCCCGTGGCTCTACGCCGACTACACCTGGAGCACGTCCGTCCGCCAGCCAGGGTTCTACCTGGGGTGGCGCACCGCCCTCTACACCGGGCCCTGACCGGACGGCCTCCTGGTCCCCGGCGCCGCGGCGCTGAGCTCGAGCGGGCCCCGCCGCGCCTGCGCGTCCCGATCCGGCAGCGCCAGCGTGAGCCGGACGCCGCGCCGGATGAGCTGCATCGCCACGAAGGACGCCATGCCCACCAGGATCCTCCGGCCGATCTCGCGGGACACGCTCGGCTTGCCGCGCGGCGCCACCCGCTCCGGGTGCCGCCAGAAGCGCACGAGCGCGCGGAGGCGCTCGCCGCCCGGCCGCTCGTTGCGCGCGCGCACTTCCTTGATCAGCGCGATCGCCGCCGCGCCGCCCGCGATCGCGAGCAGCAGCCCTCCGGCGAGCACCTCGGGGCCGTACCGGCGCACCCGCGACCGCACGTCGACGAGCACGTGGCGGCGCCGATCGAGCGCCTCGATCGTGTGCATCAGCCGGTCGCGCAGCTCGTCCGCCCTCCGCTCGAAGTCCGCGCGTTGACCGTTCAGCCCCTTCATACGAGCTCCCGGACCAGCCGGACGTCCGCCCCGAGGCGGCCCCGGGTCCTCTCGAGCGGCCTCCTCGGCGCGCTCTTGTAGCCGACCACGCCCACCACGATCGCCAGCGCGATGAACGCGAGCCCTATCAGCAGCGCCGGCAGCGGCTCCGGCGCGATGGCCAGCGCGATCGCGACGAGCACCAGCGCGACCCCGAGCAGCGCCGCGGCCGCCGCCGCGCCGAGCGCGACGCACGACGCCTTCGCCCGCGAGATCTCCTGGTTCATCTCGTCGCGCGCCAGCGCGACCTCGACCTGCATCAGCTCCCTGGCCTCGGCGATCGCCTCCTTCACGAGATCTGCTGTCGAGCTCTCCGGCCTGGGATCCAGCTGCCTCATGGGACACCTCTCCGCCTCGCGGCGTGAACGCGCTCGGGGGCGGCGCAGGCAGCCGGCGGCGCGCGGGTCGCCCCGAGCCCCCGCCACCGACTGCGCCACGCCCCCCTCGCCGTGCGTCGCTGTGCATACAGCGCGCCAGCCCCATCCTCGCGGTCGCGGAGGCGCGCGCGCTGCGCAGCCGCGGCGGCCCCCGCCCTCCCGGGCGGCGGGCGATCAGGGCAGGGCGCCGGAGACGACGCGCTCGTGCCCGCCGTAGTCGAGGTGCCTCGAGACGCCGCCGAACCCCGCCGCGGCGAAGAGCTCGGCCACCGCGCCCGCCTTGCCAGCCTCGACCTCCACCGCCAGCACGCCGCCGGCGGAGAGCAAGGCCGGCGCGCCCGCGACGATCCGGCGCGTGAAGACGAGGCCGTCCGGGCCCCCCGCGAGCGCGAGGTGGGGCTCGTAGCCGCGGATGTCGATCTGCAGCGCGGCGACGTCCTCGTCCGGAATGTACGGTGGGTTCGCGGTGATCAGGTCGAAGCGAAGGCCGGACGGCACGCCGGCGAAGAGGTCCGAGCGCACGAACCCCGCGTTGACCGCGCCGAGGCGGAGCGCGTTCTCGCGGGCGACGGCGAGCGCGCCGTCCGAGATGTCGACGCCGAGGACGCGGCTGGTCGGCCGCTCGCACGCGAGGCTGACGGCGACGCAGCCGGACCCGGTGCACAGGTCGAGGACGCGCGCGGAGAGCGCCAGGTGCCTCGTCCGGGCGAGGCCGACCTCGACGAGGATCTCGGTGTCGGGGCGGGGGATGAGCACGCGCGGATCGACGCGGAACGGGCGGCCGTAGAACTCCCGCACACCGAGGAGATAGGCGACCGGCTCGCCAGCGCGGCGGCGCTGGTGCAGCTCGCGGTAGGCGGCGAGCTCGGCCCGATCGAGCGGCCGCTCGGCGTCGATGAGCAGCCCGACGCGATCGAGGCGCAGCACCTTGCCGAGCAGGAGCTCGGCGTCGAGGCGCGCCGAGGATGCGCCGCGCTTCTTCAGGTCGCCCGTGGCCCAGGTGATCACGCGCCGGATCGTCCAGGCCTCGCTCTGCTGCTCGCCTTCGGACATGGTCACGGGAGCGGGGCGGCGGCGACGGCGTCGCGGACGGCGGCGGTGACGACGGCCTCGACCTCGGCGCGGGCCGCGTCGCGGTCCGCGACGGACCGCCCCTCGAACCGCAGCACCAGGATCGGGCCGGTGTTGGAGGCGCGGCAGAGGCCCCACGCCCCGCCGCCGAAGTCGATGCGCGCGCCGTCGATGTCCACGACCGGACGGACGCGGCGGAAGTGCTCGGTCACGCGGCGGACGACCTCGAACTTCACGGCGTCCGGGCAGTCGACGCGGATCTCGGGGGTGGCGAAGGTCTCCGGCACGTCGGCGAGCAACTCGCCGAGGGGCCGCCGCGCCCGGGCGACGATCTCGAGCAGGCGGACCGTCGCGTAGATCGCGTCGTCGAACCCGAACCACCGATCGGCGAAGAACATGTGCCCGCTCATCTCGCCGGCGAGCAGGGCGCCTTCCTCTTTCATCTTGGTCTTGATGAGCGAGTGGCCCGTCTTCCAGAGGATGGGGCGCCCGCCGCGCGCGGCGATGTCGGCGTAGAGCGTCTCGGAGCACTTCACCTCCCCGAGCACGGCCGAGCCGGGGCGCTCCGCGAGGAGCGACCGCGCGAACAGGAGCAGCAGCTTGTCCCCCCAGAGCACCTCGCCGCGCTCGTCGACAACGCCGATCCGATCGCCGTCGCCGTCCCACGCGACGCCGAGCGCGGCGCCGGTCGCGAGCACGCGGGCGCGGAGCGCCTCGAGGTTCTCGGGGACGGTCGGGTCCGGGTGGTGGTTCGGGAAGAGGCCGTCGATGTCGCAGAAGAGCGCGTCCGGCGCGAAGCCGAGCGCCGCGAGCGTGCGGACGCCGAGCGGGCCGGCAGCGCCGTTGCCGGCGTCGATCACGAAGCGGACGTCGGCGTTGGACAGGCGGGCCGCGGCGCGCACCGCCGCGATGTAGTCGCCCGAGAGGTCGACCTCGGTGAGATCGCCCCGCGCCGCCGCGGCGCTGTGGCCGTCCGCGCCGCCCTCCTCGATGAGGTCGGCGAGCGCCTGGATGTCCTTGCCGAAGAACGAGGCCTTGCCGCGCATGAGCTTGAACCCGTTGTCCGGCGCCGGGTTATGGCTCGCCGTGATCATGATCGCGCCGTCGGCGTGGAGGTGGTGCGCCGCGAAGTAGAGCAGCGGCGTCGGCCCGACCCCCGCCGAGATCACGTCGGCGCCGCCCGCGAGCAGGCCGTCCGTGAGGGCGGAGAACAGCCGGTCGCTCGAGAGGCGGCCGTCCCGGCAGACCGCCACCTTCGGCCGAGCCCGGCGAGGGGGCGCCCCCGCGGCGAGCTCGCGGCCGAGGAGCAGGGAGAACGCGGCGCCGAGCTCGCGCGCAAGCCCGCTCGTGAGGTCGCGCTCTGCGGCGCCGCGGATGTCGTACTCGCGGAAGATGTGTCGGGGGACCTTCATGGACCGGGCAGAGGAGCGCGCGTCGCCCGCGCTGCAGGGGCGGGCCGGGGCCCAGGACGCTCTGACACGGCGCAATCGTGGGCGAAACGAAAAACGCCGCGCGCAGCGTGGGCTCGCCGGCTCGTCATCGCGATCGCCGCCGCCTCGCCGCCGCGCCGCCTCGCCGGCTCACGGATTGCGTTCCTGGCCGCCGGACAGGTACCTTGGGCGCGTGGAGCCCAGGACCACATGATGACGCGCGCACAGAGGACCGGTCTCGCTGCCGTGGTGGCCCTCCTCGCCTGCAGCAACGCCGCCCAGGCGGCGGAGCCGTCGCCCACCGCCTTGCCGATCACCGTCGTCGTCCTCCGGACAGACGACGCCTATGACCAGGCCGGCGCGCTGACCCAGGCGCTCCGCTCCGCCATCAAGGAGGCGCCGGGGTGGTCGGTCAGCGAGGAGGATTTCTCGCTCGAGGTCCTGACGCTCTCCCTCCAGTGCGACGATCGGCCCGACGCGGCCTGCCAGGCCCGCATCGCCGACCAGATCAAGAGCGACCGCTACATCTGGGGCATGCTCCGCAAGAGCGACACCGAGGTCGAGGGGGAGCTGCACCTCTGGACCCGCGGGAAGCCGGAGTCGAGCGTGCCGGTGAAGTACAGCGCGAACCTCACCGAGGCCAACGACGAGCCGCTCCGCAAGATCGCCGCGGAGGCGATCGCGAGGCTGACCGGCGGGCCGCCGAGCGGGGCTCTCCGCGTGAGGACGGGCGCCGCGCAGGCGAGCGTCTTCATCGACGGAAAGCCTGTCGGCAACGTGCACAACGGCGAGGCGACCTTCACGGTCACGGCCGGGCCGCACGACGTGCGCGTCAAGTCGGCCGGCTTCCTCGACTCCCAGGCGTCGGTCGTGGCCCTGCCCGTCGCCACGACCGACGTCGCGCTCAGCCAGATGCCGGCCGAATCGACGCAGACCAACTGGAAGCGCATGGGCGGGTTCATCGGCCTCGGCGCGGGCGCGGTGTTCGGGTCCGTCGCCGTCATCAGCTCCGTCCAGGTCGCGAGCATCCAGAGCGACGCGCGGTACACGGCCTATCGAGGGCTGTTCACGGAGAACGTCGATGACGTCTGCGCGATCGAGAACCGCAAGGCCATCCAGGACGACTTCACCGCCGACGCGAAGACGGCCCGTAAAGGCATCCAGCTCTGCGAGAAGGCCGACACGTTCATGGCGCTCCAGTACGTCTTCTACCCGCTGGCGGTGGTGTCCGCGGGGGTCGGCGCGTACCTGCTCGTCACGAACAACAGCCAGACCGCGGAGCGCACCGGCTGGAGCGTGCAGCCCAGCGTCGGCCTCGGCGCAGGCGGCGTCGACGTGACGTACCGCTGGTGAGCTCTGCCTCTCTGCCCGCGGCGATGGGGGGACGACCGTGCGGGTGATCGCCGGCCGGCTCGGCGGGCGAAGGCTCGCCGCGCCGCGCGGGGAGGGCACGCGGCCGACCGCGGACCGCGTGCGCGAGGCGCTCTTCTCCTCGCTCGGCGACGTCACCGGCGCGCTCGTCTGCGACCTGTACGCCGGCACCGGCGCGCTCGGCATCGAGGCGCTCTCGCGCGGCGCGCGGCGCGCCGTCTTCGTCGAGAGCGGCCGCCCCGCGCTCGCCGTGCTCCGCGAGAACCTCGCCGCGCTCGGCCTCGACGAGGCGGCGCGGGTCGTCCCGCTCCCCGTCGAGCGCGCGCTCGATCTGCTCCGCGACGAGGGCCCCTTCGACCTCGCCCTGCTCGATCCGCCCTACGCCGTCCTGGCCAAGGCCGCCGCCGCGGCCGCGCGCCTCGCCGGGCCGCTCGGCTTGCTCGCCCCGGAAGGGCGCCTCGTCCTCGAGCACGCGCGCCGCGATCCCTCCCCGGAGATCGCCGGGCTCACCTGCGCTGCGAGCCGCGCCTACGGTGACACCGCGGTGTCGTTCTACACGCGCTGAGCCGCCTGCACGCGCCAGCCACGCGCGCTGAGCCGCCTGCACGCGCCAGCCGCGCGCGCTGAGCCGCCCGCAGCCGCGCGCGCTGAGCCGCCCGCAGCCGCGCGCGCTGAGCCGCCCGCCGCTGCGCCGAGCAGCCCTCCGCGCGGCGCTGTCGTGTTCATCCGGGGCGCATCCAGTTTCCTGGCGCGCTTCCCTGCCCGCCCTTGTAGACTCGCCCCCGCCGGACGCGCCCGCGTCTCGGCTCCGGCGCACGAGGGTCCCGCAGAAGCGGCCGGACCTCGCGCGTCTCTCCGGGAGGACTTCTCAACGTGTCCGCATCGATGCCTCCGTCGTCCCAGCAGATCCCGGGAAAATCCGGCGGCCCTGGGCCCTACATCGCAGGAATGGTCGTCCTTGCTGCGCTCATGGCGGGCCTGCTCTACTGGAAGCTGCGCCCGGAGCCGGCCGCGCCGCCCGTGGCGCCGACCGCCGCTGTCCCCGCCGAGACGAAGCCCGCGGAGCCTCCGCCGCTCTTCGCGCCCCCGCCGCCGCCGCCCGTCGACGAGGTCGAGGACGCCGGCGTGGACGCCGGCAAGGTCGCGTCGGGGCAGGGCCCGGCCACCACCGGCAAGTCGCCTTGCTCCGGCAGGTGCGGCGACGGCGCGACCTCGCCCGCGCTCGACTCCGCCGTCCTGGGGCTCGCTCGCTCGGCGCAGGGTTGTTATAACCGCGCGCTGCGCACCTCGGAGGTCTCCGGCAAGCTGACGGTGAGCGTGCAGGTCGCCTCCAACGGCGCGGTGTGCAGCGCCTCGATCCTCAACGACACGGTGGGCTCGGGCGAGATTGCGTCTTGCGTCTTGGGACGTTTCCGCGGCAAATCACTGCCTCCGCCGCAGAGCGGATGCGTCGTGGTGAACGTTCCGATCAACTTCACCATCAAGCAATAGGAAGCAGCCGATGCGAACGCTCCCCCCCCGGATGGCCAGCTTGCTCCTCCTCGCGCTCGCGCCGCTCGTCCTGCAGAGCGCCGCGTGCCACGTCGATGAAGGGACCACGGCGCTCTGCAACAACAACCTCGACGGCGAGCAGGGAATCGAGAACGACCCGGCCGGTTGCTATCAGCTCCCGTCCTGCGTGGTGAATGGCCAGCTGTCGGCCCCTGAGGAGTGCTGCAAGAACGCGGAGGGCCTCGTCAACCCGGAGTGCGTCAAGGGATATGCGTCGCGGACCTCGTCGGCCAGCTCGGGCGGCGACGGCGGCTCGGGCGGCGACGGGGGAAGCGGCGGCTCGGGCGGCGCGGGCGGTGTCGGCGGCGCGGGCGGTGCCGGCGGCGCGGGCGGCTCGGGCGGCGGGGGGAGCGGCGGCTAGGCCGCGCGCCTCGATCGCGCCGTGGCGAGGAGCACCGCTTCGAGCCGGGGGATCCTGCTCTCGGTCGCCTACGACGGGCGCCCGTTCGCGGGCTTCGCCCGCCAGCGCGACCAGCGCACGGTCTCGGGAGAGCTGCTCGGCGCGCTGCGCGCCATCGATCCCGGCATCCGCGAGATCCGCGGCGCGAGCCGCACCGACGCGGGCGTCCACGCGCGCGACCAGCGCGTCGCCTTCGACACGACGGCGCCGCTGCCGCCGCGCGGCTGGGTCCTCGCGACCGCGCGCCACCTCCCGGAAGAGATCGTGATCCGGCGCGCGGCCGTGGTGCGCCTCGGGTTCTCGCCGCGCTTCGAGAGCCTCCGCAAGCGCTACCGCTACCTGGTCCTCCGGGATCTGGTCCGCGACCCGTTCCTCAGCCGTCGCGCCTGGCGGGTCGAGGGCATCACGGACGAGGCGATCGAGCGGGCGCGCGCCGAGACGCTCGCCGCGAAGGGCACCCACGACTTCGCCGCGTTCCGGACGAGCGCGGACGAGCGGACGACCACGGTGCGGACGCTGTACGGCGTCGAGCTGTCGCTCGATCCCGCGGACCCACGCGTCGTACGGATCGACGTCGAGGGCAACGCGTTCCTGCACAACATGGTGCGCATCCTGGTCGGCACCCTGATGGACGTGGCGCGCGGCCACCTCGCCCCCGGCGCGATCGCGCGCGCTCTCTCGTCGCTGGATCGGCGCGACGCAGGGATCACGGCGCCGCCGGACGGGCTCTACCTCGAGCGCATCCACCTGCGTGACGACGGGCAGGATGCCTGGCCGACGGGGCCTTCGGACGGGTGCTCGACGGACGACGCCGCGCCGACGGACCTCGGCGCGCCCGCGGAGGGCGCCCCCGAGGAGTGACGCCGCCCGTCGCCGCACGCGCGTCACACAGAATCCAACGCGGACGCATGGACGGCCCGCGCTCGCCTTGGTAGCACAGCGATGTGCACGTCGGACTGGACCGCCTCCCGGATCTTCCGCAGCTCCAGCGCCTCCGCTCGACTCGCCTGGGGGTCCTTGCGCACCCGGCGAGCGTCGATCGCGAGCTGACCCATATCGCCTTCGTCCTCGAGCGCCTCGGCCTGCGCCCGCGCCTCTTCTTCGGCCCCGAGCACGGCTACGGCGGCGAGGCGCAGGACATGGCGACGGTGATGAGCAGCGTCGACGCGCGCTCCGGCGCGGGCATCGTCAGCCTGTACGGCGAAAGCTTCGAGGATCTCTCGCCTTCCGCGGCGGATCTCGCGAAGATCGACGTGCTGCTCATCGATCTCGCCGACGTCGGCGCGCGGTACTACACGTTCGTCTGGACGGCGCTCCTCGCGCTGCGGGCGGCTCACGCGGCGGGCGTGCACGTCGTGCTGCTCGATCGCCCGAACCCCCTCGGGGGCGCGGCGGAGAGCGTCGAGGGCGCGACGCAGGCGCCGGGGTTCCTGTCGTTCGTGGGCCTGGAGCCGGTGCCCGTCCGCCACTCGCTCACGGTGGGCGAGCTGGTCGCGCTCTTCGCGCGGCGCGAGGGCATCCCGCTCGGCGACGTCGCCTGCGGGCTCCAGGTCGTGGCGGTCGAGGGTCATCGCCGGGAGGCGCTCGCGTCCGGGTGGGATCGCCCGTTCGTCCTCCCGTCGCCCAACATGCCGACGGCGGACACCGCGCTCGTCTACCCGGGCGGCTGCCTGCTGGAGGGGACGAACCTGTCGGAGGGCCGCGGCACGACGCGCCCGTTCGAGATCGTGGGCGCCCCCTGGCTCGACGGCCGCGATCTCGCCGCGCGCCTCGCGTCCACCGCGCTGCCGGGCTTCGTCGCGCGGCCGCTCACCTTCCGGCCCACCTTCCAGAAGCACGCGGGCAAGATCTGCGGCGGCGTCCAGATCCACGTCACCGATCCGCGCGCCTTCCGCCCGGTCGCGACGTACGTCGCGCTCATCGCGTTCGCCTTCAGGCAGCAGCCCGAGCAGTTCCGCTTCCGCACCGAGCGGTACGAGTACGTCGACACGATCCCGGCCTTCGATCTGCTCACCGGCTCCGCTGCCGCGCGCCTCGCCATCGCGGCCGGCGAGGATCCGCTGGCGATCGCCGTGGAGGTGTCGCGCGCGGATCCGACCTGGCCCGAGGTGATGCGGGAGGCGCAGGCGGCCGTCTCCGCCTGCTGAGCGCCGCCCGCGCGGCTCAGCGATCGTAGCGGTCGTAGGGCTGCTGCCGGGAGGCGGCGCCTGTCGCGTACCTCGTGCCGAGGGCGACGAGCACCAGCGCGAGCCCGGTGACCACGAAGAAGGTCCGCGCCGGGAGCTCGGCGGAGAACCCGAACAGCCAGGGCGACGCGAGGAGAGCGGCGGCGAGGGATGTCTCCAGCGCGCCGTGCACCGAAAACGGGATCTTCCTGGCGGCGCCGAGCGGCTGATCGGACAGCAGCGTCACGACGAGGTGCGCCACGGCGGCGACGTAGCAGACCGCCGTGGGCACCGGATCGAGGCGGAGCGCGAGCGGCGCGAGCGCGAGCACGACGACGACCGCGTAATCGACGTATCCATGGTGGCGAGGAGAAAGGAGCTTCATCGGTGCCTCCTTGGAGGAGCTCCCCTCGCGCCGGTGCATCGCATGTGCCGGTGAGCGCCTGTCGATGCGCGCGCCCCGGCCGCTCCGGAACGCAGCGCCGCCCGGGATCAGCGTGGTTGTCGCGCGCCCCGGACGGGCAGGAGGGGTGCTCGTCGTGCTCACAGGAAGGGAGCGGAGGGCCCGAGTGAGCCCGATCCGGCACGGAGCGGGGCAGCGTGGCTCACGGGAGCTCTGGTCCCTTCACGCTGGCTCTCGCCGATCGCGCATCCCCGAGAGGGCCACTCCGGAATCCAGCGCGCTCCGCCCTCGCCTCGTTCACGTTCGAGACACACCGTGTCTCCGAGGCCTCGGTCCTCGGGATCTCCCGCGGGCGGAGCTCCGCTCGCCGCCGACGCCGAGGCTCCGGAGCGCGTCGTCGAGCCCCCGCAGATCCGGCGCTCAGCCCGTCGACAGGAGCTCGTCGAGCACGGCCCCGTACTCGTCGAGCAGCGGGTGCGGCGGCAGGCCGCGGCACATCGCGCGCAGCTCTTCGAACCTCGCGATCTGCATGTCGCGACCGCGCTTGAACATCGACCACGGATCGCCGTGCTCGCGCGCGCAGACGATGATCGACTGGAAGTTGTCTATCTTGTCGGCCAGCGTGATCGCCTGCGCCTCCCAGGGCTTCCTCGGGAACGCCTCGAGATAGAGGCGCTTGCGGTCTTCCCAGGGCAGCGCCCTGTCCTGCTCGGTCACGTGGCGGACGAGCGTGGCGACGCGATCGCCGAAGCGCTGGCTCAGCTCGTCGAACGTGACGCCCTGGTCCTCCATGGCGTCGTGCAGCGCGCCGGCCGCGACGACCTCGTCGTCGAAGCCGTGGCGCGCGAGCAGGACCGCCACGCCGGCGAGGTGGCTGATGTAGGGGACGTCGGCGTTCGGATACTTGCGCTTCTGGGCTCGATGCCAGACCGCCGCCTGGTCGAGCGCACGCTTGAGGAGGGTGCCCATCGCGATGTCCCGCCAACCATAGCCGCTCGGCGTCCGGAGCGCAGGCGCCCGAGCGCCCCCTGTCCCGTCCGGCAGGTCCTCCGTCCCGATCCGACCCTGCGCCGTTCGAAGCGCGCCCTCGAAGGCCGCGGCGGTTCGCGCGCCCAGCGCACCAGGAGCTCGGTGTGCGGCGTGCGCCGAGCGCGCTCGGCGTGCGGCGGGCAGGCGCCACGAGGGATGCGCCGGGCGAGGTGTGCGACGCGCCGCCGCGCCGCGGACGACCCCGGGCTGCCGGTCCAGGCGCCCGCCTCGCGCCGGGGCCGCCGCGACGAGAGGGGCTCTCCCGGCCCTCTCGTCGACTCGACGGTCCCTCTCTTCCTCCAGTCGTCCGGCGGGCAGCGCGGGATAACCGCTCTTCGCCGAGGTCGACTGGCCTGATTTCCTGTCTTGTTGTGCCACGCGGGCAGAGGCCCGCGGCGATCGCGGCCGCGCTGCAGCGGCACCGCCCGCTCGCCGCGGCGTCGCTGCGATGGCGCGCGCGCCGCCCGCGCGCGATAGCCTCTCGTTCGTTCAGCGGATCGGGGAATGCGCCGGGGGTGGCGCGGAATGGTCGGGGAATGGTCCGGTGAGGTGCGCGCAAGTCCTACGAACATGCCGGCGACGTCGCTCGTTGCTCAAGACTCCGCACTTGCCGACCTGTATACTCGTCCGCGACAGCGTCTTATATCGTCATGCGAAACCCGCCGATGCAGGGTGCCACCTCATGAGACTTTGGGCTCTCCGTTCGCTTGCCGCCGCGCTGGCCGCTCTCGTCGTCGCCCTCCTCCTCCTCCCTGCGCCCGCGCGCGCGCAGGACGCGCCGGTCAACCCCGGAGGCATGGCCCTGAGCCGCTTCGTGCCGGCGCCGGCCGGGGACCGCATGTTCAGCGTGCCGTCGCCGTTCGCGGCAGGGCACCTCACGCCGCATGTGATGCTGCTCGCCGATTACGCGAGCAACCCGCTGGTCCTGCGGCGCGAGCGCGACGGCGCGGAGATCGGCGCGGTCGTCAGCGATCAGCTCACGTTCCGCCTGGGCGCGTCGCTCCCGCTCTGGAACAAGGTGAGCTTCGACCTCGATGCGCCGCTCACCGCGGTGCAGTCGGGGGAGAGCCCGAGCGGCGGCGGCCAGCAGTTCCCGTCGCCGAGCGGCGCGGCGCTCGGCGACGTGCGGCTCGGCGCGCGCGTGCAGCTCCATGGTACGTACCATGACCCGTTCCAGCTCGCCGTCGGCGCGTACCTCTGGTTGCCGACCGGCGCGGACGACTCGTTCGTGAGCGACGGGAGCGTCCGGGCGATGCCGTATGTCGCTGTAGGCGGCCGCATGGAGCGGCTCGTCTGGTCGACCGCGCTGGGCACGGAGGTCCGGCGCTCCCAGTCGTTCGGCGGCGTGGCGCAGGGGACGATGCTCACGCTGGGCGGCGGCGTCGGGTTCCTCGCCGCGGACGGCCGGCTCCAGGTGGGGCCGGAGCTCAGCGCCGCGATGGTGCTGGAGGACCTCAGCAGCCGCTCGACCAACGCGGAGCTCCTCCTCGACGCGAGGTATCGATTCCTGCCCTTCATGGAGGCGGGCATCGGCGTCGGTCCGGGGATCACCTCGGGGATCGGGACGCCGGACGTGCGCGCCGTCGCGATGGCCGCCTTCACGCCGGAGCAGCCGACGGACCAGGACAGGGACGGCATCGGCGACCCCGAAGACGCGTGCCCGAGCGTGCCGGGCGTGCGCAGCGGCGACCCGAAGAAGAACGGCTGCCCGCCGCCGCCGGACCGCGACGCCGACGGCATCGTCGACGCCGAGGACGCCTGCCCCGCCGTCGCCGGCGTGCGCAGCGACGATCCGAAGAAGAACGGCTGCCCGCCGCCGCCGGACCGCGACGCCGACGGCATCGTCGACGCCGAGGACGCCTGCCCCGCCGTCGCCGGCGTGCGCAGCGACGACCCGAAGAAGAACGGCTGCCCGCCGGACCAGGACGACGACGGCGTGGCCGACGCCGAGGACGCGTGCCCCGACATCAAGGGGTTCCGCTCGAAGAACCCGGAGAAGAACGGCTGCCCGCGCGACACCGACGGCGACACGTTCCGCGACGACAAGGACGCCTGCCCGAGGGAGAAGGGCTTCGCGGATCCGGACCCCGAGAAGAACGGCTGCCCGAAGGCGGTGCGGGTGACCGAGAAGCACGTCGTGATCCTCCAGCAAGTGCAGTTCGACACGAACAAGGCCACCATCAAGCCGGTGAGCGATCCGCTGCTCGACGAGGTCGCCGAGGTGCTGAAGGAGCACCCGGAGATCGAGCTCATCGAGATCCAGGGTCACACCGACAACCGGGGCACCGTGGAGCACAACAGGGTCCTGTCGCAGAACCGCGCCAACTCCGTCATGGCGGCGCTGGTCCGCCGCGGCATCGACTCGACGAGACTGACGGCCCAGGGCTACGGCCGGGACCAGCCCATCGACGACAACGCGACGGAGGCCGGGAGGCAGCGGAACCGACGAGTCCAGTTCAACATCATCAAGCAGGCCGCGTACAAGCCGCAGGCCGAGACCGGAGAGGATCGATGAGAAGGCAGTTGAGCATCACGGGGCTCGCGTCCCTCACGCTGATCGGGCTCACGACCGCCAGCGCGACGGCCGAGCCCAAGCTGCGCGTACAGGTCGATCAGCAGGGCGACTTCGCCCTCATCGGGAGCTCGCTCGGGCAGGAGTGCCGCTCCGCGACGCCGAGGCCCACGGAGGGCACGGTGGGCGCATGCGGCCAGTCGACCGTCGAGTCGGGGCCCGATCTCTTCTGGCGGTCCGACTCGCCTGCTGACGGCAGGGCGGAGGCGAGCCTCGATATCACCCCGGAGATGGCGCGCACGACCGCTGTGCTGACGCTGCCCGAGGGGGCGACGGTGACCCACGCGTTCCTGTACTGGGCCGCGCGCAACACCGCCGGCGCCGATCCGGACGTGGAGCTCCACCACGAGGGCGGCTACGACGGCGCGGTGACCGCCATCGACTCGGTCGAGACGGTGATCAACCAGGGGAAGCCCAACGAGTCGCACAACTACCAGTCCGTCGCCGACATCACCTCGATCGTGAAGGAGAGCGGCGCCGGGGCCTACCGGGTAGGCGGCGTGGACGTCGTCGACGTGAGGGACAGCGACGACGACGTGGTCTTCGTCGCGTGGTGGATGGTGGTGTTTTACGAGGCGCCGAGATCGCCGATGCGCAACCTCGCGCTGTTCGACGGGCTCGACCGGGTCTCCGACGTGGGATGGCAGCAGGTCGAGCTCTCGGGCTTCAAGGTGCCCGACGCCGGCTTCGTGGCGAAGCTGGGCATCGTCGCGTTCGAGGGCGACAACTCGAACACCGGCGACAGCGTGTTCTTCAACCCCAAGAACCCGGGGAAGCCCGATCTGGCCGAGGCGCTGAGCGACGAGCTGAACCCCGCGGACAACTTCTTCAACAGCACCCGTTCGGCGCTCGGAAAGGCGGTGTCGATGGAGGGCGATCTCCCGAGGATCCCGGGCACGCCTCAGAGCATGTCGGGGGTCGACATCGACATCGTCGATGTCAGCGCGAAGCTCAAGCCGGGGGACGATCGGGCCACGCTCGTCGCCACGAGCAAAGACGAGCTCTATTTCCTCGCGGGGTGGGTGACGTCGATCTCCAACTACGGGCCTGATTTCAGCAAATCGAGCAAGGTGGCCACGGATCTCGGCGGGCTGCCGACCTACCGGGGAGACGCCATCGAGTACCGCATCACGGCGACGAACACGGGCAATGACGAGGCGGTGGGCGCGGTGCTGACGGACGCGCTGCCTGCTGGCGTGACGTTCGTCCCTGGCTCGCTGTCGATCGTCGACGGGCCGAACGCCGGTCCCCAGACGGACGCGCCTGGCGACGACCTCGGGCAGTACGATCCCGCGACGCGGACCATCACGTTCTGGCTCGGGGATGGGGCGGACAGCGCGCGAGGCGGGAGCATCCCTGTCGACGGCAGCGTCACCGTGCGCTTCGAGGTGACGGTCGACGCGGACGCGCCGGACCTCATCAAGAACCAGGCGAAGATCTCCGCGGCGGGCGCGTTCGGCGCGCCGGTCAGCGACGATCCGACGGACGGCAACGGCGATGCCCCGGGCGCGCCGCCGACCGAGGTGGCCGTGGTGCCGGAGGCTTTCTATGCGGCCGGCAGCGGCATGCTCGGTCCCTGCGCGGCGAGCCCGCGAGGCCGGGATGGGAGCGCCGGCTGGCTCGCCGGGCTCGCGCTGGCGGGTCTGCTCTGCCGGCGGCGGAGGGCATAGCCGCGCGGCGAGGGGGTCGTCGCGGGCGTAGCGCGCGGCGAGGGGGTCGTCGCGTGGCGCACGGCCGTGTGTGTCACTCCGACGCGACGGAAGCGGCCGCGCACGGGCTCGGGTCGGCGACGTACTCCGGCTCGGCAGAGGAGGTGTCTCCGGCCTGGACCTTCGCGAGCAGGTCCTTGACGTAGACGCGCTCCTCGCACACGTCGATGGGGAAGGCCAGCGGACCGAAGCGGCAGATCGGGTAGACGCGGGCGGCGCACAGATCGGCCCCCGTGAAGTCGATGTGCTCGCGGGTGAAGACGTAGCCGGCGTCCTTGTCCTCGATGGCGCGGAGCGTGGCGAGTCGACTCCCGCCCGCGACGCGATGGAGCATCGCCGATCCGTCTTCTGCAGCGGACACGAGCACGTTGCCATCCGGCGTGAACGCCAGTGCCGTCACCCGGCTTGTGTGCCCCTCCAGAATCTCGAGCAGCGCGCCCGTGCTCGCTTCCCACAGCCGCACGGTAGCGTCCAGATCTCCCGAGGCGAGCCGCTTGCCGTCGGGAGAGAACGCCACCGCTGTCACCCCGCGGTCGTGCCCCTCCAGCGTCTTGAGCAGCGCGCCCGTGCTCGCTTCCCACAGCCGCACGGTAGCGTCCAGATCTCCCGAGGCGAGCCGCTTGCCGTCCGGCGAAAACGCCACCGCTGTCACCCCGTCGGCGTGCCCCTCCAGCGTCTTGAGCAGCGCGCCCGTGCTCGCTTCCCGCAGCTGCACGGTCGCATCCCAGGACCCCGCGGCGAGCCGCTTGCCGTCCGGCGAGAACGCCACCGCTGTCACCCCGCCGGCGTGCCCCTCCAGCGTCTTGAGCAGCGCGCCCGTGCTCGCTTCCCGCAGCTGCACGGTCGCATCCCAGGACCCCGCGGCGAGCCGCGCGCCATCCGGCGACAGCGCCACCGTGCTCACCAGGCTGGTGTGCCCCTTCAGGTCCTTGAGAAGAGCGCCCGTGCTCACGTCCCACAGCCGCACGGTATTGTCCAAGGCTCCCGATGTGAGCCGCTTGCCATCCGGCGACAACGTCACCGCCGTCACTCCATCTGTGTGCCCCTTCAGCATCTTGAGCAGCGCGCCCGTGCTCCCTTCCCACAGCCGCACCGTCCCATCATGAGATCCCGAGACGAGCCGCTTGCCATCCGGCGAAAGCATCATCGCCGTCACAGGGCTTGTGTGTCCCCTCAGGGTGGTGAGCAGAACTCCCGTGCTCCCTTCCCACAGCCGCACGCTCTTGTCCCCGGACCCCGAGGCGAGCCGCTTGCCGTCCGGCGAGAACGCCACCGCTGTCACCCCATCGGTGTGCCCCTCCAGCGTCTTGAGCAGCGCGCCCGTGCTCGCTTCCCACAGCCGCACGGTATTGTCCGTGGCCCCCGAGGCGAGCCGCTTGCCGTCCGGCGAAAACGCCACCGTGAGCAGCCGGCGGGGGTGCCCGCTCAACGTGGCGAGCAGCGCGCCCGTGCTCGCTTCCCGCAGCCGCACGGTATTGTCCGTAGCCCCGGAGGCGAGCCGCTTGCCGTCCGGCGAGAACGCCACCGCTATCACCCCACCGGTGTGCCCCTCCAGCGTCTTGAGCAGCGCTCCACTGCTCCCTTCCCACAGCTGCACGACCCCGCTGCTGGACCCCGACGCGAGCCGCTTGCCGTCCGGCGAGAACGCCACCGCTGTCACCCCACGCCCCTGCAGGGTCTTGAGCAGCGCTCCCGTGCTCCCTTCCCACAGCCGCACGGTCCCATCGTCAGACGCCGAGGCGAGCCGCTTGCCGTCCGGCGAGAACGCCACCGCTGTCACCCCGCCGGTGTGCCCCTCCAGGGTCTTGAGCAGCGCTCCCGTGCTCCCTTCCCACAGCTGCACGACCCCGCTCCTGGCCCCCGAGGCGAGCTGCTTGCCGTCCGGAGAAAACGCCACCGCATTCACCAGCATGGAGTGCGCCCGCAGGCGAGCTCGCTCCCTCCGAGTCGTGGTATCGACGATCGAAATCTCACCTCCGTGAGCAACGGCCAGACGCGTCCCATCGGGCGACCAGGCAACCGAGGCGACAGGTCCCGAGAATCCATCGGGCACTTCCAGCGAAAGCGCCTCCCCCGTCGCCTTCTCCAGGTCCACCATCGCCCGATCGAACAGCCGCTGCGCCATGGGCCAATCCCCTACCCTCTTCGCGCACTCCCCCGCGGCAACCAGCGCCTGCCCGTTGGGTCGCCACGCCTCCCACGCGGCGACGAACTTCTCCATCGCGCCTCGCAGCGACGCCTCATCGCCCTTCGCGTACAGCCGGTCGGCCTCCCCATACAGCCGGCGCATCGCCGCGTTGGCCTCGTCCGTATCCGCAAAGCTCCTGTCCAGCCGCGCGCTCTTCTCCATCGCCGCCGTCGCCGCCTTCCTGGCGTCCTCCGGCGCCGACCTCGCCGCCTCGATCTCCTGCGCCACCCGCCGCGCCTCGGCGTAACGTCCCAGCTCCGCCAGCGTCTCGACCTCCGCTGCCCACGTCGCCGCGGCCGCCGCAGGGCACAGCCGGTTCGCCTTTCCGATGACACGTACCGTCCGATCCAGCCGGCCCTTGCCGAGCAGCGTGGGCACGAGCTTGCGCAGCTCCCCGGCTGACTGGCATGGATCTGGCGGCATCGGTGGTGGCGGACGCTGCGCCGTTCCGGCCGCGGACGGCTCTACCGGCTGCGGCGGTGCAGATCCGGAGCAGGCGAGGAGCAGCACCAGCAGGCTGCAAAAGAAAAAGAACCAGATGGTCGCACCCAGCGGACGCCGCATCGCGCGAGGCTACCACTGCGGTGTCAGCCTCACTGCGCCGCTTCGCTCCGGCGAATTGCACGGCGGCGGCCAGCCGGCGGTTCTACCTGCCGTGCCGGGCCACGTCCCGCGGAGCGCGCGGCCCCCGCGACCCTCCTGCGCGGCCCCCGCGACCCTCCTGCGCAGCCCCCGCGACCCTCCTACGCGGCCTCGGCGCCCTCCTGCACAACCCCGGCGGTCCTGCTGCGCGGTCCCGGCAGCCCTCCTGCGCGGCCTCGGCGCACTCCTGCGCGGCCCCCGCGACCCTCCTGCGCACTCATTTTTGTGTCCTACCGTACGATCGCACGCCTCCTGCGCGGCCCCTGAGGCCCTCCTGCGCGCCCATTTTTGTGTCCTATCTCACGATCATGTGGCTCCTATGCAGCCCCGGCATCCTCCTGCGCGCCCAGTTGGTGGCCTGCGTTACTATGACTCGACGCCCGCGCATGGCCGTCGCCGCCGCTGCTGCGCAGCCTCGGCGTCCGCTTGCGCGGCGCCTCTGTCTCCTTGCGACCTTGCGACGAAAGCGTCGGTATCGTGCTCTCCTGTGACCCGAATCCTCCGGGGCGCCGATTTCCCCATTGAGCGACCGCCCCTCCGCTCGAGGGGCGCTGACCTCGACAAGGAGACATCGCGTCGCCATGGCACCGAACGCACCCACCGCTGCTTCCTCCAGGACCAAAAACGCCAAGAACACCCGCGCTTCGAGCGCCGCCGGAGGCGCGCACCGCTCGTCGGGCGGCGCGCCCGAGTTCACGCTGAGCGCCGAGCGCGAGGCCGAGCTGCTCCGAGAGGCCGAGTCGCTCGGCGATAACGCCTCGCCCTTCCCAGGCAAGCTGGCTCGACGCATCATCTGGTCGAGCCGCATTCAGCTCGCCGCCGAGCGCGACGCGGCGGATCTCGTACGCACCCCGTTCGCCGAGGGCGAGCCCCCGCTCACGAACGAGGAAATCAGCGGGCTTCGTGAGAAGATCGAGCTCCTGCGCGTCGTGCAATCGCGCTGGCAAGCGGCGCAGCAGCGCCAGGAGCGGGCCGCCGCGGCCTTCGCGAAGCCGGCCGCCGAGGCCGTCCAGATCAAGCAATCGCTCCTCCGCTTCTTCGATCTCCGCTTCAAGAAGAGCCCCGAAGGGCAAAAGCGGCTCATGGCGATCCGGGCGGGCAGCGGTGACCCCGATCTGGTCCAGGACACATCCGATCTCCTCTTGCTCTGCTCCGAGCACGCGGAGGCCGTTCAAAAGGCGCCTCGCGGCGAGGCCGCCGCGGCGGACCGCCTCCGCGAGCTCTCGCCGCTGCTCGCGCGCATGCTCGCCGACAAGACGCTCTCTCTCGAGGCGGTGCGCTCGCGCAAGCTCCGCGACGCCGTGTATACCCTCGTCGTGAACGCCGAGCGGAGGCTGCGCGCCGCCGCGGAGTACTGGTATGCGGGCACCGACAAGATGAAGGACTATGCGCCGTTCCCAGCCTCCCGCGGCGCCTACGGCGGAGGAGAAGAGGAGGGGGAGGATGGCGGCGAGTCGGAGGAGGCCGAGCCGGAAGACGGCGAGTCGGAGGAGGGCGAGTCGGGTGACGACGAGGCGGGCGATGACGGGGAATCGCCCTGAGCTCGGGGTTCACGGATCCCTGAGGGACGACCCCGAGCCCGCCCGACGTCCGACCGACCAGCGCCGGTCCCGGAGAGCTCCCGGCAGCTGACTCACCTCGGGCGCCGTGAGGACCTGCGGCGCCCGAGTCTCCGCCCAGCGTCGGTAGCTCTGATCGATCGTCCGGCAATGCAGGAGACGCCGTCTCTTGGTGCAATCAGCATCGGCCCACCAACGGCGCGCGCATCGATTCGAGCGCCAACGTCCCCGCGGTGTCCCGGCGACACGCGACACTGGAGCCAACATGCACGAGGGAGCCGCGTCAGCGCTCGGCCAACGTGTCGTCGAGCGGGGGCACCGCATCAGCGCTCGGTCAGCGCGTCGTCGAGCGTAGGCGCGGTGATCACGCGCTCGGTCCAGCCTTCGATCTGCGCGGCATCCGCGGCGCCGATGCGCGCCTCGATCGGCTCCGGCAGCTCGCCGAAGCGCAGCCGGAGCTGCTTCAGCAACGTGCTCCGCTGCCCTTCGAGCCGGCCCTCTCGCTCGCCCGCCAGCCGGCCCTCCCGGCGCCCCTCTTCGCGAAGGTAATCTGCGATGGTCACGATCTCCTCCTTGGCCTCCGGTCCCGCTGCCGCGAGCAGCGCCTTCAGCACTTTCTCGGGGTCGCGCAGGTCGGCGATGCTGAACATATAATGCCACAAGCGCGCGAGCGCAGCCCCTCCGCTGGGCGCCCGACGCACCTCCTCGAGTACGTCGCGCCACGCCGGCAGGAGCTTCACCAGCTCGTCGAAGTCGCTCGAATGCCGGAAGCACCACAGCACCACCCGCCCCAGCGCCGTCATCGCCCGCGCTCGCAGCGCCTCGTCCGTCTCGTGGCTGATGTCGTCCAGCACGAAACAGAACTGCGGCACATGCTCGGCCATCTGCGCCAGCGTTTCCGGCGGCACATCCAGCAGATCCTGGAACGAAACCGGCGCGTTCCAGGCAATCGCGCCGTGATACAGCACCACCGGCAGGATCCCCGGGAGGAGCGTCGCCTTGGGGTGACGCTCCAGGTAGCCCTGCCAGATCCGCACCATGTACGCGAGCAGCCGGGACGCCATCAGCGGGTGCATCGTGCTCTGGTGCTCGAAGAGCACGTAGATGAACCGCGACCCTTGCTCCAGCCTCGCGGTGAAGAGCAGGTCGCTGTGGCTCGCCACGAGCGCTTCGTCGATGAAGCTGCCAGGTTGCAGCGTCAGCGACCCGAAGTCGATCTGGGCCGCAAGCGCCGCCGGCAGCGCCTCGCGCAGCGCCCCGGCCGCGTGCTCCGGCTGGCTGAACGTGGACTTGAACAGGGCGTCGTGAGGGGTCGGCGTCATCGAGACTCACTCCCCGCCCGCGCTCTCCGTGCCGGCGAGCTCGCCGATCTCGCGCATCGCCGCCTCGTCACGGCCGATGGCCATCGCGTAAGCCCGGAGCTCCGCGTTCTCGAGGAACGCACGGCAGACCTCCGACGCGTCCAGCTCGCTGGCCCTCAGGCCGACGAGCGCGATCCACCACGCGACGACCTCCGGCTCACGCTCCGCGAGGACCCCGTCCCACGCGTCCTCGGTGAGCAGGAACTGCCGCTCGATCAGCAGCTCTGCGAGCAAGCGCTTCCCCTGCGCCGCGTCGTCGAGGATCCCCGCCATCTTGGGGTCCCCATCACGGAGGCGCGCGAGCGCCTTCGCCGCGCGCCACGCCATCGCCCGCACCCAGGTTCGCTGCTGCGGGCCCATCGCCTCCGCGGAGCAGAGCGCCGCAAGCGCTTCCGTCGTGTCGCTGGCAGCGCCGCCGATCTCCGCGAGGATCGTGTTCGTGTCGTCCGCCAGTTCGCGGAGCTGCGCCTCGAGCTTCGCGCTCTCCTCGCGCAGCTGCTCGGCGAGCGCAGGACCTCGATCGCCGAAGACCGCCGAGAGGTCGGCGCTGAGCGCGGCCGGCTCGATATGGATCCGAAGGCGCCGTCCCGTCATCGTCGCGTCAAGGAAAAGGGCGCCGCACCACGATGCCGTAGGGTGCGGCGTCTCCAGCGGCTTGCACAACGCGCTGAGCGGCCCGTGCGCAGGAGGCGGCACCGCGACCCACGTCGACGCGAGGATCCCGATGAACTCCTCCGGTGAGATGCGCGGGCCCTCCGGCGCGAGGCACGCGAGCCGGCACGCCTCACGCAGGCCGCGCCCTGCGTTGAGCCAGGCGATCACCAGACGGACGGCATCGGACGAGGCCTGCGACCTGGACTCGGCGAACGCACGCAGCGCACGCTGCCATTCCTTCGCGGCGTCCTCGCCCGGGAACACGCGCAGCACGGCCTCGTACCGCTCGCCCGCCTCGCCGAGGAACACCCGCTTGAACGCACCGAACAACGCGCCGGCAGCGTAGCGAGCACGCAAGCGCTCGATCAGCCGCGGCGCATCGACGCGCACGGGCAGCGGCAGCTCGCGGCCGAGGAGGGGCGCCGAAAGCCGCCTGGCTTGCTCGACCTGCCCGCGATCGATCTCGCCCCACACCATCGCGTGCTGGGGAAAGCGCTCTTCAATGAGCATCGCCGCCGCGAGCACGGCGAAATGGTACGGGTACCCCCGCGTCCTGCCGCTGAAGACGCGCACGGGGCCGCTGGTGTCGCCCCTGTCCGGCATGGCGGCGGTGACCACGATATCGCCGTCGGGGCATTCACCCAGTTGCGCCGCATACCGGCCGAGATCGCGGTAGAACACCTGGCCCTCGGCCGTCTGCAGGCTGTCGCGATCGCCGACCACATGCCAGCGCGCCCGCTTGGGGTCGTCGACATCACGGCCGAGCGAGCGCATGTACATCGGCACGCGAACACGCACACCCTCGATCGCGCGCCAGCCCCAACCCAGGAGGCGCGGCTGCCACGCCGAAACGAGCGCGAGCGTCTCCTCGTAAGTGGCTGCCCACTCGGCCTCGTCGATGCCTCGCGGATCGATGTCGAGAATCACGTGCACGCCCATGGGTCGATCCTCCTGGCCGACGTGTGCAGCCGGCCGTCGTGATGGGGCAAGCGCCTCCGCGGCGCGGAAGGACAAACGTCGGCCTTGCGCCGCCGAACACGGGCTCGGCGGCGCGCCGTCTCCGCGGCCGATTCGCTAGCAAGCCACAGATGGATTGACCATGAAAAAAGTAATCTATTTTTGGATGCGATTCATGAGATGACATCGAACGGTGTCGCGCAATTACGGCGAGGCAAACCATCTCATCTCTCAATCGTCTTTCGCGCACGCCAGTGCTGCCAACCCAACCTGGTTCGGGTCGCCTCGGAGCGGTTCGCCTCGGGCCCAGATCGCCCGCTCCGCTCAGCCCTGGTCACGCCCGCCTCACCTGCCGTATCCTCCTCCCCGGTGCAGACCCTCCACATCTCCCGCCTCTCCAAGCTCATGGCCCTCCTCGAGAGGCTCTGCTCGGGCGCGCCGTAACCTGGCGTCATCGCCTGCACCGTGGCGAGCCGCAGCCCCTCGACCCGCGCGATGCCGCAGTCGGCGATCTTCGGGGTCTCGACGTCCACGGGGCCAGCTACGAAGACGTTGTTGGGCTTCAGGTCGCGGTGGATGACGCCGAGTCGGTGCAGCACGCGTACACCCTCGATCATCCCGCGCGCCAGCCGGTGAACCCGCACCGGGTCGACGCCACCCTCCCCGGCGAGCTCGATCCGCTCGGCCAGCGTCGTCCCAGCGTTCGATCCCTCGACGTGCTCGAGTGCGATCCAGGGCAAGGAGAGCGCCGAATCGTTCTCGAGCTGAACGAGCGCGCTGCCGCTGCCTTAAAGGCCGATGACGAACTCGCTCGGTGGACGCAGGTTCCTCACCCGCACGAGGGCCTCGATCTCGCGGAGGGCGACGTCCATGCTGCTCATCCCGAGCTGAGCGAGCCCGTGCTCCGTCTCGGGTTTGACGATCTTCACGGCAAGGAGCGTCGGCGCGATGTCGGAGAGGAGACGCGATGCAACCGTCGGATCGAGCAGCCCGGAGCCGCGCGAGTGCTCAGGGTCCTATCGACCCCTCCTTCATGGCAGCCAACCTCGCTCGATACTCCGGCGGACCCATCGAGGAGGCGGCAACCCAATCGAAGCGCGGGAGCGCCCGCGCTGGAACCGCGATCAGTTGATGGTGAAGGACTTGCTGACGGAGACCGGGCCCCCGCCGAAGGCAGGCACCCGCGCGCCGCGGAACAGCCTGGCGACGCATCCGCCGACGCTGGTCCCGGCGAACGGCGCCCCCTGGACTTCAGCCGACGTGACGCTGCCGCTCGGCGCGAAGGTGACCTTGACCCTCCCGGTCCCGGTCGGTCCGCCGGCCTTCTTGCAGCTCTTGGCAGAGCCAGCGGCGGCGCCGAGCGCCGAGCTCGCGGCGCCACGGTTGAACTCGGCGCCTCCGGACGCCGCCGGCTCCGGCTTCGGTGCCGCCGGCTTCTCTGCCGCGGCAGCGGGCGCGGACGCCGGCTTCTCCGCCGCGGCGGCGGGCGCGGACGCCGGCTTCTCCGCCGCAGCGGCAGCAGGCGTCGCGGCGCTCGGCGCCTCGGCGCTGGCGGTGGGCTCCGCGGACGGCGCCGCCGTCTCCGCCGTGGACGGCGTTGCGGCCGCAGCGGTCTCGGCGGGCGTCGGCGTCGGCGCAGGGCTCGGCACCTCGGCGGGGGCGGTGTTCGCCTGCTCCGGCGTGGCCGTCGACGTCTCCGGCTTCGGCGATTGCATGAAGAAGAAGGCGACGCCGCCGATCAGCACGACCACGGCGACCGCGGCCGCGATGAGACCGGTGCGGCCCTTCTTGGGCGAGGCCTCCGGCGCCGCGAGCGGAGAGAGCGACGAGAGCGACGCGGGCGGCACCGACGCCTTGGACGGAAACGGCATTGAGGGAGGTGGCCGCGAGTCCGTCACCGGCGCGAGCAGCGGCGGCGGCGCGAGCATCGGCGCGGAGGCGATGGGGCCGCCGCCGAGGTTCAGCAGGTCGTCATAGCCGGCTCGACCGTTGTTCTTCGAGGGGCGATTCGAGGGACGCCGGCCCGACGGGAGCTCGTCTTCTTCCTTCTGCTTGGCCGCAGCGTTCTCGGTCGCGGTGAGCGCCGAGAGCGAGAAGAGGACCGAGTTCTCGTTGCGCTCGCCCACCTGGCGATCGAGGCCCGGCGGCGGGGCGGACGCGCCGGGGTCCTCGGCGCGCTCCGCGGCGCTGAAGACGTCGACCGCGGCCCCCCGGGCCGCGCGACGCGCAGCCGCTGGCACCGGTGCGCCGCCTGGCGCCGGCACCGCGGCCGCCGGATTCGCCGGCGCCGCGGCCGCTGGGTTCGCCGGCGCCGCGGCCGCTGGATTCGCCGGCGCCGCAGCTTCCGGGGCCTTCGCCGATGCGACGGCTGCAGGCGCCGGGGTCGCGGCCCCCGCTTGGTTCAGGGCGCGCCGCGAGTCCTTCATGACCACGGTCCCCTCGGGCCCGAACCTGAGCCCAGCAGGCGCCGGAGCCGTGGGGACCGGCGCAGCCGCAGGCGCTGGAGCGGCGGCAGGCGCAGAGACCGCTGCGGGCGGAGGCGCCGCTGCGGCCGGCGCAGCTCCAGCAGGGACGGCCGCCGCGGCAGGCGCAGCTGCAGCTGACACAGGCGTCGCGATCGCGGGCGCCGCGGCAGCTGGCGCCGCCGCGGCGACGGCTGCTGCGGCCGCGGGAGCCGCGTCTTCCCGCGAGGAGAAGCGCTCCTTGAGCTCCGGGACGCTGGCGATCGGCAGCCAGTCGCCCATCCCGTCCTTCCACACGTACGTGTCGTTGCTCAGGCCTCCGCGCGCGTACTCGGCCACGAGCTCGGCGGTCGTCATGGTCCGCTCGTCGCCCTCGGCGACGTTGACGGTCCACGTGTCGGGCGCCGCCGCCGGGGGCGCGCCGCCCGCGTCGGCCACGAGCTTCGCGTCGGCGTCATCCGACAGGTCGCCCTGCTGCTCCGCGGTCGCGTCCTGCGGCGCGGCCGGGGTAGCCTCATTCGCGCCGTGGACCACCATGGAGTGGTTGCACTTTTTGCATTTGATCTTGACCGTCTTGCCGGCGACTTTCTCGTCGGCAATCGTGTACTTGGCCTGGCACGACTCACACGTAATCTTCATGCGACTGTCGCCCTTCCCGTTCCGGCATGCGGGCATGGGTTCAACGACCACACACGCGCACGTTCACGCGGCCCGGTCGGTCGACGCAGAATAGCGGGACGGCGCGAGGCCGATCAAGGCGGCGACTTCTTTTATGATCGCGCCGGCGCAGCGCCGCCCGATGACGCAGCGCGCGTCCACGTCCCGCGCAGCCGCAGCGCGCAGTGTGGCGCGATCAATTGAGCAGGAGCAGCTGCGTGCCGTCTTTCCCGCAGAACATCGCCTCGCTCGGATAGCGGTCGCCGCAGGTTGGGCAGATCTTTCCACGAGCCCGCAGCGTCGGCCGGACCGGCGCCGCGGCTGGCCCTGCGACGCCCGCGAGCGAGGCCTCCGAGGGCGCCGGGGTTCCCTCGGCGCCTGCGCTGTCGTGCTCGCCGGCGGCACCGGCCGTGGAGGCCGGGCCTTCCACCTCGCCTCCTGTCCGCCGCCGGCCTCGGCGGAGCAGGATCAACCCGGCAAATCCGAGGCAGGCCGCGACCCCACCCACGATGGCGACGAACAGGTTCTTGCGCTGGCGTCCCAGGTCCTCGCCCGAGGTCGTGCGCCCGCCGATGGTGCCGGCCGCGATCACCACGACGGCGGCCTGCTCGCTCTCGCCCGCCTCGTTGAGTCCGCTCGTCGCGAGGAGCGCGTCGTAACGATCGGGGCTCGTCACCTCGATCGCGACGGTCACCCCCTTTCCGGCGACGGACGCGACGAGGCCGAGCGCCCCCTCGCCCGCGCCGGCGCCGAGCGAGAGGGCGCCTGTCGCGTCGACCGTCGCGGCGGACGCGAGCGGCCCCGGCGCGATCGACCACGTGGGCCTCGTCGGGAGCGCGCACCCCTCCGCATCCATGACCAGCGCGCGGAACTGAAAGCGTTCGCCCGGCCGCATGAGCTTGCGCGACGGCGTGACCTCGAGGCGCGCTGGCTCGCCGGGGGCGTCGCAGGTGCGCGAGGCCGCGGGCTTCTTCTCGGCTGCGGTGGGCGCCGCGGATGCCACCGGCGGCGCAGCGCTCGCCACCGGCGGCGGGGCGCTCGCCGCGGGGGGCGCCTCGCCCTCGCGCCGGACGAGCGTGTAGGCCCGCGTCCTCGTCACGGACGCGCTGCAGGTCGTGTCCTGGATGATGAACTGGTACTGCCCCGTCTCCACCATGTTGATGCTGGCGTCGGTCGCCTGCGTCGTGGTGGTGACCACGGCCCGGCGGGGGTCGCTGGCCGGCGTCGTGCAGCGGGTCTGCCAGGAGCGCGCGTTGCCAGAGGCCGAGTGCTTGCTCCGCGCGAGCCCGGGCATCTGCTCCCAGCACTCGGCGGTGCTCCACGACCGTCCGGCGCCCGAGATCGAGAGCTCCGAGCCGTGCTGCTGGATCTGCACGGCGCCGCCGGGGGCGCCCTGCGGGCGCGGCCTGGGCCCGCACGCCTGCCCCCAGGCGGCGACCGACCACTGTTCCGTGAGGGCGCTCGCGGTCCAGGACCCGCTCAGCGTCGGCAGGTCCTGCGCGGCGCCCGCGCGGGGGATGACGACGGCGAGGACGATGGACGCGAGCGACGCGAGGCGAAGCGCGTGGAACAGGGCGGACGAGGCGAGCAGCGGGCGTCGCACAGCCGAACCGTAGCAGCGCCCGCGCGCGGGCGGCAGCCGGCAGGCTTGGAGCGCCGCCCGCGCGGCGCGGGATGCGCGGGATGCGCGGGATGCGCGGGATGCAACTGACGCCAGATGATCGCAGCGAACCGCGACGCAGCCTGCTCGCTCCGCCTAACGAGCGCCGCGTGACAAGCAACGCCCGGGCCCACCCGTACCCGAAACCAAGAGCCACACAAAATGCTCACGCCCCGAAAAAGGATCTAGACAGGCAAAGTAAAGACTCGTTATCTTTAAAAATGGTCCTGTGTGCGTTCTGCATCAAATCTCGTCAGGCACTCCCGCGTACCTGATCCGATCCTGTTCGTCCCTCGACCCCTGCGAAGGGTCGGAGAGGGCTGCTCAGCGTCGCCGCACGCCGCCGAACGCCCGGCGCCCCTCCGCGAGCCGCGAGCTGCGCACCGACCGTCGAGCTGGCGAGTGTTCTGGCGATCGAACTCGATGGGCCAGACTGCGCTCGTCGCCACGAACCGTGAACAGACGGCGAACAGACCGCGAGCAGCCGCGAGAAGACCAAAAGCGTCACCGCACGACCCAAAATTGTCACCGTACAACTCGACAACTTTCTCGCGTCTATCGCCAAAAAGATCTGGACACTTTCATCTCTGAGTTGCTAACTTGAACACTGTCACCTTGCGCATCCGCTCTCCGATCGAAGCAAAAGCACCCGCGTACTCGATCCGATCCTGATCAGCCCGCGGGGCTCATTCCGACCGGAGCCCGCGAAACCGACCTCGCCTGACCCGTGAGTCATG
Organism: Sorangium sp. So ce693; assembly: GCF_051521375.1. Lineage (NCBI taxonomy): Bacteria > Pseudomonadati > Myxococcota > Polyangiales > Polyangiaceae > Sorangium > Sorangium sp. So ce693. Next base: position 11,662,467 of record NZ_CP150347.1, read on the forward strand.
GTGCCTGCTATTCGGATGACGCTCCAGCAATGGTTCACCCGTGAGGACCTCAAGGAGCTACCCATGAAGCAGTTTGCAATCGCATCTTCTGCCGCGCTCGCCACGCTGTTCATCACCGCCACCAGCCTCGCCAACACCACCGCTCCGTCTCCCACGTGCACCGTGATCAAGCGGGGTGTCCTGGGCGACGTCTACAACGCCGAGATCTGGAGCCTCGCCCCGAGCTACCACGTCCCGACCCCGTTCGAGGTCAACACCGGGTACTCCAGCTCGGTCGGAGAGAAGCGCGCCCTGTTCCGCTTCGATCTGAGCTCCATCCCCGCCGGCTCTCTCGTCACGTCGGCCAATTTCTACGCGCTGACGTACACGAGCACCGCGAAGACCGTGTACGTCCACCAGGTACTAGCCCCCTGGAGCGAGGAGCTCGTCACGTGGAACAACTTCGGCGGCATGGACCCCGCCGCGTTCACCTCGTTCGTGCCCAACGTCACCGGGTGGAGCACGGTCGATCTCACCGGCATCGTGCAGGACTGGGTGAACGGGACGTCGCCGAGCTACGGGATCCTCCTCGAGGAGGGCGCCAGCGGAAAGACATCGTACAAGGGCAGCGCCCACACCGACATGGGCTACCGCCCTCTCCTCGAGGTCTGTTACACGGCGCCGAAGGGCTCGATCGGCGACAAGGTGTGGTTCGACGCGAACGCGGACGGCGTCGAGGACGCCTCCGAGCTCGGCATCTCCGGCGTCGTCGTCGACCTCTTCGGCGACGCCAACTGCGACGGCGTCGGCGACGGCGCCCTGCTCCAGACGGCCGTGACCGGCGCGAACGGCGTCTACCGCTTCACCGAGCTCGAGGCGGGCTGTTACGTCGTCGACGTCGACGACGCGACGCTCCCGCTCGGCCACCTCCTGACAAGCGACGACGAGCCGATCGGCGTGTCCCTCGACGCGGGTGAGAACGTGGCCAACGCCGACTTCGGCTACGTGACCTACTCGTCGATCGGCGACACGGTCTGGCTCGACAGCGACGCCGACGGGCTCTACGAGCCGGAGACCGGCGAGCTCGGCGTCAACGGCGTCCGTGTCGAGCTGTTCCAGGGGGCCCAGCTGATCGACTTCACCATCACCGGCACGAGCCCCTACACCGGCCAGCCCGGCTTCTACCTCTTCGACACGCTCCCGGCGGGCACCTACTCGGTGGTCATCACGCCCGACAACTTCATGACGAGCGGTCCGCTCGCCGGGCAGGAGCCGACGGCCGATCCCGATGGCGGGCTCGACAACGTGGGCGTGGTCTCGCTCGGCTGGGCACAAGACCTCCTCGACGCGGACTTCGGCTACCGGCTCTCCTGCGGCAACGGCGTCTGCGGCGGCGACGAGAGCTGTTCCAGCTGCGCTGTCGACTGCGGCGTCTGCCCGCCCCAGTGCGGCAACGGCACCTGCGAGATCGGCGAGGACTGCGGCAGCTGCAGCGCCGACTGCGACGTCTGCCCGCCGGTCTGCGGCGACGGCACCTGCAACGGCAGCGAGAGCTGCAGCACCTGCGCGGCCGACTGCGGCACCTGCCCGCCGGTCTGCGGCAACGGCACCTGCGAGGCCGGCGAGGACTGCGGCAGCTGCTCGGACGACTGCGGCGCCTGCCCCGCGGTCTGCGGCAACAACGTCTGCGAGAACGGTGAGGACTGCTCGAACTGCACCGGCGACTGCGGCGCTTGCCCCGCGGTCTGCGGCAACGACAGGTGCGAGGCCGGCGAGAACTGCCTCGAGTGCCCGAGCGACTGCGGCATCTGCCCGCCGGTCTGCGGCGACAAGATCTGCGCGGTCGGTGAGACCTGCTCGAACTGCGCCGGCGACTGCGGCGCCTGCCCGCCGGTCTGCGGCGATGGAGTCTGCAAGGCGGGCGTCGAGAACTGCTCGAGCTGCGCCGCCGACTGCGGCGTCTGCAAGTGCTCTTCCCCCGGCACCGGCTCCCCCGGTTACTGGAAGAACCACCCGAACGCCTGGAAGATCACGAAGCTGACCATCGGCGGCAAGACGTACACGAAGTCCCAGCTGCTCGATATCATCAGCCGTCCGACGCGGGGCGACGTCACCTACATCATCGCGAAGCACCTCATCGTCGCCAAGCTCAACGTCGGTATCGGCAACCAGTCGAGCTGCATCGAGGACACCATCGCCAAGGCCGACGCCTGGCTCAAGAAGTACCCGCTCGGCAGCAACGTGAAGGACAACTGCAGCAGGAACGCGCCCTGGGCGACCGGCGAGCCCCTGGCCGAGAGACTCGACAAGTACAACAACGGCTTTCTCTGCGCCCCCCACCGCGACGACCTTGACTGCGAGGACAACCGCAACGATCGCGACCATGACCGCGGCTGCGGCCGCTGAGACATCGTCGCGAGCGCCCCGGGGCCAGCGCGCGCTCCAAGCGACCAGCCTGGAGAGCCGCCGACGCTGGCCCAGCCTCCTCCCCCTCCCCGCCTCCCTCCCCCCTTCCCGCCTTCCTCTGCCCTCCGCCTCCTCGCCGCGCCTGGCGGGGATGGCCACCTCGTACTCAGGACGGAACGTTCCTCGACGCGCGTGGACACCCTATGCCCCCTTATGGGCGTGATCTGCCCCTTCCGCGGCAAATTGCCCCTGCCGCCCCGAAGGGAGCCCCCGTCGGCGCCGCCTACGCCTCGAACAGCGCCCCGCCAAGGAGCGGGGTCGAACCCGTCGAGGCCGCTCCACCGCAAGGCAGGACAGCATGGCACGGGCGCTGCAAATCCTGCGGGGCTGAGCTCCGAGGACCGCGGTAAACGGTCCAACGACGCAGCATTGGCGGGCCAGAAGAAGGAGAAGTTGCCATGAACCTGACGGAAAGCTGGATTGGCGATAAGCCCCTGGTCCCGCCTTGCGGCTTGTTCGGCAAAGGTCAGCATATCGTCCTGGCCGAAGACGACGATGACTTCCGGTCCACGATCGCCATGGCGCTCCGCAGCGACGGGTTCGAGGTGTCCGAGGCGCGAAACGGCCTCGAGCTGCTCGACAAGGTGGCGCCCTGCCTCGGTGGGAACGAGCCCCCGAAGCCGATCGACGCGATCGTCAGCGATATCCAGATGCCCTGCTTCTCAGGGATGGAGATCCTGGAGGGCCTCGCCGAGGTGAGGCGGCGGCCGCCGGTCATCCTGATCACCGCGTTCGGCCACCCGCACCTCCACGCGGCCGCACGCAGCCTGGGCGCCTCGGCCGTCTTCGAGAAGCCGTTCGATCTGGACGACCTCCGCAGCGTCCTGTTCAACCTGAAGGACGCGCCCGGCTTCGACGGCGGTTACTGACGTGGACTGACGTGGACTGACGAGGACTGACGAGGGGGCGCGCCTGCGCGCGCCGGGGCCGCCGCTCAGCCGTCCGGCCGCGGGAGCGGGGTCGCCGCCGCCCAGCGTGCGACACAGCCCCGCTCCTCCTCGGTCATCTCGAGCATGCTCGCCACCGTGCCGTCCAGGTGGCGCCGGGCGTCGGCTGGCAGGCCCGCGTTCGCCGGGCCGAGCTCCCGTCCGAGCGCGTCGAGCGCCGCGATCAGGGCGGCTCCCGCCGGCGGGGGCGCAGGGATCGCACGCAGGTGCGCGATCTTCACCTGCGGCATGCCCTCGCGCGCGTCCCGGTGACGGGTGTAATGCCACCAGCGGACAGGAGAGGAGTTGAGATAACAGAGCAGCGCGAACTCGCTCCAGGTGGCGTCGGAGAAGCCGGCCAGGATCGAGTTGCGGAACGGGAGGCCGTCGCTCAGCGCGGCGATCGGATAGCGAGCGGTCTGGCGGATGAGCAGCCGCACCGCCTTCCAGTCCTCGTCCTTCCGGAAGCGGCCCTTCACGCCGGCGCGATCGACGTGGTGGCGCGGCGCGCGCGCGATGAGCTCGCCCACGTCGGCGCCCTCCCGGATGGGGCAGGAGTAAGGCGGCTCCGGGGTGTCCGCGCGCCGGATGCGCTCGGCGTCCTCGGCCGTCGTCTGGAACCCGCGCTCGCCGAACAGGGCCGCCGGCAGCGGGGGCAGCGCGCCGAGCCGCTCGAGGAGCCGGCGGGACACGACGTCGAGATCCGAACGCGCGAGCGGCCACGAGGCGATCGCGGCCGTCCGCGGGGCGGCGGGGGCGAGGCGGGTCGAGAGGAGGCCCATGCACGGCTGGAACACGCCGTCGAAGGCGTCGCTGCCGAAGCTCGGAAGGTCGGAGTCCACGGCGCAGAGCGCGTCGTGCGCGCGCCGCGTCGGGCCGTATCCATCGAGATCCGACACCGACGTGGGGATGACGAGGCCGAGCCGCCCGCCCGGCCGCAGCAGCGATGCGGCCCGGTGCACGAACAGGCCGTGCAGCGAGCGGTAACCGTGGAACGCCGGGTTCCTCCGGAGGTGGAGGTGGAAGACCTCGGGCGCGATCGGCTGCGCCGCGCGGCCGACGTACGCGACCCACGGCGGATTGCCGATCACGGCGTCGAAGCCCGGCTCGGGGCGATCGAAGGCGCCGGGGAACGCGAGCTCCCAGTGCAGGAACCGGCGCTCCTCGGCGATGCGCCGCGACAGCGCCGCCCGCGGATCGGCCGGCTCGCGCGCGGCGGCCATGTAGCGCGCGAACGTGGCAGGCGCCGGCGCCAGGGCCGCGAGCTCGCCCGCCGGCGGCCAGAACCACAGGGCCATCCAGGCGTCGAGCGCCGCCTGGTCCGCCCCCTCGGGCCCATCGCCGAGCGCTCGCTCGGCGCCCTCTGGCCCACCGCGGGGCGCCACCTCGGCGCCCTCTGGCCCACCGCGGGGCGCCACCTCGGCGCCCTCCGGCCCATCGCGGGGCGCCACCTCGGCGTCCTCCGGCGGCGCGCCCTCCGGCCGCGGGGGCAGCGGGGCCTGCCGCAGCAGGGCCCGCCGTGTCTGCCGCTCCCCGCTGCGCCCGGGCAGCCTCGCGGCGGCCGGGAAGCCGCCGACCTCCGCGCGCTCGGCGCCGATGAGGCTATCGCCGCAGCGGAGCTTGCCGTCGAGGAAGCTCAGCGGGAGGCGCGCGTCCTGCACGACGAGCCACAGCGATAGCCTGGCGAGGTCGACCGCGAGCGGGTCGAGGTCGACGCCGTGCAGGCAGCGCTCCGCCACGAGCGCCATCGCGCGAGCGAGCGGCGGCTGCGGCGGCTCGGCGCGCGCGAGCGGCGGCGCCGCGCCGGCGCTCTGCCACGCCTCGACGAGGCGCGCGGCGAGCTGGCGGCATGCCTCCACCAGGAACGCGCCGGACCCCATCGCGGGATCGCACACGGCGAGCGCGAGGACATCCGCGGGCGCCGCCGGCCGGCTATCCCTGTCGAGCAGCGGCGACAGCGTGCGCTCGACGACGTGCGACGTGATCTCCCGCGGCGTGTAGTACGAGCCCGCGCGCCGCCGGAGCTGCCCCGGCTGCAGGTAGAGCGCGCCCCGCGCGATCCGATCCGGGTGCCGCGGGGACGCGCGTCGCGCGAGCGCCTGCGACAGCTCGGCCACGCTTCCGGCCGCGGCGACGCGCGCTGCCGGCCGCGCGCCGAGCTTCAGGTCCGCCGCCTCCTCGAGCCGCGCGAGCCGGTCACGGCCGGGGAGGGCGAGGAGCGCCTCCAGATCGACGACGATGTGCGACGGCAAGAGCGCCATCGACTCGCCCTCGGCGATCTCGAGGTCAAAGGCGATCAGGCCCTCGTAAAGCGTGCCGAGGTGCTCGACCTCGAGCTCGCCGTAGCGCAGCGGCACGCCGTCGTGCACGAGGAGCGCCGAGAGCACCCGGTGGAGCGCGCCGTCGCTGAGCCACGGTCTCCCCTCCAGGAAGGGATGGGCGTCCGGATCGCAGAGGCCGCCGCGCGCGCCCCCGGGAACGCGATCGCGGAGCGCGCGGAAGAGCGCCGCGATCCTCGCCCACGCGCCGTGGCGGCGCTCGAGGTCGTCTCCCTGCCGTCGCCGTTCTTCCTGGAGATCCTCGAAGAGCCGAGCGAGCGGCGCGCCGCCGCCTTCCGCGCCGGCGAGCAGGCCGCGCGCCTCGGCGTAGAGGAGGAAGATGAGCCGCATCAACGCGGACACGAGGCCGGCGCGGAGGCGCCGCCGCCCTTCAGCGGAGCCGGCGCACGCGACGTCGCCGCCCTGCGGATCCGCCGCCTGAAAGCCGCGGAGGACCTCGCCGAGCGCGCCCTGCGCCTGGTCCCGGAGCTGCCGCGCCACGCCGTCGGCGGACGGCCCGGATCCGTCGAGGGACGCGCCCGTTCCCCTCGCGGCGCCGCGCGGGGCGAAGGCGCCGCCCCGTTCACGGTCGCGGCCCAGGGCGGCGCTGAGCTGAGGGCATTCCGAGGACACGCAGGTTCCGCAACAGCATTGCGGATGAGACCGGGTGCAGGCAAGCGCCCCGGCGCGGCGCCGCGCCCCGCCGTGGCGGTCCGCGCGGCCCGCGGCCGGCCGCGGCGCCGCGCGGACCGCCACGGCGGGAGGAACGCCGAGAGGAGACCTCCATGTCCCGACCCCTTCCGGCGATCTCGGCGCTTGCCCGTGCCGCTCCTCGAGCCGCGCGGCGCGCTGGAGAGGAGTCCTTCCTCGCCCGGAGGTCCTCACCCAGCACGGTTTACCGAGATCCTCGTGAAAGCATCTCTGGCACGCGGCCCATGGAGGTATGGTTCGTGCCGCATGCTCAAGAATGAATCCTGAGCTGTTCGAACGATACGCACTCGCTCATTCACGCAATTCACGCGCTGGCTCCGTGGCGCGGCGCGGCGCCCTGCTCGCCGCGCTCCTGCTCGGGATCTCGGCGTGCCACGGCGCGAGCGAGGACCCTGCGCAGGAGCCCACCGGCGCGGTCGCCGGCGGGATTGACCTCTATTCCGGCATTCCCCAGGACGGCATCGTCCTCGGGGACCCGGACGCGCCGATCACGCTGGTGGAGTTCTCGGATCTGCGCTGCTCGCATTGCCGGGATTACGGGCTCGAGATCTTGCCGGTGGTCCTCGAACGCCATGTGAGGACGAAGCAGGTGAAGCTCGTATTCCGGAATCTCGCGTTCCTCGGTCCGAGCTCCGTGCAGGCTGCGCGCATGGCTGCGGCGGTCGGGATGCAGGATCGGCTCTTCGATTTCGTCGACCGCTTCTTCCGGCTCCAGGAGCGCGAGCGCCCGGCGATCACGGACGAGCTCCTGTTGCGCGTCGCCTCCGAGGTGCCGGGCGTGGACGCCGATCGAGCGATGGCGCAGCGCGACAGCCCGGAGGTCGTGAAGCAGCTCGAGGCCGCGCGGGCCGAGGCGGTGGCGCTCCAGGTCCGGGGCGTGCCGGCGCTGTTCCTGATCCGGGAGGGGCAGGAGCCCCGCCGGCTCCGCCTCACCTCGATGTCGCCGGAGCCGATCTCCCGCGCGATAGAGGAGATCATGCTCGAGCCGCAACCGCCCGGGTGAACCGCCGCGACCGCCGCGATGGCGCGGGTAAACCGCCGCGACCGCCGCGACGGGCACCGGCGCCTCGCGCGCTTTTTGGTACGCTCGCGCGGGGATGACCGCATCGCCGCTCGTGTTCCCTCCCCGCCCCTCCTCGCTGCGCGGCCGTCGCCGCGAGCTCGCGACGCTCGTGGCGACGGTCCGCGCGTCGCGCCCGACCCGCGTCGCGCTCGTCGGCACCGGCGGCAGCGGCAAGTCGACGCTCGCGTGCGCGCTCGGGCACAAGCTCGCGCGCGAGCTCCCCGGCGGGATCCACTGGTTCCGGGTCGGCGCATGGGACGCGCGCACGCTGCGCGGCATGCTGGCGCTCCGCTTCGGGGCAGGGCCGTCGCCATCGCTGCCTGCGCTGCGGAGCCGCCTGCGGGCGCTCGGGGAGATGCTCATCGTGCTCGACAACCACGAGCACGACCGCGCCGTCGCCGAGCTGCTCGACGGCCTCCGCGACGAGGCGGTGACCTGGGTCATCACGGCGCGGCGCTGCCTCGTGGCCGGCGTCTCCATCTTTCCGGTCATCGCGCCGCTCGTGACCTCCGGGCGGAGCCCGTTCCCTGCGGTCGCCTCGCTGACCCGCCTGCTCCGCTGGAACCCGGTCTCCCTGGAGCTCGCCGACGCGATCGTCGAGAGCGGCGCGGCCGACGTCGCCGAGCTCCACCGGTGGCTCGTGGCGGGCGGCGTCGACCGCGTGCAGGTCATCGATCACGAGGACGACCTCCCCGAGGTCGGCCTGCTCGTCGCGTGGACTTTCCGCGGGCTCTCGCCGGCGGCGCGGCGGATGCTCGCGGTGCTGGCGCACTCGAACGGCGACCACATCGACGAAGGCTCCCTCGCCGAGCTCGCGCGGGCCGGACGGCGCGCCGGCGACGCGCTGGCCTCGCTGCGCCGCTTCCGGCTGGTGCAGGAGCCGTTCGCGGGCCGCTTCGCGCTGCACGCGACGGTGCGCCACGCCGTGTTGAAGCGCACGCAGATGGATCAGCGCCGCTTCTTCGATCACTACGTGGCGCTCCTCGAGCGCTCTCCGGAGCGGCTCGACCTGGAGCAGACCCACCTGTTCGCGGCCATGGACTACGCGCACGACATCGGGAGCGTCGCGGCCGCGCTCCGCGTGAACGAGCTGCTGTCGCGGCTCTCGCTCTGAAGCCCGCGCCGGCTCCGGGAGCCCCGTGCGAGCGCGAGCGTCGATGGACGCCCTCGCCGCTCTCCCTGCTCGACCCCCGCTCGACTTCAGGTCACCGCGGCGCCTCCGGGCCCCCCACGTGCTGGCGGCAGAGCTCGACGAGGCGCTTCAGCACCCATTGCCCCGCGGGCCCCTGCACGAGGCCCGGCCTGTGGACCACGGCGAGCGGCAGGACGTGCTCGTCGTCTCCCCACGCCGCCGGCCAGAGGCGGACCAGGCGCCCGGCGTTGAGGTCGTCGCGGATCATGTGCTCTGGCAGGTTCCCCCAGCCGAGCCCCGCGCACAGGAGCTCTCGCTTGGTCTGGAGATCCACGACGCGCCAGGTGCGGGGGGACAGGACGGCCTGCTCCGGCGAGCGCGCTCCGCCGCGCTCGCTCAGCACGATCTGCACGTGCTCGCGCAGCTGCTCGGTCGCGACGCGCGCGCCCCGCGGCCCTGCGGCGGCGAGCGGGTGTGTCTTGCCGACGACAGGGACCATGCGCACCGACGTGAGGTGCTGGCGATCGAGCCCCTGGGCGGTCGCAGCCGGCCCCACGACCCCGAGCTGGCATGTGCCGTCGAGGACGCGATCGGCGACGGCGGCCATGGTCTCGGTGTGGACGACGAGCTCCACGGTGGGGTAGACGCGCGCGAACTCGACGCAGAGATCGACGAGCGCGGACAGCGGAAAGACGGCGTCCACGCACAGCGACACGAGCGGATCGAGGCCGCCGGCGAGCCGCTGCGCCGTGCTGCTGAGCGCGTCCGCGTCGGCGGACACCCGCCGCGCGGCCGCGAGCAGGACGCGGCCGTGCTCCGTCAGCGCCGGGATCCTCGTCGACCGATCCCAGAGGGCGACCCCGAGCTGGCTCTCCAGGTTGGCCATCGCGTGGCTCACGGCCGACTGGACGCGCCGGAGCTTCCTGGCCGCGGCCGAGAAGCTGCCCTCATCGGCGACCGCGATGAACGTGCGCAGCTGTTCGAGCGTGATGGAGTCGTGCACCGCGCATCACCATGCCACGACCCATCGCGGTGCGGCGCGGTGCGGTCGTAGGAAGCGAGCGAGCGAACGTGCGTGCGCCCGCCGGAGGCCGCGGGCCCTCTGCGCTGGTGATGTCCCTGAAAGCGGCGCGGCGGCCAGGACAGGCGAGGAGCGTTTTTCCAAGGGGTCTACCCTCCAGCGGGCCCGCGTCGTCCGCGGGAAGGTAGACCCCTTTTTCTCACGCTCCTCGCCTGCCCCGGCCGCCGGCCGCGCGCTCAGCCGAGCGCGCTCGTCACAGCTTGAAGCAGGCCGACCCGCCCGTCAAAGCGGCGGATTGGCGTTCTTCACGCACTCCACGAAGTAATCGTGGAACCACTGCCCCGCCTGCGGCGCGCGCGTGTCCGCGTTCGGCATGCCGCAGAACGAGTCGTAGCGCGGCTGGCCCGACTGGCCCACACCGTCGGAGTCACCCGGCGGCTTGACCCACACGTAGGCGTCGAGGTTCGTCGCGCCACCCGGGTTGGCCTTGGGCCGCTGGCCCATGCCGGCGCCCTTGTTGTTGCACCAGTAGCCCCAGTCGTCCCGGATGTTGCCGACGCCGTTGCGGCTCGTGTCGATGATGAAGTGCTTGTCGCCGAGGCCCTCGGCCGAGAGCGCCGAGGCCATGGCATCGACGTAGTCGAGCTCGCCGTAGCAGGGATTGCTCTGCTGATCGTACTTCTCCGTGCTGTAGCTGAGCTGCGTGTAGTTCGCGACGTTCGTCGCGAAGCCGCGGACGTTGGCCGGGCTGCCGGCGGCCTTGATGACCTCGGCGAAGATCTTGGCGCCCTTCTTCTGGTTGTCAGGCCACCCGAGCCAGCCCGAGTGCGCCGCATCGATGTACTGGTACACGTGCGGCATATTGAGCTCCTTGAGCGCGTGCGCGACGTTGTCCCGGTAGCCCTGCGCCGTCGCCTCGTCGCAGTTCTCCGTGCCGAGGTTCGTCGCGATGTTGGGGAGCGAGTCGGGCTCGATGACCGCGGCGATGCGCTGACCCGAGTGAGCGGCGAGGATCTGCTTGATCGGGGCGATGTACTCTTCCTTGTACCGCTGGGCGCCGTTTTCATTGAGGTGGAGCTCGCCGTTCGACGCCTTGGCGTGGCAGTCGCGGTTCGGAAGGTCGTAGACGACGATGAGCGCCGTGACCGGCTTGCAGAGCTCGTTCTGGAGCTTGAGCGCCGCGTCGAGGTAGGCCGGGAGCTTGCTGACCGCCGAGATCGTGTCGAGCCAGAACGCGGTCTGGATCTCCTTGACCTTCTCCATCTTCGCCTTCAGGGCCGTATCCGTGACCATCGCGATCGACGAGTCGACCTTGGTCACGTAACCGGGGTCCACGAACAGCGTCGCGTCCGCGAACGGGTTGCCACTCGGCGCCGTGATGTCGACCGCGGGAGAGCAGTTGCCGCCGCCCGAAGCCGCGCTGGTCGTCGGGTCGACGTTGCCGGTGCTCGTCGTCGTCGGGTCGACGTTGCCGGTGCTCGTCGTCGTCGGGTCGACGTTGCCGGTGCTCGTCGTCGTCGGGTCGACGTTGCCGGTGCTCGTCGGGGTGCCCGCGCCCACGCCGCTGCTCGTCGGGGTGCCCGCGCCCACGCCGCTGGTGTTGCCGCCCCCGCCCGTCCCGTTCGTGTCGCCGCTCCCGCCGTCCCCGCCGCACGCGGTGAGCGCAAGGATCACCGCAACCGACGTTGCCAACCCCAGCTGATGCGCATTCCTTCTCAGCATATTAAGCCTTTCATTACTTCAACGAAGAAACCAGGCCAATTCAACGCGTCAAATAGCGGGCCGAATTTAGACCAAAGGCATCTCTCGGGCAAGGACAAACGACGGCTATCCCACGCCAGCGCGGCTGCGTTAACAGTGCGCCATGTAGGTATTTTTCCACGGACGCTGAAACGACCGACCCCTCTCGGCGCGCGTCACACGTGCCTCCTCCGCGCGGCTAGCCGCGAGCAGCTGCAGCGGTTCTGCAAGGGGAGAACGCACCGGCGGCGGGGGCGAGCGCCCTCCACTCATCCACTCAACGCAACGCGCAACCACCGCGACTCCACAGTTGCGAGCACGGCTGCGCGCGGATGTGACACGGCAGTGTGACACGGCAGACCGATAGAAGGGTTTCAGTTCTATTTCCAAGCTTGCCAACGACGACGAACTCTGCCTCTCCGAGTGATAATGCACACCAGGGCTGCTCGGCGCTCTGCGCCAGGCGTCATGCGAGATGGCGACGCATGGCGCCATGGCGCGTCCGAGGTCGAGGGGCGGAGTGCGCCGCTCGCCCCCGCGGCCTGCGCGTGGACCGCTTCCCAGCCGGGCGCTCATGACGTGACGGCGAGCGGGATCGCACGCCACGTCCGCGCCTCGCTCGTGTCGCTGGATCGGTCGCAGCGCGTCGGCGTCACCCGGCCGTCACGGAGCGCTTTCTGGCCGGTCGTCGCCGATCGGTTAGGCTTCCGTCCCCCCTTCGTGCAGAGCCCCCCCCATGCGCATCGCTGTCGTCTCGCTGATCCTCGCCCTCGTCCTCGGCGTCCTGGGCCTGTATGTGCATCGGCGCGCCTCCGGGCTGCTCGGCCTGGGTGTGCGCGCCCGGCGCGCGCTCGCGTGCCTGCTGGCCGCCGGCATCATCGCCATGATCTTCGCGCGGCTCGGGCGCGGCGCGCTGCCCGACGGGGTGCTCCGCGGGATGGGGCTCGCCGGCAGCACGCTCTCGCTCGGCGTCCTGATCTCCGCGGTCCTGCTCGCCGTCGTGGACCTCGGCCGGCTGATCGCCCGGCTCGGGGGCGCCGCGCTCCGGCGCGCGACGGCGGCCGCACCCGCGGAAGGCGGGACCAGCCGCCCTGCCGGCGCGCCGCCTCGCCTCGAGGAGGGAGCAGCGCGAGAGGACAGCGGCCCCGCGGCCCTGCCGCTCCCGCCGCCGGTGGAGCTGCCGGCGCTCGCCCGCCGCGACTTCCTCGCGACCGGGGCCGCTGGCTCCGCCTTCCTCATCGGCGGCGGCAGCGCGGTGTATGGCGCGCTTCTCGGGCGACACGACTACACCATCGAAGAGGTCGCCATCCCGATACCGGGCCTGCCGCGGAGCCTGGACGGGTTCACCATCGTGCAGCTGTCCGACATCCACCTCGGGCTGTTCGTCGGCGAGCCGGAGATGCGCGCCGCCGAGGATCTCGTGCGCGAGGCCCGCGGCGATCTCGTCGTGATGACGGGTGATCTCGTCGATTTCGATCCGAGGTACGCGGAGCACCTCGGGCGCCTCACGCGGAGGCTCGGCCCGCTCGCCCGGCATGGAGTCGCGGCGATCCCGGGCAACCACGACCACTTCGCCGGCATCGACGCGGCGCTGGGCGCGCTGGAGCGCGGCGGCGCGCGCGTGCTCAGCAACCGCGGGTGCGTCGTGGGTGGGCCCGGCGGCGCCTTCGCGCTGCTCGGCGTCGACGATGTGTGGGCGCGAGGGCGGGTCCCCGGCGGCGGTCCGGACCTCGGCAGGGCGCTCGCGGACGTGCCCCGCGATCTGCCGCGCGTGCTGCTCTGCCACAACCCCGTGTTCTTCCCGGAGGCGGCCGGCGAGGTGGCCCTGCAGCTCAGCGGCCACACCCACGGAGGCCAGATCAACCTCCTCGTGCGGCCCGCCGAGCTGCTGCTCCCCCACGGCTACGTCGCCGGGCTCTACCAGCGTGGCAGTTCGCATCTCTACATCAACCGCGGCTTTGGCACCGCCGGACCGCCCGCCCGCGTCGGAGCGCCGCCCGAGGTGAGCCGTATCGTCCTCGTCGCCGCCTGACGTCGCGCCCGACGCCGTCCCCGTCGAGCTCGCATGGCGCCGGCGAGCAGACGGCCGAGCTCGGCGTCGATCTGCAGAAGGCCCCCGCGAGCTCCCGGGCACTCCGATGGTCTCCGGGACAGGCATGTTCTCGGATCCTTGATTCCCGTGCTGAGGGTGTTCACCCTCCGATGTGCGATGAGCGCAACACGTGCGATCCGTACGACACGCGCGATGCCTGAGAGGCGTGCACCACGCGCGATGCGCGCGGCACGTCAGCGCGCGCCGACGGCCTCGGGCCCCCGGCGGGCGCTCCTCCTCGGGATCGCGCTCGCGATCGGCGCCGAGGGGTGCGCGCGAGCGCCGCTCGCCGCTCCTCTCGGCCGTGTCGGCCGCAGCGATCTGCCCGCCGCCCCGCAGGAGCGCGCTCCGCAGGGCGCGGCTCCGCCTGCGCCGGATCCTCCGCCGCTCGCGGACGAGCCCGAGCTCATCGAGCTCGAGGTCCCGGACTTCGGCCCCGCGGTGGTCGTGACGCCGCGAGGCGTGGGGCCGCGGCCCCTGCTCGTGGTCGCGCACGGCGCGGGCGATCGGCCCGAATGGCACTGCGACATCTGGCGCGGGATCGTGAGAGGGGCCGGGTTCGTGCTCTGCCCGCGCGGCAAGCCGATCGACGTCCGGGCGCCGGACGCCGGGCGGATCTTCTACTACCCGGACCATCACGCGCTGAGCCGCGAGGTCGCCGCGGCGGTCTCGGCGCTGTCGGCGCGCTTCGGGGATCGGGTGGATCTCCGCGCCCCGATCTATGCGGGGTACTCGCAGGGGGCGATCATGGGCGCGCTGCTCTTGCCCGGGCATCCCGCCCGCTTCGCGCGGGCGGCGCTGATCGAGGGTGGCTACGGCAGCTTCGACGAGTGGACGCCCGGCGCCGCCCGCCGCTTTCACGGCGGCGGCGGGGCGCGGGTGCTCCTCGCGTGCGGACGAGCCGACTGCGCGGCGCGGGCGCGCAAGACGCGGGAGGTGCTCGAGCGCGGCGGCGTCACGGCGCGCGTCGTGCACGCCGTGGGGGCCGGCCACAGCTACGGCGGCCTGATGGAACGCGCGCTCCACGAGGCGTACCCGTGGGTCGTCGAGGGTGATCCCCGCTGGCTCGACGGCGGGGCCGCGTCGCCCGCGGACGGGGCCGCGTCGACCGGCAAGGCCGCGCCGACCACGGACGAGGCCGCGCCGACCGGCAAGGTTGCGCCGACCACGGACGGGGCCGCGCCGACCGGCAAGGCCGGCGCACGCTCAGCAGGACGCGGCGGCGATGCTGCGCGCGCGCTCGGCCAGCCCCTGGACGACGGAGTGGAAGCTCCGCAGCTGCCTCACCTTGCCCTCGCCGAAGCGCCGCTCGATGCCGCGCCGGAGCGCCGGCACCCTGGCGGTCCCGCCCGTGCAGCACACGACGTCGATGTCGTCGAACGACAGGCCCGCGTCCGCCACCGTCCTGTCGAGCGCGCCGAGGATCGCGTCGATCGGCCGCTCGCTCCCGGCCTCGAACTCCTCCCGGGCGACGCGCTCGCGGATGTGCATCGACGGGTAATCGAAGCGGAACTCCGTGGCCGCCTCTCCGGACAGCGCGCACTTGCTGCGCTCGATCTCCTCGAAGAGCCGGAATGCCAGCGAGTCCTCCACGAGGCAGAGCAGGTTGTCCATGCGCTGCCGATCCTCGGGCCCGAGGGACCACGCCTTCACGTCGCGGAGGAAGGCGAGGACATCGCGGTGCTGGAGCACCGTCATGTCGGCCGGTGAGCAGAGCTTCTCGGCGATCGATCGCGGCATGGTCAGCTGGTTCGAGCCGAGCGGGACGCGGTAGGTGACCTCCGCGCCGAAGTGACGGGCGATCTTGTGGCGCATGAGGCTGCCGTCGAGCGCGTCCCCCGCGACCGAGACGCCGCCGAGCGACAGCACGTCGGACGGCGAGAACCCCTCCGGCCGCATCCGGACGATCGTGTAATCGGACGTCCCGCCGCCGAAATCGGCGACGAGGACGACGGCCCCGCGCTCGAGCTCCAGGTGGAAGTCGTGCGCGGCGGCGACCGGCTCGGGGCAGAAGGAGACCTCGCGGAAGCCGGCGACGCGCGCCGCCCGCTCGAGGCGCTCCTCGGCGAGGCGATCGTCCGCCGGATCGGCCGAGAACTTCGCCGGCCTGCCCAGCACGACCCGCGCGACGTCGGCGTCGAAGTGGCGGTTCGCCTGCTCGCGCATCTCCCGGAGGAAGCGCCCGATCAGGTCCTCGATGGTCACGACCCGGTGCCCGATCTGCGTGCCGGAGAAGCTGCGATCGGGGAGGTATTTCTTGATCGAGCGGATGAAGCGGCCCTGCATGCCGTTCGCGACGAAGTCGCTGATCGCCGCCGCGCCGCAGGAGAACCGCTCCTGCCCGAAGAACAAGAGGCTCCGGAGGACGGTCGGATCGGCCGCCGCGGCGTCGAGCGGGATGGGCGGGCAGGTCGCCTCCGCGCTGGCCGCCGAGAGCAGCGAGTTGGAGGTACCGAAATCGACGGCATACACCTCGGGCCTGAATCGTGCGGACATGATCTCGCCTCCTCGTGGGGTGCTTCGCGAGCACGCGGATCTGCCCGACATGGCCACCTATTTACAAGCTATCGAATGCATGCGAAAATGTTGACGGGCTCGCGGGATGAGCAGAATTTGCCGCTCTGACACACGCGACGCAGAGCGGCGGTCTCCCGCACAGGAGACGGGCCCAGATCGGCATTTTCGGCGCGGAAGCGCACTCCTGTGCGCTGAGCACCGAAAACGTCGAGGTGGGCCCGTCTCCGAAGCGGGTGACCGCCGCTCTACGACACGCGGGTCACGCGCCGCAGCGCCACGGTGAGCACGACGAGCGCGATCAGGGTCGGCAGGGCGATCACGCCGACGTCGATCCAGCCGAGCCAGTCGGCCGGATCGAGGCCCAGGGCGGGGATCGGCAGCGCGAACGCGTTGTAGGCGGCGGCGCCGAGCGCGAGGGCGCCGCACGAGACGAACAGCCACACGAGCGCGCCGAGGAGGCCGTTGCCGAGGCGCTCCATGGCCGGCGCGCTCCGCCAGCGGCCGACGAGGACGCGGAGCGTGGCGACGAAGGCGATGAAGGCCAGCGCGCCCGCGGCGCCCGCGGCGAGGAGGATCTCGCTCTGGCTGAGCGCCCGCCGCTCGGTGATGCCGTAGACCCTGCGGAGGACCATCGCCGCGCTGGTGAAGACGGCCGCGCCCGCGGCGACGCTCACGGCGATGGACAGCAGCGACGCGAGGGGGCGAGCGCGCCGCGCCTTGCGCGTCACGTCGTCCGCGCTCTGGCCCTGGGCGTTCGGGATGACGACCGTGGCCCGCTCGTCGTTCGGGGCGCCCTCGGTCACCGCGACGCCCACGCCGAGCGCGCGCGAGGGCGCGAGCGGATCCTGCAGATCGAAGTCCGCGAGCAGGCGATCGAGCTCCTGGGCGGACGGCGGACGGTCCTCGCGCGCCCGGGCCATGGCGCGCTGGATCAGCGCCTCGAGCCCCTCGGGGATCGTCTTGTCGATGTCGCGCGGGCGCCGAGGATCCTCGGTGAGCAGGCGGAGCATGGTCCGCGTCGGCTCCTCCTCGGGGAAGGGCCGCTCGCCGGTCAGCATGCGGTACAGCACGGCGCCGACCGCGTAGATGTCCGCGCGCGAGTCGACGTCGGCCGAGCCGCGCGCCTGCTCCGGCGCCATGTACTGGGGCGTGCCGACCACCGAGCCGGTGCGCGTGAGGTCGGCGCCGTCGAGCACCTTGGCGACCCCGAAATCGAGGATCTTCACGTGGACGCTGCCCCCTTCGCGCCGGACGAGGAACAGGTTCGACGGCTTGAGGTCGCGGTGGACGACGCCGGTCGCGTGGGCCGCGGCCAGGCCGCGGCAGACCTGGCGCGAGATCGTGATGGCGGTGGGGAGCGGCAGCTTGCCGACCTGGTCGAGGAAGGCGCCGAGGTCCTCGCCCTTGAGCAGCTCGGTCACCATGCACGGGCGCCCGTCCTTGAGGCGGACGATATCGACGACGTCGATCACGTGCTCGTTGCCGACGCGCGCGATCGTCTGCGCCTCGCGCTCGAAGCGCGCCATCGCCTCCCGGTGGCTGGCGAAGTGCTCGTGCGGCACCTTGACGGCGAAGCGCTTCGGCAGGCGGATGTGCTCGGCGACGTAGACGCGTCCCATGCCGCCCGCGCCGATCACGCCGGTGATGCAGAAGCTCCCCGCGAGCAGCTCGCCAACCATCGGGTCGGTCGCGGTCACGCCCTGGAGCTCCAGGGCCGTCGCGTCGATGGGGCAGACGAGGAAGTCGAGCGGGTACCGGACGCCGCACACGGGACAGCGTCGGGTGGGCCTCTCCGGGGGTACTTGCTGCCGTGCCTGGTCCGGGGCGGCTTGCCTGGCTAGGTCGGCCATCGACGGCGAGTCTAGACGAGAAGCGGGTTCCGGGCGCGACGGATCGGCCCCGCCGGGGCTGACGCAGGGCGACGCCGGAGCGGCCCGCCGGCGGCCGCGCGGCGCCCTGGCGGCATCGGCGGCGCGTTCCGGTGTCACCCGGGCATGGCGAGACGGCCCTCCTGGCCCGGCCTCGTCGCGTCGATGCCCACCCGTGGGGAGCTGTCGCCTTCGCTGGCTGCGCCGATGGGCGGGTGGTCCTAGACCAGCGAGCGACCGCCGGAGCCCCGTGGCCCCACGACACGGGCCGCGATGTGCGCGTGATCCGAGCGTGCCTGATCGCCGTGAAAGCGGAAGTCTTCAATGGCCTCCCTCCTGTCCTCCTGGGGACACCCTGGATCGCCGACACCGGTGGACACCTGACCCCACGACGTCCGTTCGAGCCGGCAAGGAGGGGAATCGCGACACGGAGGACGGGTATCGAGCAGGACCTGCCAGATCCCTCATTTCGTCGGCATTTTTAGAGGAATATTGAACAGGGAAGCGGGGAGATTCATGGGGATTTATTTCCCTTCTCCCCGCCTCTCCGCCTCCCTGTGAATTCTCCCGGACCATTCGTGGAGAGGCTTCAGGAGCAGGCCACCTCGGAGCTCAGGCAGGGCCCGAGTCCTCCGCGGGCGCGGCTTCGCGGCTCATGAGACGACGAAGGAAGCTTGAGGCGCGAGCGTTGTGCCGATGGGCTCGCTGGGGTATAGCGAGCTTCGATGGCATCTTATCACGGCGCCCCGACCGACGTCGCCTCGGTCCTTCGCCAGGTTCGCAGGCCCAGGCGGGCGGTCGTCACCGCAGGCATGCCCTACGCCAACGGGATGTTGCACCTTGGGCACCTCGCGGGGGCGCACGTCCCTGCGGACATCCACGCGCGGTGGCTGGGCCTGGTCATCGGCCGCGAGAACGTCCTCTTCGTCTGCGGCACCGATGATCACGGCTCCGCCAGCCAGATCGCGGCGCGGCAGGCCGGGGTGCCGATACGCGAGTTCATCGACGGCATCCACGAGAAGCAGCGCGCGAGCCTCCGGCGGTATGACATCGATCTCGACGTCTACTCGGGGACCTCGCGGCCGGAGTGCTTCCCGATTCAGCAGGAGCTCGCGCACCGCTTCCTGAGGCGCCTGCACGAGAACGGCCTGCTGGAGAAGCGCACGAGCAGCCAGTGGTTCGATCCGGAGCTCCAGTGCTTCCTCCCCGACCGCTTCGTGCGCGGGCGCTGCCCCAACCCGAAGTGCGACAATGGAGACGCGTACAGCGACGAGTGCGATCGCTGCGGTCACCAGCACTCGCCCTCGGAGCTCGGCAGTCCGCGGAGCGCGCTCAGCAACGCCACGCCGGTGATGCGCGACACCGCGCACTGGTGGCTCGACATGTGGGCCGTGTCCGAGACGCTCCGGGGCTGGATCCAGGGCAAGCAGGGCGCGTGGCGCCCGGCGGTGCTCGCGGACGTGCTGAACACCGTGATGCCTTCGCTCCGCTTCGAGGCCGACCTCGCCCCGACGTACAAGGAGATCAAGGCGTCGCTGCCGAAGCACAAGGCGAAGTTCACGCAGGATCGCAAGGTCCTGCTGCAGCTCGGCAGCAAGCCGGAGATGGAGGAGGCGCGCGCCGCCCTGGCGCGCCACGGCGTCCCCAGCGAGCCCGTCGAGGACTGGGCTCACCGCGCCATCACCCGCGACGTCGCCTGGGGGCTCTCCTTGCCGGTGGATCTCGATCCCGAGCTGGCCGGCAAGACGCTCTATGTATGGCCCGACTCGCTGATCGCGCCCATCGCGTTCTCGCAGGTCGCGCTCGCCCGGAGGGGCGTCGATCCGGCCCGGTACGTGGACTTCTGGTGTGATCCGGAGGCCAGGATCTACCAGTTCCTCGGCCAGGATAACGTCTTCTTCTACGTGCTCATGCAGGGCGCGATGTGGCTCGGCGCGCAGGCCGATCCGCGCCGGCTGCCGGCGCCCGGCGAGCTGCAGCTCACCGACGTCCTCGGGTGCTTCCACCTGCTCGTCGGGGGCGACAAGATGAGCAAGTCGCGCGGAAACTTCTTCACCGCCGATCAGCTCCTCGACGAGAAGGGGTATTCAGCGGACCAGATCCGTTATTACCTGGCGCTGCTCGGCCTCGCGGAGAAGCCGTCGAACTTCGAATTCGCCAAGCTCGACGAGCGCAACCGGTTCCTCGCCGGGCCGCTCAACGCGGCGTTCGAGCGGCCGATCTCGGCGGCGCACTCGAAATTCGGTGGGCGCGTTCCCGAGGGGGCGCTGCTCGACAAGGTCGCCTCGGACACCGTCCGCATCGTCCAGCGCTACGTGCGCGCGATGGATCGCGCCGACTACCCGACGCTGCTCTTCGAGATCGAGAACTACGCGCGCATCATCAACAGCCTCTTCGCGCAGTTCAAGCCGCACGACGACCGGCACCCGGAGCAGGGCCGGCGCGACGCCCTCTTCTCCTCGTTCTACGTGCTCAAGAACCTGATGATCATGCTCTACCCCTTCGTCCCGGCCACGATGGATCGGCTGCGGGAGTCGCTCCGACTCCCACCGGACGTCTTCCGCCTCGACGAGCTCGGGACCCCCATTCCCGCCGGGCACGCCATCGGTCCCAAGCAGGTCTACTTCGCGCCGGTACCGGAGGAGTAGCTCCGCGAGCCGGCATCACCGCTCGGGGTCGGCGCCTGGCCTTGTGGCGAAGCGCCGAGCGCCGGGCGCCGTCCGTCCGACGAGAACGCGGGACCCATTCACGACGCCGCTTTTACCACGATGCCTCGCGTCTTGTCTCCCATGTGACTGGTGAAGTCCACGTCACCGGCCTTCAGCGGCTCGTGTCGATAGTCCCAAAAGTACTTGTTCGGCACCGCAAGAACCGGCTTTGGATCGAGCTGCCAGGTTACGTCCACCAAGACGTCGTTCGTGCCGTTGCCGTTGTCCTTGACCTGGGGCGTGCCGAGCGAAACCTGGGTTCCGGTTGCGATCACCTGCCACAGGTCATCGCTCCTTCTGTACGTTGTGTCAGCTGTCGGTCGCTGGCGGAACATTATTGATATGTCGGAACGATTTTGCGCGGGCCATCCTCCGCAGGCTGTTGACCGTGACGCCCTTTGGCTAAAGTAAGCGCTCCACGCCGAGTCATGCGCATCCGACGAATTTCGAATGTGATTGGGTTCGACGATGCGCCGTTCGAGCGGGGGGAGGGTGGGAAGGTAGCGCTCGTGGGGACGGTTTGCTCGGGGACGCGGCTCGACATCGTGGTGCGTGGGCACGTCGAGCAAGATGGCAGCGACGCCACCGGGGTGATGGCAGAGCTCGTGAAAGAGAACGAGTTGGTTCACGTGCGCGGCGTGCTGATGCAGGGCATCACGGTGGCGGGGTTCAACGTCGTCGACATCAACGCCCTGGCGGAGGAGCTCGGGGTGCCGGTGATGGTCGTGATGCGCAGGCGGCCAAAGATGCAGAAATTCCTCGAAGCGCTCGAACAGGTGAAGAGCGCGCGTGAGAAGCGGGGCGTGCTCGAGCGAGCCGGACCGATCGAGCCTTGCGCGGGCCTGTGGGTGCACCGCGCCGGCTTGTCGCTCGAGGAGGGGCGCGAGCTCATCGAACGGACCACGTTGCACGGCGCCATCCCGGAGCCGCTGCGCCTCGCGCACATCATCGCGGGAGGGACGACGCGTGGAGTGAGCCGTGGTCGAGCTTGAACGCCCGCTCGGTCGGAAGGCTTACTTCAAGATCCCGCACCTGCCCGGCTCTCGCACTGGCGCGTCCGACCGCACCGCTCCGCGCGAGCTCGCCGAGCGCTGTCTTGTCGCGTCGCGCCCCGGAGAAGAGGTCCTCGTGCAAGAGAAGCTCGACGGCTCCTGCGTCGCGGTCGCGCGCCTCGGCGACGCCGTGCTGGCGCTGGGCCGTGAGGGCACGCTCGCCGCGCGCTCCGAGAACCCCGGGCGCCAGATGTTCGCGGCCTGGGTCGAGCAGCGTGCGACCGCGTTCCGCGAGCTGCTCCACCCCGGTGGGTGGCTCGTCGGCGAATGGCTCGCGCTCGCGCATTCGACCCGTTACGAGCTCCGCCACGAGCCATTCGTGGTCTTCGACGCCTTTCATGAGGGCCGACAATGGACGTTCGACGAGCTCGACGCTCGGCTGCAAGGCGCATTTCCTCGTCCGGCGCTCCTGCATCGAGGTGGCGCGCTCGGCATCTCGGCCATGCTCGAACGGTTGGGCAGAGGCGGCCACGGCGCCATCGAGCCCCCGGAAGGCGCTGTTTGGCGGGTCGAGCGCGCCGGGCGCGTCGTCGGCATGGCGAAATACGTGCGCAGCGACAAGATCGACGGCGCGCTCCTTCCCGAGAATTCAGGGCATGAAGCGGTCTGGAACTGGAAGCCATGAAGACGGTCACCTTCGTCACCGGGAACGGCTGGCGGCACGACGAGGCCAGGCGCCTGCTGTCGGGGCTGCACGTCGAACGCGCGCGCATCACGCTCGCCAAAGGCGACTCCGAAAAGCTCGAAGAGATCGCCAAGGCGCGCGTGCTCGACGCCTTCAGGCAGCTCGAAACACCTTGCTTCATCGAAAACACGGGCATGTACCTGGAGTCGAGCGAGGCCTTCGCGGGGGCGCAGGTGAAGCAGCTGCTGCAAGAGCTCGGGCCCGCCGCTTTCAGCGCTCGCTTCGGCGGGCTGCGCGGCGTGACCCGCGTGGTGGTGGCGTACACGGCGGACGGCCGCAGCGTGAAGCTCTTCGCAGGTGAAAACTCCGGCAGCGTCGCGAAGGGGCCGCGCGGCGAGCACGGCTACGGTTGGGACCCTGTGTGGATCCCGGACGGCTTCGAGCGCACGTTGGCCGAGCTCCGGAGCTCGAAATATGTCGTCAACATGCGGCTTTTGCCTTTTCTCGAGCTCGCCGCCGAGCTGCGTGGCACGGGCTTCGAAGGTGTGTTCGAGTCTCACGTGACCGTCGTCGCCTGCGACGAAGCCGCGTTCGCCAAGACCTGCGACGCGCTCGGCGTGAGGGCGCTGTTCATCTCCCTGCCGCGCGGCCGAACGCCGCGTCAGCCGATGACGGGCGCACACCACCGCGGCTCGCTGCAGGAGGTCCTGCTGGTCGTACATCAGCTGGCTCGCGATCTCGCGCAAGCTGGCTTCGAGGTCATCCGCACCAAGGTGGAGGCCGTCGGCCCGCATCGCGATCTGCCGCTCACGGACGAGGTGGCCGCCCGGGCGCCGCGTACCAATTATTTCGAGCACCACGCCAAGGTCGTGCTGCCGTCGCCGGATAGCGAGGCCGAGGTTTCGCGCGCATTTGCCGAGCTGGGGGCCTACCTGTCGCGCGGCGCGCCGCGCGCGGACGGCGTCGAACTCCGCTTCGTCACGCTGCGCTCGTGGGGCCTGGGGCAGGCTTCAGCCGACGCGCGCTTCGATCAGGTGCTGGCGCTCGCGGCGCGGCTCGGTCTGCCTCTGCGCAATCGTACGCGTGAGTACACCGTCTATGATTCGGCGCTCGACGTGGACATGGGGTGGATGGCTTGAGCCTGATCCGTTCGTGGCTCGAGCTCATGCCGCGCACCGAATTCGGTGCCGACGCCGTGCTGCGAGGCAGCCAGCTCACGGCGAGCTGGGTCCCCGGGCGCGTCGCGGCGGATCTCGACTTCGTTCTCATGGGCGACTGGAGCCTCGACCGCGCCACGCGCGTCGTGAATCAGCTCCTGGGGTCGAGCGAGCTGCCGGCTGAAGGCGTCGTCGCCGACCTCGGCGTCAAAGCGTGGGGCATCTGGCTCGAGACGCCCTGGCCTGGCCTGCGGCTCGAGCTTTCACGCGCCGAACGAAAGCTACAGGTCGACTTCGGTTGGGGCGAGGTGCTCGGCGTCGCTCCGCGCCCTTTCGAGCTGGAAGGTTTCACGCTGCCGGCCGTCGCACCCGAGGTGATGTTCGCCTGGAAGGTTCACTCGCTGGTGGAGCTCGGTCCGCGTGGTCGCTGGCACCCGAAGACGCTCATCGATCTGGTGCTCTTGGCTCGGCACTGCACGCTCGATCCCGTGGCCACCAGGCGTTGCGTCGAGAGCGCCTTCGCCAGCCGCGAGATGAGCCTCAGCGCGCTCGACGCTTTCTTCACGGCCGAGGATTGGGGGTCCGGCCGCAGCAGCCGTCACAAGTGGAAGAAGTACGTCGCAACGGCGCCGTGGGTCACCTTCTCGCGCACCGACGCCATCGGCGAAGCGCGCGAGGTAGTGCGGTCGTTCCTGCACCCCGTCCGCTGACGAGGCCGTGCCTGACACCGAGCGGAGCCAGGGGCGCCAGGGGGCGCCGTCACGCCGCTACCTGCACGATCCGGTCTCGATCGAGCGCGGGCGCACCGACGTGTTCTGGATGCTGTTCGGGTCGGTCATCGCGACCTCGCGCCCCCAGCCGGTGAGCCCCGCGAAGGTCCCGTTGGTCGTCATGTCGAACGGCCCGTCGCTCTGACAGTCGCTGTTCTTGACAGCGCCCCACGACCAGGCGAGCCACCCCACCTCGAGCTCGACGCTCTTGGCCAGGAGCGTCTTGTAATCGAACGGGTGCTTGCCGCACTCGTACACGGCGTGCTGCGCGAACTCGCCGACCATCAAAGGCAGGTTCAGCGCCACGGACTCCTGCAGCTCCTTCGTGATCGTGGCGCCGCTCCCGTCCGTCCACCACATGTGGACGCTGAGCAGGATGTTCGGGTCGTGCTTGACGAGCGCGGGGCCGACGGCCTGGAGCTGGTCGATGTTCTGCCCCCACTTCGAGGCGTCGATCACGAGCGGGACCGTGATGCCGGCGCCGCGCATCCGGGTGATGGCCTGCTTGTAGCCCGCCTCCCACGCCGCGTTGTCCACCTGGTCCCCGACCTCGTTGCCGATGTTGACGAGCAAGCTCTGCTCGTGCTTCTTGATCACGGCGACGACATCCGCCCTCGTCCAGTAGTCGACGAGGCTCGGCAGGAGATCCCATTTCCCCGTGGCGTCGTGGAGCTCGACGATCGGAATGAGCTTCTGCGCGAGCGCGTTCGTGATGGCCTGATCGAGGCCCGCCGAGGACTCCGTGGCGAGCCAGACGATCCGCACCGCGTTGGCGCCGGTCTTCGCGATCTCCGCGAACTCCGGCAGGCCGTCGGGCCCCGACGACAGCCACACGACCATCTCGTTGATGCCCCGGAGCAGCACCTTCTCGCCGCAACGGTCGTAGAGGAAGCGGCCGCGCACCGAGAACCCCGGCGACTCCTGATCACCCCCGCCCCCGGCGCCCGCGCTCGAGGTGGCGCCGCCGGCGCCCGACGTGGCCCCGCTGCTCGAGGTGGCGCCGCCGGCGCCCGACGTGGCCCCGCTGCTCGATGTAGCGCCGCCGGCGCCGGACGTGGCGCCGCTGCTCGACGTCGTGCCATCGGCGCCGGACGTGGCGCCCGTGGCCCCCCCGCCCGCGCCCGATGCGCCGCCGCCCGCTCCGGTCGCCTCCTGCCCCGAGCCCTGCTGGTCATCCGAGTCGCCTCCGCATCCCGCGGAGAGGCCCAGCGCCATGAGGACTGCTCCGGTCCAACCAGCCACCGACCCATGAAGAACGCGCATCGTGATCTCCTTCTGCCTCTCCCCTGAGTGCACCTGGCGACGTCCGGCTTCGACCTGCGTGACCGCACGGTGAATCCTTCGCGTTCTGCAGGTCGACAAGGCCCTGCACGCCGCGCAGCACCGCGGGCAGCGCGCGAATGGCGCAAATGACGTACTGCATGGCCAGACCTGGGAGGAACCCACGGCGAGGAGAGGACCTATTCAGTCCGCGGGCCCACGAGAATGAAGAAACCAAGAAACCGCGGGCCGGGGCTCACAAACGACTCCTACGACATGGCCCGTGGCACGCGGGAAGCGCGGAGAGGAAACCACTTAATCGGTTCATTGTCCAGCGCCACGAAGGGCTGCGCGGGGCCTCGGCGCCTGCCGGGACGAGCGCGCCCCGGAGCTCGTGGAGACGGTCACATCTGTGAGCTGGCTCCCGCTTGGGTTAATCGGTAAAGTTCTCCCTGCAGCGTCGAGCGCGGCGAGGGAGATCTCGCGGCGCGGTGCGCTGATACGAGGCCACGCGCCGCGGGCGCTGCGTGCATTCAGGCGGCGCGCGGGCGCACGCCGTAGCCGGCCCCGCGCACGGCCTCGACGAGGGCGTCCACGGGCGCGCTCGCCGGATCGTGCTGCACGACGACGATGCCCTCGCGCAGGCGCACGTCGACCCTGGTCACGCCGCCGCCGAGCTCGCGAAGCGCGCTGTCGATGTGGCGGACGCAGGACGGGCAGCTCATCCCGTCCACCTGGAGCATGGTCTCTTTCATGGCTCTTCCTTTCGGCGACCCACGGGCCGCTCATCCCGGGAGACGCAGCCATCGGGGCTCATTACACCGCGCAGGAGCCGCAGCGTCCCTTCGCGCGTGGCGCGCGTCGCCCGCGTCGCGCGTCGCCAAGGAGCGGCGGGTCTGCGGTGGACGCCGTGAGGCGCTCGCGTCGCGCACCCATGGTAGAATGGGCCCCTGGAGGACAATCCGCGGACCGCCGTCGCTCTGGCCGAGGCTCCGCCGCGGCCCGGTGAATCGGATGGCTCGCCCGACCCGAATGCTTCGCGCGCTCCGCTCCGCGGTCTCGGCAGACGCGCGGCGGCCGCTCGCCGGAGAGCCGATCGGGGGTGCGCCGGGCCCGAGAGCACGGAGCGACGCGGCTATCTCCAGGACCAGGAATGGTTGGCCGCCTGGGCAGGAACAGGAAGAAAAGGCGTCGCCGCCACCCGGAGCGGTCAGCCGCCACGGCAGCTGGTCGAGAGGCGCTCGACATCCCGGCCGAGACCGTTCACAATGCCATTAGATTTGAAATTGATTTTCAAAATCTGACGGGGCCCATGGTTTCCAGCGTTCCTCCCCAGTTTGACGTGAGCTTCGCCGATGTGGACTCGGCCGGCAGCGTGGCCGGCACGGAGGCGCGGGCGCGCGACGCCAGCGCCGCGGCTCCTGCGGGTCCGCTCTCGGAGGTGCGCGCCGGTGAGCGCGTGATCGTGGTCGAGGTCGGCCTCGACGCCGAGCTCGCCGCGTGGCTCGGCGCGATGGGGCTCGGTCCCGGCCAGACGCTCACGTCGATGCGGCGCGCGGCGTTCGGCGGCCCGCTCCACGTGCGCACCGGGTCGGGCGGGGAGCTCGCGATCAACGCGACGCTCGCGCGCTCGATCCTCGTGGCACCCCTGCCCTCGCAGCGGCGGGTCGGATGACCGCCTCGCTCGACTTTTCAGGCGCACGCGCGGAGCGCCTCCCGGCGTCGGCCGAGCGGCCGCTCATCGCGCTGCTCGGGCGGCCGAACTCGGGCAAATCGTCGCTGTTCAACCGGCTGACCGGGGGCAGCGCGCACGTCGGCAACTTCCCGGGCATCACGGTCGAGATCCTCACGGCCGACGTCCGCCTCGCGGGCGGGGCCGTCGCGACGATCGCGGATCTCCCCGGGCTCTACTCGATCGAGGCCGTCGTCGATCCGGCGACGGACGAGGGCGTCGCGCGCCGCTTCCTCGATCGCACCGGCGCGGAAGAGCGGCCGCGCCTCGTCGTCCAGGTGGTGGACGCCACGCAGCTCGCGCTCGGGTTGCGGCTCACGCGTGAGCTCGTGCGGCGCGGGCTCGCCCCGCTCGTCGTCGCCACGCAGCGCGACGTGCTCGAGGGCGAGGGGCGCGGGCTCGACATCGGCGCCCTCGAGCGCGCCATCGGCCTGCCGGTGCTGCTCGTGAGCGCGAGGGACCCGGCCGCGCGCGGCGTGGTGCTCGACGCGGCGGCCGCGCGGCTCGACGCGATCGCGTCGGGCGCCGTGAAGCCCCCCGGCGCCGCGGCGTGGGATCCGGATGAGGTCGCGCGCGCCGCGTACGTCGAGCCGCCGCGCCGCGACGCCGGCGCGGAGCGACGGAGGACGTTCACCGCGCGCGCGGACGCCGTGCTGCTCCACCCGGCGGCCGGCCCGGTGCTGTTCCTCGGGCTCATGGCGCTCCTCTTCGCCGCCGTGTTCCTCGTGGCCACCCCGGTCACCGAGGCGCTCGACGCGGCGATCGGTCAGCTCGGCAGCCTGGTGTCCCGCGCCCTCGGCGGGGGGCTCGCCGCCTCGTTCGTCGTCGACGGCCTGCTCGGCGGCGCGGGGACGGTGCTCGCGTTCATGCCGCAGATCGTGATCCTCACGATCGCCATGGAGCTGCTCGAGGCGAGCGGGTACCTCGCGCGCGGCGCCTTCCTCGTCGACCGCCTGCTCCAGCTGATGGGGCTGAGCGGCCGAGCGTTCCTCCCGCTGCTGATGGGGCACGCGTGCGCGGTGCCCGCCGTGCACGCCACGCGCATCCTGCGCGACCCGCGCGAGCGGCTCACGGCGATCCTCGTCCTGCCGCTCATGGCCTGCTCGGCGCGGATCCCGACCTACGCGCTCCTCCTGACGACATTCTTCGCGGCCCACGGCCCCTGGGTGCAGGCGCTGCTCTTCGTCGCGCTCTACGTCGCCGGCATCTTCTCCGGGCTCGTCGCCTCGCTCTTGCTCCGGCGCACGGCGACCCGCGGGCGCTCGCTCCCGATGGTGCTCGAGATGCCGGCGTACCGCAGCCCCGAGCCGCGGCTCGTGGTCCGCAAGGCGGGCCAGGCGGCGTGGCGGTTCACGCGCGACGTCGGGACCGTGATCCTGGCCGTCTCGGCCGTGCTGTGGGTGCTCTTGAAGGTCCCCATGCCGGGCGCCGCGCCGCACGAGCCTCCGGCCGCCGCGGCCGAGAGCGCGGCGGCGACGTCGCTCGAGTCGAGCATCGCCGGCAGCGTGGGGCGCGCGCTCGAGCCGGTGACCGCGCCGCTCGGGTTCGACTGGCGCATCAACGTCGGCCTCATCGGCTCGTTCGGCGCGCGCGAGGTCATGGTCGGGACGATGGGCGTCATCTTCGGCGTCGAGGACGCCGACGACGAGCCCGCGCCGCTCGCCGAGCAGATCCGCGAGGCGAAGCGCCCGGACGGGGCGCTCGCGTACTCGTCGCGCACCGGGCTCGCGCTGCTCGCGTTCTTCGTCCTGGCCTGCCAGTGCATGAGCACCGTGGCGGCGATCCGGCGCGAGACGAAGTCGTGGCGCTGGCCAGCGTTCGTCCTCGCCTACACCTACGCGGCGGCGTACGTCGCGGCGCTCGTCGTCTACCAGGGGAGCGGGCTGCTCGGGATGCCGTGAGGCGGCGCCGCGCCCGGCGGAGCGCCAGGCGGAGATCGCCGGCGCCTGCTGGGAGCCAGGGCCCGTGGCCATCGAACGTCCGCCGCGAGACCTCGACCGCGCCGAGCGCGTCGTCGAGCGTCGTCCAGGTGCCCCTCCTTGACAAGTGCCACTCAGGGGCACATTCTTTCCGCCATCGCGGCTTCCCGAGGAACACCATGGAACACGACAAGGTCGCGCTCATCACGGGCGCAAACCACGGTATTGGGCTCGAGCTCACGCGTCGTCTGCTGTCGGAGGGCTTCCAGGTCATCGCGCTGAACCGCTCGGGCTTCCCCGAGGAGGATCCGTTGATCCGGGAGGGCCTCGAGCGCCGGAGGCTCCGTGTCCACAACGCGGATCTGTCCGATTTCGAGGGCCTCAGGCGGGCGCTCGGCGCGATCAAGGAGAGTGAAGAGAAGATCGACGTGCTGTTCAACAACGCCGGCGGCAGCGCCCCGGAGCTGACCTTCTCCAGGCAAGGCCGCGAGCTGCACTTCGAGCTCCAGACGGTGGTGCCGTATGTCATCGCGATGGAGCTCAGAGGGCTGCTGCGGAAGGGGGACTTGAAGACGGTCGTGAACACCTCCTCCAATGCGTTCGAGATGACGAGGCGCTTCGACCCCGAAGCCCTGGAGCGCCCGGCGTCGTTCAAGCAGCTCTTCGGCCCCTACGCGACCTCCAAGCTCGCGCTCTCCCTCTGGACGCGTGAGGTGGCGCCGCTGCTCGCGGGGGACGGGATCAAGATCCGGAGCGTGGATCCCGGGCCCAACAACACGCTGAGGAAGGGAAAGCGGTCGGGGCTGCCGTTTTACGTGGCGCCGCTGATGAGGTTCCTGTTCCCGCCCCCGAGCCAGGGGGCTTCGCGGCTCTACGAGGCGGCGTTCGGCGCGAACCGGGAGCTCTCGGGCGTCTACTTGAAGAAGGACCGCGCCAAGGATCTCCCGTTCCGGGAGCACGGCCCGAGGGTGCTGGAGAAGGTGAGATCCATCCACGAGCGGGAGTTCGCCGCCCGCTGATGTCCTCGAGATGGCCGCGCCGACACATATCGCCTCTCGCCAGGCCAGCGCACGTCACATCTCCTCGAGCTCCTTGCCTTTCGTCTCGGGGATGAAGGCGACGACGAACACGAGCGAGGCCGCCGCGGCGGCGGTGTAGAGCCCGTAGGCGATGCCCAGGCCGGCCGCCTTGAGCGCGGGGAAGGTCGCGCTCACGAGGAAGTTCGCCAGCCACTGCGCGGCGGCCGCGATCGAGAGGGCGAGGGCGCGGATGCGGTTCTCGAACATCTCGCCGAGCAGCACCCAGGTCACCGGGCCCCAGGACGCCCCGAAGCAGAAGACATACAGGTTGGCGGCGAGCAGCGCGGCAGGGCCGGCAGCGCCCGTCAGGACGGGGTTGCCCGCGGCGTCCTCGCCCGCGGCGCCGAACACGGCCGCCATGGCGCCGAGCGTCAGCGTCATGCCGATGGATCCCGCGAGGAGCAGCGGCCTGCGCCCGACGCGGTCGACGGTCGCGATGGCGACGAGGGTGGTCACGATGTTCGTGACGCCGGTGATGACCGTGATGGCAAGCGAGCTTCGCTCGGAGAAGCCGACCGCCTGCCAGAGGACGCTCGAGTAATAGAAGATGACGTTGATGCCCACGAGCTGCTGAAACGCAGAGAGGCCGATGCCGATCCAGACGATGCGGAGCAGTCCAGCGCGCCCCCGCAGATCCGCGAGCCTGGGCCGGCGCTCGGACGAGAGCGTCCTCTGGATCTCGACGAGCTTCGCCTGGGCGGACGCGCCGAGGAGGTCACGGAGCACGGCGAGCGCCTCGTCCACACGCCCCCTCGCCACGAGGTGGCGCGGAGACTCCGGGATGAGCAGCGCGCCGAGCCCGTAGAGGAGCGCCGGTGGGATGGCGCTCCAGAACATCCATCGCCAGGCCTGTGCCCCGAGCCAGAACGGGCTCGCCGCCGAGCCCGCGGACGTCGCGATGCCGTAATCGCCGAGCAGGGCGACGAAGATGCCGAGCACGATCGCGAGCTGCTGGAGCGATCCGAGGCGGCCGCGCAGGTGGGCCGGCGCGATCTCCGCGATGTAGGCCGGAGCGACGACGCTGGCCGCGCCGATGGCCATGCCGCCGAGCACCCTCCACGCGCTGAAGTCCCAGGGCGAGATCGCCGCCCCCGAGCCCGCCGCGCTGACGACGAACAGCAGGGAGGTCGCGATCATCGTCCGCGTCCGGCCGTAACGGTCCGCCAGCCTGCCCGCGAGCACCGCGCCGGCAGCCGCGCCGAGCAAGGCGGAGGACACGGACAGGCCCACGGTTCCCGGGTGCGCAGTGAATACCCTCTCCAGCGCGCCGACAGCGCCGTTGATCACGGCGGTGTCGAACCCGAACAGGAAGCCACCCAGCGCGGCGACGGACGCGATCAGGGCGATCCGTACCGTCGATAGGGGCTCCTCGCCGCGTCCATGCCCCTGCTGCGCCGCGGGCTCTGCCATGCCCCCCCGTGAACCACGAACCGTGCCGCCGGGACTCGTCAGCTCGACCGACGACCGCCGGTGTGACCAGCTACGGCGCCGCTGTCGGTGCCGCCACGATCGCTTCGAGGCGGCCGAGCACCACTTCGAGCCGCTCGATCGTCGCCTTCAGATCCGCCCGGTAGGCTCGATCGTCGGTGTGGACCAGCTCGTCTCGCATCCCCACGAGCCGGGTCGAAAGGGCTGTCCTCGTGTCATCCGCTTCGCGCTCGCTGAGCTCGAGATGAAGCTTGCTCATATCTCCTCCTGACTGACGATGGCATGTCCCTCGGGCGAGCGTTCGCTCACGGGCGCTCCCGCGGCTGGTTCGGGCCGCCGGCCAGCGCCCCTCGCCTGTTCGCTCGCCTGCCGTTCACCGCTGCTCCTTTCGACAGTGCACGAGGTTTGCGCTGCCCGAGTTCCGGGGGAGAACATGGTGACGCGAGGCCTCGCCGTCAGCGGCCGCGGCGAGCGAGCAGCGCTTCGGCCCGCTCGACACGCGGCCGCAGACCGATGAGCCCGTGGACCCAAATCGCATCGGCGACCCGCAGCGGGGCGCAGAACATGCAAGCCAGAGGCGCGTAGCCGCGGCGAGGCCACACCACAGGATGGGGGAATCATGCAGACGCTAGGACCCGAGGAGCGTGAACGGTTTACACAGCAGGAGAGCCCGATCGCGCCGATATCTGGCGCGCGGCGCAGGCCGGAGGAGGAGAGGGAGGCGCCGCGGATCGTGCTCGGCGGCTCGCTCGCCGAGGTGGTGTGCGGCGCGGGGGCGATCGTCCTCGCCATCCTTGGGCTGACGGGGGTCATGCCGGGAGAGCTCACCTCGATCGCCACGATCGTCTTCGGCGCCGCGCTGATCGCGCACGGCGGCGCGATCGCGTCGCGCTTCGGCGCCTTGACGCGGACCACGGCGCCCGTCGAGTGGGACACGCGCGCCGAGCTCGGCGGCGGCATGGGCGCGGAGCTCGTCGGCGGCGCGGCGGGCATCGTGCTCGGCATCCTCGCGCTCCTCGGGCTCGCCCCCGGGACGCTGACGTCGGTCGCGGTGATCGTCTTTGGCGGCACGCTGCTGCTCAGCGGCGGCGCGACGGCGGACCTCGGCGCGCTCGACGCGCGCGGCGCGCACCTGCACCTCGCCCACATCGCTCGTCAGGCGGCGATGGCCGCCGCCGGCTTGCAGTCGCTCGTCGGCGCCGGAACGGTCGTGCTCGGCATCCTCGCGCTGGTCGGCATCTATCCCATGGTGCTCACGCTCGTCGCCCTGCTCGCGCTGGGGTCGGCGATCGTCACGAGCGGATCGGCCGTCTCCGGGCGCGCGGCCGCGGCGCTTCGGCGCTAAGCCGGGGCGACGCTCCCCTCACGAGACGGCTCACCCCACCACGCGCTGGGCGACGTCCTCGATGTCCGATGCGATGCGCGCGGCGATCGGCAGCGGGCTGCGGGGCAGCGCCGACCGCCCCACGAGCGCCGCGGCGGCCGCGAGCGCGAGCAGCCCGAGCCCCACGGCGGTCGAGCGCGCCGGATGATTGCGGCGCTGCCCCACGGCCAGCGACACCATCAGCGCGTCGACGCCGGCGAGCCCCGCGACCCCCGCGACGCCGAACGCGATCGCCGAGCGCGAGAGGGCAGCGGCCGACCGGCGGAGATCGCGCCTGGCGAGCGCGAGCTCCGCGCCGAGGAGCTTCTTCGCCTCGTGGACCGCGTCGGCGGCGAGGTCCTGCGCGCTGCGATCGGTTTGTGATGGACCGATGGACGGCTGATGTTGCATGCGGGCTCTCCCTGCCGGCGTGAGCACGCGCCGGGCGCGCCCCGGGATGCATCGTCTGCGCCCGCGCGCGCCGGGCCCGCCCGAACGCGCACCGGAGGCACGCAGCGCGGCGAGGCGGCACGGATGTCGCACGCCGCCTAGGTCGAGCTCACGCTCCGAGCTCGCGGGCGTCGCCGATCACGGCTCACCTGGCAACCGATCATGGGAACCGCCGATGAAGCATGTCGTGGGCTGGATCAGCTCCCTGCTGCTCCTCGTGACCTTCGGGTCACAGACCTACAGGGAGTGGAAGGGCGAGAAGGATAAATCGGAGAAGTACACCCTTGTCTTCTTCATCGCCGCGATCGCCGGGACGGCCGGAAACCTCCTCTACAGCCTGCTCGTGAGAAACTGGGTGTTCACCGCCCTGAACGCCGCGCTGGTGGTCAACAACGCCGCCGGGCTCTGGATCGCACTCCGGCATCGGAAGCAGGCGCAGCAGGCAGGGGCGGCCTAGCGCTGCTGTGCGATGCGCTGGCGAGGAACGGCGGTTGCAGCGCGGGAGACATGGAACCGTCCACTGCAATCCGATTCGATGAGGAGAGGGTCTCCCGTCCCCTCAGCGAGCGAGGTCACGTAAGCGCCGGCGCAGGCTTCGCGGCGCCCGCGGGCCCAGCCGAGCAGATCGAGCACAGCAAGCAGCGGCTCGCGGGCGACCTCGTCGCGGCAAGGGCGAGGTTCCGCGGCGCCAGGAGCGAGGCAGAGCACACGGCCTGGCGCGTCGCCGTCGTTGCGGCGGCCGTGCTCGCCCTGGGTGGTGTCGCGGCGGTGGCGGTGAGCTCACGCCGCAAACGCCGGCGCGTGTGGTGGTGACGCCGCGCCTCGCAGAGGAGGCTGCGAGCGGCCTCTCCACGGGCGCGTCATGGCCTTGCGCGCCCTGGGAATGACCTGGCCTCGACATAGATGTGCTTCACATCGGGTCGCTGGCTCCGTATCCGCGCCTCGATCCGCTCGATCGCCTCCGCCACCTCGGAGGCCGTGAGCGCGGGGTCGAACTCGATGCACAGCACGACAAGGACGTCGTGCGGACCGAAGTGCATCGTCATCGGTCGCCCCACCTCCGACACGCCAGGATCCGCCTTGGCGAGCGCGCGGATCGCGGCAAGGAGATCCCTGTCCGCGCTCTCCCCCACGAGGAGCCCGCGGCTTTGCTGCGCGAGGAAGATCGCGACCGCCGCGAGCACGAGGCCGATGCCGATCGACGCCGCGCCGTCGAGGTAGGGGTTTCCCAGGCGGTGCCCGAGCCAGACGCCGAGGAAGGCGATGGCGAGCCCGGCGAGCGCCGCGGAGTCCTCCAGGACGATGGTGAACGTCGTCGGGTCCTTGCTGGATCGCATCGCCGCGAGGTAGCCCTGTCCGTCCTTCTTCTTGAACTCGTGGACCGAGATGGCGAGCGACGTTCCCTCGAAGAGGGCCGCTGCGCCGAGGACGACGTAGTTCCACGTCGGATCCTCGATCGGGCGCGGGCGCAGGAGGTGCAAGATCCCTTCGTAGATCGAGACGCCGCCGCCCGCGGCGAAGATCATGAGGGCGACGATCAGCGTCCAGAAGTAGAGCTCCTTGCCGTGGCCGAACGGATGATCGGCGTCGGCCGGGCGGGCGCTCCGGTGCTTGCCGAGCAGGAGGAGGAGCCCGTCGGCGGTGTCGACGAGAGAGTGCACACCCTCGGAGAGCATCGCCGAGCTGCCGGTCACGGCGGCGGCGATGAACTTGACCGCCGCGATCGCCACATTGGCGCCGACGGCGCCATAGATGGCGATCCTCGACCCTTCCCTCATGCGCCGCCGATCCTCCCAGCGATGTACAGGCCGCGCCAGGCGCGCTCCTGTCGTGAAGTCGTGAAGTCGTGAGGGGAGAGCCCTGCTCGCACGGCGGCCGCACGGACGCGATCGTCGCTAAAGGAGAGCGCGCAGGGTGGATGGGAAAGGCCTTCGAGGCAGGGCGCTGCGGGCTCCTGGCTACCCGACCGATGTCGGCCCGATGACGGCAGCAGACGATGGGGATCGAGGACTGCTCTGCTTCTCGACGGTGATGAGCAGATCGAAGCTGGCATGCGGCACGCTCATCTGGGCCAGCTTGCCTCTTCGGCTGTCAGCATTGTAGTCGAGCACTCCGACCCGTTTCCACGGGGACTCGGAGCTCGGGCGCTGCCAGACGACGAAATGCTCGCTGCCGGCCTCGATCCGCTCGGGCGGCGAGAGGTGAACGACGTCCACCACGAGCCGTGTGGTCGCGGCGTCGGAGTCGATGTCGGCGGTGATGTGCGCATCGGCGCCGGGCGCGAGCCGCGTGCCATGAACGGTTTGCTCGCTCGGACCGCCGCAGCCCGCGAGCGCCATGCTCGCGAGAAGACCGAGCGTGAGCCCTATCCGGCGGCCGGTTCGTCGTCCCATGTCCGTGTGTTTCATATCGCCACCTCGATCGCCTCTCTGCTTCACGGCAGATCCGCTGTCCCCCTCGGGCGTCGCGTCCGGGCTGGCCGGTACCACAGCCTCTCGGCTGCATCGTCGCAATTTGAGCAAGCATCATGCCGAGGTGGGATGTGCGTCGGCGGGTGGCGGCGAAGCGAGGACATCCACGACCGCGCAGCGCTCACTCCGGCCTGCCGAGGCGTCGGCGGGCGTCGTGATGTCCTACGACGATCGCGCGGGCGTGCTGGGCAGCCGCAGACGCCACATCCCACGCCGGCGCAACGGATCTGAGCTGCAGATGCGCCCGCTGGCTCTTGCGCCAGTCGATCACGAGCTTCGGCGCGACCTTCGTCGGGAGCTGAGGCGCGAGCCTCTTCACGATCTCGCGCTCCTTCGTGCCGAACTTCAGGTGTCGCTCTCCAGGTCGCCGCGGCCGAGCATGATGCACGCGACGTTCGCGCGGACCAACGCGAGGCGTTCGAGCGCGTTCACACGGATGTCTTGTCCTTGGTCAGGACGACCCAGCCGCGGCGGCCGATCTCGACGAGCCACTCGGCATCGGGCGTGTTCTGCGCGAAGTGATCGTCGTGGGCGAGCTTCGCCGCTCGCAGCGCTTCGACGACGAGCCCGCGGCCGAGCGACCGGTCGACGAAGTAGGTGAACGGCTCACGCAGCTTCACGCGTCTCGCACCGGATCGCGTCCTCGATCTTCTCGATCTCGACGCCGTAGTCCTTCGCGAGAAGCCGCACGGACTCGCCGGCCCGGTAGCGCTCGGTGACGATGCGGGCCTCGATCCCGGTGCCGGCGATCACGGGCTGGCCGAAGCCGCACCGCGGGTCGACCACGATCGTCTTAGGCTGGCTGCCGACCGCCGTGCTCCGGACCCAGGGGTAGAGCCGCGCTGCGAGGCCCCCTTCCCAGTCGATGCGCGCGAGGCTCGCGTCGAGGACCTCCCGGAGCACGGCTTGGCCCTCGGCGGAGACGTTCAGCAGCCGGTCGGCGTGCTGGACGAAAAGGTTGGCCCCGTCCGTCCGGAAGCTCGCGTGGACGAGTGGTCGGGCATAGCCGAGCTCGTCGCCGACGAATCGCAGCGCCTTGCGGACGCGCTGCATGGAGATGCCGTGCACCCGCCGCATCGAGGCGAGCACGAAGGCTTCGATGAGGTTCGAGAACGAGAGGGCGAGGGGCGCGCGCTCGGCCGGCTTGAAGAGCGCCTTGCGCGGACCGTCGCCCGAAGCCCAGAGGCGCAGGGTGGACGGCGACAGGCGGACGATCCGCGCGGCACGCGGGACCGGGTACGCCGGAAGCTCCTCCGGGGCACCGCCGTCGTAAATGTCTCCCTTTGGCGCCATAGAGTTATTCTGCCACACGGCTGCGGCGGGTGCGCAGTTCGAACGTGGCGCCGATGGTAGCAGCCGATCGCGCGCCGGGAGCATGGAGGCGACCCGCGTCGATCTCACGGACAATAAGCGGGGGAGCAGGAGGTCGCGCGTCGCGCGAAGAGCATCGTTCGCGATGCTGCGCGTCCGCCATGCCAGCGTTCGATCCAGCGAGCGCGTCCAACTTGATACGCGGTTCTCGAGAGGTATCGCGGTCAGTACCTCAGATGACCGATCGAGCGTCAATCGTGGCTGCGCCGCGCCGCGGACGACGGCAGCGATGTTTGCGTGATCTACCAATAACTGGATAGATGCAGCGTCTTCAAATACCGCCATATCGACCGGACGGTCGATAGACGAATTGTTCGTCACAAATCCGGGCTCACGCGCTCGCCAAACCGTTCCGCTGCCCGCCCTGCGCGATGTTATCAATGCCGTTGCACTCGCGATGTTAGCATCGCTGTACCGCTCGATGACGCCGCTAGCCCCATACACAGGGAATAGCCCCGCATCCTGCGTCTCGGTCTTCGGTAGCGTCCTACCATATCGAATATCAAGGACCTCGATTAGCGGCGCGACTCGCCAGTCATGCGGAATTGCTCCGAGCCGTAAACCTACCGTTTTCATCTTCTCGTGCCCGGGAAACCTAAATTCAAGAACCACTCGCGCTACAACGACCGGGCCGTCTCCTCGAGGATCTTGATGCGCCTCGTGTTGTTCACGATGGTCCGAACGCGAGGAGGCTTGGGCACGGCTCAGCGGGGAGACCGACGGCGGTCTACGCTCGGGGTACGAACCCCGGAGGCGTCCAGCTTCCGCGCCGGATGTTCAGCCGATGCCCATCACCGCCGACCGCTCTCTCGCCGCGATCGAGCCCTCCAGCACGCTCTCGTGACTGTGAGCGGCTCGTGAGCTGCCTTCGCAGCTCAGCGAGCAGCGCCCCCACCACTGCGCCGCTCGTGTGCCGGAGCGGGCGGGCAGGCCGAAGGAGCGCCCCAGAACGCCGAAAGCCCGGCGACCCACGGGTCCCGGGCTCTCAAGCACCTATGCCAGCCGTTGTCCCGGCTGTCCCTGCCAGCCCCTCGGGCTGGCTTCCTCAATCATCTCGGGTGGGCCATGAAGGACTTGAACCTTCAGCCAATGGATTAAGAGTCCACTGCTCTACCAATTGAGCTAATGGCCCGAGTGAATTGTCAAACCGACTGAACCTGAAACAGCTCCCGGGATCTCGCCGGAACGCTTGAGTCGCCCGTTGAGCCCGGCACGCCCGGCCTGATTCGAACAGGCGACTTTCGGATTCGAAGTCCGACGCTCTATCCAGCTGAGCTACGGGCGCTCCTGCTCGCCCCTCGGCGGGGCTCGCGGAACGCTTCTAACCGCACCGGCGGCGATATGTCAAGACGTTGTAGCAACATGATGCGCAATTCTTAGGCCGCCACCACCGCCGAGCCCGGACGGATGCGCTCGACGGGCGCATCCCGTCGCTCCCTCCGTCGGCAGCACCCCGTCCGCCGGCGCCGATCGCGGCCAGCACAGCGCCCTCGGTGGGCGCGCCTGGCCCGGCACGGCGGCGTTTGGCCCGACGCGGCTGCGCCTGGCCCGGCGCGGCTGCGAAAGAATTTCTCTGTCCGCGGCGCCGCAGGGTAGGGTCCTGCCCGTCATGCCGCTGCTCCGCCCGCCCTCTCGGCGCTGCCTTGCGTCCCGAGGCCCCGTCGCCGCCCTCCTGCTCGCCCTCTCGCTCGCTGCGCCGGCCCAGGGCGCTCCCTCGACCTTCACGGGCGCGCAGCCGGCCGCGGCCGAGCAGCAGCCGGGCAAGAGCCCGCAGAACAAGCGCCGCGCCGCGCGGCGGAGCTCGGCCGACGGCGAAGGCGAGGCGCGGGCGGCGCGCAGCACCCGATCCAAGGAGAAGGCCCAGGAGCGGGCCAGCAAGAAGCGCGCGGCGAAGCGGGACGACGCGTCCCGCGCGGAGCGCGATGGCACCGCCGCCGACGCCGACGAGCGGAAGCCGCTGTCGAAGGGCGCTCCGAACCGCGGGCGGCTGACCGGCGCCGTGCGGCTCCGATCGTCGAGGCACCTCAAGGCACGCGAGGGCGCCAGGACGTGGGGGCTGCCCGTGCTCGTGAAGACGCTGCGGCGCGCCGCCTTCCAGGTGGCCAAGAAGCACGGCGACTCGGCGCTGCTCGTCGGCGATCTCTCCGCCAGGACGGGCGGCGCGCTCGACGGGCACAACTCCCACCAGACGGGGCGCGACGCCGACGTCGGGTTCTACGTCGTCAACTCGAAGGGCAAGACCCTCCGCATGGATCGGTTCGTGGCGTTCGACGACGAGGGCAACGCCATCGGCCTCCCCGGCGCGCGGTTCGACGACGCGCGCAACTGGGCGCTCGTCCAGGCGCTGCTCGAGGACCGGCAGGCAGGCGTCAAGTACCTGTTCGTGACCGACGCGCTGCGGGCGCGGCTGCTCGCGCACGCTGCGAAGAAGCGCGTCCCGGCAGACCTCCGGGCCCG
The DNA here is from genome assembly GCF_051521375.1 of Sorangium sp. So ce693. NCBI lineage: Bacteria > Pseudomonadati > Myxococcota > Polyangiales > Polyangiaceae > Sorangium > Sorangium sp. So ce693. The sequence goes on from NZ_CP150347.1 coordinate 11,702,142, forward strand.
GGCCGCGGCCGCGATGATGAGCCCCAGGGACGCCGACCTGCACAACGACCACTTCCACATCCGCGTGATGTGCCCTCCGTCGATGCGCGGCGCCTGCATCGAGGAGTCGCTGGCCCGCCCCGCGTGCGCCGATGAAGCGAAGCAGGCGCTCGCCTCCGGGGCGCCCGCGGCGACGGACACGGACATCTACGGCGAGCCTTCCACGGCGGCGCCGGCGGTGGCCGACGGGGCGCGCGCTGCAGCGACACCGGCGGGTGCCGACGGAGCGCGCGCGACACCGGCGGCCGCGATCGCGCCGCCCGCCGCGGCCCCAGGCGCTCGCCCGATCGCCGCGCCCCGCTGACGTCCGCCCGCGCTCAGGCCGCCGGCGTGGCCCCAGGCGGCGCGGCGCCGTCCGCGAGCTCCACCACGACCGGCGCGTGATCGGAGGGGCGCTGGAGCTCCCGCGGGCGCGTGTCGATCGACACATCGGTGCAGCGCGCGGCGAGCGGGCGCGTCACCAGCGCCAGATCGATGCGGAGGCCCTTGTTGCGCCTGAACGCGCCCATCCGGTAGTCCCACCAGCTGTACGCCTCCTTGGCGGGGTGGCAGGCGCGGAACGCGTCCACGAGCCCCCACTCCATCAGGCGCCCCAGCGCGGCCCGCTCGTCCGGATGGAAGAGCACCTGCCCCTCCCACTTCTTCGGCTCGGCGACGTCGATCGCCTCGGGCGCGACGTTGAAATCGCCGCAGATCACGATCTCCTGATCCGGACGGTAGCGCGCCTCGAGCTCGCTCCGCAGCCGCTCCAGCCACGCGAGCTTGTAGGCGAAGGCCGGCGTGCCCACCGCCTGGCCGTTGGGCACGTAGACGTTGATGACCCGGATCCCCTCGATCGTCGCCGCCAGCATCCGCCGGGCGACGTCCTGCTCGTCGCCGTCGAGGCCCTTCTTCACGTCGTCGACCGAGAGGCCGAAGCGCGTGGCGATCGCGACCCCGTTGTAGGACTTCTGGCCGAAGACGACCGAGCGATAGCCCACCTCGGAGAGCGCGGCCTCGGGGAAGCTGCCGTCCTCGACCTTCGTCTCCTGCATGCAAACGACGTCGGGCGCGGCGCGGACCAGCCAGCTCGTGAGCTGCTCGAGCCGCGTGCGGATGGAGTTCACGTTCCAGGACGCGATGCGCATAGGTCCTCCGGGCGATAGCGGATGAAGAGGCGGGCGGAAAGCCTGGTCCAGGGGCACGCGTGGGGTTCACGGCTCCCGGTCATGGTCATAAGCCCGCCCGCATCACGTCGAAGAGTCCCTCCGGATCGTCGACGTGGAGCCAGTGGCCGGCGCGCGGGAGCACGTGGACCGAGAGCCAGGGCGCGCGCGCCGCGAGCGCCTCGAAGCGGTCGCGCGAGGCCGGCGAGATCGACGCGGATCTGCCGCCGAGGACGACGTGGATGCGCCGCTCCTCCACGCCCGGGCCGGCCGGCGCCGGCGGGTCCTCCAGGACGTGCCACAGATCGCGGGCGAAATAGTCGGTGAGCAGCTCGTCCAGGATGTCGAGGTCGAGCCGGATGCGGAAGCCGTCGCCCTCGCGGCGGACGTTCATCGCCAGCCAGTCCGCGATGCCGCGGCTGAACCCGGCGGCGTGCACCGCCTCGAGGAACGCCTCGCGCGACGGGATCGGCTGCGGGATCGCGCGGAGCATCGCGAGCACGCCGGGGCTCTCCGATCCGCTCTCGCCGGCGGGCCTCGCGCTCGGATCGGCGTCGAGGATGAAGCCGCGCTCGATCCCCATCGGCCGGCGCTCGAGATAGGCGAGCGCCACCTTCCCGCCGAACGAATGGCCCATCACGCCGCGGATATCGAGGCCGAGGCGGTCGCCCAGCCGGAGAAGATCCTCCGCGGCCGCCGCGATGGTGTGCGGCGCAGGCGGGCTCTGCGACATGCCGTGGGCCCGCAGGTCGACAAGGATGAAGCCCCACGGCCGGGCGGCGGCAGGAGGCGCGCCCTCGGCGGCTTGCGCCTCGGCGAGGCGTCGGATGAAGGTGCGCCAGTTGGCGCCCGAGCCGAAGATGCCGTGCAGCACGAGCATCCAGCGGGCAGGCGCCGCGGAGGGGGCGGAGACGAGGGCGTGGTGGGGCACGAAGCCGGCGTGTGCGTTCATGGCTCTCCGGACCGCGCGAGCGCGCGGCCTGCGCCTAGCGCTAGCATGGACCCATGGCCAAGAAGCCCCCCATCGCGCCGCCGAGCGCGGGCGCCACCGAAGACGAGGGCATCCAGCCGGCGAAGAAGCCCGAGCAGTTTCACGGCTCGGCGCTCGCCGGGGCCAGCTTCGACGACGTCGACCTTCGCAACGCGCGCCTGCACAACGTCTCGCTCGCGGAGGCCGAGCTCGACGACGTCGACCTTCGCAACGCGCGCCTGCACAACGTCTCGCTCGCGGAGGCCGAGCTCGACGACGTCGACCTTCGCGACGCGCGCCTGCACAACGCGACCCTCGCCGGCGCCTCGCTCGACGACATCTCGCTCGCCCGCGCGCGCATCGACGACGCCGACGCCGCCGAGACCCGCTGGTCCGACGCGAGCCTGCGCCGCGCTCGCTTCGAGGGGTCGGACCTCCGCGAGGTCGAGATCGTCGGCTGCGCGATCGACGGGCTCACCATCGACGGCGTGCGGATCGATCGCCTGCTCGAGGAGGCGAAGGATCGATCACGCGCGAGCCAGGCCCCGAAGGCCACCGAGAAGGAAGCGCCGCCGAAGAAGCCGAAAAGGGAGCGAAAACCGTAGCGTACCACCCGCGGAGCGAGCGGGCAGCGCCCCGCGCGACCGCGGGCGGTTACGCCTCGATGAGCCCGGTGCGGACTGCGATGCGGGTCAGCTCGACCGCGCTCTTGCACCCGAGCTTCGCGTAGATGCGCACGCGGTGGGTCTCCACCGTCTTCGGGCTGATCGTCAGCCGCGCGGCCGTCTCGCGCGTTGACACGCCGGCCGCGAGCAGCCGCAGGACCTGGCGCTCGCGCGGCGTCAGCGCGTCGAGGCCGCCGGAGCCCTCGCTCGCCGGCTTGCGCATCGCGCGCACCACAGCCCCCGCGATGCTCGAGGAAAGCGGCGCTCCACCGGTCGCGATCCGGCGGATGCCCTCGATGACCTCCTCGAGCTTCGAGGTCTTCACGAGATACCCCTGCGCTCCCGCGCGGAGCGCCTCGGCGACGCGGAACTCGTCGTCATACCCGCTCAACACGAGGAGCTTCGCCTGAGGCAGCTGCGCTCTCAGCGCCCCGAGGAGCTCGATGCCGTCCCGGTCGGGGATGTTGAGATCGACGAGCACGACGTCCGGCTTGCAGCTCGCCGTCTCGCGCAGGGCATCGGCCGCCGTCCCGGCCTGGCCCACGACGACCATGTCGGGCTCGTCCGAGAGCGCTCGAGCGAAGCCTTCGCGAACGACGGGGTGATCGTCGATCAGATAGATGTGCAGCTTGCTAGCAGGGGTTTCCGCCATGATGACCACAGGGGGATTGGAGTGTCCTTCGGACCACAATTCGATACCCGTGAGCAGTTCAAGTCAAGCTGCTCGGGTCGTCCTGGGAGGAACCTTACAGGGGTATCAGGTGCTCAACGATCTGCAAGGAGCGGCGCGGCGGCAAGCCCAATTGGTGAGGAAAACTCCGTCCTGAGCGAGTTTCGGAGCTCGACGGAGATCCGCGCGACGTGGAATGCGCAACGGAGGACGTGACGGGAGGTGCAACGATGCGTCCAGAGCGGCCTGCGCATGCGGTCGCGGCAACCCTCTGGTATCCTTCGCGCGCCTCATGCGCCGGAATGGCCAGCGATCCAGGGAAATACGATGAGCTCGCCGGTCCCCGCTCCCGGCCCGGCCGCCACCTCCTCGCCGCGCGCGGCCGCGGAGATCTTCGTCGTCGATGACGACCCCGCGCTCGTCGAGTCGCTTCTCGACCTGCTCTCCGACGAGGGCTACCGCGTTCAGGGCTTCACGCGGCCGCTGGAGGCGCTCGATCGCCTCGCCCGCGGCGCGCGGCCGCGGGCGGTCCTGCTCGACTACATCATGCCCGAGATGACCGGCGACGAGTTCCTCGCCGCGCTCGCCGCCGCGGGCGTCGAGGTGCCCGTCCTCCTGCTCTCCGGCGTGAACGAGCCCAGCATCCGCGGCGCCGTGGCCGGTGTGCTGGCGAAGCCCTTCGACGTCGACCGGCTCCTGCTCGTGCTCGATCGCCTGACCGGCGCCGTGCAACGCTAGCGCACCGACGCCACGGCCCTCCGATCCCGGCTCGCACAGGCGCGGCGGCACGCTCCTCGCGTCCCCTGGCCCCCAGGAGAAGCCGAGGATGTCGTCGCTGCTCGTAGAAGACAGCGCCACCGGGCAAGCCGTCCTCGCGCGAGGCGGATCGGGCAACCCCGCCATCGCGAACGCGCCGGCAGCCGCGATCAAGCTGCCGGCCGAGCTGCACCACCGCTTCCGCTTCATCGCGATCGACGCAGGCCTCCTCGGGGAGGCGGTCGACGGCGCCGCGGCGCTGCTCGACGCGCTGCTCGCGATGGGGGTGCGCGTGGCGCTCTTCACCGACGAGGCCATGCCCCACCTCGCTCGGCGGCTCGCTCGCGGCGTGCGCGCCGAGAACCGCAGGCGGCTCTTCCTCGGCGCGCTCGAGGGCGCGGAGCTCCACGGCTTCGATCGCCGCGGCGCCGCGGTCGCGCTCGCCGCCCGCGCGGAGCCGGACGGGCGCTCCGCCGTCGCCGCGCTGCTCGCTCACGTGATCGCGCCGCTCCGCATCGAGCCGCACGATCGGCTCGCGATCTCGCCGGAATCACAAGACTCACGCGAACCACACGACTCACGCGACGGCGCGACGGCCGGAGGGGCGCGCGGCCTCCGCGGCGCGCCGGAGCTCGCGGGCGCCGTCCATGCGACGGCCGGCGCGCAGCGGCTCCACGAGATCCTCGCGCTCCAGCGGGATCTCGAGGGCGAGCTCGGCTCCCTCGCGGCGCCCCGGGACGCCGCGTGGATCATCGAGGAGCCAGGGTTCGACGTCGCGCGCGAGCACGAGATCGAGTCGCTGCTCGCGATCGCCAACGGCTACCTCGGCTCGCGCGCGTCGCTGCCGGAGGGGTCGAGCGTGTCGCGGCCCGCGACGTTCATCGCGGGCGCGTTCGAGCCCTCGGCCGACGTGAGCCGCGTGCCGGAGCTCGTCATCGCCCCCGACTGGGGCCGGCTGAGCGTCGCCGTCGAGGGCGACTCGTTCTCCGCGGAGGCGAGCGGCGTGCTGCACCACCGCCGCGCCCTCGACATGAGGCGGGGCGTGCTGCTGCGCGAGTGCCTGCGGCGCGGCGAGGGAGGCCACCTCACGCACCTGCACACGCTCCACGCGGCGTCGCTCGCGAACCGCCACGTCCTCATGGAAGCGCTCAGCATCGCCCCCCTCAACTTCACCGGGACGATCCGCGTCGACGCGATCCTGAGCGGCGACGTGAAGAGCGCGAGCGGCGCGGCGCACTGGGCCGGCTTCTCGGCGGACGCGGGCGCGAAGAGCCTGCTGCTCGTCGGGCACACGCACGGCGGTCTCGTCACCGCGATGACCTCGCACCTGCGGGAGCTCCCGGAGCAGGCCCCGGAGAGCTCGCCCCCGCTCGAGGCCCTCGAGGGCGCGCGCTGCGAGCGCACCACAGGCGCGCGATCCATCGCCGAGCGCTGCGACGTCGGCGTCCGCGTCGCCGAGCGGCGCCGCCTCTTCCGGACGACGACGCTGCACACGTCGCGCGACACGCCCGCGCCGCACGAGGCGGGCGAGGCGCTCCAGGACGAGCTGTCGAGCCGCGCCATGGCCGACGTGCTCGGCGAGCACACGCGGGCGTGGGCGGAGCGCTGGCGCCGCGCCGACGTCGAGATCGACGGCGCCCCCAGGATCGAGCGGGCCCTCCGGTTCGCGCTGTACCACCTCATCGGCGCGGCGAACCCGGACGACGCGCGCTGCTCCATCGGCGCGCGCGGGCTCAGCGGGGAGGCGTACCGCGGCCACGTCTTCTGGGACACCGAGACCTTCCTCGTCCCGTTCTACACGCACTGCTACCCCGAGGCCGCCCGCGCGCTGCTCCTCTACAGGCACCGCACCCTCGCCGGCGCGCGCCGCAAGGCGAAGGCGCTCGGCTACGAGGGCGCGCTCTACGCGTGGGAGTCGGCGGACACGGGCGACGAGACCACGCCGGCGCTCGTCGTCACGCCGTTCGGCGAGGTGATCCGGGTGCTCTCCGGCGAGCAGGAGCACCACATCAGCGCCGACATCGCGTACGCGGTGCACGCGTACGTCCGCGCGACCGGTGATCTCGACTTCCAGCGCGGCGAGGGGGCCGAGATCCTGATCGAGACGGCGCGCTTCTGGGCGAGCCGCGCCGAGCTCGGGCCGGATGGCCACGCCCACATCCGGCGGGTGATCGGGCCGGACGAGTACCACGAGACCGTGGACGACAACGCGTTCACGAACTGGATGGCGCGGCACAACCTCCGCGTCGCCGCCGCGCTCGTCCGGCGCGACGTCGCGCGCGCGGACGTGCTCGCGCGGCTCGATCTCCGGCCCGACGAGCCCGATCACTGGCGCGACGTCGCGGACCGCCTGCTCCTCGGGATCGACCCGCAGACCGGCCTGATCGAGCAGTTCGCGGGCTACTTCGGCCTCGCGCCGTTCTCCATCGCCGACTACGCCGTGCGCAGCGCGCCGGTCGACGTCCTGCTCGGGCGCGAGCGGACGCAGGCCTGCCAGGTCGTGAAGCAAGCGGACGTCGTGCAGCTCATCGCGCTGCTCTGGAGCGCGGTGCCCGCGAGCGCCCGGCGCGACAACTTCCTCTACTACGAGCCGCGCACCGCCCACGGCAGCTCGCTGAGCCCCAGCGCCCACGCGCTCGTCGCCGCCCGGCTCGATCTCCACGCCCACGCCGAGCGCTACTTCGAGCAGACCGCCGACATCGACCTCGGCAACACGATGGGCAACGCCGCGGGCGGCGTGCACATCGCCGCCATGGGCGGCCTCTGGCAAGCCGTCGCGTTCGGCGTCGCCGGCGTCACGCGCGTGCCGCGGAGCGCGCTCTCGGAGGCGCTCCCCCACGCGCCGCCGTGCCCCGACGAGGACGAGGCGATCGGGATCGAGCCGCACCTCCTGCCGGGCTGGCGGCACCTCAAGATCCCGATCGCCTGGCGAGGCCGCGCCCTCGAGATCCACGTGGAGGACGGGGCGGTCGAGGTCGCGCTGGAGGGGAGCGCGCCGCTGCCGATCTGCCTGCTCGACGCGGGCGCGCCCGCCTGCGCCGTGCTGGCCGAGCCGGGCCGCCGCTATGCGGCGCGGCGGCTGGGCGGCCGCATCACGCCATGGGAGGAGGTCACGCCATGCTGAGCGCCGTACGCGGGTCCCCGGTCGGGCTCGGGGCGCCGCCCGGGCCGGCGCCCGCGGCCGAGCCGCCCCCTGGTGCGTTCGAGGAGGCCGACGAGCGCCCGCCGCAGAGCGGCTTGCAGCGCAGAAGCGTGGTCGTCGCGCTCCACGGCCGCCGCGCCCACCTCGGCGCCGTCGCGCTCGGGCGGCTCATCGCCCACGGGCTCGAGGCCCCGCTGCGCGGGCTGTGCCTCTGCAAGGAGCCGATCGACGCGAGCGAGGTGCCGGCCCACTTCGGGATCGCCCCGGAGGCGCTGCAGGGCATGGTGCTGGACGTCGAGGCGAGCGACGATCCGGCCGGCGCGCTCGCGTCGGCGGTGGCGAGCTACGGGACCGCGCTCGTCATCGTGGCCTCGCACGCGGACGATCCCACGGACGAGCGCTTCGGCGTCGGCCGGCTCGCGGCGCGCGCGCTGGAGTCCACCGCGCTCGGCGTCGTCATCCTCCGTGAGGAGCCCTCCCCGCCGCGGCTACAGCGCATCCTGCTGCCGCTCGACGGCACCCCCAGCACGGCCAGCGCGATCACGCCCGTCGGGGAGGTCGCCCGCAAGCTCGGCGCCGAGCTCGACATCGTGATGGTCGGCTGCGCCTCGCCGCGGGAGGCCGCGGACGACGGGCCGCCCGTGTCGACGCCCCTGCCCTCCGAGCCGGGCGCGATGGTGGCGCCCCTCTACGTCGACCAGCCGCAGCACGAGTGGCCCGCGTTCACCGAGGAGTTCCTGGCCCGGTTCCTGAGCGCTATCGGGCACTGCCCGCACGGCGTCTCCACGCGGTTCTTCCTCGGCAAGGGCGAGCCGGCGGCGGAGATCGCGCGCCTCGCCTGGCAGCTGGCGAGCGACCTCGTAGTGCTGGTCTGGCACGGGCAGCTCGCCGATCACCATGGCGGCGTCATCCGCGACGTGCTCGCCCGGGCGCCGTGCCCCGTGCTGGTCCTGCGGCGCTAGCGCGCGCCCCGCGTGACGCGCCCCAGCGGGGGCGAGGCGCCCCCTCGCGGCCTTCGATCGGCGCGCGGGCGCGCCGCCGGGCGGGCTCCACGCCAACGGACAGCGAAAGGCGCTATGGTGCGCCGCCATGGTCTCCCGGAAGCTGCCCCCCAGCGAGTGCCGCAAGATCGTAGAGCCTCAGAGCTTCCGCTTCTCCACGACGGACGAGGTCGCGCCGCTGTCGGCGGGCATCGGGTCGCAGGAGCGCGCCCTCGCCGCGCTCGCCTTCGGCCTCGACATCCGCCAGCCCCGCTTCCACGTCGTCGTCGTCGGCGCGCCCGGCACGGGCCGCACGTTCTGCGCTCGCGCTGTCGCGAAGCGCATCGCGGCGAGCCGTCCCACGCCCGACGATATCCTCCTCCTGCCGAACCCGCACCGCCCGAGCGAGCCGACGGTCCTGTCGCTGCCGCCCGGCGAGGGGCGCCCCTTCGTCGAGGCGATGGAGGAGCTCCACGAGAAGCTCGTCGACGCCCTGCGCGGCGCGACCGAAGGCGAGCGCTTCAAGCAGGCGCGCGGCAAGATCCAGCGCCGCGTGAACGCGGAGGAGCGGCGGCTCGAGGAGCAGCTCAAGTCCGCGGCGCGCGAGCTCGGCCTCGACCTCGTGCGCGGCGAGGACGAGGTGCAGATCACCTCGATCGAGGACGCCGCCAACGCGCCGGACGGCGAGGCCCTGCTCGCCATCGCCGGCTCCATCGAGGAGTTCGAGATGCGGCTCGCCACCGTGCAGGACGAGGCCGACGTCGAGCTGCGCGGCGTCGTGAAGCAGCTGCTCAGCGACGGGGTGAAGGGTTGCTTCCAGCCGGTGCGCGCGCGCTTCGAGGGGCGCGACGACATCAGCGCCTTCCTCGCGGACGTCGAGACGGTCGTGTCGAAGGAGTTCCGCCTGCTCGTCGACGAGGCGCGCGGCGAGGAGGGCGGCGCGACGCTCCCGCGCGGCGTGGTCGTCCCGACGCTCCTCACGGAGCACACGCCCGACTCCGGCGCCCCGGTCGTCGAGGTCCCCTACCCCACGCTGACCGCCCTGTTCGGCCGCACCCACGCGCCGCCCGACTCCGGCTTCCCGCCGGAGCCCGGCTTCGCGGTCGCGGGCGCCCTCCACGAGGCGGCCGGCGGCTTCCTGATCCTGCCCGCCGGCGCGCTCCTCAAGAACGAGGCGCTCTACGAGCAGCTCAAGGCCTGCCTCCTCGCGGGCAAGTTCATCGTGCCCGAGCACAACCCGTCGTACTTCCGCGGCACCGCGGAGGAGCTGCTCTTCCCGCCGATCTCGATCGACGTGAAGGTCGTCCTCGTCACGAACCCGCAGCTCTACCAGGACCTGCACGACGCCGATCCGGAGTTCTCGCAGCTCTTCAAGGTGCAGGCGCGCTTCGAGACGACGATCTCGCTCGATCAGGCGCTCCTCACGTACCCCGCGTTCCTCGCCGGCTTCGCGCACGATCGCGGCCTCCCGCCGATCACGGCCGACGGCGTGACCGCGCTCCTCTTCCACGGCGGCCGCCTCGCGGAGAGCCAGACCAAGGTGAGCGCCCAGGTCGGGCTCATCGCCGAGGTCGCGACCGAGGCCGGCTACCGGGCCCAGCGCCGCGGCCGCAAGGTGGTCGACGGCCCCGAGGTCAACGAGGCGCTCGAGGCGGCGCGGCGCCGCGGGAGCCATTTCCGCGATCACGTGCACGAGCTGCTCTCGGACGGGACGATCCGCATCGACGTGACCGGCCGGCGCGTCGGGCAGGTCAACGCGATCTCGGTCCTGTCCGACGGCCCGCAGACGTTCGGCCGCCCGTGCCGGGTGACGGCGGTCGTCTACCCGGGCCTCGAGGGCCCGGTGAACATCGCGCGCGAGGTCGAGATGTCCGGCCCGCTCCACAGCAAGGGCGTGCTGGTCCTCACGGGCTTCATCGCGGCCCGGTTCGCCCAGCACCGCCCGCTCTCGTTCGGCGCCTCGCTCGTCTTCGAGCAGACGTACGAGCCCATCGAGGGCGACAGCGCCTCGTCGAGCGAGCTGTACGCGCTCCTGTCAGCGCTCTCCGGCGTCCCGATCCGGCAGGAGCTCGCCGCGACGGGCAGCATCGATCAGCAGGGGAGCATCCAGCCCGTGGGCGGCATCAACGAGAAGATCGAGGCCTTCTTCGATCTGTGCGCCGCCAAGGGCCTGACGGGCGAGCAGGGCGTGCTGATCCCGAGCGCGAACCGCGACGCGCTCATGCTGCGGGGCGACGTCGTGACGGCGATCGAGGCCGGCCGCTTCCACGTGTTCGAGGTGAGCTCCGTCGAGGAGGGCATCGAGATCATCACCGGCGTCCCTGCGGGCGTCGCCGACGCGGACGGGAGGTACCCGGAGGGGACCGTGTTCCACGCGGCGGACCAGCGGCTCGAGCGCTTCCACCAGGCGATCGCCGACACGCTGAGGAGCGGGACGAGCGTGGATCCTCGGCGCGTGCTCAGGGAGCGCTGAAGAGGACCGATGGCACCGAAGCGCACGGCCGACCCCGCGCCGATCCGCGCCGGAGCCCGCCGATGATGCGACGGCCGATCCTGCTCGCGGCGGCCGGCGCCGCGGCGCCTCTGCTGGCGTGGGGCGCGCTCGCCCGGTGGCGTGGCGGGTCGCTCTCGCTCGGCGCCGCCTGCGCGGCCGCCGCCGTGATCGCGCTGCTTGTCCTCCTCGGCGGCGACGTCCGGCGGCTGATCGCCGCGAGGCCCGGTCGATCCTCGCGCGAGGCGCCCGCGCCTCGGCTCCCGCGTCCGGGGCAGCCGGCCGCGCGCCGCGCGGATCGCGCCTCGATGCCGCCGACCGAGCTCGGCGATCCGCGGATCATCTACGCCTTTGCGGCCCAGGCCGTCGGTCAGTCGCTCGCCTGGGAGGGGAGCTACAAGGCGGCGGCCGCCTCGCTGCGCGACGTGCCTCGCGACTGGATACCTCCGCAGGTCCGGGTGCTCGTCATCAGCAACCTCGCCCAATGGCAGCTCTGCGCTGGCGACATCGAGTCCGCCCGGCGGCTCCTCCCGGACCTGGACGAGCAGCGCGCGCCAGCGTCGGCGCGGCCGCTCGTGCGGGGAGCGCGTGCCGCGGTGCTCGTGCGCACGGGTGACGTCGAGGGCGCGCTCTCCCTGGTCGGCCTCCGCGATGGCGAGCGGGAAGAGCCCACCGAGGTGCGCCAGCGCTACCGCATCACCCGCGCGCACGCGCTCACCGCGCTCGGCGAGCCCGCCGCCGCGCGCGCGGAGCTCCGCCGGGTGGTCGATGACGTCGGCGTCGACGAGCTCTGCCGCTGGATTCCCGCGGGCGGACCCGCCCGAGCCACGATGATCGAGCTCATCGACGAGGGCTGACGGATCCGCGCGTTTCCTACCTTCCGCGCCGCCCGGGCCTGGCCTCGCCGAGGAGCCAGAGTGGTGATGAGCTCCGCTCCTCGCCGCGCGCTCACTCCCTCCTCGACGCCGGCGCGCCGCCGCGAGGGCGCGACTCGCCAAGCGCGGATCTCGAGTCGCTCGAGTCAGGCGCAACTCGGATCGTCACGCCGCTTGTCAAGCGTCATTTCCCTGGTTTGTAACGCGGGAAGCCCCCCTCTGCTGGCTCCGGGCGCTCGAAGCCCACAGCGCGCATTGTGTGCGCTTCCCCAGGGATTTCGGATGGCGGTGGGGGACGCAACGTTGCGAGCGCCTGGCGGCTGGTAGAAATAGGATGCTGTACGCAAAGTGCATCGGGCCAGGTAGCCTTTTCGCGTCGACCGGGGGAGAACGCATGCCAACCTGTATGGGTGGCCAATGAGGGTGGAGGCGCCACGGGGGGTGATCGGCGGGTGCTGCACCGGTTCAACCAGCCCCACGCGCCCCGTCATGGCGACTGCCCTCGCTCACAGGAGCCCGCCCCGGAGGCTCTCGTGAACCGCCCGTCGGACACGCCGTCCCACCGCATCCTGATCGTGGACGACAGCCCCACGTACCTGAACCAGGTCGCGGCGGCGATGCGCGACGAAGGCTACTTGCCGGTGCTCGCCCACTCAGGGGAAGAGGCGCTCGCGCGGCTCACGGTGGCGCGCATCGACGGCATTCTGCTCGACATGGTGATGCCGGGTCTATCGGGCCCGGCCACGTGCCTCCGCATCAAAGCGAACGCCTCGTGGCGGCCGATCCCGCTGCTGATGCTCACGGGCCGCGACGACCACAAGGCGATCCTCGACGCCCTCTCGGCCGGCGCCGACGATTTCGTGACGAAGACGGGCGAGCTCACGGTGCTCAAAGCGCGCCTGCGCGCCCAGCTGCGCAGGAAGCATTACGAGGACGAGAACCGCAGGATGCGCGAGCTCCTCCTGCGCCGGGAGATGGAAGCGGCAGAGGCGCGCGCCGACCGGCGCCTCAAGCAAAGCGAGGAGCGTTTCCGCCTCATCGTGGAGGGCGTCCAGGACTACGCCATCTTCATGCTCGACCCCGCGGGCCGCATCGCCAGCTGGAACCCGGGCGCAGAGCGCATCAACGGCTACCGGGCCGACGAGATCATCGGCTGCCACTGCTCGGTCCTCTTCCCGCCGGAGGACGTCGAGCTCGGCAGGCCCGCCGCAGAGCTCGAGTCCACCGTGGAGACCGGCCGCTCGATCCAGGAGGGCTACCGCGTCCGCAGGGACGGCACCCGCTACTGGGCGAACGAGGTGATCAGCGTGCTCTTCGACGAGGCCGGGCAGCTGCGCGGCTTCGCGAAGGTCACCCGCGATGTGACGGAGCGCCGCCGCGTCCACGAGGCGCAGCGCATCCTCGTCTCCGCCGGGCAGATCCTCGGCGAGTCGCTCGATTTCGAGGAGACGCTGCGGCGCGTGGTCCGCGTCGCGCTCCCCGACTTCGCGTCGATCTGCGTGCTCCTGTTGCAGGACGAGTCCGGCGCTATCGATCGGCAGGTGACCGCCCACGCGGATCCGTCGATGGCGATGGCGACCGAGCTCCTCGGCAGGATCACGGCCGACTCCGCCGGGCGGGGCATCGGCAGGGTCCTGCGCACGGCGCAGCCGGAGCTCATCCCCAAGGTGACCGACTCGTTCGTCCGCGCGATCTCGTTCGATCAGGCGCACTACGAGGCGCTGCGCTCGCTCTCGCTCGCCTCGCACCTCACGGTCCCGCTGACGGCGCGCGGCCGCACGCTGGGCACGCTCTCGTTCGCCTCGACGCACCGGCGCTACGACGCCGTCGATCTCGACCTCGCGCAGGATCTAGCGCGGCGCGCGGCGCTGGCCGTCGACAACGCCCGGCTCTACCGGGAGGCGCAGCTCGCTGTGCGCGCGCGCGACGATTTCCTCACGATCGCCTCGCACGAGCTCCGCACGCCGCTCACGCCCATGCAGCTGCAGGTCGACGGCCTCCTGCGCGCCGGCAAGCGCGGCGGGCTCACCGCCGAGCGCGCCACGCCGCGGCTCGAGATGATCAAGCGCCAGGTCGAGCGGCTCGCCCGGCTCATCACGAACCTGCTCGACATCTCGCGCATCTCCGCGGGCCGCCTGCAGATCGAGCTCGAGGACGTCGATCTCGCGGCCACGGTGAACGAGGCGCTGGAGCGGTTCCGCGAGGAGCTCTGCGCCGCCGGCTGCCCCGTCAACCTGTCGGCCCCCGCCTCGATCGTCGGCCGGTGGGATCGCCTGCGGCTCGATCAGATCGTCACGAACCTCCTCTCGAACGCCATCAAGTACGGCGCCGGCAAGCCCATCGACGTCACGCTGGAGGACCTCGCGGACCGCGCCCGCCTGACGGTGCGGGATCGCGGCATCGGCATCGCCCCGGAGCAGCAGGCCCGCATCTTCGAGCGCTTCGAGCGCGCCGTCTCCAGCGAGAACTACAGCGGCTTCGGCATGGGGCTGTGGATCGTGCGGCAGATCGCCGACGCGCTCGGGGCGACGATCCAGGTCGACAGCCGGCCGGGCGAGGGGGCGACCTTCACCGTCGACCTGCCGAAGGAGCCTTCCTGACGTCCTCCGCGCCGCGCGCCGCGCGGCTACAGCGCCCGCCGGACCCTGCGGCGCTGCTCGATCATGTGCTGGGTGATCTGCTGCCTGCCCTCGGCGCGCTCCACCAGCGTCCACACGTTGTCGCCGCGCTCCCTGCCCGCGCAGTCGAGGAGCGCGTCGGCCGCCTGCTCGGCCGGGATGAGCCCGTCGTGTCGCCCCGGGAGCTCCACCACGGCGGCGCGCGTGCAGAGCCCGCCCATCGTGGCGAGCATCCCGCGCACGATCTCGCGGAAGATCGCCTCGTCGAACGCGTCGCGCCGGCCGGCGCCGAACAGGACGAGCTTGTCGAACGCCATGCGCGGCTTGCACGGGATCATGACGACCTCGCCGAGCTCGCCGGTGATCAGGCCCTGCCGCCTCAGCTCGGAGATCCGGCCGCCGAGCCGCCAGTCGCAGAGGCCGGCCACGCCGTGGACCGGCCGCGCGTCGCTGAACGGGGCGCACGCGAGCACCTCCGAGTCGAGCTCGTCGAGGCTCTGCAGGTCGGGGGAGATGAACCGTAGCTCCACGTGGATCAGACGCTGATCGCGCCCTTGCGGAAGTCGCTCTTCGCGATCTTCACGTTGACGCAAGCGGGCCTGCCGCACCGGAACGCCTCGTCCAGCGCGGGCCCGAGCTCCTCGACGCGCTCCACGCAGGCCCCGAAGCCGCCGAGCGCCTCGACCACGCGGTCGTACCGGGTGAAGTCGAGCGACGTCGCCGGCGCGCGGCCCTCGCCGTAGAGCTCCACCTGGCCCCTTCGGATCTGCGTCCAGGCCGCGTCGTTCCCGATCACGCTCACGACGGGGATGCCCTGGCGCACCATCGCCTCGAACTCGAGCGCGTGGAAGCCGAACGATCCGTCGCCGTACACGAGGACCACGTTCGCCTCCGGCCGCGCGAGCTTGGCCGCCATCGCGTAGCCCGGCCCCACCCCGAGGGTCCCGAGCGGGCCGGGGTCCATCCAGAGCTGCGGCCACTCGAGCTTCAGCACGTTCGCGGCCGTCGCCACGAAGTCCCCTCCGTCGCCGATGACGATGTCGTCCTTGCCGAGGCGCCTGCCGATCTCCGCGCAGACGCGCAGCGGGTTCGGCGGGTCGCCGTCGCTCGCGATCTCCGCCAGCATCTTCGCGCGCGATCGCTCCTCGGCCTCGCGCACGGCCGAGAGCCACGCCGCGGCCGTCTTGTCGGGCACCTCCGCGAGCAGCTGCTCCAGGACGACGCCGCTGTCCCCGTCGATCCCGAGGTCGACGCGGCGGTTCCTGCCGAGCTCGCTCCCGTCGAGATCGATCTGGACGACCTTGGCCGCCGGGCTGACGGCGCGGCCGTACTCGAGGCGGAAGTCGAAGGGGGTCCCGAGCACGACGCAGAGGTCGGTCTGCGAGAGCGCGAAGCGGCGCGAGCGGCTCATCAGCCCCGGGTGCGCGTGGGGCAGGGCGCCGCGGGCCATGCCGTTCAGGTAGAAGGGCGCCTTCACCGCGTCGGCGAAGCGGCGCAGCGCGTCGCGCCGCGGCGACCACCGGAGCTGGCTCCCGACGATGAACATGGGCCGCTCGGCCTCCCTCAGCATGGCCGCGGCCCGCGCGACGGCGGCCGGGTCTCCCCCGGGGCGAGGCGGGGCCGTGGGCGCGGTGGCCGGCGCGTCGTCGCCGGCGTAGTTCATCAGCAGGTCGAGCGGCATCTCGAGGAAGACCGGGCCTGGCACGTTCGCCTGGGCGACGCGGAAGGCCGAGTCCACGTACTCCTGGATGCGATCGGTCGATGGGACGGAGACGCTCCACTTCGAGATGGGGCGCATCAGCTCGACGTGGTTCATGTCCTGCAGCGAGCCCATGTCCGCGAGGGCGCGCGGGCCGGCGCCCCCGATGACGACCATCGGGACGCCCGCGCGCTGGGCGTTGGCGACGGCCGTCACCACGTCCGTGACGCCCGGCCCCGCGGTGACGGCGCACACCCCCGGCCTTCCGGTCACCCGCGCGTACCCGTCGGCGGCGTGTCCGGCGGTCTGCTCGTGTCGCACGTCGACCACCCGGATGCCGTCATCCAGGCACCCGTCGTAGATCGCCTGGATGTGCCCGCCGCACAGGGTGAAGAGGTGCGTCACCCCGTGCCTCGCCAGGGCCTTCGAGACGAGCCTGCCGCCGTGCACCTGCGCCATGGCGCCGGCATATACCATGTGCGACCCAGCGTCCTGCCGGCGAGCGGTCGGTTCGCGGCGCCGCCCGGGCGCGAGCGCGCATCGCCCTGGCCACGTCGCCCGCCCGGCCGCTCGGCGCCCCGAGTCGGCGCCCCGGGGCCGAGCCCCGGGTCACGCGCCGTCGGCCCCATGGCCGTCGCGCTGCGGCGCCGCGTCGAGGTGTCCACTCCTCAACATCACAGGAGCTGGCGGGTCGTGTCCGCCCGAAACCCTCATGTTCCGGGTGGTAGGCAAGTGTTCTTCCTAACCTCCCGACCTCGTCTGAGCTCTCTCGGGATCAGGGCACCACCCGCTTGCTGGCGCGGCGCCGCCTCCCTGACGGGTGATCCACGCTATCGTCCGATCAGCTCGGCTATCCGACCGCCGAGAAGGATAACCCCCCTTCGCAGGACGTCGCTGTAAAAATACAGCTCCGCTACAGCATCGACTCCGACCTTGGATGCGAGGTCGGCGCCCCACCGCAACGGCCGACGCCTTTGCGATCACGTACCCGACGCTGTTCTCTTCTATCCCGGCCACGAGATGATATAGTTGGAACCTTATTGCAGGTGCCAGCTCGACACCGCCACCTCTCTCGACCTCTCCCCGGTGCTCCTGCCCTGCAGCCGCCGGCGTGGGAGACGGCCCGGTCCTCTGCCGACGCGGCGATCGTGCCGCCGGCGACCACCTCCGCCGCCGGCGTTCCCCGCAACCTGCCGGAAACATTTCGAAGGGGACTCGATAAGCCGCGCCCCCGAGCTCCTGTGAGGAACGTAACCGGTTCATGGCCGTTGCGGCGCTCGGCGAGCACTGGGTGGTTGCCAACAAAGGGCGTGTCGAGCTCACCGAGCCCTCGCAGGGAGCGCGCGGCGCGCCCTGTCGCGACGCCTGGCGCGCGGCCGGAGAGGGCAGCAGGCACCGGGGGGCGGCTCCGGCCGATGGCCGCGTTGCCGGGGCTCGCCCGCCGCGCGGCGACGACACACGATCTCCATTACGTGTGCTCGCCAACTCCTTTGCGGCGTGCCGACCTCGACCGGCGGGAGGCGTCGAGCCGCTGCGGCGATCTGGGCAGCATCAGGGGTGAACACGAGCCATCTTGTGCGACGGTCTCGTGGACGCTGCCTTCACAACCTACGTCCCGAGCGGCGTCTACCACGTGTGCGCTGACTTCACCCGTCCGGGCATTCCTGACATCCGATCGCCATGTTGCTTTCACTGGTGTGCGCCGGGACCTTCTCCGTCCATGGTGCATCATTTCATTACTACGCGATCGCTCAGGGCATCACGCGCTCCTGTTGCAGCGCAAGGGAGGCCCGAATTCTCGGCGATTTTGCGCGAGGTCCCGCGGGGGCTGTCGTGCGCTGGCGCCTCCCCATCTCGCAGCGTTCATTTCAAATATCCTGCGCTCACAGAACGTTACCCGATACACCAAAATCACGCGTGACTGCTTACATGAGCTGGCGAGCTTGTTGTTTTTTTATTTCGGGAAGGCTCTGTATCGGTTATGCGGGATAAGAGGACGCGCAATCGCGCTTCGCTGGAGTAGCATCGTCCTATGTCGGAGCCCCCTAGTAGCAGTCAGTTGATCCGGATACCCATGGTGCTGGCGCTCGACTGCAGCCCCCATTTTCTGGCTCGTTGCCGGAGGGTTGCAGCGCGGGCTCGCTTCCTCGTCCGCTCCTGCGATGCGGCCTCGGCGTGGGGGGTGGCCGTCCGCCTCCGCCCGCTGGCGATCGTCTTGCCGAGCCACTTGCACGATCGTGCGCCGAAGACCTTCGAGTTGCTCGCGGAGGACGCGGGCGCGCGCCTCGTCGTCGTGGAGTCCGAGCAGCTGCCCGCGGGCGAGCTGGAGGGGCACATCACCCACGCGATCGGCGAAGCGAGCCGCGCGCGCGGCGCCTAGAGCGACGGTCACCCGCTTCGGATACGGGCCCACCTCGACGTTTTCGGTGCTCAGCGCACCGGAGTGCGCTTGCGCGCCGAAAACGCCGATCTGGGCCCGTCTCCTGTGCGGGAGACCGCCGCTCTGCTGTGCATGGTGCAGAGGTGGGCGGAAACCGCTGTAGAGCGGGGGGCGGGTCCGTGCGCTGCGGGCTCGGCCGCCAGGCAGGCGCGGCCTGCTGCCGGGCGCCTCGGCCGCGCGCCTCAGTCGACGTGGACACCGGCGGTGAAGTGGAAGCCCCATGTGTGGTCGAGCGGCGGGCCGAGCTCCTCGTCGAAGGGCAGCAGCAGGCCCGTCCGGAGGAACGCGAGGTTGCGCTCGATCGCGAGGAAAGGCTCGATGGCCAGGACGTAGAGATTGCGGGCGACGGCGTGCCGGATGCTCACGTTGTCGAACGTGGGCAGCGCCATCCCTTGCACGCGCACGCCGCCGCCGATGCCGTGGCCGATCTGGAGCTCGACGGCGTGCTGGATCGCGACCTCGTACTCCTTGTTGCGGCCGAGCGGGATGTAGAGCACCGGCTCGAGCTGGAAGCGCCCGATCATCAGCGAGCCGACGTGGGCCTCGGCGCCGAGGCGCGCGTGGATGGGGAGGATGCTCGGGAAGTACTCGTGGAGATCCCAGTACGCCCGGCTGGCGCTGACGGGCTCGTAGCTGGCGTGGTCGTGGGTCTTGCCCGAGAGCGTCGCCAGCCCGACGTCGCCGCCTACCGTGAGCCAGAACGTCCGGCCGACGCGGGCGACGTGATGGGCGCCGAGCGTCACGTTGCCGAGCACGGCGTCGGTGCGCTCGGCCATCGCGAGCCCGAACGGGAGTCGGACATCGAGGAACGTGTGCGGGGCGAACGGCATACGGGCGAAGAGGGCGACCGAAAGCCCGGAGACCTCGCCGTCGCCGCCGGTGAACGAGGAGGTCTCCAGGCCGATCGCGCCACGCCGGCTCAGCGGGACGATCCCCTCGTCGATCGCTCTGCCGCCTCCCGACGCGCGCCCGGGCGGCGGCCCCAGCTCGGCGTCCGAGAGGGACACGGCCCAGGACGCCGGCGTGCTGCCCTTGCGGCCCGCCTCCGGCCCGCCCGCCTTCCGGTCCGGCGGCGCCGAGTCCGAGGGCGGCCCGGCTGCTCCCGGCGCGGTTTGCGCCTCTGCCGGCGCGAGCGGCGAGGCGTCTGGCTCAGGTGCGCCCGCTCCGGGCGCGCCGGGTTCCGGGGGCTGCGGTGGCCCGCCGGGCAACGGCGTCGCGGGCGGCTGCGGTGCGCCTGAGGCAGGCGGCTGCGGTGCGCCCGGCGCCGGCGTCACGGACGGCTGCGGTGCGCCCGGCGCCGGCGTCACGGACGGCTGCGGTGTGCCCGGCGCCGACGTCGCGGGCGGCTGCGGCGTCGCTGGTCGCTGCGGTGTGCCCGGCGCCGGAGGCGTTCCCGCCGACGCGGAGGGCGCAGGGCTAGCTGCCGGGCGAGACGTCGCGGGCTGCGCAGCAGACGACGCGACCACGAGGGTCGCCGCCAGCCAGGAAAGCGAGGACAAGACCAGGATTCGACGTGGCATCGTGTCTCCTTGGAGCGCGCATCCTATCGTCTCGGCAGGCAGACGCGCTCTGCTCGGGCGAGCGCTGGACGCATCTCCGGCGGCCAGCGCCGTCCCGCGGCCGCCCGTGCCCACAGCGCCCGTGCCATCCCGCAGCGAGACGGGCACGGGGCGACCCGGAGGCAGAGGCGAGCGCCGCGCGGCACCCCGCCGCGGAGCAGCGCGCGAGGCCGGGCCCTCCCGCGCGCCGCTACAGCAGCGCGGCGAGAGCGGCCGCGAGCCGCTCGTAGTGCGGCCTGTCGTTGTAGATCTGGGCCGAGATCCGGAGGTGCCGCCGGGGCGACGCGGGCCAGGCGAACACCGGCACCTCGATCCCCCACCGCTCGAGCAGCGCGTCCTGGAGCGGATCGAGGCGCAGCCGGGACGACGGCGCGTCGGGGAGCGGCACCGTAGCGAGCGCGCCGATCATCGCGTCGGGGCTCGGCGGCATGCAGCCGAGCGCCTCGCACAGGAGGTCGCGCGCGGCGAGCGCCGTCTCCCGGTTGTGCGCCTGGAGCGCGGGCCAGCCGCCGGGCACGAGCGCGGCCATGGCGCGGAGCGCGTCCGCGACGCAGAGCGCCGCGCTGGGGTCGGCCGTGCCGGTCCAGTCGAACTCGAGCAGGAAGCGCGACCTGTCGGTGCGCGGCGAGTTGGCGCCGTGGCTGATGGAGAGAGGGCGGACCGCGCCCTGCCTGTCCCGCCGCACGTGGAGGAACGCCGCGCCCTTCGGCGAACAGAGCCATTTGTGGCAGTTGCCTGTGTAGTAGGCCGCCCCGAGGGCGCGTAGATCGAGCGGCACCATGCCGGGCGCGTGCGCGCCGTCGACCAGGACGTCGACGCCGCGCTCCGCGAGCGCGGCGATCAGCGAGGCGACCGGGAACACGAGCCCCGTCGGGCTCGTCACGTGGTCGACGAGGACGAGCCGCGTCCGCGGCCCCACGCGCGCGAGCACCGCCTCGACCACCTGCTCGGGCGCCTCGATGGGGAACGGCACCGCCGCGACCACGACACGCGCACCGGCGCGGGCCGCGACCGCCTCGGCCGCGTTGTTGCAGGCGTTGTACCCGTGATCGGTGATGCAGAGCTCGTCGTCGGGCCGCAGCGAGAGCGACCGCAACACCGTGTTGACCCCGACGGTCGCGTTGGGGACGAACACGAGGTCGTCGAGGTCGGCGCCGACGAAGGAGGCGAGCGCGCCTCGGGCCGCGTCGAGCAAGGGCTCCAGCTCGCGAAGGAAGAACCGGACCGGCTCACGCTCGAGCCGATCGCGGTAGCGCTGCTGCGCCTCGAGCACCGCGCGCGGGCAGGCGCCGTATGAGCCGTGGTTCAGGAAGGTGACGGCCGGGTCGAGCGACCAGAGCTCGCGCACGGCGGCGGCGCGCGACTCCGGGAAGGCGTTCGGGTTCATGGCGAGGAGCGGGCCCCGAGGAGGCGACGTGCCGGAGGGCCCGGAACAATGTCTCGCGGGCCCCGACCCCTGTCGAGGGGCACGCGAGGTGCAGCGTCCAATCCATGATGGACTGTACCGTCAATGTTGAATCATGGATCAACCATGACCGGATGCTGGCGGCCATGCAGAGCCGGTCAACCCGTCCATGATGGACATCGCGTCCGGCCGTCCCACGACGGACATCGCATCTTCGGTCCCATGATGGACACCGCACCTGCCAGCTCATGATGGACACCGCACCTGCCAGCTCATGACGGCTTGTCATGAACGGGCAGGGAGCAGCGACGGGAAGCCGCCAGCGGCGACGGGCAGGGAGCAGCGACGAGAAGCCGCCAGCGGCGACAGGCAGGCGCCAGCGGCGACAGGCAGGCGCCAGCGGCGACGGGCAGGCGCCAGCCGCACGCCTCGGCGGGTGTACCGGATCAGCGGCCCGACCAGACCGGGGAGGCGCTGTTCATCTCGAGCGCCTCCATGCGCCGCGCCGCGGGCGAGGGCGGGGCCGCCGCGGCCGCGCGCGCGGTCTTCCGCGCGCTCGCAAGCGCCGAGGCCGCCTGGACGGCGCGCTCCTTCTCCTTGTCCGACCGGGCACGCGCCGCCTGCTGCCGGAGCCGGTCCTCCGCTGCCGCGAGCTTCGCCTCGGCCGCGCCGAAGTTGCCCGCGCTCACCTCCTGGGCCGCGTCGAGCTGCATCATGCCCGCCTCCATCACCGCGGCGATCGTCTGGGTCTTCTCGTTCTGGTGCGCGGCGACGAGGGCCGGATCGCTCGTCACATCATAGCTGGCGACCACCTCCTGCACGCGCGGGAGGTTGCCGCTCTCGGCGTCGCGGAAGTGGAGCCGCACGCTCGCCAGCGGGTGCGAGCCGGCCGCCGGCGCGGTGACCCGCGCCCGCACGAGCATCTCGCGGTGCTGCCCGCCGAACATCGTGCCGAGCAGCACCCGGAGCGCGTCCCCGGAGCGCTCGGTGCGCTCGTTGGGGACGTCGAGCAGCTCCACGCCGGGCGCCGGGACGATCTCGACGAACGCGCCCGTCGCCGCCGTCGTCTGGAGCAGGGCGAGCTCGCGCTCGAGGACGGAGGACATCTCGCGCGCCTCGGTGAGGTGGTACAGCCGGCCGCTGGAGCCGATGGCGAGCGCGTTGAGCGTGCGCTCGTCGTAGTCGGCCCCCACCCCGATCGACGTGACCTGCACCCCGTGCGCGGCGCCGCGCTGGGCGAGCGCTCCAAGGATGTCGGGAGAGGAAGGCCCGATGTTCGCCTGGCCGTCCGAGATGAGCACCACGCGCCGGACGGCGTGCGTCGACGGCGCGGCGAGCGCGTGCTGCTCCGCGAGCTGGAGGCCAGCGAAGAGGTTGGTGCTGCCGTCAGGGCCGAGCGCGGCGATGGCGCGCGCCACCGCGGGGCGCGTCGACGGGCCGAGCACGGTGGGCGAGACGCGCGCCTGCGCGGTGTCGGCGAACGACGCGACCGAGACGAGGTCGCCGTCGGGGAGCCTGTCGACGAACGCCTGCGCGGCCGCGCGCGCGTTCTCCATCTTGGGGCCTTGCATCGAGCCGGAGGCGTCCACGAGCAGCACGACCGCCGCCGGCGCGCGCTGCTGTCCGCGGGCCGCGCGCGCCGCCGGGACGTCGATCCACACGCCGAGCTGCGTCTCGCGCCTCCCCGGCAGCACGAAGTCGCTCGCGCCCGCGGCGCCGATCCACACGCCCTGGTTCCCCGAAGGCCGCGGCTCCGGGCGGGACGACGGCGCCTCGGCCGCCGCCGCAGAGGGCTCGGCCGGCGCCGTCGGGGCCACGGCCACGGCGACCCGCTTCGCCTCCTCCCCCTTCGTCGCGTCCTCCCGCGCCGCTGCGCCCGACGCGGCCGCCACCGCCGCGGCGCTCGTGCCCGGAGGCGCCGCCGCGCTGGCCGTGCAGCCCAGAGCCGCCCATCCCATCAGCAATCCAGCGAGCATCGTCCGCATCGAGAAGCTCCTTCCGCCGCAAGCCATGGCGCGGCCCACGGGGGGACCGCGTCCCTCCGCCGCGATCTCCCGGACCCCGCAGCGCGCGGCTTCTACGGACCGGGCCGAAAAAAGATCTCCGGGAGAGCCCGCGCCGGCAGCACCACCGCCGGCGCTCGCACCGGCGAAACGCCGCCGCTCCGCGCCCGGAGCCCCCTCCGAGCACACATCCATGGGTCGTCCCTGCCTGACTCCAGGGCACATCTCGAGATCTCGCGAGATCCGCGACTCCCGACGTCCCTCTGTCGATGGTTCAGGTCTTGCTCATTCACGACCATCGACAGGCGATCGCCGGAGCGCGGCGCCCAGACACGATGCGCCGCACGGAGCGGCGATGCCGGAGGAGGTCGATCCGATGCAACTCGCGCGCAGCAAATCTCCAGCTCTCCTCGCCGCGTTCGCGGCGGTCTTCCTCGCTGTCGGGGGCCTCCTTGCTTTGCCGGGCTACACGCTCACCGGCACGGGCGTCCGCGTGAGGACCATCGGCGTGGTCAACATCGATGTCTATCGGATCAGCCATTACATGGATCAGCTCCCCGCCACCAAGTCCAAGGAGGCTGTCATCGACATGGACACGGGGAAGAAGTTCGTGTGGACGATGCTCCGCGACGTCGACCGCGCGAGCATCGTCAAGGCGCTGCGGGACGCCTATGCATTGAACCGATACACGGACACGCCGAAGATCGAGAGGTTCGTGGCGGCGTTCAAGGGAGACCTCAAGGCGGGAGCAGAGGTCACCATCGCGTACGACCCGGGCGCGAAGACGACCACCGTCACAGTCGCCGGCGGCGGGACGGCGACCGTGGCAGGCGTCGATTTCATGAAGGCCACCTGGCGGATCTGGCTCGGCAAGATCGATCAGCCCACGCTGAGCGACGCCCTCATCGCCAGGCTCCGCTGAGGCAGGCGAGGCCCCGTCAGTCCGACGGCTTGTCGCGCACCACGAGCACCGACCGGTTCGTGTGGTTCACGACCTTCGCCGCCGTCGTGCCGAGCACCTTGTCGATGCCCGAGTAGCCGTGCGACCCGATGACGATGAGATCCGCGTTCTCCTCGTCGGCCGTCCGGCAAATGACCTCCCAGGCCACGCCGACGTGGATCACGACCTTGGCGAGGAGCTCGGGCGGCACGTCGCGCGCGAGCTGCGAGAGCTCCTCGCGGTCGCTCCGCTCCAGGATCTCGGGGACGCGGGTCGGCGACTCGTTCAGCGCTTCCGCGGGCAGGCTGTGGTGAAGCCCGATCCCGCGCACGAGCACGAGCTTGCCGCCGAGCTTCTGCGCGAGGTCGACGCCCTCCGCGAGGACGAGCGACGCCTTGGGGGAGCTGTCCAGTGCAACGAGGATGGTCCGGGGGTGCTTGAGACTCATGGCGTCCGCCTTTCATGCGGTGACGTACCGCACCTTCTTTAGCCGACCTGGCGCCGGACGCGCAGCGCATCGCTCGGCGGCGGCGCCCCGCGCCTTCGCGCCGGCCCGGCCGCCTGCGTCGAGCACGGCGGACCGTGCGTCCAGCGTGGATCAGGCCCGGATCGTTACGCCATGGCCTCGGTCGTCCGTGAGGATCTCGAACGCCGCGCGCCGCGCCGTCGTCAGGGTCTCGATCCCCACCTCGCGGCCCAGGCTCTTCCGCCGCAGGGTGACGGTGCAGGCCCCGATCTTGGTGTTCAGGCAATGCTTCACGCCGCCGGGAGGGTTCCTGTAGGCCAGGCCGACGAAATCGCCGGCGGACCCGGAGATCTGCCCGTCGACGCTCAGCCGATCGGTCTCCGTCCGGAAGCGCCAGGTGAAGTAGTCGAACGAGGCGTCGGCGCGGACCGACTGGACGAGCGAGGTGAGCGCGATCTCCTCGCCGCGGTGCCGGAGGACCAGCGGTGTCATGTTCGGCGTCCAGAACGGTCCGACCTTCAGTCGGGCCGTGGCGACCTCGAGGAAGCTGTCCGGGTGGCTGTCGAACCCGGCGACCTGCCCCCAGGCGTAGAGGTCCGTGTGCTTCGTCCCCCAGTTGTGGTTCTGGCTGCCCACCCAGCCCGAGACGTCCACCCCGCG
Source organism: Sorangium sp. So ce693 (assembly GCF_051521375.1). Lineage (NCBI taxonomy): Bacteria > Pseudomonadati > Myxococcota > Polyangiales > Polyangiaceae > Sorangium > Sorangium sp. So ce693. The sequence goes on from NZ_CP150347.1 coordinate 11,727,665, forward strand.
CCCGGCGACGCGGAGGAGGCCGCTGTAGACGGCCATCGGCGCGCCGACCAGCGCCTTCGCCTTCGGCAGCGGGGCGCCGTAGAGGGCCGCGGGGAGCAGCAGGAGAGGCTCCCCGCCGCCCTCGTACGCGAGGTCCCAGGTGATGGCGTCCTCCCCCTCGCCCGCCGCGCCCGTGAGCCTGCCGAGGCTCAGGCGGGCGCCGTCGATGGCGACCGACAGGCTGTCGCGGGCGAAGGAGCAACGCCCGGCGAACGGGACCTCGCGCTTGGCGACCACGTGGCGCCCCGACTCGCCGTCGAAGTAGACCGCCCAGAGCTCACCTTCCGCGGCCTCGGGCCTCCCGGCCGGGCTGAACAGCGTGTACCGGATCCAGAAGGCGAGCGGGCGCGTCGGGTGGTTCGCCCGCTGGAAGAAGCTCTCGTAGAAGCCGCCCCGCTGCCCCGGCCGGTAACGCGCGTGGTTCGCCCGCTCCCGGATCGTCCTCGCCTTCGCGCGCGCCATCGAGCCCCCGCTCCTCCAGCCTAGTGCCCCCGCTTTGACCCGCCGCTGAGAAGATCGCCGATCACCCGCTCCAGATCGTCGAGCGAGATCGGCTTCGCGATCTTCGGGTTGTCCACCCGCTCCACGAACTCGCGCGCGCTCGGCGTGAAGGCGCCGCCCGACATGAAGGCCATCTTCGGCAAGAGCTGCGGGAACCGCTCGCCGATCTCGTCGTACAGGGCCATCCCGCTCATCTGCGGCATCAGGAGATCGCAGACGATCGCGTCGATCCGGCCGCCGCGGTCCCGCAGGAGGTCGAGCGCCTCGTGGCCGCTCTTCGCCACGAGCACCTCGTGCCGCTCCTCGAACGCGCGCGCGAAGGCGTTGAGCAGCATCGGCTCGTCGTCGACGAAGAGGATCGTCCCGCGCGGCGACGCGCGCGGCGGCTCCGGCGGCGGCCGCGGCGCGGGCAGATCCGTCGGGTTGAGGCCGGTCAGGCGGATCGTGAAGACGGTGCCGACGCCGGGCGTGCTCAACACCGTCATCGTGCCGTGCTGCTCCTCGACGATGTTGCGCGACACCCAGAGCCCGATGCCCGGGCGCGCGCTCTCTTCCTTCGTCGTGAAGAACGGGTCGAAGATCCGCTCGACGACCTCCGGGGTCATCCCGCGCGCGTTGTCCTCCACCTCGACGTGGTGGACGCCGGCGTCGAAGCGCGTCGTCACGCGCACCATGTTCTCGTCGCGCGGGCGCTTCGGCATCGCCTGCGCCGCGTTGATGAACAGGTTCACGAACACCTGCGAGAGCTTGCCCGGATAGCCAACGAACGGCGGCATCTCGCCGTAGCTGCGCTCGATGCGGCAGAGCTGGCTGAGCTGCGGGCCCGTCATGCGCAGCGCGAGCTCGATCACGTCGACGAGATCGACCCGCTCGGGCTTGCGCTCGCTGCTGCTCGAGAAGAGGTTGAGGTCCGTCACGATGTCCCGCATCCGCTCGACGCCGGCGAGCGCCTCGTGGCACGAGCGATCGATGAGGTCGATGGCGCGCAGCAGGTCCTCGTACGAGCCCGAGGCGACCGGGCGCGCCGCCGAGACGAGCTTGTGCGCCCCGCTCCGGATCTGCTCGAGGTTCGCCATCACCCACGCCATGGGGTTGTTGAGCTCGTGCGCGACGCTCGCCGCGACCTGGCCGATCGAGGAGAGCTTCTCGCTGTGGAGGATCTGCGCGCGGCGCGCGACCTCCTCGGTGACGTCGCGCATGAGCGCGAGCGAGGCGTCCTCGCCGTAGAGCCGCGTGATCCGGACCGTCATCACCTTGGTCAGGCCGGCGCGCGTCCCGCAGCGGATGGTGGCCTCCCGCGGCGCCTCGGCCCGCGACGCCGACAGCACGAGCGTGCGCAGGGCCGGCACGTCCGCCGCGACCGCGAGCGCGGTGATCGGCCGGCCGATCCACGCTTGCCGCGAGTGACCGAAGAGCGCCTCGAACCGCACGTTCAGCCGCGTCAGCATGCCCTCCTGGTCGATCGTCGCGAGGACGTCGGACGAGAGCTCGACGATCTCGCGGTAGCGCTCCTCGGAGGCGAACAGCGAGCGCTGGGCGTACGCCTCGGCGAAGCGGTGCTCGAACTGGAGCAGCAGCGCGTCGACGGCGCGGAGCACGTCGATCGAGGACGAGCCGTCCCCCTCGGCGTCGTCGTGCGTCGTGTCGAGCACGCCCGCGACCGCGGTGCGGAACTCGGACGCGGCGATCAGGGGACCGCTGATCGAGTACCCGGTCGCGTAGCGCTGCTCGACGAGGTGCGTGATGAACTCGTCGAGCAGCGTCTCGCTGCCGTCCTCGAGGATCCTGGTGAACGCGGCGAGCCAGGAGCGCACGTTCTCCGTGACCTCGCCCACGGGCCGATCGGTGTACCGGCCCCGCTCCGGCGGCAGCGCCAGCACGTTCTCGATCCAGTCGTCGATGAGCTCGTCCTTGTGCCGCTTGCAGAGGTCCAGCAGCCGCCGGCGCGCGAGCGCCATCGACGTCTCCGCGTTGGTCGGCGGCCCGTGGATCTGCGAGCGCCGCTCGCCGTCCCCCCCGACGCGCGCGCCCCGCGAGTCCGGGACCTGCGAGCGCCGCTCGCCGTCCCCCCCGCGCGCGCCCCACGACTCCGGGATCTGCGAGCGCCGCTCGCCGTCCCCTCCGTTGCGCGCGCTCCGCGCCTCCGGAAGCTCACGCTTGGCTTCCTCGTCCGCTGCCATCGCCGTTACCTGCCGCGGAGGACCTCGCAGCCCATGAACGCCCGGAGCGGCTCCGGCACGACCACCGTGCCGTCCGCCTGCTGGTACTGCTCGAGGATCGCGATGACCGTCCGCCCCACCGCGAGCGCCGACCCGTTCATCGTGTGGACCAGGCGCGGCTTCGCCTTCGGCTCGGGCCGGTAGCGGATCTGGGCGCGGCGCGCCTGGAAGTCGCCGAAGTTCGAGCAGCTCGAGATCTCGCGGTACACCCCCTGGCCGGGCAGCCACACCTCGAGATCGTACGTCTTCTGCGAGCCGAAGCCGAGATCGCCGGTGCAGAGCGCCGAGACCCGGTAGTGCAGGCCGAGCCGCTTCAGGACCTCCTCCGCGTGCGCTGTGAGCAGCTCGTGCTGGCGAGCGGAGTCCTCCGGCGCCGAGAACCGCACGAGCTCGACCTTGTCGAACTGGTGCTGCCGGATGAGCCCGCGGACGTCGCGCCCGTGGCTGCCCGCCTCGCTGCGGAAGCACGGCGTGTAGGCCGTGTACGCGATCGGGAGCGACGCGCCGTCCAGGATCTCGTCGGCGTGGAGGTTCGTGACCGGGACCTCGGCCGTCGGGATGAGGTACAGGTCGTACGCCCTCTCCGGGTCGCTCTTCTGCGTCTTGAACAGGTCCTCGGCGAACTTCGGCAGGTTGCCCGTGCCGAACAGCGCCGTGTCCTTGACGAGGAAGGGCGGCAGCACCTCGAGATAGCCCTGCTCGCGCGTGTGCAGGTCGAGCATGAACGAGATCAGCGCCCGCTCGAGGCGGGCGGCGGCGCCCATCAGGACAGTGAAGCGCGCCCCCGAGAGCTTCGCCGCGCGCTCGAAGTCGAGGAGGCCGAGGGCCGTGCCGATGTCCCAGTGCGACTTCGGCGCGAACGAGAAGGTCGGCTTCTCGCCCCACGTCCGGACGACCACGTTGCCCTCCTCCCCCGCGCCCACGGGAACCGACGGGTCAGGCAGGTTGGGCACGATGGAGAGCTGCTCGGTCATCCGCTTCTCGAGCTCGGAGACGACCTGCTCGGCCTCCTTGATCCGCGTCGACAGCGCCTTCAGCTCGTCGCGCTTCTGCGCGAACTCCGGCGATTTCTTGTCGAGGCGCGCCATCGCGTCGTTCGCCGCGTTGCGCTCCGCCTGCCACCGCTCGAGCTCCTGGATGTTGGAGCGCCTCGCGCTGACCGTGGAGGCGAAGTCGTCTCCGAGGCTGGCGGCGGCGGCGGGCGAGCGAAGAGCGAGCGCCGCGCGCACCTCATCGAGGTGCTCCGCGACGTAGCGAGGATCGAGCATACCCCAGGGTTTAGCCGAAGCCTGCACGCGCGTCAGCAGCCGCGACGCGCCGCTCCGCATTCAAAGATGGGCCCGCTCCCCGCCGGGCGGAGCGGCGAGGAGCGGCGTGGCAAGACGCGTCAGGCGCTGGCGCCCAGGCTGCGCAGCACGAACTGGAGGATGCCGCCGTGCTGGTAGTAGTCGACCTCGTTCGGCGTATCGATGCGCGCGGTGACGGTGAAGGTCTTCTTCGCCCCGCCTTCCCCGGTCGCGACGACGTTGAGCTTCTTGCCCGGCGTGAGGTTGTTCGAGATGCCGTCGATCTCGAACACCTCGCGCCCGGTGAGCCCGAGGGTGGACGCGTCCTCGCCCGGCGCGAACTCGAGCGGGAGCACGCCCATGCCGACCAGGTTCGACCTGTGGATGCGCTCGAAGCTCTTCGCGATGACCGCGCGCACGCCGAGCAGCTTGGTCCCCTTGGCCGCCCAGTCGCGCGACGACCCGGTGCCGTACTCGGCGCCGGCGATCACGAGCAGCGGCACGCCCTCGTCCTTGTACTGCATGGCCGCGTCGTAGATCGTGGTCTTCCCGCCGTCGGGCAGGTGCACCGTGATCCCGCCTTCCTCGCCGGGGCGCAGGGCGTTCTTGAGGCGGATGTTCGCGAACGTGCCGCGCATCATCACCTCGTGGTTGCCGCGGCGGGCGCCGTACGAGTTGAAGTCGGCGGGCGCGACGCCGTGCTCGACCAGGTACTTCGCGGCGGGGCTGTTCTTGGCGATGTTGCCGGCCGGGGAGATGTGGTCGGTCGTCACCGAGTCGCCGAGCAGCGCGAGCACGCGCGCGCCCCGGATGTCGGTGAGCGGCGCCGGATCCTTCGACAGGCCCTCGAAGAACGGCGGCCTGCGCACGTAGGTCGAGCCCTCGTCCCACACGAACGTCTGGCCGCCCGGGACCGCGAGCTTCTGCCACTCCTCGTCGCCGGCGAAGACGTTCTCGTACTGCACCTGGAACTGCTCGGGCCGCACGGCCGTCCGGATCGCCTCGTTGACCTCGGCCGAGCTCGGCCAGATGTCCTTGAGGTACACCGGCTCGCCGTTGCGATCCGTGCCGACCGGCTCCTTGAAGAGGTCGGCGTCGACGTCGCCGCGCAGCGCGTACGCGACGACGAGCGGCGGAGAGGCGAGGAAGTTCATCCGCACGTGCTGGTTGATGCGGCCCTCGAAGTTGCGGTTGCCCGACAGGACGCTCGCCACGACGAGATCGTTGTTGCGGATCGTGTCGCCGATCACGTCCGGCAGCGGCCCGGAGTTGCCGATGCAGGTCGTGCAGCCGTAGCCGACCATGTGGAAGCCGAGCGCCTCGAGGTACGGCAGGAGCCCCGCCTGGCGCAGGTAGTCGGTGACGACCTTCGACCCGGGGGCGAGCGACGTCTTCACCCACGGCTTCACCGTGAGCCCGCGCTCGACGGCCTTCTTCGCGAGCAGGCCCGCGCCCAGCATGACCGCCGGGTTCGACGTGTTGGTGCAGGACGTGATCGCGGCGATCACGACCGAGCCGTGGCGCAGCGTGTAGCGCGTGTCGCCCTCGGTGATCTCCGCAGGGCGCATGATCTTCTCGAGCGCCGGGACGCGCGCGGCGGCGTTGCCGGCTCCCTCCTCGAGGAACGCCTTGACCGCGGGCGCGTCGGCCGCGGCGAACTCCTTCTCGAGCATGCCCTGGAGCGAGGCGCGGAAGGTGCGCTTCGCGTCGCGCAGCGGGACGCGGTCCTGCGGCCGCTTCGGGCCGGCGATCGACGGCACCACGTCGCCGAGGTCGAGCGAGAGGGTGTCGCTGAAGACGGGGTCCGGGGTGCTGTCCGTGCGGAACAGCCCCTGCTCCTTGTAGTAGGCCTCGACGAGCGCGACGAGCTGCGCGGGCCGGCCGGTGAAGCGCAGGTACGCGATGGTCTCGTCGTCGACGGGGAAGAAGCCGATCGTGGCGCCGTACTCGGGCGCCATGTTGGCGATCGTGGCGCGGTCCGGGAGCGAGAGCGCGCTCAGGCCGGGGCCGTAGAACTCCACGAATTTCCCGACCACCTTCTTCTGCCGCAGCAGCTGCGTCACCGTGAGGACGAGATCGGTCGCGGTCGCGCCCTCGGGCAGGCTGCCGTGGAGCTTGAAGCCCACGACCTCGGGGATGAGCATCGACAGCGGCTGGCCGAGCATCGCCGCCTCGGCCTCGATGCCGCCGACGCCCCAGCCGACGACCCCGAGCCCGTTGATCATCGTGGTGTGCGAGTCGGTGCCGACGAGCGTATCCGGGTAGACCAGCGTGCCCTGCCGCATGACGGCGCCCGCGAGGTACTCCAGGTTGATCTGGTGGCAGATGCCCTGGTCGGGCGGCACCACGCGGAAGTTCGTGAACGCCTGCGCCCCCCAGCGGAGGAACGCGTAGCGCTCCTCGTTGCGCTCGAACTCGAGCGCCGCGTTCACCTTCACGGCCGTCGAGGACGCAAATCGGTCGACCTGGACCGAGTGGTCGATCACGAGATCGACGGGCTGGAGCGGGTTGATCTTGAGCGAGTCGCCGCCGAGCTTCGCGAGCGCCTCGCGCATGGCGGCGAGATCGACAACGGCGGGGACGCCGGTGAAGTCCTGGAGCAGCACGCGCGCGGGGTGGAACGCGATCTCCTGCGAGGGGCGGGCCTTCGGGTCCCAGTTGAGGACGGCCTCCACGTGGTCCTTGCGCACGACGCGCCCGTCCTCGTGGCGGAGGAGGTTCTCCAGGAGGATGCGGAGCGAGAAGGGGAGCTTGTCGATCGACGCGCCGCCTTGCGCCAGCGAGGTGAGCTTGTAATAGGTGTATGTTTCGGCTTGAACCGTCAGCGTGCTCTTGGTGCCAAAGCTGTCGACCATGCGGCCTCCTCCAACGTCCGGAGCGCCCTTGTAGGCGCCCCGAAGCCGCTAATCTAGTGTTATGTGCGCGCGTTTCACCCTCGCCGTTCCGGACTTTGCGACCCTCATCGCGCTGCTCGAGTCCTCCTCTGGCGCGGGCCGAGCAGGTGGCGGTCCGGCTCGGTCGATTGCCGCTGATCCGGAGATAGCGGCAAGGTTTCGGCCTCGTTTCAACATCGCACCTGCGACCGTCCACCCGGTGCTGCGCGCTCGGGACGGCCGGCGCGCGCTGGTGGCGGCGACCTGGGGTTTCCTGGGTCGATTCGCCAGGGGCGGCGCCGGGCCTTCGCTCCTGGCCAACGCGCGGGCGGAGAGCGCGCGGGCGAAGCCGACGTTCCGCGAGGCGTTCGCGGCGCGCCGCTGTGTGGTGCCGGCGGACGGCTTCTACGAGTGGACCGGGCCCAAGGGCGCGCGGCGGCCCACCTGGTTCCACCCCGCGGAGGGCGGGCTGCTCCGCCTGGCGGGGCTGTACCAGCGGGCGAAGGACGCCGACACGGGGGAGCCCGACCTCCGCTTCACGCTCCTGACCACCGAGGCGAACGCCGACGTCGCGCCGATCCACGACCGGATGCCGGTCCTGCTGGGCCCCGGGGACGTGGACCTCTGGCTCGGCCTCGGTGACGGCGTGGACGCGGATCGGGCCGAGGCGCTGCTCCGACCGGCGCCTCGCGGCGCCCTCGCGGCGCGCGCCGTCTCGCCGCGGGTCAACTCGGTCGCCCACGACGACCCCGCCCTGCTGCAGGAGCTCGCGGCGGAGACCGCCGCCCCGAAGGCCGCTTCTCCGAAGGCCGGCGGCACGCTTCCGCTGTTCGATCTCGATGGCGGCGCGAGGCCCGCCGTCCCCTCCGGCCGGACCTCGCGCCGCTGATCTGCGGCAACGTACGTTGATGTGCGCTCGTGACGGTCAGCGCGCGGAGGCGCTGCTCGCGCGACCGCCCTTGCGGCCCGTGCGGCTGGTCTTCGCCGGCCGGCTCGCCTTGCGCGCGGGCGCGGCTCGCCCGGTCTTCGCGGGCGGCGTGGCCGCCGCCTTCTTCCGTCCGGTCGCGGCGGTGCGGCGCCCCTTCTGCGCCCCCCGCGCCGGCTCGGCGCGCTGCGTCGACGCGCGCTTCGGTGCGCGCTTCGCGGGTGGACGCTTGGCCGCCGCCTTGCGCGCCTGCGGCTTCGCTGCGCGCGCGCGGCGGCCGGCGGCGGGCATGCTCTTCGCGACGTTCCGAGCGAGGAGCGCCTCGACGTCGCTCTCGCGCACCTGGCCGAAGCGCATGGCCAGGCGGCTGCCGAGCTCCTCGAGGCGCTCGGCGCCCATGGCGCTCTCGACCTGGGGGAAGAGCTCCTTCTCCTCTTCCTCGACGTGGTGCTGCACGAGCTCCTTCAGCACGTCGAGCCTGGCGTGAAAGGTTTCGTCACCCGGCTCGGCGCTGAGCAATTTCTGCAACATGACGTCGACGAGCGCGTGCTCCTCGTACGAGGTCGGGATCAGGGGGGAGGCGCCGAGCGCCTCCCGGCTCTCGGGATAGAAGAGCTCCTCCTCGATGGCCGAGTGGCTCACGAGGGTCGCCACGAGCTCGTCGCGGAGCGCGCTGATCTCGTCGTTGTCAGCCTGCGACATGCGCTCGAAGAGCTCTTCGACTTCCTGGTGATGCTCCTTCAATAGGTCGGTCGCCTTCATGCGGGGACTCCTCTCACGGAATGATGAAGCGCCGTCGAGGCGCTTGGCCTGTGCGGTCTGCGGGGTTTGCGCGAAGCATGCCAGGCGCCTTCCGCGCGCGAAGCGAGCGCACGACGCGCACGCGCGGGCGCGGGCGTACGTCGATCGGCCAACCCGCGCGGGGGCGCCGCGGCGCGCGCGACGCGGGGCGTGCTGCCGCGCAGCGAGGCGTCATGGCACCGCTGGAGCGTGATCGCGCGCGGCCTGCGCGATGTCGCGGACGCCTTCGCCCGCGCAGGGCGCCGGCGCGCCGCCGGGCGCCGTCAGCGGGCTCTCCCCGGCTCGCAGGCGCGGGCGTGCGTCGATCGCGCGCGCCTCAGTTCGCGCCCCATACGTTGAGCACGGCCGCCGTTTCCGCGTCGATCGTGGCCGGCTCCCGTTGCGCCGCGGGCGCGCGCACGGACAGGTCGAACGTCACGGTGCGCCGGAAGAGCGACACGGTGGCGAGGGGCATCACCTCGCGACGGTTGAAGGCGCAGGTCGGGTCCACGTCGAGGTCACAGAGAAAGGGGGGAACGCCGAGTCGACCCGAAAGCACGAGGTTGCCCCAGCGGGTGGAGTAACGATCGCCGAGGGCGGCGATCTGGGGGCCGCGCTCGACGCCCTCGAGGCCGGAGGCGACCGCCGCCAGATCCTTCCCGAGCGGCTTGCGGGCGAACGACAGGCCGAGGGCGGCGATCGCCGTGCGCGCGACGTCGATGATCTCGGTCGGGGCAGCGACGCGCTGGCCGGCGTACAGATCACCGGGAAAGTGGACATAAAGCGGGAGCGTCAGGACGGGCTCTTGGAGGTCCATGCCCTCGCCGTAGAGCGCGGCGTCGGAGCGCCCGCTGGCCAGATCGCCTGTCACGATGAAGAGGGTGTCGTCCCACAGGCCAGCGGCCTTGAGGGTCCCGATGAGGTTGCCGAGGGCGCGGTCCTGGCCGGCGAGGGCGATGGAGAAGAGGTCGCGGATCCGGTCGCGATCCTCGGGGCTGAGCACATCGCGGCGCCGGCTCCTCAGCCTGGCCAGCACCTGGGCGGCGCGGCGCGGCTCGACGGGGCCGGCGTAATCGGCGGGCTTGAGGGCGTTCAGCTCCTTCGGGCTGACCTCCCAGGGCGGATGGCCGCCGCGCGCGTGGACGAACGCGAGGAGGCGGTTGGAAGCGTCCTGACGGACGGTCTCGCTGATCCAGGCGGCGGCGGCGTCGATCGGGGTGGTGGCTGGCTCGCCGCTCGTCGGGGGATGCTCGAGGACCCGGGACCAGCCGGGCCCGAAGCCGAACGCCCGGAAAGTGGTGGGGACGCCGGTGAAGAACCCGGTGCGGATGCTGCTGTCGCTCGCGATGGCGCCGATGGTGGTGACATGGGCAGGGAGGCGGGCCCCGGTGTCGGCGACGGTATGGGCCGGCGGCGGAAGACCGGTGAGCAGCGACGCGGCCACGGCGGACACGACCGTGCTCGGCCCCCGGTGGTGATCGAACGTCGTCGCCGACGTCGCGAGCTCCGAGAGCGTGGCGAGGTGCGGCTCCGGACGACCGCTCCAGGGGGGCAGATCGGGCCGCTCGACCCCGTTCATGGCGACGATCACGACGGCGCGCGCGGCGGGCACGGACGGAGGAGGCTCCGGCGATCCGGCGAGGACGGGGTCGCCGAAGAGGATGCGCCCGCCGCGGGCCGCGGCGGCGGCGCGGAGCTCGAGGGAGATGAGGGACCCGGCAAAGGGCGCGAGCGGCAGCTCGACGTCGGTCCAGGCCGCCTTGTCGCCGCCCTCGACGTGGACGCGATGGATCACGAGCGGCTCCTGGCCGTCGCGGAGGACGCGGATCTCGGCGTCGCCTTCTCCTGAGCCCAGCGCGCCGATGGCGGCGCGGAGGCGGGTCACCCTGGAAGGGCGAAAGGCGCAGCGGACCGCGCCCGGCGCGCGCAGCGCGATGGACCTGTGGGGGACGCCCGACAGGGCGGCGGCGGGCGCCACGACGTCCCGCAGGGTCGGGGGGCCGTACGTGGCCGGGTCCTCGTCGGGGATGCCCACGCGCACCCAGTCGACGTCGGCGAACGACTCCCCCTGGCGGAGCCGGCCGGAGAACTGGAGCGTGAGGGTGTGCAGGCCGGGATCGGCGGGGAGCGTGGTGGTCGGGGTCGAGGCGATGCGGATCTGGTCGCGCTGGAGGCGGAGCGTTCCGAGGAGCTGATCGTCCAGGGAGACGGTGGCGTACTTGGAGGTGAGCCCGACGGCCCGGGCGGACACGAAGATGGGGCTCGCGGACGGCAGGACGAACGTGAGCTTGATCTGCCGCTCCGAGATCCGCGCCCAGGTGGATCCATCGTGCTCGACCGCCTGGATGCCGGTGGGCACGGTCCCTTGCCACGCGAAGCGGCCGATGAGCGCGTTCGCGCCGGTATCGAACAGGAGCCCGCGGTGCTCGAGATCGCAGCTGGGCAGCTCGTCGATGAGGTGTACGACGTCGCGCGCCGGCGGCGGAGGCGCCGCCTGCGGGCTCGCGGACGCCGTGGCCGGGGCGCCGGCGGGCAGATCCCGGGTCGACGACTCGCACCCGGTGCAACCGGAGAGGAGCGCGGCCGCGGCGGAGACGAGCGTGAGCGCGGAAGCGGAAGCGGAAGCGGAACGGCGGGTTCGGATCACGCGGGCGCGCACGGGGCGTCCTCTACCACGAGCGGGGTTCCCTGCCTGTGGCTGGGCACCCCGGGGCGAGCGTGGGCTCCTCGATTGCCTGGAGGAGCGCTCGCGGCGCGCTCAGCGGCGCCACGGCGGCGCGACGCGGAGCCGGGTGAGGCGGCCGGCCTTGACGACCGCGAACCGCACCCGCTCCTCGTCCCGGAGCTTCGCCCGGATCTCGTAGGCGCCGTCCTTGGGCGCGAGCGGCAGCTTGACGCTGCCGGTGCCGACCTTCCGGCCGTCGACGAAGAGCGTGTCGCCCGCGCCGGCGATCACCTCCAGCATGCCCTGCCCCTCGGGCACCTTGTGCTCGGCGGCCAGCGGCAGCGTCTCGGGGAGCACCGGGTTGGCCGTCGTCTCGCCGATCGGCCCCGCGGCAGCCGCGGCCGGCGTGGCGGCGACCGCCGCCGCGACCACGCTCGACGAGCCGGCGGCGGCAGGCGCGGCAGCGCCGGCCGCGGCAGCGGTCGCGGGCTCTGCGGCTGCCGGGCCCGGCTGCTCTGGGGGCGGCGGAGCGCCCTGCAGCTCGTGATCGCGCGACAACCGCGCGGCCACCGCGAAGACGAACGCCGCCACCGCGAAGAGGACCCACATCGTCGTGCGGTTGTCGCGGGCGGGCGGCTGCGGCGTCGGCACGTAGGCCGACGGCCGGCGCACGCGGCGCGGCGTGGGCGACTCGTCGAGGGCGGGCGCCGGAGCGGGGGCCGCGAGCCGCGCGGCGGGCGGCGCCGCGGGGACCTTGAGCGCCGCGGGCGCCGGCTCCTCGACGACGGGCGGCGGTGGGAGCGAGCCCAGCGTCAGCAGCCGCTCGGGCTTCGGGTACTCCAGCGCGGGCAGCGTGGCCTCCGGCCTGCGGGGCGCGGGCGCCACGCCGGGCACGGCCGGCGTCACGCCCGCCAGCGCAGCGGCCTCCATCTGGGGGCTCCGCGCCGCGCGCACGCTGACCACATCGCCTCGAATCTCGGCGAGATCGCTCGGAACCCGCGCGCTGACCAGCGCGCTGGCGAGATCGCTCGGAACCCGCGCGCTGACCAGCGCGCTCGCCTCCTCCTCGCGCGCGCTCGCGAACGCCGTGTCCTCGTCCTCGCCGTCCACGGACAGCACGGGGATAGACATGGCCGAGCTCGGCCCCGACACCGCCGAGCTCGGCGCCGCCGAGCCGCGCGCCGGCATGGCCGATCTCGGCGCCACCGAGCCGGGCACCACCGTGAGCTGGTCGTCGGTGAGCTCGACCGACGCGCGCGACGACGCTGCAGCGACGTCGCCGGCGAGCTCCGCCGGCAGCGCCACGACCGGGGCGGCCCGCTCCGGGAGGCGCCGCACGCCGCGGAGCGTCTCCTCCTCGTAGGCCACGGCCGGGGCGAGCAGGTCGTCTCCCTCGCGGCCGATCACCCGACGCACGCCGCCGCGCGCCGCGACGTCGTTCAGCACGTCCTCGACGAGGCTCGCGGCGAACTCCCCCGAGGTGATGACCGATCGCGGCGACGTCCCCCGGGCGAGCGCCCTCAGGAGCGAGCGCGCCGGCTCGGGCGTCGCGTCGGCGGTCGCGCCCATCCCCTCCAGGTCGAGGACGACGCGCTCGACCTGCATCAACGGCGGCCCGTGGAACAGCCGCTGGGCGGCCCGGGCCGCCGCGATCGCGGGCAGGAGCTGCTCCGCGAGCGTCCCCTCGAACCCGGGGCGCGGCGGCGCGGCGAGCTCGCTCTCCGGCGCGGGCGCCACGACGAAGCGGCCGGAGCCGACGCCGAGGAGCGCCGCGAGCACCGAGGGGCCGCGGTGGAACGTCCCGTCCTGCGCCGTCCGCGTCGCGCCGGCGGGGCGGCCGTCCTTGAGCAGCACCTCGTACAGGAACGCGGCGTCCCGGACCGACACGAGCGCGTCGGGCCGGCGCGCGCACGAGAGCGACAGCAGCGTCCGCGTCGTCATGCCGTCGAGCCGCCCGCGGACCTCTCCGCCCGTCGCGATGCGCTCCGCGACGCGCCGCCTGCCCCGCAGGACCTCGTGCACCCGCTGCACGAACGCCGCCGCGCTCTCCTCCTTGCGGAGGTAGCCGTCGGCCTGGGCGCCGAGCTCGCGGAGCCGCTGGAGCAGGTCCTCCTTCCAGGAGAGCAGGATGACCGGCACGTCGCGCAGCGCGACGTCGCGCTTGAGCGCGCGGCAGAGGGCGAAGCCGTCGAGCCGCGGCATCAGCACGTCGCTCACGACAAGGTCCGGCGTCGTCTGGTACGCGAGGTCGAGCGCCCGCGCGCCGTCGTGCGCCTCGTGCACGTTCGCGCCCGCGGCCCGGAGCACGCCGGCGAGGAACCACGTCACCGCCGGATCGTCGTCCGCCACCACGATGTCGAGGGCGTCGAGCGCCGCGTCGCCCGGCGCCGCGCTCGACGCGAGCGACGCGCTGATCGTGCGCGCCGGCGACTTCGCGCGGATCTCGCTGTGCAGCCGCGAGCGCTCGCCCTCGGGCGTGCTCGGCGCGATCATCCACGGGGCGAGCGGCAGCGCGCCCTCCGGCCCGTTCGGCGAGAAGCGCACGCCCCCCTGCGAGCGGATCGTCACGAGATCGCGGATGCGCGCCACCGCGCCCCAGAGCGCCGCGAGGACCTCCGCGCCGTCGCCGAGATCCACGTGCGCCCCGCGGCTCCTCGGCTCGGCGGCGTCGCAGAGGCCGCGGCGCAGCTCCGCGGCGAGGCGCGCCCCGAGCTCGTCGAGGCTGACGGCCCCGAACGGCCCGCGCACGGCGCGCGAGGCTTCAGCGCGCACGCAGGCCGCCGCCGCTTCCGCGGCGGCGCGCCGGAGCGCGTCCGGCGACACGGGCTTCGGCAGCGCGCGCGCGGCGCCGAGCGCCACGTACGGGGCCGCGTCCTCCGGCCGCGCGAAGCGGCCGACGGCGACGACGGGGACCAGGTCGGTCAGCGGATCGGCGGCCAGCGCCTCCGCGAGCCCGCGCGCGCCCGGCATGTCCGCGTCGAGCAGGACCAGATCCGGCGCGAAGGCCCGCGCGAGATCGATGGCCGTCTCCACGTCGTCGGTCCGCTCCACCTCGAACGACGGCCCGGCGTCGGCGCTCGCCGCGTCGAGCGCCTCGGCGAGCGGCGCGGCGCCCACGACGAGGACCGTGATCGGCGCGTCGATCGACGCGGCCGGCGCGGCCTCCGGCGCCTCGGCGGGGGGCGCCTGCTCCACGCCGCGCGTCGAGGACGCGCGCGCTTCCTCTTCGTCGTCGAGGGAGAGCGGCTCGGGGGCGAGGGCGCGGCCGTTGCTCACGCCCGCGATCCACGTCGTGGCCTGGCCCTTGGCCGCGGCCGCGTCTGAGGCTTTCGGCCGCGCGCCGGCGCCGCGGGCGTTCGGCGGATCCGCGGCAGCGCGCGCGCGGGGCGGCGCCGACGCCTGCTCGATCGGCTCGGCGGCGCGCGGCGCCTGCTCGCCCATGGCCGACTGCCCCCAGGCCAGGGCGGGCAGCTCCTCGAGCAGCTTCCGCAGGGCCGCCGCGGCCTCGCCGCTGAGCCGCGCGCCGTTCGCGGCGGCGAGCTGCGACTCCCCTTCGGCGAGCCGCTCGGCGACGCGCGCGAAGCGCAGGAGGCGCGCCCCCGCGCCGAGCGAGTGCAGGCGCCGCTTCAGCTCCTCGACGAGCCGCGGCGCATCCCCGTCTGCCTCGATCCGCCGGACCATCTCGCGGAGCTCCGCCACGCGGCGACCCAGGTTCGCCACGAACTCGGCGCGCGCTCCGCCCAGCCGCTCGTGCCGAGACTCGCTCGCTGCATTGCTGCGCGGCCCCGCGTGCTCCACTGCCCTCGATCCTACGCCCATTGGCGGTCCCGTATCACAGGAGGATCGGACACCCGAACTTCTCGGCGATCGAGCCCCCGCGCCGGCCGCGCGCGGGCGCCCCGGGGTCACCTCACGGCGGTCCCAGCTCGGCGGCGATCTGCTCCCGGACCCACGCGCCGGCGGCGCGCGTGCCGAGCGTGCCGCCCACATCGACCGTACACATCCCCTTGTCGAGCGCCTGGGAGACCCAGCGCTCGATGCGGCGCTCTTCCTCGGGCCACCCGAGGTGAGCGAGCAGCAGCCCCGCGGTGAGCATCGCCGCGAACGGGTTCGCGATGTCCTTGCCGGCGAGCGGCGGCGCCGACCCGTGCACCGGCTCGAACAGCGCGACCCGCCCCGGATCGGACGCGTGCACGTTCGCGCTCGCCGCCATGCCGAGCCCCCCCTGCAGCGCCGCGCCGAGGTCGGTCACGATGTCGCCGAACAGGTTGTTCGTCACGATCACCTGGAACTGCGCGGGATCCTGGATGACGTACAGGCAGAGGGCGTCCACGTAGACGTGGTTCGACTGGATCTCCGGATACTGGGCGCGCACCTCGTGGAAGACGCGCAGCCAGAGCTCGTGCGCGTGCCGCATCGCGTTCGACTTGTCCGCCATCGTGACCCGCGTCCGGCCGTTCGCCCGCGCGTAGTCGAAGGCCGCGCGGATGATCCGCTCGACGCCCTTCCTCGTATTTACGTCCTCGTTGATCGCGACCTCGTCGGGGGTGCCGCGTTTGAACTGCCCGCCCATCCCGACGTAGATCCCCTCGGTGTTCTCGCGGAACACGACGAAGTCGATGTCCTTCGCCGTGCGGCCTTTGAGCGGCACCAGCCGGTCCGACAGCGCGCGGACGGGCCTCACGTTGGCGTAGAGGTCGTAGCCGAAGCGCATGCCGAAGAGGATGTCGCGCGCGTGCTCCAGGTTGGGCACGCGGGGATCACCCAGGGCGCCGAGGAGCACCGCCGAGCACTCGCGCTGGATGGCGATCTGGATCTGGTTGGGAAACGTCGTCCCGTCGCGCAGGTACCGATCGGCGCCGAGATCGAGCTCCCAGAGGTCGATCGGCAGCCCTGCTCGCGCCTGATAGAGCTCGAGCAGCAGCTTCGCCTCATCGATGACGGACGGGCCGATACCGTCACCACCGATAATCGCTATTTTCTTGTTTTTTCTGGCTGCCACGAGATCGCGCTCCCGGTCAGCCGAGCGCGCGTTCGACCGGCACGTACTCCAGCCGGTGGGCCGCCGCGACGGGGCCGTAGGTCACGTGGCCGCCGTGGGTATTGATCCCGAGGGCCACGGCCCTGTCGGCCTTGGCCGCGGCGACGATGCCCTGGTTGGCGATCGCCACCGCGTAGCCGATCGTCGTGTTCGTGAGCGCCCAGGTGCTCGTGTGCGAGACCGCGCCGGGCATGTTGGCGACGCAGTAGTGAACGACCCCGTGGACCTCGTAGGTCGGGTTGTCGTGCGTCGTCGGGCGGCATGTCGCGATGCACCCCCCCTGATCCACGGCGACGTCGACGACGACCGTCCCCTTCTCCATGCGTCGGATGAGCTCTTCAGTCACGAGCTGGGGCGCCTTGGCGCCGGGCACGAGCACCGCGCCGACCACGAGATCGGCGCGCTCGCACATCGTCTCGATGTTCTCCGCGTTGGAGTAGAGCGTCTCGATCGCGCCGCCGAACACGTCTTCGAGGTAGCTCATCGTCTCGGCGCGGACATCGAGCACGGTGACCTGCGCCCCCATCCCGACCGCGATGGTCGCTGCGTTCCGGCCGACAACGCCGCCGCCCAGGATCGCCACGCGGCCGCGCCGCGTCCCCGGCACGCCGCCGAGGAGCACGCCCTTGCCGCCCCGCTCCTTCTCCAGGCACGAGGCGCCGACCTGAACGGCCATCCTGCCGGCCACCTCGCTCATGGGCCGCAGCAGCGGCAGCGAGCCGTCCTCGAGCTGGATGGTCTCGTACGCGACGCCGGTCACGCCTCGCTTGGCGAGCTCCCGGGTGAGATCCGGCTCGGCGGCCAGGTGCAAGTAGGTATAGAGGAGGAGACCCGGGCGAAAGTGGCCGTACTCGGCGGGGAGCGGCTCCTTCACCTTCACGACCATGTCGGCGCTCCACGCTTCTGCTGCCGACCTCGCGATGAGCGCGCCCGCGCGTGCGTAGGCTTCGTCGGAGAGCCCGCTGCCTTCGCCGGCGCCGGTCTCCACGAGGACCTTGTGCCCGTGCCCGACCAGGGCCCGGACTCCCGCGGGCGTCATGCCGACGCGGTACTCACGTGTCTTGATCTCTTTGGGGACTCCGATAAGCACGATCGCGCTCCTCTCCTCGCCGGACTGCTGAAGCGAGGCGTGTGCGACGATAGCAGAAACCTGTTCTCGCAACGCCGTGAGCCGCCGAGTCGAACGCCGGTTTCCGAGGTGAGAAACCCGGAAGATCCGTTCTAAAGCGACGTTTTCGTCGGCCGGTCACACGCCCGCGGCGGCTTCGAGCGCGGCGCGGACGAGCAGCGTGATCTGTCCCGGTGAGGCGAGATCGAGCGGCCCCATCATGGCCTCTGCGTCGAGCAGCAGGAGCTCCAGCGCTTCGCAGTGCGCCGCCAGCGCGTCCTCCCCGCCATCGCCGAGCCGGACGACCGCGGCCGCGCCGTGCAGGGCGAGCGGCCAGGCCGGCGCGAAGCTCTCCTCGATGGGGAGGCCGACCAGGGCGAGCTCGACGGCGTCGCCGAGCCGGATCACGCCGAGCGGCCTCGGGATCGCCGCCTGCGGCGGAGGCTCGGCGGGGACGACGGCGTCTCCGATGCGGCGGACCGCATGAGAGAGCGTCGCCATACGGCGCGTGCTCGCGGCGATGACGAGGTGAGGCGGCGGCGCGAAGCCCGGCCGGGCCAGGCGGGTCACGAGGGACCGGAGGACCGGAAGGTGCTCCGACGGCGCGAACGGCGTCGTGAGGTCGGCGAGCGAGATGCGGCGGATCTTCCCGGAGGCCGTCAGCTCCATCAGGACCTCGAGGATCAGGAGATCCGGCCCGCTGATCTCGTCGAGCAGCTCGTCGAGGTTGTGCGGCATCTGGAGCAGCGCCGTCAGCTTCTCGGCCACGGCGGTGCGCTCCGCGGGCTCCCCGAGGGGCGCCGGCGGCGACGTCGTCGGGGTGCGGAGCGCGTCGAGCCGGAACGCGGCCGGCTCGGCCGCGCGGAGCGTGGGCGGCGGCGGCATCGACCCGACGCGGTTGCCCTTCACGTCGCTCGCCGGCATCGGCGCGGCGGTGAAGTCGGGCACCGAGCTCATGGCGTTCGCCAGGGGTGCGGCGCTCGCTCGGTCCGCCGCGGCGCTGTCGCCGAAGGTCGCGTCGACGCTGAACGTCTCGTGGTCCGGGAGCGGGGACAGGTCGAGATCGTCGCTCGCGGGCTCGGTCACCAGGAAGGCCTCACCGGCCGGCGCGAGCTCGGCTCGCCGGCGCTGGACCTCGTCGACCTGGCGGAGCGCTTCCATCAGGAGACGCGAGGTCGGCGCCATGATGCGGCGCGCGCTCGCCGGTTCGCCGGGCGAGAACGCGAAGTGTCCGTCCCGCTCTCCGAGCAGCCGATAAAGCGCCTTCTCGCCCTCGAGGCGGCGGTAGACGGCATCGATCACCTCTCCTGCCGAGAGCCGGAGCTCCCCTGCCCCGGTCGGCGTGGTGATGCCGAGGGTGCCGCTCCGGCGGTTCATCGCGAGCAGCTGGAGCAGGTCGACGAGCGGGGCCTGCTCGAGATCGCCACGGATCTCCTGCGGCACCGTCGGCTTGGAGCCGCGCGGCGACGCCTCGGTGATCCGCGAGACGATGTGATCGACGTCGCCGCGCAGGACCTCGTCGAAGCCCAGATCGCCCTCGGCGCCGTCGACGAGGAAGAGGATGGGGGTATCGGCGAGGTCGGGGACGGCGGCGAACGCGTCCGCGAGCGCGTTGTCCTCGTCGAGCGCCCTGGCGGCGAGCACGACGTCGGGCCGGCGCTTGAACGCCTGCTCCACGGCCTCGAACGCGCCGTTCGCGTTGGTCACGGTGAGACCACGCGCCCTGAGCGCCGACGCGAGCGCGCCGAGCGCGTCCACGTCCGAATCAACCAACAGCACCCTGCGAGACACTGGATCGGCGCCCTCCGAGTCAGCCGAAGACCCGCAACCCGGCCGCGCGGCCGAGCCGCTCCGCGAGGAAGTCCGCGAGCAGCGGATCGGCGGCGTGGATACCCTTCACGAAGCCCCCCTGGTTACGCCCGATCAGGGCATACGCGCCGTGCTCCGCGAGGACACAGAGCGCCTCGATGTCGTCGCACCCAGGCGAGGAGCGGAGATCGACGGTGTGCACCACCACGTCGTCGCGCGGCGAGGCCAGCAGCGCCTTGACCTGCGCTCCCAGGCTCAGCCCGTCGTGGTGAGCGACCAGCACGAACACCGCGCCCCCGCGGAGCGCGTTCCTGACGACCGACGTCGCGAGCAGGATCGTATCGGACACCGACAGATCGAGCGCGCGGGGCGCCGAGATCGCGGAAGCTCCACCGGGCGCGGGGGACTCCCGGAAGAGGAGGTTGATGATCTCGCCCATGCTCCGCCGATCCTGAGGGATGCGATGGACGATCGAGGACTTGGTGGCGTCGGCCCGCCGCCGGGCGATGCGGAGCAGCTGAGCGAGGCTCTGGCCGTCATGGGGGAACGTGGCGACGCCGACGAGCAGCCCCTTCGGAAGGTACCCGGCCCGCTTCTCGCTCTCGGCGACGTTGGAGAGCATCCGTCGATGGCAGGCGTGAGCCTCCAGGGCGGCCGTCTCGGGCATCAGCAGGTGGAACTCGTTCTCATCGACGCGGGCCAGGATGTCGGTGTCGCGCACGGCGCGGAGCAGGTGCTCGACGACCTGACCCGGGTTGTGCGTGTTGGCAGGGGGCGCCGGCGTGATCCTCCAGAAGGCGAGGTCGCCTGGGCGCTCCGGTGCGGCTGCCGCGTCAGGCTCGATCACGATGGTCGCGATCGTGAACCGGCGGCCGTACCGCCTGGCCTTGTCGATCTCCCGGCCGGCGACATCGACGTAGTAGGCGAACGAGTAAGCGCTCGACGCCGGATCCTTCATCGCTGCGCCGCCCGTCGAGCGCTCGCGTTCGCCGAGGAGGGCGAGCGCCGTCGTCGCCTGCGTTGCGAGCAGCTTGACCAGGCCGTCGAGGAGGGGGGCGCGCCGCGGGGTCGAGGCGGCGCTGTCCGGGCGCCTGACCGAAGGGAACGCAGAGCTGCGGCCAGGCTCCTTCTGGAGAAGGAGGTGCCCTGCGGCGAGCTTGCGGAGCGCCAGCGGGACGACGATGAGCTGCTCGCGCCGGGCGAAATCGAGGATGTCGGTCTCGGTCCCGTAGGCGGGCGCGCGCTCGAGCGGCCCCATCGCCGCGGAGCGGACCAGCTCGCTGGAGCGCTCTCCGGCGGTCAGGTACACGGCGGCTGCCGCCGCGCCCGTCGCCTCGACGAACACCTCGGCGAGCTGCTGGGCCGCCGCCGTGCGGTCGCGCGCGTCGGCGAGCTCGGCCAAGCGGGCGATCCACCCGGCCGCGCGCGCGCTGCGCGCGGATTCCTGCTCGAGCTGCATCCGGAGAGCCCGCTCGGCGAAGCGCAGGCGCACCGAGCCGACCGCGTTCAGCACCTCGTCCCCGCCGAGGGGCAGCAGGAAGAGCCCAGCGCCGCCGAGCGCGACGGCATGGGCGCCCGCCTCGAGCTCCGCCCTCGTCGCCAGCGCGAAGACGGTGGCCTCGGACGCGAGGGCCTTCAGGTGGTGGACCATGGCGAGGCCGGCCCCGTCCCCGAGCCCGACGTCGATGAAGGCGATGTCGGGCGCGGCGGTCTCGGCAAGGACGATCCCCTCGGCGAGATCGCCGGCGAGCAGCAGCTCATCGGACGTGATGACGCGCGAGAACAGCGTGCGCGTCGCCTCGTCGGCGATGACGGCGAGCACCTTGAGCGAGAACTCGTGGGCCGGCGCCCGGCCAGGACTCCAGACCCCCTCGAGCGAGGCGGTCACGCGATCACCACCTCGCCCGAGAACGCCCGGCGCGCCGGGCCTTGCATGAGCAGCTCCAGGGATCCGGGCGCGACGGTGATGCGCAGCGATCCGCCCGGCAGCGCCAGGCGGAGCGGTGCTCCGTACGGCGCGCGGCCCTGCGCGCACGCCGCGGCCGCTGCGGCGCAGGCGCCCGTGCCGCACGCGAGCGTGCGGCCCACGCCGCGCTCCCAGACGGTCACGTCGATGCGCGCTGCCTCGCCGTGCTCGGCAGGTCGAACGCGGCAAAACTCGACGTTGACGCCTTCGGCGGGCGTGGTCGCGACGATCGGCCCGAGCTCATCAATCGCGTCCTCCGTGTAGGGATCGAACGTCACCGCGTGCGGGTTGCCGACGTCGACGGTGGCGAACCGGTGCTCCGCGCCGAGCGCTGTGACGACGAGCGTCTCGCCCATGCGGGCCCGGCCCATGCCGACGAGCACGTCGAAGCGATCGCCCGCCCGTGTGACCTCGCACCGCTTGTCGCCGGCGTCGGTCGCGATGGTGAGCGCCTTCTGAGGGGTGCCGCGGGAGACGAGGTAGGCCGCGACGCAGCGGATCCCGTTGCCGCACATCTCGGGGCGGCTCCCGTCGGCGTTCCAGACCTGCATGCGCGGCTGCTCGCGATCGATCACGAGCACGCCGTCGGCGCCGATGCCGAAGCGCCTGTCGCAGAGGCGCCGCGCGGCCTCGGCGGTCATCGGGACCGCCTCGACCAGGATGAAGTCGTTGCCAAGACCTTCCCACTTCTCGAACCGGACGACGTTTTCCTTCATCGCTTCGCCCCGGCGAGCCGCTTTCGCGCCTCGGCTTCCTTGAGCCCGCGGACGGCGACGACCTTGCTCCTGCCGCTCGCGCCGAGGGCGATCTGGACATCGCTCTGGCGCACGTCGAGCGCGCGCGAGAGCAGCTTGACGAGCTCCGCGTTGGCGGCGCCATCCACGGGTGGCGCGGTCAACGACACGTCGAGCGCGCCCTCGCGCACCCCGACGATGGCCGAGCGCGACGACTTCGGGCGCACCTGGACCGAGATGCGGACACCTTCGGCGCGCTCGGTGATCGCGAGGCGACTCCACTCGCCGACGGCGCCGCTCTCCTCGGGTTTGCTCATCTGGCCGGCGGCATCGTAGCGTATCTGGAGCTCACGCGTGGTTCCCGCGAGGCGGGGTGATGTCGCTCTTCGGGCGGCGACGGCCATCGCGAATTTGCCGGTCGGCGGCCTGACCCGCTACTCTTTTCGCCCCGGCCGTGGGTCGGCTCGCGCAGTACGATCCGGCAGGTCGACTTGCATCGGCGGCTCTCATTGTTCGCTGCCGATGTTCATTTCCGCGGTGGAGGCGTTGGACATGACTGATGAAGGAGAAGGGTCCGTGAACGCAACGCCAGGCCTCGCGAGGAGGTTGTGCGCGCTCGCGCTGCTCGCGACGTCGGGTGGCCTGCTCGGGTCTGCATGCGCCGACAACGAGAGCAGCCTGTTCATCCGCATGCGGATGGCAGAGACGGGGGACTGCACCGTGAGCTGCGGTCCCAGCGAACCGTTCTGGACCGAGGACGCGGTGGACTCGGCCTATGCGGGCAGCCACAGCGCGATGCTCCTGGTGGGCAACCAGATCGTAGAGCGCGGCGACCCGGACGTCCTCCGCACGGAGACGTCCCGCGTCCAGCTCTACGAGGCCGAGGTCCGCGTCGCCGACATCGAGGGCAACGACGTGACGCCGGGATACGTCGTTCCGATCACCGGCGCGGTCGACCCGAGCACGTCCGGCGACCCCGGCTACAACTGCACCGAGGTCCTCCTGATCGACGGCGCCACGATGGACACCTTGCGCGTGCAGGCCGCGCAGCTCCGGCGCGACATCCAGGTGTGGGCGACGGTGGTGTTGCGCGGCAGGACGCTGGGTGGCCAGGAGGTCGAGACCAAGGAGTGGACCTACCCCGTCAGGGTCTGCTTCGCCTGCAGCCGGTGCGTCGACACGTCGCCGCCGGACTGCTGCTCCAGCTCCGCGAACGAGGAGTGCGAGGACGCCAAGGAGCTCGAGGGTGCCTGCCCTGGCGCCCGGGGCCCTCAGGACTGTCGCGACCTCGGTCAGCCCTGCGCCGATCACATCGCAAGCTTCGGCCTGTAGAGCGCTCCCCAGCAGGCGCCGGATCGAGGCGCCTTCAGGGCGCCGGTTTGGCGCGGCGCACCGGGGCTGCCTCGGGTGACGGCCCTTTCGCAGCCTCGAAGAGGTAGACGAACGGGAGGGCGAGCAGCGCGAGATCGAGCTGCGCCGCGAGGACGACGGCGGTCTCCTTCGAGCCGCCGAGCCCGAACCGCACCTGGGCGAGCAGCCCTGTGCTCATCCCGTAGCGCGAGTGGAAGTTGTAGCTGCGTCCGCCCCAGAAAATGGCGGCGGCGATCCCTGGCTCCACGCCACGGGCATCGCCGCTCCACCGGCCGTAGGCGCCGGTGGAGAGGACCAGGGGGAACGTGTCGTGGATGGGCGCGAGCACGGAGACCCCCGCGCCGGTCTGGATCTCATCGAACGCGTGGGTGAGCACCTCGGCGTAGGGACCGACGCCGAAGTCGGCGTTGGCAGCGCGGCCGAACAGGACATCTCCGCGCAGTCCGACGTGGAAGACCGTGGAGTCCCACAGCTGCCGATCGAGGCCAACGCCGGCGAGGCCGACGGTGACGCCGGCGCTCGCCTGGGGCTCGGCGCGGGCTGTGCCGTGGAGGAGAAGGGCTCCGAGGAGCGCGGCAACCAAGGCAGCTGGGCGGCCCGCGGTGGCCATGATGGAGCCATGCTACAGGGCGCTGGCGGGGAGCGCGCCTGAATTCTGCGGCACGGAGCCTGCGCCCTGCGTGAGGATGTCCTGAGTTCGTTTTCGGTGCGTCGCGTGTGTCCCGTCCGTCGCATCCGTCGCGGGTGAGTCGCTCCGTTCGCACCGCGCAGCCCGCCCTGCGCGCCCGCTGGCGTTCATGGTAGCGTCCGGGGGCAATGGCGCGCCGCACAGTGCAGCTACGGGTAGGAGGTCAGACCTACCGTGTGGTGACGTCCGCGAGCGACGAGGAGCTCCAGCGGCTCGCCGCGATCGTCGATCAGAAGCTCGCTACGGTTGTGCCCGCCGGCCGCGCCGTGACCCCCCAGGCCATGTTGCTCGCCGCCATCGCGCTCGCGCACGATCTCGAGCAGGAGCGGACCCGGGCGTCGGCGATCGCAGGGCGCGCGCGGGACGCATTTGGCCGTATCCTGCAGCGGGTCGACGCGGTCCTCGGCGCCGGTCCGGAGTCGCCCTCATCCAGCGGAGCGAACGACAGCACGCGCTGAGCTGGAGTGCCCATACATGGCGGGGCGGTCCTGCCGATCGGCCCCTGCCGCTGACTGGAGATGGCATGCCCGCACCCATGGATGAAGCTTTCCAGGCCCTCAACCCCGCGCCTGGAGGCGTGAACGCCCTTCGCCATCTCCAGGACGAGCTCTCCGAGATGGAGCGTGCCGGCCTGCTGCGCACGCCTCCGGCTGCCCCGGCTCCGGCGCGAATGCTGGTCCTGTGCTCCAACGACTACCTCGGCTACGCGGGGCTCGCCTTGCCTTCCGAGGTCGGAACCGCGAGCGGTGCGGGGGCGTCCCGCCTGGTGAGCGGGACCCACGAGGCCCATCTGATGGCCGAGAGGGAGATCGCCGCTTGGTTGAGCTCGGAGGCGGCGCTGCTGTTCTCCTCAGGGTATGCGGCCAACGTCGGCACCGTCGCCGCGCTGGCCAGGCTGGGGGATGTCGTCGTGTCGGACGCGCTGAACCATGCGTCGCTCATCGACGGATGCCGTCTCTCGGGAGCGACGGTCGAGGTCGTGGGCCATGTCGACGTGGAGGCGTTCGAGGGCGCTCTCGTGCGGGCCAGGGGCGCCCGCCGCCGGTGGGTGGTGACCGAATCGCTCTTCAGCATGGATGGCGACACCCCCGACCTCCGCCGCCTGCGTGAGCTCTGTGATCGCCATGATGCCGCGTTGATCGTGGACGAGGCGCACGCCCTGGGTGTCTTCGGACCGCGCGGCGCTGGCCTCTGCGCCGAGGCCGGGGTTCGCCCCGACGTGCTCATCGGCACGCTCGGCAAGTCGCTCGGACTCCACGGCGCCTTCGTCGCGGGCTCCTCGACGTTGCGAACTTACCTGTGGAACCGCGCCAGGAGCTTCGTTTACTCGACAGGCATCAGCCCGGTGGTGGCGCTCGCTGCAGTGGAGCGGGTCCGCCGCGCCGCCGCGGACGACCCGGCTCGGGCGCGCCTGGCGCTGCTCACCCGCCGGCTTCGCTCCGGTCTGCAGGCGCTGGGGGCCGAGCTGCTTCCTGGCTCCTCGGGCCCGATCCTCCCCTGGATTCTGAAGTCGACGGGGGCCGCGGTGGAGATGTCTCGACGCCTCGCGAGCGAGGGCGTCCTCGTCCAGGCGATCCGGCCGCCGACGGTGCCGGCGGGCACGTCGCGGCTCCGTATCGTGGCGAACGCGTCGCTCTCCGAGTCGGACGTCGAGCGTGCCCTCGCAGGGTTCCGGGAGGCGATGCGATGAGGGGGCATCCTGTTTCACGTGAAACAGGACGGATCCGGGTCGCGGTGGTCGGAACCGGGACCGGGGTGGGCAAGACACACGTGTCGGTCGCGCTGGTCGCAGCGCTGGCAGCTCGCGGCAACAAGGTCTGCGGCTTGAAGCCCATCGAGTCGGGCGTCGACGGCACCTCGACGACCGACGCCGAACACCTGGCGCTCGTCAGCTCGGTCCAACCCGAGCCAGCACCCTACCGCTTCGCTGAGCCGCTCTCCCCTCACCTGGCAGCGCGCCGTTGCGGACGCGCCATCTCGCTGGAGGTCGCCGGCGCGTGGGTCGACAGGCAGCCAGCTCCCCTTGCCATCGTGGAGAGCGCCGGCGCGCTCCTCTCCCCGCTCGGACCAGGACTGACGAACGCAGACCTTGTGCGCGCACTCTCCCCCGATGCCGTCGTGCTGATCGGCCTCGACCGGCTAGGCATCCTTCACGAGGTCGCTTGCTGCACGCTCGCCCTCCGTGCGCTCGCTCCTGATCTTCCGCCAGCCGTGATCGTGCTGAACCCGCCGGCAGCGCCCGACGCATCGACTGGCACGAACGCGGGGGAGCTCGCCGCGCTCGGCATCGCTTCCGGCGCGGTTGTGATGCCGCGCGCGGCTCCAACCGCCCCGGCTTCACTCGCCGCGGCGCAGGTCGCCCTGGCGCGCCTCGCACTGTCCTGACGAGACGTCGTCACGTTCGAGGGGTGGCCAGCCTCGACGTCGTGAGAAATCAAGCCGGGCTACCGGACCCGAGTACCTGGTCCTGAGCTCCGGTCCGAGAACACGCTCGGCGGGTCCGCGGGACTTCCGAAAGGTCGGTGCGCGCCGTCAGGGAGCGTGGGTGACGACGCGACCCCGCTCCAGCACCAGACGGGCGGCCGCTCGCTCTCGGAAGATCTCTGGCTCGTGGGACACCACGACCACCGCGGCCCCTCGCTCGACCTCCGCCTCCACGACCGTGAGGAGTCGCGCGACGCCGCCGCGGTCCAGGCCCGTGGTCGGCTCATCCAGCAGCACCAGCGACGGGTGGTGCACCAGCGCTCGCGCGAGCGCGATTCGTTGCCGCTGGCCACGCGAACACGTGCGGAGCGGCCTTAGCGCAAAGCTCCCGAGCTCGAAGCGCTCCTCGGCATGACGCCACGCCTCGTGCGCGTCGAGCCCGTGGAAGCCGGCCGCCAGCTCGACATTCTGCCGACCGGAGAGGTCCGGGTACGCCA
This sequence comes from Sorangium sp. So ce693, assembly GCF_051521375.1. Taxonomy (NCBI): domain Bacteria; kingdom Pseudomonadati; phylum Myxococcota; order Polyangiales; family Polyangiaceae; genus Sorangium; species Sorangium sp. So ce693. The sequence goes on from NZ_CP150347.1 coordinate 11,754,591, forward strand.
GCGATTCGTGGGACAGCCAGCCGATGGTGCCGCGAGCCATCCCGGCATCGTCGCCGAGCGGCTCGTAGCTCACAGCGCCCGACGTGGGACGGATCACGGTCCCGAGGATCCCGAGCAGCGTCGATTTGCCGGACCCGTTCGCCCCCTCGATGAGCGTCAATCGCCCTGCCTCGATCGTCGCGTTCACTCCGCGTAACGCCGCCGTCGCTCCGTAGGTCTTCACGACGCCACGGGCCACCACGCGCTCGATCGTCCTCACAGCGCTCACCTCGCTCCTGCGCTCGCGTTCCCGTCAGCTCTTGTCGCCGCCTCGAGCGCGACCTTCGCCCTGAACGACCGTGGTGATGTCCTCCGGGAACGCTGGCGGATCAACGACAGTCGCCTCGGAATCGTCGGAGAGCTCCGCTTCCGCTTCGAGCGGGCTCAACGACGGAATCGTCGGTCGATCTTCCGACTCATCTTCCCGAGACTGCCCGTCACCCGTCTCCGCGACCGGCTCGCTCGGCCTGCGCACAGCGCTGCCATCGGACGACCGCAGCGACCGCGCGCGATGAGGGACCTGCAGCCCTGTGCTGCAGTCCGCCGTCTGCGGTTCCTTCCTCGCCGCTGCCTCCACGCCGCGATCGCCCGCCACGACGACCCTGCCAGGGTCACTCCCCTTCTCGCCCTCTCCGAGCCGAGCGAACATCATCGTGCCGTCGTCGGACTGTTCGTCGACGACATTGCGAACGGCGACGCGCTCCACCGCCTGGCGCTTCTGTGACACCGGCACCTGGTTCTTGAACCGCCGCAGCGCTTCCAGGAACTCCCGCGCGCTCTGGAATCGTTCATCCCGCGCCTTCGCCAGGGCGCGATCCACGAGGCGAGAGAGGCCGGGCGGAATCGTCGGATCGAGCTCCGTCATCGGCCGGTGCCACAGCGTGAGGATCTGGACGAGCAACGCGTTGTAGTTGCGGGCCACGAACGGGCGCTGGCCCGTCAGCGCCTCGTACAGGATCACGCCCGCAGCCCACAGATCGAGACGGCGGTCAAGCTCCGCGTCGCCCCGTGCCTGTTCGGGCGCCATGTAATACGGCGTGCCCATCACCATGCCGGTGCGGGTCAGATCCATCATCACCCCATCCACGCCTGGGGCCTGGGAGATGCCGAAATCGAGCAGCTTGGCCACCGGCAACATGCCGGCGCGCTCCGAGAGGAAGATGTTCTCTGGCTTCAGATCACGGTGGACGACCCCTCGATCGTGCGCGGTGACCAGCGCCGAGAGCACCTGAAGCATGATGTCGACGAGCTCGTTCGGCGGAACGACACCGCAGCGCGCGATCCGCTGCGCCAGCGTCTCCCCATGGAGGCGCTCCATCACGAGGTAGGGGCTGCCGTCAGGGAGCCACCCCATGTCGTACACTTCACAGATGTTGGGATGACCGATCCGTCCGGCGACACGAGCCTCGTGCTCCAGCCTCGAGATGGCCTCGCGCTTCTGGGTCTCCCGCGGATGCATCACCTTGACGGCGACCAGCCGCCCGATCTGGAGGTGCTCCGCCTCGTACACAGCGCCCATCCCCCCCTCCCCGATGATGGCGGTGACCGCGTACTTGTCGCCGATCACGTGGCCGAGCAGCGAGCGCCCGGAAGAGGTCGGGCTCACGCCGGGGTTCCTCGGCCACGCCGGCGTCCGCGAGCCCGCCGCGGGAGACGACGAAGCGCGCGGCGCGATCGCCCGCTGCTCTGGACCCGGCGCCAGCGCGCCACGCACCGATGAGCTCGGTGCCACGCCCGCCGGCCACCTCAGCAACGGCGGCGCCACCCTCGACGGAGGACGCGCTGCTGGCCGAGGAATCGGCTGCAACGGAGCCACGCCAGCGCGAGGGCCCGGGCGCGAGGGCGGCGCATCGCTCGGAGCGACGACCAGCCCGGTCGCCGGACACACGACCACCGCGAGATCGTGGTGGCTACCGCAGTGGATACACCGCACCGAACTCAAGTCCGTACAATTTGAAATACTCCATCCAGGTGCCGCTCGGAACTGCACAGCGCATCGGGCAGAGCACGCGGGCAGCGCTCGGTTCCACATCACCCCGCACGCCCCCTGGGGGATCCTTGGGGATAACCCCGCCGGCAACCCTGGGGGCAAAACGGGGGAGATCGGCCATCCGCCAGCTCTCCCCTGTCCACCTACCCCTGAGGACGGTCCATTTACCCCAGGGCGTCCGCTTCTAACTCATTGGATTCGTTGCGCATTCTGAGTTATCCCCGCCCTCCACAGCGCCTACGACGAAGACGATGTCTTTATCTATCTATTTCATGGAAGAAAGAGGCGTTGCGCAAGGTCACGCGAGCGCTCATTTCCGGCGCACCCCCGGGCGATAACCCTGCTAAAGGGAGCGGCTCCGGAGTCGGCTATGGACCTTGTGATCCCCAAGAAAGATCTGCTTCGCCTCGTCGCGCGCTGCCAAGGCGTGGCGGACAAGAAGAGCGCCATGCCTGCGCTCGCCAACGTCCTGCTGGCCGCCGAGGGCAACGCGGTCCGCGTCGCCGCGACCGACCTGTACCTCGGCGTCACCGGCCAGACCCACGCGGACATCAAGACCGGCGGCACCGTCGCGGTCCCCGCCAGGGACCTGCTGGAGCGCGTGAAGGCCATGCCCGATGGCCCGATCCAGATCACCACCACCGAGGGCGCGCATACGTCGCTCAAGGCCGTGGGATCGCCCCGGCGCTACACGCTCCCCGGGCTCCCCGGCTCGGAGTTCCCGCAGCTGCCCGCCCCGGCGCAGGATGCGCCGTCGCTGGAGCTCCCCGTCGAGCAGCTCGCGCTCCTGATCACCCGGACCCACTTCTCGATCTCGACCGACGAGACCCGCGCCCACGTGAACAGCGCCCTGTTCGAGTGGGCCGGCGATCGCGTCAGGATGGTGACCACCGACGGCCATCGGCTCTCCAAGATGGAGGCGACCGTGTCGGGCAGCTCCGCGACGGCCACCATGCTCATCCCGCTCAAGGCGATCACGGAGCTCCGCCGCCTCGCCGAAGAGGCGCGCGCCGAGAAGGAGACCCCGATGGTCGCCATCACCCAGAGCGGGCCGAACGCCTTCTTCAACATCGCCGGGATGCAGTTCTCGGTGAAGCTCGTCGACGCGCAGTTCCCGCCCTACCAGCAGGTCATCCCGTCCGTCACCGAGCGCTCGGTCCGCGCCCCCCGCGTCGCGTTCGCCGAGGCCCTCCGCGCCATCGCGCTCGCCGCCAACGACCGCACCGGCGGCGTCAAGCTGTCGATCGCGCCGGGGACGCTGCGGATCACCAGCGAGAGCCCCGACACAGGCGCCGGCTTCGACGAGGTGGCCGTCGACTACAGCGGACCCGAGGTCACCATCGGCTTCAACGCGAAGTACTTCCTCGACGTGCTCGCCTCGATCGACGACGAGGAGGTCATCCTCGGCATCTCCGGCGAGCTCGACCCCGCCGTGATCCGGCCCGGCAGCGAGTCGAACCAGCAGAGCTACGTCGCCGTCATCATGCCGATGCGGATTTGAGCGCGCCCTCCGACGAGCTGGACGAGCTGGAGAAGCGCTCCCCGAGCCTCCTCCTCGAGCGGCTCCACATCCGCGAGTTCCGGAACCTCGGTCGCGTCGATGTCGAGCCCGCGCCGCGCATCAACGTGATCGCGGGCAACAACGGGCAGGGAAAGACGAGCCTGCTCGAGGCGATCTACTTCGCCGCGACCTCGAGGAGCTTCCGTACCCACCGGCTGGCCGAGCTGGTCCGCCACGGCGCCCCCATCGCGAGCGCGCGCGCGCGCTTCGTCGAGCGACGGGACGCGCTGCAGCCGCTCGCGCGCGAGCAGACCGCCGCCGTGGAGCACAAGCGGTGCGTCGTGCGGATCGACGGCAACCGGCCCCCGAGCCTGGCGAGCTTCGCGACGCGATCGCCGGTCGTCGCCTTCCACGCGGAGGAGCTCGCGCTGTCCACCGGGCCCGCGAGCGCGCGGCGCACGCTGCTCGATCGCCTGGCGCTCTTCATGGACCCGCAGAGCGCCGACCACCGGGCCCGCTACGCGCAGGCGCTCCGCGCGCGCCACGAGCTGCTCCACCGCGGCGGAGGAGCGCAGTCCCAGGCGAGCCCCGAGCTCGACGCGTTCGAGGCGCTCTGCGCCCTCCACGGCGCGGCGCTGACCCGCGCCCGCGAGGCGGCCGTCCAGGCGCTGGCGCCGGAGCTCACGAACGCCTTCGCCCGCATCGCCGCGCCCAACCTGACGCTGGCCGCGCGGTACGCGCCGGGCGGCAGCGGCGCCGCCGAGCAGGCGCGCGAGGCGCTGCGCGAGCATCGCCGCCGCGACGCGCACCGGCCGAGCGCGGGCTTCGGTCCCCACCGCGACGACCTGGTGCTTGAGCTCGACGGCCATCCCGCCCGCGTTGTCGCCTCGCAGGGCCAGCACAGGGCCCTCACGCTCGCGCTCAAAGCAGCCGAGACCGCTGCCATTGCTTCCGTCCGGGGCGTAGAACCGATCCTTTTGCTCGACGACGTGTCGAGCGAGCTCGATCCCGACCGGACCGCGGCGCTGTTCATGTTCCTCGGAATGGCGCGCGGACAGGTATTCCTGACGACCACGCGGCGCGATCTCATCGTCACGCCGGGCGTACCTTCCTCGGAGCGGCGCGATTTTCACGTCGAAGGCGGCGCGGTCGGCTGACGTTCGTTCGTCGCGGGCGCGCCGGGCTGCCGCCTGGCTGCCGGACGCGCGCGACGCCCGGCGCGCGGCGCCCGGCGCGCGCGACGAACGTCAGCCGACCGCGCCGCGACCGCCGGCAAACGCGTTGATCCCGGCCCCGGAGCGCGCGAGTTGGGATGCTCCGGACGCGCCCGCGATGGGCACCGAAAATACGGTGTTACGAGGCTTCCGGACCCGGCGAAACGCTTGCCCGAGCCCCTGATTTCGGCTACATTTCCGCAGTCTTTACGGGGCATCGACGAGCGGTCCGCGCGTGAACGCTCATGGCCCCGGAATCGATCCGGCGCCGCGGCCGCGGCGCCCGGGTCTCACCAGACGAGCTGCCATCGAGCCGGCCCCTCCACTGCAAGAACTCCGGCAATCCGAGCGGCCTCCGCCGCTCTGCGCCCCCGGTGAGAGGCGGCGGGCGCGCCACCAGGACCGAGATGACGGAACCCACCCTGAGCCAGCCGACCGACCTCACCAAGGCGTCGTATGACGCCCACAGCATCACGGCGCTCGAAGGCCTTGAAGCGGTGCGAAAGCGACCCGGCATGTACATCGGCGATGTGCACGACGGATCGGGGCTCCACCACCTGGTCTGGGAGGCCGTCGACAACGCGGTCGACGAGCACCTCGCCGGCGCCTGCACGGAGATCAGGGTCACCGTCCACTTCGACGGCTCGGTGTCGATCGAGGACAACGGCCGCGGGATCCCGGTCGGGATGCACGCCAAGGGCGTGAGCGCGGCAGAGGTCGTCATGACCGTCCTCCACGCCGGCGGCAAGTTCGACAACTCCAGCTACAAGGTCTCTGCGGGCTTGCACGGCGTCGGCGTGAGCGCCGTGAACGCCGTCTCCGAATGGCTGAAGCTCGAGATCAAGCGCGAAGGAAAGCTCTGGTTTCAGGAGTACGCCCGGGGCGTGCCGAAGGCGCCGCTCAAGGGGATCGGCGTGACGGACAAGACGGGGACGAAGCTCACCTTCAAGCCCGATCCGGTCGTCTTCAGCACGGTCGAGTTCAGCTTCGACATCCTGGCGAGCCGCCTGCGTGAGCTCGCGTTCCTGAACGCCGGGCTCATCATCCACCTCCACGACCAGCGCCCTGACGGGAGAACGGAAGCCTACGAGTACAAGGGGGGCATCTCCGAGTTCGTGTCGCTGCTCAACAAGACCAAGGAGCCGATTCACGACGACGTGATCAGCTTCGTGTCGCAGCATGAGGTCGGCGCCACGGGCGACGGCGCGAACGGCCGCGGCAGCTCCGCGGCTCCGCCGGTCGGCGTGGAGGTCGCGCTGCAGTGGAATGGCTCCTATACGGAAGCCATCTTCTGTTACACGAACAACGTCCACAACAAGGACGGCGGCACCCACCTCACCGGGCTCCGCGCCGCGCTCACGAAGACGATCAACAACTACGGGAGCGCGCACAACCTCTTCAAGGAGCTGAAGCAAGGCCTGCAGGGCGAGGACGCCCGCGAGGGCCTGACGTGCGTGCTCAGCATCAAGCACCCTGATCCGTCGTTCGACTCGCAGACGAAATCCAAGCTCGTGTCGAGCGAGGTCAAGGGCATCGTCGAGGCCGCCGTCAGCGACAAGCTCGGGCAGTACTTCGAAGAGAACCCCCAGAGCGCGAAGAAGATCATCGAGAAGGCGGTCGTCGCCGCGAAGGCGCGCGAAGCGGCCCGCAAGGCCCGCGAGGTGATCCGCAAGGGCTCGCTCGACGTGACCTCGCTCTCGGGCAAGCTCGCCGACTGCCAGTCCAAGGACCCGGAGAAGAGCGAGATCTACATCGTCGAGGGCGAGAGCGCCGGCGGCAGCGCCAAGATGGGGCGCGACCGGCACTTCCAGGCGATCCTCCCGCTGAAGGGGAAGATCCTGAACGTCGAGCGCGCGCGGCTCGACCGGATGCTGAGCTCCGCCGAGGTGGGCACGCTGATCACCGCGCTCGGCTGTGGGATCAACGACGCTGGCGGCTTCGAGATCGACAAGCTCCGCTACCAGAAGATCATCCTGATGACGGACGCCGACGTCGACGGCTCCCACATCCGCACGCTGCTGCTGACCTTCTTCTTCCGGCAGATGCCGGAGATCATGGAGAAGGGGTACCTGTTCATCGCGCAGCCGCCGCTCTACCGCGTGCGCAAGGGCAAGCGGGACCTGTACCTGAAGGACCAGGGCGCCCTGGACGAGTTCCTCGTGGGCAACGCCGTGGACGGGCTCGAGATCGTCGCCAGCGGCGCCCAGACGGGCATCGCGGGCCAGCCGCTCTACCGGCTGGCGCAGCGGCTGAAGCGGTTCCGCGCCGTGCTCTCCAACATCGACAAGCGCTGTGACGCGCGGATCGTGGCGGCGCTGCTGCGGTCGAGCGGGCTCGGGCGCGACGATCTGCGCGAGACCAAGAAGGTCGCCGCGGCCGCCGACGAGCTCCGCGCCTACCTGAAGCAGCGCTATCCGGACCTGTTCCCGCTCACGCTGTCGACGCCCCGGGACACGGAGCACGGGACGAGCCGGATCGAGGTCGTGCCGCGCCCGGGCGCGAGCGCACGAAAGAGCGTCATCGACTGGGATCTGGTGAACTCGCCGGAGTACCAGGAAGCCTGGTCGATCGAGCAGGACCTCCGGTCCATCGGCGCGCCCCCGTACCGGGCGCGCACCTCGAGCGGCGAGGAGACCCTCGAGAACGGTGAGTCGCTCGTCGAGTACATCGAGGAGCGCGGCAAGAAGGGCATCTCGATCAGCCGTTACAAGGGCCTCGGCGAGATGAACGCCGACGAGCTGTGGGAAACGACGATGAACCCGGACGCTCGGACTCTCCTCCAGGTCCGCATCGACGATGCGGTGAAGACGGACGAGCTCTTCACGATCCTGATGGGGGATCAGGTCGAGCCGCGGCGCAACTTCATCGAGCAGAACGCGCTCAACGTGAAGAACCTCGATATCTGAGCCCCACGGCCAGGGCGCGCGGCTCCTGCGCGCCCGGCGCGGCTCCTGCGCCCCGCGCCTGGGCGTGCGTGCGTCGAGCCCCTCGCTCGAGGCGCATGGCCGGGGGGTTGACACGGCGCTGCCGCTGCATCGCTCACCTGCCCTGTTCGCTCGTCATCCCTTCAGCGCCTCTTCGGCGTCCCATCAGCGCCCTTCAGCGTTTTTGGCAAGCCGCTTGCCTGGCCGTCCCCTTGCTAGGCGGGGCACCCGCCTTAGCTTCGAGGGGCCATGAAAATCGAGCGAATGACGACGAAGGCCCAAGAGGCCATACGAGAGGCTGTCGACTTCGGCAGCCGTCGGGGAAACCCCGAGCTCTATCCCGAGCACCTTGTGCGGGCGATCGTCAGCCAGGACGGCGGCGTCGGCGCGCCTCTGGTGCAGAAGGCAGGCGCCGATCCGGCGGGCGTGCTGCGCCTCCTCGACGCGAAGATCGACACCTATCCTCGCGTCAGCGGCGGCGCCGAGCCGAACCTGTCGAGGCGCGCGCTCACGGTCCTGCAAAAGGCCGAAGACGAGGCGAAGGCGCTCAAGGACGAGTACATCTCGACAGAGCACGTCCTGCTCGCCGGCATCAAGGCCGACAAGGAGATCCAATCGATCTTCGAACGAGCGGGGCTCTCGTACGACAAGCTCCTCTCGTCGCTCGCGGCCGTGCGCGGCAATCAGCGCGTGACGGACCGGGACCCCGAGGGGAAGTTCCAGGCGCTCGAGAAGTACACACGGGATCTCACGAAGCTCGCTCGACAGGGCAAGATCGATCCGGTGATCGGGCGAGACGAGGAGATCCGGCGCGTCATCCAGGTGCTCTCGCGGCGCACCAAGAACAATCCGGTGCTCATCGGCGAGCCCGGCGTCGGCAAGACGGCGATCGTCGAGGGCATCGCGCAGCGCATCGTCGCGGGCGATGTGCCGGAGTCGCTCAAGGACAAGACCATCGCCGCGCTCGATCTCGCCGCCATGGTCGCAGGCTCGAAGTTCCGCGGGGAGTTCGAGGATCGGCTCAAGGCCGTGCTCAAGGAGATCGAGGGCTCGAACGGCCGCATCGTCCTGTTCATCGACGAGCTCCACACGCTGGTGGGCGCCGGCGCGGCCGAGGGCGCCATGGACGCGGCCAACATGCTGAAGCCGGCGCTCGCGCGCGGTGAGCTCCGGTGCATCGGCGCGACCACCCTCGATGAGTACCGCAAGCGGATCGAGAAGGACGCGGCGCTGGAGCGGCGGTTCCAGCAGGTGCTCGTCACGCAGCCCAGCGTCGAGGACACGATCGCCATCCTGCGAGGCCTCAAGGAGAAGTACGAGGTCCACCACGGGATCCGCATCCAGGACGCGGCGCTCGTCGGGGCCGCCGTCCTGTCGAACCGGTACATCACCGAGCGCTTCTTGCCCGACAAGGCGATCGATCTGGTCGACGAGGCGGCGTCGAAGATCCGGATGGAGATCGATAGCCTGCCCACGCCGATCGATCAGGTCGAGCGCGATCTGCTCAAGCTGCAGATGGAGGAGCAGGCGCTCAAGCGCGAGAGCGACAAGGCGAGCAAGGTCCGCCTCGACGAGGTGCGGCGCGAGATCGCCGAGCTCCAGGGGCAGCGCGACGCGATGCGGGCGCAGTGGATGCGCGAGAAGGAGCTCATCTCCGAGCTGCGCCGGCTCAAGCCGCAGATCGAGGAGCTCCGGCTCGAGGAGGAGCGGCTGAAGCGCGCCGGAGACCTCGGGCGCGCCGCGGAGATCCATTACGGCAAGATCCCGGAGATCGAGAAGCAGCTCGAGTCGATCCGCGCCACCCTCTCCCAGGTGCAGTCGAAGCAGAGCTACCTGAAGGAGGAGGTCACCGACGAGGACATCGCCGCGGTCGTCTCGAAATGGACCGGGATCCCCGTCTCCAAGATGCTCGAGAGCGAGATGCAGAAGCTGCTGCGCCTCGAGGAGGAGCTGCGCCGGCGGGTCGTCGGGCAGGAGGACGCGCTCCGCGCGGTGTCGAACGCCATCCGGCGCTCGAGGGCCGGGCTCGGCGACGAGCGCCGGCCGATCGGATCGTTCCTGTTCCTCGGGCCGACCGGCGTCGGCAAGACCGAGCTCGCGCGCGCGCTCGCCGAGATCCTCTTCGACGACGAGAAGGCCATGGTGCGGCTCGATATGAGCGAGTACGGGGAGCGCCACGCGGTGGCCCGCCTGATCGGCGCGCCGCCCGGGTACGTCGGCTACGAGGAGGGCGGCCAGCTCACGGAGCCGGTGCGCCGACGGCCGTACAGCGTGGTGCTGTTCGACGAGATCGAGAAGGCCCACCCGGACATCTGGAACACGCTCCTCCAGGTGCTCGACGACGGTCGCCTGACCGACGGCCAGGGGCACACGGTCGATTTCAAGAACACGATCATCATCCTGACATCGAACCTCGGGACGCCGGCGGCCGCGGCGATCGAGGAGCGAGCGAACCTGCCGGCGGACGAGAAGGCCGAGCTCGTGAGGAGGGCCGTCATCGAGGAGGTGCGGAAGCACTTCCGCCCGGAGTTCTTGAATCGCCTCGACGATCTCATCGTGTTCCGGCGGCTGGCGCGCGAGCAGATGGAGCAGATCGTCGATATCCAGCTCGACCTGCTGCGAAAGCGCCTGGATCGACGCGGGCTGCTGTTCACCATCTCGTCCGAGGCGAAGGGCTACCTCATCGAGCAGGGGTGGGATCCGCAGTACGGCGCGAGGCCGCTGAAGCGCGCCATCCAGCGGAGCATCGAGGACGAGCTCGCGAAGCGGATCCTCGGCGGCGAGTTCAAGCAGGGAGACACGGTGCGGATCGACCGCGGGGCCGGAGGGCTCACCTTCACGCGCGCAGCGCCGAACTGACGCTCGCCGGCCCGCGCCTGCATCAGCGCTGGGCCTGCGTCAGCGCTCAGGGAGATTGCCGGCGATGCGGCGGAGGAGGTCGAGGACGGCGTAGGCGGCGCCGAGCTGGACCTCCTCGCGATCCCCCGAGAACACGCGGTCTCGCACGACGAGGCCGCCAGGGTGCGATACAGCCCAGTAGCAGAGGCCAACCGGCTTGGTCGCGGTGCCGCCCGTCGGACCGGCGATGCCGGTCACGGAGATGGCGACGTCGACCTCGCAGAGGCGGCGGACGCCCTGCGCCATCTCGGCGGCGACCTCGGCCGACACCGCGCCGTGGCCGCGCAGGGTGTCCTCCGCGACGCCGAGCAGCCGCGTCTTGGCGCTGTTCGCGTAGGTGACCGCGGCGCCAACCAGGTAGTCGCTCGCCGGGTAACTGGTGAGGAGGTGAGAGATCAAGCCGCCCGTGCACGACTCCGACACGGCGAGCCGCCAGCCACGGGCGCGCACGGAGCGCCCGACCATCTCCGCGAAGGCGTCGCCCCCCTCCCCGTACACGGCGGTGCCGAGCCGCTCACGGACGTCGGCCGTCGCCTTCAAGGCCAGCTCGTGCGCCATCGACTGCGTGGCGGCGCGGGCGTGGACCTTCACGTCGACCTCCGGGTAGTGCACGCGGTAGCCGAGCGTGATGCCGGGGTGGGCCTCCTCCACGCCTTTCAGGAGCTCGCCGAGCGTCGCCTCGGGCAGACCGTAGGTGCGAAGGCGGACCTGGAAGGTGTTGTTCGGAGCAGCCGGCCGCACGCGCGGCAGCACCTGCTCGGTGAACATGCTCTTCATCTCCCGCGGCACACCCGGGAGGAAGAACACGGTCGACTCGCCAAGGTGGATGCCGAAGCCGGGCGCGGTGCCGGATGAGTTCGGAAGGATCTCCGACCCGGCGGGGACCTCGGCCTGCTTCTCGTGGCCCGCGTTCATCACCTTGCCCCGGGCCTCGACGCGGCGGCGGATGGCGAGCAGCGTGCTCTCGTCGCGCACGAGGTCGGCGCCCGTCGCGCGCGCCGCGGCCTGCGCGGTGAGGTCGTCCGTCGTGGGGCCGAGGCCGCCGGTGGCGATCACCAGCCGGTGCGCGCTCGCGAGCTGGCGGACCGCGGCGACGATGCGATCGACGTCATCGTCGACCGTGCTGGACTCGCTGACCGTGAAGCCCGCTGCGGTGAGCTCGGCAGCGAGCCAGGCCTCGTTGGTGTTGATGATCTCGCCCCGGGTGAGCTCGGTCCCGATCGAGAGAAGCGCGACAGCCATTGGGACTCGGGACTCTAACTCCATCCGGCGCCGCCGGAGCGCGTTTCCGGATTGTTTTGCGGTCGGAAAGCGAGGTGGGTTTGTCCCCCTACGTGGGTTTGTCCCCCCTCCCCACCGCGCCCGCCGCCGAGCGGGGCGCGCTTGCGAGCGCTACGGTGGATAGACACACCGGAAGCCAAGATCCGGGGCTCGGGTGGATACCGGGACAAGCCGACGATTCCAGGTGCGAAGCGCGGCTGCGGCCCCATCCGTCCATGATCCGCCGTGAGTTTCCGAGAACTCGCCCTCGAGGGCATCGGGGGCCGCCCACTCGGCAACATTGCCGGCCAGATCGAACACCCGCCCCCCCGGATGCACGGCGGCGCCGTCGGGGCGCGAGCCGGCGAGCTCGGGGCCCGTCGCGCCCCATCCGCACGGGCCCGCTCGCAGGCCAAAGGCGGCGCGCCGGCAGACCGCGCCGGTGTCTCCCCACGGGTACCGCCGGCCCGAGTCGCCCGCCGCGGCGAAGGCGAGCTGATCACGCGAGGGGAGCGCCCCGCCCGCGAAGGCGCAGTACCGAGCCGACTCGGCCAGGGTGACGCCTGTGACGGGGACCCCGGGCTCGCCGCGCAGCGGGAGCGGGGCGCACGCGCCGGCCTCGACGCAAGCCGCGTAGCGCTGCTCGGTGATCTCGAACGCGTCGAGCGAGAACGCCGGGACGAACACCGCGCGCGGGTCGACGATGCCCTGCGCCTCCCAGTCGCTTGGCCCGAGGCGCAGCGTCCCCGCGGCGATGCGGACGGTTGCGTTCGGCGCGACGCAGCCAGCGGCGGTCACCGTGAGGCCGGCGCTGCAGCGCCTCGGCGCGCCTGCGCAGCGGCCGGCATCATCGAGGCGCTGGCCTTCGCCGCAGCACCTCGGGCCGAGCGCGACCATCCCCGGCGCGCAGCGCGCCGGCGGCTCCGCGCGACGGAAGGCGAGCGCGACGACGGCGCCGATCAGGAGGGCCGCGCCCGCGGCGAGACCAGCCTTCCACCCCGGCATCCGCCCGGCGTCCGGTGCTGCCCGCACCCCTCAGGAGCGCGGCGATCCGGCGGCGTCGGCCTTGAGCGCGCCGGCCGGCTCGCGCGCGCCAGCGGCCTTCCCGCGCGCCGGCCTGGCCTCGATCATGGCCACGATGCGCGCGAGCGCGTCGAGGAGCGCGGCACGGACGCGATCGTACGTCTTCGGACCGACGTCGCCCCGCTTCCGCGCGCGCTCGAGCTCGACGAACTCGTCGAGCAGCGCGTTCCGCGCCTCGAGCAGCTCCCGCCGCTCCTCGTCGTCGGGCCCGCGGTCCTGGTCGCGCCGCCGGACCAGGTTGAACGCGGTCCCGCCGATCACGGTCGCGCCGGCCAGCAGCAGCGCGATCCACCGGCCCACGCCCGGCGTCGGCAGACCGCCGAGCGTGATCTCGATGACCTTCATCCCGCCGTCCGTGCGGGTGCCCTGCATCTCGGTGATCAGGATCTTCTTCCCGTCCCGGTTCTGGGTGCGCTGGGCCGCGGGGAAGCCGGCGACGTTCAGCGTCATCGACTTGGACGCCTCGGCCATCACCCGCATCTGGGCGATGCGCGGCGGCAGCTCGATGCGGATCGTCTGCCGCTCCTCGTCATGGAGCGGGACCTGCCAGCGGAACTGCCCTTCATGCCGGCCGGGGCTCACGGTGCCGCGCAGCGCCACGCCGGTGCCCTTGACCTCGTCGAAGCGCATCTCCTCGCCCATGCCTTCGCTCTTGTTGAAGGCCTTGTAGTCGCGCGGGAGCGCGAACGTCTCGTCAGGCAGCCAGGCGACGCGGCCGAGGTTGTAGACCTGGAACAGCTGCTCCACCGCGATCGAGTCTTGCCGGAGCTGGAGGTAGATGATGCCCTGCGTCCCGACCATCAGGCCGCTCACGTTCGGCGTGGCGTCGTAGATGTGGAGCACGGCCCGCTTTCCGGCCTCGGCGCTGAGGCCGAAATGCGGGATCGAGAACGTCGCGCCGTCGCGCGTGATCGAGATGCCGTAGCTCGTGCCGCCGGCGATCGCGAGGTTCTCGAGCCGGAGGGTGCCCGCGTCGTCCGTCTCTCGGCTCATGCGCTCGCGCGAGTCGCCCCTCGACACCGAGCTCTGCAGGATGTCGATATCGACGGAGATGCGAGGAACGGGGTTCCCGTCCGCGTCCTGTACGGTGAGCACGAGGACGCCGGGCGGAAGGCCTGTGTCTTCCTGGACGGTGTCGTCGGGCGCATCGAACAGGCCCGTCAGCTGCTCCGAGGCGCGCCGGGAGGCCGCGTCTGCCGCGGGAGGCTTCCCCACCGGCGGATGGCCCGAAGGCAGCCCCTGCCCCACCTCGGGATGCCCCGGCGGAAGGGCGCCCGCTGCATCGGGCGCGCCCGCGTCCGCCGCCGCGGCCGTCGAGGTCGCAGCAGGAGCGCCGCTGCCGGCAGGCGCGGCTCCGCCCGACGGCGCCGCCGGCTTCTCCCCCTGCTTCGCCGCTGCGGGCTGCGCCGGCGCGGCCTTCCCGGCTGCCGGCTGCCCTGGAGCAGCCTTCCCAGCTGCGGGCTGCGCCGGAGCGGCCTTGTCCGCCGCGGGCTGCGCCGACGCAGCCGGCTGCGCCTGCACCGCCTGCGCGGCGGTCAGGCTCAGCGAGGCGATCGCGGCCAGCGCCGTACACCCGGTCCAGCGCATCACGAAGCCCTCCTGCGGTCGTTCTCATCGGCGCTGGCGGCGGCGTCGTCCGTCGCAGCCGGGTCGTCCTGAGGCGCGTCCGCCGCGCGCTTCGTCCCGCACTTCTTGCAAAACACAGCGTCTTCGTCGTTCAGCGTGCCGCACGCCCCGCACGCCACGCCCTGCGTCGCCGCGTGCTCCGCCGTCGCCGCGGCCTCGTCGCGCTCGCCGTCCGCCGCCGGCTCCCGATCGCCCTCGGGCTTCTCCAGCGGCCTGGCCTTGGCGCGCCTCCGCTTCGCCGGCCTGGCCTCCGCGGCGGCGCCTTCCGGATCGCTCGCGCCGGCGTCCTCGTCCGGCTCCCTGGGCGCGCCGTCGTCCTGGAACCCGGCGCGCCGGAGGTGCCTCGCCACGAGCGCCGCGACCTGCTCGCGCCGCGGCTGCGCGTCGGCGTCCAGCAGGCGGAGGAGCCGCTTCGCCTCGGCGCGGTACTTCGCGACGAGCTCGGCGTAATCCTCATCGCTGATCTTCCCGACGCTCCGCTCGAACTCGAGGTCCTTGAGCGCGCGCAGGACGGCCTGCTTCTGCTCCTCCTCCGCGCGCGGCGCGCCGATCGCGTACGCGTCGGCGCCGCTCAGCGGCGTCTCCCCGATCAGCACGCGGAGGCTCGCCCAGAAGATGGCGATGACGGCGACGAGCGCGCCGCCCGCGAGCACGAGGATCGCCGCGGGCGGCCCACCGACGAGCCCCGCGATGCCGGCGCCGACGAGCGCCACGAGCGGCGCCCCGAAGCGGGCGTAGTGAATGATCTGCCGCTCCAGCGGCGAGTCAGTACCCCTGGTCACGGTCTCGTCGGCCGTGGCCGGGGCGGCGCTTTTGGCGGGCTGTTCGGCGCTCATTCGCGGTCTTCGCGGTCCAGGCTCTTGAGCTCCTCGTCGAGCTTGTCGTCGTAATCGTCACGGGCGCCGGGGACAACGCCCTTCGCGGGTGGCTGCTGGCCGGCGGCGCCCGCCTCGTCGCTCCGCCGCTTCCATCGGCGCAGCGTCGCGATGACGATGCCCGCGCCGACCACGATGGCCCCGAGCGGGAAGAGGTAGAGCAGCCGCTGGCTCCCCTTGTTGGGCGGCACGGCCAGCGCCTCCGCCCCGTAGCGCTCGGCGTAGGCGGCCTGGATGGCCTCGATCGACAGCCCCGACGCGAGCGCCGCGCGGAGCTGGTCGCGGCGCTCGTGCGCGGTGCCGCACGTGCACGTCCCGAGGGTCTCGCGCGGGCAGCCGCACGTGCAGATCAGGCTCCAGAAGAGCTTGCGCTCGATGTCGTTCGCGATGCCGACGACGCCCGTGCGCTCCATCCCCTCCCCGAGCTGCTGCCCGTGGGCGAACTCCGGCGAGCGAAGCAGGACGACGAGGGCGAGGGCGCCCGCGACGAGGAGGGTGATGCCTTGGATGAGTCTTCGTGTGCGGCTCATTCGAACGCCGGCTGCCTCGAGTCGACAGCGGTCGGGAGCATGGCACCGATCGCGGGCGCCCGCCCGGGATCGACCGACGCGCCGGAGCCTGGGGCGCGGACGTCGCCGTCCGCCGCGCCCGGCGCGAGCAAGACGGGCCGCCCGAGCCCCTCCTGGACGGTGTGCCCGTAGGCCTGCGACGGGCCGCCCGCGAGCAGGAAGGCGAACACGACGGACGCGGTGACGGAGCCCGCCGCCCGCACATAGCCGAACGCGCCGGCCTCTTCGAGCGCGATGTCGGGCCACATCGCGACGAGCGCCCCCAGGATGAGGATGCCCGCGCCGAACCACATGAACGAGATCAGGTTGTTCACGTGGATCTGGAACGAAGCGACCTTCGTCTGAGGGTTCGCCATCCCGATGATCACGTAGAGGTCGTTCTTGACGGTGATGTGCCGCGCGACCTCGGTCGACGGCGCCTCCGGGGACGCCTTGTAGATGAACTTCGCCGGGCTGATCCGGCCGACCGGCGCGCCGTGGCGCTCGACGTCGAGGTCGGCGAAGACCATCCGCTTCTCGCTGTCGACCTCCATGCGCGGGCCGGCGTAGGTGAGGCGGTACTCCTCGAGCTGCACGGACTCGCCCGGGTGGAGGCTGATCTCCTTGTCGACCCCCCACGCGCGGCCGGCGAACCCGAGGAACATCACCGCGATGCCGACGTGCACGATGTAGCCGCCGTAGCGGCGCCTCGACCTGGCGATCAGGTTGTAGAAGGAGGCGAACAGCGGTTCTTTCCCGCGCTTCTGCCGCGCCGCGATGCCGCGGGCGAACTCCTGCACGACCACGGCGACGTTGAACGCAGCGATGGCCACCGTGAAGAACGGGTAGGTCGACGCGAGCTTCGCGAGCGCGTCGCCGAGCTGGCCGGGGTAGATCGGGTCCACGGCGACGAACGGGGCGAAGCCCACCCGCTTCCCGAATACGAGGTGGAGCGCCGTCGTGACGACCGTGACCAGCACCGGCCAGCGGAAGCTCTTCCGGAAGAGCTCCGGCGACGTCTTCCGCCACCCGAGCAGCGGCGCGACGCCCATGAGCAGGAAGACCACGAGCGCGACCGGGGGCAGCCACATGTTGTAGAACGTCGGCCCGAGCGTCGACTTCTGATCGAGCAGCCACTCGCTGATGCGCGGCCACACCGTCGCGACCGCGATGAAGATCATGATGCTGAAGAGGCCCCAGTTGTTGAAGAGGAACGCGGCCTCGCGCGACAGCATCGACTCGAACTGCCCGTCGCTGCGCAGCCGCGGCAGGCGGTAGACGATCAGCGCGGTGCACGTGGCCACGATCACGGCCATGAAGCCGACGAACCAGATGCCGATGCCGGACTGGGCGAACGAGTGGACGCTCGCGATGAGGCCGGACCGCGTGAGCCAGGTGCCGAAGATGGTGAGGAAGAACGTCCCGCAGATGAGCGAGACGTTCCACACCTTCAGCATGCCGCGGCGCTCCTGGATCATCGTCGAGTGGACGTAAGCGCTCGCGGTGAGCCACGGGAGGAACGCGGCGTTCTCGACCGGATCCCAGGCCCACGGGCCGCCCCAGCCGAGCTCCTCGTAGGCCCACAGCATCCCGAGCACGTTGCCGATGGAGAGGAACAGCCAGGAGAAGAGCATCCACTTGCGCGTCGCCACGATCCACTCGCTGTCGAGCCGGCCGGTGGCGAGCGCGGCGATCGCGAACGCGAACGGGACCGCCGCGCTCGTGAAGCCGATGTAGAGGCTCGGCGGGTGGATGATCATGTAGAAGTTGCGCAGCTGGTAGTTCAGCCCGTTGCCGTCGAGCGGGGCGCCCGCCACGCTCGTCCGGA
This sequence comes from Sorangium sp. So ce693, assembly GCF_051521375.1. Classification (NCBI taxonomy): domain Bacteria; kingdom Pseudomonadati; phylum Myxococcota; order Polyangiales; family Polyangiaceae; genus Sorangium; species Sorangium sp. So ce693. The sequence goes on from NZ_CP150347.1 coordinate 11,772,377, forward strand.
ACGGGTTCACCGCGAAGATCATCAGCGCGGAGAAGAAGATGAGGACGCTCATCAGCGTCGCGATGACGTAAGGCTGGAGCTCCAGATACCGGCGCTGCAGCCAGATGACGCAGGTCCCCGAGAAGAGCGCGGTCAGGAACATCCACCAGAGCAGCGAGCCGTCCTGCCCGCCCCAGAGCGCCGCGATGAGGTACGGCGTGCTCATGGACCTGTCGCTGTACTGCGCGACGTAGGCGATGCGGAAATCGTGGCTGACGAAGGCGTACGCCAGCACGAGCACCGCGAGGCCGACCAGCGCGATCGTGCCGTACGCGCCGAGCCGCGCCGCCTGGAGCAGCCGCGGCCGCCCGCGCGCCGACGCGAGCCCGACGGCGAAGGTGTACGCCGCGGTCACCAGAATGGCGTAAAGGACGCCGGTCCCGAACTCAGGTAGGGATTGCCACATCGTCGTGGCCGCAAGCTTAGGCTTGCCAGGCGCGCAGGGCCAGCGCACCGCAGCGGTGGGTGGTGCGTGGTGCGTGCTCGAAGACGTTTGCGTCTTCACCTGCGCCGTGCGTCATGTCGAGAGCCCGGAAGAGCTTCGTTTCAGGTCCGGGGTCGAGCGCGGCGCACTATAATAGTGCATGGCGATCGCTGCCTCCGGTACCCGCCCGACCGAGCTGATCTACGACTGGAACGAGGTGGGGCGCGTCGGGCGGGTCATTCCGGAGAACATCGGCTTCTTCGACGAGACCCTGCGCGACGGCCTGCAGAATCCATCGGTCGCCGACCCGAACATCGAGCGCAAGCTCAAGCTGCTCCACCTGATGGCCAAGATCGGCATCCAGATCGCCGATGTCGGCCTGCCCGGCAGCTCGCAGCGGGCGTTCGAGGACGTGCTCCGGATGTGCAGGGAGGTGGCCGACAACAACCTGCCGCTCCGCGTCGCCTGCGCAGGCCGCACGGTCGTCTCGGACATCACGCCCATGATCGAGATCTCCCAGCGCGCAGGGATCCCTGTGGAGATCTACGCCTTCATCGGATCGAGCCCGATCCGCCAGCTCGCGGAGGCGTGGGACGTCGACCTCATCGCGCAGCGAAGCGCCGCGGCGATCGACGCGGGCGTGAAGGCCGGGCTCCCCGTCGCCTACGTCACGGAAGACACGACGCGCTCGCGCCCCGAGGTGCTGGCGACGCTCTTCAAGGTCGCCATCGATCACGGCGCGTCCCGGCTATGCCTGTGCGATACCGTCGGGCACGCGACGCCGGACGGGGTTCGCAACCTCATCAACTTCACGCGGGCCATCGTCGCGGGGGCCGGGGCGTCGGTCGGCATCGACTGGCACGGCCACAACGATCGCGGCCTCGCGCTCGAGAACGCGATCTGGGCGCTCCAGTTCGGCGCGGACCGGGTGCACGGCACCGCCCTCGGGATCGGCGAGCGGGTCGGCAACGCCGCGATGGAGCTCATCCTGCTCAACATGAAGCTCCTCGGCCTCCTCGAGCACCAGGACCTCACCCACCTCCTCGAGTACTGCACGACGGCCGCGCAGGCGGTCGGCTGGGAGGTGCCCATCAATTATCCCCTGGTCGGACGGGACGCCTTCCGCACGGCGACCGGCGTGCACGCGGCGGCCATCATCAAGGCCGAGTCGAAGGGCGACGCCTGGATGGCCGACCGGATCTACTCCGGCGTCCCCGCCGGCATGTTCGGGCGAAAGCAGGAGATCTGCGTGGGCTACATGTCCGGGGCCTCCAACGTGAACTACTGGCTCCGGCAGCGGAAGATCGAGCCCTCGAAGGAGCTCGTCGACGCCATCCTGGCGAAGGCCAAGGCCACCGACCACATCCTGTCCGAGGAGGAGATCCAGGCCGTGATCGAGCTGCACCGCGGCCGCCAGGCCTGATCCCGGGGCGTCTGCGCGGCGTCGCGGCGTCGCGCGATCAGGCGACGGCGGCGGGAACGGCGCCTGGACGTTCGGCGTTTTCACGGATCCGGAGTAGAAATCCAGGCCGTGGCCGAGCAGGACAAGCAACCCGCAGCCGAAGCCGACCGGGCCGATCGCCGGTCGCGACTCGATACCGTCCTGGCCGCGCTCGCCGCGCTGGTCTGCTTCTTCGCTGCGACCACGCTGCGCGATCTGGGGCCGCGGTTCCTGCCGGGGGCGCCGATCCCGGCGCCGCCGGTGCCCGCGTGGGTGGAAGGGCGCGCGGCAGAGCTCACCGCCACCGTGCGCGACGAGCAGGGGCGCCCGCTGAAGGACGCCACCGTGCGCGTCTTCGCCATGCGCGAGGACCGCGCCTATTTCGCCGGCGAGCAGAGGACCGATCCCTCGGGCGAGGCTCGCTTCGCCGGGCTGCCGTCCGGGGAGGCCTGGATCATGGCGTACGGCGCGGAGCGGGCGCGCGCCTCGACCCGCGTCGCGCTCGAGCCAGGCCCCCGCGCCGTCGACCTCGTGCTGCGGCCCGCGAAGGTGCTGGACGTGCTGGTCGTCGACGAGGCCGAGCGCCCGATCGACGGCGCCGAGGTGACGGTGGCGACCGCCGATCCCCTCCCCTTCGTGGCGACCACCGCCGAGGGCGGCCGCGCGCGGTTCGATCGGCTCGGGGCGGCGCCCTACGTCGTCCGCGCGTCGGCGCTCGGCTTCGAGGACACCGTGCGGACGGGCATCGTGCCCGGGCCGGCGCCGCTGAGGCTCCGCATGGAGCGGCTCGGCGCCCTCACGGTCCGCGTTGTGGACGCGGAGGGGCAGCCGGCAGAAGGCGCGACCGTGCTCGCCGCCGGCACCGGCCTCTGGCCAGCGCGCAGCACGACCACCGACGCGACGGGCGCCGCGAGGATCGCCGGGCTTCGCGACGGGGTGTACGACCTCAAGGCCCGGCGCGGCGCCGCCGTCAGCGCGACGGCGCTGGCCGTGCCCGTGAGGCGCGGCGAGGGCAAGGAGGTGAAGCTCGTCCTCGGGCCCGGCCGCCACGTGCGGCTCCTCGTGACCGACGGCGACGGCGAGGACGCGCCGGCCGTGAAGGGCGCGAACGTCGTGCTCGTCGAGCAGGGCCTGTCGGCGTTCCCGCTGCACGGCCGCACGGGCGACGACGGGTCCGTGACGCTCGGGCCCATCGCGCCGGGATACGCGAGCGCCTCGGCCCTGGCGGCCGGCTTCGTGCCGAGGAACGCCGTGCAGGTCGACGCAGGCGCCACCGAGGTGCGCATCCCCCTGCTCCGCGGCGGCGCGCTCGTGGGCGAGGTCGTCGACGACCGCGGCTACCCGGTCCCGGGCGCGACGATCGAGGTCGTGGGCGCCGACGCCGAGGGGATGCCCATCGACGAGACCACCGCGATGTCCGAGTTCAGGGAAGAGCAGTTCGAGCGCGCCCTGCCCGGCCCGGCGCCGCTGGTCCCCGCGGGCGAGCTCGGCGTCATGCCGGGCCCCATCCCGGACCTGCCGCATGGCGATGCGGTCCTGCCGGGCGCCTCGGTGCGGTCGGGCGAGCCTTGGGTCACGCGCGCCGACGGCACGTTCCGGGCCGAGCCCGTCACCCCCGGGCGCGTCCACGCGATCGTCCGGCACCCGGAGTACGTCGAGACGCCCAGCGAGATCGTGACCCTGCAGCCGGGCGGCGAGGCCCACGTGCGCGTGGTGATGCGCCAGGGCGGCCTGCTCGAGGGCCGCGTCCTCGAGGAGGACCGCAAGCCGGTCGCCGGCGCGCGCGTGGAGCTGGCCGCGATCGCCGGCTCGCTCGAGCGGGTGACGTACTCCGCGGACGACGGCACGTTCGCCTTCGCCGCGGTCCCCGACGAGGTGCTCGTCTCCGTCTCCCGGGCCGAGTCGCCGGGCGACGTCGTGGCGCGGCTCGTCGTCGAGGTCCCGGAGCGCGACCGCAAGGAGATCGAGGTCGTCCTCCCGAAGGTGCGCGAGGCGGTGGCCATCCACGTCACCGACGATCGCGGCTACCCGCTCGATCGCGCGGAGGTGCGCGTGCTCTCGCTCGACGTGGCCGTTCCGCTCCGCAAGACGCTGTTCACGGACGACGACGGCGACGCGCTGCTGCCCGACGCCGCCGGCTTGCCGCTCCGGGTAAGCCTTGTGCGCTCCGGCAAGTCCCCGCGCGTCGAGCAGGTCGACGCCGCGCCGAAGGAGCTGCGGCTCGAGATGGGCGCCGCCCTCAAGGCCACCGGCACGGTGACCGGGCGCGGCGGGCGGGAGCGGCTCGAGGGCGCGCGGGTCACGCTGTTCTCGACGACCGGGCCGCGCCGCGCCACGAGCGACGCGGAGGGCGCCTTCACCCTCGCCGACCTCGCGCCGGGCCAGTTCCGCGTGACGGTGAGCCGCGACGGGTACGCGCCGGCGACGCTGCGGGTCACGATCGCCGGCGATCCCGATCGCCCGACGGACCTCGGGCGCATCGACCTGTCCGAGGCGGGAGAGGTCGCCGGCCAGGTCGTCGATCAGCGCGGCGACGCGGTGGCGGGGGCCCGCGTGGCGCGCGACCGCGTGCCGACGTACCTGCCGCTCGGCCCGCTGCCGCCGGGCGTCGTGACCACCGACCGCGACGGGCGGTTCCAGCTCGGCGGGCTGCCCGAGGGCACGGCGGTGATCGAGGCGTACAGCGCGGATCTCGGGCGCGCCGAGTCGCAGCCGGTGCAGGTCCGCGCCGGCAGGACGACCGAGCGCGTGAGGATCGCGCTGCCGGGAGACGCCGCGCGGCAAGACCCGAAGGGCGCAGGGAGCCTGGCGGTGACGCTCGGCGAGGAGCGGAGGACCGTGACCGTGGTGTCGGTGCCCCCCGGGAGCGAGGCCGAGGAGGCCGGCATCGAGCCCGGCGATCGGCTCCTGTCCGTGAACGGCGTCGACGTGCGCTCCATCGAGGAAGCGCGGCGGCGCCTCACCGGGCCGCTATCGGAGGATGTCGTGGTGCTGCTCGCGCGGGACGGCGCTCGCGGCGAGGCGCGGTGGCTCACGCGGGTGCGGAGGGAGCGGGTGCGGCGATAGCCGGCCGGGCGCCCGCGGCGCCGGCCGAGCTCAGTTCTTCGCCTTCGTCAGCACGATGCTGCGGCCGTCGCCGATCTCCCAGCGCAGCGTCTGATCCGCGGTGAAGCGGAACGCCGCCTCGTCGAGCCCGCCCTCGGGGCGGAGGAACGCGACGGTCACCTGATCGCCGTCCGCCTTCGTCACCTTGAAGGTGCCGCTGCGCGGCGTCTCCGCGGGCACGGTCACCGTCACCTTGCTGCCGTTGAACTCGAGCGCCGTTCCCTTCACCCATCCGGTCGCCTTGGTGAGCTGATCCACAGGGGCGTTCTCGATGGCATCGCCATACCAGCGCCCCTGCAGACGATCGCGAGGGGTCTTCGAGCAGCCCACCACGGCGGTCGTCGCCATCGCCAGGGCCAGAGCGGTCTTGATGCGGTTCTGCATGGGCCTTCCTTCGGAGCCTCGAGGGGTCCTGATTTGGAAAATCCTACGAAGAGCGGAATGGATAGGCCAACAATGTAGGATATTTCTGCACACTTACGCAGGGTCGCAGGGCCTGGCGAGGGGGTGGGCGCCGCCGCTTCTGGGGAGGGCGAGTTCGCGCTAGGGTTCCGCCCTGAGGATCCGCGCGGAGGACGCGCGTTTCCGCGGCGCGACGACCTTGAGCACGCTGTTTCACGAGAAGCGCCTCGTCCCTCTCGAGCGGACGCGGCTCCTGAGATCCATCGTCGAGCGCGCGGCCGATCGGTCGGAGGGGCCTCCCGTGATCGTCTTCGATCTGGACGGCACCCTCATGGACAACCGGCCGCGGGTGGTCGCGATCCTCCACGAGCTGGCGGAGGAGTGGCGCCGCAAGCACCCGCACGCCGCCGGCCTGCTCGAGCGCGCGTCGCCCGACGGCATCGTGTACGGGTTCCAGGACAACCTGCGGCGGCTCGGCATCGACGACGAGGCGCTCCACCTGCACGCGTTCGATTTCTGGCGGGCCCGCTTCTTCAACGATCCGCACATCCGGCACGACGTCGAGGTGCCCGGCGCGAGCCAGTACGCGCGCGACTGCCACGCGGCGGGGGCGACCCTCGTGTACCTCACCGGCCGCGACCTGCCGAACATGGCGCTCGGCTCGTTCGCGAGCCTGCGCGATCTCGGCTTCCCCATCGGGATCATCGGCACGGAGCTCGTCGTGAAGCCGAGGTTCGAGATGCCCGACACCGAGTTCAAGCGGAGCGTCGCGCCGCAGCTCTCGCGGCTCGGGCAGGTCATCGCGGTGTTCGACAACGAGGCGGCCAACTGCAACCTGCTCCTGGGCTGCCATCCCCGCTGCACCGCGGTCTTCCTGGACACGCAGTGCGCGCCCGACCCGCCGCCGCTCGACGCGCGCGTGCAGGTGATCCACACGTTCGAGCGGGAGCCGTGATCGCCGCGCGCGTCGCCGCGGCCTTCCTGCTGCTCGCCGCCGCCGGGTGCGAGCCGTCGCGCCACGCGCCCGTCGATCCCGTGGAGGCCGGCGCGAGCCCGAACGCGAAGATCCTCCCCGCGCCGCTCGCGAACGAGACGCCGGACCTGCTCGACGCCTCCGTCGCCGAGGCGACGGCGAAGATCATCGCCGACGACTACGGCCGGCTCATCATGTCCGAGGCGAGCCCGCAGTCGCCGCTGCCGCTCTCGCCCGCCACCCCCCTGCCGGACGACGCGCTCTCGCCCCGCGAGCTCCCCGGCGTCACGCTCGAGGCGGCCTTTCGCTTCCGCGACGTGCCGCAGCCTCCCAAGGCGCCCGAGGTGGCGTCCTCCGGGATCCACGCGGCGCAGAAGCTCACCGAGCTGACGTGGAAGGTCGAGCTCGCGGAGACGGGCCGGATGCGGGTCCAGTTCACGTCGCGGGCGCTCCCGCTGCCCGCGGGCTCCGAGCTCCGCGCGCGCCATGACGTGTACGGCGAGGTGCTGCTCTGGCCGTCCCTGACCCAGTACCGGGTCGTGCCGCCGGGGGCGCTCCGCACGCTCCTCGGCGAGCGGCGCGTCGACGTGACGCCGCTGTCGACGGGCTCGGCGCGCCCGGTCGGCGACGGCAAGCGGCTCGATCTCGACGTCCGCAAGGTCGAGGTGCACGGGAGCCTCGGCGCGCTGTACGTCGAGCTCGGCAGGGTCCCCGAGGCCGGCGACGGGGGGCCGCTGCTCTGCCGGGCGCTGCTGGAGATCCTCGGCGTGGATCCGAAGTCGCCCGAGTGCGTGGCCGGCGAGGTGCCGCTCTACGCGAGTTATGCCTGGCAAGGCGGCGGCGGCGTCGCGTTCGAGGTAACGTCGATCGCCCGGCGAACGGACCTGATCTCGACCGACATGCTCATGCCGCCCCCGAGCGCCGCGTATGCCGCCGCCGGGCTCCCGTCGGCGCAGGGCGGCGTCTTCCTGACGCGCGACGAGCTCGCGGCCATCCGAGAAGAGCCGCTCCAGCTGCCCGCGAGCGTCGACCCGGGCGCGCCCGGCGAAGGGTTCGTCGCGGTCAACCAGACCGACGCGCTGCTCTACCTGCTCGTCGACGGGATCCCCGCGGTCGCCGTTCCTCCGACGAGCGAGCGCTACGTGATCGGGCCCCTGCGCGGGCGCTACGTCGTCCAGTGGCGCACGTTCCTCGGCGAGCGCATCGAGCCGCCGCAGACGGTCGAGATGCCGGCGCGCATCGTGCGCAGCGGGGCCGAGGCGGCGGACGGCGGCTGAAGCGGGGCGGCGGACGGCGGCGGAAGCGAGGTCGGCGTCCCCTGCCCTAGCGATCGGCCGCCGTCTCGTGGCTCGCCAGGAGCTGGACGATGTCGTCCGGGATCCGCGTCAGCGTCAGGTTCGAGCCCAGGCACGCGAGGAGGATGTCGCCGTCGCAGATCACGTCCTCGCCCCGGAGGATCCGGTAGCTGAAGCGCGCGGTGACCCGCTGGACCTCGCGGCAGGTCGTCTCGACCACGAGCTCGTCGCCGAACCGCGCGGCCTGGCGGTACTTGATCCGCAGCTCCGCGACGGCGAGGTGAAGGTCGCGCCGCACCATCTCCTCGTAGGAGAGGCCGCGGCGCTTCAGCCAGTCGATGCGGCCAGCCTCCAGGTAGATGACGTAGTTCGCGTGGTGGACGATGCCCATGAGATCCGTCTCGCAGAAGCGGACGGCCAGGGGCGTGCGCGAGGTGAGGTGCGGGGGCGCGTCGGGCAGAGAAGGGAGCGGCATCGCGGAAGGCGCAGAGACTAACCCAGTTTCGACCCGGGCAGCAGCAGAGCGAGCGCGCGGCATCCTCCGCACGACATGGGATCGCGGCGCGCGGCGAGCGCGCGGCGACAGAGAGCCCGCCTCGGCGCTGGTGGCGCGGGCGCCGCGATGTTAGCGGGCGGCATGGCGAATGTCCGGACGCTCCTGTCCGCCGAACAGATCGGCGCTCGCGTGCGCGACCTCGGCGCGCAGATCACCCGGGACTACGCGGAGCGCCGGCTCGTGCTCGTCTCCGTGCTCAAGGGGAGCTTCGTGTTCACCGCCGACATCGCGCGCCACATCGACCTCCCGGTGCGCATCGAGTTCCTCGGCGTGCGCAGCTACGGCGAGGGCACGGCCTCGACCGGCGTCGTGCAGATCACGCAGGACCTCACCCGCCCGATCGAGGGTGAGGACATCCTCCTGATCGAGGACATCGTGGATACGGGCCTCACGATCTCGCACCTGCTCCAGCTCTTCCGCACGAGGATGCCGAACAGCGTCAAGGTCTGCGCGCTCCTGCACAAGCCGGCGCGCGCGCGGGTCGAGGTGCCGATCGACTACCTGGGCTTCACGATCGAGGACAAATTCGTGGTCGGCTACGGGCTCGACTGGGCCGAGCGCTATCGGAACCTGCCGTTCATCGGCGTTGTGGAGGCGACGTGAGCAAGCGGCTGCTGATGCTCGAGAAGATGACCCGGGACGGGTCGAAGGATCCATTCCACTGGTACGCGCTCGCGCTGGAGTACGCGGGGCAAGGCCGCCACGACGACGCGCTCGCCACGTTCGTCGCGCTCCGGGCGATAGAGCCGACGTACGTGCCGATGTACCTCATGTGCGGGACGACGCTGGTGAAGGCGGGCCGCCTCGACGAGGGACGCGCGTGGCTGGCCGACGGCATCGGGGTCGCGCGCAGCAAGGGAGATCAGCACGCGCTGAGCGAGCTCCAGCAGGCGCTCGCCGGCGCGGGCGGCGGCGACGACGACGACGCGTGACGCCCTGACGGCTGGGCCGGCGCCGCGCCTCAGCCGCCCTTGCCCTCCCCCTCGCCGCGGTTCCGGCGGAGGCGCTCGCCGATGGTCCGCTCGTAGCCGCGGTCGGTCGGCTCGTAGAACCGGCTGCCCGCGAGCGGCTCGGGGAGGTAGGCCTCGCCCAGCGCGACGCCGCCCGGTTCGTCGTGCGCGTAGCGGTATCCCTCGCCGTAGCCCTCGTCGCGCATCAGCCGCGTGACGGCGTTGCGCAGCGTGAGCGGGACCGGGAGCGCGCCGTGCTCGCGCACGGCGGCCTGCGCCGACTGCCAGGCGGTCTTGCAGGCGTTCGATTTGGGGGCCGTGGCGAGGTAGAGCGCCGCCTGCGTGAGCGGGTAGAGCCCCTCCGGCATCCCCATGCGCCGGAACGCGGCGTCGGCAGCGACGGCGATCTCCAGCGCGCGCGGGTCGGCGTTGCCGATGTCCTCGGAGGCGAAGATCATCATCCGGCGCAGCAGGAAGAGCGGGTCGTCGCCGGCCTCGATCATGCGCATCAGCCAGTAGATGGCGGCGTCGGGATCGGAGCCGCGCATCGACTTGATGAAGGCGCTGATGACGTTGTAGTGCTCCTCGCCGGCCTTGTCGTAGAGCAGCGTCTTGTGCTCGCTCGTGCCGGCGATGAGCTCGCGCGTGATCGTGGGGGCGCCCGCGCGCGCCGCCTCGTCCGCGGCGATCTCCAGCGTGGTGAGCGCCCTGCGCGCGTCGCCCTGCGCGAGCGCCGCGATCGCCGAGAGCGCGTCGTCGTCGGCGGCGATCGCGCCGGCGAGCCCGGCGGGCGACTCGAGGGCGCGGCGCAGGAGCTCGACGAGCTCTGACGCGCCGAGGCCCTGGAGCCGGAAGACCTTGCAACGGGAGAGGAGCGGCGCGTTGACCGCGAACGAGGGGTTCTCGGTGGTCGCCCCGATGAGCGTGATCGTCCCGTCCTCGACGTGCGGCAGGAAGGCGTCCTGCTGGGCCTTGTTGAAGCGGTGGATCTCGTCGACGAACAGGATCGTCCGCTTGCCCTCGTAAGACCGCGCGGTGCGCGCCTGGGCGAGGATCTCGCGGAGCTCCGGCACGCCGCCCAGCACGGCGTTGAAGGGGACGAAGCGGGCGTTCGTCGTGTGCGCGACGACGCGCGCCAGCGTCGTCTTTCCGGCGCCCGGCGGGCCCCACAGGATCATGGAGGGGATCCGGTCGGCCGCGATCGCGCGCGCGAGCAGCTTGCCCTCGCCGAGGAGGTGGCCCTGGCCGATCATGTCCTCGAGCGAGCGCGGGCGCATGCGCTCGGCGAGGGGCACGGTGCCCCTGAGCTCGGGCTCCCGCTGCCGGGCGGCGTCGAAGAGCGTCGGCTCGTCGCCCGCGGGCCGCCGTCGCGCGCCGCCGCCGCCCCGGGGCGCGCTCATTCGAAGACCGACCGCGCCCCCGCGGGGCGCTCCGAGAGGAGGACCTCGACGGCGCGGCGCGCGCTCGCCGGATCGTGGCCGACCCAGCGCACGGTGCCCGCGGCGTCGACCACGAACGTGAGGGGGACCTGCGCGACGCCGTAGGTCCCGGTGAGCCGCTGATCGAGATCCGCGACGATGGGAAACGTCGCGCCGAGCTCGTAGGCGGCGGCCTCCGCGGCGGCCTCCGAGTCGTCGACGTTCACGCCGATCACGGCCACCCCGTCCGCCTTGCGCTCGCGCCAGAGCCGGTCGAGCGCGGGCATGGTCCGGCTGCACGACGCGCACCAGGACGCCCAGAAGTCGATCACGGTGACCCGCGTCCTCCGCGTGCCGGGGACGCCGACGGTGACCGCCGCGGTGGACTCTGCGTGGAACTCCGGCGCGGCGCTGCCGACGAGCGGGTGGCGCACCGACGCGGGCATCGCGCCCGGCCCGCACCCGAGCAAGAGCAGCGCGCACGTGGCCAACGCGGCGCCGCGCGCGGCGCCGCCGGCGGGGATGGCCGAGCCGAGGCGCGAGGCGGCGGACCTCGCCGTCATCCGCGGGCTCCGAAGATGGCGGTGCCGACGCGGACCCACGTCGCGCCTTCCGCGATGGCTGCCTCGAAATCGTGCGACATGCCCATCGAGAGCTCGGGCAGCACGGCCCGACCGCCGTGCGCGTCGCGCAGGGCGCGCAGCTGCGCGAAGAACGGCCGGACGTCGTTCGGGTCCTCGAGGAACGGCGCGATGGTCATGAGGCCGATCGGCCGGAGGTGGGCGCACCGGGCGATCGCGCCGAGGAGCGGCGCGAAATCGCCGGGGGCGCAGCCGCCCTTCGAGGCTTCGCCGCCGACGTTCACCTCGAGCAGGACGTCCAGGGTGCGATTGAGCGCGGCCGCGCGCCGATCGAGCTCCACGGCGAGCTCCTCCCTGTCGACCGACTGCACGACGTGCGCCGCGCGCGCGACGAGCTTCGCCTTGTTCCTCTGGAGCTGGCCGATGGCGTGCCACACGAGCCCGTCGAGATCGGCGAGCGCCTCGGCCTTTTCGACGAGCTCCTGCGCGTAGTTCTCGCCGAAATCGCGCTGCCCGGCGGCGTAGGCGGCGCGGATGGCCTCGGCGGACTTCCCCTTGGACACGGCGATGAGCCGGACCTCCTCTGGCCCGCGCCCTGCCCGCGCGACGGCGCTCGCGATCCGGCGCCGCACCTCTTCGAGCCGCGACGCGACGTTCCCCAGGTCTTCCGACATCACGCCGCACGATACCGCGAGCTGCCGCCGTGGACACCAGGGGGACGCCCTGCAGCGGACGGGTCCGCGCAGGTCGCGGCGCGGAGGGAAATGTCGGATCCCTCCGCCCGAGCGGCGTGCCAGAGTGTGCCTGAGCACCGCGTCGACAGCGACGCGATCGAGGCGCTTTTCGGCTATTTTCACGTGGCATGTTGATTGCCATACTCGGCGCACCCGCCATGCGAAGCCTGCTGTTCCTCGCCCTGCTCCTCGCGGTTGGATGCTCGTTCAACCCGCAGCCTGAACCGCCGTTCCAGGATCCCTCCACCACGGCGTCATCGACGACCGGCGCGGCGGTCGGCAGCTCAGGTTCGGGTGGCACGGGCGCCGGCAACACAGCGGCAGGGACCGGCACTGGCAGCGGGGAGGGCGCGGGCGGTGGCGATGGGGGCGCAGCGAACGGCCAGGGCGGCGCGGGCGCTCAGGGCGGTGGAGGGGGCGAGGCCGGCGCGGGCGGTCAGGGCGGCGCGGGCGGTCAGGGCGGCGCGGGCGGTCAGGGCGGCGCGGGCGGTCAGGGCGGCGCGGGCGGCGGACCCTGCGGTGTGGGGGGCGCTGGAGGCGCTGGAGCCGTGGAATGCGGCTGAACGAGCACGCGGCCCGGGTGTGACGGCGGCGTCGGCCCGGCGCTAAAAGCGAGCGAGAAGCAGCCGACGGATCGCGCTCGACGCAGCAGCGTTCCCGCGGACGAGGGCGCCGCGCAAGCGGGCAGGGAGATGCGCAGGGTGCTATGAGGAGGGAGCTTATGCGCCAGCTTGTCGTCCTTGTGTTCGGGGTCGTCCTTGCGGGCTGTGTCTTCAATCCACAGCCGGAGCCTCCCGCTGAGGGGGGCATCGGGTGCGATTGCGACGACCTCGGCGCGACCGGCGCAGGAGGGGGCGTCGCCGCCGGTGATCCAGGGCAAGAGGAAGGCGCGGGCGGCGGCGGCTTGCTGCCATACGCGGCCGGTTCGAGCGGCGCCGGTCCGACAGGGTCCAGTGCTAGCACCGGGTCCGGCGCTAGCACCGGCTCAACCAGCACTGGGGGCGAACCGACCAGCCCAGCCGGCAGCGGTGGTGCGGGTGGCGCGGGTGGCAAAACCAACGACGGTGGTGCGGGCGACGCAGGCGGCGAAGCCGGCGCCGGTGGCGAAGCCGGCAGCGGTGGTGCAGGCGGCGCGGGTGGCGCGGGTGGCGAAGCCGGCGCCGGTGGAGCGATCGGTCCAGACGGCGGATGAGGCGACGGATGGGCCCGGCGCCCGCCGGCAGAGCGCTCGACGTCGGCTGACGCGGCGGCGCCGGCTCAGATCGCCGGTCGCCGTGGCCGCGCGTACTCGTCGAGCATGTTCGCTACCAGCTCGGCGAGCAGGCTGTCCGCCACGCGAAGGCGGCGCGACATCTCGCGCGCGATGTTCAGCACCAGCAGCGTGTACGATTTGAGATCGCGCCGGTAGAGCGTGTCGAGATCGTGCGCGGTGACACGCAGCAAGCGCGACGGTGCGATCGCCCGGACGGTCGCCGAGCGGGGCATCACGTCGAGGATCGACATCTCGCCGAACCAGTCGTTCGGCCCGAGGATCGCGACGCGCGCCTCGACGTCGCGCTTCGACCGCTTGAGCACTTCCATCTCCCCCGAGAGCAGCACGAACATCTCGCGGCCGCTGTCGCCCTCGCGAAAGGCGACGGCGCCCGGCTCCAGATCGAGCAGCTCCAGCGTGTCGGCGAGGCCCTGGAGGACGTGGTCGCCCAGGCCTCCGAACAGCCCGATCTCGCGCAGCTGCGTGATCAGCGCAGGGGGATGGCTCACCTGGATGCACCGAGGGCGCCCGCGGCGACCGTCCTGTCGGCTGACCCGACAACGCCTACCACCACGTCGCGAACATGCCCGCCTTCTCGCATCGCTCCACCTCGCGGTTCCGAGGAGATGTACCCCGTCGAGAGCGTACGCCGCAACACGAGCGTGCTCCGCGCGATCTGCACCAGAGGCCGCACTAGAGGTCCTTGGTGAACACGATCCGCGGACGCCCAGGCCCGGCGTAGTCCTCGACCTCGGCCGCCGACCAGCCGACCGCGGCGTGGAAGCGCACGGAGCCCTCGTTGCCCAGCGTCGTGATCGCCTTGAGCTGCCGGCAGCCCTCGCGGCGGCAGTCCTCCTCGAACGCCGCGTAGAGCATCCTGCCGACGCCGCGGCGGCGATAGTCCGGGTGAATGCCGACGAGGTGCACGTACCCGACCGCCGCGTCCGGGCACCTGAACCCGAGCAGGAAGCCGACGAGCAGCCCGCGATCCTCGACCACGCGCGCGAGCCTGCCGAGCTCGTAGAAGAAGATCGGGTGCGCGAGCGCGCTGGTTGGGCCTGCCCACCACCGATCGATCTCGCCCACGATCCGGTCGTAGTCGGGCTTCGTCAGCGGCCGTGTCTCCATGCATCACCTCACTCGAACGGTTCGGATCCCCTGCCCTCGATCTGCCGCGTCCGCGCACACGACACGAACGCGTCGCGAAGACCCTGCGCAGCCTAGCAGCCGCGCCGGCCTCCCCGTAAGCGCGCTCGTGGGATGCTCGGCTAGCCGCCGCGCGTCACGCCTGCTAGCGCTACCCTGTGCGTCACGACAAAATCATCGTCGCTCCGTCGATCCTGTCGGCTGACTTCGGTCGTCTCGCCGAGGAAGTACGGGCCGCTGAGGCCGCCGGCGCCGACTGGATCCACGTCGACGTGATGGATGGCCGGTTTGTGCCAAACATCACGATCGGGCCGCTCGTGGTTCGCGCGGTCCGCGCCGCGACGCGTCTTCCCCTCGATGTCCACCTGATGATCGTCGAGCCCGAGCGCTACGTCGCGGAATTCGCGGCCGCCGGCGCCAATCGCATCTCGGTCCACGTCGAGGCGTCGCCTCACCTGCACCGGACGCTCCAGCAGATCAGGGACGCAGGCGCGAGCCCGGGCGTCGTGCTGAACCCCCACACGCCGGAGGAGTCGATCCGGCACGTGATGGCGGATATCGGTCTGGTGCTGGTGATGAGCGTCAACCCCGGGTTCGGCGGCCAGCGGTTCATCCCGGAGGCGCTCACGAAGCTGCGGAGCCTGCGCCAGACGATCGACCAGGCAGGCCTGGACATCGCGCTCGAGGTCGACGGCGGCGTCGCCCCGTCGACCGCCGGGCAGGTCATCGCCGCCGGGGCACGGGCGCTCGTCGCGGGCTCGGCGGTGTTCGGCGCTGTGGCGCCGGGAGAGGATCTGCCGTTCGACGCGCGCGTGGCGCGTTATGCCGAGGCGATCCGCACGCTCCGCGCGCCCGCCGGGGAGCCGTCGTGACCCGGCGCGTCGAGGACGCTGCCGCGGCGGCCGCGGCGGGCCAGGGGCGCTGCGAGATGGGGGCGGCGTGCGCGACATGCGCGACGTCGAAGCGCGGCCGCGGGCGCGGCGCGGCGCTCGTGGCGGCGGCGGGGCTTGCGGCGGCGGGGCCGGTCGGGGGGGCTGTGATGGTCGGGGTGGTCGGGGCGGCTGTGCTTGGCGGGTGCGCGCCGGCCGCCGCGCCTGCGGCGCCGCCGCGAGCGCAGGCCTCGGCTGCGGCGCTTCCTGCGGCGTCAGCCGCGCCTGGGCCGGCTGGGGCCGCAGGCCCGGTTGATGCGGGTGAGCTCGACGAGGACGCGGCTCGCCTGAGCGACGGCGAGATCGCGCGCGTGCTCGCGCGCGTGGCGAAGGCGCGCGGCCTGCCCGTGCGCCGCGATGTGCGGAGCCGCGTGCTCGCCCGCGGGCAGATCCTGGAGCGGGTCCGCGCGCACGTGGAGCGAGAGATCCCCGAGGGCGTGCTCGATCACCAGCGCGAGGTGCTCGCGGCGCTCGAGCTCATCCCCGCCGATTACGACTTCACCGCCGGGATGTACCGCCTGCTCGAGGGCCGCATCGCGGGCTTCTACGAGCCGGAGGACGCGACGATGTACCTCGTCGACGATCTCAGCGAGGCCGAGGCCGAGGAGACGCTGGCGCACGAGCTCGTCCACGCGCTCCAGGACCAGAGCTTCTCGCTGGGGAGGCTCCTCGATTTCAAGCTCGGCGACAGCGATCGTCTGGCGGCCACACACGCGCTCGTCGAGGGCGAGGCGATGAGCGCGATGTTCGACGTGCTGGTCGGCTCGGCGTTCCAGGTCGACGAGTCGATGCTCCGGAAGCTCGTGGCGATGTCGACGGCGCTGTCGTCCGTGGGCGACACGCCGCTCGTGCTGCAGGAGTCGCTGGGCGCCCCGTACACGGACGGCTTCGCGTTCGTGCAGGCGCTGCGCCGCGAGGGCGGGTGGGCTTCGGTGGATGCGGTCTGGCGCGCGCTGCCGGAGACCACCGAGCAGCTGCTCCACCCCGAGAAGCTCGCCGCGCGGGAGCCCGCCGTCGCGGTGGCGGTGCCGACGGCCGCGGCGCTTGGCCCGGGGTTCCGCGTGGTCTTCGACGACGTGATGGGCGAGCAGGCGCTGCGCATCGCGTTCGCGGCATATGCCCACCGCGATGCCGCGATCGGCGCGGCGGCGGGGTGGGGCGGGGATCGGTTCGCGGTGGTGCGGAGGGATGACCCGGAGGACCCGTCGCGGAAAGAGTTCGCGCTCGCGTGGCGGCTGCGGTTCGACAGCGCGGGCGACGCGGCAGAGGCGGGGAAGGTGATCGAGCGGCGCTTCGGGAAGGCGTGCAGGCGGCGGGCGGCGCTCGGGCCGATCGCGTGGGCGGCGCGAGGGAGCGACGTGGCGATCGTGGCGGGGCCGTACGCGAGGCGCGGGGGAGGCGGGGGAGGGGAGGTCAGCGCGGCGGGGACGTGCGAGGGCGCGGGGAAGTGGCTGGCGGAGGTGATGAAGGGCGGGGTGGGGGGGCAGGGCACCGGGACGGTGGCGGGGGCGCAGGCGGCGGGGAGGGAGAAGTAGGGGGCGAAGGGCGGTGGGGGCGGAAGCGCCGGGGCCGGGGATGGAGAGTTCCGGTGCTGCCCGGAGCAGGGCAGGGGAGGAGGCGGGTCTCAGGGCGGCGTTGACAGGGGGCGGTAGAAGAGGCAGAAAAACGAGTCGTTCTGGATGTTTGGAGGAGTGGCCGAGCGGTCGAAGGCAGCGGTTTTGAAAACCGCCGTTGGGGCAACTCAACCAGGGGTTCGAATCCCTTCTCCTCCGCTGGTTTCTGCAAGGATGTTGGGTAGTTGGCGCGGTCCGGGACGTGGACGGGAGCGGACAGGCGCGGACAGGTCTGGACGCAGGTTCTGGCAAATTTCTGGCACAGCAGGTTCCTGGTTCCGGGTCTAGCTGTGTGAGTTGGCTCACGATGCGGGCGGCCCAGATTCACGGTCGCCTGCGACGAGCTTTCTCGATAGCCCGTGGCCTGGTGACGCATCGCCCGGATGCGTCGTGCTCGGGGCACAGATCTCCCGAGCTTTGGCGACCTCGCTGCGCACTGCCGCAGCACGCACATCCAGCCCAGCTCCGAGCGAGAAGCCAGGCGCCGGCCACCGACGAGGGCTTCGGCTACACCGCGAGCGCCTGCGTGTGGCAGACATCGCTCTCGTCCGCGCTCGAGAACCTCCAGAGGTGGGGCTGCGCCACAAGCTTAGCGGCAGCACCGTCAACGACTACATCACCATCTGGAAGAGCGACGCACCCGTCAGCAGCGAGCAGCCCCAGCGCGCGGCCTGCGCCAGCGACGGGAGCGCACGGGGCGTGGTCGCGTGGAAGGACGGCGAGCTTGATCTGCCGGTCGATTCGCTCACCTTCTGCGTTCACGTCGACGACGCGCCAACGGGCGAGTGATCGGGCGCACTCTGGCACGACGTCACGGCGGCGATCTGGTCGTGCCGCCCGGTATGCCTGATGGTCGATGCGTCCGACGAGATGTTCACGCTCCTCGCCGGCGTCCTCGCAGCGCTCATGCGGCGACGGGCGCTGACCTTCCGGTTCGACTACTGTTGAAGCTACAGCACGGAACCCGCCTCCTCCGGGCGACCGCTCGAGAAGCTGAACACCCACCTACCGGCGAGGATCGTCGCACGACCGAAGAGCGCGAAGCCGTGGTCCTACAAGCTCCACGCCTCGCCCGGAGCATTCATCTGCGTCGAGCGAGATGAAGTGAGGCGAACCTTCATCTGGCGGCTTGAGCGGCAAGCGCCTCGAAAGCGCTGACTAGCTCGCCAGCCACCGCACCGTGCCACTCACGTCGATCAGGTAGCTCTCGATGACCTCCAGGGCGAACTTCTCCGGCAGGCAGTCCTGGAACTTCGAGAGACGGTAGCCGGGCAACCGGGCGAGCACCGCTCGACGAACCTCCGGCGTGTCCCAGAACGTTGCCGACGCCATCTTGCCGATCGCCGCACGAACGCTCTCGTGGCCGACGCCATCACCCTCGATGCGGAGCTGGAAATTGTCGGCGATGACCTTCCATCCCGCTGCGACCTCGAAGCCGTACTTGAGGGTATGGTTGATCCTGCCGCCCGCGAAGGTCCACCAGCGCGCGATGCTGCCGTCGAGCTGCACGGCGTGCCCCGAGCGACGGAGAAGGTCGCCGAGGTCCGCGCGCTTCTCGTCGAGATGCTTCGAGCCAGGCTCGTCAACGTAAGGGAAGCGGTGGGCATCGGTGAGGATCCGCTTCATCTTCTGGCACAGCTCGAACCCGAGGTGCTGCGGGACGAACCCACCCCAGCTCGGCTTGCGGCCTCCAGGAGCCTCTCGAACGATGACGACCCGCTCGTCGTGGCTCACGCGCTCGACGGTCCACGCACGCCCACCGAGGAGGAACGAGGACATGTCCTCGACGAGCCGGTCCACGAAGTTCTGTTCGAGGGACCCCAGGTCGCGCCCACCGGTCGTGACGACGCGGTAGAGCACCGGCGACGAGAACACGGCGTACAGTTCCAAGAAGTTTTTCTTGCCGAAGGCCTTCTCGGCATTCTGCCCCATCGAGAGGAGTCCCCCGGCCTCGAAGAGGAAGTCTTCCTTCTTCATGTGCTCGATCGTCTCGTCGAACTCGGGCCGAGAGATCGCGCGGAAGTCCGGCACTCGTGTGAGCTGCTCCCAGCAGCGTTCGGCGCTGATCGCGCCGTGCTGGAGCGTGAGGGCGAGGAGCTGGTGGACGAGGACCGGCCAGCACCGTTGCTGATCGGCGACGCGCTCGACCCAGCCCTCGCGTGCTAGCTCGATCAGCGCGATGGCTTGCAGTACGGCTTCGGAGTCCTCGCAGAGGAAAGTCGTGTTCGCGCTCGTCCCGCCTCGCCGCCCCGTCCGCCCCATACGTTGCATGAACGAGGAGACCGTACTCGGGGCGTTCGCCTGGAAGACGCGATCGAGGTCGCCTACATCGATGCCCAGCTCCAGCGTCGACGTGCAGACGATGCACGCATTCGTGCCGTGCGCGAACCGCTCCTCGGCAGCTCGTCGTTCTTCCAACGAGACCGAGCTGTGATGCACGAACACGTCGATCGATCGACCGCGCATCCGCTCGGCTACCATCTCGGTGAGAGCCCGCGACTGACAGAAGAACAGGCTCTTCTTGCCAGATGCGCGAGCGGCGGCCTCCCCTGCGAGCCCCACAACGCTGTCGTAGAGGCCCACGAAGAGGTCACGCTTCGCCAGAGCCTTCGGCGGGTCTACGACGACCCCCTCGCGCTCGGACGAGCCCTTCAGCCACCTGAGGATCTGGTCGGGGTTGCCCACCGTCGCCGAGAGCCCGACCCGCTGGATGTCGTTTTGGCTCGCTGGCGCGAGCCGCTCGATGACCGACATCAAATGCGCCCCGCGGTCCGTCCCGGCGAGCGCGTGAACCTCGTCGATCACGAGGAACCGCAGGTCCTTGAAGAGCCGCTGCACCGGGGACCTCGGCGAGACGAGCATGACCTCCAGCGACTCGGGGGTCGTCATCAGGATCTCCGCGGGCTCGCGGATGAACTTTCGCTTCGCGGCGTCGTTCACATCTCCGTGCCAGACGAACCGACGCAGGCCGACCATCTCAGCGTACGTCCCGAGACGGTCCTCCTGGTTGTTGAGCAGTGCCTTGATGGGCGCGATGTAGATCACGCCCACGCCCTCGGGCTCCCGCTCGACCAGGTTCGCCAAGGCCGGGAACATCGAGGCCTCAGTCTTCCCACCGGCCGTCGGCGCCAGAACAACCGCGTTCTTGCCGTCGAGGATCGCCTCGCTGGCAAGCTCCTGCACGGGGCGGAGCGAAGTCCAACCGAGGCGCGAGACGATCGCCTCCTGCAGCCTCGGAGGGAAGCGAGCGAACGCAGACACGCGCTAGAACTCCACCGAGGTGACCGGGTAGCCCCTCTCGTCGTTGGGCTCGGGCTCGTACTCCAGCGGCTTCTTCCCTTCGGCTGCGCGCTCCTCGACGACGGTCTTCGGCGGCTCGGGGAGCTGCGCGTCTGGGTTCTCGGCAACGACATCGAACAGGTTCACGAGGCTCCGGAGGAACTGTCGCGGGACGATGCCCACGTCGCCGCCGAAGCCCCTGGTCACGTCGTCCACCTTCGCGGTGATGACCTCGGGAGTGACCCTCTGCGCGACGATGTTCGGGTCCCCCATCGGGTACAGCTCGCGGAGTCGAAGACCCACGTCCTTCAGACGATCACGGTCGAAGGGTTTCAACTCCAGTTGCGGCTGGCGCATCGAGACGAGCCCGCCCTCGACCTGGAAGCGGATGCGGTCGTGGAGCGGCTGGAGCCCAGCGACGCCTCGCCGCGTGTCGAAGAACTCCGGCGTGCCCGTGAAGACCCAGAAGGCGCCCTTGAATCTGTCAGCCGCGTCGATGATCTGACGGATGCCGTTCAGCGACTTCCCCCGTACGTCACCGCGCATCCGGAGGATCGTCTCCGCCTCGTCGATGACGATGACGAGGCCCTTGTAGCCCGCGGCCTTCACGACTTCGAGCACGCCCTGGAGGTAGGCCATGGCGTCGGTGCTCGTGATGTCGCCTTTAATGCCGGCGGCCTTCTTCTCGGAGGCGCTGACGTTCTCGCTGCCCGCGAGCCACGACATGAGCGCGCCGGCCTCGCGCACCTTCCCCGCCTGCTTCAACTTGAAGACCTCGCGCAGGACCCGCCCGAGGTCCTCGGGGGCCTTGCCGCCGGTGAGCGAGGTGATGTCCTCTTCGATGCGCTTTTGGACCTTCTGATCGAAGTCGGTCGCGTTCTCGTCGGCTCCTCCATCGATGAGCGCGTTCTCCACCTTGGCGATCCAGCGGTCGATGATGTCGCCGAGCGCGCCCCTCGGGCACGAGCTGGTCCCCAGCTCCTGGACGACCTTGCGGTACACGTCGTCGAACTTGTTGAAGTGGAGATCGTTGTCCGAGACGACAACGAAGCTCGTGGCGAAGCCCTTGGCTTGAGCGTCGACCACAGCGAGCCGGGCCATGAACGTCTTCCCGCAGCCGTAGCCGCCCCGGAGAAACTTGAAGACGCCCTCCCCCGACGCGGCGAGTCCGAGGAGCCGGTTGATCTCGGCGCGCTGCTTCTCGATGCCGACGGCGAACGCTTCCAACCCGCGCTCGGGCACGACCCCGGAGCGAAGACGTTCAAAGATGTGCTCGCGGTCTCGCTGGCTCGTCATCGGTCACCTTCTCGCACGTAACGCTTGCCGCCCTCTGCCGTCTCGATCCGAACTTTGAACGGGAGCTTCGGAAGGTGTTCCTCGAACTGCAACGAGAATCTTCGAAAGGCTCGCGGCGATCCGAGCAGGCTGGTCACCTCGAGCTCGGTTACCACGCCGTGCTTCTCGATGTGGAGGAAGACGTTGCGGATGCCCTCGTCGGCGATGGTGCCCGCCCATCCCTCAGTGGCAGGCGGGGGGATCGAGGGCGGCTTCGACGCCTTCATAACGACGCCGACCGACGTGCCGCTCACCGAGTACCAAGCTTCGGGTGAGGCTCCCTTCACCTTTTCGATGTTGTCGGGGTGATGCACCTGGACGCGAACGCGATCGTCGGTCGGTCCTTCGAGCCCGAAGAAGACCTCGGTCCAGGTCTCGCTTACGGGGACCTGGAGACGCCCCGTCTTGAGCGTACCGGGGCCGGACACGTCTTTGAAGACCACGCGAACGGCGTCGCGCTCCAGCGCTCGGAGCGACAGGTCCACAGCGCGTGCCGCCGCGAATCCGAGACTCGTCGTCGTCTGCTTCGCGAAGACGATGCGCAGCTTGAGCCGATGCAGGCCCACCACATCGGGTAGGGGTTCGACCTCGACCTCGTACGCCGAGTAGCCACCCTGCTCGACCCGCTTCCGCGTGACGGTGAGGACCGGGATGACTCGCTCCTGGGGGCTGTTGCCTCCGTGGACGAACGTGGCGCCCGCGTTTCCGGTGGCGAAGACCGCGGTGTCGTCTCGGAAGAGGAGGTAGCCGGTGAGGCCGTCGTACCCGAGTGAGGAGACGGACACGTTCACCATGCCCGCCTCGGCCCGCGGATGCTCGTCGAGCACGTGACGACGCTGCGGATCGCGCTTCGTCCCGAAAGGCCGGGTCTCTGTCGTCTCGTCTTGAAGCAGAAAGCCGTGGTCTGCGGTGAACACGAAGTTCTTCACGCCAGCGAGCTGGAGGTGGTGCCACGCCGCCTTGATCTGGCGCAGCGTGGACTCGAAGGTCGGGAGCCCGACGTTCGCCTCGCCCGCGTCGTCGATCTCCTTCGAGTGGACGACGATCACTTGGTGCGGCTTCACGTCCTTGGTCAGGGCAGCCGTTCTCGCCTCGCACACGTCCGCGAGTTCCAAGAGCAGGGCCGGCTTGCCTGCGCTTCGGAGCCCCATTGCCCTCGACCGGTCTTCGGGCTTGCGGACGGTGAACTCGCCGGTCTTGAAGCCCTGGAAGATGCCGGCGACCGTGAGCTTGTCGCCCTGGGAAACCGGCGCGAGCACGTTCATACCGACCGACGTGATTGTCGGAAGCTCGGCGAGTCGTGGCTTCAGATCCACGACGGTGCCCGCCCCCTTCAGCTCCTCGACAAGCTCGGTCGCCATCTCGAAGCGGAAAGCGTCGATCACGAAGACCGCGACCTTCTCGCTCGCGAGCGTCAACGGGTACACCACCTGCTCGAAGAGGTTCCGCTGCCGCAGCTCTGGAGACGGCAGGAAGCCGTGCTCCTTGCAGAGGCTGGAGAAGTCGCGCGTGAGCTGGTCGGCCCACGCACGATGAGCCCTCCTCAGCTCGGTGGCGACCTCGCGGAGGGCCCCGTAGTGGGGCAGGCGCGACTCCAGAAGCGCGAGGCGTCGCTGCTCGAAACGACGATGTGCGCGATCCACCTCGAAGCCGTCCTTCGCGTACCGCTCGGCCGCCTCGTCGAGACTGCGTGCGCCCGCCAGCGGCCTGGGGTGCCGTGCGAGGGTCGAACCGAAGTCGGCGGCTTCGGCGACGAGGTTCCACGCCCAGCGTCGGAGCTGATCCCGCTGAAGCCAGAACGACTTGTCTCCTTGGCGAACCTCGCACCAGGCCTTGGCCTTCGCCCATTCCCCCTTGCGAAGGGCATCGACCGCTCCGATCAGGACCCGATTCTCCTCCTCGCGGAACGTGTCGATCTGCCCAAGGTCGTAGGGCGACATCGTAGCCAGCTCGTCGGTCAGGAAGCCCTCGACCTCATCAGCGATCCGCGCGTAAGCGTCGCCGCTGTCGCGACGAACCTGCGCCGCGAGATCGCAGCACGCCTTCACCAGGGGAGCGGACAGAGACTTGAGCCGGCGTAGGCGCTCGTCGTGTGCTGGTCGGCGGAGGTCGTGGACGTACTCCACGGAAAGCGCCCACGCACCAAGCTGATGGAGCGCTCGGTCGAGCGGCTTCGACTCCGTGTCGGGGTAGAAGGCCTCCCACGCTTCGTCCATGCCGGTCAGCCGGTGGATGTAGTTCCGAAGCGTCTTGACCTCCTCGGTGGCCATCACACGGGGTGCGAGCGAGCTGGGCTGGGCGAGAGCCTCGGCCAGCATCCGGGGCCCGAACTCGTCGAGCGCTGCGGCAAGCCCGAATGTGCTCTGTGAGACCGCAGATGAAAGCCAGGCGTCGGCCTCTTCGAGGCTCGGCTGCTTCGCCACGAACTTCTCGACCTCCGCGGGAGCCACACGCGCTGTAGCGGCCTCCCGGATCAACGTGTCGAGGCCCTTCCGAAACCTGACGCCAGGCTCATACAGCTCCAGCACCGGCGTCGCGCGGATCGACTGCTCGGTGAAGCCAGGCATGTGGATGAGGAGCGGCTGCTTGTCGAGACCGCTGCCGTAAGGCTCTAGCTTGAAGAGCAGGTCGAGGAAGCTTCCGCGGAAGCCGACGACCGGGAACGGGAACGCACCGGCGCCATGCGCGACGGCGAGGTTGTCCACGAGGCGCGAGTAGTGAGCGTCCTTGTCGAGCCAGATCACGATGCCCTGGCGACGAAGCTCGCCAAGGATCTCATGCTCGATGACCTGCGAGACGGGGCCACTCATACGGACCCTCGCTGGTCAGTTTGAACTATACGGAGTTCCCGGATCGTTGCTCTCGGGACGCCAGGGCTATGCATCAGCTTCCTCCAGGTCCTGCCCCGGATCGCTTTCCTGGAACAGCGGCCCTGCGTCCGCGTCATCTCCCTTGGCGTCCCGCCTCTCCCTCCGCTTCATCTCCTTGGCGAGGATCTCGCGTGCCTCCCGCTCGTGCTCCTTCAAGAAGCTGGCGCGGGCGTCAGCGGACCCCGGCTCGTCGATCGTGAAGTTGGGGCCGACCTCGTCCTGGAGCCGCAGCTCCCAGGCGTACGCCTTCCCGGAGTGCAGCGCCCAGAAGCACTTGTGCGCGACTGCGAACGACGGATTCTCTTGGCACTTCTTGCGCACGCGGGTCGGGAAGTAGCGGGCCGCGAGGTGGGACCAGTCGTAGTCCTTCTTGCCCTGCCCGTTCGCCAGCTCCTTCCACCACTTCTTTGGCTCCTTCCATTGTGGCTCCAGAAGCGGCCAGAGGGCGGCGCTGTTGACCAATACGCCGTCGTCGAGGTCCATCTCATAGCGTGCATCGACCTCGCGCCTCGTCGTCTTGTCGTCGGGAGGTGGTGGACCTTTCTCTGCGATCTCGGTCACGCTCGCGATGAACTCATCCAGCTCTTCGAGGAGCTTCTGCACCTCGGTAAACCGCTTCTCGGTAGCTCCCTTTGTGCGGCCCGCCTGACGGGCTTCCCGCAGGTCGGTCAGCTCGCCTTCAATTCTCCGCTTCTCGGGCATCAGATGCTCGGCGAGGAGGACGGAGAGCGTGTTGGAGCGGAGGCTGTGGACACAGACGTACGCGACGTACGCCCGCTTCGCGGACGACAATGGCAAGTGGATGGGCCGACCCTCGTACAAACTCCGGTGCTCCGGGAAGAAGCTCTTCCGGAGGTAGGCTCCGAGTTCGCCTTCACGGCCGATGTTGTCGCCAGCCACCCGCCACGCATGGCGCAGAGCCGCACACGCCTCGTGGTTCAGAGCCGGAGACTCCGGACCGAGAAGAAGGATCCCGTCGGGAAGCCCAGTGGCACCTGACTCCGCGATCCCACCTCCCACGTCGAATCGCCCGAGAGCGACCCCCAGGGCATGGGAGACGGCAAGCCACGGCTGGGGGGCTTCCTCGACGAAGCTCGGGACGGGCAGCGCATGGCCCGTTGGGCGGTCCACCGCGCGCTGAGCCCAGGACTGCGTGGACTCCCAAGTCGTCGGTTCCGGGGCTCGATAGTCGATCGACAGCTCGTTCCCACGTTCGTGACCCGTGAACGCGACGCGCAGCCTGGCAACGACCTCGGCTGCCCCCTCCACGGGATCGAACGGCAATCGGCGCACATCACCAAGCTGGAAGTTGACCGTCGGATTCAGCGCCGACGCGAGATCCCGAACGACGCTCCGATTCAACGCGCAGACGAGAGCCTCAGCGGTGACCTCGGACGCGGAAAAGACGGACGCACCAGACACGTCACGAACGCTCGTAACGGTATGAAGCCGCGTCCCGAACCGGTGGCCAATCGTCGTGTAGGCAACCCCGAGCAACGAGGGGCGCTCGACTCGGACGTTGGGGAGGAGGACGCGCAGCTCAAGAGCGCGGTGTTCGGCCCGGAGCACCCATCGATACGGCTCGATCCACTCCCGCCCCTCCGCGCCCTTCAGGTAGGGCAGGAACGGACCGGGTTGGTCCGTCGCTGCAGCCCTCGCGAGATGGTGGGGCACCTCCCAGATTGCGCGGAGGAACCGTTCGTTGTTGGTCGTTGCGATGCCACCCTGGCAGTCGGCGACATCATCAATCTTTGGAAGCTCGCCGTACCGGCGCATAAACGCCGGATCGAGCCAGAAGAGCAACGGGGCTCCCTCTACTCGCGCGAACACGCCAGGATCGAACGGCGTGTAGTTCGCCTCGTTCTTGAGCGCGTCTGCGATCTCTACGGTCTGCAAAGTCGAGATGGTATCGCGACTGCCGACCCTTGCGGCGAAGGACTTGCTCTCGGGCTGATGCTTCGGCGAGGCGACGACCATCGCCGACTGAATCAACTTGGACGCTCGGCGGAATGCGCCCTTTCCAACGTCCGCCAAAAGCAGGATGTGGCCCGCGAGCATCCGCTCGCGGGTGTCGCGAAAGGTGCTGAGGAACATCCAGTTCGACAGCGCCACGAAGGCGATGAGGCCGTTTGGCTTGCACAGCTCGAAGGCTCGCTGAACGAACGCGGCGAACAGATCGGGGCTGTCACCAAACGCCTCCACCAGCACGGAGGTGGGTAAGTCGATCTTCGACGTAGCGAGGTACGGGGGGTTGAAAACCACCACGTCGTAGCGGCCCTCGACTAAGAGACGCTGCAACCGGAGGCCCGCGGCGAGTTGAGTCCCGTCGAAGCGGACCCCAAGGTCGTCGGCGCCCGTGTGGTTGGTCACGAACCGCTCGACGCTGACGCTGGGGTCTGACTCCTCAAAGAGAAGCGGAGGTGCCTGCTCGTGGCGGAACCGCATCAGGCTGCCTCGGACCCCTACGTGACGCAGAGCGCGCACGGCCTCCGTCACGTCGCCACGACCACTCGGAAACGCGCGTGCAAGTGCGGCAAGAGCAGGGTCGTCGGGAGCGAGCCCATCTAGATCGAACGCGGTCGAAACCAAGTTCATCGGTGGGATGCGGCCCCGTGGAGCGAGTCTTCGCGCCTTGAGATAGAGCACGGCAGCCGCGACCTGAACGGCACGACTGTCGATGTCGATGCCGTGAAGGTTGTTGCGGAGGATGCTCTCCGCGATCTGCTCGTCCGACATCTCGTTGCCGGCGTCGCGCGCTTCCTCGCGATACAGCGGCACTAGCAGGTCGAAGGCGCCGGCCAGGAAGTGACCGCTCCCGCACGCCGGGTCGAGGACTCGAAGCTCCGCGAGGCGTGACGGTAGCTCGCCATCGAGCGACGCCGCGTTGTGGACGAACATCGGCCAGGGCGGCGGTGCCTTCGGCTGGTCGGAATGCCGCGCTTCTCGTTCCTTGCGCATGTCGAGGGCAATCCGACCCAGACTATTCTCCAGCAGCCACTCCACCATGTACTGCTCGGTGAAGAGCTGCGTCTTGGACGCGATCTCGTGGGCGTCGACCTTGCCCCGAGGCCCGATGCGCGCGTCGATTGCCTCTCGTTGCGGGTCGTTCCAGAACTGGTACACCCACCCGAGGGTCGTGTCGTCTTGCCATGCTGTAGCCAGCTCCGGCGCGTTAAGGACGGCGACGATCTCGCGCAA
Organism: Sorangium sp. So ce693; assembly: GCF_051521375.1. Classification (NCBI taxonomy): domain Bacteria; kingdom Pseudomonadati; phylum Myxococcota; order Polyangiales; family Polyangiaceae; genus Sorangium; species Sorangium sp. So ce693. Next base: position 11,799,917 of record NZ_CP150347.1, read on the forward strand.
CGCGGCGGGCGAGAGCGTGAAGTATCGGTCGAGGGGCCGCTCGCCGTAGAGTCCCGGAAGGTCGATCGCCAGCTCCTCGAAGAGGAGCTTCAGCAGGAAGTCGAGCCCTTCGTAGTCGTCCTTGCCTTGGCCATCAGTTAGCCCAGGGCCGTGGCTTCGGAACTCCAGATAGCCCTTGCTGCTCCATCCGCCGGTGAGGACCGCGGGCCGAGAGACGCCACAGGCCTCAAGCTGTCGAAGAAGGAAGAGCCGGAGGAGGGCGTTCGACGCCATCTCGGACTCGACCGACGCGCGCGCATCGAACCCGGCCTCCCCGCCCTCACGACGCGCCCGAGCGCGCTCGGCGAACCACCCTTCCAACCGGTTGCGCAGGGCGAGTTCCTTCGCATCGAGTCCAGCCTTGGCAGCGGGAACCGAAAGCCGAAACCGTCGATCAAGCTGACGAGTGAGGTCACCCTCCAGCAGCTTCCGCAGACGCCTGACGCTGGAGGAGAGCGCCTCCATGGCTTCGGGCGCCATCTCAGGCATCTGCTTCCTCCGCGTCCTGGCTATCCGCGTCGTCGAACAGCGGCCCTGCGTCCGCGTCATCTCCCTTGGCGTCCCGCCTCTCCCTCCGCTTCATCTCCTTGGCGAGGATCTCGCGTGCCTCCCGCTCGTGCTCCTTCAAGAAGCTGGCGCGGGCGTCAGCGGACCCCGGCTCGTCGATCGTGAAGTTGGGGCCGACCTCGTCCTGGAGCCGCAGCTCCCAGGCGTACGCCTTCCCGGAGTGCAGCGCCCAGAAGCACTTGTGCGCGACTGCGAACGACGGATTCTCTTGGCACTTCTTGCGCACGCGGGTCGGGAAGTAGCGGGCCGCGAGGTGGGACCAGTCGAAATGCGTTGCCTTCGGGCCGCTCTCGTTTGCAACTTGCGACCACCATTTCTTGGGGTCTTTCCATTGTGGCTCCAACAGCGACCACAAGGCTGCATCGTTCACCATCACGCCGTCCTCCATGACCATCACGAAACGTGAATTCATTGCTCGCTCGATGGTCTTACCATCGGGCTTGGGTCGACCCCTCTCCGCGACCTCCGCGATCCTCACGATGAAGTCGTCCAGTTCCTCGGCCAGCCTCTGCACCTCAGCGAAGCGGTTCTCAGCGTTCGCCTTGTTGGTCGCCGACGCCTTGGCGAAACGGAGGTTCTCGAGCTCTCTGTCGAGCCGTCGCTTCGTCGGCACTAGGTAGCCGGCAAGGAGGACGCTGAGAGTGTCGCTCCAACGGTGAGTGGAGGCGAGTACGACGAAGCTCCTCTTTGACGAGGAGAGTGGAAAGTAGATGGGCGTACCATCGTAGAGCTTCTTGTGGAAGGTGAAGAACGACCTCCGCAAGTACGTCCACAGGTCTTTGTCTTGGCCGACGACGTTGTGCTCGCGCCATGCGACATGCAAGGGCTCACAAGCCGGGTGGTCGAGGCTGTCAAAGCCCTCGGACGAGAGGACGAGCAAGCCTCGCGGCAGTGCGGAGCCGCTCGCGCTTGCTCGGACGCCCCCGTGACTCGGGTCGAAGCGAGCGAGCACCACGCCGAGCGCAAAAGAGATGAACGCTTCCGCCGGAGGGTAATCTCGTTCTGGCTCGAACGCAGGCCGCGGATGGCCGTCAGGTCTATCGATCGCCGTTTGGACCCACGCCTGCGCATAGCGCCATGCGGAAGGGCCAGGACGAACGAAATCCGGCGACGCTTCGCTCGCTGCCTCGTGCTCATCGAACACCTCACCAATTCGCGCAAAGACCTCCCGCGCCTCTGCGACGCCAACCATGGGCACCCGTTCAACGTCTCCGTTCGTAAAGTTGACAGTCGGATTGAGTGATTGCGGTACATGTCGCGCCATCGAACTGTTCAGCACGCAGACCGCTGTAGCAACGTCAGCAAGAAACGCCGATGAACCGGCGTCACTGAAGATGCTGGCGTCCCGGTGGGCACGAGCGGTAAAGGACGCCCCAATCGTGGAGTACGCCACGCCGCGCGAGAAATAGCGGTCGGCTTCTCGGCCAAACTTACTTTTCTCGTAGGTTCCCAGTTGGAGACCGTTGCGATTCCAGTGTACGAGATGCGACAAGGGCTCGAACCATGCACGAGCGTCAGCGCCCTTGATGAAGTGTACCCACGGGCGCGTTTCATCAGGAGCGTATTCCCAAAACGCCGGGCGCTTCGTTCGCGCGAGATCGATCTCGTGCCAATGCCTGGCCTTGCTCTTCGGCTTCGTCGCGCAGGCCCGCTCATCGATCCACGACTCGATCCGCTCTCGACGGCGGCGGTGGGCTTCCTCGAGCCCCGCCTCGCCAGTAGGCACCGACAGGCGGTAGAGGCGATCGGCTTCGTCGTGGGTGGCCCGCAGGAGGCGCGAGCGGATCCCCTTCTCGGGGTCCTGTACGCTCCCTCGGAGCGTCTCGGCGAGGAGCTTCTTTGCATCGGGCGTGAGCGGCATGGCTTAGACGATGCGGACGCGGGCGCCCTGGTCGAGAAGAGGTCCGATGCGGTCTTCCAGCTCCTTGAAGACGGCCTGGAGCTGCTCGCGGCTCGCGACCTCTCGGCCTCGCAAGTGCGTCTCGACCTTCACGACCTGGCTGTCGGTCTTCCTGCTCAACTCCTCGTCGAGCCGATCGTTGGCTTGCTCCTCGGCGTGATGGATGCGGCTCGCGAAGCGGTCACGGACCTCGACAAGGGTCGGCGAGATGGCCTCGGGCGTCGTGTCCACGATCACTTCGGCGACGGGACGAAGGACACGGTGGGCTTGGTCGGCGTCGAGCTGCGCAAAGCCCGAGCGCGTCTTCACGCGGCTCCGGACGGCCTCGGCTTCGGTGTTCTGCCGGTTCAAGAGCGACCGCCGGACCTCGACGTACCGGGCCTTGATGCGATCGATCGCGGGGTTGAGCTGGCTCGCCTCGCGCCACGGGCGATCGGCAGACAGATGGTTCGTCACGACGGCTGCGTCATCTTCGAGACCACCCAGCTCCTCCATCGCCCGGAGCTGTGAAAGTTCGTGATCGCGAACACGAGCGGCCTTGTTGAGCGTCTCGATCGCATCGGGCGCCAGTTCTGCGCTGCACACGCCGAGCTGCTCCAAGCCGTCGCGAAGAACATCGAGGTTGCGCTTCACCTCGATCACGGTCTTCTGCACGAGCCGTGAGCGGCAGCAGTCCTCCAGGGCTCGCCCTAGCTTCTGAAGCGCAGGAGGAACCGACGGGCGACCTGGTAGACCGTCGAAGCGGCGCTCGATGTCGCGGAGCCGCTCGCGGTACGGCGGGAAGTGCAGGAAGGTAGTGTCGGCGATCGGCTCGTCGTCGGGCTCCAGATCGACTTGAAGGTAGGTCTGGAAGAGCTTCCGGATCGCAATGCGGTCGCGCCCGGTAACTTCGCCATCCGTGGCCGGGAAGAACTCGGCCCGGCGGAAGTCCCGATCGCGCGTGAAGAGGTCGCGCACGCCGGGGTCTTGGTACGAGGTGATGTCGTCACCATGCGGGGGGCGGATGCGGATCTTCTTGCCGCGAAGGAGGCCGGCGCAGCACGCCTTCACGAGATCGGGCGCGTAGCCGTAGGGCGGGCTCACAAACGTGGCGACGAGTGTCTGGCCGGAGAGACCGCCGTTTGACTCGATCTCCTGTGCGATCCGCGTGGGGTACAGGCCCGTGCAAGAGGCGACATACTTGCCGGCGTCAAGCGCGAGGATGCCGAGCCCGCCCTCCATGAACTTCGTGGACGGTCCGGTCAGCTCCTTCTCCAAGAGCTGGTTCAGCTCCGAGGGCGAGATCGCGATCTCCGAGAAGTGCGGGTAGAGGTCGGCGAGCACACGCATGGCCAGGCTGCTGAGGGCCGGACCGAACGCGCTCCCGGTGTCGCGGGGCCGCAGCTGCTGACCGCGGAAGTAGAGAGTGCCCTCGACGAAAGCCTCGGCGACGGCGGCACGAACGCGGCCCTCCAGCTCGTCGAACCGCGCCTCCTCTTCAATGAGGAGTCGCTGCTTCTCGCGCGTGAGCGACTCGCGTCGGGGTCGGTAGCGTTCGAGCATCCGATCCGAGCGCGCGAGCTGGCGAGCGTGATCTTCGATCGCACCGGACTCGCCGACGACCCAGAGCAGGCGGTTGCGGAGCTGGTCCAGGTCGCTCTTCGGCACCCAGAGGGTGGAGGCTCGCTCCTCCTTCTTGCTGAGGAAGCGGAAGTCCACGGCGACGGTCGAGTCCTCCCGAGCGTCTTGGAGCTTCACGTCGTGCGCCTGGCGTCCGTCCGAGAACCACAGCGTCCACGGGAACGTGCGCCCCTTCCACCGGGGTCGCTCCTGCATCGAACCCACGAGGTGCCTCAGCGCGTCTTGAGCGATCTTGCTGATCTGCTCCTGCGCGACGCCGATGTCGTCGCGCTCCCGCTGCCATTCCTGGCCGGCGGAGCTTTGGATCTTGAAACCGTGCTTCTCGGAGTACGAGAGCAGGCTCAACGACCGGAGCTTCTCCAGCGCATCGGTCACGGCCTGCACGCGGTTGCCCTCGCCGAGCTTGGAGTAGAGGCAAGCCGCCAGGAGGGGTGGCATCGTCGGCGTCTGCTCCTGGATCAGCTCCAGAAGCGCGACGGCCTTCGCGACCCGCTGGGCGAGAACGTCGTCACGCACCTGGGGATCGTTGAAGATGCGCGAGAGGGTCGTTTGCACGTCAGCGTCGAGCGCCGAGTGCTGCACCTCAAAGATCGCATCGAGCGTGACGAGTGAGCCCACCTCGCCGTCGGCGAGCGTCTGCTCGCGGAACAACTCGCCGAGGAGCTGGAGGAGACCGCGAATGGCGTGGTCGTCGCCCTGCACGCGGGTCGAGCGCGTGCGAAGGTTCGACGTGACCTGCATGAGGAGGTCGATGTGCCCGGGCAGCATCGGGTAGACCTCGACGAAATCCTCCTCGGTGATCTCTTCGCAGGCGTACCCGTAGAGCTTCAGGTCGCCCCGGTGCTTTTGGAAAAGATCGCGCAGCGTGCTCTCCAGGTGGGGCTTCTTCTTGAGGAGCCGCTTGTGGACGACATCGCGGATGTTCGTCGTCCCGAGATGAACGCGAAGGTGCGTCGGGAAGCGGTCCTTGAGCTTGCCGAGGTTGTTCGTCTCCGCCGTGTCTTCGAGCTTCTGCTGGCCGGTCGCGAAGAGCCAGACGCGGCCCTTGAGGCGCTGCCCCAGCTCCGAGACGAACGACTGGAGCTTAAGCATCCGGCTCTCGTCCTGGTGGACGTACTGACTCACCTCGTCCACGACGATGAAGAGCGACTTGTTCTCCTCGCGGACGTGTATCATCGCGTCGATGGCCTCGACGACCTCGCGCACGCTCGTGCCGGAGCCGGTGCGAGAGCCCGCCCGGCTGTCGATCCAGCTCGTCGGCTCAGGGTAGCGATCTGGCTTCATCACGTGGAGCACGTGGGAGAAGTGGTCGTCCGCCTGCTCCTCCTCCTTCGCGACCTTCCAGTCCTTGCCGAGAGTCTTCTTGGCGGCCTGCACGAAGGCGTCCCACTCGCCATCGCGCTCCAAGCGCAGCTCGAAGTCGGCGACGAGATTGCTCTTCGAGCAGTAGCCGAGCCGCGACTGCACGAGCCGAAGTACGGCCGAGTGAATGTGCTCGTTGTCCCGCGCCACGCCGCCGATGTCGAAGACGACGGCCATCGGGTTCACGAGCTTGGCCATGGCCTTCCAGGCCTCGACCAACTCTTGTCGACGCGGAGAGTCGTCGCGGTTCAAGAGCGCCGTCCAAAGGGGCGTCTTGTCGGGGAGGACCACGCCGTCGAGCGAGAGGCCGAGGAGCTTCGCGAAGCTTGACTTACCGGAGCCGTAGAAGCCCGAGATCCACGACGCTGGCAGCTCGGGGCCGCCCTTCTTCGTCAGCTCGTGCTGGATGCCTTGGAGCAGCCGGACGAACTGCTCGTGGATGCCCGACTTCACCCGATGCGCTCGCGGATCGCCCTCGGGATAGCCGCCCGTGATGATGTACTCGCTTACCTCCGACTGGAGCTTCGCGGGCGACTGCTCGTGGAAGTACACGACCGGCGGGATGTCCCGGGTCACATCGGCTACGAACAGGTCTCGGATCTTCATGTGCTGGCTCACGGGTAGATGCGGGGGCGGTAGTCGCGGTCGGCGTCCAGCTCGCCCATGAAGGAGAGAGCCGTGGTGTCCTTGCGCTCGCCTGGATAGAGCAGCACGACGGGGATGTTCCGCGTCTTGCCGTCGATGTGCTTCAGGAGCGCGGACGATCGGAAGAACGGGTAGAGGGCGCCGGCCCGTCCGATGAGGACGAGGGTCCGGTCCGCACGATCGGGGTTCTGCTCGGCGAAGTCGGTGATGAGCTTCGCCACGTCCGCCGCGATCCCCTCCGGCCCCTCGATGTGGGGCGCGATCTTGTCGCGCAGATGCGCGAGGGCTCGCTCGGGGTCCTTCTCGTAGAGGCGTCGCTCTCGGTTGACGAGCGCCGCGACGTTCGTCTGGCCGGTCGCGCGGATGCGGTCGAGGAGGATCTTCTGGAGGGAGATCGGCAACACGCCCCACCCCTCGGCGCTCAGCTCGTCGGTGAGCCGGCGCATGAGCTGGCGGAGTTTGAACTCGTCCTTCGGGCGGTACGGCAGGATCGCGAAGCGGTAGTTCCGCATCGTGCTGATCTGCGGGCCGTCCTCGGCGAGCAGATCGCGCCGGAGCGCAGCCACGGCCTCGTCGAGCGAGGACTCTTGGAAGAAGGGCTCGGTTGTCAAAGCGCGGCCTCCGCCCAGGCAGTCAGCGTGGGGGCCTCCCACTCGAACTCGGTGAGATGCGCCATCCGGCGGAAGGTCATCCCCCGCAGCGAGCGGAGCCGCTGGTCGAGGACGCCCTCCGCCAGGCCGACGGACGTGAGGTAGGGGTTCTCCGTCAGCGTGCCCGCGAACCGGAGCCCTCGGAGCAGATGCATCAGGTAGGCGAGCGCGAGGTCGGGTACCTTGGGCATCAAGAGCGCGCGTGGATCCCGCTTGGCGGAGACGACGCCGGCTTCAGACGCCGCGGAGAGCAGCTTGCTCGCGAACTGGACGAGCGTCGCCTCCGACCATCGATCGGGAAACTCGTGCTTCACCCAGCGGAGCACCACCTCGCGGTCCACCTTTGGGTCGCGGAGCCCGCGCCGCTCGACGAGGAACTGCCCGGTGAACCGCCGGTAGAGCGGGTCGGAGAGTTGGAGGTGCCAGTGGCAGACGACCTGCCGCGTCGCCGCGTCCATGGAGCGCCATCGCCGGAGGACATCGAGCGCCTCGGGGAAGGCGTCGTAGCGGTCCACGAAGTTCGAGAGGAGGAAGCGGACCCGTTCGAGGCTCTTGCTCCCGAACCATCGGTGCTCGAACGCGACGAGCCCGCGGTCCGCGACGGGGACAGAGGGATCGACGTGCTCCCAGTACGAGCGCGACTCCTCGATCCCGAGCGCGAGACGGAGGATCCGCGTGTGGACCTCCGTCGCCTCGGCGGGACGTTCGGGTCGGCCGCTCGCGCGGTCCTTTATCACGGGCACGACCTCCACCCCCTGTCACCCCTCCACCTTGAAGAACGGTAGCGGGTACTGCTCGGCGAGCGGGACAAGAGCCGCAGCGATCCGCTTCACGAGCACGTCGGGAGCCTCGGGGCGCTGCCCCTTCAACTGGCGGCCGTTCGGCACCGTCGTGAACGGCACGTCGCCCTGGAGGGTCGCGACGAGCTTCTCCTTCGAGAAGTCGGCGGTGAGCGGTAGCGGAAGCGCCAGGGCCTCCGCGGGCTTCTTCCCCGAGCGCTTGTGCGACGCGAGACGCTCGCCGAGCTGCTCGTCTACCTCGAAGCCCAGGAAGTAGAGCGACCGCATCCTGTCGGCGTCGGCCATCTTCCCGCGCGCCTTCGCGTCCGTGCGCCGGGCCACCTCGCGGACGGCTTCGAGCGACGCCCAGGCGTGCGTCTGCGGGAGCAGGCGAGCGAAGAAGTCGCCTCCGCCCGCGTCGTCGATCAAGTCCGTGTCCCACCAGCCGAGCCGTCTTGGCGAGCAGCGACCCTCGCCGGCCCACGCAATTGTGAGCTGAATCACAAGGATCGCGTCGAGCGTTTCATCCGGGATCAGCGTAGACATGCGGCCGCCGAGAGTACGCCCGCTAGACGCACATGTTCAAGGTTGGTTAGTATGTCGCGCGTGCGAGGCCGCCGACTACTCGAACCCGCTGGTCTGATAACGATCGCCGAGGCCGCTAAGTTGCTCGGCATGAGCCTGCCGACGATGCGCCGATGGGACGAGAGCGGGAAATTCCCCGCACGCCGTCACCGATCACCTCGTCCCGCATGTACACGCGGGACGAGGTGATGAAGTTTCGGAAGAAAGTCGTCGAGGAGGAGAGGGCGGCGTAGTGTGACCTTGGGGGGGACATTCAGAATGACGAACCCGCCGGGGACCCCCGCGCCCGTCGTTGCGACGACTTCCTACCGCGACCTGGCGCCCTTGGAAGAAGGTGGGCGCACGGCACGCGAGGGCTTTGCCTACCAAGATCATGTCACGGCGACGAAGTGCCTCGACATGCTCTTGCCCCATGGGCCAAGCGAGGTCTGGTGCGAAGCTGAGGACGACATCGTGCTCGTGTGGAGCGTCGGCGGCGCGGAGGAATTCGAGTTCGTTCAGGTGAAGGCGCACAACCTCGGGCAAGCGTGGACGGTTGCCAAGCTGTGCGCCCGCGAGCCGGCGAAGGACGGGAAGGCGAAGAAGGCCTCCATTGTCGAGAAGTCTCTCGCCCACGACCGGGGCAAGGAGGCGTGTCGCTTTCGCCTCGTCACTACCTGGGCTCCCGAGGCCGTTCTCAACGTGCTCAGCACACCTCTCATGGCCCGCTCCTCTCCTCAGGTCGTCCCTGACCTGGGCGCAGCAACGAAGGCGATCGAGGACCAGCTTGGTGGCACTCACAACTCGCCAAACGGTCACTCGATGGGGTTTTGGGTCGAGCGGACCACATGGGAACATCGAGCGACGGTGGACGACATCAAGAACGAGAACATCGTCAAGCTCAATCGCGTCCTCGACATCGCTGGCGAGTCCCTCGCACCGGACCAATGCGACGAGCTGTATGCCCTTCTGTTCGCGAAGGTACAGGACGCGGCGCTAGCCCACGCTGTAACGCACAAGCTTGACAAGCGACTCCTGCGCGACGCTCTTCGGCAATGGCTCCTTGGACGTGCGAAGCGGATCCAGCATCCGACACACTCGGGCGGGACTGGGCCACTCGTGACCAAGCTGACCGAAGCGGCTATTGACGCTTCGCTCATCGAGGGGGCGAAAGAAATGCGGCGCCACTACGTTGCGGAAGCCCGCGTTCCCAAATACTTGCCAGCCGACGACCGAGAGACGATCGAGCTGGAGGTTGTCGCAACACTGCACGCCCTCAAGGTCGCGCTCGACTCGGGCAAGTACACCGACGACAGTCGGGAGTTCCTCGAACGGTGTCAGGACGAACTGCGCAAGATGCGCGACACCCTAGCCGGCCATCGACCGTCCAACAGCCTTCTCTACGGCTGCATGTACGAGATCATGAACCGTTGCCTCCACCGTCTCGCGAGGGCAACGCCGTGAAGCTCGCAGCCGAACTTGCACACTACCCAGCGGCACGTCCGCTGAATGCGGACCAGGTGGTCGAGTATCACGCTGCTCGCCTCTTGCTCCTGCTCCACGTGTGCGGGTCCAAGGGGCAGATTCACGGTCTCACGAAGGTGGCCAAGCTCGACTTCTTCGTACGCTATCCCGCGTTCTTCGAGCGCGCGGCAAAGGAACTCGACATGTCGCTCGTCGCCGGCACGCCGGTCAACGACTCGGCCATGGTACGGCACCACTATGGGCCGTGGGACCCGCGCTACTATCAGGTCCTCGCCTACCTGGAAGGACGCGAGCTGATCACAGTCGAGAAGGAGAAGAGTGCATTCATCTTCGCTTTGACGAACGCGGGCGTCGCTGCTGCCAAACAACTCGCCGCGGCCTCCGCGTACTCCGACATCGTTCTGCACATGAAGAACGTCAAAGCGGCCTTCGGCAGCAAGAGTGGGGACTGGCTCAAGAAGCTCGTCTACAGCGTCTTTGACGATGAGGTAGCGAAACTCTCTCGCGGGCAGGTCATCCGATGAGCGCACGCACGGTCCGAGTTGGGCTCGTCGAGCGGTTTTCCCACCACGAGTTGGTCGATCAGCTTGACCTTAGGCCTGGGGTGAACGTCGTCGTCGGGAGCAAGGACACCGGTAAGACTGGGTGGCTACGTACCATCTCGTTCCTCCTCGGAGATACGGATGGTCCGGAAGGCGCTCTTGGCGCAGGCATCGCCGGAAAGTTCGATTCGGCAAGGCTCCGCTTGCACATCGGGCCCGACGAAGAAGTCGTGTTGGAGCGACGGTGGAAGGAGGCCGGGGCCAAGCACAAGGTCTTCATCAATGGCGACGGGATCGCATCGGGCGGGTTCTCCGAATGGATGCAGAAGAAGCTCGGCGTCCCACTCGTTCGGTTCCCGAGAGGCAACCCGTACTCCGGTGCGACGTGGCCGGAGTTGAGCTGGAGAATGCTCTTCCGACACGTCTACCGCGAAGAGCGCTTCTGGGCGGACCTGGCGGACAAGCAGCCGGAGCGAGAACAACACGCGTGCCTGCTGCAGTTCCTTGGTGCCGCGAAGCGGCTCTACCCAGAGGAACTCGGCGAGGAGATCCGGCTGCGCCAGGACCTCCTGCGTCTGCGGGCACGACGAGATCAGTTCGAAGACGTTCTCCAGCAGGCGGCAAAGGGCTTACTGACCGATCCCTCGCTCTCGAACGCAGTGACGCGAGACTCGATTTCAGCCGGGATCGAGCGGCTGCGCGCAGAGGTCGAGCGGCTTGGGCGCCAGCGGGAAGAGATCCTCGCCGACGCAATAACTCCGAAGGCCGGATCTTCCCCTCAGGGCTTGGACCTCGATCTCCAGCTTGCCGAGCAGCGGGTGTCCCTGATCGCCGAGCACGAGCGTGTGGCGGGAGCATTGGCTGCGATCGCGAAGCGTCTTGGCGAGCTGGCGACGTACCGCGCGAATATTTCCGCGGAGCTGACTCGCATCAAGCGTGTTGCGGTCGCCGAAGAAGTCTTCCGGCCGCTCAGCGTTACGCGTTGTCCTCATTGCGATCAGAAGGTGTCACCCGCGGGGGTGGCTCCCGGCACATGCTTCGTTTGCCATCAGCATCTGGCCTGGGAGCCGACAAGCGGGGGCCGCGGAGCAACGCGGCGCCTTGCTTTCGAGCATGAGCAGCTCGAAGGGGAAACCGAGGAATTGGATGATCTCGTTAAGCGCCTCCAGTCCGAGCAAAGTGAGTTGACGCACGTCTTGCGGCGTCTTGATGCCTCACTCTCCGAAATCGACGTGCGCCTGCGCCCTGTGAGAGCGGCGCTCGCGGCGGCTCCGCCCGTGGGATTGGAGGCAACGGCCACACGTGTTGGACAGGTCGAAGAGCGCATTGCTCAACTCCTTCGTCTCCAGGAGACCCTCGACCAGCGCGACAAGCTCACGGAGCAGATCGACACGCTAGAAGCGAAGGCGCAGACGACGGGCGCACACGTCGAGGAGAAGAGCGCTGGGGTTGAATTCGAGAAGATGTCGCAGGAGCTTACCGATGGCATCAACGAGTATCTGAACCTGCTGAACGAAGGGGACGCCGGCCGGTGGATGCACGAGCCGTTGCGCTTTCGGATCAACGACAGGTCCTTCAAGCTTCTGGTCGGCGAGGCGACGTGGTCTTCCGTCGGGGCAACGTCCGTGGGGATGGTCCTTCTCGCGTATCACTACGCTCTGCTGAAACTCTCCGGTCGCGAGGACCGCAACTACCCAGGCCTCGCACTTATCGACTTCCCCATGACTCTGGCCGACGGCACATCGATCGCCAATAAGGAGAACTACCTCGTCGAGCCGTTTGTCGCTCTTGCGAAGGCGAACGCAGCCACGCAGTCGATTATCTGCGGCCGGTCGTTCAAGGGTCTGAAGGGGGCGCACCGAATCCAGCTCAGCGAAGTCTGGACCCAGGGAGTAGTCCCCGCGTTGACGTTTGAGGCGCTTCCTCCCGCTGGACCGCGGGAGCTTGATCTCACGGTGGCTGCCCATTTCCACAGCCGACAGGAGCAGGTCATGATGGTCCTCGATCCAGCCGAGGTAGCGCGCTTGGCGAAGCTCCTGCCGGATCTCGGTGCTGCCATTGCGGCAGGTCGGAGCTGGCCCGGCAAGGACGTTACTGTCCGATGGAGCGGGGGGACGTATGTAACGAAGCTCGTCCACCACATCGACAACGGCAACGTGAAGTTCACTGTGCGAAAGCGAGAGGCCAAACGTCTCTGGGACTACCTCGACGAACTGCTCCGGGGGACCAACCCGGAGAGAGACTTCGCGGCTCGCTACTCCCTGGGAACTCAGGGGGTGCTTGATGAGTTCTTCGTCGATTTCCGGATGAATTCCCCGACGATCTAGCGGTGCCCGGCCCGCCCGTTCCCATGATTCCCGAACGGTTCGGGATCGACGGGAACCCCGCGAGCGGCTGACGACGCTGCGTCTGCCCGGCACCTTCTCATGTATGGGGCGTGCCAGGTCGATGCGCCGCGGGTTCATCTCCGCCCACCCCCAGACTCGCAACAGATCATGCCTTCTGTTGGGAGTCGTCGAAGAACGGTAGCCAAGGTCCCGCGTACGACGGGACCCGGGCGGCGGACGGTGGTAGCCGCGCCCTCTCCGAGAACACCACCTCGACGAGCTCCTCGCCGGGGGGAAGTCGGCCAGCGCGCGGAATATGCTGACCCCCTTGGCTGCCTTCTCGAGGTCGGGTGGTGGCGGGGTGCCCCCGAGCTGCAGGAGGAGAGTCTGGGCGGGCGGTTCATGGCGAAATCCACCCGCTCGGTCCAGGTCTCTAGCGTCGTCTGAAAGCCGCGAAGGGCGTGCTCCACGTCAGGCTGCGAAGACTGTTTCCTCGACGCCTTCGCCGCTGCGTGAGCGAGGCGCCGCTTCAGGTCGCGCACCGAGAGTCCCTCGGCAAGAACGGCCTCGATGTGGTCGTTGCGCTTCTTGGGGCTGGTGACCGTCGCGAGGAGCTGCAAGTGCGAGAAGCTGATCGGGAGCCCGGTCACGCTCGCCCGCCGAAGGAGCTCCGAGCGCTCCTTCGACGATCAGCAGGCAGGTACTTTCGCGTGCCAGTAGAGCAGGGTCTTGTCGTAGCCCAGCACGACGGCGAGCGTGCTCCACGCCGCGCTTCCCGTACTTCTCGGCGTCCTCCTGGATGGTGTTCACCAGGGCGCCCAGCCGATACCGAGCCTTCGCGTCGTCGGTTCCTGCGGACGCGAGGGCCTCGCGGATCTTGTCGCACTCCTTAGCGGAGCGCCGAGGTCATCTTCTGGAGCGCGCGCTCCGTACGGCTCGGCTTCGGTTCGGGGTCATCCTTTCGCATCACTTGCTCCTTGCCGGGGGAATACCTCAGGCGCGGCGCATCCGGGTCGCGTCTCGTGGCCATCGTGCACGGTCAGCCGAGGGACCGTCGGGCGCAAATATTTGGAAATACAAGGGATAATACTGATGAAGGAGGTCTCCGCTCGAGAGATTCACGTCCATGAAGAACCACAAGCTCCTCGTGAAAGTGCTGCGCGTCACCGCGGTGGTCCTGGCGATGGCCGCGCAGGTGCTCCTCGCCAGCGTGGGCTAGTCGCCCACGCTGCCCGTGTCCACCGCGACCCTTCGTCCGGGCCGCCTTCCAGATTCCGTCCATATCGAATAACGCCCTTGTCGGCGCTCCGGAGAGATCCCCATGTCCCAGAACAACGAGAACGCCACGTCCGCTGTCTCCTCCTACGTCATCCGCGTGTTCGCGAACGAGTCCGTGAAGAAGGGCGCTGCCGCCGCGGTCGCCGGCCTCCTGGTCGCGGCCGTGTCGGAGGCGATCTGGCCGTCGCGGTGAGCGAGTTGATCGGCGAGGCCCTGCTGGAGCTGCTCCGGCACGGTCTGCCCCGACGCGTGCCAAAGGCCGCGGAGATGCTCGACTGGCTCCGGGAGGCGGCCACCCCGCCTCCAGGTGTCGAGCTCTTCAGCGCCGACGGCGCAGCGTTCACCGGCATCCTGATCGTCGACCGGAACCGGCCGATCCTCATGCTCGCGGCGCGACAGAGCCCGGCGCCACGCATCCACATGGGCCCGTCCGTGCCGCCCAGCACACCGCGCCACGGTTCCCCGTACGGCCAGCGGTCCCTGTTCGACGAGGACGACGAGCCCTACTGGCGCGACGGCCATGCCGGCTGGCCGCGATGAGGCTGGCCTCGGGGCTCAGCGCCCAGGCGTGCAGCTCGGGGGCGCCCTGGCCGCGCCTGAGGACGAGCTGCTCCGCACCGTGCTGCGCAGCCGGCGCATCGCGGACCGGCTCGCCCGCGCCGCAGGCGGCTGGAGAGACCTGAGCGAGCACGAGCTGGAGCGGCTCGGGCTCACGAGTGTCCAGCGCAGCGCCGTCTCGGCGTTGCAGCAGCTCGTCCGTAGCGGCTACCCCTCGCTGCCGAAGCACAAGTTCTCCTGCTCGGCGGACATTGCCCGCATCTACGCCGACCGGCTGGGCGGGCTCGTTCACGAGGTGATGCTCAGCATCGCGCTCAACGGCCGCAACGAGTTCATGGCCGAGCTCGAAGTGGCACGGGGCGGGAGGCACGGCGTCGCGCTCACCGTCGCCGACGCGCTGCGGCCGGTCATCCGTACCGGCGCCAGCGCGTTCGTCCTCGTGCACAACCACCCGGGCGGGGATCCGATGCCCAGCCCGGAGGACATTGCGCTCACGACGGCGATGAAGAGGGCTGCTGACCTCGTGAGCATTCCCCTGGTCGACCACATCATCATTGGAGGTCGCGGCGGAGGATTCAGCTCCATGCTCGACCTCTGCATCATCCAGTAAGAAGACTGCCGACAGACCGTACCGACTGCATCGTCGAGCCGTGCTCGGTCCACAGCTGCGCTGACGATTCATCACATTACAAGGTCACATTCCTCAGGGCGCCCGCTGGCACGAACTCTCGTGCTCCGGGCGCTTTTCCGTTTTCGAAGAAAGGAACATCTCATGCGCGTCAACGGTCGTACTCTCCGCCCCTCGACCCTGGCCGAGCGCCGTCTGCTCCTGTCGCTCGGCACCACCTCCCTGCGCGTGCCGCGCAGCATGAATCCGTTCGCCGTCGCCCGGCGGCTGCGCCGCGCCGCGCTGGGCAACAGCCCCGATCACGAGTTCGCCCGCGACCTGGTGAAGGCGAAGAAGCGGCCCGACCAGCTTCCGGTGCCCTCGCCGGACCTGGACCTCCCGGAGCCGACGAACCCCGACGAGGGCCTGGTCGTTCATGGCCGGGCGGCGTAGCGGCCTGGCAGGGATCGAGCGCGTTCTTCGCGCGCTCGAGCCCGGGTCGCACAACATCGGGGATTACGTCGCCGAGCACGACGAGGAGCTCGCGGCGCTGCTCGGCGTCGATGCCAGCGAGCTCCGGGCACTGGCCGACCAGCCCGACGAGGAAGCCGCTCCCCGGGTTCGCGCGCTCCTCCAGCACCGAGCTGAAGCCCGCACGCTGCGTCATCAGGCTGCCCGTCGCGATGCCGTTTTAGCGGCAGCCCAGCGGCTTTCCATGACGGCAGTCTGGCGGGAAAGCTCGGCGCTGCTGGAGTCGAACGTCCTCCTCGGCGATCTGCTCGCCGATGTGATGATCCAGCACATCAGTCTGGTGAGCCGTGTCTTCGCGGTACACCTGCCCCGCAAGAAGCTGGTCGAGGTCGCGGAGGTTCTTCCGAGGCAGTTCGCTGATCTGGTGAGCTGGGTGGACCGGACCGGACTCCACTTTCGATGGCGCCAGGGGTGTGGCGGGCTGAGCCTCTACTCACAGGTGGTGCCAGCCAGCGAGTCCGCCCACGTCCTCAACGTCAGCATCCCGGCTCCTGTTATCAAGAAGCACCGACCAGCTCCAGCTTCCCCGGGACGCCGAAGCCAAGACGCCGCACGCCCGAGCCCCACGAACGCAGCGCCTGCTGCGGCTCGTAGCACAGGATGGCTCGCCGACGCTCTCACCGAAGCTGCGTTCTCGGCCTAGCAATCACCGCGGCCCATCGTCCTTTCGGTGGACCTCTGCTCTGGGCAGCGTGCGGGTCGATCCGCGCAGCGCCCGCTTCTTCTCTGCCACCACACACGCACTCTCCACGACAAGGAGTCCACACGATGAACAGCGCACCGGCGACGCTCGAGCGCGCCCAGCGGCGGCTCGCCGCCGCGGGAGGTCGCCACATCGGCGATCTCATCTCCTGGAACACCGACCGGATCGATGTGACGCGCGAGGCAGCTCGCCTCGTCTTTGCGACCGAGGGGCTCGGACACCTCATCCCGGACATGGAACCGGCCACCGCGCTGTCGCGCGCCGCGGCCGAGGTGAAGCGCCCGGCCGGCATCCTCGTCCGGCCCTTCGCGCGGCCCAAGGGCGACACGAGCGCCGCGGTGGGCATCTACGTGCAGAAGACCCGCGAAGGCGAGGCCGGCGACGAGTACGTCTGCGGTGCGCGCTGCCGGGTCGACCGGCACACGGGCACCATCGTGGGCCTGCCGCCCGACGGCGCGCCCTCGATCGCCGAGGCCCTCGCGCACGCCGAGGCCATGGCTGCACACGGAAACCACCTCGTCGCGCACGCGGAGACGCGCGACATCTCCTTCGCCATGGTGGCGGCGGCCAAGGCGCTCTCGGGCGTGCCGCTGCGGGATCGAGGCGGGTTCTACCTGCTGCCGCCGTCCACCTGCGGTGCATGGCTACGGCTCCGGCCGGGGCTCGAGCAACTCGGCGTGAAGCCCATCCGGATTGAGATGCACGACGCGCCCGACAACGTTGCCGTCGCCAGGGCGGCAGCGCAGGGCGCGCTGGAGGCGGACGTCGCGGAGCTCATCGCCGACCTCGACAAAGCGGCGTCCGAAGGCATGCGCCAGAACGCGCTCGCTCGGCGGGTCGAGCTCTGCAAGGAGCTGACGGCCAAGGCCGAGCTCTACCGCGGCGTCCTCGCCGGTGTCGCTGACCGCATCACGGCGCGGGTCAAAGAGCTCCAGCACAGCTTCCAGCTCCAGCTCGACGGCGGTGATGGCGTGTCGTTCACCATCCCCGTGGTCAACGACTGAGAGAGTCGGGATTGCCGGACGGGGAAACGCCTCGCCGTGGGTGACACCGCGGCGAGGCACCGGCGCAGCATGCCCGCTGCGCAGACACACGAGGTGATGATGAAGTCCACGATCAGCAATTCGGTTGATATGATCTCTGTGCGGCACAGGTTCCGGACCGTGCGCGACAGCTTGCTTGCCGCTTTCCGGGAGCGTGAGAACGCCGTCGAATGCATCTTGCTCGCTGCCCTCTCGGGCAGTCACGCACTGCTCGTGGGTCCTCCGGGCACGGCGAAGAGCGCCTTGTTCTTCGGGTTCCTGTCCTGCTTCCCCGACGCGCGGAAGTTCCAGACGCTCGTGACCAAGTTTGGGACCGAGGACGAGTACTTCGGTCCGGTGAAGCTCAGTGCCCTGAAGAACGACCTCTGGGAGCGCAACCTTGACGGCCGGCTCGCCGGGGTCGAGTGCTCCTTCCTCGATGAGGTGTTCAAGGGGTCCGACTCGGTGCTCAACGCCTTCCTGTCGGCGATGAACGAGCGGCTCTACAAGGGACGACCGATCCCGCTGCGGATGCTGGTCGGGGCCTCGAATGAGCTGCCCGAGGACGAGAACCTGGCGGCGGTGTACGACCGCTTTCTACTGCGCGATCTGGTCGAGTACGTGCAGGCGGACGCGACCTGGATGCAGCTCGTCGCGACGCCGCCGGCCTACACGGCCTCGGCCCAGATCAAGCTCATCGAATGGGATGCGGCGCGGGCGGACGTCGACCGGGTGACGCTGCCCGAGCGCATCGTGCAGGAGCTCCTCCGGATCCGGAACGAGCTCAAGGTCAACGGGATCGTCGTCTCCGACCGGCGCTGGATCGCACTCACCCGCGTGCTCCGGGCCGCCGCCTGGCTCGACGACTGCGCCGACGTCGAGCTCGATCACCTCGCCGTGCTCCGGTACGGCCTGTGGCAGAAGCCCGACGATCGCGCTCGAGTCATCGCCGTGCTCGACACGGTGGACAGGAGCGCGGTGGCGAAGGCGATCACGGTCGTGGACGAAGCCCTGCGCGCCTACGCCCACCGGCCCACGGAGGCGGCGGCCTACCTGGAGGCGCTCCCCAAGCTCGCCGCCGACGTCACCGACGCGGCGAAGCGGGTGCAGGAGCAGCTCAAGGAGGGCGTGTCCCGCCGGGCGCAGGCGCGCATTCAGCCGAAGCTCGATGAGCTGAAGAAGGTCCACGACGCGCTCAAGGCCGACTTGGCCAAGCGCTACGCCCTGTAGGAGGTCGCGATGGGGACCTTCCTCCAGGCTCGGCGCGCACACCGCGCTGTGGCGGTCGCAGCGGACCAGGACGCCGCGATCGCCGGGGACCTCTGGAACGCGATCGTCGGGGCAGGGAGCGAGCCGCTCGCGGGCTCCTTCGCCGAGGCGGTGCAGGACACCGCGCCGGTGGAGCACGCCGCGCTGCTCGCGTCCGATGACGTCGCGGCGGCGTACGCCTTCGAGCGGCTGTGGGGCTGCCTCCCGGCCCTGGCCCCAGGGGCGTCGCCCTTCGAGCTACGCGGCATCGCCCGGGAGAGGTGGGCAGCCTTCGATGCGCAGGCCCGGCGCACCGAGCATCTTGCCGGGGGGTTCGGCTGGGACGTCAGCGCGGCGTGGACCCACGCCCGCGACGTCGAGCTTGCCCACGGGGACCTCCACCAGGTCGAGCGCATCGCTCGCCTCGCTGGGCGCATGTACGCGGCGCTGCGAGGGGCCCGCGCCCGCCGGGTCCACGGCGTGCCCGCAGAGGTCTACTCGGTCGAGCAGGGCAACGACGTGTCCCGTCTGCTGCCGGCCGAGCAGGTGCTGCTCATGGAGCCCGTCCTGGAGACGGTCGTCCTGGAGCGGATCGCCTCTCGGCGGGCAGCCCAGTACGCCGTGCGTGGCGAAGCGAAGAAGTCGAAGGGGCCGCTCGTGATCGCGCTCGACGAGTCCGGGAGCATGCACGCGGCGCGCAACGAGTGGGCGAAAGCCGCGACCGTCGCGCTCTGCCGCGTCGCGTTCGATGAGAAGCGGCCGGCCGCCGTGGTCCACTACTCAACCTCCACCGTGGTCCAGGCCATCAAGCCCGGCGACACGGAGGCCGTGCTGCGGATGGTGCGCCACTTCCTCGGCGGGGGAACAGCCATCGGCCTCGCGCTCGGCATGGCCGTGCAGCAGGTCCGGCAGCTCGCCCGGCGAGGCCATCAGGGCGCCGACATCATCCTCGTCACCGACGGCGTGGACGGGGACCAGGCGGCTCAAGAAGCGGCGCTCCGCGAGGGGCTGGCGCTCGGGGTGCGGCTCTGGACGGTGGCCATCGAGTGCGAGGTGCCCGAGACCTCGTCGCTCCGGGCAAAGGCCGCGTACTACGTACGCCTCGGTGGCGCAGAGCTCGCGCAGGGTGAAAGCGTCTCTCTTCTGGCCGGCGCCACGTAATCCCAACCGGAGGAAAACAAGATGCCAGACAACGACGAACTCGAGTTCGAGGTCATCGAGTACACGCGCGCCCAGGCCATCGCGGATGGCACCCTGATGGACGTGACGTCAACGGCCCAGGAGATGGGGATCAAGCTTCCCGTCGCCGTGACGCACTCCGTCTGGAACCGCTATGTCGTGCTGACTCCGGCTGCACTGCGGGCCCGCAACGACGAGCGTGGCCGATTGTGGGATGTGCTCTGGATGTTCCGCGCTGCGGCCCTGCGTGCACCGGAAGCTAACGAGATCATCTTCTCGCTGTATGTGGTCACCGACTCCGCGAAGCCCTCGCCGGTGCAGCTCAAGGCGGTCTGCGGTCCCGGCGACAACGCCGAGCCCGTGATCACCATCATGCTACCAGAAGAGGATTGAGACTACGCAGCTTCGGGCTGGTCCCGAAGCTGCACTCCTACCGCACCTGCAAGCTCTCGCGTGCTGCCAACTCTTCCCCTGACACAGCAGCGCGCTCATCGCACTCTGAAGTAGTGCAGCCCGCGGCGACTGCAATCGCCCGGGCTACGTGGCCGAAACCTCAGCGTCCGAGGTCCCGACATGCTGATCGTAATCCGCCCGCCCTCCGCGGGCCAAGGGAGCCGTGCGCCTTCGCATCGGCGCCCTCGTTCCCATCCGCCATTCCTGACCGATGCCGAACCGAGGCAGCTCCATGCCCCGTTCCGCAACCTGTCGGGGCTGTACGGCTCACGCTCCTGCCCGTCCGGAGTCATCGGCGTTCGCGTCCGAGGCGTCCGGCACACCGCCGCCGACCCGCGTCGCTCGTCGCCAGCCATGGCCAGGCGGGCGGCCCAGGAGGCCAGCGTCCCGGTACCCGGCCGGTTGAGCGCGCCCGGGATGGCCGACTGCGACCGGAACTCCGAGAGGGGTAGGTGAGCCGCGGGCGGAACGGGGCCCACCGCGCACCCGCCGCGCGACATCCCCCGGCACGACCGAGCATCGCGGCGGTCATGGCGGAGCGGCCCTTCATCGTGGCCACGCTCATCGCCTGCGGCGTCCCCGCGCGCGACAGCGCCGACGTCGCGCAGGCGGTCGTGCTGGGCGCCTGGAAGGCCATCGAGGCCGGCCGGTATCGTCCCGACCCGGCTGCCACCGCGCGGCAGGTGCTTCGCCGGTGGCTCCGTGGTGTCGCGTGGCGGCAGGCGACGCACTACCTCGAGAGCGCGTACGTGCGTCATGAGGTCCTGCACCACGAGCCGCTCGGTCCTCTGCGCCACGTCGTGGGTCTGAATCTCGAGGCGCAACTCCAGGCGCGCGCCGAGATGGAGGCGCTCCTCGCGCTCTGGCAGATGCCGCTCTGGGCGCGCGAGGTGCTCGCCCTAGCGGCTCTGGGTCATGAGGGCACCGAGATCGCGGGCGTGCTGCACCTGCACCGCGGAACCGCTGTCAGCCGGCTCCGCCGGGCTCGCAAGCTGCTCGCGCGTATGCGCAAGCGAAACGGGGACCGATGAACCTCGGAGATCCCAGGCACCGCATGCGTGTCACGTTCCCCGGCAAGCCAGCCACACGGTGCGTATCTCCCCACGACATCGAGACCTACCTGGAGTCGAGCGGCTACCACTCGGCGCTCCTGGAAGAGCGCGACTGGCCCAGGGACATCCCCTACGCCTGGTTGCCGCCCAGCTGGCCGGATCCGCGCGCCCCGCCGATCCGCATCCAGCCACACATCGTGCGGAGACCACGGCTGTGCTCGCAGCCGATGGAAAAGGTCATCGAGATCATCGCGCACAACGAGGGACGCGCGCCCGGCGAGGTGCTGCGAGAAATGGCTGTGCACTCTCAGCTGGAGAACGGCGAGCAGCTTCCTCCGCCCCGCCATCACGATGCACACCGTGCCCTCTCTTCTGGAGGCAATCCACCATGACAGAGACTCGCCAGTACCCGGCGGACGACGACACATGGGACGGCCATACCGAACGCCCGCCACCGAACGGCTCCATCCGACTCGACGATGCCAGCTACATGCGCAAGTGGATCACGGCGGTTCGGGAGCAAGTGGACCAGGGGTTCAGCGCGGCCGACGATGCCACGCGCCCCGTCCAGGAGCGCGTTCTCTCCCGACACGAGGCGCGCCGCCGCATCGAGAAGGCGACGGAGACCATCTATAGCCTGCTCGACGCTGCGGAGCGCGGCCTCCCCTGACGACCGCAGACGCAAGGGCCCCCGCCTGCGCAGCCGCGGTCTGCTGCGGCGCGCTCTCCTGTCTCGTCAATACCCTCACCAGCAAAGGACCTTCCCCATGAACGCTCATGTCAGCAAGGCCCGCGCCGTCCAGTCCGTGGTCGGTGCCATCGAGAAGCAATTCGGAAAGGGAGCCCTCATGTCCCTCGGAAGTGGTGACAACATCCCCGAGATCCGGGTCATCCGCACCGGCTCGTTCGCGCTCGACGCCTCCCTCGGCGTCGGCGGGTACCCGCGCGGCCGCGTCGTCGAGATCTACGGCCCGGAGTCGTCCGGCAAGACCACCCTCACGCTGCACGCCATGCGCGAGGCCCAGCGGACGGGTGGTGTCGCGGCGTTCATCGACGCCGAGCACGCGTTCGACGTCACCTACGCGCGTGCGATCGGCGTCGACACCGACCGGCTCCTCGTCTCCCAGCCGGACAGCGGCGAGCAGGCGCTCGAGATCGCCGAGATGCTGACCCGCTCCTCGGCCGTCGACATCATCGTCATCGACTCGGTCGCCGCGCTCACGCCGAGGGCCGAGATCGAGGGGGACATGGGCGACCAGCACCTCGGTCTCCAGGCACGGCTGATGAGCCAGGCACTCCGCAAGCTCACGGGCATCGCGCACCGGACCGAGACCACCCTGGTCTTTATCAACCAGCTCCGCCACAAGATCGGCGTCGTCTTCGGCAGCCCCGAGACGACCACGGGCGGCAACGCGCTCAAGTTCTACGCGAGCGTGCGCCTCGACGTGCGCCGGATCGGAACCGTCAAGGCGGGCGACGACACGGTCGGAGCCCGCACGCGGGCCAAGATCGTCAAGAACAAGCTGGCGCCGCCCTTCAAGGAGGCGGAGTTCGACATCCGCTGGGGCAAGGGGATCGACGTCGCTGGCGACCTCGTCGACCACGGCCTCACGACAGGGGTGATCCAGAAGAACGGCGCGCACTTGGCCTTCCGCGGCGAGCACATCGGCCACGGGCGCGATCGAGCTCGTGAGGCGCTGCTCGCGAACGGAACGCTGGCCGCTGCTGTGCGCGCCGGCGTTGAGGCGGCTGGGCATGAGCCCCAGGCACGCCAGCGGGTCGAAGCCGCGGGGACCTGAGCCCTCGGCAGCGATGACAAGAGCAGGTGGACAGCCCGTAGCGCTCGGCGGCGGGCTGTCTCCCCGCCCCCCACACCCGCCCGAGGTCAGCGCCCTACGCGAGCGGGCTCTTGCCGGGTGGCTGCCCCTCGCTGGAGTTGCCCCGCCACGGCCGCCGATCCCGTCGCGCGGCGCAGGCCGCGCTCTCCCATCAGCAATCGAGGAAAGATCATGTTCCAGAAAGTCCGAATACAGGGCTTCAAAACGATCGTGGATGTCACGTTGGAGCTCGGGAAGTTCAACGTGTTCATCGGGCCGAACGGCGCCGGGAAGACCAACCTGCTCGAGGGAATCGCGCTGCTCGGTGCGGCTGCGCAGGGCCAGGTGGACCCGGACGCCTTGAACGCACGCGGGGTGCGGGTGACGCGGACCCAGCAACGCACCCTCCTCAGGACGTCAGAGCGCCGGCAGACGAAGGTGATCATCGAGGCGTGGTCCGAGCAAGCCCGCTACGAAGCCAGGCTCCAGGAACCCAGGACTTGGTCGTGGTCTTGGAGCTTCGCCCGTGAGCGACTGATGGAGAACGGCGAGGAACTTGCCGCCCGAGAGCACAACGTGGGGCGCTTGGTTTTGCATCGGAAGACGGGGAATGCCGTCCCGATCAGGCCGGAGCATGACTGCGGAATCGCTCCGTTGGTGTGCGCGACGCATGGCGCGGGGCCGCTCAGCACACTGCTCCGTGCCCTGGATCTGTTCGCCATCTACAGCCCGCACGGATCCTCCCCTGAGTCGCTCAAGGGCGTGTTGTTCGAGTGCGCCCCCGAGCTGCAACGAGAGCGTGTCCTCTGGCGACGGATCATCGACGAGGTGCGCAGGCTCGCGGCGTGGGCCGAGGATGTGTCGGACGAGGGCGTCAGCTTTGCTGACCGTCATCTGCGCCGCGAGGCGCGATGGATCTCTACCGGCGCGGCCGACGATGGCACGCGGCTCATCCTCTACACGCTCATGTTACTGCTGCTCCCCCAAGGACCGCCCGTCTTGGCTTTCGAGAACGCCGACCATGCGCTGAGCCCGCGCCTGGCGCTCCGGGTTGCTGAACGGGTGCAGCACATCGTGCTGAACGAGCCCGGACGGCCGCAGGTGCTCATGGTCACGCAGCGGCCGGAGGTGCTCGACGCGCTCGAACTCGGGGATGACCGGGTGCGCCTCTTCATCGTGGACCGGAACAAAAGGGGGGCGACAGCGGTGGATCGTGTCGGGTACAGCGACGCGCTGGCCAGGTGCGTAGAGAGGGGAATGACGCTCTCGCGGCTGTGGCTATCGGGCGCGCTCGGCGGGATGCCCAACCTGTGAGCGCAAGCCTCACATTAGGCACCAACGCAAATTCGGAGCACGCGCGGGGATAAGAAACGTGAAGGAGGACGACTATGAACATTCTGCGTCGCGTCGCCCAGCTCGTGCTCGACATCAGCAAGATCCAGGCCGAAGCCGTAGTGAAAATGTACGCTCGGTTCGGTCTCTACCGGCGGCTGTACATCGTCTGCGGATTCCCCGAGGGCACGGCGAGCCGTCTCGAGGAGCGGCTGCTCGCGCTCGGCCACGAGGGCGTGACGGAGCAGCACGAGATCCTGTGTCGGCTCGTGCGGGGTGACATCGGCGGTGCGCAGCTCGTTGAGGAGCTGGCGCAGTGGTTCTCGGGCTATATGGAAAGCTGCCAAGCCGCCGTGATGGACGAGCTGCACGCCGCTGCCTGATCCCAGGCGCAAGGCGTAGGAGGACGGGCAGAGGCTTCTGCCGTTCTCCTTTTAGCTCCTTGTTGCTCCTTGAAGAGGCCCACTCACTCCAGCGCCTCGTTGCACCCATTGCCCAGAAGTCCTAAATACCTTAGCGGACACCCGATACCGTGCGAGCCTCGATGTAGAGTCCGGCTCCGGTATCCTCGCATCAGGTGATACCGCTCAGCATGTGACGCTTCGAGCTTCGGCTTCGGCCGGCCTGATGGCCAGATGCACGGATAGCGCTGTCCCGCTGTGTGCGTGAGGGCAAAGCGAGCTTCGCTCGGTCCCCCGAGCGGGAAGCCGATCCTTTGCGGTGGGCATGGGACGCCAGAAGCCCGCCGGAGAGTCGGCGCGCTCTCATCTCGCGGCATGGCGGCATTGGCCTCCGCCGTCGCGCACCCTCCGCCTGGCCGCCACGAAACCCCGTGTCCTCGACGTGCGCCACACCGCGCACCTCCTGCTCTGCGCCGGTCCTGCCCATGTCGGTCTGATCCGTTGGATCGGGCACACGACGAAGGCTGCCGCGTCCGACGCGCTCCCCATCCCGGTTCCCCGCCGCCCTCATGACCGAACCGACGCCGCCTCACCCCTTGCGTGTGGGGTTGCAAGATTGAAGCCGCTGCGAACGAGAGGCCTTCAGCGTCCACGAGCCAGGATGGATACGGCGCCCCTTGGCATATTGCTTGCGTTGAGCACCGCGCGCGAACTCGAGAGGACGCTCGCGATAGGATCGGCGCATCCTCCACGGGTCCGAGTACGGCAGACGTCGAAAACTTGCTGCAACGAGATCGTGCCTTGATCTCGGAGCGACAAATAGACAAGCCTTCTCCACTTAAGAAACACCAGCAACGAAGGTCTCTCGTGGGGTGGGGCGGGTTCGTGGATCCATCAGGGTTGTTCCAAGTCGTGGCACCGCTGTTCGGGCGGGATGGGTGGAGCCTGCACGTGGGACTGTGATGGCTCCTCCATTGCCGTCGCCCCTTCTGCGCGGAGCCGCCGTGCTCTCGACCATTCCCTTGTGGTAGCCAAACGACCGTGGAGGGCGCCTTCCAGGAGGCCTTCCACCACGCCGCAGCGGGCACGGCCGAGCCCAGGGGTCGGCCTGTGGCGATGGAATTCCAAGCAGAATCGCGGGCTTATCAGGACGCCGTCTTCACGTCATCATGACATGGCTCTTCGGCATGGCGAGCTGTCGCTCGCCGTGTAGTCTCGCTGCATTGCTTACTCACCCGCCCTGCGGATGGTGAGTTCTTTGAATCAACCCACCATTCCTCTACGGAAGGTCATCATCACATGATGGAACAGAACGAGCAGAAGCTCACGGTCGTGGGTCGTGTCGTTGACAGCCGCAGCCCCACCGGCAGCGACAGCGCAGCCGGCTTGCAGGGCGTGACGGTCGAGGTCTGGCTGAAGGCCGCCTCGACCGAGGTCGTCGCCGCGGTCACGACCGGTTCTTTGGGTGAGTTCGCCATCGGGCTCGATGCGGCGGCGCTCCGCCCTCTCCTCGGCGCCCACCCCGCATCGGCGTTCTTTCGTGTCTACCAGGGCAGCCAGCTGCTCATCGACACGGAAGCGTCCATCATGTGGCACGAGAACGGACCCAACCAGACGCTGCGCATTCCGGTGGACCCCACGAAACCCAAGGGCGCTGCGGCGCCGGCGCCCTGGAGCGTGCGCGGCCGGGTCACCGATTCAAGGGGCGCTCCGCTCGAAGGAATGATCGTCCACGCTTACGATCGCAATCTCGATCCGCCTGCGCCCAAGTTCCTCGGGAACAGCGCGACGGACGCCGCGGGGTACTACCGGATCGCCTATTCCCGGAGCCAGCTCGGACGCGCCTCGAAGGCACACGCAGACCTCGAGGTGAGCGCCTGCAAGCAGAACGGCGCGACGCTCCTCACGCTGTATACGCGTCGTGTCTGTCACGCGCCGGCCACGGCCGTTGTCGACATGGTCGTCGCGGGCAATTACCCCGGCGCGATCTCAGAGTACGAGCGCCTCATGGCCGCCGTCGCGCCCACCCTCGGCGCGCTGGAGCTCAAAAATCTCGATGCGGACCGCCTCGCGCTGGCCGCCTGCAGCGCCGGCGTGGATCGCCGGATGCTCGAGCTGGCGGCCGCCGCGGCCAGGATGGCCGAAGGGACCAGCATCGACCCCAAGATCTTCTATGGGCTTCTGCGGTGGGGCCTGCCGGCGGAGCGGCCGGCCCTGCTCTCCCGTGGCCTCCCGACGCTGCGCGAAGCCCTCACGTGGGCCACTGAGGAGAGAGTTATCCCTTGGATGCTTCCGGCCGATATCGATGCGGTGCTGGCGCAGCTCAAGCCCCTCGTCGCAGGCGTTGCGTCCCAGGAAAGTGTGCCTGGTGCAGGATCGCTGGATCAGATGCTCGCGACCGCCATTCCGGTATCGAGCGAGCGGAACCTGCTGCTCGATCGCTATGTGGAGCACCAGGGGGACATCCCCTCGTTCTGGAGAACGCTCCGCAATTCGAAGAGCTTGCCGCAGGACGCCATCGCCGGCGCGCAGCGCACCTTTCAGCTCGGGGCCGTGACTCGCCACCACGTGCCGCTCATCAAGAAGCTGAACGAGCAGTTCCAGTCCGGCACGGTGCGTTCGCTGCGTGATCTGGCGCGGCGCGACGAGGCCGATTGGCTCACCCTGTTCGACCAGACGGTCGACGGGGCGCCCGTGGGCGTCCCCGCCACCGTACCAGGCGCCACACTCCAGGAAAAGCGGCAGAACTATGCCGCGGTCCTGACCCGGACTCTGGAGAAGGCCTTTCCCGGAGCCGCCCTCGCCGGCCGCCTCCGCACAGCCGCTCCAGCGCTCGGCGACGCAGTCCGTTTCCTCAACGAGGCGCAGTTCGACTTCGGGCATCGACGGCTCCGGGAGCACCTGAGCCTCAACCCGAGCGCCCTCTCCTTCGCGGCGCAGCCTGCCGTGACGATGGCCCAGCTGGCGGGCATGGAGCGGCTGCTCAAGCTCACATCCTCCGCCGCCGAGATCAAAACGCTGATGAGCTACGGGCTCGACTCCGCGCAGAGCATCGTCCGCATGGGTCGCGCCCGCTTCTCCAGGCTCGTCTCGACCGAGATCGGGTCGGATCGCGCGGCCGCGATCTACCAGGCGGCGGATCGCGTCCTCGGTGGCTCCCACGCGCTCGCGGCGCGCCATCATGCCTCGTTCAACGCTACGACGATGTACGTGCTGTCGCAGGTTGAACCGCTCACGGGTGAGGTCGCGTTGGGCTTTCCCGACTGGCCGACGCTCTTCGGCTCACTGGATTTCTGCGCCTGCGGACACTGCCGGTCGGTCTACAGCCCGGCCGCCTACCTCGTGGACCTCTTGCAGCTCCTCGAGCGCCAGGCCGCCAGTGTGCCCGCCGCTGGATCGAAGACGAGATACAACCTCTTCGAGCAGCAGGACACCACGATCCCGAGCGCCCACAAGTCGGCCTGCGACGTGCTGCTCGAGCGGCGCCCGGACATCGCCCGCCTGGAGCTCACGTGCGAGAACGCGGACACGTCCGTTCCCTACGTGGATCTCGTGAACGAGATCCTGGAGTACGCCGTCGCGAACACCTCGCTCTCGCCCGTGGTCGGCTTCCCCGATCACATCGCGACGGCGGGCACGGCTCCCGAGCTCGCCGCCCAGCCTCAGCCGCCCCCACCGTCGAAACAGGTCGTCTACGACAGAGCGTACGAGCTTCTCGCCGCGCAGCGCTATCCGTGGCGGCTCCCCTTCAACCAGGGGCTGGAAGAGGCGCGCCTCTATCTCGATC
Organism: Sorangium sp. So ce693; assembly: GCF_051521375.1. Classification (NCBI taxonomy): domain Bacteria; kingdom Pseudomonadati; phylum Myxococcota; order Polyangiales; family Polyangiaceae; genus Sorangium; species Sorangium sp. So ce693. The sequence continues at coordinate 11,828,365 of NZ_CP150347.1, forward strand.
ATCTGGGCGTGCCCCGCGCTCACCTGATGGAGGTGTTCCGCCGGGAGGACGGCGTCGATCCCGCCGAGTACGGCGTCCACATCGCGCTCGAGCGGCTCCGCCTCTCCGAGGAGGACCGAAGGCTCCTCGCCGGGACGCCACCTGCCGGAGCTCCAGGGCCCTTTGAACCGTGGATGCACTGGGGACTTTCCGAAAGCGCGAATGCCATCCCCGATCCCACTGGCGCGAGCGAGGACCCGATCCGCGGCAGCTGGGTCGTGGTGCTGCAGAACGTCGCCGTGCTGATGCATCGCCTCGGGGTCACCTACGATGAACTCACGGCCCTGCTTCACACGCGCTTCGTCAACCCGAATGGGCTGCTCGAGATCAGCGCGGCCGACGGGGCGGACCCGCTGACGTGCAAGACATCGGAGCTGCGCGTCTCGGCCCTGGAGCCCGAAGGGCTGCACCGGATGAACCGCTTCACCCGGCTGCGCCGCGCGCTCGGCTGGTCCGTTGCCGAGCTGGACCAGGCGCTCTCGGTGCTGGGCGGCGGCACCAGCGACGAGACGCTGTTCAGGCTGGCGGGCGCCGCCGTTCTGCAAACCGAGCTGCGCATGCCCGTGCTCGAGATGCTCGTTCTGTGGGGGCCGATCCAGACACGCTCGGGTCCTCTGCCCGAGGATCGTTCGCTCTACGAGCGGCTCTTTTTGAACAAGACCGTGGTCAACCCGGTCGATCCGGCGTTCCGCCTGAACAGCAGCGGCTCGGAGCTCGCGGACTCGGACGAACCGATCGCCGATCACGCGCCTGCCGTGCTCGCCGCGCTCCGCCTCAGCGCGGCCGATCTCGCGCTCCTCACGGACAGCGCCGTGAGCCAGGCGGCCATCCATGCTCCGCCGGTCGTGAGCGGCGGCCTGCTGAACCTCGCGAACCTGTCGAAGCTGTTCCGGGCGACCTCGCTTTCGCGGGCGCTCAAGCTGCCCTTGCGGGATCTCCTCGCGCTCTGCGCCATGTCGGGGAGCGATGTCCTCACGACGACCGATCCGGACGTGACACGGCGATTCGTCGAGGCGGCACTCGCGGTGCGCGCGACGGGCTTCGGCGTGGCTCCCCTCGACTATGTGCTGCGTCATGTGGCACCGCTTGCGAGCGGCCTGGTTCCTGAGCAGGCCCGCATCGATGCCGTGCTCGCCGATCTCACGGCCGGCCTCGCCCGGATCCGGAGCGCAGCGGATGCGCCCGAGGACGCGAACACGCCCGCAGACACTGGCGAACCGCTCTCGGCGGAGGTCTTCGTGCGCCAGCGGCTCGGAGAGGAGCTCCGTCTGGACGCGGCGACGACGGCGCGGCTCCTCACGGAGACCCTCGTTGCCGAGGTCGATCCGAACCGCAAGGCGATCGCCGACTTCCTCGGAGGGCTCGATGGCGGCCCCACCCCGTCCGAGACCCACCGGCGCCGCACCTTCGCGCGCCTGGAGAAGATCGCCACGCTGGTCCGCCGGCTGAAGCTCACCGCGGACGAGCTGGCGTGGGTGATTGACCCTGCGTGGCTCGACCTGAACGCCCTGCCCGTCGAGCCCGCCGCGCCGCAGCTGCCGCAGTTCAACGGCTGGCTGCGGCTCACGGCCCTGCTGCGGGTGCGCGATGCGCTGCCGGCTGGCAAGGCTGCGCTCGCGGAGCTCTTCCGCCTGCACGCCACTGGCGTCGATGCGCAGGGGCAGCCGATCGAGCTGCTCGCCCAGATCGCCGGGCGGGCAGGCTGGCCGCTCGAGGACCTGTCGTCGCTCGCCGGGCCGGGTGGGTGGTTCACGGCCACCTTCGCAGCGCTCGGGCTCGATCAGCAGCTGGTACGGCTCGCCGACGCCACCGCCCTGCTCAAGCGCCTCGGCATGTCCGCCGCACAGGCAACGCCCTGGGCCGGCGTCGATCAGACACCCGCCGGCGCGCGGGCGACGGCCGCCAGCATTCGCAATGCGGTCAAGGCCAAGTACAGCGAAGAGGCGTGGTCGGCCTTGGCCCGGCCGCTGCGGGACGTGCTGCGCGAGCGTCAGCGCGGGGCCCTCGTGGACACGCTCGTCTGGAAGCGGGGGTATGCGAGCTCGGACGAGCTCTTCGCCGAGCTCCTCGTCGACGTCGAGATGAGCCCGTGCCAGCTCACCTCGCGCATCAAGCAGGCGATCGGCTCGGTGCAGCTCTTCGTCCAGCGCGCCTTGCTGCGCCTGGAGCGCGATGTCGTCCTCGGCGACGAGGCGGCCCGGGAGTGGACGTGGCTCAAGAGCTACCGGGTGTGGGAGGCCAATCGCAAGGTGTTCCTGTACCCGGAGAACTGGATCGAGCCCGAGCTGCGCGACGACAAGACGCCGTTCTTCAAGGCGCTCGAGAACGAGCTGTTGCAGAGCGATCTCGACGAGCGCAGCGCCGAGCGCGCGTTCCGGGGCTACCTGGAGAAGCTCGACCAGGTCGCGCGGCTGGAGGTGATGGGCTTGGTGGCTGAGCGGGAAGGCGTGTTCATGGCGATGGACTCCGCCCCCGACGTGCTGCACGTCTTCGCCCGCACCCGCGGCGCGCCGCACGTCCATTTCTACCGCCGCCTGGTGCGCGGCGCGACCTGGACGCCGTGGGAGAAGATCGAGCTCGACATCCAGAGCGAGCACCTGATCCCGGTCGTCCATGAGCACCGGCTGCTGCTCTTCTGGGCCATGCTCGAGGAGGTCCCGCAGGACAATCAGGGTACGAACCAGAACGGTCAACCCCCCAGCGCCGACATCCGTGTAAGGCTTGCATTCAGCGAGTACGAGGATGGGAAGTGGTCGGCACGGCGCGTCGTGGACACACCGCCGCTCCGCCTGTTCAAATCGACGTCGCCGCCAGATTTCGACGCCTCGATTCACTTCCGGGCCTTCTCCCGCTCGGGCGGGAATCACCAGCCCAGCGAGCTCGTGGTGCAATGCCTCGTTTCACTGAGCGCGATTCTCGATGTCGCGCCCACCTGGTCCCCGAGCCTCGTGCGCGGCGAGTTCGTGCTCTCGGGCTGCAGTGGGAGCTGGCAGCTGAGCGACTACACCTCCGAATACCGCCTGATCCCCCGCCGGCGGCCCGGCCGGGCGATTCAGGACCGGATGGCCCTGCGCGAGTTGGCCTCGAGGACGAACGACGGCCGGATGTACGCGCCGGCCGGCAGGGTCAAATCGGCGACGGACAAGGAGCTCGCCGAGGGCGGCGAAGTGCTCACGGTGCTCTACAAGACTCCGGGCTCGTTCCGGCTCGTCCTGCCGCACTCGGAGGAAGACTTCCTCGCAAACGATCCCTTCTTCTACGAGGACAGCGCCCGCAGCTTCTTCGTCACCCCCGAGCCCGAGCCCCTGCCGCCATTGCAGCAGGTCGATCTCGCCTTCCCTGGCATGCGCGCGACGGCGCCGACCGGCCTCAGGAGCGTCACCCTCGCCATGAGCCGCGAGGTGGAGCAGTGGGCGAACGAGCCGTCCGAGCCCATGTACAGCTTCCGGCCTATGCCGCGCCACCACCTGCGCTTCGCCACGTTCCAGCACCCGTATGTCTGCGAGCTCATCAGCGAGCTGCGCCGCCATGGCGTGCTCGACGGCCTGCTCAACTGGTCGCGGCGCACGCCGCCGCTGCAGCTCGAGAGCCGCTCGGTCTTCGAGGAGGTGTACAGCCCAGGCGACGCGGTCGTCGACCCTTACCCCATCGAGGACATCGATTTTTCCTGGGGCGGCGCTTACTCCGCGTACAACTGGGAGCTGTTCTTCCACGCGCCGCTGCTCATCGCTGATCGCCTGAGCGAAAACCAGCGCTTCGAGGAGGCGCAGCGCTGGTTCCACGCCATCTTCGACCCGACCACCGGATCGACGGATCCGGTGCCGGCGCGGTTCTGGAAATTCCGCCCGTTTTACGAGAACACCCACCTGTACTCCATCCTCACACTGCTCGGCGAGCTCGATCCGCGCGACCCTCTCTCGCAGCAGCTCCGGAACCAGATCGCGGCCTGGCGGCGCGAGCCGTTCAACCCGCACCTCCTCGCGCGGATGCGGATCGTCGCCTACCAGAAGACGGTCGTCATGAAGTACATCGACAACCTGATCCGGTGGGGCGATCAGCTCTTCCGCCGGGACACGATCGAGTCGATCAACGAGGCGACCCAGCTCTATGTGCTGGCGGCCGGCATCCTCGGCCCGCGCCCGCGCGCGATCCCGCCGCGTGCGACCGTTGCCCCCAAGACCTATCGCGAGCTCGAGCCGCTGCTCGATAGCTTCTCGAACGCGCTCGTCGAGATCGAGGCCTTCGTCGACCCGGCCGATGTCGCCGGAAGTGACGACGACGAGGGCGGCGATCGAGAGGCGCTGATCCTTCCGACGACGCTCTACTTCTGCGTGCCGCCGAACGACAAGCTCCTCGGCTACTGGGATACCGTCGCCGATCGCCTGTTCAAGATCCGCCACTGCATGAACATCGAGGGCGTCGTGCGGCAGCTGCCGCTCTACGAGCCGCCGATCGACCCGGCGCTGCTCGTGCAGGCGGCCGCGGCGGGCGTGGATCTCACGACCGTGATCAACGATGTCGCGGTGCCGGCGCCGCACCACCGCTTCCAGGTGTTGCTGCAGAAGGCCAGCGAACTGTGCGCCGAAGTCAAGGCGCTCGGTGCGTCGCTGCTCGCTGCGCGCGAGAAGCGCGACGCCGAGGCGCTCGCGGTGCTGCGCGCCGGGCACGAGGCGCAGCTGCTCGACACCCTGCGCCAGGTCAAGGAGCGCCAGGTGGACGAGGCGCGCGAGGGGCTGGCCGCGCTGCGCGCGTCGCGCGAGGGGGTCAGCCGGCGCCACCAGTTCTACCGGGACGTGTCGTACATGAACCTGTGGGAGGCGGGTCATCTGGCGATAAGCGGTGCGGCCGCGGTGACCCAGGCCGTCACCGAGGCGTCGATGGCCGGAGCGGCTGCCGCGCACATGGTGCCCACGGTGACCGCTGGCGCCGCGGGTATCTCCAGCCCCGTGGCCCTCACCACCACGGTGGACGGCAGCAAGCTGGGCGCGTCGTCGGAGGCCGGCACCAAGGCGGCGAGCATCGCGGTCACGCTCCTGCGCGAGGCCGCCGCCGTCAGCGCCACGATCGGCAGCTACGAGCGGCGCTGGGACGAGTGGAAGCTGCAGGAGGACCTCGCCGCCCGCGAGCTCGTGCAGCTCGACAAGCAGATCGCCGCCGCCGAGCTGCGCGTCGCGATCACCGAGAAGGAGCTCGCGGCCCACGATCTCCAGATCGAGCAGTCCCGCGAGGCGCACGCCTACCTGCGCGACAAGTTCACGAACGAGCAACTCTACCACTGGATGGCCGGACAGGTCGCCGCCGTCTACACCCAGGCATTCCAGCTCGCCTACGACATGGCCAAGCGGGCCGAGAAGGCCTTCCGCTTCGAGCGCGGCGTCAGCTCGTCGTCCCATATCCAGTTCGGCCAGTGGGACAACCTGCGCGGCGGCCTGCTCGCCGGCGAGCGCCTGAGCCTCGACCTCAAGCGCCTGGAGCTGGCCTACATGGAGTACGATCGGCGCGAGCTTGAGCTCACCAAGCACGTGTCGTTGCTTCTGCACGATCCGGTCGCGCTCATGACGCTCAAAGCGACCGGAAAGTGCGTCGTGAGGCTGCCCGAGGCGCTGTTCGACATGGACTACCCGGGACACACCATGAGGCGCATCAAGAGCGTCAGCCTGACGCTGCCCTGCGTCGCCGGGCCCTACGCCTCGGTCAATTGCACACTGACCTTGATGTCGAGCAGGGTGCGTACCACCACGAACCCCGCCGATTATGCCGCGCAGTCGGAGCAGGATGTCGCCTGGGGGTTCACGCGGGTCCAGGCGATCGCGACCAGCCATGCGCAGAACGACAGCGGGACGTTCGAGCTCAACTTCCGGGACGAGCGGTACTTGCCCTTCGAGGGCGCCGGGGCGATCTCCGACTGGCAGATCGAGTTGCCGGCGGACACGCAGGCGTTCGATGTCGACACCCTCTCCGACGTGGTCATCCACCTGCGCTACACGGCGCGCGACGGCGGCGGGCCGCTCCGTGATGCGGCGCGGGCCGCGCGCGATGAATGGCTCAAGAACGCGGAGGAGACGCCGCTCGCGCGCCTGATCAGCCTGCGCCAGGAGTTCTCCTCGGCGTGGCAGGGCTTCCTCGATCCGGCCGGCAATCGCACGCTCCCCATTGCGCTGGGGCCGGAGCGGTTTCCGTTCCAGCTCCGGAGCAAGGAGCTGAAGATTCACCGGGTCGAGGCGGTTGTGAAGCTCAAGCCGCAAAAGGCCCTGTCCTTCGTTCTCGGGCTGACGCCTCCTCCGGGCACCGCTCAACGCATCGACTTCGAGCTAGCGCCCATCCTCAACGACCAGCAACAGCCCGTTCGCCAGGATCTGCTCCGCGACGAGAAGGACTGCTCCAACGCACCCCTTGGCACGTGGGTGCTCTCGGCGACCGAGGCTGCGACGGAGCTCGCCGCCGAGATCGACGACATCGCCCTGATCGTCCACTACACGGCAGGCTGAGGGGGCACCATGAGCCATCGATCTTCGACGAACGATCCTCAGGCCCAGCGCGGAACTTTCCCAGCGCCCGCACGATGGGGAACGACCGAGACCAACGAGCGCGGGCTCACACGAACGACCGGGGCCCACGAGGGCGGCATCAGGCCGATCGCTTCGCCCACGCCCACCCTGCCGAAAGGAGGCGGCGCCATCCGTGGCATCGGCGAGACGTTCTCCGTCGGCGCCGCCATAGGCACCGGAACGCTGACGGTGCCGATCGCCACGAGCCCCGGCCGATCCGGGTTTCACCCGGAGCTCTCGCTCGTGTACGACTCGGGCGCCGGGAGCGGCCCCTTTGGCATCGGGTGGCGGCTGTCCGTGCCCCAGATCACGCGCAAGACCGAGAAAGGGCTGCCGCGCTACGATGATGCGCAGGAGTCGGACGTGTTCGTGCTCTCCGGCGCCGAGGATTTGGTTCCCGTGCTGGGCGACGACGGAAAGCGCCACCGCGATGAGGACGGCGAGGAATTCGTCTACGGCTATCGGCCGCGCATCGAGGGAGAGTTCGCGCGCATCGAGCGGCGCCAGCACCCGACCACCGGCGCGGTGTACTGGAAGGTGACGACCCGCGACAACGTCACCAGCATCTATGGGCGATCGGAGGGCGCGCGGATCGCCGATCCGAAGGCGCCGCGGCGCATCTTCTCCTGGCTCCTGGAGGAGACGCGCGACGACCGGGGCAATGTGATCACGTACGAGTACAAGCCCGAAGATCTCGCCGGCGTGACGCGCGGCGGGCCTCACGAGGCGCACCGGCACGCCGGGGCCTCGGCGATCGTGAACCGCTATCTGAAGCGGATCCGGTACGGCAACACGACGCCGGGAGACCCGTCGTCGATGCTCTTCGACGTCGTCTTCGATTACGGCGAGCACGACATCGAGGCGCCGGCGATCGAGGACGCGGGCACCTGGCCGTGCCGGGCCGACGCGTTCTCCACCTACCGCGCCGGCTTCGAAATCCGCACCTATCGGCTCTGCCGGCGCGTGCTGATGTTCCACACGATGGAGGAGCTCGGTTCAGGCCCTTGTCTGGTCAAGGCCACCGAGCTCACCTATGCGGACAGCCCGGTCCTCACCCGGCTCACGTCGGTGACGCACACCGGGTATGTCCGCGATCCGGAGACGCTCGTTCCTACCAAGGAATCGTATCCGCCGATCGAGCTCGGCTACTCGCTCCCCGAGATCCAGACGACGGTCAAAGAACTCGACAAGACGAGCGCGGCGGATCTCGCCGGCGCGCTTCAGGGAACGCATGCCTGGGTGGACCTCGACGGCGAAGCGCTCCCCGGCCTGCTCGCGCGCCAGGGCGAGGCGCTGTTCTACAAGCGCAACCTCGGCGGCGGGGAGCTCGGGCCGGCGCTCACCTTGCCGACGAGGCCTTCGCTGAGCAGCGGTGGGCTAGAGGTGCTGGATCTCGACGGCGATGGCTACAAGGAGATGGTCTTCTTCGAGCGGCCCGTGGCGGGCTACTTCGACCGGACCCGAGAGGGCTCCTGGACGCCTTTCGTGCCGTTTGCCGCCCAGCCGGTGATCGACTGGTCGGACCCGAACCTCCAACTCGTCGACCTGAACGGTGACGGACACGAGGACATCCTCCTCGCGCGCGGCGATGTAATGGTGTGGTATCCGTCGCTCGCGAAAGGAGGATTCGACAACCCGATCACGATCCCGGCGCCGCGCGACGGAGATCATGGTCCGGCGCTCGTCTTCGCCGACGGCACCCAGACCCTGTTCCTCGCCGACATGAGCGGCGACGGGCTCACCGATCTGGTCCGCATCCGCAACGGCAGCGTCTGCTACTGGCCCAACCTGGGGTATGGCCGGTTCGGGGCGAAGGTGGAGATGGCCCGAGCGCCCTGGTTCGATGAGCCGGACCAGTTCGACCCGCGCCGGATCCGGCTCGCCGACCTCGACGGGTCGGGCACCACCGACATCCTCTACATTCACCGCGAGGGGGCGCGCATCTACGAGAACCAGGCGGGCAACGGGCTCGGGGCCCCGGTTCTCCTCCCGCGGCTGCCCGACCAGAGCTCGCTGTCCAGCGTCGCCGCGCTCGATCTGCTCGGCACCGGGACAGGGTGCCTCGTGTGGTCGAGCCCGCTGCCCGGCGCCGTCGCGGCGCCGCTCCGGTACATCGATCTGCTCGGCGGCAAGAAGCCGTATCTCTTGGCTTCGGTGAAGAACAACCTGGGGCTCGAGACGCGGCTCGCGTATGCGCCTTCGACGAAGTTCTACCTAGCCGATCGGGCGGCCGGCCACCCCTGGGTCACGAGGCTCCCGTTCGTGGTCCACGTCGTCGAGCGTGTCGAGGTGTTCGACGCGGTCTCGCGGCACCGCTTCGTCACGACGTACGCGTACCATCACGGCGACTACGACGGCGTGGAGCGGGAGATGCGTGGCTTCGGCATGGTCGAGCAGCTCGACACCGAGTCCTTCTCGGCCTTCAGCGGTGCAGGCTTCACGCCGCCCCCGGCCAACGCCGATCCCGAGCTGCACCTGCCGCCGGTGCGCACGAAGACGTGGTTCCATACCGGCGCCTGGTTCGAAAGGGGCACGATCGCGCGGCAATACGAGAGCGAGTATTACGCTGGCGATGGGGCTGCGACCCGCCTGGGCGATCCGCCCCTTCCGGACGGCCTGCGCGCCGGCGAGATGCGTGAGGCGTGCCGGGCGCTCAAGGGACGCGTCCTCCGCCAGGAAGTCTATGCCCTCGATGGGTCAGCGCAGGAACCACATCCGTACCTCGTGACGGAGCACAGCCATTCGATCCAGCGCCTCCAGCCCGCCGTGGGCAATGCGCACGGCGTGTTCTTCGCCCACGCGCGCGAGACGCTGGAGCACCATTACGAGCGTGACGCGAGCGATCCGCGCATCACGCACACGCTCAGGCTGGAGGTCGATGAGTACGGCACCGTCAAGCGGGTCGCGCAGATCGGGGTTCGTCGCCGGGTGGCGCGGACAGCGTTCCCCGAGCAGGCGCAGGGGAAGGCAACGCTGACGGAGCACAAGGTGGCGCACCTGATCCCGAGCGGGGGCGGCGCCTACCGCATCGGTGTCCCCCTGGAGAGCCGGACGTACGAGCTGCACGGGCTGCCGCTCGACCAGGAGCGCGTGCTCTCGTTCGACGCGGTGCTGGCCGCGGCCGACGCCGCGGAAGAGCTCGCGTACGACGGCACGCCGGACGGCTCCCTGCAGAAGCGCCTCCTTCAGCACACGTGCACGAGATACTGGCGCGACGACCTCACCGGACCGCTGCCGTTCGGTCAGGTGGAGGGCAGGGCGCTGGTCTATGAGCGCTTTGCCAAGGCGATCACACCCTCTCTCGTCACGTCGGTGTTCGGGGAGCGCGTGACGGACGCCATCCTCACCGAGGGCGGCTACCTGAAGCTTGACGGCGACCCGGACTTCTGGGTGTCCTCGGGGCACGCGGTGCCCTCGGCCGCCGATTTCTACCTGACGAGGACCTTCGTCGATCCGTTCGGCAATGCGTCGCATTTCGTCTACGATCGCTATCGCCTGCTCGTGACGCAGGCGACGGATCCGCTCGGCAATACCGTCGTTACAGTCCCCGACTACCGCGTTCTCGCGGCCGCGGGGATCACCGACGCCAACAGCAACGTGAGCGAGGTGCGGTTCGACGCGCTCGGCAGGGTCACGGCGATGGCGCTGGTGGGCAAGCCGGGCGCCGGCGAGGGCGACACGCTCGACGATCCGACGGAGACGTTCGCGTACGATCTGGAGCGCTTCCGCCGCACCGGCAAGCCGAACGTGGTGCACGCGCGCGCCCGGGAGCAGCACGGCGCAGGCAACCCGCGCTGGCTCGACACCTACAGCTACTCCGACGGCTCGGGCAACGAGGTGCTCCGCAAGGTGCGGGCCGAGCCGGGGCTCGTGCCGACGCGCGACCCGAGCGGCGCGCTCGTGCACGACGCGCAGGGCAACCTGGTCTTTTCGCACACGGCATCGCGCTGGGTGGGCACCGGGCGCGTGGTGCTCGACAACAAGGGCAATCCCGTCAAGCAGTACGAGCCATTTTTCAGCGCCACCCACGAGTATGAGGACGAAGCCGAGCTCGTTGAGTGGGGGGTCACCCCGATCCTGCGGTACGATCCGCTCGGCCGGCTCATCCGCACCGATCTGCCCAACGGCACCTTCTCCAGGGTTACCTTCGACGCCTGGCAGCAGACGTCGGAGGATCCCAATGATACCGTGCTGGAGAGCGCTTGGTATGCCGCGCGCCGGGCTTTGCCGCCGGGTGACTCCGAGCGCCGCGCGGCAGACCTCGCCGCTGCGCACGCGGGCACGCCGGCCGTCAGCCACCTGGACGCGCTCGAGCGCGTGTTCCGAACCGTGGCGGACAACGGTCCGGACGGCCCGTACGTCACCCAGACCACCCTCGACATTGAGGGGCAGCCGCTCCTGATCACCGACGCGCGCGGCAACGCAGCGATGCGCCACCGCTTCGGCCTAGGCGGGCAGCTTCTCTACCAGCAGAGCCAGGACAGCGGCGAGCGCTGGATGCTGGCGGACGCGACAGGGCAGCGGCTCCGCGCCTGGAACGGCCGGGGGTTCAGCTACCGATGGTCCTATGACGTGCTACGCCGGATAACCCTCGAGCACGTGCAACCCCTCTCAGCGAGCGAGCGCCTCGCGCGGCGGTACGCCTATGGCGAAGCCCATCCGCAGGCGACCGCCCTGAACCTGCGCCGGCAGGCGCACCAGGTGTATGATGGCGCGGGTGTGGTGACGAGCCAGGCGTACGACTTCAAGGGCAATCTGCTGCAGGCGTCGCGCCGGCTGCGCAGCGATGTGCACGGTGACGCCGACTGGTCGGTGCTATCGGCGCTCACGGATGTGGCCGCCATCGCCGCCGCCGCCGAGCCGCTGCTCGAGGTCGAGAGCTTCGGAACGCAGACGGCGTATGACGCGCTGAACCGCCCGACCAGCCTGACCGCCCCGGATGGCCTGACCGCCTCGGATGCGAGCGAGATCAAGCCCACGTACAACGAGGCGAGCCTGCTCGAGCGCATCCAGGTGCGCGTCCGGGGGGCGGCGGCATGGACGACCTTCGTTGACAACATCGACTACGACGCGAAGGGCCAGCGGGAGCGGATCGACTACGGCAACGGCACGTCCACGGTGTACACGTACGATCAGCTGACCTTCCGGCTCGCGCGCCTCCGGACGACGCGCAGCTCGGATGGCGCCGTTCTCCAGAACCTCACGTACACGTACGACCCCGTCGGGAACATCGTCGAGATCAACGATAGCGCTCAGCAGACGGTGTTCTTCAACAACGCCGTGGTGTCGCCGAACGCGCAGTACATCTACGACGCGGTCTATCGCCTGATCGAGGCGACGGGACGAGAGCACGCGGGTGGGCTCGCCGACGTGCAGCGCGACCAGAACGACCTGCCGATTCAGGCGCTGCCCCACGCGAACGACGCGCAGGCCCTCAGGAACTACACCGAGCGGTACTTTTACGACGCCGTCGGCAACATCCAGCGGATGGAGCATCTGGCCGGCGCGGGAACCTGGATCCGGCGGTATTCCTATGAGATGACGAGCAACCGGCTTAAGAGCACCTTCGGGGATCCTGAAGACGAGCCGTCCAGCCCGATGTATGTCCATGATGCCCACGGCAACATGACGGCCATGCCGCACATCGCAGCGCTCACGTGGGATGAGAGCGACCAGCTGCGAAGCACCGATCTCGACGGCGGCGGAGTCGTGTATTACACCTACGACGCGGCCGGGCAGCGCGTGCGCAAGGTCTGGGAGCACAACGGGCTCGTCGAGGAGCGCATCTACATCGGCGGCTACGAGGTCTACCGCAAGCGCAACGCGACCGGGCTCATGCTCGAGCGACAGACGCTGCACGTGGTGGATGGCGCGCGACGGGTGGCGATGGTGGAGACCAAGACGGTCGACACCTCGGGGCCGTTCACGGTGACGCCCCGGGTGCGCTATCAGCTCGACAACCACCTCGGGTCGGCGTCGCTGGAGGTCGACGGGGCAGGGCTCGTGATCGGCTACGAGGAGTACCACCCCTTCGGGACGACGGCGTACTGGTCGGCCAGCAGCGCCGCAGAGGTGAGCCGGAGGCGGTATCGGTATACCGGGAAGGAGCGTGACGAGGAGACGGGGCTCTACTACCACGGGGCGAGGTACTATGCCTGCTGGCTTGGGAGGTGGACGGCGGCGGATCCGGCGGGAATGGTGGATGGTCCCGGGTTGTATACATACGTGAGGGGGAATCCGGTTCGGCTGACGGATCCGAACGGGCACCAAGCAGCCAAGAAGATTGCGGAGGAGGTGATAGAGGAGGCTCCGCGTTCTGGTGTTCGCCTGGCAACAGGGGCGGCTTCTGGACCAATGGCGACCGCTGCTCCTGTAACTGGATCGGGGTTCGTCGTGGCTCCGCTCGCCTTAGCAGACGTTTCGCTCGCGGGCGCCTACGCGGGTCTTATGTACCTCTATGCGAAGGCGGCGGCGTCCGTGAGTGGGTTCGGAAACCCATTCGGCCAGCCACGCCAATACGCTGCGTTTCCGGTCCTGCAGCACCTTTCCGCTCGTCCGCCTGCACCGCAAGCAGCAGGCTCGTCTGGCCCGCCGCCACCCCCGGCACCGGCGCCTCCGCTGCCACCCCCGGCGCCGTCACCCCCGGCACCGGCGCCCCCGCCGCCACCCCCGGCACCGGCGCCCCCGGCACCGCCGCCCCCGGCGCCGTCACCCCCGGCACCGGCGCTCCCGCCGCCACCCCCGGCACCGGCAGCGCCGAATGCTCCGGCGCCGCATGACGCTCCTGGGCAGCCCGCTGCTCCCGGACAGCCCGCCGCTCCTGCACGGCCGGCTCGTCCGCCTCACAAATATGCTGGTAAGACGGTCGAGCAGATCTTGAAGGAAAAGAAGGGCAGCATTACGCAAGCCCCGCTCGAAAAAGGTTCACCGAACTGGAACGACGTGCGCAAGGAAAGCTGGGCGGACATCTCGAGGAAAGCCGAACGGGATGTACCGGGGTACCGGACCATCAGGAAACTCCTCACGGACAAGCGGTTTGATAGGTAATGCAATGGACGCGATGAACGAGTTGCTCTCCTTTCTGCAGCGGCTGGATGCTGGCCATATCAGCTACACCCTCGCACACAACCGAGATGAGTCGATCATGGTGCTCGTGGCGGTGCCGGGCGAACGGTGGGAGGTCGAGTTCTTTTCCGACAGAGGTGTGGAGGTCGAGGTCTTCACGAGTACCGGTAAAATCCTCGCCGGCGATGCGCTCGAGGGACTCTTTGCGAGGCATTCGAGCGCTGAGCATGAATGAAAAAGCTGAATCGAACAAAAGCTGAATCGAACCCAGGTTTGTGCTGGCCACCTGCGCCATCCGTCGGAGTTTCGCAGAGTCAAGCCGCTCGACGATAGGTGTGATGGAGCCCTCCGAGCGCGGGTGTCTTGACGATGCGGCCATTCGAGTTGTCCGGCTGGTCGCTGCCTGCCGGGATCTTCTGTCGTATGCCCTGATGGGGTCGCTCCCCGTTGAAATACCGGGCGTTGTACTAGCTACCTGCATCATCCGCCGGGTATCGCGGCGTCGAGCCCCTTCGACAGCCCGGCATTGTTGGTGTTGAGCCTCGCCATCGAAAGATGTCCATACGCCAGTTTAAGCGGGCCGAAGATGGCGATGGTGAACGCCCGGAGCGGCTAATGGAGAGGTTCCCAGCGGCGGTGTTCCAGAAGCTGAAGCATTTGGCACACCGCGTTCCCCTGATCGACCCCTCGGATCTCCCGGGAAATCAGCGCATCGAGCAGCCGGTTTCGAGCGAAACTTCTGGGACGCCTCCGTCATGGGCTCGAAGCGCCCGATGGAGGACCGAGGACCACACGCCGAGCTTCTCGGCCGTCTTCCGGAGGGAGAGGCCCTGGGCACGAAGCTCGATGGCCTTAGCGAGATCCACGATCGCTCGGGAACGGCCGACGTGCTTGCCCTGCCGGCGGGCACGCTCCTGGCCAGCTCGACACCGGGAAGCGATCTGCCGTCGCTCGTCCTGGGCCACCTAGGAGAAGATGGTGATGCTCAGTTCATCGGCTCTCCGCGGCCCCTGGGGCGAGCCGCGGCCCGCAGAGCGGGCACGCGATGCCAAGACGGGGGCGACCAGCCGCCCGTTGTCGGTGCCGGAGAAAGTTACCGCCCACCCATCTTGACCCCCGCGGCCTTGGCTCTCCACTTGGCGAGCCGCTTCTCGTGCCGGTCGATTGACTCAACGATCTTCGCCTTGCGTTCGCGCTCCGTATGCCACCGCCTTGGCTCCGGCAAACCGAGCCACTTAGCGAGCCGCTCCAACGCGGTGACGTCCGCACGGAAGAGACTTTCGCGGCTCAGACGGATCACGATGGTGACAGGATAGATCCGCGGCGCTCATCGCGCCGGCACTTTGCCCGGCGCGCGTCCCGCGTAAATTGCCGCCGTGCATGCGTTCGCCGCTCCTGGCCGAACCGACCACACGGGCGCCTCGCGAGCCAACAGGAAGAGTGACGGGTCCCCTGCCGTGGTAGCTCGCTCTGCACCAGTTCGCATTGTCGTCATGTGAACGGCGCGACCGTCGCGCCTCTCGTCACCGTGAGGCAATACGCCGCGAAGTGCAGGAATAAGAGCTGTGAAGGAGAGCTCCTTCGCGGAGGCACTACACGCATGAACAACACCAAGTTCTTCATCAAGGCGCTACGCATCACGGCGGCCGTTTTGACGATGATCGCGCAGGTGATCCTCGCCTGCATGAGCTGAACCCGTTCGCTTCGCGGGCTGATCCATGAGCCCGCGTCTGCCCTTCATCCATCTCCGTTCTTGTCTCACTTCGCCTGCTCGGGCGCACAGGAGGCCTCATGTCCAACGTGTCCAGTTTCGGTCCTCAGAGCCCCGATGCCGCTGTCCCGTACATCATCCGCGTGCTCACCACGGGCGCGACGAAGAAGGGCGCCGCCACGGCCGTCGCCGGCCTGCGTGGGACGGCCACCTCGAAGGCAATCTGGCCGTCGTCGTAGTGGAGCGCGTCGCCGGGCTCCTCCTCGGAGCGATGGCCGCAGAGGCGCTCAAGGGCACGCGGAGCACTCGCCCGTAAACCACAACCAGAGCAGCAGCCCCAGACAGTGTGCGGGACGTTCCGTGCGCCGCTCTGGCTTTTTCGGAGTCGAAATATGAAGCAGTCCAAGAACGCGCCGTATGCCGACGCGCTTTCGGTGTCGCTGAGCGGTCTCGACGCGCACATCGTTCACATCGGAACAACGATCACAGAGACGCCAGCCTACTTCGAGATCACCGGCCTCCGCGAAGCGCGCCAGAGGGAGACCCGCATCCGGGTCCTCGCCGCCCTGCAGCAGCTCAACGTGGATCTCCGCCAGCACGGGGTCTCCGTCCGTGTTGGGTCGGAGGAAATTGCGAGGAGCGGAACGTTCGACGTGCCGATGGCCCTCACCATCCTCGCCGCCGTGGGGCAGATCTCCACGCAGGCGTTGAGGGACACGGTAGTCCTCGGCGAGCTCTCGTTCGGCGGCGCGATCCGGCCCGTGCGTGGCGTGCTCCCGAGCCTGCGCGGGGCCATCGCCCACGGCATCACCCGAGCGATCGTCCCCAGGGCGAACGCCCGGGAGGCCGCGAGCGTGCCCGGGATCCAAGTGCTCGTGGCCAACAACCTGGACGAACTCGCGCGCTACATCCGCGAGGGCGCCCCCCTGGAGAGCGCGGGGGAGCCACCGCCCTTCCCCATCGTGCCCCCGGCAGCAGCGCCGGATCTGGGCGACCTTCGTGGGATGCATGCCGCGCGGCGGGCGCTGGAGATCGCCGCGGCGGGCGGACATCACCTCCTGCTCATGGGCTCGCCCGAGGCCGGGAAGACGACACTCGCGCGGCGGATGTCAGAGATCTTGCCGCCGCTCTCGCTCGAGGAGGCAATCGAGGTCACCTCCGTCTACTCCGTTGCTGGGCTGCTCATGCCGGAGGTCGGCTTGATAGGGGCGCGTCCCTTCCGCGCGCCCCATTACACGGTGAGCGGAGCTGGCCTCGTGGGTGGCGGTGAGCCGGTGCGGCCCGGCGAGGTCTCCCTGGCCCACCACGGGGTGCTCTTCCTCGATGAGTTGCTCGAGTTCCGGAGCAGCGTCTTGGAGACCCTGCGGCAGCCCTTGGCCGAGGGCCGCGTCACCCTCGCCCGGGGACGCACGCACACGACCTTCCCGGCGCAGACGCTCGTCGTCGCCGCCATCAACCCGTGCCCCTGCGGGTTCGCGGGGGACTGCGCGCGGCGCTGCGTCTGCTCCCCGGAGCGCCTGCGCGCCTACCGGGCGAGGCTGAGCGACCCGCTCTTCGACCGCTTCGATGTTCAGATGGCGCTTCCGCCGGTCGACGTCGCCGCGCTCCAGAACAGATCGAAGGACGAGCCCTCGTGCGAGGTGCAGAAGCGCGTCATCGCGGCTCGCGCTGCGCAGGAGGAGCGAGCACGTACCGGCGCGACAGCGCGGACCAACGCCCAGCTCTCCCCTCGGGAGCTCGAGCAACTCGCGACACCGGACGCGGCCGGGGCTCGTGTCCTCGCCGAGACCATCGAGGGGCTGGGCCTCTCCGCGGCGGCCTACAGCCGCGTGCTCCGGGTCGCGCGCACCATCGCGGACCTCGACGGGAGCGACGGCGTTCGGGCCGCGCACATCGCAGAGGCGGTGCATGCGGTGCTGCTCCCGCCTCGGGGCCCCGCGGCCACTCCCCCGGCGTGATGTGCCGAGCACGTCGGCGGCCGGAGGGAACCGGCCCGCGACAGCAGCGCAGATCGCCTCGGCTTTGGTGAGCAACAAGAAAGCCCGAAGGCGGCGTGCAGGTACACCTGCGCGCCGTCTTCTTCGTTGGAGGGTTGAATGCTGAGACTCGCGAAGAAGAAGACCGTGCCGCCGCCGGTCCTGGACCGCGTTCGCCGTTGCCTCACCCGGAGGCTCCTTCGGGCATGCACGGCCGCGGACCCGCAGTGGGGCTACTACCACCAGTTCGCGATCAGGATGATGAAGTCCTACCAGGACCTGCTCGCTGACCTCGGCCTCGTCGGCTACTGGGTGGTGCCGCTCGCCGAGACGGATCACTGGATCGACGCCCTGATGCTCGGGTGCCCGGACGGGCGTGCTCGACATCCCAGACCCGTTCGAGGAGATCGGCCCGCCGCCCTTCCCCTTGCTCCACGAGGTCGTGGACTTCTTCCTGTCGCTCGCACGAGCCGTTTCGCAGAAGTCCTGGATCACGGGCGCGGGACCGTCCTCGTGAACCGGAAGGTCGCGCAGGCGCCGTTCGCCGTCGGAGCGGATGGCACGATCTTCGTCAACCTGGCGCACGTCCGGGGTGACGTCGCCGTGGTGGGGCTCATCCGAGAGGCTCGACGGATGGACGGGGTGCTGTTCCTCGGCGTCTCCGTCTCCCGGCCGGAGAAGGACGTGCTCATCCGGGCCGTCGACAACGCGGGCGCCGAGGCGGTCGCGAAGATGGTCGGCCTGCGCCTGCGCGAGCAGGAGCAACAAGGCCGGCGCTCTTCGTCGAGGGGGTCGCGGTGAAGGTGCTGCGCGTCATCCGCATCGAGACGGCACTGGGCGGCGCGGTGCACCTCATCACGGAAGCGGGCGAACGCGTCATCGTCCGCCGCAAGGAAATCGAGGGCTACAGCAGCGTCCGGGTCGTCGGCGCAACCGAAGAAGAAGTCGCCGATCGGCACCTGCTCACCGTCGAGGCTCTTCCGCCGCGTGGAGCGGGGCCGGCGCTCTTCTGAAGCATCAACGTGGCGCGCTTGGGGGAGCTTCCCTCGGGCGCGCTTCCACACGCGCCGCTCCGCGGCGCGATGGGAGAGGTCCATGTTCACGGAGAAGAAGCCGGGCGCCCCGCGCGTTGCGCTCGTGGGCTGCTCGGCCTCGAAGCAGATGCAGCCGGCGCCAGCGCGCGAGCTCTACACTTCGGCGCTCTTCCGGGCCGCGTACGACTTTGCCGAGAAGAGCTGCGACGCGGTGCTCATCGTGTCGGCGTTCTACGGCGCGGTCGCACCGAAGGCGGTGATCCGCCCGTACGATCGGAGCCTGCGACTGTACAACAAGCGCGAGCGGGAGGACTGGGGCGTGCGCACGGTCGGGCAGATCCTGCCGTCGTTCGAGCTGTCGCCCCAGCTCGTGATCCTCGCCGGTACGTTGTACGCCGGCGCGCTCGTGCACGGAGCGCACTGGCACAACCTGCCACGGCCGGAGGAGCCCCTGCACAGCATCGCCGGCTGCGGCTCGCGGGTGAAGTGGCTCAGGGCGAACACCCCGGCCGCCCGGACCGACGAGCAGGTTTCGGGAGGTGTGCGGTGACGCCGGAAGCCTGCGCGAAGGAGCTCACCGCGTTGGCGAAGCGGGTGCGGCAGCTCGCCGACCGCACGAGCAAGTCCGAGGCGCTCCGGTGCACCGGGCCGGTCTCGTGCCTCAAGAAAGAGCAGGCGCGGAAGTTCCGGAAGAACCTGCGCCCGCTCTGGGCCTACGACACTGATCGGCTCTGCCAGGGCTGCCGGGCGCACTGGTACGTCACCATGGCGTCGGTCGAGCTCGACTCGCTCGAGGGCGCTGCGGCAGAGCGAGCGCGTCCTGCCCGCCCGCGGAGAGCGCCATGACCGAGGGAGCCCGGGTCATCGAGTTCGACACGTTCGACAACGCCGTGATGTACGCCCGCGAGCGCGGCGGGAGGATTTGGCAGGGGGACGACGACGGACGCGTCGTCTGGTTCAACCCGCGCGTAAGCATGTCCGTGATCCTGACCCACGCCCTCTGCAAGGGCCGCGGGTTCGTCGGGTCGTGGCGTGAGTCCATCGAGCGCCGCCATCAGCGGCTGGCGCTCCACTGATCCGCGCTCCTGGTGGGCTCGAGGAACCTCGGGCCCGCCAGCTGGCGCGACAACGACAACAAGAGGCACGCGATGAAGAAGCCGCCGAAGAAGACGACGGGCGTCGCGAGACGCGCCCATCGACGCGAAGGTGCCGCCCGAGCTTCGGGCGCAGCGGGCGCCGTACAAGGCGCGGGTGCCGAAGATCGCGGCGTACATCCTCGGCAACCCGAACGACTACACCTTCTCCTCCCTGGTGGCGCCATCGACGGGCTGCCCCGCTTCGAGCCGGCCGTGGAGGCGACCGAGCCACGTCAGCTCGCTCCGCTTAGCCCTGGATCTGCCTCGGCAGCGGTACCGTCGAACGCCACGAGCCGGGCAGCGCAGCGGCCTGACGGCGCGCCGCGCTCGGTCGCCCACTTGGCGAGGTCCGAGAAGCCCTGCGACTGGGCAAAGGTCCCTCCATGACCACCGTCGCGGACAGGCACAATGTGCTCCTGGTGGGTGCACCAGGCTCCGGTCGAACCGGAGGGCCCAGGCCCATACGGACCATCCTGCCGCCCACGACCGAACATACGCGCTCCCCTGCTTCGGCCATGTCCTCGCGCGGACCCGTTTGTGAGGTTCATCTGCGGAGCGACGCGCGTGATCGCGATGCAGGTGGCGAACTGCGCTTGGCGCACCGCCACCCAGGCCGCGTCAAGAACGCGGGCGTAGACGCTCGCCGCGATGGCGAGAGCTCGGGAGCGACGTGAGCCCAGAGGCAGGCGAGCCCGGCCCCGCCGGCGCCAGATCGCAGGTCGAGGTCCAGACGCGGCAGAACGCGCGTTGCACGTGAACGTCGCCGAGGAGTGCAAGGGCTGGGCGTGCGCTCGTGCTTCCGTTCAGGCCGTAGCCACTTGTGCGCCATAAGTATTACTTGGTAGCAACAGAATCGGCACGCCGCAGAAGCTAAGCTGCGGGTGTACAGGAGGCGCAATGGTCGTCAAGTTCTTCAAGTTCCTTTTCGCGATCGCTTCGATTGCCGCGTTCGGTGCCTGTGCGGGCGTGGATCCGGAGGCGGATGTGTCGGCTGAGGATCAGGAGACGGTGGCAGAGAGCCAGGAGGCAATCACCTTCGGCCATTGCTGGTCGTGCTGGGGGAAGGGAGACGATTACGGTTGCTTCACGAGCCATTCGGTAAACTACTGCCTGGCTTCATGTTCTGACAGCTGGGGTTTGTGGGAGGTCGTGGCTCGTGCACGTGACATCGGAGGCTGGGGTCACTGCGGAGCGGAGGCTTATGAACATTGCTATCCGTACGCTGTCCGCGATACATGCTGGGGGAGGAACGAATGAGTTCCAGCACACGGCCCGCCTAGAGCCCGCGCACATGACCCCGTCGTCCGCCGGGTGATTGGCGCGGTCACGCCGGTTCTGGCTCGAACTCGACCGTGATCCGCCAGGTCCCCCGCCGGCCGTGGGCCTCGTCGGGGATCAGGTCGGCGATCCCGAGGACCTTGCCTCCGCCCTTCGCCGCCTCCGCCGGACGTGCCGCTTCACCCACGCCACGATCTGCTTCGCCTCCTTCGGCGTGAACCCCCCACCTGGCGCGGGGCCCCTGGGTGAGCTTCGGGCCAGGAGGCAGCTCCGTCCCGAGGCGCCTTCGGATCGTCTGCATGGAGCGCGCGGCCCGACGCGCTACCTCTTCGAGCCCGACGAACTCTGGCTTCGCGCCGAGCCGGGTCTTCTCCCGGAGCGACTCCCGCAGTACCTCCACCTGTTCAGGCTTGAACACCCGGATCTTGCGCCTCCCCTGACGGGGTACAGGCTCGAAGAGCTTGCCCTCGCGCCGGCGGAGCGTGGTCGTGCCGATGCAGAGCATTGGGGCCACCGCGATCACGGTCAGGCACCTCCGGCGATACGTCTGGCGCTGCCGTGGCCACGCTCGCTGGCACCGGCGGCGAAGCCCCGCAGGTGACGATAGCGGACGAGATAACCGACCGCCTGGATGTGCAAGAACGGAACGAGCTCCTCGATTTCGACACGCTTGACAGGGGCGCCCAGGCGGTGAAGCTCCTTGAGGACCTCTGCATCATCGTCCGGCTCATCGACGCCGAGCCACGAACAGACCTGATTCTGAAGCGTAGCCAGCCTCGCGGTCCACACCTTCAGGAGCTCCTGCCGTAGGGTGGAACCAGCCGCCTCATCGTCAAACTTGATCGAGAGCTCCGCCAGGAGCAGCTCGTTCGCGAACTCGGCGAACCTGTCGAGCCCGTCGCGCTGGAGCTGCGTGCTCAGGGCCTCTTCCAGCGCGAGAAGCGGCCTGACCTCGGCGGCAAGCTGGGTGGCGCTCTCCTCCGAGAGCCGCTCGATGGGCCCCATCTTCGAGCGGCCGGACGGGAGCTGGGCACCGAAGATTCGTTCGCACGCGTGGGCGAGGTCAAAGAACGACGCGTCGTCGCCATGTACGCCCGCGTCGAGCAGCTCGCACGCGAGCTTCGTGTCGAAGATCATACTGGGCGTCAGCTCGAACTCGTTGGCGATGTGCGCGAGGTCGGGCTTCAGGTCGTGGCCGATGACGAGCACCTCGCAGAGCGCCTCAACGACGGGGGTGACATCGTGCGGCACGCGCAAGTCGACGACGTGGATCTCGCCGCTCGGCAAGGCGATCGCAACCGCACACGCCCGGTCCCGCCGCATATCGTGGCCGGTCGCGGCGATGCTCAGGCCGACCTTCTCGGATGCCCGGATCGCCGCTGCGAGAGTGGGCAGGCTCGACGCATCGCGATGGACCTGCGGGTCCCGGGACGATGTGTCCTCGGGCGCGGCGTCGACGACGCCTGCGGAAGGATCGTCAGCACCGTCAGCACCGTCAGCGCGGCCCATTTCCCCGCTGGAATCGGGCATCTCGGCCGTCGCTGCGAGCCGACGATCATCGGTGTCGCAACCGGCAGCGGGTCGGAGACGACCGTCAGCCCCACCGGCCTGAACGAACGAAGGCCGCGTTTGCGGAGCCTCCTCGCTCATCCCCACCGACTCGCGGACGGTGCTGACGGTCATCTGCGCACCTGTATTGCGGAGGCGGAGACCGCGGCTGCCTGCCTTGCCGTTGCGAGCCAAGTCCTCGTACACGATGCCGGCTGCACGAAGCACGGGCGCAATCCTCCTCAGCCGGTTCGTCAGCGCGTTGGGGGCCTTGGGCCAGTCCCCAGCGCGTAGCGCATGCGCGGGCAAGAGGCTGTGCAGAGCCGCGTGCAGGGCCGTCGCGTTGCCCTCCCAGAGGCGACCAGGGCATCCGGCGAGGAGAGCGCGCACGGTGACCGCGACGACGTCGGTCTCGAGCGTGATCTCGATGGTCTCGGCCCGGTTGCGGCTGTACGCGGCCATGAAGGTCCCCGGCACCCAGCCGAATTCCGTCTCCGCAGCGGTCACCCACCGTGCGAAGTCGGCCATCCGAGGCTTGGTCGGTAGCATGACGGTCCCGACGTTTCGGAGGGCGGCGCTCACGCCGTCGAGCAGGGCCCCCAGGATGCGCGGCGCAGCCTCCTCGAAGGCGGTCCAGAGCGTGGCCTCGTCCTGCCGTTTGTCGTCGGGGATCGGGGGCAATGACACGCTCACGGCGCGGTCGGCGAGATCTGGCCGCTCGGTGATCCCGGCGATGCCGTTCAAAAGGAGCGGCCGGGTCGCGCTGAAGATCACCTCGTCGTCATCGGTACGCAGCGCGCGGGTGGAGAAGCCGCCGCCGGTCGCGAGGCTGCACAGCGCATCCGAGAGCCACACGGGCAGGCCGGACAGGTTGTCGAACGACAAGACCCACGCGTTCTGCGCCGCGATCATCAGATCGCGCCCGTCGCGGGGCGTGCGCCGCGTCGGTGCCGTGGAAGGATCGAGCAACCGGCGAAGCAGACGTGCCGTCGTCGACTTGGCGCTGCCCTGCTCGCCCTGGAGCGCGAGGATGGCGAAGGGCCCCGTCGGTTGGAGCGCGCCCACGAGCCAGGCGACGAGCAGATGGAAGGCGTCATCGCTGTCGACGTTCACGAAGCGGCGAAGCTCGTCGATGTGCCCGCTGCGCGCCGGCTCCGGAAGGGCCTGCATCCCGCGGGTCCGCCGGAACTTCACCGGCGGGTCCGCGACGAGGCTCCAGCCCTGCGGCGTGATCGCGGCGGCGCGCCATTCCCTGTCGCCAAGGTCGAGGTACGCGACGCCGTTCTTCTCGGCAACGCGCATGAACACGGGCTCTTCAGGCCCCTCGTATCGGGCACGCGCCTCGAACATTGCCACAGCGGCTCGCATCGCCTGCGCGTTGGGCACGCTCTCATGCCGGAGGTAGAACTCGCGCTTGAGCCAGTCCGAGAACTCTCGGCTCTGGAGACGCCACGTCTCGCGGTGGCCGTTGATCTTGGGCGTCGCGAAGGCGACCCCGTCAGGCGAGTGGAACAGCTCGGCCCCAGCTGCGAGCTCGAGGAGCTCGTCGACCTGCCAGGAGATCTTGTTCTTCGTCGAGCCCGCGCTGGTCGACGGCGTCGCATGCGTCGGCGAGGGCTGCTCGGAGGCGGACTCCGATGCCTGGGCGAGCGAGGGCGGCGATTGGCCGTGCTCTGTATTCGGAAGATTGGCGTCGCTCATGGGGAGCGCACGGTGCCGCACGGGCGCTGCCTCCCACTAGGTTCCGGGGACCAACGCGCGTGGTCCCCCCGAGCTTGACGGTGCTACTCGCCGTCCCGCTCCTGCCGTTTCACCCGTTTCCCCCAATAGCTGAAGAACGAGTGTGCCTCGTCCTTCGGCATGCCCATCGCGCGGAAGCTGTTCGCCAAGACACGCGCCGGATCTTCCCAGGTGCTCGGGCCAAGGCCGACGAGTGTCTGCGTGACTGCAGCAGCCCGCGATTCGATCGAACCCTGCCGAAGCGCATCCAGCGCGGGCTGAGCGCGCCCCTCGATCGGCAGCCGGGCGATAACCCAGGCGAGATCTTCGATGGGACCTCGGGCACGCCGGTCTGTGGCCGCCGAGCGCCCGGAGCGGCGGTTCTTCTTGAGCATGATCGCCTGCTCGGCGAAGACGCGCGCGGCATCCTTCAGCTTCATCTCCTGCCGCAGCGTTGGTTCCGCTTTCTGCGCGAGCGCGAGCATACGGTGCGTGACTTCCTGGAGCAGGAAGTCCTTCTGCGGAGCGAGTTTTTGCTTCGGGTGGACCGGGGGACTAGCGCCGGTGATCGTCCGCGCCCAGCGGAAGGGCGCGTCGAGGGACACCTCCGCCCCCTTCTCGAGCGCCACGCGCAGGGCGTTCACGACCTCCGCGGCCCGCTGGAGCTGCTTCATGCGGACGATGAGCACCTCGGGGTCGTCGCCAACTTGCAGGCGCACTTCGTCCTGCTCCATCGCGATCGCGTCGTCAGCGGCGGCATCGTGGAGCGCCTCGTAGAGCGCGTGGAACGCGTTGTAGATGCGCGGGCTGATCGAGCGCAGGTAGAACGGATCTTGCTCCCCTGCGGCGGCTGCACCGGCGCGAGCTGGAGCACCCGCGCCAGAGTTCGTCGCTGCCCGTGTTGCTCGGCTGCGGTTCGACATGCAGACCTTTCTCCTATCACCACGCGCTGCCGCGGCGCGACCGGCGCGTCAGCAGCGAGGGAACGGGCGCGCGCCCGTCCCGTCCGCGATGGTGGGGTCCGACATCCCGAGCATGCCCTCGGCATGCGTGTGGCAGAACTTGCCGCCGCTCGGCCGCTACGCTCGGTGCACGCTGTCACTGCCGGCCCCCTCGAGCGCCCGGCCGCGCGCCTGCGCGTAGGCGTTGAGCCCGGCACCGGCGACGAGCTGCCGGCTCTCGGGCGCCGCGGCACGAGCCACCGGAGCGAGCCTGCACCAGCCCCGCAACGAGGCGCATGACCGCGAACCGCGATGCGTCACCTCCCGTCCCCCTGGTAAGTGCTCTGATCTCGGAGGATACGAGGGGGCGGCCGGCGGTCTTGTGACAGCGGTGGCCGCACCGGCCAGCACGGGGGCAAGGACGGGCGAGCTAGCGCTCCCGAGAGGAGAGGCCCTGGAACGGGCGCCTGCACGCGGGCGCTCGTGATGCCCGTGTCGGACACGACGAGCGTCTACCTCTGCGCTGCGAGCACCTGCAGCACCCCGAGCGCCACGCGTCGGCGCTGCTCCGGCTCAGAGACCGCCATCGTGATGGCCTCCTCGATCCAGTGGTTGGCCCGAGGTTGGGGGAGGAACTCCGCGACGGCACACCGGGCGCATTCGCGAGGGCCACGTGGGTCAGCTTCAGGCCGCGCTCGAGGCTCCCGACCTAGCTCACGCTGTTGCCGACGGTCGCGACCATCTAGCCGAGGCTGAGACAACGGGCCTCGCGTTCAACGAGACCGCTCGAGCGCGGCGGCGATGAGGTTCAGCAGTCGGATGGTCTTCGGCTTCGCCTGTCGGAGTCTGCGCAGCAGCCGCCGCATCTCGGGCGACTCCTCCAGGGCCGGGCGGGGTCGTGCCGCCAGCTCCCGTGCGCGCACACGCCCCGTGAGGATGTCCAGGGAGACCTCGAGCGCCTGGCCCATCGCGACCAAGGTCGGCGTGCTCGGCATCGTCTGTCCGCGCTCGATGCGGGCGTAAAACTCCAAGCTGATCCCGATGCGCTCGGCTGCGTCGGCCTGGCTCCACCCGCGCGCCTTGCGCGCTGTGCGGGCGGCGGCGCCGATCTTCTTCGCGAGCTCCGTCTCCATGCCGCCCTGAGAGGGCGGGCAGGAGAAGTACGCCCACTCGAGTTGACATCACAGGAACTGAGAGGGCACCATCGATGTGAACGCCCACTCAGGTAGGGTCCGTGAGCGGGGGGCACCTGCGGACATTCAGATGACGCTCGGCGGGATCTTCCAGCAAAACGCGCTCTCCCCGATCCACTGGGCGGAGCAGAGGCTGCGCCGGCAACAGGTCGCCGAGATGCTGAACTCCGTCTGCGCCGACCAGCTCGCCGCCGCGCTCGCGAACGGTACGAAGGCGGTGGCGCGTGCCGCAGGCGTCGGCGAGCAGATGGTCCGCGGGATCCTGCCCGTGAACCATGGGACCGAGCTGCTGGGTCGCGTGGCGATCTGCCAGCAGGGCGCGGTCGAGGTGTGGAACCAGCACCAGAGCAGCCTCGCGGGGCTCGTCCAAGGCTTCCTGGGCGGCTTCGTCGAGGGTTACCTGGGCATCGAAGGTTCGGGCGTTGGCGACTTTCTCTCGCAGCTCGCAGGTGGCTTCGCCCGTGA
This sequence comes from Sorangium sp. So ce693, assembly GCF_051521375.1. Classification (NCBI taxonomy): domain Bacteria; kingdom Pseudomonadati; phylum Myxococcota; order Polyangiales; family Polyangiaceae; genus Sorangium; species Sorangium sp. So ce693. The sequence goes on from NZ_CP150347.1 coordinate 11,855,018, forward strand.
CGCTCGGTTTCGCGGACCCATGCAGGAGCTCGTGCAGCGCCTCACCGAGTACGAGCAGTACGTCCACCACTGCGCCGCCCTGCTCGACACGAACCCCGAGCTCGAGCGGGCATGGAGAGCGTCCAAGCGCCGGACAGCGCTGGGTTGGACGACGGCGGTGCTCGTCGTTGTGGCGATCGGCTTCGGACTCTGGCGCTACGTCGTGCGGGATGCGCTCGCGACGTCTTCAGGAGCCACAAATGCATCGACCGCGACGACGAGCGCGACGATGCCACCCATCGCTCCCCTGCTCGGCCGATGGCGAGCCGAGGACGGCAACGTCTTCGAGGCGGTCGCACAGTCCGGCGCCGACGTGAAATTCATGGTCGTCTCCACGGGGCCGAGTTCACGGTACAAGCCCGGCGATGTGGCGTTCACGACCACCTCGTCGAACGACGGCAACAACCTGCAGGTCGAGGTGCTCGTCAAGCCCGCGCTCCCCACCGGAGTGCGCCTCGACTCCGCCGCGCAGGCTAGGTGCATCGAGCTCTGGAGCGATCTTCAAGGCAAGCCGCTGCGCGCCGCGCTCGATGGCGACCGGCTCACGGTCGAAGGCATCAAGCTCGACGTACCTATCACGGGACTCGATCTCCATGGCGGTCGTGTCGTCGGCTGCAAGAAGTTCGACCCGGCCCGCGCCGCCAAGATCGCGCTGACCCTGACGCGAACCCCGGGCCAGTAGGCCGCGCATCATGGTCGCGGCCGGCGCTGACCGGCGGGAAGAAGATCGATCTTGGTCCACTCCTGCGGTCTGCGGGCGACAGGCGCGAGCCGGTACCACGTTCCCTGCGGAGGGTACCAGTGCAAGCGCGACGTCCGCGCCCCGCGCAACTTCGGGAAAAGGCAACGCCGAGGCGCTGCGCTTCGGCGACTTCGCCGCCAGGATGAGCGTCGCGGCTCCGACGAGGACGAGGCGCCGGTCGGCCTCAGCCTCGCCGATCCGACCACCAGTAATCCGAAGAAGCGCATTCTGTCCGCGATCGACCTGAACGCCTCGCTCGGCGAGCTCTCGGCCGATGATCGGCGCATGCTCGCGCTCCGCTCCGCCGGCCACACGCTCGAGGAAACCGCCCGTAGGACGGGCGTCTCGACGAGCAACATCTTCGCCCGCCGCAAGCGGCTGGGCCTCACGCTCGCCGCGCGTGCCGGGGTGAGCCTCTGGCCGAAGCCGCGCAAGGCGGGGCCTCCGTCGCGCTCGGAGATGACGATCGCCGAGAGACACCCGGGACCAAGTTCGCGGACGCAGCTGAAGAAGGGAGGAGCGACGCATAGGCCGTGGCGGTCCCCTCGCCTTCCAAGGCGCGAGCGGTGGCTGTTGCCGCCTGACAGGTTCGGGGGAGGACGGGTCAAGAAGCCCGTTCTTTACGGCGCCCGAGCCTGACCGGCCGCTGAGACAGGGACATCGCTCGTCGCCTCCCGAAGGAAACGGGCTCAGCCGGGCGCGCGGATCGCCTTGAATGGCAACCGCCCAGTCGCACCCGAGCCCACCTTGCCGGTCATCGCGACGGCGCTCGCCATCGCGTTCTGCTCCCCCAGCCCGCCGGCGACGTTCCGGAGGTACAGCCGCAGCGTCGGCTCTAGCAAGCCAACCGCCTTCTCGTGGTAGCGCCACGTCTTCGACACCGTCCGGCCGTGCTCGTTCTTGATCTCGCTCCAGTGCCCGTAGTGGAGATCGTCGAGCAAGCCGAGGCCCACGGCCGCGGCGCGGATCTTGGTCGTCGTCAGGCCGTCCATCTCCGCCGACTTGAACCGCTTCAGCAGCCCTCTCAGGCTCCAACCCTCAATGTCCGTGTCCACCCTCTGCCCGCCAGACGGCAGGGGCGGAGGCGGCCGCGGGATGGGCTCGGGCACATCGTCAACGAGCAAGCTGATGTCAAACGGCCTGTCGGCAGGCGCCGGGAACATCTCCCCGAACACGCGATCGAAGAGGGGCCGATCGGCCTCAGTATACGAACAGACGGTGCGCTCGGCGTGGTTCACGTCCCGGAACTGCATCGGCGGCTCGCGACCCCGCTCCTCGGTGTAGAGCGCCTTCAGCCTCTTGCCGAAGATCGGCGCCTTGGACTTCCGCGTCCTCGCGTCGACGCCCCGCTGCTGAAGGTACCCCTCGACCGAGAGTAGCGGATTCTCGATCGCCGGCGCCCGCCCCTCCACGAGCGCGACGGCGTGCTCGACCTTGTGGCGGAGGAACGCCTCGCTGTAGAGGCCGGGGACGGCGGCGTAGATCTCGAGCGCCGCCTTCTGCCGCAGGGTCAGCAGGCGAAGCTGCCCCTCGACATCGTTCGCGGGGATGACCGACGCGCTCGCGGGCGGCGGGACCGCGGGCAGGATCGGCTCGCCTCGAAGCAGCTTCGGCAGCACCTCGTCGGCCAAGAGGCGGCGGAGCTTCACGCCCAGCTCCTTCTCGGTCTTCAAGCTGACCAGGTTGACGCCCGGCTCGAAAAGCACCAGCAGGCTCTTGGAGCGACTGGCTACGCCAGACGTAGCCAGTCGCTTGAACACCCGCAATTCCTCGCCCTCGAGGATGCCGTAGTCCTTCTCCTTGATGAACTCGTTCTTCCACTCGCCCGCAATCCTGGCCCCCAGCGATCTATCTGCGTACCCGAGGGCCGCTCCGAGCTCCTGGCCGACGACGCAGACCTTGTCACGGAACCTGTAGAAGGTGAGCTGCTGGCCCTCGAAGGCCGTGTTGTGCTTCACCATGGCGACATTGTCGTTCTCCTCCATATCGAACCTCCTCACTTCAGAACCCCAGTCAGGTCGAATACCAGAACCACGCCCTTGAGCGCGATCCCCAGCCCGAGAGCCGTCACGAGCCAGAAGATGTTCTTTCTTCGCTCATCACTGGCATCCACTTCCTCGTTCTCGTCACCCATGTTCACTTCTCCTCCCTTCCAAGCCGGCGCTCATAAAGCTCTCGAATCGCTACCCGCACGACAGACGAGCGATTACTTTCGAACTCTTCCAGCGCGGCCAGCTCGCTCAGCTTCTTGTCGTCCTCCGGGGTGATCTTGGGTTGAATCACCGGCCCTCCGATGGACCTTGGCCTCCCCGGCAAGCGCCCGGTCGCCTTCCGACTGCCCCACATCGCAGCCTCCTTTCGTGACGTGGATAAACGATACCACGGCACGCGGTATTTCCGCAAAGCACCGCCCGACGGAGAGGCCTGAGCGGCGCGGCGTCACCGAGCTTTCGAGTAACTACAGCTCAGCGAGCGCACGCGATCGTCGAGCGACCGGAACTACGCTGGCGGTCTACTGGCGTCCTGTCGGGAAGCCGCGCTCGTTTTCCTGGTGCAAGGCGATCGCTCGAGGTAGAGTGTTGGAACTACAGATCAGCGATCACGCGCGCAGCGCACGCGTCTGGAACTACGGGGTTGGCGAGCGTCGTCGCCAAGGCCACGCAACGGTGCAAGACGATGTTCATCTTCTGGAAAAAGACTCCGCTCTCCGACCGTGTTTACGCCGATCCCTACTGCGTCCACACAGGGCCAGGCCGGCTGACGCTCATCCCACTCGTGAAGCAGGCGTACCGCGAAAACGGGAAACCTAGGAACCGGACGCTGTGGCGCTCCTCGCGGGGCATCCGGACGTGCTGTATAGCCGACATCAACGACCCGGCCGCGCGCGTCGCTTGGTGGCAAGACTTCGAGCAGGACTTCTTGCGGGCCATCGCGCACCTCGAGGAGGTCGACGGTGAGCGTCTTCTCGACCACTACGAATGGATCCGAGACGAGTTGGCCAAAATGATCCCGCAGCCTTCCCTTGCCGACGAGACGTTGTGGTGGTGCATGATGAGCCTCTCACAGGACCCGCGTCCAGGAGAACGCCCCCACGAGCAGCGCGTCCGGCTGGTTGAGGAGGCCCGACGGAGTATGGAGGAGAGGCTCCGGCCGTTGTGGGAGCAAGAACGTCGATACTGGCAGCGGGAGGCGGAGACCGCGCGACGCGCGCGGCCGCGCGATGGCCATCGTGCGAAAGCTGGTGGGGCGGCCCCCGGGTCGCAGGCGGAGGCCAGGGCAGCGGCCGGACCGAGAAACGCGGCGGATGCCATGCCGTGGTTTTTCCGGGAGCTCGGGCTCACATGGCCGTGCACCGAGGCGGACGTGAAGGCGGCCTGGCGGCGAGGCGTCAAGCACCATCACCCCGACCAGGGCGGCTCGAATGCCGGCTTCATCGCGTTCAAGAACGCGTACGACGCTGCGATGGAGTTCCTCCACGCACGCGCGGTCGCATAGCTCGATGGGCAGCGTCTATAGGCGCTCGAAGAGCGACACGGTCGGACTCTGCTCGACGCGCTCGCCAGCGGGTACTGCAGCGCTGTTGAGGACCTCGGCCCACGGCAACGCGACGTATCCGGCGCGGTGGGCGAGGTCGGCGCCCAGCGCGGCGACGGGTAGGGCGTGCGCGGCGGGCACGTTGTAGCCGGCGGCGTAGAGCGCGTTGAGCTCGAGGACCACGGGCCCACCGCCTCGCACGAAGGCGACATCGGCCACGTAGTTCGCCGGAAGGTCAGCGGCGAGGAGGGCCGGGGCAAGGGTGCGCACCGCCTCCTGCACAGCCACACCCCGGGCGGTGATCTCGCCGGCGAGAGTCCGACGTGCCTCCGGCGACGAGCCTAGAGGGAACGAGGGTTGGGTTGCCGCCCTAGTGCCGTCAACGGACCATCCACCCACCCGCCAACCTCATAGGTCATTGAAACCAGGGACCAACTGGGCGCGGTTGACGGGTTGACTCTGCGAGCGCTGGGATCTTTGCTAGAGACACATGGGTTCGCTCTCACCCCTGCGACCAACCGTACCACCCGCCATATGAGATTTCCGTTCAACCTACCGTCAACCCGTCAACCGGATGTGAGAAAGCCTTTGAAACAAGATGATTGATCGGGTTGACGGTAGGTTGACGCCCCCCAGCACCGTCAACCCCCACGTCCCCCCTCGGCGCGTGGGGACGGAGCGGCAGCGCGTACGCGTTCCGGTGCCCCCTCGGCGTGTAGACGGGCGATAGCGTGTGAGGCACGTTCCAGGACAGGATGCTCACATAACGGCTGACGAGCTCGGGGTGAGCCCGGAAACGGGGCACCCAGAGGAACTCTTGTGCCTCCGCGCTATCGACCCTTGCAGACGTTCTCGCTCTCTGCGACCAGTGTCAGTGAGGTCCAATAGAGGCTGCACGTCGGATCCGGTGCCGGAGCACCTTGTACTCCCTTTGTACTCCCACATTCGTAGGGGTATGATTGGATATTTTCTTGCGCACGGCTCCCACTCGGTTAGGGTTGCTCTGCGCGAGGTGCCCTATGCCCGGAATCGGCAAGCGCGGTACACCGAGGAACCGCAAGGACTATGACCTTCACATCAAGCTCGACGAGCGTACGCGGGAGAGGCTGATGGCGCTGATGGACGCCACGGGGCTCGGCGACACGGCCGCGGGCGTGGTCAGGCTCGGCATTGATCGCCTACATGAGGTCGTCTTTGGCGGGAAGGAGGGTCGGCAAGGCTAGCCGAGTGTTCGAGTTGGCCACCTGCTGAGAGGTGGGCCGACGAAGCCGCGATGGGCAGCGGGCAAAGAAAGAGAACCCGCCCGGATGCTGAGTCACGGGCGGGTTCGCAAGTGCGGGACTGATTCTATCAGCCCGCGCAGAAAGTGCAAGTGCATCATGTCGGTCGACAACCCTTCTACCATCCTGGTCCCTGTCCTCCGTGGTACGCGCATCCGGGCCTGGCCCGGGCACGCGGAGGGTGGCTTGGCGCGATCCACACCGCTCGGCGAGGCGCTCACCCGTCGCTATCCTTTCGACGCTCACTTCTGCGCGTATGAAGCGCCGGCCGTGGAGCGTCGACTCGACAGCGCCGCTCTTGAGGGCGAGGCTCTCGCCGAGCTCGGCGGCAGCGTGCGCATGGTCGCGGCCGTCTTCGACGTCGACGACCCCGCCTCTCATAAGCGCAATGGCGATATCAACCAGGCCGACCCGCTCATGGCCGCGTCGCTCTGGTGGGAGAACGAGAGCGCGAAGATCCGCGACCTGCGCGCGGAGCACAACGTCTTCGTCTACCGCACCCGCGGAGGGTACCGCATCGTCGCCCGTCTGACGCCGTTCGTGCTCACCTCCAAGAACGATGCAGCGGAATGGTCGCACCTCTATCTGACCTGGGTGGCGTATCTCAAGCGTCGCTTCAAGATCGCCGCGGACCCGGTCAAGGACTGGACCCGGCTGTTCCGGCTCCCCCATGCGACCCGCCTCGAGCACGTGGCGGAAGGCGAGACTGAGGAGCAACAGATCGCCCGAGAGGAGCGGAACCTGGCGGCGCGCCCTGAGGAGCGCGTGACGGTCGGCGACCCGAACGCGATCGAGCTGTGGAACCCGCTGACCAACTCCGAGGATGAGGCGGCGGCGCAGACCATGAACAAGCGTCGGCAGAAGAAAACCGCCGCGTCGAAGACCAAGTACGACACCACGCCGTGCGTGCGCCCGTCGGGTACTGGCACGGGATTGTTCTATTTCCTCCTGAGCGCGCGCAACCTGCTCGGGCCCGAGATCAGGCCCGGGGAGTACGCCATCAAGTGCCCCTGCATGGAGGAGCACTCTACTTCATCCACATTCGAGTCGCGGTCGACGGTGCTCTTCCTTCCGGACGAGGGGCAGGAGATCGGCGCCATCGACTGCAAGCACACAGGCTGCGGCCACGATCGGTTCACGGCCAAGGATTGGCTCAGCAGGTTCACCGAGGACGAGATCGCCGCCGCGCGCGCCGCAGCAGGCCTGCCTCCGAGAAGGGGGAAGGGCGCGTTCCCGGTGATCCGTGCTCCCGAACCTCCGCCGTCGACGGAGACGACCTCCTGGACGATGAGGCTCAGGCGCTCGAAGGAAGGAGTGCTGCCCGAAATGGCCAACATCGACTTCATTCTCGCCAACGACCCGAACTTCGTCCACGTCGGCTACGACTTCTTTCGCGACAGTGTTGCTATTCGTAACGAGATCGAGCTCCACGGGTACAAGCTGTCGGGGTCCTGGCAGGATCACTACTACACGGCAGTCACCGTCTATCTCCAGAAGACATACGAAATCTCTCGCCTCAAAGTCACAGACGTGAAGCTGGCGGTGAGGCTCGCCGCATCGAGGCGTCAGTTCAGCTCGCTTCAGGACCACCTCCGCGCCCTGCCGGCCTGGGACGGGGTGCAGCGCCTGGACACCTGGCTATCCACGTATCTCGGCGTGGCCAGGACCCCGTACACCAGCATGGTCGGACGCTACTGGATGGTCGGGACCGTAGCGCGGGCCATGAAGCCCGGCTGCAAGTTCGACAATACGCTGGTCCTAGAGGGCGCTCGCGACATCAAGAAGTCCATGGTCGCCACGATTCTCGGCGGTGCGTTCGCTAAGGCTGGCATGCTGGGCAACCTGGAGGACCGGCTTGCTCTGCGCGCCATCAAGGGGAGCTGGATCATCGAGCTCGAGGAGGTGAAGCGCCTCTTCAGCAAGACGAACGAGGAGGCCGTCAAGGGGTTCTTCTCCCGCTCGACGGACAGGTACTGCAGGCTCTACGAGGAGAATGAGACCGAACAGCCACGCCAGTGCTCGTTCATCGCCACAGTGAATCCCGGCGAGGACGGGTACTTCACCGACCTGAGCGGCAACCGTAACTGGTGGCCTGTCGAGGTGACCAAGGTGAACAAGGATGCTCTCGAGGCAGATCGGAACCAGCTCTTCGCGGAGACGCTGACCGCCTTCGATGCCGGCGAGCGGTGGTGGGCGGAGGACGCCGAGAAAGCCCTCTGCAAATCCGAGCAGGTTGCCCGAATGCAGCGCGGCATCTGGGACGAGGAGGTGGCGCAGTACGTCGAGGGGAAGCCGTACGTGCGGGTCGCGGACATCTTGCTGAATGCCATCGAGAAACCCCTCGCGCAGCACACCCCCAAGGACCGCGAGGAAGTACGGAGGGTCCTCCTCGCTCTCGGGTGGGCCAAGGGCCCGAACAAAAAGGTCAACGGCGCCTCGGTCAAGTTCTACTACCCCCCGGCCGCGGAGCCGGCCAAGCCTGAAGCCAACAAGGTGAACGTCGACATGAAGCCGGAGGAGACGGTCACGTCGTCGAAGACGTACGTTGACCGACGGGCTCAACACGAGGCGAGGGTCGCCGCCCGGAAGATTACCGACCAGAACATCAATCACCAGTTCGACGATCACAGCGCCGCGCCCGAGCGGATGAACAGGCCGCCGATCCGTGCCCCTGAGCCGGCCGCATCCCAGGAGCCTGTTCAGAGATCAGTGACGGCCCTCCAGAACTCCCAACCCGCTCCGGCACGCACGAAGCCAGAGGGTACGAAGTGTGAGCTCATAGACCCAACGACCAACATGGTCTCCGGGGCGTCGATGATTAGCAAGGAGAGGAAACCCATGACCGAGCACAACAACAGCGTCACCGAGGCTGAGCCGGCGGTGCCCGCGAGCGATGATGTGCACGAGGGTGCCCGCAGCGGCATGGAGATGCTTCAAGGGGCGATAACCCGACTCGAAGAGCTCCTAGCAGCGGGGCATCCGCTTCCCACGTGGCTCCAGGGCAAGGTCAACACCACCCGGGTGAACGAGATCGACAGGATGGATGGCGCCGCGCTCCTCGCAGCATCGATCGCCAACATCACGCGGCTCCTGGGTGTGCGACCCCCGTCGAAGGAGGCGCCCACCATGGGGCTGCACTAACGGCGAGCGGGCGCCCCCCCTTGCGCACGACGTTCGGTAGCTTGCGCACGTCCTCGTCGTGCACGCCACATGACGCAGGGGGAGCAGGCGAGGAACGGTGTGTGGAGGAACACGCGCTGGGCCGCGCCGCGCCATCCCCAAGCCGCACGGTGGGTCGCCGAGCAGGACGAAGGGCCTGGTGCGTGTGTCGGCGAACGCAGCAGCGAGCGACGCGAGGGCGTCCTGGAACTGCCCGGAGTATGGGAGGTGCGGCCGCCGCGGGCCACACTCTAGCTCGCCTCCGTCGTCATGATACCTTCCCGGCGGCCTCGTGCGACCTAGGGGGCGCCCACGCAGCGTGCGTGGACGGCCTCAAAGCCGCGGCATCCAGCATCGAGGTCCGGCCGCACGATCGATGTGGCGCTCGACGAAACGCCCGCCGGCGTCCGGACCGCTCGGCAAGAAGAACCAGCCGCAAAGCCCCTCGGCCTCGCGGCGCAACCCCGGAAAGAGATCAGGAAAACGACACCGCGACCGGCGCGTCTCCCCCATGGCCCAAGATGGCACACGGCTCCATGCGTGATGGTTCCCGGCGGTGTATCGTATTGCAGATGCTCATACTTGTGGTCTGGGGGCAGCGATGGCTGGCACAGGATGTCAGTCACGAACCGGACTACGGCAGCATGTGCCATCGCAAAAAAGTGTCGTTCTGCGCCGCTCCGGCCATTCTCCGGTGCGCCTGACCCGGGCGTGGGACGCAGAACCGCCCGTTTACGCTGGACCAGCGCGCCCTTCCACGAGGGCCGAGCTCACGAGAGACTCGCTATGTTAGTCTTGGAGTACTGGTCGGGCGCCAGTAGCTCTGTGGCCGTCTTGGACCTCAGTTGATCGTGCGCAGAACCGAGTCAATCATCTCCACGACGCCCGCCGCACCTCGGATCTTGAACGCGTGTCGCAATCGATCGCCTCCGAACGTGTCGACGAGCACCTCGTTCACCGAACGCGGCCTGGGCTTCACGCGCTCTGCCTCGATAGCAGCAACCGCCCTTGCTCGGGCACGGCGGACCCGCTCGGTGGGCCACCCAGGATTGACATCTTGGATGTCAGTTTCGCAGAGCGCCTTGATGACTCCAGCGAGCGAGAGCTCGTATCCATCGGACCCTGGAAGCTGCTGCACGTCAACACCGGGAATCATCGCGAAGTCGTTACGGACCAGAACGACTTCGTGAAAACCGAGGACAGGGCCATTTATCAGCACGATGGGCACTCGCGTTCCATCCCTAGGCGCCTTCAACTGCTCGAGCGTCGTCAGCAGGTCCGGCGTCCGCTCGAAGTGTTCGAGGAGCCCCAGAACGGTCTCCGTCGGAAGCAACGCGGCAAGCGGCGTGCCTTCCGCATGTGCTATGAGCTCGAGCTCCTCATCGAACTGGATCTGCCCTGTGAATGGCTTCGTCGGATCGTACACCAGAATCGTGAAGCCCGGACCCGCTTCGACGCTCTTGACGATGAACTCCTTGATCTGATCGTCGATCTGGGGCAGCATGTGCTCGACGTTCGCGCGCGCGACAGGGCCCACGTGGGTAGAGATGGGAATCCGCTCTTCAGACTTGCTGCGAGGGGATTCTGATGGGACCCATCTGCCGTACCGAGGATCCCCGGTGATGCCGAGCCCTTCGGCGATCGCCATGACCTCGTCGGCCGTGATGCCATACATGGCCCCGATCTCCTCGGGCGTGTAGAGCCGCTCGCCCGCGGATCCAAGGGGTTCTTGCGGAGCACCAGCTCTCTCAACCGATGGAGCCGCGCCAGTGTGGACGCGCATCCGCGCAGAGCGCGACTCGTCAGTTCCAGTCGTCGCATCCTTGTTCTTCCTGGAATCTCTTTTCTTGGCCATTCGGATCTCCATGAAAAGTGGCGACGCTAACAGCGTCATAGATGTTGATTACGTGCTCTCATCGTCCACTGTGACAGTGGCTCTATCTCCTATATTTTTCTAAAGCCAAGATGCGTGCTGTCACTATTTGAAACGGGATAACCAATGCTCCGCAGCTACGCTCGAACTGGGATAAGCCCTATCGGCTCCGTCGGGCTACCGAGGCAATTGCACGCTTGCCTACGAACACCGGCCCCGCGGCCAAGGCGGCTCAATGTCTAACTCACACTTGCAGAGGTAAAGTTCAGGGACATGCACATGAAGCTTGAACCAGACCGTATGGTACATCTCGAGCCAGCTCTTGATCCGCATGTGGCCATCTCGCCCCGGTTCCATCACCGAGCGAAACTCGGACGCGTCCGGACGCCGAGAAGGGGAAAACGGCGAACAGATAGACCCGCCAAGTGTGGAGTCGAGCGGGCGTCTGTGGTCGGCACGATCAGCTCATCCATGGACGGCCTCATGGACCTGCAGGGCCAACTGAACCTTCTCGAGGCGCTCACGGATCGACAGCAGGATAGCGGCCTGGATCTCGCCAGGCGCAATCTGGTTCAAAGCTTGCTCCACCTCGGCTAGTACCCCGATCACCTTAACCACTGAGTGCTGCTCGACGACATCGAAAGCATCTTTGCTCTCGGGCCAGGCAGAGCGAAGCACGGTGGTGAGAGGCGACTCCTCGGCGTCCACCGGCATCATTGTCGCGCCTGTCAGCACCTCAGGCTGGATGGCGCTGCGGCGCGTATCCGCCGCCGGCTCGGCTGCAGACGCAGCTGGAGAAGGCCGCTCGCGGGGGCCGGCGCCCGCCAAGGCCTCTTTGATCAGGCGAGCGGCCGGCTCGCCTTCCCGGCTCCGCGCGACGATGCGGTTACGGATCGACGAGTCGAGCTTGAGGATCCGGCCAACATCGGCGCGCGAGATCTTCGCGTCGCGCGCGAGCACCGCGAGCTTGATGTCCGAGCCGACGGCCTCGGCGAGCTGGTCGAGCTGCTCGGCGAACTGGGCATCCCGTCGGATCGTCTTCTCGCCGACATGATGCGCGGCGGCGAGCTGCTCTGCCGTCGTGAACCTCTGGTCAGACTGACCAGCGGGCAGGTCCGTCCGGGCCCCCTGGCGCTTGTAGCTGCGATAGAGCTTTCCCCGCAGGTACGCCTGAGCCTCCGGCGTGAGATTGCGACGGCCGAGCTGGTGTTCCAGGATCCACGTGCGCGCCGTGTCCCGGTCGGACAGATGGATGGTCCGCACGGTGTGGGGGATGCGATGGCGCCGGCAGATCTCGTACCGGTTGTGCCCGTCGAGCAGGAGCCGCTGCTGCCCATCGTCCCACACGAGGAGCGGATCCTGGCATCCCTCAGTCAGGAGGTGGCGCTCGAGCTGAGCAAGTTCCTCCGGCGAGAGCGGCGGGATGAGTTTCGAGAACTCCTCGTCGACGGAGATCTCGATCTGCGGCACGCCAGCCCCGGCCTGGCCGGCGCTCTGCCCCGTCGCTTCACCGCAGAGGGGCGAGGTAACCTCGGCCTCGGCCCGCACCGGTTTCGCGCAGCCGGGGCACTCGATCATCTCGATCGGTTCGCCGAACGTGCCACAGCGGGGGCACGTCTGCTCACGCGTAGCCCCGGCCCGGAGTTCTGCGTCCGAGGCCGTCGTGTTGTCGAGGATCGTCTCGCCGCAGTCCCGCTTCGGGCAGTTCAGGGCGACCGTTCGGAGGCCGGAAGTGCCGCAGTTCCCACAGTGCTGGGCTGAACAAGCAGGCGGCGTTGGTTGTAGCCGGCGGGGAGCTGAGTGCATTTCCCCCGCAGGATATGGAGACTGACTGGCGTGAAAATCATCGACGGCTTGTTCGCCCTGCTCTCCGCTTTGTAAGCGGAGAGCCCCAAGGCTGTCCGCTCCGCTGGCGGACGGCGGCTACGCGTTCCGCTCGGACGGCGGAGTGCTGTCGGACGTTTCCGCCGTCGCTTGCGTGCACGCTGCGGCCTGGTCTGCATCTTTGGTCGCCCGTACAGATCGCCGCTGCCGCGGCCCAGCGTCTTGCAGAGCTTCGGCCTTGCGCGCGAAGTCGAAGAGGCCCTTGGTGGACTTATAGCCCAGCTCTCGAAGCACCCTGCGCACGACGGCTTTGGCCGTCGCCTCGAACTCGTACGGCTCCGCGTTCTTGATGATGCGGCTAACCTCGTGGGCTACATGAGCGCGTGTAGAGGCATCATCGCCGAGATCCTGTCGCAACTCGGGGAGGAATTCCCAGGCAAGCTCGACCGCTCCCCCGCCGACCAGGTTACCGACCATGACCTCGGCGATCAGGTCGGACACCTTAGAACTCAAGTGATAGGGCACCCGTCCATCGACCGAGAAATTTTGGAGCTTCTGAACTACGAACCGCTTCATATGGTTCGCTGCCTCGGGTCGCTCGTACGACAGGACCGGGCGAGATCTTGCATCTGGAGGACGGGGATCATCGCGGTGCTCGTCCAGGTAATCCTTGGCCCTCCGGGCTTGTGTTTCCAGCCACACGCCATCATCTCCGTCGTTTGCACGTGCGACCGCTTGGAGGATTCTGGCGGTGTACAGTAGATCGATGTGCGCTGCTCTACGATGGACCCACATATCGTCCAACGCGGCTTGGTAATAGCCGAACGCGACCCCAGCGAGCTTCTCGAGCAGCTCCTCTGCCTGCTGTTGCGCAGTCGCAGGAGTCAGGTCCTTTGGTGCAAGCACCGGCTGCACTACTTGGTCGCTCACGCTCGCGGCGGGTTCGAGAGGCGGCTCGTGGAGGGGTCGTTGTTTCGGTTTGCGCTGGCCCGGGGTGTCGTCGTGCTTCGTCTTCTGCCGGCGGTCGTTACGACTGGACGAGGCATTCACCCCGGTGACGGCACGATCCCGGCCTCCGCTACCGGACGGCTTGCCGGCGCGACGAGTAGGCTTCAGCTTCGAGGGCCTCTTGGGCATGGCGGCGTTGTCCTCCAGCACCGGCGCGCGATCAAGAGCGTCAGTACGTCAAGCACGCGCGGAAGGGCGGAGGTGGGCTCCGCACGCCTGGTGGACCTGCGGGTCCACCGTCCGCGCACCGCTGACTGCCGGAGCATGATCCTGGAAGTTCGAGGCGATGAGCCCTCGACATCCTGCAGGACCAGCCGCGCTGCGCGCAGCCATGCGGGTGCACCTGCTGGTGCGCCACGGCTCGACCGAGCCCCCTCCTCCTCCGAGCGCCGCGGGGGCCTCGCGGTTCGTGCCTGTGAGCTACAACCGGAAGCTGGCTCTCATCGAGCGCCTCCCGACCGGGAGCCGTCTGCGTCCCCGCGCGCGCGGCCCGTTCGTGTCGACGACCGACGTGTCCATCGTGGCCACGTGCAGCGCCACGTGCCCCTTCAAGGGCAGCGGCTGCTTCGCCGAGGCCGGCTTCGCTCGCTTCACGGCCCGGAAGCTCGACGCGGCGGCGCGGGGTCTGACGGACGACCAAGCGGTCGCCGAGGACATCCGTTTCATCGACAGCGCCTTCGACAAGGGGCAAGTCCCTCAAGGCGGCGCCCGGGGCGGTCGTGACCTGCGGCTTCATGTGGGGGGCGACGTCGGCTCCGCCGCGGGGGCCAGGTTGCTGGCCGGTGCTGCGGACCGCCGGCGTGACCGCAGCGGCGCCGTCTGGTCCTTCACGCACGCTTGGCGTGAGGTGCCACGCGATGCGTGGCGTTCAATCTCGGTGGTCGCGTCGGTGAAGCAGCCGCAGGACATCCAGGCAGCGCGTGCCGCGGGACACGCGGCGGCGATCGTCTTCGACGAGTTCCCCTCCGACAAGGCGTTCGCCCTGCCGGGGTCGAACATGGAGATCGTCCCGTGCCCCGCTGAGACGAGGGGCAAGCCGTGCGTGGAGTGCAGGCTCTGCCTCGACGCCGGCAAGCTGGCCAGGAGTAACGTCGCCATCGCGTTCGAGGCGCACGGGCCGGCGGCCCGCCGAGTGCGTGAGGACCTCGTCCAGCCGCGCGCGCTCGTCGTCGACAAGTCGGGCGCGGATCGAACGTGAGGAAGATGAGCGAGATGAACGGGCACGCCCTCATCGAGGAGAGCGAGCCGCAACTCGCCGCGGCGGCGCCTGGGGAGCAAGCCCCGGTCGCGCCGCGGGATAAGAGCAACAGAGGGGCCCGCGCTCGCAGCGTCGGTCTCCCGCATCTTCTTCCGGTCGTTGAGGTAGCCGCCGTTCTCGGCGTGTCCACCCGGACGGTTCGCCGCCTCATCAAGCGCGGCGAGCTCGTCGCCTACCGGATCAAGCGACAGCTCCGCGTCGACGCCGAGAGCGTGACGCACATGCTCGAGGTCTCGCGGATCGGGGCCTTGAAGTGGACTGCACCATGCCGAAACGGAAACACATCTTTGGCCAGCATCATCTCGCCAGAAGGCGCGGCAAGAACAAGTTCTGGACCGGCTGGCTCAACGGTCGCGAGGTCTCCCTCGGCACGGCCGATCGCGTCGAGGCCCAGCGCAAGCTCGACGAACTCGCCGCCCGGCGCGCGTCAGAAGACGCTGCCGCAGAACGCGGAGGAGCTGAAGCGCGAGCTCCGGTGCCTGACCCGCCGCTCCTGAGCGCGCTCGCGATGCTCTACGCCGAGCACTGCCGGCCGCCGAGGCACACGAAGAAGACGGCCAACTCGTACGCCCATCGTGTCGCGTTCTTCGTCGAGGCGATGGAGAAGAAGAATATCACGCGCACGGACCAGGTGACGTTCAAGGTGATGTCGGCCTACGTTCGCGAGCGCTCGGCCGAGGTGTCGGCCGCGACGGTCAACCGCGACCTGACGCCGATTCGGCGGATGTTCGCGTTCGCCAAGCGTGAGGGGCACATCGACAAGAACCCGTTCAAGCACGAGGACTTCGAGGAGCTCAAGCTTCGCGAGCCGCGGCCGAAGCCGAACGCCCTGGCGCTGTCGCCGAAGCAGGTCGACATCTTCCTCGCGAAGGCCGACGAGATCGCGAAGCTCGGGTACGCGGCGCTCTTCCGGCTCACGGCGGGCAGCGCGATCCGCATCGACGAGGCGCGCCACTACGAGCCCAGCGACATCGACGTGCAGCGCGGCATGTTGACGATCACGCCGAAGAGGAACTGGACCACGAAGGGGTACCGGTACCGCGACATCCCGGTCTCGAAGAACACGATCGACGCCTTGCTCGCCTTCGTCGGCGTTCGCGATAAGATCGCGCTCGACGACAAGTCCGTGTGGAACGAGATCCAGCGCGTCCGCAAGGCCGCGAAGCTGCCGAAGTTCTCGATCCACGACCTGCGGCGGGCATGGGCCAGCGCGATGCACAAGAACGGCGCGAGCATCAAGCAGGTCAGCGTCTGGCTCGGGCACTGTGCGGTTCAGGTGACGGAGCGGTACATCCGGATCTTCGAGACCGACTCCACGGGGCACGAGTTTCTCCCGCGCTGACACGGGGGAGAGCGCGCCGAGATCGGCCGCTCTTTCTAGCCCACCCAACGGCACCGTGAAGCTTGAGGTACGTCGGGTGACGACTATCCTGGGCCGCGCCTCCGCCGGCAAGTGCGTCCGGGTCGCTGAGGCAACGCGCACGCGCAGGAGGGTCACCGATGACCATCGAGAACGGGGCAGTCCTCTTCATCGGGTGCTTCGACTTCATCGACAACGAGACCGACGAGGAGGGGACCTTCCAGATCGTTGTCGAGGCGCGTGATGTCGCCGAGGCTGCGGCGCGGTGTCGGGATCGGCTCCACGAGATCGCGAGAGCTACCGACATCTTCGGTCCGGTCATCGTCTACGCCGACGCCTTCGTCGAGGTCTCGCGCGGCAACCTCGCCCGAGGCGTGCTCGTGAACCACCAAAGCCTTGGCGACGTCATCGCCTACGACCACCTGCCCACGCAGGGGCTCGCCGGTGATGAGGCGCACTTCCTGGACGACGTCGAGACGAACGAGAACGAGGAAGAGTCGAGGACGGTGCCCCCGTTCTGGAGCGGCGTCGACGTGTACTGGTCGAAGTGGAAGCTCTACTGGTGCGAGACCGACGACCACGACGAGGACTGGTTCGTGGTAGCTCGGAACGCCGACGACGCTCAGGCGTTCCATGAAAATATGGAGGGCTACGATGAGGAGGACGCCCAGGCCGAGCTCGTCTGCGTGCTGCCGCTAGCGGAGCAGGCCGCCGCAGAGAAGAAGGGGGACCACTGGCCGTCGGACGAGACGTTGCTCGCGTGCGGGGCGGAGTTCCTCGTCAACGTTCCGCAGGACGGCGCGAACGAGCTACGCGCGGCGATGGGTTCGGGGAGCCGCGTCGTCCGGATCAACGGCCGCGTCTACGGCGAGGGCGACATCGTGGGCAACGTGCTGCGGAGCCAGGGGAGGCCGCCCGACGCATGAGCTGCTGGCTCCCGGGGCTCGGGCTCCGCGGGCATCGTCTGGAGGCTCTACGGGAAGGGTAGGCATCACGAACACCCGCCGAGTTCTGGCAAACTTCTGGCAAGGCGGGCGTCCGGCGGTTTTGTGTCATACGTAAGTGCTTGCTATCTATCGCGAATTCGCCGGCGGAGGACCCCAAAACCATCGTATTTGAAAACCGCCGTTGGGGCAACTCAACCAGGGGTTCGAATCTCTTCTTCTCCGCTGAATTCTTGAAATAGTACTTACACGTGGCGAATGGTGTTCGCCGTCATGCCTTGGGATGGAACTCCTCGGGGAGCTTCCAAACCAACCCGAGCTCCGCCTCTTCAGTCCCCAAGGTCATGTGACATCTACTCGAAGGGGAGGCCGGCACGGGGGGCGAGGATGGCGCCCTCGGCTCGGAGCCGCAGGGAATCGGTGCCGAGGAACACGGCCGCACCATGTGCCTCACAGGCGACGACGAACGCGCAAGCGAATGCGTCCCAGAGGTCGGCCCAGCTTGGATCGCCGGGAATCTTAACCATGGACCGAACGGTGCCGCCTCGACGAAGCTCGGAGGACACGCTCGCCCGCTGGGCTTCGAGGCGCTGCTGCATCTGCTTGGTCGGAGTGCTGGAGGCGCGTCCGAGCTGGTTTCCTGTGAAATCCCAGGTCACGGCGGCCAGACGCTCGAGCAAGGCCCGCGCATCGCCGGCGAGCACGCCGCGTTGACCGTTGGCGCGAGCATAGGTGTCGCTCGGGAACGCCTCGCGGACTCTCACCTCGCCGGCACGCGGCCCCTCGACTTCGAGAGCTCCGTGGCCTCCGTCGACTAAACCCGCGATGCAAAGCGTTGCTATCTGCTCGACGCCAGCCTCAAAGGGCAATACGCCTGCCCGCGCAAGTAGGTCGCGGAGTACGACGAGTCCGACCAGCTTCCAGAAATATCGCTGCTGAAGTGGCGTTTCGCTCTCGGTGGTCGCGAAGTGGCGCATCTGGGCCAGGAACTCCGTGCGGGCAGGGGTCTTGAACGAGTTCACTGCCACCGACTCGGTGTCTCGTTGCTGCTCGCCTGGCCTCGCGAAACCGCAGGGCGCATCCACCGCCGCCCCGTACACACCACCTTTGTCGCACAGGCGGGCCGACCATTGCCGCACCAGCGCTGAGCGATCGAGAATGTTACGCACGCCCAGCTCGACCGCTGGAGTGAGCCAGGTGCTGCGAGCGAGATCCAGGAAGCCTGCCGCGTTGTTCGCCGGCCATCTTGCATCCCCAGGTGCCTCACGAACCTGACCGCGCTCGAACGTCACCGTGACGGTTCCTGTGCCGTCGGATGCGATGAGGCACAGGTTCACGACCTTGCTCCGTGATGAGCCGACGTCGATCCCCAGCCATGCTCCCTTTCGGAAAGTCACGTGCTGTTTATGCTGTGCTTCCGCCGCGACGTCACGCCGCTGCCGGGGTAGCCATGAACGAGCTCCTCGGGAAGTAACACGTGACGGCGACCAGAAGACACCTCGCGCCCGCTCCGAAGTATGATCCCCCGGCCGGTGACTTCCCCGTTCCTTGATGCCCCCGAGTCCGCCTGGGTGGCGAGCAACGCGCTCGCCTTCGCGCTGCGCGACCGCTTCCCGGTCAGCCTCGGCCATACGCTCGTCGTCCCGCGCCGGCTCGTCCCGACGTGGTTCGACGCCACCGCCGAGGAGCGCGTCGCGATCTTCGAGCTGGTCGACATGGTCAAGCGGGACCTCGACGCCGAGCTCCACCCGGACGGCTACAACGTCGGGATCAACGCTGGCGAGGCCGCAGGGCAGACCGTGATGCACCTGCACGTCCACGTGATCCCGCGCTTCCGCGGCGACGTGGACGACCCGCGCGGCGGCGTGCGCCACGTCATCCCGGGCCGGGGGAACTACCTTGCCGGGCGAGCGCCGCCGCTCGCGACCGGCGGCGCCGAGGACCCCTTCTTGCGCCACCTCGCGCCGGTCTTCGCGCGCGCGACCGACATCGCCATCGTCTCGGCCTTCGTCCAGGAGCGCGGCCTCGATGTGCTGGAGAGCCACGTGTTCGCGGCCCTCGCGCGCGGCGCTCGCGTCCGGCTCGTCACCGGCGATTACCTCCACATCACGCAAGCCACGGCCCTCGCCGAGCTGCTCGACTGGGCCGGCGGCAACGCCGCCCTTTCGGGCGCCGAAAGTACTTGGGGCAGCTTCGAGGCGCGCGTGGTCGAGGTCGACACGCTTCCCGGCAAGATCCGCTCGTTCCACCCCAAGTCGTGGCGCTTCGAGGGCCCGGGCTTCGGCGCCGTGTTCGTCGGATCGAGCAACATCTCCCTCGCCGCGCTCGGTCACGGCATTGAGTGGAACCTCCGCGTCGACCGCCAGCGCGATCCGGACGCCTACCGGGCCGCCGCCGACGCCTTCGAGCGCTGGTGGTCCCGCGCCCGGCCGCTCACGGCCGACTGGGTCGAGAGCTACGCCGGACGCGCGCGGCAGGCCACTGTGGGCCTGCCGCCCGGCGAGGAGGACGCCGAGCCCACCGAGCCCCCGCCTCCGCCGCACCCCGTCCAGCGCGAGGCGCTCGCCGCGCTTCACCGGAGCCGCGCCGAGGAGGGGCGGCGTCGCGCGCTCGTGGTGCTCGCCACCGGCCTCGGCAAGACGTACCTCGCCGCGCTCGACGTCGAGGCCTGGGCCGAGCACCACGGCCGCCGTCCGCGCGTCCTCGTGCTCGCCCACCGCGAGGAGCTCCTCGTCCAGGCCGCCCGGACCTTCCGTCGCCTCCTGCGGGGCGGCGCTGCGCGCTTCGGCTGGTGCGCCGGAAGCGCCGGTGAGCTGGCCGGCGATGTGGTCTTCGCCTCGGTGCAGAAGCTGTCCCGTCCCGAGCACCTCGCGCGCCTCGCCCCGGGGAGCTTCGACTACGCCATCGTGGACGAGGTCCATCACGGCACCGCGCCGAGCTACCGCGCCATCCTGGACCGGCTCGATCCGGCCTTCTTGCTCGGCCTGACCGCCACACCCGAGCGCGCCGACGGCGCGGATGTCGTCGGGCTGTTCGACGATCACGTCGCCTACCGGGCGGACATCGGCGCCGGCATCGAGCGGAAGCTGCTCGTCCCCTTTGCATATTTCGGCCTGAGGGACGAGACCGATTACCGCGCTGTCACCTTCCAGAACCGGAGGTTCGATCCAGGAGAGCTGGAGAAGGCCATCGACACGGATCGACGCCTCGAGCAGATGTGGCGCGCATGGCAGGCGCACCCGGGGGAGCGCACGCTCGTGTTCTGCTGCTCGATCCGGCACGCGCACCATGCCTGCGACTTCCTTGCCGCCCGAGGTGTTCGCGTCGCCGCGGTCCATTCCGGTCCGGAATCGGCGCCGCGCGAGGAGGCCCTGGCGGATCTCATCACTGGCGAGCTCGATGCGCTGTGCGCTGTCGATCTCTTCAACGAGGGCATCGATCTGCCGAACGTCGATCGCGTGGTGATGCTCCGTCCCACGGAGTCGCCGGTCGTCTTCTTGCAGCAGCTCGGCCGCGGCCTGCGCGTCGCGGGCGGGAAGGCGCGCCTCACCGTGCTCGACTTCGTGGGCAATCACCGCGTCTTTCTCGACCGAGTGCGGACGCTGGTCTCGCTCGGCTCCGAGCCGTCCGATCTGCGCGACTTCCTCGGCGGCATCCGCACCGCGCGCCTGCCGCCGGGCTGCACGGTGGACCTCGATCTCGAGGCCAAAGAGCTCTTGCTCAGCCTGCTTCCTGCCCGCGGGAAGAGCGAGGCGGAGCGCGCGTACCGCGATCTCCGCGACGCGCGCGGCGAGCGCCCGACGGCCGGCGAGCTGTTCCGGATGGGCTACCGGCCTGCCACGCTGCGGCCAGCCCACCAGGGCTGGTTCGATTTCGTGGCTTCCGAAGGTGATCTCAGCACGCTGGAGCTCGAGGTCCTTCGCGCCGCCGGCGCGTGGCTCCGGGAGCTCGAGGTCACCGCGATGAGCAAGTGTTACAAGATGGTCACGCTCGAAGCGCTTCTCGAGACGGGCGCCCTCTTCGACGGGATCTCGATCGTCGAGCTCGCGCGCAGGAGCCAATCCATTCTCGCCCGCTCTCCGGAGCTCTCCCGCGATCTCGACGGCGTGGCCGAGCTGGGCGGCGGCCGGAGATTCGACGAGCCGCGCTTCGTCAGCTACTGGAAGGAGAACCCCATCGCCGCGTGGACGGGCGCGCGAGGCCGCCGCTGGTTCGCGCTCGACGGGGACCGCTTCGTCTCGAAGCTCTCCTGTCCTCCAGGCGACGAGGAGGCCTTTGCCGCGATGACGCGGGAGCTCGTCGACTACCGGCTCGCCATGTACCGCGCGCGCCACCGCGAGGACGGCTCCGGCGCGTCGTTCTCGGCCAAGGTGCTGTGGAACAAGCGCGACCCCATCCTCAAGCTGCCCTCGCGCGCAGCCCGTCCTGACCGCCCTTCAGGGGACGTCGACGTCCGCCTTCCGGACGGCGAGGTGTGGCGCTTCCGCTTCATGAAGGAGTTCTGCAACGTCGCGCACCGCGTGGGCTCGCAGCGCAACGAACTCCCGGATCTGATGCGCCGCTGGTTCGGCCTCGCCGCCGGCCGCCCCGGAACGGCGTTCCACGTGCGCTTCGTCCGCTCGCCCGATGGGCTATGGGTCGAGCCGGAGAGCCCCGAAGGGATCTCCACGGCGCCGCGCGGCGCGCTCATCGCTTTCCCCGATCTACGCGCGGCGGCCGGCGCCGCGGGCGCGCCGACGGAGCTCTCTCCCGATGCCGAGACGGTGCGGCTCCCGATCGTGGCCGCGCGTGGCGATGGGCTCTTTGCGGTGCGCGCTTCGGGCGACTCGATGGACGGCGGGCAGCGTCCGATCCGCGACGGGGACTGGCTGATCATGAGGTTTGCGCGCGGCGCCTCGTACGGTGCGCTGGACGGTAGGGTGGCGCTGCTTCAGGTACCCGATCGCGATCTGGGGTTTGCCTACCAGATCAAGCGGATCGTGCGCGATCGGTCGGGCTGGCGGCTCCGCTCGGACAATCCAGACGGGCCGTCGTACGAGGCCACGGTCGAGACGGTGCCTATCGCGCTCCTGGTCGAGGTGGTCTGCCCCGAGGACATCGGCCCGAGCGCCGGCGAGCGCTTCGAGGACGACGAGGCCGCAGCCCGCGCGTTCGGGCTGGAGGAGCCGCCGCGGAGCGGCCGTGTCGGCGGTCACCTCTTCTTCTGTCTGGAGACGCCCGGAGCGCTGGTCACGCCCGATCGCATTCGATCGCCGGTGCCAGCCCAGGAGCGCCGTCCTGGGGAGACGGCCTTCGTGCTCGCGCGGCCGCCCGGCGAGCCCGCCTGGCGATACCTTGGCGTGGCCCGTTACCTCGATGAGGAGGGGCTCTGGGCCTGTCCGGGAATCGACCATGCCGCGTACCGCGCCCTGGGATCAGGCCGCGCGGTGTCCCGATCGCTCCCGGCGGGGACCCGCGAGCGCGCGCGGGCACTCGTGGAGGAGCTGCTCCGGCGGCCCGGCGCGGGCGCCTTCGTGGAGCGGGACGGCGGGCGGTGCAGGATCGTCGGCCGGGCCGACGGAGGTGGGCTGCGCATCGACGGTGGCCCGGGCGGCTTCGCGGAGCGGACGGTGTCGCTGACCGATCTCGCGTGGGTGATCGTCGCGCGCGACGACGTCAGGAAAAACGGCGGACTGCTGGACGAACAGCGGGTCAATCGGCTGCGCTATCTCGAGGGGACGCCGCGGGCATCGACGCGGTGGATCGACACGGGATGGGCGCTTGTGCTTGCGACGGCCGGCGAAGGGTGATGGCGGCGTGGAGGGCGGGCTCGCAGCGGCTCGTCGCATTCCCTGGCAGCTCGTCGCAACCCGTGCCGATCGCCATGCCCGGTCCGCAATGCCTGACCTTTCTGCAGCGGCTATTGCAGGACTCCTTCCTTTGAGGCGTGCTATCGCGTTGCCCGCCTTCGCCGCGCCAGTAGCTCCTGCATAATAACGACGTGCGGCCAGCCGGTTCGGCCATCGTGCCGCCCCCGCCATCAGCACAGCCGCCATGACCGCACGGACGTACGCTCCGCAAAGGCGACCTTGCTCGACGGACACGCCGCCCCGCGATAGCAATTGAACTACCCCGGGGGATCACGTCACCCGGGCGGCGCGACATGAGCGTAAGAGCGCGCACGCAGGGCACGGCTCTTGGACACGAGGCCGCGCTCAGCGCGTGCGGGGGAGGTGGGAGCCTATGTTGAGCGGTGCTGATGTCTCGGTCCACCAGGGAATTATCGAGTGGGACGCGTTCGCCTCACGGCTCGATTTCGTCTTCATCCGGGCGACGTACGGGACGGAGGGGGTCGACAGAAAGTTCGCAACCAACCGCGCCGAGGCCGCGCGCTGCGGGCTCCTCCGGGGGTACTATCACTACGCATCGCCGCGCCTCGACGCCGCCGAGCAGGCGCAGAAGCTCTGCAGCGTCGTCGGCGACCTCGAGCCCGGAGAGCTCGACATCGTGCTCGATCTCGAGGAGACGCAGCACGCGGGCAACAACGGCCATGTCTGGACGTCGCAGGACACCCTGGCTCTTCAGGTGTGGACCCGCCGCTTCGTCCAGGAGGTGAAGTCGCGCTACCCGGGCCGCTCGGTCATCCTCTATACCCGCCATGACTTCTGGCACGATTGCCTCGGCGGCAGCTCCGAGTTCGTCGACTGCCCGCTCTGGATCGCGAACTATACCTACGGACTCGACTCGTTGCGGGCGAGGCCCCCGGCCAACCCGAAGGACTGGGCGGACTGGGCGCACAAGAAGCCGCTCAGCGCATGGGACCCCTGGTCCGCGTGGTCGTTCTGGCAGATCACCGCCAGGGCCGTGATGCCGGGCATCCGGACCAACACAGTGGACGCCAACCTGTTCAATGGAACGGTGAGCGAGCTGCGGCGCCTCGCCCGGCTCGAGGCCGGGTCCGTGACGTCCGAGCCGCTGCCCACGGCCGACGCGCTCTGCCAGAAGCTGCTCTCGCAGGCGGACGACAGATACATCTTCGGCCACGAGGTGCGGCTGACCGATCCCAACCCCTCCGCATTCGATTGCTCCGAGCTCATCGAGTGGGGCTGCGCCCAGCTCGCCGTCGAGCCCACGATGCCCGACGGCTCCTGGATGCAGGCGCGCCACGTGAAGGCGGCGCGGCTGCTCATGCCGGTGGACACGGCGATCGCGACCCGCGGCGCCCTGCTGTTCCGCTTCTCGGCGGACCCGTTCGCGGGCGGGCGCCCCGAGCACGCCCACGTGGCCATGAGCCTGGGCGACGGGCGCACCATCGAGGCGCGCGACACCGCGCATGGCGTCGGGGTGTTCCCGGCCCTTGACCGCGGCTGGACGCACGCGGGCCGGATACCGGGCCTCGACTACGGCGCCGCGCCGCCCGGCGGCGGGCTCGCGCGCGGCGCAAAGGGGCCCGAGGTGAAGGCCTGGCAACAGCACCTGTTGATGTGGCGCGCCGGGATCCTGCCGCGGTTCGGCGCGGACGGCGACTTCGGCGAGGAGACCGAGGCGGCCACGCGGATCTTCCAGCAGGAGATGGGGTTGCCCGTGACCGGCGCGGTCGGGCCCGAGACGCGCGACGCCATGCAGCGCGCGCTGCCGCGCCCGCCCTGCGCCCTCGAGCTGCCGCGCGCGCTGGGCCGAGCGCTCCTGGGCGTCGTCGGCCGGGGGGCGGTCGCGGGAGGCGCGGTGCGCGCGGCGGGGCCGCAGGCAGAGCTCCAGGGAGCGGCGGGCGGGTCGACGGCGATGGCGACTCCGGGCTACGACGTGGCCGGCACCCGCAGCTACACGTTCGCGCAGAGCGGCTTCCGGTTCACGGTGACGGCCACCCCCGAGCCGGTCGCGGCGGCCCGGGCGAACGACGCCGGGGGCGCCGTGGCGTTCTTCGCGTCGAGCCAGGCGCAGCCCGCGTCCGCGCAGCTGGCATCCGTGTTCGACGGGACGGGCCTCGACTGGCTGCCGCCGCGCGATCCGGGCGCGCTGACCGGCACGACGTTCTACGAGCAGGTCCGGGGCCTGTCGCTCGCGGCGCGGGAGGAGCTCTTTCTCCAGGAGGTGCTGCGGGGGAACGTGCCCGGCTTCCTGCGCCGCTTCCATCGCGTCACGGTGGAGGCGCCCGCCGGAAAGCGGGGCGTCGCGTACGTGTGCGCCGACTACCTGGCCATCGGCTCGGACACCGATTTCCTGCGCATGCCGCTCACCGGCGTCACCGCCCAGCGCGTCGCGGATGCGTGCGGCTGCGTGCTGCCGACGAAGAAGCTCGTGAAGGACATCTATGCCGCCTCGCGGAAGCAGACGGCCATCCCGTTCGATCCCCAGGACGGCACCCGGGTGGAGCGCTTTCGTGACCACCAGCTGGCCATCGAGCAGCACCGGGTCGGCGAGCTCGGCGAGCTGCTGGCGGGACACAAGAAGGACGTCGTGGTGACGAACCGGTTGCACCACTACGCGCGCCGGCTGGCGATCTACGGCTTCTACAAGGCGGACGGCAAGCCGTGGCAGTCGCTGGACACGTCGCTCCGGCGGCGGCTGCCGCACGAGGACACCTACGTCGACTACAGCCACGGGGTGCGGCTCATCGGCGGCCTGATGGCCCTCGGGTCGGAGCAGCGCTGCGTGGCCGACGTCCTGCTCGACCCGGCGCTGTGCGGCCTCGTGAGCGACGAGGGGATCATCAGCGTTCCGAGGTACGAAGTGCACCCGCTCGGGTGACCCGTGCGGTCGTTTTGCCGCGGCCGAACCCGGGGGGGGTGAGGGGCGAGGGGAGAAGTGAAACTCAGCTACACTCATCCGGTAGCAGGAGGAGACCCCCGCGATGGAGCTGAGACGCACGAAGGCCATGGGCGGTCACGGCAGCCTGATCGACGCGCTCGCGTCGGTCAGCGAGGCGGAGCTGCTCGACGCGGTCGTCGCGCTCGCGAGGCCGCGGCACATGTTCCGCCAGCGCGCGGAGAACCGCCGCGCGGCGCAGCACGTCGCGGCTGCGCTGGAGGATCTGGGCTACGCCGTCGAGATCGAGGGCGAGCTCGGGAACGTGGTCGCGACGCCTCGGGATCCGGTCGATCGCCCGATGATCCTCGTCGGGGCGCACTACGACAGCGTGCCCGACACGCCCGGCGCCGACGACAACGCGAGCGGGATCGCCGCGATGCTCGCCTGCGCGAGGGCGTTCTCGCGCTTCGATCCGGCCCTGCCCGTGGGCTTCGTGGCCTGGAACGGCGAGGAGGACGGGCTGCTCGGCAGCGTCGAGTTCGTGGCGCGGCATCGATCGCAGGGCGGAGGGCCGATCGCCGCCGTGCACGTGCTGGAGATGGTCGGCTACGCGAGCCACGAGCCGGGATCCCAGCGGATGCCGGTCCCGGTCCCCGGCGCGCCGGACGTCGGCGACTTCATCGGGCTGCTCACGAACCAGCGCTCGAACCACCTCGTGGAGCTCGCCGCGAAGCAGGCAGAGGCGATGGTGCCCGAGCTGCCGGTCGTGGGTCTCAAGGTCTACCTCGGCCTCGAGGAATGGCTCCCCGTGCTCCACCGGAGCGATCACTCGCCGTTCTGGAAGGCGAAGATCCCCGCCATGCTCTGGACCGACACGGCGGAGTTCCGCAACCCGAACTACCACCGCCCGACGGACACCCCCGAGACGCTCGACTACGGCTTCATGCGCCGCGTGACGCAGCTCGTCCTCGCGACGGTGATGCGGCAGGCCCGCGCCGGCTGATCCCCCGGCTGTGCAACCATCTTGCTCTCGACGCGAGGAGATACGCGCCGAGCGCGGGCGCCAGGCTGCGCCGGCTGGCGACGAGCGGACACCTCGCGTCCGCTTCGACGTACCATCCGCCGGCCGATGGATTGTAAAAGGAGATCCCGATGGTCATCGAGCTGACCCCGAGCTTCGAGGTGGTCGACGCGCGCTTCCGCAAGCTCGCGCTCCCGCACGTGCACGTCGACAAGCTGTACACGGGCTGCCGCTGGGCGGAGGGGCCGGCGTGGTTCCCAGCGGGGCGCTACCTCGTCTGGTCGGACATCCCGAACGACCGCATGCTGCGCTGGGACGAGACCGACGGCTCGGTCTCGGTGTTCCGCCAGCCCGCGATGAACACCAACGGCCACACGGTCGACCTGCAGGGCCGCCTCGTGTCCTGCGAGCACCGCGGCCGCTGCATCTCGCGCACCGAGCACGACGGCTCGCGCACGGTGCTCGCGTCGCACTTCGAGGGCAAGCGGCTGAACTCGCCGAACGACGTGGTCGTGAAGTCCGACGGCAGCATCTGGTTCAGCGACCCGAGCTACGGCATCGACAGCGACTACGAAGGCGACGCGTCGCCGAGCGAGCAGGGCGCGCAGCGCGTCTATCGCCTCGACCCGGGCTCCGGCGCGCTCACGGTCGTCGCGGACGACTTCGTGCAGCCCAACGGCCTCGCCTTCTCGCCGGACGAGTCGCTGCTGTACATCGCCGACACAGGCGCGACGCACGTGAAGGGCGGCCCGCACCACGTGCGCAAGTTCCGCGTCGACGCGAAGGGCACGCTGACCGGCGGCGAGGTGTTCGCGACCTGCCCGGTCGGCCTGTACGACGGCTTCCGCGTCGACGTGCACGGCAACCTGTGGCTGTCGGCCGGCGACGGCGTGCACTGCCACGCGAGCGACGGCGCGCTCCTCGGAAAGGTGCTGATCCCCGAGACAGTGTCCAACGTCTGCTTCGGCGGCGCCAAGCGCAACCGCCTGTTCATCTGCGGCACGACCTCGCTGTATTCGGTCTACCTGAACACCCGCGGCGCCGGGCGCTAGTCATCGTCCCTCCTGATGTTGCCGGCCGTAGACGAGCAGCATGGCGATGATCACGGCGCCGTAGATGATCTGGCGGCCGGCCTCGGGCATCTGCAGCACGCTGAGCATGCTCTGGAGCAGCACGATCAGGATGGTGCCGAGGACGGTACCGAGGTACGTCCCACGCCCGCCCATGATGTTGGTTCCGCCGATCACCACCGCGGCGATGGCCGGCATGAGGTAGTCGTTGCCCATGGCCTGATAGGCCTTGTGCGAAAAACCCGCCAGCAGCATACCCGTCATGGCGGAGCACACGCCGCACATCACGAAGGCGCCGATCAGCACGAAGTGCGTTCTGACGCCCGAGAGGTAGACGGCCTGCTCCTGGTTGCCCACGGCATAGATGTAGCGACCGAGCGCTGTCTTCTTCAGCACGAAGGTGCCGACGCCGCCGACAAGGATCCAGACGAACAGCGAGTTCGGGATGGAGAGCGTCTTGCCCACGGCCAGGACCTCCATCCACGCCGGCGCCTCGCTGCGCGGAGCGAAGCCGCCGGTGTAGAGCACCATCAGCCCCTGAAGCACGGTGTTCGTGCCCAGCGTGAAGATCATCGAGGGCACGCGCAGGTAGGCGACGCCGAGCCCGTTCAAAAGACCCGCGGCGGCGCCGACGGCCAGGCCGCAGGGCAACGCGGCCCAGCCGCCGAGCCCCGCGGCCAGCATGGCGCTCGAGGTGAGCACCCACGGCAGCGAGAGATCGATGTGACCGAGCAGGATCACGATCATCATGCCCGTGGCGGCCACGCCCAGGAAGGCCGCGATCTGCAGCTGTTGCAGGATGTAGTACGGGCTCAGGAAGCTCAGCGTGCCCTGGGTGATCAGCGTGCCGATCGAGCCGCCCACGAGGACGACGCCGATCGACAGCAGCGTGTACCAGGTCGGCTTGTCGATCTCGCCGAGTCGGCTCTTGAGGGAGAGGGGCTGTTGCATCGAGCTCACCTGAAGACCTGCAGCCGGTTCTTCACGCGGATGACCCAGAGCGCGCCGAGGCAGACGGCCGCGAGCAGGATGAGGCCCTCGAACAGCGGCTGGTAGAGCGGGTTGGCGAGGAGGCCGAGCGCCGAGCCCTCGTCGAAGACGCGGAAGTTGAAGGCGACGGAGCGGAGCACCAGCGCGCCGAAGAGCGAGCCGATGGCGCCGCCGATCCCTCCGTACAGCGAGGTGCCCCCGATCACGACGCTGGCGATGGAGTTCAGCGTGTAGGAGCCGGCCTGTGGGATGTCGGCGTTGCCCGACGTCGTCTGCAGCGCGAGGTAGAGGCCGCCGACGCTGGCGAAGAACCCAGACAGCGTGTACGCGGCCAGCTTGACGCGCTTGATGCGGACGCCCGACATGTACGCCGCCTCCTGCGACGCGCCGACGGCGTAAGCGCCGAGGCCGTAGCGGGTGCGGCGGTAGTAAGTCCAGAGCAGCGCGAGCAGCGCCACCCAGATCGCGGGCGACGGGATCGTGCCGACGAAGCCCAGCGCGCCGTCGAGGGGGGCGGCGCCCGCGGCCTGCAGCAGCTCGTTGAGATCGAAGGTGGCCGCGAACGCCAGATCGCCGTCGACCTGGCCGCCGGGCGTCGGCCTCAGGAACAGCGCGACGCCGAGGAAGATCGTGCCCGAGGCCAGCGTGGCGATGATCGGTTGCAGGCGGCCATAGACGACCAGGCAGCCGTTGAGAAGGCCCGCCGCCATGCCCACGGCCAGACACAGCAGGATGCCCAGGACCATCGTGAGCGCGCTGCCGGCAAGGACGTGTGAGGCCACGCAGTTGACGAGGGTGATCACCGCGCCCACGGACAGATCCAGGCCGCCGGTCAGCACGGGGATCGTCTGGGCCATGGCCGCCGCGACCAGAACGAACGATTCGTTGGCGTTCTGCCCCACCAGCGACGCGCTGAAGCCCTTGGGATGCGACAGCGAGTAGAGTCCGTAGAACAAGATGCACAGACCGACGGCCACGAGGAGGCCCTGGTTCTGGCGCAGGCGGAGCTTCCAGTCCTTCATCGTGCCTCCGATGGCGCGCGTTCGTCGTCGCGCCTCGCGCGCTCAGGCCCGCCGCGCAGACCGAGGGCCAGGTCCAGGATGTTCTTTTCGGTGATGTCGGGCCCCACGAGCTCGCCCTGAACGCGGTTCCGGTAGAGGACCAGCACGCGGTCACAGCAGCCGATCAGCTCGTCGTAGTCCGTTGTGTAGAAGAGGATGGACGTGCCGGCGTCCGCCAGCTCGCGGAGCAGCTGGTAGATCTCCTGCTTCGTGCCGACGTCGATGCCGCGGGTGGGATCGTTGAGCATCAGCAGCCGCGGCTCCGTCATCAGCCACTTGGCCAGCACGACCTTCTGCTGGTTGCCCCCGGACAGCGACGACACAGGGTGGTCGAGCGAGCCGATCTTGATCTGGATGCGGCGCACCATCTCGTCGACGCGCGCGGCCTCGCGCCGGCGGTCGATCACCAGGCCGCTCGTGAGCTTGTCGAGCGACGCCAGCGACAGGTTCGCGGCGATGGCCATCGGCAGCATCAGGCCTTCGGTCTTCCTGTCTTCGGGCACGAGGGCGATGCCGTGCGCGCGGTCCTTGGCCTGGCGCGGGCTCGTCAGCTTGACCGGCTTGCCGTCGATCTTGATCTCGCCGCGAACATCCTTGAGCACACCGAACAAGCTGAGCAACAGCTCGCGCTGGCCCTGGCCGTCGAGCCCGCCGATGCCGAGGATCTCGCCCTTGCCGAGCTTGAACGACACGTCCTCGAGCTGCCGCTCCCAGCTCAGGCCGCTCACCTCGAGCAGCGTCGCCGGGAAGCTGCGGGCCGCCGGCTTCGGCGGGAAGACGTGGCCCATGTCACGGCCGATCATGAGCTCCACGATCTGGTCGTCGCTGCGCTTGCCCTTGGCGAAGGTCTCGATGTGTCGGCCGTTGCGGAAGACGGACATCACGTCCGCGAGCTCCTTGATCTCGTGCATGCGGTGCGAGATGTAGAGCATGCCGACGCCCTGAGCCTTGAGCTCGGCCAGGAGGTCGTAGACCTTCTTGACGTCGCTGTTGGTCAGCGCGGAGGTGGCCTCGTCCAGGATCAGCAGCCGCGGGTCCTTGCCGAGCGCCTTCGCGATCTCGACCATCTGGCGGCGCGAGAGCGGCAGGTCGCTCACCCAGGCGTTCGGGTTCACGCCCTCGCAGCCGACGCGCGCCAGGAGCTCCTCGGCCCTGCGGACCTGCGCCTTGCGATCGAAGAGCCCCAGGCGGTTCGTCGGCATGGAGATGCCGATGTTCTCGGCCACCGTCAGCGTCGGCATCAGGGACAGCTCCTGAAAGACGCAGACGATGCCGGCGGCGTTCGCCTCGATCGGGTGGTCGAACCGGACCGGCTTGCCGTGGAGCAAGAGCTCCCCGGCGCTCGGCTTGACCACGCCGCCGATGATCTTGATCAGGGTGCTCTTGCCCGCGCCGTTCTCGCCGAGGATCGCGTGCACCTTCCCCGCCTCGCAGGCGAAGTCGACGCCGCTCAGGGCGGTGACTCCGCCGTAATGCTTGGAGACGGCCCGGAGCTCGAGAAGCGGAGGGCTCACAGGTTCGGTCATGATGCTGGGGGGCCCGCGGGGCGCTACTTCATGTCTGCTTGACGTTTACTCGACGTCTACTTCACGTCGGATTCCGACTCGTTCATGATCTTCACGCCCGAGATGTTGACCCCGCAGGGCGGGAACTCGTTGGGCGTGAAGAAGTTGTCGGAGAGCTGGGAGAAGAAGCTCTCGCCGTCCTTCAGCGTGGTGTGATCGGCGGCGGGGATCGGCACGGA
Organism: Sorangium sp. So ce693; assembly: GCF_051521375.1. Classification (NCBI taxonomy): domain Bacteria; kingdom Pseudomonadati; phylum Myxococcota; order Polyangiales; family Polyangiaceae; genus Sorangium; species Sorangium sp. So ce693. Next base: position 11,886,652 of record NZ_CP150347.1, read on the forward strand.
GATCATCTGCGGCATCACCTTGCCCTGCAGGCCCTCGAGCGCCGCCTTCATCGCGATGGCCGCGAGCCCCGGCGACTGGCCGAGCGACAGGCCCTTCATGCCCTGTTCGTGGTGCTTCGCGATCAGCTTGCGCACGCCGTTCTCGGCCTCCGTGGCGACCGGGATCGGCTTGTGTCCGGCGTCGAGCAGCGCGCGGACGGCGCCCGTCGAGCCGCCCTGCGCGAAGAGCGCGTCGAACTGGCGGTGCACGGCCAGCGCGTCGGCCACCGCCTTCTGCGCCTTGCCGTCGTCCCAGCTGCCCACCACCTCCACGATGGTGTAGCTCTTCCCCGGCGCTTCCATGACCTGGCGGAAGCCGACGTGGCGGTCGCGATCGACGGAGTTGCCCTGCAGGCCGCGGACCTCGAGCACCTTGCCCTTGCCGCCGAGCTGCTTGTCGAGGAACTCGCCCCACTGGCGCCCCATCGCCAGCTGGTCCTCGTTGACCTGCATCACCTTGTCCGTGTCGAGCACGTTGTCGAACGGAACCAGGATGACGTCCTTCTTGTCGGCGAGCCGGATCACGCGATCGAAGCCGTCGGGGCTGACGGCGAGCGTGACGATGCCGTCGAAGCCCTGGTTGATGAAGTCCTCGATCGCGCCGAGCTGGGCCGCGACGTCGGTGCCGGTCGACACCACCTTGAACTCCTTGATCAGCGGCGCGATGGCCGGGTCCTTGGCGAAGGCCTTGGCCGTCTTGACCATCTGGATGCGCCAGGCGTTACCGACGTAGCCGTTGACGAGCGCGAGGCGGAACGGCGGCTTTCGCGCCGTCCACTGCAGATACTTGGTGTCCTGCTTCCACGGCGCGAAGCACTCGGGGTTATAGCCGGGCCCTGGAACGATCTTGGGCCCGTGCCCGCTCGGCGCCTGCTCGGCCGCGGCGCTGGCGGAGCCTCCTGAGGCCACGGCGCTGGCAGAGCCGCCTGCGGCCGGAGCGCTGTCGGGCTTGTCTTTGCAGGCAGAGAGACCCCAGAGCCCGAGCGCACAGCTCAACACCGCCATTGCGCGCCGCGCCGATCCACGTGACTTCAACTGGCCAATCGACATCGTGCCGCTACCTTTCGAGCAAAGAGACGTGGTCGGATGGAGATCTCTACGGCCCATCACACGTCGTCACGTTCTCGCCCTCACGAACCACGAGGGCAATGTCTGTGTGCCGCCGCATGCTCACGGCAAAAGCACTGGGGTACAAACGATCCGCATCTGGCGAGCGACGGTGTCGCGCGTCATTCGCGGGGCACCACGCGGATTTCGCGGGTGCCCTCAAAATTCAATGACGTGTTCGGCGACGCTCGTGGGGCCTACCACGAGAGATCTTCTGGTTTCTGGGCCTAGGAAATCGAAACGCGATCCGGAAGTCAAGATCCTCGTTGTGACCGTTCTCATCGTACAGCCACGCTGCACGCGATGGTTGATCTATGAAACGTCACGTGCTCCGTTTTCCTCCTGCTGGCGGGACATCCCGAACGACCGCATGCTGCGCTGGGACGACACCGACGGCTCGGTCTCGGTGCTCCGCCAGCCCGCGATGAACGCCAACGGCCACACGGTCGACCTGCAGGGCCGCCTCGTCTCCTGCGAGCGCCGCGGCCGCCGCTACAAGACAACCCCCACGGCGTCCACGACCAAGGTACCGCCCAGCACTTTGACCTGGACCGTGTGTGCGCCACGATCGAGCCCGCGGAGCGAAAATGTCTGGTAAAGCTCCTTGGAGGCCGTCGCGCTGGCCGAAGGATTGACGACGCGTCCGTCCACCGTGACCTCCAGCCTCGCCGAACCATCGTTCGGACCCAGGATGTCCAGTCCAGTCCCCGTGAATGTGTATTTCAGCGTGGAGCCCGTCCCTCGGCTCGTGGAAAGGGAACGCTGGTAATTGTACATGCCTTTGCCGTTTTCATGAGCCCACGCGCCACCGTACACCAGCTTCGGAGCCGGCGACGAAGCCAGGTCGTTCATCTCCAGATCGTCAAGCAGCTCGGAGTAGTACGGGGCATGACCATCGACCGTCTCCACCTTCAGGTTGTCGAAGCGGGTGAAGTAATAGCCGCTGGCCAGATCGACGCGACCGGAGAGCCTGGGACGGGAGTCGGTGTAGGTGGCAAGCATCACACCATCCAGAAAAGCAGTCACTCTGTCCTCCACGACCTGAATGGCGATGTTGTGCCATGCGTCGTAAGCGACATTGAACCCATCGATCGTCACGCCGCCGGCGCCGCTGGCCGCATTCCCGCTGGCCACGGACATGCCGTCGACCAGCAGCTGCCAGCCGCCGTCGAACCAGAACTTCAGAAAATAAGGAGTGCCGTTCATGTAGTGGGAGCTGCCGCCGCCCTGCTGCCGGGCTCCGATGGCGGCGTAGTTGTTGCCGCTCTGGGTGCTGCTGTTCTCGAATGAGACGTCGACGCTGGCCTTGTAATCGAGCCACCGGTTGTCTCCAATGCCGGTGATCGGATTGCCCTCGTTCCATGTGCCTCCGAGCCCCATGGTCGGTCGATCTACCTGTTGTCGCAGAATGTAGTTGCTGGAGCCGCTCGGGAGATACGCTTCGAACGCGCCGTTGCGATCGCAGGCATAGCGGGGGATTGCGCTCTGTGGGCCGCCGCGGGAGGTTATATAGCTCTCGGTCCCCGTGATCTGGCCGCCTGACCCGATCACCGGGACGGTCCTGGCGGAGTAGTCGAAGCCGTCGGCGTACAGAACCTTGTCCGACGTATTTCGACCGGAGCCGCTCGCGTCGGTGTCGAGTACGGTGCGCGCGCCCTCTACCGGCAACGGTTGATTGTATTCTGCGTTTCCGCTGTTCTCCAGCGTGGTGGCAGTCAAAATCGAATACGGATCGACTTTGATGGTGTAAATGCCGCTGTCGTCGGCGGACACGTTACAGCGGTATTTCATGTAGTTGCTGTTGAAGGCTGCCCCGGGGTCGGCTGCGCGCGTCTCCCACAGCTCCAGGGGAGGGTTGCCCGTGTAACCCATGTGGACCGCCTGGAGCTTGTAGGTCTGCGCGCGCTCGCTGTCGTTCACGAAGACAGTCGAGAAATTGCGCTTGTCGGGGGCGGCGAGCGTCATGTAACTGGGGGTGCCGTTGCGCCCGTTGACAGGGTTCGTGCCGGTCGCGCCGGTGTCGCTGGATTGAGGTACCACCCTCCAGATCCCCGCGGTGCTGTCCCGGCTTTCCCAGCCAGCCTTCGCAAACCAACTGAAATGCCTCAGGATGTCCAGGCCTGCATCATAGTGAATCCAGCCCGACCATGGGTCGCGTGCGCTGATCAATTCCTTGAAGGAATATTGTCCACCTTCGTAGAAGGAGCCAATGGCTGGCTGGTAGATGAAGTGAGTTCGGCGGGAGTTGACGAATCCCTTGATGATGGTGTTGCCCATCTCCAGCGGGCCGTTGATGCCGCCGATGCCGGTGCCTGCCACCGCGGGATCCTTCATGTTGTTGTTGGGACGGAAGGCCGTGTTGCCGAATGTAGCCTGCGCCTCGCTGTTCCAGATCTCTTTGTCGTATTGCTCCGCCAGCTTCTTGAAATTGCCTCCGCCGTCGTCGTCGGTGTTGTAATGGTATCCCGCGACCGACACGGCGTCCCGCAGGGCGCCGTCGCTCACCATGCTGCCGCCGAACGAGCCGATCCCGGCTTCGTCGGAGATCACGACCTCGATGCTGTTGTACAGCGCTCGCTCGGTTGCGTCGTTGAAGCCTGCGGCGTCCGCCTTGACCCGAGCGGCATATTGCTTGGTCCATGTCAAGTCCGGCGAACGTTCGTTGAGGCCGGGGTTGACGTAGTCGACCATATAACCGTAGGTGCGATACGCCGCTAGAATGGTGTTCTTGTACCAGCTGTACACCTTGTCGTTGTTGTTTGCCCAGCCGGGAGCGTTCCAGCGCAGGATGCTCACCTTGAGGTCGGGGTTGACCTTCTTGGCGTCGGCAGCGAGCTGGAAGCCGGGGCTCCGCCTGACGTTTGCCGCTTCACTTGCCAGCCGCATCGTGGCCGGGTCCGGGCCGGTGGAGTTGTTTCGGTCGTTGCCCATTTCGATCTTGACGTGCGTGACGATGGGCCTCGTCCCGCCGAACAGGACCTTGAGCAACTCCGCGTATCGCTCGGGGTGCTCGGACTTGTAATCCATCAAAAGCTCGCTGGTGCCGTTCGCGCTGAGCACACCGAAGCCTTTGAATGTGAGGCCGTTGACGTTGCCGCTCTGGATGTCGTTGCCGTCCAGCGAAATACTGGTCGCCGAACCGACGCCTGTGAGCTCTTCGCATGCGACGGGAGAGATGGGAGAGATTGCCCCACCCGAACCGGCCTGACCCCCGCCGTCGGAGGCGCCGCCGCCGCCGGTGGCGCCGGTATCTCCCGAGCCGGAGGTTCCGTCTGCGCCTCCCGAGCCGGAGGTTCCGTCTGCGCCTCCCGAGCCGGTGCCTCCACCCACGGCTTCGCCGCCCCCGCTGGCCTCACCGCCTGTGCCAGCGCCCGGCGATGAATTGTTGCCGCAGGCCGGCGAGAGCGCCATGAGGCAAAGAACCAGGGAGGATACGGCCTGCTTGGTCATCGTGTTCTTCTCTTCTTGGGCGTTCTACGAGCGCGCGGGAAGAGCGGTGCCCCCGTCCTCTCGTCGCGCATCGCAGCGTGAATCGAAGTCAATCCAGCGCCGCCCCCGGTCACGCCAGCGCGGAGCGCCACCTTCAGGCAGACGCTGGCGAATTCACGGAGTCGGTGCCGAGAACGAACGGGTGACGCAGGTCTCGATGTTCGCGACGACCCATGCGTGGCAAAGCCAAAGGATACCGAACTGGCCGATTGTGAACGCTCACATGGCCAGCGTCAATCCCAATTGATCGGCCCGCGGTGTCCTCCAGCCCGAGGGCGGAGCCGCGTGGCCTGATCGTCAAAACGACACGCCGGCGCCGAGGTGGAGCATCCAGGGGATCGCGGGCACCTCGTGGACGAGCCGCGCGGGGCTCTCGAACACGAACGAGCGGGGCGTGCGAAACGAAGCGCTTGCCTCGGTGTGCGCGTCAGGAGCTCCGCTCCGCGGCGATGGCGCGACCGAGGAGCCCGATGATGCGCTCCGCATCATAGACGCAACCACCCCAGCTGCCGCCGCTGGCATCCTGAAGCGCAGCCCACAACCGCGTATCCGGGTTGACTCGGCCGTCCGGTTGAAGGGCTGGATTGGGCGCACGGGCGGCAAGGCTGCCTGCATCCACGCCCACGACGTCCACCGTCCCCTCCAGCGTGCGCGTGTCGATCCGCAGCCGGATGCGCTCGCCGTCGCGCACGCGGCCGATGGGTCCACCCGCCCACGCCTCCGGGCTGACGTGGCCGATGCACGCCCCGGTGGACACGCCGGAGAAACGACCGTCCGTGACCAGGGCGATACGGTGCCCATCCTTCACGTGCTTGAGGGCAGAGGTGATCTGGTACGTCTCCGGCATCCCGATACCGGGGCCGATGCCGATCAGCACCATGACGTCACCCGGTTGCACGGCGCCCGTCTTGATCGCCTCGATCGCGGCGTCCTCGCTGCCGAACACGCGCGCAGGCCCTTCGTGCAGATAAACGCCGTCCGGTCCGATCACCTGGGGGGCAATCGCGGTGCTCTTCACGAGCGCTCCCTCGGGCGCGAGGTTGCCGCGCAAGAAGGTCACCGTGCTGGTGAGGCCGCGCTCGCGTGCCTTCCCGGCGGACATGATCACGTCGTCCGGGTCGATGCCGTCCAGCTGCCGTAGCTTGTCGCGCAGGCGCCGGCGCCGCTCGCTGTGCTCCCACCACTCGAGGTTCTCGCCGAGGGGAAGGCCGCTGACGGTGCGCGCGCCGAGCCGCAGCAGGCCGAGCTCGCGCAGATGGAGCATGACCTCCGGGACGCCTCCCGCGAGGAAGACCTGAACCGTGGCGTGGTGTTTCGGCCCGTTGGGCAACACGTCCACGAGGCGCGGAACGAGGGCGTTGATGCGCGCCCAGTCGTCCACCGTGGGGCGCCGGAGCCCGGCCGCGTGGGCGATCGCCGGCACATGGAGCACCAGGTTGGTCGACCCGCCGACGGCGGCGTGCAGCACCATGGCGTTGTGGACCGAGTCGTCGGTGACGATGTCCCGCGTGGTCACCCCACGTCGCTCGAGGGCCATGAGCGCGTGCGCGGAGCGGCGGGCGAGGTCGCGCCAGATCTCGGCGCCCGACGGGCTGAGCGCGCCGTGCGGGAGGGCGAGGCCGAGCGCCTCCGCCACCACCTGGCTCGTCGCGGCCGTGCCCATGAACTGGCAGCCGCCGCCGGGGGAACCGCAGGCGCGGCAGCCCATCTCGGCGGCGTAGTCGAGGCTCACCTCGCCGCGCGCGTAACGCGCCGCGAGGGTCTGGACCTTGGCTGTGTCCTCGGCCTCCTCCGCGAGGAGCGTGACGCCTCCCGGCACGAGCACCGTGGGGAGGTCGGGGGTGCCGGCGAGCGCCATCAACATGGCCGGCAGGCCCTTGTCGCAGGTGGCGACGCCGAGCACGCCGCGGCGGGTGGGCAGCGAGCGTATCAGCCGTCGAAAGACGATGGCGGCGTCGTTGCGGTAAGCGAGGCTGTCGAGCATGCCGACGGTGCCATTGGTCCGCCCGTCGCACGGATCGCTGACGTAGCCGGCGAACGGGATGGCCCCGCCGGCCGTGAACGTGCGGGCTGCCTCCTCCATGAGCAGCCCGACCTCCCAGTGCCCCGTGTGGTACCCGAGCGCGATCGGCGTGCCGTCGGGCGCGCGGATCCCCCCCTGCGTGCTGAGCACGAGGAACTGCTTCCCTCGCAGGCGCGCAGGATCCCACCCCATCCCGGCATTCTGAGTCCAGCCGAACAGCTCGCCGCTGGACATGGCGCGCAGCTGCTCGGCCCCGAGCGGGAGGCGCCCCGACGGTCCGGGCGCGGTGGTGCGCAGCGTGTAGATCGCCTCGCTGCCGGACTCGAATACCGGGTCGTGGCTCATGCGCGGGGTGCGATGGGGTCGCGGGTGGCTCGGCCGTCGACGAGACGTGAGATCCCGAGCGGGTTCTCGTCGCGCAGCTCCAGCGGGAGCAGCGCTGGCGGACACGACTGGTAGCAAACGGGGCGCGCGAAGCGGAGGATGGCCGCGGTCCCAACCGACGTGAAGCGCACGTCGCTGCTCGCCGGATACGGCCCGCCGTGGTGCATGGCGGGCGACACCTCCACGCCCGTCGGGTAGCCGTTGAAGAGGAGGCGGCCCGCGACGCGGCCGAGGACATCGACGAGGTCCTGGGCGGCGGCGAGATCGTCGGCGGTCCCGTGCAGCGTGGCGGTGAGCTGGCCGTCGAGCGCGCCGAGGAGCCGAAGCAACTCTCCGCGGTCCGAAGCGGTGACGAGCAGCGTGTACGGTCCGAAGATCTCGTGCGCGAGGTGCGGCTCCCGCGCGAAGTCGGCGGCGGAGACGCGAGCGACGCGCGCGCCGGCGTCGGTCAGCCACTCCACGCCTCTCAGCTCCCGCACGGAGCGGTCGAACGACTCCTGGATACCGGCGTGCAGCATCACACCAGGCTTGATGGCGCGGGCTCGGTCGGCGACCGATCGCGCGAACGCGTCCCACTCAGGGGAGGCCAGCCCCAGGACGAGGCCGGGCTTGGTGCAGAACTGGCCGACGCCGAGCGTGCACGAGTTGATCAGCCCTTCGGCGATCGCGTCGCGGCGCTCGCGCAGCGCGCCGGGCAGCACGACCAGCGGGTTGACGCTGCTCATCTCGGCAAAGACGGGGATGGGCCGCGGGCGGGCGGCGGCGGCGTCGCAGAGGGCGCGGCCCGCGCGGCTGGACCCGGTGAAGCCCACCGCCTGGATGGCCTCGTGGCGCACCAGCGCGAGCGAGACCTCGGGCGAGGCGCCGTGCACCATGCCGAACACGCCCGCGGGCAGGCCCGCCTTCTGAACGGCGGAGCGCAGGGCCGAGGCCGCGAGGTCGGAGGTACCAGGGTGCGCCGGGTGGGCCTTGACCACGACCGGGTTGCCCGCGGCGAGGGCGGAGGCGGTGTCGCCGCCGGCAACGGAGAACGCGAGGGGGAAATTGCTCGCGCCGAAGACGGCGACCGGACCGATCGGCCGCAGCACGCGCCGCACGTCGGGGCGCGGGAGCGGCTTGCGGTCGGGCAGCGCGGGATCGATCCGGGCATCGACCCAGGAGCCCTCGCGCACGACGGCGGCGAAGAGGCGCAGCTGGCCGGTGGTGCGGGCGCGTTCGCCTTCGAGGCGGGCGACGGGCAGCCCGGTTTCCCGGTGCGCTGTCTGGATCAGGGGGTCGCCGAGCGCCATGATCTCGTCGGCGGCCGTCTCCAGGAGCCGGGCGCGCATCTCCGGCGCGAGGCCGGCGAAGGCGGGCGCCGCAGCGGCGGCGGCGCGGGCGGCGGCGTCGATCTCGGCGGCGGTTGCGTCACGGTAGGTGCCGAGCGCTTCCCCGGTGGCGGCGTCGTGGGCGAGGAATTCCATGGGGTGCCTTGTCAACGTGGAGATATGGGGTTCGCCAGCGTGCCGACGCCGTGGATCGTGATCTCCACGAGATCGTCGGGCTCCAGGGTGAACGAGTCCGGCGGGACGATGCCGGTCCCGGTCATGAGGACGACGCCCGCCGGGAAGCTCAGCTCGCGCGTGAGGTAGGCGACGAGCTCCTCTGGCGAGCGACGCATGCTCGCGGTCGAGGTCTTCCCCGCGAACACCGCCTCGCCACGGCGCCGGATCGCGAGCTCGATGGAGAGCGCGCGCAGGTCGAGCCCGGGCTCGTCCGCGAGCACGATGGCGGGGCCGAGCGCGCAGCAGCCGTCGTAGACCTTCGCCTGCGGCAGGTAGAGGGGATTGTCGCCCTCGATGGACCGCGACGAGACGTCGTTGCCGGCCGTGTAGCCGACGATGCGGCCCGCCGCGGACACGACGAGCGAGAGCTCCGGCTCGGGCACGTTCCAGCTCGAGTCGCGCCGGATGCGCACCGGCGCGCCCGGGCCGGCGACCAGGCGGGGCGTCGCCTTGAAGAACAGCTCGGGGCGCTCGGCCTCGTACACGCGGTCGTAGAAGTCACCGCCGCCGGCGCTCTCCTCTTTGCGCGCGGCGCGCGAGCGCTCGTAGGTGACGCCCGCCGCCCAGACTTCCTGCCCGTCGATCGGGGCGAGCAGCTGGACGTCGGGCGGGAGGGGGTGGGCCGCGGCGCGCGCGCGCGCGTCGCGCACCGCGCCGAGGGGATCCGGCAAGGCGAGCCACGAGGCGACGGACGCGAACGCCTCCGGGGATGCCGCCGTGAGGTCGTGGCGCGCTCCCCGCTCGTCCTCGATCCCGAGCCGAGCACCGCCACCGCCCGCAAACCGAAACAGCTTCATGTCCGCACCTCCCTACAGAGTCGCCCTGTCGATCGCGATGCCAGGAGCGCGCCACCCTGCGCGTCCACCCACGCACTCTCGATGCAATCCTGGAATCGCGTCAACACTTCTCTCGTCCCGGGCTCTACGATCGGACCGCTCGATGCGCTACGGCTCCTTGTTCATCGCGCTGAGCGCGTCGCTCGTGTGGCTTGCGGTCGTGGTCGGCGGCGCCGGGCTCGCCCTCCTCTGGCCGGCGCTGAGCTTCGCCCTCGTCGGCGCTGCCTACCTCGCGCGCCAGCCCGCCCTGCTGGGACGGGTCACTGCGACTACACGACGAAGAACAGACGGACGATGACGGAGAAGATGCAGGTGAAGAAGTTCGATCCGATCGTCCGCAAACACGTGGTCTTCACGGAAGGGAAGACCTCGAAGGGAGCTGGCAAGTAATCGCAGCTCCAGCGCTTGCGGTCATGCAGCCAGCGTATGCGCACTGCGCTGCATGACCGCGCCCACGAGGCCGAGTCAGCCTGCCTGCGTGAAGCGCTTCACGACCCGAGGAGCTGCGCCGGCCCAGCCTCGCTCTCCTGTTCTCCCGCGTCCTCCCACGCCGGGAAGGGATCCTCGAACCGGCTCCACGCGGAAGGCCCCGCGGCCATCTCGTCCGGCGTGAGCAAGCAGGCATCGAGCCCGCGCGTGAGCTCCTCTCGGGCCATGTCGACGCCGATGAAGACGATCTCCTGCCGACGGTCGCCCCAGATCGGATGCCACGCGGCGGCCGGCCCGTCGTCCTCCGGCCGCTCCTCCTCCGGCAAGGCCGCGTACCAGAGCCCGGCCGCCTCGAACGAGGCGGCGCCGCCCGCCTGCGACCAGGCGCCTGTGACGTCCATGCGCGTCGCGAGCCAGAAGAACCCCTTGGAGCGGAGCACTCCATCCCAGGCGGCCGCCCCGTGGAGGAAGGCCCAGAGCCGCTCCGGGTGCATCGGGCGCTCCGCGCGGTAGACGAAGCTCTCGATCCCGTACGCCTCGGTCTCGGGGACGTGCTCGCCGCGCAGCTCCCGCATCCAGCCGGGCGAGCGCGCCGCTTCCTCGAAGTCGAAGCGCCCGGTGCCGAGGATCTCGCGAGGGTCGACCCGGCCGCGGCACGCCCTGACGATCCTGGCGCCGGGGTTCAGGTGCAGCAGCATCGCCGTGAGCCGCTCGACCTCGTCATCGCTCACGAGATCCGTCTTGTTGAGCACGAGCACGTTCGCGAACTCGATCTGCTCGACGAGCAGATCCGCGACCGTGCGCTCGTCGTCGCCGTCCAGCGCGGCCTCGCGCGCGCGCAGGTCGTCGGCGCTCGTCCAGTCGGAGAGGAACCGCTGCGAGTCGACTACGGTGACCAGCGTGTCGAGCCGCGCGACCTCCGAGAGGCGCTTGCCCGTCGCCGGGTCGTCGAAGGTGAACGTCTCGGCGACCGGGAGCGGCTCCGAGATGCCCGTCGACTCGATCAGCAGGTAGTCGAAGCGCCCCTCGGCCGCCAGGCGAGCCACCTCGACAAGGAGATCCTCCCGGAGCGTGCAGCAGATGCAGCCGTTCGACATCTCGACGAGCCGCTCCTCCACGCGGCGCAGCGCCGCGCCCCCGCCCCGCACGAGCGCGGCGTCGACGTTGACCTCGCTCATGTCGTTGACGATCACGGCGACGCGCAGCGAATCGCGGTTCGCCAGGACGTGGTTGAGCAGCGTGGTCTTGCCGGCGCCCAGGAAGCCGGACAGCACGGTCACAGGGAGCTTTTGCGTCACGTCGAGGTCCTCTCTCGCCAGCGCCGGCGCGCTCCAGCGCGTGCGGGTACGCCCGCCGCGCGTGCGGCGTGGGGTGAACGAGGCGCATCCGCGGCCGCGGCGCGATCGGCCGGGCGCGATTCTGGCGTGGGCTCGAATTAATGAATCATAATTGCATTTGCAATAAAATATCTTCTGTTGCCGAGACGTACGCCGGACACCTCGCGCACGGGCCGGCGCGCCGCGGACCCGTGCGCCGAGGCCGAGGCGATCGCCGCGCCCAGCGCAGGTCGCCGCGCTCGCCCGCGCCCCCGCGGCTCAGGCCCGCTTCCGCCTGTCCGGGCGCAGAACGCCGACGAGGATCACATCGACGACGTGAGCGAGCTGGGCCTCGTCCACGATCGTGCGATCCGCGAGCATCCGGTGCCGGAGATAGGCCGCGAGCAGCTCGCACGGCAGCAGCGGATCCGCGCTCGGCGCGAGCTCGCCGCGCGCGACCGCGGCCTCGATGATGGCCCGCAGCCCTGCCTCCTGGACCGCGCGCAGCGAGCGGGCGATGGTCATGAGCTCCGAGTCGGGCCCCTCCGACAGGAACACGTGGAAGAGGCTCTGCCCCACCGGTGACGTCTGGAACTCGATGATCGCGCGCCCGAGCGCGACGAGGTCCCCGCGGAGCGAGCCCGTGTTCGGCGGGACGATCGTCTCGTCCGTGACCGACAGGAGCGCGGCCCGCACGAGGTCCTCCTTCGTCGGCCAGCGCCGGTAGACGGTGGTCTTGTTGACCCCCGCGCGCGTCGCCACGTCCTCGATCCGGAGCGCGCGATACCCCGCGCTGGCGAGCTCCTCCAGCGTGGCGGCGAGGATGCCCCGCACGACAGGCTCGCCTCGCACGAGCGCGCGCGTCTTCGCGGAGCCTCGCTTCGCCGTGCGCTTCGCCGTCGTCGCCTGCATCGGCCGCCATTGAAGTTCCGCCGCGCGGCACATGCCAGCCCAATTTCACGGCGGGTTCACGGCGTGGCGGGCTATCGCACCCTTTCGTTGCGATCATCGCAACCAGTGGTTGCGGTCGGCTTCGGCCATGTTATACCCATCGCAACTGTCGGTTGCGATCGCCTGGGCGCCGGCGCGTCCTCGCGGTGGGGCCGGACGCTGAGCCACGGGGGAACGAGCGTACGGCGCAGCGCACCGGCGCGTGCGCCGACACGCGCGGCGCCGTGCTCCGCCCGGATCAGGCCGCTCCGCGACCGACGCTGCCCCGAGGGACCCTTGAACCACACCACGACGACAGGCCGTGCCCAGAGCCTCCTCCTTCTCCTCGCGCTCGCCGCCGCAGCGGCGGGCTGCGAGACCAGGGCCAGCGCCTCCACCGCCGCCGAGACGAACGGGCCGAAGGCCCGCGTCGAGACCGCGGAGGTGCGCGAGCAGCCCATGCCGCGCAGCATCGCGCTCACAGGCACGCTGCGCGGGGATCGGGAGACCGATCTCGCCGCCAACGCGGTCGGCCGCGTGGTGGAGACGTTCGTCGAGCGCGGCGCCGAGGTGAAGAAGGGCGACCTGCTCGCGCGCCTCGACGTCCGCGCCGCCGCGCTCTCCGCCGCGGAGGCGCAGGCGAACGCCGCGCTGACCCGCGCCCAGGAAGAGACGGCGAAGCGCGAGTGCGAGCGCTACGGGGCGCTGCTCGAGAGCGGCGCGATCTCGCGGGTCGAGCACGACCGGATCGCCGACCAGTGCCGGAGCGCCCCGCTCTCGGTCGCGGCCGCCTCCGCCCGCGCCCGCGCCGCCGCGCAGAGCGTCGGCGATGGCCAGATCCGCGCGCCGTTCGACGGGGTGGTCGCCGAGCGCTTCGTCGACGTCGGCGAGTACGTCCGCCAGGACTCCCGGGTCGTCGCGCTCGTCTCGAAGGGCGCGCCGCGCCTCCGGTTCACCGTGCCCGAGGCGAGCCTCGCGGCCGTCAAGACGGGCGGCGCGCTGACCTTCACCGTGCCGGCGTACCCGGGGCGCTCGTTCGCGGGCACGGTGCGCTGGATCGGCGCCGCGGTCCGCGAGGCCACGCGCGACCTCGTCGCCGAGGCCGAGGTGCAGGACCCCGACGGCGCGCTGCGGGCGGGCATGTTCGCGTCCGTCGCGCTCGCCACGGCCGAGGCGCCCAGCCCTGTGGTGCCGAGGTCCGCCATCGTCCCGCGGGACGGGCGCGCGCACCTGTTCGCCGTCGTCGACCACCGGATCGAGGAGCGCGTCGTGCAGACCGGGGTGGAGAAGGGCGACGCCGTGGCCGTCCTCCGCGGCGTCCGCGCAGGGGAAGCGATCGTCATCAACCCGTCCGAGGCCCTCCAGAACGGCCAAGCCGTGGAGTGAGGTCGACATGCAGTGGCTCGCCCGCGTCTGCGTCAAGAGGCCCGTCTTCGCGTCGGTCCTCATGCTCGTCATCGTGGTCCTCGGCGTCGCCGGCTACACCCGGCTCGGCCTCGACCAGTTCCCCAACATCGACGTCCCGTACGTCGTCGTCACGACGCGCCTCGACGGCGCGGCGCCCGAGGAGGTCGAGGCCGAGATCTCCGACCGGATCGAGGGCGCGGTGAACACCATCAGCGGCATCGAGGACCTCCGCTCGACGTCGACCCAGGGCGTGAGCCAGGTCGTCGTCGGCTTCGAGCTGGAGAAGAACGCCGACGTCGCGGCCCAGGAGGTGCGCGACAAGATAAGCGTCGTCCTGCCCAGCCTGCCCAAGGGCATCGATCCGCCGATCGTGAGCAGGATCGACCTCGGCGCGGCCCCGGTGATGCTCGTCTCCGTGTCGTCGGATCAGCCGATCCGCGAGCTCAGCGAGATCGTCGACAAGCGGGTGCGCCGGCAGATCGAGAGCATCTCCGGCGTCGGCCAGGTCAGCCTGATCGGCGCGCAGAGCCGGCAGATCAACGTCTGGCTCGACCCGATCGCCCTGCGGGCGCAGGGGATCACGGCGGCCGAGGTGCAGCGGGCGATCGCGGCGCAGAACCTGATGACGCCGGGCGGCAGCGTCGAGACCGGACCAGAGGACCTCACGCTCCGCGTGATGGGGCGGGTCGAGTCGCCCGAGGCCCTCGGCCGCATCGTGCTCCGGGAGCAGGAGGGCCACGCCGTGCGCCTCTCGGACGTCGCCCGCGTCGAGGACGGCCGCGCGGAGGAGAAGACCTGGGCCCAGCTCGACGAGCGGCGCACCGTCCTCCTGTCGGTGGTCAAGCAGTCGGGACAGAACACCGTCGCCGTCGTCGATGCTGTGAAGGCGCGCCTCGACGAGGTGCAGCGCTCGCTGCCCGAGGGGACGAAGATCGAGGTCGTGCGCGACGGCTCGCGCGTGATCCGCACGGGCATCGCCGCCGTGAAGGAGCACCTCGTCCTCGGCGCCCTGCTCGCCGCGGTGGTGGTGCTCCTCTTCCTCGGCAACGCCCGCAGCACGCTCATCGCGGCGCTCGCGATCCCGATCTCGGTCGTCGGGACGTTCGCGGTGATGTGGATCGCCGGCTTCACGCTGAATTTCCTCACGCTCCTCGCGCTCGCGCTCGCCGTGGGCATCGTCATCGACGACGCCATCGTCGTGCTCGAGAACATCGTCCGCTACATCGACGAGAAGGGCATGAAGCCGTTCCCGGCGGCCGTGCTCGCGACGAAGGAGATCGGCCTCGCGGTGCTCGCGACCACGCTGTCGCTCATGGCGGTCTTCATCCCGGTCGCGTTCATGCCCGGGATCGTGGGGCGCTTCCTCAAGAGCTTCGGCCTCACGATGGCGTTCGCGATCGGGGTCTCGTTGATCGTCAGCTTCTCCCTCACGCCCTCGCTCGCCGCGCGGTGGCTCTCGGGGCACGCGCGCGCCGGGCGTGACGGAGGTGACGGCGCGCCCGCGAAGCCGTCGGTCCTCGAGCGCGCGGTCGACGTCTTTTACCGGCCCATCGAGCGCGCCTACATGGCCGCGCTCTCGTGGGTGATGAAGCGCCGCTGGGTGATCGTCGTCGCCTCGGCGGTCGCGCTCGGCTCGTGCGCGCCCATCGCGAAGACGCTGCCCGCCGGCTTCCTCCCCGAGGACGACCAGGCGCAGTTCGAGATCAACATGCGCGCGCCCGAGGGGACGAGCCTCACCTCGACCCGCCTCATCGCCGAGCGGATCGCCGGCGACGTGCGCCGGCTCCCGGGCGTCACCCGGACGCTCCTGACCGTGGGCGAGGGCGATCAGCAAGCCGCGAACGTCGCCAAGGTCTACGTGATGCTCGTCGACCCGGAGCAGCGCGCGCTCGGGCAGCTCGCCATCATGCAGCGGGTGCGCGAGGAGATCCTCGCGAAGCTGCCGAAGGAGCTGCGCGTCACGGCCGGCGAGGTGCAGGCGATCTCGTCCGGCGGCCAGTCCTCGGCGAGGATCCAGGTCGCGATCCAGGGGCCGGATCTCGACCGGCTGGGCGAGTACGCGGCGCGCATCACCGAGGAGCTGCGGAAGGTCCCCGGCGCCGTGGACGTCGACAACAGCCTGGTCGTGGGCAAGCCCGAGCTCCGCGCGACCATCGACCGCGACCGCGCCGCGGATCTCGGCGTGCAGGTGGCCGACGTGGCCGGCGCGCTCCAGCTCTTCGTCGGCGGGCTCAAGGTGTCGACGTACTCGGAGGCGGGCGAGCAGTACGACGTCCGCGTGCGCGCCGACGCGAAGCACCGCGCCGACGCCGAGAGCCTCGCGTTCCTCTCGGTGCCCTCGTCCAAGCACGGCGCCGTCCCGCTCCAGAGCGTCGTCACGATGGAGCCCGACAGCGGCCCCTCGTCGATCGGACGCCTCGGCCGGCGCCGGCAGATCACGATCAGCGCGAACGCCGCCCCCGGCGTCGGCGACACCGCCGTGCAGGCGGCGCTCGACAGGATCATCGCCGAGCAGCGGATGCCGGCGGGCTACTCGGCGCAGCCCGTGGGCAGCTCCAAGAACACGGCGCGCACCGCGGCGAGCTTCGTCGTCGTCATCGGGCTCGCGTTCGTGTTCATGTACCTGATCCTCGCGGCGCAGTTCGAGTCGTGGCTCCACCCGATCACGATCCTGCTCTCGCTGCCGCTCACGGTGCCGTTCGCGCTGCTCTCGCTCAAGCTCTTCGGCCAGTCGCTGAACCTCTTCTCGGGGCTCGGGCTGCTCGTCCTCTTCGGCGTGGTGAAGAAGAACGCGATCCTCCAGATCGATCACACGAACCACCTGCGCGCGGAGGGGATGCCGCGGCTCCAGGCGATCCTGCAGGCGAACAAGGACCGGCTCCGCCCGATCCTCATGACGACGATCGCCTTCGTGGCCGGCATGATCCCGCTCGTGCTCTCGCACGGGGTCGGCTCGGGCCAGAACCGCACGACGGGGGCCATCGTGCTCGGCGGCCAGTCGCTCTCCCTGGTCCTCACGCTGCTCGCGGTGCCGGTGGCCTACTCGCTCTTCGACGACGCGGCCGAGTGGCTCCGCCGCCGCCGGCGCAGGGCGGCGGAGGACAAGGGCGAGGCCGAGCTGGACGCCCTGCTCGGCGGGCCGGAAGCGAGCGCGCCAGCGGGCGGAGAGTGATGGAGTAGGGGCGCCGCGCGGCCGAGGCCCTCACGGCCGGCGCGCGGCGCGCGATGCGCCGCCTCAGAGGATGGGATCGATGCGGTAGACGCGGCTCGTCAGCGTGTCGACGAGGTAGAGCTTGCCGTCCGGTCCGAAGGTGATCCCCGCGAGCGAGCCCGCGGGCAGGCCCGTGTCCAGGGTGCGGACCACCTGCCCCGCCGTGTCGAAGGCGTAGATCCGGCTCGTCGCGTGATCCGTGACGTAGACGAGGCCCTCGTGGACCTCGAGGCCGCTCGGGGCCTCGAGCGTCCCCGGGGGGACGAACTCGATGAGCGTGGCGCCGTCCATGTGCCTGCGCACCTTGACCGGCTCTTGCCCATCGAAGCTCGCGCCGGGCACGCCGCTCGTCGGATCCAGCTTGAGCAGCCGCTTGTGGCCGGTGTCGGCGACGTAGAGGCGCTCTTCCTTGGCGCTGTAGAAGATATGGCTCGACGTGGCGTCGACCCCGAGCACCTCGCCGGCGGCATAGCGGTAGATCTCGCCGTCGGAGTGGTCGTCGTGGCCGGGGCCGTGATCGTGGGCGAAGTCGTACCGGTCGAGCGCCTTGTCGTAGTCGTTGAAGACCCAGTAGACGTTGGCCTGCTCGTGCGCGATCCCCTTGCAGAAGGGGCTCGAGTGGAGCATGTCGAGGTGCGATCCGAGGCCGTCCGGCGTCTCCGTGGCGAAGATCGAGAGATCCGACGAGAACAGCGATGGGCCCATGAAGTAGTTGCCGCCGTTGTCGTTGTCGCCGCAGACCCCAAAGGTGCCTGGGTGGCCGAAGGCGAGCGCGGGCGGCTGGTCCATGAAGTGCGCCGCGGCGGGGTCGCGGAGGCGGACCCACGAGCCGTCCGGCGCGCCGGGCTTCGTGATGATGATCACGCTGTCGTCCTTGCGGTTGACGACCCAGAGCTCCTCGGGCCGCTCCGGGTTGAAGGCGAGGTCGGTCGGCTCGCGCTGCCGGTTCGGCTCGAAGACGGACACGAGCGCGACCGAGGACGGACTGCCATCCTTCACGCCGATCGGAGATCCCGGCGGCAGCTCGACGCACTCGCCGCGCGCCTGGTCGCACAGCGGCGTCGCGGGCGTGGCGGCGCACTCCGGCGATGCGCTGCAGCGCGGCGCGGCCGGGGCCTCGGCGTCCGCATCCGAGCAGGCCGGCAGGAGCGCCACGCTGGACAGGAAGAGCACCCTCTGAAGCGTCATTCAAGCCTCCCGGTGAAGAGGAGGACATTCTGACCCGGCCGGTCACGCTGGCCATCGCTTTGTGCCGCGGCGCGGTGGCGCAGGGCGGCCCTCGTGGATAGCCTGGTGCGTCATGAGCGAGAGCGAGCCAGCGAGAGGCCCGGAGGGCGCCGAGACGTCGAGGGAAGGCGCCGAGGACGCGCGGCCTTCGGCGGTCGCGACGCTCGTGGAGAGCCACCGGGAGTTCCTGCGCTTCCTGGAACGGAAGGTGGGCAATCGCGCCATCGCCGAGGACATCCTCCAGGACGCCTTCGTGCGGGGCATAGGGCGCATCGACAGCTTGCGCGACGAGGAGTCGGCCACGGCGTGGTTCTATCGAACCCTCCGGAACGCCGTGGTCGACCATTTCCGGCGAAAGGGCGCGTCGGAGCGGGCGATGGCCGCGCTGGCCGCCGAGCTCGACGAGGCGGCCCAGCCCGAGGTGGAGCACCGCGCCGTCTGTCAGTGCGTCCGGGCGCTGGCCGGCACGCTGAAGCCCGAGTACGCCGCCGCGATCCAGCGCGTGGAGGTCGACGGGCTCTCGGTGCAGGCGTTCGCCGAGGAGGCGTCGATCACCGCGAACAACGCGGCGGTGCGCCTCTTCCGCGCGCGCGAGGCCCTCCGCAAGCAGGTGATCGCGTCGTGCGGGAGCTGCGCGGAGCACGGGTGTTTCGACTGCACGTGCGCCCCGGTGCCTTTGCGGCAGGCGAAGGACGAGCCCGAGCCGAAGCGAGGCTGCGGGCACGGGCACGGCGGAGCGGGCTGACGGTTTGCGGGTTACGGGGCGGGGGAGGGGAGCGGCCCGCATGGCGATCGTCGTCCACGTGTTCTCACCCGCGAGGTGTTCCCCATGATCGAGGTGCTGGCGCCGCGGGCGTTCGATGGATTGGCGGGTCCGAAGCTGTTCCTCGCCGGATCCATCGACAACGGCCAGGCCGAGCTGTGGCAGGCGCGCGTCGCGCAGGAGCTCGCGGATCTCGACGTGGTGATCCTCAATCCGCGGCGGGAGCGGTGGGAGCCTGGCTGGGCGCAAAGCCTCGAGAACCCGAGCTTCGTGGAGCAGGTGCAATGGGAGCTCCGCGGGCTCGAGGAGGCGGACGTCATCTTGATGTACTTCGCGCCGGGCTCGAAGGCGCCGATCAGCTTGCTGGAGCTCGGCCTGTTCGGGCGCTCCGGGAAGATGCATGTCGTCTGTCCAGAGGGATTCTGGCGCAAGGGCAACGTGGATGTCGTGTGCGAGCGGTACGCGATCCCGCGCTATGCGCGCTTGACCGAGGGGCTGCGCGCTGTGCGCGGCGCGCTCCTGCGCAGCTGCGGCGATTCAACTCGGTAGCCGCTGCGTGAACACCACGCATCGTCGGTAGCGCCTCGAAGCCGTCGAGGGCCCGATTCCGCTCGTGTACGCGCGAGCCTTCCCGTGGAGCCCATATGCCCTGACCGTCGGAGCACACGCGGGCGCTCGGCGTGACGAATCCGAGGAGCTGCCCGGAATTCATGAGTGGGAGGTGGCTGCTCGGCTCCTGCGGGCCCCACCGCATGACCCTGGCGCACCACGCAAATCCAGCATGACTGCAACCACTCGTGAGACGACTCCATGCCCTCAGTGACCCATGAAGCCCTGGTGGAGCTGTTCAAGAACCGGCCGACGCTCGCCGCCGAGATGCTGCACGACGCGCTCGGCCATCCGGTCCCGACCTTCACGGAGGCGCGCGTCGAATCCTCCGATTTCACCGAGATTGTGCCGTCCGACCGCCGCGCCGATGTCGTCGTCGTGCTGCTGGTCGGTGAGCAGCAGCGGCCCGCGATGGCGATCGTGGTGAAGGTTCAGCTCGGGGTGGACCCGGACAAGCCCTACGTCTGGCCGGTGTACGTCACCCAGACGCGCGCCCGGCACCGCTGCCCGACCCAGCTGCTGGTCGTGACGATCGACGCAGAGATGGCGCGCTGGAGCGCGCGGCCGATCGATACGGGCCATCCCGGCTGGACGCTGACGCCGCTGGTGCTCGGGCCCCAGGGCGTCCCGGTCGTCACCGACGCCGAGCAAGCGAAGGCGGCGCCCGAGGTGGCCGTGCTCTCGGCGATGGCGCACGGACAGAGCGAGGCGGCGGAGGCGATCGGCGTGGCGTTCTTCGAGGCGGCGGACGAGCTCGATGAGGAGCGCCGGGCCGTCTACGGGGACCTGGTGCTATCCTCGCTGAACGCAGCGGCGAGGCGGAGGTTGGAGGCAATGATGAAGGCCGGATACGAGTTTCAGAGCGAATTCGCGCGCGGCTATGTGGCGAAGGGCCGAGAGGAAGGGATGCGAGAGGGCACCTTGAAGACCAAGGCGCGCGACGTTCTCGCCTTCCTCGAGGCCCGCGGGCTGGAGGTCCCCGCCGAGGTGCGAGAGCGCGTCCTTGCGAGCACCGACCTCGACGAGCTGGACCGCTGGATCCGCCGCGCCGCCGTGGTCAGTGATGCCAGGGAGCTGCTCGCCACGACGGGCTCGTGAACACGCGCTCCCACCCTCGATAGCTCGACGCCAAAACCCGCCGACGTCGATGAGCGCTGCCTGACCTGGCGCACGTGCCGGTGGAAGACACCGAGGAAAGAGGCGGCTGTCTCGCCCAAACGACAGGTTCAGAGAAGCCGCCGCCAGCGCCTGACCGAGGATCCTCGCCACCTCGTCGATCTGAGCCGCCGTGATGACGAGCGGCACCAGGAACCGCACCACGCTGTCGTGGGGCCGCCGAGCTCCACGATCGTCCCCCGACGCAGGCACTCGCGCGCCGGGTGTCGAAGCGCTCGTGACACGTGACCACCGAGATCCGCGGCCCGCCTGCCCTTAGCCCCAAGTGTGACTGGAATATTCAGTCGCAGCAGGATCCCACGCCGAAATGAAATTGATTTCTATTTTCATCTGAGCTACCGGAGCCGTCGGGCATGGCCGTCAGCTTGGTTCCCCGACCCCAACGCTCCGACCTTCAGGCTCGGCCACGGGTGCACGCGGCGCCACGGGGCCGCTCTCGCGCTTCGAGCGGCCGCTTGCACGCGTGTCGACCTTCCTGCTGCCCTGGTCGATCGAGCTGGATTCCGGCGATGCCTCCCCTCGTGAGCTCGGTTCTCGCGGGGAGCGGCTTATCGGCCAGACCGGCGGCCTATCGAGCCCTTCGCGCTGAAGAGCCCGCGTCCACGAACGAGGGTCTCTCGGGTCTTCGACCCAGGAAACGCGCGACGCCGCGACCGATTCACAATCCTTCAGGAGCCAACCCATGTGTTCCATTTTCGGCATCTTCGGTCTCCATCCCGGCGACGACCGGCAGGCCCTGCGACGACAGGCGCTGGAGCTCTCCCAGCGGCAGCGCCACCGCGGGCCCGACTGGAGCGGCGTGTACGTCGACGAGGGCGCCATCCTGGTGCACGAGCGCCTGGCCATCGTCGACCCCGCCGGCGGCTCGCAGCCGCTGCGCTCCGCGGACGGCGAGCTGGCGCTGGCCGTCAACGGGGAGATCTACAACCACCGCGAGCTGAAAAAGGAGCTGGAGCAACCCTATTCCTTCCAGACCGGCTCCGATTGCGAGGTGATCAACGCGCTGTACCGGGAAGACGCTCCGGGAGCGTTCCTCAACCGGATCAACGGCATCTTCGCCTTCGCCCTGTGGGACAAGCGCCGGCAGCGCGCCCTCCTCGCGCGCGACCCCATCGGCGTGTGCCCGCTGTACTGGGGGCACGACCGCGAGGGGAGGCTGTGCGTCGCGTCGGAGATGAAGGCGCTCTCGGGCCTCTGCGCCGATGTCGCGCAGTTCCCGCCGGGCCACTGCTACGACAGCGCCACGCGCAAGGTCACGCAGTACTACCGCAGGCCGTGGCGCGACTACGCGGCGGTGGAAGGCGTCGGCGTGGACAGGCGAGAGCTGCGCGAGGCCTTCGAGCGCGCCGTGCGCCGCCAGCTGATGACCGACGTGCCGTATGGCGTGCTGCTGTCGGGCGGCCTCGATTCCTCCCTGGTGGCCGCGGTGGCGGCGCGCTTCGCCCGCAAGCGGGTGGAGGACGACGGCGCGTCGGAGGCGTGGTGGCCGCGCCTGCACTCGTTCGCCATCGGCCTGAGGGGCTCGCCCGACCTGGCCGCCGCGGCCGTCGCGGCCGAGGCGCTGGGCACGGTTCACCATGGGTTCGAGTACACCTTCGAGGAAGGTTTGGACGCCTTGCCCGAGGTGATACGCCACATCGAGACCTACGACGTCACCACCATCCGGGCGTCCACGCCCATGTACCTGCTGGCAAGGCGCATCAAGGCGATGGGCGTGAAGATGGTGCTGTCGGGAGAAGGCTCGGACGAGATCTTCGGCGGCTACCTGTACTTCCACAAGGCGCCGAACGCGCGCGAGTTCCACGAGGAGCTGATACGCAAGCTGGACGCGCTGCACAGCTACGACTGCCTGCGCGCCAACAAGTCGATGATGGCCTGGGGCGTGGAGGCGCGGGTGCCCTTCCTGGACGTGGAGTTCCTGGACGTGGCGATGCGGATGGACGCCAGGCACAAGATGGCCGGCAAAGGCCGCATCGAGAAGGCGGTGCTGCGCGAGGCGTTCGAAGGCTATCTGCCGAAGGAGATCCTGTGGCGGCAGAAGGAGCAGTTCAGCGATGGCGTGGGCTACGGCTGGATCGACGGCCTGAAGGCGTACGCCGAGGCGCGGGTCAGCGATCGCGAGCTGGCCGCGGCCGAGCGGCGCTTCGCCATCAATCCGCCGCGGACCAAGGAAGCGTACCATTACCGCAGCCTGTTCGAGCAGTTCTACCCGGGGCAGGCCTGCGCGGAGACGGTGCCTGGCGGCAAGTCCATCGCGTGCTCGTCGCCCGCGGCGATCGCCTGGGACGCCAGCTTCGCCGCCGCGGCGGACCCGTCGGGGCGCGCGGTGGCGGGCGTCCATAACGCGGCGTTGTAGGAGGAGGAGCCCTGGGGGAGATCTCGTCGTCTCCCCTTCGGCGAAGCGGTGGGTCTCTCCATCGCTTCTATCTGGAATTGAACAGGGAGACGGGGAGGCGGGGAGATGAATGGGGTTTTACTCCGCGTTTCCGCGTCTCCCTGTGAATCTTCCCGATAAAATTCGAGGGAATGCCTCGGGCGAAGAGCGACGCGCGAGAAAGGCCTGGGCCTGCTCGGCTACGGAAGGGCCGCCGCCAGCGCCTGACCGAAGATCCTCGCCGCCTCGTCGATCTGCGCCGCCGTGATGACGAGCGGCGGCAGGAACCGCACCACGCTGCCGTGGCGGCCGCCGAGCTCCACGATCATCCCCCGCCGCAGGCACTCGCGCTGCACGCGCCCGGCGAGCTCGCGGTGGGCAGGGCGCGCCCCGAGCGCGTCGGGCGCGGCGGCCGCATCCACGAGCTCCACGCCGATCATCAGGCCGCGCCCGCGCACGTCGCCGATGCACGCGTGCTCCTTGGCGAGCGCGATGAGCTGCGCCATGAGCCGCGCGCCGAGCTCCGCGGCCGCCGCGTCCAGGCGCTCCGCGCGCAGCACCGACAGCGTGACCGAGCCCGCCGCCATCGCGAGCTGGTTGCCGCGGAACGTGCCGGCGTGGGCGCCCGGACGCCAGGTGTCGAAGCGCTCGTGATACGCCACGACCGAGAGCGGCAGTCCGCCGCCGAGCGCCTTCGACAGGACCAGCACGTCCGGCTCGATGCCGGCGTGCTCGAACGCGAACATGCGCCCGGTGCGGCCGAAGCCCGTCTGCACCTCGTCGAGGATCAGCGGGATATCATGGCGCGTCGCCAGCGCCCGCAACCCCTTCAGCCAGGCGACCGGCGCCGGGATCATGCCCCCCTCGCCCTGCACCGCCTCGACGATGATGGCAGCAGGCTTGGGCACGCCGCCCTCCGGATCGGACAGCAGGTTGTCGATGTACGCGAGCGAGGCCGCGATGCCGGCGCCGCCGCCGAGCCCGAACGGGCAGCGGTACTCGTACGGATACGGCAGGAACTGCACGCCGTTCAGGCTGGAGCCGAGCGCCGCCTTGGGCCCGAGGTTGCCCATCAGGGTGAGCGCGCCCTGCGTCATGCCGTGGTACGCCCCCTGAAACGCCAGCACCGTGCCGCGCCCGGTCGCGAGCTTGACCAGCTTCAGCGCAGCTTCCACGGCGTCCGCGCCCGTGGGGCCGCAGAACTGGATGCGCGCATGGTGGGCAAAGGGCGCCGGCAGCGCGCCGAGCACGTCCTGCGTGAAGCGATCTTTGACCGGCGTGGTGATGTCGAGCGTGTGGAGCGGTAGGCCGGAGTGCAGCGTCCGCACAAGGACGTCGGTGACCGCCGGGTGGTTGTGCCCGAGCGCCAGGGTGCCGGCCCCGGCCAGACAATCGAGGAACACGCGCCCCTCGACGTCCTCCACATACACGCCCTGCGCGCGCGAGAGCGCCAGCGGCAGCCGCCGCGGGTACGAGCGGGCGTTCGACTCGTGCTGCCGCTGCCGCTCGAGCAGGGGGTGATCCCCGAGCTCGTACAGCGCGCGCCGCCGGTGGCGCTCGCCGAGCTCCGCGGCGAGGCCCGCGTGGAGGGGCACCTTGAAGGCCGGCGTCAACGGGTCCACCGCGGAGAAACTGGAGGCTGTAGACAGACTCATCGGGTACTCCCTGTTGCGAAACGTCCCTTGATTCACGCGCTCCTCGACCGTGGAACGCGGGCCGCGCTCCCGCGCGGACCGATGCCGTGAGCTAGCTCTGCTCGAGATCCTTCGCGTAGTACGCCTCTGCCATCCCCGTGAGGATGGCGCGCTTGCCACCGTAGGATTCACGGCCGTGGACACACAGCATGTTGTCGATGAACAGGATGTCTCCCTGCTGCCAGAGGAACTTCACGAGCGAAGAGAGGTACGCTGCCCGGAGCTCCTCCAGCACCTCGGGCTCGATCGGGCTGCCGTCGCCATAAAAGGTGTTCGTGGGCAGCTCGTCGTCGACGAAGCTCGCGGTGAGCGAGCCGCGGACGTCCGGGGGCAACGTGCTCACGTGGAAGAACGTGGCGTGGTTGAACCAGACTTCCTCCCCGGTGCGCGGGTGGCGCACGATCGCCGGCCCCACCTGGGTCGTGCGAAGGCGATTGTCCGGCTTCCACTCGATCTGGATGCCCACCGAGGCGCAGTAGGACGCCACCTCGCCGCGATCCTCGGTCTGGAAGACGGTTTGCCAGGGCAGGCCGAAGCCGTCCCCGTAGTTGCGGACATACAGGACCCTCTTCTGGCGGAACTTCTCCCGGATCTCGGGGCGGATGTGCCGGAGGACCTCCCGGGTGGAGCCGATGGGGGTCTCGCCGCCCGTCTCCGAGGGCTGATGGCAGTAGAAGAACAACCGCAGAGGGAAGCGCGGCGAGTAGGAGTGCTCGTTGTGCGGGAAGATCTTCTGGTCGGCCGGGTAGTCGGTCGACGTGTAGATGTTGCCCCCCACCCGCGTGCGCGGCGACGCGCGGAACATGTACTCAAGGGCTCCGGGCGAGAGGGACGCGATGGTCTGCTCGAACCGCTCGACGGTCTTGCAGGTGAAGCCGCGGAACAGGATGGCGCCGTGCTGGAGGACCTTCTGCTCCAGGGCCTCGCGGTGCCTCGCGGCCCACTCGACGAGATCGACGCCCGCGACGGCCGGCTCGATCACGAGCGGCAACGGGCGCTCCGGGTGCCACATCCGCTCGCGGACCAGCGTGCTGTCGGACACCGTGATGGCCTTGCGGCGCGGGGCGCCCGGCGCCGGGATCGGTGCAGTCTTGCCAGAGTTCATGCTCGCTCCGTGGTGAGATCGATGCGTTCGGACGAAGGCGCGCTCGGGGCGCCGGACAGGAGGGCGCGCAGGCGCGCGTGCACGGCGCTCCCCTCCAGGGCCGCGAGGTGATCGCCGGGGGCCGTCGCGGTGTGCACGGCGGCGCGCGTGTACCGCTGCCAGTCCACGGGCGGGCCGCCGTGGCGCTCGAGCGTCTCGGCGCTCCACCACGCGTGAATGGCCGCGTGGAGGCACCGCGGCGGCAGCTCGTTCATGAACAGCGCCGCGTCTCGCAGGAGCGCGTAGCGGTGCGCGAGCGCGGCGGTCTGCGCTCCGTCCGGCAGAAAGCCGCGGGCCTGGGCCCATGCAGCCGCCGCCATCACCCGCTCCTCGTCGCCTCGGCCCTGCAGCTGCTCCCGCAGCGCCCGCAGCTCCGCCTCCGGGAGCGCGAGAAGCGCCGCCCTGCGGTCGGTGTCGACATACTCCGCGAGCTCGGCCACGACGTCCGGCGGTCCCGCCGCGTAAAGGCTCGTGGGCGGCTGGGTGTCCAGGATGCCGAGGAAGGCGACCGCCTCCTCCTGCTGCTCCAGCGCCCGGGCGACGCCGAGCGCCAGCGCGCCGCCCAGCGACCACCCGAGGAGGTGATACGGGCCGCGCGGCTGATGCTGCCGGATCTCGCGGGCCAGCTGATCGACGATGCGCCGGCACGAGGGGCCTTCGCCCGCGAGCGCCGGGCCCAGATCGAGCCCGAACACGGGCCGATCCCCGCCGAGCGCGTCGGCGAGCGGCTGGTACGCCCCGACGCGCAGGCCCGAGGGATCCACGCAGAAGAGCGGGGGGAGAGACCCGGCGGCGCGGAGCGGCACAAGGCTCGAGCGCGGCGCCCGCGCCACGCATCCGGCCGCCATCGGTACGGTCGGCCGAGACGGCTGTTCCTCCGCCTCGATCAACGCCGCCAGGGCCTCGAGCCGAGGGCGCTGGAACACGGTGCGGACCGGGATCGTGGCGTGCAATTCGGTGTCGATCCGATGCACCAGACGGACCGCCAGCAGCGAGTGCCCGCCCAGCGCGAAGAAGTCGTCGTCGCGGCCGATGAGCTCGACCGCGAGCAGCTCTTCCCACAGCGCGGCGAGCGCTCGCTCGACCTCGGTGCACGGCGCGGCGTACGGCGCCCGCTGCCGGTGGCGCCGGAGCGCGAGCAGCGCTTGCCGGTCGAACTTGCCATTGGCCGTGCGAGGAAGCGTGGGCAGCGCCTGGATGTCGGCCGGGATCATCGGATCCGGCAGCAGCCTGGCGAGGTCGTGGCGCACCGCCGCGACCTCCAGCGGCTGTGCCGCCTCGACGAAGCCGCGGAGGAAGACCTCGCCGTCTTCGCCCCGATCGGCGAGCACCACGACCTGCTCGGCGCCCGTCACGCGGCGCAGCGCGGCGTCGACCTCGCCCAGCTCGATCCGGTAACCACGGATCTTCACCTGGCCGTCGCCGCGCCCGAGGAACACGAGCTCTCCGCGCTCATCCCAGGATGCGTAGTCGCCTGTTCGATAGAGCCGCTCCCCCGAGACCTGGACGAACTTCTCCTTCGTGAGCTCGGGCCGATTCAGGTACCCGGGGCTCAGCCCCGGTCCACCCACCCAGATCTCGCCCTTGAGCCCGCGTGCGCTCGGCTGGCCGCGCTCGTCGAGCACATGGACATGGCCATGAGGAATGGGACGACCGATGGTCACGGGACGATCGGACTGCGATGCTGCGCACTCGCCGACCGTGCTCCACACCGATGCCTCCGTGGCGCCGTACTCGTTGTAGAGGCGCGTGCCGGGGAGGGCGCGGTGGTGTGCCTCGACAAGCGCGCGCGGGCAGGGCTCTCCGGCCACGATCGCCGTGCTCAGGGCGATGGGCTGGCCGGCGAGCCTGTGCAGCAGCAGGTGATGGAGGGAGGGCAGGGCCAGCAGGTGAGTGATGGATTCGTCGCGGATGATCTCGGCGAGCCGCTCGGCGTCTTTCTGCTCGATCTCGCTGCACAGACGCAGGCAACCCCCCTGCGCGAGCGTCCCGAAGAGCCCGGCGATCGAGCTGTCGAACGCGAAGGAGGACAGGAGAAGGAAGCGACGGATGGGGTCCTGGTAATAGGCGACGCGGGCAGCCAGGGAGTAGAGCGCGCCCGCATGGGTGATGGGCACACCCCTTGGCTGGCCCGTGCTGCCGGAGGTGTAGATGACGTACGCGACGTGCTCCGGCAGGATCTCGGGCCACGGGAGCGCCGCCCCGCCCTCCGGCGCGGCGTCGGTGAACACGAGCCTCGCCCCGTCCTGCCAGGGCTCCGGCAGCCTCTCCACGAGATCGCGGCGGGTGAGGACGAGGTCAGCCCCGCAGTCGTCGAGCACGTAGGCGATGCGGGCCGCGGGGTAGTCCGGATCGATCGGGACATAGACCGCGCCGGCCTTCAGGATGGCGAGCATCGCGACGATGGCGTCGACGTCCCGCTGGAGGAAGTGCGCGATCCGCGTGCCCGCCGCCGCGCCGCGGCCGAGGAGGCTCTGCGCGAGCCGCGTGGCGTGTGTATCCAGCTCGGCGTAGCTCAGGCTGCGCGTCGCGCTGCTGACCGCCGGCTGGTCGGATCGCTGCAGGATCTGCTCGGCGAAGCAGGCGGCCAGGTGAGGCAATGAGGCGATGCGCGCGAACTCCCGCTCTCGCTCCGCGGAGAGCGGCTCGGAGCGGCTATAGACCTCGGTCACCAGGCGCCGCTCCGCCTCGCTCAGGGCAGAGAGCTCCCGGAGCTGCCGGGCAGGGTGGCGGCAGACCTCCTCCAGCAGCGCGATCAGCTGATCGCCGAGCAGCGCGGCCGTGGCGCCGTCGTAGAGCGCCTGGTTGTAATGCAGGGTGAGGACCGGCCCGTGGCCTCCCTCCCGGTGCTCCAGCAGCAGGTGGTGCGGCGCTGTCGGGCTGTCGGCGGACTCGACGCGCCAGCCGGCGGCCGCGAGCGCGCTGGCGCCGGCGGCCGGCACGTAGCGGAAGCCGAGCGGATAGGGCTCCTCGTCCGCCGTGCTCGGGAAGTAATCGCGCCACTCCCTGAGCTCCGCGCAGCGCGCGCGGAGCGCATCGCAGAGGGTCTCCGCGGTCGCGCCGCCGAGCGCGTCCACGGTGAGCGGCACCGGCTCGCTGAACAGGCCGATCGCGTCGCCGAGGTCCCGGCTGGGCTGCTGCCAGTCGAGACCCACCGTGAGGCGATCGGCGTCGCCATGCTGATGAAACAGCGTCACCCACGCGGTCAGGGCGAGCAGCGCCGGGGGAACGCTCAGCGCGCTGGCCTGGCGCGCCCAGCGCTCCTGGAGCTCGGGTGAGACCGGCAAGCGCACGTGGGCGAGCTCCACGCGCGCGACGCCGCCGTGCGCGTGGCCGCGCAGCGGCAGCGCCGGCGCGGGCGCCCGGGTCGCGAGGCGCTCCTCCCAGAACGCGTCGGCCTGCGGATCGCTCCCCTTGAGCTCGTTGCGCCAGGCGGCGTAGTCCGCATAGTGCAGCGGGGCGTCGCCCGGGTCCTCGCCGCGATAGGCACGCTCCCACGCGGCCATGAGGCGCAGCAGGCCCGCTGTGTCGGTGTGCGCCGCTGGCAGGCGCAGCCGGATGCTCGCGCCTTCGTCTGGCGATCCAGAGAGGGCCACCGCGACGCCGCTCGGGCTGCCTTGATCCGCCGCGTTCCAGAGGATCGCCGGGGAGGGCTGGATCACCTGGACGGGCAGCGCCATGCCGGGCAGCTGCGGGTAGTCCGTGCGCAAGATCTCGTGACGTTCGACGAGCTCCGCCAGGCTGCGCTCGAGCCGCGCCTCGTCGGTGCCGGCGGGAACGCGGAGACACAACTCGGCAGCTCGGACAGCGCTCGCCAGATGGGCCTCTTGCCACCGCCACGAGCGCGCCTGCTCCGGGGAGAGCTCGAATCCCTCGATGAGGGCGTCGCTCCGTGCCGTGTTTGAGCTGGACATCTGAGATTCCCTTTCCGTCGCTGCGACTCGCTCCGTGAGCGGTCGGCCTTTCACTGTGGTTTCTGGACAGCCAACGGTTTGCGCTGGACGGTCCCCAGCGCCGCGCGCTGCTGCTCGCGCGCGGCCCGGCCAGCCTCCATCGCCTGCTGCTGCCGCGCCTTCTGGTGCTGGCTCAGCGCCTCCACGAGCTCCGCGACCGTGCGCGCCTCCGGCTCGCTCACCATCCCCAGGGCCGCCTCGTACAGGGCGGCGAGCTGCTCGATGAAGGCAGCGGGGTAGACGTCTGCGCGGTAGTCGTAGGCCACGCGCAGCCCGCCCTCGTGCGCGTCGACGGCGATGAGCAGGTCGACCTCGACGTCCCGCGGCGAGAGCTCGAGCTCGGAGATGGAGAGATCCTTGAGCTCGAGATCGCGCTGCGGGGTGTTCTGCAGGATGAGCTTGATCTGGAAGAACGGCGCGCCGTCCGCGTCGCGCCGGGGCAGGAGGTCCGAGACCAGCGCGTCGAACGGGAGATCCTGGTGCTGGTAGGCCTCCAGCGCTGTGCGCTTGCACTCGGCGAGCAGCTCCGTGAGGCGCAGGGCGCCGTCGATGCGGCAGCGGAGCACCAGCTGGTTCACGAAGAAGCCGACCATGCCCTCCGTCTCGCGGACATGGCGGTTGGCGACGTCCGTCCCGACCAGGAGATCGCCGCGCCCCGTCTGCTGGTGGAGCACCACGTTGAGCGCGGCGTACAGCACCATGAACAGCGTGGCGCCGTGCTGCTCGGCGCCGCGCAGCAGCGCCTCCGCCGCGGAGCGCGGCAGCGCGCGCACGAGGCGCGCGGCGCGCCGCTCCTGGGCCGGAGCGGTCCGCGCCTGGGGCAGGGTCAGCGCCGTGGCGCTGCCGGCGAGCTGCTGCCGCCAGTAGGCCATCTGCTGGTCCCACACGGCGCCCGGAAGGTGGGCTCGCTGCCAGGCCGCATAGTCGGCGTACTGGAGCGCCTGCGGCGGCTGCTCCGGGGCCGCGCCGCCGTCGCCCAGGGCGCGGTACGCCGCCATCAGGTCGTCCACGAGGAGCGCGATCGACCATCCGTCGGCGGCGATGTGGTGCAGCGCCACCGCGAGGACGTGCGCTCGCTGGCCGAGGCGGAACAGCTGGGCGCGCAGCAGCGGCGGGCGCTGGAGATCGAAGGGCGCCGTGAGGACCGCGTCGATGCGCCGGGAGAGCTGCGCGTCCGCGACCTCGGCGGGCAGCGCGGAGAGATCGTCGAGCGGAAGCTCGAACGGCTGCGGGGGCAGGATGGCCTGCCAGGGCTCCCCGCGATCGACGACGATGGCGGTGCGCAGCACCTCGTGCCGGGCGATCACCGACGCGAAGCTCCTCTTCAGGGCCTCGGCGTCGAGCGCGCCCGTGAGCCGGAGCGCGAACGGGATCGTGAGCAGGCCCCGCTGTCCTTGCAGCTGCTCCAGGAACCACAGGCGCTGCTGCGCGAACGAGAGCGGCAGCGGCCCCTGCCGCGGCGCCGCGACGATCGGCGGCGCCCCGGCCGCGGGCGCGCCCCCGGCAGGATCGCGCCGCCGATCGACGTCGCGGGCGAGCTCGGCCACCGTGGGGTGGTCGAACAGGCTGCGGAGCGGCAGCTCGACGCCGAGCGCCTTGCGCACGCGCGACACGACCTGCGTGGCCAGCAGCGAGTGCCCGCCTAGCTCGAAGAAGCCCGCATGGACAGGGATCCGCTCGAGCCCAAGCACCTCCGCCCAGATGCCCGCGAGGGCCTCCTCGGTCGGCGTCGTCGGGGCGCCGGCCGCCGCGCCGCCGGCGTCGACCGCGGGCGCCTCGGGCGCCGGCAGCGCCTTGCGGTCCACCTTGCCGTTCGGGGTGAGCGGCAGCGCGGGCAGGGCGACGAAGACGGGCGGCACCATGTAGTCGGGCAGCGTCTCCTTCAGGAACTCGCGCAGGCGCTCGGGCGCGGGGGTCGCGCCGCCCTCGCCGACGACGTAGGCGACGAGCCGCTTGCCCGAGGCGCGCTCCTCCCGGACCGCGACGACGGCCTCGCGGACCTCCGGGTGCCGCGCGAGGCGCGCCTCGATCTCCCCGAGCTCGATGCGGAAGCCGCGGATCTTCACCTGGTGATCCCGCCGCCCCGAGAACTCGAGGGCGCCGTCCGCGAGGCGCCGGCCGAGATCGCCCGTGCGGTACATGCGCGCGCCCGGCGCGCCGCCGAACGGATCGGGCACGAACACCTCGGCGGTCCTGGCGGGGTCGTTCAGGTAGCCGCGCCCCACGCCGATGCCCGCGACGCAGATCTCGCCGGTCACGCCGACGGGCGCGAGATCGCCGCCCGTCACGACGTGGAGCCTCACGTTGGGCACGGGCCGGCCGATGGGCATGTGGACGACCTCGGGCCCGGGGGCCGCCGTGATCGCGTGGAGCGCCACGTCGTCGGCGCACTCGGCCGGGCCGTAGGCGTTCATCAGGGGGACGCGGGGGTACCGCGCGAACCATCGGCGGGAGAGGTCGGGCGTGAGCGCCTCGCCGGTGGGCAGCATCCACCGGAGGCGCGGGAGGCGCGGCGCGTCGGCGTCCGCGGAGACGAGCTCCGCGAGCAGCGACGGGACCAGCTCGAGGACCGTGATCCCCTGCGCCTCGGCCTCCTCCAGCAGGCGCTGTGGATCGCCCACGATCTCGTCGGGGACGATGTGCACGCGGCCGCCGCAGAGCAGCGCCGTCAGGAGCTGCCACACCGAGATGTCGAAGCACTGGGACGCTGTCTGGCCGATCACGTCCGAGGGGCCGAGCTCCAGCGCGGGGATCTTGCCCCACACGTTGTTGAGCATCCCCGCGTGCTCGACCATCGCGCCCTTCGGCACGCCGGTCGATCCGCTCGTGGTGATCACGTACGCGAGGTGACCGGGGCCGGCGAGCTGCGGGAGGTCGTCGACGGGCACGCGCGCAGGCCCGCGCTGCGCGGCGAGCCGCTCGCGCGTCACGAACCGCGGCCGCGCCGCCTCCGGCAGGTGCGCGAGCGCCTTCCCGAGCCGCGGGACCCACGCGTCCGAGGTCACGACCACGGGCGCGCGGCTGGCCTCGACGACGCCGGCGATGCGCTGCTCCGGCTGGTGGGGGTCGAGCGGGAGGTACGCGCCGCCGGCCTTGAGCACGCCGAGCAGCGCGACGACCAGCTCGATGTCGCGCGACTCCAGCACGGCGACGATCGTGTCCGGACCGACGCCCTGGGCCCGCAGCGCGTGGGCCACGTGGTTCGCGGCGCGGTTCAGGGCCGCGTAGGTGAGCCGGCGCCCGCGGCACGTCACCGCGTCCGCATCCGGCGTCCTCCGCGCCTGGGCCTCGAAGAGCGCCACGTAGCCCGGCGCGGCGGGCTCCGCGCTCGTCGTGTCGTTCCACTCCCGCAGCAGCTGCCGGCGCTCGCGCTCGCCGAGGAGCGCGAGGTCGCCAAGCCGGGCCTCCGGGCGGGCGGCCATCTCCGAC
This sequence comes from Sorangium sp. So ce693, assembly GCF_051521375.1. Classification (NCBI taxonomy): domain Bacteria; kingdom Pseudomonadati; phylum Myxococcota; order Polyangiales; family Polyangiaceae; genus Sorangium; species Sorangium sp. So ce693. Next base: position 11,919,736 of record NZ_CP150347.1, read on the forward strand.
AGCAGCTGGACCAGGTGGCCCAGCATCCGCGCGACGGCGTCGCGCTCGAACCAGCGCCGGTCGTACGAGAGCCGGATCCCCAGCGTCTCGCCCGGGTACGCCACGACCGTCATCGGGTAGTTCGTGTGGACCCGGTCCTGCTCGTACGAGAGGCGGACGGCGCCGACCTGCTCCCCGAGGCGGGGATCTTTCGGCGCGTTCTCGAAGACGAGCAGGCTGTTGAACAGCGCCTGTCCCTTGGGGAGCTCGCTCCACCGCTGGATGTGCACGAGCGGCGGGTACTCGAACTCGCGGATACGGTAGTTGTGGGCGAGGAGGCCCTTGAGCCACGGGAGGAGCGGCTGCTCGGGCGACACGTGGACGCGGAGCGGAAGGCTGTTGATGAACAGCCCCACGATCGTCTCCACGCCGGGCAGATCGGTCGGTCGGCCCGCCACGGTCACGCCGAACACGACGTCGCGCTGGCCGCTGTAGCGGCTCAGGAGGAGCGCCCAGGCCCCTTGCACGAGGGTGTTGGGCGTCAGCCCGTGCTGGTGCGAGAGGCGGAGGAGCGCCTCGCTCACGGCCGGGGGCAGCTCGACGTGCTCGTCGCTGATGCCGGCCCCGGCGAGCGGCGCCGCGCCGCCTTCGGCGGCGCGCTCCACGCCGAGGGGCGTCGGCTCCGCGAAGCCGCGGAGCTCCTCGCGCCAGAACCGCTCGGCCGCCGAGAGGTCCTGTTGCGCGAGCCAGGCGATGTAGTCGCGGTACGGGCGCGGCTGGGGCAGCTCCAGCGAGCGGCCCTCGCTCAAGGCCTCGTAATACGACAGGCACTCCATCATCATCACGGAGAAGCACCAGTCGTCCGTGAGGATGTGGTGGAAGCTCCGGACGATGCGATACGCGTCGTCCTTCATCCGGATCAGCCGGATCCGCATCAGCGGCGCGCGGGTCATGTCGAGCCCGGCGGCGAGCTCGGCCTCGAGCGCCTCGGCGAGGCGCTTCTCCTGCTCGGCCTCGGTCTGATCGCGCCAGTCGAGGACGTGGATGACCTCGGAGAGGTCGATATGGCGGTGGACGACCTGGACCGGCCGCTCGAGGTCCTTCCAGGCGAAGGAGGTCCTCAGGATGGGGTGCCGCGCCACCACCCGCTGCCAGGCCTCGACGATAAGATCGGCGTCGAGCGCGCCGTGCCACACATAGTGCTGCTGCATCAGGTAGATGCCGGAGCCCGGGTTCAGGAGGGTGTGGAAGAGCATGCCCTCCTGCATCGGCGAGAGCGGGTAGACGTCATCGAGCCCCGACGCGTCCGGCAGGCAGCGCGCGATCTCGTCGTCGGTGAGGCCGCTCAGCGGGAACTGCGATGTTGGCAGAGAGGTTGTCTGCGACGGCGACGTTGACGTCGACATGGAGGGCGTCGCCTCGCGCTGCTCTCCCTGCGGCCCACCCGCGTTCCCCGGGCGTGCGGGCGCCTTCTCCGGGGCAACGGCAGCCTTCTCCGGGGTCGCGGTGGAGACCGCGACGGCCGCGGCGCCGGCCACCGTGGGGTGGTCGAACAGGGCCTTCGGGCTCAGCTTGATGCCGCGCTGGTTGGCGCGCGCGATGACCTGGAGGCTCCGGATGGAGTCGCCGCCGAGGGCGAAGAAGTTGTCGTGGATGCCGACCCGCTCCACGCGCAGGATGTCGGCCCAGATCTGCGCGAGCGTGGCCTCGACCTCGTTCCGGGGCGCGACAAAGCCGCTCGCCTCCTGCGCGCCGGCGCGCTCCGGCTCGGGCAGCGCCGCGCGGTCGATCTTGCCGTTCGCGGTGAGCGGCAGCGCCGGCAGCGGCACGATCACGGCGGGCACCATGAAGTCGGGCAGCTGCTGCGCGAGCCGGCCGCGGAGCGCCGCAGCGTCGAGCGCCGCCGCCTCCCGGCCGACCACGTAGGCCACGAGGCGCACGGCGCCGCCGCCGTCCCGCGCCGCCACGACCGCCTCGCGCACCTCGGGCTGCTCCCGCAGCCGCGCCTCGATCTCGCCCAGCTCCACGCGGTGGCCGCGCAGCTTGATCTGGTGATCGGTGCGCCCGAGGAACTCGATCGCGCCGTTCGCAAGGAGGCGCGCCCGATCCCCGGTGCGGTACAGCCGGCCCCCAGGGACGCCGCCGAACGGATCCGGGACGAAGCGCTCCGCCGTCAGCTCGGGGCGAGCGTGGTAGCCGCGCGTCACGCCAGCCCCGCCCAGGTAGAGCTCCCCGGGCACGCCCACCGGCATCGGCTCAAAATTTACACCAAGGACATATGCCTGCGTGTTGGGGAGCGGCCGGCCTATGGGCACGGTCGCCCCGGAGCGGCCGTCCGCGGGGTCGATCTGCCAGGTGAGCGAGCCAACGGTCGTCTCGGTGGGACCGTAGTGGTTCACGACGGTGCAGCCCGGCGCGAGCGCCCGGATCCGCTCGATGAGCTCCCAGCTCGAGGCCTCTCCGCCGACAACGAGGCAGCGCGCCGGCAGCACGCGCTCGGGCCGCGCGGCTTCGAGGAGCGCGGCGAGGTGGCTCGGGACGATCTTGAGCGCCTCGACCCCGTGGCGGCTCATGTACTCGGCTGTCGCGTCGGGATCGAAGATCCGCGCCTCGGACAGGACGTGCAGCGCGCGGCCCGAGCAGAGCGCGCCGAAGAGCGACGTGTGCCCGAGGTCCGCGGCCACGGTCGAGACGAGCGCCATGCCGCCGCCCTCGGCGAGGGGGAGCCGCGCGAGCACGCCGCGCACGTAGTTCACGAGGTGGCGGTGCTCGACGGCCACGCCCTTCGGGCGCCCCGTCGAGCCCGAGGTGTAGATGAGGTAGGCGAGGTTCTCGGGCCTCGCCGTCCGGCCGATCGGCGCGTCGGGCTCGGCCGCGAGGGCGCCCGCGTCGCGGTCCAGGAAGAGCAGCGCGGGCCCCGGCCCGTCGAACGCGCCGGCCCACCGCTCCTGCGTGATCACGACGCGCGCGCCGCTGTCCTCCACGACGGCGCGGAGCCGCTCGCGCGGGAACTTCGGGTCGACGGGCACGTACGCGGCGCCGGCCTTGAGCGCGCCGAGCAGCGCGAGGATCATCTCGGCCGAGCGCTCGATGCACAGGACGACCCGGTCCTCGGGCCCGACGCCGAGCGCCCGCAGCCTCCACGCCAGCTGGTTCGTCCTCCGGTCGAGCTCCCCGTAGGTCAGCGCCGTCTCCTCGCAGGCGACAGCGAGCGCGTCGGGGCGCGCGGCGGCGTGCGCCTCGAAGAGCTCGTGGACGCAGGCCGCCGGCGGGGAGGCCGTGGCCGTCGCGTTCCACTCGGTGAGCAGGCGGCGCCGCTCGGCGGCGCCCACGAGGGGCAGCTCGGCCAGGCGGGCCTGCGGCCGCGCCGCCATCGCCTCGAGCAGCGCCCGGCACTGGCCGAGCAGGCTGGCCGCGGCCTCGTGCGTGAGGCGGCGGCGCTCGTAGCAGAGGATGAGCCCGAGCTCGCGCGACGGATCGACGATGAGCGACACCGGGTAGTTGTTGCGCCCGGCGGTAAGCAGGGCGTCGCCGACGCGCCCGCCGCCGGGGCGGGGCAGGACGCTGGCGCGGACGTCCAGGGGCACGCCGCTCACGTCCTCCTCGGGGTAGCTGTCGAAGACGACGATCGTGTCGAAGAGGGAGCGCCCGCCCGGCACCTCGCTCCAGCGCTGGACGTCGGACAGCGGGGCCCACTCGTGCTGGCGCAGCTCGCTGTTCCTGTCCTGCAGCCGCGAGAGCCAGAGGGCGAGCGGCTCGTGCTCGTCCACGCGGACCCGCACCGGCAGCGTGTTGATCAGCACGCCGACGATGGCCTCGGCGCCGGGGAGCTCCGGCGGCCGACCCGACACCGTGGCGCCGAAGACGACGTCGGGCTCGCCGCTGTGCCGGGAGAGCAGGAGAGCCCACGCGCCCTGCACGAGGGTGTTCAGCGTGACGCGCAGGCGGCGCGCGCAGGCCGCGAGCGCCTCCGTCTCCGCCCGCGAGAAGCGCAGGAGCTGCTCGGCGAAGGGGAACGCATCGGCGCCCGCCGCGGCCGCCGCCGGCGCAGCCTCCAGGGGGATCGGCGTGGGCGCCCGGAACCCGGCGAGCGCGCCGCGGAAGAAGCGCTCCGCGGCGCCTTCGTCCTGGGCCTGCACCCACGCGAGGTACTCGCGGTACGGGCGCGCCCGCGGCAGCTCGGGCGCCGCGCCCTGCGCGAATGCCTTGTAGACGAACAGCGCCTCTCTCAGCAAGAGGGCGAGGCTCCACCCGTCCAGCAAGAGGTGGTGATGGCTGTTGACGAAATAGAACGCCTCCTCCTCGACCTGGACCACCGTGAGCCGCATGAGGGGCGCCTTCAGCAGGTCGAAGCCGGCGCGCCGGTCCGCGGCCATGAGCTCGACGAAGGCCTGCTCCCTCTCGCACGCGGCGAGCCCGCGGAGGTCGTGGCGCGCGAGCGGGATCGCCGCCCGCGGGCGGACGACCTGCACGGGCCGCGCGACGCCCTCCCAGACGAACGCGGTGCGCAGGATCGGGTGCCGCTCCGCGAGCGCCTGCCAGGCGCGCTCGAACGCGTCCACGTCGAGCCGCCCTTCCAGGAGGAACGCCGTCTGGACGAAGTACGGGTCCGCGGCGCGGTCCGAGACCGCGTGAAAGAGCAATCCCTGCTGGAGCGGGGAGAGGTAGTGAATCGACTCAACGTCTTTCTTCTTGTTCGTCATGGCGTCAGTCCAAGGCTTCCAGGATGGAGTCCAGCTCATCCGCCGCGAGCGCGACGTCGGTGAAGTCCGACGGCGTGTAGCCGCCGGCGTCGGGTGACAGGCAGTGCGCGATCAGCTCTCTCAGCGCGTCGCGCCACAGCGCGCTGACCGCCGCGATCGTCTCCTCCCGGTACCGCGCGGCGCTGTAGCGGAAGGTCGCCTCGAGCCGGCCGTCGTACACCGCCGCGTCGATCTCGATCTCGTACGCGAGCGGGCTGCGCGGGTCGTGCTGGGCGCCGGGCGACTCCGCGGCCAGCGAGAACCGCGCGCCGGCGCCGACCACCTGGTCCCACTGCCCCAGGTAGTTGAACCCGACCCCGGGCGCGGGCAGGCGGCGCAGCCGATCCGCGATCGCCCCGGTCCCGAGCTCCCGCACCGCGCCGTAGGGGAGGCCGCGCCGCGGGACGCGGCGGAGCTGCTCCTTCACCGCCTTCAGCACCACGCCCGGCGCAGCGCCCGGCGCGATCTCGAGCAGCACCGGGTAGACGCTCGTGAACCAGCCGACGGTGCGCGACAGGTCGAGGTCCTCCCCGTCGAGCGCCTCGCGCCCGTGGCCCTCGACGTCGATCGCCGAGAGCCGCTGGCCGGTCCACCGCTGGAGGGCGAGGGCCAGCCCGGCCAGCAAGAACTCGTCGATGCGCGTCCGGTAGGCCTCCGACACGGCTTCCAGGAGCGACCGCGTCTCCGGCCCGCTCAGGCCCATCTTGAGCGTGGCCATGGCCGTCTCCGCGCGATCCCCCGCCGGCTCGTCGACCGGCAGCGGCGCGAGGCGATCCCAGGGAAGACCGAGCCAGAAGGCCGCCTCTTCCTGGAGGGCGGCGTCCCGGGCCGCCGCGTCGAGGCGCGCCGCCCACCGCGCGAAGGAGGTGGTCCTGTCGGGCAGCTGCGGCGGCGCCCCGCGGCGGGCCTGATCGTAGGCAGCCTCCAGATCCTCGAGCAGGACGCGCCACGACACGCCGTCGACGACCAGGTGGTGCGCGACGAGCAGCAGCCGCCCCGGCCTGCCGGCGCCGAGCTCGAAGCCGACGACGCGCAGGAGCGGCCCAGCGGTCAGGTCCAGGCTGGCCTGCCACCGGGACGCGTGCTCCTCGATCGCCGCCGGCTGCTCGGCCTCGGGCACGCCGGTGAGGTCCGTCTGGTGGACGACGGCGGCGGGCTCGTGGGAGGGCGCGAGCGTCTGGCGGAAGCCGCGCTCCTCGGGCACGTAGCGCAGCCGCAGCGCGCCGTGGTGACGGAGGAGCGCCTGCACGGCGGCCTCCAGCGCCGGCCACTCGAGCGGCTCGGCGACGGCGAGCAGGAGCGCCTGGTTCCAGTGGTGCGGGTTCGGCAGGTTGCGCGCGAAGAACCGCCGCTGGATCGGCGTCAGCGGGACGTCGCCCGCCGCCGCGCCCTCCTCGTCCGGTTCCGGCGCCCGAGCGGCGTCCGTGGCGAGGCCCGCGGCGGCCGCCAGCGCGGCGAGGGTCTGGTGCTGGAACATCTGGCGGGCGGTCAGGCGCAGGCCCGCCTGCTTCGCGCGGGAGACGACCTGAAGGCTCAGGATCGAGTCGCCTCCCAGCTCGAAGAAGTTGTCGTGGCGGCCGACGCGCTCGCGGCCCAGCACCGCGGCCCAGATCTCCGCGAGCCGCGACTCGACGGCGGTGACGGGCGCCGCGTCCGCCGCTGCGCCGACCGCGCCGGCGGCGTCGTCTTGGCGCGCGGCCTCGAGCGGCTCCGGGTGCGCCGGGACGCGCGGCTCCGGCAGCGGCAGCTCGCCGAGCCGGGAGGTCGGCCGGGCGGCGATCCCCGCCAGCAGCGTGAGGAGGTCGTCCGCCATGCGGCGGATCGAGCGCTCCTCGAAGAGATCGGTGCTGTACTCGAACGAGCCGCGCAGCCCCTCCGGCGTCGCCGCCATGTGGAGCGAGAGGTCGAACTGGGCGCTGCCGGGATCGACGTCGAGCCGTCGGATCTCGAGGTCGTCGAGCGGCGGCGCGCCCCGCGGGTCGTCCTGGAGCGAGAACATCACCTGGAACAGCGGCGTGTGGCCGAGGTCCCGCGCGGGCCGGAGCGCCTGGACGAGCTGCTCGAACGGCAGGTCCTGGTGCGCCTGCGCCGCCAGCACCTCCTCGCGGACGCGCGCGAGCAGCTCGGGGAAGCTCGGATCTCCGCCGACGTCCGCCCGCAGGACGAGCGTGTTGACGAAGAGCCCGATGAGCCCCTCGACCTCCACGCGGGTGCGGCCCGCGATCGGCGTCCCGATGCAGAGGTCCGTCTGCCCGCTGTAGCGCGCGATCAGCACCTCGAACGCGGCCAGGAGCAGCATGAACGAGGTGACCCCCTGGCCGCGCGCGAGGGCGCCGAGCGCCGCCGAGAGCTCGCCCGGGAGCGTGAAGGCGTGGCGAGCGCCCCGGTACGAGCGCGCCGGGGGCCGCGGCAGATCCGTGGGCAGCCGAAGCACCGGCGGCTCCGCGCCGAGCCGCCGCCGCCAGTACGCGAGCTGCTGGTCGAGCGCCGATCCGGCGAGCCACGCGCGCTGCCACCGGGCGTAGTCGGCGTACTGGACAGGCAGCGACGGGAGCGCCGCGGCGCGGCCCGCCGCGTCGGCGGCGTAGAGCTCCATCACCTCGTCGACGAGGAGGTTCAAGGACCACCCGTCCGACACGATGTGGTGGAGGACCACGAGCAGCGCGTGCTCGCGCTCGCCGAGGCGGAGCAGCGTGATCCGGAACAGCGGCCCCTCGACCAGATCGAAGGCGCGGCTCGCCTCCGCCTCGAGCGCGCGCTGCGCCTGCGCCTCGCGATCCGCTCCGGGCGCGGCGCGGAGGTCGACGATCGCGATCGCGACGGGCTGCTCCGCGCGGACGATCATCGCCGGCTGGCCGTCGATCTCCGCGAACGTCGTGCGCATCGACGCGTGACGGCGGACCACCGCCTCGAACGCGCGCTGCAGCCGGTCCACGTCGAGCGGCCCGACGAGGCGCACGGCCGCCGGGATGTTGTACGAGGCCGCCGTGGGCTCGAGCTGGGCCAGGAACCACAGGCGCTGCTGGGAGAACGAGAGCGGCGGCGCGCCGTCCTCGGGCTGCGGGGTGATCGGCGGCAGCGTCACGCCCTGCCGCCGCCCGACGGCGTCGTCCACGGCGCGGGCGAGCCGCGCCGCGGTCGGGTGATCGAAGGCCGATCTGAGCGGCAGCTCCACCTGGAACGCGGCGCGGACGCGGGCGATCACGCGCGTCGCCAGGAGCGAGTTGCCGCCGATCTCGAAGAAGGTCTCGTCCACGCCCACCGCCTCGAGGCCGAGCACCTCGGCCCAGATCGCGGCCACGGCCTCCTCCGTCGCGGTGCGGGGCTTCCCGGCCTGCTCGCGGGAGGCGAGCCCCGGGGCGGGCAGGGCCTTCCGGTTCAGCTTGCCGTTCGGGGTGAGCGGCAGCTCGTCGAGCCACACGTACGCCGAGGGCACCATGGGCTCGGGCAGCCGCTCCCGGAGCGATGCGCGCAGCCCGTCCGCTGTGAGCGTCGCGCCGCGCGCCGGCACGACGTACGCGACGAGGCGGAGGAGCCCCGCGTCCTCGAGGGCCACGACCACCGCGTCGCGCACGCCCGGGTGCGCCCGCAGCTGCGCCTCGATCTCGCCTGGCTCGATCCGGTGGCCGCGGATCTTGAGCTGATGATCGGCCCGCCCGAGGAACTCGATCGCGCCGTCGCGCCGGAGCCGCGCCAGGTCGCCGGTCCTGTAGAGCCGGCGGCCGGGCTCCCGGCTGAAGGGGTCCGGGACGAAGCGCTCGGCCGTCAGATCGGGCCGATCGAGGTACCCGCGCGCGAGGCCGGCGCCCCCGATGTAGACCTCGCCCGCCACGCCGAAAGGCGCGGGCGAGAGCTGCCGATCGAGCACGTGGATCTCGGTGTTGTCGACCGGGCTCCCGAGCGGGATCAACCCGTCGGCCGTCACGCGGTGGAGGCTCGACCAGACGGTCGTCTCCGTCGGTCCGTAGAGGTTCCAGGGCGACACGCCCGCGTCGAGGAACCTGCGCGCGAGCTCCCGCGGGAACGCCTCTCCGCCGCAGAGGACGGTGACGCCGGCGAGCCGCGGGCTGCCGCTGTCGAGCAGCATCTTCCAGCCCGTCGGCGTGGCCTGCATCCACGTGGCGCCGGACGCGCCGAGCAGCGCGGCGAGGCGCTCGCCGTCGGCCACGTCCTCGCGGTGGGCGAGCACCACGCGCCCGCCCGACAGGAGCGGCAGGAACAGCTCGAGCACCGCGATATCGAACGAGATGGACGTGGTGGCGAGCAGCACGAAGCCCGCCGGCGGCGCCAGCAGCTCCTGCATCGACAGGAGGAAGTTGGCGACGCCCCCGTGGCGGACCATGACCCCCTTGGGCCGACCCGTGGAGCCCGACGTGTAGATGACGTACGCGAGGTCTTCCTCGCCCGCGCGCGGCGCCGGATCGTGAGCCGGCGCGCCGGCGATGGCGGGCCAGTCCCGATCGAGGCAGATCGCGCGCGCGCCGGCGCCGGCGCCGGTGCCAGGCAGCGCCGGCAGCAGGCGTTCCTGCGTGAGCAGGAGCGGCAGGCGGGAGTCCTCCAGCATGGCGCGGAGCCGCTCGCGCGGATAAGCCGGGTCGAGCGGGACGTACGCCCCGCCCGACTTCAGGATGCCCAGCGCTCCCACGAGCATCTCCAGCGAGCGCTCGACGCACAGGCCCACCAGCGTCCCCGGGCCGACCCCCTGCTGGCGCAGGTGGTGGGCCAGCCGGTTGGCGCGGGCGTTCAGCTCGCCGTAGGTCAGCTGGTCGTGCCCGCACGTCACCGCGACGGCGTCCGGCGTCCGCGCGGCTTGCTCCGCGAGCAGCTTCGGCAGGCACGGCCTGGACCGGTAGTCCCGCCGCGTCGCGTTCCGCTCCGCGATGAACCGCAAGAGCTCCGGGTCGTCGGGGAGCGCGAGCTCGGCGAGCCGCGCCCCGGGCTGGGCCGCCATGCGCTCGAGCAGCGCGCACAGGGCCGCGGCCATGCGGGCGACCGAGCCGTCGTCGAGGCGCCGCCCGTCGAACGAGAGCAAGAGCGAGAGCTCGCGCCCCGGGGTCACGTAGACGGTGAGCGGGTAGTTCGTCCAGGCCTCCGCCGTGCTCACCTCGATCCCGAGGGCCTTCCTGTGCTCGTCGACGGCGTCGTCGATGGGGAAGTTCTGGAAGACGAGCAGCGACTCGAAGAGCGGCGCCCCTCGCTCCACGTCGCTCCACTGCTGCACCTGCGCCAGCGGGCTGTACTCGAACTGGCGCAGCTCGAGGTTGAGCTCCTGGATCTGGCGGAGCCACGCCCCGAGCCGCATCTCCGGGGCGACGCGGAGGCGCAGCGGGAGCGAGTTGATGAACGCGCCCATGATGGAGCCGGCCTCGGGCAGGTCGGCGGGGCGGCCGGCCACGGTGACGCCGAAGAGCACGTCCGGCTCGCCGCTATAACGGGCCAGGAGCAGCGCCCACGCGGCCTGCACGGCGGTGTTGAGCGTCACCCCCTGCGCCTGCGCGAAGCCCTGGAGCGCCCTCGTCGCGTCCGGCGAGAGCCGCGCGTGGCGCTCGCGGAAGCCCGGCGCCGCCTCGGCCTCGTCGCGCTCCGGCAGCGGAGTCGGCGCGGTCAGCCCCTTCAGGTGAGCCCGGAAGAAGGCCTCGGCGGCCGCCATGTCCTGCCGCTCGAGCCATGCGACGTAGCGCGCGTAGGGCGGCGCTTCTTCCCGCGCGCGCAGCGCGCCGCGGCGCGCCTCGTCGTAATAGGTCAGCCACTCCTTCAGGATCAGCCCCTGACACCAGCCGTCGAGCAGCGCGTGGTGGACGCTCCAGACGATCTGGTCGACGCGCTCCGGGAGGCGCAGCACCGAGACCCGCAGGAGCGGCGGCTCCTCGAAGCGGAGGCCCCGCCGGCGATCGTCCCGGAGGAAGCGCTCGAGCGCCGCCGCCTGCTCGGCCTCCGGGACCTCCCGCCAGTCGAGGACCTCGATGGGCAAGCGCGCGGCGCGCCGCACGACCTGGTGCGGCTCCTCGACGCCGGTGACGAAGCCCGTCCGCAGGATGGCGTGGCGCGCGCTGAGGACCTCGAAGGCCCGCGAGAAGGCCTCGACGTCGAGGCCCTGCGTGAACCGGCAGACGATCTGGTTGAAGTACGGGCTGTCCTCCGGCGTGAGGAGCGAGTGGAAGAGCATGCCCTGCTGCACCGGGGACGCGGGGACGACGTCCTCGATGCCGTCGTCGGCCTGCAGCAACGCGTCGAGCTGCGCCCGCTCCAGCCGGGCGAGGCTGAACGGCGCGATCTCGACGGGCGGGGCGGGCGGCAGGGGCGCGGCCGGCGCCGCGGCGAGATCGCCGGCGAGCGCGGCGATCGTGCGGCGCGTGAAGATCTGCTTGGGCGTCAGCCGCAGCCCGCGCTGCGCGGCGCGCGCGATGATCTGCAGCGTGACGATGGAGTCCCCGCCGAGCTCGAAGAAGTCGTCCTCGACGCCGACCTGCTCGCGGCGCAGCACCTCGGCCCAGACCTCCGCGAGGAAGCGCTCCGGCTCGGTCCGCGGCGCGACGTGGGGGCGATGGGCCGGCGCCTCGAGCTGCTCGGGGGAGGGGAGGGCGCGCCGGTCGACCTTGCCGTTGGGCGACAGCGGCAGCCGCTCGAGCACGAGGATGGGCGCGGGCACCATGTAGGCCGGGAGGGCCTCGGCGAGCCAGGCGCGGAGCGACTGCGGATCGAGCGCCGCGCCGTCGCGGCCCGCGACGTAGGCGACGAGGCGCTTTCCGCCGTGGGCCTCGCTCCGGGCGAGGACGACGGCCTCGCCGACGCCGGGGTGCTGGAGCAGGCGCGCCTCGATCTCGCCGAGCTCGATGCGCAGGCCGCGGATCTTGACCTGGTGATCGAGGCGGCCGAGGAACTCGATGGCTCCGTCGGGCCTGTGGCGCGCGAGATCGCCTGTCCTGTACAGCCGCCCTCCGGGGGCGGAGCCGAACGGATCGGGCACGAAGCGCTCCGCGGTCAGGTCAGGACGCCGGTGATAGCCGCGGGCGAGGCCGACGCCGCCGATGTGGAGCTCGCCGGCGACGCCGGCGGGCACGGGCTGGCCCTGGCGGTCGAGCAGGTAAATCTGCGTGTTGGCGATGGGGTACCCGATCGGCACCGAGGCGGAGGTGTCGTCTCGCTGGCAGGCCCAGAAGGTGACGTCGATCGACGCCTCGGTGGGCCCGTAGAGGTTGTGGATCTCGGCGTCCGGCAGCCGCTCGAAGCACCGCCGCGCGAGCTCCGCCGGCAGCGCCTCGCCGCTGCAGATGACCCGGCGCAGCGACGTGCACGAGGCCACGTCAGGCGTCTCCAGGAACGCCTGGAGCATGGGCGGGACGAAGTGCAGCGTGGTGACGCCGTTCCGCGTGATCAGCTCGACGAGCCGATCGCCGTCGCGGTGATCGCCCGGCCTCGCGACGACGAGGCCGGCGCCGATCATCAAGGGCCAGAAGAACTCCCAGACCGAGACATCGAAGCTGAAGGGCGTCTTCTGCAACACCCGATCTTGCGGGGTGAGGCCGTAGCGCTCCTGCATCCACTGGAGCCGGTTGAGCAGGCCACGGTGGCTGTTGCCGGCGCCCTTGGGCCTGCCTGTCGAGCCCGATGTGTAGATGGTGTAAGCGAGGTTGTCCGGCGAGACGGCCACCGCGGGGTTCTGGGCAGGCTCCTTGTCGATCTTGGCGCGATCCACGTCCAGGCACAGCACCTGGGCGCGGTGGGGCGGCAGGCGCGAGGCCACGGGCCACTGGCTCAGAAGGACCGGCGCGGCCGCGTCCTCGAGCATGTAGGCGATCCGATCGGCGGGGTAATCGGGATCGATGGGCACGTACGCCCCGCCGGCCTTCAGGATGCCGAGCAGCCCGACGACCAGCTCGACGGAGCGCTCCGCGGCGATGGCGACGAGCACGTCCGGCTCCACGCCGCGCTTCCTGAGCGCGTGCGCCACCCGGTTGGCGCGCGCGTTGAGCTCTCGATAGCTGAGCCGCCGCTCACCGAAGATCACGGCCACCGCGTCGGGCGTCTGCGCCGCCTGCGCCTCGAAGAGCTCGTGGACGTGCAGCTCGCCCGGATACGCGCGCTCGGTCGCGTTCCACGCCGTCACGACGCGCCTCGACTCCAGCTCGCCGACGAGCGACAGCTCTCCGACCCGCGCCTCGGGGCGGCTGACGATCTGCCGGAGCGCCACCTCCACGAAGCCGAGGAGTCGTGAGGCGACCTCCTCGTCGAACCGCCGCCGATCGTAGGAGAGGCGCAGCTGGAGCTGAGCCCCCGGCAGGGCGGCCAGGGTGAGCGGGTAGTTCGTCTGGTCCGAGAACGCGACGTCGCGGACCGCGAGCCCGGGCAACCCCTGCTGGGTCCGAGGATCGGTCGGATAGTTCTCGAAGACGACGAGGCTCTCGAAGAGCGGTTGTCCCGCCGGAACCGCGCTGAAGCCCCGCGCCTGGGCCAGCGGCGTGTGCTCGTGCGGGCCGAGATCGGTGGTCGTCCTCAGGAGATCGCGCAGCCAGTCGGCGACGGTCGCCGCCTGCGGAACGGCCACGCGCAGCGGCAGCGTGTTGATGAAGATCCCCACCATGGCGTCGATCCCGGCGAGCGGGGCCGACCGCCCGGCGACCGTGACGCCGAAGACAACGTCGTCGGTGCGGGCAGCTCGGCTGAGCAGGAGCGCCCAGGCGGCCTGGACCAGCGTGCTCAACGTCACGCGGTGCTGCTGCGCGAAGCGCTGGAGGCGCGCCGTGACCGGCTCCGGCAGCGACACGATCGTCGCCCCGTGGCCGCTCGCGTCATCCGTCGGCGGAACGCGCTCCAGGGGGAGCGGTGTCGCCGCGCTGAAGCCCGCGAGCGCGCCCCGCCAGAACCCCTCGTCGGCGCTCGCGTCCCGCTCGCGCAGCCAGCCGATGTACTCGCGATAACGCGGGCGAGGCGACAGCGCGGCCGGCCGGCCGGCGCGCAGGGCGTCGTACGCGGCGAAGGCGTCCTGCAGGACGAGGGACGCCGCCCACCCGTCGAGGAGGAGGTGATGGTGGCTCCAGAGGAACTGGTAGGCGTCGTCCGCCACGCGCAGGAGGGCGACGCGCATCAGCGGGCCCCGGGCGAGATCGAAGCCCCTCGCGCGATCCGCTTCGATCCGGGCCTCCAGGCGCGCCCGCTGCGCCTCGGCGCCAGCGTCGCGCGCGCCGCGCCAGTCCTCGATCTCGACCGCCACAGCCGCCCCGCGCCGCACGACCTGGAGCGGCTCGTCGGCGCCTTCCCACGCGAAGGTCGTGCGCAGGACGCCGTGGTGCAGGGCCACGGCCTGCCAGGCCTCGCGGAACGCGTCGACGTCGAGCGCCCCCTCCAGCCTGCACGTCACCTGCTCGACGTAAACGCCGGAGCCCGGCTCCCACAGGCTATGGAACAGCAGCCCTTGCTGGAGCGGGCTCAGAGGATAGACGTCCTCGACGTCGTGGCCAGGCCCCAGCAGGCGGTCCAGCCTCGCCTGATCGAGCCGCGCGAGGGGGAAGTCCGAGGGGGTGTAGCCGCCGGCGTCGGGGCCGACGCCGCGCGCGACGAGGGCGCGCAGCCGCGCCGCGAAGTCCTCGAAGACGCGCGCCACCGTCTCGGGCCGATAGCGGGCGCCGCTGGTGCTCCACATCATCCGGAGGCGCCCGTCGACGATGGCCGCGTCGACCTCCAGCTCGTAGCCCCGCGGCGCGCGCGGATCCTGGTTGCGCCCGACGTAGCCTTCCGCATGCGCGAACAGCGGGCTCGACGCGAAGAGATCGTCCCACCGCCCGAGGTAGTTGAAGCGCACCTGCGCCGCGGCGCGCTCCCGGAGCCGCGCCGCCTGCGCGTCCTCGCTCAGGTACCGGAGCATCCCGTACGTGGCGCCGCCCTGCGGGGCCGCGCGGAGCTGCTCCTTCAGCGCCTTGAGCGCGCGCTCGGGCGCCGCGCCGGCCGGGATCTCCAGCCGGACGGGGTAGATGCTCGTGAACCACCCCACCGTGCGGGAGAGATCCAGGTCGTCGAGCGCGTCGCGCCCGTGCCCCTCCAGATCGACGAGCACCGCGGGATCGCCCGTCCACTGCGCGAGCGCTCCGGCGAACGCCGCGAGCAGCACCTCGTCCACGCGGAGCCGGTACGCAGGCGCGGCTTGCAGCAGCGCGCGCGTCTCCTCGGCGTCGAGGAACCGCGTCAGCGACACGGTGTCCGCTTCGAGCGACGCGCCGGCCGGATCGTCGGCGGGCAGCGCCCTCGCGGGGCGGCTCGCGGCGAGCCACGCCTCCGCCTGTCGGGTCACCTCCTCGGACTGGGCCTGCGTGAACAGGCGCCAGGCCCATTCACCGAACGAGACGATCTCCTCTGGGAGCCGGATCGCTTCGCCACGCTCGTGCTGCTGGCAGGCGGTCTGGAGATCCTCGATCAGGATCCGCCACGAGACAGCGTCGATCACGAGGTGATGGGCGACCAGCAGGAGCCGGCCGGGGCGCTCCGGGCCCAGATCGAACAGCACAGCGCAGAGGACCGGCCCGTCGGCCAGATGGAGGCGCGCCTGGTGCTCCGCTGCGGCGCTGGCCAGCGCCGCGGGCTGCGCCTCGGCGGGCAGGTCCGAGAGATCGACCCGCGCGACCGCCGCGGGGGGCGAGTCCGCGAAGTACTGGCTCCACCCGCCCTCCTCGCGCGTGAACCGCAGCCGGAGCGCGCCGTGGTGCTCGACCGCCGCCTCGATCGCGGCCGTGAGCGCCTCGACCGAGACCCGCCGCCGCAGCTCGAGCAGCACCGTCTGGTTCCAGTGGTGCGGGTTCGGCCCGCCGAGCTCGAAGAACCAGCGCTGGACGGGCGTGAGCGGCGCGTCGCCGGGGAGCGGCATCGCGAGCTGCGCGTCCGCGGCCGGCGCCGAGCCCGACGCCGCGACCGCGGCCAGACCGGCGATCGTCTGGTGCTGGAAGACCTGCCGGGGCGTGAGCGAGAGGCCCGCGGCCCGCGCGCGTGAGACGACCTGGAGCGCGAGGATCGAGTCGCCGCCCAGCTCGAAGAAGTTCTCCTGGACCCCGACGGCCTGCCTTCCCAGGAGCTCCGCCCAGATCCCCGCGAGCGTCGCTTCGGCCTCCGTGCGCGGCGTCGTGGCCTGGCCGCTCTCCTCGATCGGCGCCGGCAGCGCGCGCCTGTCGATCTTGCCGCGCGGCGTGCGGGGCAGCTCCTTCAGCGCCACGAGCGCCGAGGGCGCCATGTAGTCCGGCAGCCGCTCCTTCAGCGCGCGCCGCAGCTCTTCCGGCGCCGCGTCCGCGCCGGTCGCGACGTACGCCACGAGCCGTCGCTCCTCCGGCCGGTCCTGCCGCGCGATCACGACCGCCTCGCGCACCCCGGGCAGCTCGGCGAGGCGCGCCTCGACCGCCCCGGGGTCGATCCGGAAGCCGCGCAGGTTCACCTGGTGATCCACGCGGCCGGCGAGCTCGAGCTGCCCGTCGGCCCGCCACCGCGCCCGGTCCCCGGTGCGGTACAGCCGCTCTCCCGGCTGATCGGCGAAGGGATCGGGGACGAAGCGCTCCGCGGTCAGATCCGGGCGCCCCAGGTACCCGCGCGCGAGGCCCTGGCCTCCGAGGTACAGCTCTCCGACGACGCCGGCCGGCACCGGCTGACCGGCGGGGTCGAGCACGTGGGCCCGCGCGCCCGCGAGCGGCCGGCCGACGGCGACCGCCCACCCGTCGCGCGGGTCCGCGGCCGTCAGATCACACGCCACCGCCGTCGCCGTGGTCTCGGTCGCGCCGTAGGCGTTCAGCAACCGGACCCGCGCGGCCCCCGGCGACGCCCGGAAGGCGCGCACGCGCGCGGGCAAGGCTGCCTCGCCGGTGAGGACGACCTGCCGGAGGCACGACGGCAGCGCCAGGCCCTCGTCGAGCCCCGCGACGACGCGGTGCCAGACGAGGGTCGGCAGCACCGCCACGGTCACGCCCGACGCTCCGCACGCCGAAATGAGCCCGGACGCCGACTCGAGCGCCGCCTCTGTGGGCAGCACGAGCGTCGCGCCCCGCGCGAGGCACGCGAACATCTCCACCGCGCCCGCGTCGAGGCTCGGCGACGCGAGCTCCAGCACCCGGTCGCCCTGCGAGATCTCGTAGGCCGCCGCCGCGCCATCGGCGAAGCCCGCGATCGCCCGGTGCGGCACAACGACGCTCTCGGGCGTCCCCGCCGCGCCGGAGGTCGTGCGCACGCACGCCGCCTGCTCGGGCGCCGGCTCGCCGGCCGGCGGTGTGGACGGCTCGTGGAGCACGCACGTCCAGGCCGCGTCCAGGTGGACAACGTCGACGCCGGGGGGCGGCTCGGCCGCCGCGTCGCCCTGCGCGATCATCACGCGGATCCCGGCGCCGCCGATCGCCTCGGCGATCCGCGCCCGGGGGAGATCGGGGTCGAGCGGGACGAACGCGCCGCCCGCCTTCAGCACGCCGAGCACGGCAGCGATCCTCCCGATCGACCGCGGCAGGCAGATGCCCACGCGGACCTCCGGCCCCACCCCGCGCCGCCGGAGGAGCTGCGCCAGCTGGTTGGCTCTCCGATCCAGCTCGCCGTACGTGATCTGCTGCGCCTCGTGGACGACGGCCGTCGCCCCGGGCGCCCGCGCGGCCTGCTCCTCGAACCTCCGGTGCGCGGCGCGCGGCGTCTCTCCGATCGCCCCCGCCGTGCCCCACTCGAGCACCTGCCGCCGCTCTTCGGCCGCAAGCAGCGGCAGCTCCGACAGGCGCGTCGCGGAGCTCGCCGCCGCGCCTGCCAGCAGGCGCAGCAGCTCATCGGCCGTCCGCGCGATCGTGCCCGCGTCGAACAGGTCCGTGTCGTATTCGAGGGCGCCTGCCAGCCCGTCCTCGTCGGGCGCGAGGTTGAGCGAGAGATCGAACTGGGCGCCGCCCACGTCCAGATCGAGCAGGCGCACCTCGATGCCCGGTATCGCGAAGGGCTGCCGCCGCGCCGGCTGGAGCGCGAACATCACCTGGCAGAGCGGCGCGTGGCTCAGGTCCCGGACCGGGCTCACGGCCTCCACCACCTGATCGAACGGCACCTCCTGGTGCGCCTGCGCCCCGCGCACGGCCCCCGTGACCCGGGCGAGCAGCGCCGCGAACGGCGGATCCCCGGAGAGGTCGGCGCGGACAACGGCGGTGTTGGCGAAGCAGCCGACCAGCCCTTCCAGCTCGGCCCGGCTCCGGTTCGTCACCGGCGTGCCCACGCTGATATCGAATGTCCCCGCGCGGCGGGCGAGGAGGGCCTGGAACCCCGCCATCAGCACCGCGAACAGCGTCGTCTCCTCGCGCCGCGCGAGGGCCCCGAGCGCCCCGGCGAGCGCGCCCGGCACCCGGAAGAAATGCCGCGCTCCCCGGAACCGCTGGATCGCGGGCCGCGGGCGATCCGCGGGCAGCTCCAGCAGCCCAGGTTGCCCATCGAGCTGCCTCTTCCAGTAGGCCACCTGGGCCTCGAGCAGCCCGCCTTCCACGCGCTCGCGCTGCCAGTGCGCGAAATCCGCGTACTGCAGCGGCAGGTCGGCGAGCGCGGCGGGCCGGCCCGCGGAGAACGCCGTGTACAGCGCGGCGAACTCCGTGAGGACGAGGCTCGTGGACCACCCGTCGAAGACGAGGTGATGCACGACCCACAGGAGGATGTGTTCTTCCGATCCGAGCCGCAGGAGCGTGAGCCGGAGGAGCGGTCCGCTCGCCGTGTCGAACGGCCGCCGCGCCTCGCGCTCGATCAGCCGCCGGACCTCGGCGTCCCGCTGCGCCGCTGGCAGCGCGCCGAGGTCGATCCGCTCGATCCGCGGCGCCCCGTCGGCGTGGACGATCTGCGAGGGCAGGCCGTCGACGACGTCGAACGTCGTGCGCAGGACCTCGTGCCGGCGCACGATCTCTGAGACGCACCGCTCCACCAGGGAGACGTCGAGCGACCCGGCGAGCCGCACGGCGGTGGCCAGGTTGTAAGAGGCGCTCTCCGGCTCGAGCTGGGCGAGGAACCACAGCCGCTCCTGGACGAAGCTCATCGGAAAAACGAAGACATCCTCACGCATGAAAGAACCTCAGGAGGCTTTGGCCCGGTACGGCTCGGCCATGGCTACAAGGACCTTGCGCGGGCCGCGGTAGGGCGCGCGCCCGTGGGCGATCAGCATGTTGTCCGCGAGGAGCACGTCCCCCTCTCGCCAGGCGAACTCCACGGCGAGCTGCCTGTACACCTCGCGGATCTCGTCGAGCGCGGCGCCCTCGATGGGCGATCCGTCTCCATACATGGCGTTGCGGGGCAGGTCTTCCTCGGCGAAGATCGAGAGGAGCGCCTCCCGCGCGGCCGGGTCCAGGTTGGAGACGTGGAACAGGTGAGCCTGGTTGAACCACACCTGCTCTCCGGTGCGCGGGTGGGCGGCCACGGCCTGGCACACCTGGCGTGTGCGCAGCTCGCCGTCGGCCTTCCACGCGCACTCGATGCCTGCCGCCTGGCAGAAGCGCTCGACCTCGGCCCGGTCGTCCGTGCCAAAGACCTTCTGCCACGGCAGGTCCAGGCCGTTCCCGTAGTTGCGGACGTACATCACCTTCTTCGCCGCGAACCGCTCCCGAATCGGGGCCGGGATGCGACGGAAGACCTCGCGGCTGTCCGCGATAGGCGTGCTCCCCCCCTCGGGCGCGGCCTGCGCGCAGTGAAACCAGATCTTGAGCGGCCAGTCGAGCGTGTACGACTGCTCGTTGTGAAGGGGGATGTGCTGGTGAGCGGGGTACTCCGTCGACGTGTAGATCCTGTCCTGCACGTGGGAGCGCGGCGTCGACCCGAACGTGTAATCGAGGAGCTCCGGCGTCACGAGCCGGACGAAGGCGTGGAAGTCGGCGATCGATCGGACAGGAAAGCCGCGGAACAGCACCGCGCCGTGCCGGATCAGCTCCTCTTCCGCGCACGCCCGGATGGACGCGGCGAGCGCGGGCACGCTCGCCGCGTCGCCGCGGCCGAGCGGGCTCACGACGAGCGGCAGGGCGCTTCCCGGGAAGAACGATCGCGACAGGCCTGCCGCCTCGCTCCGCGCCGCGCCCTCGGGCGCCTCGCCCTGTGACAGAGCGCTCGAGGCGGTCACGACGGCCGGCCCTCCTCCATCTGCTTGCGCAGGCTGAGCGGCCGCATGTCGGTCCAGACCTCCTTGATGTGATCGAGGCACTCGGCCTTCGTGCCGGTCTTGCCCGCGTCGCGCCACCCGAGGGGGGGTTCGCGGTACTCGGGCCATATCGAGTACTGCTCCTCGTGGTTCACGACGACTTTGTAAATGGTGTTGTCTTCGCGTTCATCGTTGGCCATGGACTCCTCCGTTTCGAGATGCGGTGATGACGTCAGCGGCGCTCGGGAACGAGCGTGATCGTGTGTTCGGCCGGCCCCGCCAGGAGCGGCAGCGGGCGCCCGTCGACCCAGGCGCGCTGCTGATCGCGGTAGTGGGGCGACCGCGGATCGCCCGACTGGCCGGCCGGCATGTGCAGGATGCCGTCCTGCTCGTGGCCCGGCGAGACGACGAGCCGCTCGCTCGCGGCGACCGCGTGGACCGCCAGGCGCACGCAGAAGCCGCACCCCGCGAGCGGCTCGTCGGGCATGTTGAGGAGCGCGGCGAGCTCCGGGCTCGCGCCGAGCGGGTGCGCGATCCGCACCCGGCTCACCGCGCCCCACTCGAGCTGGTCGAGGGGCCGCCCGCCGTTCTCCTGCTTCACGGCGGTCACGGCCTTCTCCAGCGCCGCGAGGACGAACGCGTCCCATCCGCCCGCCGGCGCCGGCGCCAGATCGGCCGAGCGCGCGTGCGTGTCGAGGACGCGCTGGAGGGGCGTGTCGATGTCGGGCAGCGCGAGCTCGAGGTCCGGCTCCGCGGCGCGGTTCGGGCCGAGCCACGCGGCGAACACGTCGTCGGCCAGGACGCGCCGGAACCGCACGAGGAGCGGCAGCCCGACGCTGGACACGTCCGCCCGGCCGTCCCACGCGGCCACCGCGCGCCGCGCCTCGGCGAGCGCCGGCCGCTTCGACAGGGCCTCTCCGGTGAGCGCGCGCAGCGCGAGGTCGCGGTAGAAGGCGAAGAACTCGGCCCGCGTATCGAGCTGCAGCTGGAACAGGTCCGCCTCGGCGACCTGGCGCGCCTCGCGCAGGCGCTCGGTGATGCGGTAGGCGCGGTAGCCGTTCACGTAGTCGTGGCCGAGCACCGGCGCGCCCTCGCCGAGCGGCATGCGGTGGTTGGCGTTGACGATGAACCCCGACGGCGGATCGACGATGCGCGGCAACGTGGCGGGGGCCAGGTAGCCGTCCCAGCCGGCGCGCCCGTCGGCCCAGGAGACGCTGACCGAGCCGTCGAACCCGCGGCGCCGGGGCATGCGCCCTGTCACCGTCCACGCCACGCGGCCGGCTCGATCGGCCAAGAGGACGTTGCACCCGGGCCCGCCGGCGGCGCTCATCACGGCGACGGCATCGTCGACGCTCCGGACCCGATCCATCTCGAGGAGCCCGATGTCGACCCCCTCGGGATCGAGCGCCGTCCAGCGGATCGCGACCGGCGCTCCGAGGAGCGGCCGCGCCGCGACGGGCCCCCAGATCGTGCTGCGGACGGTGACGCTCGCGTCGGGCTCGCCGCGGACCTTGATCGTCTCCTGCGCGACGTCGAACCGATTCCACCCGGAGGGCGTCCGGTACTCGCCCGGGCGCTCGGGGAGGGTCTCGAGCCGCACGAGGTCCATCACGTCGCCGAGGAGGCTTGTCAGCCCCCAGGCGACATGGCGGTTCGTCCCCACGATGACCACGGGCACGCCGGGCAGCACAACGCCCGCGACCTCGCGCTCGCCGTAGCGGAGCTCGGCGCGATACCAGATGTTGGGCACGCCGAGCTGGAGGTGCATGTCGTTGGCGAGGATGGCGCGGCCGTCCCGCGTCCTCTTGCCGGCCACCGCCCAGCCGTTCGACCCGATCGGCGCCTCGCCGGCGTCCTCGCTGAGCACGCGTCGGCTCGGCGGGCGCTGATTCCGGCCCTGCGCCACCAGCGCTCGCAGCGCCTCGGCCGGCAGCGGCGGAGGCGCGGCGGCCTGCGCGCCGAGCAGCGACCTCGTGTACGGGTCGACGCTCTCGAGCAGGAAGGGCATCACGCCCTTCGGGAGGCTCTGTGTCAGGACCGTTTGCGTCCGCTCGATGTCCTCGCTCTCGCTGAGGGCGTTGAACATCCCCAGCACGACGAGGACGCTGTCCTCGGGGCGCCACGGCTCGGGCCGATAGCCCAGCTTCTGGAACTCGACGGGCAGCGCCTCTGCGCTCCGGAGGTACGCGTTGACGCCCTCGGCGTACGCGTCGAGCGCGGCGCGCTGGCTCTCCGGCAGGCGCGCGAGGATCGCCGCCGCGGCCTGCGGGACGCCGAACTGGCGCTGCCGGGTATCGGCCTCCAGCAGGCCGCGCCCGAGGATCTCCGCGAGCCGCCCGCCGCTGCTGCGGCGGAGCAGGTCCATCTGGAACATCCTGTCGCGCGCCGTGATCAGGCCGAGGGCGCGGAGCGCGTCCTGCCGGGAGGCGGCGCGGATCGTGGGGATCCCCAGCCGATCGGACGTGACGGTGACGGTGTCCTCCAGGCCGGACAGCGTCGTCGCGTTGCCGGCGCGCTGCGCCGGGGCTCGGGTCACGCCCGGGGCTCTCTCCGCGCAGCCGGCGGCCGCCAGCGAGACGAGCGCCGAGGCGAGGAGTGATCGAATGTCACGCTTCATGCTTCATGCTCCGTTGCTCTGATGGCCTCATGGCCGTTGGCGCTGGGCTCCAGCGCGGCCTGCCGCTCGACGGGGAGGCGGTGGATCTGCGCCGAGCGGGCCCGACCGCCCTCGTCGGCGCGGGGGCTCGCGGCGTGCTCTCTCGGCGCCGATCGCGGCTCGGCGGCGGTCGCGGGCAGCTCCGACAGGCGGCCGAAGTCGAGCCGCAGGCAGCGATCCGCGAGCGCGAAGTACTGGTCGTCGTGCGTGATGACGAGGGCGGTCTTGCCCCTCGCCCGGAGCTCGGGGAGCAGCTCCGTGTAGAAGAACTTCCGGAACTGGGGATCCTGGTCGGACGCCCACTCGTCGAACACGTAGAACGGCCGGTCCTCGAGGTAGGCGGTGATGAGGGCGAGGCGCTTGCGCTGCCCCTGCGACAGCCCGGTCACGCGGAGGGCGCCCTGCTCGACGCGCACCCGGTGATCGAGCTGCAGCCGCTCGAGGTGGCGCCGGGCGCGCTCGTCGAGGTCGGGGCCGTTCAGGCCGAGCAGGTGCTCGAAGAGGTGGAAGTCCGCGAAGACGACCGAGAAGAGCTGTCGATACCGATCGCGGCTCGCGTCGTCGACGACCGCGCCGTCGAGCCGGATCTCGCCGGACTCCGGCGCGTAGAGCCCGAGCAGCAGGAGGGACAGCGTCGTCTTGCCGCTGCCGTTGCCGCCGACGAGGTACACGATCTCGCCGGGCCGGAACGCCAGATCGATGGGCCCGAGCTGGAAGCTGCCCTCTTCCTTCTCCCGGTAATAGCGGTGCGTGACGCCGGCCAGCTCGATGCGCTCCCACGTCGCGCGCGCGCCCTCCGCGCCGCCTCCGCGCGGCGGCGCCGCGGCCTCGGGCGTCAGCGCGAGGCCGAGCTGGCTCGCCTTGTCGAGCGCGATGCTGGCGCGCCCGACGGACGGCAGCAGCTCGACGATCTGCGCGAACGGCGTCATCAGGAAGAGCATCGCCAGCACCACGCCGGAGCGCGCCGGCGTCGTCAGGCCTGCCCAGACGGGGAGGGCGAACAGGGCGATCCCGAGGACGGCGTAGAAGAGCAGCGTGCCCCAGCCCATCGCGACGGCGTATTCGGTCGTGCCCGCGACGAACGCCCGCTCGTACGTCGTGACGCTGCCGCCGAGGACATCGGACAGGAACGCCTTCCCGCGCCCGCGGTGCATCTTGAGCTCCTTGATCCCGCCCGTCAGCCCGCGGAAGTGCTGGAACAGGGCGTCGCTCGTCTCGCGGGCGAGCGTGAACGCGCGCATCGCGCGCCGCTGGTGCGTCCGGAAGAGCAGGGCGCCGAGCGCCATCGCGCCCAGCACGATGGCCAGCGCCGACCACGCGATCCGCCCGATATAGGCCAGGCAACCGAGGACGGTGGCCAGGTTGACGCACAGGAGGGGCAGGTGGATGTACGCCTGCGAGATCACGGCCGGATCGTCGTTGAGCGTCGCGAGCAGCCTGTGGGGGCCGACCTGTTCGATATGGCGCAGCGGCGCTTCGAGGATGCGCTGGCTGAGCTGCACGCGGAGCTCGGCGATCAGGGCCTGTCCCAGCCGGGTCAGGAGCACCTGAGAGACGGCCCTGCTCAGCACGCCGGCGACGGCGAGCCCTGCGAAGGCCCAGGCGAGCTGCGCCGCGGGGCGGTCGTCCGCGGAGAGCGCCTCGTGGACGAGCGCGATGACGCCGGCGGCCGCGAGGCCGCTGATCACGCCGGCGGCGATGGCGAGCAGGAGGGACCGGCGGGACCGGCGCACGAGGAAGCCGAGCACGCTCACTTTCGTCCCTTCGCCTTCGAGCCGCCCGGCTCGCCGTCCGGGAGCGCCGGCGCCTTCGGGCCTCCGGCGCCGGGGAGCCGCCGCGCGGTCCGGGGCAGCGCGACCAGGGCCGGCTCGGGGCTCGCGGGCGCTTGCCCTCGGGCCTGCTGGACGCGCTCCACGAGCGCGGCCACGGTGGGCCGCTCGAGGAACTCGCGGAGCGACAGCTCCACCTGGAACGTCTCGCGGACGCGGTTGAGGATCTGCAGGGCGAGGAGCGACTCGCCGCCGAGGTCGTAGAAGCTCTTCCCGGGGTCGACGTGCTCGATGCCGAACGCCCGCGCCCAGATGGCCGTCACCTGCGCCGTCACCGCGTCAGGCGACAGGCGCTCGGCAGCGCCGGCGGCCACCTCCTCGGCCGCGGAGGTCCCGACCGAGGTTGAGGTGGGCCCGAGCGAGGTTGGGGGCCCGACCGAGGTTGAGGTCGAACCGACCGAGGTTGAGGTCGAACCGGCCGAGGTTGAGGTCGAACCGACCGAGGTTGAGGTCCCGACCGAGGTTGAGGTCGAACCGACCGAGGTTGAGGTCGCCCCCCTCGCTCCGGGGCGCTCCAGCCAGTACCGCTTTCGCTCGAACGGCGTCGCCGGCAGCGCGACGCGCCGCCGGTGCCGCCCCGCCTGCAGGCCTGCCCAGTCCACCGCAGCGCCGGCCGCCCAGACCTGCCCGACCGCGTCGAGCAGCGCCGCCCCCGCCGCGCCCTGGTGTGCAGGCTCCCGCCCCATGGGCATCGACGCGAGCGCCAGCGACTCCCCCGCGAGCTGCCGGCTCAGCGCCGTGAGCGTCTGCCCCGGCCCCACCTCCAGGAAGATCCGCTCCGACTTCTCCCGCAGCGTCCGCACGCCATCGGCGAAGCGGACCGTGCTGCGGAGATGCCGGACCCAGTACTCGCGGTCCTGCGCCTCGGCCGCCGTGATCCACGTCCCGGTGACGTTCGAGATCCACGGGATGCGCGGCGTCCGCAGCGTGACCCTGCCCACTGCCTCGCGGAACGCCGCGAGGGCGCCGTCCATCAGGTGCGAGTGGAAGGCCCGCCCCGCGCGCAGCCGACGCGCCTCGATCCCCCGGCCCGCGAGCTCCTGCTCGACCCGCTGGATCGCCGCCGCCCTTCCGGACAGCACGCACTGCCGCGGCCCGTTGACGGCGGCCAGCGCCACCTCGTCGCCGAGCCATCCCGCGACCTCCGCCTCGGCCGCGGACACCGCGAGCATCGCGCCGTCCGGCGTCGCCTCCATCAGCCGCCCCCGCGCCGCCACCAGCGCCACGGCGTCCTCGAGCGACAGGCACCCCGCGATGCAGGCGGCCACGTACTCGCCCACGCTGTGCCCGAGCATCGCGTCGGGCGTCACGCCCCACGCCATCCACAGCCGGGCGAGCGCGTACTCCACGACGAACAGCGCCGGCTGCGTCATCGACGTCCGATCGAGGCGCCGCGCGGCCTCCTCGACGTCCGCGGGCGCCGGGAACAGCAGCGTCCGGAGGTCCGTGCCCAGGTGGCGCTGCAGCAGCGAAGCGCAGGCGTCGACCTCGGCCCGGAACACGGGCTCCGTCTCGTAGAGATCGCGGCCCATGTCGGGGCGCTGGGTGCCCTGCCCGGGGAACAGGAACGCGATCGCCCGCGGTCCGGCCACCGGCCCGCCCGTGCGCACCGCGTCGCTGCGACCGCGCAGCGCGCGCGCTGCCTCCTCGCGCGAGCGGCACACCACCGCGCGGCGGTGGCCGAACGCCCGGCGCCCGAGCTGCTGCGTGAACGCCACGTCGCCGAGCTCGACATCGGCGTGGGTCTCCAGGTGCTCCGCGAGCGCGTCGGTCAGGCGCTCGAGCGACGCGCTCGACCGGGCCGACAGCACGAGCAGCTCGCACGCCCGGGGCGCGTCCACCTCCGGCGGGGGCGGCGCCTCCTCGAGCACGACGTGCGCGTTCGTGCCGCCGATGCCGAAGGAGCTCACGCCGGCGCGGCGCGGGGCGCCTGGGGTCGACCAGGCCGTGAGCTCGGCGGCCACGCGGAAGGGGCTGTTCTCCAGGTCGAGCGCGGGGTTCGGCGCGCGGAAGTGCAGGCTCGGCGGGATGCGCCCGCGGGCCACGGCGAGCGCCGCCTTGATCAGCCCGGTGACCCCCGCTGCCGCGTCCAGGTGCCCGACGTTGGTCTTCACCGAGCCGATCGCGCAGAAGCCCTTCCGATCGGTCGTCGCGCGGAAGACCTGGGTCAGCGCCGCGATCTCGATCGGATCGCCGAGCGGCGTCCCGGTGCCGTGCGCCTCCACGTACGTGATGGAGCCCGCGTCCACGCCCGCGGCCGCGTGCGCCGCGCGGATCGCGCGCGCCTGCCCGTCGATGCGCGGCGCGGTGTACCCGACCTTGGCCCGGCCGTCGTTGTTGACGGCCGATCCCTTGATGACCGCGACGATCGCGTCCCGATCCGCGATGGCGTCGTCGAGCCGCTTCAGGAGGACCACGCCGACGCCGCTGCCGCCGACGGTGCCGCGGGCGCCGGCGTCGAACGCGCGGCAGTGCCCGTCGGGCGACGCGATCGCGCCTTCCTGGTAGAGGTACCCGCTCTTCTGCGGGACGCTGACGGAGGCGCCGCCCGCCAGCGCCAGATCGCAGTCGCCGGTGAGCAGCCCCTGGCAGGCCAGGTGCACGGCGACGAGCGACGTGGAGCAGGCCGTCTGCACGGCGATGCTCGGCCCTTCCAGGTTCAGCTTGTACGACACGCGGGTCGTGAGGAAGTCCTTGTCGAGCGCGAGGAGCGCCGCGATGTCGGCCGCCGATTGCAGGCGCGGCCCGTCGGGGAAGAGGTGGGGCAGGTACCCGCTCAGGCTCGATCCGGCGTAGACGCCGACCGGGCCGCCCGCGCGCTCGGGGTCGATCCCGGCGCTCTCGAACGCCTCCCACGCGCACTCCAGGAACAGCCGGTGCTGCGGATCCAGCGCCGCGGCCTCGCGCGGCGTGAACCCGAAGAGCTCCGCGTCGAACAGCTCGATGTCGTCGAGCACCGCGCGCGCCCGCACGTACTCGGGCCGCGCGATCAGCGCGGGGTCCACGCCCGCGCCGAGGAGCTCCTCGTCGGTGAGGATCGAGACGGACTCGACCCCCGCGCAGAGGTTTCGCCAGAACGCCGCCACGTCCGGCGCGCCCGGGAAGCGCCCGGCCATGCCGATGATCGCGATGTCCAGACCCGGGCGGGGCTCGCCGCTGATCGGTGCTGTCATTTCTTGGTCTCCAGTCCGCCGCGCCGCCGCGCGAAGATCTCCCCGCGCCGCTGCTGCGCGGCCCTCGCCCGCTCGCCGTCCGGCGCTCCGCCCTGCGGCGCCGCCTCGGCGCCTGGATCCCGGCTCAACGCCGCCGCGAGCGAGGCGATCGTCGGGTGCTGGAACAGCACCAGCAGCCGCAGATCACGGTCCACCGTGTCGCGCAGCCGGCTGTGGACCTTGGCCAGCAAGAGCGAGTGTCCGCCAAGATCGAAGAAGTTGTCGTGAATGCCGACCTGCGGGACCGACAGCACCTCTCGCCAGATCGCCGCGAGCGTGCGCTCCAGCTCGGTGCGCGGCGGCGTCGTGTCCCTGGCGGTCGCGGCGAGCGCCTCCGGCGGCGGCAGCGCGCGCCGGTCCACCTTGCCGTTCTGCGAGAGCGGCAATCGCTCCAGCACGAGGATCGGCGCCGGCACCATGTAGCCCGGGAGCGCCTTTGCGGCCCACGCCCGCAGCGCCTCCGGCTCCGGCGCCGTCCCGTCTCGCCCCGTCACGTAGCCGACGAGTCGCCTGTTGCCCGGCGAGTCCTCCCGCGCCACCACCACGGCCTCGCGCACGCCCTCGTGCTGCATCAGCACGCTCTCGATCTCGCCGAGCTCGATCCGGTATCCGCGGATCTTCACCTGGTGATCGAGCCGGCCCAGGTACTCCAGCGTCCCGTCCCCTCGCCACCGGCACGCGTCGCCTGTCCGGTACAGCCGCGCTCCCGCCTCCGCGCGGAACGGGTCTGGCACGAACCGCTCCGCCGTCAGCGCAGGGCGGTTCAGGTACCCGCGCGCCACCCCTGCTCCTCCGATGTACAGCTCGCCGGAGACGCCCACGGGCACGGGCTCGAGCTTCCGATCGAGCACATAAAGCTGCGTGTTGGCGATGGGCCGGCCGATCGGCACCGAGGCCGCGTCTCCCTCGCCGCGCCCCGCCTCATGGATGCAGCAGCCGACCACCGTCTCGGTCGGTCCGTACTCGTTGATCAGCCGCGTCTCGGGCGCGTTCTGCTGCCAGAACTGCAGCGTCGACCCGCTCAGCGCCTCTCCTCCGATCACGAACGCCCGTGTGCGCTGCGCCGCCTCTTCCGGCCTGACGAGGTGGTTGAGCACCGAAAGGTGCGCGGGCGTCAGCTTCACCAGGCTCAGGCCCTGTTGCTCGCAGAGCGCCCGGGCCAGCCCCTCGCCTTCCACCTCGCCTGCCAGGATCACCCGGCCGCCCGCGAGCAGCGGCGCGTACAGCCCCGTGATCGTCAGATCGAACCCGATCGACGAGTGCACGAGCGCGCCTTGCCCCTCCGACACCCGGTACGCCTCCACGCACCAGCTCAGGTAATTGACAAGGCCTCTGTGCGGGATCATCACCCCCTTCGGTTTGCCCGTCGAACCCGAGGTGTAGATCACGTACGCCAGGCACTCCGGCGTCCCCCGGCGCTCTGGATTGCCGCCCGGCGCTCGCTCGATGCGCTCTCTCTGCGTGTCCAGGCACAGCGTCCTGGCTCCTCGCACTTCCAGCCTCGCCGCGAGGTGCTGTTGCGTGAGCAGCACCGGCGCGCCGGTGTCCTCCAGGATGAACTGGAGTCGATCGTCAGGGTAACTCGGGTCGAGCGGCACGTACGCGCCTCCCGCCTTGAGCACGCCCAGCATGCCCACCACCATGTCGATCGACCGCTCCACGCAGAGCCCCACCGGCACCTCGGGCCCCACGCCGAGCGACCGGAGGTGATGCGCGAGCTGGTTCGCTCGCCGGTTCAGCTCGCGGTAGGTCAGCGCCTCCGCGCCGGACACCACCGCCACCGCCACCGGCGTCCTCTCCACCTGCGCCTCGATCAGCTCATGAGCGCAGCGATCCAGCGGCGCCTCGGCGTCGGTGGCGTTCCACCCGACCACGAGCTGCTCCCGCTCGGCCGCGTCCATCACCGGCAGATCGGCCAGGCGGACCTCGGGCCCGGCAGCGAGCCCGTCGAGGATCGCGAGCAGGTGCCGCGCCATCCGCGCGACCGTGGCGCGATCGAAGAGATCGGTGTTGTACTCCCACGCTCCTCGCGCGCCCCCCTGCGCGTCCAGGGTGAGGCCGAGCGTCAGATCGAACTGGGCCGTCCCGGTGTCCACCCGCTGCACGCCGATCGACAGGCCCGGGATCTCCGGCGCCTGCTCCGGCGCGGGATCCATGGCGATCATCACGTTGAACAGCGGCGTGTGGCTGAGGTTCCGCTCGAGCGAGAGCGCCTCGAGGACGCGCTCGAACGGCGCCTCCTGGTGCGCCTGTCCCTCGAGGACCGCCGCGCGGACGCGCGCGAGGAGCTCGGTGACGCTGGGGTTCCCCGAGAGGTCGACCCGCAGCGCCAGCGTGTTGAGCAGGCACCCGACGACGCCCTCCAGCGCCGCCCGCGGCCGCGCCGTGACCGGCGTCCCGATGCACACGTCGCTCTGGCCCGTGTACCTGTGCAGCAGCGAGAAGAGCCCCGCCGCCACGATCGTGAACAGCGTCGCGCCCGTCCGCCGCCCGAGCGCGCTCAGCCGCGCCACGAGCTCCGGCGACAGCGCGAGCTCCTCGCGCGCCCCAGCGTAGGTCTGGACTGGAGGCCTCGGTCGATCGGTGGGGAGCTCGAGGGGAGGCACAGGCCCCTTCAGCCGGTCGCGCCAGTACGAGAGCTCCCGTTCGCGCGCCGCCGCCCGTTCGTTCTGGCGCTGCCACAGCGCGTGATCCGCCTGCTGCAGCGCGAGCGGCGCGAGCGCCGGGGACCGCCCTGCGGCGAAGGCGCCATAGAGCAGCGAGAGCTCCCGCAGGAGCACGTTCATCGACCAGCCGTCCGCGATGAGGTGATGGCAAGTGACCGAGAGCACGTGCTCTCGCTCGCCCGTGCGGACGAGCGTCCAGCGCACGGGCGGCGCCTCGGCGAGGTCGAACGCGCGCCGCGCCTCCTCGCGCAGGCGCCTTTGCAGCGCGGACTCCCGCGCTTCGTCTGCAAGAGCGCTCATGTCCTCCAGCGGCAGCGCGACCGGCGCGGGCGGCGCGATCCTCTGGATGGGCCTCCCTTCGACGGAGGGAAAGCTCGTGCGAAGGGCCTCATGGCGCGCCGCGAGCGCCGTCACCGCCTTCTCGAGCGCCCCCGCGTCGAGCGCCCCGGCGAGCCGCACGGCCGCCGCGATGTGATAGACCGGCGCCCCCGCGACCAGCTGCTCCAGGAACCAGAGGCGCTCCTGCACGAGGGACAGCGGCAGCCGCTCCGGCCGCTCCACCGGCGCGAGCGCCGCGCTCCCGCCCGCCACGCCGCCCGCGGGCGCGCCGGCCTGCTTCGCCTCGATCCACGCCGCGAGCGCCGCGACGGTCGCCGACTCGAAGAGCTGCGCCGGCCCCACGTCGATGCCGAGCGCCTCGCTCACCCGGCCGCTCACCTGCATGGCCCGCAGCGAATCGCCGCCCAGGCTCAGGAACTCCTCGCTCCGGCCGACCCGCGCGCGCCCCAGCACCTCGGCCCAGATGCCTGCCAGCGTCGTCTCCAGCGCCGTTTGCGGTGGCTCCGCGCTCTCGGCCTCGACGCGCGCGTCGAGCGCCGACTGCCACACCGCGTCCAGCGATCCCTCCAGGAACCGGCCGCGGCACGCCCTCCGCTGCACCTTGCCGCTCGTGGTCCGCGGCAGGCTCCCCGGCTTGATGAGCACCACCGCGTGGACCGCGACCTCGTGCCGATCGGCCACGGCGCGCTCGATCGCCGCCCCGAGCTCCGCCGGCTCCGCCGGCCCCGACGCGGGCGCGCGCCGCCCGAGCTCCTGGACGATGACGACGCGCTCCTCGCCGTCGACGTCCACCGAGAACGCCGCGCCCCCGCCGGCGCGGAGGCCCGGGTGGCTCTCCTCCGCGGTGAGCTCGATGTCCTGCGGGTAGAGGTTGCGCCCGCGGACGATGATCAGGTCCTTGAGCCGGCCCGTCACGTACAGCTCGCCGCGCGAGAAGAACCCGAGATCGCCTGTCCGCAGGAACGGCCCTCCTCCCGTCGAGAGCCGGGCCTCGAACGTCAGCGCCGTCTCTTCCGGCCGCTCCCAGTAGCCCTGGGCCACGCTCGCACCGGCGACCCAGATCTCCCCGACGCGCTCGTCCTTGCAGGGCCTGAGCGTCTCTGGATCGACGATCCGCACCTCGTCGCCGGCGGGTGATCCCCCGCAGCCCACGAGGGAGACGCTGTCCTCTGGCCTGCGCGGCTCGAACGCCGCGTATCCCTGCGCCAGACCCGCGCGGTCGACGGAGCGCACGACGGGCGGCGCATCGGCCGCTCCGCCGGTCACGAGCAGCGTCGCCTCGGCCAGCCCGTAGCAGGGATAGAACGCGCCGCGCCGGAACCCTGCAGGCGCGAACGCCTCGGCGAAGCGGTCGAGCGTCGCTGCCCGGATCGGCTCGGCCCCGTTGAAGGCCACCTTCCATGCGCCGAGATCGAGCCCTTCCCGCTGCTCCGGGGGGATCTTGCGGATGCACAGCTCGTAGGCGAAGTTCGGCCCGCCGCTCGTTGTGGCCCGGTAGCGGGAGATCGCCTCCAGCCAGCGCCGCGGCCTCATCAGGAAGTGCTCGGGCGCGAGCTGGATGCACGGCACGCCCACGTAGAGCGGCTGCAGGATGTTGCCGATGAGCCCCATGTCGTGGTGCGGCGGCAGCCACCCGACGATCACGCTCTCCTCGGTGTGCGCGAACGCGCGCTGGATCATCAGCTCGTTGCGCAGCAGGTTGCCGTGCGTGAGCACCACGCCCTTGGGCGTGCCGGTCGAGCCCGACGTGTACTGGAGGAACGCCACGGTCTCGGCCGTCACGCGCGGCGCTCGCCACGCGTCTTCCTGGCCGTCCCGGATCGTATCGACGGCCATGCAGCGCAGGTGGCTCAGCTCGGCGAAGCTCGGGTCGTCGCGGAGCATCGTCACCGCGCCAAGGAACGCCTCGGTGGTGAGCACGACGCTCGGCCGGCAGTCGCGCACGATGGCCAGCACGCGCATCAGCCCGCTCTTGCGCTGCGGCAGCGGGACCGGCACCGCGACGAGCCCCGCGTAGAGGCAGCCGAAGAAGGCGGCGATGAAGTCGAGCCCCGGCGGCACCAGCAGGAGCGCGCGGTCACCCGCCCGCGCGCCGGCCTGGAGCTCCGCGGCGAGCGCGCGCGCCCGCCGATCGAGCTCGCCGTACGTCATCGCGCGGGCGTCCGCCTCCCCGTCGACGAGGAAGGTGGTCGCGTGCCCTGACGGGCGCTGCTCCGCGCGGCGCTGGAGGAGCGCGACAAGCGTCGCAGGCTCGTTCGCGCCGCCGCCGCGATCGCTGATCGCACGCCCAGGGGATCGGTTCGACTCCATCGCCACCTCAGCTCCAGACCGAAAAAGAAAGCCCGGTGAAAAGCAGTCGCGCTCACCAGGCTCCGGGCTCCGAGCCTGATGACGCAAAGCGTCGCGAGCTCGAAATGCCTGACGGCTCCCTCAGCGACCGCGACACGCGCCTGTCGACGGGCTGATGAAAATGAAAATGATGATCAAGTTCTCGGAGGCGGTTGTATGGAATACCGATCCGATCGGTGTCAAGGCAAAAACCGACAACGGCCTGCGAGGATGCGCGACGAGGGCGAGCGGAGCGGCGGACGGGGGCCGGCTCCGGGTGCGCTGAGGAAGGTCTGCGGGGGGTGGCTGAACGGGGAGCGGTCCGGTCAGCGGGGTGCTCCGGGTCCACCTCGGAGGGACCAGGTCACGGCCCGGAGGCGCACGGAGAATCCATTATAAGTGGAATCTTGGATTCTGGACGACACGATCCCGTCAACGAATGAAATTGAATTCTGTTTTCATCTTGGGTACCGAAAAGTTCGGACATGCTTGTCAGTTCGGTTCCCCAACCGCCGCGCCCCGAGCCGCGGGCCAGGTTCAAGGTGGACGCGGTGGCGCGAGGTGCTCTCGCGCTTCGAGGCCCGCTTGCAGGCGTGTTGACCTTCCTGCTGCTCGGCCTGCAGGCACCGGCGCACGCTCAGGACGGAGGCACGCCCGAGCGCGCGGGGGGGGACCGAGAGCCGCGCGTGGACGCGCCTGCCACCGGCTCGCCCGATCCGGAGCGCTCACCGTCCGGCGCTGAAGGCCCCCGGATCGAGCCGCCGCGGCTGCTCGAGCTCGTCGAGGCCGAGTACCCCCGGGAGGCCCGGGCGGCACGACGGGAGGGCAAGGTCGTGCTGAAGCTCCTGATCGACGCGACGGGGCGCGTGACCGAGGCCGAGGTCACGGGTCCAATCGGCGATGGCTTCGACGACGCCGCCCGCGCCGCGGCGCTCCGATCCCGCTTCACGCCGGCGCGCCGGGGCGGCACGCCGATCGCTGTACGGATCCTCTACAGCTACGAGTTCCGGCTCCCCGAGGAGGCCCCGGCCGAGCCCACCTCCCCGGCGACGGGCGGAAGCGCGGTCGCGGCCACGGGCACGGCGGCGACCACGCTCCCGCCGGCCACAGGGCCCGACCAGGCCAGCAACAACGCAGCTCCTCCGCCGGCCACAGGGCCCGACCAGGCCAGCAACAACGCAGCTCCTCCGCCGGCCACAGGGCCCGACCCGGCCAACACCGCAGCGCCCGCCGAGGTGACCGTGCGCGGCGCCGCGATGGCCGAGCGCCTCCGGCAATCCGCGCAGGCGATCACCGTCATCGAGACCGAGCAGGCGCAGCGGAGGACCGCCGATCTGGGCGAGGTGCTCGCCCGCACCCAGGGCGTCGGCGTGCGGCGGAGCGCGGGGCTCGGGTCGTGGGCGCGTTTCTCGCTGAACGGCCTCACGGACGAACAGATCCGCTTCTTCATCGACGGCGTGCCGCTCGATCTCGCAGGCTACCCGTTCGGCGTCTCGAACGTGCCTGTGAACCTCGTCGAGCGCGTCGAGATCTACCGCGGCGTGGTGCCGGTGCGCTTCGGCGCCGACGCGCTGGGCGGAGCCGTCAACCTGGTGACCGATCGGGACGTCCGCGGCACCCACGGCGCGGCGTCCTACGAGGTCGGCTCTTACGACACCCACCGGCTCTCCCTCACGGCGAGGCACCTGCACGAGCCGAGCGGCTTCTTCACCCGCGTGAACGGCTTCTTCGATTATGCGAAGAACGACTATCCGGTCGACGTCGTGCTGGCGAACGAGACGACCGGACGAGAGGACTCCGAGCCCACCCGTGTTCGCCGCTTCCACGACGCCTACAGGGCGGCGGGCGGGAGCGCCGAGCTCGGCTTCGTGAATCGGCCCTGGGCGCGGCGGCTGCTCCTGCGCGCCTTCGTCACCGACTACGACAAGGAGCATCAGCACAAGTTCGGCGTCATGAAGACGCCTTATGGCGAGGTCACGAACGGCGAGACCGTGCCGGGCGCGACGCTCCAGTACGAGCAAGGGATCGGCCGAGGCGTCGCCCTCGAAGCGCTCCTCGGGTACACGTACGGGCGCGCCACCTTCCTCGATGTCAGCGAGTGCGTCTACGCATGGTCCGGCCGCTGCATCAGCAAGCGCACCGTCCCAGGCGAGGACGGGCCGCGCCCCCGGGACCGGGTGTTCCGGGAGCACAGCGGCCTCGGCCGCCTGAACCTCCGCTACCGGCCCCACCCGGAGCACGCGCTGCAGCTCTCCGTGTCTCCGACGTTCATCGCGCGCACGGCGGAAGAGCGCAGGTTGGACAACGACGACCGCGAGCTGCTCAGGGGCGGACACAGCCTGTTCACCTGGGTGCACGGCCTCGAGCACCAGCTCAACCTGTTCGACGATCGCCTGGAGAACAGAGCCTTCGTCAAAGACTACGTTCAGCTGCTCCGCATGAAGGGGCGGCTCCCGGGGCTCGACGGGCGCTTCGACCGGCAAGAGCGCGACACCCATCGCCTCGGCGTCGGGGATGGCCTTCGCTATCGCTTCTCCGGGTGGCTCTACGCCAAGGCGTCGTACGAGTGGGCGACGCGGCTGCCGCGGCCCGTCGAGGTGTTCGGCGACGGGGCGATGATCGTCCCCAACCTCGAGCTCAAGCCCGAGACGAGCCACAATGGAAACCTCGGATTCACGATCGACGCGCGCGACACCGCGTGGGGCGCGTGGCGGCTCGACGCGAACGGCTTTCTCCGCGCGGTCGAGCGGCTCATCGTGCTGAACAACCGCACGGACTCGATCCAGTACATCCACGTCTCGGGGGCCCGGTCGCTGGGCGTCGAGGCCGCCGCGGGCTGGACATCGCCGGGAGAGCACGTCGCCCTCGACGGCAACATCACCTACGACGATTTCCGCAAGACGTCGGACGAGGGGAACTTTGCTCGCTCCGAGGGCGAACGGATGCCGAACCGGCCGTGGCTCTTCGCCAACGGCTCGGCGCGCTTGCAGCTCCAGGAGGTCGTCGCGCCGCGCGACGTGATCTCGCTCACCTGGGATACGCGCTACGTGCACCGGTTCTACCTCGGCTTCGAGAACTGGGGGCGGCCCGACTCCAAGGCCAAGGTGCCCTCGCAGCTCCTGCACTCGCTCGCGCTGACCTACGTCGCGCGCGACGCGCCGCGCACGGTGAGCTTCACCATCGAGGCGCACAACCTCACCAACGAACCGGCCTTCGATTTCTACGGTACCCAGCGACCCGGGCGGACGCTGTTCTCCAAGGCGACGCTGGAGATGTGATGACGACGATGTCGAGGCGAGCTCTCTCGCTCGCGCGACAGAAGGAGACTCAGATGCGTGTGATTCAGCGGAAGCAGCGGCCATCGAACCGGACGAGCGCGACGGCCTTTGCGCTCGTGCTCCTGACCGGCGCGCTCGGCGGCGGCTGCGCGGACGACGAGACGTCGAGCCCCGTCGAACAGGGCGGCACCGGTGGTGGCAGCAACGGCGGCGACGCGTTCGTTGTCGCCACGCGCGTCTGGGACGACACCGCGACCAACTCTTACTTCCACGTGGTGTCGTCGCTCGAGGCAGGCACGCCGGTCGACCCGACCCAGGCGCTCGAGATCCCCGGATCGGCCAGGCTGTTTGCGTTCGAGGGGCAGGGCTGGTTCGGCATCGGTGACGGCCAGTCGCCGACGATCTCGCATTACACGCTCGGCAACGGCGACGCGCTCGTCAAGGGAGACGCGATCAGCCTCCAGCCGTTCGGCGTGCAGGACCTCTGGCAAACGAATTACATCATCTCTCCGACGAAGGCGTACCATCCGGATCGCGCTGGCGAGCAGATCGTCGTGTGGAACCCCACGACGATGGAGGTAGAAGGGACGATCCCGCTGCCGGACACCCACCGCGATGGCCACCTGGCGGTGTACGGATATGGCTCGGTCCTGCGCGGCAAGACGCTGCTCTTCTCGGTGGGGTGGTTCGACTGGCAGACGACCGACACCATCGTCCCGGAGACGGGGCTCGTCGTGATCGACACCGAGACCGACACCCTCGTGCGCTTCGACGTCGACGACCGGTGCGCCGGGATCACGCAGTCCGTCGAGACGGCCTCCGGCGACGCTTACTTCGTGAGCTCGGCGCTCGCGGGAGCGTCCTATCACGTCGAGCGGCTGGAGACCGAGCCCTGCGCGCTGCGCGTCCTGAAGGACGCAGACGCCTTCGACCCGGACTTCGCCCTGAGCCTGGGCGAGCTGGCCGGCGGCGCGATCGTGGGTGATCCCATCCCCGCGGGCGGGGACAGCCTCTTCCTCCGGGTGTTCGAGGAAAGTCTCGCCACGATCGACGAGGAGACCAAGACCTTTCAGATCACGAGCCAGCCGGCGTGGCGCTGGTGGCGGTGGGATACAGCGACGAACGAGGCCAAGGAGATCCCGGATCTGGCCCCCTCGCCCGCCAACGTCTCCTTCTTCGAGGTCGATGGCCGGGTCTTCACGATCGACGAGAAGAACGGCTCCACGGAGAGCACGCTGATCGAGCTCACGGCCGAGGGCGGCCCGAAGCTCGGCCTGACGGCGCCGGGGTACCTGCACGGTCTGGCGAAGGTGCGATGAGATCGAGCGGCGCGCGGCGCTCCGCGTGAGGGGACAAGGTGACTCGCGATGGCCAAGAAGCTCTCCCGCCATGCCTTCACGACCTTCTGGGACGTACACGCGTGGGTCGGCGTGATCGGTGGGCTCTTGCTCTACGTGATGTTCCTGTCGGGGGGGATCGCGCTCTTCCGGAGGCAACTCGAGGTGTGGGAGGAGCCGTTGACCCAGCAGCGCTCCTCGATCGAGCAGGTGGGGCTCCAGGCCACGCTCGATCAGGGGCTCGCCGCCGCGGGGACGACGCCCGAGCAGCTCTGGCTCTATCCGCCGGAGGGCGGGCTGGGCGTCGCGCGGCTCCTCTACTTCTCGCAGGGTGAGCGGGTCTCGCGGTGGGTAGAGGAGCCGCTCGTGGCCGAGCGCGAGCGGCTGTCCGACTTCCTCTTCGAGCTGCACTACCTCTGGCACAGGGTCACCGGCGTGTGGCTCTTCTATGTTGCCGGCCTCCTGTGTGTCGCGCTCCTGCTCGCGCTCACGACCGGCGTGCTCATCCACCTGAAGGACATCGTCCGGCAGTTTCATCAGTTCCGGCCGGACAAGACGCGCCGTGTCCTGTGGTCGGACATGCACAAGGTGCTCGGCGTGATGGGCCTGCCGTTCCAGGTCCTCTTCGCTTACACCGGCGCGTTCTTCGTGTTCCTGGGGTTGCTCGTGCCGGTGTTCACGGATCCCGTGCTCGGCGGAGACGCTGCTCGAGCGGACCAGGTGGCCTGGGGAGCGTCCTTTGCGGACGAGCCGGCGCGCGGGGCGCCCGCTCGCGGCCTGACGCTGGACGAGCACCTGGCCCGCGCGCGCGCCGCCGCGCCCGGGCTCGTGCCGGAGGTGTTCTCCGTCCGGCACCACGGCCTCGACAGCGGCACCGTCGATATCCGTGGATCGATCGAGGGCGTCCCGTTCTCGCGCAGCATCGTGCGCCTGCGGGCGGTCGACGGCGCGGTCCTCTCGCTCGACGCGCCGGGCGCCGAGGGCGGGCGCAGCGGCGTGATTCGCTGGATCTATGGGCTCCATTTCGCGAATTTCGGCGGCGTCACGCTTCGCATCCTGTTCTTCGCGCTCGCCCTGGCGACGTGCGCCACGATCCTCACCGGCAACTGGATCTGGCTCGCTCGACGGGAGGCGCGGCAAGAGCGCGTCGGCAACTGCCTCCTCGCGCGGCTCACCGTTGGGTTCGGCGCGGGGACCGTCGTCGCGATCGCGGCGCTGTTCCTCGTGAGCCGGGCATTTCCGCTCGACTGGAGCGGCCGTGTCGTCGCCGAGGAGCTCACGTTCCTCGTGGCGCTCGGGCTCTGCGTCGCCTGGGCGCTCGCCGCGCGGGACGGCGGGCGCCTCTGGTCGCGGCAACTCGGGC
The DNA here is from genome assembly GCF_051521375.1 of Sorangium sp. So ce693. NCBI lineage: Bacteria > Pseudomonadati > Myxococcota > Polyangiales > Polyangiaceae > Sorangium > Sorangium sp. So ce693. The sequence goes on from NZ_CP150347.1 coordinate 11,958,556, forward strand.
TCGCGGGGCTCTTGCTGCTGCCGGTCCCCGCGCTCGCGGCGCGCTGGTCGGGGGCGGGGCTCTTCGGCGCGGGGCCGAAGCTCGGCGCCGTCGTCGCCGTCGACGTCGCGCTCCTGCTGACGGCCGCGGCGCTCTGCGCCTCGGCGTGGGCGCTTCGCCGGGCGATCTCGCGACCCGAGGCGCGGCTCCTGCCGACGCGGGGCGCGCCGCCGCCCTCGCTGGCTCACGGCGGGGCAGGGCTCGTGGCCAGGCGGCAGACGGCGACCCATGGTTGAGACAGCGTCGGTCCTCTCGGCGTACCTCGCCTTCGCGCTGCTCCACGGGGCGCGGCCGGAGCGCCTGCCGTTCGGCGTCGCGGCGCGGCTGCGCGCGAGGCGCGAATGGCGCGCCTCGGCCCGGGCCCTGGCCGTCGCCTTCTTCTCGCTGTCGGTGTGGCTGTGGAGCCGAGCCGAGGCCGGCGCGGCGGCGCTCCTCGTGCCCTTCGCGGCGCTCCTCTGCTCCGCGAGCGCCTTCGTCCTGCTCGCGCCGGTCTGGCCGCGCGCCGTCTGGGGCCTCGCCCTCCTGTGTCCGCTAGCCATCGCCGCGCTCTCGCTCCTCGGAGCGCGCCATGGTTAGTCGCCGCCTCGACCGCCTCGCCCGCCTCGACGCCGCGCTGCGCGTGCTCGCGGCGCTGGTCGGGACCCTCCCGCTCGCGGTCCTGGCGAGCGTGTGTCTCGCGCGATTCGCGCCGTTCGCCGAGAGCACGCGGGCCGCCCTCGGTTTTTCGCTCGTGGTGCCGCTCTGGCTCGCGGCGATGTGCTTCGCCTTCCTGGCCCGCAGCGCGGCCCGCGCGTGGGGGGTCTGCGCGGCGCTCGGCGCCGTGTTGCTGGCCCTGGCCTACGTGGTGCCGCAATGACGGACGCGCGGATGGACGCGCGCTCCTGGCGACCTCCTGGCGACCGGAGCTGGCCCGGCGCCTTCGGCGCTCCTCGTTCGTTCGACGGTTCCCGGCCGATCCGAGCGCCAAGGGCCGAGCCCGACAGCCTGCTTCCCGCGCCGTCCGTCCCGCCCCCGCGAGATCCGTCGCCACCGGCATCCCCCTGCACGATCTTTTGTGCACGGCGACAACCTCTTTGGTATGTTGCCGCTCCCTCGCCGCCGCGCCGAGCGTCGACGAGCCAGCGTTCTTTCTATCGTCATGTATCGAGGTCCGCGCTGCTCCTGCGCTGAGCACGGGGCGGGCGGACCATCCTGGGTACCAGGAGAGGTGGCCGAGTGGCTGAAGGCACACGCTTGCTAAGCGTGCGATCGGGAAACTGATCCGCGGGTTCGAATCCCGCCCTCTCCGCTGCGAGAACGCTCAGCGCTACGCCCATCGTGCGGCGGCCTGAGCACCGCGAACACGCGAAACACGCGAACACACACGGACGACCCGCGGGCGATGCGGGCCGCGCTCGCTCGTGCTGCTGCGGTGCGCGACGCGTCGGCGGTCATCGCGCCGTCGCGGCCTCGCGCGGCCTCACACGGGATCGCATGGCCCGCGCGGCCGCGGCGCTCAGGCCGCCCTGGTCCTCAGCACCCGCGACTGAAGGAACTGGTAGATCGTCTTGATCGCGTCGAACGAGCCGACCGCGCTCTCCTTGATCACCTCGTTCACCGTGCGCGAGCCGTTGACCGCGCCGAGCACGAGCTGCTCGATGCGCGTCAGCTTGCCGGAGCCCACGCCGTCGAGCGCGACCTGGTCCACGACCACCACCTGGTCGAAGTTGATCGTCCCCTCCATGAGCCGCCACTCGTCGACGCGCCGGAACCCCTCGAGCACCAGCGCGGACACCGGGAGGCCGAGGTGCGCCTGCTCGACCTCGGGGCGGAACGGCTCGCGCGTGAACGAGAAGCGCCCGTACGGCCAGCGCAGCACCTCGTAGATGAGCTCGCTCGACTGCCGCTCCAGCACGGCGATGAGGTCGTCGTTCGTCGCGACGCCGGCCTCCACGAGCACCTGGCCGAGCAGCGCGTGCGGCCGCTTCGCGCGGAGCAGCGCCTCGAGCCGCTCCCGCGTCAGGAGCCCGCGCTCGATGAAGTAGCGCCCCAGCTTGAACTCGTCCGACGAGTTGCGCGCCTGCACCAGATCGATGAGCCCCTGGCGGAGCGAGATCGTGACCGACGCGCGGTTCGTGGTCACCCGAAGCACGCCCGTCTGCCGCTGCATCTGGAGCAGCTGGAGGATCTCGGCGAGCGGGATCGCGGAGACGTCGCCGCTCATCACCTCCTTCGCGTCCGCGGGCGTGTCGTCGAGATCGCGGAGCGTCAGGGTCAGCTTGGAGACCACCTCGGTCGTCATCACGCGGGCGACCGCCTGCATCACCGCGGCCTCGTTGGTCCGCGCCTCGATCGAGAGGCTCATGATCGCCGGCGTCATCACCGTCGACAGCTGCTGCGCGAACTCCGCGCCGGCGCGCTGGCGCATGCTCCTGGCGAGGAGGCTCGGCCGCACGCTCTCGGCGATCGTGTCCTCGTCGGGCATCTTCGCGCCCTCGGGCACGGGCCGCGCGCGCCCCTCCGCCGCCTTCGAGAGCGCGCCCTCGATCACCGCGACGAGCGCGCGCGCGTCGAACGGCTTGGTGATCGCGTCGACGGCGCCGGTCTGCTGGACGAACTGCCCCCTGAGCTTGTCGCCCTTGGCGCTCATCAGGACGACGGGCACGTTGCGGTGCGACGGGTTCGAGCGGAGCTCCCGGCAGAAGGCGTAGCCGTTCATCCTCGGCATCACGAAATCGAGGAGGACGAGATCGTACTTCGGTCCCTTCTTGACCAGCTCGATCCCCGCGAGCCCGTCGCGCGCCACGGTCGGGTCGAACCCATTGCGAGCGAGGATGGCGCTGACGACCTTCAGGATGGTCGGGCTGTCATCGACAACGAGGACTCGCGCCGGGGAGGCCATGGCGAAGGATACAGGCCCTACCCTACCAGAAGTGCGCGGCCTGCAAACATAAAGGCCAACACGACCGGCCGCGCGCGGCGAGGCAGAGCACAGCGAGCGCGATCGCGGCGGCGGTGCGGCAGCGCGGCGAGGGGCCCGCCGCGCTGCCACACCACCGCCGCCACCGCCGGAGGTGCATCCGATCGCGCGCGTGCCCCCCGGGCCGGCATCAGGCGCCGGCGCTGCCGGTGCCCGTCGCGCCCTGCCGGGTGTCCGCGGCCGCGACCGCCGTCTTCACGTGAAGCTCGGCGAGCTGCGCGGCGTCGACGATCACGGGCGCGCCCGTCATCTGATCAGTGCCCTGGTTGGTCTTCGGGAACGGGATGACGTCCCTGAGCGTCGGCGCGCCGCTGAGCAGCATCGCGAGCCGGTCCATGCCGATCGCGATGCCGCCGTGCGGGGGCGCGCCGCTGCGGAGCGCGTCCAGGAGGAAGCCGAACTTGTCGCGCGCGTCGTTCTCGTCGATGCCCAGCGTCTTGAAGACGCGCGCCTGCACCTCGGGATCGTGCAGCCGGATCGAGCCGCCGCCGATCTCGAACCCGTTCAGCACGAGATCGTAACGGTAACACTCGACGCGCGCCGGATCGCTCTCGAGCAGCGGGACGTGCTCGTCGATCGGCCGCGTGAACGCGTGGTGCGCGGCGGCCCAGCGCCCCGTGTCCTCGTCGAACTCGAACAGAGGTGGGTTCGTCACCCAGAGGAACCTCCACTGGTCACCATGCCCGTACTCCGGGATGAGCCCCATCTTCTTCGCGACGTCGATGCGGAGCTTCGCCATCACGGTGTGCACAACGGCTTCCTTGCCGAACTGGAAGCAGAGGACATCGCCCGGCTTGGCGCCGAGCACCTCGTTCAGCTTCTGCCGGAGCTCCGGCGTGATCGACTTCGTGAGGGGCGACTGCGTCCAGGAGCCGTCCTCGGCGAGCTTGGCGCGCGCGAGGCCGCGGAAGCCCTTCACGTCGCGGAGCCCGCGCTCGAGGTCCTCGGTCTGCTGGCGGGACAGGTTGGCGCTCGCCGGGATCACGAGCCCCTTCACGATCTCGGCCGGCAGGTCGCGCCGCAGCTTGCCCGACTTGAACTTCTCGGCGAGCTCGACCCAGAACGGCACCCCGCCGCCGTTGTGCTCGATGATGAGGTCCGTGAGGTCGGTGTGCTCGATCCCGAAGCGGAGGTCGGGCTTGTCGTTGCCGAAGCGGCGCATCGACTCGGCGTACGGCATGCGCGGGAAGCGTCCCGTCGGGTAGAGCTCGGTGAGGTCCTTGCCGAGGGCGGCCTTGAACACCGCGAAGACGAGCCCCTCCATCAGCCCGAAGACGTCGTCCTGGTTCACGAACGACAGCTCGACGTCGATCTGGGTGAACTCCGGCTGCCGGTCGATGCGCAGGTCCTCGTCCCGGAAGCACTTCACGATCTGGAAGTAGCGGTCGAAGCCCGCGACCATGAAGAGCTGCTTGTAGAGCTGCGGGCTCTCGGCGAGCGCGTAGAACTTGCCGGCCGAGATGCGCGAGGGGACGAGGAAGTTGCGCGCCCCGCCCGGCGTGTACTTCACGAGGAAGGGCGTCTCGAGCTCGATGCAGCCCTTGTCCGACAGGTAATTCCGCGTCGCCCGGTTGATCTCGTGGCGCATCCGCAGCGCCCGCTGGAGCGGGGCCCGGCGCAGGTCGAGGTACCGGTGCTGCAGGCGGATCTCCTCGCGCGTCTCGATCTCGTCCGCGATCTCGAACGGCGGCGTCTCCGCCCTGTTGAAGATCGTCGCCTCGGCGACCCAGACCTCGATGGCCCCCGTGTCGATCTTGTCGTTCACGTTGCCTTCGCGGCTGACCACGACGCCCCGGACGCCGACGACCCACTCGGACCGGGCCCGCTCGGCGGCGGCGTGCGCGTCGACGAGGTCCTTCTCCTCCGCCTTCAGGCCATGCTTCCTGATCGCCTCGAGGTAGCTGCGATCGAAGACGATCTGCGTCACGCCCGTGCGGTCGCGGAGGTCGATGAAGATGCAGCCGCCGTGATCGCGGCGCCGCGCGACCCAGCCGAACAGCACGACTTCCTTGCCGATGTCCGCCTCGCGCAGATCGCCGCAGCGGTGCGTCCTCTTGAGCTCATCGATGAAACGGGACACGAGACGACCTCCGATTTTCCGTGGAAGGGGCGACTCTAGCCCAGGTCGCCGCTCACCGCCTCTCCGTATCCTCCGCGCCCCGCGCGCGGATCGGCCCCGTGCGCGTTTCGGTGGCGGCGCGGCGCGCGGGGCGGCGGGGCGGCGCGCGGCGCGGGCCAGGCGCCGCCGCGCGCCGCCGCCGAAGCGCGCGCCGGCGCGCGCCGGAACTTGGCCCGGCCGCGGCCGATCTGGCATGGCCGCTCGGTGGGCTCCGGAGAGAAACGCTGCTGGCTCGATCGGTCGCTCGCCTTGCTGTCGGCCGCGCTGCCCTTCGGGCTGTCGCTGGCCCGCGCCGCCTCCTCGGGGCAATGGCGGGAAGATCTCACGGCCGTCCGGGATCTCGGCCTCGTCGCGGTCGGCGTGGGCGGCGGCCTGTCGACGGCGCTCTCGCAGGCGCTCAGCCTGCTCCCGCTGGGCTCACGCACCTTCCGCACCGCCCTCGGATCGGCGCTCGCGCTCGCGCTCGCGTCGCGCCTGCTCTACGGGATGGTCCGCCGCCTCCTCCTGGAGTCCGCGCGGCCGGCGCCCTTCCCCGGGCTCTCGCTCTGGCGCAGGCTCCGCGGCGGCGCAGCCGAGGTGACCCCCGCCGGCGCGCCCGCCGCGCCGGACACGCTCGGCGGCACCGTGAGCCCGCGGCTCGCCTCCGTGCTCTCCGCGATCGCCGTCCTGACGGCGGCCCTGTCGCCGACGTGGCAGCGCGAGGCGACTGTCGGCGGCGGCGCCATGGTCGCCACCTGCTGCGCGCTCGTGACGCTCGCGCTCGCGTCGACGTGCGCCGAGCAGGCGCGGCACGCCGGGCGCGCGTGGATCGCGCTCGGCGCGCTCCTCGGCGCCACGTTCGCCGAGAGCCCCCCCGCCGGCCTCGCCGCGCTCGCGGCGTCGTACGCGATGTTCCTCGCGCGCGGCGGCGCACAGCACGCGAGCGGGCGCCCCGCCGAGGCCTCGGCCGGCGGCCCGCCCCGGCGCCTGCTGGGCGCCGCCGCCGGCGCGGGGGCGCTCACGGCCGCGCTCCTGCTCGCGCCGCTCGCGCTCAGGCCCCTCGCGCCGCGCGCCTGGGCCGACATCGGCCGCGCGCTCACGGCCGGCAGCCTCTCCGCCCTCGACGTCGCGAGCGCCCGCACCACGGCGCTCGCCGCGTGGAGCCGCGAGATCGGCGTCGTCTCCCTGCTCATCGCCGCGGCCGGGCTCTCGCTCTCGCTCCTGCGCCCGCGCGCGCGGTGGCTCGTCGCGCCCTTCCTCGTCCTGCTCGCGCTCGACACCCTCCTGCCCGCGCGGGCTGCCGGCGTGCTCTCCGCGGATCCGCTCACCCCCCTGCGCTCGCTCGCGGTCGCCGCGATCGCCATCGGATCGGCGCTCGGCGCGCACGCCGCGGTGCGGGCGCTGCTCCACACGCGCGTGCCGTTCTCGCGGAGCGGCGCGGCGCTGCTCGTCGTCTTCCAGCTGACGCTGGTCGCGCTGACGAGCGAGGAGGCGGGCTTCGCCGCCGATCGGAGCGAGCAGACGGCCGCCGAGGTCTGGACCGACGAGGCGTACGGGAGCCTCGATCCCGGCTCCGCGATCCTCGTGCGATCGCCGGCGATCACGTGGCGGGTGTGGGCGGCGCGGATCACGCGCGGCGAGCGGCCGGATGTCCTCGTGGTCCCGATCCCGCTGCTCGATCGCGGCCACGTCGCCGCGAGCCTGCTCGCCGACGAGCGCAAGCTCGCGCCGCTGCTGCGCGACTTCGCGCTCGCGGGCGAGCCCGGCGAGTTCGCCCTCTCCACGCTGGCCGACGTCCGGCCGCTCCACGTGGAGCTCGACCCGCGCTGGTCGAAGAAGCTGCTCGGCCACCTGAACGTCGCCGGCATCTGGCTCGAGTACGCCCCGCAGCCGCTCGGCGCCTCGGATCGCAAGCTGGCGACCGCGCAGTCGATCGCGCCGCTCAGGCGCGTGCTGGAGTCGCTCTCGATCGCCGCGGTGCCGGACACGTCGACGGCGGCCGTCCTCGCGTCCACGATGCGAAGCCAGTCGGACGTCGTGAGCCTGCTGGGCGAGCGCGTCGTGGCGCAGTCGTTCCTCGACCGGCTGGGCGAGCTCGCGCCCCAGGATCCGTTCATCTCCGGCGGCCCGAGCCGCCGCGCCGTCGCCGGCATCCGGCAGGCGTTCATCGCGAGGCGGCCTCTGCGCCGCCGTTGACGCGGCCCGCGCGGCGCAGCCCGCGTGGCCCGCGCGCCGCGGCCCCGGGCGCGCCGCTCGTCTTCCCCTCGTCTTCCCCTCGTCTTCCCGGTCCCCGGCCGCGATCAGGGCGACGCGGCGAGCCCGCTGTCGCTCGCAGCGCGCGCCCGCCGCTCCGCCCCGCGCAGCGCCTTGACCCGCCGCTCGAAGTCGCGGCTGTCGTCCTCCGTGAGCGTCGCCCCGCCGAAGCGGGCGCGCAGGTAGACCTGCGTGAGCGTCAGGATCTCGCGCGCCAGCGGGTGATCCGCGAGCTCCAGCGCCTCGGCGTGACGCAGCGGCGGCAAGCTGGGGGGGCGCGGCACGCCCTGGACGAGCATGGCGGCCTCCAGGCCCTCGTAGAGCGCGGTCGCCAGGATCGCGCTCGGCGTGCGGCCGGCGTCCGCGCGGCGCTCCTCGCGCCCGCGGCGCGTGCGGCGGAAGCGCCAGTAGAGCAGGCCGCCGCCCAGCGCGAGCGCGACGGCGGCGACGGCGAGGATCCGCGGGCGCGACAGCGAGAGGTCGCTGCTCGATCCGGACCTCCGGTAGCGCGACGTCAGCGTCTGGAGCAGGCCCACCTGCTGGTTCAGGTCGTAGCCGACGACGTGCCTGTCCCAGCGCTGGCTCGTCGCCTCGATGAAATCGCGGAGGTACGCCCAGGCCCCGACCAGCTCGCTCTTCGGCGCCGCGTCGGCCGGCGGCGTCGGGTCGAACGTCATCCACCCCTCGCCGTCGAGGTACACCTCGACCCACGAGTGGGCGTCGCCCTGGCGCACCGCATAGAACCGGCCGAAGCGGTTGTAGGTGCCGCCGACGAAGCCCGTCACGTTGCGCGTCGGGACGTCCACCGCGCGCAGCAGGATGGCCATCGCGGTCGAGTAGAACTCGCAGTGCCCGCGCTTCGACTCGAACAGGAAGTGATCGAGCGGCTGCGGGTCCGCGCCCGACGGCGACGCAAGGTCGTACCGGTACTCCGTGCGCAGGTGCTCCTGGATCGCCCGCGCCCGGTCCGCCGGACGATCCACGCCTTGCGTCCACTGCTGCGCGAGCTCGACGACGCGCGACGGCAGATCCCTCGGGAGATCCAGGTAGCGCCGCCGCTCGGCCGCCGGCAGGCGCTGGAAGGTCGGCGACCGCTTCCGCGACAGGAAGACGTCGTAGACAAGCCCGCGATCGTCCGTGGGCTGGTACCTGAGCTCCCCCTCCGGCCCGCGCTGGGCCATCGCGTTCGCGTCGACCCCGAGCTGCCCGCGGTGCTTGAGCCGGAGCCCCGTGGCGTTCGGCGGCAGGAAGATCACGGGCGGATCGATGGGCTCGAGATCGATGCGCATCACCGGGTCGACCGCCGGGTCCGGGTACCGCTCGATCGGCACGAGCCCTCCGTCGCTCTCCGTGGGGCGCTTGAAGGTCTCGCTCTGGGTCCAGGTGCGGCCGTCGTACGCGTCGAGCGCGGTGCCGCGCAGGTGCATCGTGAGGCGCGGGGGCGGCGGCTCGGGGAGCTCGGGGATCTCGACCCGCATCGCCAGCTTGGGGTCGCTGCGCAGCACGCCGACCGCGCCGAGGTCGACCTTGCCCGAGAAGCCGATCATCCGCCCGGTGTGGCCGCGGTTGAGCAGGAGCAGCGAGAGGCCGACGCGCGGGAAGATGACGAACAGGAGCGCGGTGAAGACGAAGATCGGGACGGAGAGCAGGCAGGTGACGGCCAGGAACGAGCGCCCGACGACCCGCCTCGAGCGCAGGATGCGCGGCACGTCCACGGGCAGCCCCGTCCGGTCGCGCGCCCCCTGCCGGTAGTTGCCCTCGACCTCGCGCCGCAGGTGGCTGAGCACGAGCGCGCCCGGAGCGACGACGAGCACCCCCAGGAAGCACAGCCCGTAGCCCATGCCGCCGCCGAGGACGGTCCCGGCGATGAGGTGCAGCAGCGCGAGCACGATGACCTGCTGGTCGTGCGCCGCCCCTTTGCGCGTCGCGAGCCGGATGATCTGCAGCGCGGCGGCGAACTCCACGAGCACGTCGAGCACGCTCGCGTCGGTGGCGACGATGCGGACCACCTGGACGGCGATGACCGCCAGCAGGATGCCCGTGTCGAGGTGGCGGAGCGCCGGGTGCCGCTGCCACGACTCGCGGACGACGAGCGCGAGCCCGAGGCTGATGAGGATCGCCCAGCTCACGTAGCGGTTGAACTGTCCGCTGGCGACGAGGGCGATGACGCCGAGCGCCGCGAGCGCGTCGGTCATGACCCGGTGCACCATCCCGAACCTCATGACGCGCTCCTCGGCGCGCCGGCGCGGCGCTCACCGCTGCTCGGGCTCGATCCCTGGCGCAGCGGCGCGCGGGCGCCGCGCTCGGGCGCCCGGCCGTCGTCGACCGCATCGAGCAGCGCCAGGAAGCGGAGGATCGCGTCGGAGCCGATGTTGCGATCGCCGCGCACCCGCTCGCCCAGCGTCGTCGCGACGACCACGGCGTCGCCGCGCTTGATGTGGGCGACGGCGCGCGACGCCGCCTCGCGGATCCTCCGCTCGAAGGTCGGCGCGAACGCGTCGCCCTCCCCGGCGGGGCGCACCGTGTCGACGACGATCTGCACGTCCGGCCGCGTCTCGCGGGTGCGCTCGCGCAGCACCAGCTGGTCGCGCATCGTGCTCTTCTTCCAGTAGATGTCGCGCGGATCGTCCCCGTCGCGCATCGGCCGGAGGCCGAAGGTCTCGTCGCCGCCCCCGCGCCCGCTGAGGCTCGCGCCGCCCTCGCGCCGGCCCGCGTCCTCGACCGGGAGCCGGACCGGATCGACCGCGGGGTAGATGATGAGATCGCCCTCGGCCTCGACCTCCCGCGATTTCTCGAACAGCCCGAAGGGAAAGCGGGTCGCGATGCGGAACCCGGTGTGCCGGTCGCGGCCGCGCCTCGCCGGCGTCCGCCGGTACGCGGCCACCTGCGCGCTGGAGGGGCTGATCTTCAGGAAGAAGCAGCGCTTGTCGGCCGGCTGGCCGGCGCGCAGATCTTCGACCTCGATCGCGTACGACGGCACGCGCTTCTTGTGGTTGTAGACCTCGATCTCGACGAGGTGAGCCCGGCCCACCTGGGCGCGGGCCGGGAGCCGCCGGGTCACCGTGAGGTGCTGCAGCGACAGGTCGCTCATCACGCCGGAGACGACGATCAGCGACAGCAGCATCCCCAGCAGCAGGTAGAGGAGGTTGTTGCCCGTGTTGATCGCCGCGAAGCCGACGCCCAGCGTGATCCCGAGGTAGTACTTTCCTTCCCGGGTGAACTTGAGCTTCCGGGGCGGCCTGAGGAACAGCAGGAGCCTCGTCCACAACGACGCCTTGTCCCCGCGCGGGGGCAGCAGCGGCCGCTGCTCGACCAGCGGTCTATCGCGCCTCGGCTTGCTCGGCCGGACGGCGCTCCGCACCGCTGCGCCGGCGCGCTCGGCGCCGCGGGAGCTGCCGCTGACTGATCCCCGCTCCCTGTCCTCTGCGCCCATCGCCCACCCCTCAGAGGGGGACCGGCACCCGCGCCACGAGGTCGCGCACAGCCGCCTCGCACTCGTCGCGGGTCGGCATGTAGCCCTCCGCGTGGGCCGAGAGCCGGACCCGGTGCGCCAGCACGGCGACCGCAAGGTTGTGGATGTCGTCCGCGATACAGTACGAGCGTCCGTAGAGGACCGCGCGCCCCCGGGCCGCGCGCGCCAGGTTCATGCCGGCGCGCGGCGATGCGCCCAGCGAGAGGGTCGGGCTCGATCGCGTGGCCGTGAGCACCGCCTGCAGGTAGGTCGCGAGCGACGAGTCGAGCTCGACGCGATCGACCTCGCGCTGCAGCGCGACGAGCTGGGCCGGATCGATGATCTGCGGCACGTTCCGCGCCCGGTCGGGCTCGCCGCCCTGGAGGAGCAGCCGCATCTCCACCTGGGGAGGCGGGTACCCGATCCGGATCCGCACCATGAACCGGTCGAGCTGCGACTCCGGCAGCGGGAACGTACCCGCGAAATCCTGCGGGTTCTGGGTCGCGAGCACGAAGAAGGGGTACGGCAGCGGCGTCGCCGTCCCCTCGATGGACACCTGCCCCTCGTTCATCGCCTCGAGCAGCGCCGACTGCGTCCGGGGGCTCGCCCGGTTGATCTCGTCGGCGAGCAGCACGTTCGCGAAGATCGGCCCCTGCCGGAAGACAAACTGCCCTAGCCGCTGGTCGAAGACGCTGACCCCGAGGACGTCGCTCGGCAGGAGATCGCTGGTGAACTGAACGCGACGGAGCTCGCCCCCCACGGCCTTGGCCAGCGCTCGGGCCAGCGTCGTCTTGCCGACGCCGGGTACGTCCTCGATGAGGACATGGCCCCGGGCGAGCAGCGCGATGAGCGCCAGCTCGACCGCCTCTGGCTTCCCTTCGAGGGCCTGCTCCACGGCAGAGCGAAGCTTCAGGAGCAGAGGCGAAGCTTCACGCGCGACCGAGAGCGCTGATGTCATCGGGGGCGATGGTAGCACGAGGTCACGGCCCGCCTGCGGGGATGCGCATTTTGCGTTCCACGAGCCGGGCTGGCGGGTGCGAACCCAGATTCGCGACCTCGCTGCGTGGCCGCCGGCCCGCGTGCGCTGCGGCACGTTCTTCCTGGTTCGTGGCCTGGAGGGGCTTCGGAGCTGCCGCTGGCGCTCGGTTTCGTCGATTTCGTCGGTTTCGGGCGCCGGCGCCCCCTGTGCTTTTAACTTGCCGCGGAATGGCCGGGACCTGTGCGCCCGAGTATGCTCCGCGCGCCGTGACCGCCTCGGGGCCCCTTTTTCGCAGCAGCGCCGCAGCCCTCCCTGCTCAGGAGGCGCCCGGCGCCGATGCTCACCCGGATGCGGGCGCGCCGGACGTGCCGGCGCCTGCCGAGCAGGGCGGTTCGCCCGCGTCGGTGAGCTCCGTCCCCGCCGGCAAGCCTCCGTCCTCGCCTCCGCGGAGCGCCGGCGCGCCGAGCTCCGGTCCGCCGGAGAGCGGGCCCCCCTCGGGCGGCTTGATCGCGCAGCCGCCCCTGTTGCCCGACTCCCCGAAGGGGACGCTGCTCTGGCGTGTGCGCGGGATGATCCGCGCGATGCGGCCCCACCAGTGGGTGAAGAACCTCTTCGTCCTCGCCCCCGTGGTGTTCGCCAAGCACCTGACCCACCCCTCGATCATCATGAGCGCGATCGGGGCCTTCGCGATCTTCTGCCTGCTCGCCGGCGCCGTCTACATCCTGAACGACATCGTCGACGTCGAGGCCGATCGGGTCCACCCGGTCAAGCGCTTCCGGCCGATCGCCTCGGGCCGCGTGCCCATCCCGGTCGCCAAGGCGATGGCGGTCGGCCTCGCGGTCATCGCGCTCGGCGCGAGCCTGCTCGGCCCGCCGCTCTTCGCGGTCGTCGCCGCCAGCTACTACGTCCTCAACGTCGCCTACTCGTTCCGGCTCAAGAAGATCGCCTACCTCGACGTCGGCTGCATCGCGATCTTCTTCGTGCTGCGGGTGCTCGCCGGCGGCTTCGCGACGAGGACACCGCTCTCCGGCTTCATGATCGCCTGCACCGCGCTGCTCGCGCTCTTCCTCGGCTTCGGCAAGCGCCGCCACGAGCTCGCCTCGGTCAACGCCTCGAAGCAGCGCGCGGCGCTCGATGGCTACTCGCCCTCCGCCCTGACGGCGGCGCTCGCCGTGACGGGCCTCGCCACCTTCGCCACCTACCTGGCGTACACGCTCGACCACGACACACAGCGGTTCTTCCAGAACCCGTACCTCTGGCTCACGGCGATCCACCCGCTCTTCGGCGGGATCCGGTTCCTCCAGCTCGTGGCCGGCAGCGCGAAGTCGGAGAGCCCCACCCAGGAGATCCTCCGGGACACGCCCTTCGTGCTGAACGTCGTCATGTGGTCGGCCGAGGTGCTGGTGATCGTGTACCGCCTGAGGCCGTCCTGATGCTCGGCGCCGGACCGGAGCTCGCCCGGCCGGGGGCGGCCCCTGCCGGCGACAAGCCCACCGCGAAGAGCGATGCGCTGACCGATCTCGCGCTGACGATGCCGATCTTCGTCCTCTATCACCTCGGCGTCGCCTTCCTCCCCATCCGCAACGCGGCGGATCCGGTCACCGCCGAGCTCCGCGCGCTGGCCAAGCACAGCCTCCCGCTCTACGCCGGCCTCACCGTCGCCGTCGGCGCCGCGTTCGTCCTCGTCCTTTCCATCCTCGGCCGCGGCCACGCCCTCCAGACGAGGCGCTTCGCGCTGCTCGCCGCCGAGGGCGCGCTCTACGCCATCCTGATGCGCTTCGCCGGCTCCTATGTGGTCGGCTCCCTCCGGCTCGGCCCGCCCGCCGCGTCGAACGACATCTTCACCGGGGTCGTGATGTCGCTCGGCGCGGGCTTCTACGAGGAGATCGCCTTCCGCGTCGGCCTCTACGGGCTGGGCGCGCTCGGGATCAAGTTCTTCTTCGGCAAGGGGGTCCAGGGGGTGGTGCTGATGGTCGGCTGGGCGGTCGTGGCCGCCGCCGTCTTCTCCGGCTGGCACTATGTCGGGTCGCTTGGCGATCCCTGGAACCTCCCCTCCTTCGTGTTCCGCATGGTGTGCGGGCTCGTTCTCACGGCGATCTACGTCTTCCGCGGCTTCGCGCCGGCCGTCTGGACCCACGCGCTCTACGACGTCTGGGTCCTCGTGCTCCGCTGAGCCCGGGGCCGCCCCGAGCGCGGGGGCGAGCGCGCGGCGGGCGCGGGGACGAGCCGCATCGCGATCGGCGGTCGTTTGGCGCTATGCTTCGCGCCTCGACGCATGCCGCTACCTCCCTTCCCGAAGCTCGCGCTCAAGCTGGTCCGGACGATCCCCTCGCTCGACGGCCCTGGTTTCCTCAACGTGCGACGCCAGGTGTTCCACGTCGAGTTCCCGGACGGCTCTCTGAGCGACCCGTTCACCTACGACAGCGTCGATCGCACCCGCCTCGACGCGGTGGTGATCGCCCCGCACTACCGCGGCGCGGACGGGCGCCGCCACGTCTTCCTCCGCTCGGCGTTCCGGCCCCCGGCCGCGACCCGCCCGCCCGAGGCGTGGCCCATCCCCGAGGCGCCGACGCTCGGCGCGATCTGGGAGCTGCCCGCCGGGCTCGTCGAGCTCGACGAGCGGAGCCCGGAGGGCCTGCAGCGCTCGGCCGCGCGCGAGTTGCTCGAGGAGGTCGGCTTCGACGTGCCCCCGTCGGCGCTCCAGCCGCTCGGCCCGTCGACGTTCCCGGCGCCGGGCATGGTGGGCGAGCGGCACTTCTTCTTTCACGTCGAGGTCGACCCGGCCCGCCAGGGGACGCCGCTCGAGGACGGCTCCCCCCTCGAGCGGTTCGCGGCCATCGCGGCGGTCCCGCTCGACCAGGCGATCGAGCTCACCCGCCGCGGCGTGATCGAGGACGCGAAGACGGAGGTGGCGCTCCGGCGCCTCGCGGAGCTCTGATGGCGGAACGATCCCCCACGCCCGCGCCGCGGCGTCCACCCCGCGTCGCGCTCGTCGTGAAGCGCTCCGCCTGGAAGATCTACCGCGAGGAGCGGAAGGACCCGCGCATCACGCGGCTCATCGAGGCCGGCGACTCCGCGGTCGCGCGCCTCAAGGCGTCGCACGATGCGCACGAGCAGACCGTGCGCGAGGTCAAGGCGGCGCTCGACGACATCGGGGCCCAGATCGACGTCGTCGCCAGCGCGGCGCAGTCCTTCGACGCCGGCGAGCTCGACCTCGTGATCACGGTCGGCGGCGACGGGACGCTCCTCAGCGCGTCCCACAACGTCGGCGACGTGCCGATCCTCGGCATCAACAGCGCGCCGGGCCACTCCGTCGGCTTCTTCTGCGGCGCGACGAGCCGCGACGCGGCGGACGCGATCGCGGGGGCGCTGAGCGGCTCGCTCCGCAGCACCGTGCTCACCCGCATGCAGGTCACGGTGAACGACAAGCTCGCCACCGGCCGCGTCCTGAACGACGCGCTCTTCTGCCACGTCTCCCCCGCGGCCACGTCGCGTTACGTGCTCCGGCTCGGCCGGGCCGAGGAGGAGCAGAAGTCGAGCGGCTTCTGGATCGGCCCCGCGGCCGGATCCACGGCCGCGCAGCGCTCCGCGGGCGGGCGCGTCCTGCCGCTCACGTCGAAGCGGCTCCAGCTCGTCGTCCGCGAGCCCTACACCCCCCACGGCGAGGAGTACCGCCTCCGTCACGCCCTGATCCAGCCGGGCGCCTCGCTCGTCGTGCGCAGCAAGACGCACGACGCGAAGCTCTTCTTCGACGGGCCGATCCACTCGGTGAGCGTCGGGTTCGGCGACGTCATCGAGTTCACGCAGGCGCCCCAGTCGCTGACGATCCTGGGCCTCTCCGCCAAGAGGAAGTGGGGCGCGGGCTCGGCGGCGAGCCGCCGCTAGAGCTCGGTGATCGCGCGGCCGTCCCCCGCGTGCGCGCGCCGGCGCGAGGCGCGCCGCGGGGTCGCGGGCCGTGAACGAGCGGGGCCTCGGCTCGCCCCACGCGCGCAAACGCGCGCGATCTCGGGCGTGGGCGGGGCGTGGGTGAGCCGAGCAGGGCCGTCGGCCGAGGAGGCTCGACCCGGAGAGGCCGCCCGGGCGACCAGGATCGCCTTCAACGGAAGGGGTTCGGGTGATCTCCTACGTCGAGCGCCCGGCGTCCGACCTCCCTCGCGGCGGGCGCGTGAGGCCTGGAGGAGCGGCGATTTGGGCTGTTTTCCCGCGGATTTGACGGCCCGTGCCAGGGGCCCCCCGGCCCTCCCTCCGGCGGAGCGACGCGCCCCCCGGGGCATGAAACCCCTTCTTTTGTAGCTCCGATCGACGATTCGACACTGGATCTGCGGCGGCCGTTGTGGTTCCTTTGGCCCGCAAGAGGGCACAAACCTCAGGAGGAATGAACATGGCGGCCAAGAAGGCGGATGGGAAGAAGAGCACGTCGCTCAGCAAGAGCGCGCTGATCAACGCGGTGGTCGAGGCCAACGAGAACGAGATCTCGCGCAAGCAGGTCAAGGCGATCCTCGAGTCGCTGACCGACATCGCGTACAAGGAGCTCAAGAAGAACGGCATCTTCACGATGCCCGGCTTCGCGAAGTTCCGCGTCGTCAAGAAGCCCGCGACCAAGGCGCGCGAGGGGATCAACCCCTTCACGAAGCAGCCGATGACGTTCGCGGCCAAGCCGGCCAGCAAGTCGGTCCGCGCCCGCCCCATCAAGGCGATCAAGGACTCGCTCTCCTGAGCCTCTCCGGCTCGCGGGAGGGCTCCGCTGCGCGGCGGAGGCCCGCGGCGGCCCCCTCGCCGGGGTTCACCCATCGCTGAGGGCGAGGGCGAGCACGGCTGGCCCCGCGCTGCCCCTGCGGTAGCATGGTGCGGCTGCTTTGCCGCACATGACGCTCGCCGTCCGACTCTTCCGCGCGCTGCTCGCGTTCTCGGTCATCCTGACGAGCTACCTCATCCAGCTGGGGCTCGCGCGGGTGTTCGCGAGGCGCCTCGGGCGCGGCTCGCCTGCGGGTGAGCCGCCTGGCTGGCTCGTCGCGCGCCGCGCCCGCGTCGATCAGAACAACGCCCGGCGCCTGCTGCGCGTCATGCTCCAGCTGCGGGGCGTCTTCATCAAGCTCGGCCAGGTGCTGTCCATCATGGGCGGCTTCTTGCCTCGCGCTTACGGCAAGGAGCTCGAGCAGCTCCAGGACCAGGTGCCGCCGCACCCGTTCAGCGATCTCGAGGCCGCGCTGCGCGCGAGCTTCGGCCGCTCGGCGGGCGAGCTGTTCGCGTCGATCGAGCGCGCGCCGCTCGCGGCCGCGTCGCTGGGGCAGGTCCACGTCGCGCGCCTCCGCGACGGCCGCAAGGTCGCGGTCAAGTTCCTCTACCCTGGCATCCGCGGGATCATCGCCGTCGACCTGCGCGTCCTGCGCCTCGCGATCCTCGTCTACAAGCGGTTCGTCCCGGTGGGGCACATCGAGCGGGTGCACGAGTCGCTGGTCGATCTGCTCCGCCGGGAGACCGACTACCTGCACGAGGCCGCGTGCATGGAGCGGATGGCGCAGAACTTCGAGGGGGACGCGGGCGTCGCGTTCCCGGAGGTCGTCCACGAGCTCACGACGCGCGACGTGCTCACGATGACCTTCATGGAAGGCATCAAGATCACCCGCCTCGACGAGCTCCAGAGCGCGGGCGTCGAGCCCTCGGACGTGGCGCTCAGGCTCGTGCAGGCCTTCTACAAGATGCTCTTCGCGGATCGCTTCTTCCACGCCGATCCGCACCCGGGGAACTTCCTTGTCGCCCCACGGAGCGCGGAGGAGGGCGGCTTTCGCCTCGTCGTCCTCGACTTCGGCGCGAGCTGCGAGGCCCAGGACGAGCTCATCGACGGGCTCCTCGACATCCTGAAGGGCATCTTCGCGCAGGACGACGCGGCGGTCGTGCGCGGCTTCCGGAGGATGGGCTTCGTCGCGCCCGGGGGCAACGACGCGCTCCTCGAGAGGACCGTGAAGACCTACTTCGCGAAGCTGCTCAAGATCCGGGATCGCACGCCGGCGGCGCTGATGCGCGCCCGCCCCGAGCAGCTGGAGCGGCTCGCGGATCCCGAGCTGGAGCGCGGTGAGCTCCAGGAGCTGATGCGGTCGTTCGAGTACCCGGAGGACTGGTTCTATGTCGAGCGCGCCTGCGTGCTCCTCTTCTGGCTGGCCGCCCAGATCGATCCCCACCTCGACACGATGGCGGCCGGCTTTCCGTACCTGATGCCGCTCATGGCGGAGCGCGAGGCCAAGGCCGGGTCCGACGGATCGGGCCCGGCGCCGCGCCGCTCGCCTGCGGATTGACCCAAGGCTCATCAACCCGTGCACCACGCGCAACACGCGTTTCGCGCGCGTTTCGCAGGTGTTTCGTCTGCGCCTTTCGCCTGCGCGCTACCGTGTTGGAAGGGGGCTGAAGCGCGGGCCGGGGCGGGTCAGCCCGAGCTTCGCCAGGAAGGGCGCATAACTCGAGTCCCGATCTGCCATGATCTCCGCGAGCCTGATCTTGACTGCGGCGATCCCTGCCCCTTCAAGGCGTCGGTAATTGTCCTCGGCGGGGTCGACCGCAGGCTCGACGCCTGCCCCCGCGAGGACGGTCCCAGTATGGTTCAGCCCCTCTGGAATCGTTTGTACAAACGGGTCTGGCGCGTGTCGGAGGAGACCGACGAGCCGGTGCGAGTTCGTCTCGTCCCCCGCCATCTCGGGGTGGAACGCGGCCAGTACCGGCGCGGGGCTGAAGCGCCGCCGCAGCTGTTCACCCAGGCGCGATGCGAAGCGCTCGAACTGGGGCGACGGAGTATGGATGCACGGGAGAACCAGGTGCACCACCGCGGAGTCGGCCTCCTCCATGGCCGCCAGCGCCGTCTCCAGGACGGGCTCGCGATCGAGCAGGACGTAAAAGCGACCGAATCCGGTTGCGGCGTCGCGCATGAACGGGCAGAGCCGGTAGCGAGCGACGACCTCGTCGGCGTAACGCCCGTGGACTCGGCGCACCTCGGCCGCAAACCGAGGCGCCTCTGGGTGGTGGGCCAGCTCCCCCCGCACGACCGGCTCGCTCAAATGCATCACCTCATTTTCTCGGGGAAGCATTCTTCCCTCGGCCCGTGATAGCTTACGCCGCGCTGCGGCGGAAGGAGGAGGCGTGCAGGAGACCGCGAAGTTAACGCTGAAGAAGAACGGTGGGGAGCAGACGATCGAGTTGCCTGTGATCACGGGCACCGAGGGGGAGAAGGCGATCGACGTCGCATCCCTTCGCTCGAAGACCGGGTACGTTTGCATCGACCCGGCCTTCGTCAATACGGCCTCGACCACGAGCTCCATCACGTTCCTCGATGGGGAGAAGGGCATCCTCCGCTACCGCGGCATCCCGATCGAGCAGCTCGGCGAGAAGTCGACCTTCGTGGAGACCTCGTACCTCCTGATCTACGGCAAGCTGCCGAGCAAGAGCGAGCTGTCCCGGTTCTCCACGCTGCTCACCCGGCACTCGCTGATCCACGAGGACATGAAGCGCTTCTTCGACGGCTACCCGTCGACGGCGCACCCGATGGCGATCCTCTCCGCGATGGTGCTCTCCCTGTCGAGCTACTACCCGGAAGCGATCGACGTGAAGAACACCGAGCACCTCGACATCACCATCGCGAGGCTGCTCTCCAAGGTGCGCACGATCGCCGCGTTCTCGTACAAGAAGTCGATCGGCCAGCCGTTCGTCTACCCGCACAACTCGCTCTCGTACTGCGCGAACTTCCTCAACATGATGTTCTCGGTCCCGGCGGAGCCGTACGAGATCGACGAGGACATCGTGAAGGTGCTGAACCTGCTCCTGATCCTGCACGCCGATCACGAGCAGAACTGCTCGACGTCGACGGTGCGCCTCGTCGGGAGCTCGAAGGCGAACCTCTTCGCCTCGGTCGCCGCTGGCATCTGTGCGCTCTGGGGCCCGCTCCACGGCGGCGCGAACCAGGAGGTCGTGACGATGCTCGAGGCGATCCGCTCGGACGGCGGCGACGTCTCGAAGTTCGTCAAGCTCGCGAAGGACAAGACCTCGAACTTCCGCCTGATGGGCTTCGGCCACCGCGTGTACAAGAACTACGATCCGCGCGCCGTCCTCATCAAGGCGGCCGCCGACAAGATCCTGGCGAAGCTCGGCATCAAGGATCCGCTGCTCGACATCGCGCAGCGCCTCGAGGAGACCGCGCTGAAGGACCCGTACTTCGTCGAGCGGAAGCTCTACCCGAACGTCGACTTCTACAGCGGCATCATCTACCGCGCGCTCGGCTTCCCCACGAACATGTTCACCGTCATGTTCGCGCTCGGGCGCCTCCCCGGCTGGATCGCCCACTGGAAGGAGATGAACGACGACCCGACCGGCAAGATCGGCCGTCCGCGGCAGATCTACACCGGCGAGAACGCCGTCGACTACACGCCGCTCGACGAGCGCGCGTGACCGCGGCGGGGCCCAGCGGCCCCGCCTGCACCTTCCACCGACGATCCCCTCACCTCGACGAGCGCGCCCCTGGCGGCGCGCTCGCGGCCCGTCAGCGGCTCATCTCATCACCAGCAGGACGACGATCACCGCCACGATGACGCCCGTGACGAGCGAGGCGCCGCCGACGAGCAGGAGCAGCTTGCCCGTCGAGAGCTGCGAGAGCGACGCGCCAGAGCGGGAGGGCGCCGACGGGTTGTCGTCGAGCGTTCGCTCCGGTCGGCTCATCGAATGCGAATGGCGAGGGGCCGCGGCCGGCTCCACCACGGTGGGCTGCGGGCGCGCGCTCGGTGAACCGCCCGCGTGCAGCGGAGGCGCCGGCTGAGATATGGGCTGGCCGGCGCGGATCCGCCCCTCGATGACGGCCTGCGCATACGGAGGCAACGCGCCTGCGCGTACAGCGCGGACGTCTGCGCGCATGGTCTCGGCGTTCGGGTAGCGATGGAACTTGATGAACGCCAGCGAGCGATCGACCACGGCAGCGACGGCGGGTGAGATCCCGGGCGCGACCGAGGCGAGCGGCGGCGCGGCCTCGGTCGCGGCGGCGATGACCTCCATGGCCTCCGTCACCTCGCCGTGCACCTGTCGGCCCGAGAGCAGCCGGAACATCGTCGCCCCGAGCCCGAACAGGTCGGTGCGCCCGTCGATGTCGTGGATGAGCCCAGTCGCTTGCTCCGGCGCCATGTACGTCGCCGTGCCCATGATCATGCCCGTCTTGGTCGCGGTCTTCTCGGGCAGGCCGGTGAGCCCGTCGACGACGCGCGCGATGCCGAAGTCGAGCATGCGCACGCGCCCGTCGTTGCCGAGGTGGATGTTCTCGGGCTTGAGATCGCGGTGCACGACGCCGCGCGCGTGCGCGATCGCCAGCGTCTCGAGCACCTGGTCGGCGAGCGCGAGCACCTCGCCGACCGGCATCGTCCCTGTGCGGGCCATCCGATCGAAGAGTGTCTCGCCCTGGAGCGCCTCCATCGTGAGGTAGGCGAGGCCCTCCTGCGTCTCGCCGGAGCCGAGCATGCGCACCACGCCGGGCACCGCGTCCGCCCCGCCGAGCGTGTTGCCGATGAACCCCTCACGCAGGAAGCGCTTCCGCACCTCGGTGATCGCGTTGAGCTCCGGGTGCAGCACCTTGAGGGCGACCTGAGAGCCGTCCGCCGCCCGCCCGAGCAGCACGCTCCCCATGCCGCCGGTGCCGAGCACCCGCTCGATCCACCACGTCCCGGCGAACGTCTTGCCGACCCAGTGCTCCGCGTCGTCGTCGTACACGAGAGGCGCCCTCTTTCGACCAGCGGCCATCCGAGGAGAGAGATCTCAGCGGCGAAGCCACTGGTAGGCCGCTCCGCAGCGGGCGCGCAAGCTAATTGATGGAGGTCGTGCCGAAGCGCGGGTCGTCGTCAAGCCGCTCGGCCGCTGCCTTGAGCCCGGAGGCGACGCCCCGGAACGCGTCCGCTGGCATGCGAAACGTCACGCCAGGGCCGATGAGTGTCACGTGAACGGTGCCACACCCGCACCGTGTGATGCGCGTCGCCTCGTTCGAGGCGAGCTCGGTGTGTGGACCGCATTTGTTGGGCGCCGCCATGGTTGAACCTCTCCCACATCCTAGCAGCACCGGCCAGCGCTCGGCCACGACACCCCGGCGCCCGACGGAACCCTGCCCGCCCCGTGACGCGATCGCCCTGAAATTGCGCAGCCGTGTATATCTCTTCTCCTCATCGCTGCGCGATTGCCTGGAGGGACTCATGGCTGTTCGATGCCTGACGCTTGGTTTGCTTCCCGTCGTCCTGGGGGCCGTGGCCTGCGTTGACGGGGGCGGGGACGTGACGCCCGTGCCGGTCGACGAGTCGCTGCTGGATGTGCCGCCGGTCGGCCAGGGCTTCCAGATGCAGACCGAGGAGACCGAGGTGCCGGCGGGGGTCGAGCAGCAGGACTGCTACTTCTTCAAGGTCAGCGAGCTCGCCGCGTCGAACGGGCTGGACCCGGCCAAGCCCGTGAACCTCCACCGCGTGCAGATCGCGCAGCGCGACGGCTCGCACCACATGAACATCTTCCGCGTGAAGACCGTGAAGGGGCTGGGGCCCGAGGGCGGGCGCATCCAGAAGAACCAGAACGGGGTGGGGGAGTGCTTCAAGAGCCCCAACTGGGCCGACTGGCCGCTCATCGCGAACTCCCAGCAGAACGGCCAGGTCGACTGGGAGTTCCCCGAGGGCGTCGCGAACGTCCTCGCGCCCGACGAGTGGCTGATGCTGCAGACGCATTACGTGAATGCGACGTCGCAGAAGACCCCCGAGGCGGTCGGCCGCGTCCGGGTGAACTTCTGGGCGCTGCCCGACGCCGAGGTCAAGGCCGAGATGGGCACCGTCTTCGCGACCAAGCAATCCATCCGTGTCTGTCAGTCGAACCCGACGCCCACGTTCGAGGGCTCGTGCCAGATCAACAGCCCCTCTCCCGTGAAGATCATCGGCGCCAACGGCCATTTCCACAGCCGAGGCACGCGGTTCGACATGTATGCATGGGACGGCAAGACCATCGGCACGCCACCGGCCTCGGATCGCTTTTACACATCGACCGCGTGGGACGACCCGCCGATGCTCACGTCGCCGGAGCTCGACAGGGAGCTCCCGACGAACGGCGGCGTCTGGTACGGATGCACCTTCGAGTGGCAGCAACCGGACCCGTCCGTGGGGTGCAAGGGGCTCGACGATTACGACGTGACCAAGAACGGGACAGCCGAAGAGTCGCTCGATTGCTGCTACACGTTCGGGCCGATCGTCGAGAAGAACGAGCACTGCAACATCTTCGTCTATTACTATCCGAAGCAGGACGACGTGTTCTGCAACTGAGCCTCTCGTGGCGGCGCGCCAGGCGGACGCGGGTGGCCGACATCGGCGGCGCGCCGGCAGGACCTCTCCAGGCTGGTCTTCTATCCCATGCGCACCTGCTTTCACTCCATGGCACTGGCGGCGCTCGGCGCGATCGCCCTCGCCGGCTGCCCCGGTGATCCTGCGAAGCCTCCTGAGCAGGAGCCGCCCGCCTGGCGCGTGCTGCTCGACGAAGACGATCTCGACCGAGCGGTCCTTTCGATCTGGGGGACGGCGCCCGACGACGTGTTCGCCGTCGGGGGGCCGCTCGGCAATACAGGCCTCAGGGCGCTCGCGCTGCACTACGACGGGGCGACGTGGCGCGAGCTCCCGGCGGGCGGGGATGCGACCTTCTGGTGGGTGGCCGGCTCCGGTCCGCAGGACGTCTGGATGGTCGGCGAGCGCGGCCGCGCCACGCGGTGGGACGGAGCGACGTTCACCGAGCACGAGACGGGGACGGAGGCGACGCTGTGGGGCGTGATCGCGTTTTCACCCGACGATGCCTGGGCCGTCGGCGGCATGCCCGGCAGCGGCGCGGATGTAGAGAAGGACATCGTCCTCCGCTGGGACGGCAGCGCATGGTCGCGAGAGCCGCTGCCGGTGGCGACCGGCCGGGCGCTCTACAAGGTATGGGGTGAATCTTCCGAGGATCTCTACGCCGTCGGCGAGTTCGGCGTGATCTGGCACCGCGCGGGCTCGACCTGGGAAGTGCAATCCGATCCGCCGATCGCGCAAGGCACCCTGTTCACGGCCGCCGGCTGCAGCCGTGAAGAGGTATACGCGGTCGGCGGGAGAGACGTGCTCCGCTCGGACGGCGCATCGTGGCGCCGGCTCGAGATAGAGCTCACGAACGACGTGAACGGCGTCGCCTGCGGCCGCCCGGGGGAGGTCGCGATCGTCGGTTATGGGGGACTCAAGCAGCGCCTCGTCGACGGGGCCTGGATCGATGAGTTCACCAAGGAACCCTACGCGGATCTCCACGCCGTCTGGGCCGACAGGGAAGGGGCCTTCTGGGCGGTCGGCGGGGACTTCCTTAGCCAGCCGACACCCGGCAGAGCCCGCAAGGGCGTGGTGGCGCGCTACGGAACAGGGCAAATCGCCGACACTGTGAGCCGCTGATCACCACGTCGCAGGTGTCCTCACCTGCCCGGACATGCCCTTCGTGTGGCAGGGCGCATCATGGGACCGTGAACGCGGAGATACGCTGTGGCCGAGCGGTCACGAGCAGCGAGACTTTTTTCTTGGGAAATGCTTCAAAGGGTGGCGCTGGTCGTCCGATTGCAACACCTGCGGAGACCACACGCGGAACCCGCGCTCTGAACCCAGGAGAATTGGCATGCGACGGACCATTGCTCAGCTTTTTGTGAGTGCCTTTACTTTTGCGATCCCTCTGGCCATCGCCTCGTCGGCGTCGGCGGCGCCCGGCCCGGAGGCTTGTGGAAATATCCAGCTCGCAGCGAGCGCAAACTGCGAGTTCCGCACCTCGGGCGGCTGCGAGGTGAGCTGCAAGCCGGTCAACCTCACGGCGGCGTGCGCCGGGAAGTGCGAAGCTGATTGCAACGCCAGCGCGACCGCCGCCTGCAACGTCGACTGCTCCGGGAAATGCGAAGCGGATTGCAACGTCAATCCCGGGAGCTTCGACTGCAGGGCGAGCTGCTCGGCGAGCTGCAAGGGGGACTGCAGCACCAAGTGTTCGGCGAGCGCCAGCGGCAGCGGCTCGCAGGCGGAGTGCGAGGGGGCCTGCAAGGCGAGCTGCGACGGCGAGTGCGGCGCGAGCTGCGAGGGCACGCCGCCGAGCGCGGATTGCCAGGCACAATGCAACGCGAGCTGCGAGGGCGAGTGCAAGGCCGAGGCGAACTTCGACTGCGACATCGACTGCAATGCGGACTGCACGGTCGAGCTCCAGGGCGGGTGTAAGACGAAGTGCTCGGAGCCGGAAGGCGCCCTGTTCTGCAACGGTCAGTATGTCGACGTCGTCGGGAGCCTCCAGGACTGCCTGGATTACTTGAGCTCGCTCGAGATCAACGTGGATGCCCACGCCGAGGCCGAGGCCAGCGTCTCCTGCGCCGCTGCGCCGGGGTCCTCCTCCGCGCCGTTCGCGGGCACCGGGCTCGCGGCGCTCGTCGCCGGCGTGGGCGTGGCCGCCGCGCGCCGCCGCAAGCGGTCCTGAGCGAGATCCGGCGTTCCAGACGGCGCGCGGCGGAGGCGGATCCGGCGCGCGCCGTCTGCGCATCCTCGCGTCCTGAACGAATCCCCCAGGCTGGGCCGCCCCGCGCGGCCTGGCCTAGCGCTCTCCGGCACCGTAGTAGATTCGCGCCCACCCTGATGACCCTGCTCCGTCGTTCGAAGCCGAGCTGGGCGCTCGCCCTCGCGCTGCTCGCAGGCTGCGAGGCGCGCACGCCGCCCGCGCCGCACCCGGCGGCGCCCGCGACGCTCGCGGCCGACGCCGCGCCGGCCGTCGCCAGCGCGAGCGCCGCGCCGCAGGCCGCGAGCGCCGCGGCGGCGCCCACGGCCGACGCCGCGGCGCCGGAGCCGACGCCGCCGGAGCCGCCGATCGCGCTCGCCTCGGGCGGCCCGCGGGCGGTGCGCGGCGACGCCGGGCTCGTGACCTCGGTCGAGGAGCACGCGACGCGCGCGGGCGCGGACGTGCTGCGGCGCGGCGGCAACGCGGTCGATGCGGCGGTCGCCGTGGCGTTCGCGCTGGCGGTGACCCACCCGAGCGCGGGGAACATCGGCGGCGGCGGCTTCATGCTGGTCCACCTCGCGAACGGCGAGACGCAGGCGATCGACTTCCGCGAGGCCGCGCCCGCGTCGGTGACCACCGAGTCGAACATGGCGATGGTGCGCGCCGGCGCGCACGGCTATGCGTCCGCCGGCGTCCCGGGCTCCGTCGCCGGCCTCGCCCTGGCCCATGAGCGGTTCGGCTCCCGCCCGTTCGCCGAGCTCCTGGCCCCGGCGATCGCCCTCGCGCGCAAGGGGCACCGCCTCGGCGCGCGGCAGGCGCTGACCCTGCGCTGGGCGTGGCCGCGGCTGAAGGCCGATCGGGCCGCGAGCGCCATCTGGGGGCGGGGCAAGGCGCCGGTCGCCCAGGGCGAGCTGGTGCGGCAGCTCGATCTCGCCCGCACCCTGGAGACGCTCGCCGCGGAGGGGCCGCGCGCGTTCTACGAGGGCTCCATCGCCGGGAAGATCGCCGGCGCGATGCGTGAGCACGGCGGCCACATCAGCGAGAGCGACCTGCGCGCCTACCAGGCGAAGTGGCGGGTGCCCCTCCGGTTCTCGTACCGCGGCTTCACCGTCGACACGATGCCGCCCCCCTCGATGGGCGGCGTCGCGCTCGCGGAGATGATGCTCACGCTCGAGCGGCTGAAGGCGCACGAGGCGCCCGTCGACTCGGGGCTGTCGCTGCACCTGTTCGTCGAGGCGGCGAAGCGGGCGTACGCCGATCGGCGCAAGGTGAGCGCCGACCCCGATTTCGTCGCGCCCGAGACGGCGCAGCTGCTCGCGCAGCTCCTCGACGGGGCCTACCTGATGCGCCGCAGGCCGCCCGTGGACCCGGAGCGGGCCACGCCGGCGGGCGACATCGCGGCGCCGCTGGGCCCCGTCGCGCAGGAGTCCCCGCAGACGACGCACTTCTCGGTGATCGACGCGCAGGGCAACGCGGTCTCGTGCACGACCACGCTGTCGGCGAGCTTCGGCGCGAGGATCGTGATCCCCGGCACGGGCATCCTGCTCGCCAACGCGATGGGCGCGTTCTCCGAGACGGGGATCAACGCGGTGGCGCCGGGCAAGCGCATGGCGAGCTCGATGACGCCCACCCTCGTGAGCCGCGGCGACAAGGTCGCGCTCGTCCTCGGATCTCCCGGCGGTGACACGATCCCGAACACCGTCGCGCAGGTCCTCCGCAACCTGGTCGATCACGGGATGACCATCGACGAGGCGGTCCGCCACGCGCGCATCCACCACCAGTGGATGCCGGATCGCGTGCGCGTCGAGCGGCTGACGCCTCCGCCGCAGGCCGCCCTCGACGACCTCGCGCGGCGAGGGCACGTCCTCGTGATGGACCCGATGCCGATCGGCGACGCGAACAACCTCCTCGTCGATGCGGCCGGCGTCGCGTGGGGCTACGCGGACACGCGCGAAGGGGGCAAGGCCGAGGGCGTCAGCGCGCCCGACAAGCTCGACCCGGCGGCGCAGGTCGACGCGCATTCGTCGAGCGCGCGGTAGCCCGCGCGGGGCGTCGAGCGCGCGGTAGCCCGCGCGGGGCATCGAGCGGCCGGTAGGTCCGCGCACAGGCGTCGAGCGCGCGGTCGTCCGCCGCGCGCCTCCGCGTCAGCGCAGCCTTGGGTCGTAGTCGGCCGCGTCGGCGTCGTCGTCCTCCTTGGGGCGCACGACGACGACCGGGCACGGCGCGTTCCGCGCGATCCGATCGGCCGTCGAGCCGCCGAAGAGCCGCTGCAGGCGCGACTGAGGGTGCGTGGCCACGACGATGAGATCGGCGCTGAGCTCTCGGGCGAGCGAGACGATCGCCCGGTCCGGCCGGCCCGTTCGGAAGTGCATCGCCATCAGCCGGGCCTGGCCGTCCGCGAACCGGTGCTGGAGCACGCGGAGCGACGGCGGCGACGACGCGCCCGGCGTCGTCACGTCGCGCACTGCAGGGGCGACCTGCCGCGGGCCGACGACCACGGCGTGGATCTCCGTCTCGCCGCGGAGCGCCGCCAGATCGAAGGCGAAGCGCCACGCCCGCCCGCCCGGCTCGGACAGGTCCATCGCGACCACCACGATGTACGACTTCAGCCGGCGACCCGCGCGCACGCTCGCGCGGGCCGGCTCGCTCGCGGGCGCCGGCTCGCTCACGACAGCCGGCGCGCTCGCAGCGGCGGCCGCGCCGCCGGCGCGCCCCGCCGGCTCGCGGCGCCCAGGCTCGGCCCGCGGGGCGGCCGGCGCCTGGCCGATGGCGCTCGGCTCGCTCGCCCCTGCGGGCAGCGTCTCTGGCGGCGCGTCGCCCGCCGCGTGCGGCGTGCGGGCGAACGACCTGCCCTGATCGGCGCGCGCAGGCGCCGGTGCTTCGGTTGGCATCGCGCCAACGTTTGCCGCGCGCCGCGCGTCCGCAAGCGCCCCGCCCGACGGCGCGGCCCGCGCGCGGCGTGGCGCGCGCAGGCGAGCAGCGCGAGCCGGCCCGCGCGCGCCCGGACCTCCCGGGACCACTCCATCCTTGACGCACCCTCCAGACCTTCGCAGCGTCCCGCCCATGATCCCCCGCTACACTCCTGTTGAATTCGAAGAGCTCTGGTCGCCCGCCACCCGATTCTCGACCTGGCTAGAGGTGGAGCTCGCCGCGTGCGAGGCGATGGAGGCCGAAGGGCTCGTGCCCGCCGGCATCGCGAAGGGGATCCGCGCGAAGCAGCTGACGCTCGATCCGGTCCGGATCGATGCGATCGAGCGCACCGTCAAGCACGACGTCATCGCCTTCCTGACGCACGTCGAGGAGCTCGCGGGCGAGGGCGCGCGGTGGCTGCACCGGGGGATGACCTCGAGCGACGTGCTCGACACGAGCCTCGCGGTGCTGCTCGTCCGCGCGACGGACCTGCTCTCGGCGCGGCTCGACAAGCTCTGCAGCGCGCTCGCGCGGCGCGCGGACGAGCACCGGCGCACCCCGATGATCGGCAGGAGCCACGGCATCGCCGCCGAGCCGATCACGTTCGGCCTGGCGCTCGCCGGCCACCTCGCGGAGATGAAGCGCGGCAGGGCGCGCCTGCTCGCGGCGCGCCAGGCGATCGCGGTCGGGAAGATCGCCGGCGCCGTCGGGACGTACGCGCACCTGTCGCCGCGCATCGAGGAGCGCGCGCTCGCCGCCCTGGGCCTGCGCCCCGAGACGGTCTCGACCCAGGTCGTCGCGCGCGACCGCCACGCCGAGCTCTTCACCGCGCTCTCGCTCATCGCGGCGGGCATCGAGCGGCTCGCGACGAACGTGCGGCACTGGCAGCGCACCGAGGTCCGCGAGGCGGAGGAGCGCTTCACCGTGGGCCAGAAGGGCTCGAGCGCGATGCCCCACAAGCGCAACCCCATCCTCAGCGAGAACCTGTGCGGCCTCGCGCGCGTCGTGCGCGCGGCCGTGATCCCGGCGCTCGAGAACGTGCCGCTGTGGCACGAGCGCGACATCTCGCACTCGTCGGTCGAGCGGATGATCGCGCCCGACGCGACCTCGACGCTCGGGTTCATGCTCGACCGCGCCGCCGGGCTCGTCGAGGGGCTCGTCGTCTACCCCGAGAAGCTGCGTGAGAACCTCGATCGCACGGGCGAGCTCTTCTTCAGCGAGGCGGTGCTCCTGGCGCTCGTCCAGAAGGGCAGGCCGCGGCAGGCGGCCTACGAGCTGGTGCAGCGCTGCGCGATGCGCGCGATCGCGGGCGAGGGGCGCTTCCGCGACAACCTCGCCGCCGACGCCGACGTCGCGGCGCTGCTCGCCCCGGACGAAATCGCGCGCTGCTTCGACCTCGACCACGCGCTCTCGCACGTGGACACGATCATCGATCGCGCGCTCCGCGACTGACCTGCGGCGTTGACCTGCGCGGGCCGGTTTGACAGGCTCGGCCCGTCATGGCCGCACCTATACCTGTCCGCTCGCGCTCGCGCTGGCGCCGGCTCGCGGTGCTCGCGCCGCTCGCGGCGCTCGCCGCCTGCAGCGGGAGCGCCTCGGCGCCGCCTCCCTCTCTCGGCGCGGCGCCCCCTCCGGCCGCGGCGCCCCCTCAGGCTGTGGCGAGCGCCGAGCCCGCGCGGCCGGCAGAGGCGCCGCGCGAGCCGTTCCCCGCGCTGCGCGATCGGATCCTGCGCGAGTGGGTCGCGGACGAGCCCGCCTTCGCGCGCTCGCGCGGGCTGCACGAGCAAGACGGCAAGGTCACCGACTACGCCGCCGCGGCGATAGAGCGGCGGCTCGCGCGCCTCGAGCGCGATCGCGCGGCGCTCGCCGCCGTCGACGCCGCGGCGCTCTCCCCGGACGACGCGCTCGACCGCGCGCTGCTCCTCCAGCGGATCGACCTCAAGCTCTGGAGCGGGAGGGACCTCGAGGAGTGGCGCCGGCGGCCGCAGTTCTACGGCGATCTGTTCGGCGTGAACCAGTACCTCGATCGCGCGTACGCGCCGCTGCCCGAGCGCGCGCGGCGCCTCCTCGAGCACGAGAAGGCGGCGCTGGCCCAGGCGCCGCGCATCCTCGAGAACCTCGCGAGCCCGATGCCGAAGCCGGTGATCGAGGTCGCCGTGAAGATCTTCCGGGGCTACGCCGAGTACCTGCGCGGCGACGTCGTCAAGCTGCTCAAGGGCGTGGGCGACCCCGCGTTCCAGGCCGATTTCGAGGAGACGAACGCCGCGCTCGCCGCCGCGGCGGAGAAGCTCGCCGAGCACCTCGCGAAGGTCGAGCTGCCGAAGGGCGACGCGAGCCACGTGCTCGGGGAGGCGCGGTACAGGAAGCTCCTTCTCGCGCAGGAGGGGCTCTCGACGCCGCTCGCCGAGTTCAAGAAGATGGGCGAGGACGACCTCACGGCGAACAAGGCGGCCTACAAGGAGCTTGCCAGGAAGGTGAAGACCTCCCGGCCGAAGGCGGAGCAGCTCCTCGCCGAGGCGACGCGGATGATGGAGTCGGCGCGCAAGTTCATCGTCGACAAGGAGATCGTGAGCCTCCCGTCCGACGAGCGGGCGATCGTGAAGGAAACGCCGCCCTACATGCGCTGGAACGCCGCCTTCCTCGACGCGCCGGGGCCGTTCGATCGGAAGGGGCTCGAGGCGTTCTACTACATCACGAAGCCGGACCCCTCCTGGCCCCGCAAGGAGCAGGAGGAGTACGTGATGCTGCGGGGCACGCTGCTCTCGACGACCGTGCACGAGGTCTACCCGGGGCACTTCGTCCAGGGCCTGTGGGAGAGCCGGGCGCCGACGGACGCGCAGAAGATGTTCGGGAGCTACTCGTTCGTCGAGGGCTGGGCCCACTACGTCGAGCAGATGATGATCGAGCAAGGGTTCGGCAAGGAGGACCCGCAGAGTCGCCTCGGCCAGCTCGCGGACGCGCTGCTGCGCAACTGCCGGGTTGTCGTGTCGCTCGGGGTGCACGCCGAGGGCATGAGCCTCGACGAGGCCGAGCGCCGCTTCGTCGACGACTGCTTCCAGGACCGCGCGACGGCGCGGGAGCAGGCGGTGCGCGCGACGTTCGACCCCGGCTACTTCGCCTACACGCTCGGCAAGCTCGAGATCCTGAAGCTCCGCGAGGAGGCGAAGGCGGCCCTGGGCCCGGCGTTCTCGCTGCGCCGCTTCCACGACGCGCTCCTCTCGCACGGCTCGCCGCCGCTGCCGCTCGTCCGCGAGCGCGTGCTCGCCGAGCTCGGGGCGCCGGCGAGGAAACAGCCCTTATAAAGGCCCCGCTCTACAGCGGCTTCCGCTTGGAGCAATGGGCGCGGAAGAGCTCGTAGGTGCCGTCGATGAGGCGCAGCCGCACGCTGCGCCCCTCCGCGGGCGCGCTAGACCGTCACGTCGGCCATGAAGATCGGCGGGGTGTGCAGGGCCAGGATCTCCGGCGCGGGCGGGGCCGACTGCTTCGCCATCCGGAGCGCCTCGTCCATCGTGCGCGCCGTCTCCCAGCCGAGCAGCTGCGGGATGTACTCGTTGTCGGCGCCGACCACGATCATGCGGCCGATGTGCTGCCGCCCCGCCTCGCCCCAGTACCACATGAAGAACGGGTGGGTCGGGTGGTACGCGTGCCCGAAGCGGTACATCTCGATGTAGGCCGGGTTCTCCGAGAACTTCTTCTCGTACCGCTTGTGCAGCTCCATCGCGTCCCGCGTCTCCGGCAGGAGCCGGTGCACGAACTCGATGTACGGGGCGTGGTGCTCGTTGTCGAACAGGTCGGTGCAGGGGTGGAGGATGATCATCGTCCCCCCCTTCTTGAGCATCGGCGCGCCGCGGTAGAGGTTGAACAGGTACCCGTTCGCCATCACCTGCACGAGCAGCGGGTTCAGGAACGAGTTCACGTTGTACGGGCTGATGTACGGGATGCCCGTGATCAGGATGTCGGCCTGGCCCGTGACCGGGACGAGGTACTGATCGAAGCTGCGCTTCAGCGTGTGCTCGTGGACGGCCTCGGTCTCGCCGGCGAACACCCCGGTCACCCCGAACGGCGAGGGGACGCGCTGGAAGATCGCCTGGCGCGCGGGCTGCGGCACCTTGGAGAGCGTGAAGCGGAGGGCGCGCAGCGCGCTCTTCTCGCCCGCGCTGAGGTCGTCCTCGTTCTTCGCGAGGAACTCGAGCGGGCGATCGAACATGCGGTTGTTGATCGTCGTCTCGATCGTGAAGACGTTGAGCTTCTTGTTGGCCAGCCGGCCCATGCGCTCGACGCTCGTGTGCAGCGCGGAGCTCTTCGGATCCATGTACGAGTAGCAGTCGCGCATCACCCGCGGGTTGTGGTGCGCGCGCAGGCTCCGGTACCCGCACAGGCCGACGGCGACCGACTTGTGCCCGCCGTCCATCGGCACGAGGTTGAGGTTCACGTAGATCACGAGGTCGCTGTCGACCGCGCGCTTGTTGAGCTCGACCTCCTCGCCGACGTCGGTCGTGCCGACGTACTTCATGTTGGCGGCGTTCTCGGCGTCGTGGTTGTAGAGCCGCTTCGGCCAGTAGGCGTTGAAGATCCGGTCGCCGACGATGTGGCGGACCTCCCAGTCCTTCATGCGCCGGTGGACGCTCGTGGCGATGATGATCTCGACGTCGTCGACCCCGTAGTCGGCGAGCAGGTCGAGCACGATCGTGAGCACCCGCTCGCGGATGTCGGGGCGCTTCATCTGGGGCAGCGGCAGCGAGATGTCGTCCACCGCGATCGTGACCTTCATCCCCGGGCGGAGCTTCGCGTAGAGCGGCTCCGAGTTGTACGGGTGGTTGATCGCGTAGCGGATCGCGGCGTCGACGTCCTTCAGCGGCTCGATGGGCGGCTTCGCGTAGAGCACCCGGGTGCCGGTGGGCAGGTCGACCTCGACCAGCTGGTCGCCTGAGAAGAGCACCCGGGGGGCGCTGCGGCTGTCTAGCGTGACGACGCAAGGATGGCTCATGGGACCTTCAGAGCAGGGGGTGCGACGTGTTGGGCTGGGGGGTGGCCTCCCGCCGTCCGGGGGAGGCAGGGGTCATGCGGCGAGGTGGAGGATCGGCCAGTGGTACGCCTGCGCGAGCATCTTGAGCTTGCGGTCCGGGTTCACCGCCGCCGGGTAGCCGACGACCGAGAGCATCGGGACGTCCGAGTAGCTGTCCGAGTAGGCGAAGCACTCGTCGAGGTCGTGCCCGTGCGCGTGGGCGTGCTCGCGGATGAGCCGCGCCTTCTCGGGCCCGGCCACCACCGGGCGCAGGAGCTTGCCCGTCGCGAACCGATCCTTCACCTCGAGGCGGTTCGCGATGATGCCCGTCGCGCCGAGGTGATCGGCGAGCAGCTGCATCAGGAAATCCAGCGCGCCGGAGACGAGGACGACGTCGTGCCCCTTGTCGAGGCTGCACTTCACGAGGTCCCGCGCCTTCGCGTAGATGGCCGGCTTGAGCACCTTCGCGAACGCCTCCTCCGCGAGCGCCACGAGGCGATCCTCGGAGACTCCATCGAACGAGCTGAAGAGCAGCTCGTTGAAGAGGCGCCGATCCTGGAGCTCCGCCATCGCCATCCACGGCGCCTTCACGAGGGCGCGGCCGAGCTTCGCGAGGCTGTGCATCGGCGTTGGCTGGTTCAGCATGTAGAACACCGTCGGGTGCACGAGGTTCGTCGTGACCAGGGTGCCGTCTACGTCGAAGTAGCTCGCCGGCATGCGGGGCAAATCTCCCTGCATGCCGTTTGAGTCAAGATCGAGCTGCCGCGAACCGGTGTTCGCAGGCGATCGTCACGCCGCGTCGAGGTGCCACGCCGCGTCGACGTGCTCGCGCGGGCCGTCGAGCATCACGCCGCGAACAGGCGCTCGTACCGGTCGTCGAGGTCGACGCCGCCGTCGGTGTCTCCCCGGTCCACGGGGTTGATCCCGCAGTACTCGACGCTCGCCAGGTGGCGCCAGCGCCCGGCGCGCTCGGGCTCGTCCGGCAGCACCGGCGTCGTGCAGGGGAAGCAGCCGATGGTGCGGAAGCCCATCCCGTGCAGCGGGTTCTCGATCGCGTCCTCGTGCGCGGCGAAGTACGCGTCGAGCTCCTCGCCGGTCAGCGACGCGAAGGGGTGGACGCGGAGCGTGTTGTTCGCGGGGTCGAGGCCGAACGGCGCGACCTTGGCGCGGGCGCCGCCCTCGCCCCGCCGCAGCGCCGCGACGAGCGCGTCGTAGCGGCCCCGGATGGCGCTCAGCGGGGCCGATTTGCGGAGGTCGCAGCAGCGCTCCTGGCCCTCCTTCGAGAGGTAGAGCAGCCCTTCGTCGCGCGTCTGCTGCGCGAAGGTGCGCTCGGGCGAGAGCGTGACGACGCGCAGGTTCGGGTGGGTCCGCGCGAGCTCGTCGCGCGTGGCGAGCGTCTCGGCGTGGAGCACGCCGGTGTCGACGAAGACCACGTCGAAGGAGAGCCCGGCGCGGTCGGCCATGTGGCACAGCGCCGTCCCGGCGCGCTGCATGCTGCTCATGATGGCCGCGCGCGGGCCGAAGGACTCGCGGACGAAGCGGAGGAGCTCCACGGGTGACGCGCCCTGGAAGCGTCGGTTCAGCGGTTCGAGGTGTCGCTCGGTGATGCGCATGAGCGATGCATAGCAGAGCCCGTTTCCTTGATCCGGGTTGCCTTCGCCTGAGCTTGCGCGTAACTCCGCTGGCGAGGAATGACCAGCGTCCATCAAGCCTCAGAAGCGGGCGTGCTCGGCCATGGCCTGCCGGAGCTCGAGCGCCGGCGCTTCCTGTTCGTGACCGGCAAGGGAGGCGTCGGGAAGACGACGATCTCGGGGGCCCTCGCCCTCGCCTTCGCGGCCCGCGGCAAGCGCGTCCTCGTCGCGATGTGTCACACGAAGGAGCGGCTCTCCGCCATCCTCGGCTCGAAGCCGATCGGCCCTGAGGTGATGCAGGTCGGCCAGCGCGTGTGGGCGGTGAACATCTCGCCGGACAGGGCCCTCCGGGAGTACGGCGAGATGGTCCTGAAGGTGCGCGCCGCGGCCGATCTCGTCTTCGACAACAAGTACACGCGCACCTTCTTCCGCGCGGTGCCCGGGCTGTTCGAGTGGGCGATGCTCGGCAAGGCGTGGTTCCACACGACGGAGCTGCTCCCGGACGGCTCCAACCGCTTCGATGTGGTCCTGCTCGACGCGCCCGCGACGGGGCACGGGGTGGACATGCTGCGGGTGCCGAAGGTGATCCTCGACGTGGCGCCGCCGGGCATCCTGCGCCGGGACGCCGAGGCGGCGTGGGCGATGTTCAGGGATCCCGCGCGGAGCGGGGTCGTCGTGGTGACGCTGCCGGAGGAGATGCCGGCCACGGAGACCGTCGAGCTCGTGGCGGAGGTCCGGGGCGACCTTGGCCTGCCCATCCACCGGGTGATCATCAACGGCGTGCTGCCGGCGCTGTTCTCGCCCGAGGAGCAGCGGGCGCTCCTCGTCGACCCTGCGCGCCTCGACATCCAGGCGCCGGCGCGCGCCGCGGACACCGTCGAGAGCGCCTTCGTGGCCGGCGCGCGGCGGGCGATCCGCGAGTCGGTGCAGCGCGAGAGCCTGGCCCGCCTGCGCCGCGATCTCGACCTGCCCACTGTGATGCTGCCGTTCCTCTTCGACGAGGGCTCTACGGTCGCCGGCACGCGGATGCTGGCCGAGCGGCTCTGAGCGAGGCCGATGCCGGCGGCCCTGCTGCGAGCGAGCCCGCTGCTCCGCGATGGACGCGCGCTGCTCGACGCCGATCGCCTCGTCCACGCGGGGGTCGCCGATCGGCGCGCGAGCTTCGAGCTCGCCTTCACGGCGATGCCGACCCACACGGGCTTCCTCGTGGTCGCTGGCGTAGAGGCGGCGCTCGAGGCGCTCGCCGTGGACGGAGCGCGCTTCGACGCGGCGGCGGTCTCCGCGGCGCGCGCGGCGTGCGGTCTGAGCGACGCGCTCGAGGAGCGGCTCGCCGGCGCGCCGCTCTCCGTCGACATCGACGCGATGCCCGACGGGACGATCGCCTTCCCTGGGACGCCCGTCGCCTCGGTGGAGGGGCCGTTCGTCGAGGCGCTGCTCGTGGGCGCGCTGCTCGTCCCGGCGCTCCGCCGCGGCACGGCCGTGGCGACGCGGGCCGCGCGGCTCCACATCGCGGCGGGCGGCGGCGACATCGTCGACGGGTCGTCGGCGAGCGTGCCGTTCGCCGACGAGGCGCTCGCGCTCGCCCGCGCGGCGCACGTGGGCGGCGCCGCGGCGACGACGAGCGCGCTCGCGGCCACGGCGCTCGGCATCCCGTTCCGCAGCGAGGCGGGGATCGACCTCGGCGAGCTCGCGCCGCCGCCGTCCCCGCTCGAGGGCAGCTGGCCCTGGTACGCCGATCGGATGGTCGACCTCGGGGGCCAAGACGAGGAGGCGCTGCTCCTCGAGGCGAGGCGCGTGGGCGCGAGCGCGGGCGGCTGGGTCGCGTCGGGGCTCGCGGAGGCCGCCGAGGGGCTGCCGGCGGCGCGCTGCGAGCTCGTGGCGCTCGAGGAGTCGGGCGCGTGGGCGCTCCGGCAGGGCACGAGCGATCGCGGCGACGTGATCGCGGGGCGGAAGATGGTGGCGCGCTACTACGACGAGGCGGGGCGCGCGGCCTTCGACGTGATCCACCTCGCGCACGAGCGGATGCTGGCGCCGCGCGCGCTCGGGGCCGCGCGGCTCGCCCCGCTCGCGCGCGCGGCGATGCGCGGCGGGCGCGCGCTCGAGTCGCCCGAGCCGGCGAGCGCCGGGCGCGAGCGCTCCCTGGCGGCGCGCCAGCTGCTGCCGGACGCGGTCGCGCTCCTGCGCGCGCCGGCGAGGTACCCGGTGCAGCTCTCGCCGGCGCTGATCGCGCTGCGGGAGCCGGATCCGCCGGGGGGGCTGCGGTAGTCTCCTTGTGAGCTCGACATCTCGCTGAGCTGACCGGCCCGCAGGGACGGAGCTCGTCGCCGGAGGTGTGGATTGATGTCCCGGCCATCAGCGCGCGAATCGCAGCGACGGCGCCTATCCCCATCAGGGACTTGGCCCTTGTGCTTCACCGCCCTGCCGCGCCTCGTCGACATGGGCGTTCGCCGGCCTGGCCGACTACTCGGAGACCTTGATCAGCAGCTTTCCAATCTTGTTCGGCTGGAAGAGCATCGCGAGCGCATCCGGGGCGTTCTCGAGGCCCTCCACCACGCGCTCGCGCCAGGTGATCCTGCCCTCCTTGATCCAGCCGTAGATCTTCTCGAAGGCCTCGGGGAAGCGCGCTTGATGATCGAGGATGACGAAGCCCTGCACCCGGAGACGCTGCATCAGGATGAGCGGGAAGCGCACAGGGCCCGGGCGGGGTTGCTTGTCGTTGTATGTCGAGATGAGGCCGCAGACCGTGACCCTGCCGAAGAGGTTCATCTTGTCCAGCACGGTGTCGAGGATGTCGCCGCCCGCGTTCTCGAAATCGATGTCGACGCCATTCGGACACGCGCGATCGAGCGCCGCCGCGACATCCTCGGTGCGGTAATTGATGCAGGCGTCGAAGCCGAGCTCCTCGGTCACATAGCGGCACCCGGCGTCGCTGCCGGCGATGCCCACCACGCGACAGCCAGCGATCTTGCCCATCTGGCCGACCAGGGAGCCCACGGAGCCGGCGGCCGCGGACACGACGATGGTCTCGCCGGGCCTCGGCTGCGCGATATCGAAGAGGCCGACGTAGGCGGTGAAGCCGCCGGTAATATGAAGGGGGCAGAGGAAGGCGCCGAGCGGGACGTCCAGCGCGGGCAAGCGCGTGAGGGCGAGTTCGCCGGGAGCCGCGACGTTGTAGTCCTGCCAGCCGAGGAGGCCGGACACGAGGTCTCCCGCGTTATAGTCGGGGTGACGGGAGCGCTCGACGACGCCGACGCCGACCGCGCGCATCACCTCGCCCTGGTTCACGGGCGGCATGTACTGCTTCATGTCGCTCATCCAGAGGCGGTTCGTCGGATCGACGGACAGGTAGCGTGTGCGGACGAGGACTTCGCCATCGCCAGGCTCACGGACCGGAGCCTCGCGGAGCTCGAAATGGCTGCGGTCCGGCGGGCCCTCGGGGCGCGCCTTCAGGGTGTAGCGGCGGTTGGAGAGGGACGAGGTGCTCATCACACGAAGCTAGACGCCCGGAGGTTCCACCGGAAGATGCAACCCGACCCGGCGGAAGGCGGGCTCGGGTACGTGCCAGGCGCGTCCTGCTCCTGAAGTCGGGCGCTTGGAGCCCGCGCTGGGCCCGCATAGCGTATCGAGACCTCTCCGATGGATCCCCGCGCGCACGATCGCCCCATCCGGCTCGACGTCGATCGCCTCGCCATCCCCGGGGTGATCGGCGTCCGCGCTCGGGCGAGCCTGTCGTTCGGAGGCGCGCTCCACGTGGCGCTCGGGCCCGACGCGGGCTTTCCGGAGTTCCAGCAGCTCGACGACTGGAAGTCCGACCTCTCGCTCGTCGACGCGCGCGCCCTCGCGCCCCAGCTGCGGGCGGAGGCCGGGATCCAGCTGCCGGAGGAGCGCCTCGCGGAGATCGAGGCGCTCGATCGCGAGATGGCGGCGCTCGACGTCCCGCCGCTGAGCGATCCCCGAGAGATCGACGCCCTCTCCCTGTCGAGGTGCGCCAGGCTGCACGCGCTCGACGCCGCCCAGCGTCGCGTGCTCGAGGCGCGCGGGGCGCCGTTCTGGGTCGCGGGGTATACGCGCCACTCGGACACCCTCTGGGCGCACCGGATCGGCGGGTCCGCGCCGTTCCAGGCGTGGGTATCCCGCCATGATACGGAGTGTCGCGCGGCGGAGGCCGCGGGGGAGCCGCCCGGCTGGATGGGTCGCGCCCGCTTCTTCGATCTCTGCCGGACGCTCTGGGCCGATCGGGCGCTCCGCGCGCTGACCGGAGGGGCGGTGAGCGAGCCTGCGCTGCTCTTCGGGCGACGATGCGCGGCGCGGTGGGACTGCGGAGAGATGGTGGAGGACGAGATCGCCCGCGCCGGGCTCGACGCGGCCGCGGCGATGGCGGCCGGCGCAGAGGAGGTGACGCTCCCCCTGCACGGGCCTGCGCGGCGCGCGCGAATGCGTGCGTTCGAGATGCAGGTGTGGTCGATTCACCCGCTCGACGCGCCGAGCGAAGGGCCGTGGCCGACGCGCCCGATCAACGTGCCGGCCGAGGACGTGTGGGTGCCAGTGGAGGGCTGAATTCGCGTATCAGCGATTCAGTCGACGTGATGCAGAGAAGGTCCGCCGCTGCGGCTCACATGTCGAGCAAGAGCTGCGTCAGGATGTAGTTCGTGACGAGCACGGTGACGCAGCTCTCGACGACCGCGCGCGTGGTCGCGACGCCGACGCCGCGCGCGCCGCCGGAGGCGTAGAAGCCGTGGCGGCACGAGATCGACGAGACGATGAAGCCGAAGACGCACGCCTTGATGAGCCCCATGGAGATGTCCTTGGGGAGGGCGAAGTCGCGGATGCTCTGGAAGAACGCGCCCGCGTCGCCGCCGAGCCAGAGCACGGCCACGAGGTACGAGCCGCACATGCCGACGCTCGTGTACAGGATGCAGAGCAGCGGCAGCATCACCGTCGCGGCGAAGAGCCGGGGCGAGAGCAGGTACTGCACGGGGCTCACGCCCATCGTCGCGATGGCGTCGATCTGCTCGGTGACGCGCATGTTGCCGAGCTCAGCGGCCATGGCGCTGCCGGCGCGGGCGGTGACCATGATCGCGGAGAAGACCGGCGCGAGCTCGCGGGCCAGCGAGACCGCGACGAGGCCGCCGACGCGGCCCTCGGCGCTGAACGCGCGCAGCGCGTAGGACGTCTGCAGCGTCACGACCATGCCGCTGAAGACGCCGGTCAGGCCGACGATGAAGACCGACTGCGCGCCCATGAAGTCCATCGCCGCGAGGAACTGGGCGGGGCGGAACGGCGGGCGCACGAGCCAGACGATCGTCTGGAAGGTGAGCGTGACGATGTTGCCGATGTTGTCGAGGAACGCGAGGACCGGCTCCAGCGCCCTGTTGAGCAGCTGGCCGTGGCTGGTCTCAGCGCCTTCTTTCACGGTGCGCTCTTGTACCACGCAACGCCGCCGCGCACGGGATCGGGCTCGCGATGGCCCTGCGCGCCCGCTCGTACGCGCTGCGACGTGCGCTTCGCGCCAGCGCGTGGATCGAGGCGCCGGTCGAGCCCGCCCGAAGGTGCAGCGGTCCTCCGCCCGCCCTCGCCAGGCTCCGGCCGCTCGACGCGCTTCACGCAGCGCCCGGCCCGGCTCCCCGCGATCCAACGGAGCCGCGCCGCAGCTCGTCATCCACCGCGGCGAGCACCTCGCCGCTCCGCGCGCCGGTCGCCCTGATCTCGGCGGCACGGCCGGGCGCGGCCGGATCCTCCGGCGCGGCGAGGCGGATCAGGAGCGCGTCGCCACCGAGCGCCTCCACGAACGGCTCGCCCCACTCCACCACGACGAGCGCGCCCTCGGCGCGGCGCTCGCGCAGCCCGAGCTGGGCGAGCTCCGCGGCGGCGTCGTCGCGCGCGTCCTCCGCGGAGGACGCGCCCCCGAGGCGGTAGGCGTCGGCGTGCGCGATGGGGACCCGGCCCTCGTGCTCGTGGACCAGCGTGAACGTCGGGCTGGTGATCGGGAGCGCCGGCGGGACGCCGAGCGCCCGGCACAGGGCGCGGGCGAAGAACGTCTTCCCGGCGCCGAGATCGCCGGCGAGGACGACCAGATCGCCGCCCGCGAGGCGCCCGGCGAGCGCTCGCGCCAGGCGGATGGTGCTGCGGCGGCTCGGCAGCTCGATGCGCATGCGTCAGAACCGGGCCCCGGCGCCGAGCGTCGCGCCGACGAGCAACAGGGAGCCGCCCCCCGTGGGAACCCACCGCAGGTTGCCGAGCTGGGCCTCGAGCTGCACCGAGGGGCTCAGCGCGAGCGCGACGTCGAGCGACGCCCCGAGCACCGGGTGGACCTCGAGGTCGCCGTGGTACGTCGTGAGATCGGGGCCCACGGCGCCGGCGCCGGACCTGAAGAACGCGCCCGCGCGGAGCGACGGGCCGAGGTGGAGCGGGAACGCGCGCCACGCGCCCTCGTGCGGCGTCAGGCTAGGCGTCAGCAGCAGGCGCGCGCCGCCCTCGATCCAGGCGGCGAACGGGCCGGCCAGGTTGCCGCCGCCGCCGGCGAACAGCTCGAGCCCGCGGTCGCCGGGCGCGTAGGCCACGCGCGCCTCCCCGACCAGCGAGGCCGCGCTGCCGCTCGCGCCCGGGAGGCGCGCCGCCGCGACGGCCAGCCCGAGCGACGCGGACACGGCGACCCGGCGCCCGCCCGTGTACGCGGGCCACACGCGCTCCGGCCCGAGCGGATACGCCATCAGCACCTCCTTCGCGGGCGGCGCGGGCGGCGGCGCGGGCACCGGGGGCAGCACGATCGTCCCTCCCGCGGCCGGAGGCGGGGGCGCGCTCGCCGGAGCGGAGCGCGCGGCGCGCTCCCAGGGGAGCTCGCCGACGCCGATGCCCTCCGGGCGGAGCAGGACCGCCAGCATCTCCTGCGTCTGCCGGGCCTCTTTACCCCGGTCGACCTCCCTGGCGACCGACTCGACCCGGCCCGTCGAGGCGAGGTACGCGGTGAGCTCGACCCGGGTGGTCGTGACCGCAGGATCGACGGTGCCGGTCAGGACCCAGTCCGCGCCCGTCCGCGCGCTCACGGCGCGGTACTCGTCCGCGCTGTCGGCGACGCCATCGGCGACGTCCTTGAGCGCGGCCGCGACCGCGCCGTCCGGCGCCGTGGTGTGGCCGAAGGCGGCGAGCCCGCGCGCGACCTCGGC
Organism: Sorangium sp. So ce693; assembly: GCF_051521375.1. NCBI lineage: Bacteria > Pseudomonadati > Myxococcota > Polyangiales > Polyangiaceae > Sorangium > Sorangium sp. So ce693. Next base: position 12,000,553 of record NZ_CP150347.1, read on the forward strand.
CTGGGCGGCGCTCCGGGCGGCCTCGTCGGTGCCCCCGCGCGTGGGGAGCAACGCCACCCGATCGGCGAGCGCGGCGGGGGCGATCGCCAGGAGCGCGGCGGCGGTGGCACAGGAGAGGGCTCGGCGGATCATGCGGCGCCATGCTACGCCCGCCGGCAGGCCGGAGCAGCCCCGGGGCGACGCGCCGGCACGGTCTCCACGCTGCGCCTCGCGCGTCGTCCCCTGCGATGACCGGGCGCGGGCCGGGTGAGTCGCCTCGTTCACCGCGCTTTCGCCCCGCTCATCGCGCTTTCCCGCTCTCGCGGTGGCCGATCACCCGCGGCAGCACGCGCCGTCCGCCGAAGCCGTCCGCCGACGTCGTCCAGAGCTCCGCCGTCGCGGTGCTCATGGCGCTCACGGCAGCGAGGCGCCGCGCCTTCACCTCCGCCGGGTCCTCGGTGCCCGTCTTCGGCAGCCGCTGCACGCCGGCCCAGGCGAGCACGCCGGCGTCGCGCCCGAGCGCCGCCCAGAAGCTCGGCGGCGACGGATGGGTGGCGAGCCACGCCGCGAGCGCGGCCGCCGCGCCCGAGGAAGGCGTCGCCCTGGGATCGCCCGCGCCCGGCGGAGGCTGCGCGCCCGAGGGCGCCGCGAGGAGCGGGAAGAGCCCCGCCGTCGCGACGAGCGATCCCGGCGGCGGCGCGATGGCCGTCTCGAAGGCGAGCGCGATCGTCACCGAGCGGGGAGCCGCGCGGAGCGCTTGCTCCGCGCAGCGCGCGTCGCCGGCGAGGACCATCCCGCGGATGGCCGGCGGCCGGAGGGCGCGCGCGTCGAAGGGCCCGTCGCAGGGGAGCGCGAGCGTGATGCCGTGCTCGGCCGCCGGCGCGGCCCCGGCGGCGCCCGCCGGCGCGGGGGCCGCGTCCTTCCGGACATCGGCATCGCCGCCCACGAGCGCCACCGGCTTCGCGCCCCGCTCCGCGAGCGCGGCGGCGAGCACCTCGATGCTCCTCGCGGGCTCCTCGCCCACGACGAAGACGAACGCGCCGTCCAGCGCCGCCGGCTCCGGCGGGTGGACGAGCAGCACCGGGATCGCGTGCGTCCGCGCGAACTTCGCCGCCTCGGTCGCCTGCTCCCGATCGGAGCCGGCGATGAGCACCGCGGCGCCCTCGGCGGTGAGGCTGTTCAGCGCCTCGTCCACGCTGCCCTCGCCGCCGTCGTCGCGGCTCACGAGCCGCGCGTCCGAGCCCGGCCGGAGCAGCCCGAGCCCGTGCGCCACGCCGGCGGCGATCTCGACTCCGCGGCGGCGCGACGCGGGCGTGCGCGTCGACAGCAGCAGGCCGACCGTGGGCGGCTCGACGCGCGCGGCATCCGCGCCGGCCGCGAGCTCGAAGATCGCGTCGCGCTGGGTGCCGAGCGCCGCGTCGGCCCGATCGATCAGCTCCTTCGCGAGCGCCACGTCGCGGCGCTCGCGGGCGACGATCGCGAGGCGCTCGGCGACCAGCGAGCGCAGGTCGACCTCCGGGCTCACGACCTCTCCGGTCGCCTGCCCGGCGCGGAGCGCCCGGACGAGGTGATCGATCGGCACCTCGCGCAGCTGCGCCCCGATCTGCGCCCGGACGGCGGCGCGCCGGTCGTCGTCGGCCTCGCGCAGCCAGACGCTCATCAGCTCGATCGCCTGCGTCCACGCGTTCGCCTCCATCGCGGCCGTGGTGACCTCCTCGTTGAGGAGCTCGCGCACGTACGGGTCGATCATCTTGCTCACCAGCGGGCGCAGCACCCCGAAGGCGGGCCTCGGCTTGCCGGCCCGCCGGAGCGCCGCGCCGCGGATCACGCGCGCGAGATCGCCGATCGCGCTCCGCCCCGCCGCCTCGACCTCGGCCGCGAGCGCCTCGGCGCGGCGGAGGTCCCCGCGCTCCAGGGCGATCCACGCGAGGTGGACGGTCGCGACGCGCGCGAGGTCGTCGGAGGCGTGGCGCCCCCGGAAGGCGAGGAGCTCCGGCTCGAGCGCGATGCGCTCCGCGCGCGCGCCGTTCGCGAAGCGCGAGAGGAGGGGGCGCAGCTCGGCCTGGGCCGCGGGCGACCCGGCCAGCGCCGGGCTCACCGGCGCTCCGCCGTCCTGCGCGCCGCAGCCCGCGCCGGCGGTCGCGGCGGCGAGCGCGAGCAGGGCCGCGGCCGCGAGCGCGGCCACGCGGGAGTGAAGTGGCCGACGTCGCCGGGCGGCGCGGCGGCGCGGGTTAGCCGCTGCGCCGCCGCTCGACGCGCCAAAGGCAGCGGAAAACCGGCCGGAACTGTCGACTGCGTTCACCTTGACGTCACCCGGGGCATCCCATACACCCGCCGCGCCCGCCTTCCATCGAGGTCAGCGTGTCCGAGGCAACCCCCGCGAGATCGCTCTTTCACGAGAGCCGCCGGTCCTTTCTCCTGCGCAAGCTGCATTCTCTCACCGGCGCCCTCCCCGTGGGCGGTTTCCTGCTCTTCCATTTCTGGACGAACGCGAAGGCGCTCCAGGGGCAGGAGCGGTTCGACGCGGCCGTCGCCGATATCTCGCACATGCCGTACCTGCCCGTGCTCGAGATCGGGCTCGTCGTGCTGCCGCTCGCGTTCCACGCCCTCTACGGGGTCAAGCTGGTGCTCGAGGGCAAGCCGAACGTCGGCAGCTACACGTTCTCGCGCAACTGGATGTACACGCTGCAGCGGGTCACGGGGGTGCTCGCCTTCGCGTTCATCGGCTTCCACCTCTGGTCGTACTGGGCGCAGAAGTGGCTGGGCCGGATGGCGCCCGAGGAGTTCTACCCGCGGCTGTGCGCCGACATGGCGTCGACGGTGGGCGGCGTCCCGGTGATCGCGCTGGTCTACCTCTTCGGCATCGCGGCGAGCGTGTTCCACTTCGCCAACGGCCTCTGGGGCTTCTGCTTCTCGTGGGGGATCACCGTGTCGCGCCGGGCGCAGCGGATGGCCGCGGTGGTCTTCGGCGCCGTCGGCCTCGTGGTCTTCCTGTTCGGCGCCAACACGGTGATCTATTTCGCCACCGGCGCGCCGTTCCCCGGGACGCCGGGCCCGTCCGCGGAGGGGGGCCGCACCTGCGCGGACATCACGTCGTCGACCGGTTCCACCGGCGTGCCCGCGCGCGCGTCTGTCGGCGCCGGCGCCGGCGTGGGCGCGCCGGCCTCGCACTGACCATCGTATCGGCCGCGCCCTTCCGGGGAGCGGCGCGGGAGCATCGGGATCGAACATGGCCGCGAAGAGCACGACGAGGAGCGAGGGGGGGAAGGTTCGGCGCGTCATCGTCGTCGGGGGCGGGCTCGCCGGCCTGATGACGGTGATCAAGCTGTGCGAGGCGAAGGTCCCTGTCGACCTGATCTCCCTCGTGCCGGTGAAGCGCTCGCACTCGGTGTGCGCGCAGGGCGGCATCAACGCCTCGGTGAACACGAAGGGCGAGGGCGACAGCCCCCAGGTGCACCTCGAGGAGACGGCGTACGGGGGCGATTTCCTCGCGAACCAGCCGCCCGTCAAGGGGATGGCCGAGGCCGCGCCGGGCATCGTGAACATGCTCGATCGCATGGGCGTGCCGTTCAACCGGACGCCCGAGGGCCTGCTCGACTTCCGCCGCTTCGGCGGCACGCTGTACCACCGCACGGCGTTCGCCGGCGCGACGACGGGGCAGCAGCTGCTCTACGCGCTCGACGAGCAGGTGCGGCGGTTCGAGCTCGCCGACGTGACCGACGAGCACGGCGTGGCGATCCCGGGCGAGAAGATGGTCCGGAAGTTCGAGTTCTGGGACTTCCTCGAGGCGATCCTCGACGACTCGGGCACGTGCGTGGGCTGCGTCGCGCAGGACCTGAAATCGATGCAGATCCGCGCCTTCACGGGCGACGCGGTCGTGCTCGCGACGGGCGGCTGCGGCATCGTCTTCGGCCGCTCCACGCTGAGCGTGATCTGCACGGGGACGGCGGCGTCGGCGGTCTACCAGCAGGGCGCTGTGTACGCGAACGGCGAGTTCATCCAGGTGCACCCGACGGCGATCCCCGGCGCCGACAAGCTGCGGCTCATCTCGGAGAGCGCGCGCGGCGAGGGCGGCCGCGTCTGGGTGCCGAAGGACAAGAGCGACGCGCGGAGCCCGCGGGACATCCCCGAGAAGGAGCGCGACTACCTCCTCGAGCGGATGTACCCCGGCTACGGCAACCTCGTCCCCCGCGACATCGCCGCGCGCGCGATCTTCAAGACGTGCTTCCACGAGGGGCGCGGCATCTGGAACCCCGCGACGGGCCTCAACGAGAACGAGGTCTACCTCGACCTGACCCACAAGGACGAGAAGTTCCTCCGGTCGAAGCTCGCGGGCATCCTCGAGATCTACGAGAAGTTCGCGGGCACCGACCCGTACAAGAACCCGATGAAGGTCTTCCCGGCCGTCCATTATTCGATGGGCGGCCTGTGGGTCGACTACGAGGCGGACGCGCGGGGCTCGCTCAAGGCCGGGTCGCCGCGCAACCACGCGACGAGCATCCCGGGCCTCTACGCGGTGGGCGAGGTGGACTACCAGTACCACGGGGCCAACCGGCTCGGCGCCAACTCGCTGCTCTCGTGCATCTACGGCGGCATGGTGTGCGGGCCGGCGGTGGCGACCTATCAGCGGAGCATCAGGCGGAGCGCGCTCGACCTGCCGCGCTCGATCTTCGACAAGGCCGAGAAGCGCGCCGAGGCGAGCTACCAGCGCATCCTGACGCAGAACCAGGACGCGAAGCAGCCGGAGAACGCGTACCGGCTGCACCAGGAGCTCGGCGAGACGATGCTGCGCGACTGCACGATCGAGCGCGACAACGCGACGCTCGACCGCGTGCTCGAGAAGCTCGGCGAGCTCGAGGAGCGGGCGGGGCGGATCAAGTGCACGGACACGGCCCCGCGGGTGAACCAGGGGGCGCAGTTCGTGCGCCACCTCGAGAACATGCTGGTGCTCGCGCGGGTCATCGCGCAGGGCGCGAGGAACCGCGACGAGTCGCGCGGGGCGCACTACAAGCCGGAGTTCCCGGCCCGGAACGACGCCGCGTGGATGCGCACGACGCTGGCGCGCCACGAGGAGAAGGGCGCGGTGAGGTTCGTCCGCGAGTTCGACTACGCGTGCGCCGGCCAGTCGATCCACGTGACGGACGCGGTGGACACGTCGCTCGTGACGCCGCGGGAGCGCAAGTACGAGCAGGCGGGCGCGGCGAGCGCAGCGAGCGCCGCGAACTCCGCGAACATCCAGACGACGACAGGGAAGCTGTCGCAGAAGAGCGTGTAGGATGGCCAAGGCGAGCGGAGACGAGGCGAACGGGGCGGCGGCGCCGGCGCAGCCGAAGGGCGAGGGCCGGCTTGTGCACCTGCGCGTGCGGCGGCAGGACACCGCGGACCGGACGGAGTCGCGGCGCTGGGAGGAGTTCAAGGTCCCCTACCTGCCGCAGATGAACGTGATCAGCGCGCTGCAGCAGATCCAGAAGGATCCGCGGACCGTGGACGGCAAGGAGGTGGCTCCTGTCGTCTGGGAGGCGGTGTGTCTGGAGGAGGTGTGCGGCTCGTGCACGATGGTGATCAACGGTCGAGTCCGACAGGCCTGCTCGGCGCTCATCGACCAGATCGCGCCGAAGGGCGAGGTGATCACGCTGGAGCCGATGTCCAAGTTCCCGCTCGTGCGTGACCTGCTCGTCGACCGGAGCCGGATGTTCGAGGACATGAAGCGCGTGCGGGCGTGGATTGACATCGACGGCACGCACGAGCTCGGCCCGGGCCCGCGCGAGTCGCCGGAGCGGCAGCAGGAGCGGTATCCGCTCTCCCGCTGCATGACGTGCGGCTGCTGCGTCGAGGCGTGCCCGCAGTACAGCGACGGGACGAAGTTCGTCGGCGCCTTCGCCATCAACCTGGTGCGGCTCTACAACATGCACCCTTCGGGGGCGATGCACGAGGGCGAGCGCCTCGAGTCGGTGATGAGCGAGGGTGGGATCACCGATTGCGGCAAGTCGCAGAACTGCGTCGAGGTGTGCCCGAAGGAGATCCCGCTCGTCGACTCGCTCGCTGCCGTCTCCCGCGACACGACGAAGCGCATGCTGTTCGGCTGGCTGCTGAAGTAGGCGCGTTCGACCTACGGAAACAGCGACCCCGTCGCGAGCCCGAGCCCGTTCCCGAGCCCCATCTGCAGCGCGTCCGGCGTGCGCGGCCGCGCCAGCTTGTCCATGCGCATCCCGAGGACGTGCGTGATCAGCGTGCAGGCCTGGTGCGCCCGCGCCGTCGCCTCGCACCCCATCCAGGCGCCGAGCGGCTCCCGCTCGCCGTCGTCCGCGTAGCGGATCACCGCGCCGCCCTCGGCGACCGTGATCCAGGCGTTCGCCTGGCGCGGCAGCGAGGCGTGCAGCACGCCGACCTGGCCCAGCGGATCGTCGTTCGGGCCCATGACCCGGCCGTCCGGCTCGAGCAACGCCACCGGCTCGGCCTCCAGGCCGAACACGCGCCCGCCGCGATCGACGCTGAGCTGGTGCTCGCCGTTCACGAGGATCTTGCCGTCCGGCATGATGTCGACCGTGAGATCGGCGAGCGCCCAGCGCGCGCGGGGGATGTCGAGCAGCGCGCCGCCGCGCACCCAGTTGGCGGGGGGCACCGGGGCGCACGCCGCGAGCAGCGAGAGCGGTACGACGAGAGCGAGGCGTCGCATCCGCCGAGCATACCGCAAGGAGGCGCGGCGCGTGGGCCGTCGGGCCAGGGCGGCCCTGCTCGTTCTGGAGGATGGAAGCGCGGCGCGTGGGCCGGCTGGCCAGGGCGGCCTTACACCTTCTCGGTCCCGGTCGTGCCGAGCAGCCCCGTCGGCTTCACGAGGAGCACCCCGATCAGCACCGCGAACACAAGGACGTCCTGCAAGCCGGAGTAAGGCGTGAGCTTCGTCATCTCTCCGATGATCCCGATCAGCATGCCGCCGAGCATGGCGCCCGTGATGTTGCCGATGCCGCCGATGACCGCCGCCACGAACGCGCGGTTGCCGATCACGACGCCCATCGTGGGGTACACCTGCGACTGATCGAGGCAGTACAGCACCGCGCCCACCGCCGCGAGCATCGAGCCCGTGAGGAAGGTGAGCGCGATGATGCGGCTCGTGCGGACGCCCATCAGCCGGGCGGCCTCGACGTTCACGCTGAGCGCGCGCATCGCCTTGCCCGTCCAGGTGCGCCGCACGAGCAGCTCCAGGCCGACCATCACGAGGATCGAGGTGACGAAGATCACCTGCCGCGTGTGCTCGATCGGCAGGAGCTGCGGATAGCCGCGGTAGCGGGCGGTGAAGAGGAGCTGCGCCAGGTTCTGGAGGAGCACGCTCATCCCGAGCGCCGTGACCAGCGGCGTGATCCGGGTGTTCGCGAGGCCCCGCCCCCGTGAGCGGAGCGGCGCGTAAGCCACCTTCTCGACGATGACCCCGAGGACGCCCGCGAAGGCCATCGCGCAGAGGGTGCCGGCCACGCCCGCGAACAGCGGCGCGCTGTTGCCGCCGAACGCCGCGATCCCGAAGAGCCCGGCGAAGGCGCCCATCATGAAGATCTCGCTATGAGCGAAGTTGATGAGCTTGAGGATGCCGTAAACCATCGTGTAGCCGAGGGCGACCAGCGCGATCATCGACCCCTGGGCGAGCCCTGTGATCAGGGCATTCACGATCTTCTCCATGGAGACCTCTTTGACGCACGTTCCGCACGTTCCGCGCGCTCGTCACGTTCGAGCCAGCGCGCGCGACAGCAGGCGGGAACGACCGCTACGGCTTCGCAGCCTTCTCGTTGACCGTTGCGTAGTAGGTAAACTGCTTGTCCTTGATCCGGACGATGACGACCGGCTTGTTCGCGTTGCGCTCCGCATCGATGCTGATGACGCCCGTCGCGCCCTGGAACCCCTTGGTGTCCTGGATGGCCGCCCGGATGTCGTCCGGCGTCATCTCCTTCGCGCGCCCCATCGCGTCGGCGAGCAGCCTGGCCGCGTCGTAGGCCTGGGCCGCGATGCTCGACGGCGTGCGGTTGTACCGCTCCTTGTACTTCTTCACGAAGGCCTGCGAGTTGGGCCAGGGGACGTCCGGCGCGTAGTGGTTCGTGAAGTACGCGCCGTCGAGCTCCTCGGCGGCGTCGCGCAGGAGCTCGTTCGCGTCCCACCCGTCGCTGCCGACGAACATGCTCCCTGGTACGCCCGCGGCCTTGGCCTGCCGCGCGACCGGGGCCATGCTCGTGTAATAGATCGGCGCGTAGATCATCTCGGGGTTCGCCGACTTGAGCTCGTTGATGTACGTCGTGAAGTTGGTCTCCTTCTTGAGGAAGCTCTTCTCCATGACGATCTCGCCGCCCAGGCGCTTCACCTCCTCGCGGAACTCCTTGGCGAGGCCCGACGAGTAGAGGTCGTCGGAGGCGAAGAAGAGCCCCACCTTCTTCTTGCCGAGCGTGTTCACGATGAACTGCGCGCCCATCTGGCCCTGCACGTCGTCCGTGAAGCAGGCGCGGAACACGAACGGGCCGACCTTCGTCACGTCCGGGTTCGTGGAGGACGGCGTGATCATCGGCACCTTCTTCTTGTTGGCGACGATGCCGCCGGCGCGCGACCGCGACGAGGCGACCTCGCCGAGGAGGGCCAGCACGTGATCCCGATCGATCAGCTGCAGGACCTTGTTGGTCGCCTCCTCGGGCTTCGACTTGTTGTCCTCGTAGAGGACGTGGATCGGCTTGCCCTTGACCCCACCGGCCTTGTTGATCTCGTCGATCGCGAGATCGATAGCCTCCTTCGAGTCGACGCCGAACGCCGTCTCCTCGCCCGAGAGGCTGAAGTAAGCGCCGACCTTCCACTCGGCGTCGTCCTTGGCGTGCTGGGCCGCGTTGTCGGCCGGCGTCTCACCCTTCTTGTCGCAACCGAGCGTCATCGCGCTGAGCGCGAGCGCCCCGGCGATCATCTTCACCAAACCCCGTCGTCCGAGCATGTCGTCGTCCTCCCTGTCGCCGGGCTGCCTCGCGTGGGTCGCCCGCGCTGGCCATGGCCGCCCACGCAGCGGCTCAGAGCGCGTGTACTCACCGCGTCTACCATTGTCTACGCGGCACGTCAGCACCGTCGGGCCGCGGCGCGGTCGGCGTGGAGCATCTTAAGTGTTCGACTTTCCACGGATTCCGGCGACCGAGCCCGGCGTCGTGGCGCGCGGCGTCGCAGGCCGTGGCCAGCCAACGCGGTGCGCATGGCGGCTAACTGACGCCGCGGCTGGTCAACGGGGTGCACATGGCGGCTGGCTGACGCGGCGGCCGATCAACGCGGCGGCTGATCAACGCGGCGGCTGGTCGACGCGGCGCGCATGGACGAAGTGCTCGACGTTCCCCTTCGGCCCGCGCACGGCGCTGTCGACCTGGTCGACGACCGAGAAGCCCGCGGCCTCGATGGCCTGGCGCCCTTCGGCGATCGCCGCGAGGCGGGTCGCCTCGTCGCGGATGACGCCGCGGCCGCGGGCGGCGGCCTCGCGGCCCGCCTCGAACTGCGGCTTGATCAGCGCCACGAGATCCCCCGAGGGGCGGAGCAGGCGGGCGATCGCGTCGATGAGGCGGGAGATGCTGATGAACGACGCGTCGACGACGACGAGATCGATGGGGACGTCGAAGTCCTCTCGCTGGAGCTCGCGGGCGTTGACCCGATCGCGCACCTCGACGCGCGCGTCGGCGCGGAGCTTGGCGGCGAGCTGGCCGTAGCCGACGTCGACGGCGAAGACCCGCGCCGCGCCGCGCTGGAGCAGGCAGTCGGTGAAGCCGCCGGTCGAGGCGCCCACGTCGACGCACGTCTTCCCGGCGACGTCGAGGCCGTGCGCGGCGAAGGCCGCGAGCGCGTGCTCGAGCTTGTCGCCGCCGCGCGAGACGAACCGGGGGCCGGAGGCGACGTGGACCTCGGCGCCCTCCGGGAGCAGCGTACCCGGCTTGTCGATGCGGCGCGGCCCCGAGGTGACCTTGCCGGCCATGATCAGCGCCTGCGCCTCGGTCCGTGAGCCGACGAGCTTCCGGGCGACGAGCAGGGCGTCGGCGCGCACGCGGGTCATGGCGCCTCCGTCCCGGGAAGGGGCGCCGCGAGGCCCGCAGCGCCGACCGGGGAGGGGGGGACGGCCGCGTCGTCGGAGAGCGCCAGCGCGTCGCCGTGGAGCGCCCGCGCCACGGCGGCGAGGCCGTCGCCGATGCGGGGGCCCGGGCGCAGCACGACCTCGGTGTTCAGCGGGCGCAGTCGCCCCTCGCGCACGGCGCGCAGGGATCTCCAGCCGGGCGCGTCTCTGAGCGCCGCCAGCCTGGAGGGGCCCCGCATATCGCCGTCGCTGGACGTGCCGTCGAGCAGGACATCGGGATCCAGTACGAGCAGCTGCTCGACGCTGATCGACGGGTAGGGGCCGCCGCGGGTGATCACGTTCTCGCCGCCGGCCAGACGGATGAGCTCATCGGGGAAGCTGCCGGGGCCCGCGACGAAGAGGGGCGAGGTGTCGTAAAGCAGGGCGGCCCGGACGCGCGGGGCGCCTTTCGCGGCGACGGCCTGCTCGACAGCGCGGCGCCGGGCGCGGATCCGGCCGATCGCCTGCTCCGCGCCGGGCGCCGCGTCGAGCCGCCGCCCGAGCTCCGTGAGCATGTCCTCGATCTGCGCGAGCGACTCGGTGTCGGGGAAACACGTCGCGATCCCGTGCGCGCGCAGCGACTCGTCGAGCGCGGGCCCCGCCGGGCCGCGGGCGCCGACGACGAGGGTCGGCGAGAGCGCGATGATGGCCTCGATGCTCGGATCGGCGTAGCCGCCGACGCTCGGCAGGCGGAGCACCTCGGGCGGGTGGTCGCAGTAGCGGGAGCGGCCGACGAGCGCCGCGCCGGCGCCGATGGCGCAGACCGCCTCCGTGGTGCTGGGCGACAGCGAGACGACGCGCGCTCCCGCCGCGCGCGACGGGGCGGTGCGCCCGCACGCCGCGAGCCCGAGCGCCGCGAGCCCGGCGAGCGCGGCCCGCCGCGAGAGCGCGCGGCCCGGCGCGCCCGGCAGGAGCGAGGCCCGCGCGGCGCCCGGCGGGAGCGCAGGCCCCGCAGCGCCTGGCGGGAGCGCAGGCCTCGCAGCGCCCGGCAGGAGCGCGGGGCCGGGGGAGCTCCGCGTGGAGGAGCGCCGCTCGTCAGCCAAGCCGCTCCCGGCCGCGCAGCCGCCGGAGGCTCGCGAGGGCGCCCAGGCTCGCCGCCGCGAGCACCCAGGGGACCGGCTGCGTCGGATCAGGCCGCGGCTTGGCGCTGCAGGACCCGCTCCCCTCGTCGTCTGCGGACGGCTCCGAGACCTTGGCGCAGAAGCCGGGCTCGCCGTTGCAGCTGTAGCCGTCGGGGCATGCCGCTGCCCCGTTGCAGGGCCGCGTGCAGTAGCCGTCGAGGCACGCATTCGCAGGACACTGCTCCGGCTGTCCGCACGCGGCGCCGACCTCCGCCGAATAGGCGGGATCGGTGGGGTAGCCGGTCGCCCAGGGGGGGGCCTTGTATCCTCCGGTACGGGCGGCGCGCACGGTCGTCTCTTTAATCCATTCCGCCCAGCCGTACACATAGCCGTAGATCGGATACTCGCAGCCCGTGGCTCCGCGCGAGGTCACGCCGATCACGCGGTGCATCATATCGAGGCTGGGTCCGCCCGAGTCTCCCTCGCAGATGCCGGTGTCCCCGACCCACTCCGTCGCCTTCACCAGGGATGACGGGCAGCCGTCAGCCACGCAGTCGATGAACAGCCTGTCGCGGCGCCGCCGCAGGCCCGCGCCCGTGCTCGCGTCGTTCGTCGCCCCGAAGCCGACCGCGTAGTACTCCTCGCCCTCCGCGAGGGGCACGTCGACGCGCGGCACGAGCGGCACGGCCTCGCTCTCCGGGATCGGCTCCTCCAGGATCAGGATCGCCTGATCGTTGCCGCAGAACGCGTCCGTCCCCTCGCCGGGGAGCAGCACCACCTCGCTGCCGTCGTAAAAACGCGCGTACCTGCCGATCTCCGCGTCGGTCGTCACGAAGATCCGCCGCGCGAGGTGCGTGTCCGTGAACCTCGTGGATCGACAGGTGATCTGGCCGTCGAGCTCATTGGCCATGTCCGACACGCAATGACGGGCCGTCAGCACCACGTTCGGGGCGATCAAGCTGCCGGTGCAGATCGCGCCGATCTCGTCGTTGTAGATGCCCACGACAGCCCTGTCGCCGTCGTCGAGATATCCGTCCTGAATGGCATCCGGCGCCTCACCGATCTCGTCAGGAGGCTCCTCCAGGGCGGAGCTGCACGCTGTCGCAGCGAGTCCCAGGGCGAGGATCAAGGCGACTCTGGGCAAGCAAAACGACATCGAATGCCTCCAAATACTGCAATGTCTGCGCGCGCCGCGGGGTGCCGCAAGGAGCAGAAGATTCTAGAGGCGAAGTTGCGGTCGTGCACGCGCGCCGGGGGCGATGACCGACTCGGCTCGTTGCTTCCCCCACATAAAAGAGCGCTCTTGCAGGATCGTCCGTCGCGTCGACGCGTTCGACGCCGCCATGGCGGCGCCAGGGGCACGGCGGCCGCTCCCCCGTGAAATACCGCGGGAAAGCGCGCGGCCCGGGTGTTGCGGGGCCGCGTGGCCGTGATCGATCCCGTGCTGCTCTTCGGCCTCGCGCTCGCCGCGGGCGCGCCGCTCGCCCTCTCTCCGCTGGCCACGGCGCTCGGCGCCGCGCTCGCCGCCGCGGCGCTCCGCCGCCGGGCCGGCCGCGCCGCGCTCGCCGCCGCCGGGGTGGCGCTCGTCGTGAGCGGCCTCCGCGCCCGCGCGCTGCTCGACGGCGCGGGCGCCGCCTACGATGGCGCCCTCGCGCTGCTGCACCCGCCGGCGCGCTGCGAGGTGGCGTGCGCCGTCGTCGGCTCGCCGGTCGTGGTCGGGGCGGCGCAGCAGCGCTCCGCAGCGGCGCCCGGGGTGGACGACGAGCCGCCGGCCTCGCGCATCGACGTGGAGCTCTCCGGCGGGACGTGCGGCGGGCGAGCGCTGCCGGGGCCGCTCCGCGCGCGCCTCTACGGCGCGCCGGTGGACCTCGCGCGGGGCGACCGGCTCGAGGTCACCGTGGACCTCGCGCCGATCCACCTGTTCCGGAACGAGGGGCTCCGGGACGGGAGCGCCGCGATCGCGCGGAGCGGGATCGTCGCGAGCGGGACGATCGTGGAGGCGCGGCGGACGTCGGAGGGGCGCGCGATCGACGTGCGCGCGGCCGTCGATCGCGCGCGGGCCTTCGTGCGCGGGCGCATCGAGGCGACGTTCCACCCCGACGCGGTGGCGCTCGGGCGCGCGCTCGTGCTCGGCGAGACCGACCTCGCGCCCGAGGACCAGGAGGCCTTCCGCGAGAGCGGCCTCGCGCACCTGCTCGCGGTCTCGGGGACCCACCTCGTCCTCGCGGTGGCGGGCTTCGCCGCGGCGCTCCGCGCGATCCTCGTCCGCGTCGGGCCGATCGCCGCCCGGTGGGACGCGGGTCGCATCACCGCGGCGCTGTGCGTGCCGGCCGCGTGGCTCTACGCCGACTTCGCCGGCGGCGGCGGCTCGGCGATGCGCGCCGCGGCGATGCTCAGCTGCGCGATGGGCGCCCGCCTCCTCGGCCTCCGTCCGGTGGGCGTCCGCTGCTTCGCCCTGTCGCTCGCGGGCGCCGCGGCCGTGGATCCGCTCGTCGCGTGGGATCTCTCGTTCGGCCTGTCCGCGGCCGCGACCGCCGGGCTGCTCTGGCTGCAGCGGCCGCTCGCCGCGCTGCTCGTCCCCGGCGAGAAGGACCGCGGCGACGGCGGCGCCGAGGGCGGGTCGTCGCCGCGGGAGCTCGCGCGCAAGGTCCTCACGCCCCTCGCGACGACGCTCGCCGCCATGTTCGGGTGCACGCCGCTGCTGCTCATGAACGGGGAGACGTTCCCGCTGCTCGGCGTGGCGGCGAACGTCGTCGCCGCGCCGATCGGCGAGCTGGCGGCGCTCCCGTTCTGCCTCGCGCACGCCGTGCTCTCGTGGGCGCCGCCGGTCGAGCGCGGGTGCGCGCTCGTCGGGTCGGGCGCGCTGCTCGCGGTCCGCGCCGTGGCCCGCGCCTCGGCGGACACCGGCGTGGTGCTGCGCCTGCCGGAGCCGTCGCCCGCCCAGCTGGCCGCGCTCGCCGCCGCGATCGCGATCGCGTGGGCCGCGGAGCGCCGCGGCCGCCGGCTCGCCGCGCTCGCCGCCGGCGCCGCCGCGTGGCTGCTGCTCGAGGGCGTCGCCACGCGCGCGGGCGCGCCGCGCGGCGTGCTGCGCGTCAACGTGCTCGACGTGGGGCAGGGCGACGCCATCCTGATCGATCTCCCCGAGGGCGGCGCGATGCTCGTCGACGCGGGCGGCTTCGTCGGCAGCCCCGTCGACACGGGCGCGCGCGTGCTCCGGCCGCTCCTGCGATCGCGCCGCCGCGCCCGCCTCGACGCCGTCGTCCTCTCGCACCCCCACCCCGATCACTTCGGCGGCCTGCCGGCCACGGTGGAGGGCGTCGAGGTCGGCGAGCTCTGGGACACCGGCCAGGGCGAGGCCGAGGGCGCGGGCCCGGTCTACCGGAAGCTCCTGTCGGACCTGCGCGGGCGCGGCGTGCCCATCGTGCGGCCCGCCTCGCTGTGCGGCAGGCCGCGGGTCCTCTCGGGAGCGACGATCGAGGTGCTCGCGCCGTGCCCGGAGCTCCACCCCGACCGGGGCGCCAACGACAACTCGTTCGTCGTGCGCATCACCTACGGGGCTCGATCCGCGCTGCTCGTCGGCGACGCGGAGCACGAGGCCGAGGACGCGCTCGTGGCGCGCTACGGCGCCGCGCTCCGCGCCGATCTGCTCAAGGTGGGGCACCACGGCAGCCGGACGTCGACAGGCGCGGCGCTCCTCGCGGCCGTCGACCCCTCGATCGCCGCCGTGTCCTGCGGCGTCCGCAACCGCTTCGGGCACCCGAGCCCGGAGGTGCTCTCCCGCCTCTCGGCCCACGGCGTCGCGATCGCGCGCACGGACCGCGGCGGCGCCCTGACCTGGGAGACCGACGGCGAGCGCGTCCTCTGGTCCCGCCCGGGCGAGCCGCCGCGCCCGGCCCCCGCTCCCCGCGGCGGGGGTGCGGCCGCCGGACACGCTCCGGAGAACGGTGGGCCGTGAACTGGAAAAAATCGCCGCTCCGGACGGCTGTCAGCCGGCCTCCCCATCCTTGCGCCTGGACGTCCCCTGAGGGACGCTGGGCCGATGTCTCGTAGCGCGATGACGACCACGATCCGCCGCCGCCTGGCGGGCGAGATCGGTCGTATCGACAAGCAGGCGCCCTTCCGCGTCGCGCTGTCTTACCCCTCGCCGTACCGGGCCGGAATGAGCTCGCTCGGCTTCCTCCAGATCTACAAGACCATCCAGGCCGAGCCCGGGATGGCATGCGAGCGGGCCTTCCTCCCGGACGACGAGGGGCAGGGCACGGACGGCCCCCCGATCACGTACGAGGGGCTCCGCCCCATCTCCGATTTCCCGGTCATCGCGCTCTCGGTGGCCTACGAGCTCGAGCTCGCCGGGGTCGTCCGCCTGCTCGAGCTGGCGGGGATACCGGCGCTCCGGGAGGAGCGCTCCTTTCGCGATCCGTTCGTCCTCGCGGGCGGTCCGCTCACGTTCTCGAACCCGCTGCCGCTCGCGGTGTTCGCCGACGCGATCATCATGGGCGAGGCCGACACCCTGGCCGTGGACGTGCTCCGCCTGCTGCGGGACGCCTCGTCGCGCGAGGCGGCGCTCGACGCGCTGGCGGCCCTCCCCCACGTCTTCGTCCCCGCGCGCCACGGCGCGGAGATGCCCCCGGTCGCGCAGTGCGACAACGCGCTCCTGCCCGCCTGGTCGCCGATCCGCGCCGAGGAGACCGAGCTCTCGAACATGTTCCTCATCGAGGCGGAGCGGGGCTGCTCGCGCGGGTGCACCTACTGCGTGATGCGCCGCTCGACCAACGGCGGCATGCGCATCGTCCCGAAGGAGCGCCTCCTCGAGCTCATCCCCGAGGACGCGAGGCGCGTCGGCCTCGTCGGCGCCGCGGTCAGCGATCACCCGAAGATCGTCGAGGTGGTCCGGACGCTCGCCGAGCGGGGCTGCGAGGTCGGGCTGAGCAGCCTCCGGCCGGACCGGCTGACCGACGAGTTCGTCGGCGCGCTGCGGCTCGCGGGCTACAAGACGCTGACGACGGCGATGGACGGCACGAGCGAGCGGGTCCGCGAGACGCTCGAGCGGCGCGCCCGGCCCAGGCACCTCCAGCGGGCCGCGGAGCTCGCGCGGCAGCACGGGATGAATCGGCTCAAGCTGTACCTGATGGTCGGCGTCCCCGGCGAGACCGACGCCGACATCGACGAGTGCGTCGCGTTCGTCACGGAGCTGTCCCGGATCGTGCCGGTCGCGCTCGGGATCGCGCCGTTCTGCCCGAAGCGCAACACGCCGCTCCACGGCGCGCGCTTCGCCGGGATCGACGTCGTGAACAAGCGGCTCGAGCGGCTCCGCCGCGGGCTGCGGGGCCGCGCGGACGTGCGGGCCACGAGCGCGCGCTGGGCGTGGGTCGAGGCGGTGCTCGCCGCCGGCGGCGAGGCCGAGGGGCGCGCCGTGCTGCAGGCCGTGCACGCGGGCGGCTCGTTCCGGGACTACGAGCGCGCGTTCGAGAAGATCAAGCGGCCGGAGCCGCCGCGCCGGCAGAGCCTGCCGCTGCTCGCGGCGGGGTGAGCGGGGCGGCAGCCCGGCCCGGAGGGTGCCACGTGACGATGAAGACGCTGACCCTCTTCACGCGCGAGCGCTGCCACCTCTGCGAGGAGGCCCACGCCGCGCTCGAGCGCGTGCGCGCCCGGCTCCCGTTCGAGCTCGCCGTCGTCGACCTCGACCGGGAGGCCGGCCCGGAGAAGCGAGCGCTGTACGACTGGGAGGTCCCCGTTGTCGAGCTCGATGGGCGGAAGATCATGAAGTACCGCGTCGACGAGCGGCGGCTCGAGCGGCTGCTCTCCGGCCCGGAGTGAAGCCCCCGCGTCGACGCGCGGCGGCGGGGCGTTTCGGCCCGCTTTCGCCCTGCGCCGCGCTACGCTATGCGAACCCCCGTGAAGTGGACGACCATCGCGCAGCTCGCCTTCATCCTCGTCGCTGCCGTCACGGTCTACGGCTTCGTGCACGCGGCGCAGAATGACCAGCGCACGACCGGCTGCGAGGCCATCTGCGCCCTGCGCCCTGCGTACGCCGGCCGGAACCGGCTCGCGCCGGACTTCGAGCTGCCGGACATGAACGGCAAGCCCGTCCGGCTGTCGTCGTTCCGTGGCAAGACGGTCTTCCTGAACTTCTGGACCAAGACCTGCGCCCCGTGCCTGCAGGAGATGCCGGCGCTCGCGGAGCTCGGCCGGATCGCCCAGTCGCGGAAGGACATCGTCGTCCTCACGGTCTCGACCGACGAGGGACCGGACGATGTGCGCGACGCGCTCAAGGTGGCCCTGAACGGAGACCCGCCGTTCCCGGTCCTGTTCGACCCGGAGTCCAAGGTCGTGATGGACCAGTACGGCACGCAGCTCTACCCGGAGACGTGGATCATCGACCCGAACGGGATCATCCGGGCCCGCTTCGACGGCGCGCGGGACTGGTCGAGCAGCCTGGCCATCGAGGTGGGCGAGGTGGTCTCGCGCTGGGGCAGCTGCCCGGCCGATATCTACAAGAGCAAGCCGCGCGCCGGGTCCGTCGACGTCTGCACCGACGACTCCTGAAGGCCTCATTGCCCCGAGGGCGAGAGCGCCTGGGATCCGCCCATGCAATGAGGCTCGAAGCTCCGAACGCGCTCGCAACTCCGGCGCGCGCTCGCGCCCTCGAAGCGGCCGCGGGAGGCGCGGGCCGGCAGGTGGGAGGTTACCGGCAGCCCGCTGTCGTATAGGTCTTCCCGGCCGGACAGCAGTAGATCATGGAGCCTTTGCAGCCCTGTGTGCAGGCGCCTGCGCCCGCTACGCGGTCCCATCCGCAGGAGCGGCCGCCCGGGCAATAGGGTATGCAGGAGCCGCCCACGGAGCCGTAGCCCGAGGGACAGCAGTGCACGGCCTGGTTCCCGCTTTGACACTCGCTGGAGCCGGACCAGTCCGAGAGGGAGCAGCAGAGCCCGGGGCCGCAGGCCGTCAGCGCCTCGGACGCCTCCTCCACCTCCTCGGTGACGGCCTCGCTCGATAGGCTCTCGTCCGTCACCACGTCGGCCGGATACGCCATACACCCCATGAAATACGCCGGCAAGATGACGCAGAGTCCAGCAATGAAACGTCGCATGATGCCCTCCTGGAATGGGTCGAGGCGCCTCGCGCGACGATCACCTCGCGCGCTGTCCTCGATGGTTCGTTCGTCGCTGTCCTCGGCTGTCTGACAAGGTTCGTTGTTTTTCTTTCGTCGCTTCTTGGGGCGATTCGACGCGGGATTCTCACCCCGCCTCGCCGGCGCGGTGCTCCGCAGGGCAGCGGCCGCGCCCGGGTGGCTCTGCCCCGAGAGCCGCCCCCACCCCTGGCGGCAGTACCCGATCGTCGCCCACCCCGAACGGCGATCCGCCGTTCCTGGTCCTGTTCGACCCCGACGCCGAGATCGTGCTGGACACGTACGGCACGCAGCTCTCCCATGAGACGTGGATCCTCGATCCGGCCGGGATCCTCCGGGCCCGCTTCGGCGGCGCGCGGGACGGGTCGAGCAGCCTGGCGCTCGAGGTGGGCGAGATGATCGCGCGCTGGCCGCTTGGCGCACCCGCGAAAGATCGTTATGTGAGTCACCCATCATGACCGCCCGGAGGCCGACGTCGCCGACAGCGCACCCGCCGCAGCCGCCCGCAACGGGTGAGGGGGGCGACGGGAGCGCCTCGGACGAGCGGGTCGCGGCGGCGCGGCAGGCGCTGCTCGAGGGGGTCGGCGCCGAGATCGCCGCGTCGTTCCCCGGAATCACCCGGCTGGGTGGGCAGGTCGTGGCGGCGCTCTACCTGGCGGACGAGCCGCGCTCGATGGATGAGCTCAGCCAGGAGCTCGGCCGCTCCAAGAGCAACATCTTCGCGAACCTGCGCGGCCTCGAGGCGGCCGGGATCATCGAGCGCCGGCGGGAGTCGGGCGCGCGGCACGACTCGTTCGCGCTGCGCGGCAAGTACCCGGACGTGATCGTCGGCGCCTACCTGGGCCGCCTGCGCCGCGTGGTGCAGGACAAGCGCGCCCTCGCGCGGCGCGCGCTCTCGCTGCTCGGCGACGCGCAGGGCGCGGAGGCCGACGCGATGCGCTCGCGCCTCGACGACCTGTCGCGCAAGTACGACCTGTTCGCCGACCTGATGGAGCAGCTCCTGCCGTCGATCGACGGCCCTGTCGATCTCGAGCGGCTGATCGCGCAGGTGCCCGAGGCGATGGTCCGCTCCCTGAACGCGGCGGCCCGCGTCGCCTGGGCGGCGGGCGACGCGATCAGCCGCCTGAGCGGCCGAGCCGGTCGCAAGCGGTAGCGGCGGCCCGCGTCACCCGCGCGGCGGGCAGTCCCGCATCTCGATGAGGATGCCGGTCGACGTCTCGATCCGGTGCATCAGGTTCACCTCCCGGGTGACCGGCGACGGCGTGATCGGGTTGGGCGCGGCGCCCACGATCATCGGCCGGTCGGGGTCGCCGTCGACGAAGACCATCAGCACCTCGATGCCGGGCTTGAGCGGGAAATGGATGCCGTAGTTGGGCCCGGCGTGCGGCTGGATCATCCGCACGAGCCGCGAGGGGAACGCGCGCGAGGCGGGATCCCCCGCGTCGAAGTGGAAGCGCACCCGGTAGCGCCCCTGCTCGTCGATCGGCGAGACCTCCCCGATCTCGCCGTCCGGGAGCGGCTCCACCAGCGCCGTCACCACCCCGTGGATCTTCGGCCGCGGCGCCGTCCGCGGCGGGCGGTAGGCCTGCCCGGCGCGCACCAGGCGCGCGCGGTTGACGTACTCCTGCTCGCCGCCGGCCCCGCCCTCGATGGCCACCGGCTGCACAGCGCGGTGCTCGACCTCGACGGCCAGGAACCGCTCGCCGTCGAGCCGCGGGTGGCCCTCGAGCGCGAAGACGGCCCCGGGGATCAGCCGGAGCTCGTCGCTCTGGCACTCGAAATAGCGGCTCGACGAGGCCCGCTCCTCCGCGCGGATCTGCGCCAGCTGCTGGCCCTCCTCCGGCGTCTTGTGGTGGGCGCCGTACTCGACGACGCCGCCCCCGAGGCCCGCCGGCGACTCGTGCGTTGCCGTCATGTCGAGCCTTGGCGTCCGGTAATTGTACTCCTGCATGACGTACGTCGCGGGGAAGGCCCTGGCCTGCTCCCTGAGCTCGAACATGTCGCGCCGCTCGCCCCGCGGCCGGAACACCACCGCGTCGCCCCCCGGCAGCGGCTGGAAGCCCGTCGGCTCGTCGGTGAACACCATCACGTCGCGGCCCGACTCGTGCTCGAAGAAGAACGAGATCCCGAGGTGCTCGGCGAGCCGCGAGATGAAGGCCAGATCCGTCTCCTTGTACTGGACGATCATCTCCCGCTCGGGGTGATCGCGGTAGAGGCGCATCACCACGTCCTCGGGCCCGAGCCCCACCATCGCGAGCTTGTGCTGGATGAGCTTTGGCACGCTGATGTCGAGGAAGAGCTGCTGGAGCTCCACGAGCGTCGCGCGGAACGCCCGCGGCGCGAGCCGGAGCCGGTAGGAGCGGAGAGCGGTCTCCGTCTCGTGCCGGTCCTCGACCTCGGCGATCATGCCGTGCACGGTCCGCTCGTCCGCGCCCTGGACCTCGAACACGAGCGCCGCCGTCGCCCCCAGCACCTGGTCGATCGAGAGCTCGGCGCCGTCGCTGCACACGACGTCGATGTCGTACGAGAAGAGCTGGCCGATGGCCTCTTTGCCGTGCACCCCGCGCACCCGGACGAGGTCGCAGGAGAAATCGTCGGAGTCGAGCCGCAGGATCGGCGCCTGCCGTGCCCGGTCCCGGAGCGCGGCCTTCGGCTCTTGAAGCGCTTCCATCGGCGCCGTGCGCGGCGGGCGCAGCGCCGATCCCGCCGCGCCGAGCTCGCGGAACGGCAGGTGATCGGGCGCCCCTGGGCCCCTCTGGGACGGCGGGAGCTCCCGCACCCCTCCGGCGCTCGTCCCCGGGCGCAACGGCGGCCCTCCGGCGCTCGTCCCCGGGCGCAACGGCGGCGCTTCCCGCGGCCCTCCGGCGGTCGCCCGCAGCGGCGATGGCGGCCCCTCGCGAGGCCCTCCGGCGCTCGCCCGCGCCGGCGCCTCGAGGAGCTCTCGATCGTCCGGAGACGGCGCTGGCGGGGCATCCTCCACCGGCCCGGCCGCCTCCTCCGGGCTCTCGGCGCACGCCGCGCGTGCGATGGGCTCGCTGCACGGGGGCCCTGCGTCGGGGGCCTCGCGGATGCGCGCCGCGGGGGACCCCGCGGCCATCGTCACGGCGCTGGGCGCGCGGTGCGCCGTCGCGGCGGTGGGCTCACCGCACGGCGGTGCGGCGGCGGGTGGGGACGGCTCGCTGCACCTCAGGGGTTCCGTCGGCTCTCGGTTCATCGTCGCGCCTCCTCCGCGGCTCGCCTGGTACTGTACCCGACGCGGAGGCACGCATGGGTACGCGCGAGGGTGAGGGTATCAACGGGAAATACCTCCTCATCGAGGTCCCGAATTTCAACGACGCGGCGTCCGACGCCGAGGCGATGGGCTCGTATCTCCGCCTCGGCGCGGTCAAGGACCCGAGCCTCGCCGGAAGCCCGGGCGCGCCGAGGGCGACCGGCGAGGACCTCGCCGCCCGGGTCACCTCGTTCATCGACGACACCCGCAAGCGCGACGGCTGCCCCGATTTCATCCCCGAGGCCGAGCGGCAGGCCGAGACAGCAAAGCTCCACACCAAGGGCGGCTGGCGCGACCACTCCGACGGCAACCGCATCACCACCACGCGCGGCGACAAGGTCGAGGTCATCAAGGGCAATTACCGCATGCTCGTCCTCGGCCGGCAGGAGGACACCGCCGGCTGGGACGTCTCCGGCGGTCATATCCAGGACGCCACCGATCTCTGGACCGCCGCCACCACCATCGAATGGGTCCAGAACTACAACGGCACCTGGAAGGTCACCGAGAAGACCGAGAAGGGCGACGTCGACACCACCTACCACGGCGACACGTTCGATCGCTTTTATGGCAACAAGCAAACCAGCATCACCGGCTCCGAGGCTCCCACGGCCGAGCGACCGAACCCCACCTGCCTGAGCTCCACCTGGGCGCAGCGGATCGAGTCGTACACCGGCTCGGCGGCGTGCCCCGTGCCGCAGATCCTCGACGAGACCTGGGCCGACCAGATCGCCAGCAAGACGACGGCGACCGCGATCAGCGACGAGACAACCGCGCAGACCATCTCCAGCACCACGAGCGCCACGTCGATCAGCGACGAGACCGCCGCGAGCACCGTGTCCAGCACGACGACCGCCTCGCTCGTCTCGGACACGACCATCGGCGAGGTCCAGTCGGTGACCATCGGCAATACGAGCGACGTCACCATCGGCAATGCGGCGTCGATCACCGTCGGCGCCACCGAGGAGGTCACGATCGGCGGCCTTGTCGAGCTGACGATCGCGGCGATGCTCGAGGTCTCGCTCACGGCGGGGGTCTCGATCAACATGGGCCCCAAGGCCGAGCTCAACCTGACCAACCGGCAGGAGCTCTCCCAGTTCCGCACCAACGTGAAGAACATCTGCGCGAGCGTCTCGTCGGCCGAGTCGGTGAGCACCGGGGCGTACAACCTGATGTCCGGCGTCATCAACCTGTTCTGATGCAGACCAAAAACCTCACGCCCTTCCCCTTCGGCGCCAAGGTCTGCTCGCGGAGGCCGCCGCAGCCCGAGGTGGTCCTCGTCGTCCGCGGCCGGTTCTCGCTCCGCCTCGGCGAGCCCCTCGCGCCGCTGGAAGGGCAGCTCGCGCAGGGGGCGCTGACCGCCGAGACCTTCGAGGGAGGCGACGGCGAGCGCGACGGCGAGCGTACCTATCCCGGCGATTTTGCCGACTGGAAGCCGGCCGCGGATCTCCTTCTCCGCGGCGCCTGCCACCCGCCTCCCGGCGAGCCGCAGCGCGAGCACCCCGTGGGCTTCGCGGTCGGGAGCTGGTCGAAATCGCTGCTCGTCCCGGCGCCGCGCGAGGACCGCCAGGTGCCCGCGCCCTTCGGGCCGATCCACCCGGACTCGCCCGAGCACCGCCGGATGCTCGGCAAGGAGTACGGCCCCTCGTACCGGAAGACCCGCGCCCCGTGGTACGCCGAGGACTTCGACTGGGCCTATTTCCAGGCCGCCCCGGCGGATCAGCGCCTCGCCGGCCACCTGCGCGGCGACGAGGAGGTCACGCTCTTGAACCTCCACCCCGCCGCGCAGACCGCCTCCTTCCGCCTGCCAGGCCTCCGGATCCGCGCGGTCGTCGAGGACGCCGAGGGCCGCGTGCAGGACGCCCGCATGAGCCTCGACACGCTCTTCGTCGAGCCGGACGCGGGCCTCGTGACCCTGACCTGGCGCGGCCACGCCGAGGTGGCCGAGGACGATCTCGCCGACGTGCGCGCCGTCGTCATCGCCGCCGAGCCGCTCTCGGATGCGCCGCTGCCGCTCGACAAGTACCGGGAGCAGCTCGCCCAGCTCGCCCGCGATCCGCGCGGCCTCGAGGATCTCCCGCCGGAGGTGCGCGACGCCTACGACCTCGTCCGCGACGGCGCGCCGCGGCCGCCGCGCGCCGCGGACGAGGCGGATCCTGTATCGAAGCTCCTCGCCGAGCGGCTCGGCGGCCTCCACGCGCCGGAGCAGGACCGCGTGCGGCAGCTCGTCGCGAAGCTCCGGGCCCTGCGCACCCCCGAGGGCGTCGACATCGAGCGCACCATCGCGCAGGCGCTCGCGCGGCTCCCGGCGCAGCGGCAGGCCGCGTACCTCCCGGCCACGCCCGCGGGCACGCCGCGCGTCCCCATGGGCGGCGCGCTCGACGCGCTCGTCGCGCGCGTCGAGAAGCTCCGCCGGGACGCGGCCGCGCGCGGGACGGAGCTCGAGGGCGTCGAGCGCCTCGACGCGCTGCTCCGCGACGCCCGCCTCCGCGAGATCGTCCCCGGCTACCGGCTCCCGGGCGAGGCCGCGGCGCCGCCGCCCGAGCCCGGCCCCGGCGCCGACCTCTCGGGGCGCGATCTCTCCGGGCAGGACCTCTCGGGCCGCGACCTCTCCGGGGCGAAGCTCTCCGGCGCGCTCCTCTCGGGGGCGAACCTCTCGGGGACGAACCTCTCGAACGCGGATCTCTCGCGGGCCGTGCTGTTCGAGGCGACCCTCGAGGGCGCCGCGCTCTCGGGCGCCGACCTCTCCCAGGCGAACCTCACCGGCGCGCGCGCCGCGGGCGCCGATCTGCGCGGCGCGACGCTCGACCAGGCCATCTTCACCCGCGCCGATCTCACCCGCGCCCGCCTGGCGAGGGCGCGGGGGCGCGGCGCGCTGCTCGACGAGGCCGATCTCCGCGAGATCGACGGGGAGGAGCTCCACCTCGACGGCGCCGTCCTCCAGGGGGCGAAGCTCGATCGGGCCTCCTTGCGAGGCGCGTCGCTCGTCGGGTGCATGTGCGCCGGGTCCTCCGCGACGGACGCGGATCTCACGGGCGCGTCCCTGCCGCGCACGAGCTTCGCCGACGCCGATCTCGAGCGCGCGACGCTCGTGGAAGCGCGCGGTGAGGGCGCGGCGCTGCTCCGGGCGAAGCTCGACGGCGCCGACCTCCGGTATGCGTCCTTCCCGCGGGCGCACCTCTCCTGGGCCTCGGCCCGGGGCGCGCGCTTCGCGTGCGCGGTCCTGCGCGGGAGCCGCTTCTACCGCGCCTCCCTGGAGCGCGCCGACCTCGCGCAGGCCGATCTCTTCGGCGCCGACCTCTGCAAGGCGCGCCTCGACGGCGCCTCCTTCGCCGGGGCCAGCCTGTACGGCGCCCGCCTCGAGGGCGCGAGCGCCGCCGGCTGCGATTTCAAGGGGGCGAACCTGCGGCGCTCCAGCCTGGAGGGCGCGTGAAGAGCGTCGAGGAGCTCCTCGACCGCATCCGCGCCGGCGCGCCGCTCCAGGGCGCCCGCCTCGACGGCCTCGACCTCCGAGGCCTGGATCTCACGAACCTCGATCTCGCTCGCGCCCGGTTCCTCCGCGCCAGCCTGCGCGGCGCGCGGCTCGCGGGCAGCACCCTCTCGGGCGCCCACTTCGTCGAGTGCGACCTCCGGGACGCGGACCTCGCGGGCTGCGCGCTGGACGGCGCGCTCGTGCTCGGCTCGAACCTCGAGGGCGCGCGCCTCGCCGGCGCGACGCTCGTCCGCGCGAAGCTCTCGTACCAGCGCCTCGCCCGCGCCGATCTCTCCGGCGCGACGATCGTCGAGGTCGAGGCGGTGGGCTCGGACTGGTCCGGCGCCCGGCTCGCCGGCGCGACAATCGAGGGCTCGCGCCTCGACCTCGCGAACCTCGAGGGCGCGGATCTCACGGAGGCCCGCGTCGCGCGCGCCTCGTTCACCCGCGCGAACCTCCGCCGCGCGTGCCTCTCTCGCGCTCGCGTCGAGGCCGGC
Organism: Sorangium sp. So ce693; assembly: GCF_051521375.1. Taxonomy (NCBI): domain Bacteria; kingdom Pseudomonadati; phylum Myxococcota; order Polyangiales; family Polyangiaceae; genus Sorangium; species Sorangium sp. So ce693. The sequence continues at coordinate 12,026,064 of NZ_CP150347.1, forward strand.
GCCTTCGTGGGGGCCGATCTCACCGGCGCGGACCTCGACGGCGCGGAGCTCGATCGCGCGGTCTTCGTCAAGGCGGACCTGCGCGGCGCCCGCTTCCCGAAGCGCATGCACGGCGTGGTCCTCGACGAGGCAAAGCTCGGCCGACCCGAGCTCGCGGGCAAGGACCTCGCCGGGACCGACCTCACGGGCGCGGATCTCTCCGGCCTCGACCTCTCCGGCGCGGATCTCTCCCTCTGCTCGCTGCGCGGCGCCGACCTGCGCGGCGCGAGCCTCCGCGGCGCCCGCCTCGAGCGCTCCATCCTCTCGGACTGCGATCTCACGGGCGCGGACCTCCGGGGCGCGAGCCTCCTCGGCTGCGACCTCTCGCGCTCGATCCTCCGCGGCGTGGACCTCTCGGGCCGCGATCTCGAGTCGGTGATCCTCATCGACGCCGATCTCGAGGGGGCCGATCTCACGGCCGCGCGCCTCATCCGCTGCATCCTCGACCGCGCGCGGCTCTCGCGCGCGAACCTGACGCGCGCGGTGCTCCAGCAGGCGCTCCTCCGCGGGGCCGCGCTGGAGGGCGCCGTGCTCGGCAAGACGATCTTCGATCGCGTCGATTTCACCGGCGTGGATCTGCGCGCCGTCTCCTTCGCCGGCCTCACGGTGCACCGCTGCGCCTTCATGGAGGCGAACCTCGAGCGGATGAGCCTCCGCGACTGCGATTTCATGGGCAGCGACTTCTCGAAGGCGAACCTGCGCGGCGCCGATTTCGAGGGATCCATCCTGACGCAAGCCAGGCTCCGCGAGGCCGCGCTGGACGGCGCGAGCCTGCCGAACGTCGTGGCGAAGGCCGCCTATTTCGGCGGCGCCTCGCTGCGCGGGGCGAAGCTCTCGCGGGCGATGCTCCGGTACGCCACGTTCACCCGGGCGGACCTCGACGGCGCGAACCTCGCCGCCGCGGATCTGCGCGAGTCGATGCTCGATCATGCCGAGGCCCGCGGCGCGCTCTTCCTCTCGGCGCGCCTCGAGCGCGCGAACCTGTCGCACGCGCGGGTCGAGGAGGCCGACTTCAGCGAGGCCGATCTCGGCGGCGCCAACCTGCACGCCCTCCACGACAAGGGCGCGCGCTTCTCCGGCGCGAGGCTGCTCGGCGCGCGCCGCACGGACGTCGATCGGCTGGAGGCGGAGGCGTACACGCCCCCGCGGCCGCCGCGATAACAGCGGAAGGAGCGGACGCGTGCTGCCTGCGAGCAACAACGGCGCCGGGATGAACATCGGGTTTCCGGACGTGTGCCTGACGCCGGTGGGGCCGGTGGTGGTGCCGATCCCGTACCCGAACTTCGCGCTCAACGCGATGGCGGTGAATTTCTCGGTGAAGGTGAAGGTATCGATGATGAACGCGCTGAACCTCGGCACGACCATCCCGATGACCTTCGGGATGGAGCCCGGGGTGGCGCACCCGCTCTACATGGATGTCGGCGCCTACGTGGCGGGCAATCCCAAGGTGATCATCGAGGGGTTGCCTGCGATCAACCTCACCTGTCCCACCACCGGGAACGCCGGGAACAACGCGGTGGGCGCGGTGCTGGTGCCGAGCGCGGTGAACGTGTTCTACACGTGCGCGGCGGCGCCGGAAGAGGTGCTCCCGGGCGCGGGGAACGTGGCGCATGCGCTGTTGAGCGATGGGATCGGGGTGATCCGGATCCGGGTGTTCTCGCTGGACGTGCCGGCCTTGGTGTACCGGGCGATACGCTCGCTCGAGGCGGAGGGGATGCGGGAGCTGGTCATCGATTTACGGGACAACCCCGGAGGAGAGCTGCGGGCGTTCGTGGAGCTCGCGGGCGATTTCCTGCCGGCGGGGAGCGTCGTGGCGACGGTGACGGACGGCGACGGGGACGAGGTGGTCTATCGCTCGCGGCAGGAGGAGCCGTATACGGTCCCGGTGACGATCCTGGTGAACCGCGGGACGGCCTCGGCGGCGGAGCTGTTCGCGGGGTGCCTGAAGGCGCACGGGCGGGCGGGGATCGCGGGGGAGAGGACGTACGGCAAGGCGGTCGGGCTTTCGCTATGCGCGAGTGAGGAGGGCGTGCGGATGGCGGCGGCGGTGCGGGTCACGCTGCCGGGCGGGGCGGAGGTGCAGAGGGTGGGGGTCCAGCCATCCGTAGAATGAGATCTCGGATAGCAGGACGCAGCGTCACGCGCGGAGCCCACGGTGAAGAAGAATCAACTCCAGCCGAAGCCCAAGAAAAAAAACAGAGGCAATGCCCAGGAGAGCCCCAGCGATACGTCACGACCCCTCCACAGGCCGGTGGGGAGGGGCGGTAGAGCGGCGACTACCACGAACAGCAGCATCTCCTCGTCGTCGCATTCCGTGACGAGCTCCACCGGCGAGCGCCGGGGCCCTCCTGTGATGCAGACTCCCCCGGTGGTGGAGCGGTTCCAGCGCCCCGCCGGGACGCTCAGGGCGCGGGCGGGGCTCGACGATGCTGCGACGCGGCGATATTATCGGGATGAGCTGCCGCCGATACCTGCGCGAAACTTCGATAGGTCGGACCGGGTTGCGAGATCCATGAACATCGGCACGGTGCGCCGGCTGGGCCGATATGTGGACCAGAATAAGCCGGCTCATCTCGGCAGAGATCTCATGTACACCATGAACCTCTCTACATGCACGGCGCTCGCGATGTACTCTCCGACGACCGGGGAAGCCTTGCTCCTCCATGCAGACGCGACGAGCAAACCGGCGCTCTTCGCGCAGGACATCTGGGATTATGCCAACATGATCCGATTCCAGCTCGACAATCCTTCGTTCGCCGACAGCGGATCCGAGATCGTGCTGTTCTGCACGGATGAGCAGGAGAGCTCGCTGGCCATCGTCGAGACGGCGCTCCGACAAGCGTTCGCTGACGAGCCGGAGGTCCTGAGCCAGGTGCTCTGTCAGATCAGTACGCGTTTCTACGACGTGGACCGAAACAGCCATATCACCGTAGGCGGCGGCAACCCCCCGATGATCGTCCTGCCGGATCGCGAGCTCAAGGACTATATGATCAAGCGCTATACTGCGAAGAGAGATGCCGACGTGGAGGCGGCGAGGACGGAGCTGCTCGCGCTGTTCGCACAATCCGACCCCGCATCCGAGATCGAGCCGGGGATGCGTTGCGACATCGTAGAGCGCGCGCTCGAGCTCGGGCACAAGGATATCGTCGAACTGTTCGATCCAGATGGTAAGATACGAAGGCTCATGTCGTAACGGACCGTGGTCGAGCCCGCGCATCAGCCGAGGTGGATTTCCTTCCCGTTGATCGTCATCGTCTCCTCGGTCAGCACCGTCGCGCTCTTCGCCTTCGTCGTCGCCGACCCGTCCACCACCGTGTGGCTCTCCCGCGCGTGCAGGCTGAACAGGTCGGTCACGCGCTGGACGAGCGTCGCCGCCTTCTGCACCAGCGTCCCGGCGAACACCCGCACCTTGTCGCCGTGCAGGTCCACCTCAGGCCCCCGGAGCTCCACCCCCCGATCCCCGGAGAGCCGCAGCGCCCCGCCCGCAGCCCGGACGTCGACGTCGCCCTGGAGCTCCAGCGTCACCTTGCCGGTCCCGTGCAGGACGCCGATGACATAGAAGCGCGCGCCCCGGCCGATCACGAGGAGCACGTCGCCCACCGCCGGCGCATACGGGAGCGCCAGCGCCATCGTCGCCTCTGCGCTCTCACCGTCCGGCAGCTCGACCATCACCGCCTGCCCGCGGGCTTCCAGCACGTGCGCCGGTCCCAGGTACTCCTCGGCGCGCGCGGACGTGGCGCGCTCCCGAACCACGGCTCCCTCCGACATGGTTGGTCCCTCCATCCTCGCTCCGGCTCAGTCCTTGCGGAAGCGCTTGTACAGGCTGCCAAGGAGAGTGGGCTGCTCTCGCTTCGGCGCGGACGGCGCCGGGGCCGGCGCGCGCGGCTCGGGCGAACGCTCGACCTGCGGATCGCGCGCCGGCGCGGGCAACGGCTCGGAGGCGCGCGCCGGCGCGGGCGTGGCGACCGGCGCAGGTGCGGCGGCCTGCGTGGGCGCAGGTGCAGGCGCAGCGGCCTGCGTGGGCGCAGGCGCAGCGGCCTGCGTTGGCGCAGATGCAGACGCGGCGGCCTGCGTTGGCGCAGGCGCAGGCGTTGCGATCTCCACGGGCGTCGGCGCAGGCGTGACCTCTTGCGCGGGCGATGGTGCCGTCTGCGCAGGCGCAGGCGCGGCCTCCGGCTCGCTCAGCTCGATCGTGCCCTCCAGCGGCGACGCGATCGCCGGGACCGCCGCCGCGCCGCCCGCCGCCCACGGCGCGCTCGGGCGCTCGCCGCCCTCCCGCTCGCCACGCGCCCCGGCGGGCGCGATCGGAAACGGCGCGCTCACCGCGTCGTCCTGGCCCGGGCCTCGGACCCTCACGGGCGGCAGGGGCACGGTGCGCGCCTCGCGCGGCCTCGCCACGCCCCCCGCCGGAGGCAACGTGTCATCGAGCGGGAACGTCCCCTCGAGCGGGTGTGCGCCCTCGCGCGCCGGCTCTCGCCCGGCCGCGACGCCCGCGACGCTCACCGGCGCATCCACGACGTCGTCCTCGCCGAGCCGCACCGTGGAGCTCCAGTCCGTCCGCTTCGCGCTCTCCCCCGCGGCCGCGCCCGCCGCGCTCGGCGCGCCCGCAGGCGCCTCGCTGAGGTCCGGCCACGGCACGGGCTCGTCCCCCACCTCCACGCCCACCGCGGCGCGCAGCGCCGGGAGCACCTCCTCCGAGGCCACCTGGAAGCTCCCGCGGAAGACCACCGCGCAGCGCTCGGCGTCGGGCTGCACGATCAGCGTGTCGCCCACGAGCGGCAGCCACCGCGCCGCGCCGTTCGGCAGGAGGATCGTCGCGAGCGCCCGCAGCGCCGGCAGGCGCGTCGCCAGCGTCGGGTGATGCTGGCTCACGCCCTCCAGCACGATCTCCTCGCCGCCGAGCACCCGATCGAACCGCTGATCCGCAGGCGCGGCCTGGAAGTACGACCAGTCGAAGTCGTCCGGGATCGACGCGATCCCCTCCAGCTCGGCGCGCGCGAGCCCGCGCAGCAGCCGCGTCCGGCTCGGCACGATCGGCGGGATCGGCCCGAGGCCGACCGGCGCGCGCCCCCCGCCCGGCGGCAGCAGGTTGGGCAGCGCGCCGCCGCCCTCGCCGGCGCCGACGCCGAGCGGGTTCTCCGGCTCCCCCGGGCCGCCATACGCACGCTGGTACTCGATCGGCATCTTCACGAACGGCTCGGGCTGCGCGCCCGCCGCCGCGCCGCCGGACCGATCGCCCACGACCTCGAGGCCCTTGTCCACGAGCGCCGCCCCCGCGCGCAGGATCGCGAGCCGCACCGCCATCGCCCGGACCGGCGCCCCGCCCGGCGCCCACGCATGCCCGGTGAGCACCACCTCGGCGCGCCCCAGCCACGGCGCGAGCTCGCTCGCCGCGAGCAGCGGCTTCATCGGGTTGCCCCGCGCGTAGACCTCGCTCCGGACCAGCTCCAGCGGCTCGATCCGCCGCGCCTCGCCGCCGGGGACCATCGCGAACGTGGCCTTGGCGACGAGGGTCACATGGAGCTGGCCGCGGCTGCGCCACAGCGTCGCGCCCGCGGCGACTGGTCCGGCGCGGAAGACCTCGAGGGGCCAGCGAGCTGTGGTCATGGGCGAAGGCACCCGCGCCCGCGGGCCAGCGTCAGTTCGTGTTGAGCTCGACGCGCAGGAGCTTGCGGCCGATGAAGAGGTAGTCGCCGTGGGCGAGCTCGCGCTCGCTCTTGATGCGCACGTAGGTGCCGTTGCGGCTGTTGAGATCGGTCAGCGTGAACTTGCCGTTGTGCTCCTCGAGGCGGCAGTGCGAGCCCGACATGTACAGGTCGACGGGGAAGTTCAGGTCGCCGCCCTCGCGCCCGATCTGCAGCGAGGTGCCGCGCGCGCAGACGGTCATGCCGACCGCGCCGCCCTGGAGCACCTGCGTGAGGCGGAACGGGCTCGGGTGCTTCGGCGAGGAGTAGAAGAAGGTCCCGTCCGGATCCTGGCCGTCGGAGGCGCGCGGCGTCGGATCGAGCCGGAAGAGCTGCTCGCCCGCGAGGAACGTGTCGCCCGGCGTGATGTCGATCGTGCCGCGCACGCGGATGTACACGCCGTTCAGCGAGCCCTCGTCGCGCACCACCAGCTTGCCGTCGCGGTAGAAGAAGTTCGCGTGCTTCGGCGAGACGAACGGGTCGTCCGGGAAGACGAGCTGCCCGTTGCGGCCGACGATGTGCTGCTCCGCCTTGAGGTGGAACGAGAGGCCGTCCATGCCCTCGCCGCGGATGAGGATCAGCTTCGCCTTCGCCGGGTTCTGCATGTCCCCGAAGAACAGCGTCTGCGCGTTGAGGATCTCGGGCGGGACCGCCGTTCCGCACCTCCCACAGAACTTGTGGCCCGAGGGGACACCGCTCGAGCAGGAACGGCAGACGTAGTTACGGGCTTGCTCCATCAGCTCCTCCTGGGAGAGTTCGGCGAAATCGCTCTTGGACGAGGTGGTCTTGGGGCCCCGGCCCTGACCGCGCGCGCTCGTCGGGTCGAGCCGGGCGCCCGCGCTGCCGGCCGCGGGCGTCGGGGAGCGCCGGGCCGGCGTGGTCGTCGAGCTCGCCCGGCGCAGCGTGAACAGGGCCAAGTCGTTCGCGCACTCAGGGCAACGCGCGGTGCCCATCGGGCTCCACAGGTCGCACTGGCCACAGACGATGCCAATCTCGTTCTGCTCGGTGTGCAAACGTCTCCTCGGTGCATTGGAGGACCGCGGATCGCGGTTCTCCGACCCGCGCCAGTGGAAGGCCGCCGTGGCGGACCTCCGACCGATGAAGCGAGCCAGGACGGGAACCCGGGCCGCTGCTGGCGCTCGATCCCCGACCCGGGTGGAGAGAGACACGGTTCTAGACGTCGATCAGCGGAGGGGTCAAGCTCGAGGTGCGCCGGCCAGGTCGACGGCCGGCCCTGCTCAGCGCACGAAGGTGAAGCGGCGCCGGTCGTCGCTCCAGCCGGCGCCGCCCCAGAGCCGGAAGACGATCCGCTGGTTGCACGCGGCGCGCGGCTGCAGGCCGTAGTCGCGCGAGTCGTCGTGGTAGCTCCGGTTGTCGCTCAGCAGGAAGACCGTGTCGGGCCGCACCTCGACGCGGTGGCGGCGCTCGAGCGGGGGCCTGCGCCCGGTCGCCCGGGCGTGGAGGCCGGGGCCCATCATCACCATGTCGCACGAGAGCTGCACCGCGTTGCCCGTGGCCGGGTCGGTGATGCTCACCTTGGGCTCGGCGCACGCCGTCTCGGGGTCGTAGCTCTGCCCGTTCACGAGGAGGACGGTGTGGTCGACGTCGACCTTGTCGCCCGGCAAGCCCGCGATCCTGCCGACGATGTGGCTGCCAGGGGCCTCGGGATCCGGGCACCGCACCAGCTCGCCGAAGCCGGGCGTGCCCCGCGTCAGCACGACGACCACGTCGCCCGGGGCGAGGCTCGGCGCGAGCGAGGCGCCGAGCATCGGGTCGTTCGGCACCTTCCATACGTCGAGGACGAGCGCGCGGAGCACGACGCCGAGGAGCAGCAGGGTTCCCAGGATCCAGAGCAGCCCGTTGAACAGCTTCCGCATGCAGCGGCGCAGCCTAGCGCAGCTCCGGCCGCGGGCGTCGGGCAAGCGCAGCTTGAAGGCGCCGCGGCGCCGTCAACGCAGGCACCCCCGGTACGGCGGAAGCTCGCTCGGGCTCGCGCCCGCCGCGATCTCGCGGGCGGCGGAGAACAGCTCGGGCCACACGTCGAGGCGGCTGAAATACGAGGTCCCGGTGGTGTGCTCGTCACCGTCCATCACGCTCGACGAGATGACGCCGACGACGTCGCCGCCTCGATCGCTGCGCGCCGGCCCCCCCGAGTCGCCGGGGCAGATCGAGGCGATCGCGACGAACTGCCCCGGGTTCACGGCGTCGATCGTGCCGCCCAGCCGCGGCGCGAGGTGGATCGGGTCGCGCGAGAGCGCGCAGCGGCCGAAGCCGTAGGGCGTCACCTGCTCCCTGGACACCGGCTCCCCCTCGATGCGCGGCGGCAGGGTCGGGATCCCGACGAGGCGCCGCGACAGCACGAGGATGGCGATGTCGCCCTCGCCCGACGTGTACCCGCAGTCCGGCGACACCACCGCGCGGACCGTCACGTCGCCCCACGGCAGGTGGTCGCCCCCGAGCTCGATCGAGATCGCCTCGGGATCCTGATCGCGGCGCAGCGTCCTGCCGTTGTCGTCCCGCGCCGCGACGCAGTGGTGCGCGGTGAGCACCAGGTCCTCCGTGATGAGCGTCCCCGTGCACGTCACGTCGGTGACGATCCGGACGATCGCGTCCTCGTTCGTCGCCAGCTCGAACGGAGGTCGGAGCTCGAGCGGGCGCTGCTCCATGCCCGGCTTCGCCGCGGGGATCGGCAGCCCCGCGTTGGTGATCGGCCGCGCACAGCCCGCGGCGACGGTGAGGGCGAGCGCGATCGCCACGGCGGCGCCGCGTCGGTACAACCCTGACCTTGCGGTCGCAAGGGCGCCCAGCGTGCGAGCTTGCGGCTGTTCCACCTGAGGGAGACCCTCCCAAGCGCAACCGGTTGTTCTCTCGGACAGCGCCCCCGGTACGAACGCGCCGAGCAATGCCAAAGACTACGACATAAGGCGGTGACCGTCATTCGACAACGACAGGGTTTCCAAGCTTGGATACGGCCTCGACGATCGCCGATCGCATCGGGCGTCCCGTCGTCGAGCCGCCTTGTAGCCGCCTTGTTGTAGTTGCCTTGTACATTTACGCCTGCGCTTACGTTCGCGCGTGCGTCGATGTTCCCCGCGCCGCGCTAGCGCACCGCGACGAGGCGCACCTGGCTCGCGCTGCGCGAGTAGGCGTCGAGCGCGGCGCGGGCGGCGGCCGCGTCGAGTTGCGGATCCTCGACGCCCGCGGCGACGAGCTGCTCGAGGAAGGCGCGCTGGTGCTCGGACTTCGCCGCGAGCCACGCCGGGCAGGCGCCGCCCGCGCAGGCCGCCGACGCCTGCTCGGCCGCGGCGAGGGCGTCCCGGACGCGGCCTCGGTGGACGAGCGCCCGCGCCGAGAGGTGCGCCGCCTCCGGGAGCGCGCGCACCTCGCCGGGCGCCGCGTCGAGGGCCGAGGAGGCGAGCCCGGGCTGATCGCGCTCCAGGTAGGCCGCGGCGAGCGCGGTGACGCTGGCCGGCGTCCTGCCCTCGGCGTAGCGGGCCTCGAGCGCCGCGAGCTCGTCGGCCCCCGCCGCGGCGCGCGACGGAAGGAGCTCCGACGCCCGGACGCTCGGCCCGAGCCCGATCGTCCAGGCGACCCCCGCGAGAACCAAGCCGTTCGCGACGAACAACCCGATGCGCATCACCCGACCTCCAGGAACCGGCAGGGACCCCCGGCCGTCGGCGGCGGCCGGCGGTGACGGGCAGTCGCGTGCGGTAACATGCGGTAAACCCAAGCGACAGCGGGGCGGCGCGAAGGTTCCCGCGAAGCGCGAGCGGCGCGCCATCGTGGTCGGCCGGGTGGCTGGCGCACCTACGTACCCCCCCCACCCGGCCGGGGGCCGCGGGGCTACTCGCTCGGGAGCACGACCAGGTCGTCGCGGTGGACGACGACGTCGTCATCACCGGCCTCCTCGCGCTTCTTCCTCGCGGTGCGCGCGGCGTCGCTCGCGGACATCCGCGCGAGCCCGCGCGCGATCTCGGTGCCGTCCGGGTCGACGACGGCCACGGCGTCGCCGGGGAGGAAGGTGCCGCGCACGCCGAGGACGCCGACGGCGAGGATGCTCCGGTTCTTCGAGCCGATCGCCTCGGCGGCGCCCCGGTCGACGAGGATGGCGCCGCGCGGGCGCAGCGTGTACGCGATCCAGTGCTTGCGCGCGCTGAGCCGTTGCGGGACGGCGGCGAAGAGGGTGCCGACGTCCTCGCCCGAGACGATGCGCGTGATGATGCCCGCCTCGCGGGCGGCGCCGATGACCACGTGCGAGCCCGCGAGCGTGGCGCGCCGGGCGGCCTCCACCTTGCTGGCCATGCCGCCGGTGCCGACGCCGGAGGTCGACGCGCCCGCGAGGTGCCGCGCCTCGCGGGCGACGCTGCGCACGAACGGCACCCGTCGCCCGTCGCCGTCGAGCAGGCCCTCGACGTCCGAGAGCAGGATGAGCAGATCGGCCTCGCAGAGCGGGGTCACCATCGCCGCGAGCTGGTCGTTGTCGCCGAACTTGATCTCCTCGACCGCGACCGCGTCGTTCTCGTTGATGATCGGGATGGCGCCCGCCTCGAGCAGCGCGGCCAGGGCGTTCCTCGCGTTGTTCGTGCGCGTGCGGTCCGCGAGGTCGGCGTGCGTGAGGAGCACCTGCGCGACGAGCAGGCCGACCTTGCCGAAGGCCTCCTCGTAGCGCTGCATCAGCACGCTCTGGCCCGCGGCGGCGGCGGCCTGGAGCCAGGCCATGTCCTTCGGGCGCGACTTCAGCCCGAGCTTCGCCACGCCGAGGGCGATGGCGCCGCTCGACACGATGACGAGGCTCCGGCCGGAGCGGCCGCGGAGCGCGGCCACCTCGGCGGCGAGCCGGTCCCAGGCGTCGCCGGAGAGGCTCTTCGAGCCGATCTTGACGATGATGCGGCGGCAGCGCCGGAGCGCGGCGCGCGCGGCCTGCGGATCCAGCTCCGGCGCGGCGTCGGCCGCGGGGCGGCCCGCGGCGCCGCCCTTCGTGGCGGTGCGGTCCTCGGTGTCAGTCATTGGGGAGGCCGGCGGCGGCGATCTCGTCGAACGCCGCGTCGAGGCGGCGCTCGATGTACTCCGGGACGGAGGCGCCCGCGAGCAGGAAGGCGTCGATCCAGCGCGTGAACTCGTCGCGCAGGTCCTCGGTGCCGCTCGGCAGGACGGTGAAGCTCGCCTGGAGGGAGGGGGACAGCGCGCGGCGCACGGCGCGATCGACGGCGTCGCGGACCCAGCGCGCCTCCTCGGCGTGGACGCGCACGGCGGTGCTCCGGCGGAAGCGCGTGATGTAGCGGTCCAGGAGGTGGCCGAGCGCGTAGACCTCCAGGCCGCGCGCGGCCGCCGCGAGGGCCAGGGCCGGGTTGAGCCGCCGGAGGACCTCCTTCGTGACGAGCTGCGCGGCCTTGCGGAGCGGGGTCTGCTCCGAGCCGGGCTCGACGAGGAGCGCGCGCGCGTCGGTGGTGAGGCTGAGGCCGTGGCGGGCGACGGTGTCCTGCACGATGGCCCCGCGGATGCGCAGCAGCATGCGCGCGGGGAGCACCGGGACCGGGATCCACGAGGCGCCCACCGCGAAGGCGGTGAGCACGGCGAGTCGACCTCCGGGAGGCGGGCCGCCCGGGGTGACCTGAGCGGCGGTCGGCTTGTTCGCGGCGGGTTCGGATGACATCGGGCGCACGGTACTACGGCGGCCGGCAGGTCAGAAGAGGGGGGTGAGCTCGACGATCGCGGCGCGGCAGCGCGTCGCGGCGAGGACGACGTCGCGGGTGGTCGCGCCCTCGGGCAGCGCGGCGGCGAAGCGCACCGGCCCGCCCCGCAGCGCGATCCCCCGGGCGGCGAGCTCCTCGCGGAGGAGCTCCGCGTTGGTGCGGACGGTGAGGGCGTAGAGGTGGCTCCCGGCGGCGATCTCCGCGAACGTGCCCGAGAAGGCGAGCTCGCCGCCCGCGAGCACGAGCACGTCGGTGGCGCCGCGGACCAGGGCGCCCCGCGGGCCCTCGACGTCGAGCCGCGCCGCCGTGAGCAGCGCGCCCCGGCCCTCGGTGGCGCCCGCGAGCGCGGCCAGGACGAAGGCGGCCGCGGCGCCGTCGAGGCCGACGAGCGGATCCTCGGCGATCACCACGGCGGGCGCGGTCACGATCGCCTGGGCGAGGACGAGCGCGCGGCGCTCGGGCAGCGCGAGCGCGCTCAGCGCGCGCTTCCGCGAGGCCCAGAGGCCGACGCGGGCCAGGGCGGGGGCCACCATGTCGGCCGCCTCGCGCGGCGAGGCGCCCGCGAGGCGCGCGCCCCAGCCGACGTAGGCGTCCGCGGTCCACGCGAGCGGCAGCGGCGGATCGAGCGGCGCCGCCCCGCTCGCCGCGCGGTGCGCGGTGCGCGCCACGTCGCGCCCCGCGACCTCGAGGCGCCCGGCGACGACGCGCGCCTCGCCGGGCGCCGCGTCGCCCGCGTCGTCCACCGCGCCGGCCTGCGCCGGCCTCCGGAGGGCCGAGAACGGGACGCCCGTGATCGCCGCGAAGAGCGCGCCGGCGTCGCCGGCGCAGAGCACGCGATCGCCGCGCGTCGCCGCGGTGAGCGCGTCGATGGCGACGACGTCGTCCACCGCGATGCGCGCCGCGCGGGCGTGGAGCAGCGGCGGCGCGGCGGGCCCGGCCTGCTCCGCGGGCTCGGCGGTCCTCTGCGACGCGGGCTCGATCTGCTCCATCGGCTCAGCGTTCCTTCGACGCAGGCGACGCGGGCGGCGCGGATCCTCGGGGCTCGTCCTCGCGGGCCGTGCCGGGCGCGCCGAACGAGATCTCTCCGGCGAACTCGCTGCGCGCGAGCGGCCTGTCCGCGCCGAACACGAAGAACGGCGTGAGCGCGCGCGCGGCGTCGAGCATCACGGGCGGGATGCTCGCCCTCGCCAGCTCGCCCTGGGCCTGCGCGGAGAAGCCGACCAGGCTGAGGGCGTAGCCGAGGAGCGACGTGTCCTCCTCGGGGAGCGACAGGACGGGCGCGTCGTCGGGCAGCTGGCCCAGCCGGCGCGCCTCGTCGATCGCCTGCCGGAGCCCGCCGAGGCGATCGATGAGCCGGCGCTCGAGGGCCTGGGCGCCGGTCCACACCTGCCCGCGCCCGAGCGCGTCGACCTCCTCGGCCTTCATGTGCCGGTTCTCGACGATGCGGGCGACGAACCTGTCGTAGAACTGCTTCACCTTGACGCCGAGCTGCTCGCGCTCGTCGTCGGTGTACGGCCTGTAGAGCGACTCGGCGTCGGCGCGGGGCGACGAGCGGAACGTCTCGATGCTGACGCCGAGCTTCTCCAGGAGCCCCGTGACGTCGACCTTCCCGTAGAAGACGCCGATGGATCCGGTGATCGAGGAGCGGCTCGCGAAGATCGGGGCGCCGGCGACGGACGCGTAGTAGCCGCCGCTCGCGGCCGACGAGCCCATCGAGACGATGAGCGGCTTCACGCGCGCCGTGAGGATCGCCTCGCGCAGGATGACGTCCGCCGCGAGCGTCGAGCCCCCGCCGGTCTCGACGCGGAGCACGACGGCGCGGACGCTGCGGTCCTCGCGCGCGCGGCGCAGCGCGCCCGCGACGGTGTACGAGCCGGCGAGCTTGACGCCGACGAACGGGATCGACCGGCTCTCGCCGTCGATCATGTCGCCGTCGAGGTAGACGAGCGCGACCTTGGGCGAGCGGCCCCAGCGCTCGGGCGCCTCGTCGCTCGGGTCGTCGTCGACGACGCGGGAGGCGCGCCCCATCACCTCGTCGATGACGCGGCCGAGCTCGTCGTCGTAGGCGAGCATGTCGACGAGGCCGCTCTGGCGCGCCTCCTGGGCGAGGAACGGCCCGCGCGCGATCCGCCGCTCGAGCTCCGGGGCGGGGATGCTGCGCCCGGCGCTCACCTCGGCGAGGAAGGCGTCGTTGAGCTGATCGAGCAGCGCCTGGTGGTCGTCCTTGCCGACCCGGGTGCTCGTCTCGCGCGCGAACTGCTCGGCGGCGAGCTTGTGCGCGCCGATGCGGACGATGTCGGCCTGCACGCCGAGCTTCTTCAGGAGGCCGCCGAAGTAGAAGTAGCTCGACGACATGCCCGCGAAGCGCAGCCCGCCCGCGGGGTTCATCGCGATGACGTCGGCGCTCGAGCACACGTGGAGCGAGCGCCCGCCGGCGTCCTCGAGGTGGCAGAGGACCTTCTTGCCGTGGCTCCTCAGGTTGCGGATCGCGTCGGAGACCTCCTCGGCGTGGGCGAGCGAGCTGGCCGGCTCCGCGCGGAGCACGAGGGCGACGCCGGAGACCTCCGGGTCCTCGGCGAGGCGCCAGAGCTGCTGGAGGAGCCGCGTGTGCCTGCGCACGCCCGGGGTCGAGTCGAGGCGGACGCGGACGACGCGGGCCGGCAGCTGGACGCCCCGCTCGGAGAAGCTGCGGAGCGCGACGCCGGCGTAGAAGCCGGTGCCGCTCTTCGTGATGGCGTTGCCGAAGACGCCGCCGGCGGAGACCTGCAGCTCGTCGACGTTGACGTCGAGGCCCGCCATGGCGGCGATCTTCGGGCCGCCGTCGGCCGTGAGGTCGCGCAGCGTCACGTCGCCCCGGAGCGTGCCCACGTAGGGAACGCGCAGGCCGAGGGTCGCCCGGGGCGTCCAGGTGCCGCTCTCGTCGGGGTCGCTGTTCTCGACGTAGGAGGTCTCGAGCCCGATCTCGAGCGCGCGCCTGCCGCCCGCGGGCCGCACGGCGACGCCGAAGTCGTAGCTGCGCTCGATGGCCTCGCGGAGGCGGTTCTCGGGGCGGTTCCAGTCGCGCGCGACGGCCGAGAGCGAGAGCCAGGTGGAGGGCCGGAGCGTGACGCCGCTCGTGAGCGAGAAGTACCCGTCGAGCGCCGGCGCGTCGGAGCTGCCCCAGCCGAGCGTCGTGCCGAAGGCGAAGGTGGGGCCGGTGTCGAGGGCGAGCCCCCAGCGGACCCAGCGCGACGGGCTGTCGAACGGCGACGGCGCGCCGTCCGGCGGGTCGAGGAAGTCGAGCCGCAGGCCGGTCGACACGTACCAGAGCGGCACGCCGAGCGCGATCGAGTGGCCGCGCGCGGGCAGCGGCGAGGCGGAGCCCGTGTGGACCCAGGTCCACCGGAGCTCGGTGCCCGGGAGGAAGGAGAGGTTCGCGGGGTTCACCGCGATGGCCGAGGTGTCGTCGCTGCTGGCGACGGGCTTGCCAGGATCGGGGAGCGGCTGCGAGGGGCCGTCGGCCGGCGCGGCGTGCGCGGCCGTGGCGCCGGCGAGCGCGCAGAGGCCCGCGCACAGCCCGAGCAGCGCGGCGGTGACGCTGGCGGGGCGCGCGGCGCTGGCGGCGCGAGCGGCGCTGGCGGGGCGAGTGATGCTGGCGAGCCGCCCCAGCCGGGCGGGGCGCGAGGAGCGGGCGAGGCTTTGGGGGCGGGGTAGGTTGTTCATGCGCGGATGAGCTCCCGGAGCGTATCCGCTTCCGCGTCGTACGTCCGCTGGACCTCGGCGAGCGCGAGGCGCTCGACGAGCGGGCCGAGCAGGTGCAGCCGGATCTGGATGTCGCCATCGACGCGGCGGCGGGTGCGGCCCTGGGGCAGGCGCTCGAGCCGGTATGTCCCCGCCGAGCGGAAGTAGCTGCGCCACTGCTCCTTCGGGCTGACCTGCCACGTGGAGGCGTGGTCCGAGAGGCGGTAGGTCGAGCGCTCCTCCCAGGACATGGCGTCCTTCGCGACGGGGTAGCTCCGGAAGATCGGCAGCGGCGCGCTCGCCTGGAAGCGCAGGACGCGGAGGAGCTCGCCGTCGCGGAGCGCGTGCTCGACGGTCACGACGCTCTCGAGGGAGGCGACCCGCGTGGCGAGCCGAGGCCCGAGGTCCGGCGAGAGCACGGCGAGCTCCACGGCGTCGAGGGGCGCGTCGAGCTCG
The DNA here is from genome assembly GCF_051521375.1 of Sorangium sp. So ce693. Lineage (NCBI taxonomy): Bacteria > Pseudomonadati > Myxococcota > Polyangiales > Polyangiaceae > Sorangium > Sorangium sp. So ce693. Next base: position 12,041,656 of record NZ_CP150347.1, read on the forward strand.
TGCGAGATGGTGAAGTGCACGCGGCCCTTCTATCACGCGGCGGAGGCCGGTCGCGGGCAGGTCGGAACGGGGCGGATGAGGACACAACGGTGTGGGGCGCCCGATGCCATGGCGGCTGCGGGCCGCCTGGCGAGAGGATCGGGCGCGGGAGCGATCGGGATGGGCGCGGGAGCGATCGGGATGGGCGCGGGAGCGATCGGGACGGGCGCGGGAGCGATCGGGACGGGCGCGGGAGCGATCGGGACGGGCGCGGGAGCGATCGGGATGGGCGCGGAGGCGCCTCAGATCGGCGCTGTTTGCTCCAGGGCGGTTTCCACCTTCGCCTTCTTGGCCTTCAGACGGGAGCGCCGGCTCAGGGTCGTCCGGTGGCGCGACACGAACCTGGCCGCGATCTTGGGCTGGTCGCGAAAGGCGTAGCGGCCGCCTTCGCGGATCTCCTTGGCGAGCTCGTCGGCGGCCCAGAAGCAACGGTTGCGCAGATCCAGCGCGTGCGCGGCGCTCGCGTCCGAGGCCTCGTTGGCGGCGGCGTCTTCGAGCGCATCGGCGAGCGCCTTGGCCCGCGCGAGATCCTTCGTCGTGATATCGGTCACGCCGAGCGTGCCCTCGTGCTCGGACCAGAAATCGACGAGATCGCGCAGGTCCTGGATGGTGTCCAACAGGCCTGAGCCGTCGGCGATGCGCGAGAGCTCCGCCTGCGCGGCCTCGTCGTTGCGGCAGCCCCACCGGCCGCCGGCCACGAGCTTCGCGTCGAGCGCCTCGGCCTCGTCCCGGAGCCTGCGCTGCGCGGACGTCAGCGACACGGCGCCGCGCGCTCTCTGCCACGCCTTCTCGAGCGCGCCGAGGCGCCGCGCGAAGCGCGCGAGGAGATCCACCTTGTCGGAGGTGACACCGATCCTCGACAGACGCGCTTGTTGCGCGTGCGCGAGGCGCGCCAGGGCGGTGAGCTCGCGCTCCTCGACGCCCGTTGGCATGTCGGGGGCAGATGCGTAGGCCGAGTCCAGCGCGAGGAGCGCTTCATCGCTGGTCGGATCGTGGGGCTGTGCAGCCGGACGCTTCGACTTCGTGATCGGTGTCCTGCTGGACGACCTGGCGTTGGGAGACGTGGATTCAGGCGTGTTCTTGACGGCGCGTGTCGGGGGCATGAGTTCCCTCCTGGTTGAGAGTAGCCGGAGGATGGTTGCTTATCGAGAGTGGCTGTCAAGGACGTTCAGTGCTCTGAGGCGCCTGAATGCTGCTGCGCCAGACCGTTCGCGCGACACGGAGGGAGATGCGGCCGGCGAGGAGAGGAGAGGGGCGCGCTGTAATCGATTGTAATCGAGCGGGTGTTGACAAGGAGGGGGCATGCGGGACATAGGTGGCCGTGAATTCCACATACCTTGCGTCGGCAACCAGGCGGAGCTTGGCGCCAGGACTCGACCTCAGCGCCATCAACCTGCGGGCCGGACTCACACACTGCATGCAGCGGCTGAGCGCGCGTGCGGCGACGCCGCGATCGAGCGCGTGACCGGCGCGCGCGTGGAGCGCGCTGTGACGTCGAGCCGGTGCCTGGCGTGAATGCCGGCCGAGCGGACGCATCGAAGCGTCCGTATGCATTGCTTCGATGACCCCACGGCCCCCGTGCGACCGTCTCCATCTCCCACCGGGGGCCCGCCATCCGGCGGCCCGTCACCTGGCGGTGCGGGGCGCCCGCCCCGCTCCCGCGAGCCCGCGGCGCGCGCGCTGCGGCGGCCCTGCGCCGCGCCGGCTCGCCGCCAAAGCGTGGGGCTCTCGACCGCGCTCCGGCTCTGCCTCATGGCGTCCGCCGCCGTGTTCTCCGCCGGTTGCGCGAGCGGCATGCAGGACGAGCTCGACCCCGCCGAGGCCGAGCTGCGCGCCCGCTTCCCGGAGCAGGCCGGGCTGGTGCTCGCCGCCGACGGCGCCCTGGCGCGCGGCGAGCTCGGCTATTCCGCGGCGACGGCGCCCGGCGAGGCCGCGCCGGGCAGCGGTTCGTCGGCGCGGGGGCTCGTCGTCCACCTGCCCGAGCACGGGAGCGAGGAGATCCGGATCGAGCTGCCGGACGGCTTTCGCGTGCGCGTCCGCGAGCGCAGGGGGCTCGGCGCCGGACGGCTCGTGGGGACTCGGGAGATCACCGGCGGAGATGCCGTCGCGTATGCGCACGAAGGTGGGTATTCCTTCTGGACGGCGGCGCGCGGGGGATACGAAGAGTGGCTCCTCCTCCGGCCGGGCACCTTCCGGCCGGACGCGCCGGTCGCCGCGTGGTCCGTTCAGGGCGCGACGCTGCGGCGGCGCGGCGCGGCGATCGAGCTCGCCGACGAGGCCGGCGTCGCGCGCCTCGCCGTGACGGCGCCGTCGGCCTTCGCGCGCGGGGGCCGGAGGGTCTCGACGCGCCTCGACGCCGAGGGCTCGACGCTCTCGCTCTGGGTCGACGCCCCGCCGGAGGAGGCCGTGCTGGTGGACCCGCTGTGGGTGGCCACCGGGAGGATGATCACGTCGCGCGCCGAGCATACGGCGACCTTGCTGGACGACGGCAGGGTCCTCATCGCGGGGGGGTTCCTGGGCGTGGACGAGGGGTTCACTTGCAATCCGAGGTTCTCGACGACGCCGCTCGGCAGCACGGAGATCTACGATCCTGCGACGGGCGCGTTCCTGGCGGCGGCGCCGATGGGTGCTGTGCACGGCGTTCACACCGCGACACGCCTCGCGGACGGGAGGGTGCTGGTCATCGGCGAAGAGGCCGGTGGCACGAGCGCCGAGATCTACGATGACGCGCTCGATGCATGGCAAGCGGCATCGGCACCGTCGGTGTCGCGGTCGAGACCTACGGCCACGCTGCTCGACGACGGGCGGGTCCTCCTCACCGGAGGAAGGGCCGGGTCTGCGGCGACGGAGAGCACCGAGATCTACGACCCGGCGACCGACACGTGGGCCCCAGGACCCCCGATGCAGAACGCCCGCGCCGCTCACCAGGCCACGCGGCTGCTCGATGGACGCGTGCTGGTCACGGGCGGCACCTATGGCGCGGTCGCGGGCGTCGTCGAGATCTTCGACCCGGCGACAGCGACCTGGTCGGCTGCGGCGCCGCTCGGCGACGGCACTCGCTGGCTGACGGCGACGCTGCTCCTCGACGGACGCGTGCTGGTCACGGGCCTCGCAGGCGCCGCCGAGGTCTACGATCCTGCTGTGGACGCGTGGACCGCGGCGCCAGGCAAGTGGGGCGACACGCCCGCGACGGGCTCGTGGGATGACTGGACCTACGTGACCGGGCTCGGCGTGCTCGGCGAGGCGGCGGCGCGGCTCCCCGGCGGCCAGGTCATGATCAGCGGAGGCATCGAGGCGATCTACTATGCCTACCCCTGGGGAGGGACCAGCTGCAGTTCGCTCTATCTTGAGCACGCCCACGACACCTACGATCGAGTCCAGCTCTACGATCCGGTCACCAACGTGTGGTCACCAAGCGACGGTATCCCAACTCCGCGAGGCTATCATTCCGCCACGTCGCTCAATGACGGCGACGTGCTCGTGGCGGGCGGGTACACGTGGCTCTGGTCGACGCGCGAGGGGCTCAGTACGGACAGCGCCGTCGTGTATGCCAGCGACCCCTTGATGAACGGCGCGCCCTGCTCGACCGCCACACAATGCGCGAGCGGGATCTGCGTGGACGGCGTGTGCTGCGCGTCGCCGTGCAGCGGTGCTGAGTGCATCGCCTGCTCCATCGCGGCGGGGGGCACGGCGGACGGGGTGTGCACGCGTGCCCACGGCGTCCCGTGTGACGACGGCGACGCGTGCACGCTCGACGATTCCTGCAACGCCGGGGTGTGCGCCGGAGATCCATCGAGCAGCGCGGAGTGCGGCGCTGGAGAGGGGGGTGCTGGCGGTGGCGAGGGCGGCGCCGGCGCTGGCGGCGCTGGCGCCGGCAATGGCGGCGCTGACGCTGGTGCAGGGGGCGCTGGCGCTGGCGAGGGGGGCGCCGTCGCTGGAGCAGGAGGCAATGGCGGCGCTAACGCTGGTGCAGGGGGCGCTGGCGCTGGCGAGGGGGGCGCCGTCGCTGGAGCAGGAGGCAATGGCGGCGCTAACGCTGGTGCAGGGGGCGCTGGCGCTGGAGGCGGTGGTGCTGGAGCAGGAGGCGCTGGCAACGGCGGCGCCGGTGCTGGCGAGGAAGGCGCCGGCGCTGGCAACGGCAGCGCGGGCGCTGGCGAGGGAGGCGCTGGCAACGGCGGCGCGGGCGCTGGCGAGGGAGGCGCTGGCATCGGCGGCGCGGGCGCTGGCGAGGGAGGCGCCGGCGCTGGAGACACCGGCAATGGCGGCCCCGGCGCAGGAGGCGCTGGCGCCGGCAATGGTGGCGCCAACGCTGGCGCAGGAGGCGCTGACGCTGGCGAGGGGGGCGCCGGAACCGGCAACGGCGGAGCTACCAGCGCGGGAAGCGCCGGCGCGAGCGACGTCGATTCCAGCACGACCCCGCCTTCCAGCAGCGGCTGCAGCGCCGCGGGCTCGAGCTCCGACTGGCAGCCTGTCGCCGCTGGGCTCGCGATGCTCCTCGGCGCGCGCCGCAGGCGGGCCCGCCGTGCGCCGCCCCCTCGCGACGCCGCATAGAAAGTCTTCACCAGGGGCTTGCTCCGCTCGCGCGCCCGGCATGATCGCCCGCCGGGCGCTTTGGCTGAGAACAGCTCAATGTCATCGAGGTTCATGCCATCCTTGAATGTAGGGCACGCTGGTTGCAGGAGGCGCTTCATGAAGACCAACTCGGGACACACTGGTTTCGCTGCGGGTTCCCTCGTCGTGCTCGCGATGATTGCGGGCTGTGGCAAAGTCACGGTCGAACTACCGGGCTCTGTGGATGTCGAGCCACCGGGCTCCGAGGCTGTCGAGCCACCGGGCTCCGAGGATGCCGAGCCACCGGGCTCCGAGGATGCCGAGCCACCGGGCCCTGAAGATGTCGACTCCTCGGGCTCAGTGAATAGCGAGCCGCCGGGCCCTGTGGATGGCGAGCCGCAGAGCTGCGTTGAAAGCACGCAGGTGTCGTTCTATGCGCCCTCGGGAATGGACGCCGACTGGCTTCTTCCGGTCGATGGGGAACGGTTCATCGCGGTTGGAGCACCAGCGAACGGAGGGGTCGCGGAGCTCGACGAGGCCGGCAACGTGGTGTGGAGTTCGACCCCCCTGCCCGGCGGATTTCTGAAGACCGGCGCGAAGACCCAGGACGGGGGCCTCATGGTCGCGGGCCAGGTGAACGATTCGACGTCTCCCTCCAGCGAGGGGTTGTGGCTCGGTCGGCTCGACGGAGCCGGTCAGCTGCTGGAGAGCCGGCATCTCGGACCATCGGCCTTCAGCGCGCACGTCGACATCGAGCTGCTCCCGCACCCGACCGGGGGATACGTGCTCTCCACCCACGACAGCGAGGCCGAGGGCGCGGCGCCTCGGCTGCGCCTGGTGCGGCTGGACGACGCGGGCGAGATCGTCCACGAACGGTTCATGCCGCTCGCTCCCGGCTCCGCGATGCCGGAGTCCTGGAGCCGGGGCGGGGCCGCGCTTCTGCCCGGAGGTGACGTGGTTCAGCTGACCGCGCACGCCGGTTACCTGCGCGTCGTCCGCAGCACCGAGCAGACGGCGCCGGTGTTCGACCGTGTGCTGGAGGAGGTCGGCGGGGCGTGGCCCCAGGACATCGCGGCCCTGCCCGATGGCCGTATCGCGATCGCTGCGATAAGCGTCGGTCAGAGTCATGTCATCCTGCTGGACGCCGACGGAACGGTGATCTGGGCCAGGACCTATCACCCTGAGCTCGACACCGAGCTGAACGCCATCGCGCACGATCCGAGCACAGGGCTCTTGCACCTCGGCGGGGCGACGCGGGGAGCGGACGGAGGAACGCTGCGGACCTGGCTGATCTCCGTCGATACCGACGGGGAGCTGCGCTGGGAGTACGAAGGTGATGTTGGCACGCCGGCCCGGATCAATGGAGTCACATTGCTCCCCGGCGGCGGGTTCGTGGCGACTGGATTCGGCGATTTCGTCTACGCCGTGGTCCGCCCGAAGGCGTGTCCGTGAGCGGCTAACGTCGCGTTTCCAGGAGGGTAGGCGGTGGGAATCGGAATTGCATCGCCTTTCGCTGCGCGTCCTCCGTTGACGGCGTGGATCAGGGGACGTCTGTCGGGTCCCAGCTCGCGCGGAAGCCGACATCGAGCCCGTCGAGCGTGCGCATCGTGTCGGCGTCGAGCGCGAAGTCGAAGATCGCGCCGTTCTCCGCGATGCGCGCGGGCGTGACCGACTTCGGCAGAACGATCAGGCCGTGCTGCACGGCCCACCGCAACATCACTTGCGCCGGTGTGCGCCCGGCCTTTGCCGCCGCGGAGACGATGTCCTTGTGCCCGAGCTTCACGCCCTGCGTGAGCGGGCTGTACGCCTGCACGAGGATCCGGTGCTTTGCGCAGAACGCGCGCAGCTCGGCCTGCCCGAGGAACGGGCTGAGCTCGACCTGGTTGATCGCCGGAACGACCGCGCTCTCGCCGAGGAGCTCCTCGAGGTGCCGTACTGTGTAGTTGCTGACGCCGATCGATCTTGCGAGGCCTCGCTTCTGCGCGTCGGCGAGCGCGCGCCAGGTGTCGCTGCGCTTGCCGGTGACGGGAAAGTGGATCAACACGAGATCGTAGGCGTCGAATGCGGCTTCCTTCAGCGAGCGCTCGAGCGAGCGCAGCGTCGTGTCACGCCCCTGGTTGAAATTCGCGATCTTGGTCGTGACGAACACCGCGTCGCGCCCGAGGCCGCTCTTGCGCAACGCGCTGCCGACGTCCGCCTCGTTGCCATAGTACTGGGCGGTGTCGATATGGCGATAGCCGAGGCGCAGCGCTTCGAGGACGGCGCCCTCGGTCTCTGCGCCGGGCGCCGATTGATACACGCCGAGCCCGAGCTGCGGAATGTAGCGACCGTCGATCATCTGCAGGCGTGGTGATTCGATCATGGGCGGGCTCCCTGGTTTCATTCATCGCCCGGCATGGCCGAGCGCAACGAGCGCGGTAACGAGCGCGCTGACGACGTCGAGAAGCTAGTCAGGGTGCAGGTCGTCGGCAAGCACAAGAAACAGCCGTGAAGACTCTGCGGTTGCAGGTCATCACGTCAGGGTAGGGCCCGGTCCCTCGTTCAGAGGAGAGGAGACGAGGACGGAGAGAAGAACGATTTCATCCTCGCTCAGCCGGCGCTGGTCGCGGAGGTGCTGATGGCCCAGATCATCCGCGAACGCCGCGATGGTTTCCTCGACAGCGCAGCGCGGCAGTGCTACCCATCACACGTGTCCGGCGCTGGGGGGAGGACATGTCATTACATCATGGCCTGTCGCCGATGGACGCAGGAAAGGATCGCCGTATGCGCATCGATCGAATCCGAGGTCTGCGGGCAGCTCAGCTGGCGTTCGCGTCCGCGTCTGCGGGAGCAGCCTTCTGCTTCGCAGCGTGCTCGGCCGACACGGGCTCCAGGGCCGAGGACATGGGCGAGCTGGACCAGAATCTTGCAGCCTGTTCGTATGCGGTCACGACGAGCTCGTACGAAGGAGCCCCGGAGTACTGGGGAACAATCAAGGTCAAGAACACGGGCGCGAGCGCGCTGAAGAAGCCGATCGTCGCCTTCGACGTGCCGAGCGGCGTCACGTGCGATCATCACGAGCCGGGCTGGACCCACACGCAAGCCGGCTCTCGATGCACCTATTCGAGGACATCGAGCGTGTCCATCGCCCGCGGCGCGTCATTCACGCTCAATTTTTCCACCGACTCGGCGTCCTCGTTCAGCCCGTCCCGCATCGAGCTCCGCGACACCAGCTGCTCCAGCGGCGGCAGCACGACGGGGGGCGGCAGCAGCACGACGAGCGGCGGCAGCACCACAGGCACGGGCGGCGGTAGCAGCACGACGGGCGGCGGCAGCAGCACGGGCACGGGCGGTGGCAGCACGACGGGCACGGGCGGCAACACGACGGGCGGCGGCGGTGGTGGCGGCGGCTCGGGCGTTGTGTGGCAGACGGCCAGCCTGACGGAGTTCGAGTCTTACCCCGACCCCGGCAGCGAGGAGTGCATCGAGTACAACGGGTGCACGTGGGCCGGCCAGTTCGCGGCCCTCGACGGAAAGCAGCCGGAGAGCTGGGTCAGAGAGAACAACATCGCCGCGGTGCACTCGAAGGATTTCGAGAGGTACAAGCTCAAGACCCTGCGCCTTCGAAAGAATGGCAAAGAGATCGACGTCAAGGTCTATGACATGTGCTCCGACTCCGATTGCAGCGGGTGTTGCACGCGGAACGCGCAGCCGTCGGGGTACCTGATCGATATCGAGAAGTACACCGCTCAGCGGTTCGGGGTCCCGGCGTCTGGACAGGTCGAGTGGAGGTGCCTCGACTGCAATTGACCGCCGCCTCGTCAGTCCGGCGGCTCGGGCGCCGCCTTGCTCACCCGCCGAGCGCCCTGTCGATCGCCTGCGTGAGCTTCGGATCGCCCGGCGCCACGGACGACTCGAACCGCGCGATCACCGACCCGTCCTTGCCGATCAGGAACTTGGTGAAGTTCCACTTCACCTCACCCGCAGGTGCGGCTTGCGTGAGGAAGGCGTAGAGGGGGTGCTTGCCGCCCCCCTTGACCGGGATCTTCGAGAACATGGGAAAGCTGACGCCGAACTTCGTGGAGCAGAAGGCGGCGATCTCGGCGTCGGTCCCCGGCTCCTGCGCGCCGAAATCGTTCGAGGGGAAGCCGAGGACGGCGAAGCCGCGATCCTTGAGCCGATCATGGAGCTCCTCGAGCCCCGCGTACTGCGGCGTATAGCCGCATTCGGAGGCGGTGTTCACCACGAGCAGCACCTTGCCTCGGTAGTCGCCGAGGGAGCGGTCCTGTCCGTCGATGGTCTTCATGGTGAAGTCGTAGAGCGACATGGCTTTTCCTTCCTGAGCAGCGCCGGGCGTGCGCTCCGGCGAGCTGCGCTCGACATCCCTTCCACAGCCCGACGCGCAGGCGAGGGCGAGCGAGGCGGTCAGGGCGAGTTGGCACCGGAGCACGCGCGGCGAGCGTTCCACGGCGGCATGGATAGACGCGCGTCCGGACCGCGTCGAGCAGGAACGCGCTCCGAGCCGAGGCGACGCCGCGGCAGATCTTCGCGGCGCCCGGGGTCAGGTTTTCGCGGGCGTCGCGGTCATTTTTCTGAGGGGAGAGGTCACATTCGCGCGGATCTTGGTGGTCCGAATCCTGCGGATCCGCCAGGCCATCTACACTCTGAGCGCAATGCGGAAGAATCGCTTCAATTACGAGGAGCCGAGCGCCGCGGTCACCGGGGCCACAAACGATGCCTCGCCAGTAAGCGGAAGGAGCCCGTTGGCTCGCATTTCCATTTTTTCTTTTTCTCTTGCAACCGGTGCGGGCCGCGTGTAGGACTGCAATGCCCCCTTCCAGGGGGGACAAAAATGAGGGGTCGGGACACCGGGCGCTGCGCGTCCCCGGGGTGCTGAAAATTCGCGCGTCGCTTAATCAAGTCTTCGGCGAGCCGCGCATAGGTTCATCGCGTGTGTGAGGGCCCGTACGGCCCTCTTCGAGCGACCTTTGCCTCACACGACATGTGCGGGGGTGATGAGCATCGATGATTCGCGATCTTGATGATACGATCCGTGAGCTGATCACGGCGCGCGCACCGAGCGGGTCTCAGCTCGCGAACGCGGAGATCAGCTTCGATCTGCCTGACGCACAGTGGCGGGCGGGGCTCTCTACCCTCACGCTCAATTGCTACCTGTACGACATCCAAGAGAACCGCGAGATACGAACCAACGAGCCGATCACCGCGCGCAGCGCCGATAAAAAGAGGGCCACGCGCCTGGCGCCGCCGGTTCGCATCGACTGCGCGTACTGCATCACGGCGTGGAGCCCCTCCACGAGCGACGCGGTGCTCGAGGAGCACCGCCTGCTCAGCCAAGCGCTCCTCTTGTTGCTCCGCCACCCCACGATCCCCGCGGCGATGCTGAAGGGCAGCCTCGCCACGCAGATCCCTCCTTATCCGACGGTGATCGCCTCCAAAGAGGGGGTGAAGAACCAACCCGAGTTCTGGCACGCGCTCGATCAGAAGCTGAAACCCTCACTCAACTACGTGGTCACGCTCGCGATGTTGCTCGAAGACATCCCGTCCGACGCGGCGCTCGGCCATGTCGTCGAGAGCGTGATCGTGGAGACCGATCACAAGACACCCGAAGGCTGAGCGACCGGACAGCCGGCACGATCCTTCTAGATCGCGAGGATGAGCATGAATGTTGGCATCAATCTGTTAGAGGTCGATGGCAAGGCGACGCCGAGCATCCAAGCGGCACCCACCTCGGTGGCGGGTTTCATCGTCCGCTCCAAGCGGGGCGTGCCGGGCAAGGTCCGGCAGGTGACGAGCTTCGCGGACTTTCGCGACTATTTCGGCGATTACGACAAAGCCGCGTTCGGCGCCTACGCGGTGCGCGGCTTCTTCGATAACGGTGGCTCGCTCGCGTACGTGACGCGCGCCGTCGCCACGGCGGCGTCGGGCTCGGTGACCGCCGCCACGCCGGCCACGCGCGATTTCCCGTCCGCGGGCGCGGGCGCGACCACGGCGATCACCGTGACGGCGGGGTACCGCGGCAGCCCCGATCCGGGGGCGTGGGGAAAGAGCATCTCCGTCGGCATCACCTCGAACAGCGATGGCACCTACAACCTCGCCGTCCAGTACAACGGGGTCCAGGTCGAGCTCTGGGAGAAGATCAAGTTCGGGGGCCTGGGAGCCGAGAACCCGCTCAAGATCAACGACGAGGTCGCGGGCTCCAAGTACATCGTGGTGGCCATCCCGTCGGCCGCCACGGCGAACCCGGCGCCGACGGCGAGCCCGGCGTTCGCGCCGCTCAACTCCGGCGGCGCGGACGACAACCTCGACGCCTCCGGGCGGGAGTCCGATCGCGTCGCCGAGCTGCAAAAGGCCGTCGACAACCGGGTCTTCGACGGCGTCGACGTCCAGCTCCTCTGCTGCCCCGAGACCCACGACGCCGCGCTGGTGAACGCGGCGCTCACCTACTGCGCGGATCGCGGCGACTGCATGTTCGTCGGTCACACGGCGGAGAACGCGGACGCCGACGCGGCCAAGGCCTATGGCCAGCCCCTCCGCGGAGACAAGCGCTACGGGGCGATCTATTTCCCCTTCATCCGCGTGAGCGATCCGCTGGGCGGCTTCCGGTGGATCCCGCCCACGGGCCACGTCCTCGGCGTCTATGCCCGGACCGAGCGGGAGCGCGGCATCTGGAAGGCGCCGGCCGGCAACGCGGCCAGCGTCAACAACGCGCTCGACGTGAAGTTCGCCATCAACGACGTCAAGCACACCGATCTGGTCAAGAACGGATCGGTGAACGCGGTGCGGTTCATCGCCGGCCAGGGCATCGTGGTCGACAGCTCGAGGACGCTCAGCACCAACCCGCTCTGGCTCTACGTCAACGTGCGCTTGCTCTTCAATTTCGTGAAGAGCTCGCTCAAGTACGGCCTGCGCTGGGTCGTGCAGGAGCCGAACGATCCGACCCTCTGGAGCAAGGTCAAATACAACAGCGTCACGCCGTTCCTCATGGGGCTCTGGAGGCGAGGCGCGTTCGGCCCCGGCGCGCCCGACAAGGTGTTCAGCGTCAAGGTCGACGGCGAGAACAATCCTCCCGCGAACATTCAACAGGGGATCTTCAACGTCGAGGTCTATTTCTATCCGTCGCGTCCCGCCGAGACGGTCATCATCACCGTGGGGCAACAAGAAGGCGGCGCGTCGGCAAGCGATCGCTGATCGGGAGGAGGGCTCATCATGGCGGATCTTGGGTTCACCGAAGCGTACAGGACGCACGAGTTCGTGGTCGAGATCGAGGGCATCGAGAGCCCAGGCGTCACGAAGGTGACGGGCCTGAGCGACGGCGAGGTCGACGCGATCGACCAGCCCGACGGAGGCTCCAACATCGTCCACAAGATCAGCTCGGGCATCATCAAGCACGGGGATATCACCATCGAGCGGAACATGGACGGGACCGCCGCGGACAAGGCGTTCAAGGACTGGTTCCAGGAGATGTTCAAGATCGACGGCACGGGCCTCGGGTCCAAGCTGCGGCGCAACGGATCGGTCGTGAAGAAGCAGTTCGGCGCGGAGGTGATGCGCTTCGCGTTCGAGGGCGCGTGGATCAAGTCGTCCAAGTTCACCGATCTCGACGCCTCCGCTTCGGGGCTCATGAAGCAGACCATCGTGCTCGCCATCGAGCGGATGACGCGCATCTGACGGATCGCGGGCCCACGATGAGCGCACGCCAAGTGGAGTACGAGGTCACCCTGCCCGTCGGACACACCGACGCTTCGGGTCGCGTGCACCGCCGCGCTTCGATCCGGAAGATGCGCGGGCACGAGGAGGCGCTGTTCTATGATCCGCTCCTCACCCCCGGGCGCCTCGTCACGGAGCTCGTCAAGGGCTGCCTGATCCGCCTGGGCGACATCGATGCGATCACGAGCGATCTCGTGTCGCAGCTCTACTCGGCGGACCGCAACTACCTCATCGTCGAGCTGCGCCGGATCACGCTCGGGGATCAGCTCCAGGCGTCGTACACGTGCCCGAGCTGCGGGGGCGAGACGACGGTGGTCGAGGACCTCGGGAGCCTGGAGGTCCGCCGCCTCACCAACGGATCGAGCCCCCAGGCCATCGCGGTCACGCTCGAAGACGGATACGAAGATCGCGACGGCGCGGTGCACCGCGAGGTGCAGGTCCGCCTCCCCCGCGGGGCGGACGAGGAGTTCGTCTCGCGCACGGCCGAGAAGGATCCGCTCCGCGCTCGGGACGCCTTGATCCTCCGCTGCATCGAGTCCTTCGGCGCCCTCCGGCGCCAGGCGCTCGAGTCGTACGGGATCAAGATCCTGCGCGATCTCACGATGGGCGATCGGCGGCTCTTGTACCAGGCGATCGAGGCGCAGACGCCGGGGGTGAACTTCCGGCGGTCCATCCGCTGCGCGCATTGCAACGGCCAATTCAGCGCCGTGCTGGAGGCGTCCGGTTTTTTCGTGTTGGGCTAGGTGGAGGAGCTCGCATTGCTCGCGAGGTCTTCTATCTAGCCTATCATCTGCACTGGTCGAGGACGGAGATCATGGACCTCGACGTGAGCGAGCGGCGAGCCTTCGTGAGGATGCTCGCCGACCGCATCGAGTCCGAGAACGAGATGATCGACGAGCTGAACCGGCGTCTCCAACGAAGGTGAACCATGCCCAAGGGTCCCCTCATCCACGCTGTGGCGCCTGCACCGAGCGTCGCTCCGATCGACGCGGCGCTCGCCATTGGCCGGACCCGCGCGCGCGCTGTCGCGACGGCGCCGCGGCTCGGCGTGTGGATGCTGGATGTCCGCCCGCGCCGCGGCGCCGCCGTGGCGATGGGTGGATTCGAGGGAATCGCCGCTGTCTTCAAGCTCCCAACTCTCCAGGGGGAGCGCCCGGCGCCTCAAGGCATCTCCGCGGCGGGGCCTGCGCCCATCGCCCGGGGCCCCGAGCCCCAAGGCATTTCCGCGGCGGCAGCGCCCGCGCTCGTCTTCGGCGGCCATGGCCTCGAGCCTCAAGGCATCCTTGCGGCGGCGGCGCCCGCGAGTTCCCCTGCGGTCACGACGGGAGAGCTCGAGAGGTCTCCCACGGTCGCGACGGGAGGGCTCGAGAGGTCTCCCGCTGTCGCGACGGGAGAGCTCGATAGGCTGCCCACGGTCGCGACGGGAGGGCTCGAGAGGTCTCCCGCGGTCGCGGCGGGAGAGCTCGATGGGCTCCCGGCGGTCACGATGGTGGAACCTCTCAGGTCTCCGCGGATCCCGGCGGTCTTCGAGCTCGCGGGCCCCGACGCCGTTCCCGCGCGATCTCCCCTCCCACAGCGCGGCGGCGCCCTGGAGGGGAGCGCCGTCATGCCGTTCCTCCACTCGAGGCGAATGGCGATGGCGTCGATGCGATCGGCCGCCGGCGTGTGGGGCCCGATCGTCTCTCCGCTCCTCCCCGCGGCCTCCAGCCTCTCGCGGTGGGTGGTCCCGAACGTCTCCGGACCGAACCTCTCCACGAGCCCGGATCGACGCCGCGCCGCACCCTATACCCCTCTCGCCGATCACGGCGCAGCGGGCCCCCCTCGAGGCGCGCTCGATCCCCTCGACTCCGTCCCTGAAGGGGGGGACTCGCCGATGGACGGAGCGCGAGGATCTTCCACCGTCGACGTCGATCTCCCCGACATCGATGTTCCATCGCCCGCTCGCGACGCGGCGCCCCCGACCGAGGCTCCGATCGAGGGCCCGGCGCTGGTCCACCGGCGCGCTCCGGCGCGGTCGCTCCCGGCGCGCGGCCTCGACGGGCTCGCGGGTCCTTTGATCGACCTCGTGAGGCGCGAGGTCTCGGAGGAGGTGGCGCGCGCCGCCGAGCACAAGCCGCCGCCCCCGCCCCCGCCCCCGCCCGCCAACAGGGTGGACGTGGAGAGCGACGATTTCGTCCGCGGGCTGATGAACCGGATGGCCTCGATCGCCCGCGACGAGCAGTTCCGCAGCGGGCGACTGCGTTGATGACGGAAGGAGCGATGTGATGAGCGAGCGACAAGTCCTGCGTGGGTTCCTCGCGAACGTCGACGTGCTCCCGCCTCTGATCGTCACGTTCCAGTTCAACCCTGCGTCGATCAGCGACAACAAGGCGGTGAGCTACGCCGACCGCGCCGAGACGATCGGCAGCAACGCGCCTGGGAAGGTCTACACGGGCGGCGGACACCGTACCATCAGCTTCGATCTCAAGCTCCATGGCCTCGAGGAGGGCACGAACAAGCTCAACCCGACGCCGCTCGACAACGGCGTCTCCACCGAGCTCGCCAAGCTCCGCTCGTTCCTCTACCCCAAGGCGGACGCGTGGGCGACCCTGAGCGGGCTCTTCGGAGGGGGCGGCGAGGGGACGCGCATCTCGGCGCCGCCCACGTGTTATTTCGGGTTCGGGACGCGCATCCTCGAGTGCGTCCTCACCGATCTCCGCGTCAGCGAGACGCAGTTCAACAGCCTGCTCGCGCCGGTCCGGGCCGACGTGGGCGTCACGCTCGTCGTCATCGAAGAGACCGAAAGCGCGCTCTACGAGTTCGACAAGCAGCACCGCAACGTGCTCGCCGCGCTCGGCCTGCAGAACATTCGCTTGTTTTGAGGGACCACGATGCCGCTCTCCATCCACTCTCGTTACCATGGCCTCCTCACCGTCGATGTCGGCGGATCGGTCAGCCTCGCGCAGCGCCCGCCGGCTCCGGAGCGGGATTACCCGGACAGCCTCATCCACGAGATCGTGGGCGGAGAGACGCTCGACCAGCTCGCGAAGCTCTATTACGGCAGGGAGGACCTCTGGTGGCGAATCGCCGACGCCAACCCGCGCCGCTTCGCGCACGCGTGGGGGCCGGGCGACAAGCTCGTCATCCCTCCCATCCAGGTCGCCACCAGGACCGCGGCGAGGTGACCTTTGGGCGCGGACCTCTTCTACCGCGTGAGCGTGGACGCGAGCGGCGCCGGCTACGACCTGTCCGGTGACATCGTGTCGCTCACCGTCGAGCAGCGCGACGCCCAGCCCGACTCCATGGTCGTGACGCTCAGCGATCCCTACAAGGTGCTGAGCCACGCGGTGCAGGAGGGCATGGACGTCGAGGTCGAGCTCGGCACGAGCGACGATCACGCGCTCGTGTTCGCGGGGCGCATCTACCGGGTCGACGGCAGCTTCCCCGCGAGAGGCGTCCCCACGCTCCGGGTCCAGGCGTACGACCGGAGCATGAAGATGGGGCTCAGGCGTCGCAATCGCCCCTTCACCGACATGGCGCTCTCCGACATCGTGAGGAGCGTCGCCGGTCTCCACGGCTTCTCCAGCGTCAACGTGGACGTGGTCGGCGACCCGCGCTTCACGGGCAACGGCATCCGGCAGCAGGACAAGACAGATCTCGACTTCCTCCTCGACCTCGCGCGGACCTACGGGTGCGTGATGTACGTCCGGCCCGGCGACGCGGGCGACACCCTCCATTTCGTCTCTCAATACACAGTGATGATGACCGAGCCCCTCGTCACCCTCCATTACGGGCGCGCCGGGGCCGCGCACCCGCTCTACAGCTTTCAATCGAGCGCGAACGTGAGCGACGTCGAGCTCCCTCGGGTGCTCTCGGGCATCGACTTCGACACGGGCCAGGCCACGAGCGTGACCACGGCGCAGGCGCTCGAGGTGCGCGAGGAAGAGGACCCGTTCTTCGACGAGAACCTCACCGCCTTTCGGGCCGACCACCCTGTGAAGGCCGCGCAGCTCGAGGTCCTCATCGGGGCAGCCTCGGCCACGCAAGCCGTGCTCCGGGAGGAGCTCGGCACCTCCACGCGGCAAGGCGTCCCCACCTTCACCACCGAGGCCGAGCTCAACACCCTGGCGCAGAACCAGTTCTCGACCAGCCTGCGCGGCATGCGAGGGAGCGGCTCCTCGCCCGGGATCAAGGAGATGTTCGCCCGATCGAGCGTATCCATCCAGGACGTCGGCGGGCGCTTCTCGGGCACCTGGTACCTCTCCCAGGTGCGGCACAAGCTCGATCGAGAGGGGTACAAAACCGAGTTCGAGTGCCGACGATGAGCGACATGGGCGACACGGGTACGGCCGGGCGGCGCGAGCAGCGCTATTACGGCAAATACGCCGGGATCGTGATGGACAACGCCGCTCAGGGCGGGGGCGCGCACCGCGGCCAGATCAAGGTGCGCGTGCCGGGGATACTCGAAGAGGAGCCCGGCGGCGGCGCCGACCGCCCCATCGAGGTGGTCGCCGCGCCGAGCTTCCTCCCCGGCTTCTTCTTCATCCCCGAGGTCGAGGCGCCGGTGTGGGTCGAGTTCGTGGCGGGAGACATCAACTTTCCGATCTGGACCGGCGTCTTTTATCCAAACGACGCTCCGCCCAACGACAGCGGCGGGAGCGCCCCGGACGAGCACAAGAAGATCATCCGCACGCCCTCCGGTCAGGTGATCCACCTCGACGACACGAGCGGGAGCGAGAAGGTCGTGATCAAGGACGAGAAGAACAAGAACACCGTCACGATGGACGCGAGCGGCGTCAAGGTGGAGTGCGAGCAGAGCAGCGGGACAGGCACGATCACCATGGACTCGAACGGGGTCACCATCGAGTTCGGCCAGGCCAAGCTGACGCTCTCCCAGAGCGCCATCGAGCTCAAGGCCGGCGCCACGGTGTCCCTCAAGCTCGACGCGTCGAGCGGCGCAACGCTCGAGGGTGGACCGCTGAGCAAGGTGGCCGCGGGCCCCTCGGGGGTGACCGTCACGGACGCGACCGGCGCGGCGCAGGGGGTGGTGCTCGGGCAGATCCTCTCGTGGCTGCTCGCTCACACGCACATCGGCAACATGGGCGCTCCGACGCCGCTCAACCCGGGACAGCTCGCGCAGCTCACGGCGCAGATGTCGGCGGGGTCGGGCGTGGCGTCGAGGCCGGGCGGTTGATCGAGGAGGAGGCGAGATGGCGCTCAATATCGGTGACAGGGACGCGACCAGGGGCATGACCAAGGTGATCTTCGACGCCATGGACGCCGAGCTCCGCCCGCCGATGGAGCAGTCGCTCCGCGACACCGGATCCCCCGAGGACGAGATCCAGAAGGCGGTCATCAAGGCGCAGGCCAACTGGCGGCAGCTCAGCTTCGTCATCGCCTCGGGGCTGGTCTCCTCGCTGCGCAGGGATCCATCGCCTTCCCCCGCGGACCCGGTGTTCGGAGAGGCGTTCTCGTCCAGGGTCGAGGACGCGGTGTTCTGGGACTGGCTCAAAGGCTTCGTCGGCGTGTTCCAGAGCTGGGCGCCCACCACGGCGGACGGCGTGAACCTCAAGAACGCGATCAACGGCTACCTCTCGGGCAAGCCCGTGCCCGAGCAGCTCCGAGGGATCCTCCAGTGAGCGACGCCATCCGCGGGCTCTCCTTCCCCTTCCGCATCACCGAGGGCGGCGGCGTCGCCGAGCAACGCGGGACGGACAAGCTCAAAGAGAACATCGTGCAGATCCTGCTCACCGGCGCGGGGGAGCGCGTGATGCGGCGCGACTACGGCGGCGGCCTCCGCAAGCTCCTCCACGACCCGAGCAACGTCGCGCTCAAGGCCATCGTGCAGCACCAGATCGCCAAGGCGGTGAGCCGGTTCGAGCCCCGCGTCCTCGTGCAGAGCATCGAGGTCGAGGCGAGGCGCGACGGCGGCGCCGAGCAGCTCTGGGTCTCGATTTCATACGTCATCCGCCGTACGCGGCAGACACAATCGCTCAGCGTCCCCATCGGCCTCGGCGGGATCTGAGCGAGGGAGGAGCGTCCCATGAGCGACGAGCAAGGGCGAATCGACTACACCAACAAAGATTACGAGTCCCTCCGCGCGGCCCTCCTCGAGCTCGCGGCGGAGCGGCTGCCCGAGTGGACCGATCACTCGCCGAACGACATGGGCGTCGTGCTGCTCGAGCTCTTCGCGCACATGGGCGACTCCCTCTTCTACAACCAGGATCGCATCGCGGCCGAGAGCTTCCTCGCGACCGCGCGCGAGCGGAGGAGCGTCGTCAACCTGCTCCGCCTCATCGGTTACGAGCTCCGCCCGCCCACCGCCGCGTCGGCCGATCTCACCCTGCTCTTTGCCAACAACGCGACGGGCTCCGCCACCATCCCGACGGGCGCGCAGTTCACGACGACCAAAGAGAGCACCGGCGTCGCCGTCAAGTTCCAGCTCATCAAGCCCGCTGTCACGATCGCCAGGGTCGAGGACCTCCCGCTCATGCGCGTGGACGAGCGCGGCGAGCTCGTCCCCTTCGTGGTGGGCGGCGCCCGGCCGATCGACAACACCGTGTTCAGGGCCTACGAGACCTTGCCCGTCGTCCAGGTCGATGATCCTCCGCCGCCTCCCAAGGACATCCTCGGATCGTCCGACGGCAGCGCGGGACAGAGGTTCCGGCTCGCGCTCAAGCCGCTCATCGACGAGACGCTCGTCGTGACGGTCGACGAGGGCGCGAGCGAGGCCTGGACGCGCGTGCCGAGCCTGCTCCACAGCAGCGGCAGAGACAAGCATTATGTCGTCCGGCGCGACGAGGACGACTACGCGTGGATCGAGTTCGGCAACAACACCTACGGGAAGGCGCCTCGCCGGGGTCGGAACAACATCACCGCGCGCTACCTGGTCGGCGGCGGCGAGAAGGGCAACGTGCCGCCGAGGGCGATCTCCAAGATCGTGATCACGCCCGACGTCCCGGGCCTCAAGCGGGTGATGAACGTCAAGGCGGCGAGCGGGGGCGGAGAGCACGAGGCGGCGACAGCGGCCGCGGCGCGGGCGCCGCAGCAGTTCCGCTCGTCCGGGCGGGCCGTCACGGCGGCCGACTACGAGCTCCACGCCAAGAGCTATGGAGTCGCCAAGGTGCGCGCGTTCGCGCCGTCGTGGAACAAGGTCAACCTGGTGGTGGCGCCCGAGGGCGGCGGCGCCCCGAGCGAGACGCTCCGGCGCGATCTCGAGGCGTACTTCGATGGCAAACGGATGATCACCACGCAGATCGAGATCGTCGATCCGAAGACCCCGCTCGTCCTCATCGAGGGGGATCTGGTGGTGGAGCCGCGCTTCTCGCAGCCGCTCGTCAAGGCGCGCGTCGAGGCCGTGATGCGCGAGCTCTGGTCGTTCGCCAACGTCGACTTCGAGGACCACCTCTACATCAGCAAGATCTACGAGGCCATCGAGGGCGTCGAGGGCGTCGGGGCCATCAACATCACCCGCTTCGCCCGCGCCGACGCCCCCGCGGGCAGCCCGGCCATCCCCCCCGACGGCACGCTGCGCTTCTCGTTCAACGAGATCCCCGACGTCAAGGGGATCTCGTTGAACAGCGTCACCGGAGGGCGCCTCGATGCCTGAGCTCGACGCCCGAGCCGACGCGCGCGGCGAGCGCATCGACCTCGACCTCACGCTGGTAGGAACGGCCGAGTCCGTGCCGCACGCGCGCGTGCTGCGGCGCCGCTCCTCGACCCCCAAGTCGGCGACCGACGGGCTCGTCGTGCTCGACCTCGCCGATCTGTTCACGCAGGCCGGTGATCCTTGGCCGGAGGTGCGGCGGCAGCGCTACCTCGTGCTCAACACGCTCGCGGAGGGCGGCATGGTGCAGGCCGAGCTCGCCGCCTACGTGGGCGCGGGCGGCGCCGTGGAGCAGGTGGTGATCACCGCCTATGATCGCACGAGCGACGGAGTTCGTGTCGTCCGGATCGATCAGGTGAGCCGGGTGGTCACGACCGGCGGCGCCACGGAGATCTTTCAGCGCATCGGCGCCGCGCCCGAGACCTCGGCGGGCACCTTCACGGTCTCGAGCGGTCAGGTCGTCTGGTCGGCGGGCGCCGTGACGCTCGCCGTGGACTATGACCGCCGGGAAGATCAAGAGATCGTCTCCACCGTCCTGGAGGAGGGGGGGGCGCGCGTCCGCTTCTCCACCCGCGCGGACGGCGAGGACATCCGCGTCACCGACTACCGAGCTTCGTTCAACCCCGACACCGGCGAGTGGACGCGAACCCTTCGCATCGCCGACGAGGAGCGCTCGTCCAAGGCCCCGCGCGGCGCGCTCGACCCTGGCCCGACGCGCTTCCCCTCGAGCGCCGCGCGCGGGCTGGAGCCGGGGACGACCTATTATTACGCCGCGTTCGCCGCGACGTCCGGGGCCTTCGCCGCGAAGCCGTTTGCGACGGCCGCGGCGACGGCCACGGCGAGCTACGGAGGCGGTGATCTCCTGTATCGCCTGCTCCCCGAGGCGCACCGCTTCTTCGACGAGCGTGAGGCCGCCCAGGCAGGCGCGGGGCAGCTCCGCCGCTTCCTCCGGATCTTCGGGGACGGCGTCGATCTCGCGCGGAGCACGGCCGAGGGGCTCCTCTCGCTCCACGACGTCATCACGGTGGACGCGGCGCACCTGCCTCGCCTGGCCGCGTGGATCGGCTGGGAGCCCGATCGGACGCTGGCCGAAGAGGTGCAGCGCACGGACATCCTCGCCGCGCCCGAGATCTTCGGCACCGTCGGGACGATCCCCAACCTCACGTCGCTGGTGAGCAGGGTCACGGGGTACGACTGCGATGTCAAAGAGTTCGTGAACAACGTGTTCATGACCAACGCGCCCGAGGCCTCGCGCCATGTGCAGGTGTATCAAGCCGTCAACACGGGAGCGGGGTTCGGGGCGCCGGGCCCTCAGGCCAACCTTTACCCACCATCGAACGAGCCCGCGATCACCCAGGCCCGGCCGGACGCGTTCGACGGCGAGCCCTCGGCCGCGATCGGCCCGGGAGGTTCGGTGTGGCTCTTCTGGCACGCTCACCGCGCCCCCGCAGGCCGGCCGGGGCGCCGCCGCGTCTGGGCCCAGCGGCTCAAGGGCCTCGATCCCGCGCCGATCGACGTGCTCGGCGATCTGCCCGATGACCCGGGCTTCGTCGACGAGGGCCCGGCCGCGCTCTTCGACGGATCCAGGATGTGGCTCTTCTGGTCCTCGAACCGCGGCAAGACAACCGATCTGTGGGTGCGTACGTTCACCGGCGATCTGGCGACGCGCAGCGCCCCCGTGCGCCTCACGAGCCACGCCGCGCCGGACGCGAGGCCCGCCGCGGCGCGCGACACGAGCGGTCGTATCTGGGTGTTCTGGGAGTCCCGCCGCCGAGGCCCCACGGATATCTGGGCCATCAGCACGGCGGACGGGGTGACGTGGGACAAGCCGGTCCGCGTCACGTCCGGTGACGCGCGGGATCAGATGCCCGCGGCCGTGATCGATCCGGCCGGGGTCCTGCGCCTTTTCTGGAGCGCGGACAGGGGCGATCGCAGCGTGATCCTGCAGACGAAGCGGACCGGCGCGGGCTTCGGCGCGCCCGAGGAGGTCGTCTCGGCCGCGCCCGGCGTCCGCAACGAGGCGCCGGCCGCCGTGGTGTGGAACGGAAGCGTGTGGCTCCTCTGGTGCTCGAACCAGGGTGGCAGATTCCGTATCTGGGCCAGGGTGCAGGCGGGCGGCACGGTGTGGGGGACGTCGTTCCTGGCGATCGGTCGCCTCTCGAACGACAGGGACCCCGCGCCGGTCCTGGACGGCGCGGCGCTGTCGCTCTTCTTCTCGTCGCGGGAGGGCGGGGAGCGCTTCCAGTCGCGCACCGTCGATACGGCGTCTCCTGCGGGAAAGCTCGCCCTCAAGACCATGCACCGCCACGCCGACCGGATGCACTACACCTACGACACGCGGCGCGCCAAGGAGAGCTTTTATGCGCGCGACGCGGTCGGGATCTACCTTCGCGCGCCGGGCGTGCCCGACGTCGAGCAGCGCCAGGCCGTCACGCGCGCAGGGGCGTTCGTCGCGCCGTTCCGACCGCTCCAGATGAGGCTCGTGTGGATCCTGGAGCGCGCCGACGGATCGATCGAGGCCGTGCAATCGGACGGTTGAGCAGGACTGTCGTCGAAAACGAGGAATCAAGCCATGGGTAACTTCTCCAAATCGCCGCTCGACGTGCTCAAGGACAACATCGACAACGGGTATGTCGGCCTCCACGTCGAGCAGGGCGTGCCCGTCCTCGATCGCGACCTGAACCTCCTCGGCGACCTCATCATGGCGCGCCTCCGGAGCGTCGTCGGCCGGTACATCGGCGACGGCGTGCCGGACGCGGCGACGACGTTCAACATCGCCCCGGTGAGCCCCGCGGCGGCGGACGACTTCATGATCAGCGCAGGGGGAGCGGGCGTGTTCCTGGCGGGCGGCATGGAGATGTCCATCAGCGCCTCGATCCGCTACAAGGCCCAGCCCGGCGGCGTGCCCGCGCTGAGCACCTCGGGGCCCAGGACGGACACCATTTATCTGGACACGTTCACCGACGAGGTGGGGGCCGATCCGGTGATCAAGCTCGACAACCCGGACGACGTGGGGATGCGGACCTCGGTCCGGCGCAAGCCCAACTGGGTCGTGCGCGTGGCCGAGGGGGTGGACGTGACCACCAGCCCGCCGGGCGCGCTGCCCGCGGCGCCGTTCGGGCACACCTATACACCGCTCGCGCTCCTCGCGCGCCCCGCGGGCGGGGCCGCCATCACGGCGGCCATGCTCAAGGACCTCCGGCGAAAGAACATGTCGTTCGCGCTGCTCGAGCAGCGCATCCAGACGCTGGAGCGCCTCCTGGCACCCGTCATCACCAGCTTCACGCCGCAGACCGTGAGGCCCGCGCAGACGAGCCCGATCACCATCGCCGGGCGCAATTTCCAGGTGGGCACCCCCCAGGTGCTGCTGGGAGACACCCAGGCCATCGTCGATCTGGCGGCCTCGACGGACACGAGCCTCGTCGTGAGGCCGCCGCTCGGCACCCGCCCTGGCACGTGGCCCCTCAAGGTGCGCAACGACGTCGGCGAGGTCACCGCGCTGCAGAACATCACGGTGCTCGCGTTGAGCGCACCCTCCTTCGTGGCGGCCGGGACCCAGATCACGCCCAAGCAGCAGCGCGTCGGGAACGCCATCACCATCAACGGACTCAACCTCTCGCTCGTCAACAAGATCACGTTCAACGCGGCGGCGCCGGTGGTCGCGCAGCCGACCGACATCCTTGGCCAGAACAACAGCCAGATCCAGGTCAGGATCCCCGATGCGGTCGTGCCCAGCCTCACGGCCATCAACGTCACGCTCGCGATCGAGGGGGCCGTCCTCGCCGACGGATCGCCGGTGCCGCTCGCCACCACGGTGGACACGGTGCAGGTGCAGCCTGCGAGCGCGCCGTTCTTCAACGGCTTCACGGGCGCGGGCAGCCAGATCTCGCCGACCAGCCAGCGGATCAACAACAACGTGACGCTCAAAGGTCAAAACTTCGGGTCGGGCTCGCCCAAACCCACGGTCACGTTCAACGCGTCACCCACGCCGGTCTCGGCAGCACCCGGGGACATCACCGTCACCGCGCCCGACGGGGCCGGTCAGCAGACCATCTCGGTCAGGGTGCCTGTGGGGCTCCCGACCGGCGCGGGCGTCACGGTCACGGTCACGGTCGCCGGCTGGTCGGCCACCTCCACCGAGGTGCTCACCGTCCTGCCGGCCGTTTGACGGCCTGGCGTCGGGGCTTCGTCGATCACGATACTCATCTCGCCGATTATCCAAGGGAGGACTCATGGCTCATCAAGTGTATCCGAACGCGACGCCGCTCGCCGTGGCGACCGGCGCCACGGCGACGCAAAGCTTCAGCGCTGTCGCGGACGCCGGCGTGGCGCCCAACAGCGGCTTCTCTGCCATGTTCGTTCACTTCGTCGTCATCGGCGGGGGCATGGTGGCCACGGTCGGGCTCAGCGTCGTTACCGGCGCGGGGACGGGAGCGACCACGACGCTCGTCCTCGATGGTGGTCTCCAGAGCGTGGTCACCGCGGGAGGGGCGGAGATCGCGAGCGTCGAGTACCTGTCCACGGGCGTCGCCAACGTCTTTCGGATCGACTTCTACCCTTCGGGCGCGACCAACGACCTCCCTGGGACCACCTGGAACCTCACCTTCACGCGGGCCGGGGCCGCGGGGCCGCCCACGCAGAGGTACACGTGGGTCGTGGCCGACAGCGCGAGCGAGTCGCAGCAACCGTGGATCCATGCGCCGGACGCTCCGGTGGACGTGGGCACGGCGCTCATGAAGGACCTCCTCACCGGGCAGTCGTACGACGTCTCGGCCACCGTCGACAACTGGGGGACGAAGGAGCTCACGGTCAGCACGCTGGTCATGACGACGCAGGGGGATTACACGCTCAAGACCAAGACGAGCCCCATCGCGCCCGGCGCCTCGGGCGTCTTCACCTTCACGTTCAAGTCGCCGCCTGAGGCCGGGGCTCACCCCGGCGCCTTCACCCTCGGGCACGACGACCCGACGCCCGGCCACGACGCGGTGGTCGATTTCACGGCGAGCACCGGATCCATCGAGGTGGTCCTGCTGCTCGACGCCTCGGGCAGCATGAGCTGGAGGCCGAACGGCACCACGGCGACGAACCCCGACCAGTCTCGCTGGTATCAGCTCGCGCAGGCGTCCGGGAACTTCCTTCATACGTTGTCCCACTTCGCGAGCACCCAGGGCCAGTTCGCGGTCGTGCTGTTCCCCAAGATCACCGGCGGTCCTCCGGGGGTGCTCGTCCCCAGGACCAAGATCCCTGCCAACCCCGGCTCGGCGATCGCGGCCATCAACGGGGTGACGCCCTCGGGCGGCACGCCGATGGGCGAAGGCGTCGACCAGGCCGCCGGCTCTCCCGGCGTGCCCAACAGCCATGGGCTGTTCAGCGGCGCCGAGGCCGATGTCGCTCACAACCACCGCTGGCTGGTGCTCATGTCCGACGGGTATCACAACCAGGGCAGTGCCCCGTCGGAGCAGGCGAGTTACTACGTGGACGAGAAGAAGGTCCGCGCGATCACCGTGGCGTACGGCGATGAGGGCGAGGTCGATCACGGCCGCCTCCAGCGCATCGCCCAGGCCGGCCAGGGCGCCGCGGCGGCTCCCGTCTTCCTCGACGCGGGGCCGAACGACCTCGGCACCGGGCTCATCGGCCAGTTCAACGTCGCGCTCAAAGAGGGCCTGGCGCTCGGCTCCATCATCGACCCCGAGGGCGAGCTCACGAACGCCAAGCCGCAGTCGGTTCACCCGTTCGAGGTGACAGCGCACGACCGGAAGGTGTCCGTCACCGTCCATTGGCTCCGCCCGGACAAGCGCGTCGAGGTCGAGCTCATCTCCCCGCTCGGCGAGGTGATCACGGTCCAGGCGCAGCCGGACGGCGTGCGCAGGGTCCGGAGCGAGCTCTACATCTCGTATTTCCTCGACGAGGACGGCCTCCTCAACGTCAAAGATCCGGCCAAGCCCCGTCATGGCACCTGGCGGATCGTGGTCCACCGCGGCATGAGCGACGACAAGGTGCCCTTCCGGTATGCGTATCAAGTCCTCACCGACTCGGGGCTCGGCTTCGCGCTCACGACGACGCCCGGCGCGCATGCCACGGGGGATTCCATCGACGTCCGAGGAAGGCTCGCGATCGACGGGCTCCCCATCGACGACGCGGCGGTGGTGGTGGTGCTCGAGTCGCCGGTCGACTCGATCCTCAACTGGATCGCTCGCAACCACGTTCCGGCCGACCTGATGAAGAAGGCGGCGTCGGAGATCCGGGAGCGGCGGGAGAAGGACTTCACGGCGATGTTCGTGAAGCTCTGGGCGCTCCGGGAAATGGGGCTCATCTTCAACGACGCCACGGTGAAGCAGAAGGTGCCGATGGTGTACGACCCGACCGACCAGGTGTACAGGGCGACCATCCCGGACACCAAGATCCAAGGCACCTACGCCGCGTACGCGATCGCCAGGGGCGACGACCCCGCGGGCAACCCGTACCGCCGCGAGCGGCGTTTGGAGGTGGGCGTCTCCCCCGTCCCCGATCGCGCGTCGTCGCCGATCGACTTCGACTACTCGATCGTCGATGGTGATATGAACGTGAATATCCGGTTCTGGCCTCAGGACCGCTTCGGCAACGTGATCCTGATCGATCCCTCGTTCGACGACCGGATCGTCGTCAGGGCGTGGGGCGGCAAGGTGGGCCAGGTCCAGATGCACCCCGACATCGACGGCAGCTACGTCGTACGGATCCAATACCCGATCAAGAGCCCGCCGCACGTGGACATCGAGGTGCTCGGCGTCTCGCTCCTTCACGGCTTCCAGCTCCTTGTCCTCAAGGACCTTGTCTTCGCCGACCAGGTGAGCAAGCTGCGCCTCGGCGCCGAGGCCGCCCCCGGCGCCAATCGCCACACCGACGGTGACGCGGTGCTCGGCGATCCCACGCCGAAGCCGCGGGATGTGTTCGTGTCGCTCGGCGCGTACGGCGATATCGCGGTCGCGGCGCCCGCGATGGCGGGCCCGGCCCGCGCGGTGACGGTGTTCGTCCAGCCCGAGGAGGTCCTGCAATCCTATCGCGTCGAGGTGTTGCCCGCGGCGGCACGCTCGCCGACCGATCTGTTCTCGGCGGTCAAGGCCGGTGTGCTCAAGGCCCTTCGCCAGAAGTGGATCCCGCTCGGCGCCTCGCCCGGCGTCACGCGCACCTTCAGCCTCGTGCGGGTGGCGCCCAACGGGGTGAGCGCGGTCCGCGTCGTCGACACGAGCGGCAAGACGCGGGGTCGCGATCGATTGCCCAGCGCGAGCCCGGGCGTGAGCCTCCGCGGCATCGGCTTCCGCTGACGTCGACTCTTCAACCCTCCCCCTTCCAGGAGTCGCACTTCCGTCGATCCGAAGGCGGTGAAGGCGGAGCTCAGGTGCCCGCGCCTCGGGCTGGACAGCCTGAAGGCGCCGAAGCGGCTCGGCTGATCCCTCGATTCATTCCCGGCGGGCGAGACGGCGGCGAGCCACCGCCGCCGTCACTTCTTCGTCAGCGCGTTGTAGCTGGTGATGAGGTTGCGATAGTCGGGGATGTGGTTCGAGAACAGCGTCGCCAATCCCTCGATGTCGTTGCGCCAATCGCGGTGCAGCTCGCAGGCGACGCCGAACCACGTCATGAGCTGCGCGCCGGCTTGGGACATGCGATCCCAGGCGGAGTGCCGGGTGATCTCGTTGAAGGTCCCGGACGCGTCCGTGACGACGAAGACCTGAAAACCCTCCTCGATCGCCGACAGCGCGGGAAAGGCCACGCAGACCTCGGTCACGACGCCCGCGATGATGAGCTGCTGTTTGCCCGTGGCCTTGACGGCTTTGACGAAGTCCTCGTTGTCCCACGCGTTGATGTTGCCGGGGCGCGCGATGTACGGCGCGTCCGGGAACTGCTCTTTCAGCTCCGGCATGAGCGGGCCGTTGGGGCCGGACTCGAAGCTGGTCGTGAGGATCGTCGGCAGCTTGAAGTACTTCGCGAGATCGGAGAGCGCGAGCACGTTGTTCTTGAACGTGTCCGGCTGGATGTCGCGCACGAGCGACAAAAGTCCCGCCTGATGATCGACCAGCAACACGGCGGCGTTGTTCTTGTCGAGTCGAACGTACGGCTTGGTCATGGGCTGTCTCCTCTTCTATCGTCGTGGGTGATGCGTCTGTGTGGCTCGACGCCCGAGCATGCAAGTCGTTCAATCGTCCAGATGGCCGAACTTGCCGCTCGCGAAGTCGGCGAACGCCTGCTGGATTTCCTGCGCGCTGTTCATGACGAACGGGCCGTACTGGACGATGGGTTCGTCGATCGGCTCGCCGCTCAGGACGAGCAGGTGGGCCTCCGATTCGGCTTCGATGAACAAGCGCTCGCCGGCGTTCTCGAACACCGCGAGGTCGTGCGCCGCGGCATGCGCTCCGTTGATCGCGATGTCGCCTTTCATGACGAGCAGGCCCAGGTTATGGCGCGCCGGGAAGGCGAAATCGACCCTGCCGCGCGCGTTCAGGCGGACGTCGAGGACGTCGATCTTCGTGAAGGTCTGCGCGGGGCCCTTCACGCCCTGGTATTCGCCTGCGACGACGCGGACGGAGCCCGCATTCTCGGGGAGCGTCACGATGCCCATCCGATCGCTGGTGATGCTTTGATACCGAGGCGGCGACATCTTGTGCGCCTTCGGCAGATTCACCCATAGCTGCGCCATCTGGAACGGGCCGCCGCGGCGCGCGTAGCTCTCTTCGTGAACCTCCTTGTGAAGGATTCCGGACGCCGCCGTCATCCATTGCACGTCGCCCGGACCGATCACGCCGCCGCCGCCCGCGCTGTCGTGGTGCGCGACGCTCCCTTGCCAGGCGAGCGTGACCGTCTCGAAGCCTCGGTGGGGATGCACGCCGACGCCTCGCGGCCTCGCCGTCGGCGAGTACTCGTACGTCGGGTGATAATCCAGCAACAGAAACGGGTTCAGCTTTCGCGCAGCCTCCGGAATCGCCGAAAAGAACCCCGCGACCCGGAAGCCGTTGCCCACCCAGTGCAGGCCTGGAGCCCGGTAGATCCCCTCGATCTTTCGGAGCTCGGTCCGCGCTGCTCGGGTGGCGCTCGTCCGCGTCTGCATCGTATTCGTGGTGGTCATGGCTGCGTTCTCCTGACACGAGGAGGAATAGACATGCCGAATTGGTAGAACAATACGCAACAGTGGGAAGAACTGTTCCGGATTTTGGAACAGTCCTGTCACATGCTGGCGGCCACGCTCGGCGTGGCGGATAACACGAGGCGCTGGCGGAGCAGGTCGAGGAACGCTACCACCTTCGGCGAGAGGTGCCGTGTGCTCGGATAGAGCGCGAACACGGGCACTTCGGGCGCCGACCAGGACGCGAGCACCGGCATGAGCCGCCCCGCGGCGAGGTCTTCCGCGCACAGGTACTCCGGCAAGAGCGCTACGCCGAAACCCGCGCGAGCGACCGAGCGAAGCATCTCGTAGTCGTTGACGACGAGCCGCGGGTGAACCGTGATCTCGGCGATCCTGGGCCCCGACCTGAGCTCCCAGGAGCTTCCCTCCGGTGCGAACACGATGCACGGGTGGTCCGCGAGCTCGGCAATGTCGTTCGGCTCGCCAAGCGCCCTTTTGACCTCGGGTGCAGCGACCAGACGGCGCCGCACGGCTCCGAGACGCCGGGCGACGAGGCTCGTGTCCGGCGTGGTGCCGGCCCGCAGCGCGAGGTCGAAGCGCTCCTCGACGACGTCGACCCTGCGATCGGTGCAAACCAGGTCGACCTGGACATCGGGGAAAAGACGCAGGTATTCGGCGAAGATCGGTCCGAGAACGGAGAACGCGAGCGGGGCCGTCACCCGCAAGAGCCCCCGGGGCGTCGACTGGAGCTGCGAGACCGCGAGCTCTGCCTCCTCGAGCGCGGCGACGATGCGAACGCAGTGCTCGTAGTAGACGCGACCGACGTCCGTGAGGCTCAAGGTTCGCGTGGTCCGCTGGAGCAGCCGCGCGCCGACGCGCGACTCGAGATCCGAGATCTTCCGGCTCACGGTCGACTTCGGCATCCCGACGGCGGTCGCCGCCGCCGTGAAGCTGCCTCCCTGAACAACCCTCGTGAAGAGGACGATTTCGTCGAGAGCGACGTTGGGTAGGCGAGGGTCCATGGATGGTACAATCTACGCAAAATGCGCGGATTGTTCCAAGCGATCGCGACCTCTTTCGATCCGCCTGCGCAAAGTCGCGCCCCGCTGGTTCGGGCGCAACCACGCACGCGCTCGAGCGCGCCGGGGCTCCGGCCAGCGACGCAGCGGTGTCAGATCGAGTCCCGAGCTGCAACGCCCGAGCTGCAACCGAGGAAGAGCAGCGCCAGGAGGCTCACACACCGACGCGCTCGACGCGCACCCGCACCTCGGCGGCCGGCAGCGCCGCATCGCGGCCCGCCGCCCCCGCGCCGAGCTCCACCGAGCCGCCCGCGATCTCCGCGATGAGGAGCGGCCCCGTCGCCTTCACGATGCGGCGGGCCTGGTCCAGCACGCGCGCCCTCTCGTCCTCCGTCGCGCCGGCGAGGACACCGCTGAGGATGACCCCGCAGGCGCGGTTCGCCGGCAGCGCGGAGAGCCCGGCGACGGTCGCCACGCGGGCCGCGAGGCCGCACACCTGCGCCACGTCGCGCGCGAGGAGCTCGGCCGCCTCGCCGACCACGACGACGCCGCCGTAGAGCCCGCGCAAGGCGGGGGCGGCGACCGCCCTCACGCAGCGGACGAGCCGCGCGCGCGCCTCGACCGCGTCGGGCGAGCAGTCCGGCAGGCGCTCCGCCGCCGGCGCGTCCGGGGCAGCAGCCATGACGGCCGGGGGCAGCGCCGCCCGGATCGCGGCGAGCCGCGCCCGCCACCACCGCGCGCCATGGGCGATCTCCCGGGCGCGGCGGTCGCGCTCGTCTCGCCCTCGATGGACGTGGACGTGGAACGCCTCGGATACGGGCTTTTGCGGCTGGCGCAGGGCGCGAACGCTCGTGAGCAGGCGTATGTCGATGAGCTCCGCGCGCCGCAGGCCCTCCAGCAGATCGACGAAGGCTCCCTTCTCGGCGCCACCGCCGATGAACCACTCGTCGAAGCCGCCGAGCGCATCGACGAGGCCTCGCCAGACGATGGGCAGCCCGTCGCGCACATCGGAGAGCGGCTCGGAGCCCGGGGCGCCGGGGCGGGACCGATCCCCCTGGGCGCCGGGCGCGCCGCCGTCGAGCGGCGTGGCCGAGAGGAGCGGAGCGAGCCCCTCGACCGCGCCCGAGGCCGCCCACGCGGCCGAGCGCTCGATCCACGCGGCCGGCGGCAATGCGACGCGGGCCAGCGCCGGCGTGAGCACGGCCGGCACGCCGCGCGCGAGCGCCGCGTCGTGCTCCGAGAGCGCGTGCTCGACCGCCTCGGGCGAGAGCAGGACATCGGCGTCCAGGAACCAGATCAAGGGCGCCCGGGCGGCGCGAACGCCCGCGTTCCTGGCATGGCTGCAGTGCGGGAACTGCCCCCGCGGGCGCGGGCTGTCGACGATCTCGACCCGGAAGGGGTGAGAGCCCGGCTCCGCAGCGGCGCGGATCGCGCCGCCTGGATCGCCGCCGTCGCACACCACCACGACCTCGAAGGACGACGGGGCGGCGGTCTGCGCGCGCAGCGCGGCCACGGCGCGCCGCAGGAGGGGCGCGGTCGAGGGTTGGCACGGGATCACGAGGGCGATGCGCGGGGGAGCGGCGCTCCTCGCGTGAGCCTCTGCAGCGGAGCCGGGCGCGCCGGCCGCAGAGCCGGCCGCGTCGCGCGCGGCGCCGCATCCGACGGCCGCATCGCCCGCGGACGCGCCTCTATCGCCCGCTCCCGCCGCAGGGCCGCCCCTCAGCGCCGGCCGCTCGCCGAGCACCTCCCACAAGCTCGTGAGGCACCGCTCGCGCTCGCTCAGGTACGCGTCCCGCGCCGCTTCCTGGATGCGCCGGAGATCCGCGTCCGTGAACGCCATGCAGCGCTCGACCGCATCGCGCACGTCCTCCGGAGCCACCGCGTGCGTGCGCACAAGGCCCTGCGCGCCGTGCGGCGCGGCCGGCATGCGCAGCGCGCAGCCGTCGATCTCGCTCATCGCCTCGGTGTCGGGCACGAGGACCGCGGCGCCGGCCGACAGGCCCTCGTGGAGCGCGTGGCCCCAGCCCTCGTAACGAGACGGACAGAGGTGGAATCGAGACGCGTTCTGGTAGAAGCGAAGCCGCCGCTCGTCGACGCGCCCCGCGAACTCGACGTTTCGCGGCCTGAGCGGCCAGCCGAGCGAGGACACGACCGTCAGCGGATACGGGATGCGGTGGCGCTCCCAGGCCAGAAGCACGGAGTCCGTGCCCTTCGCGTCGGAGCCGCCAGGGACGTGCAGGAAGCGCCGCGTCCGAGGGACGGCCGGGTCCCAGCGGTCCTCCGAGAAGAAGCCGAGGTGGCGGGCCCGCGGCGTGAGCGGGGCGAAATGCGACAGCGCGTCCCGGGTCTTGCACAGGACGAGCTCGAAATCGTCGAGCGCGGACCGGGCCTCCGGCCGCCACCACTCGGCGTTCGGGATCAGCCAGCGGCGCGGCGCGCCCTCGGCGAGGCGCGGCTCGTAGACCTCGAGGAAGATGACGAGATCGGCGCCCCCCACGCGTTCGGAACGCTGGAAGTGAACGCCGGTGACCCGGTGACCCCAGCTCTCCAGAAGGCTGCCGAGAAGACGGTAGTCGCGCTCGAGCCCCTTGCCGTTGTCGATGTTGGTGACGATGTGGATCTGCATCGGAAGCATCCCGTCGAATTTTTCGGGAAGATTCACAGGGAGGCGGGGAGGCGGGGAGAGGGAGAGAAAGAGAGAAGGGGAATAAAATCCCATGAATCTCCCCGTCTCCCCGCCTCCCTGTTAATTCTCTTTTAAATGAGGGGATTTGTCATGATTCGCACCTCGGCCCGATCCAGCCGCGGCGCCGCGAGGGCCCTCCACCAGGCCACGGTCACACCCAGCCCCTCAGCCCCGCGTGGTGCTCGCCGAGGATGCCCAGCATCTGGCGCATGCGGTGCACGTACGTGAAGCTCGCCTTGACGCGCGCGTGACCGGCGCGCCGGATCGCCTCGCGCTCGTCGTCGTGCTTCACGTAATAGTCGATGAGGCGCCGCAAGGCCGCGAAATCGCCGAACGGATAGAAGACAACGTGCTCGCGATCCCGGAACTCCTCCTCCAGGCCGAAGATGTAGGGGTGGATCATGAAACCTCCCCGGCCGAGCGTCTCGTAGATGCGATCGGACCAGTAATGCGGGTGATCGAACCCGACACACAGGCTGTCGCCCACGACGACCTTCGCCGAGGCGTACAGGCGGTTGAGGGCGTCGCCGCGCACGCAGCTCTCCGGCGAGCCGTGCTTCACGAAGCGGCGGCCGTACGTCTCCGACAGGAAATCCACGAGGCGCCTCCGATAAGGCCACTCCGGGTGATAATCGTACGAGCCCACGAAGCAGACGTCGGCCGCGACGCCGGGGTCGACGTCCGCGAGATAACACTCGGCGCCGTACACGCCGGGCTTCAGGTAATGGTGGCGTATCCCCTGCGCCCGGAAGAACGCCTCGCTCCCGCCGTCGGGCGTGAACACGTGCTGCGTGCGCCAGAACGGGTCGAGCCGGAGATCGCGGCCGCGCGAGAGGCCGGCGTACAGGTCGAGGTGGTACGAGGCCGTCGGGATGGGCAGCTGCGTGATCCAGCGCAGCGCGTCGCCGCGCAGGCCCCAGGTGCGCGTGTAGAGCAGCAGATCGACGTCGCGCGCCATGCCGTCGAGCTCCTGCAGGGTGAAGGCGTTCTCCTGGGCCTCTACGACCTCGACGCCGAGCTCTCGCAGGCTCTCGCCGACGTGGTTCTCGGTCGAGAACGACGGGCCGAAATTGCCGATGTACAGGATGCGACGGCGCATGGGCGAGGGGGCCACGACGGCAGCGCCCGTCAGGGCGGCGGGTCCAGCGGCCACGTGGCCACGAGCGCGCGCGCGTCGGGCGTGCGCGCCTTCGAGAGCACCGCGAGCGTCACGGTGCGATCGGTGACCAGCACGCACGGCGAAGAGAACGTCGCTGGATCGGCGCCGCCGGCGTCCACGGGGAGCACGCGGAACGCGGCGCCCGGGGCCGGCCGGTGCGCGACGAGGAGGTGGGCGGCGGAGGTCGCGACGATCACGAGCCCGCCGCCCGCGCGGTCGGCGTCGAGCTCGAAGACGCGGCGGTCGCCGAACGGCGCGTCCTCGGCGCCGGCTGGGCCGTACGCGGCATCGCGGGCCGAGACGCGCACGGTGCCGGGCAGCGCGCCGCCGCGCGAGGCGCCGGGGGCGACGCGCTTGCACACCGCGGTGGGGCCCGGCGACCCGGCGAGGACCACGACGTCGATGCACTCGCCGAGCGGGCGCTCCGTCGAGGCACCGCCGGCCGCCGCGGGCTCCAGCACGACCGCCGTCGCGTTGTCGACGACGGCGGACACGGCGCCCGGGGCGCCGGGGGAGGGCGCGGGGAGCGAGCCGGCGGCCGCACCGCGCACGAACCGAGGCCCGCTGAAGCTCGCGAACGGCCGGTGCGCCGTGAGCGAGGTGCGGAGACCGGAGGCGCCGTCGAGCCGGACCAGCGCGTTCACCGCGCCGCCCGCGACCTCCACGACGAACGACAGCGCGCCGCCCTCCGCCGCGGCGTCCCAGCGGGGCAGCGCGGGCAAGAGCTGCGGGATGGTGGCGACGGCGCCCGACGGACCGCGGCCCGCGAGCGGCAAGGCCCAGATGTCCGTGCGGTGCGGCGGGGCCGCGCTGTGCGTCGACGACGCGAGCAGCACGGGCGCCCCGTCGAGCGCGACGAGGCGCAAGGCGTCCGCGAGCGGGGCGTCGGGCAGCGCGGAGGGAGAGAGCGCGAGGGGCGGAGGGGGCGTTTCGTTCATGGGCGCAGATCCGGGGGCGGGGCGGCACGCGGCGGCGGCGAGACAGACGAGGAGCGCGGGCGCGGGAGGCCCGCGCCGCGGCCGCCAGGGGGCATTGGTCGAGCGGGGCGCGGCGGTCGAGAGGGGCGAGGGCATGCCGGTCGACCTCCGCGCTGCGCTAGATACGGGCGTTCGTGCGCATGTTCCACAGCTGCACGAGGGCCTGCGGGTTCGACGATTTCGGGTAGCCGGCGAGCGCGGCCGCGAACAGCCCGTCGATCGCGCCGGTCTCCCACGTGGCCGCGTCGGCGAACGGCCCGCCGCCATACGAGGGGTCGTAGAGCTGCCCGCCGTGCACGACGATGAAATGGTTGAAGAACGCGGGCGGGGGCTCGGGGTTCCGCTGGCCGGGGATCCCCGGCAGGTTGACCACGTCGGTCCACATGCGGTGGGTCCACGGGGCGGGCCGCGTGGCCGCGTTCCACTGCCAGTTCTTCACGAGGAACCCTTGAGATCCCGAGGTCCACGCCGCCACCGTGACGACGACCACCACCTTGTCGGCGCTGGTGATGCCGTGGACCTTGAGCATGTCGATGAAGAGCTCGGCCCACGAGCCGCACTGCCCGCTGCCGTCGGCGCTCGCGAGGAGCAGGCGGGTGCTCGTGCAGGTGGTCGTGTTCGGGTTCCAGTACGTGAGGCCCACGCCGTCGCGCTTGCGCGTGAGCGCCCGCGTGGCGAAGGGCGCGAAGCTCTGCGACACGACGCGCCCCTCGGTCGTCTCGCCCTGGGCCGCGCGGCAGGAGATGTCCACGAGCGTCCAGTAAACCGTGCCGGCCGGCGCGCCGAGCACCGCGTACACGAGGTGCGTCGTCGTGCCCGCGCCGACCCAGCCGGTGCCGGCGGCGTTCGCCTCCCACGCGATCGTCAGCGGATCGTAGCAGGCGACGACGTCCGGCAGCGGCGCGCTGCTCGTCATCGTGGGCGTGGAGACGTCGACCGACCCGGGCGAGACGCTGACCGTGCACGTCCATTCGAGCGTGGCGCCGCCGGCCATGGCGCGGCCGCGCAGCTGCACGGACTCGGTCCCGGTGGGCGGCCGGAGCACGCGCAGCACCACGGCGAGCGGGACACGCGCGCCGCGGACGTAGCAGACCGGGGACTGATCCGCCGCCTGCCGGGTGCTCAGCCACTCGGGGGAGGCGAAGTTCCCGAGAGAGTCCCGCTCCACGGCGTGGTTCGCCGCGAAGTCGACCTGGATCACGCCGACCAGCGCATGGACGATGTCGGGCGCCTTCGGCGACGGCTGCACCGGCGGCGGCACCTCGAGCGGCCTGCGCGCCTCCGGGGCGCGCGGCGGCGGGCCGCGGAAGGCGAGGATGCACCCCGTCCGGAGCAGCTCGGCGACGCGCTCGCGCAGCAGGTCGAGCTCGCGCGCCGCGTCGAGCGACACGATGCCGGCGCCCGCGGCGCACAGCTCGCTCAGGAGATCGACGCGGTCGCGGTCCGGCTCCTCCGAAGGGAACCACGCGGGCACCTCGAGGGCGGCCAGGTGAGGCTCGATCGGCTCCGCGCCCTGGGGCAGGACCGCGCCGGCTGCGCGGACGAAGCCGACGTCTCCGTACGCATCGACGACCTGCCAGACGTTGCCCATGAATCCGCGCGATCCGCTGTCCGCTGTTCCCCCGGCGCCCGATCTGACTAGGCCCGCCCTCGCCGTGCGTCAACCGTTCGTCAAGCAGCGCGCCGGCATGTCGACGGCATGTCGACGGCAGGTCGACAGCGTCGACGCGCGTGAATGTGCCCACCCGGTCGGCGAGCGATGGTAGGCTCGACGGCTCTGGCTCCGGGACGGCGAGGGCGAGGCGATCGATGGCGGACGGTGCGATCGAGTTTGATTTCGCTGTGGAAGGCGCGACCGATCCGTGGCGCGTCGCGCGGATCGAGGGGCATGAGGGCATATCGCGGCTGTTCCACTTCCGCGTGACGCTCGCGTCGACGGACGCCGCGCTCGCGTTCGACGGGCTGGTCGGGCAAACGTGCCTGCTCACCATCCGGAACGACGCGTCGACTCGGTACATCCACGGCATCGTCGCGCGCTTCGAGCAGCACGAGGAGGGGCGCTCGGTCACCACGTACCTGGCGACGGTCGCCCCGCGGGCGTGGCGCCTGCAGCACCGGCACGACTACCGGATCTTCCAGGAGGCGACGGCGCCGGAGATCATCGACAAGGTGCTCCGCGCGGCGGGCCTGTCCTCCGACGATTTCCGCATCTCGACGACGATGACCCACGATCGGCGGGAGTACAGCGTGCAGTACGCCGAGACGGACTGGGCGTTCATCAGCCGGCTGATGGAAGAGACAGGCATGTTCTGCTTCTTCGAGCACAAGGCCGACAACCACGTGCTCGTCTTCGGCGACGCGCCGTTCGTCCACGAGCCCATCGACGGATCGAGCGTCGTGCCGTACCGGGCCGCCGGCGGGGCGCTCACCTCGCAGGAGGCCGTCTCCCGCTTCTCGATGGCCGAGGAGGTCCGGCCCGGCAAGGTCACCGTCCGCGACTACAACTTCCAGAAGCCCAGCCTGAGCCTCGAAGGGGAGGCGGAGGCCGACCGCGACACCGATCTCGAGGTGTACGTGTATGCGACCGAGCACGATCTGCCCGAGGAGGGCACCCAGCTCGCGAAGCTCCGGCTCGAGCAGCTCCAGCTCGTGCGCCGCACCGCGGAGGGGCAGGGGAGCGTGCTCCGGTTCATGCCCGGGGCCACCTTCACGCTCGAGGACCACGGCCGCGAGAGCTTCAACCGCGGATACCTGATCACGCGCGTCGACCATTTCGGCTCGCGGGCCGTCGGGGGGGAGTCGCAGGATACAGTCGTTGGGTACTCCAATCGATTCCAGTGCATCCCGGACGACGTGCCCTACCGCACGCCCGTGCAGACGCCCAAGCCGACGCCCCGCGGCATCCAGACGGCGATCGTCGTGGGCCCGGCGGGCGAGGAGATCCACACGGACATCTATGGCCGGGTGAAGGTGCAGTTCCACTGGGACCGGCAGGGGCGCCGCAACGAGCACAGCTCGTGCTGGATGCGCGTGAGCCAGATCTGGGCGGGCGCCGCGTGGGGCTCGATGTACATCCCGCGCATCGGCCACGAGGTCGTCATCGACTTCCTCGAGGGCGACCCGGATCGCCCGCTGATCGTCGGGCGCGTCTACCACGGCGCGAACGTGCCGCCCTACGCGCTGCCGGCCGAGAAGACGAAGAGCACCATCAAGTCGGACACCTCGCCGGGCGGCGGCGGCTCGAACGAGCTCAGGTTCGAGGACAGGAAAGGCGCGGAGGAGATCTACCTGCACGCGCAGAAGGACTGGAACATCGAGGTCGAGAACGACAAGACCCAGTCCGTCGGCCACGACGAGCGCCTGACCGTCGGCCACGACCGGAAGAAGCGCATCGACAACAGCCAGTGGGAGTCGATCGGCGCCTTCAAGACCACGGAGGTCGGCGAGGATCACAACGAGAAGATCGGCGCGAACCGCACGCTCGGCGTCGTCCAGAGCGAGAGCGTGGACATCGGCAAGGACGCGAGCCTGAAGATCGGGCAGGGCCGGAAGACCGATGTCGGGAAGGACGACATCGAGTCGGTGGGCGGCAAGCGCGAGCTCTCGGTGGGCGGCGAGGAGACCGTCAAGGTGGGTGATCGCGCGACGCTGGAGGTCGGCTCGAAGCGCAACACCACCGTCGGCAGCGACGACTCGCTGTCGGTCGGCGGCACCGAGACCCGGAACATCGACGTGGACGCGACCGAGTCCGTCGGCGGGAAGAAGACCGTCAAGGTCGGCGAGAAGTTCACGCTGGAGTGCGGGAGCGGCAAGATCATCGTCGACAGCTCCGGCAAGATCACCGTCGAGGGGTCGGACATCACCGTGAAGGGCTCGGGCACCGTCAAGGTGGAGGGCGCCAAGGTCGAGGTGAAGAGCGACGGCGACGTGAGCGTCAAGGCAGGCTCGAACATCAAGCTCGCGGGGAGCGGGGTCGACATCAACTGAGCGGCGTCGCGCAGGATCGGAGCCGAGGCGGATGGTTCACGAAGTGGTGGCTGATCACGCGGAGATGGCGTCGTTCCTCTGGGAGCTCCGCGAGATAGCCGTGAGGTCGCACCACTACACGCTGGCCGACCTCGCAGAGCTCGAGGAGCGCGTCGAGGCCCACCTCGACGGGCTCCGCATCGCGGGGGAACCCGGCTGGGAGCTCACGCTGGCCGCCCTCTCCACGAAGGATCCCGGCGCGTTCTTCGCGGCGGCCGTCGCCGCGGTCGAGGCGCGCGACTACCCGGGCTTCGCGGCCGTGCTCGACGCGACGGAGGAGGCGGACGAGCCCGCCGCCGGCATCGCGGGCGCCCTCGCGTGGGCGTCGCCGGCCGACGCGTTCGCGATCGTGGCGCCGATGCTGTCGGGGGCGCAGCCGCCGGCCCTGCGCCGCCTCGCGCTCGGCGCGTGCGTCGCGCACCGCCGCGATCCCGGGCAGCTCCTCGGCTACGCGATCTGCGACGGCGACGCGGCGGTCCGCGCGCTGGCCTTCCGCGCGGCCGGCGCGCTGGGCCGCGCCGATCTGGCGGGCGAGCTCCGCGGCGCGTGGGGCTCGGACGACGAGGCCGAGCGCTTCTGGTCGGCGTGGGCCGGCGCGCTGCTCGGGGCGCGCGGCGCGGACGAGGCGCTGTGGAGCGTCGCCGGGCGGAGCGGTGCGTTCGCCGAGGAGGCGGCCGACTGCGCCGCCCGCGTGAGCCCGCCGGGCGAGGCCCGCCGCCGGATCGAGGCGCTGATGCGGTCGCCCGGCCTCGGGCGGGTCTGCCTCGTCGCGGCGGGGGCGCTGGGCGATCCGGCGCTGCTGCCGTGGGTGCTCGACCGGCTTACCGTCGCGCCGCTCGCGCGGCTCGCCGGCGAGGCGCTCTCGCGCATCACCGGCGCGCCGATCGAGGGGGCGCTGCGCGGGGCCCCGGCGCCCGGCTTCGACGCCGGGCCGAGCGACGATCCGCGCGACGCCAGCGTGAAGATGGACCCGGACACGCAGCTCCCGTGGCCGCACGGGGCGAACGCGCGGGCGCTCTGGGCGGCGCACCGCGGGCGCTTCGCGTCGGGGGTGCGCCACGTGGAGGGCCGCCCGCTGGACGAGGGGGCGCTCGATCGCGTGCTCCGGCTCGGCGGCCAGCGGCGCCGCGCGGGCGCTGCGTTCGAGCGGGCGGCGCGCGCGCCGGGCCGCCCGCTGTTCGACGTGACCGCGCGGGTCGAGCGGCAGAGGGCCGCGCTCGGGGCCTCGCCGTGACGGCGCCGCCCGCGCCGCGCGCCCTCGGGCACGCCGCGGTCGCGGTGCGCCCCTTCCGCTCCCGGGGGCGGGTGATGCTCGCGGTGGTCGTCAAGGCGACCTTCCAGCTCGAGCACAAGCGCGCCATGTCGCCGCTCCCGCCCGCGCCGATCGTCGCGGCGGACGTGCGCGCGGCGCGCGCCGCGGCCGACCCGCGCGCCGCCGTCTCGGCGGCCGCGGAGATGGCCCCGTTCCTTCCGCGCGCGGACATCCTCCTCGGCGGCCACGCCTGGGCCCGCGGCCGGAGCCCGGCGCCGCTCGTCCCCGTCCGCCTGCGCGTCGGCCTCGACGCGGCCGTCCTCCTCGACAAGGCCCTGCACGTCTACGGCGATCGCGGCGGCAACGGCCGCGGCGCCCCGCAGCCGTTCCTCGCCATGCCGCTCGGCTACGAGCGCGCCCCCGGCGGGCCGGCCGACCCGGACAACCCGGCCGGCGTCGATCCGCGCGCCGGCCGCGCGCCCAACATCATCGATCCCCGGCAGCCGACGCGCGCCGCCGGCTTCGGGCCGATCGCGGCGCACTGGCCCGCGCGGCAGCGCCGGCTGGGCAACGCCGATCCGCGCGGCGTGCAGGCCCCGTGGCCCGTGATCCCGGACGGCTTCGACTGGGCGTATTTCCAGGCGGCGCCGGCCGATCAACAGACGCCGTATCTCCGGGGGAACGAGTGGATCCTGATCGAGGGGATGCACCCGGATCTCGACCGCATCGAGGCCTGGTTGCCGGGCCCCGTCGCCGAGGCGCGGGTCGCGTTCGGGGGGGCGGCGCAGCCGCAGGCGTTGCCGCTGGTCGCCGACATGCTCGTGATCGACGCCGATCGCTGGCTTTGCTCGCTCGTGTGGCGCGCCAGCGCGGTGCTGCCGGGCGAGGAGGCCCTCGCCGGCGTCCGGGTCACGGCCAGGGTCGCGCTCCCGGGCGAGGACGTGCCGTGGGACCCCGCGGCAGCGCCGCCGGCCCGTGCGGAGAGGGCGCAGGCGGCGCCGCAGCAGGCGCGAGCGGCGCAGGCGGCGCCGCAGCAGGCGCGAGCGGCGCAGGCGCCGGCTGCGGCGAGCCCACAGCGGGCAGGGCGCGCGGCGGAGCATCCGCTGGCCGGGACGGTGGCGCTCGATCCGGAGGAGGCGTCGGCTGCGGCGAGCCCGCAGCGGGCGGGGCGCGGGGCGGCGGAGCATCCGCTGGCCGGGACGGTGGCGGTCGATCCGGACGAAGGGCAGCCGAACCCCGCCTTGCCGTTCCGGTCGCCCGCGGCCTCCGTGGGAGGACCGCGCCTCGAGAGATCTGGCACGGCGGAGATGCCCGCCGCAGCGGGGACGCCGCCCGCGGAGCCGCGGCGCGGCGGCCTGCCCTTCGTGGCGCCGGCGGCGGCGGGGGCAGCTTCAGGGGCGCTGCCGTTCGCGCCCGCTGCCCCGTCTTCCCCGGGCGCCCGCGATGGCGCGGCGGCGTGGGCGCTGCCGTTCGCCGCCCCCGCCGCGGCGTCGCCTGCGGCGCCGGTCCGATCGCCGGCAGCGGCGTCCGGCGTGCTGCCGTTCGCGCCGGCGCCGGCGGCGTCCGGCGTGCTGCCGTTCGTATCGCCGGCGGCAGCGTCCGGCGTGCTGCCGTTCGCGCCGGCGCCGTCCGCGCCCGTTCCCGCCGCTCCCCCGGCGCCGTCCGCGCCTCCTCCCGCGCCGTCCGCGCCGGAGCGCTCCTCGCCGTGGGCGTCGGGCGCGGCGCCCCACGCTGCCTCGGAGCCGCAATCGCCGTGGGTGTCGGGCGCAGCCGCGGTCTCGGCGCACGTCGCCGCGCCGCCGCCCGCCGCGCCGTCGTACGCCCTCTCCCAGCCGCGCATCGCGCCGTCGTACGCCCTGGGATCGTCGCCCGCCGCCTCGCCGTGGCCCGCCGCCGTGGCCGCCGCCGCCCCTGCCCGGCGCCCCGCGCGCCCGCGCCGTCCGCGCCTCACCCCGGACGCGCGCCCCTCGTCGGAGCCGCTCATCCCGCCGCGCAAGCGCCGCCCCGCGAAGGTCGCGGCCGACGGCCTCGGCGCCTCGTTCCTCCGCTCGGTGCCCGACGCCGCGCCCACGCCCACCTGAACATGGACCTCCGCAACCGAACCCCCTTCGTCGCCGAGCGCATCGTCCACGTCGATGCCGCCGGCGCCGAGGTGCTCGTCGTCCTCGTCAAGGCGACGCTCGCCATCCACGCCGGCGGCCGCCTCGCGCCCGCGGCCGAGCAGGTGCCGCTCCAGCACGCCGACGCCTTCCACGGCGAGCCGGGCCTCTCGAGCGTCCGCTACGAGAGCGATCTCGCGCCGCACAAGGTCGGCACGGACGTCGTCGTCCTCGGCCACGCGTACCCGCCCGGCCGCCGCGACGCCGAGGTCCAGGTCTCCGTGCGCGTCGGCCCGGTCCGCACGACCATCGCCGTCTTCGGCGACCGCACCTGGGCCCGCCCCGCGTCCCCCGCGCCCTTCGAGCGGATGCCGCTCGTGTACGAGCGCGCGTTCGGCGGGCGCGACGAGTCCGCCGAGTCCCCCGCCGACCACGAGGTCGAGCCGCGCAACCCCGTCGGACGCGGGTTCCGGGCGCGCCGCTCGCTCGTCGACCCCGCGCCGCTCGCCATGCCGAACCTCGAAGATCCCAGGAAGCCGCTCCGCTCGCCGGACGATCGCCCCGAGCCCGTCGGCCTCGGCTTCATCGGGCGCAGCTGGCAGCCGCGCCTGCGCTACGCCGCCACGGCGCCCGACCCTTCGTCGCCGCCCCCCGCCGGGTCGCCGCCCCCTGCGCCGTCGCCGTTCCTGCCTGCCGCCTTCGACCCTCGCTACCACCAGGGCGCGCACCCGCGCCTCGTGGCCACGCCGCACCTCCGCGGCGGCGAGCCGGTCGAGCTCGTGCATCTGAGCCCCCTCGGCCCGCAGCGCTTCTCGCTGCCCCCCGCGGCGCCTCGCGCCGTGGTCGTGATCGACTCCGAGCGCCGCCCGCTCCCGCTGGTCCTCGACACCGTGGTCCTCGAGCCCGACGACCTCCGCGCCGTGCTCGTGTACCGGGGCGCCATGCCCATCGGTCGCGATGTCTTCCGCGTGCGCCGCATCGAGGTGGAGCCCGCGCCCGCATGAGCACCGGAGCCGTCATCACCGCCGCCGGCATGGTCACCGCGCTCGGCGACACCACCGCGTCCACAACGGCTGCGGTCCGCGCCCGCCTCACGCGCTTCCGCGAGTGGCCGAGCTACCCCTGCCTCCCCGCCGACCCGCCCCGCCCGGAGGAGCCCTTCTCCGTGGTCGCGGCGTACACCGATCTCCCCCGCGCGCTCGACCTCCCGGTCCGCTTGCTCGCGCTGGCGCTCCAGGACCTCGCGACCTCCGCCGATCTCGCGCGCGCCGACCTGGAGGACGCCTCGTTCTTCCTCGCGCGCCCCTCGCCCGGCCCCTCCGCGCACCACCACGAGCTGCGCGACGCCTTCCGGGAGAGGCTCGCGGACGCCGCCGGGGTCGACGCCGTGACCCGCGGCCTCCTCGCCCCCGACGGGCACGCCGCCATGCTCCTCGGCCTGGCCCACGCGGCGCGCGCCGTCGAGGCCGACCCCGGCACGCCCTGGATCGTGGCCGGCGCCGACGCCCTGGTCGACGTGGGGCTGCTCGAGGCGCTCGACCACGCGCGGCGCCTCAAGAGCCGCCGCAACCTCGACGGGTTCATCCCGGGCGAGGCCGCGGCCGCGCTGCTCGTCGAGCACCGCCGCCGCGCCGAGGCCCGCGGCGCCCCCATCCTGGCCGAGATCGAGGGCTCGGGCGTCGGCCAGGAGCCCCAGACCGTCGAGAGCGGCGATCCCCCCTCGGGCGCGGCGCTCGCCGCGGCGCTCGCCGCCGCGTGCGCCGCGGGCGGCCCGCCCGCGTGGGTCCTCTGCGATCTCAACGGCGAGAGCTACCGGGCCAAGGAGTGGGGGCTCGCGCGCGTCCGCGCGCCGGCGCTCCTCGGGGGCGTGCGGGCGCTGTGGCACCCCGCCGACGGCTACGGCGACGTCGGCGCCGCGACCGGCGGATGCCTCGCGGCCGCGTGCGTGCGATCGTTCGAGCGAGGCGCGTCCCCCGCGGGGCGCGCCGCGCTCTTCGCGGGCTCCGGCGACGGGACGCGCGCCGCCGTGTGCCTCGTCTCGGCTGCAGCGAAGAGGGCGTGAAGGAGGAGCGATATGCCTGTCACCGTAGGAGTCAACTCACGCACGGTCGTCCACGCGGCGAGCAATGGAATGACCATCGCCTTCCCGGACGTGTGCCTCACCCCCGCGCCGCCCGCCCCGCCGGTCCCCGTCCCCTATCCCAACATCGCCATGTCGTCCGACGCCGCGAGCACCGCGAAGAACGTCAAGGCCGACGGCAACCCGCTCTGCCATCAGGACAGCAACTTCTCGCGCAGCAGCGGCGACGAGGCGGGCACGAACGGGGGCGTCGCCTCCGGCGTGAACATGAACAAGGCCGAGTTCATCAGCTACTCGTTCGACGTCAAGGTCGAGGGGAAAGGCTGCGCCCGCGCGCTCGATCTCATGCTCCACAACAGCAAGAACACCCCGCCCACGCCGGTCATCCAGCCGCCGCTCATCGTCATCGTCATGGAGGAGCC
This sequence comes from Sorangium sp. So ce693, assembly GCF_051521375.1. Lineage (NCBI taxonomy): Bacteria > Pseudomonadati > Myxococcota > Polyangiales > Polyangiaceae > Sorangium > Sorangium sp. So ce693. Next base: position 12,086,352 of record NZ_CP150347.1, read on the forward strand.
CCCGCCCGCGCCCGAGAACCCCAAGGACTGGGGCGTCGACAAGATCGAGGTGTTCTGAGGGGGCGGCCGCGGAGCGAGCCTCGACCCGCGCCGCGCTGATGGACCGGACTCCCCGCTGATTCGTCCTGGAGCTCTCGCATGCCGACGATCAAGCAATACGTGAACCTCCCTGTCGCCGCGACCGGCGTGAACGGTCCTGTGCGGCAGCTGCGCGTCACGCCCAACCAGGTGCCCAACGTCGCGCCCGGCGATCGCGTGGACTGGTGGATCGAGCCCGACCCGGGCAACGAGAGCCTCGCCTTCCAGTCGCTGACCGAGCGCACGAGGCTCGCGCACGGCGCGGCCCCGGGGGTGACGGTCGGCGCTGGGCACCACTTCGACAACACGCTCACGTTCACGCACATCGGCGGCGACAAGTACACGATCAAGGCGTCGCGCGACGGGCAGCGGGCGCAGTTCCTCGCCACCGATGAGTTCCAGACGTGGCGAAAGCTCTATTATACGGTCTGGTACTCCGGAGCGCAGACGCTCGCCACGTACAACAACATCGATCCGCGGTTCGTGGGCGAGTTCGCGCGGCACTTCATCGAGCTGGAGCGCAGGGCGGTCTTCCCGGCGCTCGCGACCGTGGACTCGGCCCGCGTCGACTTCCAGAGCCTGTCGCAGCAGGCGGTCAGCTCGCCGACCTTCGACTGGCCGTTCATGAACGGCGGCCCGAACGCGCTGCTCAACCTGCGCGTCGGCGGCGCTCCCCCCGGGGGAGGCACGCTGACCGACAAGCCGCTTCACATGGCCTTCCTGCTGGTGCCGAACTGCTATTACACGCAGCTGGAGCGGCGCGCGTTCCCCACGGCGAACAACGCGGTCGGGAGCATCACCACGTTCCGCACCGTGTGGCGCGACCCCACGAACGGCAACAACTTCATGTGGACGGCGCAGGCGTCGTGGCCGGCGGCCGGCGCCACCGACGTGCGGGCGTACTTCAACTTCACGCTCGGGTCGCCGAATCGCGTCAGCTGGAACCTCACCACGCTGCCGGGCCTCACGGCCCACCTCGCCACGCCGGGCAACACGTACAACCTCACCTTCTCGTTCATCTGGAAGAGCTCGATCAACGGCTATAGCTGGGGCAATTTCTGCGTCGTCGGGTGCACGGGCCCTGGCCGGAGCGAGACGGCGGTCCTCGGCACCTTCGTCCACGAGATGGGGCACGGCATCGGGCAGACCGTCCGGCAGGAGCCGCAGTACAGCGCGACCGGCGTGGCGCTCGCCACGCAGCTCGCCAACCCCCGCTGGTACACCGACCAGTTCGGCGGGCAGGGCCCGCACTGCAACACGAACGCAGGCCTCACGCCGGACCCGTCCACCACGTCGGGCCAGCGGTACGACTGGTGGCCCGCGCTCGGTGGGCGGCTCTGCACCATCTACCACGCCGGCCACAGCAACCGCGACGATGGCGTCTTCTGCCCCGTGTGCGCCCCGCGCATCCGCCGCGTGCGCCTCGATACGCCGGCGCAGACCTCCCGCAACTGGAACCACTTTGGCTGAACCTCGCGGGCGGGGGGCGCGCTGCTCCCTCGACCCCGCGCCCCGCGCCGCACCCACGTCGAGAGGACCCCATGGACATCGAACCCCGGACACCCTTTGGCTTCGCCCCTCACGCGGGCTCGCCCGAGATCGCGGCCGGCAAGGAGGCCATCCGACTCGCGATCTCGCGGGTGTCCTTCGCGGCGGGCACGGTGGAGCTCGACGTCTCGGCGTCGTTCCTGTTCCCGGACGCCGTCGCGAGCCGCTACCGTGACGTCGAGGAGTCGATGGTCCTCGTCGTCCACGACATCGAGCAGGCGGACGGCGGCGCCCTGCTCGCGCGCAACACGTTCATCGAGTTCCCGGCAGGCGAGCGCGACGGCCCGAACCAGCTCGCCGAGCCCGCGCTGCCGATGCCGGGCCGCGGGAGCCTCGCGTCCGAGGGGTATCAGGGCGCCTGGCTCAACGTCACCGTCGCTTTCCCCTGCGCCGCGGCGGTGCCCCGTTACCGGCCGAGCGTCTATGTGTACCTCGTCCTCGAGAACTACGTGTCGAACGTGATAGGCATCGATCTCGTCGACAAGAAGGCCATCGAATTCTGACCGGCGGTGAACCCATGCTCGTCCGATCCGTCTCTTTCGGCCTGACCGCGGAGACGCCCGCGACCTCCGGCGCCGGCGTCGTCCTCGCCCAGCCGGGCCCGCCCCTCGTCGAGGGCGGCGCCCTCGTCCACGTCGTCCACGGCAGCTCGCGCGTGCCCGCCGTCGATATCGAGGTCGAGCGCGCCGAGGTGCTCCGCGGCGTCTTTCTCACGCTGATCTATGCCCCCGCGCAGGGCGGCGTCACGGTGCCTCTGCTCGGGCCGAGGCTCGTCTTCCCCGACGACATCGACGATGTGGGCGCGGACCTCGTGGGCAGCTTCCGGTGCGAGATCGTCCTGGCACCCCGGGTCGGGGCGTTCTATCTGCACGCGGCGTATCGCCAGTACGTCTCCAACGTGGTTCGCCTCATGGCCCCGCCCGGTGCCCGATGACGCCTGTTTATTCCGTTATCGTCGTCACGTGGAACAACCTCCAGTACACGGCGCGATGTGTGGACGCCCTCCTGCGCACGCTCCCCTCGGACGCGGAGGTGGTCTTCGTCGACAACGGCTCGGAGGACGGCACCCCCGCTTACCTCACCGACGTCGCGCGCCGGCTCGGGGACGCCGCCAAGACAATCTTCCTGGACGAGAACCTCGGCCTGGCCGGCGGCGCGAACCGGGGACTCGAGGTCGCTGCCGGGGAGTACCTGGTGTTCCTCGACAACGATGTCGTGGTGACCCCGAGGTGGCTGGAGGGGCTGCGAGAGTGCATGGAGGAGGCGCCGCGGGCCGTGCCCGGGGCGCGGCGCGTCGGGCTTGTCGGGCCCGTGACGAACAGCGCGCGCGGCCCGCAGAAGGTGCAGAACCCGCCGCCGTTCCAGCCGGAGGCGCTGAACGAGCTCGCGGCCGAGCACCGCGAGGCGTTCCGCCGGCGGTGGGCGCCGTCGTTCGCCCTCTCGACCTTCTGCCTGATGATGCGCCGCGAGGTCTACGCCGAGATCGGCGGCCTCGACGAGCGCTTCTTCCCGGTGGGCCACGAGGGCCCCGACCTCGCCTTGCGGGCGCAGGAGCGCGGCTTCGAGTGCATGATCGCGAGCGACGTGTACGTGCACCACGAGGGGAGCGCAACGCTGAGCAAGGCGTTCCCGGGCGCGCAGGGCGGCCTCGGGGGCGCGGACCTCTTCTTCGAGAAGTGGCGCGCCCGCCGCGCCGGGAAGACGCGGCTCGTGGCCGCGTACCGCGTCAGGGACGCGGAGGCGACGCTGCGCGAGAGCCTCGACGCGACAGCGCGGTTCGCCGACGCGATCGTCGTGCTCGACGACGGATCGACGGACGGGACGGGGGCGATCGCGCGGTCGCACCCCGCCGTGACCAGGTACGAGCGGACGGAGCTGCGGTCGGTCATGGACGATCGGCGCGATCGCGACCGCGCCCTGCAGATGGCGGCGGAGCTCTCCCCGGACTGGATCATCGCGGTCGACGCCGACGAGGTGTTCGAGATGGACCGCGCGCGCGCCGAGCGCCTCATGCAGCTCGCCGATCCGCACATCAAGGCGCTCGGCTTCCACTGGTACACGTTCTGGGAGCCGACGCGCACGTACTTCCGGGCGGACGGCGCGCTCGGGGCCATGTCGGGCTACCGCATGTACCGGAATGAGCCGGGCCTGCGGGTCGCCCGGGGGGTCGAGGGCGGCCTGCCCGGCGGCGGCATTCCCGAGATGCCGGACGGGTGCGGGCGCTTCACCGACGTCCGCGTGCGGCGGCTCGGCTACGACACCGAGGCGTCGCGGCAGGCGCGGCTCGCGCTCCACGGGCGGCCGGACCCGTCCACGCCGCCGCGCGCCGGCGCGCCCCCCGAGCTGGCCGATCTCGCGAGCAACACGGTGACGCTGCGCAGGTATGCGCCCGCGTCCGGCGTATCGCTCTGCATCATCGCGAGGAACGAGGCGGAGCGGCTGGAGCGGTTCCTCGCGTTCCTCGAGCCGTTCGTCGACGAGATATGCATCGTCGACAACGGCAGCGACGACGCGACGGTCGAGATCGCGCGGAGGTTCACCGATCGGATTCGCGTCCACCGGACGGACCGGCTGGACCTGGCCGAGGTGCGCAACGTAGGCCTGGAGATGGCCACGCAGCCCTGGATCCTGAGCCTCGACCCGGACGAGGAGCTCGCGCACTGGGATCTGCCGCGCGTCGTGCGGCTCATGGATGACCTCGACGTCCACGCCTATTCGTTCGAGATCGCCAATCATCAGAAGGACGGCCCGCCCGTCATGACGATCGCCGTGCGGCTGTTCCGCAACGACGCGAGGATCCGGTACGGGCGCGCCGTCCACGAGACGGTGCAGCCGAGCCTCGACCGGCACCCGGAGCTCGTCGTCCGCCCGTCCGGCGTGGAGATCCAGCACTACGGCTTCCTGAAGGACGACGGCGTCATGGAAGAGAAGCTGTCGCGCTACCTGGAGGCGAACCAGCGCATGCGCGAGGAGGATCCGGCGGATCCGATGCCCTGGTACAACGAGGGTCTCCACCTCCTGAACGACGGCCGCGACGACGAGGCGATCGCCTTTCTGGAGAGGGCCATGGTGCTCGGCCAGCGCTTCCTCTCGCCGCGATCGAGCCTGGCGCAGATCTACCAGCACCGGGCGCTCGCGCTGTGGCAGAGCATGGTCGCCGAGCTCCCGCCGGGTCACCCCGTGCGGCCGACGGCGGAGGAGAGCGCGGCGGCGCTGGGCCGCATCACGCCGGCGCGGATGCTGGTGGGGCAGGCGCGCAGGCGCAGGCTCCAGGGGCCGTCGCATGGCGAGTGAGGGGCGGCGCGCGTTCATCGCGCAGGTCACCGCGGGGGCCGGCCTCGTGGCGCTCGGTGGGTGCGGCGGCGCGCCCGGGGCGGCGGGCGCGATCGCGGGGGCGAGGGGCGCGCCTGCGGCGGGGAAGGCCGCTCCTCTGGCACCGGCGGCACCGGCCGTGGCGGGCGGGGCGCCTGTCCTCGAGGCCGCGCTGCGGGGCGCCGTGCTCGCGCTTCGCTACCGATACCCGAGCTCCATGGGCGAGCGCCTCGCCGCCGCCCCGTGGGCCGCCACGCTCGTGGTCGCCATTCACCCCGCGTCGGCGTCCCCCGCCTGTCGGAGCCTCGCGACAGGCGCGCTCCGCACCGAGGCCCCCGTGCTGGATCAGGGGATGTTCCGCGCGTCGGCCGAGGTCGATCTGGCGGCCTTCTTCGGCCTGAAGGCGCCGTTCGTGCGCTATGTGCACGCGTCGTTTCTCCACCTCCGGTCCGACGTGCTGCGCGTCGCGGCCGGGTGAGCCGAGCGCGAGCACGCCTGTCGTGACCGAGCGCGCGGCGCGTGCGCCTCGGGGCCGCGCGGGCTGCTGACCTGGGCATTCGCGTTCATCCGTAGGACAGCGAGGATGTCCTCCGTCCGGAGAGGCCTTGCTCGATGACGGAGATACAAGACATCGGGGGTTCCTTCGGAGGAGACGTGACCCGGAGCTGCACGCCGTCATGATTCCGCGTCGTCGTTGGAGTAGGACCCGAACTCGTTCGACACCGGCGTGCGGCCTAGCTTCTGGAGCTCGCGCTTCGTGGCGCGGACCAGGTGCCGCATGGTGACGATCCCGCCGTCGCTCGCGGCGAGGAAGGCCGCGGCGACCGCGATGTTCTTGATGTTGCCGCCCGAGAACTTGAACTGACGCGCCATGAACGCCAGATCGAGCTCCGCGTCGCGCGGGGCATCGATGGGCCAGACCTGTCGCCAGATGCGGAGGCGCTCCTCCTCCTCCGGGAGCGGGAACGTGATCGCGAACGCCATGCGGCGCGCGAATGCGTCGTCCAGGTTCCTCCGCAGGTTCGTCGCGAGGATCGTGATCCCTTCGTACTCCTCCATCCGCTGGAGCAGGTAGCTCGTCTCGATGTTGGCATACCGATCGTGCGCGTCCTTGACCTCGGAGCGCTTCCCGAAGAGCGCGTCCGCCTCGTCGAAGAAGAGGATGGCGTTGCTCGTCTCGGCGGCCGCGAAGATCTGCGACAGGTTCTTCTCGGTCTCGCCGATGTACTTGCTCACCACCGAGGAGAGATCGATGCGATAGAGATCGAGCCGCAGCGCGCCCGCGATGATCTCCGCGGCCATCGTCTTGCCCGTGCCGGAGGGGCCCGCGAACAGGACGTTCAGCCCGCGACCGAGCGAGAGCTTGCCCGCGAAGCCCCACTCGTCGAGCACGCGGCCGCGGTGGGTCACGCGATCGCAGATCTCGCGGAGCTGCCGTACCGCGTCCTCCGCGAGCACGAGATCATCCCAGCGATAACGCGGGCGGATCCTCCGCGCGAGCTGGTCGACCGCGTGGCTCGAGCGGCCGCGGCACGCGTCGTAGACGTCGTCCACCGCGGGCGCGTCCTCGTCCCCTCGGAGGCGCGCGCGGCGCCTCGCGCCAGCGGCTGCGCCGCGGATCTGCGCGGCGCTGAAGCGAAACTTGGCCGCGACGGCGTCGATCTCGGCGCCGAAGCCGGGCAGCGCCTCTCGCCACAGCGCCGCGCGCTCCACGCCGTTCGGCATGGGTACGTCGATCTCGACGAAGTCGACGCGCTCCGACGGCTCCGGCTCCCACGGCGCGTCGCGGGACACGAAGACCGCGAGCCCCCCTGGCAGCTGCGGCAGCTCGCGGGCGAGCGCCTCGAGGATGCGCGGCATCCTGGCCCCAGCGTCGCCGAGGAAGAGCGCCGCGCCGCGCAGGACGGCCTCGCGCAGGAGCAGCGACAGCGGCCCCGCCGGAGGATCCGGGAGCGCCGCGAGGTGCTCGCCGTCGACGGCCAGCACCTCGCGGCCGACGCGCGCGCACGCGGCGCTCGCGACGTCGAGGCCGTCGCCGTGGCATGGCTCGCGGAGGTGCACGAGGAGCGACCGCGCGACGCCGCCGCAGCGCGCGAGCTCACGCGCGAGCTCGTCGACGCGCGCGGCCGCGAACGCGGGCTCGTGCCGGGGAGCGCGCCGGACGCGACGGACAAAGGGCGCGAGCGACGGGTCGACCTCGTCGGAGTCGAAGAGGTGGCGCACGATGCGCTCGTCGAGCTTGAGGGTGGAGGCCAACCACGGCGCGTGTAGGCGCCCGTCGTCCCCGAGCAGCCGCACGATCGCGTGGCGGACGAGCGGCGCGTCGGAGAAGAAGCGCGAGGCGGCGTCGAGCTTCTCTTCCAGCGAGCTCGAAAGCAGGTTCAACGCCAGATCGACGCTCAGGCGGCGACGCGTCGAATCGCCCTGGAGGAGCGCGAAGACCTCCTCGTAGCGAAGATCGACCTCCGAGGCGAGGCACAAGAGGACGATGTCGGCGTCGAGCGGCGTCAGGCCGAAGCGCCTGCAAAGCTCGACGAAGCGGAGAGGGACCCCGGATCGAAGCGATTCCTCGCGTCGCTCGCGGAGCTCCGCGCAGATTGCGTCCCAGCCGCTCGACCACTTCTCTGTCGGCTCCGCGCGGGACGAGCTCCACGACGGAAGCCCGCCGGGACCGGAGAGGAGGTCATCGAGCGCGCCCCCGGTGGTCTGGAGCAGCTCCGCGGAGCCGGTCGCCTGGCGCGCGCGCCAGACGCACAGACGGATGATGGCGTCGATCCGATCGATCTCAGCGAGCAGGTGCTCGCGCGAAGAGGAATAAGCGATCATCGAAGCGCTCGAGAGGATCCGTGCCTCAGAAGGTGAAGTTCAGGGCTGCGCCGAAGCGGAACCAGCGCATCGCCGCCGGGTCGTCCCGAATCTCGTGGCCGAGCGCGCCCTCGACCCGAAGGTCGATGTTGGGCAGGCTCGGGACCATGCCCGAGGTGAGGCCAATGGAGAGCCCGCCTTCGGCATACGGGGACGTTCGCGCCGGCACGGGCGCTCGCGGATCGGTCATCTCGTCGCGCAGCTGATGGTAGACACCGCCGGTCCCGAAGAGGCCGAAGGTGGCGGCGAAGTTCGCCGGCGATGTGCGCCACTCGAGCGCTGCCGTCGCGCCGAGCAGGAGCGCTTCCCGATGGAGCGGGGCCAGGGTCGAGAGATAAATGCCCTGCGCGCCGAGGCGCAGCTCGAGCTGGCGTTGGCGCGTAAGGGGAAGCCCGACGGTGAAGGCGCCACCGAGCGCAATCGCGCTGCCCCCGGGAAAAAGCATACCGCCGCCGAGGAGCTCGATCCGGTAGTCCGGCGACCGCCGCGTGATCCCGTTGAGCGCGACGGAGCACCCGGGGAACGCGGCCTCCAGAAAGAGCTCAGCAAAACGGAAGTGCCGCTCGTTGTACTGCGCGAAGCGACCGTAACTATGGTGGTCGCCCAGCTGCGTCAGGTCGGTCCGCACGCGCTCGTCGCGCGCCCACTGAGGGACGCGCCGCCGCACCGCGGGATCGTCCTCGCGGTACTCGTCCCCCATCCCGAGGATCTGGTGGCCCGACTCGTGGACAACGAACCCGGTGTTCATGGCCCGCGCGCAGATCGTGCCGGCGTCGCCGCGCCCGCCGCGATTGACGACGTTCACGGTCGTGTTCGGGCTCGAGGCATCGAGCGTCGCAGCGGGGACGATCTCGATGTCTCGGTTGGCGCAGTTGTTCTCGCACCCCGTGATCCGCGCGGTGAACTGGTCGCGCAGTCCCGCGTTGACCGCGGCGACGTACTCGCGCCCGATCTCCTGGACCCGCGCGGCGGAGAGCGGGGGCACCGCGGTCGTGCTGGCCGGCTCCTCGCAGATGCCCGGGGTCCCCGATGTCGCCTGCTGGACGAAGTTGAACTTGTACGGGAGCGTCATCTGGCAGGTCTGCGTGTCGAATCGCACGGCGACATCGCCCTGGCTGATGCTCTGCTGCGGAGTGCTCCCCACCGCGGGCGCGAACTCTTCCCGATGGACAGTGCCCGAGATGGTGTCCCCGGACCGGGTGGGCGCGCTCTGGACGGTCTCCACGAAGTCCGTGGTGCCACCGCCCGAGCGATCCTGGAACCTCCGCTGTCGGAACGGGGCCGCCTGGCGGGTGATGACGCCGCGGCCCGCGCCGCCTTGTCGCTGGACGACGTGCGCGAGCTCGTGCGCGAGGAGCTTCGCTCCTTCGTGTGTGGCCGGCGCGAACTCACCGCGCGCAAAGGCGATGTCGTCGCCGAGCGAGAAGGCGCGCGCGTGGATCGCGTCCGCCGCGTCGGCCGCGCGCGCGTGGTCGTGGATGCGCACGCGCGAGAAATCGTGCTGGAAGCGTGGCTCGAAGAAGCTCCGGACGCCGGGCGACATCGGCGCTCCGCCCTCCGCGACCGCCGCCGCTGCCGCGCCAGCGCCCGCGGCCGCCAGCCCGCGCGCGTCCGGCTTGGTCAGGACGACCCCGTCCTGCTCCTCCTCGTGCGCGGCGCATGCGCCGCACTTGCGGCGGATGACGGGCGCTGGCGCCGCCGTGGCGCCCTCGCCGCGCGCGGGCGGCGCGGCCGGATCCCGGGCAGGCGCCGGCATCCGCATGACCGCGTCCGCGAGCCGATCCGCCTCGTGCTCGAGCGGGTCGTCCACGGAGCCCACCCTCAGCTTCGGTTGAACCGCGCGCGCGGCGCCTTCGCTGGCGGGAGACGGCGGAGCCGAGAAGCGTCGCGCGAGCGTGACGCCCCCGGGCGCACGCGGAGAGGGCGTGTCGCCGCGCGGCGCCGCCGAGGAGGAGCGCTGTCGAGAGCATTCGCCGCATACGGGGGCCGCGGAGATGGCCCCGGGCTCCACCCCTGCCGCGCTCACGCCTCGGGTCGCTCCCGGAGACGGCGCCCGCCAGAGGGGGGGCTGCGCGCGCACCGCGCGATTCGCGATCGCGGGCTGCATTCCTCGAGCCAGCTCTCGGACATCGAACATGGAGATACGGTAACAGCGTATCAGACCGATGTCGACGCGCGATATGCGCTAGTCCTTCTCCGGTTCCGGTTCCGGTTCCGGGCCGGCGATGGGCTGGTCGCAGATCGCGCGCTCGGTATCGGTGACGCAGCCGAGGTCGAGGACCTCGGCGCGGCTCGAGGTCGCGCTCTGACAAAGGCGGTGCATGCCGCTCGGACCGCATTCGTCGCGGAGATCGACGAGGGTCGAGCAGTCCCGCGCCACGATCCGCTCGTGGCTCAGGCCCCGCTGCGCGCTGTGCGCGTCGGAGTGCGCGTCGGAGTGCGCGTCGGAGTGCGCGTCGGACCCGCTCGCGAGCCGATATTCGAGCCATGCAATGCGGTACGAGTCCCCCGCGCCTCGTCCGATCACCGCGAAGCGCCGCCCGGATCCATCGGTGAAGTTGCCCGTCCAGACAGCGACGAACGGGCTCCGCGCCCTCGATGCGTCGAGGATGCGTGCGCGGGTCTGCTCGGCGCAGGCATGGCCGCAGACGCCGCGGCGCGCGTCGTCGCGGAGCTCCTGCGCTGCGCCGCGCGCCTCAGGCTCCGATCCGGAGAGCATCTCCGGGATCACGCGCTCGAGCGTGCACGGCTCCGGCGGCCGCGCCCCAGGTGGCGTGCGTTCGCGCGCTTGTCCGCACGCGAACGACAGCGCGCTGCCCGCGATAACGAGCGTCCACGCGCAGTGCGTCCCCCACGCCGCCCTCCCCATCGACGCGCTTTGTACCATCACGGTGGAACATACACCAGCGGCGCTGCGCGCATCGAGGACACGCGGCTCCAGGCGCCGGCGCGCAAACGCCCGATCCATCAAGGAAAGGCGCGCGTGCTCGTCGACGCCGACGCCTTGCCTGTACGGATCTCCTACGGATGTGGCTATGGCGCGATCCCGCGCCGGGAGCCGGCCTTTGTCCTCGCGAGGGCCGACGCGGTGATCTATGCTGCATCCGCGTGCGCGAGACGATAACAGCGGCCAATGCGGCGCGCTCCGACGCGCGGGATACGCAGGTCAGGAGCGCGCGTGTAGGCGCCGAGACGCCCGAAGCGTCGCCACAGGCCCACGCCGTCGTCTCGCCAGTGCACATGCGCGGCTTTCGAAGTCGCCTGGAGTCCCGTGTCCGCGCCGCCGCAGATGCCGAGCTGCGCGACGTGGGGCGAACCGCGGAGGGGTGTCCATTCATCGAAGCGTGGCTCGCGTATTACGTGAACGCGTCCGACGAGCATCTCGAGCGCGCCATTCGCGTCTACGCGCGACCCCGCGAGCCCACGTTGGACGGGTATCTCTCCGCCGTCGATGAGCGAATCCGCCTCTCCGTGCGCAGGTGGCGCGCGAGCGGGGCGCTCGATACGCCGCCCGGCCCGGGGCCGGCCGTCCCGCGCGATCTCGCGACGCTCGGACCGGGGCGGCCGGTCGCGTCGGCGCTCCAGGGCGACGTGGAGCGCGATCTCGGCTTGCCGCTCGCCGATATCCGCGTGCACGAAGGTCCAGCGGCCGCCGCGGTCGCCGCCCGGCACGGCGCGCATGCGCTGTCCTTCGGGTCGGACATCGTGCTCGGGTCGCCGCGGGCGATCCCGCGCGACCTCCTCCTCCTGCATGAGCTCGCGCACGCCGCGCAGCAGCGGCCGTCGCCCCGGGGCGCCCCGGCGGGGGCCGCGGCGCTCGAGCGCGACGCGGATCGCACAGCGATGGGCCTCTTTGGCCGACGCGCGCTGAGCGCGGGCGACGCGAGCCTTGCGGAGCTCCACGCGCACGCCGAGCAGCACGGCGTCGCGGCCGCCGCGCTGGACGACGCGCGCGCCAGCCCGCGCCCGCGCCTCGTGAGCCCGCTCGGATTGCACCGCTGCGGGGGCGACGCCGACGAGGAGGCGAGCCAGGCGACCGCCACCAGCGCTCCGCCCGCGCGCGCCCCCGATGCGGCGGCGAGCCAGGGGCCCGTCGGGTCGAGCCAGGGGCCCGTCGGGTCGAGCCAGGGGACCGTCGCGACGGGGACAGCGCAGCCGGCGGTCTCGCTGCCGGGGTCCAGCGCGGCGCCCACGCCCCCCCAGGGGCTCACCGCGCTCCAGTCGGAGCTCGATCTCGTCGCGGAGCGCCTCGACAGCCTCGCGAGCGAGCGCTCGTCCGACGCCGCGCTCGCGACGGCGATCACCGGAGCGCGAACCGAGCTCGCGAGCACGCGCGCGCAGCTCGTCGGCGGCACGGTCGACGCCGAGCGCGTCCGCACCGCCCTCGAGATCCTCGAGCGCCTCGAGAGCATCTTCCCCTTGCTCGACGAGCAGGAGCGCGCGCTCGCGGGCCGCTCGGAGCACCTCAGCGCCGTGTCCGCGGTGCGGGCCAGCTACATGCAGACGCTCGGCCACCTCTTCGCGGCCGACGCGCGCGCCACCTTCGACGCCGCGGAAGCCGCGGCGCAGCGCCTGCCGCGCGCGCTCGTGAACGTGGATCTCGACGCGATCGAGCGGCACGCGGCGCGCAACCGGGAACACCTGCTCCCGTCGCAGCGGCTCGGCGATTGGGTGCAGGAGATGCGCACGCGCCTCGACGCGCTGGAGGCGCGCAGGACGGCGTCGACGTCCGCGTCCACCCTCGCGAGCGAAGCCGAGCTCGTGCAGCTCGGACTCGAGGGCATGGAGCAGTACGACCGCTATCTCCGCGCGTTCGAGTTCATGCTCCGGAACCGCCCGGGGGTGCTGGACACCCCGACCGTCAGCGCGATGAACCGCATCCGTGATCGTATGGAGGCGATCCGGCTCGCGTTCTACGCCGGGAACGTCGCTGACCTGCGCGCACGCGTGACGAGCGTCCGGGAGGACCAGCACCTCGACACGTTCTACCGCGCGCTCCCGGGGATGATGGGCACGACGCAGCTCATCGCGCGGATCGGGGTCGCGTACATCGCGGCGCTCGCGACCGGCGGCGTCGGAGGCCTCTTCGCCGGCGGAGCGCGGGCCGCGGCGACGGGGATCACGGTCCGCGGCGCGCTCAGCTTTGCCGGCACCGTCGCGCTGGAGACGCTCGTGTTCACGGGGGTGAACACGACGCTCAACACCTTCCTCTTCGGAGACCGACCCACGTTCGGCAGCGTGCTCCGCGATCTGGCGTGGAACGCAGGCTTGTTCACCGTTCTCCGCGCGACCGGCGCCGCGACGACGCGCGGCCTGCGCGCCGCGGAGCTCGAGGTGCTCTCCGGACCGGTTCACCTCGTCACGCCGTTCCCGATCCTCCAGGGGTACGGCATCCTCCGCTTCCGCGCGGAGCGCGGCCGGTGGCCGTCGCGCGCCGAGCTTGGCCAGATGACGGCGGAGAACGTGCTCACGATGGTGGCGCTCTCCGTCGGCCTGCGCGTCGTGCAGCGCTGGACGGCCTCTCGGCCCGACTCCGCGCTCCGCCGCTTCCGTGACGCATACGGGCTCCGTTTCTCCGGGCTCGAGGCGGTGCGCGCGAGCCTGCAGTCCGAGATCGCGGCGCTCGAGCAGCGCGGGGCGCCGGACGCCGAGATCGAGGCGGCGCGCGGCCGCCTGGAGGCGCTCGAGCGCGAGTTCCAGGCGCTCATGCGCGAGGTGCAGGCCGATCGGCGCGTCAACCTCGACGACCTGCGGAACGAGCTCGACACGATCCGCGACATGGCCGACGCGACGGGCTCCGAGCTGCTCGCGAGCGCGCTCGGGATCCCGGAGGCGGTCGCGCTCGAGCGCGCGGGGTCGCGCAGCCACACGTACGCGTCGGGGACGACGGGGTTGCTCTACGATGCGCTGAGGGCCGCCGGCGCGATCGTCACGAGGACGCAAGATCCGGCGACGGGCTTGCGTACGGTGGAGGCACGCTTCGGGAGCGAGCGCCCCATCCTCTTCCGGGAGCGCCCGGCCGGCGAGATCCGCATCGACCCGACGGGCGCCGACGTCCAGCTGCTGTTCACTGAGCTCTCGGTCACTCGCGCGGAAGCGCAGCGGATGCTGCTCCGCATGATGACCGAGCACCTGGCGCGCGAACCGACGCGGGACTTCGCGTGGGCGCTCACGCAGGTGCGACGCCAGGTGCGAGACCTCCTCGCGCGCCCCGGGGCGCGGGCGTCCGCCCAGGAGCTCCTCCTCGACCTGAGCAGGACGGGGCGCCTGCGCGCGGCCGCCGACCCCGCGCTCGTCACCGAATCGACGCAGCTCGAGACCGCCGGCATCCTCAACGCGCCCGAGTGGCTCGACGCCAGGAGCGCGCCGCAGTTCGACGGGGTCGTGACCGAATGGCTGGCGCGCGTCCGCGTGACGGTGCCGCCGGGAGGCCGGATCTTGCGCCGGATCCGGTTCATCGGGGACGCGTTCACCGACCCCGCGGGCACGACGCCGTTCGTCCGGAGGAACGGGCGCGCGCTCGTGAACACCGACGTCACCGAGCTCGACTACGCCGCTGTCATTTCCAGTGGCACCTCGATCGAAGTGCACACCGTGGCCAACGTGAAGGCGGGCAGTACGCAGGCTGCCGCCGCAGCGGCTCAGAATCGAAGCGCCCTCGCCGTCATTCGCGGCCCGACCGCGGCCGGGCTGCCGCAGGTCACCATCGACGGTCGACCGGCATTCGCTCGGGTAACCCGCGTCACCGCGCTGGACGGCGCGACCGAGGTGGATCTCACGGGACAGCTGACCGAGGCGCCCGGCGGCGCGGCGGAGCAGACGATCGGGCCCCAGGGGGGGAGGGGCTACACGGCCGCGGTGCCATTCGGACGAACCCAGATACGCGATCTGGCGCAGCTCCTCGTCGAGCGTCAGCTCATCACCTCGGGACGGTACTAGCCATGGCGATCGAGCTCTCTCTTTTCCTCCTGCCGCCGGGCGGGGCGGCGCCGCCCCGCCTGCCGGAAGAAGACGGCATCCCCAGGGTGGTCGACGGGGGCGGCGCGCGCGTCCACGACGCGCTCGACCTCTCCGACGCGCTCGGCCGCTTGCACCCGGTCGCGCGCGCGCTCATCGAGCGGAACGACGCTGCGGAGCCCGAGGAGCGACGCTTCGCCGCGTCGGAGCTCTCGCCGCTCTGCGCCTTGGTCGACGACGTCGGCGCTCGCCTGCGCGTGTGCGTGGACGACGCCGATCGCCCCCTCCGCCCTGCCGCCGAGCCGCTCCTCGACGCCGGCGTCTGCGTCGAGAGCGCAGGTCGCCTGGTCCTCGTGCGGAGTGGCCACGGCCTGCTCCGCGTGATCGACGATCTGGATGACGTCCGCCGGGCGCTCTCCTGGGCCGAGTCGCACGGATGGGCCGTCGCGTGCGACTTCGACCTCCCGTGACGCTCACGCTGCTGCCGTGTCCTCCGTGCCCTTCCTGAACGCGAAACTCGATCGACTTCCGCGCGTCGTCTTCGGCCGCCATGCGCGCGAGGTGCCCGCGTTCCGGAGCCTGGGAATCGCCGGCTATTACCTCGCGCTCGTCGTCATGGTCGGCGTCTCGGTGCTTCGCGCCGGCTCGCTCCTCGTCGCGCTCGCGGTCTCGGCGGCGTGCGCGCTGTCGTTCTTCGGATGGGCGCTGATCCGTCGCGCGGTCACGGGACGCGAGACGCTCGTGCTCCTCGAGCACGTCTGGATCGCCGAAGCGTGCGCGGCGGCGACGCTCCACGCGATGGGCGCGCCCATCTTGCCTTACCTCGACGCGGTCAGCCTCGGCCTCGCCTTCTTCCTCGCGTCAGGGCGGCTCGGCTGCCTGGTTGTCGGCTGTTGCCACGGCCGCCCGAGCTCCGTCGGCATCGTCTACGACGCATCGATCGCTGAAGGCGGCCTGCCGGAGCACCTCGTCGGTGTGCGCCTCTTCCCTGTGCAGCTCATCGAGGCGACCGGCCTCGTCGCGATCGGGCTCGTCGGGCTCGTCGGGCTCCCCTTCGCCGCCGAAGGGCGGGTGTTCGCTTGGTTCCTCGCATCGTACGCCGTCTTCCGGTTCGGCCTCGAAGGGCTGCGCGGCGACGAGCGCCCGACGTTCCTCACATTCTCGGCGAGCCGCTGGATGGCGATTGCAGAGCTCGCGTTCGCCGTCGTGCTCGTCGATGGCGCCGCCGGCATCCGCGATGCTCGCATGCTCGCCGCGGCCGCGTGCCTTGTCGCGCTGCTCGCCCTCGTGCTCGCGTACCGGATCGTCGCCGACCCGACGCGGGTGCTCCTCGCGCCGGCGCACGTCGCCGAGGTGCGCGACTTCGTGGCGTCGGCGGAGCGCTCGGACGCGCCGCGCCTTCATCGTACGTCGGCGGGGGTGTCGGTCGTCGTCTCGACGCCGCGCGACGCGCCGAGCGATCGGCTCGTGTCGCTCCATGTCCCGAAAGGGCGGCGCGATCTCCAGGCGGTGTGCGCGCTCGCGGCGCGCGCCTTCCCGGGGCTCTCGCCCGACCATACGCGCTGGATCGAGGGTGGGCTGCTCGTGACCAGGGTGACGTCGCGGCTTCTGGCGGACGACAGGCCGCGTGAGCGGGCGCTCTACTTCCGCGTCGCCCGCGACGCGCAGCGCGCCCCTGAGGGTGCCCTCGTCGAAGCCGCGCCGCGCGCTGAAGCTGATCTCCCTCGGGCGACGCCGGAGCAGGGGCGTCAGGGGCCGTCGTCGCGCTCGGAGATCGATTTCCGGCGAGGGCGCTTCTCGAGCGCGTCGCCCGGTTTCGATGCCGAAGCCGGGGGTGACGCGCAGCGGTGATCGGGCGCGTCGTCTGGCCGGCCTCTCCTTGGCCGCCTGAGCGCGGGTCAACGAGCTCTGCGCGCTCTTGCTTGCCGTTCTGATGAGGTCTGTTCGGCAGCATGAGATAGTGCACGATGCCGAGCCGCTCGAGCCCCTCCCGCATCTCGGCGGCCTTCATGGCACCTCCACGATCGCTGTAGGCGCCGCGCGGCAGCCCCCGCTCCTGGATCCCGTGGCGGAAGCCGTGCACGAGGCTCTCGATGCCCTCGCGGTCGAGGTACCACTGCGCGTGGCAGAACACCCGCGAACAGCCGCCGAGCAGGCCGAAGAGATAGGGTGTCTTCAGCGCGCGCGTGCAGGCGCGCCGCGGATCGGATACCCTGAAGGAATGAAGTCCCTCGCGGCGTGTGCCCGCCCGGCCCTCGTGATGGCCCTGGCGCTGGTGGGGTGCGCGTCCGGCCACGGCAGCCAGCCTGCGCCGCCCGCGGCGTCCTCCGTCCAGGCCAGCATCCCCGCCCGGGTCGGCATCCCCGAAGACGCCCAGCCACCCGTCCAGCTCATCGTCCCCGATCTCGCCGAGTTCGAGCGCCCCAACGCGGTGCTCCTCCCGGGCCGCGTCTTTCCTCTGGGTTGGTCGCGCAGCGGCCTGTTCGCCTATGTCTACGAGCCACCCGACGAAGCCTGTGGATGTTACTTCTTCCACCTGATCGTCCAGGATCTGGCCACCCATCGGATCACGTGGGAGCACCGCTACGAATCCGGAGAGATCCGCGAGGGGGATCCCGATCAGCTCACGAGCTTGCAGGCTGTGTGGCGGGCCCGCGGCGGCATGCTCTCCGCCCGCCTGCACGAGCTCGGTATCGTCCGGAGCAACGAGCCCGCGCTGCGGCCGTTCTCGACCTCTGACGGTGGTGGGCCGCGCGTCCAGATCCACACCACCGCGGTCGGCGATGACTCCCCTGTCGGGTTTGCCCACATCACGAGCTATCGAGTCGATATCACGACCCCACGAGGCACCACGACGATTCACCGCAGCGGGTCGCCGGAGACGCCGGACGAGACCGGGACGCCGAGCATCGGCCCCTTGGAGGTGACCGCTCCCGGCTACCTTCGGAGCCCCCATGACACCCGTGTGGCGGTGTTGATCCAGGAGACGTGGCGCGGCTGGGAAGGCCGCCCATACGTCGCGAAGCTCCTGTTCGCGGGCGCCGACCTCAACGGCGCCACACACTGACAGCGCCTGCACCGGCGCCGTGAGCTTCGCGCCCGCTCACGTCACCCACGCGGAGAGCTTCTTGGCCAGCTCGGCCGGCTTGCTCGAGCCCGACGCCCCCAGGAACTTCACCAGGTCGACGATCTGCGTGTGCCGGGCCCAGAACTTCTTGTAGAAGGCCGTCCGCAGCGCCTCCCGCGCGGTGGCGACGCCCCCCTTGCCGCCCGATTTCTCTGTCGCGAGCGCTGTGTTCTCGGCCGCTGTCGCGTCCACCGCCAGCGCCACCACCGTGGTCTCCTCGTCGGCCACGATCTTGGTGAGCGCGGCGTCCGCGGCCAGCTTGGCGTCTCCGCTCACCAGCTTCCTGAGGCTGATCACGAGGCCCGGATAAGCGATGCGCGCGGCCAGGTACTCCTTGATGTTCTCGCCCTCGCCGATGGTCTTCCACGACACCGTCTCGTGCGGGAGCAGGTCCTTCTCTGCCAGCCCGAAGTCTGCCATGAGCTTCGAGGCGAGCACGAACGACGAGCGCTTCTGGGCCGCGTTGATGTCGCCGTGGAGGTACCACTTCTTCACCTTGGTATCCGGGTCCCTGTTGTCGCGCGCCACCTGGTAGAGCTCCGCGTCCTTCATGGCGATCAGCCGCGCCTTCAGGTTCGGCGACAGCTCCATCGCCTTGATGGCGGTGCGGTTCGCGGTGATCGTGGCGGTGTCCTTGGAGCTCGACGGCAGATCGAGCGCGTCCTCGGCGCCGCTGTGCTCGATGCCGATGGCGTGAGAGTTACTGGACGTCTCATATCCCGGCTTGGTCTTGCCGACGTGTGACACCTTCTTGTCGACCGGCACGGTCAGGGTGATCTTCCCGTTCTCGTCGATCAGGTAGTGCGCGCCGATGGTCTGATTCGCCGCGATCCGGCTGCTGTAGCCGGCCAGCGTGCCGCTGCCCGAACTGCTGCCGGTCTGGTGCAGAATCACGCTGTTCACATCCTTCTTGGGCAATGAGCCCGACGCGAGCTTTCCGTATGTCTCCGTGCGATCGTCAACGGGCACGTCCTTGTAGTCGCCCATCGTCATCGAGGTCCAGGCGCGCATGATCCAGCCCTTGCCCGTTCCCGCCGCGACCGCCGGCTTGCCCGCCTTGAACACCGGCCCTTCGACCTCGACCCAGTCGGCCGAGCTCGCCTTGAGCGTCACGGTGGCACCCGTCTGGAAGAACAGCCTGACGCCACCCGAGACCTGATAGGTCGCCTTGTCCGACTTGCGCAGGAAGCTGTCCTCGCGCATCACCCCGCTCGCATAGTCCTTGCCGGGGTCGTGGCCGGAATCGGTCGAGGTGCTCGCCGGGGCCGGCGTCGCAGCAGGCTTGGTCGGGGCCGGCGTCGCGGGCGGACTGGCCGGTGTCGCCGGCGGCTTGGCCGGCGTCGCCGCCGGTGTCGCGGGCGGCTTGGCAGGCGCCGGCGCGCCGCCCGCCACGGGGATCGTGAGCGTCTGCCCGATCGCGACGTCGGTCCCGGTCATTCCATTGGCCTTCTGGATATCGGCCACCGATACCCCGTGCGCCTTGGCGATCGAGTAGAGCGTGTCTTTCGCCTTCACCGTGTAGCTCACCGAGCTGGGGCCGCCCGCGACCGGGATGGTCAGCACCTGCCCCGGGGCGATGGTGTTGCTGGTCAGCTTGTTGGCTGCCTTGATGTCGTCTACCGTGGCGCCGTAGATGCGCCCGATGCTGTAGAGCGTCTCGTCCGACGCCACCGTGTGCGAACACGGCTTGCCGTCGGGCACGACCAGCGTCTTCCCGACCGACAAGGTGTCCGTGGCCTTCAGGCCATTGGCGTCGAGCAGCGCCTCCTCCGTGACACCGTACTTCGACGCGATCCCGTAGATCGTCTCCTTGGCTGCCACCGTGTGACACGAGCGCTGGATGAGCCTGTGGATTGAGCCAGGGCCACCGCCGCTCGGCAGGGCGCGCTGCTGGATCGTGTGCGTCAGCTCGTGCGCGAGCAGCCGGCGGCCCTCCACCGTGGAGGGCGCATATTCGCCGGAGCCGAACACGATGTCGCTCCCGATGGTGTACGCGCGCGCCCGCACCGCCCGCGCCCCGTCCGCGGCCTCGCTGTCCGTGTGCACCCGCACCCCGCCGAGATAGCGCCCGAAGCGCGGCTCGAACCAAGCGCGGAGCGAGGCCGGCAGCGGCTGTCCGCCGCGCTCCGCCGCGCGCACCGCGGCCCCGGTGTCCAGACCGGCTCCGGCGCCCGCCGACGGCGCGCGCTTGGTCTGGATCGTCGTGCTCTCCTCGTCTTTGCACGCCGCGCACTTACGTTGGATCGAGACAGGTGCCGAGTCGCTGGACCCCGGCTCCGCCGTCCGCATCACGTTGTCGGCTACCTCGTCCGCCTCGCGCTCGTACGGGTCTCCCGGGGAGCTGACGGTCGCCTTCCGCTGGATCGGCGGCGGCCTGACGGCGAAGCGGGCCCAATCGAACCGGGGAGCCGGCGCGACAGGTCCCGGTGCGACAGATTGAGACGCCTCGGCCTCCGCCTCTGTCTCCGAACCAGCGCGCGCGACGCGCGACCAGGGAGCGCTCGCGGGAGCGGGTAAGCGCGGCTCGAAGTCGCGCCGTCCCGCTTCGGTCAGCTCGGACGAAGTCGCCGCTCCGGCGTTGCTCGACGTGGCCAGCCGAAACCAGGGCGGGCTCATCGGCGGCGCATTGACCTGGCGCCGCGACGCAGGCTTCGCGGCAGGAGAAGGCGCCAAAGATGGACGCGGCTTCCGGTCGAACGAGAACATGGAGGAGCTCTCCTCGTCGTGGTTGTTCGGACCCTACCAGCTCTTGACGGGCATGCCCACGGCGATGTTCCTGTCGAGAGCGCTGTCCGCCGCCGGTGCAGCGGTCCGCCCGAGCGCTGCACGACAAGCCCGAGTCATGCGCGAATGCGTGGTCGCGCAAGGATCCGGTCGAAGACCAGGACGAACGAGCAACGCGGGGAGAAGGAACTCCAAGCGTATCGGAAACATCAAGCCCCAATTGCGGGACCTGCCCCCGTGTTGACCGAACATTCCTTCTATGCGATTCGACACCCCCTGAAAAAGTAACGCCATATCAACAGTTTGGCCATGCATCGAAGGGACCACGCTCACGCCACAGCTCTCGGGGTCGAGCTGGTGGAACTCCAGATCCATCGGGCACCGGAACGCCGCTGTTCCGGCGCGCAGGCCGACCATCGCACACCCCGGCTCGGGTCTTTTTCAGCGTGGTGTAAGAAATATTACATGGCCGAGTGAGCTCGTTGGATCTCTCGGTTTTTGTAGGCGGATCAGTGGATCTGTACTTTTCACGTTATGTCAACTGCCGTTCGTTGGTGGGAAATTCTTGACAGGTCGGAATGGCTTCGCGTGGGCTATCCTCTCGAAAGCACGCTCCTCCCGACCACGACCCACCCGTCCCGCCTCGCTTGAATCTTGATCATCGCAACACGTTCATTCGGAACGCCGAAGGGTGGGTGGACCGTGTTTCGTCGTTTCTTGTGAACGGTGGTGAGTATCCTCACTGCAGGGAATTCGCGGCGCGAGAGCGGCCCGTTGTCGCGCCTCTCCAAAGGCGAGTAATCTCTTTCCGAGATAGCGAACACGACATGAGCACGTATGAACTTCTCCAATGGTTGGGGCTCGGGGCGGGCGCCCTCGTCCTGGTCGCGATCGTGGCGAGCGCGATCAAGCTCTCGCGCGCGACGGACGCGGTCTGGCCGAACTGTGCGACGAGGTACGGGCTGACCTTCGATCAACAGAACGAGGGCAACGCGCTCACGTCACAGCGCCGCGCCAAGTCGCTCACCGGCGCCGTGCAGAACGTGCCGCTCCGCGTCATCTCCACCTGGAGCATGGTGGGCAACACCAGAACCACCTCCACGGCCTTCTATGCGCGCTCGTTGTATCCGGCGCCGCATCGCTTCTCGCTCCAGATCACGCGCGGCGCGGGTGGCCCGCAGTACCACCTGGTGCCGACGGGCGACCCGAACTTCGATCGCATGATTTCGCTCAGGAGCGACTCGCCCGCCCTCTCTCGTGCGCTCATGAACTCGGCGGTGAAGGCAGCGCTGCTCAAGCTGCCCATGAATCAGATCGGGCTCTCATATGACAACGGCGAGCTCTGTCTCTCCTACGGCGGTCAGCCGCTGAAGCCCGCCGAGCTCGAAGCCCCCATTGACGCCCTGGTCGCCCTGGGTCACTCGAGGTTCGCATGATGGCCTCGCCCTCCGACCCGCGGCAGGCGTACCTCCGAGACCTCGGAGCGGCCCACGGCTTCACGCTCGAAGAGCTCGAGATGAACCGGCAAGGGCGCCTTCATCCGGCGCAGGCCAAGCGCGGCAAGAGCTCCGGCATCGGCTGCGGGGTGTTCTTGCTCCTGCTCGGGTTACTCGTCGCCGCCGGGGGCGTCGGAGGTGCGCTCTACCTCCACGACGATTACTCGAAGCCGATCTCCGACACCGACATGAACGGGCTCTACGCGCTCGGCGGGGGCGGCGTCGTGCTGGGCGGGTTGCTCGGTATCGGCGCGCTGTTGACGTTCTGGAAGGTCAGCGCGAGGCGCAAGGCGTACGCCCAGAGCCCCGCGCTGGTCGCCCAGGGGCCGCTCCAAAAGGTGCACGTCGACGGCCGCGGCGGCATGCCGAGCCAATGGCGCTACACGATCGGCGGAGTCGCCTTCGTCGTCTCGCAGAAAGCGTGGGAGCTCACGACGCACGGCGCCCACTACCGCGTTTATCACCTGGCGGGCGATCTTCTGAGCATCGAGCCGCTGTGAGAGCTCTCAACACATCCGTGATGTAGCGGAAGCTGACGCAGCGGACGAGCTCCTCCGGGGTCATGTCCACGAGGAGCTTCCAGAGCGGTTTGCCCGCGATCTTCGCCCACAGATCCCAGGCGGCGTTGACGACAGCGGCCGTCGCCAGGTGGAGGGGGCCGGAGCGGCGGGCCGGCTCCTGTCCCGTGACACTGTCACGTGACACTGTCGCGTGACAGCGGGCCGTCGCACCGTGACATCGCGCCACCTCACGCCCGCCCTCGCGAGAGAAGCCGGCCGAAACACATGGCCGCGCGTGCGGAACCGGCGGGCATGAGCATTGCCATGCCTGCCTGGCGCCCGGTGCACGCCCGTCACGCGGGCCGGCGTCCAACAGGACAGCGACAGGCACGTCATGCAGCACGCCCGCTGAATGCCCTCCATCGTGGACCTGCCGACTTCCATCTTGGTTCAATCTTCGGGCATCAGCGAGAGAATGATATGAAACGTGGACGATGGGTCGCCGTCGCAGCATTGATATGCAGCTGCGATGGCACGAGCGTCGCTCCGGGCGGCGCGCCGAGCGCCGGCGCGGCGCGACCGTCGAACGAGAGCATCCTCGGGTTCGAGGACGCGAGCGCGTGGACGCTCGATGGCGGCGCCGCGCAGGCGAGCGACCAGCGCGCGCACGGCGAGAAGAGCCTCGAGGTGCCCGGCAGCGGGTACCACGAGCTGGTGAGCGCGCCGCTCAGCACCCTCGCGGCGGTCCACTCCACCTTCTCCATCAGCCTGTCGCTCCCGGAGGCGCCGCCCGGCGCGGAGCCGCTGGGGCACGTCCACCTGTTCGTGGAGCTGCCCTCCCAGGGGATCGAGCGCCGGTTCATCCAGGAGGTCGCGCTCCCCCGGGGAGCGGCAGGTCGGTTCACACGCGTCGATTTCGAGCTGCCTGCCGAGCTGGTGGCGGCGCTCCAGACAGAGTACGACGACCTGCGGCTCAAGATCGCGCTCGATCTCCCGCAGGGCGCCGACGGCCCTTGCCGGCTCGACGCCATCCGCCTCGGCGCGACGGACGAGGCCCCGAGGCTCCGCGTCGCCGAGGACTACGCGAGGTCCTCGGCGAAGGGGGACATCGTGGCTCAGGGGACATTCACCCTCCGAGGCCGCGTCGAGGACAACACGCTGGCGCGATCGGTCAGCGTCAGCGTCGGCGATGCGCCAGCGCAGGCGTCGGCGCTCACGCCGGCAGGAGAGTTCTCCATCGACCTGCCGCTCCGGAACGACCCGGGTGAGTTTCTGACGCCCAACCGGGTCCACGTCGTCGCGACCGACATCGACGGCAACGAGAGCGCTTCTGACATCGTGGTCGTGTCCCTGGCGCCCATGGTGCCGGGCGAGCTCATCGTGAAGTTCAGCTCCGGCACGTCGGCGGAGGAGCGCGGGAGCGTCCTCTCCGGTGTACAGGGCGCGCTCGCGCGGCAGATCACGCCGGACATGGGCGTGGTCACCGTGCCGAAGGGGACGGAGAAAGAGGCGCTCTCGGCGCTCCTCGCGGGCGGCGAGCCGGTGCGGCTCGTCCTGCCCAACCTGATCGCCGTGCCGACCTACGCGCCGAACGATCCATACTATCATACCCAAAACTGGTACATCGAGGCGATGAACGTGGACGCCGCCTGGGATATCCAGCGAGGATCCCACGATGTCGTCGTCGCGGTGGTCGACAGCGGCGTGATTTACTATCAGGCGGCGTACTACGGCACGGACAATTGCAGCGGTCCGGGCCCTCATCCGCTGGTCGACAACATCTACCTCAACGCGGACGAGTGCTGCGCCGCGCCCCCGTGCAGCAGCGACTGCATGCCGCTCACGACGGGCGGGACCTGCCCGCGGTCGGACCTGAACGGCGACGGCTGCCCCGGCGCCTGCGGAGTGGACGACGACGGCGACGGCGCGGCGGATCTGCTCGATCCCGACGTCGCGCGCATCTACACGAACCACCTGGACGACGACGGCGACGGCTCGATCGCCGACGAGATCGGCCCCGGCGGCGTCGCCTGCAACGCCCTGCCCCCGGGCGCGCTGCTGGGCGCGCCCGAAGGACAGGACTGCGACGGGGCCGCGCGAGACGATGACGAGAACGGCTATCCAGACGACTGCCGCGGCTTCCAGTTCGCGCGCCCGGGACACGACCTCGGCGGCAGCCCGCTCAGGCCGAACGACCCGTCGCCCGTGGACACCGGAAACACGCACGGAGACATCGTGGCGGGGGCCCTCGGCGAGATCGGAGACGACTGCACCGGTTACACCGGCGTGATGCAGCGGGTCAAGATCATGCCCCTGGGCAACGGGCGCCTGGTGACGCGCATCGTGAACGGCACACCGACGACCGTCGCCGCCCCGACGTACGATGCCATCCTCGAGGCGTACCAGTACGCCGCGCGCAACGGCGCGCACATCGTCAACAGCTCGTTCGGCGGCAGCTTCAACAGCTGGACGGGCATCTCGTACACTCCCGAGGACGCCCTTCGAGAAATGACGGAGGCCGTCTGGGACCTCGGCGTGTCTCACCTCTTGTTCGTGACCGGCGCGGGAAACGGGGGGACCAACCTCGACACGGTCGATTCGTTTGGAAATCCGCTCCTCGCCAACTTTCCCGCTCATCTCGGGCTGCCCAACAAGATCGTGGTCGCGGCGAGCGACCAGTCCGGCAATCGCTCCGTCTGGCCGGGCGGCCAGTCGTCCGACTATGGCGCGAAGACGGTCTCGGTCGCGGCGCCTGGCACGAACACCTTCCTCGGCGCCAACGGCACGTCCCTCGCCGCCCCGATGGTCAGCGGCGTTGCCGGGCTGCTCCTGTCCCAGCACAGCGAGCTGCGCGGCGACCCCGTGCGCGTGGTGAAGATGATCGAGCAGACCGCCGCGCCGCTGCCCGCGTTCGCCGGCCTCACCCGCACCGGCGGCATCGTCGACGCGCACGCCGCGCTCACCGCGCCGCTGCCTGCGCAGCCGCTGTTCACCGACGGCACGGTGGGGCGCGTCCCGCTGGGCACGACGACCGCGACCAGCGACATCGACCTGATCGACATTGACAACGACGGTGATCTCGACGTGTTCATCGCGCCCTACTCGGCCGCTCTCATGCAGCCGCGCCTGCTCAGGAACGACGGCGGCCACCTCGTGGACGTCACGGCGCTGCAATTCCCCAGCGTGCTGGTCAAGCACACCGATGTGGATTCCGGCGATGTGGACGGTGACGGCGACATGGACCTCATCGCGGCAGCTTACTCCGCCACGGGCACGACGGCGTCGAAGCAGGCCGCCCTGTACCTCAACTCCGGCGGCACCTTCACGGTGGCCACGACCGGGCGCCTGCCATCGACCACGATGTCGGATCGCGCGGTCGAGCTCTGCGACGTGGACGCCGACGGCGATCTCGACGCGTTCTTCGGGAACGTCGCGCCGGGCAACTCGACGCTGCTCATCAACGGGGGCAACGGCGTGTTCACCGACCAGAGCAGCTTCTGGCTCGGCGCCGCGACGCAGGGCATCACGGTGGAGAAGGCGCTGTGCGCGGAGATCGCGGACGTCAACGCTTCCGCGTGCGCTGGCCGCCCTGCTGCCCTGTGTGGGATCTGCTCCGATCCCAGGCGATCGGTCGCCGGGCTCGTGGCGAGCGGCGCGGTGACGCCGGCCCAGCAGGCGGATTGCCTCGCGATCCGTCACGCCATCTACCCCGATCTCATCCTGGCCGGCCCCACGAGCATGTTCTTGCGCAACACCCAGGGAGGCGCGTTCGTCAACGCCAACGGTCGTCTGAGCGCCAGTGCGCCGGTGACGACGTTCGGGTCGGTCGACGTCGAGGCTGCGGACCTCGACACCGATGGGGACCTGGATCTGGTGTTCGCCCCCGCAGGCGGAGATCAGACTGTCCTGCTCTACAACAACGGGACCGGGTACTTCGTCAACGTGACGGCGAGCCGGATCAGCATGCACGCCTACGACGCCGACGCTCGCGAGGTCGAGGTCGGCGACTTCGACATGGATGGCGACGTGGACATCATCATGCTGCGGGGCGACATCCCCTCGATGTCATCGCGCAAGCACTCGCTGTACAGGAACTCCGGAGGCTACTTCGCCCAGATCGACGCCCCCTGGCTCACCCAGACCCTCCTCTTGACGGCGGACGGGGACGTCGGCGACATGGATGGCGACGGGGACCTGGATCTCATGCTGGGGAATTACAGCCAGGCGAATCAGCTCCTGCTCAACACGACGGTGCCCTGAGCGAGAGGCTGTCAGGGAGAAGGCATCAGCGGAACGTGGCGTCCGCAAGGTCGATCCTGCTGGTTCCCGCGCCTGCCGATCGAGGTCGCGCAGCCGGGCGCGTCGGAGGCGCTTTGCCGTCGCCCGGCGAGGGGTGAAACACGTTCCAGATGGCCTCTCCTTCGCTCGCGTGGTATCCGGCTGGAGCGCGGGTCGTGCGCGATGCGAACAGCGGCGCCCTCCGGAGGTCATCGATGTTGAACACAGCGGTCGGAAGGTTCCGTCTCGTCGCCTTGGGCGAGGGAGCGTCGTTTCTCCTCCTCCTCGGGGTCGCGATGCCGCTCAAGTACTTCGCAGGCTTTCCGGCCGCGGTCCGCGTCGTCGGTATGGTGCACGGCCTCTTGTTCGTGCTCTACGTGTTCGGCGTGATAGAGGCGGTGGCCGCCGGGCGCTGGTCGGTGGGGCAGGGGCTCCGAGCGCTCCTCGCGTCGCTGATCCCCTTCGGCCCGTTCGTGCTCGACGCCCGCCTGCGGCGGGAGCAACAAGAAGAGGCAGCGGCGCTGCCCGAAGCCGCGTCCGCCGACAGCGGCGCGGCGCATCGAGGCTAGCGGGAGCATCGATGGCACTCCCCTCGACGCGAATGGACTTCCGCATCGACCTCTCGCACGTCGATCGCGGCCGGGAGGCGAGCGAGCGGGTGATCGTCGCCCGCCACCCGTCGGAGAGCGCCGAGCACGTCATGCTGCGGGTGCTCGCGTATTGCCTCTTTCACGAAGAGGGCCTCGCCTTCGGCCCAGGGCTCGCCGACGCCGAGGGGGCAGACCTCTGGACGCGCGATCCCGCGGGCCGCGTCCTCACCTGGATCGAGTGCGGCGCGGCGCCGTTCGAGAAGCTCAAGAGAGTCGTGCAGCACAACGCGGGCGTGGCCGTTCACGCGCTCTTCTCGGACACGCGCCGGCGCGACGAGCTCGTGTCCGGCGCACGTGAGGCCGCCTCGCGCGCGAGCAAGGTCACCGGCGCGATCTCGCTCTCCACCGTCGACCACCGCCTCGTCGCCGCGCTCGCGGAGAACACGGGGTTGCGGCGCCAATGGGCGGTCACGATCGTGGGCGATCACCTCTATATCGAGGCCGACGGCAGCACGCTCGACGGCGAGGTCGTCCGCTCGCGGCTCGAAGAGCCGTGATCGCGTCGCGACAAGAGGGCAGGTTCTAACCTCCGGCCGTCGCGCTGCAGAGGACGCGAGCGGCCCACTCCGGGCTCAGAACCGCATTCCCCTGTCAGGGATCCAGCCGCACCGCGATCGCGTGCCGGATCGGCCCCCGCGGCGCCATCTCGCGCGCGCCGCCGTCCTCGCGCCACGCCACGCCGGTCGAGGGTCCGCCGTCCAGGTTGAGGGCCTGCTCGCATCCGCGCGCGACCAGCATGTCGGCGAGCAGCCCCAGCGTAGGCCCGCTCTGCGCCCGGTCCCCGCGCGCGACGATGGCCTCCATGCGCCGCCCCCTGTCGAGCACGCACAGCGCCGTCCGCTCCGCCCGCGGGCCGCCGTCGCTGCGCACGTTCCGGCGGCCGGAGAGCACCAGCCGGGGCAGCCCCTGGACCGCGAGGTGAGCGCCGGGCGAAAGGACGAACCCGGCGGCGTCGTGCAGGGCGGCGCGACCGCCGGAGACCACCAGCACGCCGCCCCCGAGCGAGGGCGCGAGCGGCGCGAGCTCCCGGCCATCGACGACGACGAGCCCCTCGGGTCTCCTCTGTCGATCGAAAAAGCCACCGTTGATGACGAACGACGCGCGGGTGCGTTCGAGCACCCCCGCGATGTCGCGCGACATCTCGACGTCGACGACCTCGAAATGGGCGTTCGCAAGGCGGAACGCGAAGACATGGACGCGGTAGTCCTCTCCCTCGACGGTCATCACCTCGGGCTGGACGGGGGCGCCGGCGGCCGGGCCCTGCGGGGGGGAAAGCGTCGCCGGAGCGGGCGGCGGGGGCTCCGGAGGAGCGGGCGCGCTCGGCGCTATGCGCCGCGACGCGAGCGCAGCGGCGCCGAGGAGCGCGAGCGCCGCCATCGACAGAAGCGCCTTCGGGGAAGCGCGGAGCGTCACGAGCCTGCTCTGTGCGATCCCTAACGCTTTGCGAGCAGCGCCACGATTCGGGACTGATCGACGCCGTAGATCTCCGCGAGCCGCGGGACGCGGTCCGATGCCGGAAAGGTCAGCGCGCGCCGCAGCGGCTCGTGAGGATGGTGATCGAGCACCCAACCCCCGAGCTGCCGGCGGATTTCCGCTTCGCATACGCCCTCGACGACCTCGACGCCCCCTTCGCGCAGGATGCGAACGCCTTCGCCGTCGACGCGCGGGTTCGGGTCGTTCATCCCGATCACGACGCGGGCCACACCGCGCTCGATGATCGATCGCGAGCACGCCGGCGTGCGGCCGTGGAACGAGCAGGGCTCGAGGGTCGAAAGCAGCGTCGCTCCGACCACGCTGAACCCGCGCGCGTGCGCCGCGCGTGCCGCGGCGATCTCCGCGTGATCTTCACCCGGCCCCAGGGTATGCCCGCTGCCGAGGAGCTCCCCGGCGGCGCTCACGATCGCGCAGCCGACCCAAGGGTTGTCGCCCGTTCCTCCGCGCGCCCGTTCGGCCTCCTCGATCGCGAGGCGCATCCATTTCTCGTGGTCGTTGCTCATCGAACGCAGGCATGACCCTACCTCATGCCGGCCGTGTACGCGATGAAAGCTCGGCCGTGCTCATGAAACGCACGTTCACCACGTCATGAGCTCGTCGCGAATCCAGCTCGCCCGCCTGCGGAGAAAGTCCTTGAGCAGGCTGATCTCGGCGTCGTAGGACCCATCGAGAGGCGGCGAATCCGGCCAGCGCGCGAAGTTTCTCTCCACGGCCGGAGCTCCCGCCTTGCGCACCAGGCCGTCCACCATGGCGTCGAGCTCGTCGGGCGCGAGCTCGCGCTCGAGCAGCGCCAAGAATCGCGCCTTGTACCGCGCCTTGAACGCCGGATCGCGGAACAGGGGCCCCCACCAGCCCTCCGTGAAGTAGTCGGTCCCGTCGGAGCCCTCGAGCTTCCACTCTTCCGGCTCGAACGCGCGTTCGTCGTAGGGCGTTCCGAGGCTCCGGTCGAAGTCCCACACGGGACCGGCCGAGAGCAGGCCCTGTCGATCTTTGAAGAAGTACGTGCTGATCCGCAGGGCATCGACGTTCTTCGTCAGGGCGCCGAGGATGTTGTGGTCGATGAAGGCGTCTTGATCGATGAAGCTCGAATAGTGTTTGCCGCTGCTGGGCTGCTTGAAGTCATCCGCGTTGACGGCCTCGCCGAAGTCGTCGATGTAACGGCGAATGTAGTCGAGCTGCGGCTTTCGCGCGCGCTCCAGGATCTCCTCCGGATCGGGGTACACGAACTGGAGGTCCAGGCCGCCGGCCTTGAATTGATCGTCGCCCTTGTCGACGCGCAAGATGAAGCCGCCGGTCACGTCCGGCTCCGTGAGGTCGCCGGCCGAGAGCTTGGCCACCGGGACGCGATCCTTACCGCGCTTGATCTTCTCGATCGCCGTGTAGAACCCGAGGAAGCTCTCCTTCCCCACGTCAGCCCCCGAGTCGACGAGAAACACCTCGACGAAGCTCGTACGCGGCGCGTACCGGCCGATGCGGTTGCTCATCTCGAAGGCGAGCGCGTTGCGGATCAGCGAGCGGTCGAGGCTCACCGGATCGCTCAGCACCCAGTCGGAGTCCGCCGGCATCCCCAGGAGCGCCTGGTCGAGATCCGTGTCCAGAGCGTCGTCGCGAAATTCGACGGAGTATTGCTTCTTCGGAAACTCGCGAGACGTCGCGCCGCGGACGTGGATGCCGATGCGGCTATCGAAGCTCGCGCGGCCGAGGAGCTTGGTTTGCCCGGCGTTGGGCTCGAGCAGCATGAACGTGGCCGGGACGAACTCGGTTCCGAGCGGGTCGAGCTCCTTCGACTCGAAGGTGTGGATCACGACGATCGGCAGCTCCGAGCTGAACTCCGCGCTATCGGCGTCGATTTTGAAATACGCCTCCGTCGCGATCGGCCCGAGGCGGTCGGCTCCGTCGCTGTCCTCGCCCCCGTTGCCCCCGTTGCCCCCCTCCCCGGAAGGCGCGGCGTGAGGGACGACGGCGAGGGCGCGCACCCGCGTGGACGCGGTGAGCACGAGCGGCTCGGCGTAGACAGGCGAGCTCGAAGTGGGCAGCGAGCCGTCGGTCGTGAAATGCACCACAGCGCGCTCGTCCTCGACCGTGAGCTTCACGGGCTCGGACGCCTGGAAGGTGCCTCCCTTCGGCGTGAACACGACGGCCAACGACTTCGTTGCAGGCGTAGGCGTAGGCGTAAGCGTAGGCGTAGGCGCAGGCGCTTTCGTGTCATCGCGCGCCTCGCTGGAGCAGCCTCCGAGCGAGGCCAGCACGAACACCCCCGCGATGCGCAGCGCCACGAGCTTCGATAGGTCAAACATTCCCGCACAGTTTACTCGGGTCGCTCGTGAATTCGAACGAGCGCGTGATGGGTCTCGCGTCCTCTTCGAATCGAGCCGAAATCCGGGCCAGTCCTGCGCGTGTCGGAGGGTTCGCGATGAGTAGGCATGCTCGCGACATCGACGCCAATCGACGCGAATCGACGCCCGACCCCGCGCCACGTCTCGGCGTCGCGCGTCGGCGGGGGCTGAGCGGTGGGGCACGGAGGAGCCCCGGAGGTCCCGTCTAGGCGGGCTCGAACGCCTTGCTCGACGCGTACCCGCGCGCGGCGGACCGGATCTTCGCGATCTGCGCCGCGTCGAAGGAGACGGGCGCTCCGGTGCGCGCGTAGCTCATCACGTTGTCGTCGACGCCGCTGTGCCCGAGCCCGAAGAAGTGCCCGAGCTCGTGCGCGAGCACGGTGGGCCGCGCGTTCGCCGCGAGGATGACGAAGCGCCGCTCCGGCGTAGCCCGGTGCCTCCAGTGCACGCCCATCCGGAAGCGCCGCGGATCGTCGACGTCCCGCAGCGACGCGACCACCATCACGTTGATCCGGCGCGCCTCGATCGCCGAGGCGAGCGCGTCCCGATCCTCGCGCGTCTCGATCCGCGAAAACCGCGGGGCGAGCGCGCGCGGGCCGACCTTGCGCAGGGCCACGCCGGCGGGCTCGAACAGCCGGACCGCCTCGGCGATCTGCGCGTCGATCCAGGCGTTGTCGCGCACCGGCTTCCCCGCCTCCTCCTCCGCCACCGCGATCGAGAGGGGAAACGCCGGGAGGGGCGCGGGCACGCGCCCCGCCGCGCGAGCCAGGCACGGGGCGAGCGCGCCGGCGGAGAACAGGCCAGCTGCGGCGATCACGGCGCGGCGGGAGATCATGGATGAGGCCCTATACCATCGCCGGCCGACGATCGCGAAAGCGCCGGCGAGCCGCCGCCGGGGAGAAGGCATCATAGAAACATGGCGTCCGCAAGGTCAATCCTGCTGGTTCCCGCGCCTGCCTCGTGCAACGGCGTCTACGCCACTGGCACCGCGCTGGTCAGGGGCGGAACTCGGAGCCAGGGACGACCTGGAGGGATGTGCGGAGGTAGTTGAGCGGGGAGTGATCTCCCAGCGAGTACGGCAGGGGCAGCCACGAGAAGAGGGGGAGCTGGTCCTTGAGCCAGGCGATGGCCCCCAGCGCCAGCGCCGCTGTCCCTGCGAGGGCTTGCTCGCTGCCGGTAAGCAGCCCGTTCGCGCTCGCCTGCGCGCGCTGCAAAGCCCAGCCGGTGTCGAGAGGCGGCGCGGTGTAGAGCTGCCCGGAGTGCGCGAACTTCCCCATCGTGATCGGCGGGAACTGGGGTACGACGTCGCGCCGGTAGACGTGCCGGAAGAGCTTCTCTCCGAACCGATCGTCGCACGTCTGGGCGAACACCGCATCGCCAACCATGGGCTGGCCGAAGGTGTAGATACCGCGGACCTTCCTCTGGAGGGGAGCGAGGAGGGGATCCCGGTGAATCTCCGCGGCGGCCAGGACCGCGAGTGCGCCGCCCAGGCTGTGCCCGCCGATGTACAGCGCCTTCAGCTTCTCCTCGGACGCTTCCGGGATCTCGCCTATCGGGGACGCTGGCCGCACCTGGGGTGCGCGCGTCACGGAGTCCAACGGCGCCAGGCCGGGGACCGTACCCGACTCCGTCCCGGGCTGCGCCAGGGCGACGCCGTGGCCGACCCTGTTGAGCTCCGCCAAGAGGCCGATAGGATACCCGAGCAGCGCTCCCCGTAGCAGGATCCTCACAAGGGGCCAGAGGGCCAGGAACGCGCGGAAGAAGCCGCCGTGCACGTCTCCAGTGGAGAAGTACGAGTCGGTCTTCGCGCTCGCGTCGAGGAGAAGTTGGATAATATTCTTCGGGTCCGTCCCCCCGAAGCACACGAACACCAGCTCGCGATCGCGGCTTTGACTGATGTGAACGGTGGTGTCCAGGAGGAGGGCGTTGTTCCTGAGACGCATGGAGATGGTCTCGTTGTTGGTGAAGCCGCGGAGGCGCAGCATCCGGGCCATGACGTCCGCGTCCGAGTAGGCCCAGGTGGACGCGGCCGAGAGCACGGCGGCGGCCTTCTGATCGTACTTCCCCGGCAGCACCTCCACCAGGTAGTGGACGAGCCTCTCGTCGTTGGGGAGCTCCGCCTTGAGAACGTCCTCGAGATCCCTCTGCACCCTCAAGCCCAGCCGCTTGAAGTGCTCCGTGAAGAACGTGTAGTCGGGTGCCTTGGCGCTCTCGTAATCCATGTGGCCTCTCTCGGCGGCAACCGTTCAGGGGAGGAACTCGGAGCCAGGGGCGGAGCGCATCGAGGTGCGCAGGTACTGGAGCGGCAAGTGATCCTCCATCGAATAAGGCACTGGCAGATTTGAGAGCCAGCCCAGCATCCCGATCAGCGTGGCGATCCCCCCGAACATGGTCTGGCGTGGCGTCGCGCCCTTGCCCGCCAGCTTCCAGCCCGTGGCCGACGAGCGATACTCGTATCCGAAATGGGCGAACCGTCCATTCATCCGCCCTGGCAGGCGGGGGATCACGTCGTTCCTCTGGACGTGCCGGAACAGGCGGTCCCCGAAGATCTTGGAGAAATTGGCGGCGAACACCTCGTCGCCGACCATCGGCTGCCCGAACGTGTAGACGCCGCCAAGCTTCTCCTTGAGCGCGACGAGGGCGGACTCCGTATGGATCGCCGCGGCGGCCAGGACCGCGAGCGCTGCGCCGAAGCTATGCCCGGTGATGTAGAGCGTCTCCAGCGCCCCACCGCCCTCCGGCCGAGAGGCGCACGGCGCGGGGCGCGGGGCGCCATCCTCCTCGAAGCGCGTATGGCAGCGATGCCCGGCGGCGTCCATCTGTATCATGTCGCAGATGGAGTGTCCCCGCATGGCGCCCTCGAGGAGGATCTTGAGAGAAGGCCAGAGCGCCAGGAACGCGCGGAAGAAGCCGCCGTGCACCAATCCCGCGGAGAAGAAGGGGTCCCACCTCATGTCCGCCGACGCCAGTACCTGCACGAGGTTGGTCAAGCGCGTCCCGCTGAAGCAGAGGATTACGACCTTCCCGGTCCCGCTCTGGACGACGTGCGCGGTGGTATCCAGCAAGACGCCTTCGTTGTTCCAGTGGATGGTCACGGTCCTGTTGTTGGGGAGACCGCGGACGCGCAGCATCCTGGCCATGGAGTCGGCGTCCGAGTACGCCCACGCGGCCGCCGAGGCGAGGAGCGCCGCGATCTTGGGATCGTACCTCCCGGGGATTGCCTCGAGCAGACCGCCGGCAAGGGCGTCGTCGCTCGGGATATTGCGTCGGAAGATCTCCTTGATGTCGTCTTCAAGGCTCGCCCCTGCGAGGTTTTCCACGAAAGCCTGGTAGTCAGGTGCCCGCGCGCTTTGGAAGTCCATATCGCATCTCGACGCCTGGTTCGCTCGACGTCACCTTCGAACCCGGGATCCACCATGACAGCCGGCCTCCTCCGCGGCAAACGCGAGCTGGTGAGGACACGGGGTGATCGCCGCGTGACCCGTGCGGGGCGGCGCGCTCCTCGCTCGTCGTGGGCAGATCTGCTGTGTCGAGTCGAACGGGCGGACGGTTTTGCCCGCCCGTGTGGCGGCCTTTGCGCGATCGTCGCCGACATCTCGGAGCGCAAGGGGATCGTCGCCATTCTCGCCCACCTCAACCGGACGATCGAGGCGCCGCCCATCGCTCGTGCGCCGAGCCGACCCTGATCTCGGTCTTGCCCTGGGGACGGCCGCTCGATGGGGGGTTGTTCGCAACGTCGCGCCACGTCGAGCGGGCCGTGCGTCACCTTCCGTGCAGACGCGGCGGCAGCGCCTGCCTACGCTGCCGCCATGCCCACGGAAGACGCCCGCTCGCCGGCGCCCCTCGCGTCCAGGATCCTCGTCACGGTGGTCGCCCTCGCGACGCTCGCCGGGCCGTACCTCGCCGACTGGAACGAGACGCACATCTACAATCCGAGGTGGCCGCCGCACGCCAAGTTCCACAACGCCCAGACCATGCTCCTCGGCACGGCCCTCGGCGCCTGCGCCATCGCCTTCACCTGGCGAAGAGCCGCGGACGCCCGCGCCAGCCTGCGCGTCGCGGTGGTGTTCGGGGCGCTCTACTGGCTCACGCAGATGGGCAGCATCCTGTTCCCCGGCACCGCCTTCGTCGACCCGGAGCGCGCCGGACAGGGCACGATCGCGGGCCTGCCCGCACAGATCCTGATCTCGGTGGTGCTTCTCGGCCTCCTCGGAGCGGCGCTCGCGCTGGCGCGGGGCGGCCCGGTGCGGCAGAGTTGACGAGCCGTATCGCAGAAAGACGGCGACTCCGCTCACGCGCGCGGCGCGAGCACCTGGAAGCGCCGTCCGCTGGATAACACGTACGGGTCCTCGCCGGCTGCGAGCACGTCGTGCTGCTGGCTCAGCTGATGACCTGGCTGGCAGCAGGCGAGCGTGTATGCGACGTTCCAGCGCAGCCGGGCGAGGACATCGTCGATGGGGACGTGGGCGTGCACGAACGTGACGAGCACGGGCATGTCGGGCAGCGCGTTGAGCCGTTCGATGGCCGCGAAGACGTCGGCGCGTTGCCAGGCGAAGCGGCGGATGCCGAATCTGGTGCGCCAGGCCTCGACCAGCGGCTCGTTGAGCACCGGATCGACGCTGACGTTTTCAGCCTCCGTCTTCAGCGCGAACAACGCCCCGGTGCGGGCGTGGGCGCCGTCGCCGACGTGGATGACCCGGCACGGCGCGCTGGCCAGGAAGGGCCGCAGGTGCTCGAGCGCCGAATAGCTCTCGGTCATTTCTTTGGCGGGGCGCGTGGCTTTGGCGAAGAGCGGCCACAGGGCTTCGAAAGACCCGCGACGCATCAGCCGATCCAGGTAGTCGCTGCTCGCCGGGCCAGCGTCCGTGTGCGGATTCACGGCGGTCGTTCTATCACCGGGCGCCGGAGCGCGTCGTCCAAAGCGCCAGCTCGACCGTTCGCCGTCAGCTCCGCGCCGAAAGCTCGAAAAATCCGAGCTTTTCGTACGATCGCTCTGCGCCGTGGTCGGCTGATCCCGGTGTGGGGCGCGCGCGCTACGCCGAAGCGAGCGCCTTGATGTCGGCGACCTCGAGCACCTGCTTCGGCGCCCCGCTCGTCACGGAACGCACCATCGCGCGCTCCACTTCTTCGAGCTTCAGGGCCGGGAGCACGAGCTTCATGAGCGGGACGAGCGGAAGCATGAAGCGGTAGACTCGCTTCAGGTTCTTCTGTCCCGGCACCGGCGTCATCAAGCCCGGCCGGAAGTTGTAAACGCCGCGAAAGGGTAGGCGCATCAGCGCGTTCTCGGCCTTGCCCTTCACGCGCGCCCACATCACCCGGCCCTGCTCGCTCGAGTCGGTGTGCGCACCCGAAACGTGCGTGAGCACCATGCCGGGATTGAGGCGCGCGAGCGCCGTTGCGAAGGCGAGCACCGTATCGTGCGTGATCGCCGTGTAGTCCGCTTCGCTCATGCCAACCGAGCTCACGCCGGCGCAGTAGAAGCACGCGTCGTAGCCCGAGAGCCGCGCTTCGAAGGCGCCGAGCTCGCGAAAGTCGGGGATCAAGCACTCCTCGAGCTTCGGGTGCGCGTGCCCCGACGGCCGGCGTGCCACCGACAGGACCCGCTCGACCGTGGGATCCTCGAGACAAGCGAGCATCACGCCTTCGCCGACCATGCCGGTCGTTCCGGTAACGATGACCTTCATGGCCGCCATGTTCGACCCGAAGTGCCGACGGCGCAAACCCTAGAACGAGCGAGCGTGCCCTTTCCTTCACCTGGACGGCGGCAGCCGGATCTCGATCCGATTCGTGTAGCTGCCGGCGGCGTGACCCACGCTGTCCCAGCCGCGCCCCACGCTCGTCCCGGCCAGAGTGAGCGTGAGGTAGGCCGCGGACGAAGGGGCCTTCGAGGCGAGCCCGAACTCGAACGCATTCTGCGGCAGGCCCCAGCCGGCGGTGGGCGAGAGCTCCGTCGAGAGCTGCCGTGACCAGTCGCGGAAGACGATCGTCGCGAGCTCGCGGGGTGGCGATTCTCCCTGCTCGACGAGCGCGACGCTCAGGGGTTCGCCGCGGGCGAGCCGGCCTTCGCCGAGCGTCGTGAACGGCCCCTTCTCGGCATCGCGCGCCTGAACGACGCGAAACGTGCCGCCGGCGTCGAGGTACGCGAGGCGCGCGGGCGCGCCGAACGGATAGTCGAAGTGGATCACCTCGACCACGACCTCGGGGCAAGGCGAGAACCGCAAGCCGAGCCGGCGATGGCCGGTGATTGAGACGCGCGTGAAGGAGTTCAGGTGCGAGAACACGGGCACCTGAAGCGCGGTTCGTGCATCGATGGCGGCCGATTGATCCGAAGTGAGCCTCACGCGCAGGCTCCCTTCGTCCGAGTAGTCCACAGCGAGCTCGCGATCGGCGCGCTCGAAACGACGAGCGGGCGAGTTGCCGCG
This sequence comes from Sorangium sp. So ce693, assembly GCF_051521375.1. NCBI lineage: Bacteria > Pseudomonadati > Myxococcota > Polyangiales > Polyangiaceae > Sorangium > Sorangium sp. So ce693. Next base: position 12,124,139 of record NZ_CP150347.1, read on the forward strand.
CCATTGCAGGGGCGCGAACACCGTCCAGAAGCGATCCGGCGAGCGCGAGATGAACTCGAGCCGCGGCTCGACGACGATGCCCACCGCACCCGCCTGCAGCGAAACCTCACCCGAGTCCGGTACCACGCGAAGCCACGGGGCCACGTCGAGCGAAGCGGGCCCAGCGAGCGATCGCGTCCAGCGATCGCCGCCGGGCTCGACTTCGGGCGCAGCAAACGGAGCTGTCGAAGGCTCCGGCGCCCGCTGCGCGGCCACGAACCCCGCACCGAAAGCGACACCGGGCAGCGCAGCGAGCCAGGTCAGCCGCGGCGGCACCCCGAACCGCCACCACGCCATCGCGAGGCCCAGCGACAAGACCACCGCCAGACAACCGGCACCGAACGCGACCGTCCCGCCGCTCTCCGAGAACATGGTCCCCGCGGCCAGAGCAATCCCGAGCCACGCCGCCGGAAAGAGCAACAGCAACACACGCGCGCCCGTCGACCGTCGCGCGGCCAGAACACCGACGGCGATCACGCTCCCGACCGCGACCGCCGGCAGAGCGCGGTTCGCGAGGAAACGCGCGTGAAGGAGGGGAAAGCCGCCGGGAAGCAGCGCCCAAGCTGCGATCGCGGCGGCAGCATGCGCGAGCAACGCCAGCGACCAGAACACCCCGACGAGCGCCGCCGAGGTCGCTCTGGAGCGGCCAGCTGCTCCGCGATCAGGAGAACTTCGTTCTTTCAGAAGCCAGCTGCTCCGTGGATCATGCCATGTGCTCGATGCCAGCGGGCATGTTGACCCAAGAGTGCATGCGCTCCTCGTAGACCGAGAGCGTTGGGGCTGGAAACTCAGGATCGGCGAATGCGCCAACGGGTATCGCCACGAACTCTGGATGACCTTCGAGGGTGTAGTAGACGGTGGCACCGCAGCGAGGACAGAATCTGAAGGTGCTTCTTGTGCCTTCGTCCCCGACGCGGACGTACTCGACGCTCTCGCCGACGATGGTGACTGCTTCGCTTGAGAAGCGAGCCTGAGCACCGAAGACGCTGCCGGTACGGCGCTGGCACGCTAGACAGTGGCACACGGAAACGCGAACAGGCTCGCGAGCAGTTCTCGCTTGTAGTTGGCCGCAGCTGCAGGATGCGATTCGAGGTGTCATGGGCAGTGAAGTGGTTTCCATTGCGCCGCGATGGTCGTTCCCTGCTCGCCCTCGCCCTCGCCCTCGCCGTGCGCCGTGGCCGAGAGCGCGTCAAGCTCGAGCCGGCGGGCCGCCTCGGACTTCGGCGGCGAGCGCGGGGTGGCTCTTGAAGAGATCGACGAGAATCTCGTGAGCCATGGAAAGCGTGGCGGCGAGGCTTGCACGCGGGTAGATGAGGAGCAACTCGCGCGAGAGCTTGAGGGAGAAATCATCTCTTGCCCCATAGCTTCATCAAGCCGATCACGATCACCGCAGCTCCTGCGAGAAAAACCCAGCAGCCTGGAAGGCCCAGGAGCACCAGGTGCTGGGTGCCACGCGTGAGGTTGGCGGGTCTATGTCGTAACCACTCCATCAAGAGCCACCATCCCAGCCCTGCGCCGGCGGTGAGCGCTCCGAGGAGAAGCAAAGTCATTGATGCACCATACCCGGCCCGCCCACCTATCAGTCGATTGACCAACCAAAACCGCCGGACCAGGTCCGTCTAGCTCGTCGCCCTTTGTAACCTCCCCCCCTCGGAAAGTCTCACGGATCGGCTCTGCGCCGCAAGGCTCAAATGCTGTCCCGTACCATAGGGTAGACCCGTCTAGCGCGCCCCACGCGCGGCACCCACGCGCGCAACCGTGCCCATCCACCCGATCACCGAAAGCGCCGCGAGCTTCTGAAGCGCTGGCAAAAAGACGTAGCAGCCCGGCACCGCGATCGCATACGCGTAGTACGCGGCGTCTGCGCTGCCGAGCGCTAGCGAAAGCGCACCGAGCCACGCCGAGAAGCGCAATGGTGACGAGCGGCCTTCGCCCGCATTGCCCCGTGCAAGCGCGCCGGTCACGCCCAGGAGCGTCGCCAGCAGCCCGGGGATCGTCGCGGCGAATACCGACACTTCGTGGAGCAGCGGCGAGACCACGGACGGCAGCCACGCGATCAGGTTCGTGCCGGCGGCGGACAGCAGCCCGAACACCCGAACCGTGCCGCCGAGCCGGCCGCCGAGCAGGGCGCCGTGAACCCACCAGAACGGGACGAGCGCGAGGGAAAAGCAGACGAACGAGGCCTGCGCGAGCGAGCGCGCGCGCGTGTTCTCCACCCCGCGCTGGGTCACGGGCTGCGTGAGGTCGCAGAAGAAGTTGCCCCAGAATTCGTAGCCGGGCGCGTTCGCGTCGCAGAAGGTGCCGCCCGGATACGCCGCCGCGGCGAGCGCGGTGAGGACGAGAAACGCGGAGACCCCGACCAGGATCAGAGCGGGCGCGACGCGGGTAGGCTGCCCCACGCGCTCGAGAATAGCACGAGGCCCGAGGCGCTCCGGGTCATGCTCGAAGCTCGGGCGCGCCCGGGCCGCTTCACCATGGTGTATCGCGCCACGCACGTCACCAGCTACGCGTACGCGGAGCCCGTTCCCATCGGCCACAACGAGGTGCGGCTCACGCCGCGATCCATGAGCCACCACGACGCAGCGCCGCTCCTCATCCTCGCCGCGGACGAAGCGCCCGGGTTAGCGCCGCGATCCCGCGGGCGCGCCAGCGGTAGGCCGCCCCTGTCCTCCTGCGCGCGCCGCAGGACGACCCCCGGCGCGCGCGTGCCCCCGCTGCCGTCGGGGCTCGCCCGCCGGGGCTGCCGGCTTTTTTGCGCTTTCGCGAAACCGATGCCGATGGCCGCCGTTCCTGGACCTGACGGCTCGATCGCTCGCCTGGGCGAAGAGAGCCGCAAGGGAGGAGTCCATGATCCGTTCCAGAGTCGGCCTGGTGTTCTCGCTCTCGACGCTCGCCCTCGGAGTCTTGCAACAAGGTTGCGGAAGCGCCGACGTCGAGCCGTTCGATGAAGCCTCGACGACGTCCGTGGCGCCCGCCGCGCGCACCGCGTTCATCGCCCTGACCCCGATCTCCGCGGACAGGACGCCGGTCCTGCACCACCTCGCCGGCGAGCTCCAGGCGACTTCGGCGCGGCGCGCTCTGGACTCGCTCCGCTCCGACGACGCCGAGCGCAGCGACCTCCTCCTCCGAACGGGGGCGGTGATCGCCGACATGGAGCAGCTCGGTGAGGCAGACCTCGCGACATACCGGTCGCTGGTCGAGGCCGCGAGCGAGGCCGGGGTCCCGTTCGTCTTCGAGAATGTCCGCGACTCGGCGCGCATGGCCGCGGTGTTCGGCTACGGCGTCGCGGGCGACGTGGCGATCGTGGAGCCATCGCGCGGGGGAACGAAGTTCGCTATCAAGCTCTACGGGAACATCGAGACGACGGTGGTGAAGTCCCCCTCCGCCACGCTCAAGGTGAGCCACGAGGCCGCTACCTTGCCCGCCGAGGAGCTGGCGGCGCGCGCGTCGGGCCGTGAGCACGCCGAGCAGGCCGTGGAGGGCGCCACGCCCGCGGCAGGTCCGTCGCGCGAGGAGGTCGCGGCCCAGGTGGCGGCGCGCATCCGCACGCTCGCGACTGCGCCCGTCGTGCAGCCGTTCGCCCTCTCCGTCGCGAGCGCGGCCCCTCCAGGCACCTACCGCCAGTTCATCGTGAACGGCTCCTCGTGGTGGACCGTCCCCGGCACCTCGCAAGTCGCGACGTTGGATCTGAGCTACGAGGTCGAGCTCGTCGCTTCCACCACGCCCAACAACAAATTCATCGTCATCACCGGCGTGGGCGCGGGAGCAAACCCGGGACCGCTGAACACGAACAGCAACTTCAACCGGGGCTATTACCAGCAGCAGCTGAACGTCAGCGTCGTGCCTGGCAGCACGGCGCTGAGCCCGTACGCCCACGTGCCCAACTCCCCGAACGGGCAAAGCTCGTTCACGCGCTCTGTCGGCTGCAGCGTCGGCGCGCAGGGGGGCACCGACGCGGCCAGCGCCAGCTTCTCGTGCAGCTTCCAGGACAGCGCCACAGTGTCCTTGTCCGATTTCACCGCGATCGATCAGAGCACCGGGCTGACGTCGGCCTGGAGCTACCGGATGACCTCGGCGCAGGGCCATCCGTACTGGAACCCCGTCGACCTCGTCGACCAGTGGACCGGGACGCTCCACACGCTGCCGTTCCTGGCGGTCTCGACCCTCCAGCCGACGTATCAGACCGTCTATTCCGCGCCGAGCTCGTTCAACGGCAAGGTGCCGCTCTCCGTCATGCACACCCAGGTGCTCCAGGGGATCTATGTCGACTGGAATTTCTTTTACGTCCAGGCGCATCCTCAAGGATACTCTGTCTCCCCCAAGCTCGACACGACCGTGGACTTCGGCAGCGTGAGCAGCACCAACCCGGCGGTGACCTTCACCAACCAGAACAGCGGTCTCAACATGGATGTCTACTACTCGCAGACGACGCCGCTCTCGCCGATCATTCAATGGCCTGCGACCGGCAACCCCAACCAGAGCTTCGAGCTCATCCCGACGGGAGACCCCGACGGGAGCGTGTTCATCAAGCCGAAGCACAGCGGGCTCTGCTTCGACATCTATTACTCGAGCCTCGAGGACGGTGCCGAGCTCATTCAATACACCTGCACGGGCAACCCCAACCAGAAGTTCGTCCTGCGGCCGGTGGGCGCTTATCGGTCGATCATGAACGTGAACAGTCAGAAGTGCCTGAGCGTCGAGGATGCCAGCACCGCGGGGTATGCCCATATCGTTCAGGAGCCCTGCAACACCGCGCTCCCCGAGCAGCTCTTCCTCCCGCGCTGAGGAGCGCGCGCCCCTTGCCACATTGGCCGGCGCGGCGCTGCTGACGGATGTCGAGCGCCTCGGCCAGCGACCCGACGTGGGAGCCGATGGCGTTCCGGTTCGACGCCACGTAGCTGAGCACACGACCCGCCCCCGTCATGGCGAGCGCTCGCCGCCGTCGTCGAGGCACGGCTGCGCCCGGAGCACGCCGCCCCGGCCCTGCGACCGGGCAAGCGGATGGTCCTCGTCCGCGTCGCGTTCGTCTAGACTCGGATCATGGTGGAGCCGCTGTCGGAGGTCCGTCGACTCGGAAGCCTGAGCTTCGCGAAGCGGGGGCGGGCGCTTGCCCTGCTCGCCCGCGGCTGGGATCAGGCCACGGCCGATTCAGTCATGGCCGCGCTGGATGGGGGCGACGGCGACGAGCGGCGGCTGGCGCTGGACCTGGCGACCTATCGTCGGGACGTGGCGCGCATCGAGGAGGCGCTACGCGACCCCATGATGCGCCGGGCTGCGCTCTCCTCGGCGCGCCGAGTACCGGTGTCGGACGAAGCGTTGCTCCAGGTGCTGCGCGAGGGGAATCGCCGCGAGGCACGCGGGGTGGTCATGATCATGCAGAGGCACCGTCTCGTCGCCCAGGCAACGGCGGTCATTCCCCTGGTCATCGCCAGGCACGGCGTGGGGCTCGCGACACGCCTCTTCGCGACATGCGATCTCGACACGCTGGAACATCACGCGGCCGAGCACGAGGCCGCGTGGCGCGAGCTGGTGGCGCGCGCGCCGGAGCGGGGCCTTCGCGTGGCCCTGGCGACGAGGCGTAAGATCACGGCGGACGAGGCCACGCTGTTCTGCACCCGATATCCGAGGGAGGCCCTGGCGCTGCTCGTGCGGCGGGATGCCTTGGATGGGAGGGCGATCCACGCCCTGGCGATGGCTTGCCCGGCCGAGCTGCTCGAGGTCTTGCGCCGGAATGATTGGACCGTCTCTCTCGCCAACTTTCCGCTTCCCTCCGGATCGCTGCCGCTCTCGACGCTGCCGGCCGACGATGTGCTGGAGCTCCGGAACCGGTGCAAGCCCCTCGACGCCTCCGCCGATCCGCTCTTCCGCTTCCTGCCCCTGACCGAGCGCGAGCGTCTTCTTGGCGCCGAGCTGGAACAGGCCGCGACGGCGGCCTGGTCGCCCCGTCGTGGCATGGAGGCGCGGCTGGCCACGATGCCACCGGCGAGCGTCGCGCGGCTCACGGCGGCGGCCCTGAGTCCTCCCGTCGATCCGGACACCCGGCGCAAGCGGCTTCAGGCCATCGAGAAGCACCTCGACCTCGCCCAGCTGCGATCCGAGCACGAGGCGCTGGGCGCGGCCAGGGACCGGGGTGAGCGCGCGGCGCGGATGGTTGCGCTGGTGCGTTCGCTCCGCCGCGGCGCCGACCCGGCGACCTGCGCGTCCGTTCTCGCCGAGGTGGAGCCGGCATGGCATGGCCCGAGCCGCCATCTGGTCATGGCCGAGCTGGCCCAGCTGTCCGATCGTCAGGTCTCGGAGATCCCGGTGCAGACCTATCGGGACGCCCTGCTCACGACAGTGCAGTCGCGCGAGTCGAACGCAACCACCCTGGCCCAGGCCGAGCGGGCCGTGCACAAGGCCATCGGCGCCGCGATCCTCCGGGACGACATCCCGCGCGCGGCGCAGCTGCTCGGGCTCCTGGTTCAAATTCGCCTGGATCCCCGGGTGCGCTGGCGCGTCGACAAGGCGCCGGCGCCTGGTCACAAGCCGCCGGCCATGGAGTACCTGCCCAGCCCGCTGCGCATCGCCGAAGGTCTCGCCGCCCAGCTCCATGCGGCCTACGAGGGCGTGCGCCTCGACGGCACCACACCCATGCTGGGACCGGTGGCGGTCGGCCGCTACGAGCCCGAGGCGGAGCGGCTCATCCTGGACCTGCTCCTCGGAAGAACACCGAAGACGCCGCGGCCTCCGCGCAAGCCGGTCACCTGCGGCGGGCCGCTGGACGAGGTGATGGGGTACGTCCCGGAGATCAGCTTGAAGGAGACTGCCCTGGTCGACGAGCTGCTGGATCGGGACGACACCACCGATCCCCACAAGACCGATCTGGTGGCGGCGATCTCACGATCGGCCCCCGGGCGGTGGACGCCCTCCCAGCGCAGGCGCTTCACGCAGCATCTCCTGCGGGTGGCACGGGACGCCAGCCTCGATCTCTCGAGGCGCGTCAAGGCCATCGGCCGCGTCGAGGACGCGCCGCTGCTGCTCGAGCTGCTGCCGGGAGCGGCCGGGCCGGTCGCCGCCGCGATCCTGGCGCGGTGCGCCCGGATCGCTCCGCCGACCACCGAGCTCCGGCGGCTGTTCCTGGAGCGCGCGCGAAGATCCGGCGTTGTGGGACGCGCGGCGATGAGCGCCCTCAACGTGCTGTCCGAGCGCATGCCCGGTCCGTTCGATCTGGCGCCGTACCGTGCGCTGCTGCTGTCGAAGGACTGCGCGGTGGTCAACCGCAAGAACGCCGCCAACAGGGTCTCAGCCTCTGCGACCGTGGAGGCTCGCGACCTCCTGATGGAGGCGTGGCGGTCCGAGGACCTGCACCCCAGCATCCGGCCGGACATCCTGGCGGGGTTGCTGCGCTTCGTCGACCAGGCCGACGTCCGACAGGTGCTGATCGACGGCATCACGACGGCGCCGGATACGTGGCGGCTGCTCAACCCCGGGTCGATGCTCCTGTTCCCGAACGAGTCGCAGGCGCGACCCGCGGTGGCCCGTGGCTTCGTGGCCTTGGCCGAGGTGCTGGTCGAATGCGGCGACGAGCGTATCGCTTCCACGGCAGCGGGCGTCTGCATCGCCCAGCATGACCTGTGCTCGGAAGGGCTTGGTCTGGCTACCAGGCTCCTCGCCGAGGCGCGCACCTCCGGCCGCGTCCTGGTCCAGACCGTCGACTCATTGAGCCGCCTCCCTGACGACGCCGGATTACCCCACTGGCAGGCGGCGCTGGCCCGGCTCGTCGCAGCAGCGAGCGGCGGTCAAACCTGGGCACTGGCTCGACTGGCGCGGCTCGCGCCCAGGCCACGGGCGTTCCGGATCGCGCTCGGCCTGGCTCAGAAGGCTGCAGGCCTGCGCCTCACGGCCGCCGCCTCGCTGAAGGAGATCCTCGACGTCGATCTCGTCGAGGTCAGGTTCGCCACGGAGCTATGGTCGGAGTATCTGGCCCTGGTAGACGAACAGCCTGCGCGTCGGATCCCCTCCACCGGCAAGCTGAAGGATCCCGGGCTCGCCGCCTCCCTGATCGATTGGCTCATCCAGCATGGCGGACTGGCCGCCGCGCTGTCGGCTGCCGAGCTGTCGCTGCAGGTCGAGAAGCAACTCCGAGACAGCCCCGCGTGGCGCGCTCGGCTGGACGCCATCCGCGCAATGCACGCCGACGCCGCCGAGCGCTTGCTGCTGGCGGACACCTAGCTTCGTCGCCGGTGTCGCGCTCTGCCCCTGCGCCAACCGGACAGCCCTCGCGGCGGGGCGCGGGGGACCATGGCGGACGAGGCGGCGCCCGCAACTTCGACGCAGAGAGGTGGCCGTCGCCCTCGATGGTCGACCAGCAGCGGCGGCAGGGCACCATCGTCGGAACCGTGGTCGCCAATTGACGCGGGGCTGCGGTCGGCGTTGCATGAGCCATGGCCCAATTCGCTCCCAACCCGTATCAACCGCCGACATCGATCGAGCCGATGGCTGACTCGGAGCGAGCCCGCGATGGCAGCGCGTCGCGCATGTCGCGCTTCTGGGCAGCGATGATCGACGGGGTTCTGGCGATCATCATCTTCGTCCCGCTGCAGTATTTCGCCGGTGTCTATCGCGACTTTCCGAAGATCTCCGAGCCGCCGTTTTGGCAGTCGTTGTTGTGGGCGCTGGCGGGGTTAGCGATCACCCTGGTGCTGCACGGCACGTTCCTCGCCCGCAGCGCGCAGACCATCGGCAAGAAGGCGCTGGGCATACAGATCGTCAACGCCAGCGACGGCAAGCCCGCGGCCTTCGGAACGATCGCCTTGCGACGGCTCCTGCCGATGTCGTTGGTGGCTCTGATCCCGTACGTGGGCGGCGTCCTCAGCATCGTCAACCCGTTGTTCATCTTTCGCAAGGATCGGCGCTGCGTGCATGATCACATCGCGGGCACACGCGTCGTGAAGCTGGACCGAAGCAAGTAGGCCCGTTGCACAACGAACATCCGCGCGCTTTGCACGATCACGGACCCAAAGGCCGTGGCCCGCGGCCCGGCTCCCGCCGCCGGCGTGGGCGCGCAAGGAGCGTGGACGGGAAGGCCCTAGGACAGCGAACCGAAGAACTCCCGCAGATCGCCGGCCAGCGCCATGGGCGCCTCCGTCGCCAGGAAATGCCCGCCGCGCGCCAGCTCGGTCCAGCGCACGACGTGGTGGTCGCGCTCGGCCAGCCGGCGCACCGCCACGTCCTGCGTCAGCGACACGGCCACGGCCATGGGCACGGTGCCGCGCGGCTTGGGCGCCCAGGCGGATGGGTCATTGAAGGCTTCATAGTACAGGTTGGCCGAGGGGCCGCTGGTGCCGGTGAACCAGTACAGGCTCACGTTGTCCAGCAGCGCGTCCAGGCCCACCGCATCCTCCGGCAGCGCGGCAGCAGGATCGGTCCACTCCTTGAACTTCTCGACGATCCAGGCCAGCTGGCCCACCGGCGAGTCATGCAGCCCGTAGCTGAGCGTCTGCGGCCGCGTGCCCTGGATGTGCGCGAAGCCCATCATCCGGTCGCGGAAGTTCTGCAGCCGCTCCAGGCGCTGCTGCTCCGAGGCCGTCAGGCCCTCCAGCTCGGCGGGGTCGCCGGATGGAAACGTCACCAGCGCATTGCAGTGCACGCCGCTGACATGCTCGCTGTCGACGCGGCCCAGCTCCACCGCGATGAACGCGCCCACGTCGCCGCCTTGCACGCCGTAGCGTGTGTAGCCCAGGCGCTGCATCAGCGCCGCCAGCGCACGGGCACAGCGGCCGTGGTTCCAGCCGGCGTCGGCCAGCGGCATCGAGAACCCGTGACCCGGGATCGATGGGATCACCAGGTGGAAAGCCTGCGACGGGTCGCCGCCGTGGCGGCGCGGGTCGGACAGCGCGTCCGCCACGCGGTCGAACTCGGCAAAGCTGCCGGGCCAGCCGTGCAGCAACAACAGGGGCTGCGCGTCCGGCTCGGGCGAGCGCAGGTGCACGAAGTGGATCGTCTGGCCATCGATCCGGGTGGTGAACTGCGGGCGGCTGTTCAGGTGGGCCTCGCAGCGTCGCCAGTCGTACTGGTGCAGCCAGTGCGCGGCCAGCCGCTGCAGGTAGGCCACCGGCACGCCCCTCACCCAGTCTCCGCCCGGCAGCTGCGCCGGCCAGCGCGTGCGCGCCAGGCGTTCGCGCAGGTCGTCGATGTCGGCTTGCGGAATGTCGATGCGGAAGGGGTGGATCTCGGAGTCGCGGTGCATGGGAGTCCTCGGGGTGGTCGAGCTCGCCGGTGCGAGCCGGCGATGCCACCGTATCCACCGGGGTGGGCCCCGTATTGGAAGAAAACGACAGACTCGGGACTCGCCGGACCGTCTGGGCCCTCAGCGCCCAGCTCTGGGCCGGGCCGCAGCCCGCACCACTTCGCCGGGCGTCCTGCCCATGATCCGCTTCAGCGAATTGCCCAGGTGCGCCTGGTCGGCGTAGCCGCAGGCGGCAGCCACGTCGGCCGGCGCATTGCCATGCATCAGCTGCTGCAGCGCCGCCTGCGCACGGTGGATCTGCGACAGCTGCTTGGCCGTGAGACCGGTGGCGCTCAGGAAACGGCGCTGCACCGAGCGCAGGCTGGTGCCGGCTCGATCGCCTTGCAGCACGCGGAACACCACCGGGTCCGCCACCAGCAGGTCGGCCCCGATGAGGCGCGCCACCAGATCGTCGGCGTTCTCGAAGTCGGGCACCTCGAAGGCTCGCGGCCCCAGCAGGAACGAGCGCGAGTTCGCCAGCGGGCGCAGCACGCCCTGGTCCAGCATGCCCATCGCCGGCACCCCCGGCATGAACACGCCTGGCCGGAAGGCGATGCTCAGGTACTCGTCGCCGGTCTCGTAGCCGAGCGCCACCGGGTGCGTGATGAGACCGGTATGCAGCACCTGCAGCCGGCCGCGGCGCTTCATGAACACAAGGTCCCAGCAGCCGTCGGGCAGGGACTGGTCCTGCGTGTCGTCGCCATAGGCGACGTGCGTGATCCGCTGCACCAGCGCATGGTCGCTGCCGCGGATGGAGCGCGTGGTCCTCATGGGCAGCTTCCCTTCGTCATGCTGCCCAGTATGGCCGACCCTGCGGTCCACCGCGAGCCCGGGTGGATCGCAGTCGCCCCTCGCCACCTACCTGGCGTCGCTCAGCGGTGAGGAGGCCTGTCGTCGCCGGAGGGCGAACGCGGCGAGGACCGCCGCCAGGAGGCCAAGGGCGTGATTCCCGCCGACGCCCGCGGCTCGGCAGCTGCAGCCCTCGCCGTCACTGGAGGCGTCGCCACCCCCGCCGGCCGCGCCGGCGCCGCTGCCTGCGCCCGTGCCGCCTGCGCCGCCCGCCTCACCCCCGCCCGCGGATCCGGCGCCGCTGCCCGTCCCATCCGCAGATCCGGTGCCGCCGCCCATCCCGCCCGAGCCGGTGGTGCCGCCCGCGCCCCCTTCGCCGGAGGGCCCCGGCGGCGGCACCGTCGCGCAGTCGCCAAGCGAATGTTCGAGCGCGCCGAGCGTGAAGCTCCCGCTGCCCGGCCGCCCGCGCGCGCAGTAGTCGTCGGTCACCGCGGCCTCGGCGGGCGCTTTGCCGACGAGCGACGCAACATCCCCTTTGAGGTGCAGGTCGCCGAGACCTGGATCTTCGTACCACGTCTGGAACGTCGCGAGTCCTACCTCGACCAGATTGTCACTCTCCTGATGCGTGCCCCCGTCGCGGTCGCGGATCTTGCCCGTGAGGACGTTGCCGCGCGCGACGCCGCTCGTCGTCGCGAAGCGGAAGTCGATCCCGCTCGTCGCGATCAGCGTATTGAAATGCAGCTGCGTGTCCGTAGCGCGGTTCAAATAGACCCCGACGTCCGAGCAGCTCGCGATGATGTTGTTCCGCATCGTCCCGCCTGTGTGCTCGACCTCGCAGGGCACGTCGGGGTCGTAGGCCGGGGCGCAGTACTGCGCCCCCGTGCCGCCGCCGCCGAACGACAGCCCGATGCGCGCCCCGTCCGGCGAGCCGGCGGTGGTGCAGACGACGAGGTTGCGCTCGAAGAGCCCGTCCGAGCCGCCGCTCTTCATGAACGCGCCGTAGCTGACAGTGTCGCCGCCGTCTTTCTGGAAGTCGTGCAGGTAGCTGTCGCGCACGGTCCAGCGCTTGCCGCCGTCGATGTTGATCTTGGTGACGGGATTGCCGGTCCTGCGCGGGTGGGTGTCGAACAGCTCCGATCGCTCGATCAGCCCGTCGTCGGGGGCCGTCCAGACGCCGCCCACCTGCGCAGCGTTGATCTTGAGCTGGGCGTTGAAGTCCCGCACCTTCGAGCGGCGGAGGGTGAAGCGGCTCGCTGCCCCGAACACGTGGAAGGCATGCTCGCAGTCCGAGTCGTCGGCGCAGACGCCGCGGATATCGAGGTCTTCGAAGTGCCAGTTCGGGCCGCTGACCTTGAAGCCTTCGACGCCCGACAGCTCGAGGATCGCGCCGAGCGGCTCGGCGGCGCGCACGACGATCGGCGCGGCCTCGCTGCCCGCGGCCGCGCAGGAGACGCCGTCGAAGGCGTAGGTGCCCGGGGCGAGGACGATCTCGTCGCCGGCCTTGGCCGCGCCGATCGCGGCGACGAGCTCCTCGGTTGTGCCGACCGGCACGACGGCCGCCGCGGCGGGGGCGGGGAGGAGGAGGGAGGTGAGCAGGGCGAGCGGAGCGACGGGCGCGCGGCGTAGGGACATGGCTGCCAGAATGCGCGGGCGCGCTCGCCCGTCAAGACGGCGCGTGCAACGTGTGGCGGCCGTGCGCGACCTTCTCCCCGTACGGGCTCATCCAGGCCACGATGAAGCGCGGTGGATTACCGGTCTGACGTGCTGTGCGTCGCGGCCGGGTGAGCCGGGCGCGAGCACGCCTGTCGTGACCGAGCGCGGAGCGCGTGCGCCTCGGGGCGGCGCGGGCTGCTGACCTGGACATTCACGTTCATCCGTAGGAGAGCAATGACGTCCTCCGTCCGGAGAGGCCTTGCTCGATGACGGGGACACAGGGGGGAACTCGGTGTCCGTTCTGTCTCCCTGTCTTCGTCTTCGCGTGACAGGCTTGCTCGATTGCACATGGTCACGCTGTGGGTATCGTTGTCGCCGGGAGACATTTCTTTATTTTGATGTTTCAAGCGTGTCCACGTCGAGGGCAGAGCATGGCTCCGTCCCTCGTGAGAAGGAGAGCGCCATGAGGAACAGCGCGAGGAACCTCGCCGCGATGATCGTGCTCGGCTTCGGGGTCATGGCTCCGACCGGAACGGGGCCCGCCGGCCCCAGGCCTTACCGCGATCTGAGCATCGAGTGGTGGCAATGGGCAACGTCGATACCGAGCCCCGTAAACCCTGTGGAAGACACGACCGGGAAAGATTGCATGGTCGGGCAGCGGGGCGACGTCTGGTTTCTGGCGGGCACGGTCTTCGGAGGAACGGTGACCCGAAGCTGCACCGTGCCCGAGGACAGAAAGATCTTCTTTCCGATCGTGAACATCCTGGGCTGGAACAGCCCGAACGTGTGCGGGCAGGGCGCGGCGAACCTGAGCGCCACAGAGCTGTTCGAGGGGATACATCCGTTCATCGAAGGCATAACCGACGCGTATGCCACGGTCGACGGCGCGACGGTCAGGCATCCGCGCCACGTCCGGTCCGATGCCTTCGCGATCACGGTGCCCGAAGACAACCTGTTCGACGCGCCATGCGGCGAGGACGTGCCGGCAGGGATCTATTCGCCCAGCGTCGACGAGGGGATCTACGTGCTGCTCCCGCCGCTTTCGCCAGGCAGGCACACGATCTTTATCCATGCCGAGAATTCGAGCGGATTCGAGCTCAATGTGACGTACAACCTCACCGTCGAGCCGGTGTTGTTGGACTAGAGCACCTCGGTAACCCGCCCTCCGAGCCGGCCGCGCGCAGCACCTTCGTCGCGAGGCTCACGCCCTCAGCACGGCGCGCCGGCCCCGCGACGGGGCAAGCTAGCCGCTCGACCGCGCTTCCCCGCCCGACAGAAACGCGATGAGGCCGTGCGGGGCGGTCTCGCCGAAGCAGAGCTCGAAGGTCGCCGCGGCCTCGGGAGCGGCCTTCGCTCCACGAACGAACATCTCTGCTTCGTATCCGACGAGCGCGGCTTCGAGGTCATCCGGGTGCGCCGCGATGGCCTTGCCGAGCTCCGCGCCGTCGTACATCGCGAGGTTTGCGCCTTCCCCGTCGGGCGGGCTCAGGTGCGCGGCGTCGCCGAGGAGCGTCACGCCGGGCACGCGATCCCAGCGATGCCCGGCGGGGAGCTTGTGGATCACGCGCAGGACCGGATCGGTCTCGCCGTCGGTGATGAGCGCGGTCAGGGCCGGGGCCCAGCCTTCGAACTCCGCGGCGACGCGCGCCCGCGCCGCCTTCGGATCGGTGAAGTCGATGCTCTCGAACCACGCCTTTGGCTTCGTGAGCGCGACGTAGGTGTGGAGGACGCCGTTCGTCTCGCGGTGCGTGATGATGCCTTTGCCGGGCGTGAGCGCGTAGAGCGCGCCCCCGCCGACGAGCCTGGCGCTCGCGGGATGCCGCGCGTCGGCGTCGAGCAGGTACGTCTCGACGTAGGCAGTGCCGACGTATTCGGGCTTCACGTCGGAGAGGAGCGGCCGGATCTTCGACCACGCGCCGTCGGCGCCGACGACGAGGCCGGTGGTCACGGTCGACCCGTCCGCGAAGGTGAGCTCGTGCCTTCCGTCGCCGAGCGGGCGCGCGCCCGTGAGCTTCTTGCCCCATTGCACGGTGTCGGGCGGGAGCGAGTCGAGGAGGATGCGCCGGAGGTCGCCGCGGAGCACCTCGGGGCGAACGCCGGCGCCGTCGTCCGGCTGGTCGAGGAGGACCGTGCCCTGCGGATCGACCATGCGCATCGCCTCACCGCCTTCGTGGACGATGCGGCGGAGCTCGTCGAAGAGGCCGGCGGCCTTGAGCGCGAGCTGGCCGTTGTAGTCGTGGATGTCGAGCATCCCGCCCTGGGGGCGCGCCTCGGCGGAGGCGTCCGCCTCGTACACGGTCGCCCGGATCCCGTGGACGTGGAGGACGCGCGCGAGGGTGAGCCCGCCCGGTCCGGCGCCGATGATGGAGATAGAAGTCATGGTGATTCCTCTCGGCCTTCAGCCTGGAACATCGTTCCAAACAATTACCTGGAACGCCGCTCCAGAACTGTCAAGATGGAGCCTTGACGAAGAGGTCGACGCGAGGGCCGGAACGCGAGAGACGCCGCGAGGAGGCGCTCTCGCGCGAGGTGATCGTCGAGGCGGCGATCGCGCTGCTGGACGCGGACGGTGAGGAGGGGCTGACGTTCCGCGCGCTCGCGACGCGCCTGGCGACGGGCCCGGGCGCAATCTACTGGCACGTCACGAACAAGAGCGAGCTCCTCGCCGCCGCGACTGACGCCGTGGTCGCGCGCACGATGGGCGAGGTGCGCGGCTCGACCGAGCCGCACGAGGCGATCCATCGCATCGCGCTCGGCGTGTTCGACGCGATCGAGGCGCATCCGTGGGTGGGCGCGCAGCTCTCGCGCGCCCCGTGGGAGACGGCGATGCTGCGGATCTACGAGCGCCTCGGCCGCCAGGTCGAGGCGCTGGGCGTGCGCGGGCGCGCCCAGTTCACCGCGGCGTCGACGCTGCTCAGCTACGTCATCGGCGTGAGCATCCAGAACGCCGCGGCGAGCCAGTTCGCGCGCCGCGAGCTCGCGCCGTCGACGAACCGCGTCGACTTCCTCGAGGCGGCAGCGGCGCGCTGGCGCGAGCTCGACCCCCGTGAGTACCCGTTCACGCGGAGCGTCGCCGCCCACCTCCCCGGCCACGACGACCGCAAGGAGCTCCTCGCCGGGATCGACCTGATCCTCGCCGGAATCGCGGGCCGCCCGATCCCGTCCTCAGCGACGTGATGATGCCCGAGGAGGGTCAGAAATCTGCGGATCGGCAAGGCCATCAACAGAGGCTGCTCTACGTGCGACACCGGCAGGCTGAACGACACCGATCGACTCGACGAGATCTGCGGCCGCGATCCCTCGCCACCTAACTAGCGTCGCTCAGCGACGAGGAGGCCTGTCGTCGTCGGAGGGCGAACGCGGCGAGGACCGACGGGTTGCCAGTGGGGGGCACTCGATGCCGGAAATCACGTGCTCCGGCGCCGAGAAGATGCCGCGCAGGCGCTCCGCCTCGTGGAAAGCCTGTGAAGTAATGTAAAACCTCTTGACGGACCGGGGGTCCGAGCTTCTTAGAGGCCCAAGATCGGGCGAGCACGTCCGCGCGCTCGTTCTACCTGTCGTGAAAGGATCCTTGTCGATGAAAACCAGGTTACGCCCCTTGCCGTCTCGCCTGCTCGCGCTCTCTGCCCTTGTCCTTTCGTCCTGCGGCGTCGAGCCGCTCGAGGAGCAGCCATCCTTGGACATCGCCGAGGCTGCGTTGAACGGCGCCGTCGCGATCGCGGGGCACGTCGGCAACGACACCTCGAATGCAGGGATGAGCGGCGTCATCGTCCAGCTCAGCGGCGCTGCGAGCGCGCAGGCCGTCACCGACAGCCACGGCAACTTCCTCTTCACCGGCTTGCCCGCGGGCACGTACACGCTCACCCCGTCCAAGCCGGGCGCGACGATCACGCCGAGCACGGTCAACCTCGGCAGCGTCACGGCCGATCGGATCCAGAGCTTCACCTGCGCCGGCGCCTGCGGCGCGGGCCCGGCCGTCGATCCTTACAAGGAGATCGCGATCGTCGATCCGTCGGTCACGCAGGACGCGCGCACCTCGAACGCGACGGGCGGGCCCTGGAGCTTCCGGTACCTGATCGAGCAGATGACCCCGAGCGGCGTCGATCCTGCGGATTTCGTGGCGGAGTGGCTGGAGGGCTTCCAGCCGCTGACGATCAACGGCTATCCCACGACGAACCGGGGGACGCTCTCGCTGCTGAACCTCTGGCCGACGCGGCCGGACGGCAAGCTCGATGTCGCGCAGGCGCCGTTCCGGCTCCTCGGCATCTTCAACCGGACCGACCTGCACGCGAGCGGCAGCGGCGAGGCGCGCTTCGTGTTCGGCATCGTTCCGCCGAATCACTTCATCGGTGGAATGACGGTGATCTTCGAGTACCGCCTGCCGACCAACTCGATCGCGCCGGATCGGCACAGCTGGATTGCCCGCTTCCACGCGCTCGGGCAGCACGCCTTCGGCGTCCAGTACAACCAGGAGCTCCAGGAGATCACGGATCTCTTCACGCAGCGCGGCGCCGAGCGCAGCACGATGGGCAACCCCAACGCGAGCGCGCTCGCCCAGCTCCGCACGAGCGAAGACCTCATGGGCGCTCCCTGGTCGTGGCGGGAGTTCCACCTCGTCCCCGAGCCGACCGGCTACCAGGCCTTCCTTCGGCTCGTGGAGGCCGCCCAGACGCCGGACCAGCAGCTCAACGGCGACGCCGGCCTCGAGGCCTTCCTGCTCGCGAACCGCACCGGGATCATCGCCGGCGCGACGCCGCTCGACCCCTCGTTCCTCGGCGGCGAGGCGGAGGGCAACATCGTGCCTTCCGCCACGAAATGGGTCTTCCCCGGCGCGGACGAGCCGCTGCGCCACGCGTTCGCCGGGCAGACCTGCAACGGGTGCCATAACGCCGAGACCCAGCAGCTCGCCACCTTCTATCATGTGGCGCCGTTCGCGACCCCCGGCCCCGACGGCACCGGCGTCCTCTCGAATTTCGTCAAGCAGGTCGAGATCCCGCGGCGGGTGAGCTTCATGCAGAACCGGCTCAGCTGCAGCACCCTCGCGGGGGACTGCTCGCCAGGATCCGAGTCGGTCGCCCCCTGACCGTCCTCAGCGCGATCGTCGCCAGCGGCCGCGCATCTCCCAGGCGATGCGAGCGGCGATGGTGTCGTCGCCTGCGCTCGTCTGCCGGCCCGGAGCGCGACGCCCGCGTCTACCATCCTCCTCGGAGTTGGATCTGCGACACCTTCACACCCTCGTCGTGCTCGCCGAGGAGCTCCATTTCGGCCGCGTGGCGCCCAGGCTCCACGTCGCGCAGCCCTTTTTTTCTGGACTTGTCAGTCCAGAACGTTCATGCTCTCTCCGTGGCCCGTCCCAAGGAGTTCGATCGCGACGAGGTGCTCCGGCGCGCCATCCCGGTCTTCTGGGAGAAGGGCTTCGCCGGCACCTCGACCGAGGATCTCGTCCGTGCCATGGGGATCGGCCGACAGAGCCTCTACGACACGTTCGGCGACAAGCGACGGCTGTTCCTGGAGGCGCTCCGCGCCTACAACGCCGACAGCATCGCCTCGGTGATCAAGGCGCTCCGGGCCGGACCGACAGCGCTCGCGGCGCTCGAGCGTGTCCTCGTCGACCTCGCCGAGGAGCACGGCGCGGCGCGCTCCCTCGGCTGCATGGGCGTGAACGCCGTCTGCGAGCTCGCCCGCGACGACGACGAGGTGCGCGCGCTCACCGCGACCAGCGCCGCGCTGCTCGAGACCGTGCTGAAGGACGTCATCGACGACGGCAAGGCGGAGGGCGACATCGGCAGCGCGATCGACAGCCTCGAGGCCGCTCGCTTCCTCGCGGCCACGCTCAGCGGGATGAAGGTGCAGGCCAAGGCGGGCGCGTCGACCGAAGCCCTCCGCGACGTCGCGGCCTTCGCGGTCCAGAGCCTGCGCCCGCGCTGAGCGCGCGGCGGCCGCTCCGGACCGCGCCCTCGCCACGCGCTATTTTTGACTGATCGTTCAAGTAGACCAGCACACAACAGCCAACGACGCAAAGGAGCTCGACATGAACAACGACATCAGGCCGCTCGCAGGGAAGAAGGCGATCGTCATCGGCGGATCGCGCGGCATCGGCGCGGCCCTCGTGAAGCGCTTCGCGCGTGAGGGCGCGGCGGTCGCCTTCACCTACGTCAGCAGTCCGGACCGGGCGCGAGAGCTCGTCGCGGCCGTCGAATCCGAGGGCGGGCGCGCCATCGCCCTTCAGGCCGACAGCGCCGACGCGAGCGCGCTCGAGGGCGCGATCGCCGAGGCCGCGAGGGCGCTCGGCGGGCTCGACGTCCTTGTGAACAACGCCGGCATCCTGATCTTCGGCAGTGTGGACGAATACAGCCTCGAGGACTTCGACAGGATGTTCGCCGTCAACGTGCGCGGCGTGTTCGTCGCCGCCAAGGCCGCGGCGAATCACCTCTCGCGCGGCGGAAAGATCTTCGTCATCGGCAGCAACACGGCCGAGCGCGCCATGCTCGCCGGCTTGACCGTGTACGGGACGACGAAGGCTGCTGTCGCGCGGCTGGTGCGCGGGCTGGCGTTGGATTTCGCCCCGCGCGGCATCTCGATCATCAACATCCAGCCTGGTCCGACGACGACCGACATGATGCCGCTCGACGGCCCGCACGTCGACTGGGTGCGCAACCAGAGCCCCGAGAAGCGCATCGCCGACCCCGACGAGATCGCGCGGTTCATCACGTACCTGGCCCGGCCCGAGTCGACCTACATCAACGGCGTGAGCCTGACGATCGACGGCGCCTTCCTGGCGTGAGCTGCCGACGCCGCCATCGCGGGGAGCTTCGTCACAGCCCTGCGTGATCACCTCGTTGAAGGCCGCGACGGCGCGCGCCTACGCCTCATCCTCCACCAGCGTGACGGCGAGCAGGGCGCCGCCGGGGGCGATCGCCCGCAGCGCCGCGGGGACGGCGGCAAACGCGAGGCGCTCGACCTGCTCGGCAGCCACCGAGGGTCGCACCAGGATCGCGCCCGGCGCGCGCTCCGGGGCCGGCGCATCGCCGTCGAGCGCGGCGAGCGATATCCACACGAGCCCGTCGTGGTCGCCGCTCACCGCGTGGGCTGCCGGGCCGACGCAGCACTGGGCCGCGGGCAGCACCAGGCGCGCGATGTCGACGTCGACCTCGGCGCCTCCGGACGCAGGATCGACGCAGGAGGCCGCCTCGACCGCGTCGGGCACGAGCTCGCTCCAGTCGACCTGCGGCGTCCACGAGGGCTGCGCGACCAGGCGCGCCAGCTCGAGCTCGAAATCGAGGATGGCGTCGGCGGCGGCGAGCTCGCGCAGCGCCTCCACGCGCTCCGCCGCGCGCGAGAGCGAGTTGTAAACGACGGTCGATCCCTCCACGAGGCCGGCGCCCGTCGCGCGGGCGCGCAGCGCCGCCGTCACCTCGTCGCGCGAGAGCCGGAGGACCGCTGCGAGCGTCGCGAGCCGTGACGCCTCGATGGGCGAGCGCATGCCGGCGAGCGCGCGGTCGAACGCCGGCCGCCGCCGCGCGAGGAACCCGAGCAGGTCGTCGAAGGCGAACGCGCGGGGTACCTGGCCTTCGATCTCGGCCGGCGTGACCACGTGCCGCTCACGGAACGTCGCCTGCAGCGCGGCGTGGAGCTCCTGGACGACCTCGAGCTCTGCAGGAAACACCCACGCTCCAAGAGGAAAGGGCGCGTGCCCCTCGCAGCCGCGGACGGAGAAGCGCTCGGCGGAACGGACCGTCATGCCGGCATGGCTATCACGGGTAAGCGCAGGACCTGATCGTCGAGCAGCGGCACCGCGTCGTCGTCGTCGACGAGCACCGTACCGAGACCCGTGTGCAGGAGCCACCTCGCTTGCTCGGCGAGCCGAAGCCACGCTACGACCGGCGCAGGAACACACGCATGCGGGGGATCGCCGGAACGTGGATGCAAATGCCCGAAATCATTGATTCGAACAGGGCTATTCCGGCCACGGCCCGCCGTCGAACCCCGCGCCCGCGCTCGCTCGGCGCCGCTGCCCGCGCCCGCGCGCTGCTCGTCCCTGTGTGCGCTGCCCTCGCGGCCCTTTCCGTGGCCTGCGGCGGCGGCCAGACGCAGGGCGAGGCGTTCGACGCGCGCTGGAAGGACGACGGCGGCGCGGGCATCGCGGCCTTCCAGCAGCGGTTCGCGGGCAGGCGCATCCCCCTCGGCGCCGACGTGGCGGTCGGCGTCATCGCGGGCGCGGGGGCGCTCGAGCTCGTCGGGGTGCCGCTCGACGGCGGCCCGGCGTGGACCTTCGCGCACCCGCTCGACGCGCGCCCGGCCATCGCGGGGAGCGTCGTCGTCGGGCTCGGCCGGGGTGAGCTGTTCGCCCTCGACGCGCGCACGGGGGAGCTGCTCTGGATGCGGCGCGCCGGCGGCAGGCTCCGCGGCGCGGGCGATGACGGCGAGACCACCGTGGTCTCGCTCGTGTCGACCACCGGCGCCACGAGCGTCGTGCTCGCGGTGAGCCGCGAGGGCCTCGTGCTGCGCCAGATCGAGGACTCCGCCGCCATCGGCGTGCCCGCGGTCGTGGGGCGCTACGCGTTCCTGCCCTGGCAGGGGCGCTACGTCACGGTGTTCGACCTGCAGACCGGCGGCGAGGTGGCGCGGGCGCTGCTCCGCACCGAGGTGAGCCGCGCCTTCCTGCTCGGCGGAGCGGTCTTCTTCGGCGGCGAGGCGGCGACGCGGTTCGACGCCTCGATCGGGCTCGGCGCGGCCGGGCGCGCGTCGACCGCGCGGCTGCCGGAGCGCGAGCTGCCCGGGGCGCCGGTCTGGATGACCGCCGGGACCGAGGTGCTCGCGCCGACCGCCTCGGCCGAGGACAGGGCGAGGCTCTACGCCCGCCCCCGGGCCGACGGCCCGCCGGGCATCGAAGCGGAGCGCTACGTGGCGACGTACTATCGGGCCGCGGTGGGCCTCGACGCGCGCTCCGGCGCGCTCGCCTGGGCCCACGCCGGCGAGGCCGACTTCCTCGGCGGCGCCGCCTACGTGGGGGGCTTCGCGCTGTGCGACGCGCACGGCGGGATCTCGTTCCTCGACGCGCAGCGAGGGGCCCTGGCGGGGCGCGCGTCGCTCGGCCGGCCGGTCCAGGCGTGCGTGGTGCAGGCCGACGGGCTCACCGCGGCGGCCGTCGGCCCGAGGCCCGTGGAGGCTGCGTGGCCTGGCCGGGTGTTGCCAGAGGGGAATGGATTCTGATGAGGGGTTTCCGGTCGCTCGGGCAACCGAGGGTCCATCATGATCCTTTCTTCCCGCTTTGCTCGCCGCGCACTTCGGATCTCTCGAACCATCCCGGTCGCTTTGGGCATTCTGGTCGCTTGTTCCGACGGCGAGGGCGGGGACGATGGCCACCCGGTGGGCTCAGGCGGCGGCGCCGCTATGGGCGGAGAGCGGGCTGCGGGCGGTGCGACCAGCTCTGGCGGCGTGAGCAGCTCGCAGGGCGCCACGACGGGAGGCTCCGCTGCCGGCGGTGCTGGGAGCGGCGGTGATTCGACGGGGGGAACGGCCAGCAGCGGTGAGCCCTCCACGAGCGGCACGTCGAGCGGCGGCGGCGGAGCGACCGGCGGCGCTGACGGCAGCGGCGGAGCGACCGGCGGCGCGGGCACGGGGGGCTCTTCGGGCAGCGCCGGCGGTGTCGTGGGGGAGCCGATCGGCTTCGCCACGCTGAACGGCGGAACCACCGGTGGTCAGGCCGGCGAGACGGTCACGGTCGACAGCTACGCCGAGCTGAAGAGCTACGCGGAGGCCAGCCAACCCTACGTCATCCTCGTCCAGGGCCACATCACGAACGGATCGGGCGGCGGTCAGATCCGCGTCAAGTCGAACAAGTCGATCGTCGGGATCGGCAAGGATGCCTTCCTCGACGGCGTGGGCATCGACGTCTCGAGCCAGAACAACGTCATCCTGCAGAACCTGCGCGCGACCCTGGTGGGGACGAGCACACCCGCGAACGTGAACGGGGGCGACGTGATCTCGATCTCGGGGACCAGCAAGAACATCTGGATCGACCACTGCGAGGTGTACTCCGAGGACCCGAGCGTCCAGACCGACAAGGACAAGTACGATGGCCTGATCGACATCAAGGGCCAGACGGGCTTCATCACCATCTCGTGGACGTACCTGCACGATCACCACAAGGGCGGCCTGGTGGGCGCCGCGGACGACGATCTCCACGACGAACGCAAGGTGACGATGCACCACAACCACTACAAGAACGTGTTGCTCCGCGTTCCGATGTACCGCGGCGCCGTGGGGCACTTCTTCAACAACTACATCGTCGGCGCGAAGGACGCGACGGAGATCCGCGCCAACACGTGCGTGCGCGTCGAGCGGAACTACTACGAAGCCCTCCACTACTCGATCTACACGCCGTCCGATTCACCCGGGAAGGCGGAGCGCATCTCGAACGTCGAGGTGAGCCGCACGTCGCGCGCCTATCTCGCCAATTGCACGGCGGACATCCCGTACGCGTACGCCTCTGCGCTGACGAGCGACACGAACGACGTGAAGACGCTCGCGCCCGCGTCGGCCGGCGTGGGAAAGCTCTGAGCGGCAAGACACGTCACCCAGCGCGGAGGACGGAGCCGTGGCCCGGCTCCGCCTGGAGGATCTGAATCTTGCTGATACCCACCCGGCGTTTGCTTTTTCTACCCCGAGGCGCACGACGGCACCTGCTGCGCTCGACCCGCCGGTGTAGATCGCCCACGCGCAATGTGTTCCGTGGGGCGAACCGTCGCGTCCCGGGGATTTGGGGACGGCGTGACCACGGATCGCAGCCCTTCGGACGGCATGGACCCAACCTGGGCCCAACGAATAGGCGTTTGCGGGACTGCCTCTGAGCAGCGGCGGCGGCGCGATCCCGCCGAGCCTCGAGAATCGCCGATGTCCTCCGTGCGGGGACCGCGAGCGGTGCTATGGTGCGCCGCACCCCGCGGTCCCCGACATGCCCCGAGCGTGAAGGCTCCTCTCGGGGTGCTTCATATCTTACGCAGGGAGCTCAGATTCATGCGACAGTCCTATTTTATTCTTGCAAGTGTGTTGTGCGTCGCGGGGGTGGCCCTGGCCGCCTCGGCCTGTGGAGGCGACGAGGGCGCTTATTCCGATCCGGCTCCTGACATCGAGCGCTCCGACACGGGAGCGCTGCAGGAGGACGCCGTCGACTCCCCGCCGTCCGGCGCGGGCTCGCCGGGTGACGAAGGATCCCCCGGAGGCAGCGCGAGCGGGACCTGCCAGCTGCCCGACGGTCCGCGATCGTTCGATGAGCTCAAGGGCCCGCCCGGGAGCCTGGCAGCCGATTGCGTTCCCACGTGGACCGAGGAGCAGCTGAGCTCCGGGTTCGCCGCGATCCGCGACAGCCGGCTGCTCATCATGCCGGAGCAACCCGAGTTTCTGCGGCGTATTCCCTGGCTCGCGGCCGACAACGGCTGCGAGGAGCGGGCCGAGACAGCGGTCTACTTCTTCCACCAATGGGACTATCCGACGCCCTATTTTGCCAGGGTCAAGGCAAAGCCGCGCAAGCAGCTGGTCTTCCAGACAGCCAACGAGCCGTCCGGAACCGTGACGTGGTCCGGCCACGTCGCGCCCGTGGTCCGGGTCGGTGGGCAGCTCATGATCCTGGACGCCGCCATCGATCCGTCGCGGCCCCTCCCGATCGCGGAGTGGCTCTCTCAATTCAGCGTCGTCGACGACATCGACGTCGCGTTGTGCCGCGACCACGCCCTGGGGGAGGGGTGCTTCGACGCTGTGCCCCTGGAGCCGCCGCCGCCCAACCTGAACCCCTATGGCAGCATGTACAACCGGCTCCTGACCGAATGGCGAGTTCAGGAGATCCTCGGGCGCGATCCGTACCGGGTCCTCGGCGAATGTCCGCCGTGGGGCCCCTGCGCCGAGCCGGAGCCCACGCCCGATCCGGGCCTCCCGCCGACCATCCGGCGCTTTGCGTCGGACCAGTTCGACAGCTTCGTCTGGTATCCCCTCTACGTCATCGGGGACAACTTCGTCGAAGGCTGGACGACCGTGCGCATCACCGGAAACGACATTGACGAGCTCGCGCCCATCGACGCCTGCAACATCCGCAGGATCCTGATCACCCAGGAGTATCCGCCCGGCGACTATCAGGTGACGGTGGCAAACGGAGAGCTCTCGAGTCAGCCGATGGACCTTCGTATTCAGTGACCCGGTTGGCCAGGCGCGTGCTGCTCGGGCCGGGGGCGGTGGACGCGACGCCGGGCGGGGCGCCGGTCGACTACGCGATACGGCAGGCCTCTTCGAAGCCGAGGCGCGGGTTGCGCGGGTAGAGCTTCGCCGGATCGCCGTGGCCCAGGTTGATGAAAAGGATCGATTTCCAGGGCACGTCGGCGAAGAACGCGGCGTGGCCGAGGCGCAGGGCTTCGTAGAGGCGGTGCAGGGTCGCGTCGTCGATGGGCTCGGCGAGCCAGCCGTTGTGGGTGCGGGCTTCGAGGAGGACTTGCTGGAGGAGTTGGTCGCTCATGATGCTTGCTCGGTGGTACGTGGGTGAGGTGGGGCGAGTCGTTCCGTGAGATCCCGCCTCAGGTCGCGAGCGCGTGCTCGCCGACGCGGGCCTCGGCCTCGGGCTTCGGGGCGCTCGCGAGCCTGCGGCTCTCGGGGCGCAGCGCCCAGGAGGCGGCGGCGATGGCGACGAGGAACAGGGGCGTGATCACCTTGCCGGCGCCGTCGCCCACGGCGGCGTGGGAGGCGGCGGCGCCGGTGAGATCGAAGAAGACGCCGGCGTACGCCCACTCCTTGAGGCGCGGGAAGCGCGGGGCGAAGAGGGCGGCGGCGCCGAGCACCTTCCATGCGCCGAGGAGGGTGGCGAAGTAGGCCGGGTAGCCGAGGTGCGCCATGCCCTCGAGGACCTGGGGGGAGCCAGAGAGATCGGCGAGCCCGCCTGCGACGAAGGCGAAGCCGAGGAGGCTCGTCGCGATCCAGTAGCCGATGGTGCGTGCCTTGTCGTTCATGAGCGGGGATTCTGAGGCCTGGACACGCCTGTAACAATGCATCAACAGTTGGAAGCACCTGCCAGGATTTGATCCAAATGGACGAACCCCTCGAGACCTTCGAGCTCCTCGCCTTCTCGAAGACCGTGAAGGCCGGATCCCTGTCCCGCGCCGCCGCCGAGCTCGGCGTCCCTCGCGCCACCATCAGCCGCCGCCTCGCGCGGCTGGAGGAGCGGCTCGGCGTGCGCTTGCTCAGGTTCGGCAAAAAGCGCCTGGCGCCGGATCATTCATCGATGAAGATGCCGGCGTAGCGGTGGATGCCGGCGTTCTGCGACTGTGCCGTGAATCGCACGTCGATGTCCTCGAGCCCGCCGGTATACGAGATGTTCCACGTGTACACGCCCCCGGGGCCAAGGGGGACAAATATGCTGCTCGTCCAGGGATCGCCGGCGTCCCACCGCCAGAAGGCCTGGAAGATGGTGTAGTCGATGCACGACGCGACGGTCTCCTCTCCTATGTTTCCCTCATCCCCGAGGCCATTCCCGCTGCCAGACATGATGTTGGAGTGGGATTTCTCTTCGGTGAATTTGCACCAGGATTTAACAAGGGCGCTACCATCCTCGGCCCTGACATCGTCTGCCCAGCGAGAGTAGTAGCGGCATCGATCGGTGAACTCCCATCTCGGGTTTTCACCTTCGCAATAGACGGCCTCGGCAGCCAGGGCAAAGCTCGCCGGATCGGGGGCACGGAGCCGCTCGGGAGCGGAAGGGAGCCGAGCCTGGCGCCGGGCCGGATCGCATGAAGCCTCGAGGCGCGCGGGCACGCGCTGCTCGGGCGCGATCGCCCGCAAGAGATCAGCCGGGCACATGGTCTCAGCGTCGTAGCCAGCCCTCTTGAGCAGCGAGGGCGTGCCGTCCTGGCGATGCTCTCCCACGGCGACGACGCCTCTGTCGTCGAGGACGCAGAAGACCACCTTGACGCCGCTCTGGTGGCTCACCACCGCCACCGTGTTGTCGCCGCAGGGGTGATCTTCATCCGCATTGGCCACGGTGGGAACGCCCTCGACCGATGTGTCGTCCGCGCTGGAAGAAGGCGGGAGCGCCGCGGGCTCGGTCGAAGCCCCGGTGTCGTCGGGGAGCGGAGATTCGAGCTCGGTCCCGCCGGAGCATGCGAGCAGCGGGAGCGAGAGCAAGCAAAAGCCAAGCATCGTCCGGTTCTTCATCCTTCTCTCCTTCATTGTCCGCACTCCGTGCCGCGTCGAGCGATGGGTCCTCCGCTCGCGGCAGGACCTCATCCGACCTGCCAGCGGCCTGGTACGACGGCGTGTGCCGGGCAGCCTCTGTGATGTTGCCCCTTGCACAGCTTGTCTCCGCAGCCTTTGCAACGCGTGTGCCGGCTCGGGCCGCGCTGGGCTCTTGTTGCGCCGGCGCACCGAGCTTGGATTCGTACAGCTCAAGAACCGCAATCCAGCGGAGAGAGCGCCTCGGCGCGCGACGTGCGGTCAGATCTCTGCCGGTACGTGGGCCGAGCCAGCGGAGCTCGTCCCCGTGAGGCCGTGGCATGTCCCGTGACATGTCACGACGGGGCCGTGACATGTCACGGGGACATGCCACGATGACGCCGTGAGTTGCCCGGGGGGCTCGCCCGCGGAGGCGCCTCGCGCGGCGCAGCGGGCGCTGCGCCGCGGGGGCGTCAGGCGCTCTCGCCGAGGTCCCGCAGGGCGCGCGCGAGGCCGTCGGCGAGCGTGTTGAAATGCCGTGTCCGGCCGAGATCGCTGCCGGCGAGCAACCGCGCGACCGCGGGCTGGATGCCGGTGATGAAGCAGCTCGCGCCCACGACATCGATCGCGCGCCGGCTCCCGGTGCTCGGCGTGCGATCGAGCGGGCCGGTCACGGGGTGGGCTTGGCTTTGTCTCGCAGGTAGAGAGCCTCCACCTGCGGCCGGGCCCACGGGGTCCGTCGCAGGAACTGCAGGCTCGATTTGATGCTGGGATCGTACCTGAAGCAGCGAATGTTGATCATGGGTCCGAGCTGCTCCCAGCCATGCTGCGCGACCACGTGATCGAGGATCAATCGGAGCGTGACACCGTGAAGAGGATTGTCGGGCTGGGCTGAGTCCTATCGATGCTCGCGGGGCGATCGCCACGGAGGGCCAACATGAGCCCGCCGTGTAGCACGTCGCGCGGCGGCCGCCGCACCCACGCCGCTCGCGCGCCCACGCCGCCCGTGCACGCTGAGGAGCGCTCGGTCTCATCCGTCCCCGCCCCGTCATCGCAGCAACCCTGGCGGGATTCCTGACCGACGCAGCTAGCGAGGCTTCGTGTCCTTGTCCTCCGGGTCGACCGCGATGCGGAACCCCGGGTCCTCCGGGGTGGGCCCGGCGGGCCGCGTCTCGGGCCCCTCAACCTCTTCCGCGCGGCCCTCGGAGCGCTCGTCCTGCGGGGGCGCCTGCGCCGGCCCCTTGCTCAGCTCGGCGCCGATCCGGCCGACCACGTTCGTCGCGGCCCGGACGAGCTCGCGCCCGGCGTCGTCGATCGCCTTGCCGACGTTCGTGCTGTCGAGGTCCTTGCGCAGGTCCACGGCCGTCTTGCGCGCCGCGCGCCAGAGCAGGCTCAGCCCCTGCTTGAGATCCTCCCTGGGGTCGTCTCGATCGGGGTCCGAGCTCATCGCGCCTCCTTGGCTTCGCCGAAGAGGCTTATGTTCCCGCCGCGCCTGCGCCGCAAGCGGCGCGCAGGCCTCAGGCGGCCGTCTTCGGCTTGCTCGTGGGATCGACGTCCGGCGGGCGCCTCGGCTTGCTCCGAGGCTCGGCCTCGCCGGGCGCCTTCCCCGGCGCCTGCGCGGCCGCCGCGGCGCGCCTCCCGGCGGACGGCGCGCCGTCCTGTCCCGGGGGGGCCGCCGGGGCGCCGCCCGCGCCGCCCGTCACAGCCGGCCTGCGCTGCGGCGCGGGCGCCCCTGCCGCGGGCTTCGCCGCCGCAGCCCTGGCCGCCGCGGCCGTCGCCGCGGGCCGCGCCGTCGCGGGCGCCGCCGCGTGCCTCGCCGTGGCGGCCGCCTCTGCCGCGTGCCTCGCCGTGGCCGTGGCGCCCGCCTCCGCCGCCTGCTTCGCCGCGCCGGCCGCCTCCGCCGCGTGCTTCGCCGGAGCGCCCGCCTCGGCGGCGGGCGGGTGCGCGCTGTTCGACCGCACCGCCGGCGACCACGCCGTGGAGCGGTTCCGGCCCGACCGCTTCGACACGTAGAGCGACTCGTCCGCCGCCTTGAAGAGCTCCTCCCACGTGCTGCCCGCCTCGGGGTAAGTGGCGATCCCGATCGAGCAGGTCACCTGGCACTGCACAGGCCCGTTGCTCCCGGCCGCGTGGAACGTCGTCCGGCCGAGCTCCTCGCGCACGCGCTCCGCGAGCAGCATCGCGCCGCGCGCGTCCGTCTCCTCGCAGATCACGACGAACTCCTCCCCGCCGAAGCGCGCGACCGCGTCGGTCGTCCGCTTCGCGCGCCGGAGGACGTCGCCGAGCCCCTTGATGATCACGTCGCCCACGTCGTGGCCGTACGTGTCGTTCACCTTCTTGAAGTGGTCGATGTCCGTGACGAGCACCGAGAGCCGCCGCGAGAACCGCCGCGCCGCGGTGATCTTCTGGTCCGCCACCTCGAGCATCGCGCGCTTGTTGAGCAGCCCGGTGAGCCCGTCCATCGTCGCGAGCTCCTCGAGGCGCCGCACCATGCGCGCGTTCGAGAGCGACACGGCCATGTGGCTGGCGAGGACCTCCAGCGTGCTGCGCACCGAGTCGGTGAAGGCCGCGCGCCGCCGCGAGCCGAGGACCAGCGTGCCGAGCGGCCGGTCGTGCACGACGAGCGGGAGCACGATGATCGACGGCATCGACGGCGGCGTGACGCGGCGGGTGAAGACGATCTGCCGCTTCTCGTCGTACTCGCCGCGGTACGGCAGCGGGTGCCGGTTCTGCAGCACCATCGAGACGAGCCCCGCGTTGTGGCGGAAGCGCTGCCCGGTGAGCTCGGCGACGCCGTCGCCGCTGACGGCGCGGATCTCGTGGACCTTCTGCGCCTCGTCGTACAGCGTGACGGCCGCGAAATCGACGGACGTGATCTCGCGGGCGCTCGTGACGCCGGCCTCGATGACGCCGGCCTCGGTCGTGGCGGCGCCGAGCCCCTCGGCGGCGCGGTAGAGCTTGCCCTGCTCGACCTTGGCGCGCTCGAGCTGGACGAAGACGCGCTCGTTCTGGATGGCCCGCACCGCGTAGCGGCAGGCCTCGTCGATGAGCTCGAGCTCGCGCGGCGAGAACGGCCGGTCCTCGACGCGATCGACGACGAGCACGCCGCGGAGCTGGCCGTGCTCGAACACCGGCAGCGCGCACACGGCGCGCACAGGGGAGGGGCCGACGTAGTAGGGGAGCTTGTAGCCCGGCTTGAGGCCCCCGAGGACGACCGGCGCGCGCTGGGTGATCGCCGCGCCGAAGACGCCGTCGCCGGAGAGGAACGGGCCCTCGGAGAGGTTCGGGGCGTCGCTCGCGAGCTCGCTGATGCGCAGGTGGGTGCCCGCGTCGTTCTGCCAGAGGAGCACGGCGGTGTAGAGCTCCAGCGACTCGCGCAGGAGGCGAAGGGCGAAGAGCACCGACTGGTGGATCTCCTCGACGCCGGAGCGGGCGAGCCGCTCGTCGTCGCCTTTCTGGCCCGCGCCCGCGCCGCGCGCCTGGGCCGGGGCCGAGAGCAGGCGGTAGCTGCGCGCGTCGTCGCGGAGCCGCTCGATCTCGGCCTGGAGGCGGGTGTGCGAGGCCTTCCTGACGCGGCCGAGCTCTGCGCGGAGGATGGTGGCGTTCAGCAGCGAGAAGACGGCCATGAAGCCGATGTGCGGCGCGGCCGCGCGCGTGACGTCGAGGAGGCTCGGCGCGCCGCGCGGCGCCGCGGCCGAGCGGACGGCGATCTCGAGGGCGGCGGCGGCGATCGCGACGAGGAGCGACGCGCCCGGGCGGGCGAACGCGCTCACGAGGGCGATGACGACGTAGAGGGCGGCGTGGGCGTCGCCGTCGAGCGAGCCGTCGAGGCGGAGGACCGCGGCGAACGTGGCGACGAGGAGCAGGGCGCCGACCTCGAGGTCGAGCAGGGCGCTCGCCTCGATGGCGGCGGCGCGCCGCCGCGCCCGCTGGACGAGCGCCGCGAGCAGCACGAGCAGCGCGGTCGCGGCCGCGAGCGGCGGGAGCGGCGCGCCCGCGTCGAGGACGACGAGCCCCCCGAGGGCCAGCGCGCAGGCGAGCGGCGCCGCGTTGCGCGCGATACGGCGGGCGGTGAGCACGGCGAGCACCAGGTTGGCCATCGGCTCGGATGCCGGTACCAGAGGTCGATCCCCCGGGCCCAGTTCTCTGCCGGCAGAGGCGGCTGCGCGATGGGGGAAAGGGGCGAGAGAGGGGGTGAGGGTGTGACCTGGAGTCGTGGACGGAGGAGAGGTTGAGGGGCCTGGCTCGGATACGCGGAGGCGGGGCAGCGATCCTTGTCGCCACGTGCGCGGCTCGACGATCGCCAGCGGGCACCGTGAACGACCTTGAAGGGGCGACTGAGCTGCCCCACGGGACCGTGGACGGTTGGAACGAGCGGAGCGCGAGATCGACTGGGGCTGGTCGGCCTCGGGGAGGCACAGCGCAGGAGTGTGGCAATTGTGTGGCAGCTAACTAACTGCTGGACGAACATCGGGAGAGCGGCGATAGAGTAACGGATCGTGTCTCAGCGTCAGTGCAGCACCGAGATCGGGGGCGGTGACAGCTTCGAGGCTGTCGCTCAGGCGTCCGCTCTCACGACAAGGACGACCGAGGGAACGCGAGGCGAGCCGCCGAGCTCGGCAGAATGCTCCTTGCGGGACTCATGGCACCAGACGGAGACGCTGAATGGCGTCGACACGGGGCCGGAGCGTCGCGCATCCGGGGTGGCCCATGGCCTGCGCTTCACGTTGCTCTACCACCCGGACCTGCGCCGGATCGGCGCGCGGGCAACCACGGTGGCCATCCCTGGGTACGCGGTACCCCTTTCTCGCCTCGAGCCCGAGTTCGCGCAGCCGCGCAGCCACGAGTGCGCGCCGCTCTGCGACCCTCATGTGAGCCGGAAACCTCACCTTGTGACGTGGGGCGCAGACGAGTCGGTGACCATCACGCCCGCGGGGCGGGGACAGCTGTCCGTCGATGGACAGCCCATCGACGAAACCCACCGGTTTTCTCCGGAGGCCCTGCGCGCAGGGCTGCTGTTGCAGCTCTCCAGGAGGATCGTGATCCTCGTCCATGCGGTGACCACCGCGCCCCCAGCGCCGAGATACGGGCTCGTCGGCGACAGCGACGCCCTCGAGGTGGTCCTCCGATCGATCGCGCGTGTCGCCGACCTTCAAGTCCCGGTCCTTCTTCGGGGGGAGACCGGCGCTGGCAAGGAGCGCGTCGCGCAGGCCATCCATCAGGCGAGCCCGCGGGCAGGTCGCCCCTGGCTCGCGGTGAACATGGCCGCGCTGGCCCCGACCACCGCGGTCGCGGAGCTGTTCGGGCACGCGAAAGGGGCCTTCACGGGCGCTCACCAGCGCCATGCCGGCCTCTTCGAGCGCGCGCACGGTGGGACGCTCTTCCTTGATGAGATCGGCGACATGTCGATGGATGTCCAGGCGATGCTGCTCCGGGCGCTCGAGACCGGCTCGATCCTGCCGCTCGGCGACACCGAGCAGCGCGCGGTGGATGTCAGGGTCATCGCGGCGACCGACGTCGACCTGGAGCAGGCCGTCGCGCAAGGCAGGTTTCGCGCGCCGCTGCTCCATCGGCTACAGGGCTATACCATCACCATTCCTCCGCTCCGCCAGAGCCGCGAGGACATTCCCCGCCTGCTGCTCCATTTTCTGCGCGAGGAGCTCGCGCGCGTCGGAGACCTGGGCCGGCTGGAGTCGCCCGCGGACGGCGCACTGCCGTGGTTTCCTCGATCCCTCATGGTGCGGCTGCTCCAGCACAGCTGGCCCGGCAATGTGCGTGAGCTCCGGAACGTCGCGCGGCAGCTCGTGATCTCCAGCCGCGGCGCGGACGCCATCGTCATCGATGAGAGCCTGGAGCGGATGCTGGAGCAAGCGCGTCATACAGCGCGGCCCCCGTCGGATGCGCCGCGCCTGTCCGAGAGGCGAGATGCGGACGCCTCCACGGCCAATCCAGCGGACCCCCCCATGGACCGGGAGGTCGACGAGGACGCCTTGCTCAGGGCGCTTCGGCAGAGCCACTGGTCGATCGGACCCGCGGCGGCGGCGCTCGGCGTCTCGCGCACCGCCCTCTACCGTCTCATCGAGCGAAGCCCTCACGTCCGCAAGGCGGCGGACATCCCGGAGGACGAGCTGATGCGCTGCCACCACGCGTGCGGCGGAGATCTCGACGCCATGTCGGCGCGTCTCGAGGTGTCGAAGCGGGGGCTGACGCTGCGCCTGCGGGAGCTCGGTCGCTCCGGGCGGCTGCGCGAAGCGCCGCCGGACTGACCGCGGGGGGCCGGACGGTCCGCGGACCGTCCGGCTCATGGGCGGTCGAGCGACTCAAGCGTCCAAAAACCGTCCGCCAGCGTTCACGGACGGTTCGTGGACGCTCCACGGACGGTTGAGCGGACCGCGCCGGGGGCAATGACGGGCTGAAATGGCCGGGGTTGGCGCCGCCTCGCCCCACGGCACTGGAGCTGCTTTACGGCGGCCGACGAGGGCGCGCTGCGCCGCCGCTCGACGGGCGCCGCGCGGGGCTCGCCGAGGGCAAAGATCGCGGATCTCGAAAGCTCGAGGCTGCGAGCCCGACGCCGCCGTGCGCCTTCGTCGGGAACATCTTGAGGAGCGATCCATGTACAAGGTTCGATATATAGCGTGGGGGGTCGCCTGGCTGCTCGCCGGGTGCGGAACCCACCAAGACGGGGCGGAGCGCGGGGACGCCCTGGTGCCCTTGTCCAACGTGCAAGAGGCGCTTGAGGCAGATCTTGACGACCTCGCGTCGCCGGAGAGTGAGATCGATCCTGCCGATGACCCGCTCGATCCGCTCAACCCTCCGCCCCCGGATCCGCCGGCGCCGCCGGAGGCGCTCGTGGTGCCCGACGACCCGATCGTGCCGACGAGCGACCGGGTCGGTGCGATTCCGGCGACCTGGGTCGTAGAGCAAGGACGCGCAACCTATCGAATCCCCATTGAAATTCCGAAAGGTCGTGCAGGAATGCAGCCAGACCTTGCGCTCTCCTACGAAAGCGGCGATGGGAACGGGCCGGAAGGCGTGGGGTGGAGCGTGACGGGGTTGTCCTCCATCAAGCGGTGCGCGAGGACAATAGCGACCGACGGAAGGCCGCGCGGAGTCAATTTTGACGACAAGGACGCGTATTGTCTGGACGGACAGAGATTGCTTTCTGTTCCGAACCCCGCCCTGCCGGACGCGATCGAGATGCGGACAGAGCGAGACTCCATGGCGCGCGTCCTCCTGTATGGCGGTCTGGCAGACCCAACGCGCTTCGAGGTGTGGGGCAAGGATGGGCGAATTTCTACCTACGAGCGCCTCGCAGCCAAGCGTATCAAGCCGACCACGGTGACGTCCGGTTACGTGGAGGAGAACGAGATCGGCGTCGCGTGGGTCCTGGCGCGGGTGGAGGACCGCGCCGGCAACGCGATGACGGTCTCGTACGACACGCGGCAGAATAGCTCGGCGCCGTTCGATTTTGCCTATGCGCCACGAAACATCGAGTACACGTCCCGACAGGGAGAGGCTCCGCGCAGGAAGGTCCGCTTCGTGTACGAGTCGAACCCGGACGATCAGTTTCGATATATCAGCGGCGTGCGCCTGAGCCAGCCCTGGCGGCTGCAGAGGCTGGAGATGTACGCGCTGGGCTGGCGATCGCCTGACACAACCCTGGCGTGGGAGTACCGGCTATCGTATGAGGAGAGCCCGACGACGGGACGCTCGCGGCTCCGCCGGGTTGAGCGGTGCGGAGCCGAGGGGTCGTGCCTGCGCGCCAAGGTGATGGAGTACGACGATACGCCCCTCGCGTTCGAGGCGAAGCCCGTCGCCGCGCACGACGCGCCGAAGCCGCACTGGCTGGACAATGAGCCGAAGCCGCTCGTGATCGACGCGGATGGGGACGGGCGCGATGACCTCATCTACCGTATCTTCGGCACGAACAGAGACTTCGGCACCCCCAGCTACGACGATCCTACGGAAAACTCGCTTTGGCTGCGCCTGGGGACCGCCGACGGCCTGGGAGCGCCCATTCGACTGCTAGCCGGCGCTGGCGTTGATGATACGCTCATGTTCTTCGTGGGGGCTTCCATCAAGGTGGATGTGAATGCCAGCGGGAAGATGGCATTTACAGCGCAGGGGTGGGGAGACCATCCGAGCTATCCGCTTCTCCGATTCAACCCGTCTACCAAGCGACTGGACTCCGCGGGGCTGACGTTCCCAGGACTCAATGGCGACGGCGGCTACAAACCGTTGCCCGCAGTCGCGGCAGACATCGACGGCGATGGTCGCGCAGATATCGTTTATCACGCTATGGATGAGTCAGGGGAGTTCAATATCCACTGGAACCGAGCGCCGTCATTTAGCTCACTACCTCAGATCGTCCAAGGACCCGTTGAGGTATGCCCCACCTCGCAGCGGGTTCTGGACAAGACCGGCGACGGGCGTGGGGACGTTCTGTTCGGCTGCGGATCAAAGCAGCTCCTGACGGCCGCCGACGCTGGAGCCATCATCATCGAGGACGCCGACGACCTCTACGGCGACGGGGACGACCTCGTCGTCGACATGAACGCGGACGGGCTCGACGATCTGGTCTATCCGATATTCGAAGACGACGCGACCGGTGTGCGCTGGAATACCGGTAGAGGGTTTGGACCCGTCGAAACGGTTCCGAACGGACCGATTCCTGATACATTGCAGAACACCGACGAGGGCTTGCGGACGGCCGAACTTAACGGTGACGGCCGCACTGATTTCGTCGTCTTCCGCAACTACCCGACCAGAGAGATCGAGGTGTCGCTGTCGACGAGCAGGGGCGGCTACCGACCGATCATAAAGTTGCCGTTCGACTCGGGGATGCTCTTCAACAACGGAGATATGCCTTGGGGCGCGTCGCGCGTCGGCGACTTCAACGGGGATGGGCAGACGGACCTGGTCCACGTCAACTCCACGACGTCTGACTGGGAGGTGCTGCTGAACCGCGGTGTTGACACCGATCGCGTGGTCGCCGTGAGAGACGAGTCCGCGGAGCAGCCGCAGGTCCGCTTCTTCTACGCGCGTGTGCGGCCCGACTCCCCCGACACATGCACCTATCCGCAAGTATGCCAGAAGCACGGGGTGCCGGTCGTGCAGCAGCTCTGGGAAAACCAGGGAAGTCAAGTCGCCGCCTTCCGCCGGACGATCTACGGCTACCGTGATCTGCGGTACGACTGGTCCTCTCGGAAGTCGCTGGGGTTCGGTGAGATTCGCATGTGGGAGCCCGAGCGCCCTCGAGAGACGCGGATCACCTACGACCACACGACCCGGATCGACTCCCGCTATGCTCTCGCCGGGTTGCCGTCCAAGACGGTGGTGATCACCCCCGTCCTCGGGCCATCGGTCGTAGGCGTACCTCCGGAGACGAGCGCGCCCACCACGCGCATCGTCGAGACGGTGAAGCAATATGCGGTCAGGCTGCTGCATTCCGGCCTCACGTACTTCGCCTACCCGTACGCATGGACCGAGAACGAGTGGGAGCAGGCGGCGACCATCGACCGGGAAGACTTCGCGTGGACCCATGTGACCTACGCAGGATCGAGCATGCCGAGCACGCGGCGCCAGCAGGTGGGGTCGCAGGCCCTCGATGAGTTCGCGAACGTCACCGAGGTGGCCACCTTCACGACGGGTGGGCAGCGTCATATCGTTTCGACGACGTACGACAACCTGACGGAGGACTGGCTCATCGGACTCCCGCGGCAGCGGCTCGAGACGGAGTACAAGACCGGGAGCACGCCCCCGGCGCCCCGCAAGGTCGAGTGGACGTACGACGATCGCGGCCTGGTGCGCGTCGTGGATATCGAAAAAGGGGACGCGAATGCGTCGATTCCGATCTCGATCACGTACAGCCGCAACCCGGACGGCCTCCCGTGGATGATCGTGCGCTCGCCGGTCAGCGGTGAGGACCGGCGGCAGTACATCGACTGGGGCGACGCGTCGCTCGGCGATGAGCGCGTTTTCCCCAAGCAGAGCTGGACGGAGGTGAATGGTATCGATCATTCGCGCTGGACTGTCTACCATCCCGCGACCGGAGATCTCGTCGCTGAGATGGACAGCGACGGCGTCACCGTGACGCGGCAGTACGACGAGTTCCACCGCTTGCGAGCGGAGACTCGGGAGGGCGGCACTCCCACCAACGTGACCTATGAACCGCTTCGCGAGGGTCCGCTGGTGACGGGGACGAGAGCGACGGTTGCGCGCGGCGGCGCCGTGGCGGCGGGTCGGGAAATCCTCTCCCTGGATGAGCTCTCGCGCCCGATCGAGATGGCCCACGAGCGCTTCGACGGAGCGCTCGCGAGCAGCCGCCAGAGCTATGACGTGCTGGGGCGCGTCGTTCGGACGACGCGGCCGGCCACGTCCGGAGAGACGGTGCAGGTCACTCGTTATAGCTACGACTCGCTCGACAGGCTCCTCGAGGAGCGGCGCCCGGATGGGAGCCGCGATCACTACGAGCATTCGCTCCTTGAGACCACCTCCTTCGACGCCGAGAGGCGCGAGCACCGCACCAAGATCGATTGGGACGGGCGCCTGGTGTCCAGCACCCGGGTCGCGACGGAGGGGACCCAGACGCTGCGCTACTTCTACGAGCCGTTCGGCCTGCTCGGCAAGGTGATCAACGAGTCCAGCGGGAATCTGGTGCTCCTGGAGCAACGTTATGATCAGCGCGGCCGGCGCAGGTGGTACAAGGAGCCTGTGTCGGCGGCGACGACCGTCACGTACAACGCGTTCGGTGAGGTGGTCACGCTCGCCGATTCGCTGTCCACGCGCACGTTCGGGCGCGACGCGCTGGGACGTGTCGAGACGATCGTGGACGACGATGGCGAGACCGAGCTCGTCTGGGATACGGCCCCGCACGGCGTCGGCCGGCTGGCCAGCTCTACCAGCCCGGACGGGGTCCAGAAGAGCTTTGCCTACGACCAGCACGGGCGGCCTGAGGCGACGACGTGGACGATCGACGGCCACGCGTACGTCATTCGGCAGACGTACGATGCGCTGGGGCGGGTGGATCTGCTAGAGTACCCGTCCGTGGAGGGAGCGGCCGGGTTTCAGGTGAAGCACCGCTACAACGCCCATGGCTACCTTCACGAGGTCGTCCGCCGCCTCGTGGCCGGAAATGGGACGATCAGCAGCGCGGTCTTTCTTCCGATCTGGCGCATGAACAGCCGCAACAGCGACGATCAGCCGCTCTCCGTTCAGCTGGGCGAGACGGTCGAGACGACGTACAGCTACGAGCCGCTCACAGGGCGGCTGGATCGGGTTCAGACTCCTGGGGCGTACGATCTCGACTACGACTACTATCTGGATGGCCGCGTCAAGCGACGCTACGACAGGCAGTCGAATCGGGACGAGACGTTCGGGTATGACGCGCGCGAGCAGCTCAGGTGGTGGGAGCTGCAGACCAGCACGACGTCGAAGAGGACGGATTACTCGTATGACGCCCTGGGAAACGTCAAGCAGGTGTTCGTCGGCGGCGCGCTTCGGGAGGAATACGTCTTCGGGCCGCCTTACAGGCCGAGCGAGGTCCGGATCGGCGGCGCGGTGGCGGACACGCTCTCGTACGACGTTCGCGGCCGCCTGTTCAGCCGAGGTGGGCCGCGCGCCCCGATGGGCGTGACGTTCACGGAGTTCGACCTGCCCCGGGTGGTAGCGCACCCGGGCGGGACGACCTCGTTCCGGTACGACGCCGACGGCAACCGTGTGATGAAGGAGGGCCCTTCGGAGGCGGTATTGACGCTCGGTCGGCTGTACGAGCGGCGGACGGCGGGAGCGCAGACAACCCACGTCTTCCATGTCTTCGCGGACGGCGAGGAGGTGGCGCAGCACCTCGTTCAACCGGACGGAAGCTCTCAGGATCGCTTCGTGCAGAAGGACGCGCTCGGAAGCGTGGGTGTGGTGCTGCGCCTGGATGGCAGCGTGCTGTCCCGGAGCTTCCATGAGCCCTTCGGTGGGCGCATCGACGAGAACGGGGGGCCGATCGCCGGTCTGCCCCTCGGGATCGGCGACGTGCGGACCGGGTTCACGGGGCACGAGCATGATGACGAGCTCGGCTGGATCGACATGCAGGGGCGCGTCTACGATCCGAGCCTGCGCCGGTTCCTCACGTCCGATCCCGTCATCCCGTCGCCGCTGACGGTACAAGGGTACAATCCCTATGCCTACGTCTTGAATGATCCTCTCAACCTGAGGGATCCGACGGGCTTCCAGCCGTGCGACGGGACGAACTGCACGCCCGAGACGATCGCGCCGCCGCCGGGCGTCATCATCGATGGCGACGGCACTGGCACGAAGGAGGTGGATGTCTTCGAGGACGGTGAGGAGCTCCTTCCCGAAGACGATGGCGCCATCGAGGGCTCCGGCGGCGACGGCGGAGCGGGTCCTGGCGGAGAAGGCGGGGAGGGCGGCCCCTCGTCGGAGTGGGACAGAGGGGAATCTGGGTTCAGCGTCGGTCCGATGACGGCGGGGGACATGCGCGAGCTCACGCACGTCTGCCTTGATGGTTGTGGCTTCGCGCCGCCGCCGGTCGGCCCGGTGTGCGACGTCGCCAATGCCTGCATCTACGCCGGGGAGGGTGACGCGGTGAACGCGACACTGAGCCTCGGCGCCGCCGTGCCTGGAGTCGGCGATGCCAGCAAGCTTTATTCCAGCGTGAAGCGTGCGGGACAGCTTGGGAAGGCTGGCAGGATGACGGGGGCAACTCACGCCGCAAGAAGAGTGGCTACCGCCCAGCGGCTCGCTGAAAAAATTTCTGGCAGTCTCAAGTGTTTTGGACGGTGCGCCGACTTCGCGAATGTACTTCAGAAGGGGCTACAGAAGAACGGCGTGTCCGGCACGCGCATCGAGATCCAGGTCGGCCATGGCATCACACCGTATTCAGACAAGCTCGGCGCGCTTGCCGAGCGTGGTCATGGTCACACTGTTATTCGAGTCGACGACACCGTGTTCGACAACTTCAGGCCCGGTGGCGTGTCATACTCGGAGTTCGTCAAGGATCTTGGCGGTTCGGACTTCTTCGGCACCCCGTACGTAAGGGTTATCGAGACCGCGTTCTAACAGGAGGCTACTGTGCCATTTTCCCCCAATGACCCTTGGCTGCTCGCGTTCTTGAAGCGTGTAAGCGTGCGTCCGGGCATGTTTCTCGGCGACGAGAATGTGAAGACGCTCGCGACATTTATTCATGGCTACCGCCAAGCCCGCATCGATCTCGGAATGCCGGAATTTGGCGCCAGAGAGTCGTCGCTATTGGATGAATTTGAGAAATGGCTAGCCGCCAAGCTTGACGATGCGCGAGATGTTGCGTGGCCCACGCTGGTTGCCACGCAGGATCCCGGTGAGCGGAATGTTCGGACGTTCTTCTTGCTGTTTGAGGAGTTTTTGCGGGAACGTGGCGATAGCTTGTCACGCTCTGCCGAGGTCCCGTGGCCGCCGTAGCGCCGGCCGCGCTGATTCTCTGCCGCAAGGGGAGGAGCAATAATCGACGCTTCCCTCGTTCGTTTGGTAGGGACACGTAGCGTCAAGCGTGTGGTCTGAGCGTCACAAGGGGCACCGCCCACGCATCGCCCTGGCCGTGGTCACTTGCGGTTTTCGCCCGGGTTGACGACGCTGGATGCGGGGCGGTGCCGGCCCGCCGCCCGCGTGGGCACCACTCGGCATCCTGGAGGCGAGGCACCGGTCCAGCTACGCCCCTATGCGGCCATAAAAGCCCGGCTACCTTCACTGGCCCGACAGGCTACCGGGTACCTCTCGCCTGGCCATGCGGCCTTTTCGCCCACGCTGGCCATCTCGCCCTCGAGCCGGTCCAGCTCTCCTGATCTCCCACCTCGCGAGATCGTCACCGTTTTCCCGTCTCCCCTCATTTACCCCGCGACCCCCCACGCCTCGCCGAGTTGGCGGCGGATGCTCGCTCGCGCCGGGGGGGCGCAGAGGCGGGCCGCCATCTCGGTACACCCGAGCCGCGCCGCGACCTTGTCGAGGCTGCACCCCTCCTCGTGCACCCGCCGGCACGCCTCGACCTGGCGCGCCGGGAGCCCCTCGCGCACCTGCTCGACCGCGGCCGCCATCCGGCGCGCGGCGAGCTCCTCGTCGGGCGGACCGCGGCGCGCGCGGGCGCGGCGCCGTCCAGCGTGTCGGCCGCGTCGAGCCGCCCGCGCCGGCAACTCGCGTGCGTTCGTGCGCCGGTCAGCCGACCCTGTGCTCGACGCTCGGCGCCAGGGCCTTCTGGCGAAGCTCGAAGTTGAAATGCTGGAGCACCCAGCGCTCCGCGTCGGTCATGGACGAGAAGACCCTGACGGGATGCGGAGGCGGCTTCAGCCAGTTGAGCGCGGTCAGGATGCCGTTCACCAGGCTGGAATCGCCCACGATGCCGGACGCGAGCAGGTGCGCGCGCGCCTGCTTCACGTGGTCGACGTACATCTGCGCGACGGCTCGCCGCTGCACGGCGTTCGGCATGCTGCTGCCGCGCGTGTCGTTGATCAGGCTGAACGGCCCCGAGACGATGAGCTCGATCATGCCCCTCATCAGCACGTCCCAATCGTCCTGGGTGTAGTGCTCGCCGGCCCGCATCACGACCAGCGGATAGCGCGAGCGGTCCAGCTCAATCGGCAAGGTGATCAACGAGTCCAGCGGGAATCTGGTGCTCCTGGAGCAACGTTATGATCAGCGCGGCCGGCGCAGGTGGTACAAGGAGCCCGCGTCGGCGGCGACGACCGTCACGTACAACGCGTTCGGTGAGGTGGTCGCGCTCGCCGATTGGATGTCCACGCGCACGTTCGAGCGCGACGCGCTGGGACGTGTCGAGAGGATCGTGGACGACGATGGCGAGACCGAGTTCGTCTGGGATACGGCCCCGCACGGCGTCGGCCGGCTGGCCAGCTCTACCAGCCCGGACGAGGTCCAGAAGAGCTTCGCCTACGACGAGCACGGGCGGCCTGAGGCGACGACGTGGACGATCGACGGTCACGCGTACGTCATTCGGCAGACGCACCACGCGCTGGGGCGGGTGGATCTGCTAGAGTACCCGTCCGTGGAGGGAGCGGCCGGGTTTCAGGTGAAGCACCGCTACAACGCCCATGGCTACCTTCACGAGGTCGTCCGCCGCCTCGTGGCCGGAAATGGGACGATCAGCAGCGCGGTCTTTCTTCCGATCTGGCGCATGAACAGCCGCAACAGC
The DNA here is from genome assembly GCF_051521375.1 of Sorangium sp. So ce693. NCBI lineage: Bacteria > Pseudomonadati > Myxococcota > Polyangiales > Polyangiaceae > Sorangium > Sorangium sp. So ce693. Next base: position 12,166,264 of record NZ_CP150347.1, read on the forward strand.
GACGATCAGCCGCTCTCCGTTCAGCTGGGCGAGACGGTCGAGACGACGTACAGCTACGAGCCGCTCACAGGGCGGCTGGATCGGGTTCAGACTCCTGGGGCGTACGATCTCGACTACGACTACTATCTGGATGGCCGCGTCAAGCGACGCTACGACAGGCAGTCGAATCGGGACGAGACGTTCGGGTATGACGCGCGCGAGCAGCTCAGGTGGTGGGAGCTGCAGACCAGCACGACGTCGAAGAGGACGGATTACTCGTATGACGCCCTGGGAAACGCCAAGCAGGTGTTCGTCGGCGGCGCGCTTCGGGAGGAATACGTCTTCGGGCCGCCTTACAGGCCGAGCGAGGTCCGGATCGGCGGCGCGGTGGCGGACACGCTCTCGTACGACGTTCGCGGGCGCCTGTTCAGCCGAGGTGGGCCACGCGCCCCGATGGGCGTGACGTTCACGGAGTTCGACCTGCCCAGGCTGGTAGTGCGCGGGGGCGGAACGACCTCGTTCCAGTACGACGCCGACGGCAACCGTGTGATGAAGGAGGGCCCTTCGGAGACGGTATTGACGCTCGGTCGGCTGTACGAGCGGCGGACGGCGGGAGCGCAGACAACCCACGTCTTCCATGTCTTCGCGGACGGCGAGGAGGTGGCGCAGCACCTCGTTCAACCGGACGGAAGCTCTCAGGACCGCTTCGTGCAGAAGGACGCGCTCGGAAGCGTGGGCGTGGTGCTGCGCCCGGATGGCAGCGTGCTCTCCCGGAACTTCCATGAGCCCTTCGGTGGGCGCATCGACGAGAACGGAGGGCCGATCGCCGGTCTGCCCCTCGGGATCGGCGACGTGCGGACCGGGTTCACGGGGCACGAGCATGATGACGAGCTCGGCTGGATCGACATGCAGGGGCGCGTCTACGATCCGAGCCTGCGCCGGTTCCTCACGTCCGATCCCGTCATCCCGTCGCCGCTGACGGTACAAGGGTACAATCCCTATGCCTACGTCTTGAATGATCCTCTCAACCTGAGGGATCCGACGGGCTTCCAGCCGTGCGACGGGACGAACTGCACGCCCGAGACGATCGCGCCGCCGCCGGGCGTCATCATCGATGGCGACGGCACTGGCACGAAGGAGGTGGATGTCTTCGAGGACGGTGAGGAGCTCCTTCCCGAAGACGATGGCGCCATCGAGGGCTCCGGCGGCGACGGCGGAGCGGGTCCTGGCGGAGAAGGCGGGGAGGGCGGCCCCTCGTCGGAGTGGGACAGAGGGGAATCTGGGTTCAGCGTCGGTCCGATGACGGCGGGGGACATGCGCCAGCTCACGCACGTCTGCCTCGATGCTTGTGGCTTCGCGCCGCCGCCGGTCGGCCCGGTGTGCGACGTCGCCAATGCCTGCATCTACGCCGGGGAGGGTGACGCGGTGAACGCGACACTGAGCCTCGGCGCCGCCGTGCCTGGAGTCGGCGATGCCAGCAAGCTTTATTCCAGCGTGAAGCGTGCGGGACAGCTTGGGAAGGCTGGCAGGATAGCGGGAGCAACTCAGGCCGCAAGGGGGGCACCTCAGCTGATGTCAGGAGTCCGCGGATTCGCATCTGAGGCGCATCTGGAGCGCCATTTTGCGAAGCATGCCTCGGAGTGGGGGGCGGGCAACATCACGAAGATGGGCTACGCGAAGCGGGCAGAGGCTCTGCTTCGTTCACCAGTCGGAGGTGACGTCCAAGGCTTTACCTCGAAGCAGGGCTGGACATCCAGATACAACTCCCAGACGAACGAATTCGCCACGATGAAGCCGGACGGGACGATTGAGACCCCTTTCCGCCCTCGCGATGGGGCGAGCTATTGGGCCGACCAGGTTGAGAGGTATGGACCATGACGCAATCTGAGCTTTACGAGTGCCCTTGCTGCGGCCAACGCACTCTCGACGGACGAGGGCATTACGACATCTGCGCAACGTGCAATTGGGAGGACGATCCGCTCCAGGAGGAGAAGCCCGATTACGAAGGCGGAGCAAATCGGGTTAGCCTCAACACGGCACGCCGCAACTTTGCGCTGCATGGGACGAGCGATCCTGAGCAGGACGGCTCGGGTCAGTCCCGCTCTCGTTGAAGCCCCTCACATCACTCGTCTTCCTCTCCGTGAAGGCCGCCCTCTACCTCCGGGGCTCGAGTTGTTGAGAGGGAGTAGTCTCGGCTCTAAGCCCGGCGTTACAGGACGCGGTCGACCTTTTCGCCGGCCTATCTATCCACCGGAGCCCCGCCGCACGATGACGTCCGGGGTGTAATTCCGTTTGCGTTCATCCCGACCGGCGCGCCGGCGATCCGGCGCGCGGGTCAGCCGACCCTGTGCTCGACGCTCGGCGCCTGGACCTGCCGGCGGAGCTCGAAGGTGAAATGCTGGAGCACCCAGCGCTCCGCGTCGGTCATGGACGAGAAGACCCTGACGGGATGCGGAGGCGGCTTCAGCCAGTTGAGCGCGGTCAGGATGCCGTTCACCAGGCTGGAATCGCCCACGATGCCGGACGCGAGCAGGTGCGCGCGCGCCTGCTTCTCGTAGTCGACGTACATCTGCGCGACGGCTCGCCGCTGCACGGCGTTCGGCATGCTGCTGCCGCGCGTGTCGTTGATCAGGCCGAACGGCCCCGAGACGATGAGCTGGATCATGCCGCGCATCAGCACGTCCCAATCGTCCTGGGTGTAGTGCTCGCCGGCCCGCATCACGACCAGCGGATAGCGCGAACGATCCAGCTCAATTCCGCGAGCCAACGCAGCCTCCGTCCCGACGAACGCCACGCTGGCCCGAAACGCGGATGGGTTCGTACGAGAGGGCGGTCGCGGAGCATGCTGCGGTCATGTACGTCCCGGTCGGCCCAGAAGGGCGGCATTCCAATGAAGAGCAAAGCGATCCGCGGCTGTCAACGACAAATCACGGCGCTGACCCGAGGTGACGAACATCTCCTGCACGCCTCGCGCTTCTCTGGACAGCTACGCTGTATCCATCATTTCTGCGCGCCGGAGGGGCCGTCGCGCGCGATGGCCGGAACGCGGACGCAAGTGCCCGGAATTATTGCCCAATCTCGGCTGTGCTCGGCGCTCCTCCGTCTCCTCTCTGCCTCCACGTCGGTGGCACCGGCGGCGACGCTGGCGCCGCCGACGCGGAGCCAGAGCCGCGGACGTGAGGCGGCGCCCTGTCACCCGCCGTCGTGGGGCCCCGGAAACACCGGTCCCGGCGCGAGCAGCTGAGTGCCGTTCATCAACCAGACCGCCGCCTGGTTCGTTCCTGTGGCGGACCAGAGCACGTCCGCCATGCCGTCGAAATTGCTGTCGGCGGCGGGGCACGCCACCCAGCCGCGGCCGAGCGGCCCCGGGATCTCCGGTCCTGCCGAGATCACCAGGGTGCCGCCCTCCATCAGCCAGACGGCCATGAGGTTCTGCGCCGTGTTGTTCCAGAGCACGTCCGCCATGCCGTCGGCGTTGTAGTCCCGCGCGGTGACGACGTGAAAGCCGCGGCCGAGCCCGGGGATGACCGGCCCCGGCGCGAGCACCTGAACGCCGTCCATCAGCCAGACGGCTATCAGGCTCTGCTCCTTGTTCTCCCAGAGCACGTCTGCCATGCCGTCGCGGTTGAAGTCCCTCGCGCCGCGCGCCACCCAGCCCTGGCCGAGCGGCCCCGGGATGATCGGCCCCGGCGAGAGCAGCTGCGGTCCCTCCATCATCCATGTCGTCATCACGTTCTGGTCCTTGTCGTTCCAGATCACGTCCGCCATCCCGTCGCGGTTCAGATCGGCCACCGCGACCACCTTCCAGCCCCGTCCGAGCGGCCCGGGGATGACCGGCCCCGGCGAGAGCAGCTGGCTCCCTTCCATCAGCCATATGGCCACCAGGTTCTGGTCGATGTTGCGCCAGAGCACATCCGCCATGCCGTCGGAGTTGAAGTCACCCGCGTTGGCCGCCTCCCAGCCCTGGCCGAGCGGCCCCGGGATGATCGGCCCCGGTGCGACCAGCTGGGTCCCCTCCATCAGCCAGATCGCCGCCAGGCTCTTCTCGGGGTGCTCCCAGAGCACATCCACCATCTCGTCGCGATTGAAGTCATTCATACGAACGGCCTTCCACCCACCCCCGCTCGCCCTCTGCGTCGCGCGTCCCAGGGACGACGCCGCGGGCTCGTCGGACCAGCGATCGTGGTCCGGATCGATGCCCGGCGTGCAGGTCGCCATGAGGGGAATCGCAGCGATAGCGCACAGCGCAGCCCCTGTAGCCGCAGACCCTCTCATACTCGCCTCGCTTGCGCCTCGGGCGCGGGCGCAGGCGCCGGCGCGGGAGATCCGATCCAGCCCGTGGCCCTGAGCACGCCGAGCACGTACGCGGGCCGATAGCAAGCGCAAGGCCACCGAGGCGATGTCGTGCGCCCGATCTCGGCGCAGTCACCACATGTTACCTCATCGGGCCATTCCCCGCTTTTTGCATCGAGGGGGTCACAGGTCTCCTCTGCTCATCGAGCAGGGCGCCCTCCAGGGCGCTGGGCGCATACCACGTCGGTCGATCTCGCTTCCGGCCGCTCGTCGCCGCCTCCGGAAGAAGAGGCCTTTCGGGACACCGTGACGTCGAGGGAGACAATCCGTTCGGGCCGCTTCGCGGAAGGATGGCTGTCGCGGAGAGCGTCAGTTGAGGCCAGCGGCGACGCTGGCGAGACCGACCGTGAGATGGACGGCGGTGACGCCGATGAGGGTGCGGTGGCGCGCGTAGAAGAGGCCGAAGAGGACGCTCGCGGCGAAGGTGATGACCGCGAAGGCCAGCGAGACGTAGAGGTGGAACACGCCGAAGAGCACCGAGGTGACCACGATGGGCGCGAGGCGTCCGGCGTCGGGCAGGAGCCGCTCGAGCGAGGTCTGGATCACGCCGCGCGCGATGAACTCCTGGAGCAGGCAGTGCGGCCCGTAGCTCGCGAGGAAGATCGCGAACTCGAGGTGTGAGTACCCCGCGACCGAGCCCCAGTCGAGCAACGGCTCGCCGCGCAGGGCGGGGCCCGCGCGGAGCGCGAGGCACGCCGCGAAGGCCATGGCGGCGATGACGAGCGCTTCGCGGAGGCTATGCCGCGCGCCCGAGAGCGTCACGCCGAGCCGCGCGAGCGGCAGCGGCTGCCGCCGGACGAACCACCCGATCGGCACGAGGAGCAGCAGCAAGAAACCCCACGAATAGCCCATCTGGAGCAGCGGCGGCAGATCGGGGTGGATGAGATCCCGGACGAGCTGCGCGACGCCGAAGAGGGCGATGACGACGAAGAAGAACGCCGCGAGCTCCCGGCGCAGCTCCAGGGCGTCCCGGCCGCCGCGGCGGAGGAGCTCGATCTCGAGGCGGAGCAGGTCGTGATCGGCGCCGCTCGCCACGGCCAGCCCAGCGCGCTCGGTCGAGCGGTCGCGCCGACCGGTCGACGGGCGCGCGTCGCGGGCGGCGGAGCCGGCGAGGAAAGGAACATGGTGGGGGTCGATCACGTCGGAGGAGGATTCGAGCAAGCTCATAAGAGTATCCCCATTGAACCAGCCATGATGTCACGTCTCTCGGCGAGCGATCAAGCGCGGAAGAGGTCCGCCGTTGTAGCAGCCAGCGCGGTTCGCGTTGTTCACGCTGTTTACGCCGCTTACGCCGCTCACGCCGCTCACGGCGCTCACGCCGCTCACGGCGCTCACGCCGCTCACGGCGCTCACGCCGCTCACGTCGCTTACGTTGTTCACGCCGTTCCGATCGTTCACGCCGCTTACGTCTGGTCCCAGCGGCGGGCACCCGGCAGGCGCGGAGCAGCAGGCCCAGCCGTCGGTCGACGCTTCGCGCGCTCTGCGCGCTCTGCGCGTTCCGCGAGCTGCGAGCTTTGCCATGGGCGCGCATGCCGCTATCAGAGAGGTCGTTCCTCCGAACCCGGCGCGCTGCCACGGACGAGCGGGCGCCGAGCTGGGCGAGGGCGGTACGACAGGGGGCAGACAACACCGTGCGGCTCGGGATCCGGCTTCAGCTCTTGTTCGCGATCGGCGCGCTGCTCCTCCTGGCGTTCGTGCCGCTCTTCTTCGCCGTGGCGAGCCTCACGCGGGCCACGATGAGCGGCGCGCGCGCGTCGAGCGCCCGCGCGATCGGCCGCGCCATCGCCGGGCACGTGGCCGCGGCGCGGACGACGCGGTCCGCCCCGGAGCTCTCGCTCCTGCTCGAGGCGCAGGTCGGCCCGGACGGGGCGTCGGCGATCGGCGTCTACGACGCGGCGGGGGCGCTCTCGGGCCGCGCCGGGGAGCCAGAGATCGCGGCGGCGCTGCCGGCCTCGGTGGAGGCCGGCACGGAGGTGCTGAAGACGGTGCGGACGGCGCGCGGCGATGCGCTCCTGGTGGTCGTCCCGGAGCCTGCGCGCGAGGCGGCGCCTCTCGCGGAGCCGGCGCCCGCGGCGTCGACGGGCTCCGTGGCCGTGCTGGTGCCGACCGACCCGTCGACGGTGGCCGCCGCGCCGCTCGTGCGGATCGTGGCGCTCTACACGGGCATCGTGGCGCTGGCGCTGCTCGTGTTCGCGTACATCTCCATGACGCACCTCGTGGTGCGGCCGATCGACGCGGTGTCGCAGGCCGCGCGCCGCGTGGCCGGCGGGGCGCGCGACCTGGAGGTGCCGCGGGCCGGCGCGCGGGAGCTCGCGGAGCTGGGCGCGAGCCTCGCGCTCATGACGGGCCGCCTCCGCGCCGACGAGGAGTCGCTGCGGGCGAAGATCGCCGAGGTCGAGCGCTACGCGGCGGACCTGAAGAGCGCGCAGGAGCGGCTGGTCCGCTCGGAGCGGCTCGCGTCCGTGGGGCGCCTGGCGGCGGGGCTCGCGCACGAGATCGGCAACCCGCTCGCGGCGATCCTCGGCCTGCAGGATCTGCTGCTCGCCGGGGGCCTCACGCCGGCCGAAGAGCGCGATTTCGTCGAGCGGATGAAGCGGGAGACGGAGCGGATCCACAAGATCCTGCGCGACCTGCTCGACTTCGCCCGGCCCGCGGCGCGCGGCGCGGCCGAGGGCGGCGATGATGGAGAGGCAGGACGCCACCCCTCCGGGTCGGTCGCGGAGGCGATCGACGATGTCGTCTCGCTCGTGGCGCCGCAGAGGGCGTTCCGCGCGATCGAGCTCGAGCGGGACGTCGCGCCCGACGTTCCGGCCGTGCCGCTCGCGCACGGGCAGCTCGTGCAGGTGCTCCTGAACCTGCTCCTGAACGCGGCCGACGCGGTCCCGCGCGTCGGGGGGCGCGTGGCGGTGCGCGCGTCGCGGGGCGCGTGCGGGGGCGCGCGGATCGAGGTCGAGGACAACGGGCCGGGGATCGCCGAGGAGGTCCGCGAGACGCTGTTCGAGCCGTTCATCACGACCAAGGAGGTCGGCGAGGGGACGGGGCTCGGGCTCGCTGTGTGCCGGGGGCTCGTCGAGGCGGCCGGCGGCTCGATCGGGGTCGAGCGAGGCGCGGACGGCGGGGCGCGGTTCGTGGTGCTGCTGCCGGGCGCAGCGCAGCGCGAGGCGAGCGAGCCGCCGTGAGGCCACGCTGGCCCACGTCGGCCTGCGTCAGTTCACGTCAGTCCACGTCAGTTCACGTCAGTTCACGTCCCGCCCTGCAGACGGCCAGGGGCGCTCGCCGCCGATCTGATCGAGCTCTTTCCGAAGCTCGTCGGTCGGCGCGAGCACCTGCATCCGCTCGAGCACGCTGCGCAGCCGCGACGCGTCCGAGCGGCTCGAGTAGATCGACCGCAGGTTGTTCAGCATGCGCACCAGGATCTGCCGCTTCTGCGCGGGCACGAGCAGCCGCGGATCCGGATCGCGCGTGGTGCCCGTGGCGCGGGTGTGCAGCGCGCGCAGGTCGTCCCGGCCGAGCAGGCGGCCCTCGAACGGGTCGATGAGCAGCACGCCGCCGCGGACCGGCGTCCTCACGAGGAAATGGCCCGGGAACGAGACGCCCTGGGCCTCGAGGCCCGCGCGCCAGCACACCTCGAGGAGGACGACGCCCAGCGTGATGGGGATGCCCGTCCGGCGATCCAGGACCTCGTGCAGGTAGCTGTTCTTCGGGTCGTAGTAGTCCCCGGAGTTGCCGTGGAACCCGAGGTCGCCGTAGAACCAGCGGAGCAGCTGCTCGATGGGGCCGCTGCCCGGCGTCGCCTCCGCGGCGCGCAGGGGGCGATCGACAGCGCGCCGCGCCTCGCCGCCGAGCCGGTCGAGCACGCCGAGGTAGTGCGGGATGTCGAGGCCCGGGTACGCGGCGTCGTCGATCAGGAGCGCCGCCTCGGCGAGGTCGAGCTCGTCCTCCGGTCTCCCGGCGATATGCGCAAAGAGCGTCAGACTCACCGGCGCGGCCATTGGACCGAGCGTAGCGCCACCCGATGGAGATGGTCTAGGCGTCCCGGTCGCCGTCGTCGAGCCACGCGTCGACGCGGACCCCGACCAGGTTGCGCTTCTCCATCGCCGCCAGGATGCGCGGGAGCGCCAGGGGCCCCGCGGGGGCGTGGTCGTCGCGCTCGGCCGCGTCGTGGAGCAGCACGATGGCCCCGTCGCGGAGCCCCGGGATGATCCGCCCCGCCACCCGCCCGGGGTCCGCCCCGGGGAGCCCGTCGAACCCCCGCGCCGACCAGCCGATTACGTCGAGGTCGAGCGCGTCCACCACGCGGGCGATGCGCGGGCTCGTGTGGCCGACGGGCGGCCTGAAGAAGGTGGGGCGGGCGCCGGTGATGCGCTCGATGACGTCGAGCCCCTGCCGGAGGTCGCGCTCGACCCGACGGGCCGAGCGCAGCGAGAAGAGCCGGTCGTGCGCGTGGCTGTGCAGGCCGATGGCGTGGCCCCGCGCCGCGATCTCGCGGACGAGCTCCGGGTGGGCCTCGGCCTTGCGGCCGATGACGAAGAACGTCGCCTTCACGCCCGCCTCGTCGAGGAGCGCGAGGACCGCCGGCGTGTGCTCCGGGCTCGGCCCGTCGTCGAAGGTCAGCGCCACGCCCCGCGCGCCGGGCGGGCCGCGCTTCACGACGTCGACGAACATGCCGAGCCCGAGGAAGAAGACCCCGCACAGGATGAGGGCGACGTAGCCGGCGATGGCCGCGCACGCGACCGCGATGGGCACCGGCGCGACGAGCAGCGAGCGCGCGACCAGCGCGAGCGCGCCCAGCGACGCGGCATAGAGGAGGGCCCGCGCGAACGGCACGGGTTACTTCTTCGCGCGCTTCTTTTCGGGCTCGACCTCGAGGTCGTCGTCGAGCTCGTCCGCCGCGGCGGAGGCGGCGATGCGCTTGTTGTTGCCCCCGGCCGCCGCCTTCACCGCCGGCTTCGCGCCCGGCTTCTCCTCGTCCGAGGGGTCGTTGTCGGCCTCGTAGAAGCCGCCGAGGAGCGCGGCGATCGCGGCGAGCGACGTGATCGCCAGGCCGCCGAACGTCCCGGTGCTCCCCGCGGCCTCGCCGAGCGACAGGTTCGCGCCCCCGAGCTCGCCGAGCGGCACAGGCACCGGCACCGTGAGCCACCTGCGCGCGGCGTACATCAGGCCAGCGCCGAGCAGCGCTCCGACGAAGGCCTTCATCCCCGCCTCGATCTTCGCGTCCTTCGCCCAGATGGGCTTGCCCGCGATCAGCCCCACGAGGACCCCGGCGAGCGCCGCGGCCACGTAAGCGATGATCGCCACCGGCGCGGCGAAGCCGAGCTTCGCCAGCGCGAAGCCCAGCAGGCCCCCCACGATGAGCCCCTTCACAACCCCGAGGATCAGGCGACCCAGCATCAGATCCATCCTTGGCACGACGCGGGGCGCCGTTCAACATGGCGCGGCGCCATGGCGCCGTTGAAACGCGGCCCCGCGCGGTCGCGTTCCGCGTCGTTCCGTACCGTTCCGCGTCGTTCCGCGTCGTTCCGCGTCGTTCCGCGTCGTTCCGCGTCGTTCCGCGTCGTTCCGCAGGGCGCCGCGTTGTGAGCGCGACCGCGCGGCGCCATCGGGCCGCGCCAGGAGAGCGACCGCGCGGCGCCCCCTGTGGTAGACGGCCCCCACCGCCCGGGTAGCCCGCTCCTCCTCGACAACGCGCTCGGCCCTGCCGCGCGCCGCGCCCCTCGCCACAGCCTGACCCGGACTCCGACCGGCCGTGCTCTTCAATACCCTCCGTTACGCCGAGTTCTTCGCCGCCGTCTTCGTCGGATCGTGGGCGCTCGTGCGGTACGCCGGCGCCTGGCCGCGCCTCGTGTTCGTGCTGCTGGTGAGCTACGGGTTCTACGCGGCCTGGGACTGGCGCTACCTGCCGCTCATCTTCGCCTCGTCCACCGTCGACTTCTTCCTCGCCCGCGCGATCGCCCGCGAGGAGCGGCCCCGGGCGCGGCGCGCGATGCTCGTCGCCACGGTGGTGCTGAACCTCGGGTTCCTGGGGTTCTTCAAGTACTGGAACTTCGCGCTCGAGAACGCCGCGGCGCTCCGCGCCCTGCTCACGGGCGAGCCGGCGAGCGTGGGCCACGCGTTCCGGGTGCTCCTGCCGCCGGTCGGCATCTCGTTCTTCACGTTCGAGTCGATGAGCTACGTCGTCGATGTGTACCGGGGCGAGCTCCCGCCCCACAAGAGCTACCTCCGCTACCTGCTCTTCGTCGCCTTCTTCCCGCACCTCGTCGCCGGGCCCATCGTGCGCCCGCGGGACCTGCTCCCGCAGTTCGAGCGCGCCCCGAGCCTCACCCTCGAGGAGGGCGGGGCGGCGCTGTTCCTCGTCGCGATCGGCCTCGTGAAGAAGGTCGTCCTCTCCGACCAGCTCGCGCTCAACCTCGTCGACCGCGTGTTCGAGCGCCCGGAGAACTACTCGGCCCTGGAGGTCCTCGCGGGCGTCTACGGCTATGCCGCGCAGATCTACTGCGATTTCTCGGGCTACACCGACATCGCGATCGGCTCGGCGCTCCTGCTCGGCGTGCGGTTCCCGAAGAACTTCGACGCGCCGTACAAGGCGCACAACCTCGCTGATTTCTGGCGCCGCTGGCACATCTCGCTCTCCACCTGGCTCCGCGACTACCTGTACATCCCGCTCGGCGGCAACCGCGGCTCCGAGCTGGCGACGTACCGCAACCTGATGATCACGATGCTGCTCGGCGGCCTCTGGCACGGGGCATCGTGGAACTTCGTCTTCTGGGGCTTCCTCCACGGCCTCGGCCTCGCCGTGACGCGCGCCTTCCAGCGCGCCGTCCAGCGCCGGCGACCGGCCGGCGAGGGCGAGCGCGATGGCACGACAGCGAGCTCGCCCCTCGCTTCCTTCCTCGTCCGCTTCCCCGTCCGCGCGCTGTGCGTGCTGCTGACGTTCCACTACGTCTGCTTCGCGTGGATCTTCTTCCGCGTGCCGACCTTCTCGCAGGCCGTGCTCATCCTGCGGCAGATCGGCACGCTGACGACCTTCCACCCGAACCTCCCGCCCGTGCTGGTCGCGCTCCTCGGGGTCGCGCTCCTGTCCCATTACGTGCCGGAGCGCCTCTACGAGCGCGCCCGCGGCGCCTTCATCGCGGCGCCGGCGCCGGTGCAGGGCGCGCTGCTGTTCCTGGTCGCGATCGGTCTCCACGAGGCGGCGAGCGCGGCCGCGGTCCCGTTCGTGTACTTCCAGTTCTGAGAGCGGCGGTCACCCGCTTCGGATACGGGCCCATCTCGGCGTTTTCGGTGCTCAGCTCCCTTCCGTGCGCTTCCGCGCCGAAAACGCCGATCTGGACCCGTCTCCTGTGCGGGTGACCGCCGCTCTGCGGCGCGTGTGCAGAGCGGGGCGGAGGGAGCGGGCCGCGATCAGCGCAGGTGGGGCCCCGACCATAACGATGGATCGAACGGGGGGAATGCCGGGGGCGGGGGCGCCGGCTGCTCCTGCATCCACGCCGTGGTCTCGACCCAGAGCGCGAGGTACGGAATGGGCGCGGAGCGGCGGATCAGCATCAGCAGGAAAGGTCTTGTGACGATGAAATAGCGCTTCTGCGCCGGCGCCCCGTACCCGTGCATGACCGCCTCCGCGATCACGCTGGCGCCTACCTCGTCGAGCTTGAACTTCACCAGCTGCTGCACTTCATCGAAGCTCCTGCCCTGAAGATCTCGATTGCAGAGAGGCCGATGGGTGAGCTCGTCGAACCGTCGGCAGACCTCCAACTCGAGCCGTGGAACCCACAGCGTTTCATCGGGTTGGAGCGCGCGGTCCTCAGGGCGCAGCCGCTCGAGCCGGTCGAGCGCAGCCCCCACCGTCACCCCGAGCCGACTGCAGGGCGGGATCTGGGCGATGACGATGCGATCCTCGGTCTCGCCCGCGCAGAGCTCGATGACGAACTCGTCCGACGACACATCGTCGTGTGCGATGACCTGCGCGCGACGGGCGGGGTTGTCGGGATGAGGGCCGTCGTCGATCCCGAAGGCGCGGACATACCGCCCCTGAAACCAGCGATCCCGCATGGCGAAGACCGTCGGGAACCGGAGGTCGCGCGAGAGATAGCCGTAAGCGAGCAGCTCGTCAGGCGCCAGGTTGCTGGGCAGCATGCGCGGATCGGCGCCAGGCGAGCGCGAGCGGGACGCAGAAGACGAGGTCCGTCCCCGGGGCGTGGGGCTCGGCGAGGGTGGCGCACATCGTGACGGGGCGAGCGCGTCGTATCCGTAACGAAAGCGGCTGCCGTCGGCCTTGATCTCCTCCACGAGCAGCCCCCGGTGACCTTGCTCATGAGCCGGCGAGCGTAGCTGCCTGCTGGAGCGGCGGTCTACGCACGTGTCGGGTCGACCTCGGCCGCGGAGTGTGACGGGCTCGGCCGCGATGACGACGCGCCCCGCCGGCACGACGACCGCACCCGGCCTGGACGAGGATGGCCGCCGACGGCGCAGAGATGAGTCGGCGCGATCTCCCGATGTGATCTAGGCTCTCGCCGTGCGCCCGCCCCCTCTCGCCGCCCTCGCCCCCCTCGCCGTCCTCCTTGCCGGCGCGCTCTCGCTGTCGTGCAGCGTGGCCAACGTGCCGGCGAACGCGATGCCGATGATCCGGGCGCGCGCCACCTCCGACCTCGACTGCGCCGACAGGGACGTCCGCATCGAGGAGCAGCTCGGCGGCCATTTCAAGGCCGTCGGCTGCGGTCGCAAGGCGTACTACCGGGCCGCCTGCGAGGCGCTCCGCTGCGTGGTGAGCGGCGAGGGCGAGGCGATGGTCCCCTGGAGAGACCGCCCGGATCCGGCCGAGGTCGACCGGCAGCGGGACCGGCTGCCGTTCGAGTAGGCCGGGGCGCATCGGATGAGCGCGCTGCGCGCCCGGGCCGATGCGCCCGGCCGGGCCGCCGGCGGCAAGCGGCGGCGGACCGCGGGTTTTCCGGCCTTTTTCGGGCACGCGCGGCCGGGCTTGCGGTAGCCTGCGCCGTCCCGGGGATCTGCCGCGGGGTTCGGCCATGGCCTACATCACCACCGAGAGCTGTACGTGACGGACACGGAGCAGGCCGACACCGACGCCCGGCCCGAGCCGGATCCGAGCTCGCCGCCGGACGCGCAGGCCGACGCCGAGCCGCGGCGCCCGCCGAAGAAGCGCAGGAAGCGGCGCGACGAGAAGGCGGCGCCGCCCCCCGGCAACGACGCGCCGGCGGGCCCTCGCGATCCCGAGATCGAGCGCCTCGAGCAGGCGTTCGAGCGCGGCGACTACGCGCTGGTCCGCGCGGAGGCGGGGCGGCTCGCGAAGGAGGCCGAGCACGACGACGTCCGCCGCGCGGCGCGGGCGCTGCTGCGCCGGATCGACCCCGACCCGCTCGCCGTCGTCCTGCTCGTCGCGGCCATGGCGCTGCTCGCGTTCCTCGCGCTCTGGTACTGGTCCCACGGCCACGCGTCTCCGTGACGACCCCGCCCGTGACGATCGAGGAGGCAGCGGGGTGAACGCCGAGCCCGGACGTCCCTCAGGCCGCCGCCCCGCGCGCTGGCTCGCCGCGCTCGCGCTCGCGCTGAGCGCCTGCGGGGGCGCCGCCAGCCCGGGTCGGCCCGTTGTGTGGGACGCGGCGCCCGACGGGCAGCAGGGCGCCTCCTCGGGCACGCGGGCCGAGCGCTACTTCCCGCTCGTCGACGGGCACATCTACCACTACGCGACCCTGAGCGAGGGCGGCGAGCAGGGCCTCCTCGTCGCGCGCGTGCACCGCGCGGACGCGCGCAGCGGCGAGCTCCGGTTCCCCTCGGGGGTGAAGCGCTTCGAGTTCACCGGCGAGGGCGTGATCCGCAGCGACACGGGCGTCTTCGTGCTCAAGGAGCCGATCGCGCCCGGCACCGCGTGGACCGGCGAGCACGGCGGCCGCGCGCGGATCGCCGCGGTCGACGTGGCGATCGAGGTGCCCGCGGGGCGGTTCACGGGGTGCGTGCAGACCGTGGAGGAGCGCCTCGGCGACAGGCCGGCGCGCTACGTGTCGACGTTCTGCCCGGACGTCGGCGTGGTCGTGATCGAGGCCGCGGGCGGCGCGAGCTACGAGCGGGCCGAGCTCAAGAGCTACGCGCCGCCCGTCGACATGGGCCCCGACGGCGTGCGGCGCGCCCCGGCCGAGCCGCCGCCCGGCGCGAGCGCGCCCTGAGCGCGCCGCGCACGCTCCTCGGTGGAGGCCGCCCGTGCGCGCGCTCGCCCGGCAAGGCGCGCCGCGCGCGCTCGCCCGGCGGCGCATCACGTTGCTTTTTGCGCAGGCGCGCAATCCGTGCGACCCGTGCCAGGCCCTTCCGTTTCCTGGGGGGCGGGAAGTAGACTCCCGGCGCCGCTCGTGGCGCGGGCGCACCGCTTGCTGCGAACACGCCGCACGAACGCTGCTGGCGGCGCCTCTCGAATCACCAACGACATGAATTACTGGGATTACATCCACGTCGAGGAGCTGCTCGCCCTCCAGGGTGGATTCGACGACGACGAGCAGAAGGTCGGCAACGACGAGGCCCTGTTCATCGTCGTCCACCAGATCTACGAGCTCTGGTTCAAGCTCATCCTCCGGGAGCTCACCTCGGCGCGCGAGCTCTTCCGCCAGAACCCGGTGCCCGATCAGAAGCTCGCCTCCGCGGCGCGCTCGTTCCGGCGGGTCGTCGCCATCTTCGAGCAGGCGATCGAGCACTTCCGGGTCATGGAGACGCTCACGACCCGCGATTACCTCGATTTCCGCGATCGCCTCATCCCGGCGAGCGGCTTCCAGTCGGCGCAGCTGCGCGAGATCGAGCTCGTGCTGGGCCTCGACGACGCGCTCCGGATCCCGCTCGGCCGGGAGGGGAGCTACAAGGAGGCGCTCAAGACAGCGGACGGCGCGCCCTCGGCGGCCACGCGCCGCGTGGAGGCGCGGCTCGCGAGCGGGCCGAGCCTCAAGCACACCCTGTACGAGTGGCTCTCGCGGACGCCGATCGACGGATCGAGCGAGCCGGAGGGCGTCCTGAGCTTCCTGCGCAGCTACACGCGCTCGATGCGCGAGGAGAACGAGCGCCGCGTCCAGATGGCGATCGACAAGGCGCTCACCCCGCCGGACGTCGAGCGGCTCCGCGCGCGCTACGAGGCGGAGAGCGCGGCCGCCGAGGCGTTCCTGCTCGCCGAGGACGATCCGGCGGCCGACGAGGCCACGCGCGAGAAGCGCCGGGCGATCCGCGCGGCGATCGTCTTCATCGAGAGCTACCGCGAGCTGCCCCGGCTCGCGTGGCCGCGCGAGGTGCTCGACCGCATCCTGGAGATGGAGCAGGCCATGCTCATCTGGCGGCAGCGCCACGCGCGGATGGTCGAGCGGGTGATCGGCCGGCGCACCGGCACGGGCGGCTCCGCGGGCGTCGATTACCTCGACCAGACCGCGCTGCGCTACCGCGTCTTCGGCGATCTCTGGACGGTGCGCTCCCTGCTCTTGCGTAAGCCGAGCGTCCCTGTGCTCGAGCACGCATCGGATTACGGATTCCGTGTCGAGGACTCTCCGTGAAATCACTTCGCGATCACTTCTTGCGTCTTGACGCCCGTTCGCTCGGGTTGTTTCGCATCACCTTCGGGCTGGTCCTTATCGCCGACCTCTTCGGGCGGTGGCGATGGGTGCGGGACTTCTACTCGAACGAGGGCGTCCTCCCGAACCACAACCACCTCTTCAACCTCCGGGGCAAACAGCAGGTCTTCAGCCTGTTCCACGCCATCTCGACGGAGGGAGAGGCCCACTTCGCCTTCTCGCTGGCGCTCGTCGTCTACGCCCTGTTCCTCATCGGCCACCGGACGCGCGTCTTTCACGTGCTCTCCGTGCTCGTGCTGGTGAGCCTGACGTCGAGGAACATCCTGCTCGAGAACGCCGGCAACTACGCGGCGATCGCGATCCTCGCGCTCACGGCGTTCCTGCCGTGCGGGAGCCGCTTCTCGCTCGACAGCCTGCGCGCCTCGCTCGCCTTGCGGGACGAGAAGCGCGACACGGAGCTGAACGACAGGTCGAGGGTCTCGGAGGCCGAGATCGCGGCCGGGCGCCTGCCCGGGTGGTCGCCGACGTCGCTCGCCGCGCTGGCCGTGCTGCTGCAGCTCGCCCTGATCTACCTCTGTACGGCGCTCCAGCAGCGCGGCGCGGCGTGGCGCGACGGGACGGCGTTCTACTATGCGCTCCACGCCGAGCGCCTGGCGAGCGACGCGGGCATCTGGCTCCGCGACACCCTGCCGCTCGGCACGCTGCGCGGGCTCACCTTCGGCACGTGGGCCATGCAGCTCGCCATCCCGGCGCTGCTCTTCGTCCCGGCGCTCTTCCGCTGGACGCGCGGGGCCGCCGCCGCGCTGATGGTCCTGCACGGGCTGATCCTCGGGGTGTTCTTCGATCTCGGGCTGTTCGGCTGGGCGCTCGCCGCCGCGGCGCCGATCGTGCTCCCCGGCGAGCTCTGGGACGCGTACGAGCGCTCCTGGAGCGAGGGGCGCGCGCGCACGCTCGTGTACGACGCCGATTGCGGCGTCTGCCTCCTCTTGGCGCGCCTCGTCAAGCGGCTCGATCTGCGCGAGCACCTGACGTTCCAGGGCAATGTCGCGCTCGACGAGCTCTACGTCCGCAACCAGACGGGCGCCACGGAGCGCGTGCCGATGCCGAAGGAGGTCACGCCGGAGCTCGTGGAGCGGACGGCGCTCGCGATCGACCGGAAGGGGCGCGTCTACACGCGAGGCGGCGCGGTGACCGAGGGGCTCCTGGCGTTGCCGCTCGGCTGGCTCGCCTGGCCGCTCAAGCTGCCGGGCGTCTCGCACCTCTTGAACGCGCTCTACGATGTGGTCGCGGCCCGCAGGCACCGCATCAGCGAGCTCCTCGGGCGGCAGGCGTGCGGGATCCCGCTGCCCGACGAGGGCGAAGCGGACGGCGGCGACGCGGGCCCCGCTCCGGACGGCCCTGCGCCGGCGGTGCGGACGGCGCGGCTCGCGCTGGGATCGCTGCGGGAGGCGGCGGTGCTCGTGGTGCTCGCCGCGGTGCTGGCGCAGACGGCGAAGGAGAACCCGCTGCCCGGCGCTGCGGCCGTCCCGCAGGGGGCGGTGCTCGCGGGCGTGGCGTCGTGGCCGCGCATGCTGGCGCGGTGGAACGTGATGGCGCCCGAGCCGCCGCGGGACAACGCGCTGATGGTGATCGACGGCCAGACGCGCGCGTCGCAGCCGATCGATCCGCTGACCGGGGAGGAGCCGCGGCTCCAGCCTGCCGGGAACCCCGGGGCGCGGCTCGGCCAGCTCTGGTCCGATTACCTCGATCGCATCCGGCGGCCGGAGTGGTCCGATTACCAGCGCGCCTTCCGCGACTACCTCGCGAAGGGCGGACCTCAGGCGTCCGGAACGGGGCGCGAGGCGTCGCTGGGGGGCTTCGACGCGTACTGGGTCTCGGCGCCGATCCCCGCGCCGGGCGAGCCCGCGCCGAGCAGCTTCGAGCGGGAGAAGCTGTTCTCGCACTCGCGGGGTGGCACGGGAAAGCTGGGCGAGGGGGGCCTACCCTTCGCGCCGAGCGTCCTCCGGCACCACGGCAAGCCGAACTGAGGCGCTCGGATGGGTCGGCCTGACGAGGACCCGAGCGCCGCGGACCCCGACGCGGCGCTCGGACGTGGCGCGGGCGCGCCGTCCGGTGAGGGCGCGTCGACAGCGGATGTTCCGCCCGGTGAGGGCGCGCCGACAGAAGATGTGCCGCCCGGCGAAGGCGCGTCGACAGCGGATGTGCCGTCCGGCGAAGGCGCGTCGACAGCGGATGTTCCGCCCGGCGAAGGCGAGCCGCGGGAGAGCGCGCCGGGCGGTGCGGGCGCGCCGCGAGCGCCCGAGGGCGGGGCTCCGAGGCGGCCGGCCGAGGGGCGCCTCCGGCGCGTGGGGCGATGGATCAAGGAGCATTACTGCACCATCGACGTCCGCACGCTCGGCCTGTTCAGGCTGGTGCTGGGCTTCCTCCTCTCGGCCGACTGCGTGCGCCACTGGGCCGAGGCGAGCTGGATCTACAGCAACGACGGGGTGCTCACCAACCACTATCACCTCTTCCACCCGAGCAGCGGATACAACTTCAGCCTGTATCACGCGTTCTCGTCGACGGGAGAGGTCCACGTCGCGTTCGCGCTCTCGCTCTTCTGCTTTCTCTGCTACTTCGTCGGATGGAACACGCGGCTGTTCTCGATCATGTCGTTCATCCTCGTGACGAGCAGGGACAACCGGATCGTCATGATCGAGAACGGCGGCTATGTCGTCGTGAACATCATCGCCTGCTGGGCCATGTTCATGCCGACCGGCAGGCGCTTCTCCGTCGACGCGCTGATTCGCTCCTACCGCGAGCGGCGGGAGCGGACGGCCGCCGATCTCGCGGATCGGAGGCGCCCCGACTGGGCCGAGCGGCCGTACGTCTCGGGGATCGTGCTCCTCGCGATCCTGAACCTGGCGACCGTCTATTATTTCAACGTCGTCAACAAGTCGGGCCAGATCTGGCGTCACGGCGAGACGGTGCACTACGTCTTGCACCTCGATCGCATGGTGACCGGGGTCGCCGTCCTCGCGCGGGAGCTCATCCCTTTCTGGGCGACGAAGGGGCTCACCTGGGGCGTGCTGATGCTCGAGGCGCTGCTCGTGACGTGGATCCTCTCGCCCTATGGCCGCCGCTTCACGCGGGCGCTCGCGATGGGGGGGATGTGGGCCCTGCACGGGTCGTTCGGGGTGATGATGCGCCTCGGCCCGTTCTCGTGGTTCATGATCGCCTGGTCGTTCCTGCTGCCGACGGCGCAGCACTGGGACGCGCTAGAGCGCTGGTATCGCCGCCGCGCGGCGCCCCGGGTCGTCGTTTATGACGGCGATTCACCGCTCGCCTTCGCCCTCATGCGCTTCCTTGTCCGGCTCGATGCGCTGGAGCTGCTCCGGTTCGAGGAGGCGCGCGCTGTCCCCGCGGGCGGCGCGGAGGCGGCCGGGGGAGGGGAGCCCCGGCCGGAGCTCTTCGAGGTGCGCGACGCGAGCGATCCGGCGGATGGGCGGGTGTTCCGCGGCGCGGCGGCGCTGCGCGAGATCGTGCAGGCGCTCCCTGGAGGTCGTTTCGCCTGGCCGTTCGTCTGGGCGCTGGCCCTCGGCGCGCCGGGCGTGCTGCTCGGGGTCGCCTCGAGGCGGCGCGACGAGATCGCGCGGTATTTCGGGCTGGGCCGGGCGCCGCGCGGGAGGGCGGCGGGCGTGGTGGAGAGCCCGTCGCCGCTCGCGGAGCGCTTCGCCCGCGGAAGGACGATCGCGCGGGAGGCGCTGATCGCGTACCTCGGGCTCTGCGCGGTGAGCCAGGCCATCAACGAGAACAAGAGCGTGCCTGCGTTCCTCAAGCACTCTCAGCCGAGCTTCGTGCAGGCGACGATCGTGTATCCGCGGATCCTCCAGGGGTGGGGGATGTTCGCGCCGAACCCGATCACGGAGGACGGGTCGATCAGCGTCGACGCGATCACGGTCGACGGCCGGCACGTGGATCCGTTCACGGGGCTCCCGCCGGATCTGAACCTCTCCGACGCGCGGGGGCTGGGGCTCGGGCAGATCCAGCAGGACTATTTCAACAGGATCAGGCTCGATCGGAACAAGGCATTTCGCAAGCCGGGCCTCCAGGACTACCTGCTCAGGTATCATGAGCGGACCGGGCGGCCGGAGGACGAGATCGTGGCGTGCGACGTCTACTGGGTGCGGGATCAGTGCCCGAAGCCGGGGGAGAGCGCGCCGTACAAGAACGAGGCGATCCCGATCCTGTCGTACCGGAAGCCAGGGTATCGGCCGCGTCCGGGGCTGCCGGCGCTGCCGCCGCCGCTCAAGGAGGCGAGCGCGGAGAAGTAGCGGGTGCAGGGGCATAGGCGTCAGCCAAGCTCGTTCGACCACCAACGTTTACGTGAACGTGGTCGTGGTCGTGGACGTGGTCGTGGTCGTTCACGGCCTATCGTTGACGACCACGACCACGACCACGTTCACGACCACGTAAACGTTCGGATGTAGGAGAACGCGGCGCGAAGCTTGGTTAACGCCTATGGGGTGCAGGGGACACCCTGCATCGCCGCCTGGCGACAGGGGCAGCGCGCTCGGCTGCTCCTCGGGCCCGGGGTGTTGGTTCAGGAGCCGGTCGTGGCGAGGAGCTCCCGGGCGTCGCTGATCACGGCGGCGCGGCGGATCCAGCGATCCAGCTCGTCGATGTCGGTGCTCGCGAGGACGCGTTCCCTCACCTCGGCGGGGACCTCGAGCCCGCGGGCTTCAAGGAAGACGAGAACGTCGTGCGCCTTGGCTTCGAGGATTCCCTCCTGCCGACCTTTCGCTACGTAGCCGCGCGCGAATTCGCTCTGAAACTGGTAACCGCTCTTCATCATCGCCTCCAACTTCCGCCTCGCCGCTGCGTTCAGCGAGATAGCACCAGATCCCCGTAGACGGCCCGGCGCTCCTGATCGAGCTCGTCCGCCGCCCCCGAAAAAAAGGCCACGCCGATGGCTTCGGCCGCCTCGCTCTGTCCGTGCGCCATCGCGGAGAGCACGGCCACCTCGGGCGCCGCCCTCGCTTGCTCAACGTCGGTGACGACCGGGACGCCCTGGGGCCCGAGCACCAGCGGCGTCAGCGTCCAGCCAGGGTGGCCGGTGTCGATCGGCCGCGAGCACCAGCGCGCCATCGCTGCGTTGATGGTCACGACCAGCAGCCCGGTTGGGCAGCGGTGCCGGGCGCGCGTCTGGGTGACGTACACGGGCCAGACGTAGGGCTTGTCCGGGTCCACCCCGAGCTGGACCTCGACCACGATGGACATCGCGGGCCGCTGCTGCTCGCCGACCAGCAGCACGACAACGACATCCGCACGGCGGTCGGACGGCACGATCTCGGTGAAATCGGAGGACTCGACGCGCGCCTCCGTGAAGGCCGGGACCGGATGGCCGAGCGCGTCGTGCAGCATCTCGGCGGCGAGCGTGGGCCGGTTCTTGAACAGCTCCACCAGGGCTTCATGGGTCACTGAGGGCATCGGATCGTCTCACAAGTGGTTGCAGTCATGCTGGATTTGCGTGGCGTACCAGGCTCATGCGGTGGATTCCGCACGGGCCGAGCAGTCACCTCCCACCAAGAAATTCCGGGAAGCTCCTCGGGTTCATCACGCCATGTGAATCGCGTGAATCGCGTGTGCCCCTACGGGGCTGCGCGTGGGGCTCTCGGGTGGACGAGCGGACTCAGGTCCTCGGTCGGTTGCGTTCCTGAGACGACGTCAAACCTGTCGTGTAAGAGCGCGATGCCACGCCGGTGTGCGCCGTTGCCGGGCTGGCGACGTCGTTGATAAGGTGGGCTGTACATGACGCGCTTGCGCTTGCGGTCGGTCCTGTTGCGGTGCTGCCTTCTCGGCGCGTTGCTCGGCGCCACGGCGCCCTCGCGCGCGGCGCCGCCGCCCGGGGGCTCGCCGCCGGCGGCCGCGGCGCTGCGCCAGCAGGCGCGGATCGCCTTCTTCGGGCGGCGGTGGGCGGACGCCGAGGCGCGCTTCGAGGCCGCCCTGGCGGCGCCCGACGCCGCCGGGATGACCGAGGTCCAGCAGGCCGAGGTCCTCGGGTATCTCGGGCTCTCCGAGCTGGAGCAGGGCAAGCACCGCGAGGCCGCCGAGCACCTGGGGGAGAGCCTCGATCACGACGCCGTCCTGAAAGAGCCGCTCGTCCGCCGGTTCAAGAGCGGGTTCAACAAGGCGCTGGAGCACGTCGGAAGGATCTACGTGGCTGCCGCCCCGCCCGACGCCGAGGTGCTCCTGGACGGGGAGCCGATCGGCACAGGGGCCACGGTCCTCGAGCTGTTCGTCGATCCGGGGATGCACACGCTCCTGGCCCGCTTGTCGGGGTACGAGGAGCTCTCGCATCGGGTCGAGCTCGCCGGTGGGGCGACGGTCGGCGCGACGCTGACGCTCTCGCGCGTGGCCCCGCCGCCCCCGCCCGCCCCCGAGCCGAGCGCGAAGAAGAGCGCACCGGTCGGGCCGGCCGCGCCCCCGACGCCGGGGCCCTGGGCGTCGTGGCCGGGCGCGCTGCGGATCGCGGGGATCGCCGTCACGACGGCCGCCGTCTCGTCGGGGGCCGTCTTCATGCTGCGGTCGAGCGCGCTCGACGGGGACATCGACGAGCGGATCGAAGGCCTCAGCCGCGATCCAGCGTGGACCTCGGACGCGTGCTCGAAGGTACCGCAGCCCTCCGCGTGCCCCGAGCTCCACCGTTTGCGCGTGCAGCGCGACAGGTCCGGCGTCCTCGGGGCCGCGCTCGTCGCGACGGGGGCAGTCGTCGGCGCAGCCACCGTGGCGTCCTTCGTCCCGCACGTCTCATTCGACCGATCGAAGCCGGGGACGACCGCGCTCCGTGTCTTGCCAGTGACGACGGCGCACCAGATCGGCGTTGTGGCGCTCGGAGCGTGGTGAGTCCGCCACCGATGAAGGGGATCACCGCCGATGCGGCCGCCGCGGTGTCCCCCGCGAAGGCCCGCGGCGCGTCATCTCGGCCTGAGCTCCGTGTCATCTCGGCCTGAGCTCGGTGAGGACGAGCAGGTACTCCGGCGGGTTGTTCGGCGACAGCTTGGCGTACGGGTTCTCCTTGGTGGGGAAGCCGGTGAAGCGCTTCGTGCTGTACTCGCCCCAGGACGGGTTCTTGAAGAGCGGGATCACCGGCGCGTTCTGCGCGTAGAGCAGCTGCACCTCGTCGAGGATGCGCTTCTGCTCGGCTGACTCCGTCGCTGCCTCGAACTGCTGGAACAGCTTGTCGGCCTCCTTGTCGCCGTAGCGGTGCCAGTTGCGCGCGCTCGCCTCGCCGACGGGCTTCACGAGCTCCGCCGACATGAGATCGCGGTAGTAGTTGTAGGGCGTCGGCTCGACGGTCGTCCACCCCATCGACATGTCGAACGTGCCCTTCTGGAGCGCCTCGAAGAACGCGCTGAAATCATATGCCTTGAGCGAGGCGTCGATGCCGAGCTGCTTGAGGTTCTGCGTCATGATCTGGACCGCGCGGACCCAGTCGGACCAGCCGGTGACGACGTTGATCTCGAAGCGCATCGGCTTGCCGTCCTTCACCCGGATCCCGTCCGGGCCCGGCGCGTACCCGGCCTCGTCGAGGAGCTGCTTCGCCCTCGCCACGTCGAGCTTCACCCAGTCGCCCGCCGCCACGGCCTTCGGGTTGCGCCAGCGCTCGTAGGAGTCGTCGAGCCCCGTCGCGTCCGCCGGCTGGGTGTAGTCGTTGGACGCGATCTTCACGATCTGCGCCCGATCGATGCCCATGCTGATCGCCTTGCGCACGCGCACGTCGTCGAACGGCTTCTTCGTGCTGTTCGGGTAGAGCGTGGCCATGCCGCCGACGAGCGGGAACCAGTAATGGTGGTTCACCGGGTCCTTGGCGACATAGACCTTCTCGATCTCGGGGACGAACGCGCCCGCCCAGTCGACCTCGCCGTTGATGATCGCCATATTGACCTGGTCGTTGCCCGGGTACGCCGGGAAGCGCAGCCCATCGACGGCCGGCTTCCCCTTCTGCCAGTAGTTCGGGTTCTTGCCGAGCTCGTACACCTGGTTCTGAAAGGTCTTGATCTCGGTGAACGGCCCTGTCGCCACGGGGGTCTCGTTCGCGTATGTGACCGGATCGGCGACGTCCTTCCACTTGTGCTCCGGCACGATCGGCTGGTGGCCGATGTAGCTGAGCCCCGGGACGTACGGCCGCTTCAACGCGAACTCGACCGTCGTGTCGTCCGTCGCCTTCACGGACTCGACGAACTTCCACACCCCCGAGAGGTCGAGCGCGGGGTGCTTCTTCAGGAGCTCGAACGTGAACGCCACGTCCTTCGCCGAGAATGCCTGTCCATCCGACCACTGGACGCCGGAGCGCGTCGTGAAGGTGAGCCTCTTGTTCCCGTCGCTCCACGCGTATTTCGTGGCGAGCCACGGCGTGTACTCGCCCTTCATCGTGTTGAAGATGAGCATCGGCTCGTAGATGCCGGCGAGCGTCGGGAATCGCACGCTCCCCTCGGCGAGCAGGGGGTTGAAGCTCCGCACCCAGGAGGCCTGCTGCTCCCTCGATATCGTGACCATCGAGGCGCCCTTCGCCGCAGGCGCCGGCGCGGACGCCGCCGACCCCTCCGGAGCGCCACGAGCCGCCTCGACTTTCTCCTTGGAAGAGCAACCGGCGGCGGCGCCGGCGGAAAGCATCAGCGCCGATAGAAAGAAGATGCGACGCGGCATAAGTCCAGTCTTCATGACAAGCCTCTCCGCGCGGGCGACGTCCGGTCCCCGCGACGCTTCATCCCCGTGACAGCGCGCGGCGCCGTCGCCCGGCAGACAAGGGCCGACGGACGACCGCGCGAGGTCCTCCACGCCACGCCGTGGTCGGCATGGCATGGACGACTTTACCGGTTAAGTCGTGTGGGTGTCAACGCGCAAACGTGGCAGTCGCCGCGCGCTCCGTCGCCGCCGTCCGGCGAGGGAGGGCGAGGGACGGCGACGGATGGCGAGAGCTGGAGACTTGAAGCCTGGCCGAGCGGGTCGTGCGCCCGCGCGCCCGTGCGCCCCGACAGGCGAGCACGGGGCTCACCCACGCGTGGTGCTCGTTGATTCCGGACCTCCTCCTTCATGCTTCATGTCGCAGAGAATGCGCTGCTCGAAAGTTAACCATGTTGACAAACCATCGTTGAAAACGATAGAGGTTGGAGTGTTGTCCTGAACTTGAAATCGACTCACTTCCCCTCTGCCAAGGAGCTCCTCCCATGAGATCGAAGACGCTGGTGAACAAGCCCTGGAGCGCTCATCTCGGCTCGGCGTTGGCGCTGCTCGTCGCTCCCCTGGCGCTCGGCTGCGTGGGCGAGGTGGGCCATGAGGACGAAGGGGCCCTGGACGAGGCCGTCGGGGAGGCCCAGGCGGCGGTCGGCTGGTCGGGGTACAGCTGGGGATGCGGGGGGAGCTGCGAGCTCAACCTGGGGACGGACGTCGACCGGACGTGCTTCCTCGCAGGCGTCTGGGGCAAGCTCGGGGCCAGCTCTCAGGCCTCGGTGCGCGTGCAGCGGTCCGGCGGCGACTGGATACTCGACGTCGACGCCGCCAGCGGCCAGAACCTGGGCGCCAACGCCGTGTGCGTCAACACGGCGGAGAACAGGACGGGTCACTACACCTGGACCTGGGGACCGGGGGACGGCCTGCCGACGAGCATGGGGTTCGGCACGTCGTCACGACGGTGCTTCCTCACGCAGGTGATCAGCAACGGCGCATTCAGGTTCAACAACTGGATCACGGACTACGCGAGGGTGCGAAAAGACGCCTCGGGCGAATGGTTCCTCGAGGGCGTCAGCACCACGGGCGTGGATACCCCGGTGACGGCCACGGTGAAGGCCATCTGCGTGGATGTGCCGCAGAACTACGGTGCCTGGCAGTGGCTCGCCGGCAACAACCACCGCATCGATCCTCTGGCGAGCAATTCGGTCGGCGGGGTGGCGTGCGGCATGACAGGGCTGGGCGGGCCCTTCACGTCGAACACCTGGACCGATGGCGTCTGGCTCGAGTACAATCCAACGACGCTCGACTGGGAGCAGCACACCGTCAACAACAAGACGGCCTGGTCTCAGTGCGTCCGGTGACCGGCGCGGCGGCTTGACGGCGGCTCGACGGAGCGATGCCGTGCAGGGCCCGGATCCGGCGCTCGGCGGCGACGCCGCCTCTGCATGTGCGGTCGTCTGCGGGGGCGAGCGCCCCCCCGCGCCTCCATGCCCACGCGGCGGCTCGGCGTCTTCACGGCGCCTCTCGGACGCGCGCTGTGATGTAATGGGCCGTGCCCACCCCCGGAGCAGCCGGTGCCAGGGGGATAACCCGCGGTGAGCCCTTGAGCGCCTCTCCTCCCAAAGCGACCATCGCCGTCCTCGAGCGGAACCGCGTCGTCGGCCAGCGCATCGCCCGCGTGATGGCGGCGGCCTCCGGCCTGCAGGACGTGCCCGTCGCCAGCGATCCCGCCGAGCTGCGCGCCCGGCTGTCGGAGCGACCCCTCCTGCTCGGCTGCGACGCCGCCGATCTCGACCTCGCGCTCGAGTGGGCGGCCGAGCGATACCCCAGCATGCACCTGCTCGTGTGGACCTCGGGCAGCACCGACGCGATCCTCCACGCCGCCCTCAAGGAGCCCCGCCTCTCCAGCATCGTCGGCTGGCCGAGCTTCGCCTCCATGCCGCGGCCCTGGGAGATCGCCCTCGCCGTCCGCCGCATCCTCAAGCCGCTCGCCCTGCCGCCTCGCCTCTCCGACCTGCTCTCCTGGGGCGCGACCATCGTGAAATGGCGCCCCCGCACGAGCGACGACCGCGACCGCACCGTCGCCGAGGTCGCGCACTGGGCCGAGCGCTCCGGCGCCCCCGCGCGCGTCGCCGAGCGGCTCGCCGCCCTCGCGCACGAGCTGCTCATGAACGCGATGTACGACGCGCCCGTCGACCGCCGCGGCCGCCCCCGCTACGCGCACGACAGGCGGCGCGACGTCGTGCTCGAGGAGAACGAGATGCCCACCCTGCGCCTCGGCACCGACGGCGCGTACCTCGCCCTCCAGGCCCACGATCCGTTCGGCGGCCTCCGGCGACACCACGTCTTCGAGGGCATCACCCGCGGCCTGAGCGCCCGCGGCGCCGACTCCGCCAGCTCCCCCGTGCTCGACACCTCGCGCGGCGGCGCCGGCCTCGGCATGCTCAAGATCTACGCGGCCGGCGCCGTGCTGGTCGTCGACGTGTCGCCCATGGCCTCGACGATGGTCACCTCCTTCTGGGACCTCGACGTCAACCCGCGCGAGTTCCGCTCGCTCCCGGCGTCCCTCCACTTCTTCGAGCGCTCCACGCCGGCGATCGAGACGCTGGAGCGGACCGGGTGGTGACGCCCGCGCGCGGCGCGAGAGGACGGCGAGCCGGCCGAGGCGGGCGCCATGGCTGAGATCGATCCGCTCCTCGCGCGGCAGCTCAGGCGCCTCGGGCTCGAGGACCTCGGCGAGCCGCCCGACAAGGAGACCTGGCACAAGGTGGTCGCGCGCATCAGCGAGCACTACCGCCACGTCGCCGACGACCGGAGCCTGCTCACCCGCTCGCTCGACCTCTCCACGAACGAGATGGGCGCGCTGCACCGCCAGCTCCTGGCCGAGCGGGACCGCCTGCGCAGCGTCGTCGTGGCCATCGGGGACGCGCTGACCATCTTCCACGACGCCGCGAGCTCGCAGGTCGAGCCGTCGCGGCCGATCGAGGTCGGCTCGACGATCTCCACGGCCAAGCGGCGCTTCGCGTCGAAGCTCGGCGAGCTCTTCTCCCTGAGCAGCGCGGCGCCCGGCGGCGCGACCCAGGCCGCGCCTGGCAGCGCGACCCAGGACGCCGCAGGCGCGAGCGGCTCGGACGAGGCCATCAACGAGGTCCGCGTCCAGCTCGTCGCGCTCGGGGACCGGCTCGTGCAGCTGCTCCACGACACGGCGGAGAAGGCGTCGCTGAAGAAGCAGCTCGAGGTCGCGCGCGCCGTCCAGCAGATGCTCGTTCCGAGCGAGGACGTCATCGAGCGGCCGTCCCTGCGGCTCGCCAGCCACTTCCAGCCCGCGGCGGAGTGCGGCGGCGACTGGTGGACGTTCCACGATCTGCCGGACGGCAGGCTGCTCACCGTCGTCGGCGACGTGACCGGGCACGGCATCTCGTCCGCGATCATCACGGGGGCGGCGAAGGCCGCCTGCGACGTCGTGCGCACGTTCGCGCGCGAGCAGCTCAGCCCGGCGCAGCTGCTCCGGGTCATGAACTGCTCGATCTTCGAGGCGGGGCAGCAGAAGTTCCTGATGACGTGCGCGGCGTGCATCTTCGACCCCGCAGCCGGCTCGCTGACCCTCGCGAACGCCGGGCACCCGTTCCCCTACCTGGTCAGGAACAGCGCGATCCGGCAGCTCGCCGCGCAGGGCGAGCCGCTCGGGGCGGCGAGCTCGGCCGAGTACACATCGAGCACCATCGCCCTGGAGGGCGGCGACGCCCTGCTCTGGTTCACCGACGGCGTGACCGAGTGCGAGAACGAGTCGAGCGAGCAGTTCACCGAGAAGCGGCTGCGATCGCTCTTCCAGAGCGTGGCCGCCAGCGCGCCCGAGGAGGCGAGGGACGCGATCGTCGAGGCGGTGTCCAGGTTCCGCGGCGAGCGCGCCCTCGACGACGACGTGACGCTCGTCGTGGCCCGCGTGTCGTAGGGCGCCACGAAGACGACGGGCGTACCAGCGAGCTCGACCGCCGCGTCATGGCGCCCGTCCCGTCACGACATGACGCCGGTCGCCCCCCGCGTGCGGTAGCCTGAGAGCGCGGAGCTCCATGATCCTCGAGACCTTCCACTACGATCGGGACACCAAGAAGTGGTCCGTGCGGGTGCTGCCGGTGCTCGACAGCGAGCGGACGCTGGTGCTGGCGTTCGGGGCGCCGGAGCTCCTCGACGACCCCGGGGCGATCCGGGAGCTGCGGCGAGCGTACCCGCGGTCGCACGTGGTGGGGTGCTCGAGCGCGGGGGAGATCGCGGGCACGTCGGTGCGCGACGGGACGCTGACGGTGGCGGTGGCGCGGTTCGAGCGGACGGCGCTGGCGACGGCGCAGGTGGAGGTGGCGAGCGCGTCGGAGTCGTTCGCCGCGGGGCAGGCGCTGGCGCGCAAGCTGGAGCGGCCGGGGCTGCGCGGGGTGCTCGTGCTGTCGGAGGGGCTCGGGGTGAACGGCAGCCAGCTGGTGCGCGGGCTGAACGCGGTGCTGCCGGAGTCGGTGGTGGTGACCGGGGGCCTGTCCGGGGACGGGACGCAGTTCAAGCGGACGTGGGTGTGCGCGGGGGACGTGGTGCGCAGCGGGCTCGTGGCGGCCGTGGGGCTGTACGGCGAGCACGTGGTGATCCAGCACGGGTCGAAGGGCGGCTGGGACAAGTTCGGGCCGGAGCGCGTGGTGACGCGCTCGGAGGGCAACGTGCTCTACGAGGTCGACGGCCGCCCGGCGCTGGCTCTGTACAAGGAGTACCTCGGGGACAAGGCGGCGGAGCTGCCGGCGTCGGCGCTCCTGTTCCCGCTGGCGCTGCGCGCGACGGCGCAGGACGAGAAGGCGCTGGTGCGGACGGTGCTGGCGGTGGACCACGACGCGCAGTCGCTGACGTTCGCGGGGGACGTGCCGAGAGGGCACCTCGTGCAGCTGATGAAGGCGGACTTCGAGCGGCTGATCGGGGGCGCGGAGCAGGCGGCGAGGGCGGCGAGCGAGGCGGGCAAGGCGGGCGGGGACAATGCGCTGGCGATCGCGATCAGCTGCGTGGGGCGCCGGATCGTGCTGGGCGACCGGACCGAGGAAGAGGTCGAGGCGGTGCTGGACGTGCTGCCGAAGGGCACGCAGGTGACGGGGTTCTACTCGTACGGGGAGATCTCGCCGTACGCGACCGGCCACTGCGACCTGCACAACCAGACCATGACCCTCACCGTCCTCTCCGAGGCGCTCACGCCGCTCGTCAGGAGCGAAGGCCCGAGGGAGCGGAGGCCGCGCGCCGCGAAGCGCGCGCCGGCCGTGGCGGCGCGCGTCGTCGCGCAGCCCGCCGGCGGGATGGCGGAGTTCGAGGAGCTCGAGATCGCGTCGGACTCGACCTTCACGTCCGAGACCGCCTTCGACGCGCCGGCGTCGGCGTCGAGCGCGGCGCCCGGGCCGTCGCCGCTGTCCCCGGCGCGCGAGGGCGAGGAGCCGCGGCCGACCGTCCGGGTGCCGCCGCCGAACGGCCGCAGGGCGTCGCGCCCGCACAGCGCCGAGCCTGCCTCGGGGCCGGTCTCGTCGGGGCACAGCCCCACCACCGTGGACCGGCCGCCGCCGGCCGCCTGGGCGCACCGCGCCGCGCCGACGCGGAGCGTGCCGCCCGCCGGCGCCGCCGGCCGCCTCGACAGCCTCGCGTTCGATCGGCGCACGATCGGCGACGTCCTCGTCGTCCGGCTCGCCGGGCGCATGACCGAGGCGTTCAAGGGGGCGGCGCTCGCGCGGGAGCTCGAGGGCAAGGTCCTGCTCGATCTGGCCGGCGTCGAGCGGATCACGTCGTTCGGCGTCCGCGAGTGGCTCCAGATGATCCACGCGGCCCAGCCGCGCCTCCGCGCCCTCTACCTCGCGCGCTGCTCCGAGCCGGTCATCAACCAGCTCAGCATGATCCGGCGGTTCGCCGGCAACGGGCGGGTCGTCTCGTTCTACGCGCCGTACTGCTGCGAGTCGTGCGGCGCCCAGTTCGAGCGCCTCGTCGACTGCGCCCACGACGCGGCCTCGCTCGCCGAGGGCAAGGCGCCCGACGCGGTGTGCCCCCGCTGCGAAGGCGCGGGCGCCTTCGACGACGACGCGGAGACCTATTTCGGGTTCGTCGCCCAGCACGGCGCCGGCGCGATCCCGCCGGAGGTGCGCGAGATCCTCCTCGAGCTCGAGCGGTCCGACGAGCCGGCCGTCGGCGACGTGGTGGAGAAGTCCGTCGAGGGGCGCGTCACGCGCCTCAAGGTGGGCAGCAAGCTGACCGCCACGCTCCGCTGGAGCCGCATCATCGACGGCCTCGAGGGCCAGGTCGTCTTCGACCTGAGCAACGTCCCCGCGGTCACCGCCGACGGCGCGGCGCGCTTCGAGTCTGCGCTCTGCAAGATCGACGGCGCCGTCGAGGCGATCCGCATCGAGGGCTGTCCCCGGCTTCTCGCCGAGCGCACGGCGGGCCCCTCGTGGCCCGAGCGCGCGAGGATCGCGTCCGCGGTCGTCGAGGGCCGCTGCGCGTCGTGCAGCGCGATCCGGACGGTGCTCGTCGAGGTCGATCGGCGCGCGCCCCTGCTCCACGGCGGCCAGGACCCGGGCGTCACCTGCAAGCGCTGCAACACGCCGCTCGCCTTCGACGGCTCCCGCTCGCTGCTCTACCTCCTCGGCGCCCACGCGGCGCGTGCCCCCTCCGCCCCGCTGCCGCCCGCCCTGCCTCCGGCGAGCCCGCAGCAGCAGCAGGCCGCGGCGCCCGAGGCGCAGCAGCACAGCGCGGGCGCCGCCGCGTCGCAGCAGCGCGGCGCGGGCGGCAACGCGGCGTTCCTCGCGCTCCTCGGCGGCGTGGCGCTCGCGGCCGTCGGTTTCGCGGCGTGGCGCGGCGGCGTCGGCCACGCTGCGGCGCCTGCGGCCTCGGCAGCGCCCGCGGCCTCGGCGGCGCCCGCGGCCTCGGCGGCCCCTGCGGCCCCTGCGGCGCCCGTGGGCCAGGCGCGCGCGCCGGCGCCGCCCGCGAGCGGCCCCGGCACGGCGAGCTGGTCGGTCATGGACGACCTCCCGCCCGCGTGGGTCGAGCGGCCGTTCGTCGTCGAGGGCGAGAGCGTGCTCGTCGTCGGCCGCGGCGGCCCCGCGGCCAGCGAGTCGGGCGCGCTCGCGGCGGCGCGCAACGGCGCGCTCGAGCGCCTCACGTCCGGCCTCGCCGCCGAGCTCGCGGGCTCCCCCGCGGCCGAGCTGCTCGTCGCGCAGCCGCCGGCCGACGCCGGGCCGGCGCAGCGCGCGGAGATCGTCGAGCGCATCGCCGGGCGCTTCCTTGCGCAGGTCGGCGCGTTCGCGACGCCCGAGCGCGTCGACGCCGTCGTGCGGCGGGAAGGCGACGGCGTGCTCGCCTTTGCGCGCTACAGGCTGCCCAGGGAGAGCTTCGACGCGGCCGCGGAGCTCTACCGCCAGACGGCCACGTTCCAGGGGCTCACCGTGGCGCGCTTCTTCCCGCAGCTCGAGGCGAGGGTACGCACCTCCGGCGAGCTCGTCGTCGTCGCGGCGGAGCGCTCGCAGCGCGGCGCGGATCCAGGGGTCGTCGCGGGGGACATCGTACTGTCGGTCAACGATCGCCCCGTCCAGTCCGTCGAGATCTTCGGGAAGGCCGCGGCGGACGCGTGGGCGCGCACGCCGGCCGGTGGTACGATGACGCTCCAGATCGAGTCGCGCGGTGAGCGCCGCAGCGTGAGCTTCGCGAAATCCCAGGCCGAAGGCCCTCGATGAGCACCATGTCCGCCCGCCGCGCTCCTGGAGAAGTGACGCCGCCGGCCCGCGCGATGGAGGCGGTCGAATGACCGAGCGCTACGCCGCCGGCCCCATGAGCGTCGGCTCGCGCCACCCCTCCACGCTCGGCAGGTACCGGCTGATCAAGAAGATCGGCATGGGCGGCATGGCCGAGATCTGGGTGGCCTCGGTCGCGGGCATCTCGGGCGTGCGGAAGATCTGCGTGGTCAAGCGCATCCTCCCGCACCTCGTCGACAGCCCCGAGTTCGTGCGGATGTTCCTCGACGAGGCGCGCATCGCCGCCACCCTGGACCACCCCAACCTCGTCCAGATGTACGACGTCGAGGACGTCGACGGCGTGCCGGTCATCGCGATGGAGTACCTCCACGGCGAGGATCTCAGGACCGTCAGGAAGTCGCTCCGGTCGGCGAACCGGCGGATGCCGATCGAGCACGCGATCACCATCGCGGCGGGCGTCGCGGCCGGGCTCCACTACGCGCACGAGAAGGTCGGCTTCGACGGCAAGCCGCTCGACATCGTCCACCGCGACGTGTCCCCGCACAACGTGATCGTCACCTACGACGGGGCCGTGAAGATCCTCGACTTCGGGATCGCGAAGGCGGCGAACCGCGTCAACGAGACGCGCGACGGCGCGCTCAAGGGCAAGGTCCCGTACATGTCGCCCGAGCAGTGCACGAGCGAGCACCTCGATCGCCGGAGCGACATCTACTCGGTCGGCCTGCTGCTCTACGAGATGTCGACGGGGAGCCGGATGTTCCGGCGCGGCGCAACCGAGTTCGAGCTGATGCGGGCGATCGTGGAGGACCCCGTGCTGCCGCCGAGCGAGGTCTGCGCCGACTACCCGCCGGGGCTGGAGCGCATCCTGCTCAAGTGCCTGGAGCGGGATCGGGAGAAGCGGTACGCGACCGCGAGGGATCTCCAGATCGACCTCGAGGCGTTCGCCCGGGAGGAGCGGCTCGCCACCTCGGCGCTCGCCCTGTCGTCGTTCATGTCGGAGCTGTTCGGCCAGCGCGTGGAGGTGTGGCGGGGCGCGCTCACCTCGGGGGAGGGCCTCGAATCGCACATCGTCGAGAAGCAGGAGGCGATACAGAACGAGGACTCCTTCGCGGGCGCGCTCGACGCCGTGGCCGAGGCGCCGCAGGCCGTCGAGACCGGCCGCCCCGGCGGGGTCGCCACGAAGCTCTCCGCGCCGCTCTTCGCGGCGTCGCGGCCCGACGCAGCGGGGGATCCGGACACGCCGCCGCGCTCCAGGAGGCTCCCCGCGCTGTCGCTCGCGGACGCCGGCGCCGGCGTGGAGGGCGCGGAGCCCGAGGGGGCGCACGGGCACGGCCCGCGGGCCCTCACGGTGACCAAGCGGAGGCTGGGCAGCCTGCTCATCGTCTCGCTGTCGGGGCGGATGACCGAGGAGCTCCAGGGCCTCGCGGTCGCGCGCGGCATCTCCGGCCGCGTGCTCTTCGATCTGGGCGGGGTGCAGCGGGTCACGTCGTTCGGCGTGCGCGAGTGGATGGCGATGCTGGCCGAGGTGTCGCGGAGCGCGTCCGAGATCTACATCGGCCGCTGCACCGAGCCGATCGTGAACCAGATCAGCATGATCCGCCGCTTCTTCGGGGACGGGCGCGTCGTGTCGTTCTACGGCCCGTACCGGTGCGAGCGCTGCGGCGCCGCCTTCGACCGGCTGTTCGACTGCGACAGGGACGCGCACCTCGTCAGGACGCACGAGCCGCCCGCGAGCCCCTGCCCGCGCTGCGGCGCGGCGGCGGTGTTCGACGACGACGCCGAGAGCTACTTCGCGTTCGCGGCGAGCCAGGCGGGGATCGATCTGCCGGCGGACGTGCGGGCCGCGCTCGACGAGCTCGCGCGGCTCGACGCGGCGACCCACGAGGCGATCGAGAAGACGGTCGACGAGCGCGGGACCCGCATCCGCGTGCGCTGCAAGCTCGACGCGCACGTCCGGTGGAAGCGCGCGCTCGACGGGATCGAGGGGCCGCTGGTCCTCGATCTCGCGGGCGCGGCGGGGGTGACGTCCGAGGGCGCGAGGGCGCTCGCGCTGTCGCTCCGCGCGCTGGGCGGCGAGGTGACGTCGATCCAGATCGAGGGCTGTCCGGTGGTGCTGCTCGAGCACCTCGCCGCGGAGAGCCCCCCGCTGCGCGCGGAGGTGGTCTCGGCGATCGTCGACGGCACCTGCGAGCGGTGCAACGCGCCCCGGCAGACGCTGCTCGACGTGAAGGAGGCCGCGCAGGCCGCCCGCGAGGATCGGGAGCCGTACGTGCCGTGCAAGCGGTGCAACGCGCCGCTCGCGTTCCCGTGGCTCCGGCCGGCGCTGAAGCGCCTCGGCGCCGCGCCGGAGCCGGCGCCCACGCTCGCCGGGGCGCATGAGCCGGCGACGAAGCGGTCTGCCGCCGGGGGGCATGTGACGGGGGCGGGGGCCGGGGCGCCCGTGGGCGCAGCAGCGTCGGCAGGCGCAGCGGCATCGGCGGGCGCCGCGGCGTCGGCAGCGGCGCCGGCGGGGGCGTCTCCGCCGGCCGCGGCCGTCTCGGCGGCCGGAGGCACCCGATCGCGCGGGGTGCTCGCCGCGTTCGCGGCGGGAGCGCTGCTCGTCCTCGCCGTGGCCTTCGCCTACCAGGCCCGGGGACGCTCGCGCCCCGCCGCCGGGGCGGCCCCGCCGCCCGCGCCGAGCTCGGGGTGGCGCGCGGCGCCGCCGGTCGAGGAGGGCCCTCCGTGGATGGACAGGCCGTTCACCGCCGAGGGCGACGCGATCTTCGTTGTCGGCGAGGGCTCGGGCGCCAGCCGAGAGGCGGCGCTCGCGGTCGCGCGCGCCGACGCGATCTCCCGGCTCGCGAGCAACGTCGTGCCGGCGCTCGCGGGGTCGCAGGCGTACGGCTTCATCCAGGCGCACGGCGGCGGCGCGCGGCGCGCCGGCATGGCGGAGGCCGAGGCGAGCCGCTACCTGAAGCAGGTCGGCGCGTTCGCCACGCCCGAGCGCGTCGACGCGCGCTTCCAGGAGCGCGACGGCGCGGTGGCGGCCGTCGCGCGCTACCGCATGCGCAAGGAGAGCTTCGACGCCGCCGTGCAGAGCTACCGGAGGACGGTCAGCGCGCTCGGGCTGACCGCGGCGCCCCTCTTCCCCCTGCTCGAAGGCGAGCTGAAGACGAGCGGAGACGCCGTCGTTGTCGCCGTGGAAGACCGCGGCCCCGCCGCGGCCGCGGGCGTCCGCGTCGGCGACGCGGTGCTCGCGATCAACGGCCGGCCGCTCGTCAGCTTTGAAGCGATGCGTCATGCGCTGCCGAGCGCGCAGGAGGGGGCCACCCTCGAGCTCACGCTCGAGTCGGGCGGCGCGCGGCGGACGGTCGCGATCAAGAGGCCGAGCGCGGCGCGGGAAGGGGGCTGAGCCGGGGCGGGCCGCGCCGGCGGGCCGCGCCGGGCAGTGCGCTCCTGGGAGCGCGGCGGCGCTCGGCGTCGGTGAGAGTGTCCGCGACATCGCGCCGCGCCGATGCGCGAACGTCGCACCGGCCAGCAGAGGGCGCAGAGGGCCAGATGCGCGCCGCCTCGGCATCGGCTGTCCGGCCGACGATCGGCTGCGCTATGCTGGCTGCCGCGGCGCGGCGCTCTCGGTCGGAGGTTTCGAACATGCGCGGCCTGGAAGAGATCGAAGGGCTGGAGGTCGGAACCCTGATCGCCGGCAAGTACCGCGTGGACCGGCTGCTCGACAAGGGCGCGATGGGCGCCGTCGTCGCCGCGACCCACGTCGATCTCGACGAGCTCCGGGCGATCAAAGTGCTCCTGCCGGCCACCGCGGCCGATCCGGAGATGTGCGGGCGTTTCCTGCAGGAGGCGCGGATCGCGTCGCGGCTCAGGAGCGAGCACGCGGTCAAGGTGCACGACGTCGGGCGGCTCGAGAACGGGCTGCCGTACATGGTGATGGAGTTCCTCGACGGCCGCGATCTCCGGGTCATCCGCAAGCAGCGGGGCCCGCTGCCGGTGGAGGAGGCGACGCTCTACGTCATCCAGGCGTGCGACGCGCTCGCGGAGGCGCACGCGCTCGGGCTCGTGCACCGCGACGTGAAGCCGGCCAACCTCTTCTTGACGCACACCCGCGAGGGGACGCCGTGCATCAAGGTGCTCGACTTCGGCGTCTCCAAGGTGTCGCAGGCGGCGCTCCTCGGCGTCGCCGAGATGCGGACCAGCACGGGCCAGATGCTGGGGACGCCCCACTACATGCCGCCCGAGCAGATGCGCGGGCAGCGCGACGTCGACGCGCGCGCGGACATCTGGGCGGTCGGGTCGCTCCTCTACGTGCTGCTCACCGGCCGGTATCCCATGCACGCGCGCTCCGTCCAGACGGTCTCGCTCGTGCTCGGGGGCAAGTTCGTGCCGCAGCTGCCGTCGAAGGTCTGCCGCGGGCTCTCGCCGGAGATCGATCCGATCATCATGCGGTGCCTCGAGCGGGACCGCGACAAGCGCTGGCCCGACCTGGCGGAGCTCACGCTGGCGCTCCGCCCGTTCGCGCCGCCCGCTGCCCAGCCGCTCGTCGACCGCATCCAGCGCATCCTCCGCGGGAGCCTGCGCGACTCGCTGTCCGGGGCGCGCCCCGGCGTGGACGGCAGCGACGTGGGGGAGCGCGGCTCGATCCCCACCACCATGGGCTCCGGCCCATCCACCGGCGGCATGGCGACCGAGCTGCGCCCGGAGCTGCCGCCTCCCGTGTTCTCTGCGACTCCTGCGGACGACGATCCCGCCGAGCGGAGCGAGGTGGCCACGGTCCCGGACCGCTCGCGCGCCCGTGCGGCGGAGGCCGACGTGGTGGAGCGGAGCGAGGCGGCGACGGTCTCGGACCGCCCTCGCGCCCAGGCGGAGGCGGAGACGGCGGAGCCGAGCGAGGCCGTCACGGTCTCGGAGCGCCCTCGCGCCCGGGCCGAGGCCGGTCCTGCGGAGCGGAGCGATGCGGCGACCGGCTCGGGCCGCCCTCGCGCCCACGCGGAGGTGGATCCGGCGGAGCGGAGCAAGGCGGCGACGATCCCGGACCACGCGCGCGCCCGGGCGGAGGCCGGTCCTGCGGAGCGGAGCGAGGCGGCGACCGGCTCGGGCCGGCCGCAGACCCGGGCGGAGGCCGGCCGCGCAGCGCTGGGCGCGGCCGGTCCAGCTCCGGAGAGGGCGCGCGTCGAGGAGGACTCCGACGAGACGACGATCGCCGACACGCTCCGGCGGCTGCGCTCGCCCTTCAGGGCGGGCTTCGTCCTGGCGGCGGTGGCGGCGGCGATCGTCGT
Source organism: Sorangium sp. So ce693 (assembly GCF_051521375.1). Lineage (NCBI taxonomy): Bacteria > Pseudomonadati > Myxococcota > Polyangiales > Polyangiaceae > Sorangium > Sorangium sp. So ce693. The sequence goes on from NZ_CP150347.1 coordinate 12,203,875, forward strand.
CGCGCTGCTGGCCAGCGGAACGCGGCCCGAGGAGCGGCCGTCGGGCTCCAGCGCTTCCGGGCCGTCGGGGGTAAAGGGCGATCCGGTCAGCGTTCCGCCCCGGTGACAACGGAGAGCGAGACTCCCGCCCTGCGGGCGCTCGGGGAGAGGCCCCCTCAGGACGGGCGGCGAGGTGGAGTCAACGTGTCCTGAGCGCGGAGCGGCGGATCGCGTCGCGCGCGGCTCTCACTTGCCCTGCGAGATGACGCCGCAACCGATGCGGCCACCGGCGTTTCCGGCGGGCTGGCTGCCGTCATCCGCCTTCTCGTGGACGATGATGGCGCGGCCGAGGAAGGTGTTCGGGGCGCCGTCCTTGAGATTCGCGCCCTTGGCGATGATCTCATGGGCGCCGGTCCCATCGGGCTTGACCTCGATGTTGCCGAGATCGCCGAGGTGGTGAGGCGCGCCGTCGGGGATGCCGTGGGGGTGGTTCTCGGGGTTGTAATGCGCGCCCGCGCTCTTCGCGTCCGGCGCGCTGCAATCGCCGGTCTCGTGCACGTGGACGGCGACCTTGCCCTTGGGAGCGCCCGAGATCTGGACGGCGACCTTCACGCCGCCCTCGACCTCGGTGAAGGTCGCGGTGCCCTTGAGCTTCGACTTGGTCCGCGCCTCGATGGGCACCGAGATGCTCACCGGCGGCGCAGGCGGCGCGGCCTCCGGCGCCGCGGCCGGCGGGGCGGCCTCGGGCGCCGCGGCCGTGGGCGCCGCGGGCGCCTCCGGCGCAGGCTGCGCGGGCTGGGCGGGGACGTCGGGGACCGCGGGGGCCGGCTCGGGCGCGCCGCCACAAGCGGTGGCGCCCAGGACGAACGAGGCGAGCAGCGAGAGACGATAGGCCGGTTTCATCACAGCGGAGACCTCCAGGTTCGTGAGGCGTTGGACCTCCGCCGTCTCGTAGAGCGGTCCTGGCGAGCGATCAATCGGCGAACCCGACATTCGTCAGGCGCGCCGGCTCCAGGCGCGCGCTGCCGCGTCGCCGCGGCCTGCGCCGCGCGCGCCGGCGCGCCTGAAGGCGGGGCCGCGGGCAGCGCGCGCCCGACCCCGGGGACAGAGACGAGCGAGGCGCGGAGTTCTCCTCGGCGCCTCGCCGAGCTCAGCGACGCGCGCTCACTGCGCGGGCGGGCAGCCGATGGGCCCGGTGCCGATCACGACGTCATCGATCCACATCGAGCGGGCGGAATCCGCCTGATAGGACTCCCAGCCGAGGCCGATGCTGTCGAACGCCGGCGCTTTCCACGTGTAGTTCTCCACGTTGTTGGCGCAGCCCTGGCCGGTCCCGGACACCTTGAGATCGGAGAGCTCCTCGCCATTGAGCCAGAAGCGCATCTCGTTCTTCGGCCCGTCGAAGCTGAACTCGACGCAGGTCCATGCGCCGGTCGGGACCACCGTCGTCTCCTCCGCGTGGTGCCAGCAGTCCGACTGCGGTCCGGTCTTCGGGTCGCTCCAGTATCCGGGCGTATCGTAGTTCGCCATGAGCTGGCTGCCGCCCGCGACCGGGTGCTGCCCGCCGTAGCGATACTGTGCCGCGTAGGGCATCCCCTCGAAATCGCTGCCAGGAATCGTCCCTGAACCGTCGATGATGGTCCAGTGCACATCCCCCGTCGGCGCAGCCTCGAGGAAGAACATCATGCGTCCATGGATGACGTTCTCGTCGGTGGGCAGGGCGTCGGTGCCCGTGAACTTGATCATGGCCGACTTGTAGTTGTTGTCTCCCGAGCTCGCGGGCGTGGTCACCTTGATGGACTTGGTGCCGCTGTAATGCTTCGACGTGTCGACCGACACGGTGGAGCCCGTCATGGCCGTGTAGACCGTCCACTTGCCCAGCTTCTCGCCGTTCTCGCCCTGGCCCTCGTACGACTCGAAGTCGTCGCAGAGCAGCGCCTCACAGGCCGAGCCGCCGCCGGTCCCGCCGCCCTCGCCGGCGCCGCCGCCGCCGGTGGCGCCGCCGCTGGTCGTGGCGCCGCCGCCCTCACCGGCGCCGCCGCCGCCGGTGGCGCCACCGCTGGTGGCGCCGCCGCCCGTGCCGCTGGTCGAGGACGACGTCGACGTCGTGCCACCATCGTCATCCGAGCACGCAGTCGCGCCCGCCGCGAAGGTCGCGAGCAGGCCAAGCAAAGTAACGCTAATTCGAAGCTTCATGTTCGTTTCCATCCTCCGCGGCGACTATTGCACGAGGCCATCGCGTGGTTCAAGAACGAAGGTTTTCGGCAGATCGCACGATCCAGGCGCTCGAACTCGAATGGCGCCGGCGGTGTGGGGCGACACGATCAGGCGCGGGAGCAGCCTTGAACAGCGGGCCTCTCGGGCCGGGTGCGCGTGTGAACGTTCAACCGCCCTCCGCCCCGCCGCGCCCGCCGCCTTCCACCATTGCCTCCGGCGAGATCGCATAGAGCCTCTCCTCTCCCTGCTTTCCCCGGATCCGCACCAGCGCGGGCATCGCTTCTCCCGGGCTCCCGGCCGCGGTGAACGTCGCCTCATCCATCAGCAGGCCACCGGCCCTCGCCTGTGCCTGAATCCGAAACGCGGTGTTCACACGATCGCCGATGATGGTGAACTCCCGCCTGCCGCTCGACCCGATGCTCGCCAGGAGGACCGGCCCTGTCGAGAGCCCGAGCCGCGTCGGGAAGGCGGGCCGGCCCTGCGAGCGCTGGTGTTCGTTGAAGGCCGCGATGCTCCGCTGGATGCGCAGCGCCGCCTCGAGCGCGTCACTCGCGCTCCGGAAGAACGCGAGCATGCCGTCGCCAACGTACTTGTCGACCTCGCCCGCGTGGTCGTAGACGATCTGCGCCACCGTGGCCATGTAGAGGCTGAGATCCGCGATCAGCGGCCCGGGCTCCTCGCTCTCCGAGAGCCGCACGAACTCCTCGATGTCGCTGACCAGCACCGTCAGCACCTCGCGCGCCGGCGGGCTCGGCCTGTTCGACGAAACGCTCTCCTCGATGCTCTCCCACGCCCGGTCGGAGAGGTAACCGCGCAGCGCCGCCTGCATCTGGCGCATCTGCGCGTAGCGCTCCTCGAGCTCCCTCCGCTGCCGCTCGAGCTCCCGGCGCTGCCGGTGCAAGAGCAGCTGCGTCCCCACCCGGGCGAGCACCTCGCGCAGCTCGAACGGCTTCGTGACGTAATCGACGCCGCCCGCGTCGAACGCCATCACCTTGTCGCCGATGCCCGTCATCGCGCTCAGGAAGATGACCGGGATGTCCGCCGTCCCGGGATCGCCCTTGAGCCGGCGGCACACCTCGTAGCCGTCCATGTGGGGCATGCTCACGTCGAGCAGGATGAGGTCCGGAGGCGCCGCCGCCGCCGACATCAGCGCCATCGCGCCGCTGATCGCCGCACGTACCTCGTAGCCCTGCGCCGTCAGCATCGAGGTCAGGAGCGAGAGGTTCGCCGGCATGTCGTCCACGATCAGGATGCTCGGGGGCTCTTCCCTTGGGCGCTCCGGCCGCGCGCCCGGGGCCGCCCCGCGGGGGGCTGGCTTTGCGTCGGTGTCCGTCATGACGGCTCCTCCTCGTCGGCGCTCGATAGCGCCAAGATGCTGTCGAAGCGATACCCCCGTGCGAGCTCGGCCACCGCCCCCGCGAGCTCCGCGTCCTCCGGCCGGAACCGATCGATCGTCGCCTGGACGGCCTTCGCGTCGAGCCGCGTCGCCGCCCGCCGGAGGTCCTTGCGGAGCGCGGCGGGCAGCCCGGCCGCCGCCCGGGCGAGGTCGACGGCCGGCGCCCCCTGGGCCGCGCCGGGCTCGGCGGCGCGCTCCTCGTACTCGAAGCGGGCCCCGAGGTGCTTCGTCAGGAGGCCGAGGATGTCCGCGTCGCGGAACGGCTTGCTCACGAAGTCGTCGCACCCCGCCTCCGCCGCGAGCGCCCGGTTCTGCTCGAACGCGCTCGCGGTCATCGCCACGACGACCGTCTCGTGCCCCCGCGGGCTCGACTTGATGCGGCTCGCCGTCTCGTAGCCGTCGAGCAGCGGCATGCGGAGATCGAGCAGGACGAGGTGCGGCGCCCACGTCTCCCACTGCGCCACCGCGCCGAGCCCGTTGGTCGCGCTGCGCGCCTCGATGCCCACCGCGTCGAGCAGCTTGAGCAGGCAGTGGCGCACGTCCCACCGGTCGTCGACGACGAGCACGCGGTACCTCGGCTGGCCCGGCGACAGCCCCACGGCCCGGAGCGCCGCCGGATGGCGCGCGGCGCCGCCGGCGCGCGCGTCGGGCGCGTCGACCAGCGAGAGGCGCACGTCGAAGCGGAGCGTCGTCCCGCGGCCCGCCTGGCTCTCCACCCGGATGTCGCCCCCCATCATCCGCACGATGCGCCGGCTGATGTGCAGGCCGAGGCCCGTGCCCTCGCGCGATTGCCGCCCGGTCGCGGTCTGCGCGAACGCCTCGAAGAGCTCCGCGAGCTCCGCCTTGGCCATGCCCCGGCCGGTGTCCGCCACCTCGAACGACACCCGCACCCGCCCCGCCGCGCCGTCGTGCGCGCCGCCGTCACGTACGCCGGTAGAGCGCCGCGCCGAGGCGCGCAGCGTGACCGACCCGCGGGGCGTGAACTTCAGCGCGTTGCCGAGCAGGTTGATCAGCACCTGCCGCAGCTTCCCCTCGTCGCCGTGGACGTGCCGCGGCACGTCCTGCGCCCGCTCCACCGTGAGCGTGAGGCCCCGCTTCTGGGCCTCGACAGCGAACATCTCCGAGAGCCCCGAGAGCGTGTCGTGGAGGTCGAACTCGGCGTCGACGAGCGTCATGCGGCCGGCCTCGATCTTCGCCATCTCGAGGATGTCGTTGACGAGGCCGAGCAGGTGCTCGCCGCTCTTGCAGATGACCGCGAGGTTCTCGCGGTGCCGGTCGGCGAGCGAGGGGTCGCGCTCGACGAGCTGCGCGAAGCCGAGGATCGAGTTGAGCGGGGTCCTGAGCTCGTGGCTCATGTTGGCGAGGAACGCGCTCTTCGACCGGCTCGCGTTCATGGCCTCCTCCCTCGCCCTGCGCGCCTCCTCCTCGGCCCGCCGCGCCTCGGCGAGCTCCTCCACAAGCCGCTGCTCCGCGGCGCGGCTCACCGCGAGCTCCTGCGCCTTCCGCTCGAGCTCGCGCTCGCGGGCGTGGAGCCGCCGGCGGAGCGCCCAGAGGGCGACCAGAAGGAGGGTCCCGACGACCACGAAGGCGGAGATCCCGACGACCTGCATGCGATGTGCCCCCACCCGCCTCCTGCGCGGCGGGAAGGACCGGAGCGCCGATCCCGTCGGAAGGCAACGATCAGGTTACAGGAGTTCGGGGCAGCCCGTGGGGGCCCGATCGGCCGTGCCGCGCGGCTTTTGGCGGCGGAGCGGCGCGCTCGTCAGGCGGACCACGGAACCATCGGACCAGGGATGGTGAATGCCAGAGGGGAAGGGGCGAACCCATGGAGCCCCTCCGCCGCAGCGCGGCGCTCGGTTCTCCGCGGCGCGGGCCCATGCGCTACCGCGCGCCGCCGTCCGGCATCGCCCGCGGGCGGGGTGTGACGACCGCGTCGGGCGGCGGCGGGCCGGCGTCTGCGTGCGGCGGCGCGCTGGCGTCTGCGTGCGGCGGCGCGTCGCTGTCTCCCTGCGCGGGCGGCGGCCTGGGCGGGAGCGCGGGCTGACGGAGGCCGCGAAGCGAGGCGAGCCGATCGACGAGGACGCCGGCCTCCTCGGCCGACAGCTTGACGCGGGCGTGGAGCGCCTTGCCCTCGGCCGCGATCGCGATGCGCTCGAGCACGGACCCGAAGCCGACGAGCCGCGTCGCGAAGTCCGCCGCGCGCGCGTCGCGGGCCGCGCGCAGCTCCGCGCCGAGCGCGGCGCAGGGGGCCTCCGCGTCGCAGAGGACGGCGGCGTGGACGGCGATCTCGGGGCCGAGCGCGACGCTGGCGCCGCCGGAGAGCAGGGACGCCGCGGGCGACCGGCTGGAGCCGCTCAGCGCGAGCTCGCGCCCGATCTCGGCGCGCTGCTCGGGCGTGAGCACCACCGTGACGCGCGCCGCCCCCTCGCCCACGGCGCGGGCGATGGCGTCGTGCGCGCCGCTCGCGCCGACGTTCCCGGCGCGGCCTTCGGCGGCGTCGATCATGGCGCGCAGGTACGCGCCCCCGCCGAGCAGGATCGGCCCCCCGGGGCGCACGGCGATCTCGCCGTGGCCCTCGGCGCTCGAGTCCCGCACCGCGCGGAAGCTGCCGATCCCGGCGACGACCGGCCGCCCGCCGCGGGCCTCGATGACCTTGGAGGCGCACGCGAGCAGCGCCTCGTCCTGCACGGCGCCGGCCGCGACCAGCCCGAAGTCGCCGCCCTCGCCCGCCGCCGGGATGGCGATCGCGACCTCGGTCAGCGCGGCCACCGGGTCGAAGCCGCACACGTCGCGCACCTTGCCGAGCCCCGGGATCTCGCGCTCCTCGCGCAGGAACGAGGCGAACGCGGGAGAGGCGCGCAGGGCCGGGAGATCGAGCGTCGCGACGAGCATCGCGCCCGCGGGCACGGCGTCGAGCGCGCGCGGCGCGGCGGGCGGGCTCTCCCGCTGGCGGCCGAGGAGCCAGGCGACGCCGCCGCCGAGCAGGACCCCGACGAGCAGGAGGACGAGGCCGTCTCTGGTCCGCGGCTGCACCCGCGACCCGTTAGCACACGGCCGCGGCGGACGCCCCGGCGCGCGCGCGCACCTCGCGCGCCCCGGCGGGGCGGAGGAGGGCGCTGCGCAGGGCGCGCCCCTGCGTGGCGCTGCGCGCCCTTGCGTTGCGGCTGCGCGCGCTGTGCAGGCCGGCGCGGCGGCTACGCGCGCGGCGTAGGCCGGCGCGGCGGCGGCGACCAGCGCGTCCCGCGCACGAGATCGAACACGGGCACGGTCACGTTGAAGTTCCAGCGCTTCATGAGCCGGGGGTCATGGTGCCGGCGGTGGTGCTCGCGGAGCCGCGCGAGCCCCGGGATCCGGTACACCGGGCTGCCCACTGGCAGGTGATACGCGAGGTGCAGCCACTCGTAGCTGACGAAGAACGCCATCGCCGTCGCGAGCCCGAGCAGCGCCGCGTCGCGCGAGAACAGGGCGCCCGCCGCCGCGGCGAGCGGCAGCAGCGAGGCGAGGACCAGGAGCGCCGAGGCGGGCGGCGTCAGCACCAGCCAGAGCTCGCGGGCGCTCCGCAGCGCCATGTCGTCGGCGGTGAAGGCGAGGTGGTGCTCGCGCTCGTGCCGCTCGCAGAGCGCGCCGAGCAGCGGCGCCCGCCGGTGCAGCACCGACCTGTGCGCCCACCACTCGAAGGCGAAGGCGAGCAGCAGCGTCGCCGGCACCGCGAGGAGCTCGACGGCATCGACGGCATCGAGCAGGCGCACCGCCGCCGCGAGCACGAGCGCGCCGAGCAGCGTGGGCGCCGCGAGGTGGAGCGCCGGGCGGTACCCGCGCGGGATCCGCGCCGCGATCTCCGCGCGCCGCCGCGACCGCGGCGAGGCCGGCTCGTTCACGACCATCGGAGACTATGGATTCTAAAAAAACAGAACGCAAGCGCGGGCGAGGCCGCGAGCGAGGGGGCGCGCTCAGCTTTCCTGGCGCTCTTCCTTCGGGTCCGCCTGTTCCACGCCGTCCTCGGGCGCGCCGCCGTCCGTCGCGGGCGCTCCCCGCTCGAACAGCCCCCCGATGGCCTCGCCGATGCGGCCGATCTTCGCGGCGAGCAGCACGACGATGAGCAGGAAGGCCGTCAGGGCGATCTCGTTGTGGGAAGCGCCGAGCACCATGCGTCGACGTCTACCACGCGGCGCCCGCAGCGGGGGGCGCCGCCGCGCGCGTGCGGGCGTGCGTCGATGCGCAGCGACGTCGCGCTCGCGCTCGCGTAGCGGAGGTGATGTCGGCCGGGCGCTCCCAGCGCAGCAGGGGTGGAGACCTCGCCGCGCCGGCGGGGCCGTTGTGGCGGGAGCTGCGCTGCGCGGCGGGAACACGAGCGGGAACGCGAGCGGGCCGCGATCGCGTTTGACAGCCCGCCGACGACCGTCGAGAGTCCAGTCGATGCGGGCCCCTGGGCGCTGCTCCGCCGGGCCGCCGCCACGAGATGACCGCCGTGTCCGAGCTCCGCGACGACTACGAAGCAGTGCACGCGCGCCCGCGCGAAGGCGCCATCCTGCTGGCCGACGCGTCGGCCGACGGGGAGGCGATCGGCGCGGCGCTGCGCGGCCGGGGCTTCGAGGTGATCGCGGCGTCCATCGCCGAGCTCGACGCGCGCCTCGCGAGCGACGCGCCGCGGGTCGTGATCGTCGACATCGACGAGCCCGGCGCGATCGAGGCGCTCGAGCGCCTCTACCTGCGGCCGGGCGGCGTCGCCGCGTCCGTGCTCCTCGTGGGGGATCCGGTCCGCTCGGCGGAGCTCGATCCCCAGCTGTTCGGGCAGGTCTTCGAGCGCCCGGTCGACACCGCCGAGCTCGCCGCGCACGTGAGCGCTGTCGCGGAGCCCGGGCGGTTCCGCGGGGAGCACGCCGTCGAGGCGCGCCTCGCGGCGGGCCTCCCGCTCGACCATGACGTCCCGTCGAACCCCGACTTCTCGAGCGATCTCGATCCGCTCGACGTCGGCTCGGTGCTGCCGCCCCCGGAGGAGGACGGCGACGAGGTCGGCCCGCGGCTCCTGCCGGCGCGGATCAGCCCGGAGCTCGAGGAGATCCTCGTCGCCGCCGAGCAGCGGGTCACGGCGAAGGCGCACCCGTCGAGCATCCCGGCGGCCGAGGAGGAGGTCGACCTGATGCTGTCGCCGGAGCTGCTCTCGGCCCTCGACGAGCCGCTCGATCCGGACGAGGACGAGCCGCGGACCGGCGCGAGCGCGGCCGTCGCCCCGGTGCCCACCGGGTCGCCCTCGCAGCCGAGGACGAGCGAAGGCCCGTACGGCGTCGCGCCCGCTCCGCAGCCGGCGGCCACCCGCGCCGAGCACACGGGGCCCGGCGACTCCCTCGTCGAGCTCGCCGAGCCGGGCGACGAGCACGAGGACGACCTCGACGCCGAGCCCGCGCTCGACGGGGCGCACGCGACGAAGCGCGCCGGCCCCGAGCTCGCGGCGCTCTCGCTCGACAGGGAGGCGCACCTGCACGGCAGGGAGGAGCGCGATCACGGCGGTCCCGCGCGCCGGAGCGGCGGCCGCGACGCCGCGCCGCCGACCCCGCGCGACGCGGGCCGGCCCCACGCCTTCGCGTCGCCGCCGCCGCGCCCCGAGCCCGCGTGGGATCGGTCGCCCTCGCCATCCCCCGCGCCGCGAGAGGAGCCTGCGTGGGACCGCGCCCTGCCGGGCCCCGCGCGCGGCGGCGACGACGTCGACTGGGCGCGCGCTCCGTCGGGTCGCCTCGAGCCGAGCGTGCGCCAGCGCATCACGGAGCCGCCGCCCCGGTCGCGCGAGGCCCGTGATGCCCGCGCGCCCGGCTTTCCGCCGCCGCCCTCTCCGGGCGTCGCGTTCGTGTCGCCTCCCTCGGTCGAGGTGCGGACCGCGCTGTTGCCGTCGGTCGGCAGGGCCGAGCCCGAGCCGCTGCCGTCTGTGCCGTCCCAGGCCCGCTCCGCCCCGGCGGGGCGCGCCCCTGCGCCGCCTGGCGTGCCCGTCCCGGCGAGCGCGGGCGCCGGCTCGCTCGGGCGCGGCCTCCTGGCGCCCAGCCCGCCTGCCGCTCCGAGCCCGGTCTCGCTCGGCCGCGGGCCCCTGCAAGCTCCGCCGTCCATGGCCATCTCCGGCGCGGCCCTGCGCGGGCCCGCGCCGCCTCCGCTGCCGCTTGTGCCGCCCGCGCCGGCCACGGTCAGCGCGGCCGTGCTCGGCCGCGCCATGGCGCCTGAGCCGGTCGACGAGGCGCCGAGCTCCGGCGGGGCCTCCTCGGCCACGGTGCTCGGCCCGGGCGACGCGCCGCGCGCGCTCGCCCGCGCGGTGGGCAGCCGCTCCTCCGGCGCCCTCGCGATCACGACCGAGGAGGGCGCGCGGCGCATCGTCCTGCACGAGGGCGATCTCGTCACCGCCGGCTCGAGCATCCCCGAGGAGACGCTGCTCGCCTTCCTTGTCGGGCGGGGCGACCTCGAGCGCGAGGTCGCGGCGCGGCTCGCGGGCAAGCTCCCCGCCTCGGGCCGGCACGCAGGCGCGGCGCTCATCGCGCACGGCCACCTCGGCCAGGACGACCTCTGGCCGGTGCTGCGCGCGCACGCCGAGTGGGTCATCGGCCACGTCGTGCTCGTCGAGGCCGGCACGTGCGACCTCGAGCCCGAGCCGCCGGGCCGCCTCAAGGCGGAGCCGAACGTCTTCGGCGGCGCCACCGGCGCCGAGGTCTTCGTCGAGACGATCCGCCGCGTGATCGCCCCCGAGGTCGCCCTGCGCCGCCTCGGCGGCCCGGGGGCGCGCCTCGACGACGGCGTCCGGCGCAACCTGCTCGGCGAGTGCGCGCTGCGGCGCGAGGAGGAGGAGCTCGTGCGCACCGCGCGCGGCCGCAGCGTCGGCGAGCTCGTGAGCGTGGCGGAGCCCGAGAACGCGAGCGTGCTCTACGCGCTCGTCTGCCTGGAGGTGCTCGACGTCCTCATCCCGCCGTCGATCACCGAGGCGCCGCCCCCGCCGGTGGAGGATCCCCTCGACGAGGAGGCGATCCGGCAGCGCGTCCGGGCGCGGCTCGCGCTGGTGGAGGACGGGGACTATTTCTCGATCCTCGGCATCCCGCGCGACGCGACGAACTACGAGATCCGCCGCGCGTACCTCGCGCTGAGGAAGGCCTTCGAGCCCTCCACCCTGCTCACCGCCGCGACCGTGGACCTGCTCGACGACGTGCGGCTCGTCATCGAGGTGCTCGACGAGGCCTACGAGATCCTGCGCGAGCCGCACCGGCGCGAGCGGTACCGGCGGGCGATCGAGGCGGGGCCGCCGTAAGCGGCCGCGGGCGCGGGGAGGCGGCTCCGCGCACGCTGCAGGACGCGCGGCGGGCACGGTTGATGAAGGCCGGCGCGGCTGTGCAATGCTCGCTCTCTCCCGGACCCGGACCGGCGGCGTCGACGGCGCCGCGCGCGGGCGAGCCGACGCGCTCCGGCCGATCGGCCGCGGCGGCGCTGATCGCCGCCCTCGCGCTCGCCCCGGGGTGCGTCCGCGAGGCGGCGAAGGAGGCGACCCACGGCACGCTCGAGGCGCTCGAGCGCGGCGCGCAGGACCGGGCCGGGCCCGCCGGAGGATCGGCCAAGAGGCCGGCCGAGGGCGCGCACGAGCGCGAGCGGCCGCTCGTGGGGGCCATCGTCCACGATGCGGTCCGGGCCGGCGCGGCGGAGATCGGGCGGCAGGCCGAGGGCCTGGAGCCGGTCATCGCGCAGACGAGCGAGGCTGTGAGCAGCGCCGTGATCGAGGGGGCCCTCCAGCACGACCGGGCGCTCGTCACCCTCGTCGAGCAGGGCACGGGCGCCGCGGCGAGGGCCGCGGCGCGCGAGGGGACGGAAGAGCTCATGGAGCAGCTCGCCGGGTGCCCCGCCGGCGACCCGGGCTGCTCGAGCGTCGCGATCGAGCGCGCGAGCCGCGCCGCCGCAACGGGCTTCGCGGACGGCCTGGGGAGGGCGATCCAGCCCTGGATCATCGGCCTCGCGTTCGGCGGGGGGTTCCTGCTGGCCGCGCTGCTCGCCGTCGCGATCGCTGTCGTCACGCGGCGGCACGAGCGCTCCGTCGCGCACTGAGAGGTCCGCCCCTTGCAGGCGCCCGCACTGCAGGAGGCACCATGTCCAAGGCGAGCGAGTTCATCGAAGCCCTGCATCGGATCGAGGAGAGCGGCGACGTCGAGCCCATGGCGCGGCTGTTCGCGCCCGACGCCGAGCTCAGCAACCCGACGGTCTCGAGGCCGCTCCACGGCCCCGACGGCGCCCGCAACTTCTGGCGCAGCTACCGGCACACCTTCGGCGAAGTGCGGTCGGAGTTCCGGTGCGTCGTCGAGTCGGACGAGGCCGCCATCCTCGAGTGGACGAGCCGTGGAAAGCTATCCCACGGAGGGGAGTTCTCGTACGACGGCGTGAGCGTCATCGAGCACCCGGCCGGCGCCATCAGGAGGTTCAAGGCGTACTTCGATCCGAGGGCCCTCGGGCTTCAGCTGGAGCACGCGGCGTAGCGCCGCGCTTCAGCTGGAGCACGCGGCGTAGCGCCGCGCTTCAGCTGGAGCACGCGGCGTAGCGCCGCGCTTCAGCTGGAGCACGCGGCGTAGCGCCGCGTGTTGGCCCGCGCGATCGCGTCCACCACGACCTCGCCCTGCTCGACGCCCACGAGCGCCGCCGACCCTTCCTCGAGCTGGCCGCGCAGGATGAGCTCCGCGAGCGGCGCCTCGACGAGGCGCGCGATCGTGCGCTTCATCGGCCGGGCGCCGAGCTCCGGGTCGAACCCTCCGGCGTCGAGCAGCGCGTCGATCGCCTCGGGCTCGACCTCGAGCTCCACGCCGCGCGCCTCGAGCTCGCGCTCGAGGCCGCCCAGCAGCCGCCGCGTGATCTCGGCGACGTCCGCCCGCGTGAGCGGCGCGAAGCAGAGGACCTCGTCGATGCGGTTGTAGAGCTCGGGCGGGAGCGTGGCGCGGGCCGCCGAGAGCATCGCCTCGCCGAGGCGCTCGGGCGACACGGCCGCGGAGGTGCGGGCGAAGCCCACGGAGCGCTCGGAGCGGAGCGCGCCGGCCTCCGCCGCGCCGAGGTTCGAGGTCATCACGAGGACCGTGTTCGTGAAGTCCACCCGCCGTCCGCGGCCGTCGGTCAGGCGGCCCTCGTCGAAGACCTGGAGGAACGCCTCGAGCACGTCGCGGTGCGCCTTCTCGATCTCGTCGAGCAGCACCACCTGGTACGGCCTCCGCCGCACCGCCTCGGTGAGCTGGCCGCCCGCCTCGTGGCCGACGTAGCCGGGCGGCGCGCCGACGAGGCGCGCGACCGCGTGCGACTCCGCGTACTCGGAGAAGTCCAGCCGCGTCATCGCGTCGGGCGAGTGGAACAGCGCCTCGGCGATGGCCTTCGCCGTCTCCGTCTTGCCCACGCCGGTCGGCCCCAGCAGAAGGAACGACCCGATCGGGCGGCGCGCGCGCAGGCCGGCCGCGTTCCGGCGGAGCACCCGCGCGATGCGCGCCAGCGCCTCGCCGTGGCCGACGACGTTCTCGGCGAGGAGCGTCTCCAGCGAGAGCATCCGCTCGCGGTCGGTCTCGAGGAGCCGCTCGACCGGCAGATCGGCGAGCTCGGCGACCACCTCGGCGACCTCGGCGGGCCCCACCTGCCGCGCCGGCTGCGCAGGTTCGCGGAGCGCCGCGCGCGACGCGCGTGACGTCGACGACGCGCGCCGCCGCGTGCGCGCGCCCGCGAGGTCGAGGATCGAGAGCGCCTTGTCGGGCAGCGCGCGCCCGGGCAGGTAGCGCACGGACCAGGCGACGGCCGAGGCCAGCGCCTCGTCGGTGAACGCGAGCCCGTGGTGCGCGCCGAGCCCGACCGCGACGCTCTGGAGGAGCAGGAACGCCTCGTCCTCCTCGGGCTCGTCGATCTCGACGATCGTGAAGCGCCGCGCGAGCGCCGGGTCGACCTCGATGCTCTTCCTGTACTCCTCGGGCGTGGCGGTGCCGATCAGCGTGAGCTCGCCGCGGGCGAGCGCGAGCTTGAGCTCGGCCATCGCCTCGTCGAGCGCGCCGCTGCCGAAGAGCTCCGACAGGCCGTCGATGAACAGGATGACCCGCCCGCCCGCCTCGCGGAGCTCGGACCGGAGCGCGGACAGGCGCTCGCTCAGCGCGCCGCGCGCGCCGGTGCCCGCGAGGAGCTCCGACGGCACGAGCTCGACAACGACGCGCGGCTCCCGCTCGTCGAACGCGAGCCGGTGGGTGATGCCGCGCGCCACCGAGGTCTTGCCGACGCCCGCCGGGCCGAGGAGGCAGGGGTTGTTCGCGTGGCGCTTGGCCAGGACGTCGAGCGCCTGCTCGATCTCGTGCTCGCGGCCGACGATCGGCTCGAGCTCCCCCTGCACCGCCGCGAGCGAGAGGTTGTGCCCGAGCGAGGCGAGGGCCGGGAAGCGCGCGCGGTCGAGGGTGAAGCGCGCCGCGAGGGCGGCGCTCGCGGCGGCGCTCGTGGCGGTCGGCGGCGCGAGCGGCGGCAGCGGCCGCCCCGTCGCGGGCGCGGCCGGGAAGGCGGCGGAAGCGGGGGCAGGGGAGGCCGAGGACGCCGGAGAGGGGGTGGGCGTGAGGGCGATCGGCTCGGCGGAGGCCAGCGCGTCGGCTCCGGCCGGGGCCGCGGCGGGGCGGGGGCGCCCCGGCGGGAACAGCGGCGTCGGCGGGAACAGCGGCACGGTGACGCCCGGGCCGGCGCCCTTGGAGGGCCGCGATTCCGGCGCGCCGGCGCCCTTGGAGGGCCGCAGCTCCGGGACGGCGACGCCGGCGCCCTTGGAGGGCCGCAGCTCCGGGACGGCGACGCCGGCGCCCTTGGAGGGCCGCAGTTCCTGGGACGTGCGTGGCGAACGCGGCGTGCGCGCCGGATCGGCGGCCTCGCCGCGGGAGCGTCGCGCCGTGGGCGCCGCGGCCGGCGCGGGCGGCGTCTCCGGCGCGCCGCCGTCCTGGAGCAGCCGCGAGGGCGTCCGCCGCGCCTGCACCACGCCGAGCGCGATCTGGAGCGCCGCGGTCCGCAGCCGCGCGAGGTCGACCCCCGACTGGGTGAGCGCGCGGTGCGCGGCCGAGCTGCGGTCGGACAGGAGCGCGAGCAGCAGGTGGAGCGCCGCGGGCTCCTTCGCGGTCGCCCGCTTCGCGACGTCGCGCGCGCCCCCCATCGCCCGGCCGATCGGGTCGGGGCCCTCGTCGTCGACCGAGCGGGTCGCCTTGAGCAGGGCCTCGTCGTCGAGCCGCCGATCGCGGAGCAGATCGGCGGCGGGGCCGCCGCTCATGGCGATGGCCACGAGGAGGTGCACGCTCGACAGGCGCTCCTTGCGCTGGGCGGCGAGGTCCTGCGCGAGCTTGCGCAGCGTGACGAGCTCGGCGTGGGAGCGAGGGCTGGTCATCCTTGCAGAGGTCTCCGGGCTCGGGGTTCGCACGCCGGGCGAGGGCGGGCCAAGTTTCGGAGGCCGGCGGCCGCGCGCCGCGTGGCGCGTGCCGCGTGCCACGTCACTGCGGGATCACCTCCTCGGTCCTGCAGACGGGCGTGGCGGCGGAGGACCCCTCGGCGCAACCGAGGCGCACCGCGCGCAGCTGCGAGGCGGACGAGCTCGACGGCCGCTCCGCCCACGCGATCAAGAGCCCGCGATCGCGCTGTGCGAGCATCGACAGGCTGCCTTCCACCTTCCCTCCCGGGATAACGGTGGTCATCGAGGTCAACGTGCCATCCGCGTCGAGGCGGCGGAGCACGATCCGGTCCTGGCCGCGCGTGTTCGTCTCGACGACCGCGACCACCAGGTCTCCGTCCACCTGCTCGGCGGCCAGCGATTCCGGGACGGGCGTGGAGCACGAGGGGACGGTGACGGGGGGCAGCGCGATCCCGCCCGAAGGCGTCATGCGCGCGACGCGCAGCGCGCTCGGCGCGTCCTCGAGCGGCGCGAGGGTCCAGGCGAGCCACGCGCCGTCCGGGCGGGGGGCCATGCGGAGGCGCGCGACCGGCGCGGCCTCGTGGATCGCCTCATTCGAGGCCATCGCGCCGCCGTTGGAACCGATGCTGAGGCCGTCTGCGGAGTACCGCCCCAGGTAAATGGTCGTCGCCGGTCCGACGCCCGGGTACTTGACGTCGCACGGACGCCACCCGAGCTGCCAATCGGTGGGCGCGCCCAGCGCGGCGCCGAAGAGCCAGTAATGCAGCACCCATCCCGTATCCTCTTCATCCACTCGCTTCCACCATGCCGCATCGAAGGCGATGGGTGTTGTTGCGCACCCGACGTACATCCCGCTCTTCGAGCTGCCCACCCCTTTCCACACGGTGCTGACCATCATCGCGTACCGCGGGCCGGGCTCGTGGACCTCGGTGATCGCGAGCTGTTCCGCCCCTGAGGAACGAAACGACACGATGCGTTCGCCGTAGTGCATGCCGATGTGCTGCGACCATGAAGAGAAGGGCTCGCTTCCCTCGCTCCAGGCGCGCGCGGTCCTGAAAAAGCCGCCCGGCGGCAGGGGATCCGGAAAGAGGGTCGTATAGCGCTCTCGGTAAGCGACCACGGACTCGAAGTTGTCGTCCTCGTCGAACGGATAGAGCTGTGCCACCGCGAAGGCATCGCCCGGGATGGTCTGGTGTTTTGCGTCCAGCGCCAGCGCCGGCTCGCTGAAGGCGGGCGGCTGCGCTGACCAGGGGTCCAGGGTGACGCGCTGGAGGACCCGGCCCCCCGTCGGGGTCGCGGACGCGGACGAGGTGTAGAGATAGACCGGCGCGTCCTTGGCCCCGAGGACCCACTGAGGATCGAGCAGGTCGGTGCCCGGCTGCGCGAGGCTCAGCGCGGGTCCCGCCGGCGCGAGGGCGCTGCAGGCAGCTGCCTCGCCGGCGCCGGAGGCCGCGGGCGGTTCCTCTGCCGAGAGCGCGCGGGGCGGCTCGTCTGGAACCGCCGAGCACGCCGCGAGCGCAGGGAGAGCGAAGAGCGCGAGCCATGTCCCACATCGCATCCGGTACCTCCGAGGTGATGGTCGAGGCTGTGTGGCCGCACCTCGTCGCCGCCATCACCCGTTCTTCGGGACCGGGGGGGGTGCGCTCTGGCCCCGCGGTCGGGACCGGGGGGCGCGGCTGGGCGGCGTCCGGGGCGCAGGGCCGCTTCACCCCGTACACCGGCCACTCCGCCGCGCGCGGTCGCGCTGTGGTTACAGCCCCGCGGCGAGGAACCGGGCGAGGAAGCCGCGGGTTCCGGCGTTGCCGAGGGAGTTGCACACCGGCGAGGCGGCGCCGATCGGGCAGTCGACGTCGCGGTCGTAGGACCAGTAGTGGACACCGGCGAGGCCCTGGGACCTGGCGAAAGCGGCGGTCTCGTCGACGTCGGCCAGCGTGTAGAGCTCGCCGCGGACGTCGTTGCCGCCGATCATCGGGGTGAGCTCGATGTTGGCGTAGGGCACGCCGAAGTGATCGTGCAGGTTGTACGCGGCCTGGATCGCCGACTGGCCCATGTCGCACTGTCCGCCCGACACGACGCACACGCCGGGACCGGGCGAGCCGTAGTTCATGGTCATCAGGTTGACGGTGACGTAGCTCGGCCAGGTCGCCGCGCTGCCGTCGAAGCCGAAGACGTCGGCGACCGCGGCCATGGCGGTGTCGCCGAGGACGTTGAGGCTCGAGCCGATGTTGCTGCCGAGGGAGCGCGCGGTCGACGCGCCCTCGTTGCTGGCCAGGGTCGCCACGGTCAGGCTGAAGCGCAGGTCCGGGTACGCGGCGTGCGCTGTCTCGATGCGCTGCACCAGCGCCGCGATCACCTGGGGCGACTGGCCGGCCTCGATGTCGAGGTCGACGCCGATCAGATGCGGTCCGGCCCAGCGATCGAGGAAGGTCGCAAAGCCGGCATCGGAGCCGCAGGTGAACGCGCCCGCCGCGCCGCCGGTCGACAGGATGTAGCCGACGCCGGCGGCCTCGAGCAGGGGGACGTTGGCGGCGGCCATCGCCGCGCCGGGCACGTCGCCCCAGCGCTCGTCGCCGCACTCGCCGGTGGCGAAGGCCAGGCTGACGACGTTGCCGCCGGCGGCGGTGAAGTCGTCGGCGAACACGGTCTGGGTCCCCGACACCTTCGTGGAGATCACGTTGGTGTTCCAATTCATGTTGACGCTGGTGTCCTTGTAGGGGCCGAACAGGAGCGCGCCGTTGCCGGTGTCGCCGCCGCCGTTGCCGCCACCACCGTCACCGTTGCCGGTGTCGCCGCCGCACGCGGAGGCGAGTTTCGCCGCGGCGAGCAGGAACAGGAAGAGGAGGAGGGGGCGGCTCTTCATCGGGTCCTCGTGAAGGGGCGTCGGGCTCGATCCCGGGCTTGCACGAGGATAGAGCGCGGCTCGCGAGCGCGGCATGTCGTGGCCGACCGGCAGGTGGTGAACTTCAGAGCGGAGCCTGCTGGGAGTCGCCGGGTGAGTTGGAACTATGCCCCGAGGCTGCCGAGAGGTGATGTCCGGAACCACATCGGAGCCATCCGCGTTCCGGACACTTGCCCGGCGCATCCCGGACACCCCACTCCACTGAGTGGACTTTGCAGCGCGAACGACCGCTAGGTGCCGTACCGCGCGAAGCGGGTCGCGTG
Organism: Sorangium sp. So ce693; assembly: GCF_051521375.1. Taxonomy (NCBI): domain Bacteria; kingdom Pseudomonadati; phylum Myxococcota; order Polyangiales; family Polyangiaceae; genus Sorangium; species Sorangium sp. So ce693. The sequence goes on from NZ_CP150347.1 coordinate 12,222,024, forward strand.
CTTCAGCGCCATGATTCCGCCCACATCAGCACGCGATGCCCTGGGCGACCTGCGGCTGCCGCTGAGCTCCCCCGGCTCTAGGTGGAGCGAGCGGTCAAACAGGGGGGGTCTATGCGTGGCGCGAAGCTCATCGGTGTCGCCATTGTCGCCTTGTCCGCGAGCTGTGTTGCGAGCACCACCGAGGAGGAGACCGAAGAGGCAGACTCCGACATTGCTGCGTTCGGGGCTGCGATGGGAGAGCCGCGGTCCGATGCCAAGGGGATCTGCCTGCTGCTGACCCACGCGAGTCAACGGGCAAAGGAGGCATTCTGCCGATCACAGTGGAAGCTGGATCCGGTGAGAAAGAGGGCTTGCTGGGAAGTTGCGAACAGCGGGTCACCGGTCAGATGGGAGGTCTACTGCCTGGTCACGTCGTTTCCGGACTAACCTTGCCCCATGCCCAAGAAGCGCATCGGTGAGCCCATCGCGGTCCGTCACTACGGCGTGGATGGCCAGCCTGACCGGCAGATCGTACTCGTCATCGGCAAGCCGATTGCTCCCGGCGCGCAGGGCGGCGACTGGTGCTGCCCGGTGCTCATCTCCGGGCTCGGCGCTGAGGTGTTCAAGTGGCAGGAGGGCGTCGACGCGCTGCAAGCCCTCCAGCTCGCCCAGGGTTTCGCCAGGCAGACGCTGGAGGCGTCCGGTCTGCCCATCACCTGGGCCGGCGGGGAGCCCGGCGACCTGGGGCTGTACCGGCCGATCGACTCGCCGTTCGGGCTCTGGTTCCAGCGCCTCGCGGAGCGGGCTTTCGATCTCGCGGTCGAGGTCGTTGGCCGGGTCATCGTGGAGGCCAGCCAACAGCATCCGAAAGTCCGCAAGCAGGTGAAGCGAGCGCGCGCACGGCGCGAATGAGCGATGTGCGCTCACGCCGTGGCATCACAGCTGGCGCTTCGCCGTCCGTCGGCGCTCGCGACCATCGCTCGAAAACGTCGTCAAACAGGCTGTAATCGCGCATGCGAGCTAGGACATGCACTGCCCGACCGGGCCCATCAAGAGCGAGCCGGCGACATCTCAAGTGGTAGACTAAGGGCCTTAACGAAAGCGCCCGCCCGTAGCTGGTCACTACGGGCGGGCTGCAAACACACCCTGAGGTGGCCCACAGAGCGCGCGTCGCAGCCGCATCATGGGCTGGCCCAGGGGGAGAGGCAAGGCCCGTCATGCCCGCACCGCTCCCGCTGGAGACGCGTGTCTGGTCCTCCCCCGCTTCCGCGGACAGTTTCACTATGCCGCGAACGCGGTCACATAGGTCTTCAATTCGAACTCGATCGGGCTCACGTAGGCGAGCCGTGAATGCCGTCGTTTCAGGTTATAGAAGTTCTCGATGTAGTCGCCGATTGACGCGATGGCGGCCGCTCGCGTCGGGTAGCGCTCCTGCTCGACCAGTTCCACCTTCAGCGTCGCGAAAAAGCTCTCGGCCACGGCGTTGTCCCATCAGTCGCCGGCGCGGCTCATGCTCGGGATGAGCCCATGCAACCCGAGCACTCCGCGGTAGTCGTCGCTGGCGTAGGGGCTACCGCGGTCCGAGTGGTGCACCAGCCCAGGCGCTGGACGGCGCGCCCTCAAGGCGGGCGCCAGCGCGGCAAGCGCCAGGGCGCGATCGTTGGTCGCGCTCGCGGTCCAGCCGACCACGCGGCGCGAGAACAGGTCCAGGATGACGGCCAGGTACAGCCAGCCCTCGCCGGTGGGGATGTACGTCACGTCGGTCACCCAGACCTGGTTGGGGGCTTGGGCCTCGAACTGCCGCTCGATCACGTTCGGCGCGATCGGGTCCTTGTGCCGCGAGTCGGTGGTGCGGCGGAAGCGCCGCTTGCTGCGTGTCGCGAGCCGCTCCGCGCGCATCAGCCGTGCGACCCGCTTTTTTCCAACACGGATGTCGCGAGCACGCAGTTCGGCGTGAACGCGCGGGCTGCCGTATCTGCCCCGGCTCTTGTGGTGCACGGCCTTAATCAGCGCGCTGAGCTGGGCATCGGCCTGGGCCCGCGCGGACTCCGAGCGGCTGGCCCATGCGTAATAGCCGCTGCGCGCGACCTGCAGCACGGCGCACAGCACCAGCACCGGGTAGTGCGCCTTCTCCGCGTCGATGAACTCAAACCTCACTCGCTCTCCTTCGCGAAGAAGGCCGCCGCTTTTTTTAAGATATCGCGCTCCATCTCCAGCCGCTTCACATCGCGGCGCAGCCGCTGCAGTTCCTCACGCTCCACCGTCGTCAACGCCCCCGGCGAGCCGTGGCCCGCGTCAATGTTCGCGTGCTTGATCCAGTCGCGCAGCGCCGTCTCGGTCAGGTCGAGGTCCTTCGCCACCTGGCCGATGCTCCGGTCGCCCGCCTTCGCCAGCCGTACCGCCTCCGCCTTGAACTCGGGCGTGAACGCCCTCCTCTTTCTCCGTCCCATCCCTGCCTCCTGGTGCCTCCGGGGGTGTCCACGGAAGCGGGGGAGGACCACCCGCACGGGGGAGGGACTACGGTCAACATCTGTCGGGACCTCGCTGTGTGAGGTGTCGGCCACGCGGGGCGGACGCTGGCAGGCGTCGCGCCCCGCACTGATTCCCGCGGAAGCCTACGGACCGATCACGAGGTCACAACAGATATCAGCATTCCGGACACTGCATTTTCAGGTTCCGGACACTAGATCTGGGAGAGGCCCTATCCCTGACACCACCTGCCGAGAGGCTCCGGGGAGAGCTCGAGCTTTGGCCGGAGGTTGGCGGGAGCCGCTGGGGGAAGCTGAAACTCTGCTTGGAAGCTGTCGGGAGGCTCCCGGGAGACCTCGAGCTCTGGACGGCGGTTGGCGGGAGCTGCCGGGGGAAGCTGAAACTCTGCCTGGAAGCTGTCGGGAGGCTCCTGCGAGAGCTCGAGCTCTGGACGGAGGCTGCCCGGGGTAACGGTCAACCTCGACCCGCAACGGTCGAAATTGCCTGCAGCGCTCGACGACCTGACCGCAGTCGACCGAGCCCCCACCGAGAGCCTCGCCGGCGTCTCTTTCTCGTGTCGACGGATCTCCGGACGTGCAGGGCCGCCTCCCGGACGGATAGACAAGGAAAACGACGGGCTCGGGTCGATTTTCGTGACCCGATCGGGGTCGCGCTCCCGATTGTTCTCCTCGACGGGACGGAAGAACGCCGGGCGACGGATCCCCTTCGCGCGGCGCGCTCGATCCCGGCGGCACGGGTCCATCGTTCGCTCGCGCGGCTTGCGCGGCGAGGTGACGGCCCGGGTCGAACGCAACCGACACGCTCCCTTTTCGAGGAGACTTCAGGAGGAGAGATATGCCTGCTGTGACCAAGTCGAAGAAGCGCTCCGCGGCCGCCATGCCAGCTGGAGAGACGACGTATCCCTCGCCCATCTACTCTCCCGCCGCCGGCAAGGAGGCGATCGAGGCGCTCGCCGCGGAGCTCGACCGCCTCGCCGAGGCCGACCTCGTGACCGTGAGGCTGGATGTCGAGGCGGCCACGGTTGCGGCCCTCGGCGTCGTCGGGTTCGTGTCCTCGCCCGACGTTCGCGCGCATTTCGCGCGGTTGCCCCGGGAGGACTTCGACATCACGCACCTCGATGAGCTGGAGCTCGTGTGCTTCGCCGCGCTCCATGCGCTGGCCGAGGCCCGCGCCGCCGGCGCGCTCACGACGGACGCGCGGCTGCCCGTCGAGCTCGTCAGCGAGGCGATGGAGATCGAGGGGCGCATGCAGGCGCTATGCGAGTACCACCTCTCGGACGACCCGGTGATCAAGCCGGAGCTCGATCGCCTGCGGCCCGGCACCGGGCACCGCGACCTCGCGAACGACCTGCTCGGCTACGCGCGGATCTACGAGCTGCGCGCCGGCGTGGTGAAGGACGACCGGAAGCTCTACCGGGCCGGCGACGCGGCGCGCGCGCGGGAGCTGGCCGGGGTGATGGTCCAGCGGCGCTCGACGGCGATGACGCCGAAGGCGCGGGAGGCCTACGGCCGGTACGTGCGGGTCTGGACGCTGCTCTGCCGGCGCTACGACGAGGTGCGGGCGACGGCGCTGTGGCTATGGCGGAGGAACACGCGCGTGCAGGAGCGGTTCCCGTCGCTGTTCGCCGCGGGCCGGCCGAACTCGGGCCGACCGAGGAAGGAGGGGGAGTCGGACAGGCGTGGAGAGAGCGATGGCGGCGCGAGCGGCGGTGGCGCAGGCGGGGAAGGGCCCGAGCGGACGCTTTCCCCGGAGGGCGTGGACGGAAGCCCTTCGTGAGCCGGGGGTTACCAGCCGCGTGGAGACCCCGACGGACGACGCGGAGGACGCGCGGACACGTAGCACGTAGACCCGGGCGCGCGCGGTGGTAGACCCTGGCACCCGGGGGTTCCACCATGATCCATCACCGAACGGTCGCCGTCGCCGGTCATCAAGTCTTCTACCGCGAGGCCGGCGACCCCACGCGTCCGACTCTGCTGCTCTTGCACGGCTTTCCGACCTCGTCGCACATGTTCCGCGACTTGATACCGCGCCTCGCGGACCGCTATCACCTCGTCGCTCCCGATCTCCCCGGCTTCGGCTTCTCGGACGCGCCGGATCGCGCCCGGTTCGCCTATACGTTCGACCACCTCACAAGGGTCGTCGAGGGCTTCACCGACGCCCTCGACCTCACCCGCTACGCCCTCTACGTCTTCGATTACGGCGCGCCGATCGGCTTCCGCCTCGCGCTGGCGCGGCCCGAGCGCGTGTCGGCGATCATCACGCAGAACGGCAACGCGTACGAGGAAGGCCTGAGCACCGCCTGGGACCCGATCCAGCGGTACTGGCGGGAGCCGACCGCCGACCACCGGGAAGCGCTCCGCACAATGCTCACCCCTGAGACCACGAGGTGGCAGTACGTGCACGGCGTGCCCGACCCAACGCTGGTCGCCCCGGAGTCCTACACGCTCGACTCCGCCCTCCTGGCGCGCCCCGGCAACGATGAGCTCCAGCTCGACCTGTTCCGCGACTACGCGAGCAACGTCGCGATGTACCCTCAGTTTCACGCCTACTTCGCGGCCCAGCGGCCGCCGCTGCTCGCGGTCTGGGGAAAGAACGACCCCTTCTTCTTACCCGAGGGCGCCAAGGCCTTCCAGCGCGACAACCCCGACGCCGAGGTCAAGCTCTACGACACCGGCCACTTCGCGCTCGAGACGCACGCCGAGGCGATCGCGATAGCCATCCGCGGCTTCCTCCCCGCCGCTGTCGACGCGCAAGACGGCGGCGAATAGCGGTGCGCCGCTGACTTCCCGAGGTCGGCCGGCTCCCCCTGTGTCTGAATGCCCTCCAGCCGCGTCGAGCTCAGAATTATTTCGTGGACTTCGAGCTGGCCATCGACCACCGCCATATGCCGAGTTGACGCGCGGACCCAGCGTCAAGGGGGCTGGCGACCGGGCTCGCGCTCGGAACAGGACAGCTCGCCGCTGGCCGCCGGCGATGGGCTTGACGCTTCGACGTCCGCGCTTAATGGCATCGGGTGTTCTCGATCCTCGTTACCGGGGCCGCGGGTCGTGTCGGCGCCGTGGGCCGCAAGACGGTCGAGCTGCTCCGCCGGCGCGGCCTCCCGGTCCGCGCCCTCGTTCACCGCGAAGACGAGCGCGCCGAGGCGCTGCGCGCGACCGGCGCCGAGGTCATCGCGGGCGATCTCACCCGCGCCGAAGACGTCCTCCGTGCCCTCGAAGGGGTTCGGCGCGTCTACTTCGGCCTGAGCGTCTCCGCCGAGCACCTCGAAGCCACCGTCACCGCGGCCGCCCTCGCGCGCGACCGCGGCGATCTCGAAGTATTTCTGAACATCTCGCAGATGACCGTGTCGCAGATGAGCGCGTCCCGGATGACCGACTCTCCCCAGCAGCGCCAGCACTGGCTCGCCGAGCAGGTGCTCGATTGGTCCGGCCTCCCTGTCGTTCACCTGCGCCCCACGGTCTTCCTCGAAAACCCCTTCTTCCTGGCCTGGGCGGCGGAGTCGATCGCCGAGGACGCGACCATCCGGCTCCCCTTCGGCACCGGTCGCACGTCACCGGTCGCGGCGAGTGACGTGGCCGAGGTCGCCGCGACCATCCTGGCCGACCCCGCGCCCCACATCGGCCGAATCTACGGGCTGACCGGTCCGCGGTCCGAGGACATGCGAGCCGTCGCGGCGGAGTACTCGAGCGCCTTGGGCCGACCGATTCGCTACGTCGATGTTCCCTTCGAAGAGTGGCAGAACCGCGTGCTGCTCCCGCGACGATTGCCCGAGCACCTCGCGCATCACATCTCGACGATGGCCCGGCTCCACGCCCAGAACCGTTACGATCGCCTCACCCACGACGTGGAGACGATCACGGGAAAGCGGGCGACGAGCGTGCACGATTTCGTGGCCCAGCACGCCGACCTGTTCGCCCAGCCCGCGCTCGCCACCGAGCGGATCTGAGCTCGACGGAGCGGGGTAGAAGGAGCGAGGACCGGAGACGAGCGAGGGCAGTTCAGACGACCTCGCCGAGCGTCAGGCCCCGCAGGCTTTACCCCGCGACGCTCACCCTCGCGTTCCCGTACCTCGCCGGCGTCACCCCGACGATCCTCCTGAAGTGCCGCGTGAGCTGGCTCTGATCATAGAACCCGACGCGCGGGGCGAGCTCGGACGCTCTCACGCCCTGGGTGAGGAGCTGCTGGGCGCGCTGGACGCGGAGGTGGGTGAGGTACATGTGGGGAGGCATGCCGATCTGGGCTCGGAAGGCGCGGCAGAGGTGGAACTTGTCGAGGGAGGCGTGAGCCGCGAGGTCGTCGAGCGTGATGGACTCGGCGAGGCGCTCGCGGAGGTACTCCATGGCGCGGCGGACGGGCCGTGTGTGGTCGGAGCGGGCGCTGCTCAGGCGGCCGAAGGTGGCGATGGCCTCGGCGAGGGCGACCTCGAGGGAGAGGCGATCGGCGCCGGCGCAGATGGCGTCGTGGAGGCGGTGGAAGGGGGCGGCGCGTTCGTCCCCGGCTTCGAGGTGGGGGATGGCGACGACCTTGCCCGCGTCGCGGGCGCGGGCGACGTCGTTCGCGGGGAGGACGACGGCGGTGAAGACGGTGGTCCCGTGGAGAGCGAGGTCACGGTGGACGTCGCCGGGCTCCTTGACGAGGATGGAGCCGGGAGGGCTGTGCCACGCGCTGCCTCGCCCCCACCAGTCGAAGCCGCCGCGCTCGACGCGGGCGACGGCGTAGTACTGCTTGACGCCGGCGCGGACGCTCTCGGTGGTCGTGCGGAAGACGCGGAGGCCAGGCACCGAAACGGGCAGCTCGACGGAGTCCGTCATGTCGGGACGGTAGCGTGCGCGGGGGCTCGGGGCTTGGGCATTCTTGGCGGATAGGTCGCGCCAAGGATCGCCTAGTGGGCGCTCGGGGCGGCCGCACACTGGGGCCATGCATGACAAGCTGGTCGCCCTGGTCACCGGGGCAAACAAGGGAATCGGTCTTCAGATCGCAAAGGAGCTCGCCGGGCGCGGCCTCACGGTGCTCGTCGGGGCGCGGAACCTGGAGCTCGGGGAGGCGGCCGCGAAGAGCGTCGGGGCCGGCGCGCGCGCGGTGCAGCTGGACGTGACGAGCGAGGCGTCGATCGCCGCGGCGGCGGCGTGGATCCGGCGCGAGCTCGGGCGCCTGGACGTGCTCGTGAACAACGCCGCGATCTCGCACGCCGGCAAGCCGGGGACGCCGTTCGAGGAGCTGCTGAAGGCGAGCCGACCGAGCGTGGCGCCCGTCGCCGAGGTGCGGGCGGTGTTCGAGACGAACGTGTTCGGGGTGATCGCGGTGACGCAGGCGATGCTGCCGCTGCTCCGCGAGGCGCCCGCGGGGCGGATCGTCAACGTGTCGAGCGAGGTGGGGTCGCTGGCGAAGCAGTCCGATCCATCGAACCCGCACCGGCTACCGAGCGCGGCGTACGTGCCGTCGAAGACCGCGCTGAACGCGATCACGGTGGCGTTCGCGAACGAGCTGGAGGGGACGCGGATCAAGGTGAACGCGGCGTGCCCGGGGTTCACCTCGACGGACCTGAACAACTTCAGGGGGACGCGCAGCGTGGAGCAAGGGGCGCGCGAGCCGGTGCGGCTGGCGCTGCTCGACGCGAACGGGCCGACGGGCAGCTTCTCGAACGAGGAGGGACCGCTGCCCTGGTGAGCGTCCTGAACACGATCCCAAGAACCTGGATGCTCCCTGCCGGGGTAGGTTCTCGACTGCCTTGAATGGCTGTAATGCCGCTGACGCTGCGGTGTCGCAGTACGCTGCTCACGCGTTGCACGGCTTCACCTGACCAACCCACAACTCAGGAATGATTGGTGCGCTGCGATCGGCAGCCTGCCACCTGCCGCACCGGCAGAACTCGGCCCGTTCTCTGCATCGTCATGGGCGCACCGTCGTGTCCGTGGGCGCGACGTCACGCGACCGAAGAGGAGGGAGCCGACAAATGAACCATCTGAAAATTCTTGGCCTCATCGCCGTCAGCGCAGGAGTGTGCGGGATCTCCGCGCTTGCTTCTGCGGCGAATACGGTGCCGATCGACAACCTGAATCTCGTCGAGGAGACAGCACCGCCAACATCGCTCGACAGCGTGCGTTATCCCTTCCGTCCGGCTGTTGGATACTACCGTCCGGCCGCCGGCTACTACCGTCCGGCCGCCGGCTACTACCGTCCGGCCGCCGGCTACTACCGTCCGGCCGCCGGCTACTACCGCCCGGCCACCGGTTACTACCGGCCCCATCGGCGCTAGCGCAGGTACAAGCTCTACCGTGATGGGTGCGGCGTTGGACGCGGCCATCACGGAATGCCGGGTCCGCTTTGCCGAGCGCGGAGCCGAACATCACGGGCGATTGCGACGAGACATCGCACGTCGAGCGTCGCCGCCCGGCGGCGGGGTGCTCTGCGGCCCGATGGCGACGCATTGGAAACGTGGGTGGCGAAAGCGGGTGGCACGCCGCGCGCAATATGGATCCATGGGGGTGAGCTCCATGGAGGAGACAGGAAACATAGAAAAGGGCTTGCTCTTCGTGCTTCCCGCCGCTGCGATCCACCTCGGGCTGGTGCTCGTGCTGGGTGTGCTGCACGTGCGCTTGCCGTATGGAGGCTGGGTGGAACCCGCGGTGAGCTATTATGGCGCGCTCTCCGGGGCCAGCAGCGCGTATTCCTTCTTTGCTCCGAGCGTCGGGCCCCTGCCCTGGGCCACCTTCGAGGTCAGGGATCGCGCGGGAACGCTGACGACCGAGGTGCTGGAGACAGGGGCGAACCGGGAAGCGGACCTCCGCATCAAGAATATCATCGGTATGTACTGGGATGAGCAGGACCCGGCCGCGAGGCGCGCCCTGATCGCGTCCTGGGTAGCGAAGGTGTTCGCCAGGCACCCGGAGGCGGACAGCGTCGTCGTCCGACTCGAGAGCTACGACCTGCCCTCGATGGCGGAGTATCGCGCGGGCAAACAGCCGCGGTGGTATGCCGAATACCAGGCCAAGTTCAACCTGAAGACGCAGCTCGCTGCTGGCGAGATCGACAAAGAGGCGACGCCATGAGGCAGCGGCAACATACCCTCCTCCTGCCGAAGGCCAGACAGGCGGCTGCGCGCCTGTGGGGCTCGATGGGGCGATTCGCGTTCGCTCCCGCGTCGGCGCGGCCCCTGGCAGCGCTCCGGATAGGGCTCGCGTCGGTCCTCTTGATGCAGGCGGCGCTGATCGCGCCGATCGTTTCCGAGCTGTACTCGCGTTCGGGCATCGTTCAGGGACAGCTCCTCGACGGGGCTGGCGCGATCGGCTTCCCCCGGATCGGCCACCTCGTGAATGCCTTCTCGCGCCTCGGGGTCGCTGAGAGCTCGGTGATCGCTGGCGTGGGGGCGCTCTACATGCTGTCGCTGGGGGGGCTCCTGCTCGGCTGGAGGACGAGGCTCTCCGCGGCGTGCGCCTGGCTCCTGCATTTGACGTTGATGATGACCGCGGAAAGGACGAACTACGGAGCAGATCAGTTCGCGAACATCTTCCTGTTCTACCTCATCTTCATGCCTTCTGGCGCTGCGCTGTCGCTGGATCGTGCCTTCGGGCGAGCGCCGCCTGAGCCGAGCGCGACAGCGCGCCTCGGGCTGCGGGTGGTACAGCTGCACCTCTGTCTCGTCTACCTCTCGAGCGGTGTGGAGAAGGCGTTGGGCTCAGCGTGGTGGGACGGCGACGCGATATGGCATTCGCTCATGCTGCCCGAGTACCGGCGGTTCGATTTTTCGTGGCTCGCTCACCACGCCTGGATCGCGGTGGCCGCGGGGTGGCTCGTGCTGCTCGTGGAGATCGGGTACCCGGTCTTCATCTGGCCACGTCGGACCCGGCGGCTCTGGGTGGCAGCCACGGTCGGGTTGCACCTCGGAATCGCGGTCTTCATGAGGCTCCATGTCTTCGGCGCCATCATGTCGGTGTTCACCATCGCCGCGTTCGGCGTGGAGGCGGACCCTCGACAGACGCGAGCGCCCTCGGCTGTGGCACGCTGGGCTCGGCGTGGCGAGGCCTGAGTCAGCTCGCCCTGGGGTCGGCGACGCGGCCGACGAACAGGATGCTGCCCGTCGCGTTGTCGCGGATGAGGAACAGGAAGGGATTCACGAGCGCGAGCGACGCCGGCTGGGGCGCCGACTCGTCGCCGACGATGACCGCGGTCGCGGCCGCCGCCTCGGTGCCGGCCTCGTTCACGCCGACGAACGCCTTGTGGATGACGTCCTGGATATAGGGCTGTCCGCCGGAGTTGATGCCGGTGAAGTCCGCGGCCCCCGGCGTGAACGCGATCTCCATCCCCATCGCCTCCAGCGTCTTCTTCAGGCTCAGCTCGTACTCGAACTTGAACCTGGGCATCGTGGTGTCGACCAGGTGCTCGCTCATCGCGCCGGCGATGCTGTCGACCTTCGCCGCGTCGAGCGACGCCTCGAACGCGTCGAGCGTGCCCTTCGCCGGCAGGAGGATCACCATCGACAGCTCGTCCCCGTCGTAGGGCATCGCGACCGCCTGGTAGCCGTCGCCCTCGGCGTAGGGCATCTCCAGGCTGCCGCGCATCAGGGGCACCGTCACCTCGGTCCCGTCGGCCGTCTCGAACGCGCCGTCCTCCGTCGCGGTGGGCTCGAACGGGGTGCGCCAAGCGGCGTTGAAGTAGATGGCGTTCGTGAGGACCAGCACCGTCTCCGCGGTGATCGCCTCGACGGGCACCAGTTTTTCGATCTTGCCCTCGGTCTGGTCGCTGACCCAGCCGTTGATGAGATCGACCGACTCCTGCCGGTGGCCCACGAAGTCCACGACGCGCATTCCAGCGCCGTAGTGCAGCCCGAGCGTGTCCAGGAAGGGTGCCTCGAACGAATAGCCGATCTGTCCCCAGAGCGCGTTCACGACGTTGAGCCGGAAGCCCTGTCCGTCGGCGCCCTGGGCGCCCTGACCGCGGCTCTCGAGCTCCTGATCGATCCAGTTGAACGCCGGGTGGAGCTTGTCCTGCCCGAGGTCGAACCGCAGCGTGTCGGCCATGGCCGTCTCGGTCTCGCCCTTCGCGCCGGCCCACGTCATCGCGAGCGCCGTCGAGATGCTGTAGGGCGAGTAGAAGACGTTGCCGGGCTCCTGGCGGAGCTCCTGGTAGAGGTCGAGCGCGAACGCGGAGTTGCCCGAGACGAGCGCGGTCTTGTCCTCCGGAGGGACGTCCGGGCTCGAGATGCGCTGCTTGTCCGAGGCGATCAGGCATATGGCCCTGTCGGAGTCGCCGCACTCCTCGTCCCCGGTGTCGGGGTTCTTGTTGGGATCGGTGGACGTCTCGCAACCGAGGATCGCGGCGAGAGACAGGACGAGGAGCGGAGCGCAGGTTCGGATGGTTCGCTGCATGCCGCCCCGTCCAGCATCGGCCGTGCCGCGCCGGCCCCGATCGCGGGCTCGTGTGTTTCCGAGGCGAACCGCGCGGAGCGACCTGGCCGCCGCGCGCGGGGCGCCCCCGAACCCTGACATCCGGCGAACGGCTGGCCCGTTCTGGCACAAGAGGCCCTGTCAGAGCCCGGAGCTGGCTCGCTCACCAGAAACCCCGCAGGTCGCCTCAGCGCGCGGCCAGCATCCAGGCGGGTGCCCACCAGTAGCGATGGAGCAGCCGGCGGTCGACGCGCGCGAAGCCGGCCTCGTGCAGCAGCGCCGCCCAGTCGTCGATGGGGTGCTCGAACGTGGTGCGGGTGGCGCCGCGGTCCACATAGCCGAAGAGCACCGGCATCAGGAAGCCCTGCGCGACCGTGTCGAGATCGGCGCCGGCGTACTCGGCCAGCCCTTCACGGTAGCGCGCGAGCACGTGCCGCGCGGTGTCCGGCGCGAGCGGCTCATCCATGTGCGGCGCGTCGAACTCGGCGACGAGCAGCAGATCGCAATGCGCGCGCGCCCAGCGGAGAAGGGCCGGCCTCTCGGCCGGAGCGATCGCGTGCAGGCAGAAGGTCGCCTGCGCCACCGCCCAGCGCCGCGGCGCCATGCCGGGGTCGGCGGCGAGATCCTGGAGTCGCCCGCCGAAGGCCTCGAAGTCGACCCCTCGCGCGGAGAGCGCTGCGGAGCAACGCTCGAGCAGCGGCGCCGCCGGCTCCGCCACGGTGACCCGCCGGACCGCCGGCGTCAGCGCGGGCAGGAGCGCCAGTCCATCGCCGGCGCCGATATCGAGCAGATCGAACGGCGCCTCCGGGTACTGGCCGGCGAGCGCCGCGCTGGTCTCCCGGTAGAGCGGCACATTGCCGCCGCCGCGGATGAAGGCGGCGAACCCCTCCGCGGACACGTAGACATTGCGCTTTCCCTCCCGGGCGACCCGCTCGAGGTGCGCCGCGGCTGCCTGGAACAGCGGGTCTCCCGGCGAGGCCGCCGCGGCGCGGGCGGCGAAGGCTGCGGCGTCCGCGTAGCGCTCGTCGGAGAACGCCAGCATCGCGAGGTAACAAAGGCCCTCCGGCGACGGCGCGGCGACGGCGGCCGCGGCTGCGTCGAGCCCGGCGGCGCGGTGGCGATCCCAGATCCTGTCCAGCATGGCTCTACCCCTTTTCCCCACTGGTTCCCGGCGCGGAAGCGCGCCTCCCGACAGGCTACCTCGCGGGCGGGCTGGGCCGGACGATGAACGGCAGCTACGCGGAGTACACCCGCGTCCCCGTGATGAACGTAGCGACCATCGAGTCGAACCTTTCGAACCGACACCCCTGGGCGAGCGCGACGTGCTCCGCGGCGCGGGCCTCGACCCCGAGCTTCTGGACTCGGGCTGCTCGGGACGGCGGGCGCCTTCGGCTTCGCGGCAGGCGTGGCTCCCGGCGGCGAGCGCGGCCGCCGCGGCGCTCGCGGTGGCCGGGCTGTTCGGCGCGCGCGCGGCGTGGGATGAACCGCCGCCAGATGGCTCGACGCCGCGACGGTCCGGGCGGCGTGGACGTTCAGGAACGCTACCGGGCGTGGGCGCAGAGGATGGCGGCGCCGCCGCGGCCGCACACGTCGACCGCGCCGTCGCCGTCGAGGTCGGCGAGCTCCAGCGTCATCCCGTAGCGGTCGACGCCCCAGCCCGCGACGTCGGTGTAGTCCTGCGGCAGGATCCGGCGGACGTGGTCGAACCCGTTGCCGCTCGACAGGCCGCAGACCAGGCCTGTCGGGCTGCGGCCGCACACGTCGGCGTAACCATCTCCGTTGACGTCGCCGAGGCGGATGGATCCGTAATCGGCGCGCGACGCGCCCCAGCCGGTCGGCGTCCCGGCGTCGGCGAAATCGTTCCGCAGCGACCACCTGCGCGGGTTCTCGAAGCCGCCGCCGGCCTTGCCGGTGGCGCAGAAGATCTTGCCGCCGCCGCGGCCGCACACGTCGGCGCGGCCGTCGCCGTTGATGTCGCCGAACGCGATGGTCATGCCGTACCGCTCCGCGCCCCAGCCGAGCGAGTCGAGGTACTCGGTGCCGAGCCACGTGGCGGCGGGCTTGAAGGCGCGTTGCCGGTTGTTGATCGCGCACTGGATGCCGCCGGCGCCGCGGCCGCAGACGTCGGCGTAGCCGTCGCCGTCCACGTCCACGAGGCGCAGTGAGCCGTAGTACTGCGCGCCGGCCGCGAGCTCGGTCGCGTTCGAGAACGACGACGTCCAGGCGCGGAAGTCGGGCACGAACGCGGTGCCGGTCGCGTTCGCGGTCGCGCAGAAGATGCCGTTGCCGCCGCGGCCGCAGGCGTCGGCGCGGCCGTCGCCGTTCACGTCCGCGAGCATGAGCGTGATGCCGTGCATCTCGGTGGCCCAGCCGCGCGCGTCGCTGAACTCTTCGGTGTAGAGCGCGAGAGCGCCGAAGCTGGCGCCCCCCTGGTTCAGGGCGCAGTAAACGCCGTCGGGGCGGCGGCCACAGACGTCGGCCAGGTGATCGCCGTTCACATCGCCGAGCCGGACCGAGCCATAGTAGAACGAGTAGAGCCCGTAGCGGCCGGACGCGTCGCTATCGCTGAGCAGGCCGCCGCCCGTCCAGGCGGCCACCGGGCCGAAGCGCGGGGTCCAGCTCTGCTGCGGGACGACCTCCAGGCCACCGCCGCTCGCGGGCTGCGCGACGCAGTCCCAGACCTGGACGACCGTGCCGTTGGCCGGATCGGCGCCCCTCACGTCGAGGCACTTGCCGTCCAGCCCGCGCAGCATGCCGTCGCTGGTCAGGGTCCACTTCTGGCTGGGCACGTCGGCGCAGTCCCAGATCTGGACGGGCGTGCCGTTCGTGGTGTCCGCGCCGAGGAGATCGACGCATTTGTTCGCGCCGGCGAGCTGGATCTTACCGCCCGTGAGGGTCCATTTCTGATGCGGCACGTCGGCGCAGTCGCGGATCTGGAGCGTGGTGCCGTTCGTCGCGTTGCCGCCCGGGAGGTCGAGGCACTTGTCCGAGAGGCCGGCGAGCCACCCGTGGGCATAGGTGACCTGGGCGCTCGAATACTGGCTGCCCCGCCATGAGCCGTGCGCGCGGTCGCCGTAGGTCGAGCAGTCGCGGATATTCTCGTCGTGCTCCGCATAGGTGCAGAAGACGTCGGTCTTTTCCGCCTTCTGCTGCGCCGAGAGGTTCTCCTCCTCGTTCGCGATGTTGTAGTCGCGGTGCACGACGAGCTGATGCGCCCCCGCATAGGCGTGGTGCGCGTTGAACGCGAACTTCCCCGCGTGGATGTGATCGGGGTGGCCGCCGCCGTACAGGTCGCTCAGGTCCTGGATGTGCATGCGCGTCGGGCCGAAGCTCTGCACGAGCGAGCGTAGGACCGCGCCGAGCTCACCCTTCGTGTAGGTGGTGCCGGCGCAGCTGCCCCAGGTGCCGAGCACCGGGACCGTATAAGCGCCCGTGGCGTCGTTCCACAGGTTCCTCAGGCTCGTGTTACCCGGGCGGTTACAGTCGGTATCGCCCGAGGGGGAGGGGAAGCCGTCGCCGCTGCCGCCGTTGGGCAAGCGCAGGAAGACGACGGAGACGCGCTGGTTGCCGTCGAGCGTGAAGCGATAGGTGGGTTTTCCCTGTACCGTGTCGACGCTTTCGGTCCAGCTGTTGACCACGCCGGCCATGAGCGCATAGGCCTCGCGGATGCCCGCCTCGCGCCCGTCCTTCCAGTAGGCGCTGGTTTTGCCGGCGTCGCCGGCCGTGAGATAGACGGTGCGTACGGTGTGCCCGGCGCGGATGCTCTCGGGCACGTCCGGGCTCATGAAAAGCAGGTCGTCGTCCTCGTGGGCGACCATGTAGAGGTCCCTAAACTGGGGCCCTGTGGGGAGCGTGAGCGCCCCGGCGGCCTCCCCCGATTCGTCGTCCGGCGCGTCGTCCTTGGCGGCGTAGCACCCGATGGCGAGCGGGCTCGATCCGAGCAATCCAACGAGGAGGACGCTGCGCGCTGCGGCGCGCTGCCAGCAAGAGGGAGACTCGGTCTGTTTCGACATGGCTACTCCTGCCTTTGAGCCCGGGGGTCGCGAGGCGAGGAGATGCAAGAGCATGATGCGTGCCCCTGCGATGGACGTGGAATTGGCGAGGAGCCTGCGGGATTCTGCGGAGAGCGGAGACGAGGAGGCTCGCCCAGCCGGCCAGTGGCCGGCAGGTGGACTGGCCGCGTGACCGAGGCTGCGCAGCATGGGCAAGAACAGGCCGCGCAGGTGTGGAACGTACGGTGCCATCTGAATCATTCAACCCTACAACTGCGCCAGTGCTCCGGTGAGCATTTTAATTCTCCGGAGGGGGCTCGACAGGCTCTGGTCTGAATTTCAATTCTCCCGGGAGGCTCTCGGTAGCCTCCGGTCTGAATTTCAATTCTCCCGGGGGTGCGAGCCCTATTCGGCTTTCTCAGGCTGCACCGGCACGAAGTGTTCGATGAGACGTTCCAGGAGCAGCTGGAGAGCATGTACCGGACCACGGGAGCAGGTGAACCGCCGCATCCGCCGGCGCTGATGTGCATGGTCACGCTGCTCCAGGGTTACTCTTGGTGGCGTGCGAGATCAGCGCACGGATGGCTTCCGCGGAGGCACGAAATCCAAGGGCGCGGAGCGACCTATTCCTGAAGGCAAACACGGCGAAGCATCGCACCATGTCGCTCTACAACCAGGGCTGTTACTGGTACATGGCCATCCCGGAGATGAGGGAGGAGCGACTTGTCGTGCTCATGGACGCATACGCAGAAATCCTCCAAGAGCATGCGTTTATCCGCGAAATCATTGGTGTAATTTGAGGGGATGCGTCGGCAGGCCAGCGCCATTCCCCGGATCGACCTCCGCGGGCTATGCAAGCATCGAGTAACGCTGCTCGGCCGCGAGGCACGGGGCCGGGTCGAGGCCGAGCTCGCGGCGGACGAGGTTCGCGCCGCGCACCAGCGACACCATCTTGTGAAAGGCGTGCATCCGGCTCATGCCCTGCCGGCCGAAGCCGCAATCGCTGCTGAGGATCAGCCGCTCCGGCTCGATGAACCGGAGCGCCTTGCGGATGAGCCCCGCGACCTGCTCGGGGGTCTCCACCTCCAGGCTGCGGTGGTGCACGACGCCGATGCAGACCTTCTTGTCCTTGCCGACGGCCTGACCGATCGCCGGGAGCGCCGCGCCTCCGTCGCTCGCGGCCTCGAAGGTGATGACGTCGACGTCGAGACGGTCGAGCAGCTCCAGCGCGCCCTCGTAACCGCTCGTCGCCACCTCCACGCGCTGCGCCGCCGGGTTGCCCCAGCACGTGTGCACCCAGACCTCGGTCTTGTCGCGCAGCCCGGCGACCTCGCGGTTGAACGCGTCGATGTAGAGCTCCGTGCCCAGCTCGGCGCCCTGGTCATGACCGGCGATGTAATGGAGCAAGGGCTCCTCGAGCTGGACGACGGGGCACCCCGCGTCGGCGACCTCGTGCAGCTCCTGGTTGAGGCTGTCGGCGATCGCGAAGAGCAGCTCGCGGCGGCTCGCGTAATGCTGGTTGAGGACGACGACCTCCAGGAGCTGGCCGCAGCAGGTGCCGAACTTCATCGGCCTGTGGGTCATGCGCTGCGCCGCCTTCCAGACGCGCGCGTACTCCAGCCCTCCCCGGCCGACCGGGCCGCGAACGAAGAAGGGGAGGCGAGCCTCCATCACCTCGTGGAGGATGTCGCCTGCGGCCCTCTCCCTCGGCGACGTCCAGGGCTGGGGCCGGAGGCCAGGATCTTCCAGGCCCTCCATGCGCTCGGCCACGTAGCTGAACCAGGAGCGGCCGCCGACATCCATATCGAAGCGGGCGTCGCCGTCGGTCAGGATATCGAGGCCTGCCCGGATCTGATCGGTGATGTGCGCGGCGAGGGTGTCGGTGTACTGCTCCCTGAACACGAGATCGGCCATGGCCATCGAGAACCTGCGGCCCGCGAGGTTCGCGACATACCATGACGGCCGCGGCAGAGAGCCGGTGATGGTCGTGGCGAGAGGCGTGTGCTTCGTTGCCTTGATCATGGAAACCTCGTTCGCGTGCGCCTGCAGCGCGCCGCGGATGCTAGCCGAGAAGACAAGCGTGAGCGAGCCGACACCTCGGCCATGCCTGCACAGCCTGGTCGCTCAGGAGCCGTGCGCTCTCGAGCAGCGCTCGATCCTCCGCGACAGGGAGGACCACCTGCGCCGACGATGCGGCTCATCGCGAGCGCAAGCGCGCCCGCGCGCGTCGCGGCGCGTTCAAGAACTGGAGGTGCTCTTCGAGGGCGCTCCACACCGCGGCGATGCGCGGCACCTCGCGCAGGCTGCGCGGCGTGACGAGCCAGAGCTCGAGCACTGGACCTGCGGGCAGGCCCAGATCGAGCTCCACCAGGTCGTCGTCCAGATCGAGCGCGCTGCACGGCAACACCGCGGCGCCGAGCCCCGCGCGCACGGCCTCGATCTGGGCGACGTAGCTGCTCACGATGAGCTTCGGGGCCTTTTTCACATGCCGCTTCTGGTAGTCGTCCTCGACGGTGGGGGTGCGGCCCAGATCGACGCCGATCCAGTCGAGCTCGTCGCGGCCCTTCTTCGAGAGCCGGCGGTGGGCGATAGGCACCGTGGGCAGGGTGACGATGCGCGCGGCCACCAGATCGCCGCTCTTCGGCCGGAAGAAGCGCACGGCGATCTCGGCCTCACGATGGCCCAGATCGGCCACCTCGTAGCTGGTCAGCAGGTGGAGCGACACGCGCGGGTGCCTCTCGGCGAGCGCCGGGAGCACGCGTGGAATCACGCCGTGCACGGCGATCGACTCGGTGAGCGCCAATCGGACCATCCCCTCGGCCTCCCTCTCGTGGCCGCTGGCCTCGCGCACGAACTGGTCGGCGCCGGCCTCCATCGACTCGACGTGGCGACGCAGCTGCTCGCCGAGCGGGGTGAGCATGGAGCCTCCCGGCAGCCGATCGAAGACCGCCACCCGGAGCGTTCGTTCGAAGGTCGCCATGCGCCGGCTCACCGTCGATTGCTCGATGCCGACCTTGCGGGCGGCGGACGAGAAGCTGCCGGCGCGCGCCACCTCCAGGAAGAGGCGCAGATCGGCCCAATCCAGGTCGGCGAGCGGCCTGCCTACGGGCGGAGACGCGGGAGAGCGTGCCATGCATCCACGCATGGCACGCCTGCTCAGAACCGTCTACCCAGACGCTGCTGCATGGGCAAGATCGACGCATGCACCTCGTCATCCAAGGTCACCCAGCCCCCGACAGCCTGAGCGACGCGCTCGCTCGGGCCTACGCCAGCGGCCTCGAACGGGGCGGAGCCCGCGTCGAGCTCCTGGCCCTGCGCTCGCTCGCCTTCGATCCGCACTTGCGCGCTGGCTTCAGCGGTCAGCAGGAGCTCGAGCCCGATCTCCGCCAGGCCCAGACCACCATCGAGCGCGCGAGCCACGTGGCCTGGTTCTTTCCCACCTGGTGGGCAGGGCCGCCCGCGCTGGTCAAGGGCTTCATCGATCGGACCTTCTTGCCAGGATGGTCGTTCGCCTATCGAAAGCGGAGCGCGCTGCCCGAGGGGCTGCTCGCCGGCCGCAGCGCGCGCGTCGTGACCACGATGGATAGCCCGGGCTGGTGGTACCGATTCTGGCACTGGCGCTCCGTCCATACCTCGTTCATCAACGCGACATTGCGCTTCGTCGGCTTTGGGCCCGTCCGCGAGACCACCTTCTTCGATCAGAAGACGCGGACCCCGGAGCAACGAGCGGCATGGCTCCGGGAGATGGAGCGCATCGGCGAGCGGGATGCGAGGGAATTCCGCGCCAGATCCTCGCGCACGCTGGCTGTGGCGTGAAGGTCGGTGGTGGGGTATTCGGCTGATCGTGGGGGCTTTTGAACCGCCAAGACGCCAAAAGACGCCAAGAAAAATTAAAATTATAAAATCTTGGCGTCTTATGGCGCCTTGGCGGTTTCATCATTCAGGCAGGGTGGGGGAATGCCCACCGCCTGAAAGTGGCACCTTCCATGCGTGGATGATGGGTCGAGATAGTTTCGCTCATCCAGGAGGGGCAGAACGCGTAAGGACTCTTCTGCGGCGCCTTGAGCGGGGCTCGAGGGCACCGCCGTCAGCTATCCTCCCGCCGATGCGTTGTCTACGCCTCCGCTCCGGCGCCGCGCTCGCCGCGGCGCTCCTGCTGCCCTCGCTCCTCGCGTGCGCCGGCCCTCGGGCTCGGCCTCTCCCTCCTGCATCGAGCACTGGTGCCCTGTCCGCGGCGACCGCCGGCGAGGCGCGCCGGCGCGCGCGGGATCTCGGCATCGTGATCGGCCGCCTGCCCACCGGGAAGCTGAACGCGATCACCGATGTCCACGGCGTGCGCGTCGGGCACGTGACCCATCGCCGCGGTGCCGGCCGGCTCGACCCGGGCAAGGGGCCGGTCCGCACGGGCGTGACCGTCATCCTGCCGACGTCCGATGACTTCTGGCACAACAAGGTCCCCGCCGCGAGCTTCGTCCTGAACGGGAACGGGGAGATGACCGGCCTCCATTATGTGATGGAGTTCGGGGTCCTCGAGACGCCCATCGTCTTCACCAACACCCTCTCCGTGGGCCGCGCGCTCGATGGGACGATCCAGTACATGCTCCGGCGCTATCCGGGCATCGGCGTGGACGAGCCCACGGTGACACCGATCGTCGGAGAGTGCGACGACAGCGCGCTGAACGACATCCGCGGGCTGCACGTGTCGGCCGAGGACGTCCTCGAGGCGGCGGAGCACGCCGCGGATGGCCCTGTCGACGAAGGGGCGGTCGGCGGCGGGACCGGGATGATCTGCTACGATTTCAAGTGCGGTATCGGGACGGCATCGCGTGTCCTGCCGGAGGCCGCGGGCGGGTTCACGGTGGGCGCCATCGTCCAGGCGAACTTCGGGGCGCGCGGCGAGCTCCGGGTCGACGGGGTGCCGGTAGGGCAGGAGATCCGCGATCTCCTGCCCGTGCCGGATGTCCACGGCGAAGGCTCGCTGCTCGCCGTTGTCGCGACCGACGCGCCCCTGTCCGCGCGGCAGCTCGAGCGGGTGGCGCGGCGCATCGCGCTCGCGGTCGGGCGCACAGGGACGATATCGCGCGACGGCAGCGGCGACCTGTTCCTGGCCTTCGCGACGGGCAACCGGGTGCCGGTCGAGCCCGAGGGGCTGACTCGGGATCTCCGTGAGGTGGACGACGCGCGCCTGAACCCGATGTTCCAGGGCGCCGAAGAGGCGGTGGAAGAGGCCATCCTCAACGCGATGACCATGGCGACGACGACGTTCGGACAGGACGACCACGTCGCCCACGCCATCCCGCTCGACCGGCTCCGCGAGGCGATGCGACGGTATGGGAGGCTCGGTGAGCCGGGGCGCTGAGCCGGATTTGCGCGCCGCCACGCCGGATCAAGAGCCGACATGCGCGCCCCCCCGGGAAGAGCGAAGTCTCGACTCAGATGATCAGCAGGAGTTCGAGCTCGCTCTCCTTTCCCGTCGCGCCCCCCGCCCCCGCCGCGCCCCCCGCGGGCACGTGAGGCGCGTTGACCGGCGCTAGCCGGAGCGCGCCGAGAGGCCGCGGCCCCGAGCTCTCCGGCGGAGGCCCGCCGGCGTCGGTCGCGCCGCGATCGCCGTGCGCGCGCTGCGCGCAGCCGGCGATCGCGGCGCGCACCGCGCAGAACACGCGCTCCGTGTCGAGCCCCCCGGGCTCCTGAGCCGCCCTGGCCAGGCTCTCGTCGACGCAGGCGGCGCACGGGGCGGAGGTCGCCGCGAGCCGCACCACCAGCGTCGCCTCCAGGCGACCGAGCTCTACCCTGTTGAATGGCACGGTGAGCGCCGAGCCGCGGCCCCGGCCGACATCGACGCTGACGAGGAGGGTATCGCCATCACGTATCACCATGGTTTCCCGCGGGGGGCGGCCACTTACGCGCTCTGGCGCAGACTCACGAAGACTTGTGTTGACAAGGATCCACAGGCGATCGGAGCTCGCCTGTCCGCTCTTCTCCGCAGCGTCGCTGGTGCGGCCTTCTGCCATTCTCACGCCCTCCGAGGAGGCGAACCTACAGCCGTTGGAGGCGGACGGCGATGGTCCTTCCGGACAGACAATGTCCGGACGGGCGCGTCCGCCGGGGACGCCGCCGCGCCCGGTGAACGCGGCGGACACGGAGGTCGTTGCTGCGTCCGTTGCGCCGTCCGGCGCGAGGCGGTAAGCACAGCCGGCGAGCGGAGGGCGGAGCGTGGATGAGCCAGAGCGACGCGACGAGGACCCGGACCAGGGCGCGGGCGAAGCCGGGAGCGAGCGCGCGTCGCTCGCCATCCTGTTCCTCGCCGCGGCGTTCGCGCTCGCGCTCCTGCTGACCGTCGTGGCGCTCCTCGCGTTCGCGGCGATGAGCCAGCGATCGCCGTCGCCGGTCCAGGTCGGCGCGCTGGTCGACGCTCCGGCCGGCGCTCCGGTCGACGCTCCGGCCGCGCTCGGCCGGCGGGGCTAGCCGCAGGTCTTCTGGACCACGCCGAGCAGCGCGCTGAAGTCGACGGGCTTCTTCAGGTAGGCCGTGCCCTCGGGCGGGCCGTCGTGGCCGGAGACGATGGTCACCGGGATCGCCGCGAGCGCGTGCACCTGCTTCAGCGCGGCGAGCATCTCCTCGCCGGTCATGATCGGCATCATGAGGTCGAGCAGGATGAGCCCGGGCGGCGGGTCCGCCTGGTGCAAGAGATCGAGCGCCTCCCTGCCGTTGCTGGCGCAGTAGACATCGTAGCCCGACGACTCGAGCATCTCGCGGAGCATCTCGCGGAGCTCGGCGTCGTCGTCGACCAGGAGGACGGGGGCGCGCGGGTTCGGGGGAATCGGCGTCACGCGCGGCCCGTTGAGCCCGTCGGTTGGCAAGGGTTCACTCATCGCTGTTACCTCTTCCAGACTGCGCAAGCATGCAGGAGCGATAGCAGGCGAACACCGCGCACGCATTGCATGCTCTCAGCATCGTCGGATCTTCTCCGGACATGGTTCCGGGCTACGCGGGGGCGGCGCCGCTCCGCGCCGAGCAGCGGGCGAGGGGCGTGGCGGGAGCACGGGCACCGCGAGCGAAGCCATGCGAAGCGCCGAGGGTTACGGGAGTTGCGCCGCGGGTCAAGCCTCTCCGCTCTCGCCCCGCTCGCCCTCCGGCGTTCCGGGCCGGAACCCGAGCGCGCGCGCCTGGGCTGGGCCGGTGTGGCGACGGCGCCAGACCACCGCGTCGAGCAGGTAATGGGTCGCCTGCGGCAGCGCGAGCAGCGGCACGAGCAGCGCCCGCGCGCGCGGCCCGAGGAGCGGCTCGTCCCCTGTCCGCGCGCCGCCGAAGAGCTCCGGCCGGTCGTGCCAGACGAGCCGGTCCCAGAGCATCTCCTCGACGAACGCGAGCGCCAGCGCGATCCCGAGGAAGGCGAGGAGCCCGGAGGCGAGGACCCGCGCGAGCAGCGAGCGCGGCGCCTCGCGGGCCCGCTCCCGGGCGTACGCGAAGACGAGCGCCATGTACGGGACCCCGTGGACGATCACGTTGGTCACCGTGAACTGGAAGTCGCTGTCGGTCGCGACGATGCCGACGTACCAGGTCGCCGCGGTCGTCGCGACGACGACGTGCTTGCCGAGGTTGAGCGGCGCGCGGTCGACGCAGGCCCGCTGGATCGCGCGGGCGACATACGCGACGGCGAGCGCGGCGTACACCGCGCCGAGCGGGCCGACCGCGGCCGCGAGCCAGGGCGCGCTCACGAAATCGCCGTCCACGAACCACTGGAACGCGCGCGGGGGGTGGGCGTGCGCGTGCCAGTAAAGGAGCGGCCACCCCGTCGCCGCGTAGACGAGCGCGTCGTCGAGGAGGCGATCGACGCGCGAGCGCTCGCCCGCGAGCGCGCGGTAGATCGCGACCCACCCGACCTGCTGGCGGACGAAGTGGATCACGGCCACGTAGGCGAGCGCGCGCCAGAAGGCGAGCTCGGAGGCGAGGTGGAGCGCGACGCCGGCGGCGTAACAGGCGAGCGGAACGCCGGCGTAGAGCGCGGGGTGGCGGCGGAGCTCCTCCGGGTCGAGGTACGTGCGGAAGAGCGTCGTGTGCACGTGGGCCACGTCGACGCCGACCACGAAGAGCAGGAAGCCCCAGGCCGGGAGCGCGCCCCCCGTCGAGAGCGCGGCGAGGGCGAGGGCGACCGCCGCGGAGCCGCCGAACACCGCGAGGTCGACGCCGCGGCCCCACAGGAAGCCGCCGCGGGCCGCGCCGCGGGGCCCGGCCGGCAGCGCGCCGAGGAGGTCGGGCCCGGCCGAGGCCAACGCCGAGACCCGCGCGTCAGCCGTGGATGGCCGCGGAGATGATCCAGGCGAGGCCCAGGATCACCGAGCCGATCACGATCGCGAGCGCCGTGTTCTGGTCCTCCTCGATCTCCTTGCGGATGGAGAAGGGGGTGAGCTTGGTGATCAGCACGAACGCCAGCAGGAAGACGAGCAGCCCGACCGCGACGAAGACGAGCGTTCCGATGACGGCTTTGATCAAATTTTGAACGTCGGGCATCGGCGGTTCTCTCTGGGCGCGGGGCGGCGCGCGGCGCGCGCTCGTGACGTCGTGAGCTCGGGGGGCGTGAGCCTACGCGAGTCGGCCGGCAGGGTGAAGCGCGGTCGCTGCGCCGCGTCGCGTCCTCGACGCGCGCGCCCGGGCGGCGACGTGCTATCGCCCTGCGGTGTCCACGACCGTGCGCCGAACCCTGCCCCGCCGCGCCCTCACGGCCGCGCTCGCGGCGCTCGGCCTGCTCTGCGCAGGCGCGCCCCACCTCGCCGCAGCGGCGCCTCCGTCCGGCGAGCCGGCGCCGATCGCCGCCGCGCGGCCGGCTGGCCCGCGCCCGCAGGCGGCAGCGCGCCCGCAGCGCGCCTCGGCGCAGCGGGCGGGCGCTGCCGGGGCGCATCGCAAGCCGGCCGGTGGGCGCGCGCACGGCGGTGGCGCGCAGTCCGGCAAGGCGGCGGGCGTACCGGCCGGCAAGGCGGCGCACGCGCAGTCCGGCAAGGCGCTGCGCGGCGGTGGCGCGCCGAACGGCAAGGCGGCGCACGCGGCGGGGACGCCGAGGAGCGCCGCGGCGGCTCCGGCGGAAGCGCCGCTCGATCTCGCGTTGCCCGTCGAGCGGGTCACGCTGAAGAACGGGCTGCGCGTGGTGCTGAGCCCCGACGAGAGCTCGCCCACCGTCGCGGTGGCCGTGACGTACGACGTGGGCTCGCGCGACGAGCCGAGCGGCAGGAGCGGCGTGGCGCGCCTCGTGATGGACGTGATGGCCGGGAGCAGCCGCAGCCTGCCGGCGGGCGAGCCCCAGCGCCTCGTCGCCGAGCGCGGCGGCGAGCTCCACGCCGAGGCGGACGTCGATCGCACCACCTACACGGCGGTGGCGCCCGCGAACGAGCTCGCGCTGGCGCTGTGGCTCGAGGCCGATCGCATGAGGGCGCCCGCGCCGAGCGCGGAGGGCTTCGAGGCGCAGCGCAGGGACGCGATCGAGCGGCGCGGCGCGACCCTCGGCGCCGCCCACGGCCAGGGCGCGATCCGGCTCAGCGAGCTCGTCTTCCAGGGGTACTGGCCCCACGAGCACCCGGCGCTCGGCGAGGCGAACGATCTCGCGGGCGCGGAGCTCTCGTGGGTCCGCGACTTCCACGCCGCCCATTACGGCCCGAACACGGCGGTGCTCGCGATCGCCGGCGGCTTCGAGGCGGGCGCGGCGATGGCGCTCGTGCACGAGTACTTCGACGGCATCCCCGCCGTCTCGGCCGCGCCCTTCAAGGACGTGCCGTTCCCCGAGCAGACGAGCCAGCGCACCGGCGTCGTGAGGGACAGCGCCGCCCGCGCGCCGTCCATCCTCTACGGGTGGGCCGCGCCGCCGCCCGAGCACCCGGATCACCACGCGCTCGCGCTCGCGGCCTCGCTGCTCGGGCGCGGGGAGAGCTCGCGGCTCCAGGCGCTCCTGGTCGGAAACAAGGCCGTCGCGCGGTCGGTGCAGGTCGCGATCGACGGCCACCGCGGGCCCGATCTCTTCTCCATCGACGTGCGGCTCGCCGAGGACGCCCAGGTCGGCGACGTCGAGAAGCTGATCGAGGGCGAGATCCGGGCGCTCTCGACGGCGGGACCTTCGCAGGCGGAGCTGACGAGGGCGCGCCGGCTGCTCCAGTCGGCGTTCGTGTCGGGCCTCGCGGACACGAGCGCGCGGGCGCGGGCGCTCGGCGAGCACGAGCTCCTCTTCGGGGACGCCGCCCACCTGAACGGGGAGCTCGCGCGCTACTTCGCGGTGACCCGGGAGGACGTGCAGCGCGTCGCGCGCGAGCACCTCGGCCCGACGCGCCGGACGATCGTCGAGACCTATCCCCCTGCAGTGCCGGGAGCCGCCCCGCCTCCGCGCGCGTCGACCGGCGCGCCGCGGCAGGACGCCGAGGTGGCGACGCCGGGCAAGGGCGCGGAGAAGGCGGCGCCTGGCAAGGCCGCGTCGGGCAAGGGGGCGAGCAAGGCCGCGCCGGGCAAGGCGACGCACAAGGCCGCGCCCGGCAAGCGCCCGGCGAAGGCGCGCGGCGCGGCGAGCCGGCCCGCGCCGGATCAGGCGCCGAGGAAGCCGGCGAAACACACGAAGAAGTGACGCGAAGAGGCGGGCGACGGAGAAGGCGTGACCCGATGAACGAGCGAAGCGAGCGACGCGACCTGCGCGGGCGGCGGACAGCGCGCCCCTGGCTCTCCTGGACCACGGCGCTCGCGGCGGCCGTGGCGTGCGGCTGCGCTGCTGGGCAGGCGCCGCAGCCGCACGCGCAGGCGGGAGCGCCGGCGAGGCCCGCGCCGGCGACGTCTGGGCCGGCGGCGCCGCCGGCCGAGGTCGCTCGCGGGGAGCAGCCGCCGCCGTCCGGCCCCACGAAGCCCGCGCGCATGCCCCCGATCGCCTGGGCCGAGCTCCCGAGCGGCCTGCGCGTCGCCACGGCGGTGAGCCGCGCGCTGCCGCTCGTGGAGGTCCGGGTGGTCATCCGCGGCGGCTCCGCGGCCGACGGCGAGCGCACGGGGCTCGCCGCGCTCACGGGCGAGCTCCTCCTGCGCGGGGGCGCGGGCGGCCTCCCCGGCCGCGAGGTGCTCGCGCGCGTCGAGTCGCTCGGCGCCTCGCTGCGGGTGGACACCGGCCTCGACGCGACCGTGATCGGGCTGCGCGCGCCCAGCGATCGCCTCGCGGAGGCCGCCCTGCTGCTCGGGCTCGTCGTGCAGCGGCCGCGCCTCGACGCCGCGGAGCTCGCCAGGCTGAAGGTCCAGGCCGCCGAGGCGGCGAGGGAGCGCGCGCGCTCGGACGGCCGCTGGGGAGCGCTGATGGTCCTCTTCCGCGACCTCTACGCGCTCCCCACCGAGCTGCACCCGTACGCCTCGTTCGGCGCGACCGCGGCGGAGCTCCCGCAGATCACCGCCGCCGACTGCCGCGCGTTCCACGCGGCGTGGTACGTCCCGAAGAACACCGTGGTGGTGGTGGCGGGCGACACGACGCCCGAGGCCGCGCGCGCGGCCGTGGAGAAGGCCTTCACCGACCGCCGCGGCGAGGAGCCCCCGGCGCTCTCGTTCACCGATCCGGTGGCCCCGGCGTCGCTGAAGATCACGATCGTCGATCGCCCGAAGAGCGCGGAGAGCGAGCTCTTCCTCGGCGCGCTCGGCCCCGAGCGCACCGCCTCGGAGTGGCCCGCGATCGCGGTCGCGGGCGAGGTCCTCGGCGGCCCCTCCGGGCGCCTCTCGCAGGAGCTCCTCGAGCCGCGCGGGCCGGCGCGCGAGGTGTCCGCGGCGCCGCTCGACGTCGCGCACGGGCCCGTCCCGCTCTTGGTCCACGTCCGCGTCCCTGCGGCGCGCACGGGCCTCGCCGCGCAGGCGATGCTCGAGCACGTGGAGCGGCTCGCGGCCGCGGCGCCCTCGCAGGAGGAGGTCGACGCCGCCGCGCGGCGGCTCACCGCCGGCCTCGGCCTCGGCCTCGGGACGGCCACCGGGCTCGCGGACGAGATCGCCGGCATGCAGGCGCTCGATCTGCCGGACGACCACCAGGAGAGCTACCGCAA
Source organism: Sorangium sp. So ce693 (assembly GCF_051521375.1). Lineage (NCBI taxonomy): Bacteria > Pseudomonadati > Myxococcota > Polyangiales > Polyangiaceae > Sorangium > Sorangium sp. So ce693. Next base: position 12,249,903 of record NZ_CP150347.1, read on the forward strand.
GGAGCTTCGGGACATCACGCCGGCCTTCGCCGGCAAGGTCGCGCACGACAACGTGCGACCGGCGCACGCTGCGATCGTCGTGGTGGGCGACGCCCAGGCGATCGGCCCGATGCTGAGCCGCCTCGGGGACGTGAAGGTGGTCGACCCGACCCGCGCCTTCGAGCGGAAGCGCACGATCCCGCGGGACGCGAGCGCCTCGTCCGCCCCGTCGCAGGCGCCGGCGCCCGGCGCTGGCCGCGCGGCGCCGGCAGAGGAGCCGCAATGACGGCCACCGGGCGCCGGGCGCCGCGTGGTCCGGCGCCCGCGATGCGCGCCTTCGCGCCGGCGATGCGCGCCTTCGCGCTCGCGGCGGGGCTCGCGGCCGCGTCCTCTCCGGGCGCCGTGCGGGCGCAGCCGAAGCCTGCGCCGGCGGCAGCCGCGCGGGCGCAGCCGAAGCCTGCGCCGGCGGCAGCCGCGCGGGCGCAGCCGAAGCCTGCGCCGGCGGCCCCCGCGCCGGCGGCGTCGACGGCGGCGTCGACGGCGGCAGCCGTGCAGCTCGACGGCGCGACGTATGACTACGAGCACCCGTCTGCGCCGGCGAGCGGCGCCGCCGAGCAGGGCGCAGCGCAGGCCGGGGATGCCGCGCCTGCGGTGCCGCCGGAGCGGCGCTGGCGCGGTCGCGCCTTCGTGCACCGCCTGGCGGCCGCCGATCCCGCGCGGCCGCTGCCGATCCTCGTGTTCCTGCACGGCACCAACGAGGCGCGGATCGAGCACCGCTGGATGGGCGGCGGCCAGGAGGGCGACGTGCGCCGGATCGCGGCGCAGCTCATGGAGGCGGGCCAGATCCCGCCGATGCTGGTCGCGGCGCCGAGCGCCGTGCTGCCGGCGGCCGTGGCCGTCGCGCGGACGAGCTGGCCCGCCTTCGATCTGGACGCGTTCCTCGACGCCACGGCCGCGCGGCTGCGCGGCGTCGCGACCCTCGACCGCGCGCGCGTCGTCGTCGCGGGCCACTCCGGCGGCGGCTGCAACAAGGCGGGCGGCATCGCGGCCGCTGTGAGCGCGTCGACCCCCGTGCACGCGGCGCTCGTGATCGACACGTGCATGGACGTCGACATCGCGCTCCCCCTCGCGCGCTCGCGCCCGACCACGCACGTCGTCGTGTCGTGGCAGACGATGACCTGGGTCAAGCGCCCCATCGCCGATTTTCGCCGCGCCTTCCTGCGCGGCGTCGACGCGCACCCTGCGGCGCCGGGCGTCCTCCGCGAGCTCGAGCCGCTCATCCCGACGGAGCCGATGCCCCACGACGCCATGGTGCCCCTGGTGCTGCGGCGCTGGCTGCCGCCGCTCCTCTCGCCGGACGCCGCGCCGAGCGTGCCCTGCGTCTCGCCGTGACCGCCCCGGGACGCGCCGCCGCGTCCGCCACCCGGTAGCCGCGCGGCGCCGAGGCAGCGCCGCGCACAAAACAGCTCAAGAGGGTTGACCGGCATCCCTCGGACGCGCGCCCCATGTTAGGTCGTGTACACGATGAAGCTCAACCTGTTGACCGTCGCGCTCGCCGCTTCGACGGCGGTTGTCCTCCTTGACGCACAGGCCAGCGCGGACTGCGGCTGTTCAGGGACCCCGAGCGCCATCACGTCCGATTCGACCGGCCCCTGCCTGCGCTACGAGGCGCCATCGGGGTCGAGCAATGACATCACGTTCCGCTTCGACAAGGCCTATGCCTGCGGTCGGTATGCGACGGGCGAGTACTTCGTGATCAGCGAGGACGGCGTCGCCAGCATCACGACCATCACGCCCGAGGCGGCCGGCGGCCGTCACGGTGTGGACGTGAACCCTTCTCCCGACGGGCCGCAGCGGTGGGACGACCGGCTCGACGACCATGCGCCGCCCGTCAGCCTGCCTTACGCCGCGCCGCCCGGCAGCTCCGTCGTGAAATACGTGTCCGACAACCCGTCGGGCGATTGCGATGGCGCCGGTGAGAAGTCATGCGGGCGTTTCGCGGCGGTGGTCACTGTGATCGACGCGCCGCCCGCTGACCCGAGCACGACCTTTCGTCCTCCTTTCGTGGGCACGAGCAAGCCCGTGCTCTCGACCTCCACGCTGCAGACGCAGCTCCTGTCCCGCCTGCAGGCTGCGTGCGCCGACACACCCTCGCTGGAGACGGCCCTGGCCTGGACGCGTCACCTCCGCCTCGATTACACGAGCCATTCGGTCACGTGCGACCTCATGCCGCCGGAGGACGCGCTCCCCGACGGCAGGCCGTGGTCGACCGACATCTGGGCGCGCGACACCGACGTCTACGCATGGCTGCACCTCGCCGATGTGTGCGGCGCGCCGCCCTGCACGCCCGAAGAGGACCTCGCCGCCAAACTCCCCGTGCTCATCGGCTACGTGCAACACGGTATCGACATCTGGGGCGTCGACAAGATGGGCGCCAGCCTGTTCCGGGGCGGCGGCGGCAACGGCGGCGGCAAGCTCTTCGCCTATGCCTTCGCGGCCACGATGCTCGCCGACCCGGCGATGCTGGCTGATCTCTCGGCCGTCGAAGCGGACCGGTTCTTCGAGACGGCCAGCTATTACGCCGGCAAGAACGGCGCCGCCCTGTGGGGGCAGCCCGTCGGTTCGGAGGAGGAGTACTGGGCCGACTTCTCCGACCAGTCGACCCGGACGATCCGGGACCCCTATGGGTACATCGACGGCGGCTTCGAGCCTGGCGGATGGTATCAAGACAACACCGCCAAACCGACGAAATACTCGGCGCTCCTCATGCGGCTCATGCCTGCGCTCGCGGCGGCATGGCCGGTCAACAAGGACGTCATCCTCTCTTATGCGGATCGCTGGGTCGACCACGGCGCCTTGACACAGCCGGATCCCTGCGCGCCCGTCGGGGGCCAGTACGGCTCCGACTACGGTCCTGACGGGAGCGGAGAGTGTATCTCCGGCTCGGGGAGAGTGCCCGAGCTCGATGGGGGCAACAAGGACGGGGGCAATCGTGAACGCGCGATGGGTGAGTGCATGTGGAGCAGCTTCCGGGGCTGCTCCGAGACCTGCTCCTGCCCGGGTCAGTCGTGTGAGCCCACGAGCCAATGCGGTGATGGCAAGATCGAGGCTCCCGAGGAATGCGACGGTAACGATCCCGGGAGCTGCCCCGCGGGATGCGTTCCTCCCGACGAGCCGAACGGTTGCAGGTGCGTGGCCGCTGGCGCCGGTAGCGGCACGGGATCCTCCGCATCCAGCGGCGGCTCCAGCACGTCGAACAGCGCAGGTGGAGAAGGCGATGAAGGCGGCGGGTGCTCCTGCGGAGTGGCCGGCCGAACCGCCCCGACGGGTGCTCTGGCGGCAGGGATGGCCGTCTGGGCGGCGGCCCTTCATCGCGTCATCCGGCGCCGCCGCATGGTTTCCCTCACGGCCGGGTGAACAGATTGGCGATCGCTATCAAGAACACGTTCTGACCTGGGCGAGGGCGCCGCCATGGCGCTGATCCACCACCCTTGCGCACCTTATGGTGGATCCGGAGACTCCCGAGCGAGGCGCTTCCGTCGTTCCTGATTCCAGCTTCGCCCGCCCGGTGGTACCGTGGCTGACATGCCCCGGTCTCGGCGTCCAGGAGCGTTGTCGCATCAGCGCGTCAATGAGCTTGGGCACGGCGACGGCACGGAGGGTACCGCTCGTGTGGCAAGCATCGGCTTCCGGTGGACGATCTGACGCCAATCTCCCGATGGTGGACAGCGCGCGTGCCGTTGCGGCGCGCTCTGACCGCTCCGGCGACGTCGGTCCCGCTTCTTCTGCAGCCGGACGGGGCGACGTAGCCCAGGACCCGCGGCGCAACCAGCTCGTCGCCGGGCGGTACAAGCTCTCGCGGCTGGTCGGACGCGGCGCCATGGGCGAGGTGTGGCTCGCGCACGACAGGGCGCTGAGGATCGACGTCGCGCTCAAGCTCCTCACGGTCCAGCGGGAGAGCCAGGCTGGCACCGCGCTGGAGCGCTTCCGGTTCGAGGCCCAGGTCGCGGCGCAGCTGGCGCAGAAGACGGACCACGTCGTCGCCGTGCACGACGTCGGCAACGATCCTGCCGTGGGTCCGTACCTCGTCATGGGCTACGTTCGAGGTCGGTCCCTGAGGCAGCTCATGCAGGAGCGCGGGCCGATATCCCCGGCGGAGCTCGCCCCGCTCCTCGGCCAGATCGGAGAGGCCCTCTCCGTCGCGCACGGCCTCGGCATCGTGCACCGCGACATCAAGCCGACGAACGTGCTGCTCGAGGAGGAGCGCAACGGTGACGTGCGCGCCAAGGTCGCGGACTTCGGCATCGCCAAGTGGATCCGAAAGGAGCTACCGGCCGACTTCCCCCGTCGAACCATCGGCGGCGTGGTGCTGGGCACGCCGGCGTACCTGAGCCCGGAGCACGCATGCGACGGGGACACCAACCCGCACTCGGACATGTGGGCGCTCGCGGTCGTCTCGTACGAGGCGCTCACGGGCCGCCTGCCGTTCCCGGGCCACACCATGAGCGACGTGCTCGCCTCGATCCTGGCCAGCGCGCAACCGCCGCGGTCGGCGCTGTACCCGGATGCGCTGCCAGGGCTCTCGGCCTGGTTCGCGCGCGCGTTCGCCCTGGACCCGGCGGAGCGGTTCCCCTCGATCGAGGCCATGGTCGCCGCCTACAAGGCCGCCGTCGGCCCGTCAGGTGCGCCGGCGCGAGCCGAGCGAGCCGAGCCCGCGCGCCGGGGCAAGCTGGGCCTCGCGGCCGGCCTCGTCGTGGCGCTTGGCGTCGTGCTGTCGACCGGCGCGCTGTGGGCGCAAGCGCAGATCCCCGCCGCGCTGCGGGCGTCGAGCGTCGACGCGCGCGCCGCGTCCATCGTTCGCGCCGCGCAGGCGCGCATCGAAGCCCAGGCGAGCCCACGCCCAGCAGCGGGATCGGGTGACGCCGCGGGGGTGGGGGCCGCCGTCCCCGCGCCCGAGGAGGCCTCCGTCCCCGCGGCCGCGCCGCGCCCCCTCTCCGCGCAGGCCGCGCGCCCGGTCGACCCGCGCCCGGCGCCGCGGAGCGCTCGCATCCCCCGCGGTAACCGCGCGACCGGCGCGCGAAGCGTGCCCACCGAACGCGAGCTGCTCAGGACGCGTCACTGAGCGGTTGTTGCCAACGAGCGCGTACGTAAAACGAGCCCGTGCTACGAGCGCGCCTCTCGCTGAGAGATCGAGCTCAGCAGCGCTGACGACCCTGCCCCGCCGTCCCGGTCGGCGATGTCCGACAGGCTGATGACGCCGACAGGATGCTTCTGACCATCGACACAGATGATCCTCGACTTCTTGTGGCTGCTCATCAGGCGCGCGGCCACGTTCAGATCCTCGTCCGGCCCGCAGCAGACGACCTCTCGGGTCATGACGTCCTCCGCCCGTGTCGACGAGGCGCGACGGTGCTCCCCGAGCACCCGGATGGCGAGGTCTCGATCGGTCAGGGTCCCGATGACGGAGCCATCGTCGCCGCAGATCGGAACAAAACCGATGTTCCGCGCCTGCATCAGCTCGGCGACGTTCTCGACGGGCTCGCTCGCCTTGCAGCAGGCCACGTCGGTCTTCATGAGCTCGGAGCAATTCATTGTCTCTCCTCCTGGAATCGCACTCAGCATCGTGTTCGAGACGCCCATCGTCCCGCCTCGAAGACCAGCAAACGGCGGTCCATCACGCCGGCGAGGCACAGGTGTCGAGCTCGCGGCGCGCAGAGGATCGCACGTGGCACACGTCTCGCTGCGATCGAGCGGACACGAGGCGCGATCTTCTGCCCTCCGGCGGCCTCGACGCTCCTCCAGATTTCGCCCGGAGACGCCTCGGTTCGAGGAGGAAGATTCAGGAGATCGTCACGGCGCGACGGCTCCCTGGGCCGCCGCTCTCTTCGCTTCTGCCTTCAGCTTCCTCAGGTGTCCGTGCAGGGTCTCGGAGTCGAGGCCATGTAGCGTCAACCGGAAGCCGGCCTCTAGCGTCGAGCTGGGCACCATGGGATGATGGTTGTGCACCAAGGCGACAGGCAGCGGGTCGTTCAGGATCTTGCCGACGTAGAGCGCGATGATCTCGTCCAGCTGCAGCGAATTGCTCGCCCGCCAGAAATGGTGGTCCGACAGGAACAGCGCATAGAGCGGCGTGTAGATCTCGATGGCGGTCTGCAGGTCGACGACGTTCAGCCAGGTGTTCGGGAGGTCGCCGATGCTCGCGTCGTCATCTGTGATGGCAGAGAAGTCGATCTCTTTCCGGGGCTCGATCTCACGCCCCTCTGCGCGAAGCTTCTGGTTCAGCTCGATGATGAAGTTGTAGAAGGTCAGATCGTGGACAGTGAACGTGTTGTCCAGGAGGTCCTCCAGCCTCCTGGTCCTCAGCGGCGTCGTCGTCTCGAGTTGGATGCCCGGGACGTTGTCCTCGATGAACTTCAAGATCTCCGTGCCGATGGTGAAGTGGCGCAGGATGAGGTAATTGGCCTCCGGGGCGACGAAGAGCCTCAGGCCCCAGTAAATGGACCGGTGCAACAACCACGGAGATTGCCAGCTCGCCGGGACAAGAATCTTCATGAGCTTGATGCCGGAGATCGACAGGCGGGCGAACGGCCTGATGATCGGCATCACGACCCTGCGCGTGGTGCTGCCCTGGCTCTTCAGGAAGGCGGCTTTGGCCCCCTCGTCGATCGGCAAGGACCGGTCCAGGTACAACGCCAGCCACGGATCGGGATCCCCGGGGTCGTGCTTCATCTTCCTGAAAAGGCCCTGAAAGTCCATGTCAGTAGCTCCCGATCTCCTCGAGCTGGAGGCGGTAGAGTCGCGCGGTGACCCGGGCGGTCTTGAGGATTCTCGGCGCCATCCGCGGGAGGTTCAAGATACCACAGCGGAGCGCCTCTTCCAGCTCGCCCAGGTGATCTTCGTCGGCCTTCGCGTGATAGAGATAGAAGCTGACCGCCTGCGCCTCCAGGCGAAGGGCGGACTGCACATGCTCGGCCCACTGGGCCGCGACCCGCTTGCCGAGGCCTTCGATGATGTACATGGCGCCGAGGAGATCGAAGGGGTTCGGCTGATCGGCGCGATGGAAGATCCAGGCGGACAGGGCCTCGCTGCCGATGTTCAGCTCGTGCCGCGCGAGCCCGGCCGGGTCGCCGCCGCTCTTCAGGTAGTCTTCCTCCAGCATCAGGTAATCGCGATGCTCCGCGGCCGCGTGGCGGATGAAGCGCGAGCGCAGCTCGGCGAACTCGTGGCCGATGTTGGAGGCGGCGCGCGCGATCCAGAGCGCCCCGTTCATCACCTGCGCCCGGTGGTTCAGCAGGAGCTCGTGGTAATCGGCCAGGCGAATGCGACGCTCGATCACGCGCCGCACGATCGGGATGTGATGCACCTGGGACTCGAAATCCAGCCAGATGGACGACAGCCCGCGCAGGACGGCCTGCGGTGAATCTTCGTCTCGAGGCGATGTACGTTCCGGAAGCATCCCGAACCTCCCTGGTGATGACGGCGGGTCAGACGACCGTGAGCAGCATGAAGGCGATGACGCAGCGGCCGCTCTCCGGGATGAAGCCGAGGACCTGCTGGCCCGGCTGCAGATCCCGCTCCTCGATCAGCTGGTGCAGCATGAGGAGAATGGATGCGGCCCCCGTGTTCCCCTGGGAATAGAGGTTCGTGAACCAGCGAGCCTCGGGCACCATCGCCCCGGTCTTCGCGAGCAGCTTGACCATCTCTCCGCGGAGAGAGTGGGACGAGTAGTGCGCGAGGAAGTGGTGGATGGCTCCGGGCCTCAGACGTCGCCGATCCACGAGCTCGAGGTAATGCTTCGCCCACACGGGGAACATGCGGTAAAGCAGATCGAAGTCCTGCTTGAGGACGACGGCGCCCTGCTGCGCCGCGAGCGCAGGGCTGTCGTAGTGACTCCAGGGCTTCCTCTCACCCGCCCGGTTCCTGGAGGTGCCCGCATACATGCAGGGGTCGAAGCGGTCGGCGTAGGAGCAGAGATCGATCCATTCCACCCTCAGGGAGCGGCGCCCCTCGTTCGGCCTGGTCTCCAGGAGCCAGGCGCCGGCCCCGTCGGAGAGGGTCCAGCGGAGAAACTCGGTCTCCATCAAGGCGGAGGAGTCCTCGCCTTCCTGCTCCCGACCGGCATAGAAGCCAGGTCGGAAGAAGCGGCTGGAGAACTCGGCGGCGCAGGCCACGCCGCAGTCGTGCTCGCCCGCCTTCAGCTGGAGGTAAACGGACTTGAACGCCATCATGCTGCTGGCACAGACGCTCTGAAAGCTCGCGATCTCCATGGGTCGCAGGCCGAGCTCGCCGTGGACCGCGCTGGCGAAACCGGGGACGAGGAGGTCGCCCTGGGTGGTGGCCGCCGCCAGGAAGGAGAGCCTCTCCGCGGCGATCTCGCTGCGCGAAAGCGCGTCCCGGATCGCACGAGCCGCCATGTCTGCGCTGGTGTGAAGGTGCACGCCGTCCGGCGTCAACGCATAATGACGTGTCTTGATGCCGTTCTGCCGCAGGACGAAGCGCCCGAGCCTGGAGCGTCTGTCGTTGATCTCGCCGATGTACTGCTCCATCTCCTCGTTCGGGACCGGCTTGCCAGGCAAGAACGCGCCAGTGCTGGTGATGTAGACGGAACGATCCATGATCCTTCTCCGTGGCAGACATGGGCTTGGAGCTCGTCACGGCGGCATGCGGCATCAACACTACCTCAATCGCCCTCGCCGGGCCGAGGCGTAACCATGTCCCGTCCTCGCGCTCTCGCTCGCACCCGTCTTGGTCGGAACCTGCGCGATCGTGCTCCGGGCCGTCGAAGAGGCGAACCGCGCCGAGCTCGAGGGCATCCGCGCACAGATTGAGCACGGCGTGTCTGTCGATGAGCTGCAGAGCTCGGCGCCGCCGCCCAGGTTCATCCGCATCCTACGGCCGGTCGACGCCATCCATGCGGGCCGACTTGGCTGCCGTCGTCGTGGCCAGACACGAGCTTCGTGCGCGGTGGCGCTCTGCTTGCATCAAGACGGCAGCGTCAGGTGCAGCCATGGCGCAAGAGGCCCCCAAGACACCCGAGAAAAGAAGGCCAAAGCACGTACGCAGCCCCCTGAAAGACGTCGCTCCGAGCCGTCCCAGGGGATCTCCTGCGCAGGACGATCGAGAGCAAGCGCCGAGGGCCGAGAGGGACCGCTCGCCCGCGCCGCCCGGCGAGCGGTCGACCCAGGCGCCCCACGGAGCGCCGCGGCGTGAGCACGAACCGCGCGGCGGGCGCGAGGGGCAACACCGGGGCAGCGCCGAGCAGGCTCACGGTCATCGTGGGCTCGCTCAGCAGCTTCGCGTCGATAGCCTCCGCTGCTCGACGATGGCCGGTTCCGGGCACCCGACCTCCAGCCTGTCGGCGGCCGATCTCATCGCGGTGCTCCTCCGCGACTACCTCCGCTGGGATTTGAGCCATCCGGAGAACCCGAACAACGATCATGTGATCTTCTCGAAGGGCCACGCCTCCCCTCTGCTCTACGCGATGCTCAAGGCGGCGGGCGTCATCTCCGACGCGGAGCTCCTGTCGTATCGGCGCCTCGGGAGCCCGCTGCAGGGGCACCCGGTGCCGACGCTCCCCTGGATCGACGTGGCGACCGGTTCGCTGGGTCAGGGGCTCCCCATCGGCGTCGGCATCGCGCTCTCCGGGAAGTACCTGGAGAAGGTTCCCTACCGCGTCTGGGTGTTGCTCGGCGACAGCGAGATGTCCGAGGGCTCCATCTGGGAGGCGTTCGACCATGCGCGCCACGCGAAGCTCGGCAACCTCACTGCCATCCTCGACATGAACCGCCTGGGGCAACGCGGCCAGACACCCCTCGGCTGGGACTCCGCGGCCTATGCAGCGCGCGCCCGCGCGTTCGGATGGCGCGCCCTGGAGATCGACGGCCACGATCCAGCCGCCATCTCCGGCGCCTATGCCGAAGCCCTCGAAGCCTCGGACGCGCCCGCGCTGATCGTCGCCCGCACGGTGAAGGGAAAGGGCGTGTCCCTCGTCGAGGACAAGGACGGCTGGCACGGAAAGGCGCTCGACCGGGCGCAGTGCGCGCAAGCGATCGAAGAGCTGGGAGGCATGCGCGACATCGTCATCGAGCCAGAGGCGCCTGCGCCGGGTGAGCCTGCGCCGCGGCCCGCCGCCGAGCCGCTGAGGCTCCCGAGCTACGAGCGCTCCACGGCCGTCGCGACGCGGAAAGCGTACGGCGACACGCTCGAGGCGCTCGGCGCTGCGCGCACGGACATCGTCGCCGTGGACGCCGAGGTCAACAACTCGACCTTCGCCCAGGAGTTCGCGAAGGCCCATCCAGACCGCTATTTCGAGATGTTCATCAGCGAACAGCAGATGGTGGCCGCCGCCGTCGGGCTGAGCGTCCGGCGCTGGTCGCCCTTTGCGTCGACGTTCGCGGCCTTTCTCACGCGCGCCCACGATTTCCTCCGGATGGCCGCGGTGTCGAGGGCCAATGTCCGCGTCTGCGGCTCGCACGCGGGCGTATCCATCGGCGAGGACGGTCCGTCGCAGATGGGGCTCGAGGATCTGGCCATGATGCGCGCCATCCACGGGAGCACCGTGCTCTATCCGTGCTGCGCCAATCAGACCGCGCGGTTGGTCGCTGCCATGGCCGACCAGAAGGGTATCGTGTACCTCCGGACGACGCGCGAGAAGACGCCTGTCCTGTACGACGCGACCGAAGCGTTCCCCCTCGGCGGGAGCAAGGTGCTGCGCGAGACACCCCACGATCGCGTGACGATCATCGCCGCCGGCATCACCGTCCACGAAGCGTTGAAGGCGCACGCAGAGCTCGAGGCGAGCGGGCTCTCCGCTCGAGTCCTCGACGCGTATGGCATCAAGCCGATCGACGCCGCCGGCATCCGCGCGGCGGTGCAGGCCACGGCTGGAAACGCCGTCATCGTGGAGGACCACTGGGCCGAGGGCGGCCTGGGCGACGCCGTGCTCGAAGCCCTGGCTGGCGAGGAGCCCGTCGCCGCGCGCGTCGTCCACCTCGCCGTGAGGGAGATGCCTGGCTCGGGCACCCCAGCCGAGCTCCTGCATGCGGCGGGGCTGGATGCTTCCGCCATCGTCGGCGCAGCGAAGCGGCTCCTCTCCGACCAAGCACCCGCCGCAGGCGTGGGCCACGGGGGCGAGAGCGGGCGCCACATGTCCTGATGCGCGCGCGAGGAGGGCGTGCAGGCCGCGAAGGATCGGGCGCAAACGCGCTGCGGATCGGTCGTCGGCCGATTGTGATACAACGCCAGCGACAGGACCGACATGAGCGCTCTCTACGATCGCATCGGCGCAGGCTACTCCGCGACGCGGAGGACGGAGCCCCGCATCGAGGCGCTGATCAGAGGCGCTCTTGGTGATGCGCGCTCGGTGGTCAACGTGGGCGCGGGCGCCGGCGCGTACGAGCCGACCGACCGAGAGGTGCTCGCGGTCGAGCCCTCGGCGGCCATGATCGCGCAAAGGCCGCTCGGTGCGGCGCCGGCCCTCCAGGCCACGGCCGAGCGCCTGCCCCTCCCCGACCAGAGCTTCGACGCCGCCTTGGCCGTCAACACGCTACATCACTGGACCGACCTGCGGGCAGGCCTGCGCGAGCTTCGCAGGGTCGCACGCAAGCGAATCGTCATTTTCATGCGCGACCCGCCGAGCGGTGAGCCTTTCTGGCTCACCGAGGTCTACCTTCCCTCCCTCGACCCGTCACGAAGGAACTCCGCCATTGTCGACGTGATCAGAGAAGAGCTCCCGTCCGTGAAATCGCTGCCCTTCCAGCTGCCTCGCGATTGCGCCGACGGTCTGTTCGCTGCGTACTGGGGGCGGCCGGAGATGTACCTGGATGCCGAGGTCCGGAGGAACATCTCGAACTTCGCGCTCGCGGAGGAGGGCGATGTGGCGAAAGGGCTCGCGTCGTTGAGGGCGGACCTCGCGTCGGGGGAGTGGGATCGCAAGTACGGGGCGCTGCGACGCCAGGAGTCGCTCGACCTGGGCCATCGCGTGCTGCTCGCCGAGCTGGCGTGACGCACCACCTGGGCAGAGCGTGCCAGCTCGTCTCCGGTGACAGAAGGGGGCCCTTCGTCTCGCGGTGAGCCGCCACGGCACCCGCGCGGGTGCCGTGGCGGAGGCGTCGCACAAAAGAAAAAAAGAGCGCCCGTCCGACGGTGTGGGGGGGGAAACCGTCCCTCAGGCGCTCCGGTGTCAGGGCTATGCAGGAGCTGGGCCAGGAGTCTCCTGACGGAGGTCCGTGAATTTACGTAGGCGTCGTCCGGGTAAGGCTTTCGTTTCTGGTGTGGTGGATTTCGTTGCTGAAGCGCCGGGGGGCCGTTTCCTGCGAGCGGTCGCGCGGTGGCGCCTGCCCGAGCGTCGAGCGCGTGCTGCGCCTGGGCGGCCAGACGAGCGCTGCGCCTAGGCAGGGCGGTGGGGCGTGCCGGCGATGGCTCCTACGCGGCGCGTCTTCGCCACGCGCCTCGCCTGCTGCCGGATGTGCTCCACGGCCTTCTCGAAGAAGGCCTCGGGGGAGGACTTGCTGACGGTGATCTGCTCTCCGCCGATGAGGACGACGAGGAGGCCCCTGTCGGTCCTGCCCACCGCGAAGAAGTCGACGGTGAACGGCAGCTCGTCCTCGACGGTGAGGGACAGCTGGCACTTCAAGACCTCGCCGACGCCGGGCTGATTCTCGACGACGAACCGCTGCAAGAGCCCGTTGGCGTGGGCGTCCCCGGCGATCCGGTTGAGCGCCCACTTGTCCCTCGGCCAGGCCATGTGGTCGCGGAGCTCATATATCCACTGCAAGAGCTCCTCGGCGACCTGGCCGATCGCCGCCTTGGAGGCCTCATAGGACAGCTTGATATGCTCGTATTTCGTCATCGGGGCTCCATCGCTCTCCGGCGCGCGCCCTCGAGGCTACCAGATCGCCGCGCCCCGCCGCACGCGGATCGGGCCCCTCGGCCTCGCCGGCGCCGCGGGATCCTTCGGCGCAGCGCGCGGCGTCGCGGGCGGCCGCGAGGCGCTCGCGCTGCCTGCTCTCGGCGCGCGCCGGGGCCGGCGGGACCGGCCGGGCTCGCTCAGGCGTATTGCTGCAGCAGCGCGCCGCGCATGGGGTTGTCGCAGCCCTTCACCGCCGCGCGGAGCGCGTCCCTGTCGACCGGCACCCTGTGCAGGCTGACGTTGACCGCGCCGCCCTGCGCCTCCACGGTCGCGTACTCGGCGTGGTGCAGCAGCGTCGGCGGCCCGCCGTTCGCGTACTCCTTGAAGGGGAGCCCGACGCTCCCCGGGTTCACGAGGAGCGTGCCGCGGTGCTGGCGGAGCATCTGGAGGTGCGTGTGCCCCCCGGCCATCACCGTCGCAGCGTGGCCCGCGAGGCGGCGATCGAGCTCCTCCGGCGGGGTGTTCGCGAGGAGATCCTCCATGTGAGACCGGGGCGAGCCGTGGAACACGAGGAGCGTCGAATGGGCGTCGAGCGGGATCTCGAGGCGCGCCTGGAACGTGCGCAGGAAGGCGAGCTCGTCGTTCGACAGCCGATCACGGCACCAGTCCACCGCGTCGACGACGATGGAGGCCTCGGTGTAGGTGCGGATCAGCTCCGGATCCAGCATGAACTCGTCGTGGTTCCCGAGGATGCACGGGCACCCGAGCTCCTGCAGCATGTCCAGGATGGCCGAAGGCCGCGGTCCCAGCGTCGCGACGTCGCCGAGGCAGATCACCTGATCGACGCCCGTCGCCTGGATGCTGGCCAGCACGGCCCTGAGCGCCACTTCATTGCCGTGGATGTCGGATATCAGCGCGATCCGCATGGCAGGACCCCCCCTTCGGCGGCCATCGAGACGTTGGAGCGGCTCTCGGCGCCTCGCGGCGTCCGATCGGCGGACTCGTGACGATAGACCATGTCCGCCGGCGCCTCCAGCCCCTCGCGCGCGGCCGAGCGAGGCGCGAAGCGGCGCGGTCATGCGACAGCGCGACGGCTGGCGGCGATCGACATGCGCATCACAGCCGCGAAGTCTCCCTGTCCACCCCGGACCACGAGCGGGTAACATCGGCGCGTGCGCGCGCTCTGGCCTCGGCGAGGTTCGCGCTCCTCCGCGATCGGCCGCTGCTCGACAAGACGATCCACGTCGTCGAGGACCCCACGCCCGGCAGCATCGCGCCCACGCCGTTCCAGAGGATGCCGCTCGTGCACGAGCGCGCGGCGGGCGGACCCAGCCATCCGTGGAACCCGGTCGGCGTCTCCGAGGCCGGCGAGGGCGCGCGTGCCGACGCGCTGGATCCAGCGATGGGCGCAAGGCGAGCGCGCCCGAACCTGGTCAATCCTGTGAGCCCCCACCGGCCCGCGTGCTTCGGGACCATCGCGCCTCACTGGGCCTTGCGGGCGCGGCTCTTCAACGTTGTAATCGTTGCCGAAACAGTAGACCTCGGCGCCCTTGCGCGCGCGCGTGTGCCGGTCGCCCGCGGCCATCTCGTCGACGCCCGCCGCGAGCGGCGCGAGGACGTTCACCGGAGAGGGCGAGGCCTCCTGCCCGCCGTTGCCGAGCTGTCCATCGAAGTTCCTGCCCCAGCAGAGCACGCCCCCGTCGGAGGTCTTGATGGCGCAGGTGTGATCCTGGCCGGCCGCGACCTGCCGGATATCGCTCCGGACGAGGAGCGGCGTCGCATCGCCCGACTGCTCCGCCGCGCCATTGCCGATCTGGCCTTCCTCGTCGGATCCCCAGCAGTACAGCTCATCGCCCGTCTTCACGGCGCACGAGTGCTCCGCGCCCAGCGAGATGTGCACGACGTTGATGAGGCTCGTCACCCGCGTCGGTCCGACGGAATCGAGGGTTGAGCCGTTGCCGATCTGCCGCGCCGGCCGTTTCCCCAGCAGACGACCGTCGTGTCCGCCATCACCGCGCAGGAGTGCGCAGGGGCATTGTCGTCCGTGCGCGAGTATCCGCCGCCCGCCGCCACGTGGACCGCCTTGCCGGGCAGCGACACCCGCGCGGGCCAGGGCACGCTCGGCTCATCGATCGGCGCTCCGGCTTCCCCGAACGTGTTCCTCCCCCAGCACCAGACGCTGCCGTCCCCTCGCAGCACGCAGGTGGGGGCGAACCCGGCCGAGATCTCGACCGGGTCGTTGCAGCAGGCCCCCTCGGCCCCGTCCACGCACTCCATCGCGCAGCGGCGGTCGCAGGCGCCGCAGTGCTGGGGATCGCGCGCGCTCGCCTCGCACCCCGGCGCCGCCGCGTCGCAGTCGAGGAAGCCCGCGTCGCACGCGAGGCCGCAGACGCCGTCCTCGCACGTGGGCGCCGCGTTCTCCCCGGCGGGGCACTCCTTAGGCGAGGCGCACGCGACGCCGTGGCCGCCGGCGCCGCCCTGGCCGCTGGCCCCACCCTCGCCGCCGGCGGTGGCGCTGCCGTGGCCAGCGCCGCCGCCCTGGCCGCCCCCGGCCGACGCGAAGTTGCGCTCGGAGGGCGAGCAGCCGGCGCAGAGCGCGATCGCGCCGATCGTGAGGAATCCCAGCGCGGTCATCGACAGGCGAAGCCTGTGCATGATCGAAGCTGCCGAAGCGGCAGGTGTCCCGGAGCAGCAAGTCGCTCCTTGGTCAGCTTTTTACGCTGCCGCTCTCCGCGCGGAAAGCCGCTCCCGCCGGCGGGCGCGGTGGTCCGGCGCTGCGGGCGTGGACGCCTGGCGCCGGCTCGATGCGCACGTGGGGGCGCGGCGCTCGCCGTGCGCTGCTGGGACCTGCTCCGGCGGCCGACATGAAGTAACCTTTCCCCCAGCGCGGATCGACGCGGTGCGCCGCGCCCGCGCCACGCCGAGAGCCCCTTCGATTCGAGATGAGATGCAGCGCATGAGCGCCGACGGCCGGGATCCCGGCGCCGCGGCCCCCTTCGACTGGAACCGCGCCGAGCCCGCGCCGGGGGAGCGCCCGCCGCGCCCCGGAGGGCGGATGTCGCCCTCCGGCGGGCAGCCGTCGCCCTCCGGCGGGCAGCAGCCGCCCTCCGGCGGGCCGCAGCCGCCCTCCGGAGGGCAGCAGCCGCCCTCCGGCGGCCTGGCCGCCGACGCGTGGGGCGCCGCGCGCGCCGACGGGGAGGCGTGGCTGCCCTTTGGCCGGGGAGCCCGGCCGGTCGAGGTGCTCGACGAGACGCTGCGCGACGGCATCCAGGGCGTCTCCACGGTGAACCCGCCGCGCGGGCGCAAGATCGAGCTTCTCCATGCGATGGCGAGCGTCGGCGTCGACGTCGTGAACCTCGGCATGCCGGCGACCGGGCCGCGGCAGTTCGACGACGCGTGCCTGCTCGCCCGGGAGATCGTCGCGTCCCGCCTGCCGCTCGGCCTGACCGCGGCTGCGCGCACCCTCGCCGTGGACGTCCAGGAGGTCGCCCGCGTGGCCGAGCGCACCGGGGCGCCGATCATGGTCTACGCGTTCATCGGCAGCTCGCCGATCCGGCACTTCGTCGAGGGGTGGGGGCCTGATTTCCTGGCCCGCAGCGTCGATGAGGCCGGGCGGGCGGCCGCGGCGGCTGGCCTGCCCTTCTGCCTCGTCGCGGAGGACGCGACCCGCTCGCCGCCCGACATGCTCCGCACGCTCTTCCGCGCCGCCGTCGACGCCGGCGCGGCGCGCCTGTGCCTTTGCGACACGACCGGCCATGTCACCCCGCCGGGGGTCGAGGCGCTCGTCGCGTTCGCCCGGCGCGAGCTGGGCGCGCTGGGGGCGACCGGGATCGAGCTCGACTGGCACGGCCACAACGATCGCGGGCTCGGCCTCGCGGCCGCGCTCTGGGCGGTGGCGAGCGGCGTCGAGCGGGTCCACGCCACGGCGCTCGGCGTCGGGGAGCGGACGGGCAACACCTGCCTCGAGCTGCTCGTCGACAACCTCGGCCGCCTGGGCGCGCGCCCCCCGGTGCCGCGCGAGCGCTTGGCCGCGTACTGCGCGGCTGCGTCGCGCGCGCTCGCCTGGCCCGTCGCGCCGGACCATCCCATAGCGGGGGCGCTCAGCCGCCGGGGGTGAGGTTGCCCCCGCCGATGCGCGCCAGGGCGGCGCGGACGATGGGCGCAGCGGGCGCGAGCGCGTCCGCGAGCTCGCCGACGCGGCCCGCCGCGCGCTCGGCGCGGGCCCACGCCGAAGAGAAGCCGAGCGTGCCGGGCGGATGGGCCTCGGCGAGGGCGATCGCTTGCCGGAGGTCGTCGCCGACCGCCACGATGGCGTGGAGATCTGCCACGCTGGCCCCGCGGGAGCGCGCCTCGGCGTAGAGCGCGCGCACGATGCCGAGCAGGTCGCGGGCGGCCTCCAGCGGGAAGGGGTCGTGGCGGATCGAGAGCACGCTGGCTGCAGATCAGGGGGGCCGGGCGGGGGCGTCAAGCGGCGGGTCGAGCGGTCGTGCGTGTGATGCGGTTTGGAAATTGCAGCGGAAGGCCGGCATGAACCACAGCACGCATGAGCTCGCAAAGACGGACGTTCCCGGCGACGACGAGGATGCTCCGCTGCCGCCGAACCCGGGGGATCCAGGGCCGGAGCAGCCGGAGCCGCCGTCGCCCGATCCGACGGAGGACCCGCGCTTCCCGCCGCTGGGCGACTTTCCGCGCGGGGTTTGAGCTGAGCGGAGGGCTGCGCCTGGTCGGGTGAGGAACGTGCAGCGAGGGGCCCGAGGTGAGGAGTGACGCGGGTCCTCTCGCCTCCCCACCGCGGGCTGGCGAGACGACCGGGCGCGCGGGCACGGTACCACCCTCGCCAGGCGACGGCGGAGCTTCTCCGACGTATTTGGTCGCGCGGCCACGGTCGGCAGGAGCGGGAATCGGCAGGGTCGACATCGTGGGCGTCAAGTTCCCGTGACGCCCTCTCCCATCACCCGAATTCGGATCCTGGATATACGATCTGCGAAGTTCGCAGATAATTGAGGGGGGAGTGGTCAGCCCATGAAACATGCAGGGGAATCCAATTGAGTAGGGGAAACTGGTTGCGGACGAAGGCCATGACGCCGATCCCCATGCTCAGACCACCCAGTATCGCCTGCCGCACGAACCGGCGCTCAAGCTGCCAACCATAGGGCGTCGAGACGTACTGTTTGCCAAACGGCATGAATGATCCCATCGTGCGCGGTGGCATCTTCGGCACAACGTCATGGCCATAAACGTGATTGAATAAGTACGCCCCAAACGCCTTGTTGAACGTCTCGGAGAATACCCTCCCACCGACCATCGGAGCTCCGAATGTGTAAACGCCACGCAGCACATTCTTGATGGGTTCGAGCTCGCTGCTCGAGTGGATAATCGCCGCCGCAATGATGGCCATCGCTCCACCAAGGCTGTGTCCCGTGATGTAGAGTGCCTTCAACTTCTTCAAATCATTTGATTTGAATGGGGCAGACTCGTCGCTGCACGCTGTCTTTGGCGCACTCAGATTGTTGATGAGATCGTTCTTGATATCGGGGCCTCCCTGCTTCCTGTTGGACGTGTCGCCCGAAGAGCCATCGGTCGGCGACGTTGAATCGTCGCTCGGTGCGGATGGATACATGTCATTCAATTTCTTCTCTATCGAACGACCGACTTTGTCTATGCTTGCAATTTTGCTGGAAATATCATTTATATTCGATTCGATGTTGGATATTGTTTTCTGATCTCTATTAATATCCGCGCAAACCTTCTCTGCCTTTAATGCGGAGGTTATCATGTTGACAATCATTGGCCATAGCGACCGCACTGATCGATAAAAGCCTCCGTGGACCGGACCCATCTCGTTGAATGGATCTGGATGGCTGTTTACGTTGGTTAGCCAGTTGACTACGTTTCGTGGCTCTGTGCCGCGAAAACAAAGAATTCCAATTTGACCATCCTCGCTCTGGGCGAAGTACGCTGAGGCATCGATGAGCAGTGCATCGTTTTGAAAGGTTATTGAATTACAATAATTGTTATCGATCCCGCGCGCTGCGAGCATCCTTGAAAAATTATCAATATCGGAATATGCCCATGCAGAGGCACAGGCGAGAATGTATGCTACTCGACTATCGTACATGCCGGCTGGGAGTTCAGCCAATTTATGTACAACGCTCGGCACCTCCGTCTCGCCGCTTGTTGCGGAGGCATGTATTATCCCCGTGGTGATGGGTGATGCGAGGTGGGTCGCTGATAGCATGCGCCTGATAAATTCTGAAGATGAGAACTCTGAAAATACTCGTATTTCCGGGTCTGTATGTATTGTTGCGCTCCGAGGGCGAGAGCCGCGTGTGCTTTCGAACTTCATTTGACTGCCTTTCTGTTGGTTGGTGTTTGTTATTGGGGTAGGTGTATGATCGATCGTCCTGATATGTGCAATGGTCTCGAGCGTGGGTTAGTGACGTGTGCTGTCGCGTGCTGGGTTGTGTTCGGTAGGCATGTTTAATCTCCTGTGCGTATTGGCGAAGCGCAAGGGCGTCTTGGTCGCTGGACGGGTTGATCCGAGTTCGAATTCAGGATTGTAAGTCATTGCAAGGCCGCGGCGACTCTGCAGAATCATGAAGGCTGGTCTCGGCGAGGCGACGCGTCAGCGGAGGGTGATGCTCAGGGTGCTTGGCGAGTAATCGGCAGGACGCGCCTGGGACACGCGGCTGGGCGGGCGCGCGTCGAAGGCCAAGGGCGGCGTTGCCGTTGACGGGGGCGGTAGGGACGGCCTTTCGCCCCGTCGGGCTCGGGCCGCCCCCTGCACGGAGCCCACCCAGCGAGCAGAACTACCGCACCGGGCCCCTGACACGGCGGGAGCTCGCTCCCAAGGCGGCCCCAGTTCCAGCCTGACGCCGTCGTACGGAGCAACCTTCATCGCCGCGTCGCTCCTCGGACGGGCTCGGCGGAACGCATGGCTATCCGGGGTTGCAGATATGCAGATCGCCCGTCGGACCAAACGCCCGGTCGCCGTCTCGCGCGATGCAGAGCCTACACTCCTTGACGATGGATCCCCTGGTAGTTGTTGACGCTCACGCTGGCTGATGGTCCGTCGAGCAGGCCGCTTGATGGCCGTCGCGGGCGTGCGTGGTTGCGGTCAAGGAGAGCGATGGCCATCGCTCGGACGCGCGCGCCGCAGCGCGGCTCGCCATGGCCATCGCCGTTCGTGGCCGTCGGCGCCGGCAAAGCGTTCCTTCGCCAGCGCCGAGGGGGCGCCCGTCGTGTCGGTCAGCGTCAGCTGACGTCCGTACCCAGGTCGCCGACGATGCGTGCGATCACGTCACGCTCGACGAGCTTTTTCTTCCGTCGCGCCGCCGTAACCACGGGGCTGCCCAGCCAGGCGCCTGGGATGAACACGTCGGTCCGGTTCTCGGCCGGGTTGTCGGTGACCACCGCGCCAACGAAATTGAGCGCCGGCCGCTCTGGCCGCTCGGCCCCTGCGGCGAAGATGCGCCGAACGCCGAAGAACAGCGCGTCGATCCAGCGAGCAGGCCTTGCTCGACCAGCTCGAACGCGCGCGGCGACGGAGAGCTACGTCCGCACCTCGTTCAGCGGAGGATCTTCCGCAACTGCTTTCGCCCGCGGTGCAGCCGCTTGTTCGTCGTGCCTGGACGGGCACCAAGCTCTGCCGCGATCTCCTCAGCGGTATTGCCCACGGCGGTGCCCGCGAGCGCGGCACGGAGCTCGGGCCTGAGCCGCTCCAGGCGACGAAGCGCCATCCGCGCCTCCACCTGGCCGAAGGGCGACGGTGCATGCCTCGCTATCCCTGGAGCCGCGAATGCCGCAAGCTCCCTGTACCACCGGTACAGGCGCTCCCGGTAATGGAAGATGTGGTGCCAAGTAACAGCCAAGAGCCAGTTCTGTAGAGCCTTCTTCGGCGGCACCTCCGGACGGGGCCGAATAACTCCGCCTTCCACGCTGCGCCACGCGGACAGGAAGATCTCCTGCATCACATCAGGCTGGTCGCGAGCGGGTACGCCGAACTGGCGCAACACGGCATGGATCATTCTCGAGTGTCGCATGATGGCCTCGAAGGGAACGTGCACTGCCGGGGGCGCACCAATCTCGACTCGACGTGACGTGCGCCTATGCTCCTCCACGGCTACCTTGCGTGTCATGGACGTGCTCATTCTCCTGGCCCGGCGCAGGGCGGATCTCGGCCTGACGTCGCTCACGAACGCCGCCGTCTCCAACGCTGGCTATCTGTCGCTAGGGCCGCCGCCGATTCCGCGAAGTTGCAGCAGCAGCGCCTCTCGCTCCCGGGCCAGCTGACCCCGAGGGAACTCCATGGCGTGCATGTCGAGCAGGCGTCGCGCCTCGACGTCAGCCCTGGCGTTGTGGGCTTCGATGGCCTTGCGCGCCTGGAGGATCAGGTCCTTCTCGCGCTCGCTCGCGATCGGGCGTACGGCGCGGACTGGCGGCGAGGAACGCGCAGCTGTTGCGGCCGGCGAAGCTGGCTTGCCGTTCGTCGCGACCAGTCGATGCTCGCCGGGCGCCGCGATGCCCTGCACCACGAGCGAGGCCGTGGCGACCGCACCCCGTGCGTCTGGCTGGTCGAGGGGCGGCGCGGTGTGCTGCTGCGGGGGCGTGGCCGCACCGGCGTGGATCGCTGCCGGCCGTAACCACGGGGTCGTACTGGCGGAGCCTGACGAGCGTGGAGCTGTCGCGACGACGGCGCCCGTCAGGACGACGAGCGCAGCCTGCGCGAGGACCTTCGCCCCGACCTTCGGCAGGTGCAGCGCGGTCGTCCACCGCGAGCGATGGAACAGGCCGAACACCACAGGGACGCAGGGCTCCTTGTCCCAGCCCCGGAATTCTTGCTGCGCCATCCAGCGCCGCTTCGCCTCGTCCAGCTGCTCGAGTGCCCTGCGGTGCTGGCTCCTCACGGTGTCCAGCTTGAGCCCCAGCTCGGCGGCGATCTCGGCGAGCGACTTCTCCTCGAGCTCGTGCTTGATCAAGAGGTCGCGGTACTTGGGGTCGACCTGCTCCATCAGGTCGCGCATGGTTGCTTCCCGCTGCTGCCTCCGGAGCAAGGCTTCCGGGCTCGGTTGGTCCCCGCAGAAGTCGTGCTCGTCGAACGGGGTCAGGACCTCACCCCGACGGCTCGCGTCCCGTAGGTGGCTGCGCGCGAGGTTCAGGGCGATGGTGACGGAGTACGGCGCTGGATCCACGCCCGTCTCGAGCCGCCCTCTCGCCTCCCAGTCCCGTAGGAGCGCTTCCTGCGCGAGGTCCTCGGCGTGTCGCGCGGGGACACCGACCCGCCTGACGAGGCGGCGGAAGCGCTCGAAGTGGGGGGGAGTTCGTGCTGGCTTGCCCACGGCTGGTAGCACCCCTGAGCTGGCCGGAAGGGTTCAAGAAAGAGAAGGGTCGGTCAACTTTGGTAGGATAATGTACGCTTTGTGATGTGCGTACCACCTGCAGCTCCACTGCTCGGAGGGTCGACGAGCTCCTTTGCGTCGTCGCGCCGATCTTTGCCTGGAAAAAGGTCGGATTGCTGCGAATTGGTCGAGGTTGACGCCGCGCGTCCGGCGCAACTACGGTCCGCGCATGCGTGACGTTGCGCCTTCGCTGCTGTTCTGCCTGATGATTGGCGCCGCAACCAGCTACACGAGCTCGGCCAGCGCCGAGGACATCTACTCGACGCCGGAGCAAGGCGGCAACTCGACGGAGAAGGACCTTATTCGCCGCGCACAGAGGGCCCGCGACGCAGGGCGGTGGACCGAGGCTCATGCGGCCTACAAGGCGGCCTTCGAGGCCGCAGACCCGCCGTCGAGCACGGAGAAGGAGCGCGCGGAGATCGCCGGAGAGCTTGGCCTGTGTGAGCTCGAGCTGCGCAAGTACCGTGACGCTGCGGAGCATCTGGCCTGGAGCCTGGATCAGCGCAACTTCCTCCCCCTTCAACTACAGCTTCGGTTCGAGGCCGGGCAGCGCAAGGCAGCGCCTCACGTCGCGACACTCTACCTGTCCGTCGACCCGCCCGATGCCGAGGTGCTCATCAACGGCAAGCCCATCAGCGCACCAGCGCGGACCTACAGGCTGTTCCTGGATCCCGGACAGCACATGGTGCGGGCCAGGTTGGCGGGCCATGAGGAGGCGTTCGCGTCGTTCGACGCGCAGGCCGGGAAGCCGACGACCCTCTCGCTGCAGGTGCCGCGCGCCGCAGCGCCGGGCGCTCCTGCGAAGGAAACCTCGATGCGGCGCTCGACGCCAGGGGCGCGGGCGTCGTCTTCCGTGGAGCCGTCCTCCACGGCGTCGAAGCTGCGGATCGCTGGCGCGGTCGTGGCAGGGGCAACCATGGCAGCTGGCGGTGGATTGCTGATCTGGAGTGCCTACACCGAGGATGAGCTCCACGATCGAGCTACCGCGCTGCGTGGCGCAGACGAGGACGCGAGCCGATGTGCCCGCCCGAACGCACCGCGCGCATGCTCGGAGCTGCGCGATCTGCAAGAGAGGCGCGATCTCCTGACGAAAGCTGGATGGGTGACTCTGGTGTCGGGCGGCGCGATCGGTGCGCTGACGCTCGTGTCTCTGCTCGTGGACCGAACCTCAGCGTCCAGCGATGGGGTGCGTGTTGTGCCCACGGTGAGCGGGCAGCGCATGGGGCTTATGATGGCGGGTGTGTGGTGACGAACGTGGAGATTCGGAGCATGGATACCTCATCGAAAGGTCGACGCGGGGTGGCTGTGGCCACCTTGGTGCCTATCGCGCTCGGATTCGGAATCGCTTCTGTCGTGTACGGGTGCTCCTCCGGTCACGAGGATCCCATCTGTGTCGACGACCCCACGGTGAAGCCTCCGCAAGATGGGTGCGGCCTGTTCGTCAGCGCAAGTCTCGGCGACGACGCGAATCCAGGAACGCGCGCGAAGCCGCTGAAGACACTGCGCAGGGCCCTCGAGCTCGTAGAGGCGGGCGGTTCCCCCCACCATGTCTACGCTTGCGCTGAAACCTTCGACGAACGTATCTGGTTCTACGACACCAGCATCTGGGGCGGGTTTGACTGCAAGAACGGCTGGCAGCACCTCGGTGCCGATGCGAAGACCGTCATCGCCCCGAAGCAGCCCGAGCGCGAAGTCGTGACGTTCGGAGGGCGGGGAATCACGCTCGCGAACCTGCGGATCGTGGCGCCCGATGGTAACGAGGTGGACCGAACAGAAGCGTGCTCGATCGGAATCGTCGCTGTGCGCGATGAGGCCGAGCTCAAGCTCGTGGCGAGCGAAGTCATCACAGGACGGGGCGCGATGCCGGGCGGCAACTCGATCGGGATCTATCTCTCCGCTGGCAGCGAGATCGAGGTGATCGACAGCCGCATCGTCGCAGGTGACGGAGCCGACGGTGAGCCCGGAGCGCCGGCGGAGGACGCAGCGGCGGCCGATGGGCGGCCTGGACACGTTGGAGCCGACGCGTGCACGGTCGATGACGTGGCTGCAACCCGAGAGGTCACGACGGAGTGTGACGACGAAACCTCGGTCAGCGGCCAAGGCGGCCCCGGTCTGCCCGATGAGGGCTTCAACGCAGGTTATGGGGAGCCGCTGCCCGACCCGAACCCGACGGGCGCCGGCACCGGGGGTGTCGGTCAGCAGGGAAGCATGGCGTGCACCGACGGCCAGCGCGGCCTCGACGGTGCGGCGGGTGTGCACGGTCAGGGGGCAAGGCTTCCTGGCGTTGTGGGATGGGTCCGCACGCTGGGCAAGGGTCAGGACGGGACGCTCGGACGCCCGGGTCAGGGCGGCGGCGGTGGTGGCGGTTCGCGCGGCGGCGCGACCGCCTGTGGTGCCGGGCCGGTCGGGGGGGCGTTCGGCGGCTCGGGTGGTTCCGGCGGTTGTGGCGGCAAGCAGGGAACAGGCGGTTTCGCCGGAGGAGTGAGCGCTGGCATCGTTACAAGAGGTTCGAAGGTCACCATCCGCGGATCGACCCTTCAGACCGGCCGCGGCGGTCGGGGTGGCGCGGGAGGGGCGGGACTGCCAGGAGGAAGCGGAGCTCCCGGCGGTGAGGGAGGCGGAGGCGTGCCCGGGGCGCTCGCGGGATGCCGCGGAGGCGATGGTGGCAACGGGGGGCCCGGCGGTGGCGCAGGCGGCGGGCTCGGCGGTCATTCGGTAGCCATCGCGTACCTGGAGACCGCGGAGGTCACGCGCGAGAACGTCCAGGCGACGTTTCTCCTTGGAACTGCTGGGGAGGGAGGGGACGGCGGCGATCCGAATGTCACGGAGAGCAAGGGCAACGATGGCGTGGCGGCCGAGTTCCTGCCGTTTGCGGCCATTGATCCGAACGACCCAGACTCTCATGAGCTGCAGTAGGGGGCGCCATGTGGGATGAGATGGCGAGATGGGAATCGGGCTTCCGCGCGCTGGGTGCTCGGCCTTTGCTGTTCGGAGTCGCTTTGTTCAACGGGGGTGCGGCGCTCGGATGCGGTAGCGAATCGGGGGTGTGGGAACGTTGCGAGGAGACCCTCACATGTGCGCCGGTGGAGTCCTGCAACGCGGATCCCGGCAACGCCGATCGTCCGGTCGACTGCGAGGGCGTTTATGTGGCAGACAAAGGCGATGATGTTTGGCCTGGCACGCCGAATCTGCCGGTACAAACGTTTGCGCGGGCGTTCGAGCTTGCCCGCGAGCGTGGCATGCGGGTGTACGCATGCGCCGACACATTCTCTGTCGAAGTCCGTGTGCCGGCAGGAATGGACGTGTGGGGAGGTCTCGACTGCCGCGGTCTGCCAAGTCATTGGCCGTTGCATCCACTCGGCGAGCTCACCACGATTGCGCCAGGTCCGAACCGAATTCCGCTCACCGTCGTGGACCAGGCGGCGGAGCCCTCGCCCGAGGCCGACGCGATCACGACGCTGACGAGAATCCGTATGATCGCACAAGATGCCACCGTGCCGGGCGGCGCTTCCATTGCCATGCGCGCCCTGCCGGGAGTGACGGTACAGCTGCGCTTGAGCGAGATCGTCGCCGGGGACGGCGCAGATGGAGCTCCTGGCGCGGATGGCGGCGTCAATGAAGCACAAGAGGGGGCACAGGGGAATCCAGGAGCGGTGGCGTGCTCTTCGGATACGGTGACCGGAGGGGCGCGGGTCACAACCTCGTGTGACGATGGCATCTCGTCGGGCGGGATGGGCGGTATCGGCACAAACGGTGACGGTGGCGACGGCGAAAGTGGTTCCCCTCTGCCAATCACGAATCCAATGAGCCACGGTCTGGGTGGAGCTGGGCAAGGCATCCTGTCGTGCACAGAGGGGAGGGGCGGCCTGGCGGGGGATGACGGCGCGAACGGGAACGGCGCATCAGGGCCGGGTCGGGTCACAGACACGGGGCTGGAAGGTGGCGCCGGCGAAGATGGCCAGGCAGGGCAGCACGGTTACGGGGGCGGCGGTGGAGGCGGCTCGCGCGGCGGCTCAGCGTACTGCGGCGCAGGAGCGGCACAGGGCGGCGCTTCTGGCGGTTCCGGCGGTGCTGGCGGCTGCGGCGGCAAGCCCGGAAAGGGCGGCGGTTCAGGCGGATCCAGCATCGGGATTCTGTCTTACCACGCCAGCGTCCGCGTGAATAAGACCAGCATCCTCACGGGTCGTGGCGGAAACGGTGGACGGGGCGGGGACGGCCAGTACGGCGGCGTGGGTGGGTACGGGGGCACTGGCGGGGGTAATAGGGCTGGATCGCAGCCAGGCTGCCGTGGCGGCGATGGTGGGAAGGGCGGCAACGGAGGCCGGGGCGGTGGAGGCCACGGAGGACATTCACTCGCGGTGGCACATACCGTCGACCTGGGCCCTGACGTCGAGCCCGACTCTCCGATCAAGTTCGGCATCCCTGGTGACGGCGGAGGTGCCGGCGATCTGAACGCGAACTCGGGCAAGCCCGGTTCCGCAGCCGTCTCGATGGGCTTTCAGGACTAGACGCGTGACGCTCCGAGGGCGCCGGCTCGGCACCGGGGTCCGCCCCACCGCCGATTCCCGGGGCGAACGCCTCGTCGCCAAGGCCGTCCAGCCTGGCCTCGCGGCAGCACGGCGAGGCGCCGTTGCGAACCGTCGCGAGCTCGCCCGGCGGACGGTGGGGACGTCGCGGCACGGCGACGTGGTGCCCAGAATGACGCACAGAGAACGAGAGCGCCATACGGGTCGCCCTCGGAATCAGGAGTCTTCTGACCATCCGCATGCGACGAGCGCACGATTGCGACGGTGGGCATGCGGCCACGGAGCTGCACGAGGCGCGCCCGCTCCGTCGGAGACGCGCGCAACCAAGCAATGCACCCAGCAATGCATTGATGCGCGCAGCAAACGTCCTCGCTGTGACGGTATCTCTCCGCGAGCCCTGCTGTCCCCACTGTGACGCTCTTCCTGCTGAGATTGATGCTGTCTAAGGCGGCTCATCAGGTGTAACGTCGGTGGTGAAGGCGAGCTGTCCACCACCGCCGCCTGACCTTTGCCATCAGCCAGTATCGGGGGAAATCGATGGAACATCACGAGACGGTTCTCCAATCGCATCATGGCGAGCTTGCCGCCCTGCGCGCTCGTGTGTCCAGGCTAGAGCAGACCGAGCGGGATCTGCGTGCCGAGCTCGGCCGTACGAACGCCGTGCTACAGGCAGTGCCGTACCTGCTCTGCGTCCACGATCCGGTCGAGCAGCGCACGCTCTACGAGAACCGCTCGCTGGCCGGCGAGCTCGGATATGAGGCGGACGAGGCGGGCCTCGCGGGCCTCGACGCGTTCGTGACGCTCGCGCACCCCGACGACCAGACCCGGGCTCGCGAGCAGCTCGATCACGCCGGAGAAGGCCAGGCGAGCGACCTGGCGGAGCTCGCGTATCGGCTGCGCAAGGCCGACGGGTCGTGGTGCTGGGTCACCAGGCGCGAGATCGTCCTCGCGCGCGACGGCGCCGGCAAGCCGCGCCAGGTCTTGAGTGTAGTCCAGGACATCACAGGTCGAAAGGACATGGAGGTGGAGCAGCGCCGCCAGGCCGAAGAGCTCGGCGTGTCGAAGAGGTTGATTGACAATGCGCTAGATGGCATCACATTGACGTCCATGAGCGGGCAGGTCGTCTACGCCAACACCGCCTTCAAGGCGATGAGCGGCTTCGGCGACGGCGCGGTCGGCTGCGGGCTGACCGACTTCTATGCACCCGAAACCTTCCGCCAGCTCTCCGACGAGGTCTTGCCGACCCTGATGAAGGAAGGCGCATGGCGCGGCGTCCTCAAGATCCGGCGCCCCGACGGGAGCGAGTGGATGGGGCAGACCACCGCCTTCGTGGTCGTGGGCCCGGCGGGCGAGCCGACGGGCATGGCCGCGTTCTTCAGGGACATCACGGAGCAGCTCCGGTACGAGGAGGAGACGCTCGCCCAGATGCGGGTGATCCAGGCGCAGCAGGCGGCGCTCCGGGAGCTCGGCACGCCGCTCATCCCGATCGCCGACGGCGTGATCGCGATGCCCCTCATCGGGACGATCGACCGGGAGCGCGCGCAGCAGATCCTGGAGACGCTCCTGAACGCGCTCGGCGAGAGGCAATCGGCCGTGGCGATACTCGATATCACCGGCGTGAAGGCCGTGGACGGAGAGGTGGCCGCCGCGCTGGTCCGCGTCGCGCAGGCGGCGAGGCTGCTCGGCGCCGACGTCGTGCTGTCGGGCGTCCGCCCCGTCGTCGCGCAGGCGCTCGTCGATCTTGGCACCGAGCTCAGAGGGCTCGTCACCTGCGGCACCCTGCAAAGCGGTATCGCCTACGCGCTGAAGCGCAAGGCACGCTCGATGACTGTCTGAGCTCCCACGCATCGTCCTCTGCAGTTCAACGGGGAGGTTCGATCATGCGCGCTCACGCGACACAGGCTCGTCTGTCCCACGCACCAGGGCAGCTCCCGCGCGAGCTCCCCGCGCTCGATCTAGCGACCGATCGCCCACGCCCGCCCGCGTCTTCGCGACGTCGCGCGTCGGTGTCGCGAGAGCTGCCGCCTCGAATCGCCCTGGAGCTCGACCGCATGCGCCGGGGCTCGGGCGCGACGCTCTTCGTCACCCTGCTCTCTGCTTATGCGGCGCTGCTCTACCGCCATACCGTTCAGAGCGAGATCGTGATCGGGACGCCCTGGCCTCGCCGCGGCGGCCGGTGGGGCTGGCGCGCGCCGCCAGGGCCCCGCCATCCGCTCGTCCTGCATGCCCGCATCGACGAGGAGCTCAGCTTTCGAGACCTCCTCGCGCAGATCGCCGCGCAGATCGCCTCGGCCGAGGCTCGCCGGCACGTGCCTCTGGACGGGCCGCTCGCGGAGCTCGGGGCGGCGGACGACACGA
The DNA here is from genome assembly GCF_051521375.1 of Sorangium sp. So ce693. Classification (NCBI taxonomy): domain Bacteria; kingdom Pseudomonadati; phylum Myxococcota; order Polyangiales; family Polyangiaceae; genus Sorangium; species Sorangium sp. So ce693. The sequence continues at coordinate 12,279,014 of NZ_CP150347.1, forward strand.
GCGATCACCCGATGTTCCAGACCACCTTCGAGCTCGCGCGACCCCGGGATGTCCCGCGCCGCGCCGCGATCAGGGCGGCGACAGCGGCGCGGCGCTCGCGCGTCCGCCCAGCCACGCTGGTCGATCTGTCGCTGTCCGTCACGGCGTCGGAGCGAGGGCTCGCCGCGACGATGACGTACAGCACCGACGTGTTCGATCCCGGGACCATCGAGCGGCTCCTGGACCACCTCGGCCTCCTGCTCGCGGGCGTCGCGGAGGACGCCGAGCGGCCGATCGCCGAGATTCCGCTGCTCACGCCGGAGGAGCGGCGCCGGATGACCGTGGTCTGGAACGCGACGCGGACCGCCTACCCGCGCGACGCGTGTGTTCACGAGCTCTTCGAGGAGCACGTCGCGCGGACGCCCGACGCCATCGCTGTCATCGAGGGCGGTAAGGCGCTCACCTACCGTGAGCTGAACCGCCGCGCCAACCGGCTCGCTCATCGGATCTCCGCGCGCCGCGCCGGCCCCGACCTGCGCGTGGCCGTCGTCGTCGAACGTTCGTCGAGCGCGCTCGTCGCCCTGCTCGGCGTCCTCAAGGCAGGCGGCGCCTACGTGCCCCTCGATCCGAGCTATCCAGACGAGCGGCTGCGCTTCATGCTCGAGGACGCGGCGGTGAGCCTCGTGCTCGGGCAGCGAGCGCTGGTGACGCGGCTCGACCTCCGCGGGGAGGTCATGGCCCTCGACGAGGACGACGGCGTGCCCAGCGACGACAGAAACCCCGCCATTCCTGCTGCCTCGACCGATCTCGCTTATGTGATGTTCACCTCGGGCTCGACCGGCCGGCCCAAGGGCGTGGCCGTCCCGCACCGAGGGATCGTTCGTCTCGTACGGGACACCGGCTATGTGGCGTTCGGGCCTTCGGATCGCGTGGCTCACGCCTCCAGCCTCTCCTTCGACGCGTCGACGTTCGAGATCTGGGGCGCGCTGCTCAACGGCGCATGCCTCGTCATCGTGTCTCACGAGACGCTGCTGTCGCCGGAAGCGATGCCTGCGCTCCTCCGCCGCGAAGGCATCACCGTCCTGTTCCTGACGACAGCGCTCTTCCACCACCTCGCGCGAGTGAGCCCGGACGCCTTTCAGGGGCTCTCCTACCTCGTCGTCGGCGGCGACGTGCTCAATCCGACGCTGTGCAGAGAGGTACTCCTGAGAGGCGCCCCGAAGCACCTCGTGAACGGCTACGGTCCGACCGAGAACACGACGTTCTCCACGGCTCACCTCGTGCGCGCGGTACCGGAGGGCGCCTCCCGCGTGCCGATCGGACGGCCCATCTCGAACACGCGCGCCTATGTCCTGGACTGCCGGCTCCAGCCGGTGCCGGTGGGCGTCCCCGGCGAGCTTTACGTCGCCGGCGACGGGCTGGCCCGAGGCTACCTGAACCGACCCGATCTGACCGCCGCAGCGTTCGTGCAGAACCCCTTGCCCGAGGAGCCGGGAGAGCGCCTGTACAGGACGGGCGATCAGGTCCGTTATCTGGCCGATGGCTCGCTCGATTTCCTGGGGCGGATCGACTGCCAGGTGAAGATCCGTGGCTTCCGCGTCGAGCTCGGGGAAATCGAGGCAGCGCTGTGCGCGCGCCCCTTCGTGCGCGAGGCCGTGGTCGTGCTCCACGAGCACGCGCCCGGCGACATGCGCCTCGTGGCGTATGTCGTGTCGGACTTCGGCTCAAGCAACCCTCCGTCGCGCCCCCCGTGCGTGGATCGGTCGCAGGGAGCGGAGGCCGGCGTGGACAGCAGCGGCCCCGCGAGCTGCGGCCCCGCGTCCCGCGACCTGTCGAGGAGCTTGCGCCGGTCTCTGCAGGAGAAGCTCCCCGATTACATGATCCCGGCCGCGTTCGTCGTTGTGCCATCGCTGCCGCTCGCCGCGACAGGGAAGGTCGATCGCCGGACGCTGCCGCCGCCCGACGTCGGCCGGCTGCACACCGGAGAGCCGGAGAGCACCCGCACTCCGATCGAGCGCCAGCTGGCCGAGATCTGGGCGTCCGTCCTCCATATCGACCGCCCGGGGGTCGACGACGACTTCTTCGAGCTCGGCGGAGACTCCCTGCTGGCGGCGCAGGTGCTTCTCGAGGTGCGGACGGCCTTCCAGGTCGACGTGCCCGCGCGCCGGCTGTTCGAGTCGCCCACCCTGGCCGGGCTCGCCCGCGCCGTCGAGGAGGCGCTGCGCTGGAAGGCGCGCGGCGCCAGGGCGTCGATGGGCGCGATCGACCTCCGCGCGGAGGCCGCCCTCGCCCCCGACATCCGCCCTTGCGGCTCGTTCGTCGACACGACCGCTCCGCCTTGCCACGTCTTCCTCACCGGCGCCACGGGGTTCCTGGGCGCCTTTCTCGTGCGCGAGTTCCTCACGCAGACGCGCGCCACGGTCCATTGCCTGGTCCGCGCTCCCGACGCCGCCGCAGGCCTGGCGAGGCTCCGGCGGAGCCTGGAGGCCTATTCGCTCTGGGATCCCGCGGCGAGCGCGAGGATCGTCGCCGTGCCTGGCGACCTGAGGGAGCCGCTGCTCGGGCTCACCCCGGCTTGCTTCGAGGCGCTCGCGCAGCGCATCGACGCGATCTACCACGCCGGCGCCGAGGTCAATTACATCAAGCCATACGCGTCCCACAAGGCGGCGAACGTGCTGGGGACACAGGAGATCCTGCGGCTCGCTTGCCTGCGCAGGACGAAGCCCGTGCATCACGTCTCGACGATCGGGGCCATCGGCCAGATCGGCTATTTCACCGGCGCCCGGACGGTGCGGGAGAGCGACGATCTCGATCGCTGGGTGGACCACCTCCACACGGACATGGGTTATTCTCAGAGCAAGTGGGTCGCCGAGAAGCTCGTGTGGCTCGCGCGCTCGCGCGGGGTGCCCGTCACCGTCTTCCGCCCCGGATTCATCCTCGGTCACAGCCAGACGGGCGCCGCCAACGTGACTGACTTCGTGAGCAGGATGATCAAAGGCTGCGTCGAGATGCGCTGCGCCCCCGACCTCCCCGCGCAGAGCAAGGAGTTCGTGACGGTCGACTACGTCAGCCAGGCAATCGTGCACCTGTCCTGCCGGCCGGGCTCGCTGGGGAAGGCGTTCCACCTGGTGCCCCCCTCGCCTCAGCGGCTCGATCTGAACGGCTTCTTCGACCTGCTCGTGTCCCGCGGCTATCCGCTCGTGCGGTTGCCGTACGCGCAATGGTGCGAGCAGCTGCTGGCGCGGATACGGCGATCGGGCGACAGCCCGTTCCTTCCCCTCCTGCCGATGCTGACCGAGAAGGTCCACGGCGACCTGACCCGATGGGAGCTGTACGCGCAGATGCCGGCCTACGACTGCCAGAACACGATCGATGGGCTGGCCGGCACGGCGATCGCGTGTCCTCCGATGGACGCCCGGCTGCTGGACACGCTCCTGGCCCACTACCTGCGCAGCGGGCACCTGAGCGCCCCGGCGCCGGCCGCGAGCGGCGTGCGCCGGGCCGCGCCGACGGCCCGCAGCCCGCTGCGATGGCAAGACGTCGCGCGGAGGCGGCGGGGCGCGCACGGCTGAGCGCGCGCGCCTCCCACGCGCGCCGCGCGCCCCTCGCGGAGGCTGTCCTCGCGGAGGCTGTCCTCGTGGAGGCCGCGCGGGCTACCCGCGATCCTCTTCCCGCCGCACCTTCACCGCGCAGGCCTTGTACGACGGCTGCCGGGAGTACTGGTCGAAGGCCGGGAACGTCAGCTTGTTCGTGATCTCGTAGTGCATCGGGACGAAGATCTCCCCGGGCTTCACCGAGTTCGTGACGAACGCCCGCGCCTTGATCTCCGCGCGGCGGGAGGCGATGACCACCCACTCGTTCATCTCGATGCCGATCTTCTTCGCGTCGACAGGGCTCAGCTCGACGTAGATCTCCTTCGGATAGAGCCGCTGCAGCACCGCCGACTTCTTGGTCCGCGTCTGCGTGTGCCACTGGCTGGAGCTCCCTCGCCCCGTGAGCAGCGTGAAGGGATACTGCTCGTCGGTCGGCTCCGGCAGCTGGCGGGGCGCCTGGAAGGTGAACTTCGCCTTCTGATCCGGCCGGTAATACTGGCCGTCCTCGAACAGCCGCCGCTCGTTCGTCTCGAAGGCAGCCCCCTCGGGGTAGGGCCACTGGATGCCGCCGCGCTCGTCGAGCATCGCGTAGCCCTCGATGCCCGTGATGTCGCACGGCTGCCCCTTCGAGAGCCGCTTCATGATCTGGAAGACCGCCTCCGGGCTCTTCCACTCCTTGAACAGCTCGCCGCAGCCCCAGTACTGGGCGACCAGCTGGAAGATGTGAAAGTCCGCCAGCGCCTGGCCCGGCGCCCGCGCGACCTTCTTGACGAGGCCGATGCGCCGCTCCGAGTTGATGAACGTGCCCTCCTTCTCGGCCCACGAGGCCGCCGGGAGGACGAGGTGGGCGCGCTCCGCCGTCTCCGTCGTGGAATACATGTCCTGCACCACGAGGAACTCCAGGCGGCCGAGGAGCTCGTGCAGGTCTTCCTGGTTGATCCAGGAGTGGGCCGGGTTCGTCGCGATGATCCAGAGGCCCTTGATCTTCCCCTTCAAGATGCCTTCGATGATCTGGTCGTAGGCCAGGCTGTTCCGGGTCGGGATGACCTCCTCCGGAATACCGAGGATCCCGGCGATCTTCTTCCGGTGCTCCTCCTTCGTGAAGTCGTGGCCGGCGAACAGGCCCGTCGTGTTGCTGAACATCCGCGAGCCCATCGCGTTGCACTGGCCCGTGATGGAGTTCGCCCCGGTGCCGGGACGGCCGATGTTCCCCGTCATCAGCGCCAGGTTGATGAGCGACTGCGCGACCCGCACGCCCTCGTGGCTCTGGTTGACGCCCATGGTCCACCAGAACGACACCCGCTTCCCGCTGTGGATCTTCTCCGCGAACGACGCGAGCTGCGCCTCGCTGAGCCCCGTCGCCTCGGAGACCCGCGCCGGCGTGAAGTCCTCGACGTTCGCCTTGAACGCCTCGAAATCGACCGTGTGCGCGTCGATGTACCCCTGGTCGATCCACCCGCGCTGGATGAGGATGTGGGCGATGCCGTAAAACAGCGTCAGATCCGACTTCGGATTGAGCGCATAATGCGCCGTCGCCGCCATCGCCGTCTCGGTCTTGCGCGGATCCACGACGAGGATCTCGGGGCGGTTCTTGTTCTTGCAGAGCCGCTCCCACATGATCGGGTGGGCGATGCAGAGGTTCGAGCCGACGAGCACAACGACGTCGGACTCCTCGAAATCGCGGTACGTGTAGGGCGGCGCGTCGAACCCGAACGCCTCCTTGTACGCGACCACCGCCGTCGCCATGCATTGCCGGGTGTTGCCGTCCCCGTGCAGCATGCCCATCCCGAACTTCGCGAGCGCCCCGAGGAAGGCCATCTCCTCGGTGACGATCTGCCCGGTGCTGATGAACGCGACCGACTCCTTGCCGTGCGCGTCCTGGATCGCCTTGAACCGATCGACGAACGTGCGGAGCGCGACGTCCCACTCCACGCGCTCCAGCTTCCCGCGCGCGTTCCTGAGGAGCGGCGTCGTGGCGCGATCGGTCGCGCGGAGCGGCGTGAGCGCCTCCCAGCCCTTCGGGCACGCCATCCCGAGGTTCACGGGATAGTCGGTGTTCGGCGAGAGGTTGATCGCCTCGCCGTCCTTGAGGTGCACGTTCAGCCCGCACCCGGTCGAGCAGAACCCGCACACGACCGTCGTCGTCTGGTCGGGCTTGAGCCGCGCAGGCACCCTCCCGAGGCCAAACTCGCCAGGGGTGAGGAGCAGCTCGCGCGTCAGCGGCCCGTTGCGCTGCAAGAGGAGGTTGTCCGCCTGCTTGGGCGCCGGAGACGTCTTCTTCGCATCGCTCGCATCGCTGGTCGTCATCAGGAGAGCCCTCCGGGCATCTTGGAGGCGGGCGCCGCTGCGAAGAAGAGGTACCGCTCGAGGAACTCGCCCGCGAGGCAGAACAGGAACGCCACGACCGCCATCGCCATCAGAACTTCAGAGCTCACGCCGCTGTTCGGCGCCGAGAAGAGGCTGAGCGCCGGCAGGACGATCCCGCCGAGCGCCCCGCAGGCGAAGCGCCAGCCCGTCGCGCCCTTCAGCTCCCCCGTCATCAGGATCGCGCTCCGCTTGAGCGTCGAGTGGCTCCGCTTGCGCAGGTGCCGGAACATCGAGAGCTCCACGAGCAGCTTGAGCGCCGTCGTCACGCACAGGAACGCGCTCAGCCCGCGGAAGCCCCGGGTCAGGAGCAGCGCCGCGTGCTCGGCGCTCAGGAGCAGGCCGATCATCAGGACCGTCGAGCTCCCGAGGATGGCCGCCGTGGTCGCGAACTTGAAGCCCGTCAGGGCCCCGCGCCAGTGCTCCCGCTGCGTCGCGGCGTACACCATCACGGAGCAGAAGACCCCGAGGATCCCGCTCAGCGCGACCGCGTAGGAGAGCGGCGCCTGCAGGGGCCCGATCGGGGGCAGCATCGAGAGCGCCGGGATGGCAGGCACCCAGAAGGACGCCGCGTACAGCGTCGCGGCGCCCGCGAAGAGCGAGAAGCCCAGGATCTCCCGGCTGAGCCACGACGTCTTGAGGCCCAGGAAGGCCCGGAACGCGAACTGCGGCCGGCCGAGGTGAAAGAGGCTCGCCTTCAGCGCGGCGATCCCGAAGACGAGCGCGAACGTGGCGCTGTGGCCGCCGAAATCCCGCGTCGCCTGCGCGCCGAGGAGCTCGTTGAGCGCCAGGTTCACGCAGAACGCGCCCACCGAGAGCTGCGTCAGCACGAGCATCGCGACGAGCGGAGGGTGGGAGTGCTCCCGGCTCACCTGGTAGAAGTCCGCGGGGAGCATGTTGCGCGGGAGCGACTTCTGCGTCTTGTAGGTCGTCGTCGGGATCGTGATCTCCGGCGCCGCCGCCCCCGGCAAGAAGAGGCTCGTCTGGCTCTCTTGCACGGCCTGCTGCTGGTCGACCATCGTGATCCGGATGGCGCCGTTCGGGCACGACTGCACGCACGCCGGGGCCTCGTCGTTGGCCAGCCGATCGCTGCACATGTCGCACTTGCGCACGATCCCCCGCTCCGCGTTGAACTTCGGAGCGTCGTAGGGGCACATCAGGATGCAGTACTGGCAGCCGATGCACTGGTCATCGAGGTGCTTGACGATGCCGGTGATCGGGTCCTTCTCGTAGGCCTTGACCGGGCAGCCCGACATGCACGCCGGGTCCAGGCAGTGGTGGCACGCCGTCGTCACGCTCTGCTGCGCCGGCGTCTGGGGCGTGCCGCCGTGGAGGAGCCCGACCGAGCGCCACACCTCGTTGTCGTCGAGGCCGTTCAGGCTGTGGCAGGCGGTGACGCACGCCTTGCAGGCCGTGCACGCGTCGAGGTCGACCTCGAAGCCGTACTGCTGGCCAGGCTTCGGCTTCTCGAGCGGGATGAGGTCGCGGTAGTACTTGGACTGAGCCGGGAGCGCGTGCTCCTCGTGCATCCTGGAGAACTTCTCGACCGCCGTGAGCTTCTGCTGGTCGGCCAGGAGCGACTCCAGCAGGCTCTTGTTGTTGTCGTGGATCTTCGGCGCCGAGTTGACGATGGGTAAGCGAAAATGCGTGTCCGAGACCTTTGCAACGCTCATCGAAATTCCCTGTCTACCCGGCGCGGAAGCCCAGCCCCGAGAACTCCAAGAGAGACACAGCGAACGGCGGCGCGTCCGCCGCAAGGGAGCGCCTGGCGCCGGCTCGCCAGGTCATCCCGTCAGCTCGCCGCCGCAAGCGGCTCCGCCGCGGCCTGGATCTCGACGCGCCCGGCCCGGACCCGGATCGGATACACGGGGATGCTCACGCCCGGGTCGTCCAGGCACTGACCCGACCGCAGATCGAAGCTCTGCTTGTAGATCGGCGAGGCGATCTTGGGGACGCCCCCCTTGTCGCCGACGATGCCGCGGGAGAGGACGAACGCCTTGCTGAACGGGTCGAAGTTGCTGATGGCGTAGATCTCCTCCTCGCCCTCGCCGACCCGGACCAGCGCGATCTGGCGCTTCCCGACGAGCGCGCAGACCCCCGTGTTCGGGATGATGTCCTCCACCCCGCAGACGTCGACCCAGACCTGGGTCGTGGTCTCGCTCCGAGGCGCTTTCGAAGTGTGCAGCTCGCTCATGACGGTTTCCCTCAGACAAGGCCCCTCGGCCCTGCTGTCAGATCATCTCCTCGACGAGGTTCGACTTCTCCTGCCACGCCGCGGGGCGGTGCTGCGCGCGCTCGCTGACGAACACGATGCTCCGGTCGCGCTCGCCGACGTTCACGAACTGGCGGAACTGCTTGAGCTTCTCGGGGTCGTTGACAGCGGCCTTCCACTCGCACTCGTAGGTGGCGATGAGGTGGGCCATCTCCTTCTCCAGCTCATCGCAGATCCCGAGCGAGTCCTCGATGATGACCTGGCGGAGGTAATCCATGCCGCCCTCGAGGTTGTTGAACCACACCGACGTGCGCTGGAGCCGGTCCGCCGTGCGGATGTAGAACATCAGGAACCGGTCGAGGTACTTGATGAGCGTCGCCTCGTCGAGATCCGAGGCGAAGAGCTGGGCGTGCTGCGGCTTCATCCCGCCGTTGCCGCAGAGGTAGAGGTTGTAGCCCTTCTCGGTCGCGATGATGCCGAAGTCCTTGCCCTGCGCCTCGGCGCACTCGCGCGCGCAGCCGGACACCGCGGACTTCAGCTTGTGGGGGCTGCGCAGCCCCTTGTAGCGGTTCTCGACCGCGACCGCGAAGCCCACCGAGTCCTGCACGCCGTAGCGGCACCAGGTGCTGCCCACGCACGACTTCACGGTGCGCAGCGCCTTGCCGTATGCGTGCCCCGACTCGAAGCCGGCGGCGATGAGCTCGCGCCAGATGTCGGGCAGCTGCTCCAGCCGCGCGCCGAACAGGTCCACGCGCTGGCCGCCGGTGATCTTCGAGTACAGGTTGTACTTCTTCGCGACCACCCCGAGGGCGATGAGCTGATCCGGCGTGATCTCGCCGCCCGCCACGCGCGGGACCACCGAGTAGGTGCCGTCCCGCTGGACGTTGGCCAGGTACCGATCGTTCGTGTCCTGCAGCGGGAGGTGCTTCTTGTTCAGGATGTGCTCGTTCCACGTCGACGCGAGGATCGACGCCACCGCGGGCTTGCAGATCTCGCAGCCCTTGCCCTGGCCGTGGCGGGCGACCAGGTCGTCGAAGGTCTTGATCTGGTGGATCCGGACGAGGTGATAGAGCTCCTGGCGCGAGTGGTTGAAGTGCTCGCAGATGTAGTTGTTGACCGCGACGCCGGCCTTCTTGAGCTCCTTCTTCAGGATGTCGGAGATCAGCGTGGTGCACGAGCCGCAGCCCGTGCCGGCCTTGGTGTGCCCCTTGATGCCGGCGACCGTGACGTGCTTGTCGTCGCAGATGGCCGAGCAGATGGCCTTCTTCGTGACGTTCAGGCACGAGCAGATCATCGCGGTGTCGGGCAGCGCGTCGACGCCGAGGCCCGCCGGCTTCGCGCCGTCCCGCGCCGTGACGATGAGATCCTCCGGGTGCGGCGGGAGGACGATCTTGTTCTGCACGAGCTGGAGCAGCTGACCGTAGTTCGCGGCGTCGCCGACGAGGATGCCGCCGAGGAGGAGCTTGCCGTCCGAGCTGACGACGAGCTTCTTGTAGACGTTCGACGTCGCGTTCATGAAGCTGAGCACGCGCGCGCCCTGCTGGGTCGCGAACGCGTCGCCGAAGCTCGCGACGTCCACGCCCATCAGCTTGAGCTTCGTGCTCATGTCGAAGCCGCCGAAGGTCTCCTTCCCCCCGGTGATGGCGTCGACCGCGACCTTGGCCATGTGGTAGCCGGGCGCCACCAGGCCGTAGAGCTGGCTGCTATAGCTCGCGCACTCGCCGATCGCGTAGATGTCCGGATCCGACGTCTGACAGCGCTCGTTGATGGCGACGCCGCCGCGGTTCCCGAGCGCGAGCTCGCACGCCCTCGCGAGCTCGTCCCTCGGGCGGATGCCGGCCGAGAAGACGATCATGTCGGTCGAGAGCTCGCTCTGGTCGGCGAAGACCATCCTCGCCACGCGGCCGTGCTCCGCGACGATCTCCGTCGTCGACTTGCTCGTGTGCACGTTCACGCCGAGCGACTCGATCTTGGCCCGGAGGATCGCGCCGCCGGCGTCGTCGACCTGGAGGGCCATCAGGCGCGGCGCGAACTCCACGACGTGGACCTGGAGGCCCATGTTCTTGAGCGCGTTGGCCGCCTCCAGCCCGAGCAGGCCGCCGCCGATGACCGTGCCGACCTTCGCGACCTTGGCGTAGGCGTCCATCGCCTCGAGGTCGTCGATCGTGCGGTAGACGAAGCAGCCCTTCGCGTCTTTGCCCTTGATCGGCGGGACGAACGGATACGAGCCGGTGGCGAGGATGAGCTTGTCGTAATAGACCGTCTTCCCCTTCGCCGACGTGACGGCCTTCTTCCGCCGATCGATCGAGACGGCCTTGTCGTTGAGATGGACCTGAATGCCCGCCTCCTCGTAGAGGCCGGGCTTGACCATCGACAGATCCTCGGCCGATTTGCCGTTGAAGAAGGCAGACAGGTTCACCCGGTCGTAGGCGAGCCGCGGCTCCTCGCAGAAGGTCGTGATGTTCCACTCGCGCAGGAAGCCGCCGAGAACCATGTTCTCGATGAACTTGTGCCCGACCATGCCGTTGCCGATGACGAGGAGGTCCTTCTTCTTGCTCATGAAACCCACCTTTGGACCCGGTGAGTCCTTCTCACCGTCACTGCCGCGCTGCCGTCCGAACGAGGCATCAGCCACAGTCCCGGACCAAAAACTGTGTACTGTGGGCTCTGTTTCGCAACTGTTTCGCACGAATAAATTGTCGGCCCGACGGCGCGCTCAGCCCGGGACATCGCCTCTGTTTCATGCATGTTTCGCCGTCATCGACGAGCCCAACAAGGCCCCGAGCGAGCCTGGACGCGACAGCGTCGATGAAAGGAAATGGGCGCATCCTTCAGAGCTGAAAGAGTCTGTTTCAGTGACGTGTCGCGCCCCGGGGCGGAAGCATTGCACTTCTGAAATGGAGCGCGGGCCGATCAGCCTCGTGGGGCGGCTTCGGCGAGCAAGGACAGGAGCTGCGCCGTCGCGACCGGCTTGGTGAGGTGCGCGTCGAAGCCGGCTTCGCGCGAGCGGCGGCGGTCCTGGTCTTGACCGTAACCGGAGACGGCGGCGATGTAGGAGCGCGTGAGCTCGGGCTCGGCGCGCAGGCGCCGGACGACCTCGTAGCCGTCCATCCCGGGAAGGCCGATATCGAGCAAGACGAGCTCGGGCTTCGACGCGCGCGCGGCCTCGAGCGCCGCCGGGCCGTCGTGGACCACCGAGACGGCGTGGCCGTGGAGCTGGAGGATGCGCCGGAGGCCCTCGGCGGCGTCGACGTTGTCGTCGACGACGAGGACGTGGAGGGCGCGCGCCCCGGAGCGCCCAGGGGCGGCCTCGAGCGCCGGCGGAGGCGCTGGCGGAGGGGGGGCTTCGGCCGGCGCGCTCGGCGGGCCCGCGAGCGGGAGCCAGACGCTGATGGCCGTCCCCTCGCCGTGGCCCGCGCTCAGCGCTTCGACGCGGCCGCCGTGCAGCTCGGCGAGCCGCTTGACCAGCGTGAGCCCGATCCCGAGGCCGCCCTGGGAGCGGTCCAGCGTGCGCCGGGCCTGCATGAACGGCTCGAAGACGCGCGGGAGCAGCTCGGCGGAGATGCCGACGCCGGTGTCGGTCACCTGGATCCGCGCGTCGCCGGCGATCGCGGCGCAGGCGAGCGAGACGCGGCCGCCGGGGTTCGTGTACTTGATCGCGTTGTTGAGGAGGTTCACGACGATCTGCTCGAGCCGCACGCGGTCGCCGTGCACGAAGACGCCCGGATCCACCGACAGGACGAGATCGTGCCTGCGGTGGACGAGCAGCGGGCGGACCGACTCGACGGCGGTCTCGATCACCGAGGCGACGTCGAGCCGCTCCCGCTTCAGGTCGATCTTGCCCCGCGTGATCCTGGAGACGTCGAGGAGATCGTCGACGAGCCGGACGATCGTGTTCACCTGCCGCTCGAGGGTCGCCAGGATCTGCCTATCGTCGCGATCCGCGCGCTCGCCGGCGCTCATCTGGGCGCTCATTTGCAAGAGCTCGAGGCCGGTGGTGAGGGGCGCCAGCGGGTTGCGGAGCTCGTGCGACAGCATGGCGATGAACTCGTCCTTGCGCCGGTCCGCCTCGTGGGCCTCGCGGTAGAGCCGGGCGTTCTCGAGGGCGACGCGCCGCTCGCGCTCGACGAAGGCGGCGCGCTCCTCGTGCAGGCGGGCGCGCTCCATGGCCTGCGCGCACTGGCGCGACACCGCGACGAGGAACTCCTGCTCTTCCCGGTCGAACGGGCGCGGCTCCGCGAAGCTCAGCCCGAGCACGCCGATGGGCCGCTCCTGGACCACGAGCGGGAGACAGCAGAGCGACTGGGTCGCGCCGGACAGCGCGGTGCTCACGATGTGCGGGTAGCGGGCGGAGCACTCCTCGCGCGAGCGCAGCCAGACGGGCGCGCCGGTCCGCAGCGCGTCGGTGAGCGGGAGCGTGGCGTCGCGGGGCATCTGCCGGAAGCGCTCGATGGTGTCACCCTCGTAGCCGGCCGCCTTGAGGCACTCGAGCTCGTCGCCCGCCGTCACGACGATGGCCCCGCCGTACGCGCCCGCGGCGGCGACGCCGACGTCGACGACGACCTGCGCCACGGCCTCGCCGGTGAGCGCGTCGGCGAGCGCCGCCGTGATCCGCTGGAGGCCGGCCATGCGCTGCGCCGCGCGCTCGGCGGCCCGGCGCGCCTCCTGCTCGGCGAGGAAGCGCCGCCGCGCCTCGGACTCGGCGTCGCGGGCCATGTCGTAGAGGCGCACGCGCTGCAAGCCCACCTCGATGCGCTGCGCGAGCTCCTCGGCGAAGGCGAGATCGGCGGCGCCGGAGGTGCGATCCGCCACCTCCGCGGACGCGAGCGTGAGCGCCGCGAGGACACACCCGTCGCCGCGGATGGGCACGATCCTCGCGGAGCGGCAGCCGAGCTCGCGCAGGGCGGCGATGTGATCCGCGTCGGCCAGCGCGTGGCCGGCGAGGTCGGGGAGGAGCCGGCCGTGGCCGCCGTGGAGCACCTCGTGGAGCGGCGACGGCGGCGTCCCGGGCTCCGGCCGGGTGCGGCTGCGCCGGGCCAGCCGGGCGGCGAGCTCTGCCCTGGCGGGATCGGCGTGCGCGACGACGCGCGCGTGGACGGAGCCGTCGGGTTCGAGCGTGTGGATGGCGCACAGATCGGCCACCGAGGTGACCGCGAGGGCCGCGACGCGCCGGAAGCCCGCGTCGCGGCCCTGCGCCGGATCGAGCGCGGCCGACGCGTCGGCCAGGAAGCGCCGCGCGTCCTCGGCGCGCTTCTGCTCGCTGACGTCCGAGACGAGCACGAAGAAGCCGCGCACGTCGCCGCCCGCCCCGAGGTGGGGAATGTACTGGATGCGCACGTGGCGCCGGCCGCCCTTTCGGTAGGTGAGCCCCGACTCGAAGTCTTGCGGCCGCCCGGCGAGCACCGCGGCGATGTGCGGCTTCACGGAGGCGTAGGCGATGTCGCCGATCACCTCGCGCACGTGCCGGCCCACGACGGAGCCGCTGTCTTCGCCGAACCAGCGCTCGTAGGCCCGGTTGACGATGCCGTAGCGCTCGTCGCTGTCGATATACGAGATGAGCGCCGGGAGGGCGTCCAGCAAGCGCTGGAGCTGCTCGGCTTCCATCGTCACGCTCGGCTCGCCTGCGCTCATGAGGCCGCTCTCGTGCGCCGTGGCGGGGGCTTCCGGCCTACGCATCTCGGCGTAGGCATATCCGCAATCCTCGCGGGTCGCCACTCGCCGGTCCGCTGCGGCCCGGCTCGAGCGTGCTATGGTCGCCGCCGATGCGGATCCTCGTTGTGGGCGCGGGCGCGGTGGGCGGCTATTTCGGGGCGCGGCTCACGCTCGCCGGGGAGGACGTCACCTTCGTCGCGCGGGGCGCGCACGCCGAGGCGATGCGGGCCCGCGGGCTCATCCTCCGCACGCCGTCCGGCGAGCTGCGCACTCCGCCCCTCCGTGTCGCCCCGCTCGACGGGGCGCGCGGGCCGTTCGATCTCGCGCTCATCGCCGTGAAATCGCCGTCGCTCGCCGCGGTGAGCGCGGAGCTGCCCGGGCTGCTCGCCGCGGACGGCCTCGCCGCGCCCCTCCTGAACGGGCTCGACTCCGAGGACGTGGTCGCGCGCGACGTCGGCGCGCCGCGCGTGATCGCCGCGATCGCGTACATGTCCTCGGGCGTGGCCGCGCCTGGCGAGATCGAGACGCTCGCGCCGACGCGCGCCGGGCTCGCGCCCTACCGGCCTGGGCAGGAGGCGCGGGTCGAGGCGACCGCCGCGCTGCTCGAGCGCGCGGGCATCCCGGTCCGCCGCGGGGCGGACCACCGCGCCATGCTCTGGGAGAAGATGGTCTGGAACGCCCCCTTCAATGCGATCTGCGCGCTGACCGGCCAGCGCGCAGGCGTGGTCGCGGAGCGGATGGAGGACCTCACCCGCACGGCGATGCTCGAGGTGATCTCGGTCGCGCGGGCGGAAGGGGCGGAGATCTCCGAGGCGACCGCGGACGCGATGCTCGCCCTCACGCGCTCGGAGTTCCCGCTCACCGAGCCCTCGATGCTGCAGGACGTGCGGGCCGGCCGCGCGACGGAGGTCGATATCCTCCAGGGCGCGGTGGTCGAGCGCGGGCGCCGGGCCGGGGTCGACACCCCGGTGCTGCGCACGCTGGCGACCCTCGTCCGCGGCCTGTCGCCGCGGGCGAGCGCGCCCTCTGCGGGCCGATAAACAGACCTCGCGCTCGCGACGGGGCGGGCGATGGCGAGGGCGGCGCGCCGCCTCCTGGGCGCGTGGGCGCCCTGGGAAACGCGTCGTCGCGACCGCCACGGCGGTGTCTCGGGTGCTTCGGGGAATTCGGGGAAGGGGCGTGGAGCGCGAGGCGCTCATCTCACCTCCTGGGGATCGAGAGGAGAGGAGATGAGTGCCTGTCCTGGGACTCGGCGATCAGGCGCCGCCGGTGCCGCCGGCGCCGCCGGCGCCGCCCGCGCCGCCGCTTCCGCCGGCGCCGCTGGTGCTGGCCGCGGTGGTGCTGGCCGCGGTGGTGCTGGCCGCGCTGCTGCTGGCGGCCGCGCCGCCGCTGCCACCCGCGCCGTCGCTGCCACCCGCGCCGCCGTCGCCGCCGCCGCTGCCGCCCGCGCCGCCGCTGCCGCCCGCGCCGCCCGTGCCCTCGTTGCTCAGCGGGTACAGCGGGTCGAGGCAGAAGAAGCCATCAGGCGTCTCGGCGCACTCGTCCGGGTCCTTGCAATCGCTGTTGTCCTCGCACGGCAGCTTGTCGAAGATGCAGAAGCCGTTGTTCGGGAGGCCGAAGTCCTCGCAGCGGGCGTTCGGCAACAGGCAATCGTCGTGCGCCGTGCACGCCCTGGTGCAGGCGCCGAAGTCGCCGGCGCCGACGACCTCCGCGAACTGGTAGAGGCAGATACCGTTCTCGAACCCGCCGCAGTCGGACTCGAGCGGATCGCCGCCGAAGCCGCAGAACTCGGTGCATGCGCTGACGCCGCCGGGGAAGCCCACGCACCATCCGGCGCACGGATCCTCGTCGGCGTCGCGGTCGCACGCGGCGCCCATCGGCAGACCCTCGTGCGGCGTGTCGACGCACGCGTTCTGCCTGGGATCGCAGCTGCGGCCCGAGTCGGAGCACTGGGAGTCGGAGCCGCAGTTCGGCATGCAGACCGTCACGCCGTCATCCACCTCCTCACAGCGCAGCTCGTCGCGGCCGTGGCACTTGAGCGGGTCGAGCTCATCGTCGAGGGCGCTGATCTGGGGCTCTCCGAGGACGCAGCCCAGGTAACAAATGCCATTGACGCAGGCGCTGCCCTCGCCTTCACAGTCGCCGTCGTCGGCGCACTCCGTCGTGCAGTACCCGCCCGCAGGACCGGCCTCCCCATCCGACTCCAGGACGCACACGCCGTCCGACCCGCAGTCGGCGTCGGCCGTGCAGCGGGTGCCGAGGAACTCGGCCGTGTTCGCGCCCGCGCCGCTGCTCTGGGCGACTCCCCCCGATGACGAGCTCGTGGTCGAAGAGGAAGAGCCGCCGCCCGTGCCCTCGCCCGAGTCGTCGTCACCGCAACCGATGAAGCCTGCAGAGAAGGCGACCGAGGTGAGCAGGATCGCCGAAATGCGTTGCACTTTCATTACTGTCTCCCGAGCCAGGAGGCCCTGCCCACATCGGGCGCGCCTTCATGTGATTTCGGGACGGTAACGGAATCGGTGCGGCTCCGCCATACCGGACGGGCTGGGGAGCGCGCGATGTCGAGCTCAGCGGAAGGCCCGTGGGCGCGGATGGCGCTCCAGGGGGCCGGCATCAGGACGTCAGTGCGACGACTGATGGTCTATTTTTCAGGTGATACCCGACTGGACCACTACGTGGACTTCGTGATTTTTGACACCTACCGCACGGCCCTCCGGTTAGGGCCTCCGAGCGGCAGCGCGCGCTGCGCGCCGACGTCGTAGATCAGGTGGCCGGCGCCGTCGGGCCGGGCTGCGGGGTTCAGCTGGTGCGGGGTCCGCGTGCCGGGGCCGAGCAGGTGGACGACCGTGAGCCCGCGCGCGACGAGGGCGTCGGCGATGAGGCGGCGGTGACACCGCCACCAGAGCGTCTCGGCGCACAGGAGGGCCATTCGCCGTCCAGCGCGCGCTTCCGCCTCGAGCTCGGAGAGCGCGCGCTGGAACGCGGCGGTCTCCATGTGATCGGCGTAGGCCCGGAAGCTCGGGTTCTCCCAGGCGACGTGCGGCGAGTCGGCCCGCCCCGTCCGCCGCCCGCCGAGGGCGTCGCCGCGGAAGACGTAGGTCACCCCGAGCCGAGGCAGCGCCTCGGCGAGCGCAGCGCGGCCGAGGTGAGGGGAGCGGCTCGATCCAGGGAACCTCCGGACGTCGACCAGCGTGTCGGCCGGCCCCTCGCCGAGCAGCTCGACGAGCTCCTCCACGCTGCGGGTGCCGTGGCCGACGGTGAAGAGGGTGTCCACGGGGAAGAGCTTTGCGCCCCGGCGGCGCGCGGGCAACGTGGGGAGCGGGGGCGCCCGCGCGCTCCGGTACCGGTCAATTTGAGCAGGGAGACGGGGAGGCAGGGAGAAAAGCTTAGTGAATCTCCCTGTCTCCCCGTCTCCCTGTGTCTTTCTCGGGCAAAGTCGACCACCACCCGCGCTCTACCCGATGGAGCGCAGCAGATGGTCGAGCGCCCGGCGCTCCTCCGCGTCGGTGACCGACTTCAGCGCCCGGTTGACCTCGCCGACGGCGGCCGCCGCCAGCAGCGCGACGGCCGCCGGGTCGGGCGCCCCGCGCGCGCGCAGCCACGCGAGCGCCTCGTGCTCGGTGTTGACGACGATGAGGCTCCGGCTCGCCTCGTAACGGATCGGCCGCCCTGAGCGGCCCTCGACGACGGCGCGCACCGGGGACCCCTCGAGGTTCATCCGGGCGATGGCCTCGTGGATCGCGGCCGCGAGCGGGCTCCCGGTCGCCGCCTCCTGCCCCTCGGGCGCGGCGCCGGGCAGCGGCGCCGCCTCGCCGCCGAGCAGGCCGAGCACGCTGCGCCACAGCGCGAGGGCCCAGGCCCGCGCGCCGCTCGAGTCGGGCGGCGCCTCGGCGGCGGGCGCCTCCGCGCCGCGCGTGGCCGCGTGCGCCTCCGCGCCGTGGACGCCCGCGGCGGGAAGGCCCGCGCCCGCGGCGGGAGGGCCCGTCCCGGAGGCGGGAAGGCCCGTCCCGGAGGCTGGCCCGATCTCCACCGCGGTCGCCCCGGCCGGGGCGGGCGTCGCCGCGAGGGCGCCGAGCTCGCGCAGCGCGCCGGGGGCGGCGCGGTGGCGCAGCACCTCGACGAGCGGCGAGCCGTCGTCGAGCAGCACGAAGGGCGGCGTGCCGTCCGGGAAATCGCCGTCCGCGCTCCCCCGGCGATCGGAGATCCACAGGCAGCCGCTCGCCGCGAGCTCGGCGCGGACCGCCGCCGGGCCGACGCTCTCGCCGGCGGCGGTCCGCGCCGTGAGCTTGCCGCCGGAGAGGCGGCCGAGCAGGTGCAAGTTCCACAGGTACGGCGCCGCGGCCGCCTGGTCCGAGAGCTCGGCGGCCATGGACGCCGCGGCCTCCATGGCGAGCTCCGCGATGGCGTCCCAGCGCGCCTCGCGCAGCGGCCACACGAGGAGCCTCCCCTCGACCGGCGCGAGCTCGACCACGCCGGTCACCCCGGACCCCACGCCCGCCCCGCAGCGCAGCGCGACGGGGGTGAAGCCGCCGTCGCTCCCTTCGCCACCGCCGCCGCCACCGCCGCCGCCACCGCCGCCGCCTTCGCGGCCCTCGCCGAGGATCGCCGCGGAGGGCGCGGCGACCAGCACCCGGGGCGCACGCGGCCACCGCGCGGGCAGCCAGAGCGCGCCGGTCACGAACAGCGGCCGGGGCCAGGTGGTGGCGACGTCGATCCACCGCGTCGCGAGCGCGTCGTCGGGCGGCGCGAGCCGGGCGCGCAGCCACCGCGCGGCGGCGTCGCGCACCGCCTGCCGGAGCCGCGACGCGTCCCCGCGGGCCTTGAGCCCGTCGAAGGCGCGGTTCGGCTCGAGCGCGTCGTCGTTGACGGCCGCGCACAGCGGCCACCCATCGCCAGCGTCGAGCGCGCAGAGCGGGCGGCGCCCGACGTGCACCGCGATGCCCGCCGCCCCGGCGTGCTCCGGGGCGAGCAGCCCGATCTCGCCGCGCGCGGGCGGCGCGCCCTCCTGCGCTCCGGCCGGCTGCTCGAAGGGCAGGATCGCGAAGCACGCGGCGCGCGCGGCCGCGTCGAGGCCGACGGCGGCGAGCGGCGGCGCCGTGACGCGCTCCTCGGCCGCGCGATCGCGCGCGACAGCGTCGGTGATGTCCTTGATGAGCACGGCGGTCGCGAGCTGCAGCCGCTCGGGCCTGCTCAGCGCGAGGACTGGCCGCTCGTAGCGCTGCGTCGGGTAGGGCGGCGGCGTCGAGGTGCACAGCCACTCGGCGCGCGGGTCGCGCCGGAGGTCGTCGAGCGAGAAGAGGTTCCCCTCGATGTCGTGGAAGAGCTGCGCGCGCGCCGCCTCCGCGACGACGCGCTTGCCGTGGGCCAGCGTCTTCAGGACCGCGCGGCGCGCGTGGCTCCGCGCGAACGGCGGCAGCTCGTCGAAGCGCGGCGCAAGCGAGATCAGGTGGCGGCCCGCGGCCTTCGCGAGGCGCGTCAGGATCGCGCGCGAGGCGTCCCTCGACGGGTCCGCGGCGCCGGCGCGCACGAGGAGGCGGAGCGGGATCGGCAGCTCCACCTCCACGCGCCGCTGCGCGCCGTCGGGGCCGACGAAGCGGGCGTCCGATACCGGCCCCTCGACGATCTCGATCTCGCCTTCGAGCCCCTGCATGCCGAGCGCGGCGGCGCTCACCCGCAGCAGCGGGTGCGAGGGCGCGCCCGTCAGCGCGAGCGGCGCGCGCGGCGGGCCAGCGGCGCCGCGCGGGCCATGCTCCTGCTGCGCCCCGCCGGCGAGGGCGCGGCGCTCCTGCGCGGCGGCGGCGCGCTGCCGCCGCGCCGGCACCCCGCTCTGCGCCAGGAGGGCGCGCCCGCCGGCCCACCGCATCAGGGCCGCGCGCTCTCGCGGGTCGCGGGCGACGAGGGGGTGCCAGGAGAGCGTCTCGAAGCCGGGCGCCGCGTCGAGCACCGGGATCGGCGCGGGCGCCGGGTGGGTCTCGTCGAGGGCCTCGAGCGAGCACGCGACCTCCTGGCCGCGCGCGTCGAGCATCCCGAGCAGCGGCAGGCGACGGATGCGGGCGGCGAGGTCGCTCTGGGCGGCCCTGAGGGGCGCGCTTCCGAGCGCCCGCGCGCGCGCCTCGAGCGCCTGCGCGCTGTCGAGCAGGTAGGCGCTCACGCGGGCGTCCGGCCTGCCGCGCTCGCGGAGCGGATCGCCCCGCAGGCCGAGCCGCGCGCGCGCCGCGGCGTCGCCCTCCAGCGCGGCCACGAGCGCCTCGCAGAGCGCGCGCTCGACCGCGTGGACGACGACGTCGTTGCGCGGCGACAGGAGGCCGTCCCAGCCGCTGTTCGGCGCCGCCGTGTCGTCGTCGATCGCGATGGCGGCGGGGCCGAGCAGCGGCGCGGCCTCCAGGGTGGCGAGGGGCCGCGACGCGTGGTGCCACGCCTCCACCATCGCGTCGCTCGGCGTGGCGAGCGCGAGGAAGCCGGGGCCGCTGACCTCGAGGACCGGCGTGCCGGCGGGGAGCGCCGCGAGCCGCTCCAGCGACGCCGCGAGCGCGCGCCGCCGCGCCGGCCCCCGCGCCGCGAGCTCGTCCTCGGTGAAGAGCCCCGGCGCGTAGGGGACGAGCTCGCGCTCCGGGAGCGCGGCGGCGAGCCAGTCGAGCTCGCGCTGCGAGGCGGCGAGCACCGTCCTCCGATCGGCCGCGCGCCCCCGCGCCTCGGGCGGCGCCGTGCAGAGGCTGCGCGTCGGCCGGGAGAGCGCGGAGAGTCCCTTCAGGCTCACGAACCACCCGGCCGCGAGCGTGGGCCAGATCCGCGCGTCCAGGAGGCCTTCGAAGCTCGCGGGCGCGAGGCCGTCGTCCGGGGCCGGCGCGGCGCCGCCTCCGCGCCCGGGGCTGCCGTCCGCGGCGCCGAGGCGCGGCGGCGCGCAGAACACCGCGCCGATCGCGGCGCGCAGCGCGGGCCTCACGCGCGCGAGCTCGCTCTCGGGCGCAGGCGCGGGCGTCGTCGAGCGCGGGCCTCGCCGAGCGTCCCTCGGGCCGAAGAGCCGCCTCGCCTCGCGGTCGGCCGCGGCGAGCGCGACCTTCAGCGCGTGGCGGACGGCGCGCCAGAAGCGCGCGTCGCGCTCGACCCCGTCGTACGCGAACCGCGGCCGCACGCGCCCCTTCCACGCGAGCGCGATCTCGACGGGCAAGGGGACGGCGGCGGGATCGAGCTCCACGGTCTCGAGGTGCCGCCCCTCCACGAACACCCGGACCTCCGCGCCGCGCGGGGGCTCGCGCGCGTCGGCGAAGACCGCGAGCTCGCCGCGGAGGCCGGCGAGCGGCCCTTCGTCCACCTGGAAGGCGTCGCGGAACGCGTGCTCCGGGGAGGGCGGCACGACGGGATCGCCGGTCGCGTGCAGGAGGAACGCCCTGCGGCGCTCGGCGCCGAGCTTCACTTGCTCGATCATGGCCTCGGCGTCGGCGAGCGGGAGCCCGGCGAGCGCGCGCTCGACGAGACCCCCCGGGCTCCAGACCACGTCGCCGGCCCAGGGGGCGAGCTCCTTCGGGAGCTTCGCGTCGCCGCGGAAGAGGAAGAGCCGCGGCGCATCGTGCGCGTCGAGCGCCGCGAGCGACGTCGGCCGCCCGCGCCCGTCGCGGAGCAGCGGGAGCTCGCGCACGGCCTGCGCCTCGGCGGGCAGCTCGGCGCCCGTCCGCGCCGCCCCGGTCGCGACGCAGGCGAAGGCCGCGAGCGCGTCCGCGAGCCGGCCGCGGTCCTCGTCGACGACGAGCGCGCCGTCGGGGACCGCGCCCTCGCCGCACACGAGCGCGGCGAGGGCCTTGATGGCGTCGAGCAGCGCGCCGGCCGCCGCCTCGCGGAGCCGCGTGCGGACGGGCGCGTCCTCGCGCAGCGCCGAGCGCGACGCGTTGGTGGGCAGCGCGTCCGCGTCGACGACGACGCGGACCGGGAGCTCGACGCCCTGGTAGGGCGCCGAGGGGAACCGCGGGGCGAAGCTCCAGCGCTCGCGGACGAGCCGCACGCCGTGCTCGAGGTAGTCGACGGCGGGGAGGCCGGAGGGGAGGGGCGTGGAAACGGGCGCGGCGAGGGGGCGCGAGCGGGGCGCCGAGCTGGCCGGCCCTGCTGGGGGCTCGGGGGGCGCGACGATCTCCAGCGCGGCTCGGCGCGCGCCGCGCACATGGAACGGCACGCGCACGAGGACCGCGAGCTCGCTGCTCGGGAGAGCGCGGCGCAGCGGCTCGCCGGCGAGCGCGATCGGGACCGGGAAATCGCCGGTGGCCGCGGCGAGGTGCGCGAGCTCGGGCGGGCTATCGCCCATGATCGCCCGGCGGAGCACCGACCAGCCGAGCCTCCGCCGCACCTCGATGCGCAGGCCGGCCGCGGGCATCCCGGGCGGCCTCGGGACCTCCTCGCAGGCGGGGCCGGCGGCCGGCGCGGGGGCCTCGGCGGGCGCCTCGAGCAGGGCGGGCGTGAAGCGCACGCGCGTGCAGGTCGCGCCTCGGGCCTCGCCGGACGGCCCGTGGCCCGTCGTGAGCAGGTCGACGCGCGCCGGGCGCAGCCCGAGCGCCGCGTTCACGCCGAGGGCGAGCAGGCGGAGCCTCCGGGACGCGGCGTCGGGCGCGGCGTTGAGCACGTGGTCGAGGAGGCGCGCCAGCGCGGGCCCGTCGGGCGGCTCTCCGTCGAAGGTCACGACGACGTCGTCGGCGTCGTAGCGGAGATCGATCTGCGTCGCGCCCCCGGCCGCGGCGGCGCGGACGAGCTCGAGCAGGTAGAGGTCCAGGTCGACGAGCAGGTGCTCCCTGAGCTTCTGGACGGCGCGGCGGGCATCGACGCGGATCGCGCCGCGGGCGACGACCCGGCTCACCGCGGGGACCCCCTTGGCGCGGGGCGCGGGCCGCCTGCGGGCGCCCGCTCGCCGCGCGCCGCGCCCGCGAGCGGCGGCGGGCTCGCCGAGAGGTCGAGGAGCCGGTCGCTGTCCTCGGGATCGAGCGGCCCCTTGGCCTCGACGAGCAGCGCGCGGGCGAGCAGGTTGCCGGCGGTCACCGCGTCGACGGCGGCGCGCCTGCGCGCGAGGGCCACGGTGTCGCTCTCGATGTTGAGGTAGAGGGCGTGCCCGGGCGGGAAGCGCGCCGCGCGGCGCACGACCTCGCGCGCCGCGTGGCAGCTCTGCTCGGGCCCGGCGCGCTCCTCGCTCCCGGGCAGGAGGAACCCGCTGCGCTGGCGGAGGGCGCCCTCGACCTGGCAGAGGCTCACCCGGGCGACCCCGTGCCGGGCGCGGGCGAGCGCGTCGGCGACCACCTGGAGGAGCGCGGCGTCGGCCGCGCGGGCGCGTTTCGGCTCCTCGCGCTCCTCGCGCACGAGCAGGTAGGCGGCGTGCGCCTTCTCGACGCGCGCCGCAGGGAAGCACCGCTTCAGCAGCGCCCTGGTCGCGCGGTGGTTGCACAGCACGACGGGCAGCCCGCCACGGGCCATGGCCGCGGTCAGCGCGTCGGATCGCCTGGCCACGAGCAGCGGCTCGCGCCCCGGCGCGAGCGCCCGGAGCCCCGCGCGGCACCGGTCGCCGGCGACGGGGCTCGCGAGCGGGAACGGGATCTCGTCCGGATCGAGCGCGGTCGGCGGCGACAGCGCCGCCTCCAGCATCGCCGCGTAGGCGGCGGCGCCCTCCGCCTCGCCGGCGGCTGCGGCTGCCGCGGCCTGCGGGAGGCGGGCGGCGAGCTCGCGCCGGAGCGGACCTTTGACGAGCTCGCGCACGCGCGCGATCGCCTCCCAGAAGGCGTCGTCGCGGCGCACGTTGTCGCGGCTCAGGGTGTGCTGGAGGTGGGGGCTCATCACCTTGAACCGCACGCCCGAGAGCCCGCTGAAGAGCTCGTCCGCGGTCTCGAACAGGGTGAGCCCGCGGTTGTAGAAGCCGGCGAAGCTCTGGCCGTGCTCGCCGGCGGGGTCCCCGTCCCCGCTCGTGGGCCGTGCGAGGTGCTGAGCGCCGGCGGAGGGGCCGACGACGACGGTGCTCTCTTCCTCGACGGCGGTCACGGAGACGGGCGCTGCGATGGCGAGCGGGGAGTCGATGCGCAGGGCGCCCGTGCGGGAGCCGCCCTCGTGGTCTGCGATGCTGAGGGTGATCTCGCGATCGGCGTGTCGGCACCAGCGGCGGAGCGCGGCCTGCGCGCGGCGCGCGTGCTCCACGAACGCTTCCCGACCGAGCCGCTGGATCAGGGTCACGTGCGTGCCGCTGCCCTGGCGCGGTCCGGCGTCCTCGAGCTCGTAGCTCGTGTCGCTGTGCAGCCGGAGGAGCCATGCCTTCCCGTCGCGCCACGTTTCCACGTCGACCTGCTCTGGCTGGAGGGCGAACACGGAGACGAAGCCGACGCCGTATTTACCGATCTTCGTCGCGTCGCCTTCCTTCGACGAGCTGAAGAGGGTGAGCAGCGGGCCCTCGATGTCCTCGCGGCTCATGCCGCACCCGTCGTCGGCGACCGAGGTGGCGCACGCGCCGGGCAGCGCCTCGACGCGCACGGCGATCTTCCGCGCGCCGGCGTCCATGCCGTTCTGCACGAGCTCGCGCAGGAAGGCGTACGGGTCGGCGAACTGCTGCACCATGTCGGCGACCGGGCCAGGGGGCGGCGGCGGGGGCGCGGCGCGGTCCTCGCGAGAGGAGCGGTAGGGTGCCATGCGTCCTGCGAGGCTATCACACGGCGGGAGCCGCGGTTGGAAGGGGGCCTGCCGGGGCTGGAGGGATGGAGTCTATGCGAGCCGAGACTGGCCCGAGAACAGGCGCAGGTGTGACAGGTGCAAAGCCCGAAGTGAAGAGAGCGGGGGAGACTCTGCGTCAGGACATCAGGCCGAGTGCGGAGAGGGTGTCAGTCCAGAGCGGCCAGAGCGTGCGGTAGGGGTGGGTCGCCAGCAAGATGCCACCGTTCGGGAGGCGCCGGACGTGGAACCGGGCGTGATCCACCAGGAAGTAGACGTGCTCGCCCGTCAGTTTCACCCAGGTAAGGGACCCGCCGCCGCGGGTGAACCCCTCACCGCGCGCCTGGGCCTGCACCGTCAGGTTGTGGATCTCCTCGGCGCGTGGCTCCGCGGCGCGCCACGCCTCGTCGGGCACATCGGCGGCGGCCACGAGCGCCTCGATCAGGGCGGAGCCCGGCATGGCCAGCGCCTTGAGGACGGTCTCGCGGGAGAGCGGGATCGAGCGCCCGCCCTTGTCCGTCGGAACCACGTGCGCCCCGGCCGGCGCGGCGTCGATACGCGCGTGCAGCGCCTCCAGCGACATGCCCGCGATCAACGAGACCTTTTCTTTGTCGTGGAGGCTGACCCACGACAGGGCCAGATCGCGCGCGATGTCGCGGGCGTCCGCGTTGTACGTCGCGCACATCGAGACCGGCGCGAGCCAGGTCCACGCGCTCGTGCAGCCGCCGGTCGAGACACGCCTGCTCGCGTCGGGCGTGCAGAGGCGGAGCAGCAGGTCCTCGAGGTAGTCCAGAACGATGTGCCACGTGAGCTCGGCTTCCGCCGCCACGGAGCGCGGGCCGCTGCCCAGGGCGGGGTACAATTCCAGCGGGAGAATGTCCGCCGCGCTGGCAGGGACCATGTGGATGGGGCCCCGTGGCTTGAGACGTTCGCTCTTGCCGGTGAAGCAGCGATAGTGGCCACAGAGTATGCGTCGGTCGTCGAGCTCCATGTCGAAGTAGGTCTCGGCATCGGTGCGTCCGAAGCGGGCGCGCATCATCGCGACCGCCTCGTCCACGAAATTCACCGTGCGATCCACGTCGGAGCCCATCCTCACGCGGATAGAACTCCCGCGCGCGACGAGAGCCGGCAGCGCCGCCGCGAATGCGCCGATCCGCTCTGTCTCGTCACACCAGGCGAAGAAGTACGGCCCTGGTTTCATCCTTGGTTCACCCTCATGAGGTTGCTGGGTCAGGGATCAGGCCGAGCGAGAAGAGCGCGTCGACCCAGAGCGGCCAGAGCGAGCGGAACGGGTGGGTCGCCAGGATCACGCCGCCGCCCGCGAGGCGGCGCACGTGAAAAGGCGCATGCTTTCGGAGGAAGCGGACGTGGGCACGCGTGTCCGTGTGCACCGGCCACGTGGGCGGGCCTTCGCCCGTCTCCGCGATCTGGCTCGTCAGCGCCAGGATCTCTCTCGCGCGCGGCTCGGCGGCGCGCCACGCCTCGTCGGGCGCCGCCGCGGCCTCGAGCGCCTCCAGCAGGGCGGAGGGCGGCGTTGCCAGCGCCTTGAGGACGGTCTCGCGGGAGAGGGAGTGCGCGCGCTCGCTTCCGGCCTTGAGCGGGACGCGCGCCCCGGCCGGCGCGGCTTCCACCCGCGCGCGGAGCGCTTCCAGCGACAGGCCCGCGTTGCGCGATACCATCTCCTTGTCGTGGCGCTGTAGCCACGAGAGGGCGAGATCGCGCGCGATGTCCCGCGCGTCAGCGTTGTACGTCGCGCACATGCGGACGGGTGCGATCCAGTCTCCCCCGTTCGTGCACGCGCCGGTGCGGACGCGCCCGCTCGCGTCCGGCGCGCAGAGGCGGAGCAGGAGGTCCACGAGATCGTCCCGGAGCAGGTGCCATGCGACCGCGGCCTCGGCCTCGATCGAGCGCGGGCCCCTGCCCCAGGCGAGCTCGAGATACGAGCAGAGGAAGCCTTCCTGGTCGCACGTGGTCATGTGGATGGGGCCGGCCGAAATGTCACGGCCGGCCTCTTCGGTGTAGCAGTCACCGCTGCAACCGAAGAGGCGTTTGGTAGCGCTCAGCATGACGTCGACGCTTGCTCCAGCCGAAGGACCTGCGGCAAACTGGGTGCGGATCATCGCAACCGCCTCGTCCATGGAGGACGTGTAGAATAGGCCATCGTCTGTCAACATGCTAATACGAGTCCCTGGATGCATGAGCTCCGGCAGCGCCGCCAGGAACGCATCGAGCGTCTCTGCCGCGTCACACCAGGCGAAGAACGACGGTCCTGATTCGCTCATAGCTGGGTCACCTTGATGGGGTGATTGAATCCTTTCAGGGTCACCTTCTTGCGCGTCGTCGTGTTGAAGAGGTACCCGTCCTTGACACTATACGTTTTTTCCGGCTTGAATTTCGCGCCGCGCGTCATGATGAGCTCGACCTGCTCGACATCCCCCGCGACCCCCTTGTTCCGTAGCCCCTCCATCCCGTTCGACAACTGCTTGAACACATCGTCTAGCTCAACCGGGTTGCCCCCTTTCACTTCGCTCACGATCAGCTTCTGCCCACGGGACACCGTCACGAAGTCAGGAGCCTTCCCACCGGACATGCCGGGGAGCGACTCGTCTGGAAGGTCGAGCATCTTACGCACGCCGCCGTCGCCGACGCCGAGGAGCGCCCGCTCGTCGCGGGTCATGAAGCTGATCGCCGTTTTCTCGAAGGTGTTGAACCCGGCTTCCGTGACGTGCCCTTTCAGCGTCTTGAACCCGCGGAGCCTCCATACCTCGAACCCCTTGACAACGACCTTATCGACTTTTGCGATCTCCCCGGCGATCCGGATCCCACGCGGCGGTAGCGCGCCGGCGGCAGCAACGCCGTGCCAGATGTGCCCGACCGCCCCGAGCCCGAAGCCCAGCCCCGAGAAGATCCGCTCCTCATCGCTCAACTCTCGCCCGGCCGGCAGGCACCACTCCTTGCCTGTCACGGCCTCGCACAGGTCGAGCGTCGGCCCGACCACGGGCACGAACCCCACCCCGATGCGCGTCGTCGCCTGCACCAACGTCTGCATCACCTCCCCGTACGCCTCGAAGCCTTCAGCGACCGTCGACATCGCCCCCGCGAACGCGCTGATCGTCTGGTAGAGCTGCGTCTGCTCCAGGTCGAGCCCGACCCCCGTCCACAGGTTGAGGTTGTCCTTCATCTGGTCCGCGAGCGCATCGAACCGTGGCTTCAGCACCGTGTCCACCTGCGCCCGCAGGTCGGCAGGCACGGGCGAGTCCTCGAACCAGTCCGATGCATCCATGAACTGCCGCACGAACCCCGTGATCCGGTTCTGTGCCTTCAGGAACGCGTTGGTCTCCGCCAGCGACACCCCCATCCGGTCGCGCAGCGCGATCTCCAGCGCCGCGCTGTTCGCCCTCCACGCCCGCACGTTCGCCACGAAGTCCGCCCGGAGGACCACCACCCGGCCGCTGACGTCCGCCTCCAGCGCCGCGAGCACCGCGTCCGCGTACGCCGCGTAGGGATCCCGCCCCTCCTCGAACGCCCCGTCCACCTCCGCGATGTCCGGCACGTCGACCCACGGCACCTCGCTCTCCCCGAGCGCGTACGCTTGCGGGTCGTCCGGGTCCCACCCCTCGGCGCGCGCGTCTTCCGTCGCCAGGTCCGCCACCTCGTCGGCCTGCGCGCCGAACTCGTCCATCAGCCGCGCGACCTCGTCCTCGAGATCGCTGACGCTCTTCTTCAGGTCGTCGACGAGCTGCTCCATCGCCGCGCGCGTCTCCGGCGCGACCGCGTCCTCATACCGGTCCAGGATCGCCTCGAGGTCGGTCCGTGAGATCTCGTCCAGCGGCCGGCCGACAAAGTCCTTGAGCTCGGTGTCGAGCTGCTGGAGCAGGTCCATCTTCTCCGCGAGCAGGCCCACCGCCCGTGCGTTCGCCACGAGCGCCGCGCGCTCCTTGGCGATCTCGGCCAGCAGGATCTCGATGTCGCGCGCCAGCGCCGGGTTGATCTCCGCGAGGCTCAGGTCGAGCGTCGTGTCGCCGTAGAACGCCGTCCCGATGCGTCGCACGTCAAAGAGCGGTTTGTTCAGGCCGAGCGGCTCCGAGACGAGGTGCACCACGTCGTGCGCGTCGGTGCACCAGTCTTCGCCGGCGGAGTTCTGCACATGGAAGTGGAAGTCGTTCGCTCCCATCTGGAGCAGCACCGAGTCAAACTCCGTCTCCGCCCTGTTGGTAGCCGAGCCGTCGGCGTGCTCGATCAGCGCGCCGGGGACCTCGTACGTGGTCAGCGGCGTGTCGTTCACGCTGAAGAAGCCGTGTCCGACGAAGAAGGGCCCCTCGCACGACGAGCTGAGCTCCGCGTGCTCCCAGCTCAGGGTGTACGGCGTTCCCGCCCACGCGAAAGAGGGCGCCACCACCGCGACCGCTGTGATCAGCGCGACGAGCGTCTGCAGCGTCGCGGCGCTCCAGCCAGGCCGCGCAACGTCCTTCGAGCCCCTCATGTCCCCTCCGCGCCGCGCACGGCGGCGTCATAGGCGACCGCCGCGCCCTTCACGTCGCCCGCGTCGAGCCTCGCCTCGACCGCGTCGAGCGCCGCCGCGGCCATCCCCTCCTCCCGTAGCTTCGCGAGACCCGCCGCGATCTTCTGGGGCAACCCTGTCCTGAGCTCGGTCTCCGCGGCGTCGAATCGCCCTCGGAGCGCGTCGCACCCGGCCTCGCGCCACGACGACCCCGCCGCCTCGCAGAGCGGCCGCAGCTGCACCAGCGCCAGGAGCTCACCGCACCGCTCGGCGAGCAGCGGCAGCCCGAGCTCCTCGCTCACCGGCGGCGCCGCCGACAGCGCCGCGATCTGCGCGCGCGCGCGCTCCCCGAACGCCTCCGACGCCTTGCGGGTCCGCGCCCCTGCGACGGCCTCGCGCGCCCCCTCGTCCATCTGCAGCACGCGGAGCGCCTGCCGGCGCAGTACGATGCCGCCGAGCAGCGCCGTCGCGGTCGCGTCGCTCCGGGCGACGCGACCCTTCACGTAACCCAGCATCGCGTTCAGCGAGCGCAGCGCGCCCGAGGTCATGTCCGGCAGCACCGCGCCGTGCGTCGCGAGCAGCTCCCTGTGCGGCGCCATCGCCTCGTCGAAGGACGCCGCGAAGACCTGGAGCGTCGCCGACGACCTCAACGTCGAGCGAGTGGCTGCTGGCGACGATCTCCTCCGGCGTCTTGTCGTTCGGCCATGTGGCCCACACCTCGATGGGCAGCGCGCCGTCCTTCTCGGCCTGGGCCCACGCGGCGCCCGGCCCCTGATTCTCGCCCACGCAGTGCTCCTCGCCGCCCACCGCCGCCGCGCAGAAGCTCCCGAACGTGTCGTCCCCGAACTTCCACAAGCACCCGGCCGCAGTCGCGCCGAACGCCAGGGCGGCCACGGCCACCGCGACGACCTTTATCTGTCGCCTCGTTCCCATGCTCATTGCCTCCTCCCCGCGATTTTTCTCGCCCGCGCACGCTCGCCCGCACGTTCTCCTGAAGCAAGCGTCCCCACCAAAGCGCTAGGACATTGCTCGGCCCTGGATCGCGCCCTCGTGCGCCATGTCGTCCGTCGTCAACACACGGACCGTCGCCGGACCACGAGGTGTCCTCCGGTGCATCCGACGGGAGTCCGTGGTGACGCCAGGGCCGTCCACCGAAGCGCAGGGGAAGCAGGGAGGTGTGGCGCTCGACGCAGCAGCCGGTCCACAAGCGACGAGCTCAGGGCGAGACGACGCTGGAGCCGCTCCACAGGCGACGAACCCAGGGCGAGACAACGCTGGAGCCGCTCCGCGGGCGACGAGCCCGGGGCGAGACGACGCTGGCGCCGCTCCGCGGGCGACGAGCCCAGGGCGAGACGACGCTGGAGCCGTCAGAAAGGCGAGGTCCGGCGGCGCCGGGGCCGCCGATCGCTTCGGAAGGGCTGCGCCCGCGGCGACGCCCGAGGGGAACGGTTCAGAGCGCGCTTTGCCGCGGGATCATCGCGTTTCCCGGCCGTGTCAGCGCGATCTGGAGCGCATGGGGGCCGCTTTCAGGCGCGGCCGGCGGTCAGTCGCCTTCGAGCGGTGGAGGCGATCCGGGCGAGGCGGGCTCCTCGGGGGGCAGCGCGTCGTCCTCCTCGGCTGCGGTCCGGCCGGGCCTGCGGCCGGACGGGCGCACCTTGGCGGCGAGATCCTCGAGGCCGGCGAACGTGAAGCTCGCGGCGAGCAGCGCGGCGCCCTGGCCGAAGCTCTTGTCGCTCTTGCGCATGGCGTTCTGCTTCGCGCGCAGCGTGGCCTCCTTCTCGCGCTCCTCGGTCGCGACCTTCGCGAGCGCCTTCTTCAGCGCCGGCAGCTCGGCCGCGATCTCGTCGGCGAGCGCGGCACGATCGAGCTTCATCGACGCGCGCCTCGGCTTCGGGAGCTTGATCTCCGCGTCCCGCAGGGCGCTCGCGACCCGCTCGCCGGCCGTGACGAGCACGGAAGGGTCCTCGGCGACGGCCCCGTCCAGCTGCAGCTTGCGCAGGCCCGCCGGCCCGAACGCCGCGTCGACGGCGGCGCGCCCGTCGACGAGCACCGAGCGCAGCCGGGCGGCCGCCTCGTCGCGCGCCTCGCGGGGCGCGGCGTCGTCGGCGAGCTCGCGCTCGTGCGCGTCGTCGGCCGCCACGAGCGCGGCTGTGTCCGCGGCGAGCCGGCGCGCGACGAGGCGCATGAGCAACGCCACGTCGGGCATCTTCTCGCCGGACCTCAGGCAGGGCGCGAGCTCGGCCGCAATCCCCTTCGCGATCTCGTCGGCGTGCGTCTCGGCCGACGCGGCCACGGCGCGGCTGGACTTGTCCCTGTCGGTCACCAATTTCGACGCCATCCATCCCTCCTTGTCGGGGAACGCGGCCGGAACGGCCGCAACATTGCCCGACAGGCTCGTTGATCCGCCAGCGCATCGCAAGAGCCGGCGAGAGCCGGATTGATGCTCACCGCTGCCGGCCAGAGCTCCTCGGCGTGCGCGGCCCCGGGAGGCTCCGCGATCGCGACCCGTGGATCGAGCTCTCTCCACTTTTGCACCAGCGCTCGGTTCACCTTCCTTCGCCCGTTCGCCGCCAGCTCCGGCGCCGGTATCCTACCCGGTGCTTCCGGGTGGAATAGCTCCCCCACCACGCCTCGGCGTCGACGCGAACCTGCTGCTTTCGTTACGGAGCTACTCTGCCGCCGCCGCCGTCCTGCACCGTCAACGAGAAGCCGCCGAGAGCTACGAAGGTCCAGGACCTGCACATGAAGCAGTTCCTGCGGATCGGCCGCGGGGTCGAGGTGGACGCCGGCGAGCGCGCGATCTCGGCACCTCGCGGGCTTCTGCTCTGCCATGCCTGGTTGGTCGGCTTCAACGGGGCCGCCGCCTGCGCGGCGGAAGGTAGCCGACTTGAGGAAAGGGAAGCGTCCGGACAGGTAGACCCCTACCGCCGCGCCCCGCGACAGGGCAGGCTGATCTCGGCATCACGCGGCGTCACACTCCCGGTCAAAGCCGCATAGACAAGCGAGTCCATCCATGGAATCCAGCCCGAACAGCGATCTCTATGTTGCCGTTATACTCTACGAGTCTTGGTCGCCGGACCCATCGTACACACCCATGTACGAAGAATGCTTCGCGCTGGTGCGCGCCGAAAGTGAGGAGCAGGCACGCGCGCGCGCCGAGCAACACAGCCGTGCGCATGAAACGTGCTTCAACAATGTTCTAGGGCAGGAGATTCACTGGAGGCTGAAGCACGTCGTGGATGTAAGCCGTGTTCTTTCGGACACTCTTGATGACGGCGCGGAGATCTACGCGCGGCACTTCAAGAGCTATGAGGCTTACCACGCGTTCGAGCCGTTGCTCGGCGGCAGGTTCGACTGACAGATGAGTTGGAAGGGGGTGGAGCGTGCGCAGGGCCGTCATCGTCGGGATTGTGCTCTCAAGCTTATTTAGGATTCTTGCGCCGATCTCGCCCTTGTTTGGTTCCTCGCTCGCGCTGGCTCAGAGCTGCGACACTAACGGAAACCTCGACGATATTGCGATGTTGTTCATCGGCAGATGATGCAAGGGATCCATTCTTCGTGAGTTCCCAGGCCAGCTACTGTGGACAACGATCCGAGAGATCCGACGTGCTGGGGTCACCTCGCCATGATGAGCTCCCTCGGTCACTACGCCCGCTCCGCCGCGGGGCGTCCCCTGAGTCCTGGTGACATGCCGGTCCCTCGTCCAGACCGACCCAATCCATGGCCTCCTGGTCACGAGCCTGTCGTGATGCGCTCCCGGAATCCCCTGCACCGTACCTCTCACCACCTCTCCCGCTCCGGTCCACGCAAGCGGCGCCTTCCCGTCCTCGGCTCACCTCGCCGTAGCTCATTCAGCGGCGGGCCAGCTCACCGTCTTGCCGCGCAGCGCCCGCCACGCTAGCGCTAGCGCCCCCACGAAGTGGCGCGTTTCTCCCGGCTCAATCGCACAACGGCCGCCAGGGAGCTCTTTCGCAGCCTGCTCCGTCCACGTTATACTTATCCTTCTCTGCTCTCTGAGGAGTCGTGAGACTGATGGAATCTGCCTCCAGTGTGTTGCTCGGCGAGCTCTTCGCCCGTTCTGCCGATCTGCTCTTCATCGCCTCGGCCGACGGAGCGTTGCTCCACGGGAGCGGCGGGCTGCGCGAGGCGCTGGGCCCCGGGGTGGCGGGGGGCGCGCTCCTCGCCGATCTCGCGCACCCGGACGATCGCGCCGCGCTCTCGGCGGCCTGGTCGACAGTCCTTCAGAGGGACGAGCCCGTCTCGTTCAGCGTGCGCCTGCGCGACGGCGGCGGCGCCTACCGGCCGCTGTCGTGCAGCGTCAGCCGGTCATCCGACCGAAGCGCCGTCCTCGGCTCGCTCCGCCCCGCGCCCGCGCCCGCCGCCGCCCCGCTGACCGGGGACGAGCTGAACACGCTCCGGCTCAAGGCGCGCCTCCTCGACGGCCTCGTCGAGCACGTGGATCCCTTGACGATATGGGCGCTCGACCGCGACGGGATCTACGTCTATCACGACGGCAAGTCGACCGCGAAGGCCGGATTGACACGGGGGCAGCACGTCGGGCACAGCGTGTACGACCTCTATGGGGCCACCCCGGAGGCCGCCGCCGACATGCGGCAATGGTACGACGGCCAGGTGCGCCGCGGTCGCGGCGAGGCGCACGGCGCCGACTGGGACACCTGGCTCATCCCGCTCCGCAGCGAGCCCGGCGGCCGAGTCGACGGCGTGCTCGGGGTCTCGCTCGACGTGTCGGACTCCAGGCTCGTCGAGAAGGAGCTGCGCATCCAGCTCGACCAGATCGCGGCGCAGCAGAAGGTGATCCGCGATCTCTCGACGCCGATCATCGAGGTCTGGGACGGCGTGCTCACGCTCCCCATGGTCGGCACGGTCGACAGCGTCCGCACCGCGGAGGTCATGGACAGCCTGCTCGCGCAGATCGTCGAGAAGCGGGCGCGCTTCGCCATCCTCGACCTCACCGGCGTCGAGGTCGTCGACACCCGGGTCGCGAGCCACCTCATCCAGCTCATCACCGCCATCCGCCTCCTCGGCGCGGACGGCATCGTCGCTGGCATCAAGCCGACGGTCGCCCAGACCATGGTCGCGCTCGGCCTCGACCTCTCCCAGCTCAACACGCAACGCAACCTGCGCGCCGCGCTCAACTACGCCATCCGGGCCATGACGAGCGCCCAGGGCGCCTCCCCCGCCGCGGGCCCGGCGCCCGGCAAGAAGCCAGCTCCCTGAGCGGCGTCATCGCCCGCCACCCGGGACCGCGCGCGGCGCGCCCGTTCACGAGATCGAGGCCGCTCACTCGTCCACGAGATCGAAGACGATGCCTCCCTGCGTCTTGATCCGGTGAGTCGACCGGTTCGCGCTGTTGACCGGAGAGGGCGTCAGCGGGTTCGGCGCGGCGCCCACGATGACCGGCCGATCCGGGTCGCCGTTCACGAAGGCGATGAGCACCTCCGTCCCCGGCTTGAGCGGGAAATGCGTGCCGTAGTTCGCTCCAGCGTGGTTCTGGAGCATGCGCACCGGCCTGGACGTCACGCCGCCGGCTGCCCCCGTGTCGAAGAGGAACCGGACCATGTACCTGCCCTGATCGTCGATCTGGGCGTCGTTGCCCCCGCCCCCCGGCCCGGCGTCGACGATGCCCGTGACGACGCCGCCGATCCGGGGCGTCGGGGTGAC
Organism: Sorangium sp. So ce693; assembly: GCF_051521375.1. NCBI lineage: Bacteria > Pseudomonadati > Myxococcota > Polyangiales > Polyangiaceae > Sorangium > Sorangium sp. So ce693. Next base: position 12,313,659 of record NZ_CP150347.1, read on the forward strand.
GCGCGGCGGCCGGTACGTGTTCTTGCCCGGGATCGCGCGGAACGTGTTCACGTAGCGTCGCGGCTCGTCGCCGCCGCCCTGGCCGCCGGCCGCCTGCGACGCGCGGTGCTCCACCTCGACGAAGAGCAGATCGAGCGACTCCAGGCTCGGGTGCCCTTCCAGCACCGATCGCCCGCCCGCGCCGATCGCGCACACCGCGCTCCTGCCCGCATACACGAGCTGCGTCGCCTGCCGCTCCTCGGCCCGGACCTGCGCCAGCGCCTTGCCCTCCGCCGGCGTCTTGTAATGGCCGCCGTACTCGACGATGCCGCCCGCATACCCGGTCGAGAGGACGTGCTCCGACGTCAGATCGAGCATCGGTTGCCGGTAGTTGTAGTCGCGGGCCACATACACGCTCGGCACGAGCCGCGATCTCGCCTCGAGCTCGAAGACGTCCCGCGTCTCGCCGCGCTCGCGGAAATGGACGGACTCGGCGCCGGCCGCGGGCTTGAACCCGGCGCCGTCGGTGAAGACCATCGTGTCCTGCCCGTCCTGGTGCTCGAAGAAGAAGCTGATCCCGGCGTGCTCGGCCAGGCGGGAGATGAAGGCGAGATCGGTCTCCTGGTACTGCACCGTGAACTCCCGCGGCGGGTAGGTGCCCGTCAGCCGGAGCTCCACGTCGCTCCCGCTCAGGCCCACGAGCTCGAGCTTCTGCTTGATGATGTCCGGCACCGCCTTGTTCATCGAGATCTCGGTGGTCTCGACGAGCGTCAGCCGGAAGGCGCGCGGGACGATGCGCAGCCGGTAAGCGCGGTAGTCGCGCAGGTTCGCGAGGAGGTCGTGGACCTCCGCGATCATCCCGTGGACGCGCCGCACCTCGACCCCGTCCTGCTCGAAGACGATCGCGACGCTCTCGCCCGTGAAGGTCTGTCCGTCGACCCCGGCGTCGCTCGGACAGGCCACCTCGACCTCGAACGTGAAGAGCTGGGAGATCGCCTCGCGCCCGGACAGCCTGTTCACCTGGAGGAGGTCGGACGAGAAGCCGGAGAGCTCGAGTCGAATGTCTAGTGAATCGGATCGGGTGGTCATCGTCGCAGCTCCATCCTTCGTGCCTTGGGAGAAGATCTCCTGCCTTGGGGCGCCTCGCGCGCGGGCGCCCCTCGCGCTCGTCGAGGTGGGCTCGGCGAGCTACCGTTTGCGCGAGCTACCGTTTGCGATCGAACCGTTCGTAAAGGCTCCTCCTCAACGCAGGGGAAGGGGTCGGCAGCGCCGGGCGCTCCGGCGGAGGTGGCGGCGGCCGTCGGGGCGGCGGGGCCGGCGGCGGCTCGTCCGGCTCGGGGGAGCGCGCCGGTGAGGCGCTGAGCACCGGCCTCGGCGGGGGCGGAGGCTCCGGCAGCGCGAGCTCCGGAGGCGGCGCGGCCGGCTCCAGCTCCTGGAGCGGCGCGGCCGCGGTCTCCGCCGCTCCCGCGTGAGCAGGCGTGATCGCAGGCGAGGCCGCGGGCGCGCGATCGCCGGAAGGGTCGGGCGCGCCGGCGCCCGGCGTCCAGTCGTCGTCCAGCGCGAGGGCGAGCGTGCCAGAGCCCGCGCGCTCCTCCGCCGCGACCGGCTCCTGGGCCGTCATCGAGGGAGCCAGCCCCGCGCCCGGGGGCGCCGGCTGGAACGGGAGCGCCGGCTGGTCCGTCGCGTCGGCGTCCTGCTCGGGCAGCAGGGCCAGCGTCGTGGCCGGAGACGCCTCCGGGCCTTCTTCCACCGAGGAGATCGAGAGGGTCCCGGTGTCGATCCGCGGCCCGGGCGCGCCCGCGGCCGGCCCGACGATGTCGCCGGGAGCCGACCCGGGGCGGAACGGCGTCGCCGCCGCCGAGGCCAGGGCAGCCGCCGCCACGCCGGCGTCCGGGAGGCTCAACGTGCGCGCCCCGGCGGCCGGAGCGGCCAGGGTCTCTCCCAGGCCGCCGTCGTGGTCGGGGTCGACGCTTCGCGCGGGTCCGCCCGCGGCGCCCTGATCCGCCGGCAGCTCCGGCCACTCGAGCGGCTCGCCGGGGAGCTCGACCCCCGCCACGAGGGTGGCCGCCGCGAGCGCGGCCTCGTCGGGGACGACCAGGCTGCCCCGGAAGACGAGGGTGCAGCGCTGCTCGTCGCCGTCGATGCGCAGCGTGTCCGCGTTCAGCTCGAGCGGGTGGCCCTCGCTCACGCCGAACGCGGAGAGGCCGTGGACGCGCGCTCGGCCGCGCGCCTCGGGCAGTCGCGTCCGGAGGCGCGGCAGCGTGGGGTGGAGCCCGTGGAGCTCGATCCACTCGCCGCCGCGCAGGTAGCGCGTCCGCTGATCGGGGGGCGCCGCCTGGTAATAGGCCCACTCGAAGGGATCGGGGATCTCGGCGATGGCGGCGTCGAGCGCCTTGCGGGGCGTGGCCCCGAGCAGCCGCCTGCGCGCGGGCCAGGCGCGCGCGATGGGCCCGAAGCCGGCCGCGCGCGCCGGCTGGAGCGGATCGACGATGTTCGCCTCGGGCTCGGACGCGTCGCCCGTCCCCTGCACGCCGAGGAAGTTCTCCTGGTCGTTCTCCCCGCGGAGCGCCCGCTCGTACACGAGCGGCATCCGCTGGAACCCGGCCCTGTCCTTGACCAGGAGCTCCTTGTCGAGGAGGGGCCCGCCCTCATCGGAGATCGCGAGTCGCACGGGCAGGGCGTGCACGGGCGCGCCGGGCGGCGGCGCGTGGGCGTGGCCGGTAAAGAGCACGTCGGCGCGCTCCAGGTGCGGCGCCAGATCGCTCGTGAGCCGGACGCTCCGCCCAGGGTTGTTGCCGTGATGGACCTCCCCGTGGACGACCTGCTGCGGCTCGACCCTGGGCATCTCCGCGTCCGCCGCGAAGGCGAAGGTGGCCTTGACGATGACGGTGATGTGGAGCTCGCCCCGGCTGCGCCATGCGACGGCGGCGGCTGCTGCTCCGTTGAGCGGCGTGACCCTCACGGGCCCGGTCGCGCCGTTCGTCCCACGGTTCATCGCGCTCTTGGTCGCACCGTTCGCCATTCCGCGGCGTTATAGCACGGCTCTCGTCACGAACTTGCCGCCGCACTGCGCCCATGCCACCCACGGCGATCATGAAGCTGGCTGGAACCGCTCGTGGGCTGGGATCGGCGCTCGCCCTCCTCGTCATGATTGCCTCGTTCGGCTGCGACACGGTGGCGACGCTCGTCGCGCCTGCGGTTCCGGTGGTCATCGAGAAGGCGACCGCGCCCGGGGAGCCGGCCGCGCCCGAGGATGCGGCCGCCGCGCCCGAGACGCCCGAGAGCCGGAAGTGCTGCTTCCGGAGCGGCGAGAGCGCCGCGAAGGTGTGCGAGAGCCAGGAGCGCTGCTGCTCTGGCAGGTACGACCGCAGCGCGTGCGAGGACTCCGGCGGTCTCTGGTTCAACAGCGCCGACGGCTGCGCCGGCGCCTGCTGAGCGTCTGGCCCGTTCCTGCACCGGGACAGGCGTCAAGGCGTTGTGGGGACAGGCGCCGAGGCGGCGAGGGGGACAGGCGCCGAGGCGGCGAGGGGGACAGGCGCCGAGGCGGCGAGGGGGACAGGCGCCGAGGCGGCGAGGGGGACAGGCGCCGAGGCGTGACGGCCGCAGCGCAGCGCGGGGCGATGTCGCGACAGCCCTGGCGTCCGCGCCGTCCGCCGGCGTAGGAGAGGGTGTGCGCGAGCTCGACACCGACGCCCTGCTCCGGCTCGTCCAGCGGGCCACGGGCCATGTCCCGTCGTCGATGGTCCCGCTGCGCGGGGGCGTGTCGTGCCGGCGCTATCTGCGCGTCGTGACGCCGGCCGGGACGGCGGTCGCGATGTTCGCGCCGAGCGCGGAGGGCGACGGCGTCGCGGTCGGCGCCGCTCCCCCGCGGTGGGCTTTCCTGGAGGTGCACGCGCTCCTCCGGGAGCGCGGCGTCCGGGTGCCGGCGCTGCTCGGTGAGGATTGCGAGCACGGCCTGCTCCTCCTGGAGGATCTCGGGGACGCGACGCTCTCGGCCTTCGTCGAGCGCGCGCCCGCCCGCCGCGCCGAGGTCTACGCGCTGGCCACGCGCGATCTCGCCCGGGCGCAGCGGGCGCTCGCGGCGCTCCCGAGCGGCTCGATCGTCGACTCGTGCGCGCTCGACGAGACGCTCCTGCGCTGGGAGCTCGACCATTTCCGCGCGTGGGCGCTCGACGCGCGCGGGCTCCGGCTGGGCGACGCCGCGCGGGCCGAGCTCGATGCCGTCTCGGATCGCCTCGCCCGGCGCATCGCCGCGTGGCCGCGGGGCTTCGTTCACCGCGATTACCAGAGCCAGAACCTCATGGTCCTGGACGCGGCGGGCGGGGGCCTCGAGATCGCCTGGCTCGACTTCCAGGACGCCCTCCTAGGCCCGCGCGCCTACGATCTGGCGACGCTCCTCAACGACTGCGCCCAGGACCTGGATCGCCCGTTCGTCGAGGCCCGGCTGGACGACTATGCGGCCGCCGCCTCGCTCGATCGGATTGCGCGCGACGCGCTCGGCCGGGAGTTCGACGTGCTCACGGTCCAGCGCAAGCTGAAGGACGCCGGCCGCTTCGTCTTTCTCGACCGTATCGGCGTGGATTCGACGTATTTGCGCTACGTCGAGCCCGCGCTCGCGAGGGCGCGCGCCGCGCTCGCGAGGATGGGCGACGACGAGGACATGCGCGCGCTGGCGCGGCTCGTCGCTCAGGCGTGAGAGATTTGAACGCAAAGGCGCAAAGACGCAAAGGCGCAAAAAGACGAGAGAGAAAGGGGGAGTGTGGCCCTCGAATGCCATGTCGACGACCGTGACCACCTCGTCGCGCTCAACTCCCTCTCTTTTTTGCGCCTTTGCGTCTTTGCGTTTGAATCTGAAATGCCCGGTCGTCGGCCGGCCGGATCCAGGCCTCGGGCGCTGTGCGGCTCAGAGCTCCGACTCCTCCAGAAAGCGCTGGAGGAACGTGACGGCGGCTTGCTCTCCAGCCTCCGGGAAGCCCCCGAACATCGCGAACTGGTGCCATACCCAGTCGGCGTGCAGGTAGGTATCCTTCTCGCTCGCCTCGAGCGAGGAGCACACGTGATCCCAGCGCGGGTTCGCCCCGGGGAGATAGCCACTCCTGTCGGGCGGCAGGCGGGTCAGGCGCGCTTCCTTCGAAGGGCCAGGGAGCTTCTGCTGGAGCGCGGCGTTCGCGTCGAGCTGGTGGCCGCCGGTCATCCGCAGGCGGCGCGAGGCGTCGCCGCCGAGCCAGCGCACGAGCAAGGCCTCGTTCTTGGCGATGCCGCGGGCGTCGAACGCGAACACCTCGCTCACGCGGTCCTTGTTGGCCGCGAGCGCCTGCCACAAAGCCAGTCCGCCGGCGCTGAAGCCCGCGAGCCCGAGCTTCCCGAGCCGCGGCCCGCCCTGTCCAATGCCGATCTTCTGCGCCCCGCAGAGGAAGCGGAGCGCCGCCTCCGCAAGGCCGGGCAGGCTCGCGGTCGTGGCGGCGCCGAAGCTCGCCCCGCTCGGCCACGGGTGCAGCATGACCACCGCCCTGCCGCTCGCGGCGAGCGCCTCCTCGAAGCCGCAGCGGACATAGACCCAGCGGGACTGGTCGCGCGGATCGCGCTCGAACACGTCGCGCGCCCAGAACGAGGCGCCGGGGGACGGGTCGGGCGTGAGCAGGTATCGATTCAGCCCGAACATCTCGTGGCGCTGGTCGACCCGGGTATAGGCGTACCCTTCCGGCCGGAAGAACACGAGGGCGGAGATCCCGTCGTCCGGCGGCGCCTTGCAGGCCTCCGGGATGCTCGCGAACCAGATCTTCGGATCTCCCGCGGTGGCGCCGAGGGCCACGAGCTCGGTCCCGGGCCGATGCTCGCGCCGGTACTCGTCCGCGTACCCGGCGTAGGCCATCCAGAACGGGGTGATATCGACGAAATCCGTCCTGATCTGGGCGAGCGCGAGGCCGGGCGCCGATTGCACGTCGACGAGCGGGTGAGCCTGCCCGAACGCCGGGTCCGGGGCGGGGCTGAGCGCTGTCCCCCCGCCCGTCACGTCGAATGCCTGGTCGACCGACAGGACCTCTTCCTCCCGGGCGGGGACGTCCTCGAAGGCGTCGAACGCCGCCGAGAAGCGCGCGCTGAGCGCGACGCGCGACGCCCCGGCCGGGATCACGAACTCGCGCCGCCCCGGGCTCGAGCCGGCGAGCGGCAGCGGCGCGTCGTCGGCCGTCGCCTGTACGTCGGAGAGCGCGTCGGGCAGCAGCGGGCTGCCCGCATTGCGCCAGGTGACCCGGAGCCTCAGCGCCATGCGGCGCCCCGGACCGGACGGCGCCCCCGACGACGAGGGAGCGCGGCGGCGTGAAGGGGCTCGACCGGGCTATCGCCGGCGAGGGGGGAGCGCTGCGGGGCGGAGGGCACGGTGCGCCCACGGTACCAGAGGGCGCGGGCCGCGGGCGAGCGCGACCGGGCGTGGGGGCCGCGCGGGGAGTCCCGAGAGGGGCTCTTCCCGTGTCGATCGGCCCCTCCTGCGAGGCAGGCGCGCCGCGCCGCCGGGAGGCCGTCTCTCCTCCTCGATCGGCGCGGCGCTCGTCGACTGGAGCTCAGCGCGTGCCGTTCGCGCAGTACCCGAACTCGACGTTCGTGCCAGGCTTGATCTTGGCGTTCCAGCTCACGCCGGCGAACACGAAGTCGGTGCCTTGCTTGACGGCGTTGGTGTTCCAGAAGTCACGGAGCGTCGCGCCGTTCGAGGGCACGTAGAGCTTCCATGTGGTCTCGCCGCTGTCGGTCTTCGTCAGCTTGATGTTGTTGCAATAGCCGCCCGTCCACGTCGAGTTGGGGGTGATGCTGACGGTGATGTTGCCGCCCTCGACGCGCACGCCGGTCCCGGGGTTGCCCCCGCCGCTGCCGCCGCTGCCGGTGCTGCTGCTGCTGCTGCTGCTGCTCGATGAGGACGTGGTGGTGCCGCCGCCGCCACCACCGCTGCCGGAGGTGCTGGAGCTGCTGGAACTGGAGCTGGAGCTGCTGGAGGTGGTGCTGCTCGAGCTGGAGCTGCTGCTGCCCTTCACCCGGGCGATGAAGCTGTCATAGCCGGCGACGTCGCCCGTCTGGGAGAGCATGACGATCGCGACGCCCATGTCGACGGCCTTGGCGACGTTGCTCTCGTTGAGCCAGGTGGAGTCGACGTTGATCGGGCCGCCGCCGAACGTGTACGCGTCGACGATGACGAGCGGCAGGTTGAGCGCGGTGGTGATATCGCGGTAGGTGAAGTTGTCGATCTTGCCCTCGGTGAAAGGGAACTGCTTGCCCGTGAGGCCGACGTACTTGACGACGCTGCGATCCCAGCCGGCGTAGAACCCGCCGGGCGTCGTCGCCCACCGGGTCGCAGACGGGTTGAACCACGGGCTGAAGTCGATGACCACCCTGCACGAGGGGCAGCCCGACTTGATGGCGCCGAGGATCTGGTTCATGAAGCCGTCGGATTCCGTCTTGTCGAACGCGTTCTGCTGATCCTTCTGCGAGAACTGGTACCAGTCCGGCTCGATGTGGATCAGCGGCTCGACCGCCCTGCCCCCGAGGCCCGCGTAGATCTTCTGCGCCGCGTCCTTGTACTTGGTCACCATCGCGCCGATGTTGGCGCGCACGTACGCCGCGCCCTTCTGGCACAGCGGTGCGCCACTGTTGCCGTCGCAGTCGTTCTCGGACCCGAGCCCCTTCTTCGTCATGTCCGTGGCGATGTAGCCAAAGAAGTAAGGGGTCTTGCCCTTGTCGATGATCGTCCGGAGCTTGCTCTGATGTGTGCTGGTGAAGCCGCCCGATTGCAACCAATCCCCGACGGCGACCACATCGACGTTGGCGGGTCCGGACTGGGGTGGCGACCAGCTCTGGCTCCATTGCGGAGCGACGCCGAAGCGCATCTGCGATGCCGCCGCGGCCGCCGCTGCCTCATCGGCGAAAATCTCGTCCTCTTCGGAGGCGCTGGAACCATCGTCCGCGACAACGATGCACCCGCCGACAGCGGCGAGCAGGCACAGAGCTGCCCCAGCACCGAAAAGCGAACCCTTGATCTTCGTCATTGTCAATCTCCAAGTGACCGAGCGGCTCCGCGCCGCATCGGATTTTTCCACTCCCGAGTGCCAGCATCGGCTTGGCACGGGGCGCTTGTTGAAAGGAAGGTTCGTAGAGCTTTGCAATGGCCGGGCCATCATCTCTCCAGAGCGGAGAACGCCGGTTCACGGGCACATTCCGACGGTGCCTGTCCGCGAGAGATGGAGAGTGGGCCGATGGAGTGGATCGCCGAACCGGGGCACGGATGATCCACCGCGAACGGCCTGATTTCTCGGTGCGGAACGCCGGCAAGCGGATAGTCTGCGCCCGATGAACCAGGATCGTGGAGTGGAGCGATGAGCGCGCCCGCGCTCATCGAGATCGAGGACGCGGAGGTCTTCCGCGGCGACACGCGCGTCTTCGAGGGGCTGTCGCTGCGCATCGAGCAGGGCGAGAACACCGCGATCCTCGGGCCCAACGGCGCCGGGAAGTCGACCTTGCTGCGGCTGCTCTCACGGGAAATCTATCCGGTCCACCGCGAGAGCTCGCATGTGCGAATACTCGGTCACGAAAGGTGGGAGGTGTCCGCACTCAGGCGCAGATTGGGGCTCGTGTCGTACGAACTGCAGATGGCCTATCCCCGGGGTGTGCGGGGCTGCGACGTGGTGCTCTCTGGCTTCTTCGCGAGCGCCGGCCTGCACGAGCACGAGCCGCCGACCGCCGCGCAGCACCGGCGGGCCGAGGAGGTGCTCGCCGACCTCGGTGTCGCGCACCTCGGCGACAAGCCCATCGCGGAGATGTCTGCCGGCGAGCAGCGGCGCTGTCTGCTCGGGCGCGCCCTTGTGCACGATCCGGAGGCGCTGGTGTTCGACGAGCCGACGACGAGCCTCGATCTGAAGGCCGCGTTCGAGCTCATCGACCTGCTCAGGCGCCTCGCGCGGCAGGGCAAGACGCTGATCCTGGTGACGCACCATGTGCACGAGATCCCGCCGGAGATCGGGCGCGTCGTCCTGCTGCGGAGAGGCCGTGTCTTCGCCGATGGCCCGAAGCGCGCGGTGCTGACCGACGACAACCTGTCCCGCCTGTTCGACGTGCCGCTCAGCGTGGTCGAGCGCGAAGGCTTCTTTCAGGTCTTCCCCCGATCTCCCTGAGACACAAAGTCTTGCCTTCACGTCTCACCGCTTCGCAAGACGCACGGTTCGTCCTCTGCGCAGTGGAGAGATCAGAAAACGGTAGGCCCTAGCGCATAGGCGTTAACGAAGCTTTGCGCCGCGTTCTCCTATCATCCGAACGTTTACGTTTACGTTTACGTGGTCGTGGTCGTGGTCGTGGTCGTTCACGGCTTATCGTTGACGACCACGACCACGACCACGACCACGTCCACGTCCACGTTTACGTTTACGTTTACGTTTACGTTTACGTTTACGTTTACGTTGGTGACCGGTGGAGGGGGGACCCGGCACTCTAGCGAGGCCCGCCCCCCCCGCGCGCTACCCGATCTCCACCTTGCTCCACATGTCGCGCCGCATCCGCTCCTTCCGCCGATCGGTCCGGGTCACGAGCCGGGCGGCGCCCCAGGCGGCGAGCAGCTGGCCCTCCTGGCCGAGGCCGGGCAGTACGCTCCGGCCGACGAGAAGCGTGCGCTCGATCGGCCCGCGGATCGGCTCCCCTGCGAGCCCGAGGTAGCCGGGCGGGTCGACCTCGAGCTGCCGCACCATCGGCTCGGCGCCCGGCGCGGCGCCCTTCAGCGCGGCGCGCTCGATGAGGCGGCGGCGCTGGCCGTCGTAGAGCCACACGGGCAGCCCGTCGTGCACCGAGTCGACGAGCACGAGGTGCCGCTCGAGGAAGGGCAGCTCGGCCGTCAGCGCGTCGAGCACCGCCTGGCGCGCCTCGAGCAGCGACAGCGGCCCCCGGTCGGGGAGCAGGATCTCCGCCACGAGCAGCGTGTCGGTCGAGGGAGCAGGCAGATCGCAGCGCTGGAGGTGGACCACGGGGCGCCCGGGTCCGGTCGGCCGCGTCTGCCGCGGCGAGCTCGGCCGGCCCCCGGAGGCGCCGTCGCTCGACACGCGCGGCGGCGCGGGCGAGCGGCCCGTCGACGCGGACGGGAAGGGGAACAGCAGCGCCTCCGGGCCGAGCGGCTCGGGCAAGCCCTCGCGGCGCACGATGAGCGACACGACGAAGCGGCCGACCGACGAGGTGATCCGCGGCCACTCGCGCAGCGCGCGCTTGTGGATGCCCTCGCCGCCCGACAGGCTCGCGAGCGTCTCGCCGTCCATGTCGGTGATGACGAAGCTGCTGCCGTTCGGGTGATCGTCGCCGTCGAGGACGACCCCCGCGGCGGTGCCGCGGCGGACGTGGACCGACGCGGCGCGCTCGTCGAGCAGGCAGCGGCCCCCGTGGGCGAGGATGCGCTCGACGAGGAACTCTTCGAGCTCCTCCTCGCCGCGCGGGAGCATCATCAGCCCGCGCGTCCACGCCCCGTGCAGGCGCGCGACAGCGAAGGGGGGCGGGAGCGCCGAGAGGTCCGTGGCGAAGAGGACGGACTGCGTGACGATCGAGCGGAACAGGTGGCCGCGCGGGAACTCGACGAGCAGGTCGGCGTCGGGCTCGGCGCGCGCGTACGGGAGCAGGCCGGCGTAGCGCGCGGTCTCGCGCCGCTCCCAGAACGTGCCCGGCGGCCAGAGGGCGTCGTGCGAGAACGCGTCGTCCGCGGCGCCGTTGACGTGGGCGAGCTCGGCGTAGAGCTCGTCGACGACGCGCCGGAGCTCGGGGAACTCGCGGTCGATCTCGCGGCCGAAGAGGACCATGTCGGGCGGCACGTCGAGGCGCCGGCGCGGCGCGACGGCCTGCAGCATGGGCATGGCCGGGACGATGCGGCGCTTCCAGGTCTGCGACTGGGCGAGCTCGACGAGGAAGCGGCGCCACGCGGGCGAGGGCTCGGCGAGCATGGTGAACGCGCGCCGGCGGAGGACGTGCTGGTCGAGGCGGTAGGTGGGCGGGCGCTCGCCGTGCCCGACGACCATCACGGTGAAGTCGCGGCGCGCGAGGAGCGCCGCGGCCGTGAGCGCGCCGATGGACCGGCCGAGGACGATGACGTCGTAGTGCTTGTGGATCACGCCCCTTCCCCGACTTCTCCGACGCCTCCGACGTCCCCGCGCGCAGGGCCGCTCTGGGCGAGCCCGAGCGCGGTCTCGACGCCGGCGAGCGTCGCGCGCGCTCGCCCGCCCGGCACGTCAGGCGGCGCGATCTGGAGGCGCCCCTCGGCGATCCACGAGAGCGCGCGGATGAGCAGGCCGTGCTCCTGGACGAGGATGCGCGCGGCGAGCGCGTCGCGGTCGTCCCCGTCGAGCACGGGGACGGCGGCCTGCGCGAGGATGGGCCCGGTGTCGGTGCCCGCGTCCACGAGATGGACGGTGCAGCCGGTGACGCGCACGCCGTGATCGAGCGCCTGCTGCTGGGCGTCGACGCCGGGGAAGGAGGGCAGGAGCGACGGGTGGATGTTCACGACCCGGTGCGGGAAGGCGTCGAGGAAGGTCGTCGTCAGCAGGCGCATGAAGCCCGCGAGGACGACCCAGGTCGCGCCCGCCTCGCGGAGGGCAGCGACGACGGCGGCGTCGAAGCTGTCGCGATCCGTGAAGTCGCGGTGCGCGATGACGCGCGTGGGGACCCCGGCGCGCTCGGCGCGCGCGAGGCCCTCCACGTCCGCCCGGTTGGACAGGACGAGCCGCACGCGGGCGTCGAGGCGGCCGGCGGCGATCGCGTCGAGGATCGCCTGGAGGTTCGAGCCGCGGCCGGAGATGAGGACGCCGAGATCGAGGGGGGGCATGGGGGGCAGATACTACGGCGGAGGCGGGCGCGGGAGAGATCCGGGGCGGAAGCGGCCGCCCGGCCCCCGGGGGGACGCCTCGGGGGCTGCGAGGCGACCGCCGGGCCGCTCGCGCTGTCATTTGCGGCTGCGCGCGCTCCCGCCTCGTCGGGGCCGGGCCCCTCTGGCCGGCCACCTACCAATGCCGCGCCGCTCGGGGTAGGGTGGCGGCGCCACGATGTCGGAACGCCCGCCTGAGCCGACCCTTACCGCCGACGAGGCCGCGAAGCACCGGGCGAGGTCCTACCTCGGGCGGGTGATCTCGAAGCGCTACCGCATCGACGAGGTCATCGCGATGGGCGGCATGGGCGCGGTCTACCGCGGCGAGCACGTGCACATGCACAAGCGCGTCGCGATCAAGATCCTGCACCCCGACACCGAGCGGCTCCCCGAGCTCGTGCAGCGCTTCGAGCGCGAGGCCATCGCCGGCGCCCACATCGAGCACCGGAACGTCGCGACCGCGACCGATTTCGGCGAGGCGGAGGACGGGTCGTTCTTCCTGGTGCTCGAGTACGTTCGCGGCACGACGCTCCACGAGATCATCCGGCGGGGGCCGTTGCCCGCCGCGCGCGCCGCCCTGATCGCCAGGCAGCTCGCGGCCGCGCTCGACGCGACCCACGCGATGGGCATCGTCCACCGCGACGTGAAGCCGCGCAACGTGATGGTCGTCGAGCCGCAGGGCGACCTCGTGAAGCTCATCGATTTCGGCCTCGCGAAGGTGAGCGTCGATCAGCTGCGCCGGTCCGTCGCGTCGCCGGAGTCCGCGCGGGCGGGGGCCGACTCGCTCCCGGTCCGGCTCACCACGGCGGGCGTGATCTTCGGGACCATCGCCTACCTCGCGCCGGAGTCGGCGCTCGGGATGGATTTCGTCGACGAGCGCGCGGATCTCTACGCCGTGGGCCTGATCTTCTACGAGATGCTGGCCGGCAAGCACCCGTTCCTGGCCAAGGATCCGGTCGAGCTCTTCAACCAGCAGCGGAGCGCGCCCGTGCCGGCGATCGCCGCGCACTCGCCCGGCGTCGAGGTCCCGCCTGCCCTCGAGGCGGTCGTGCGGCTCCTCCTCGAGAAGAATCCGCGCGCCCGCTTCGGGACCGCGGCGGAGCTGATCGCGGCGCTCGACGACGCGTGCTCCGTGTCGGGGATCGCCGTGCACGAGCCGCGGGCGGAGATGGCATCGAGGGGGGAGATGTCATCGAGGGCGGAGATGACGTCGGTGCCCGCGATCGCGGACGCGGCGCGCGTGCCGAGCAACCGGCCGCCCGTGCCCAGCGCGCCGTCGCGCGCGACCGACGCGAGCGCCGGCGGCTCGTCGGCGATCGTCCTCGGAGATTCGTGCCTTGTCTCGCTGAACGACGTCGCGGACGCGCTGGCGCCGGCCGGGAGCGGCGCGGGCGCGCCGGAGGCAGAGCGAGCGCGCGCGTCGAGCGAGCCGGGAGAGGGCCGCGCGGACAGCGTGGAGCTGGCGGGGATGACGGCGCCCGTGGAGCCGGCGGGGGCGGCCGCCTCGGAGCTGCCGGAGGGCGGCGAAGAAGACGACGAGGACGCCCTCAGCCACTCGCGGCCGACGCCGGTGCGCAACACGCCGACCCTCGTCGCCGAGCTGACGCGCGACTCGCGCCCGACGGCGGTGGGCGGCGCGGCGTTCATGGCGCAGGTCGCCTTCGCGCAGGAGGTCGCCAGGGCTGACGCTGCCTCCGCGGCCGACGACTCGAGCGTGCCGGAGGACGCGCGCCCGACGACGGTAGGCGGCGCCGCGCTCATCGCCCAGGCCGCTTTCGCTCGGGAAGCAGCAGGCGGCGGCGCTCCTTCCGGGGCCGATGACCCGGGGTCGCCGCGCGAGCCGTCGCAGCTGCTCGATGCGGCGGCGCCGTCGCAGGAGCCGGCGGCACCGGCGGAGCCGGCGCGGCCGGCCTCGACGCCTCCGTCGCCGGAAGCGGCTCCGTTGCCTGAGAAGGCAGCGCGATCCGCCGGAGCACCTGTGGCGACGGCGGCAACGGGACTGAGCTCCCTACGACTGTCGCTGGACGATCTACTGTCGTCGGCGGGTCAGGCGGAGCGTCGTCCAGTAGAGCTCTCGGCGAAGAAGCCATCGCCGTCGGGCGTGGAGGAGCCGTCGTCGCCTGGAGCGGAGCAGGCGCCATCGAAGCCGCCGTCGTCGCCTGCGGCGGAGAGCTCGCCATCGAAGCCGCCGTCAGCGGAGCGCGCGTCATCGAAGCCGCCGTCATCGAAGCCGCCGTCATCGAAGCCGCCGTCAACGGAGCGCGCGTCATCGAAGCCGCCGTCGTCGTCTGCGGCGGAACCTGCGCCATCGAAGCCGCCGTCAACGGAGCGTGCGTCATCGAAGCCGCCGTCCGCGCCCGCTGTGGAGCTGGCGTCCGTCGCGAAGCCGGCGTCGTCGAAGCCGCCGTCGTCGTCTGCGGCGGAACCTGCGTCATCGAAGCCGCCGTCAGCGGAGCGTGCGCCATCGAAGCCGCCGTCGTCGCCTCCGGCGGAGCGCGCGTCATCGAAGCCGCCGTCCGCGTCCGCTGTGGAGCCGGCGTCCGCCGCGAAGCCGGCGTCGTCGAAGCCGCCGTCGTCGTCTGCGGCGGAGAGTTCGCCATCGAAGCCGCCGTCGGCGGAGCGTGCGCCATCGAAGCCGCCGTCGCCCGCAGCGGAGCGTGCGTCATCGGAGCCGCTGTCCGCGTCCGCTGCGGAGCCGGCATCCGTAGCGAAGCCGGCGTCGTCGAAGCCGCCGTCAGGGGCGAGCGCGGAGCCGGCGTCATCACCATCGCCCGCGCCGTCCGTGGAGGCGCAGCCGCCGCAGAACGAGCCGGCGCCCGTGGCGTCCGCGTCCCCTCCGCTCGACGAGCCGCCCGCAGAGGAGGCGGCGCCCGTCTCGGAGCCGACGTCCGAGCGGATGAGCGGCTCGCGGCCAGCCTTCGCCCCGACGCTGCTGCGGGAGCTGGAGGCCGCCGAGGCAGAGCGCGTCGCCCGGGAGCGCGAGGAAGAGGCCAAGCGGAAGCTCGCCGAGGAGGCAGAGCGCGCCGCGCGCGAGCTCGAGGAGAAGGCCAGGCGAAAGCGGGAAGCCCGGGAAGCTCGCGCGTCGCGGCTGAGCCACGAAGGACTCGGCGGCCGCATCGGCCGGCTGGCCCCGTACCTGGGCGGCGGCATCCTTGCGGCGGCCGTGATCGCGGCGCTCGCCGGCGGTGGGCGCGCCCCGCCCGAGCCGGAGCCCCAGCTCGGCCCCGCGAGGCCTCCCGCGAGCGCGCTCGCCACGAGCGAACCGGCCCCGGCAGGCGCCACCGTCCCCGAGGCACCCGCGCCCACGGCGCCGGCGCCCGAGGCCGCTGCGTCGGCGGCGCCCGATGCGCCGGCCGCGCCTCCGCCGGATGAAGCGGCCCGGAAGGCGCTCACCGACGCTGTCAGGGCGCGCCGGTGGGTGAAGGCCGCCGACGCGATCCAGAAGCTCGCGGAGCACGATCCGACGGCGCTCCGCGAGCGCCCGCTCGCGATCGCGGCGCGCAACGTCGCCATCGCCATCGCGAAGACGGGCGAGGAGCACGCCGACAAGGTCTTCGACGCGCTCTCGAGCCGCTTCGGGACGGCGGGCATCGACGTGCTCTACGAGATCGTCGAGACCCGCGGCCGCTCCACGCCGGCCACCCGGGCCGCGAAGCTGCTGCGCGATCCGGAGATCGCGGCCCGCGGGACCGCTGCGGTCCGGATCTCCTTCGAGCTGCGCGACGCCACGTGCGGCGAGAAGCTCCCGTTCCTCGAGCGCGCCGTCTCCGAGGGCGACGAGCGCACCCTGGTCGTGCTCGAGACGACGGTGAGGCCCTGTTACAAGACGAACCGGGCGATCGACGAGGCGATCAAGAAGCTGCGATCGCGGCTCGAAGGCGGCTGAGCTCGCGCCGCGCGTCCCGCGCGGTCGCTCAGCGCATCCGGGCCCGCCCGGTTGACTCGCGCCGCGGGGCCCGCGCGCCGCGCATCGCCCTCGCCGGCCCTCTCATCCGAACAGCACGCGCTCCTCGAACGGCACGTCGCCGACCGACAGCACCTCGCCGAGCACCCAGGCCTGCTCGCCGCTCTTCGCGAGCGCCTCGATGGCCCGGTCCGCGGCGCCCTTCTCGACGACCGCGACAAGCCCGACGCCGAGGTTGAACGTGCGCCGCATCTCGGCCTCCTCCACGGGGCCGCCGCGCTGGAGCACCTGGAACACCGCCGGCCGCTGGTAGGAGCCGAGGTCGAGCCGCGCGCCCAGCCCGTCCGGCAGCACGCGCGGCAGGTTCCCCGGCAGGCCGCCGCCCGTGATGTGCGACAGCCCCCGGACCGCATCGCCGCAGGCCGCGAGGAGCGCCGTGATCGCGCGGGCGTAGATCCGGGTCGGCGTCAGCAGCGCCTCGCCCACGGTGCCGCCGAGATCGGCCACGCGGTCGCTCATCGTGAGGCCCATCTCCTTCTCGAGCACGCGCCGCGCGAGCGAGAAGCCGTTCGAGTGCAGCCCGCTCGACGCCACGCCGATGACCGCATCGCCGACCGCGATCCGCTTGCCGTCGAGGATGCGCGAGCGCTCGACGACGCCCACGGCGAACCCGGCGAGGTCGTACTCGCCGTCCGCGTACATGCCCGGCAGCTCGGCCGTCTCGCCGCCGATCAGCGCGCAGCCGGCCTGCTTGCAGCCCTCGGCGATGCCGCGGACCACGGCCTCGCCCACGTCGACGTCGAGCTTGCCTGTCGCGAAGTAGTCGAGGAAGAACAGCGGCCGCGCGCCGACGGTCAGCACGTCGTTCACGCACATCGCGACGAGATCGATGCCGACCGTGTCGTGGACGCCCGTCGCGAACGCCACCTTCAGCTTGGTGCCGACCCCGTCCGTGCCGCTGACCAGCACCGGCTCGGACAGCCCGCCCGGCAGCGCGCACAGCCCGGCGAAGCCGCCCACGTCGGCGAGCACCTCGGGGATGCGCGTCGGCTTCGCGAGCCGCTTGATGCGCTCGACGAGCGCGTCCCCTGCATCGATATCGACCCCGGCTTCCCGGTACGTGACGCTCATGGCAGGCGCATCCCACACCTCCGCGGCAAAGGGAAGCGGGCTCGCTCTCCGGCTCCGGCGTCCGGGCGGCTCGAGGGGCGGCGGCCGGCCGGGCTCCCCGTGCCGCGGGGAGCGCCTCGGGTCGGGCCGGCGACCGGCCGGCCTGCCGCTTGTTCCTCCGGCGAAGGTTATGGCATCCGCAAGCGTCTTGACGTCGCGTGGATGGGCTTCTTGGGTGACCCGATCGGCAACAAGCGATGCGAGCGCATGAGCTTCAGAATTCCACCTCGCCTTCCATGTAGAAGACGCAGGCACCCTCCATCTCGACGCGATCGCCGAGCAGCCGGCACGTCATTTCTCCACCTCGCTGCGATGCCTGAAAGGCGCGACACTCGCTCTTGTGCAGTCGTTTGGCCCAGTAGGGGGTGAGCATGCAGTGGGCGCTCCCGGTGACCGGATCTTCCGGGACGCCTTTCGCCGGAGCGAAGTAGCGGCTCACGAAATCATACTCGCCGCTGCTCGCAGCGGTCACGATGAGCCCGCTGCGATCGAGGCGGCGCACACGTGCCATGTCGGGCGCGACGGTCCGGATAGCGCTCTCGCTTTCCAGGACCGCCATGTAGTTGAAGGCATTGACATGCACTTCGAGAGGAGCGAGCCCCAGCGCCTCTGCCAGGCCAGGCGGAGGCGGCACGGCCTCCGAAAAACGCGCCGGGAAGTTCATGAGGTAACCGGCGCTCGCCCTGGTAACGGTGAGCGGCCCGCTCGCCGAATGGAAGATCACCCGGCTGCGCGCGGGCTCCAGGCGCTCCATGACCACGGCCGCGCTCGCCAGCGTGGCGTGGCCGCAGAGCGGCACCTCCGTCATCGGTGTGAACCAGCGCAGGCGGTACTCGGCGTCCTCGCGCACGAGGAAGGCTGTCTCCGCCAGATTGTTCTCTGCGGCGACGGCCTGCATGACCGATTCCTCGGGGAAATTCTGCAGAACCACGACGGCCGCCGGGTTCCCTGTGAATCGCCGCGTGGTGAATGCATCGAGCTGAAAGATGGGTGCGCGCACGGTGTCCACCAGGTCCTTGACGTGCTCAGCGAGGGTTCGATCGTCCGGTGCGGAGGCCGCCTCCGGCGAGTGGAGCCGGCGTCTCTGGCCTGCACGAGAATGTAGCGTGAAAAGCGACGCCATATCAACAGCACCACACCCGATCAGGCTGTGCCGCGACCGGGGTCGCGGTGCGGCGGGACAGCCGGCAAGTTTGCAAACCGTCGCGTACGCCTGACGTCGCCTCGGGGTATGCTGCCGCGGCCACGCGTCGTGGCTCGCGCCAAGGAAACCCCATGAGAGTCGGCGTCGCTGTCACCGTCCTTGTCTCCTCTTCCTTCCTCGCCGCCTGCTCCGGCGGCGGCTCATCGGCCGGAGACGGCGGGACCGGCGGCGCGGCGGGGACGGGCGCGGCGGGGACGGGCGCCGCCGGCGCGACGGGGACGGGCGGCTCGTCGAGCGTGGGCGGCGCGGGCGGTGCGGGCCCGGGCGAGCCGATCGATCTTTGCGCGGGCCTCGTGCAGGACAAGGACGCGCGCCCGATGACCGAGCTCGCCAAGCCGGCGCTCGGCGAGGCCGTCACCGACGCCGAGTTCGGCACCACGATCCGCCGGATCACGGCGGTCGCGCCGGGCGGCGGGAACGACCCGGTCATCAAGCCGATGTACTCGACCATCTCGGCGTGGAACGCGGACGAGTCGAGGCTCATCCTCTTCTCGGTCGCGGCCGGCGAGCACCAGCTCTACGACGGCAAGACATACGAGTTCATCGAGGCGCTCGACATCTCGCCTGCGGACATCGAGCAGGTATACTGGCACACCTCCGATCCCGACGTCCTGTTCTACGTGGACGACAAGGACTTCATCCGTTACCACGTCGGCTCCGGGACGAAGGAGGTCGTGACGACGTTCGACTTCTGCTCGGGCGGCGCGAGCGCGGGCAGCGACCCGCTGTTCATGTCATGGGATTCGAACCGCATCGGCCTCGCGTGCGACGATCAGGTGTTCCTCTATGATATCGGCCAGAATACGGTGCTCGCCAGCAAGGCCCTCGACGAGAACCCCGCCCAGGTCGCGCCGAGCGGGACGCTCGCGTTCCTGAGCGACAGCGGCGGCGTGACCGATCCGCAGCTGAACGTGGTGCGCACGCTGGACCTGCTGGAGCCGTACGGCCACGCGTCGCTGAGCATGGTGAACGGCCACGACACCTGGAACGGGGCTGTCTATGATCCCGGCCCCGGCGGGAACGACGACATCGGGCTCCTCGTGACATGGGATCTCGCGGAGGGCACCTCGAAGGTGGTCATTGGCCCGGAGACGGGGTGGCCGTATCCCCCGACAGGGCACATCTCGGGGATGGCATACAAGCAGCCGGGGTGGATCTTCGTGTCGTCGATCGGCGATGCGTCGGGCGGAGGGGTGCTCGACATGGAAAACCTGATCGCCGACACGAGCACGGGCAAGGTCTGCCGCATTGGCCGCCACCGGAGCCGGGGCAAGGAGAACACCCACCTCGCCGAGCCGTACTGGGCCGAGCCGCACACCGTGCCCAGCCCCAGCGGCACGCGCGCCGTGTTCGGGAGCGACTGGGGCAACGGGGATACCGTCGACGCCTACGTGATCGAGCTGCCCAGCTACGAGCCGTGATGACGGGACGCGACTGGCCGCGCTGGCGTGCCGGAGGTGCTCCCTGTCGTGCCGGTGCCGCCGATCGCGCCCCCGCTCCCGCCGCCGCCGGAGCTCGAGTCCGAGGGTGAGAAATCCCAGCCCAGAAAGGCAATGAAGACTCCGGGGGGAAGCGCAGCGTCGAGCGTGCCGTTCGCCCTTGTCTTGCGCGCCGCGGCCGACATTCTACGCGCCCATGTCCGCCACGCCCGAGCCCTCTCCTCCCCTCGTCCTCGTCGCAGCCGCCGTCATCATCGAGCGCGGCCGCGTCCTGCTCACGCAGCGCAAGGCGGGCGCGCACCTCGAGGGCGCGTGGGAGTTCCCCGGCGGCAAGGTCGAGGCCGATGAGGATCCGCGAGACGCCCTGATCCGCGAGCTACGCGAGGAGATCGGCGTCGAGGCCCAGGTCGGCGACATCGTCGAGGTGACCTACCACCGCTATCCGAAGAAGCCGGTGCTCCTCCTCTTCTACGCCGCCGCCCTCGCCGAGGGCTCGCCCGCGCCCGCCGCGCTCGACGTCGCCGCCGTGCGCTGGGCCGAGGCGGCCGATCTCCGGGACGAGCTCTTTCCCCCCGCCGACGTCGCGGTGCTCGCCAAGGTGCGCGCGCGCCTCGCGGGAGCCTAGCCCCGCCGTCGGGGCTCACAGGGCAGGGGGGCACGCCTCGCCGCGGACGTCGCCGATGAGGCTCGCGAGCCGCTGGGCAGGCAGCTCGCCGACGGCGCGCTCCACCTCTTGCCCTGCGGCGTCGACGCTGAGGAACGTCGGCACGAAGCGCACGCCGTAGCGGGCGGCGAGGGCACGCCCGCGCGGGTCGTCGACCTGGATGCGCAGGACGGTGCCGTCCTCCCTGGCGCAGCGCGCCTCGAGCTCCTTCATGAGCGGCGCCATGCGCTCGCACACCGCGCAGTGCGCGCTCTCGAACTCGAGCAGCCGAGGCATCCCCTCGGGCAGCGCGACGTCGCCGTGCGCCACGGCGCCCTCCGGGGCCGCGCACGCGCCGGCGGGGCCGACCTCGCAGGGCGCACCCGCGTCCAGGGCCGCCGCGGGCGCCGGCGAGAGGGCGTCCAGACGGCCGGCAGCGACCGCGATCCCGGCGGCCACGAGCAGCGCCCCCGTCAGGCGCTGGAGGGCCGGCGTGGCCGGCATCACGCGGCGCGCGAGCTCTACGGCAGCCGGCCCGACGAAGGCCGCGGCGACGAGCGGCGCGGCGAGGCCCGCGGCGTAAGCGCCGAGCTGGATCGCGCCGGTGAGCGGGCTCGCGCCCGCGCTGGCCGAATAGGTCAGCGCCGCGCCGAGCACCGGGCCGACGCACGGCGTCCACCCTGCCGCGAAGGCGATCCCGAAGAGCGTGCCCCCCCAGAAGCCGCCCGCGCCCGGGAGGCGGGAGAGGAGCGGGCGCGCCTCGCGCTCCAGCCACGGGAGGCGCAGCACGCCGAGGAGCTTCGCGCCGAAGAGCGCCAGGATCACGCCGGAGGCGACGGTGAACGCGCGCCGGTGGGGCGCGAGGACCGCCGCGATCGCCGAGGCGCCGGCGCCGAGCGCGACGAGCACGATCGCGAGGCCGATCGCGAAGCCGACACCGGCGAGGCGCACGCCGCGCTTCGCCGCCGCGGGGTCCGGACCGCCGAGCGCCCCGGCGCCGCCGAGGGCCGACAGGTAGACGGGGAGCATCGGGAGCACGCAGGGCGACGCGAACGTCAGCAGCCCCGCGCCGAAGAGCGTCAGCAATGAACCGATCGTCATCATGGGTCCTCGAGATCGACGGGATCAGCGCCCGAAAAGCGCCGGCGCGAGCGCCGCTGCGTCCACTTCAGCCACCGCGAGCACCGGCTGCTCCACGCTCCTCGCGCAGATCGCGTTGCCGAGCGGCCCCTGGGTGCACCCCACGCTGCGCCCCGCGAGCGCGCGCGCCGCGGTCGCGGCGCCGGAGCCGGGCGGCGGCACGAACACCGTGAGCGGCTTGTCCCCGCTCTCATACATGAGCGCCGCCGTGCGCGTGCCGCCGATCTGGCAGAGGCGCGCCCCGAGCAGCCGGGCGCCGGACACCGGCGGGACGGTCACCGCGTAGCCGAGCTTCCCCTCGAGCCACCCGGCGACGGCGCCCGGATCGGAGGACTCGAAGTCGCACGGGCGCTCGCGCGCGAAGCCCCGCACGTGGTGGCTCACGAGCTCGTCGGCCATCGCCGCGCTCACGCCCCGGCTCGGGCTGCCGACGAGCAGCGCGGCGGCCGCCGCGACCGCGGCGAGGGCGGCCGTGATCGCCCAGGGGCCGCGGCGCCGCGCGCGCGCGTTCCGCGCGGCGGCCTCCGCCCGATCGCGCAGGCGCTCCGGGACCTCCCCGTCCGCCTTGGCGACGAGCGCGCGCCGCACGCCGCCGAGGACCTCCGCGGCGCGCCGGCAGGGCCCGCAGCCGGCGACGTGCGCCTCGATCCGCGCCGCGTCTTCGGGCGTCACCTCGTCGTCGTGCCACGCCGAAATGTTCTCGAACCACTCGCGGTTGCACCCTGCCATGACGTCTCCTCGCATCGTTCGGAGAGGCCCTCGACGAGCGCCAGCCGCGCCCTCGAGAGCCGTGATCGTACCGTGCCCACCGGGCACCCCTGGAGATCGGCGATCTCCTCGTAGGAGAGCTCCTCGACCTCCCGCAGGAGCAGCGCCTCGCGCCACTCCGGGGGCAAGCGCGCGAGCGCGCGCTCGACCTCGTCCGCGAAGCCGCGCTCGAGCAGCTCGGCCTCCAGATCTCCCTGCGGCTCCGGCACCGACTCGGCGCCGCGGCCGCCCTCGATCACCTCGAGCCGCTGCCGCGCGCCGCGCGTCGCGTTGAGCAGCACCGTTCGCTCGATGCGGAGCAGCCACGAGCGCATGCGATCCTCGTCGCGCAGGTCGGTGTGCCGCTCGATCGCGCGCACGAGCGTCGCCTGCGCCAGATCCTCGGCGTCCTGCTCCGAGCGCGTCAGGCGGCGCGCCGCGCGCAGGAGGCACGGGAGCTCGGCGAGGAGCCGATCGACGAACGAGGTGTGGGGAGACGTGGGCATGAGCTGGACCGGGAGCCGGAGGGCTGTGCGCCGCCTCGTTCCCCAGACACTCTGAGGACACGGCGAGCCCCGCGAAAAGTTCCTGACCGTCACGCCTCGCCGGGATTCCGGCGTGCCGACGGCTCGCGGCGGTTCGCGCCGCGGTTTCGTCCTCGGGCGACGAGGTGCGAGCGGCTAGCCCGTCGCCGGGCTGGGCCCGAGCTGCGCGGGCGGCGCTCAGCCGGCGATGCCGGCCCGCCTGGCCGAGAAGGGCGACAGATCGAGCGGCGGCTCCTCTCCGGCGATCAACGCCGCCACGATCTTCGCGGTCACGGGGGCGAGCAGCACGCCGTTGCGGAAGTGCCCTGTCGCGAAGATGAGATTCGCGATCTCCCCCTCGCCGAGGATCGGCAGCGCGTCCTTCGGGTGGGGCCGGAGGCCGGCCCACGTCCTGCCGATCGGCGCGTCGCCGAGCGCGGGCACGAGCCGGAGCGCCGCGGTCAGGAGGTCGCGCACGGCGCGCGACGTCACCGCGGTGACGTAGCCGGCGAACTCCGTGGTCGCGCCGACGAGCACGCGCCCGTCGTCGCGCGGCGACAGGTAGCAGCCGGGGCCGTAGACGACCTGCGAGAGCACCGGCGTCGCCGGCGTGAGCTCGACGATCTGCCCGCGCGCCGGGCGCACCGCCGAGGGCGCGAGGCCCGACGCCTCCAGCAGCGACGACCAGCTCCCGGCGGCGAGCACCGTCCAGCGCGCCTCGACCTTCGTCCCGTCCTCGAGCTGCGCGCCGCGCGCGTGCTCCCGCTCGACCACGATGCGCCGCACGGTCGCCCCCGTGCTGAACTGCACGCCCGCGCGCTCCGCCGCGATGCGCAGCGCGCGCATGAGCGACGGCGGATCGATGCGCGCCTCGTCGGCGAGCCACGCGCCGCCGGCGACCTCGTCGCAGAGGGCCGGCGCGTGCGCGCGCGCCCCGTCGCCGTCGCAGATCTCGACGGCGAGGCCGGCTTCCCGCTGCCACGCGAGCTCGCGCGCGATCTCTTCACGTCCTTCAGCGGTGAACGCCACGCGGAGGGCGCCGCTCTGCCGGTACCCGACGTCGATCCCCGTCGCCTCGATGAGCGACCCGGCGAGCTCCGCGTACAGGGCGCGGCTCGCGAGGCAGAGCCGCGCGAGGGGGCCGTCGTCCGTGGCCTCGAGCTGGGGGCCGATGATCCCTGCCGCCGCCCAGGAAGCGCCCTCGCCCTGGTTGCGCTCGAGGACGCGGACAGACAGCCCGCGCCGCGCCAGGGCCAGCGCCGAGGCGCACCCGGCCACGCCGCCGCCGATCATCACCACGTCGCTCATTGGCGCGTGCATAGCACGCCGGGCGCCGAGGGCAGCCACACAACCTGGAGCGCAGCGAGCGCGGCGCACTGCGACATGGGAGCGGGGGCTGCTTCGCGGGATGTTTCAGCGCAGGGGAGGATTTACCGACGAGCGACCGCGGGGCGGCGTCGGGGCGTGCGCCTTCGCCGATGGCCTCTTCGCCGCCACGGCCCTTGTGCACAACCTCATCCTGGTCACCCGCAACAGCTGTGACATCGCGTGTACCGGCGTGCAGCTCCTCAATCCTTTCGACGAAGCCGCTTCAGCGCCTTGAACATATTCACGCCCTGGTACAAGGCGTCAGACGCGCGAGGAGCTTCGAGCCAACAGGCCCCTAGACGCCGCCGCCTCCGCTCGCGTCAGCGCGGCGTGTGCGCGCAATGATCGCTACTCCGACGGCCCTTCGCCGGTCTCCTTGGCTGCCGTTGCAGGTTCGGGCGCCTTTGTCGCGGCCTCGGGTTCCGGGGCTTCTGGCGCCTTTGCGGCGTCGGGGGTCGCGATCTCCATCGCATTCGCTGCAGGCTCCGGCACCACGCCCTTCGGCGTCTGAGCCACAGCTTCCGGCGCCATGGTGGCGGGCTCTGGCACCGCGCCCTCCGGCGTCTTCGCCACGGCCTCGGGTGTCTTCGCCGCGGCCTCCGGCGCCTTGGCGGCAGGGTCTGGCAGCGTGGCCTCTGGTGCCTTGGCGGCGTCGGGCGCCGCTTCCTTCGGCGCCTTTGCAGCAGCCTTCGGCGCCTTTGCGGCCTTGGGTGCCGCGCCCTCCGCCGCAGCCTCCGGCGCCGCGCCCTCCGCCGCCTTCGCCGGGGCCGCCTTCGCCTTCTTCTCCTTCGCGGCCTTCGCCTCGAGCGCGCCCGCCGCGATCGGCTCGCGCTTGCCGTGGCCGACCGCGCGCGGATCGCCGTACGGGAAGGCCGCGCTGCCGCTCGCGTCGATCGGCTTGCGCGGGGCCTCCGGATCCGTCGCCGGGCTCGGCGGCGGCGCGATCGGCCGCGGCGCGCGCAGCCTGTTGCCAGGGCCGGCCTGGGTCCACACCTGCACGTCGCCGAGCACGCGCGTCCTGTTCGCCATCCGCCGCTGGCCGCGCGCGCCGAGCAGCTTCTCCAGGAACGTCGGGGGCGACGTCGCGCCGGGCTCCCCCTTCACCCAGCACGTGTAATCGCCGATGCCGGTGCCCCGGAACGCCTCGCGGCAGACCGCTATCCCGAGCTCGGCCGCGATGTCGCTGAGGAGACGACCCGGCGAGGTCTCGACCGTCCTGTGCTCGTTGACGAAGGTGACCTTGGGCATCGGTGGGCGGGAGCGTCCTGCTCCCCTGCCGCGAGCGCGTCAAGAAGCGCGGCGCGCGTCCCTCGCGTCCCGCACGCGGTGGAGCACCCGCGCGATGCCGACCAGGTTCCAGCCCGCGAACCCCACGAACAGCGCGACGAGCGCGACCGCCCAGCGCGACGCGCGCGGCGAGCTGCCGTCGATGAGCATCCAGGCGTCGTCCGTCACGGCCGTCCCCGCCTGCTCCTCCACCTCGGCGGCCAGCCGCGCGTGCCGGATGCCCGCGCTCTTGAACGGCACGAGCCGCCCCGCGAACGTGCTCGGCGGGACGAAGCGCGGGCCCTCGAACCCCTCCGGCACCCGGATCTCCACCCACAGCCCCGGGTTGCCCGCCACCGGCGCCAGCCGGAACGAGTCGCCCTCCGCGGCGCGCCCGTACCGGATCGCGCCGCGCGTCCCGAGCAGGCCGACGGCCCGCACGTAGCGGTTGGCGAGGTCCGCCTGCGGCCGCAGCGACGCGAGCTCTCCCACGTCCGTCGGCTGGCCCGGCGACAGCGCGTAACGCGCCTCCCCGAGGAGCGCGACGGCCATCCACAGCGCGGCGATCGCGGTCGCCGCCATCAGCGCCACCGTGACCGTGCGCTCCTGCTTCGGGGGCGACGGCAGCGCGAGCAGCTCCGGATCGGGCCCCGCCACGTCGAGGCCATCGCCGCCCGGGCCGCGCGGGCCGGACGTCATGGATTCCAGGGTCGAGGTCGGGTCGGTGGGCACGCTTCGTCGAGTATATAGCCGGAGCGCCGGCCGCGGTGCACCGCCGTCTCGCCGGTCCTCGGACGAGGGGAGGAGCGGGCTCGGGCGTGGCGGACCTGGGCGCGCAGGACGTCGGGCGCGGCGCGCGAGACACGGGCGAACGACACGCTCCCGGCGTGCGTGCGCGAGCTCAGCACCAGCACACCGGGTTGCCCGTGGCCACCGAGGCCTCGAAGACCCGCCGCAGGGAGCCGAGGATCTGCTCGAAATCGGCGATGCCCAGCGCGCGCTGCTTCACGTGGAAGGAGCGCGGATACGCCGAGCGGACGCGCCCTCTATCGTCCTGCATTCGACCGTCGGGCCAAGGAATGCACCCGCCGGGAACGGCGATCCTGGACTCGAATTCGCGTCCCGTGTCGAGGTTCCGGAGCAGCACGCGGCCGTCCTCGTGGGCCTCGGTGCGCTCGGGCTCCAGCAGGATCTGCGCGACGCGCAGGGCGCGAAACAGCTCGCAGGACGGCGCTTCGCGGCTCTGAACGAAGAAGCCATTCACGTCGAAGCCGAGGTCGATCTGCTCCGAGCCGCTCATGATGAAGATGCCGTCGTACTGCGGAATGAAGTCATAGAGCTCATCGCCGGTCTCGGAATCGACAAGGAAGGCCGAGCGGACGGAGGCGACGAGCTCGGCGAACCGCGCGAGCTCTCCCAGCGCCTGCGCGCTGGCTTCGGCCAGCATCATGCCGCCGTTCGCCGCCGGCAGCTCGGCCTGCAGCGTCGGGAAATGCTGCCAGCCGATCCGATCGAGCGCCGCCTGGAACGCCCTGAGACCTGCCCAGTTCGAGATCCACTCGGCGGCGAGGCACATGCGTGGGTGCGGGCAGCAGTCCTCCATCCATGCATAGAACGCGTCGTGCGCGTCCTGACGCTCCTCGGGGAGCGTCAGGCAAAGCTGCCCATCGTCATCGAACCCCACGTGCTCCGCGTGCGGGGGCGGCGTCCGCGTCGTCCCGTCGAGCCAACATCTGCACATCACGGTCGCGTCCAGGCCCATTCGTGCGCCTCTTGCGTGGCTCGCGCCAGCCGGCGGGAGCCCCGCCGCGCGAGCGTCCGTCGGCGGGGCTCCGAGTCTAGCCCGTGCCTTCGCCCATCAGGAACCGCGCGACGCGATCGCCGCGCCGGCGCCCGGACACGCGCCGGGGGGCGTCGGGGGCGGCACCCTCCCATGGGCCGGCGTGGTCGCGAGGCGCCGCACGCACCGTCGAGCGGCCCACCGCCCTCTCGGGCTGCCCTCGAGCTCGTCGCACGCTCGCCCGGCCGCGGCGCAGGGGGCCGCGCCGCGCGCTTGCCCGCAAGCGGCGCCTTGCCTAGCCTAGCCGCGATGCCCTCGAAGAACGACAGCTCCATCGTGTGCCCGTCATGCGGCGCGAACAACGCCTCCGTGACGGCGAGCGGGCGCTGCATCGCGTGCGGCGCCAGGATGGGCTCGCTCGCGCCTTTCCGCGACTCCGAGCTCGATCGCCACCGCCGCTACCAGCAGGAGGGCTTCTCGATCCTCTGGTGCCTCATCGCCCTCGTCCTGCAGAGCGTGCTCACCGCGGCCCTCGTCGGCGGCCTTCCCATGATCGTGCAGCAGCTCGACTTCGAGGGGTCGAACGGGATGATCGTCGCCATCCCCGTCTGGTTCATCGGCGGCGTCCTCCTCGGCATGATCTCGCCCGGCAAGACGTTCCTCGAGCCGGTCGTCGCGTCGTTCCTCGTCGCGATCCCGACCGTGTTCTACCTCCTGCACAGCCAGACCGTCCGGACGATGCCGCTGTTCATGTACGTGATCATGGCGCTCATCGGCGTGCTCTTCACGCTGATCGGCTCCTACCTCGGCGAGCGCATCCAGATGGGTCCGCCCGCGAAGCCGGCCGACTGAGGGCACCCAGCGTGACGACGAGGCCCGGCGCGACGGGCAGCGCAGGGGCGGCAGGCGCAGCAGGGACAGCGAAGGCGGCAGGGGCGGCAGGCGCAGCAGGGACGGCGGGCGCAGCTGGGACGGCCGTCCGGCGGATCGCTCCAGGGAAGCGGATCGCCGCGGCGCTCGCCGCCGTCGCCATCGTCCTGGCGGCGCCCGGGTGCGGCCGGTCGGCCGAGCAGCAGGAGGCGGACGCGCTCCTGCATGCGATCGACGTCCTCCGCGATGCGCCGAGCGAGCCGCGCGAAGCGCGCGAGGCGCTGCTGGCGGAGCTCGAGCGCCAGCCCGCATCGACGCCGCCCGCCGCGAGCGCCAGGGACACGTGCGCGCGGGCCTACCGCCTGCTGCTCGACGCGACGGCCGCCGAGGCGCGCGTCCGCGCCCTGCTCGAGGCGCCCGACGGGGCCGCCGGGCCAGGCGCGCTGGCGGATCTCGCCGCGGCGGACGCCAAGGTCAAGGAGAGCGCCGAGGTCATGCCGAGGTGCGCCGAGGCGCTCGCGATCCTCCGCCGCTCGGGCCGACGCGGGATGTGACGGGCCGCGTCGACGGCGCCCGCGTCGACGGCGCCCGCGTCGGCCGAGGCCGCGTCGACGGCGCCCGCGTCGGCCGAGGCCGCGTCCGCGTCGCCCGAGGCGCCCGCGCCGCGCGCCCCCCGGGGAGGGGCGCCGGCCGCGCCCGCGCCGCGCGGCGTGCGGCGTTTTGAAGAGGGCAAGGGCATCCGCGCTCGCGGTCCCCTGTGCTAAGACCCGCCCTGCCATGTTCGACACGCTGACACGGGGCTTTCGTCAGGCCAGAAACCGCCTCGCCGGGCTCACGGAGCTCACCGCGGGCAACATCGACGTCGCGCTCCGCGAGGTAAGGCTCAGCCTGCTCGAGGCGGACGTCGAGATCGGGGTGGTCAAGGCGTTCCTTGCCCGGGTCAAGGAGGCCGCGGTCGGCCGCACCCTGGAGACGCGCGTGAAGCACGCCGGCGAGGTCCACCAGGTCTCGGCGAGCGACCACTTCATCAAGATCTGCCACGACGAGCTCGAGGCGATGATGACCCACGAGGGCGACGAGATCGCCTGGGCCGAGGGCGGGCCCACGGGCATCATGATGGTCGGCCTCCAGGGCTCCGGGAAGACGACGAGCTGCGCGAAGCTCTCGCGCTACCTCGAGAAGCAGGGGAAGAAGCCGCTGCTCGTCGCGGCCGACATGCAGCGCCCCGCGGCCGTCGAGCAGCTCAAGGTCCTCGGCGAGTCGCTCAAGATCCCCGTGTTCAACATCCCGGGCGAGTCGCCGGTCGCCATCTGCGCCGCCGCCCGCGGCGAGGCGAAGCGGCTCGGCCGTGACGTCATCATCTACGACACCGCCGGCCGCCTCGCGATCGACGAGCCGCTCATGCAGGAGCTCGCGCAGATCAAGGACGCGACCAAGCCCGAGAACATCTTCCTCGTGGTCGACGCGATGATCGGCCAGGACGCCGTGAAGACGGCGCGCGGCTTCAACGAGCGGCTGTCGATCGGCGGCGTCGTGCTGACGAAGCTCGACGGCGACGCCCGCGGCGGCGCGGCGCTCAGCATCAAGGAGGTGACGGGCGCGCCCGTGCTCTTCACCGGCATCGGCGAGACGACGGACAAGTTCGAGCCGTTCCGCGCCGACGGCATGGCGAGCCGCATCCTCGGCATGGGCGACGTCGTCGGCCTCATGCAGGACTTCGAGGAGGTCGTCGACCAGAAGAAGGCCGAGAAGGACGCCGCGCGGATGCTCCAGGGCGACTTCACGCTCGAGGACTTCCTCGATCAGGTGCGGATGATCCAGAAGATGGGATCGCTGAAGGATCTCGTCGACAAGCTGCCCCTCGGCGGCATGTTCCCGGGCGGCCTGCCCCAGGACGTGAACCTCGACGACCGGGAGCTCGTCCGCATCGAGGCGATCATCCAGTCGATGACCCGCTTCGAGAAGAGCGACCCGTACGCGCTGGTCCGCGAGCCGAAGCGGGTCGAGCGCATCGCGAAGGGCTCGGGCTCGAAGCCCGAGGCCGTGAGCGAGCTCGTCCAGAAGTTCCTGTTCATGCGCCAGATGATGAGCGGCCTCGGCCAGAACATGGGCCTCATGGGCAAGATCCCCGGCATGAAGCAGATGGCCATGGCCAAGAACATGCGGGAGATGCAGAAGCAGATGATGGCCGGCGGCGGCCTGCCCGGGATGGGGGGGATGCCGGGCATGGGCTTTCCGGGGATGGGCTTCCCGGGCATGGGGATGCCCGGGCTGGGGATGCCGGGCATGGGCGGCTTCCCGGGCGCCGGCGCCGGGGGCCCGAACATGACGAAGATGAAGACGCTCAGCGCCTCCGAGCGCAACGCGAAGAAGGCGCAGCGCAAGCGCGAGCGCGACGCCCGCAAGAAGGGGCGGAAGTAGCGGCGGCCGCGTGCGCGGGCCCTGCGGCCGGCGGCGCGTTGCTGACGGTGCGCACGGCGCGCACGCTCGCGCGCGGGCGCTCGCGCTTGTCGCCGTGGCCTTCGCCGCCGCGTGCTCCCGGGGCGGCGGGGGCGAGCAGGAGGCGGCGCCGTCCGGGGCGACGGGTCGCTCGCCAGCGCCGGCGAGCAGCGGCGCGGGCGCCGGGCAGAGTCAGAGACGACCGCCTGCTCTCGTGAAAGAGCTCTCGGTGCGCAAGCTCGCGCCCGGCGCGGCGATCGTCATCGACGGCCGCCTCGACGAGCCGGCGTGGCAGGCCGCGGCGACGACAGGCCCGTTCGTCAACGTGGGCACGGGCCGCGAGGATCGGTCGCTGCCGACGCAGGGCGAGGCGCGGCTGCTCTGGGACGACGGGTTCCTCTACGTCGGATTCGACGTCAGCGACAGGACGCTCACCGGCGGGTTCCCCGAGGGCGCGCGGGATCCGCACCTGTGGGAGCGGGATACCGTCGAGGTGATGATCGATCCGGACGGAGACGGAGATAATAAAGACTATTACGAAATCCAGATAAACCCTCAGAACCTCGTCTTCGACTCGCAGTTCGACGACTACAACGCTCCAAGGGGCGGCCCGAGCGGGCCTTTCGGTCATGAGGAGTGGAGCGCGGGGCTCGCGAGCGCGGTCGCGCTGGGAGGGACGCTCGACGACGACTCGGACGAGGACCGGGGGTATGTTGTCGAGGCGAAGATCCCGTGGAGCTCGTTCGCGAAGGCGAAGGCCGCGCCGCCGGCGCCGGGGGACGCGTGGCGGATGAACTTCTACGCCATGCAGAACAACGGCGGGGCGGCGTGGTCGCCCATCCTGGGGGAGGGGAACTTCCACAGGGCGCGGCGGTTCGGTCGGGTCCGGTTCGTCGCGGCCGAAGGTGAGACGGGCGGCGCGGGGGCGCCCGCGCGCGACGCCGGCGCGGCGCCCTCGGCGGCGCCGCTGGGCGCGGCAGGCGCCAGGCCGGGCGCCGCGGCGCCCTCCGCATCGGCAGGCCCTCAGCACCTCGTGCGATAGGCGCCAGCGCGCGGGCTCAGATCCGGGCCGTGTGGCTCGCCGTCGGGCGTGGCGCCCCCTGCTGCGTGCCCGCCAGCGCGGCCTCACCCATCGTGCCCGTTGTGGCGGTCGAGCGGGTCGTCGACTCCATCGCTCGCTGGACCCGGATCCTGTTGTGCACGTCTTCGACGCCCCGCGTGCCCTCGGCGACGAGCTCGATGATGCGCTTGTGGTGGCGCTGGGGCACTGTGCCCTCGAGGATGACCTCGTTGTTCTCCACCTGGACCGTGACGTCGCTCACGTCGATGTCGTTGCGCCCCGAGAGCACCTCGCAGATGTCCTCCTGGATGCGCGCGTCCGAGCGTTTGTAGCCCTTCGGTCCGCGGCCGAGCGCTCTGCGCACGCGATCTCCGATCTCGCCGAGCGCGTGGCCGACGCCCTCTAGCGCCGAGTGGCCGGATTCGCGGTGATCGTGGCTCTCGCCGCCGTACGCGCCGCCGCCCAAGGCCGCATCGGGACCGTAATCAGGGTTCACGACGCGGGTCATGCCGAGGTAATAGGCGCCGCCGAGATTGAAGTTGTATGCGCTGCCCACGGCGGGAAGGGGATTGCCGCCGAAGCTGCGGCTGTCATCGCGGCCGCCGACGTGATCGCCACCGCGGTCGTCGTGGGCCCAGCCGCGCTCCTCGTCACCGTGACGATTGTCGCTGCTGGCGAAGCGACCGTCGCCGAGAGCGCGGCCCATGGGGTCGCGGTGCGTCGTGGGCCCAACGGTACGAGGGGGCTCGCGGCCCCAATCGCGGCCGTCGCGCGGCGCGGCCCCGTGATCGTAGCTCGGGCCCGCGCTGCGGCGCTCGTCGCGAGGATAGCCGCGCTCGGTGAAATGGCCCCGGTCGTCTCTGTAGCGCCGATCCCAACCGGGCTCATTTCGTCCATAGCCTGTGTCCCTGTCGAATCGATCTCGCATCCTGCGCCTCCTTTCTTCCTTGCGAGCACTGCTCCTTCAACACGTCTCCGCCGCGCGACAGCGCTGCGCGACAGAACGCGCCAGCCTGGTAGCGTGGATCGCGAAGATGGGTCGCGTCGGCGCCCTCTGCCACCGGGGAGAACCCTTCGTCTCGCGCCCGGGCGATCCCGAAAATGACGATTCATCGGATCAGCACAGAAGAGCTTGCCTTGAGCGCCTTTCCGCCGCTCGTCGCAGAACACGACACACCCGCCCTCCCCCCATCAGGGCTGGGGCGGCGCCGCGCCCCCTGGGGGCCGGAACCATCCGTCACGGGCCCAGCAAAGCCGGCCCATGCACCCCCGGCTGCGCTAAGCTCCGCGCCCTGTGCCCGTCCTCACCGCTCACGATCTCCACAAATCCTTCGGTCCCCAGACGATCCTCGACGGCGTCTCGGTCAACATCCGCACGGGCGAGCGCGTGGGCCTGGTCGGCGTCAACGGCTCCGGCAAGAGCACGCTCGCCCGCATCCTCGCCGGGGTCGAGCAGGCCGACAGCGGCACCATCGCGCGCCGCCGCGGCGCCGAGATCGGCGTCCTCTCGCAGGATCCGGTCTTCGAGCCGACCGACACCGCGCGCGACGTGGTGCTCGCCGGGCTCTCCGCGTGGCACGCCGCCAAGGCCCGCCACGACGAGGTGAGCCGGGCGCTCGCGGCCGGCTCGGGGGACGCCGAGGCGCTCCTCGCCGAGCAGGCCGAGGCCGGGGCCGACGTCGAGCGGCTGGGCGGGTGGGACATGATGCACCAGGTCGACGCCATCATCGGCCACGTCGGCGTCACCCGGCCCGACGCGCCCATGAGCGTGCTCAGCGGCGGCGACCGCAGGCGCGTCGCGCTCGCCCGCCTCCTCGTGTCGCGGCCCGCCCTCGCCGTGCTCGACGAGCCCAGCAACCACCTCGACGTCGAGACCGTCGAGTGGCTCGAGCGCTACCTCGTCGAGGAGCACCCCGGCGCGCTCCTCCTCATCACCCACGACCGCTACCTGCTCGACCGCGTCGCGGAGCGCACCCTCGAGATCGACAAGGGCAAGGTCTACAGCTACGACGGCGGCTACGAGGAGTACCTCGAGCAGAAGGCCGAGCGCCTCGCGCTCGAGGCGCGCACCGAGTCGAACCGGCAGAACTTCCTGCGCACCGAGCTCGAGTGGCTCAGGCGGCAGCCGAAGGCGCGCACCGGCAAGCAGAAGGCCCGCATCCAGCGCGCCGAGACGACCAAGAGCGCGCCGCCGCCCAAGGCCGAGCGGACCGCGCAGCTCTCGGTCGAGTCGGTGCGCACCGGCAAGACCATCCTCGAGCTGAAGAAGCTCGGCCTCTCGCTCGACGGCAAATGGCTCGTGCGCGGCCTCGACTTCACCCTGACCAAGGGCGAGCGCGTCGGCATCGTCGGCCGCAACGGCACGGGCAAGACCACGATGCTCCGCGCGATCCTCGGCCAGCTCGGCGCCGAAGGCGACGGCGCCGCCGCCGAGGGGCCCCGCATGGAAGGCGAGGTCGTGCTCGGAAAGAACTCGAGCGTCGCCTACTTCGACCAGCACAGGAGCGGGCTCGACCTCGACAAATCGATCTTCGAGAACATCGCGGGCTCGCACACGCGCGTCGAGGTGGGCGGCCGATCCATGGACGTGCGCAGCTACCTGGAGCGGTTCCTGTTCGATCCGAACAAGGCGCGGCAGCCGGTGGGCTCGCTCTCCGGCGGCGAGCGGGCGCGGGTCGCCCTGGCGAAGATGCTCACCCAGAGCGTCAACGTGATCATCCTCGACGAGCCCACGAACGATCTCGACGTGATGACCCTCGCCGCGCTCGAGGAGATGCTCATCGAGCTCGACGGCTCGGCGCTCGTCGTGACCCACGACCGCTGGTTCCTGAACCGGGTGGCGACCTCGATCCTCGCGTTCGAGGGCGACGGCCGGGTCGTGCGGTACGCGGGCAACTACGACGCCTACCGCGAGCAGCGCGCGAACGCCGCGCTCGAGACGGAGGCCGAGGCGCGGGCCGCGAAGGCCCAGGCGGCGGAGGCCCGGCCGGCGGCGGCGCCGGCGAAGGCCGCCGCGAAGGCAGGCGGCGCGCCGAAGCTCACGTACGCCGAGCGCTCCGAGCTCGACGGCATCGTCGGGAAGATCGACGCGGCCGAGCAGAAGGTCGCCGAGCTCGAGGCGAAGCTCGCCGACCCGACGCTCTACGCGAGCCGCGGCGCGGACGTGGCGGCGCTGCTCTCGGAGCTCGAGCGCGCCAAGCAGGAGGCGGCGCGCCTGGTCAGCCGCTGGGAGGAGCTCGAGACGAAGCGCGAGGCCGCCGGCAAGGCGTGACAGGGCGCGACCGAGCGCGAGGAGCGCGGCAAGGCGTGACAGGGCGCGACCGAGCGCGAGGCCGCTGGCCAGCGGTGCAGGGGGCGACCCGCCTCGCACGACGACCCTTGTCGGCGCGGCGCCGCCCGGCGACCATGGCCGCATGATGACCGTGTTCGAGGTGCACCTCGCCGAGGGATCCGACGGCGCCGGCCTGCTCAGCGACGAGGTCCTGAGCGAGACAGGCGCGCAGGTGATGACGCTCCAGGAAGCAGCGCTTGTCGGCTTCCAGGG
This sequence comes from Sorangium sp. So ce693, assembly GCF_051521375.1. Taxonomy (NCBI): domain Bacteria; kingdom Pseudomonadati; phylum Myxococcota; order Polyangiales; family Polyangiaceae; genus Sorangium; species Sorangium sp. So ce693. Next base: position 12,348,605 of record NZ_CP150347.1, read on the forward strand.
CCTCCAGGCGCTCGACGGCTCCGGCAACGTCCGGCTCATCGCCGTGCGCGCGCGCGACGCCGCCTGGATCCACCGCTGCCTGGAGACCCACGGGGCCGTCACCGCGTTCCGGGCTCACCAGGTCGACTGAGCCACATCGCCCCCGCTGCTCGATAGACCCCCGCGCCGCCCTGGCGCGGCGTCCCCCTGCGCGCTGTGGCGGGGACTTCCACCGAAGGTGGAGGGCTTTGGAGCCGCCAAGGCGCCATAAGACGCCAAAATTTTTTGTATTTTTCTTGGCGTCTTTTGGCGCCTTGGCGGTTCCATCATCTCTTCCATCCTTCCGTCAGGGTGGGGGTATTCCCCCACCACCCCGCGCGCGCCTTGTCCGGAATGCCGTGGATGCCAGTCCGGCCGCCCGGCGCACAGAACATGAAGTCCCGACAAGCCCGCTGAAGCAGGCGAAGCTCGCCTCCACGAACATCGATGAGATCCGGTGTCCATCATCACGCATGGAACGCATCGGCCCGCAGGAGGCTCATTCTACTGTGTCTCGTATCACTAGAAAGTTGGTGTGTGGTTGCACTGTCTACCGACGATGGTAACAACACCGCATGTCTCACTCCTCTCTACGTAGTCATACGCTCCTGGCGTTGTTCGCGGTCTCCGCGTTCGCGCCGGGCTGCGGCTCGGAGCGGCCGCAAGCGGGCGATACCAGGCCACCGGGCTCCGAGCCCGGTCAGGGGGCGCCCTTCGAGAACCCCGGCGGGATGTGGATGCCGGAGCAGATGGCGCAGCACAAGGACCAGCTCAAGGCGCTCGGGCTCGAGATCGATCCCGAGTCGCTCGCCGATCCCACGGCGTCCCCGCTCGGCGCGGTGGTGAGCCTGGGCGGCTGCTCGGCCTCGTTCGTCTCGCCCGATGGGCTCATCGCCACGAACCACCACTGTTCGACCCGGGCGCTCCAGTACAACTCCACCCCGGAGCAGGACCTCCTGACGAACGGCTACCTCGCGAAATCCCGCGCCGAGGAGCGATGGGCCGGCCCCACCGCGCGCGTGCTCGTGACCCGCGCGTTCCGCGATGTCACCGCCGAGGTGCGGCGCGGCATCGAGGCGATCCAGGGTGATCTCGAGCGCTACGACGAGATCGAGAAGCGCAAGAAGCAGCTCGTTACGGCGTGCGAGGAGGGGCGCCCCGAGATCCGCTGCTCCGTCGCCGAGTACTTCGGCGGTGGCCAGGTTTCCTTGATCGAGCAGCTGGAGATCAAGGATGTTCGCATCGTCTATGTCCCGCAGGAGGCGATCGGCAACTTCGGCGGGGACATCGACAACTGGCGCTGGCCGCGCCACACCGGCGATTTCGCCTTCTTCAGGGCCTATGTCGGCAAGGACAACCGGCCTGCGGCCCACGCCGAGGACAACGTGCCTTACCGTCCCGCGCACCACCTGAAGCTCGCGTCGTCGCCGCTCCACCAGGGCGACCTCGTGATGGTCGCCGGCTACCCGGGTACGACGAACCGGCTCCGGACCGCGGCAGAGGTCGAGTCCGCGGTCTCATGGCTATACCCGAAGCGGGTGTCGTTCTACGAGGAGTCGATCGCCCTCCTGGAGGAGCTCGGCAAGAACGACCCGGCCCTGCGGATCAAGGCGGAGCCGACCATCCAGGGCTACGCCAATTACCTGCTCAAGACGCGCGGCCTGCTCGACGGGCTGGTCCAGGGCGGCCTGGCCAAGGAGAAGGCCAAGCAGGAGGCCGACCTCAAGGCCTGGATCGACGCCGACCCGGAGCGCAAGGCGGCCTACGGCGGCGCGATCGAGCGGATCGCCGCGCTGCACGCCGAGCAGCGGGCGACGCGCGACCATGACGCGGCCGTGTCGGAGATCGCCTCGTCGGCGAGGCTCCTCGACGCCGCGGTCACCATCGTGCGCATGGCGGAGGAGCGGCCGAAGGCCGACGCCGAGCGCGAGGCCGAGTACCAGCAGCGCAACTGGGAGCGCCTCGAGCAGGCGCAGGCGTCGCTGCAGAAGTCGTACGACCGCGCGCTCGATCGGAGCACCTTCAAGCTGGCCACGAAGCGCGCGCTGCAGCTCGATCCGAAGGACAGGCCCGCGCTGCTCGGGAGCCTCGCGGGCGGGCAGGCGCCGACGGAGGCCGGCGTCGCCGCCGCGATCGACGCGCTCTACGAGAAGACGGGGCTCGAGGACGCGGCGACCCGGATCAAGCTCCTCAAGACGGCGACGCTCGAGGAGCTCCAGGCGAGCCGGGATCCGATGATCCGCCTGGCGCTCGAGCTCGCGCCTGTCGACAAGGCCATCGAGGCGCGGGACAAGGCCTACGCCGGGGCGATGAGCCTCGTGAAGCCGCGCTTCGTCGAGGCGCTCCGCGTGTACCGGGGCGGCCTCCTGGCGCCCGACGCGAACGGCACGCTCCGCATCACGTACGGCACCGTGCGAGGCTACCGCCCGGAGGCCAACAAGCCGGCGTATCGCCCGTTCACCACCCTCAGCGAGGTCGTGAAGAAGAGCACCGACAAGGCGCCGTTCAACACCCCGGCGACCCTGCTCGAGGCGGCGCGCGAGAAGCGGTTCGGCCCGTACGTGGACAAGGACCTCGGCGAGGTGCCTGTCTGCTTCCTGAGCGATCTCGACATCACGAACGGCAACTCCGGCTCTGCCACGCTGAACGCGCGCGGCGAGCTCGTGGGCCTCGCCTTCGACGGCAACTACGAGGCGATGGCGTCCGACTGGCTGTTCATGCCGTCGATCACCCGGACCATCCACGTCGATTACCGCTACATGGAGTGGGTGATGGACGCGGTGTCGGGCGCGGACGCCGTGCTGAAGGAGATGGGCGGCAAGCCGGCCATCGAGTGAGCGCCGCGCTGCGCTGACAGCACGATCGCGATGACGCCGGCGCGGATCACGCGCCGGCGTCGTCGGACGACACCCGCACCTCTCCGCCGGCCACCGTCCAGAGGATCGACGTGCAGCTCCGCCCGAACGCCCTGTCGTGCGTGACGAGGAGCAGCGCCCCCGGGTAGTCGGCGAGGGCGCGCTCCAGCCGCTCGATCGAGGGCAGGTCGAGGTGGTTGGTCGGCTCGTCCAGCACGAGCGCCCACGCGTGCTGCCCGAGGCCCAGCGCGATCATCAGCTTGCGCGCCTCGCCGGGCGACGGCCGCGCCGACCCGAGCAGCGGCCCCGGCTCCACGCCGAGCGCGGCCACCAGCGACATCACCCGCCCGCGCTCGTCCGGAGGGAGGCGCCGCGCCCTCGCGAGGAGCGCCTGCTGCTCCGCCTCGCCGAGCTCCTGCGGCACATGGAGCACCTTGTCCGCCGGCACGCGCGCGCCGGCGAGCAGCGCGTTCACCAGCGTGGTCTTGCCGGCGCCGTTCGGGCCCGCGATCCGGATGCGGTCCTCGCGGCCGACCGCGAGCCGCACGTCCCGCAGCAGGGTCCGGCCGTCGCTCTCGCCGCCGGCGCGGATCCGGGGCGCGTCGAGCACGAAGAGCCACGGCGCGGGCGATCGCTCGTAGTCGACGAACACGCTGCGGCCCACCGCCTTCTCGAGCTCGACCTCTCCCGCCTCGGCCGACGCCTTCTCGAGCTTGCGCCGGGTCACGCCGACGTTGCGCGACAGCCGCGTTTCGGCCGATGACACGCGGAAGTCCGCGAGCAGGCCCCGGGCGTCGCTGTCGCGCGGGCCCTTCATGCGCCGCTTCGTGCTCCGGTCCGCGTCGGCCGCTGCCTGCGCCCGCCGCTCCTCGCCGAGGCGGCGGCGGAGCTGCCGCTCCTCGGCGCGCATCCGCTGGTGCGCCTCCTCGCGCCCGCGCGCCTCGGCCTCCCAGAGCGCCTTCGCCGCGCTGTACCCGCCGGGATAGAGCCTCGCCGCGGCCCGCTCGACGCGGATCGTGCCGGTGGTCAGCGCGTCGAGGAGCTCGCGATCGTGCGAGACGCACGCCCCGATCCCCTGGAACCCGGCGAGCGCGCCGGCGAGCAGCGCCCGCGCGTCCGCGTCGATGTGGTTCGTCGGCTCGTCGAGCAGGAGCAGGTCCGGCGCCGCGGCGAGCGCCGCGCCGATCTGCCACCGCTTGCGCTCGCCGGGCGACAGCGTGGCCCAGCGCCCGAGCTCCGCCGGATCCAGGAGGAGCTCGCCGCGCAACCTGCGCGCGGCGCCGTCCTCGGCGTCGGCCAGCGCATGGATGGCCGCGTCGGCGTGCTCCACGGCCTGCGGGCAAACCGCGATGGTCGCGCCCCGCGGATCGAGCCGCAAGCTCCCTGCCTCGGGCGCGAGCTCGCCGGCGAAGAGCCGGAGGAGCGTGGTCTTGCCGGCGCCGTTCGGCCCGACGATCCCGTACCACCCGGGGGTCAGGCACAGATCGACGTCCGCGAGGATCGCGGACGCGTCGGAATAAGAGAAGGAGAGGCGCTGCGCGCGCAACGACGACATACGAGCTCCTGAATCCAGAGGGCCACATGGCCCGGTCACGGGACGGGCAGGCTGCCTCGCGCGGCCAGGGAGGCAGGGATGCCACCTGTCGCGCTCGCTACCTGCGACGGAGACCGATTCAGGAGTTGATCTTCACCGGAGCACTCTCCTCTTGCGTCAGCCGTGCTCTCTAACAGACGGCCGAGGCCTGCGCAATCGGCGCGGTCACGCGGCCAGGAAGCCGCCGTCGACCGGGACCGCCGCGCCGGTCACGTAGCCCGCGCCCTCCGAGCACAGCCACAGCGCGGCGCCGGCGATCTCGTCCTCGGTGGCCATCCGCGCCATCGGGTGCTGCGCCACCAGCGCCTGCACCAGCTCGGGCGCGAGCGCCTCTGCCTGCTGCATGGCGGGCGTGCGGGTGACGCCGGCGCAGAGGGCGTTCACGCGGATCCCGAGCGGCGCCACCTCGAGCGCCACCGAGCGCGTCATCCCGAGGACCGCGTGCTTGGACGCGACGTAGGCGTGGTGCGCCGCCTTCCCGGCGACGCCGTAGATGGAGCTCATGTTGACGATGGCGCCCCCGCCCGACGCCAGCATGGCCGGGATCTCGTGCCGCATGGCCAGCCAGATCCCGCGGGCGTTGGTCGCCATGACGTCGTCCCACACCGCCTGATCGGCGCGCTCGATCCGGGCCATGTCGCCGCCGATGCCCGCGCAGTTCGCCGCGAAATCGAGCCGATCGAAGCGGCTCATCGTCTCTTCCACGGCGCGCTTCATCGAGGCGTCGTCCCGCACGTCGGTCTGGACGAACAGCGCCGGCGCGCCCTCTCGCTCCAGCGCGGCGCAGGCCCGCTGCCCGGCGTCGCCGTCGCGCGCGGCGATGGCGACGCGCGCGCCTCCTCGCGCGAACGCGCGCGCGGTCGCGAGGCCGATGCCCGAGGTGCCCCCGGTGATGAGGGCGACCCGTCCGGCGAAGTCGTAGGTGATCATGAAGCTCCCTTTCCTGGTGGAATCACGCAGTGTTCGCGCCGAGGCCGCGCTGGATGAACTGGACCGCCTGCTGGGCGAGGCGACGGCGGCGCTTCGGGCCGAGCTGCTTTCGCAGCGCGTCGAAGGCCAGCACGTCGTGGAGCTCGGCCCCGAGCTCCTGGAGCACCGCCTCGGTCAGCCCGGGGCCGATGACGGCGGCGACCAGCCGGGTCGCCACCTCGAGGCTCGTGTCGTTGGACCGGACGGCGCCGCTCGCGATCCCCTCCTCGAGGAGGGCCCGGAGCTCCGCGGCGCCGGCCTCGCAGATGGCCTTGTGGAGGCCGCGGACCTCGACCGTCGCTGTCGGGTCGGCCGCCGCGGCGGACAGGCGGGCGAGGCGCGGGTGCTCCACGAGGAACGCCATGCCGCGCTCGATGTGGACCTCCAGGCGAGCCCAGAAGTCCCCCTCCAGGCACGCGGCGCCGAGGAACGCGCGCTTCTGCCGCGGCACCTCCTCCGTGAGGAGCCACCGGTAGAGATCGAGCTTGTCCTCGAAGTACTGATAGAAGCTCCCCTTGGGGATGCGGGCGCGGCGCGCGATCTGCGAGAGCGAGGCCTCGGCGTAGGGGCGATCCGCGAACTCGGCGATCGCCTCGCGCACGAGGCGGTCCCGCCGCTCCTCGGGCAACCCAAAGAACGTGCTCTTCGGCATGCGACCGGTCAGTCATATGACCGATCGGTCGCATCGTCAAGGCGGGGGCGGTTCTCGTCGCTGGCCGCTGTTCAGCGGTTCAGGGCAGGGCGCACCCTGAGCACGACTGCGGCTCTCCCTGAGCACGATCCGGACGTGTCCAGAGCGCGACACCCGATCCTGAACGCGCCTCCGGCGTGGGTCGGCGCGCCTCCGGAGGAGGTGTGGTTCCAGGGAGAAGCGCCCTCTTTCGAGGTCACGAGATCGAGCCGAGCGTGACATCGAGCGACGCGCATCCTCGTCGACGATGCCGGCACGCGTGACCGTGGTCGGCCCGAGCGAGGCGTTCATTTTGCATAGCGCGCAGGAGCACCCTCGTGCGGCCGTGCATTACTGCAATGCACGTCACATCGATGGTGCATTACTTCGCCATCAGCATCCCAGGCCGACGCGGCGGGCGTCCGGGCCGACGCATGCCTGCAGTGTTCTCGTCTCCACGGCTCGCTCCATCCGGAGCGTAGCGGGGGCGGCTCCGGGTCATGCGCTATACGTTCACGAATGAAACCCGAGTCGACTGCATCTTGCATTGCTGCACAGTCGCCCACGAAAGATGACGTAGATCATCCAGAGATCATTGCGCTCATCGATCGCAACGCATCTCTATCGGATGGCCATCGAGGTGTCGCCCGGGGGCAGTAGATGTTCTCGGCGCGTGCTGGAGGCGCGCAGGTCGCGGACGCTCAAATGTATTTTTATTCACGCGGCATGTTGTGGCGGCTCGGCCATCGTATTGAAGCGTTGGAAGATTCGTTGTCCGTGAAGTTTCGAACACGACGAGGTCGTCGTGTGAAGTCCGCAAATAAGAATACAGTTGCGCATTCGTCCGCATGGTATAGGATGCTGTCATCAGATGGAGGAGCACCCACGAACCATCGGACCCCTGCAGCCATGAAGAGAGCCTAGCGGCTCTCTCGCTTGCTCTGGTCTCATGATGCACCGGGAGATGCCCTGGAAGCAGTCTAGGCGCTCGTGAGTCGCATGCTCGCATCCTGGCGAGCGCAGCGACGACCGAGGAGTGCAGCCGTGTCGTGCGGACGCCGAGCGTTGGCTCGGACCGCGTGGCGGCTGTTCAGCGCCCTGCTCGCGGGAGATGCGCCCAGGTGGCCACGCGCTGGAGCATCGCGGAAACGCGGCTTGCGGGTCCCGTTGCGTGCTCCTTATCAGCGCTAGGGACCAGCTGCCTCAAGGCAGCACCGAATCGACGCCATCGCGTCGCCCAGCGCGTCATCCGAGGCAACACCACACTTAGGCCGATCGACGCGTGCCGCCATGGCGGTGCGGCTGCGTCCTGCCTTCGCCACAGCCACAGGAAGAGCGCGATGAGTCGACTGAACTTGTTTGCCCCCGAGGTCCGAGAGAACCCGTACCCCTTCTACGCGGCGCTGCGCCGCGAGTCGCCCGTGTGTCAGGTGGACCCCAACGGGATGTGGGTGGTCACGCGGTATGATGACATCGTGGCGGCGTTCAAGAACACGCAGGTGTTCTCGTCCGCGGGGCTTCGCATGGCCACCGAGCCTCCTTACCTGAGGCGTCAAAATCCTTTGTCCGGATCCATGATCCTCGCGGACCCGCCGCGGCACGGACAGCTGCGCAGCCTCAGCAGCCGTGCGTTCACGGCCAACATGGTGAGCACGCTGGAGCACCACATGCGATCCATGGCCGCGCGGCTCGCGGACGGCCTGGTGCAGCGTCGTGTCGCCGAGTTCATCTCCGAGTTCGCGAGCCGCGCGCAGGTCAGCGTCCTCGCCAGGTTGATCGGATTTGATCCAGGGCTGGAGGAGCACTTCAAGCGATGGGCGACTGACCTGGTCATCGTTGGTGTCATACCTCCAGAAGATCATGCGCGGATCGCCGCGGTACGTAGGACCATCGATGAGATGGAGCAGTACATGCTGGGCCTACTGGCGAGCCGCCGGCGGCGGTTGGAGAACGACCTGGTAAGTGAGCTGCTCCGGTCTCGGAGGGACGACGATGGGATCACGGACCAGGACCTCGTGTCCCTCCTCTCGCTGCTCCTCGTGGCAGGGCTCGAAACGTCGACATCGCTGATGACCCATATGGTCTTGATCCTCGCCCAGCGTCCGATGTGGATGGATCGCCTTCGTGCGGAGCCGGCGCTCATCCCGCATTTCATCGAGGAGGTCCTGCGTTTCGAGGCTCCTGTGCACGCCACGATGCGACTGACCCTCACCGAGACGGAGCTCGGCGGTACGCGTCTGCCCGCCCACGCCGTGGTCGCGCTGCTCATAAGCTCGGGGCTGCGCGACGAGGCGAGGTTTCAGGAGCCGGACCGCTTCAACCCAGAGCGTGGCGATCAGGCCAACCTGGCATTCGGCCATGGTGCCCACTTCTGCCTCGGGGTCTTCCTGGCCAGGGTGCAGGCCCGCATTGCGCTGGAGGAGCTCCTGCGTCGATGCCACCGCATCGTGCTTCGTACCGATCGCCTCGAGTGGCAAGCGGCTCTCAACACACGCTCCCCGGTGGCGCTGCCCATCGAGGTGATCCCCATCTCGACGACCGCCACGCGTGAGTCGCCGGTCCTCCAGGGGATCTGGTAGGACCATGCTGTCGTCGTGAGGACGTCTCTATCCCATGGAATCGTCTTGTGGCGGAGCTTGTCATGTCATCCGATCGAACTAGCGTTGTCGTCAGCAAGCGCGATGCTGGTGTATTCGAATATCCATTTGCTGCGTCGTGTCACCCCGGGAGAGAGGTCGCGGAGCAAAGGACCCTGGCGTGGGTTCGCCGGTTGCGTCTGGTGCCAGACGGTCGGTCGCTTTCGCGTCTCAAGGCGACGAACTTCTCCCAGCTGGCGGCATGGCTCTTTCCGTCCGCGAGCACGCAGACGCTCCAGCTGGCGTCCGACTTCACTGCCGCGCTGTTCCTTCTGGATGACGCGTACGACGAGGGGCAGCTCAGCGCGGACCCGGAGTCCGTCGAGTGGCTCAATGAGAAATACCTGGGTGAGCTCTTCGGGTACACCGAAGCGGACATGAGCGACCCCCTGACGCGTGGGATGCTCGATGTACGTGAGCGTATCCGACGCAGCCATCCGCATTTCTTCCTGAATCGATGGCTCTCGCACTTTCAGTACTATTACGAGGCCAACCTGTGGGAGGCGAACAACCGAAAGCAGGTGAGGGTGCCGCAACTTGAAGAATATTTGATGATGCGGCGCTACAGCGGAGCGGTCTATACCTACTGCGACCTGCTCGAGCTGCTGCTCGAACGGCCGCTGCCGCTCGAGGTCGTCCAGCACCCATTGATTCAGACCGTTCGCGATATATGTAATGACATCCTCTGCTGGACGAACGACTACTTCTCGCTCGGGAAGGAGCTGAGCAACGGCGAGACGCACAACCTGATCGTCGTTCTTCGGAACGAATGCGTCAGCACGCTGGAAGAGGCGATCGAGCGGCTCAAGCACATGCACGATCGTCGGGTGGCGGAGTACCAGGACGTGAGGGAGAAGGCGCTCGCGCTCTGGGCGGACGACGAGATCCGCCTCTACCTGGACGCGGCCGACGCCATGATCGCCGGGAATCAGCGCTGGGCGCTCGAAGCCGGTCGCTACTCCGGACTAGAAAGTTTGATCGTGCGCGCTGGATGAAGGCAAGGGGGGGCTACCGGCGCGTGCGCTTGCGGGGATCGGCCGGCGTCACGGGGCGCGCTGTGAGAAAGGGGGCGCCCTACGCGTGCAATCTCGTCGCCGTCCGCCGCATCGCGTAGGCGATACCTGCCTTGAGATTGGAGCGGGTCTCTATCGAGCCGAGGTCCACGCCGAGCGCGACCAAGCTCTGCGCCACCGCAGGGCGGAGCCCCGTCAAAATAGCCTTGCTTCCGAGCAGTCCCACCGCCTGGGCCAAGCTCATCAGCCTGCTCGCGACGCTTGTGTCCACGCTCTTGACCCCCGTGACGTCGACGATCACGACCTTGGCAGAGCTGGACGCGACCCCTTGCATCGCGGTTTCAATCATCTGTGCAGCCCGTTTTTCATCGATGGTTCCGATGATCGGCATCACCATGACCTGATCGGTGATCGGTATGCAGGGCGTTGATAGCTCGAAGAGCCGATCCCGCTGCGTCTGAATGATGGCTTCCTGCATCTGGACGCGCTCTTCCTGCAGCCGGACCCGCTCGCCCAGCTCCACCTGCAGCTGGCCGTTGACGTCGCGGAGCTGCTCGTTGGACAGCCGGAGCTCCTCCGTGCGCGCAGCGACCGCCTGCTCGAGCCTCTCGTAGAGCTTTGCATTCTCGATGGAGATCGCGATCTGCGTCGAGAGGAGCTTCAGGAGATCGAGGCGACTCTGCGTGAACACGCCGGTGGACAGGTTGTTCTCGAGATAGAGCACGCCGACGAGCCGATTCTGACGTATGATCGGGGCGCAGATGACCGACTTCGGACGCATCTCTCGGATGTAAGGGTCGGCAGAGAACCTGGCCTCCTCCGCCGCGTTGTCCAGCAGGATGGCCTTCTGGGTACGCTGCACGTAGCTGATGATCGACAGCGGTGCTCTGCTGAACGAGACGACGGGCGCGGACCTGAGCACGTGAACTTGCTTTGGCTGAAAGGTCCCTTCCACCTCGACGAGGAGGGCATCGCCATGCGCCAGAGCCAGGATGCCGGACTGCGCGCCGACGTTCTCCAGCACGATCGTCATGAGGTTCTCCAGGAGCCTCTCCAGGACGATCTCGCTCGCCACGGCCTGCGACGCCTTGACCACGCTGAGCAGATCCAGGACCGCGTCATCGTGGGTGGAGGTCACCGTCACCGACGTCGATGGATCTGGCCCCCCCTCGAGCCTCAGATGAGGGAACGCAGCGACGAGGCTCTGGCACTTCGCATCAGCGCCCCACAGAGCATAGCCCCGGTAGGCCATCGTCATGTAGTGCTGAGCGATCTCGCTCCGACCCATCCCCCGGTAGAACGACGACGCAAGTTCACACCCTAGCGCCTCTTCCTGGATGTATCCGTGCTGTCGAGCTCCCTCGATCGCGCGATCATAGAGGGCCATCGCCTCGATCATCGAGCGCCCCACGCGGGCCAGCTCCGCGCTCACCAGGTCGTGCTTGTGCTGGCTGTTCTCCGGAGCGTGGTGTGCCCACATCCCTAGCTTCTGCTGGTTCGCGTCGACCTTGGCGAGCGCCGCGTCTTGCTCCTCCTTCGAGAGTCGATCGAACGCGGCGAGGACCGAGAGCGAGCTGTAGAGGTTCTGTTCCACGACGGTGGCAAACCCCACCGCATCCTGGTACTCCTCTCCGGCGCGAAGGCACTCGTAGGCGAGCTTTGGCTCGCCGAAATAGTAGAGCATCATGCCCTTCGCGAGGTGCAGGCAAAACAGCGATGTCCTGTTGTGCTCGAGACAAGGGATCATCGACGTTTCGTCGAAGCTCTCGCCGACCAGCCGCAGCTTCTCCGCAGATGGATCTCGGAGGCTGCGCACGAGCTGCTTCCAGATTTTTACATAATACAGCGGATACTGCTGCTTGAGCTTCAGCGCGAGCTCGATAGCATGTGTCATTCGCTGCTCGGTCGTTCCCAGGTCCTCCCCAGTAAATAAGGAGTATGTGGGGTGCTGGCAGGAGCTGTATCCGGCATATTCGATGTCTCCTGTCTCTAGCCCTACCTGGACCGCGTGGCGCGCCGGTTCGATGGTCTCCTTCAGGTGCCGCTTCCAGTGATGAATCGCGATGTAATGGAGGGTGTAGATCTTGGGTTCGAGCTCGATCGCCCCGAAGCGATGAGTGAGATCGATCGCGAGCTGGCCGAGCGCGAACCCATGATCTATATTGTTCATCACGCTACACTGAATATGGCCGTAGATCGCGAAGGCGTATGCCGCGGAGGGTGAGATCCCGTGCTGTACGCATATTCCCATCATGGTGAATGCGATCAATGGGACGACGTGGGGCTTTGTCAGGACGGCCGCTGGAAAGGCAGAGACGAGGATCCGGTTCGCGGCGAGCATCCTCCGATCGGCGAGCACCGGCAGCTCCGCCAGGCGAGGTATGTCGATGTCGACGGGCGGCGCCTCGCAGAGCGGCACCTCAAGCATGGCGAGCACAGCCAGGGCGATATCGAGAGCATCCGCCAGTCGATGCTGCGACACGTGGAATTGAATACGGGTCTCGTAGACCCGGATCTTTTCCAGTACGTCCCTTGCATGGTCCACGACGATCTTCGCGCACGCCTCCGCGCGGTCGAAGTTGATCGTCAGGTATTCCAGCTCGACGAGATCCGTGTAGATCGTGAGCGACAGCTCGTGGTTCGTCTCCCACGAGTCCTCAGGCAGGAACGCCGCGGCGGCGCGGAGGCACTGCACCCCGGGGCCGTAGGCCGTGGAGCGCCTCGCCTTCTGCCCGGCCCTCAGGTTGAGCGTCGCGGCCTCCTCGCGCTCGCGCCTGTCCACGATCATCTCTGCCCCCATGTTGAGGTGCATCACGATGTCGTAGATCCGCTCCTCGACGGACGCGGGAGGGCTCTCTCCGAGCATGAGCCGCCCCAGCTCCAGGTGGATCCGCTTCTGCTCGCCCTCCGGGAGCAGCTTGTAAGCCGCCTGCTGCACGCGGTCGTGGAGGAACTTGAACGTGACAGCGTCCTCGTCCGCGTCGTCGAGGAAGCGCGCGATCCCGTACTCGCCGTCGACGGGCACGACGAGCCCTGCGTCCAGCGCGCCCCACAGGTCCTCGTCGGTGGCGCGCCGGTTCTTCTGGTGGATGAGGGCGAGCATCCTCAGATCGAATTGATTGCCGATGCACGCGGCGAGCTTCAAGACCCGTTGCGTCGCCTCACCCAGGCCCTGTATCCGGCGGACCATCAGGTCGACGACGTTGTCCGCGACCTCCATCCGCTGGATGTCGGCGATGTTCCATCGCCAGGCGCCCGTCTCGGAGCTGAAGCGCAGGTGGCCTTCGCGGCAGACGCTCTCGAGGTACTGGATGGTGAAGAACGGGTTCCCGTGCGCCTTGGCGAAGATGGCACCCGAGAGCTCGCGACACTCCTCCCGAGGCGCGTCGAGCGTGTCCGACACGAGCTGGTTGACGTGATCGGGCCCGAGCGGCGTGAGCGTGATCGTGCGCACGCGCGCCTCGCTCTTCCGGAGCGCGCTCAGCATCATCGTCAGCGGGTGCGCGTCGTCGACCTCGTTGTCCCGGTACGACCCGATCAGCAAGAGATGACGGATGTCCGGGTCCTCCAGGAGCACGCTGATCAGGTTCAGGGACCCCGTGTCGGCCCACTGGAGATCGTCGAGGAACAAGACGAGCGCCCGCGTCTTCAGCGCGATCGCGCCGATGAAGTTCCGGAACGTCAGGTTGAAGCGGTTCCGCGTCTCCATCGAGCCCAGCGCCGGGACGGGCGGCTGCTCGCCGATGATGAGCTCGATCTCCGGGATCACCTCGGCGATGACCCGCCCGTTCGGAGAGACCGCCGCGAGGATCCGGGCCCTCCAGTCGGCAAGCTCATTCCTGGTCTCGGTCAGGATCTGCCGGACGATCTCCCGCAGCGCCGCGAGCACGGCCGCATACGGGACGTTGCGCGTGAACTGGTCGAACTTGCCGGCGGCGAAGTAACCCGCCTCCTTCGCGATCGGCTTGTGGATCTCGTTGACGACCGCTGACTTGCCCACGCCGGAGTAGCCGGCCACGAGGACGAGCTCCGACCGGCCACCCTCCGCGGCCTCCGGCCCAGACCCGCTGATGTCCCTGAAGGCCGCCATCAACACGCCGACCTCGCTCTGCCGGCCGTACAGCTTCTGCGAGATCTGGAGCCGCGTGGGCTTGTCCCTCCTCCCAGGGACGAAGTCCGCCGCCGGCGCGCCGTGCTCCAGCATGTCGAGGCAGGCCTTCAGATCGGCCTTCAGGCCGAAGGTGCTCTGATACCGCTCCTCCGCCGTCTTCGAGAGCAGCTTCATGATCACCCGGGAGAGCGCCTCCGGGATCGCCGGCCGGATCAGGTGCGGCGCGATAGGCGTCTTCGCGATGTGATGGTGCACGAGCTCCAGCGGATCCGTCGTCTCGAAGGGGAGGCGCCTCGTCGTGAGCTCGTAGAGCGTGACCCCGAGGGAGTAATAGTCCGAGCGGAAGTCGATCGACCGGTTCATCCGGCCCGTCTGCTCGGGCGAGATGTACTGCAGCGTGCCCTCGCCGACCGACCAGGGGTCGACCACCGCCGCGCGCTCCCCGGGCAGGAGCGAGGCGATCGAGAAGTCCGTGAGCTTCGACGTGCGCACGTCGCTGTCGACGATGATGTTGCTCGGCTTGATGTCCTTGTGGACGATGTTCCGCTCATGGATCGCCCCGAGCGTGTCCGCGAGCTGGAGCGCTATCCTCACCGCCTGCGCGAGGCCGACGCCCTGCCCATTGCCGTCGATGATCGCCCGCAGCGAACGACCGGCGAAGTACTCCATGACGAGCGCGGCGTAATCGAGCCGGACCTCGAGCTCGTGGACCCGGACGACCCCGTCGAGGTCGAGGTGCTTCGTGATCTCGTACTGGCGCTTCAGGATCGCCACGTTGCGGGTGCCATTGACGCCCTTGCGCGCGACCTTGATGACGCACATCTTGCCGGTGCTCTTCTTCCGGCCGAGGTAGACGCTGCTGCGAGCACCGTCGTGCAACGTCTCGAGCAACTCGTGATTCAACAGCTCCACCATGACGGCGACCCCCCCCTGCGTGACAGGGCTATCTACCCACAGCGCGGCGTTCAGCCGGTATCTCGGTCCGTGTCAAGCTGCAGTCCCCCGTTTCACGGCAGCTCCTCGGGGCGCTAGATTCAAGGATGGCGACAGGCGGGCGCGCGATCCGCCGAGGGAGCGAACGTGCTCGGCGAAGCGCATCGCCATAAGCAATCGAAACGGGCGGGTTGTGTCAAGGTCGAACCGCCGCGGCTCCGCGCGCGGATCGAGCGCTCCTGCGTGGATCCGCCGCCGCGCCGAGACGCCGCGCGTCAGGCCAGCGACGCACGACTCGGTTCGAGGGCCCGGAGCGAATGCGACACAGCGTCGCCTCGCCGCCCGGACTCACGGCGCTCCGTGGCGCAGAGGGCCGTCGGATGTGCATCACGCGATGACGCCTTCACGAGGAGGGGCGCCACAGTCCATTGGGCACACGCGCGTGCCGGGAACGGCCAACGTGCGCCAGACAGAGAGGGGCTTCCTTAGGGGAGTGCCTGATGCGCGCGGCGCGTCTCGGGGCGGTAAGCCGTTGAAATGAGCGGCGATTGGGCCCTGAGAGAGGTAAGGAGACGCCTGACCGATTGATCGTCGCAATGTCGTCCCGACAACATGCGTCGCCCGGCGGGCGACAACGTGGGTCGGGTGGGTCCGCCGACGGGCGTGGCTCGTTGTTGAGGCTCCCGCCCGGCGGCGCCCCCCGGCACGCGGCGGCGCCGGCCTGCCGGTCCGCAGCAGACCATGGATCCCGCCCGTTGTGGGATACGCGGGCGTCGCGTGGGCCGATGTGGGGAGCGGCGCCCGCTGTCGACGCTGTCGACGCTACTTTCCGGCAGCCGCTTCGGAGCCGGGCCGCCGCGGTTCCCGCGCGCCGGCGAACGCGGCGCCCTCGCGGCCGATCGACGGCGCGTCGGCGATGTGCTCGCGGTCGTCGAGGGTATGGCCCATTGCGCCGAGCGCGCTCCTCAGCTCGTCGGGGAAGCCGCCCTGCTCGACCATCAGCTTGTCGGGGTAATCCTGCTGGTGGAAGCGCGGCGCGTTGACCCCCGTGGTCACGTCGAAGCCGAAGTCGACCACGTTGGAGAGGATCTGGAACACCGCAGTGAGGATGGTCGGGCCGCCCGCGGCGCCGAGCACGAGCTCCACGCGCCCGTCCTTGCCCGTCACGATCGTCGGGGACATCGAGGAGAGCATGCGCTTGCCGGGCGCGATGGAGTTGGCCTCCCCCTGCACCAGACCGAACTGGTTCGGCGTGCCGGGCACGGCGGCGAAGTCGTCCATCTCGTTGTTCAGCACGAAGCCGGCGCCCGACACCGTCACCCCCGAGCCGTACCAGCCGTTCAGCGTCGTGGTCAGCGCGACGGCGTTGCCCTGCGCGTCGACCACCGAGAAATGCGTCGTGTGCGGGCCGCGCCCGCCCGAGTCCTTGACCGCCGCGCCGCGGGCGAGCTCGTCGGTCGGCGTCGCGCGGTCCGCCGCAATCGTGGCGCGCTGCTTCTCGGCCCACGCGACCGAGAGCAGGTCGTCCACCGGGTTCTTCACGAAATCGGGATCCCCGAGGACCTCGTTGCGCGCGAGGAACACCCGCCGCATCGCCTCGGCGACCACGTGCACGTGCGACGGCGAGTGCCAGCCGAGCTTGGCGACGTCGAGCCCCTCCAGCTGATGCGCGATCATCGCGAGGGCGAGGCCGCCCGACGACGGGAGCGGCATGGAGGCGACGCGGCGCCCGCGGTACTCGAACACGACGGGCTCGCGCCACTTCGCCTTGTAGCCCTTGAGGTCCGCGGCCGTGATGATGCCCTTGCCCCGCCGCATCTCCGCCACGAAGAGCTCGGCGGTCTTGCCCTCGTAAAAGCCCGCGGGCCCCTTCTCGGCGATGCGCTCGAGCGTCGCCGCGAGCTCGGGCGATCTCCACGTGGCGCCGATCTCGATGGGCGCGCCGCCCGGCAGGAACAGCGCGACCGACGCCGGGAAGCGCTTGAGCTTGGCCGACGCGGCCTTGACGGTCGTCGCGAAGTTCTCGTCGACCGGGAAGCCCTCCTTCGCGAGCCGGATCGCGGGCGCGACGAGCTCGGCCCAGGTCTTCTTCTTGGAGCCTAGCTTGTCGTACGCTTCCCAGAGCCCCGCCACGCTGCCGGGCACGCCGACCGCGAGGTGGCCGACGCGCGCGCTCTCCGTGGCCTTGCCGTCCTTGCCCCGGTACATGTCGTGGGTCGCCTTGCCCGGCGCGGTCTCGCGGAAATCGAGCGCGTGCTCCTTGTCGCCGACGCGCGCGACCATGAACCCGCCGCCGCCGAGGTTGCCGGCCGTCGGGTGCACCACCGCCAGCGCGAACGCCGTCGCGACCGCCGCGTCGACGGCGTTGCCGCCCGAGGCGAGGACCTCCGCGCCCACCTTCGTGGCCAGGGCGGCGTCGCTCGTGACCATCGAGGGGCCCCGCACCGGCGGCGCGCCCTCGGGGAAAGGCCAGCCGGCGGGGAACCGCGACGCCGGCGCGGGCGGCGCGGCCGGCGCGGGCACGGGTGCCGAGGCGGAGGCGGCGTTCGGCGACGGGGGCGGGGGCGGCGCGGGCGGAGGAGGCGGGACGGCGGCCTCGCAGCCCGCGAGGACGACGACGGCGAGCAATCGATGCCAGGCACGGAGCTTCATCGCGGCGGCTTATAGCCCAGGCCCCGCGCCGCTCGAAAGCCGGAGGCGCGGCCGCGCGAGCGCGGCCGGAGGTTTCTCCACGGTGATCCGTCACAGCTGTTCGGGCTTCTGCTGATCAGCCGTACCGCTCTCTGGCGAACGGGAGAGCGACGCGCCGTACAGGGCGCGTGGAGCATGGGCTCGTACCGAGGCGCCCGGGGACGCCTCCTGGCGCCGCGAAGTGATCGGTCTTGGTCGTTGGCTTGGGGGCTTCGCCCCGCTTGGGTATGATCGGCCCCGGATGTTTCCGACGGAGCCCGCTCCCGAGACGATTGGGGCCTACAAGATTCTCCGGCACCTGTCCGGTTCTGGGCCCACCAGCGTCTATCTCGGGCGACTGGATGGCCCGCTCGGGTTTCGCCGCGTCTGCGTGCTGAAGCTCGTCCCGAATACCGCCGAGGGCGATCCGCGCTTCGCCGACGAGCTCGCCCGCGAGGCGTCGATCTGCGCGACGATGAACCACCCGGCGATCGTGCGGATGTTCGACTTCTTCGAGCATGCCGGCCGGCTCGTGCTCGTGCTCGAGCACGTCGAGGGCGTGAACCTCAATCGGCTGCACCAGCACCTCGCGGCGCGGCAGCAGAAGCTCGCCGACGCGGCGGTCTACTACCTGGTCCACTGCATCGCCGGGGCGCTCGCGCACGCGCACGGGTCCGTCGATGAGCACGGCAGCCCCACGCCGATCATCCATCGCAACCTGCACCCGGAGAACATCGTGATCGGGTGGGACGGGCAGGTGCGCCTGACGGGGTTCGGCATCGGCAAGATCCTCGGGCGCACGCCGGATACGATCGCGGGCGTTGTGAAGGGCGCGCCGGGCTACATGGCGCCCGAGCAGGCGCGCGCCGAGCGCGTCACGGTGAAGGCCGATATCTATGGCGTGGGGCTGCTGCTCTGGTCGTTGCTCACGGGGCGGCGGCCGCCCGCGGACGGCACGCGCCCGCAGGCGATCGCCACGATCCGGCCGGAGATCCCGCGCCCGATCGTGGCGCTGCTCGACACGGCCCTCGCGCCCGCGCCGGACGATCGGAAGATCACCGTTCACGAGATCGAGCAGGCGCTCGCGAAGGTCGCTCGCCCGGAGAAGGGGAAGGCCGAGCTCGTGACGCGCGTGCAATCCGCGCACGCGACGATCGAGATCGAGGACGCGGATCGCGAGGAGGACAGGCGGCCGACGATCCCGGTCAAGGGCAAGGGAGGCCAGACCGCGCGGCCCGCGGCGGACGCGGCGAAGCGGCTCGCGAAGGATCTCTTTGCCAGGGATCAGGCGGCCAGGGACGGCGGCGCCGCGAGGCTGCGGTCCCCCGGCGCGCAGGCGAAGACCGCGCCTCCCTCGGCGGCGGCGTCCGAGGCGCTCAGCGGGTCGGCTCGGCAGGAAGGCAAGCCGACGCTCGGGGCGCCGGCGCCCGAGCCGATCACGATCCCGGTGCCGGCGGGCCATGCGTCGTCGGTGCTCGAGGTGCGGGGCGAGGGCGCGAAGGGCGTCGAGGGACGAAGGCCCGCGCTGCCGGATCGCGAGACGTTCGGCCGCCTGTTCGAGGCGTCGAAGCGCGCGGCGGAGCGCGACGCGGCGGCGGCCGACGAGGGGCCGCCGGGGGGCGGGCCGCCGACGTTGACCGAGGTCGATCCGGTGTTCTTCGAGGAGGACGGCACGACGATGCCCGGCACGGGCGCGGAGGCAGCCCGCTTCGTGCCGACCACCTCGGTGATCCCGGAGGCGATTCGCTTCGGTCCGCCGCCGGCCCTCCCGGCGGATCTCGCGCCCGCGTTCCTGGGTGCGCCGCCGAAGCCGCCTTCCGGCTCGCCGGTGACCCCCTCCGGCGTGACCGTGCCGATGGGCGTGTCGGGCCTGACGCCGCCCGGGGTGACGGTGCCAGTGGACGGCTCGTCGGGGCTGACGCCGCCCGGGGGCGTGCCGTACCCGAGGCCGAGCGCGGGGGGCCGCAGCGGCTCTCCGGTGGAGTCGTCGCCCCCGGCGGGCGCGTCGTCGCGGCGCCCGCGGCTGCCTGCGCTGGCGTGGCAAGCGCCGCGTTCGCTGTCGCCTGCGGGGACGATCGCGGTGTCGGCGATCACGGCGACGGTGGTGGCGGGGCTCTGGATCTACGTGGCGCGACGGGATCGCCCCGAGCCGGATGCCGCTGCCGCGGTGGAGCTGGCGCCCGCGCTCGTCGAGCCCACAGCCGCGGCGGCGTCCGCTGCGAGCGAGTCGCCCCCCGCGAAGAAGGCTCCGGCAGGGAAGGCGCAGGCGGCGAAGACGCTTTCAGCAAAGGAGGCCGCCGCGGCGAAGGAGGCTGCGGCGAAGGAGGCCGCCGCTGCGAAGGAGGCCGCTGCGAAGGAAGCCGCCGCTGCGAAGGAGGCCGCGGCGAAGGAAGCCGCCGCGGTGAAGGAGGCCGCGGCGAAGGAAGCCGCCGCGGCGAAGGAGGCCGCGGCGAAGGAGGTTGCCGCGGCGAAGGAAGCCGCTGCGGCGAAGGAGGCGGCGGCCAAGGAGGCTGCGAGCCAGGCGAAGCAGGGGGGCAATCCCGCGTCGCTGCCCAAGGATCAGGGCCTGCTCACGGTGGGGTTTCCGCAGCCGGGGGGCGTCTACATGACGGGCAAGTACGCGGGGGATGTGAACCAGGCGCTGGCCGTGCGCTGCGGCCGCTTCTTCGTGCGCGTCGGCCGGCCCGGGAAGACGAAGTTCCCCGAGTGGCTCAGCGCGGGTGTGACGGCGCAGGTGCCCTGCCAGGGGGCCACGAGCATCGATATCAAGCCGAGCGCACCGCCGAAGGCGAAGAAGAAGCGCTAGCCCGGCGCCCGGCGCCCAGGCCGCCTCGGTGCGGCGGCCGGAGCCCTCTGCGGCAATGGCGCAATGGCCGCGCGCCCCTATTTCATACAGACCGCCTCCAGGTTGTTGCCGTCGGGGTCGTGCAGGAAAGCCGCATAATACGTCGGGGCGTAATCCGCGCGCACGCCGGGCTTGCCGTTGTCGCGGCCGCCGGCCGCCAGCCCCTCCCGGTAGAACCGATCGACCGCGGCATGATCCGCGGCGCGCAGGGCGATGTGCGCGCCGGGGCCCCGGGGGCCGTGGTCCACCTGCAGATAAAGGGCCGGGGCCCCCTCGGGACCGAAGCTCGCATAAGCCTCGTCGCGGGCGCACAGCACGTGACCGAGCGGCGCCAGCGCAGCGGCGTAGAAGCGAACGCTCGCCTCGATGTCCTTCACCTTCAGTCCGATGTGATCGTACATGTTGCCTCCTCATGAGGAGGACCCACGAGAGGGCGCCTCCACGCCGGAGACGCTAGCGAGGGGTGCCCCCGGCGCTCTTGGAGAATCTTGCGGTCGACGCGCGGCGCGCCTCCACGCGCGCGCTCGCTCCTTCACCGCGGCATCGCGCCGTCGCGGAGCCCAGGGGCGGCCGTCGCTCTCGACCGTCCGGCCGTCATCGAGCGCCGCTCAGGCGGTGTCGATCGTCCTGAGCAGGGCCTCGAGCTCGAACGGCTTGCTGAGCACCTTGCGCGCGTGCGTCGGCATCGGCTGCTTGATGTTCGACGCCGCGGTCATGATGACGACGGGGATCTCCTCCAGCGCGGGGACCGCGCAGAGCTCGTCGCACACCTTCCAGCCGTTCATCTTCGGCATCATCAGGTCGAGCAGGATCACTCCGGGCCTTTCGCCGTCGAGGAGCCGCTCGAGCGCTTCCCGCCCGCTGAAGAAGGGCGTCGCTTCATAACCGAGGTCGCGCAGCGTCTCGGCCAGGGTCGTCGCCAGATCCACGTCGTCATCGATGATCAGAACAGACTTGGTCATGTAGTGAAGAGGGCGTTCGCTGGTGAATGTGAGGCCGGCGTCGAGTCCGCCCGGCGCAAAGGGGCGGCCTCGCAGCCCCGAAATTGCATGGGCTCCCATTCCATTTGCTAGTAGGACGCCGCGCGGCCGCAAGGAGAAACGCGGCAGAGCCAGGCACATGTGCTCGCCTTGCGCGCTTGCCCGGCTGCTTCAGCGCGGCACGCGACACACGTCGCGCGTGCGTGCGTCGAGCCGCGGCCTTGCTCTATGCTGTGGCGCCATGCTCGACACGCGGGAGCTGCCGCTCCTCCGGGCCCTCGCCGGCCGGTACCCGACGACCGAGGCCGCGCTCTCGGAGATCGGCCATCTGCGGGCGATCCTGTCGCTCCCGAAGGGGACGGTGCACGTGGTCAGCGACGTCCACGGCGAGCACAGGAAGCTGAAGCACATCATCAACAACGCCTCGGGGAGCCTGCGGCCGCTCGTCGAGCGGGTCTTCGGCGACCGGCTCACGGCGGCCGAGAAGCGCGCGCTGCTCTCGGTCGTCTACTACCCTCGCGAGAGCTATGCCCGCGTCGCGTCCCGCAGCGAGGGGGAGCGGCGGGGCTTCCTGCTCTGGACGCTCGCGC
This sequence comes from Sorangium sp. So ce693, assembly GCF_051521375.1. Taxonomy (NCBI): domain Bacteria; kingdom Pseudomonadati; phylum Myxococcota; order Polyangiales; family Polyangiaceae; genus Sorangium; species Sorangium sp. So ce693. Next base: position 12,370,489 of record NZ_CP150347.1, read on the forward strand.
GCGAGGTCGAGGTCATCCGCCAGCTGTCGCTGCGCTACACGCTCCGCCAGGTGGAGTCGGCGTTCCCGGAGGACATGCGGGGCCTGCTCCGCGAGCTCGTGTCGGCGCGCGCCGCCCTCGGCGAGGGCGGCTACCTCGACGCGCTCATCGAGCCGTTCGTGCAGCACGGCCGTGAGATAGAGATCCTGCGCGCCACGGCGCGCGCCATCCGGAACCTGACGGTCTTCGAGCTCGTGGTCGCCGGCGATCTCGGCGATCGCGGTCCCCGGCTGGACAAGGTGATCGAGTACCTGATGCGCCAGCCGCGCGTGCGGGTCGTGTGGGGCAACCACGACGTGAGCTGGATGGGCGCGAGCCTCGGCCAGGAGGCGCTCATCGCCACGGTGGTCCGGCTCTCGCTGCGGTACGGGCGCCTGTCGCAGCTGGAAGAGGGCTTTGGCATCCCGGTGGCGCCGCTCGATCGGCTCGCGCGCACGGCCTACGCCGACGATCCGGCGGAGCGCTTCGCGGTCCGGGGCGAGGGGCTGCGCGACGCCCTCCTGCTGGCGCGGATGCAGAAGGCCGCGGCCGTCCTCCAGTTCAAGCTGGAGGGGCAGCTCTGCCGGCGCCGCCCGGAGTACGCGCTCGAGCACCGCTGCCTGCTCCATCGCATCGACCCGCGCGCGGGCACGGTCGCGATCGACGGCGACGTGTTTCCGCTGCTCGACGCGCGCTTCCCGACGCTCGACCCCGGCGATCCGTACGCGCTGACGCCGGACGAGGCGGCGTGCATCGCCCTTCTGAAGGAGTCTTTCCTGAGGAGCCCGGCGCTGTCCCGCCAGATGCGCTGGATGGTGCAGCAGGGGACGACGTGGCTCAGGCGCGACCGGGCGCTCATCTTCCACGGCTGTGTCCCGGTGGACGGCGAGGGCGAGCTCCTTCCTTTCGTGGTGGACGGCGAGGTTCGCCGCGGCAGGGCGCTGTTCGACGCGCTGGAGCGGACGGTGCGCCGGGCTTTCCGGGCGGGCGCGCAGGAGGACGTCGACATGCTCTGGTACCTCTGGACCGGGCCGCTCTCGCCCATGTTCGGCAAGGACCGGATGACGACGTTCGAGTCGTATTTCGTCGCCGACGAGAGGACGCACAAGGAGACGAAGAACCCGTATTTCCACCTGATCCACGACGCCGCGTTCTGCGGCCGGGTGTGCCGCGAGTTCGGTGTGGACGAGGAGCGCGGGCTCATCGTGAACGGGCACGTGCCGGTCAGGGTCGAGCGGGGGGAGTCGCCGATCAAGGCGTCGCGCCGCGCGGTGACGATCGACGGGGCGTTCTCGGAGGCGTACGGCGATAAGGGGTACACGCTCGTGCTCGAGGCGAGCGGGGCGCGGCTCGCGCAGCACCACCATTTCACGTCGGTCGAGCAGGCCGTCGAGGCGGGGGAGGACATCATCCCCGTGATCTCGGACGTGGAGGTCTACGAGGCCGAGCGCCGGGTGGGAGACACCGAGAAGGGGGAGGAGATCGAGCGGGAGATCGAGATCCTGGAGCGGCTCATCGAGGCGTATCGAGACGGCGCGCTCCTGGAGCAGCCGAGGTGAGGTGAGGCGCGGCGGGGGCCGCGCCTGGCCTCGTCACTCCAGCTGACCGTCCGCGATCCAGTCGACGAGCGTCTGCTGCTCTGCGGCCGTCAGGCAGTTAGCGTTCGCGGCGTCGAGCGCCGGGTCGCCGGTGCATCCGCGGTTGCGCGGCATGCGGGTGGCGTTGTCGAGGTCGTGGATGCGGATGGTGGCGCACTCCCCCTGCGTCCTCGTGGGTTCACCCGGGGCCACGGCGCACTGGGTCGAGCTCGAGGGAAGCTTCGCGGACTCATAGGTGATTGAGAAGCCGCTGGCCGGCGGGGGATCCGTGCGGGTGTGGCAGGGCGAGCACTTCGCCAGCAGGATCGGCGCCACGTCGGCCCACCGCACGGGCTCGCCGTCATCGCCACCCGCGCCGCCAGCGCCGCCAGTACCGCCGACGCCGCCCGCGCCGCCGGCGCCGACTGCGACGGCGGTGGAGGACTCGCCGCCAGCGCCGCCAGCGCCGACCGCGACCGTGGAGGACTCGCCGCCCGCGCCGCCAGCGCCGACCGCGACGGCGGTGGAGGACTCGCCGCCCGCGCCGCCAGCGCCGACCGCGACGGCGGTGGAGGACTCGCCGCCCGCGCCGCCAGCGCCGACCGCGACGGTGGAGGACTCGCCGCCAGCGCCGCCAGCGCCGACTGCGACGGCGGTGGAGGACTCGCCGCCTGCGCCGACCGCGACGGTGGAGGACTCGCCGCCCGAGCCGCCGGAGCCAACTGCGACGCTGGTGGTGGCGGCGGTGGAGGACTCGCCGCCCGAGCCGCCCGCGCCAACTGCGACGCTGGTGGTGGCGGCGGTGGAGGACTCGCCGCCCGAGCCGCCCGCGCCAACCGCGGCGCTGGTGGTGGCGGCGGTGGAGGACTCGCCGCCCGAGCCGCCCGCGCCAACCGCGGCGCCGGAGGTGGCAGCCGTGGAGGAGTCGCCGCCCGAGCCGCTGGAGCTAGCCGCGACGCTGGTGCTGGCAGCGGTGGAAGGCTCGCCGCCCGCACCGACCGCGCCGGTGGAAGGCTCGCCGCCCTCGCCACCCGCGCCGGCAGCGCCGCCGGCGCCGCCTTCGCCACCCGTGCCAGGAGCGCCGCCGGCGCCGCCCTCGCCGCCCGTGCCAGGAGCGCCGCCGGTGCCGCCCTCGCCGCCGCTGCCGCTGGTGCTGCCGCCGCCAGTTCCTACGCCGGTGCTGGTGGAGGTGCCGCCGCCGCCCTCACCGCCTGCGCCGCCTGTGCCAAAGCCGACCTCGTCGTCACCGCACGCGGTGAGCGCGAGGAGCAGCGTCCCGGTGGTCATGAAGAGACGAATGGAAGTACGCGGGATAGAGACCATGCGCGGAGAATAGGCGCGTGCAGTATCGCGGGTAAATGCTGCCGCAAAGAAGACAGGATTTTATCATTGCTCCCTTGACGGAATATGCTTTCGCTGAATCGCGGCGGTCGACGCCCCGGCTCGCCCGTCGGCTCGCGCTGCAGTGAGGCCACGGCTCTGTCCGCCGGCCCTGTTGGACCGCGCCGAACACGCCGCGCCCGGCTGGAGTCCTCATTGCAGGTGTACGACCGCGCGAGGACGGGCTCGACGATCCGGAGCGCGCGCGGCGTGGTGCCGCGGCTGCATCGTATCCCCGAGGTGCCACGGCACATGATAGCTGTTCACCGCCATCTTCATGATGGAGCATTGAGCGCCGACTCCTCGACCACCCGTGGAACGCTGGTGATGTCAACTCCGTTGAGGATGGCTCGTCCTTGCGCCGCCATCCTCTCTCCTCCTTGTCTTCCTCGCGCCGTCTCTCGATCATCGGATCGGAGAGGATGTGCTCGACCCCGGTGAGCCCGCATCCATCGATGAGCCCGTCGCGTCCTCGCTCGTGCACGGGTTGTCGCGTTATGCCACGGGTAAATTACCGCGCTGCGCCATCGGGTTTGCAACTTGCGGCCCGACTCGAACTATGGTTAACCGGTGGCGTCCCAGGACGCACCGTGTCATCCGGTGCGCCACGAGGCACGAGAGAGGGCGGGCTCGGCCTCATCGCCACGGCGCGGCGGCGACGATCGCGCGAGCGCGACCACGCGACCACGCGACTAGGCGACCACGTGACCGAACCCTCGTTCGCGGCATGAGGGGGGCTTGCGTGCCGGTGGAGTCATGGATTAGAACGTTCGCTCTCTGTCTTATATTTCTTACACCCATCGCTTGGAGATCATTTCTTCCCATGCTCACGCCCTCGACCGGCTTTCGGCCTCGCTCGGGCGAACGGCTCGACAGGGCTCTGCTGCCCGGCACGGTTCACCTCAGAGCCCATCCTTCATCTCATAGACAAGAGAGGGGAGCACCCATGCGCCTCACACGGTATGCAACATGGATCTTGGCGGCGGCTGTCGTTCTCGCGCCGGCCGCCTGCGGTGACGACACGTCCGACAACGCGACCGGCTCCGGTACCAGCTCCGGCGCTGGCGCTGGCTCCGGCAGCGGCTCCGGCGCCGGCGCTGGCTCCGGCAGCGGCTCCGGCAGCGGCTCCGGCGCTGGCGCTGGCTCCTCCGCCAGCGGCTCCGGGACCGGAGGCGGCGGCACCGGCGGCAGCGACAGCACCGGCGGCGGCGGCAGCGGCGCCGGGGACAGCGGCGGCCTCTTGCCTTGCGACAATGGCTGGCCCGAGGTGCGGAGCGCGATCGCGCAGGATCCGGAGATCGAGGCGGCCATCACCGAGCTGCTCGGCAAGATGAAGGTGGAGGAGAAGGTCGGCCAGATGGTGCAGGCCGAGATCCAGAAGATCACGCCGGCCGAGGTGAAGCAGTACAACATCGGCTCCGTGCTGAACGGCGGCGGCTCGTGGCCGGGGAAGAACAAGAACGCGACGGCGGCGGACTGGGTGAAGCTCGCCGACGACTTCTACAACGCCTCGGTGGACACCAGCGGTGGCCGCGTGGCCATCCCGATCATCTGGGGCATCGACGCGGTGCACGGGAACAACAATGTCCGCGGCGCCACGCTCTTCCCGCACAACATCGGCCTCGGCGCGGCCCACGACCCCGAGCTGCTCGAGCGCATCGGCGCCGCGACGGCCAAGGAAGTCCTCGCGACCGGGCTCGACTGGACCTTCGCGCCGACGCTCGCGACGGTGCGCGACGACCGCTGGGGCCGCACGTACGAGGGCTACTCCGAGGATCCCGAGATCGTGAACGCCTACGGGGGCCGGATCGTGCAAGGCATCCAGGGCGCCGCGAACAGCCCTGATCTCCTCGGCGCGATGCACGTCATCGCGACGGCCAAACACTTCATCGGTGACGGCGGCACGGACAAGGGCGATGACCAGGGGAACAACCTCGCCTCCGACACCGAGCTGTGCACGATCCACGCTCAGGGCTACCTGTCTGCCATCCCGGCGGGCGCGCAGACCGTCATGGCGTCGTACAACAGCGTCCGCGGCCAGAAGATGCACGGGAAGGGCGATCTGCTCACCGGGGTGCTGAAGGACAAGTTCCACTTCGACGGGTTCGTCATCGGCGACTGGAACGGTCATGGGCAGGTGTCGGGCTGCACGAACGCTTCGTGCGCCGCCTCGATCAACGCCGGTGTGGACATGATCATGGTCCCGGACGACTGGAAGATGTTCTACGAGAACACCCTCAGTCAGGTGAAGGGGGGCCAGATCTCGATGGCGCGCGTCGACGACGCCGTGACGAGGATCTTGCGGGTCAAGATGCGGGCGGGGCTCCTCGGCCCGAAGAAGACCAAGCAGGCGCCGTCGAAGCGGATGTTCGCGGGCGATCAGTCGGTGCTCGGGCAAGCGGCGCACCGCGCCCTCGCGCGCGAGGCGGTCAGCAAGTCGCTCGTCCTCCTGAAGAACGCCGGCAAGGTGCTTCCCCTCGCCGCGTCGGCCAAGGTGCTCGTCGCGGGCAAGTCCGCGGACAGCATCCCGAACCAGTCCGGCGGCTGGTCGCGGACGTGGCAGGGCACCGACCTCACGAACGCCGACTTCCCCGGCGCGACGTCGATCCTCAAGGGGATCCAGGATCTGGTGTCGGCAGGCGGCGGCCAGGCGACGCTGAGCGCCAACGGCTCCGCCGCCAGCTCGGGGACCTTCGACGCGGCGATCGTGGTGATCGGCGAGACGCCTTATGCCGAGATGTACGGGGACATCCAGCTCGCGACGGACGACAACCCGCACGCGAAGACGCTGGAGCACGCGGTCTACCACCCCGAGGATCTGCAGGTCCTCCAGGCGATCCGCACGGCCAAGCCGGATCTGCCGATCGTGACGGTCTTTCTGTCGGGCCGTCCGCTCTACGTCAACAAGGAGCTGAACCGCTCTGACGCCTTCGTGGCCGCGTGGCTCCCGGGCTCCGAGGGCGGCGGCGTGGCCGACGTGCTGTTCGGCAAGCAGCCGTTCCAGGGCAAGCTCTCGTACTCCTGGCCTGCGACCGATTGCCAGCGCGTCAACCGCGGGGAAGACGGCGCGCTGTTCCCGTACGGCTTCGGCCTGACGACGGCGGACCAGGATACGCTTGCGGCGCTCCCCGAGGCGTCCACCGCCGGCGGCTGCAACTGAGCCCATCCTCCGCGCCGCTGCCGCTCTCCCCGCTCTCCGCGGCGGCGGCGGCATTCGTGAGATAGGCCGAGGGACCCAGCCCGCTGCACAGCGGGCCGGGTCTCCGTGATCAGCGCCTCAGCGCGTCAGCGCGCCGCCGCCTCACGCGGTCGTGAGCACCACCTTGCCCGTGGTCGCGCGGGACGCGACCGCCGTCATGGCCGCCTTCGCGTCCGCCATCGGCAGCGCGGCGGAGACGAGCGGCTTGATCGCGCCCTGGCCGTAGAGCGCGTAGAGCTCGTCTTGCGCCCTCCGCGTGAGATCGGGCCGGGTGCGGCTGTAGGTGCCCCAGTAGAGGCCGACGACCGAATAGTTCTTCACGAGCAGGTGGTTCGCGCGCGCCGCGGGGATGCGGCCGGAGGCGAAGCCGATCACCACGATGCGGCCCTCGAACGCGACGCATCTCGTCGATTGATCGAAGACGTCGCCGCCGACGGGGTCGAAGACGATATCGGCCCCCCGGCCCGAGGTCCGCTCCTTCACGATGGCGACGAAGTCCTCGCGTCGGTAGTCGATCGCGACGTCCGCCCCGAGCGCGCGGCAGACCGCCGTCTTCTCCTCGCCGCCGGCGGTCGCGATGACCGTCGCGCCGGCCGCCTTGGCGAGCTGGATCGCCGCGCTGCCGACGCCGCCCGCGCCGGCGTGCACGAGGACCGTGTCGCCCGGCTGGACGCCGGCGCGCCGGTGGAGCGCGAAATAGCCTGTCTGGTAGGTGATGGTCATCGCCGCGGCGTCCTCGAACGGCATCGCGGCCGGGAGCGCGTAGGTGGTGCGCGGCCCGGCGATCGCGCGCGTCGCGTACCCCCCCGAGCCGGGGAGCGTCGCGGCCACGCGGGCGCCCGGCGGGAGGGATGGCTCGCGGCTCTCGACGACGACGCCGGCGACCTCGAAGCCGGGGATGAACGGCGGAGTCGGCTTGACCTGGTGCGCGCCCGCCGTGAAGAGCACGTCGGGGAAGTTGATCGCCGCGGCGGCCACCTCGATCCGGACCTCCCCCTCGGCGAGCGGGGGGTCGTCCACCTCTTCCCAGACGAGGATCTCGGGGGGACCGAAGGCGTGTCCGCGCCAGGCGTGCATGCGCGCGGACCTTAGCAGAAAGCCCGGGCGGCCCGGCGGAAGCCGCCGCGGCGCGGCCTGGCGCGCCGCGGATCCCCTGCGGGATCGCCGGCGCGCGCGATCAGCGGACGATCTCGATCGGCAGCTTCGCCGTCACGGAGCCCTGCTCCTGCCCGTCGAACGTCACCTCGACATCGTAGGTCCCCGGCGCGAAGAACTCGTCCTCCGGGTTGTCCGTGTCCGACGGCCCGCTCCACTGCCGCCCCGACCAGGAGATCGTGTGCGTCGCCGCCGTCGCGTCGACCTGCACGGTCGCCGCGTCGTCGGGAGCGCAACACCCGGTGTCGCAGAGGCAGTACTGCTGTGGATCTCCCGCCGTCGACAGCCCTGTGATCTGGTACGTGACGAACGAGCGCGGATCCGCGCTCGGCACGACGCAGTGCCCGCACCCGTCGGAGGCCGCGATCTCGATCGGAGGGACGCTCGCGTCGGTCGTGATCGTGTAGATGAACTCCGCTGGCTCGCCCCTCCAGTAGACGCAGCGGCTGGACTCGATCGATATCGTCACGCCCGGGATCGTGCCCTGGACGTCGCGCACCGCGCACGGCTCCGCCCCCGGCGGCAGCCCGCGGTCGCCGCCGCTGCTGCTGCTCTTGCCGTCGTCGCCGCTTCCGCCGCCCTCCTTGCTGCCGCCGCATCCGGCCGCGCACGCAGCGGACAGCAAGGCTATCGCCAGAGCTCGAATCATGTCGTTCGCCATTCCCTCACCTCTCCCTCCTTCGCGCCACGCCGCCTGTCTGCGGCGGCGCGCGATCGGCAGCAAGGGAGATGCTCCACGAAGCGCGTGCGGGCTCCGGCGGGACAGGCCGTGGCTCGGCCCACCCCGGGGCGTCGACTGTGCCAGCCTGGGCCGCGGCCAGCTTCGCCTCAGCCGTGCTTCAGGGATAGATCTCGATCCCCAGCTTTGCCGTCACGACGCCCTGCTCCTTGCCATCGAACGTCACCTCGACTTCGTAGCTCCCCGGCGCGAAGGGGTCGCCCTCCGGATTGCTCGTGTCGGACGGCCCGGTCCACTGCCGCCCCGACCAGCGGATCGTCTGCGTCGCCGTGGTCGCGTCGACCTGCACGGTCACCGCCTCGTCGGGAGCGCAGCAGCCCACGTCGCACAGGCAGTAGAGCTGCGGCTGCGGATCCGCACCCCACGAGAGGCCGCTGATCTTGTAGGAGACGAGCGAGAGGGGATCGCTCGTCGGTTCGACGCAGCGCCCGCAGCCGGTGGAGGCCGCGACGTCGATCGGGGGGACGCTCGAGTCGGTCGTGACCGTGTAGATGAACTCGGCCGGCTCTCCCTGGCGGTAGTTGCAGCGGCTCGACTCGATCGAGATCTTCACGCCGGGGATCGTGCCCTCGACGTCACGCACCGCGCACGGCCCGTCCGACGGGTCGATGCAGCCGCCGCCGCTGCCCTCGCCGCAGCCGCCGGTGCCGTCCTCGCCGCTGTCGTCGTTGCCGCCGCCACCGCTGTTGTGGCCGCCGCTTCCGCCGGTGCCGTCCTCGCCGCCGCTGCTGCTGCTGGCGCCGCTGCCGCCGTTGCCGCTGCTGGCGCCAACGCCGTCATTCACGCTGTTCTTGCATCCCATCAGGCACGCACCAGACAGCAGGGCTGCTGCCAGCACGCGAAGCACGTCGCTTTTCATCGCATCACCTCGTCGCTCCGCCACCGAACCTCGCGCGCGGCGGCGAGGGGCGTCCAGCAAAAGGGATGCCTCGCGCAGCAAGCGCAGCTCCCCGCAGAAGCGCCTCTGGCTCGTGACACACCGGATCTTCGATTGTGCCAATTTGAGCCGTGGCAGAGAGGTGAGCGGCTGCGCTCACAGGCGCCATTCCCGGCAGGCCAGCTTTCCCGGGGCATCCCGGCGCCATCTCAACGCACGAACCAGCGGCTGGACCGGCTCATCCAACGACGCGCCGGCTTGCCGCTGTCGCACGCCGCCGTCACTCGAGCTCGGGGTACCAGCACGCCACGCGGTGGCCGCTGCCGGGGACGAGCTCCTCGAGCGGCGGGATCTCGACATCGCACTTGCCCTCTTCGGCCTTCCGGCAGCGCGGGTGGAACACGCAGCCGTCGGGCGGGTTGATCGCGCTGCCGGGCGCGCCCGGGAGCAGGCGGCGCGCCTTGCTCCCCCGCTCGATCGACGGCGTCGCCTCGAAGAGCGCGCGCGTGTACGGGTGGTGCCGCCGGCCGGCGACGCCCTGCGTGGGGCCGATCTCCACGATGTGGCCGAGGTACATCACCGCGACGCGGTGGCTCACGTGCTCGACGACCCGGAGGTCGTGCGAGATGAACATTTTCCACGAGGGCCCTGCGCCCTCGCGCGACGACATCGCCGCTGTCGCCGCGCGCGTCGACAAGCGCATGATGCGGTGGCTGCGGCGGAGCAAGCTCGTGGACGATTCTGGCGCGCATCGCGGCTCTCGTGCCTCCACCCCGGTATCCGTCGCTGCGCCTGGCCGGCGTGCTCGCGTCGGGCTCGTCGTGGCGAGCCGCCGTGGTGCCTCACCGGCCCGCGGCGACGGGCATCCCGGTGCCGGAGATGAAGACGAAGACGAAGACGAGCGCGACGGCGCCACCGACCTGCGCCAACGACATCACGGCGCCACCTCCCGCGGCTACCTGGGACCCTCCGGCGAGCGCGCGCACGAGCCTCGGCGACGGCATCGTCCCGCCGGTCTACGCACGCATCGACTGGGCTTCGCTCCTCCGCCGCGTCTATTCGGAGGATGTGCTCGCGTGTCCGTGCGGTGGGCGCTGGCGGGTCGTCGCCGACATCGGTCAACGTGCGCAGCGCGAAGCCATCGTGGCGCTCCTGACCCATCTCGGCATCCCCACCGAGCCGCCGCCCATCGCCAGGGCCAGAGACCCGTCGTTCGACGCGGCGTGAGCCTCGCGGCCTCGTCCCTCCGCGTGCCGCTCGCGCGTGGCCGTTGGCCAACCTCTGCCCGCCGCTCGACCCCATGCGAGCGACGCCCTCGCTCTTGGGCCTTTTCGTGCCCGCGCATCCCCGAGCGCCAGCGCGCGTTGGTGGCCCGCGCGGTTCTGCCTTTCGTGATCCGGCCGGCTCGTCCTGGCCTCCGAGGATCGCTCGCCCGCTCTTGCCGAGCACGTTGCTCACGATGCCGGTGATCTTGATGTTCGCGTCTTCGAGCGCCTTCTGGATGCGTTGCGTATTCCGAGCCGCCTCACGAACAAGCTGCTTGCGCGTTCGCATCAGCGCTCGCAGATCCTGAACCGGCGTCGGCGGGACGAAGCTTTCGCGGACGTTGCCGAGCTCCGTGTTCTCGTTCGTCGTGAAGGCAAACTCGCACGACGTGCTGCGGGCACGGATGCGTCGAGGCGGACGACACGCAGACGACGAGATCGTTTCGCCAACGATGGATCGTGTTTACACGCTCTCGAAAATTTCGGTTCCCCAATCTTTGTATGCGACGTGGATGTGCGCGATCTCCGCCAACGCGTTGCGTCCGAGAGCACGGTACGCGGCTTCCTGGAGCGCAGCGGCATCGTTACGATGAACGTCGCGCCCGAAGAAGAGCAGCACGCGGCCCAGGGCCAGAGCGTGGGCCGGCCGGCCGGCTGCGAGCTCAGCGCGTGCATCAGCGATCGACTTCGCCACGGCCTCGTCATCTTGGGCATCCAAGGGCGACGCTGGCCAGCTGCGAAGAGTCAATGCGGCCGGAACCTCGCCAGCACCCATTGGCAGCACCAACCCAGGGCTGTCGCGTAAATCGGGGCCGCGTGTGTCCGGGGAGCCTTCTGCCGCGTCAGCCTCGAACGCGCGTGCGTCCGCATCCGCGAGCGCCGCGATGTACTCCCTCAGTCGCCTACGTTCGTATCGCCGCTCGACGTCGCCTTCGATCTCTGGGTTGGATGCGTGATCTGCCACGTCGAGCACATGGGAAATCTCGCCGAGAAGGGATCGCCTTTCGCCGAAGGTCGGCCCCCCGTCACTGGCGTAGTTGCTGACCACGAGCGACGGGACGAACTGCGGATCGTCGAACCACAAACCCCAGTGCAACCCGTCGGTGCGGCCGTTCATTGCAGTGACCATCTCGGGCGCGTCGCAGTCGTAGCGGCCGGCCAAACGCTCGTCGAACCCAGGCCGAACACGCCGCGCGAGCGCTTCGGGCTGAAAGAGCTCGAGCAGATAGTCCGGGTACAGCCAACGCCTGGCGAGCAGGTCCCCGCACAGATCGAAAAGCGCACGTGCCACGGCGAGGTGCCTCGGCAAGCGAAGACCGAATACCCGAGCAAAATGGGCGCTCACGGCCGGGAAGCGCTCGAACGCCAAGGCGAGGCAAGCCTCGGCACGTGACCGGATTTCGTCCTCGCCGAGCGGGTCATGGGCCGCACGCCATTCCTGGTACGCGCCATCCTCGGCGGCCACGCGAGCTTCAGGTGGATAGTCGTGCGGCATCAGTTGACTGGGCAGCCAAGGCTTGACGCACTCGAGGGCACGACCTTCCACGTCGGCGCGCCACGCCGCGAGGCGCTCGGCCAGGTCGGAAGCCGCCATCTGCGTCGGCGACAAGGCGGGGCCTTTGTTCTCCAGGATGTCGAGGACGCCACCCTGCTCATCGAACAAAACCACACGCACGACGGCGTACAAATCATCAGCTTGTACGCAGTGCTCGACGAGCTCGATCTCGAAACCGTCTCCTCGAATGGGAAACTGAGCAGCAAACAGAGGCTCGGGGGTGGACATGGCTAGGCCCAACATAGCCTTGCGAACGCCGTGCGATCAACACGGCCCGGCTTGTAGCGAGGCTGCCGCGCAGACCGCTGTCGCGGGCGTCGGCGGTGAACACCCGGGTCCGCAAGAGACTCCACTCTTCCGAGGCGGAGGAGGTGGCGCAGAAGCGTCGGCGTCGCGCGTCGCCATCGCGGCGCCGCGCCTCCACGCATCGCGACGAGCTCACCGCGCGCAAGTCGCACTCAGGAGCGCGTAAGGCGTTCGAGCACGATGTTGGGAGCATGGCCCGGCCGGCCGCGGAGGGTTGGGAGGCGCCAGTGGGTGTCGACGGGTGCTCGAGGGTAGTGGCGAGGGGGTGGCAGGGAACTTGGGGGGGACGGGTGCAGCGAGAGGAAGGCAGAGGAGGGCCGTGTCGACGACGGGCGGGCGTCGAGCCGGGGCGCAACGTCAGGCTCGACATCTCCGAGCGCGAAGCCATCGTGGCGATCCTGACCCATCTCGGCATCGCCACCGAGGCCTGAGCGCCGCGGCGCGCGTCGAGGCGACGTCCATCCGGCGCGCGAAGGAGGCGCAGCCTGCCCGCGACATGGCGCCCGGGACACCCGCGCTCGCGCGCGCTACAAGGCACGTCGTGTCCATCGGAGCACCGCCACCGGCCCGGGGCGTCGCGGCGCGCATGTCGTCGACCGCGATCACGCTGGCGTGGCTCGTGCGCTTGCGCTGGCACGCGGTGGCCGGTCAGGCGCTGGCCGTTCTGATCGCCACCCGCTGGCTCGGCCTTGATCTGCCCGTCGCGGCGCTGGCCGCGCTGGTCGCCATCACCGCCTCGTCGAACGTGCTGCTCGTGGCCTGGCTGCGCCGGGAGCCGACGATCCAGTCCTGGATCATCGGGGGCGTGCTCGCGCTCGACACGCTGACGCTCACGGGGCTGCTCGCGTTCGCGGGCGGCCCCGCGAACCCGTTCGGGGTCCTCTACCTCGTCCAGGTCACGCTCGCGGCCCTGGTGCTCGGCCTCGGCTGGACCGCTGGGATCGTCGCGCTGTCCGCCGCCGGCTACGCGAGCCTCTACGTCGCCCACGCGCCGCTCCGCGGCCCCGGGGCGCACGCTTACCACCTGCACGGCATGTCGGTCGCGCTCCTGATCACCGCGCTGATCGTCGGCTACTTCGTCTCCCGCCTGGCGAGGGCGCTCCGCGAGCAGCAGGCGGCGCTCGCGCGGGCCCAGCGGCTCGCCGCGCGCGCCGAGAAGCTCGCGTCGCTCGGCGCGCTCGCCGCGGGCGCGGCACACGAGCTGGGAACCCCGCTCGGCACCATCGCGGTCGCCTCGAGCGAGCTCGAGGAGCTCATCACCGAGGCCCCCGATGAGGCGCGCGAGGACGCCCGCCTGATCCGCGAGGAGGTCGAGCGCTGCCGGGGCATTGTCCAGCGGATGAGCGCCCGCGCCGGCCGGCTGCTGGGCGAGCTGCCCGAGCTGACCACGGCCGCCGCGATCCTCGGCCTCGTGCGCGGGCAGCTCGGCGCCGCGGAGCTCGCCCGGATCGAGATCGCCATCGCGCGCGACGCGCCGTTCCGGTGCCCGGTGCAGGGGCTGGTCCAGGTGCTCGTCAGCCTGGTCCAGAACGGCCTGCAGGCGAGCGAGGGATCGGCGCACGCGGTGACGATCTCCGCCGAGGTGGCGCCCACGCGGGTGCGCTTCACGGTCCAGGACCGGGGCTGCGGGATCCCGAGCGCGTTCCTGCCCCGCCTGGGCGAGCCGTTCTTCACCACCAAGCCGCCGGGCCGCGGGATGGGCCTCGGGCTTTTTCTCGGCCGCACCTTCGCCGAGCTCTGCTCGGGCCGCCTCGATGTGGTCTCGGAGGAAGGCGCGGGCACGCGGGCCACGCTGGAGCTGCCGCGCCAGGTGATGCATGCCCCCTGAGGCGCGCTCGCTCCTGGTCGTCGACGACGACGACACCTACCGCGCCCGCCTGGTCCGGGCCTTCGTCCGGCGCGGCTTCGCGGTGCAGGGCGCGCCCGACGCGGACGCGGCCCTCGCCGTCGCCCGCGCGATCAGGCTGGAACTCGCGGTGGTCGACCTGCGCCTGCCAGGCCGATCCGGGCTCGACGTGGTGCGCGAGCTCAAGGCCATCGACCCGCGCACGAGCGTGGTCGTGCTGACGGGCTACGGCAGCATCGCCACCGCGCTCGAGGCGGTGCGCCGCGGGGCCACGCACTACGTCTCCAAGCCCGCGGACGTCGACGATATCCTCGCCGCCTTCGCCCGCGCCGACGCGCCCGCGGAGCCCGCGTCGATCGAGCACGAGGTCCCCTCGCTGGCCCGCGCCGAGTGGGAGCACATCAACCGGGTGCTCGCCGACTGCGGGGGCAACATCTCCCAGGCCGCGCGCCTGCTCGGGATCCAGCGCCGCAGCCTCCAGCGCAAGCTGGCCAAGTACCCGGTGCCCCGCTGACCCCCTGCGTCAATACGTCGCACCCGCCGGCCGCGGCCGCGCGCTACGTTCCGGCCCGTTCGCATGAGATGGTCGTCGATCCTCGCCGCCCTGCCCCTGCTCGCGGCCGCGTGCGACAGGCCTGCTCCCGCCGACGAGGCGGCCAGGCTGTCGCCCCGCGCCGAGAAGGGCAAGGCCTTGTTCTCCACCCACTGCGCGGCCTGCCACGCCCCCAGCGCCAAGCTGGTCGGCCCTCCGCTCAGCGAGATCGCGAGCCTGCACGGGGCCAATCCCGAGGCGATCGTCCGCTGGGCCGTGAGCCCGGGCCGCAAGCGCACCGACGTCCCCCCGATGCCCAGCTTCCGCGGCGTCCGTGAGTCGGATCTCGCCGATGTGGCGCAGTACATGATCGAGGCCGGCAACGCGGCCGGAAAGCAGAGACCATGATCTATACGTTCGTCCTCGTCGTGCACTCGTGGCTCCGCTGGGTCGTCCTGCTGCTCGGGCTGGCGGCGGTCGTGCGGTCTGCCCGGGGCTGGGCCCAGAAGGGGCCGTGGACCGACGCGGATCGCAAGATCGGCGCTGCGTTCGTCGGCTCGCTGGACGTCCAGCTGCTCCTCGGCCTCTTGCTCTACGTCGTGCTCAGCCCGGTCACGCCCGGGTCGCTGGCCGCGCTGCGGGCGGCCATGCCCATCTCCGCGCTGCGCTTCTTCGCCGTCGAGCACATCTTCCTCATGGTCGTGGCGGTCGTGGTCGCCCACGTCGCGCTGGCCAGGGCGAAGCGCGCCCAGACCCCCACGGCGCAGCATCGGCGCATGGTGTTCGGCGCCCTCTTCGCGCTGCTCCTCGTCCTCGCCGCCATCCCCTGGCCGTCCCTGCCCTACGGGCGCCCATTGTTCCGGCTGCCCTGAGACTGCCACCTATCGTCGGCGCCGCCCCCGCTCGGACAGCGCGCCTCGGGCGCCCTCCGGACTCGCATCGAGGTCCTCTCGGCGCAGCGCCGGTGGGCCACGTTCGAGCACATCGGGAGCTCGGCCGTTCCCCGGGCTGCAGGCCAAACCGGTCATCGACATGATGGCCGCCGTGCGGCGGCTCGACGACGCCGCGACTCCATGGCGTACACGAAGAGCAAGACGGAGCTCGTCCAGTCGATGGTGGATCGCGCCCGCGCCATTGCAGGAGCAGCCGCCGCCTGCGATGGTCGGGCTGAATGTGTGTTGGATAACAATGGCGTGGTCGGGCCGGTGGACGTTCGATTTTTGACCCCCCCTCGTTCTTTTGGGCGATGAGTTTCCGCGGGCAGCGGGGTCTATGGGGTACAGCCGGTCGCGATCATGGCACCGGCGGTCGCCGGGGACGGCGGCGGTGCTCGGGGCATGCGGCCCTGCGCGCCGCCGCCGCGACCGGAGAGGGCGGTTCGAGTCGCCCGGTGAGACGCTGCACGAGCTGCAACGAAGGGAGAAGGAAGATGGTCATGAAGCGCGTCTTGATCGCGATGTGCCTGGTCGTTGCGGCGTGCGGAGGTGAGGACGAGGCGGAGCCTGTCGCGTGGAAGGACATGAGCTTCGAGCAGCGCTATGCGTTCATGGAGGATGTCGTCCTGCCGCAGATGACGGAGACGTTCGTCGCGTTCGACGCGAAGTTCGAGGGGATGAACTGCGCGACCTGTCACGGCGGCGGCGCGGCCGACGGGTCGTACGCGATGCCGAGCCCGCAGCTCCCCGCGCTGCCCGCCAGCGAGGAGGCGTTTGCCGAGCGCACGAAGGATCCGGAGTATGCGCGGTGGGGCACGTGGATGTTCGAGACGGTCCTGCCTCAGATGGCCGACCAGCTGCAGGTCGCCACGTACGACCCGGCGACTGGCACCGGGTTCTCGTGCAACAGCTGCCACACGCTGGAGGGCGTCGAGCAGTGAAACGGCCGGGCGCGCCGCCGGCGGCGCGCCGGAGGTGGCCCGGCGGATGTGCGGGACCGCGGCGCATCTTGTCGATCGTGTCCTGCCCGATGTGCCCGTGCGCCAGTGGGTGCTAACGACGCCGTTTGCCGTGCGCCGCCTGCTCGCCCTGCGGCCCGATGCACTGACCGCGGCGGGTCGCATCTTCGTCGAGGAGCTCGGGCGCTGGCAGAAGCAGAAGGCGACCGAGCGCGCCACGCCCGGCGGCGAGACCGGCTCGGTGACCTTCGTGCAACGGTTCGACTCCACGCTTGGGAGCTTCGTGCACTTCCACGTCGTCGCGCTCGATGGCGTATTCACTCGACAGGACGGTCCCGAGGTCGTTTTCCACGAGGGCCCTGCGCCCTCGCGCGACGACATCGCCGCTGTCGCCGCGCGCGTCGAGAAGCGCATGGGGGCGAGCCGCGGCAGCCATGTCTTCGCGTGCATGGCTTCTCCCAGTCGTCCTTTGCGTCGTGGCGCCGCCGCGCGCCGTGAGGATTCCAATAGAATAACCGCCTGATCGCTTCGACCTCTTCAATTGGGGTCCGCCACGCTCGACGTGGCGCTTGGGCTCGGGCAGCTCGTTTGCTCGCGGATTTTGAAGTCGACGCGACGGTTACGCGCTCGGCCTTGATCGGTGTTGTTGGTGTCGAGAGGCTCTTCGGCGCCGGGGGCTTCAACCACAAGGCGTGCCCTGTCGACCTTCAGCTTGACGAGCGCGTCGACCACCGCGTTCGCCCTCGCCGTCGCAAGCTTCCCTGGACGCGGCTCCTTGGCGTCGGTGTGCCCCCGAACGGCGACGCGAATGATCTCGGGGTGCTCGCTCATCACCTTCGCGATCTCTTCGATGGTTGAACGGTTGGCAGGTTGGATCGCGTATTTGCCGAAGTCAAACTGCAAGAGGGGGACGATCGGAATTCCTAGCGTGGTCACAACGACCATTCCGGGGCAGCCATTTTTCGTAGGATCGTCCGACGGCGCTCCAGAGACGGACGGGCATGCGTCACCCGGATCCGGAATGCCGTCGTCGTCGCTATCCGTGCGCGCGGGTGAGGGCTCCGTCGCGCGGCCGCCCTCCCCGGGCCCCACCGTTGCGGCGAGAGGCGCGACGGGCTCTCTCCGCTGCTCGGGTCCGCTCACCCGAGCAGCCCGCGGATCAAATCCAGCGGCGGTGGGAGGCGCGTCCCGCGGAGCTGTCTCCGGCGACGGCGCGGCAGGAACCGCAGGGCCGCACGCGGCGACGCTGATCGCAGCGGCCAAGAGCCCCGAGGAGACAACCGCGGCGGGCCGCGGAGGCGGCCCGGCTCATCCCACGACACGCCGGCGCGCCGCCGTCACTCGATCTCGGGGTACCAGCACGCCACGCGGTGGCCGCTGCCGGGGACGAGCTCCTCGAGCGGCGGGATCTCGACATCGCACTTGCCCTCTTCGGCCTTCCGGCAGCGCGGGTGGAACACGCAGCCGTCGGGCGGGTTGATCGCGCTGCCGGGCGCGCCCGGCAGCAGGCGGCGCGCCTTGCTCCCCCGCTCGATCGACGGCGTCGCATCGAACAGCGCGCGCGTGTACGGGTGGTGCCGCCGGCCGGCGACGCCCTGCGTGGGGCCGATCTCCACGATGCGGCCGAGGTACATCACCGCGACGCGGTGGCTCACGTGCTCGACGACCCGGAGGTCGTGCGAGATGAACAGCAGGCCGAGCGACAGCTCGTCCTGGAGCTCCTCCAGCAGGTTGACGATCTGGGCCTGCACCGAGAGGTCGAGCGCGCTCACGGGCTCGTCGCAGACGATGAAGTCCGGGCGCACGGCGAGGGCGCGGGCGATCGCGACGCGCTGCCGCTGGCCGCCGGAGAGCTCGTGGGGGAAGCGCTCCATCATGTCCGGCCGCAGGCCGACCTTCTGGAGCGCGCCCTCGACCATCGCGGTCTCCTCGTCGCGGCTCCTCGCGAGGTGGTGGATGACGATGCCCTCGCCCACGATCTCGCGCAGCGTCATGCGCGGGTTGAGCGAGCCGTAGGGGTCCTGGAAGATGATCTGCATCCGCCGGCGCATGGCCCTCAGCGCGCGGCTCGACAGGGCGCTCAGGTCGTGGCCGTCGAAGAGGACGCGGCCGACCGTTGGCTCGATGAGCCGGAGCACGAGGCGCCCGAGGGTGCTCTTGCCGGAGCCCGACTCGCCGACGAGGCCGAGCGTCTCGCCGCGGTGGACGTGGAAGGTCGCCTCGACGACGGCCTGCACGAACGACGGCTTCGCGAAGGCGCCGCGCTGCACCGGGTAGAACTTCGAGAGCCCCTCCGCCTGGACGAGCGGCCGCTCGCCCGGCGCGCTCTCCGCGCCCTCCGGGTGCGCCGCGGATGCAGGGTGCGGGTGCGCCGCGGCGATGGTCTGCCCGTGCGCCGCGGCGGCGCCGGGCTCGTCGCGCTGGGTGGGCGGCGGGGAGCCGCTGTCGCGCGTCACGAGGCGCCCTCGTTCCCCGCGCGCCCCGGGCCCGTGAGGAGGAAGCAGCGCGCCGCGTGGTGCCCCGCGCCGGGCGGAACGGCGTACAGGTCCGGCGCCTCAACGCGGCAGCGGTCGAACACGGCGTCGCAGCGGTCCTGAAAGCGGCAGCCGCGCGGCGGATCGCGCAGATCGGGCAGCGCGCCCGGGATGGTCGGCAGGCGGAGCGAGCGCTCGCCGCGCACGCGGTGCGGGCGGAGCCCGCGCGCCGGGATGCTCCTGAGGAGCGCGCGCGTGTACGGGTGCGAGGGCGCTGCGAGCACGTCGCGCGCCGGCCCTTGCTCGACGACGACGCCGGCGTAGAGGACGACGATCTCGTCCGCGAGCTCGCCGACGACGGCGAGGTCGTGCGCGATGAGCAGGAGGCTCATCGACGTCTCTGCCTTGAGCCGCTCGAGGAGGTCGAGGATCTGCGCCTGCGTCGTCGTGTCGAGCGCGGTGGTGGGCTCGTCGGCGATGAGCAGCGAGGGCTCCGGCGCGAGGGCCATGGCGATCATGACGCGCTGGCGCATCCCGCCGGACAGCTCGTGCGGGTAGCTGTTCGCGCGGACCTCGGGCTCCGGGAAGCCGACCTTGCGCAGGAGGTTCACGGCGTAGAGCCGGGCGTCGCCGCGGGACATGGGCCGGTGCAGCCGGATGGCCTCGGCGATCTGGGCGCTGACCGTGTACACGGGGTTCAGCGAGGTCATCGGCTCCTGGAAGATCATGCCGATCTTCCCGCCGCGCACGGCGCGCATCTCGCGCTCGCTCAGCGCGAGGAGGTCCTGGCCGTCGAGCTCGATCGAGCCGCCGTCGATGGACGCGTAGGGCGCGGGCAGGAGCCGCAGGATGCTGAGCGCGGTCACGGTCTTGCCGCAGCCCGACTCGCCGACGAGCGCCACGGTGCGCCCGCGCGGTACCGTGAACGAGACGCGGTCGAGGGCGCGCGTGACGCGGCCGTCGGCGGCGAACGACACGCGCAGGTCGCTCACCCGGAGCAGCGTGGGCGGCGGGGCCTCCTCGGGCGAGAGGGGCGGCGCGGTGCGGGGGAGCACGGAGGGGCGCCCGCTCGCCGTCGAGCGCTGGGTGACGGCGGGCTCGTCGTCGTCGAGCAGGCCGCGCGCGAGGGCGCCGCGTGGGATGGCGGAGGCGCTGGGCGCGGGGAGAGCGCCCGCGTTCGGCGCGGTGGGCGAGGGAAGAGGGCCTGCGGGCGGCGTGGTGGGCGCGGGAAGAGCTCCCCCGCTCGGGGCGTCGGGCGTGGTCGGAGCGCTGGGCAGAGAGGGCGCGCTCGGCACGGCCGGCCTCCTCTCGCCGAGGTCGTGGCGGATCAGGGGAAGCGGGAGCGAGTTCCGCGCGCCGAGGTCGTCGTCCTCGTCGTCCTGGCCGTTGCTCACCGTACGTACACCTCGAGGCGGGGGCCGACGCCCTGGGAGATGCCCATCGAGTAGGCGGCCCCGACGGCGTCGCTCCCCGGCGCGAGGATGGCGATGCCGTGGTCGTCCTTGCGCCGCCTGGCCCAGTCGCGCACGAGCGAGGTGACGTCGATCCGCAGCGGCGTCGCCGGTCGGGGCCGCGCGATGGCGGCGGCTTCCGGGATCGACAGGCGCGGCTGCCGGCCCCACGTCGCCGTCTCGGAGCGCCACGGCTCGAGGATGCGCGCGACCTCGAGCGTGAGGGCGCGCTCGGCGGGGGGCGCCATCGGGGCCGGCTCCAGCACGACGAAGGCGCTCGCGATGTCGGCGCCGACGCCGAAGGTCGGCGCGAACCGGAGCAGCAGGACGACATCGCCGGCCCCGGCGCGCCCGAGCGCGACGGCGTCGGGGACGCCCGGCGTGGCCGCGGCGTCGTCCTCGACGAGGACGGCGAGGTCCTCGGGCGGGAGCAGCACGCGGCGCGCGTCGAGGGGCGCGGGGAGGGCGCTCGCCGGCCGGCAGCGCCCGGCGACGCAGTAGCCGGCGCCGCAGACGCCCGCGCCTGCGCACACGCCCGCGTCCTTCGCGTGGCCGCCGCCGCAACCCAGGAGCGGCGGCGCCGCGACGAGCAGGGCCACGGGCGCGAGGGCGGCGAGCAGACGCACAGCGGGGGCGACCATAGCAGACGGCGGCCCGGGGAGGGCGTACACCTGGCGGCAGGGGCGGGGGCGTGCCGGCGGCGGCGGGGTGCCGGTCACCGCTCGCGGGCGCTGCGATCCCTGTTGTCGGGCCGCGGCCGCTCTGCTGGGATGCCGTGTCGTGCGCGTTCGAGCCATTACCTTCCTGAGAGCGCTCGTGATCGTGGCCGCCGTGCCTGGGGCGCTCGCCGCCTGCGGAAAGAAGGCGCCGCTCGGGTCTCCGTGCCGCGCCGACGACGACTGCGCCTCGGGCCTCGCCTGCCACCGCGAGCAATGCCTGCACGAGGGGAGCGCCCGGCGCCTGCGCGAAGAGGAGCAGCGCGCCTCGGGCGAGGGCGGAGCGCGGAAGGTCGGCGACCGCATCGAGGTCGAGTGGAAGGGCTCGTACAAGCCCGCCATCATCACCAGCGTCGTCGCCCCCGGCTCCTACCGGGTCCACTTCGACGGTTACGATGCGCAGTGGGACGAGGTCGTGACGGAGGCGCGCATCAAGGGCGGCGCGCGCTCGGGTGCGGGGCAGCGGACGGCGGTGCCGGCGGCGAGCAGCACGCCGCGCTGAGCGGTGGAAGGGGGCGTTCGGAGCGCCTGGAGCTCGGCCGCGAGGGCCGGGACCGGTGGTGCGAGGGCAGCTGATTCGAATCCTCTCGAAATCGGCGATAGCCATCAGACCCGGAGAGCCTGGCGCATGCGAGCCAGCCATGTGCCTACCCCGTCTAGTCCGAGGGCGCGATAGGCCTCCTCCGCGTCGTCGAGCGTGGCGGCCACCGACGCCCTCGGCTCGCCGAGGCGCAGGAGCTCGATGGCGATCCGGACCTTGAACCACAGCTCGATATACGAGGTCTCGCGCGCCGTGCCGCGCTCGGCGAGGGCGCGCGCGAAGAGCGCGCGGGCCGCACTCGCGTCGCCGCGGCGAGCGCTGTAGACGCCGGTCATCAAGAGTCCACAGCCGCGGAAGACGTGGAGGCGGCTCAGCCGCCTGGCCAGGCGGACGTCGCGGCGCTGATGCTCCAGGAGCTCCCGCGTCGCGGGGCCCCCTCCTCATCGGCGAGGCAGAGGAGCGCCTCGCTGTGGAAGAGCTTGGCCAACGTGCCCCAGGCGCGGTTCAGGTGGTGTGCCGCATAGTGGGTGCGAGCGCGCTCGAAATACGAGACCGCCTCACGAAACCGCCCCAACAAGAACGCCTCGGCGCCGAGGATCTCGTTCGGCAGCGCCTCGAACACCGGCAGCGCAAGGCGCGTATCGGACGAGAGCACGCCGCGCGCCGCGCGCACCGCGGTCTCGAGCTCGCGATGGAGGAGCTCGACCAGGCTCCGGCCGCACGCGGCGTCCTCGCGGAGCCACGTGACGTCGAGCTCGGCCGCGAGCGCGTCGGCGCGAGCAAAGTCCTCCTTGGCCTGCCCCGCGCGTCCGAGCAAGAGCCCCGCCCAGCCGCGCATCGTCAGGGCGAAGTTGAGCAGGAACCGATCCCCGAGGGCCTCGGCCGAGCTTCGACGGGCGCACGCGCCGCCGGCTCGCTCCGACCGACGTGGCGGAACAAGCGTGCTCTACCTCCGCGACCTCGCCGGCAGCTCGTGAGCTGCATCGTGGTGGCTCGCCTCATCGACGGCCCGGGGTGGGGCGAAAAGGCATGCGCGTCGCCGCCGGCGACCGACGCGGGCGGCTGATGCCGGTCACCAGCCGGATTTCTCGTCCTCGCCCAGCGCGCCGCCGATCAGGCCGATCGCGCCGCCCACGGCCGCGCCGCTGGCGCCTCCGAGGAGGCCTCCGGCGAGCGCCCCCTTGGCAGCGCCTCCGGCGAGCTCGGCCTCCGGCGAAGACTCCCTCGCTTCTCCCTTCCCCGCCGGGTCCGCCTGCTCCTGCTGGCTCGTCGCTGGTGTCGGCTGATTCTTCTGCTGCTTTTTCATGATGAGCCTCGGAGCAAGCCTCGTACCTGCAGCGACGGCTGGCCGCCAGAGCGGGGCGGTCTCCGTTCGGCCTGGTGGATCGCGCCGGAGGCCGCCGTCTCAACGGGTCATGCCTGAGCTGCTTTGGATTTCCTTCTCCCCGGCGCGGCGCCCGCTCCTGCCTCGTTCCCCAGGCGCTCGACGAGGAGCTCCACAAACGCGCGCACCTTGGTGGGCTGGTGGAGGTGGTGAGGGAAGACGACGAAGATCGAGATCTCTTGCCCGACATGGCTCAAGAGCACAGGCTGGAGCCGACCGGCTGCCAGATCCTCTGCTACGGCGAAGTACGGCAGCATCGCGAGGCCGAGCCCGTCCACGAGCGCTTGCCTGAGCACGACCACATTATCCACGACCAGATTGCCCCTGACCGGCACGGCGAGCATCTCCGCGCCGGTTTCGAAGACCCACTCGCTCGACTGCCCCGAGAGACGGATGCAGTTGTGCCGGACGAGATCGCCGGGCACCTGCGGCGCGCCGTGACGCGCGAGGTAGCCGGGCGAGGCATAGACCATACGACGGTAAGACCCGATCTTGCGCGCGACACGCGCCTCATCGAGCTGCCGCGCAAAACGCACCACGACGTCGAAGCCCCCGCCGACGACATCCACGAGGCTGTCGGAGAGGGAGAGCTCGAGGCGCACCTTCGGGAAGCGCGCTGCGAAGTCGCCTAGCAAGGGCGCGATC
This sequence comes from Sorangium sp. So ce693, assembly GCF_051521375.1. Taxonomy (NCBI): domain Bacteria; kingdom Pseudomonadati; phylum Myxococcota; order Polyangiales; family Polyangiaceae; genus Sorangium; species Sorangium sp. So ce693. The sequence goes on from NZ_CP150347.1 coordinate 12,394,043, forward strand.
TTCAGTATGCCGAACGAGATGGGCGCCGACACGCGCAAGAGCCCCTCGGGGACCCGGCTCACGCCATGCATCGCGGACGCGGCCTCGTCGGCGGCCGTGAGGATACGCTCGCAGCTCTCGTAGAGCCGTAGGCCCTCCTCGGTGAGCGCGAGGCGCCGCGTCGAGCGGTGGAGCAGCCGTACGCCGAGCCGCTCCTCGAGCGCCGCGAGCCGCGCGCTGACGACCGACTTCGAGAGCCCGAGCACGCTCGCCGCGCCCGTGAAGGACTTGCGCTCCACCACGCGCGCAAAGATCGCCATCGAGAGGAGATCGTCCAGGGAGGTGGTCAGCATTGTCCTGGGAGCAGAACAGTTTAACCGGCGGAGGACTCTACCGCAACGACGAAAGCCGCTTCATCTTCAGGCCGTCCGCAGCGCGCGGCGCTACCGCCTGTCGCGGGCACCGGCGAGACCTCGCGGCGCAAGGGCAGAAGCTCGTTCGCGCGGGCACGACCTTTCACGGTCCTTCACGTCCCACCCAGGGGCGGCAGCCGCCCTGATAGTAAATACATGTTATCGAAGGAGCTCTCATGAAATCGACCATGGTACTCTCCCGCTCGATCCTCCTGACGGCGCTGGGGCTCGGCGCATCTCTCGTCGCGTGCGGTGGAGACAACACCACAAGCAGCAGCAGCAGCGACAGTGGCGGCGGCAACAGCGTCTCGACGCCAGAGCTCAATTTTCTCACCGAGCTCGATGCAGCGAAGTCCCAGCTCCCCGAGGGGCTCTTGGTCACCGCCGACAGCAAGACGGCGTATATGAGCTATGCCCTGACCGGCGAGATCGTCGCCGTCTCGCTCGCCGACAACAAGGTGTCTGCCTTCGCCACCGTGCCGGCGCCGCCCGCGAACACGGGCTTCGTCACCGGCATCACCCAGTCTGCGGCCGGCGATCTCTACGTGGCCGCCGCGTCGCTCGACCCGGCGTCGTACGCGCCCGGCATCTACAAAATCCCGGCGGCGGGCGGTCCGGTGACCACGGCGTTCGCCGCCGACGCGGCCATGAACCTGCCCAATGGGCTCGTCTTCGACAAGGATGGCAACCTCTTCGTCACGGACTCGGCCCTGGGCGCGATCTTCAAGATAAGCCCCGATGGCAAGACGGTGACCAACTGGCTCACCGATCCTTTGCTCAAGGGGGACATCGCCGCGACGAACCCCTGCAAGACGGTCCTCGGCATCCCGTTCGGCGCCAACGGCCTCGCGCTTTCGCACAGCGCCTTCTACGTGGCCAATACGGACAAGGCGGCGCTCATCAAGATCCCGATCAAGGCCGACGGGACACCGGACGTCGCGGTCGAGTTCTCCACGTCGGATCCGGCGACATGCCTGCCGCTCCAGGGCGCCGACGGCATCACCGTGGACGCCGACGGGAGCATCCTTGTCGCGGGCAACGGGGGCAACGCGCTCGTCCGGGTCGGGACAGACGGCAAAGCGGCCGTGCTCGCCACGGGCGGCTTGCTCGACGGGCCCGCGAGCGTCGCGCTCGCGACGTTGGGCTCGGAGAAGCACGCCCTCCTCACCAACTTCGGGCTCATCACGCTGCTGTCGATGAAGACCCCGAAGGTCGGCCTGCTCTCCTACGGCCCGCTCCCCTGATTGTCGCGAGCCTCCGCGTAGGCACAATCGAGCCCCGAGTCCACTTCGGCCCGGAACGGCGGCGCAGGCCGAAGCGGCGCGCGTCGCGTGGTAGAATCAACGTCTTGCCCACGTCGTTCGTCGAGCGCTTCTCTCCCATGCTCCCACGATGACTACTTGCCGCCCGCGCGGATGAAGTCCACGAACGCGCGAAGCGCCGCGGGCATGTGGCGGCGGCTCGGATAATAAAGAATGGGGCCCGAGAAACGCGACCACCAGCGCTCCAGGACCGGCTTCAAGGCGCCGCTCTCGAGGTGCGGGTGCAGCCAGTCCTCGAACCAGTAGATGAGACCGGTGCCCGCGATCGCTGCGTCCACGAGGAGGTCCGTCGCGCTCCCGAGGCTGCCGACGAGCGGGCCGGTCGGGTCGACCTTCACGACCTCGCCGTCGCGCTCGAATTCCCACGGGCACAGCGCGCCGTTCGGGAAGCGGCCGCGCAGGCATGCGTGATCGAGGAGCTTGCGCGGATGGGTCGGGCGCCCGTGCCGCTCGAGGTAGGCGCCCGACGCCGCGAGCGCCAGGCGCTGCTCGCGCTGGCCGATCGGGACCGCGATCATGTCTTTCTCGAGCGTCTCTTCGTAACGAATGCCTGCGTCGCAGCCCGCGGCGAGGATGTCGACGAGCGTGTCGTCCGCCGTCACCTCGACGCGGATATCGGGATATGCGGCGAGGAACGGCGGCAAGATCCGTGGGAGCACGAGCCGCGCGGCGACGACGGGGACGTTCAACCGAAGCGTGCCGGCCGGCTTTTCGCTCGAGCTCTTCACGACGTCGAGCGCCGCTGCGATCTCGGCGAGCGCAGGACCGAGCCGCTCGAGGAGCCGCGCGCCGGCCTCGGTCGGCGCGACGCTGCGGGTCGTCCGATGAAGAAGCCGGACGCCGAGCTCGCCCTCCAGCCGGCGCACCGCCTCGCTCGCGCTCGACGCGCTCGTGCGGCCCGTGCGGCTCGCCTCGCGGAAGCCGCCGGCGCGCGCCACCGCGGCGAAGACCCGGACGTCGTCGAGATCCACTGTCATTGTTCGCCTTTCCGTACGGGCCGTGCTGATTCCAGGCCCTTATCATACACCCCGTCGTGGCCTACGGTCGACAGCCATGACGTATCTAGCCAAGGTCGGGACGTTCAAGATGGGCAGTCGCACGGTGAAGCGCTTCGGGTACGGAGCCATGCAGCTCGCCGGGCCGGGCGTGTTCGGGCCGCCGAGAGACCGTGATGCGGCGCTCGCCGTGCTGCGCGAGGCGGTGAAGAGCGGCGTCGATCACATCGACACGAGCGACGTGTACGGGCCGCACGTCACGAATCAGATCATCCGCGAGGCGCTGCACCCGTATCCGAAGGATCTGGTGATCGCCACGAAGGTCGGCGCGAAACGCGGTCCACAGGGATCCTGGGAGCCGGCGTTCGCCGCCGAGGACATCACGAGCGCGGTCCATGACAACCTCCGGAATCTCGGCGTCGACGCGCTCGACGTCGTGAACCTGCGCATCCTGTTCGACGCGCAGGGACCCGCGGAAGGCTCGATCGAGGCGCCGCTCTCCGCGCTCATGAAGCTGCAGCGCGAGGGCAAGGTCCGCCACATCGGTCTCAGCAACGTGACCGCGAAGCAGGTGGAAGAGGGGCGCGCGATGGCCGAGATCGTGTGCGTGCAGAACCTGTACAACCTCGCGCACCGGCAGGACGACGCGCTGATCGACAGCCTCGCCGCGGCGGGCATCGCGTACGTGCCGTTCTTCCCGCTAGGCGGCTTCTCGCCGCTCCAGTCCTCGACGCTGTCCGACGTCGCGCGTCGGCTCGGCGCGACGCCGATGCAGGTCGCGCTCGCGTGGCTCCTGCGGCGCTCGCCGAATATCCTTCTCATCCCCGGGACGTCGAGCGTCGAGCACCTGCGCGAGAACCTCGCGGCCGCAGATCTCGAGCTGCCCAACGACGCAATGACGGCGCTCGACCGTATCTAGGGCGGGGTGCAGCTTCGTTTGTCGGCTCGAAGCTGCCGGGGGGAGCGTCGCCGATTTCCCATCCGAGCGGGCCGATCCCCCGGGTTCAACCTCCGCCGGATTCCAGCAAGACTCGAACCCAAAAATCGACATCGGCCCGTGCCCAAACTGGCTCCCCCACGTTCTTCCTGGGGCGAAGGGGCCAGCGACAACGGCGGGCCGCTTCCGGGGCGCCGCGCTGTATGGGCCGGCCGGCTCTCCTCCATCCACACGTTGCGAGCTGCAGAGCAGGACCATGCGCAAGAGCTATTTCATGGCGTCAATTTTCGTTGCGACCGCGCTCCTCGCGGCCGGCTGCAAAACGGGGACATGCGCGGATGCCGTCGAGCACGCCGAGGCGTGCGGGGTCGACGACCTCGAGCTCGAGGACGACCTCGTCGGCTGCTCCGAACACGAGGAGTGTCGCGCGTCGTGCGTGCTCGACGCGCCCTGCGACGAGATCAAGGCGTCTTTCGCCGGCGGCACGGACCGCAACACGGAGGTCTGGCGCTGCTACGAGCAGTGCCCCCTCTCTGATTGATGACCATTCTACCGATCGGTTGTTCCATCGAGACCGCTTGTTCTCCCGGAGGAACATCACAAGGAATTGTTCGAGCGTCTCCTTGGTTCTCCCTCTCTCTCCGCGTGCGACGCACAAAAGGACCCCGGTTACCCCGGTGATCCGCTCCGATGGCGTTCGCCTACGACGCCGCGTAGCTGGGCACACGGCCCGCCCCCGTCATTCGCCGCGCGATCGCCGAGATCGACCCCGGCGTGTACCTCACCCGCTGCGCGTTCGTTGAGCGCGCTGGCCGGGCCGACGACGGACAACGCGCAGGGCGAGCTCTACCTGACCGACATCGTGGCGCGGGACGCCGGGCCGCTCGTGGGCATCATCGACCGCGCGCAGCTCGCCGCCGCCGAGGAAATGCTCTAGCCGCATCTCCGACCGGCGTCGCGAACGCCGCGACTCTTCCCACCTTTGGGCTGAAACCGGCGCGGTCGGCAAGTACACTCGCGCGCCATACCGGTGGTCGTCCTGCTCCTCTTGCCATTTCTCGGGAGCGTGCTCACCGCGCTCCTGCCGACGCGGGCACGGTCCGAGCTTGCGGCTTGCTGGGGCTAGGCGGTGAGGCTCAGGGGTGAACAGCAGGATGCAGCCTCATTCGGGCTCCTCGGCGCGTGGCCGAGCAGGCACGATCAGCACGTCGCCGGCGACCTCGCGCAGCACGTCTCCAGCGACCGTTCCGAGGAAGGCGTGAGCGACCCCGGAATAGCCGTGGGTGCCGAGCACCAGGATGTCGCTGTCAGCCTTCTTGACTGCCTTCTCGATCACGAGCCGCGGGGAGCCGCATCGAACATGCATCTTCCAGGGCGGCGCCTCCGCGGGCCGCACCTTTGCCCGCGCAAGCGAGGCAGCGAGCAGCTTCACGATCTGCTGTGTAGCTGTTTGCCCGAGCTTGTTGCGCCATGCCTCTGCGTCCGCCTCCGAGAGGCTGGGATAGATGACTCCGCGATAGGGAGTGTCGAACGCATGGATCACCATGACACGCGGCCGCGGGGGCGGAATCAACCGGAGCATCAGAGCGAGCACATCTGTGGATCCTTGCTCGAGATCGAGGGCGACCGCGGGCCGGCTGTACGCCGCGCGAGGAGCCAGCCGAACCGCCAGGACCGGGAGCTGCCCGCGGCGGATGACACGCTCCGCGGTCGAGCCGAGAAAGATGTCCCGGAGCGCGCGGCTGCCGCCGCGACCCATGACGATGAGCTCGGCCCTCGTCGCGGTCGCGCAGCCTGCGATCTCCGCGGCCGAGCTGCCGACCTTCACCACCGGTTCGACGTCGACGCGCTCGGGTAGCGCGCTCGCGAGATGCCGCGCCTCGCTCACGAGTGATTTTCTGGCATCCCGCTCGGCGCGCTCTTGGGCCCTGGCGGGGAGGTTGCCGGGAACGACGTGAAGCAGCGTGACGCGAGCTCGGTCGGCCAGAGGCAGACGTGCGACGCGGCCGAGCACGCGGTCCGAGATGGCCGTCAGATCGACGGGGACGAGCAATGAATGGAAGCGCCCGGCCTCGTCCATCTCGGGCTGCCCTTTGCCTGCCTTCGGTTTCTTCAGACTCTCGGTCATCGTGTGACCTCCTCTCTATGAAGCATGTCCCTTCTCGGAGAACGCCCGCCACCGCGCCTGAAACAGCCGATCTAGGCGCGACGACCGCCTCGGGCGAACGCGGCCAGGCCCCTGGCGAGCGACCTCGTCACAACAGCTCCTGACCCGTGAGCACGTCGTCGCCCGTGAACAGAATGCGCCCCGCAGGGTCGACCACCCGGGCGGGGATGGGGTGGCTGTGCCGCGTAGGTGCGGTAGGCGAACAGGCCGAGCACGAAGAACCCGAGCAGGAAGACGAGGGCCGTCGCCTGGACCCGGCCGCGCGAGATGAGGAGGTTTCGCCGTTTGGATGAGGACGCCACGGGAATGCCGGGAGCAAGCCGAGAGGGGCCCACCCGTTACCCGAGATGACGACCGAGGAGGCTGCGTTGCGCGGCACTCGTGCCGGGTACGATGATCCGGACGAGGAAGCGGGGGCCTTGGCCCCGGCCAGCGCGCCGCGCCGGGGAGCGCCCGCCTGCGTCGTTCTCCAGCGAGACGACGCAGGGGCTCACCGGGTACGAGAGCGACGACGAGCTCGGGCTCGTGAACCTGAAGGCAGGATCTACGATCCCAAAATGGCGCGATTCTTGACGACGGATCTGCTCATCTCGATCCCGTTCTTATGCGATACATTTCGGCGCATAAGTACATTGGCCCTGGTGGAGACGCATACATTTCATCGAAGAAGGGTGTTGCACCTGCAACGATCTGAACGGGAGTGCAGGTGTCTCGCGCAGGGCGCTGTAAGTCGAGGGTTGCCCTGCCGATTCCGTAGAGCCACGGACGACCGGTGCGCGCGATGGCGCACGCCTACCGTGAGGATCCATGAACCGAATTCGTGATCTCGAGGAGTGACCGCACGAGCGGGTCCTCGTCGTCCATGGCGCGCCACACCGCGCGGCCAAGGATGACGACGTTGAGGTCCCGAACCCGCTTGAACACCGCTCCGGCAAGGAGCGTCGACGCGGCGCTCTCGGGAAACAAGCTGAGACCTTCGCCGCTCGCCACGAGCAGGAGGATCACATCGCTGCTGACCTCCTCGTGGGCGAGATCGAGCGTCGGATCACGCGCTCGGAAGGCGGCGATGATGTCGTCGTGGAGGCGCGGGCCCTCCTTGCGCGGAGGCCAGAGAAAGCGCTCTTGCTTCAGGTCCGCGACCCTCAGTGAGCGCCGTGCAGCGAGGCGATGGCTCCTCGACATCACGACGCCGACGCGCTCGCGATACAGCACGCGGAAGCGGAAGAGCGGGTCGTCTTCCGGCGAATGATACCCGTACCCGACGGAGATCTTGCCATCGCGCAGCGCGGCGACCTGCTCCTCGCTCGGCAGCGGCCGAAGGCGTACCTCGACGCGCGGATGACGCGCGCGGAACGTCTGCACGATCTCCGGCAGCAGGAGGGTGTCGGCCAGGGCGCCGTCGAATCCGACCACGACCGTCCCGATACGGCCCTGCGCCGTCGCGCGGGCGTCCTCGACAGCGAGCGTGGCGCGAGCCAGGGTCGCGCGCGCACCTTCGAGGAAGCTCCGGCCGGCGGCGGACAGCTTCACCCCGCGTCCCGAGGGCACGAAGAGCTCGACGCCGATCTCCTCTTCGAGCTGAGCGATCTGCCGGCTCAAGGGCGACTGCGAGACGTGAAGCTGCTCGGCCGCCCTTCCGAAGTGCTCCGCTTCCGCGACGGCGATGAAGTACCGCAGGTGGCGTAGCTCCATGGTTTCAGACCTATAGGGTCTGAAACCGTTGCGATCAATGTCCTGGTGGTCTTGAGCGCGACGGCGCAGGCTGTTCGGAGGCCATCGACCCGCCTCTGTTTCGCTGAGCCTCGCGCCCGACAACCGAGAGGACCCGACCATGACCGAGAACAACCCCACTTCCAGCTCCGAACGAAGGGAGCCCGCGAGGCCCGCGCCCGAGGCGAGCCAGATGATGCAACGTCGCCCCGCCGGCGCGGTGCTCGTCGCCGGGGCAGTGACCTTCTTCCTCGCCGAGTTCATCGCCGCCGCGGCATGGACGGATCCTCCCTACAGCTACACGCATCACTACATCAGCAACCTGGGAGTCCGTGGCCCCCTCGAGGCGCTTGGGCAATTCATGAACTCGCCGCTCGCGTGGGTCATGAACACCGGGTTCTTCCTCTTCGGGATCATGTTCTTCCTCGGTGTCGCCGCGCTGAAGGGCCTGCGAAGCTGGCGCCGCTGGGCGGCGCTCATCCTGGGAGCCCTCGTGGCGCTTGGCGGCGTCTTGCTGGCGTTCAACCCCGGTTCCGGAGAGCCGCCCGACGGCGCCGTCGACTATCACGGCCTGGGCGCCTTCGCGTCAATCGTCGGAGGCAACGTGCTCGTGATCCTTCTTGGGCGCCAGCGCCAACAGATCGGAGTCACCCCGAAAGCCGGGAGGGCCATGGTGGCCCTCGGCGTGTTCGGGCTCGCCTCGATGGTGGCCTTCCTCGCGGTCGCCAGCTCGGGGGCCAACGTCCTCATCGGCCTCGTCGAACGCTGCGCCGTCTATCCCATCCTTGTCGGCTTCATCTGTGCGGGGGCGTCGATCTGGAATCGCCGGACGTGTGCACGCTCGAGCGGCGAGGACGAGCCTTCCCGACCACCGATGCTGAGCAGCAGCCTGCCTGCAGCCTGCAGCCTGCAGCCTACATCATCAAGATGCGCGCCAAGCCTGGAGCGAGTGACGAGCTGTTCCAGCTAGCCACGGTCGGAATGGAGAAATCGTGGGCGGTGCCGGCGACGAGCGGAGAGCTCGGGGAAGCGCCGCAGCATGTAACGAAGCATCAGGTGGATGCGCGCGCGAAGTAGGTGCCGTGCTCGAGGTCGGCGAGCAGCCCCGCCTTCTCGGGCTTCCAGCCGAACCGCGCCTGCGTGAGCGCGCTCGACGCGGGGGTGTCGAGCGCGAAGAACCCGCCGAGCCAGCCGAAGTGCTCCTTGGGGACCGATTCGACAGGCACGCCGAGCTTGCGGCCGATCACGCCGGCGATGTCGCGGGTCGGGATGCCCTCGTCGCCGATCGCGTGGAGTCGCGCGCCGGCCGGCGCCTTCTCGAGCGCGAGGACGAACAGCCGCGCGGCGTCGAGCCGATGCACCGCGGGCCACCGGTTCTCGCCGCCACCGACGTACCCGGAGCGCCCGGTCTTGCGCGCGATCTCGATCAGCATCGGGACGAACCCGTGGTCGCCGTCATCGTGGACCGATGGCGGCAGCCGCAGCGAGGACACGCGCACGCCGCGGCTTGCGAACGAGAGGGCGAGCTGCTCGGAGGCGGCCCGCAGGCCGCCGGCCGACGCGTCGGGCGCCTCGTCCTCGCTGGCGACCCGGCCCGGCGCGAAGCGCGCGATGCCGGAGGCGATGACGAGCGGGCGCCCGGAGCCGGCGAGCGCGCCGCCGAGCGCCTCGATCGCGCCGCGGTCCTTCTCGCAGTTACCGGCGTAGTCGGTGAAGTCGTCGTGCGAGAACGCGCAGTGGATCACCCCGTCGCAGGCGGCGGCGCCGCGGCGCAGGCTATCGAGATCCGTGAGCGAGCCGCGGTGCACGTCGACGCCGGCGGCGGCGAGCCTCTCGGCGGACGCGTCCGAGCGCGCGAGACCGACCACGCGGTGGCCGGCGCGGGCGAGCTCGGGGACGATGGAAGATCCGATGAAGCCGCTGGCTCCCGTGAGGAAGATGCGCATAGGAAACCTCTCCTTGGTTCGCGATGCACCATGGCACCGCCGCGGCAACCGCGAAATACACGGCCGTCTCCAGTTCTTGCCCGATCGTCTACGCGGGGCTAGGCTGCCACCGTGATCCCCGGGAGCGACGAGCTGAAGAACCTCATCTCGCGCTGGTGCCCCAGCGACGGCGTGCACGCCTCGTCGGTGCCCGGGATTTCTTGCATCAAAGTCTCGCGCCCGCAGCAACGCGCGAAGCGGCACTGGCGCGCGTCGTTCTGTATCGTCGTGCAGGGCACGAAGGAGATCCTGCTCGAGCGGCAGATCTTTCGCGAGCGGGAGCCTCACTACATCGTCAGCCCCATCGACCTGCCGGTGACGAGCCGGGTGATGGGCGTGTCGCCGGCGCAGCCGCTCCTGGGCCTGAAGATGGACTTCGACGCGGCCCTGCTGCGCGAGATCGCGGCGCAGCTCGACCGCGCGCGGCCGGAAGGCCTCGAGAACCCGGGGCGCGCGATCTTCGTCGGCAAGGCGAGCGACCGTATGCTCGACGCCGCTGTCCGGCTGGGCGCGCTGCTCGCGACGCCCGACGACGCGGCCGTGCTCGCGCCGCTCGTGAGGAAGGAGCTGACCTTTCACCTGCTGAAAGGCCCCGACGGCCCGGCGATCCGGCAGCTCGTGCGCGCGGGCAGCCAGGCGCACCGCATCGCCGAGGCGGTCTATCACCTGCAGGCGTCGCTCGACGAGGACGTCGACATCGCCGCGCTCGCGCGCGCCGCAGGGATGAGCCGGGCGGCGTTCTTCAAGCGGTTCAAGGAGGCCACCGCGATGAGCCCGCTGCAGTATCAGAAGCGCCTGCGCCTGCTCGAGGCGCGCCGCCTGATGGTCGAAGAGGGCGCGGGCGCCGAGGTCTCGGCGTTCCAGGTCGGCTACACGAGCGCCTCGCAGTTCAGCCGCGAGTATTCGCGCATGTTCGGCAACTCGCCGCTGCGCGATGCCCGCGCGCTGAAGCAGAAGTCCGCGGTCGTCCAGGACATGTAGTCCGGCGGCTTTCATCGACGTCCTTCGTTTCCGCTCCCACATTCCGCCCCCGTGGCCGCCTCGATCTGAAAGATTGAGCTCGCCCAGAAACCGCTCGGCGCCTTCGCCGTAGGACTGGGCACCGCTCGACATGAGCGGGGCGGTGCGCCGAACACCGAAGCATGCAGCCGTATCCGGACACGGGCTCGCCCGTGGACGCCGCACGACGGCCGCGATGCTCGCGTGGCGCAGCGCGGACAGCGCAAACCATCAGAGAATGGAGAGGCAGCTATGAGAAAATCAATTGGCGCCCTGTTGCTCGTATCCCTCGCGTCGGTCTGTCTGAGCGCCTGCGGGGGTGAACCCGAGAGCCCCGCGGACGGCCAGAGCGCCGTCGGATTCGTGTTCGTGGGGACGAACCACAACAACACGCACGACGCCGGCGAACCTGCCAACCAGGTCACCGTGTACCGCAGGTTTGCCGATGGATCGCTCGAGCTCGCCGATCACGTCGACACCGGCGGCCAGGGGTCCGGGCCCTCGGCGCGCTTCGCCGGCGATGGTCTCGGCTCGTCCCATTCGATGGTGCTCAGTCAGGACCGGGCATTCCTCCTCGTGACGAACGCCGGCAGCGACACGCTCTCCGTGCTCCGCGTCGGAAAGGACACCCTCGAGGTCACCGACGTCCAGCCCACCAGCGATGGCGCCGGGCCGGGCTTCCCGAACAGCGTGACCCAGCACGGCGATCTCGTCTACGCGCTGAACGGCGCCGGCGAGGGGAGCGTCACCGGCTTCCGCCTGAGCGACAAGGGGAAGCTCACGCCGATCCCCGGCTCGACCCGGCTGCTCTCCGCGAACCAGGCCAGCCCGCCGGACACGCTGTTCAACCCGGCCCAGGCGTCCTTCACGCCGGATGGGAGGCAGCTCGTCGTCACGATCAAGGACGGGCCCGCCGCGGGCCTGATCGGCGGCGTGACCCCGACCGGCCCGAGCCGGGTGCTCGTGTTCGACGTGCTCGATGACGGCCAGCTCGCGCAGACGTTCACGCAGACCGAGCTCGACAACGACGGTCCGTTCGGGTTCTCGTTCGACGCGGCCGGGCACCTGCTCACGGCCATGTTCGTGGGCGGCGATGACCTCGCCGGCGCGGCCGGATCGTTTCAGATCAATGCGGACGGCACGCTCACGCCGATCACGCGGAACGCGAAGGTGAGCCAGCTCGATCCGTGCTGGCTCGAGAACAACGGGGAGTTCGCGTTCACCGCGAATTACACCTCGGGCACCCTCTCGAGCTTCCGTATCGGCGACGACGGCAGCCTGACCGTGCTCGACGAGCAGGCCGGCCTCAGCGACGAGCGCGCGGGCACCGCTGGCGCGAGCCAGCAGGGCTCGACGCCGCTCGATCTCGGCATCAGCCCCGATGGCAGGTTCCTCTACGACGTCCTGCCGGGCTCCGGGAAGGTGGGCGCCTGGCGGATCGAGGACGACGGCGGCCTCACCAAGATCGGCGAATACGGCGGGCTCCCCAGGACCGTCGACGGCGACAGGGCGCCTGAGGAGCGCTTCGGCCCCGGCGGGAGCCCGGCCGGCATCGGCGTGCTCTGAGCCTCACGGGCCCATTCCACCGCATCCATCCACGCTCAACTCGAGGAATCGAATCATGCATAACGACGCCAAGGACGATCGACGCGCGGTCTACGTGATGACGAACGCGACCCCGAATGCCATCCAGGTGTTCCACCGGGCGGGCGACGGCACGCTCTCCCCGGGGGCCTCCTACCCGACGGGCGGGAACGGCCACGCCCCGAACCCTCCGCTCGGCTTCCCGATCCTCGAGTCCCAGAGCGCCCTGGTCGTCAGCCGGGACGGGCGCATGCTCTTTGCCGTCAATGCAGGGAGCGACACGATCTCCTCGTTCGTCGTCCGCCGAGGCGGGGAGCTCCAGCGGGTCGGCCTCGTCTCCTCGAACGGCGCGCGCCCGGTCTCCCTCGCGCTCCACGAGGGCGTGCTCTACGTCGCGAACGCGGACAGCAAGAGCATCCAGGGATACCGCGTCGGCCACACGGGAGAGCTGACGATGCTCGCCGGCGCCTCGCGCTCGCTGAGCGGCTCCGGTATCGCCACCATCGCGTTCAACCGGACGGGCGATGTCCTGGTGATCGCGAGCCGCGGGGACGGCGAGCCGATGGGGAGCCTCGAGACCGTCACCGTCGATGACCACGGGATGCCCGGGCCGGTCCGCCGGCAGGACGTGGTGAAGGCCGGCCAGGCGCCGTTCGGCTTCACGTTCGATCGGCGCGGCCACGTCATCCTCTCGAACCTGTCGCTGACCGGCGACAGCTCGGTCTCGCGCTACAGCGTCGCCCCCACCGGGGAAATGCGGCTCATCGCGGAGCAGCGCATCTTCACGACCGCGGCGTGCTGGGTGGCGACCGCGACCGCCGGCCCCTCGACGTTCGCGTTCGTCACGTCGGCGGGCTCTCGCTCTGTCACCGCCCTCCGCGTCGACAGGAGCGGCAGCCTGACGCCGGTGGGGCCGCTGAGCGCGACGGAGCAGGCGGCGTTCACGAGCGGGCTGGCCCTCGATTGCGCCGTGAGCATGGGCGACGATTTCCTCTACGTGCTGAGCCCTGACGGGTTCAGCGTGCCGCCCTTCACAGGGGCGGGCCCGGCCGTCGTCCACGGCTACCGGATCGAGCCGAGCGGCGCGCTGACCTCGCTGGGCCCGCCGGTAGGCCGCTTGCCCCAGGGCGCTACCGGGCTCGCCGCTGTGTAGCCGGGGCGATGCGGCAAGCGTCTTCCACCTTCCACGGACCGCAGGAATCTCAGGAGCCCGGCCGGCGCCCGACAGCGCCGTTCCCGGGCACCTTGGATGAACGCGGGCGTGACCTTCGGTCAGCGAGCGGCGGGTCGGTGGGTGGCGTGGAGTTCGGCGAAGTCCCAGACGAGCTTGCGGAGGGGTTCGGGGGCTTCGATCTGGGGGAGGTGACCGGCGTTGGGGAGCAACGCAAAGCGGGCGCCGGGGATGGCGGCGGCGTAGGCGCGGCCATAGTCGGGGGTGCAGATGCCGTCGCTGTCGCCCCAGAGGACGAGCGTGGGCTGGGAGATGGCGGCCAGCCGTGGGCGCAGGGTCGGATCGGTCATGGTGCCGCCGTAGGTGCGCAGGGTGGCCCGGTTGGCGGCCATGGCGGCGCGCTGGGCGTCGCTGAGGCTGGCCGGGTCGATGCGGAACGATTCGGGGTCGTGGTAGCTGCGCTCGGCCAGCTCGGTCAGGGTGAGAGAGAAGATGTCGGCGACGGGCTGGCCGGCGACCTCGATGCCGACCGCGTCGACGAGGAGGGTGCTGCTGATGCGCTGGCTCTGCAGGAGGGCGAGCTCGGCGGCGATCCAGCCGCCGATGGAGCTGCCGATCACGGTGACATCGACGAGATCGAGCTGATCGAGCAGGGCGCGGTAGAGCTGGGCGAGGCCAGCGATTGTGGTCAGCCATTGCGGGCGGTGGGTCCCGTCGAAGCCGGGATGGGTGGGAACGATCACCCGGGCGTGATTGCGTTCGGCAAGGGTCCTGGCGAAGCCGGACACGGACTGGGGACCGGCGCCGCCGTGCAGGAGCAGGAACGGGTGTCCGGCGCCGTACGCGTCGACGGTGACATCGAGTTGGCCGTGGCCGGGAAGGGTGAGGCTGTGCGTTGCCATGGGGGCTCCCTGGAGGGTTGCGGCGAGCGCGCTCGCCGGAACCGCTTGTGGTAAGGCTCTTGTCGAAGCGGCGCGCGCGCGGATCGTCCCGCTGGGGCGCAGCGTGGCGGCTTCGATGACTCGACCCTAGCGCCTCGCTCGACGGCGCACATTGTCCGGACGTGCCAGAAAGGTGGCACGCGACGCCAAGCGCACGGTGTCCTGCGATCTCGCCAGAGGCCGCGCGCTGCCGGGGATCGAGCCCGCGCGCGGGCTCGGCGCTCTAGGGAACCCGGCGCGCCGGCGCCTTGTCGGGACGCGGCTGTGTCGTGGCGCCTGGCGCCAGCGAAGCGCGGTACTCGGCCGGCGTGCGGCCGCTCCAGCGCCGGAACGCCCGGTAAAAGGCGCTGAGCTCGCGGAACCCGACGAGCCACGCGACGTCGGCGATCGATCGCTGCTCGTCGGCGAGGAAGCCCGCCGCCATCTCGTACCGGACCTGATCGAGCACCGACTCGAAGGTCTGGCCCTCGCCCGTGAGCCTGCGCTGGAGCGTGCGCCGGCTCGTCCCCAGCGACTTCGCGACGCGGGCGACGTCGGGCGAGCCGTCGCGCAGGAGGGCGGCGATCACCTCCCGCGTCCTCGCGCACCAGGTCTCCCGTGTCGCCAGGGCGGCGAGGAGCGCCTCTGCAGAGCGGGAGACGAGCTCCTGGAGCACGGCGTCGTGCTGCGGAAGCGGCTGATCGAGCACGGCGTCATCGAAGATCAGCCGCGGCACGGGCGCATTCCAGGCGATCGGCGCGGCGAACAGGCGCTGGTGAGGCCGCACGTCGGCCGGGGCCGAGGACGCGAGCTCGACGCGCACCGGGGAGATCGGCGCGCCGGTGAAGGAGCGGCCGAGCAACAGCATCGTCGCGCTGCCCAGCTCCGCGAGCTGGCGACGGCCTTCCGGAGCGGCCATGGCCGTTTTCCCCTGGGGCCGGAGCACGATCGACGTGAGGCGCGCCGCGCGATCGCGCTCGAGCTCGAGGCGAACTCCTTCGTTCCAGAGCACGAGGTAGCGAGCGGTCCGCTCGTACGCGGCGCGAAGCGTCGGGCTCGTGGAAGCAGCATAGGTGACGACCCCGAAGCGGCGCGGGTCCGCCGCCTTCGCAAGGCGAAGCCCGAAATCGTCGACGCGGGTCAGCTCGACGGCGGCCCTCAGGAGCTCGGGGAGCTTCTCGGCCGGGCCTCGGGCGTCAACGCCGTCCAGCGGGACGCCGGCGAGCACCTCGGCGCGGAGGCGGCTCGCTGCGCCGGGCGCGAGCTCGTCGGAAAAGACGAGAATCGACAGGAAGGAGCCGGCAGCAGCGCTGTGGCTCGGCGCCGAGACGTGTGGGCCGCGCGGAGGCATCGTTCGAGTGGAGGGGCCAAGAGGAGCAAACGCGTTCTCGAGAATCAAGAGATGGCGTGCCGCAGCCGACCCTCGAGCCCCGCCACGAACAAGCAGGCCAGGACACGGCGAGAAGCGCGCTCGAAGCGTATCCATCGGATATTCCAGCCCATCATGTGGCCTCCCACCCGCTGGCCGGCGCGGGAACACCGTCCTCCCCGGCGATCCGCCTCGCACGACGCTCGCGCCCCGACGCGAGCTCCGCGAACCCGCGTGCCCCTGTCGGCTGGGGCACGGTATGCTTGTCGCACCATGAAGTACTCTCCCGGCCTGCTCCTCTCGGCGCTTCTCGCTGGCGCCTGCGGAGGTGGCGAGGCACACCCATCGGGTTCGACCATGACCGCAAGCTCCTCTCTGCTCCCCACCGCGGCCAGCGCCGCGCCCGCTCCCGCGTCCGAAGGTCCCAGCCGCCCCGCCTACCCGCCCACCCGCGTCGCCCCGGTGACGGACGCCGTGCATGGGGTCGAGATCACCGACCCGTACCGCTGGCTCGAGGACGGCAGCGCGCCCGAGGTGAAGGAGTGGATGAAGGCCCAGGACGCGTTCACGCGCGCCGAGCTCGCGCGGCTCCCCGAGCGGGACGCGATCGCGTCAAGGCTGAAGCAGCTCTTCTACATCGATGCGGTCTCCGCGCCGCGCCACCGCCGGGGCCGGTACTTCCTGAGCCGGCGGCACGCGACCAAGGAGAAGTCGGTCGTCTACTGGAAGGAAGGAAAGAGCGGCGAGGAGCGCGTGCTGTTCGATCCGAACACCTGGTCCGACGATGGCAGCGTCTCGCTGGGCGGATGGGAGGTGTCGTGGGACGGCAAGAACGTCGCCTACAAGATCCAGCAGAACAACTCGGATGAAGCGACCCTCCATGTGATGGATGTCGCGTCCGGCAAGCGCTCCGACGTGGATGTCATCGAAGGGGGCAAGTACGCGGTTGCGTCATGGACGCCCTCCGGCGACGGCTTCTACTACGTCTGGCTCCCCACCGACCCGTCCATCCCTGTCGCCGAGCGGCCGGGTTACGCGGAGGTGCGCTTCCACCGGCTCGGCCAGGATCCGAAGCAGGATCGCGTGGTGCGCGGCAGGACGGGCGATCCAAGGACGTTCCTTGGCGCGTCCCTCTCCAAGGATGGCCGCTTCCTGATGCTCACCGTCTCCCACGGGTGGACCTCGGCGGACGTCTACTTCCGCGATCTCCGCCGGCCGGGCGGGCCCGCCGTGGACAAGCCGCTCGCGGTCGGGCGCGACGCCCACTACAGCGTCGAGGTCTACAAGGACCGGTTCTACGTCCACACCGACGAGGGCGCGCCGCATTATCGCGTCTTCGAGGTCGATCCGGACAGGCCGGAACGCGCTGCGTGGAAGGAGATCGTCCCGGAGCGCCCCGACGCCACGCTGGACAGCGTATCCATCGTGGGTGGGCACCTCGCGCTGAGCTATCTCAAGGACGCTTCGAGCCGGGTCGAGGTGCGCACGCTCGACGGCAAGCTGGTCCGCGAGGTCCCGCTGCCGGGCATCGGCACCGTCGGCGGCCCTTCCGGGCTGCCCGACGAGGACGAGGCGTATTTCTCGTTCGAGTCCTACACATCGCCTCACGAGATCCACGCGACCTCGATCAAGACGGGTCGGACCGAGCTCTATGCGCGCGTCGAGGTGCCCGTCGATCCGTCGCCCTTCAGCGTCGAGCAGACCTTCTTCCCCTCCAAGGACGGCACGAAGATCTCGATGTTCATCGTCCGCCGCAAGGACATGAAGAAGGACGGGAGCTCCCGCGCGCTGCTCTATGGCTACGGGGGGTTCCAGATGTCGCAGACCCCCGCGTTCACCGCCTCGATGTACCCCTGGCTCGAGCGGGGCGGCGTGTACGCGGTGGCGAACCTGCGCGGCGGCGGCGAGTACGGGGAGGCGTGGCACCGGGACGGGATGCTGCTGAAGAAGCAGAACGTCTTCGACGACTTCATCGCCGCCGCGGAGCACCTGGTCCACGAGGGGTACACGCGGCCCGAGCGGCTCGCCATCCTGGGCGGCTCGAACGGCGGCCTGCTGGTCGGCGCCGCGCTCACGCAGCGGCCCGACCTGTTCGGGGCCGTCCTCTGCGGCGTCCCCCTGCTCGACATGGTGCGATACCACCTGTTCGGCTCCGGCAAGACGTGGATCAGCGAGTATGGCTCCGCCGACGATCCGGAGCAGTTCAAGGCGCTCTACGCCTACTCCCCCTATCACCACGTCCAGACGGGGAAGCGGTATCCGCCGGTCCTCCTGATGTCGGCCGACAGCGACGATCGGGTCGATCCCATGCACGCGCGCAAGTTCGCCGCCGCGCTGCAGTCTGCGAGCGCGGGCGGTCCGGTCCTGCTCCGCATCGAGCGGAACGCCGGGCACGGCGGCGCGGATCTCATCAAGTCGGCTGTCGCGAAGGGCGCTGACCAGATCTCGTTCGCGCTGTGGGCCACGAGCGCGCAGGCGCCGGCAAACAAGTCAAACAAGTAACGAGTCGAGGCGGCGCGCGGCGCTGCGCATGACGGGCGCCGCGCGTGCGGCGCGCGACGCTCGTACGCCGCAAGACGCATGAGGCGCGCGGCGCACCACGAGAGCCGCGCAGGAGGCGCGGGACGCGCGCCGCGGGCGGGGCGACGGACAGGCTTGCGGCTCCGCGCCGCGACGGCTAACAACGCGCCGCTGTGCGAACGCTTCACCCCGTAGCCGGGGCCTCGCGCCGCGGGCCTTTGATCTCGCGCCCCCTCGCGGCCGCCGTCTCGGCGCTCGCGGAGGGCCCGCGCGCGCCGCTCGCGGACCTCGCCGATCCTGCGGCGGTCCTGGCCGGGCTCATGGACCTGCACGGGAGCGTCTCGCTCGCGCGCGAGCTCTCGCTCCTCGACCGCCACGCCGCGCCTCCGCGGGCGTCCGAGGGCGCGCGCGCCGAGGTCCGGGCGCTCGCCGCCGATCGCCTCGGCGAGCTCGCGGAGGCGCTCGACCACGTGTTCGCCGCCCCGTTCCACCGGCGGAACAAGCTCCCCGACGCGGCGGCGGTGCACGCGACGCTGGAGCAGACCGGGGTGTTGCCTGCCCGCGCGGCCCGCGACCGCGGGGGGCGCCCGCTCGCGTCCGCGGCAGGGCAGCTCTGGGAGCCGTTCGGAGAGCTCGTGGGGCGCGTCCTCGGCCGCATCCGGCTCGAGACGCGCGCGCTGCGCGAGGAGCTCGCGCCTTCGCTGCGGGCGCTCGGCCCGGACGCGGCGCGGCTCGAGCGGCTCGACGCCGCGATCTCCTCCGCCACCCAGAAGCGGCGCGAGCGCGCGCTCGCCGAGCTCGTCCCCGGGCTCTCGCGCGCCTTTGCGCGGGCCTTCCGCGCGGCCGTTGGCGCGCTGCCGGAGGGGGCCGGGATCGAGGACGTCGCGGGCTGGTTCGGGCAGGAGCAGTGGCTCCTGCGGGAGCTCCAGCGCATGGAGCTCGTGGTCCAGGCGGTGCTTGCGCACGAGGCAGGCCGGCTGCTCTCGCTGGTCGACGGGGCGGCGGCGGCGGGCGCGCCCGCGTAGCTCGCGGGGGGCTTCACGATGCGGCTCGCGACGGCGCGGCAGTGGACGACGCGGATCCTGGTGCTCCTCACCGGCGGGGTCGGCCTCGCCCTGGTGGGGCGGGCGGCGCTCGTCTACCGCGGGGCGGACCCGCTCGCGTACCGCCTCGTGCAGCTCATCGGGCTGGGGCTCGCGCTGGGCACGCTGGAGCTGTTCGTGCGCGCGGGGCGGGCTGTCCGGATCGAGCGCGAGATCGGCGCGCTGCCGCGGCCGGCGACGCGGGCGGCGATCGAGCAGAGCGGCGCGCCGCTCCGATCGATGCTCGAGGCGCGGATCGCCGGCGCCGCGCTGCCCCCGGCGAGCGCCACGTTCGCGTCGTACCTCGTCGGCCTGCTCGTGATGATCGGGCTGCTCGGCACGTTCCTCGGCCTGTTCGAGACGCTGCGGGGGGCTCGCGAGGCGCTGACGATGAGCGCCGACGTCGACGCGCTGCGGGAGAGCCTGGCCGCGCCCATGCAGGGCCTCTCGCGCGCGTTCGGCACCTCGGCGGCGGGCGTCGCGGCGTCGGGGATGCTCGGGCTCGCCGGCGTGCTCCTTCGCCGGGCCGAGGCGCGGGCCGCGGCGGCGCTCCAGGCCTATGCGTCGGGCCCGCTCGCGGCGCTCACGGTGGCGGGGCGGCAGCTCGCGGCGCTGGAGGCGCTGGCGCGGCAGGGCGAGGCGCTCCCCGCCGCGGCGGCGTCGCTCCGCGAGGCCACGGGCCGCCTCGAGCGCCTCGAGGAGCGGCTGCTCGCGGTCCAGGTGGAGGGCGCGCGCCAGGCCGCCGCGTCGTTCGCGGCGGCCGCGGCCGAGGTCCGCGGCGACATCGCCGCGGGCCTCCGGCAGACCGCCGACGTCGCGGCGAGCGTGGTCAGGCCGATCCTGGCGGAGGCGGTGGAGCGCGCCGGCGCGGCCGCGGGCGGCGCGCTGCAGGCGGTCGAGCGGCGCCTCGACGAGGAGGCGCGCGCGCGGCGGGAGGCGGACGTCGCGTCGGCGTCGAGGCTGGAGGGCCAGGCGGAGCGGCTGTCGTCGGTGGTGGGGGGGGCGATCGAGCGGCTGGAGCGGGCGCACGCGGCGCGCGCAGCGGAAGCTGCGGAGCGGCAGGCGGAGCTGGACGCGGAGCGCGCGGCGCACCTGACGGCGCTGGGCGAAACGCTGTCGGGCGCGCTGTCGGAGGCGGCGCGTGCGGCGCAGGCGGCGCCGGAGGCAGCGTCGCGGCTGATCGGGGAGGCGTCGGAGCGGCTGTCGGCGCGTGCGGAGGCGGACGCAGCGCGGGACGCGCGGCTGGACGCGCTGCTGGAGAAGCTGTCGGAAGCGACGGCGGGGATGGCCGGGAGCGCGCGGGAGCAGGCGGAGCGGGTGGCTGCGCTGGCAGAGGCGGCGGAGCGCAGCGGCGCGGAGCGCGAGGCGCGCGCGGAGGCGCGCGTGGCTGCGCTGGGCGAGGCGACGCAGGCGCAGCTGGCGGAGCAGGCGGCGCGGCTGCTGGCGTTCGAGGAGCGGCTGGACGGAGCGCGGCGGGAGGCGGCCGACGGGCTCGCCGAGCGGCTCAGCGCCCATGCCCGCGGCCTCGGCGAGAGCCTGGCGCAGCTGGAAGGGGGCGTGGCGTCGCGGCTGGAGCGGATGGAAGGGGGCGTGGCGTCGCGCCTGGAGCAGCTGGAAGGGGGCGTGGCGTCGCGGCTGGAGCAGATGGAAGAGGGCGCTGCGAAGCGGCTCGCTCGGCTCGACCAGGAGGCCGCCGCGCGCCGGCACGAGCTGGAGACGGCGTCGGCGTCGAGGCTGGAGGGCCAGGCGGAGCGGCTGTCGTCGGTGGTGGGGGAGGCGATCGAGCGGCTGGAGCGGGCGCACGCGGCGCGCGCAGCGGAAGCTGCGGAGCGGCAGGCGGGGCTGGACGCGGAGCGCGCGGCGCACCTGACGGCGCTGGGCGAAACGCTGTCGGGCGCGCTGTCGGAGGCGGCGCGGGCGGCGCAGGCGGCGCCGGAGGCGGCATCGCGGCTGATCGGGGAGGCGTCGGAGCGGCTGTCGGCGCGTGCGGAGGCGGACGCAGCGCGGGACGCGCGGCTGGACGCGCTGCTGGAGAAGCTGTCGGAAGCGACGGCGGGGATGGCGGGGAGCGCGCGGGAGCAGGCGGAGCGGGTGGCTGCGCTGGCGGAGGCGGCGGAGCGCAGCGGTGCGGAGCGCGAGGCGCGCGCAGAGGCGCGCGTGGCTGCGCTGGGCGAGGCGGCGCGGGCGCAGCTGGCGGAGCAGGCGGCGCGGCTGCTGGCGTTCGAGGAGCGGCTCGACGGAGCGCGGCGAGAGGCGGCCGACGGGCTCGCAGAGCGGCTCAGCGCCCACGCCCGCGGCCTCGGCGAGAGCCTGGCGCAGCTGGAAGGGGGCGTGGCGTCGCGGCTGGAGCGGATGGGAGAGGGCGCGGCGTCGCGGCTGGAGCGGATGGAAGGGGGCGTGGCGTCGCGGCTCGAGCAGATGGAAGAGGGCGCTGCGAAGCGGCTCGCTCGGCTCGACCAGGAGGCTGCCGCGCGCCGGCACGAGCTGGAGACGGCGTCGGCGTCGAGGCTGGAGGGCCAGGCGGAGCGGCTGTCGTCGGTGGTGGGGGAGGCGATCGAGCGGCTGGAGCGAGCGCACGCGGCGCGCGCAGCGGAAGCTGCGGAGCGGCAGGCGGAGCTGGACGCGGAGCGCGCGGCGCACCTGACGGCGTTGGGCGAGTCGCTGTCGGGCGCGCTGTCGGAGGCGGCGCGTGCGGCGCAGGCGGCGCCGGAGGCAGCGTCGCGGCTGATCGGGGAGGCGTCGGAGCGGCTGTCGGCGCGCGCGGAGGCGGACGCAGCGCGGGACGCGCGGCTGGACGCGCTGCTGGAGAAGCTGTCGGAAGCGACGGCGGGGATGGCGGGGAGCGCGCGGGAGCAGGCGGAGCGGGTGGCTGCGCTGGCGGAGGCGGCGGAGCGCAGCGGCGCGGAGCGCGAGGCGCGCGCAGAGGCGCGCGTGGCTGCGCTGGGCGAGGCGGCGCGCGCGCAGCTTGCGGAGCAGGCGGCGCGGCTGCTGGCGTTCGAGGAGCGGCTCGACGGAGCGCGGCGGGAGGCGGCCGACGGGCTCGCAGAGCGGCTCAGCGCCCACGCCCGCGGCCTCGGCGAGAGCCTCGAGGCAACCGCAGCCGTCGTGCGGGAGGCCTCGGAGCTCGTGCGGGCCGGCGGTGCCGAGATGACGGCTGTGGCGGAAATGTTCACCGTAGCGGTGGACCGTTACCGCGACGCGAGCGATCGCTGGCTGAACAGCCTGGGGGCGATCGAGGACGCGATCGAGCGGCGGGAGCACGGCGAGGCGACGGACCTCCTCGGCGCTTACCTCGACCAGACCCGTGAGGTCTTCGATCACTCGCTGCAGTTCCAGCGCGAGCTCTTCTCCGAGCTGCGGGCGCTGAGGAGCAAGACGAGCTGATGCGCCGCGCCTCGCGTGCGTCCGGCCCTGGTCTCCCGCGCCTCGCGATCGTGGGCTCCGAGGATCGTGGCGAGCGCTCGCCGCGTTGTTTGCTGACGTCTGCCGCGAGCGCGATGCGATGTCCCTGACGCCGGCCGAAGACGATGTCCCCGAGCAGGCGGCGGTCTGGCCGGTCTTCGGCGACCTCATGGCCTGTCTCTTCGGCCTCTTCGTGCTCTTTTTCGTCTGGGCGATCTCGTTTCAGGTCGATCTGGCCCGCGATCTCGCGGCCGAGCGCGCCACCCGCGCGACGGAGCGCGCGCGTCTGGAGTCGCTCGAGCGCGCCCTGGCCGGACCGCTCGCCGAGGGGCGGATCACCCTCACGGAGGGGCGCATCGGGATCCGCGGCAGCATCCTGTTCGAGCTCAACTCGGCCGAGCTTCAGCCTGCCGGCATCACGCTGCTCCGCGCGCTGGCCGGCCCGCTCAAGGCCTACCTCGATCTTCATGACGAGCTCATCATGGTGAGCGGTTTCACGGACGACCGCCCGCTCACGAGCTCGTCCCGCGGATATGCCGACAACTGGGAGCTCTCGGCGCAGCGAGCGCTCACGGTGACGCGGGCGCTCGCCGCGGCGGGGGTCCCCGACACATCGCTGTTCGCGGCCGGCTTCGGAGAGCGGCACCCGGTGGCGCCCAACGACACGAGCGAGAACCGGGCGAAGAACCGCCGGGTGGAGATCTCGCCGATCCCGCGGCGAGGCGCGCCCTGATGACATCCACGGCGGATTTTTCGCCGACAATGCCCTCCCAACCCGGGTTGGCCGCGTCGCCCCAACCTGGGTTGGCCGCGTCGCCCCAACCCGGGTCGCCCCCGGCCGACGCGCGCCTCGCCGCCCTGCGGGCGGCCGGCGCCCACCGCTTCGACCCGGCGGGCTTCCGCCTCGTCGAGGCGCTCCTCGAGCGCGCTCGCGCCCTCGACGGCGGCGCCCGCGCGCGCCTCGCTGCCCGCGCCTCCGCGCGGCTCGCGGCGCTCGACGCCGCCTTCCACCGCGCCCGCGCCGATGCCGAGGCCCACCTCCGCGCCCTCGCCGACGCCGGCCTCCCTCACGACGGCGCCCTGGCCGCGGCGCTCGCGCTCGGCGATTTCCCCGCCGTCGTGAGGACCACGCGCCGCCGCCTGCGCGCGCTCGCCGCCGAGCGGAAGACGACCGCCGTCCCCTCGCTCGCGCGCCTCCGCGGCGAGGTGGCCGCGCGCGACGTGCGCCTCCCCGAGCCGCTCGCGCGCGATCTCGCGGAGCTCCCGTGCGACGGCGACGTCGTCGAGCGCCGGGTGAAGCGGCAAGCCCAGGCCCTCAGCAGCGCGCTGTCCACCGCGCTGTTCCACGAGTCGCTGGTGAGCGCTCGCGCCACGCTCGCCGTCGCGCGCGCGGCCGACAACGTGCCGGAGGACGCCGGCCCCTACAACGCCCAGGTGCTCGCCGCCCGGGCGCTCTGCGCCGCCGAGCGGCTCTCGGAGCACTACCTGCGCGCGCTCGTGGCCAGCCTCCAGGACCTCGGCGCCCTGGCCGCCGCGCTCGAGCCGCAGCCCGAGAAGCCAGCTCGGAAAAAGGCCGCCCCGCGGAACACCAGCAGCGACGCTGCCCCTCGCCGACGGCCAGCCCGGTCCGCCCGAAAAAAAGAATCCCTTTTTCGCGGATCGCGTTAGGTAAGTAGTCCCCATGCTTCGCTCGCCAGGCCGATCGCTCGCTTCCCTCGCGCTCTTCCTGCTCGCCGGCTCCTGCTCGTCCTCGCCCGACAAGGTGCAGAGCGGGCCGCTCACGCCGCCGCTCAAGCAGTGCGGCACCGAGGTGGTCAAGCACGGCGACGGCTACAACGGCGCGGCGCGCGAGTGCATCTGGCAGGCGTACAGGAACCACGACCCGTCCGAGTTCACGACCACGCGGTACACCATCGAAGGCGACCCCGTCACCTACCGCCTCGAGGTCACGCTCACGGGCGTCGTGGTCGTCGTGAACAGCAAGGATCGCTACGCGCTCCGGGGCGTCTTCCGCCACGAGTGCCGCAACCTCGAGCGGATCATGCAGGACGGCACCGAGGACCGGCGGTTCGGCTTCGCGCTGAGCGCGTGCTCCGGCGGCGGCGCCGAGCGGTTCGCGGTCCCGTGACGAGGCCGCCGCGCGCCGGCGGCCCGGCGGCCCGACGGGAGGCCGCCCCGAAGCCGCGGCAAATCGAGACGTTGGAAACGGAACGGCGACGGGCGCGCAGCGTGAGGCGCGATCGCGCGCCGCGCCGAGCCCGGCGCGGACAGCCGCGGGCGGGCGCGGCCCGAGGCCTGATCTGGTGGACGCGACCGATCCTTGGCGCGTAGGCTCGCTACGAGCAGTCGGAGCGGGCGGCAAGATGAGCAGACGAAGCACCCCGTGTCGCGCGATCGGTCCGATGAAGGCGCCGGAAGGGTGTGCCGGAAGGGTGTGGATGACGCGATGACGGAAGACGCGCGCCCGTCGTCCGGCAGTCCGGCAGAGCGTGCCTGCGAGCAAGCTGGAGGGAAGCGCCGTGCAGCGTCACCTCGTTTTTGAAGCCGCCGGGATCACCCATCCTGGCATGGTCAGAGACACGAACGAGGACAGCTTCGCGATCCTCGAGCACCGTGGGCTGTTCCTCCTGGCCGACGGCATGGGAGGTCGCGCCGCCGGGGAGGTCGCCTCGCGCATGGCGATCGATACGGTGCGTGATTTCTTCGACGATCCGGACTCCACCTGGCCTGTCGCCGTCGGCGTGGGGCCGCCCACGACGCGGGGCTCGGAGGCGCGCTACGTCGATCAGGGGCTCCCCCTGCTCGTCGCGGGCATCCAGCTCGCGAACGGCCGCATCTTCTCCGCGGCGCGGCGCGACCGGGAGAAGCGCGGCATGGGCACCACGATCGCGGCCGTGCTGGCGCGCGACGGCTTCATCGCCGTCGCGCACGTGGGTGACAGCCGCGTATACCGCCTCCGCGATCATCGCCTCGAGCAGCTCACGCGGGATCACTCGCTGGTCAACGAGTGCATCCGGCTCGGCCACCTCCTCCCCGAGCAGGCGAGCTCGTTCCCGCTCCAGCACGTGATCACCCGCGCCCTCGGCACCGACGAGGCGGTCGACGTGGAGACGCGGATCGACGCCATCGAGGCAGGCGATGTCCTGC
Source organism: Sorangium sp. So ce693 (assembly GCF_051521375.1). Lineage (NCBI taxonomy): Bacteria > Pseudomonadati > Myxococcota > Polyangiales > Polyangiaceae > Sorangium > Sorangium sp. So ce693. The sequence goes on from NZ_CP150347.1 coordinate 12,419,745, forward strand.
TGCTCTGCTCAGACGGCCTGTCCGGCGTGGTGCCGGCGCAAGATATCGCAAGTATCCTGGCGACCCACGCCGATCTGGCCGAGATCGCGTCGCGGCTCGTCAAGCGCGCCAACGAGAACGGTGGTCCCGATAACGTCACCTGCGTTGTCGTGCGCTGGCGCGCTTCGCCCGGCGGCCCCACCAGGCGCTGATCCGCGCGCCCGCCCCGCCGCTCCGGCGGTGTGCGGGCGACAGCATTGCGCTCAGCTCGCCGGTTTTTCCATGGAACACCGCGTGCCGGAGAGCGCGCCACCGTGTTAATGGCGGTGGGGAATCCAATGGGCGCGCGAACGAACGGCTCCACACACCCGCAATCCATCGAATCCCCGTCCCGGAGCGCGGCGCTGAGCAAGCCGGGGAAGGGCAGCTCATCGGGCGCGCGGCGCGCCGGGCCGGCGGCGACGGAGCTCGATCCTGCGGAGCACCACCGGCCGGCGCTCAAGCTCCTCGACGCGGCGCGCGAGCCGGATTTCATCGAGGTGCTCGGATCGCGCGAGCACAACCTCCGCATCGATCGGCTGGAGGTGCCCAAGCGGAAGCTCGTGGTGTTCACGGGGGTGAGCGGCTCGGGCAAGTCGAGCCTGGCGTTCGACACGCTCTACGCCGAGGGGCAGCGGCGTTACGTCGAGACGCTGAGCTCTTACGCGCGCCAGTTCCTGGGTCAGCTCGAGCGCCCGCAGGTCGAGCACCTGCGCGGCCTGTCGCCGACCATTGCCATCGAGCAGAAGAGCGCGTCGAGCAACCCGCGCTCCACGGTCGGCACGATCACGGAGGTCTACGATTACCTGCGCGTGCTCTATGCGCGCGCCGGCGAGCAGCATTGCCACCTCTGCGGCAAGCCGGTGAAGGCGCAGAGCTCGGAGCAGATCGTCGACGAGCTCCTCGGGATGCCGGAGGGGACGAAGTTCGTGCTGTTCGCGCCGCTCGTGACCCACCGGAAGGGCGAGTTCAAGGACCTGTTCGAGGAGCTCCGGGGCCGCGGCTTCGTGCGGGTCGAGATCGACGGGGCGCAGCACCGGCTCGACGAGCTGCCGAAGCTCGACAAGAAGCTCAAGCACACCGTCGCGCTCGTGGTGGACCGGCTGGTCGTGCGCTCGGACGAGCGCCAGCGCATCACGGAGGGGGTCGAGCTCGCGCTCCAGGAGGGGCGCGGCGAGCTCCGGGTCGAGCTCCAGGCCGACGAGGGCGCGTCCGGGAAGCGGCGTCGCCCCGACGCCCCGCTGCTGTTCAGCGCCGCGCGCTCCTGCTGCGGCCAGAGCTTCCCCGAGCTCTCGCCGCAGAGCTTCTCGTTCAACAGCCCGCTCGGCATGTGCGGCGCCTGCAACGGCCTCGGCACCCGCCTCGAGATCGATCCGGCCCTCGTGATCCCGGATCCTGCGCTGTCGATCCGGGAGGGCGCCATCGCCCCCTGGGCGTCGGCCATGGCGCGCGGGGAGGGCTGGACGTTCCGCATCATCGACGCCGTGGCCAAGGCGTGCTCCGTCGACCTCGACGTGCCCTGGCGCAAGCTCGGGGCGAAGAAGCAGGAGATGGTGCTCCATGGCCTCTCCGGCAAGCGCATCGCGGTGACGTGGGGGAAGGAGGGGACCGAGACCCACGGCACGTGGGGCATGAAGTTCGAGGGCGTGATCCCCAGCCTGATGCGCCGGTTCCAGCAGTCGTCGTCCGAGTCGGCGAGGGAGGCTTACCGCAAGTTCATGAGCGAGCGCTCGTGCGACGCCTGCGGCTCCCGGCGGATGCGCCCCGAGTCGCTCGCGGTGCGCGTCGCCGGCAAGGGGATCGCCGACGTCACCTCGATGACGGTGAGGGACGCCTACGAGCACTTCGCCCGGCTCGAGCTGCCGGGCAACCGGCAGAAGATCACGGAGGGGGTGCGGCGCGAGATCACGAGCCGGCTCAGCTTTCTCCTGAACGTGGGGCTCGATTACCTGACGCTCGACCGCTCGGGGCCGACGCTGAGCGGCGGCGAGGCGCAGCGCATCCGGCTGGCGAGCCAGCTCGGCAGCGAGCTCTCCGGGGTGATGTACGTGCTCGACGAGCCGAGCATCGGCCTGCACCAGCGGGACAACCAGCGCCTCATCGAGACGCTGCGGCGCCTCAGGGATCTGGGCAACACGGTGCTCGTGGTGGAGCACGACGAGGAGACGATCCGGGCCGCCGACTACGTGGTGGATTTCGGCCCGGGGGCGGGGCATCTCGGCGGCCGGGTGATGGCCGCGGGGACGCCCGAGGAGATCGCGCGTGACCCCGAGAGCGTGACCGGAGCGTACCTGGCCGGGCGCGCGCGCATCGAGGTGCCCGAGGCGCGGCGCGCGCCGCGCGGGTGGCTGGAGATCCTCGGCGCGGCCGAGCACAACCTGAGGAGCATCGACGTCCGTTTCCCGCTCGGGGTGCTGCTCGCGGTGACCGGGGTGAGCGGCGCGGGCAAGAGCTCGCTGGTGAACGGCATCCTTTTGCCGGCGCTGGGCCGGGCGCTTCACCACAGCACCGAGCCGGTCGGCGCGCACCGCGCGATCGAGGGGCTCAAGGCGCTCGACAAGGTCATCGCGATCGACCAGAAGCCGATCGGCCGCACGCCGCGCTCGAACCCGGGGACGTACACGAAGGCGTTCGACCAGATCCGCGAGATCTTCGCCGAGCTGCCGGAGTCGCGCGCGCGCGGCTATGGCCCAGGGCGGTTCAGCTTCAACGTGAAGGGCGGGCGCTGCGAGGCGTGCAGCGGCGACGGCATGGTGAAGGTGGAGATGCACTTCCTCGCCGACGTCTATGTCCCGTGCGAGGTGTGCGCCGGCAAGCGGTACAGCGCGCAGACGCTGGCGGTGCGGTACAAGGGCAAGAGCATCGCGGATATCCTCGACACCAGCATCGAGGATTGCCTGCGTCTCTTCGAGCACCACGTCGCGCTGCGCCGCGTCTTGGAGACGCTGGTCGAGGTCGGCCTCGGGTACATGAAGATCGGCCAGAGCGCGCCGACGATGAGCGGCGGCGAGGCGCAGCGCGTGAAGCTGAGCCGGGAGCTCGGCAAGAGCCAGACGGGGCGAACGCTCTACGTCCTCGACGAGCCAACGACGGGCCTGCATTTCGAGGATATCCGCAAGCTGCTCGGCGTGCTCCACCGGCTGGTCGAAGCGGGGAACACGGTGGTGGTCATCGAGCACAGCCTCGACGTCATCAAGTGTGCGGACTGGGTGATCGATCTCGGCCCCGAGGGCGGAGCCGGCGGCGGCCGGGTCATCGCCGAGGGGACGCCGGAGCACGTCGCGAAGGTGAAGGGCTCGTATACAGGGCAGTTCCTTAGCCCCCTTCTCCCGCGTTAACCAAGCCTCGCGCCGCGTTCTCCTACATTCGAACGTGGTCGTAAACGTGGTCGTGGTCGTAAACGTGGTCGTGGTCGTGGTCGTCAACGGTAGACCGTGAACGACCACGACCACGACCACGTTCACGTTCACGTTCACGTTCACGTTCACGTTCACGTTCACGTTCACGTTCACGTTCACGTTCACGACCACGTTCACGTTGGTGACCGCTGGTGGGGTGCTGGGGGAGGGCTTCGTGCGCTGAGTGCAAACGAACGAGCTTGGCTAACGCCTATGCCCTGTGCAGGCGCTGGCCGCTCGACGATGGATCATCTGGGGCAGAGTGGGGCAGAGAACGTCTGCGACGGCTCACTCCGTCAGGTCTGAGACAGGCGTACTTGTGACTTGCGTCGCCTGCTGACCATCCATTTCAGATAAGCGCGATATTCATTGGTGGCGCCCATAACGGACTTATTCGATCGGCTTGCGCCGCGGCACAAAAGCGCGTAGCCGGGATCGATGGACACCGACGTGTCCAGGAGTGCGCGAGCACCCGACCAGCACCTTCAGCAAAAAAAACATCATGATATCTCGCGCCAGCGGGGCTGTCGTACAGGCCCCTGCGCTCGAGATCCGTTGACGGGAGGGCCCATGCAGATCTCGAAGCATGCTCTATTTCTCGGCGTAGGACTTTGGGTGGGCGCCGCCTCGGCGGCGGCGTGCTCCGCCAGCGGCTCGTCGGCGGGCGCCCCTCGGCCCGGGACCACCTCCAGCGCCGGCGGCGGCTCGGGCGGCGACGACGTCGGGTCGATGAGCTCCGGCGGTTTCGGCGACGACATCGGCGTCGGCACCGGGGGCGACGCCGTCGGCCCCGAGCTGGCCGGCGACCCGAAGACGTGCGCGGAGGCCGCCGCGAGCAAGTCCTATATCGGCTGTGACTTCTGGCCCACCGTCACCGCGAACATCGTCTGGTCGATCTTCGACTATGCGGTCGTCGTCGCGAACGCCGGCGACGAGATCGCCGAGGTCGAGGTGACGCGCGCCGGCGCCGCCGTGGCGCGCGCCGAGGTCAAGCCCAACAGCCTGAGCAAGATCTACCTCCCCTGGGTGCGCGAGCTGAAGGGGCCCGACGCCACCCATTGCACCGGGGGCGACTCGATCACGAGCTCCGTCCGCGTCGACGGCGGCGCTTACCACCTCGTCTCGACCAGGCCGGTCACCGTCTATCAATTCAACGCGCTCGAGTACAAGGGGGAGGGCGGCCCGTCCGGGAAGGACTGGTCCTCGTGCCCTGGCAACGAGGCGTGCGCGGCCAACGACGGGGAACCCTTCGGCTGCTTCTCGTTCACCAACGACGCGTCGCTGCTCCTGCCGAGCACCGCGATGACAGGCAACTACCGCATCACCGGCCAGCGCGGCTGGGCGGAGGCGGACTTCGGCGGCTACATCGTCATCAGCGGGATCCAGGACGGCACCAGCGTCACCGTGAACGTCGCCCAGGGCGGCTCGGTGGTCGCGGGCGACGGCATCCCCCGGACGACCGGCGGCGGCAGCTTCACCGTCCAGCTCGAAGCGGGGGACGTCGTCGAGGTCCTCGGGCACCCGAGGAGCGACCTCAGCGGCAGCCTCGTCACAGCGACCCGCCCTGTCCAGGTGCTGACGGGCATACCGTGCGTGCAGGCGCCCGTCGGCCACCAGGCCTGCGACCACATCGAGGAGTCCGTGTTCCCCGCCGAGACGCTGGGCAAGCGGTACTTCGTCACGGTCCCGACGTCGCCCGGCGGCCACGTCATCGGCCACCTCGTGCGCCTCTACGGCAACGTCGATGGCACGGCGCTCACGTATCCGTCCGGCAGGCCGGACGGCGCGCCGACCACCATCAACGCTGGTCAGGTCGTCGATCTCGACGTGGTGAGGCGGGATTTCGAGGTCGTGGGAGACCACGAGTTCGCGGTCAGCACGTTCATGCTGGGCGCCGAGATCGTCGACGCTGACACCGAGTCTCGCCAGAAGGGCGATCCGTCGCAGAGCCACCCCACCGCGGTCGAGCAATACCGCTCCAAGTACGTCTTCCTCGCGCCGAGCGACTACGATGAGAGCTACGTCGACATCATCCAGCCGCTCGACGCGAGGATCACGCTCGACGACGCCCCCGTCGACGTCGCGCCGACCCCGATCGGCAACGGCTCCGGCTTCGGCGTCGCGCGCGTCCGGCTCGGCCCCGGCAACGGCGGCGCGCACGTGCTGACCGCCTCGGCCCCTGTCGGCATCCAGGTGCTCGGCTACGGCGCCTACACGAGCTACCAGTACCCTGGCGGGCTCAACCTCGTCGTCATCGCGCCTCCGCCGCCCCCGCCCCGCTGACCGCGCGCGCGGTGATCGTCGTCGCGCGTCGCGCTGGTTGTCTTTCCCGGTCTCCTGAACTAGCACCCTCGCATGACGGACGAGCCGCGCTCCTCGGCACGTCGCGCCCGCCGCGCCGCGCTCTTCGTCGTCCTGGCCAGCCTCGCCTTCGCCGCGAGCGGCCCGCTCGCCCGCTATGCGCGCCCGGTCCACCCGCTCGCCATCGCCTTCGGCCGGGTCGCCCTCGCCGCGATCGCGCTCTCCCTTGTCGACCTGCGCGCCATCGCCCGCTCGGCCGCCGTCCTCTCGCCGCGCCAGCGCGCCGCCGTCCTCTGCGCCGGCCTCCTGCTCGCCGTCCACTTCGCGCTCTTCCTCTGGGGGCTCGACCGCACGTCCCTCGCCGCCGCGCTCTCGCTCGTCTCGCTCGAGCCGCTCGCCGTCGTGCTCTGTGCGTGGGCGTTCTTCGGCGTCCGCCCCACGCGCTCCGAGCAGGCGGGCGTGCTCCTCGCCACCGTCGGCGCGCTCGTCGTCGCGCGCTCCGCCGGCGCCGGCGATCACCGGCTCTCGGGCGACCTCCTGGTCGTCGGCGCCACCCTCCTCTACGGCCTCTACGTCTCCTTCGCCCGCGCGCTCCGGGACGCGCTGCCAGCGCGGAGCTACGCCGCCCTCGTCTACGGCAGCGCCGCGGTCTTCCTCGCCGTGGCGCTCCCGTTCGCGCCCGGCGCGCTCGAGGGCGTCGCCCCGCCGCCGGCCCACGCCGCCGTCGCCATCGTCGCGCTCGCGCTCGTCCCCACCGTCGTCGGCCACACAGCGGTCCAGATCGCGGCGCGCCGCATGTCCCCGTCCATCGTCGCGCTCGTGTCCCCCGGCGAGACGCTGGGCGGGATCGCCATCGGCGCCCTGTGGCTCCACGCCACCCCCACCGCCCTCGAGATCGCGGGCGCCGCGATCATCCTCCTCGGCGCCACCGTCGCGATCCTCGGGTCGAGCTCGTCCGCGGCCACGAGCGCAGGCTGACGCGTCCCGCCCGCGCCGCGGCCCCGGCTGGCGCGCGATGCCCGTCGCGGCGTGAAGGCGTGACAGCGTGTGTCCGTGCAGCGGTCGCGCCGAGCGCTCACCGGCTCTGCCGGGACGGAGCTTGCCCGCGCGCGCCGCTCCGGTCGGACTCCACGCCACGAACACAGGGATTTCGCGGGAGAGCCGCCCGCGCGCGCTTGACGGTCGATGATTCGAAAGAACGCTTCGCCCATGTACGGTGGGCTGTTTCGAAACATCCTGTTTCCGTTCTACGAGACCCGTTTGAGGGGCAGGGAGACCCTGAAAGACCTGGAGCAGATAGAGCGCTCCCAGTGGCGATCGGAAGACGAGATTCGCGATCTCAGCTTCCGGCGGATGCTCGCCGCCCTCCAGTTCGCCGAGCAGCACGTCCCGTTCTATCGGGCTCGCTTCGCCGAGCACGGCGTGCGCGCCGCCTCGGTGAAGGCGCCGGAGGACCTCCTGCGGTTCCCCGTGCTCACGAGGGCCGACCTCCGCGCCCACGGGCAGGACCTGCTCGCCGAGGGCTTCGTCGGCCGGCTCTATGCGAGCGGCACGGGCGGGTCCACGGGGGAGCCGGTGCAGTTCCGCTTCGACCACCGCACGTACGAGCGCCGCATCGCGGCCGCCATGCGGTCCGACGGGTGGGCGGGCGCCCGGCTCGGCGACAGGGAGCTCCACCTGTGGAGCGCCGTGCTGGTCAGCGAGACGCTCGCGAAGAAGGCCAAGCGCTCCCTTCACGAGGCCATCCTCCGCAAGAAGATGGTCTCCGCCTTCGACCTGTCCGAGCGGCGCCTCGCCGCCTTGCTCGACGAGATCGCGCGGTACCGGCCGCAGCTCATCGTCGGCTACGCGAGCGCGCTGTACCACGCGGCGCGCTACGCGCTCTCGGACGGCCGCGCGCTCCCCGCGCCGCGCGGCATCGTCACCAGCGCAGAGCGGCTGTTCGCGCACCAGCGCGAGGCCATCGAGCGCGCGTTCGGCGCGCCGGTGTTCGATCGGTACGGCTGCCGGGAGCTCATGCTGATCGCCGCCGAGTGCGGGCGGCACGCCGGCAAGCACATCAACATGGAGAACGTGTTCGTCGAGCTGCTCCGCGACGGGCGGCACGCCCTCCCCGGCGAGGCTGGCGAGGTCGTCGTGACCGACCTCGTCTGCCGCTCGATGCCGCTCATCCGCTACAAGAACCAGGACGTCGCGATCGCCGCCGGCGCGCCGTGCGCCTGCGGCCGCGGGCTGCCGATGCTCGCCTCGGTCGAGGGCCGCGTCCTCGACCTGCTCGTCGGCCCCGACGGCGAGCTGCTGGCCGGGGAGTTCTTCCCGCACCTCATCAAGGACCAGCCGACGATCGCCCGCTACCAGGTCTACCAGGACCGGCGGCGCGCGCTCACGGTCAAGCTCGTGCCGGGCAAGGGCTTCCAGCCCGAGACCGCGAGGCTCATCGAGCGCGTCGTCCGGCAGCACCTGGGCGAGCGCGCGGAGGTCCGCGTCCAGATCGTCGACGACATCCCCCTCACGAGCGGCGGCAAGCACCGGGTCACCCTCTCCGAGGTCCCCGTCCAGCTGGGCCGGGGGCGCGCAGCGTGAGCGTCGCCGGGGTCGGGCGCGGGCCTGCCGCGCCGCGCCGCGCGGCGCCCCCGGCGACGCTGGGGTGCCCGGGGCCTTGAGCGGCGCCGGCGCCGGCCGCGGCCGCGGCCACGCCCCACGCCAAGCGCGGCGCTCACGGTCACAGCGCGCTTTCTACAGATCTGCTGGAGCGCCTGGCGGCCGGCGCGCCGCGGCCTGCTCACCCGTCACGGTCCTCGGCGCGCGGCGTCCCCCGAAGCGCTGGCGGAGCCGCGCGGTCCGGGGTATTGGGCAGAGCAGTACGATGTCCGACGTGCAGAGACCGCTTCCGCCGAAGAAGGACGTCGCGCTGGCTCTCCTCGAGCGAGAGCCGAGCGTGTTCATCCACCTCGATCCGCGCCGGCCCGGTGTCTCCGTCCCCAAGTGGTTCACGGGACAGCCGCAGCTGATCCTCCAGGTCGGCATGAACATGGCGATCGCCATCCCCGACCTCAAGGTGGACGACGACGGGATCAGCTGCACCCTGTCGTTCAACCGCGCGCCCTTCTGGTGCCGCTTGCCGTGGCACGCGATCTGGGCGCTCGTGAGCGAGGACCAGCGTGGCATGGTGTGGCCCGAGGACATCCCGGCCGATCTCGCCGCGCAGAAGCAGCAGCGCCCGGCCGTCGCCCCGCCGCAGAAGCCCGCCAAGAGGCCGCGCCCCCGGCTCGCCGCCGTCGCGCCCCCCAGCAGCGACGACGAGCGGAGCGACGAGGCGGCGGACGAGGCGCGGGCGCGCGACAGGGCGCGCCCCCAGCTCGAGGCCGTGGAGGCCGGCGAGCGCCTCGGCGCGGGCGAGGCCCCGGCGCGGGACGCCGGCGCGGCCGTGAGGCCGCTCGCGCCGGTGCCGGCGCCGGCGCTCGCGCCGGTGCGGTCCACCGAGGAGCGCGAAGACGACGAATCGGGGGGCTCTGGTGAGCCCGAGCCCAAGCCTCGCCAGGGAGCGGGCAAGCCGAAGCGGGAACTGCCCCCCTATTTGCGGGTCATCAAGTAACGCCACTGACGCCACTGACGCTACTGCTTGACGGTGCGGCTCGGCCATTCCAACTCTGGCCGGCCATGCCTCGACCGTTGCAGCGCGTCCTCACTGCGCTCCTGCTCCTCGGCGTCGTCGTCGCCCTCGAGTTCGGCTTCGAGACCCTGTTGCCGGACGCCGCCTGGCGGCAGCTCGCCCTGTTCGCGATGGTCAACGTCATCGCGGCGCTCTCGCTCAACGTCATCAACGGCATGGCCGGCCAGTTCTCGATCGGCCACGCCGGCTTCGTCGGGATCGGCGCGTACACCGGGGCGGTCGTCGCCGGCAACCTGCACCAGCACCTCGGCGGCGGCGAGCCGCTCTTCGGCAACTCGTTCGTCGTGATGCCCGCGGCGCTGCTCGCGTCCGGGCTCGTCGCGGCCCTCTTCGGCCTCGTGGTCGGCCTGCCGAGCCTCCGGCTGCGCGGCGACTACCTCGCCATCGTGACCCTGGGGTTCGCCGAGATCTTCCGCCTGACGATCGCGACGGCGACGACCGGCGGCCCTGACCAGGGGGCGCTCGGCAAGCTCCTCGGGGCGCTCGGCGGCCCGATCGGCTACGCCGGGCCCGACGACACCGGCGTGCCGCAGTACGCCGGCCCGTTCTGGATCTTCGGCGCCGTCGTGATCGCGACGATCCTCGCCTGGCGGCTGAAGTTCTCCGGCTGGGGCCGCGCGCTGCGCGCGCTCCGCGAGGACGAGATCGCCTCCGCCGCGGTGGGCGTCGATCCGACGCGCTACAAGGTCACGTCGTTCGTCATCTCCGCCGCCGGCGGCGGCATCGCCGGCGCCCTGCTCTCCTCGATGCGCGACGGCAACCCCACGGTCCAGCCGGACCAGTTCACGTTCAACTACTCGTTCGACGCCATCACGATGGTGATCCTCGGCGGCTCGGGCAGCGTCTCCGGGGCGATCCTCGGCGGCGTGTTCGTGACCTTCACGGTGAAGCTCATCGAGCAGCTGCAGGGCCTCGACAGCGTCCTCGCGCTGAAGGCGGCCTACCCCGCGCTCGATCTGAACGCCCTCAGGATGGTGCTCTACGCGGGCATCCTCATCGGGCTGATGGTCCTCCGCCCCGAGGGCCTGTTCGGCGAGCGCGAGCTCTTCGGCCGGCGCTGGTCGCGCAGGAAGCGCTTCCCGGTGGGCCCTGCCGAGCCCGTCCCCGCCACGACCGGCGTGGAGGTGGCCGCCGGGCACGAGGGCGCGCTGCCCAGCCCGGGCGCGCCGCCGGACGAGCCGCCGCCCGGCATCACCGTCGGCCGCGAAGGCGCGGAGGCCGGGAGGGAGCGCGAGTGAACCTCGATCTGAAGCACGTGACCAAGCGGTTCGGCGGCCTGCGGGCCGTCGGCGGCGTCTCCTTCACCGTGCCCGAGCGCTCGATCTTCGGGCTCATCGGCCCGAACGGCGCGGGCAAGACGACGGTGTTCAACCTGATCACCGGCGTCTACAAGCACGATGAGGGCGCGATCCGCTTCGGCGGGACCGACCTCGCGCCGCTCCGGCCGAGCCAGATCGCGCGCCTCGGCATCGCCCGCACGTTCCAGAACATCCGCCTCTTCGGCCAGCTCACGGTGCTCGAGAACGTGCTCGTCGCCTGCGAGAACCTGCGGAGATCCACGCTCGCCTCCGCCCTGCTGCGCTCGCCGTTCTTCTACAAGGACGAGCAGGAGATGACCGAGCGCGCCCTCTCGCTGCTCTCGGTGTTCAAGCTGGAGGAGATGGCCGACGAGATCTCGACGTCGCTCTCGTACGGCAACCAGCGCCGCCTCGAGATCGCCCGGGCGATGATGCTCAAGCCGAGGCTGCTCCTGCTCGACGAGCCGGCGGCGGGCATGAACTACGGCGAGGCCGAGGGGCTCAAGCAGCAGATCCGCTGGCTGCGCGACACCTTCGACATCACGGTCGTGCTGGTCGAGCACAACATGCAGGTCGTGATGGGCGTGTGCGAGGAGATCCACGTCCTCGATCACGGCGAGACCATCTCGCACGGCACCCCGGAGGTCGTGCGCAGGGACCCGAAGGTCCTCGCCGCGTACCTCGGCGAGGAGATCGACGACGAGGCGGCCGGCGCGGCGGCGGAGGAGCCCGCATGAAGACATCGCATCCGACGCGGCAGCCCCCCTCGGTGGCCCCCGGCGACCCCCTGCTCGTCGTCGAGGATCTCGCGGTCAGCTACGGCGGCATCAAGGCGCTCAAGGGCGTCAGCCTCGAGGTGCGGCGCGGCGAGATCGTGGCGATGATCGGCGCGAACGGCGCCGGCAAGACGACCACGCTGAAGACGATCGTCCGCCTCCTCCCGATCGCCTCCGGCCGCGTCCGCTACGACGGCAAGGACCTCGCGTCCGTCTCGACGGAGGAGCTCGTCGCGGCCGGCGTCTCGCTCGTCCCGGAGGGGCGCGCGATCTTCTCGAACCTCAGCGTCCGCGAGAACCTCGAGCTCGGCGCGTGGTGCCACAAGCACGGCCCCACCATGGCGGAGACCGTCGACGACGTGGTGAAGCTCTTCCCCCGGCTGGGCGAGCGCATGCACCAGCACGGCGGCACGCTCTCCGGCGGCGAGCAGCAGATGCTCGCGATCGGCCGCGCCATGATGGCGCGCCCCGCCATGCTGCTCCTCGACGAGCCGTCGCTCGGCATCGCGCCGCGGCTCGTCGCAGACATCTTCGAGTCGATCGCCAAGATCGCGGCGTCGGGAACTACCGTACTCCTCGTCGAGCAGAATACCCGACTGGCGCTCAAGTACTCGATGCGCGCCTACGTGCTCCGTACTGGGCAGATCGCCATGAGCGGCGAGTCGAAGGACCTCGCGGCGAACGAAGAGATCCGCGCGGCCTACCTCGGCGGCTGATCCCGCCGCTCCCACGTCGACGCGTGTCGGCGCGCCGCGAATCCCCCGGACGGGTCGCAGATCATCGCGGATCGCAGCGGGTCGCAGCGGATCGCAGCGGATCGCAAAAGAGACAGGCGGAAAGCGCTGGTGTTTCAAGCGCGTATCAACGCATCGCGTGATGCGCTGAGGCGCGATTGATATCGCTCTTTGCCGAATATGGAGTATGGTCACTGTGAGCCAGGCCATGAAGACCTGGTTTTCACAGCGGCGGTCAGCGCCGGCCGCTGACGGGGGATACCCATGGAGATTGAGAGCACGACCCGCGTTCTGGTGATCGATGACGACGCCAGCAACTCCCAGCCGCTCGTCCACTTCCTCTCATCCCGGGACTACACGGTGGAGACGTGCTGCGGGCTCGGCCATGCGCGTGACGTGCTTGCCCGCTGGCGTCCTCATGTGATGGTGCTCGTGCCGCGGGAGGAGGCGGAGCTCCACAGCGAGATGGAGCAGCTCCGCCGCATGTCGCCGCGCGTGCCCGTCGTGGTGCTCACGCCCGCGGCCGGCCCCGAGCTGATCCTGGACATGGAGGCGTTTGCGCCCACGGTGCCCGCGTGCCCGTCGCGCGGCCTCGCGTACATCGAGTCTGCGGTGGCCGACGCCTCGGCCATGGGCTGAGCGCGGCCAGTCGCGGGCCGGGGCCCGCGCTCGCCGCGGGCCTGGTCCCACCCGCGGCAGGCGCCCATCGCAACGGCTCGCCTCAGGCGGACGGCTCGATCCCGTCCGGCAGCCCGTCGAAGAACTCCTCGACCACGGACGCGAGCCAGGCCCGCACCGGCCCGGTCGCGCACATGCTCCTCACGACGGGCCAGAGCGCATCCGCGAGCGCGCCGACGTCGAGCTCGGGCGCGATCCCGAGGCGCCCCAGCGCCTCGCCGAGCGGCTCACCCGCGTGCGCCGCCACGAACGCCGCGATCGCCTCGCTGGTCCGCGCCCGGACGGGCCGATCCCGGAGCAGCTGCGCGGCGATGTCGGCGCCGAGCTCCTCGGCGATCGCCGAGCTCTTCGCGTCGAGCTGACCGACGAGCGCGCAGATCTCCTGCTCCAGCACCCACGTGGCGACCTGCTTGCGCAGGCCGACGAACTCGGGCGTGTCGCCCTTGGCGACGAGGAGGTCGTGCACCTGGCGCATCGCCGTGCGCGAGAAGCCCTGCAGAAACCGGCGGATCTCCGGCTCGAGCCGCCGCTCGAACTCGCCCCGCATCGCGCCCATCGTCTTGCCGACCCCGCCGAGGCCGAAGGGGGCGACCCGCTTGAGGAGCGCCGGCAGGCCCCACTCGGCGAAGAACGGGTTCACCTTCTCGGAGAACTCCATCAGCGTGTCGTAGAGGACGTCGCGCATCACCGCGTCGAGCGCCGCGCTCTCCAGCACCTCGCGCACGAGCCGCTCCGGCACGATCTTCGGCTGCTCGAGGATGCGATCGAGCTTGTCGCGGGCGCCCTCCGGCAGGAGCTCCTTCCCGCGCCGCCGCTCGGCGCGCGCCGCCTCGACGAGCGCCGCGAGCGCCGCGGCGGCCGCGGGCCGGACCGCCCGCCGGAGCGGCTCCTCCGCCGCAAGGGCCTCGAGCGCGCGCCCGATCGCCCCCGCGTCCACGAGCTCGCCCAGCGGTGTCGCGAGCAGCGCGGCGAAGCCGGCGGGCAGCCGCTCCCGGAAGTCGCGCGCGGCGGCCTCGGAGACGAGCCGCGCCTCGAGGAACGCGATCTGACGAGCCTTCAGTTCATTAAGTAGCGCCCGATCCATCGGGGAACCGATAGCCCCGAGCCCCCGCTGGTGCCAGGCGCAGATGACCCCGGGCCCCTGCCGACGCGGCGCGCGGCCCCTGCCCGGGCCTTGAAATCGCGCAGTACTGTGAATCTGCCCAGCGGGTGAGCACCCTACTCATCGAACGTGGATTCGGAGGAGCCTTACCAAAAACACCTTACTTGGAGCTCCAGTGTCCGGGGACGCCCTGAGTCGCCGCGCCGCTCGCGCACGTGCGTTCGCGAGGCAGACCTGCGGGCAGCGCCGCGCGCCGGGCGAAGCGGGATTGTCGGCGATTGTCATTTTCCTCGGGGAGCGACTCGGGCCGAAGTCAACTTTGCGCACCTCGCGACAGTGAGTTGCAACGAATTACAAGTGCCTGACAACTTCGGATCCGGCGGATGGTACGCGTTCGTTGTCTGCCGGCGCCTGCAGGGGTGGAGATCGGCGCTCTCGCCCGTTCCCACGGCTGCACGGCAACCCGCCGGCGGTAGGTGCTCGCGATGCTCTCCCTGCTGCTCTGTGTCCTGTACTTCGGCGTGCTGCTCGGTCTCAGCGCCTACGGCCTGCACCGGCTGCACCTCGTGGTCCTCTGTCGCCTGAACCGCGCGAAGATCACCCGCGCGCAGGAGGTCGCGGCCCTGACCGATCGCGACCTCCCGCCGGTGACGATCCAGCTCCCGCTCTTCAACGAGTCGACGGTCGCGGCGCGGCTGCTCGATGCCGTCGCGAAGATGGACTACCCGCGCGACAAGCTGGAGATCCAGGTGCTCGACGACTCGACGGACGAGACGCAGGGCCTCGTCCGCGCGCACGTCGAACGGCTGCGCGCGCAGGGCCTCGACGCGGTGTACCTGCACCGCGTGGATCGCGTCGGCTACAAGGCGGGGGCGCTCGACGCGGGGCTCAAGGTCGCGAAGGGCGAGCTGGTCGCGATCTTCGACGCCGACTTCATCCCGCAGCCGGACTTCGTCCGGTCCATCGTCGGCCACTTCGAGGACCCGACGGTCGGCATGGTGCAGACGCGGTGGGGCCACCTGAACCGCGACGTCTCGATCCTCACGCAGGTGCAGGCGCTCATGCTCGACGGCCACCACCTCGTCGAGAACCGCGCGCGCTTCGGCGCCGGCCTCCTGTTCAACTTCTCCGGCACCGGCGGGATGTGGCGCAAGGACGCCATCCGCGAGGCCGGCGGCTGGCAGCACGACACGCTGACCGAGGACCTCGACCTGTCGTACAGGGCGCAGCTCGCGGGCTACCGCTTCATCTACCGCGAGGACGTCGTCTCACCGGCGGAGCTCCCCGAGGACATCTCGGCGCTGCGCGCGCAGCAGTACCGCTGGGCCAAGGGCACGGTGCAGACGTCGCGCAAGCTGATGGCGACCGTGCTGAGCGCGAAGCTCTCGGTCGGGCAGCGGATCGAGGCGTTCTTCCACCTCACGCCGCACTTCGCCTACCCGCTGCTGGTGCTGCTGAGCGTCCTCCTGCTGCCGGCGCTCGTCCTGTTCCCCGCGGCCGACACGCTGACGATGGTCGCCATCGATCTGCCGCTCTGCACGGCGACGACGGGGTCGCTCGCGGCGTTCTACATGCTGGCCGAGACGGCGCAGGGCCGCTCGCGCTGGGGCGCGGTCAGGCGCCTGCCGATGCTCATCGCGCTCGGGACGGGGCTCGCGCCGTACCTGTCGAAGGCCGTGATCGAGGGGCTCCGCAGCATGTCCGGCGAGTTCGTCCGGACGCCGAAGCAGGGCGACAACAAGGGCCGGTACAAGGTGCGCACGGACCTGCCGATCACCGAGGCGATGCTCTCGGTGCTGTCGTGCGGCGCGGTGGTCGCGTCCGTGGAGACGGGGCACTACTTCGCCACGCCGTTCGCGGTGCTCTTCGCCGTCGGCTACCTCTACGTGGCGGTCCTGGTCGTCCAGGAGCAGATCGTGCGCCGCCGCGACGCGACCTCGAGCGCGCCGGCCGCCGGCTGGAGCGACGCGCGGCCGAGCGAGGCGGCCGTCGTGGGCGCCTGGTCCCGGCAGTCGACGAAGGAACGCCACCTCGGCGATCTTGCCGTCTGAGCGGATCGTCGCCGCCGGGCCCATCCAGCGACCGCGGTCGCGCCGGTGGACCTGCCGGATCCCTGGCCGCCGGCTCGAGGGTGCGAGGTGTGGGGCGCTGCTCGTGTCGTCACGGGTCCGCTCCGAGCGCCGCGCTGCCCGGGGGGCTCCACGAAGCGTGCCTGGTGTACATCGGGCGAAGCCTGCGTAACCCCCTAGACCTCACCGACGCAGGCTGGCATTCTGCCCTCCAGGCCGGTCGGGGGACCGCACGCGGCTTCCTGAACGGTCTTCAGGGGTTGCGGCGCGTCCCCCCTTCTGCAAGGGCGATGGGGGTGTCATGACGAAAGCCGAAATCGTTCAGGCGGTCTACTCCCGCCTTGGGGGGTTCTCGAAGAAGGAATCTGCCGATCTGGTGGACCTCGTGTTCGAGACCATGAAGGAAACCCTGGGGCGCGGGGAGAAGATCAAGATCTCTGGATTCGGCAACTTCGTGCTGCGCGACAAGCGCCAGCGGCAGGGCCGCAACCCGCAGACCGGCGACCCCATCCTCATCACGGAGCGCCGGGTCCTGAACTTCAAGGCGAGCCAGATCTTGAAGCAGGTCCTCAACCCGCGTGAGACGGCCTCGGCGGCCGAGGAGTAGACCGCTTGGCGGTGCGCGCGCAGCTTCCGGCGAAGCTGTACTACCGGATCGGCGAGGTGGCCGGCATCGTGGGGGTCGAGCCGCACGTGCTCCGGTACTGGGAGACGGAGTTCCGCTCCATCCGCCCGCAGAAGTCGGCGAAGGGGCAGCGGGTCTACAGCCGGCGCGACGTCGAGACGCTCCTCAAGGTCAAGGAGCTGCTCTACTCGCACCGCTTCACGATCGCGGGCGCGCGGCGCAAGCTGCGCGAGGGCGGCATCGAGCCGCCGGCGCCGGACGCGGGCGCGAGCCACGAGGAGGTGCAGCGGATGCGCACGGCCCTCGTCGAGATCCGGACCGAGGTGCTCGCGCTGATGGATGAGCTCGAGCGCGTCTGAGCTCCACGGCGTGGCGCCGGGCCTCGGGTTGCGCCTTGCGTTGCCGGCCGGGGCGAGCGACGCGCCGAAGGAGGCGCTGCCCGCGATCGACGTCTCCGCGATCCCGGGGGCGAAGGTGACGCTCCTGCGGGGCGTCGAGGCGGACGGGCTCTCGCTGCGCGCGGTGTGCGTGACGGCCCCGTCGCGGCAATGGGTGACCGGCCTGGAGGAGCTCGTGCTCGATCGGGCCTCGGGGCTCGTGCGGGGGGGCCTCGGGGTGGCGATCGAGCGGTGGGAAGCAGGGCCGATCCACGCGCAGTCGCAGCGGTTCGAGCAGGCGTTCGAGGGGGCCGGGAGGGCTGGTGCGCGCGCGGTGGTGATCCGGGGGCAGCACGTGCTCGGCTTCGCCGGGAGCGAGCACGACGCGGCGCTCTGCAGCCTGGCCTGCCTCGAGCCTGCGCAGGGGGCGGGCGCCCGGTGCGGCGCGCTGCTCGGGGCGACCGCGTTCGAGGGCACGTTCGTGGCGCCGCCTGAGCCGGGGCTGGTCGTGCGGATGATCTTCCTCGCCGCGGAGCAGCCCGTCGCCACGACCGCGGCGCTCGGAGTGCTCGCGGCGGCGGGGGTGACCGTCCTGCTGGCGCGGCGGCCGCGACCGCGGCCCTAGGACGGGGAAGAGGGGCTCGTGGAGAACTGCCCGGCCCTCGGAGAGGGTGCTCGTCGCGCGGCGCACGCAGGGCCGAACTCGCCTGGGACGCTTTGTCTCCGGCGCGCTGCGCACGCCGGAGACAAAGCGTCCAATGGGCTCAGACAACGGCCCTGCGTGCGCCGCGCGACGAGCACCCTCTCCGAGGGCCTGACGGTGTTCGAGATGTTGAAGAGAGAGGCGTCGCCGGGTCGATGACTCGAACGGGCAGGAGGAGCGATCAGAACGGGATGTCGTCGTCGTTGCCGCCGCCGTAACCGCCGCCGCCGAAATCGTCGGGCGGAGGACCGGGATCCTGCGCAGCCGGCGCGGGGCGACCACCGCCGCCGCGGTTGTAGCCGCCACCCGCCGGGCGGCCTCCGCCGCCGCCGGCGCCGCCGCCACCGTAACCGCCGCCGCCACCGCCGCCGCTGTAGCCACCGCCACCGCCACCGCCACCGCCGCTGTAGCCACCGCCGGGATCTGCGCCGAATGCGCCTGCGTCATCACCGGCAGCGCCGCGGCCGCGGGCCCCGCCCGTCAGCAGGACGTTGTTCGCGATCACCTCGGTCTTGTAGCGCTTGTTGCCATCCCGGTCGTCGTAGCTCGACGTGCGGAGCGAGCCCTCGATGAAGATCGAGGAACCCTTGCTGAGGATCTTGCCCAAGGCCTCGGCGCGCTTGCCCCAGATCACGACATTGTGCCAGTCCGTCCGTTCTTTCCGGACCTTGTCGCGGTCCAGGTACGACTCGGTCGTCGCGAGCCGCAGGTTCAAGACGGCCTGACCTCCCTGGGTGAACCGGAGCTCTGGGTCGGCGCCCAGGTTGCCGAGCAGCATTACGCGATTCAAGCCTTCGGCCATCGTCACTCCTTCCCTAGGAGGGGCTCAGCGCACGCTGCGCTGAACGAACGTCGCCTGCTTCACTCCCCCATGGGGGCCGACGCGTCAAGGGTCGTGGCGCGCCGAAAAGCACGCGGCGCGCCCGCGCGGCGGGACCGGCGTGGGCCTCGGCACGGGCGGCGCGGCGTCGCTCGAGCGCCGCTCGATCACGGTCCGATCGCCGTCCAATTCCGCCCGGTTCCGCGCAATGCCGCGTGATTCCGCTCACCCGCCCGCTCCGGCTTGCGCGAGGAGGTCGGACAGGAAGAGCCGGGCGATCGTGAAGTAGAGGAGGATCCCCAGGACGTCCACGAGGCTCGCGATGAACGGCGTGGAGCTGGTCGCCGGATCGAGGCCGATGCGCCGGAGGAGGAGGGGGAGCATGGCGCCGACGGTGCAGCCCATGAGGACGATCGCCATCAGCGTCGCGCCGATCGTCAGGACGAAGCCGGTGCCGTCGCCCCAGAGCCAGACGCGGAGCATGCCGATGGCGGAGAGGATGAGGCCGAGCACGACCGCCTGGCCGAGCTCGCGGACGAGGACGCTCGCCCAGTCGCCGACGCGCAGATCGCCGACGGCGAGGCCGCGGATGATGAGCGACGACGACTGCGAGCCGGAGTTGCCGCCCGTGGAGATGAGCAGCGGCACGTAGTAGGCGAGCGTCGCGACGGCCTCGAGGTCGTGCTCGAAACGCCGGAGCACCTCGCCGGTCATGAACTCGCCGACGAACAGCACGGCGAGCCACGGGGCCCGCTTCTGGATGAACGTCCAGAAGCTCGTCTTGAAGTAGCTGTCCTCGATGGGGCCGACCGCGCCGAGCCGCTGCATGTCCTCGGACTGCTCCTCCGTGAGGACGTCCATCACGTCGTCGACGGTGATGACGCCCAGCAGCTTGCGATCCGCGGAGAGCACGGGCAGCGCGTTGAAATCGTACTTGGCCATGGTCCGCGCGACCTCTTCCTGATCGGTCTCGGGGCTGACGGCGAAGACGTTCTCGGTCATCACGTCCGCGAGCCTCTCGGATGGCGAGGCGAGCAGCAGATCGCGCAGCGACACGACGCCGATGAGGTGCCCGCGATCGGAGACGATGTACACGTAGTAGATGGTCTCGGCGTCCTCGCCGACGGCGCGGATGCGCTCGATCACGTCGGCGACCTTGAGGTGGATGCCCACCGACACGTAGTCGGTGGTCATGAGGCCGCCGGCGCTGTCCTCGGGCCACTTGGCGAGCTCCTCGACCTCGGCCGCGGCCTCGGGGTCGACCTTCTCCAGCGTGGAGAGCAGCGTGCCGCTGACCTGGTCCGGGAGGGCCTCGATGAGGTCCGTGCGGTCGTCGGCCGCCATCTCGGAGACGATCGGCGCGATGCTCTCGATGCCCATCTGCTCGACGAGCGCTTCCTGGGTCTCGCCGTCGAGGCGCTCGAAGATCGGCGCGGCCTCCTCGGCCTTGAGCGCCATCAGGACCTTCGCCGCTTCGGCGTCGTCCAGCAGGCCGATGAGGTCGGCGAGATCCTCGTCATGGATCTCGTCCAGCAGGTCGGACAGCTGCGCCGGATCCTCGGTGAGCAGCTGCCGTACCTCCGGGACCATGGCGAGGGCGACGCGCAACATGCCCGGGCACTGACCACAACTCGGCCCTGCTGGGAAGCGGCAAACCCCACCGGCGCCGGGCCCGCGAGCAACCCACCCCCGCATCGACCGAGGTTGGGTTGCGGCGCCGCGGCCGACCGAGGTTGAGCCTCCCGCGACCGCCGGTCGCGAGCGATGGAGGCCGGTCTCCCGGGACCGTGAACGGGTGATTTGCACTACAGTGATAAGTGAACTTTCTCTATTGGCCGACCCGGGTCGGGGACCAGGTCGGGAGCCAGGTCGACCCAGGTTGAGGAGCGGGTCGCCTACTGCGTTGGCTGTCGCGCAATCCGGTTGACGTCGCGGCGGCCCGCGGGGCATGGAGGGTACGGCGCTGCGGCGGCGGCATCTCGTTTGCTATGGCACCCCTTCGCGGGGTCGAGCGGGGCCGGCCGGGTCGAATTGACAGCCTTCCGGTCGGGTCCCTAGCATCGGGCTCCCGTCGAGCCGTGGATCGCCTGCGGAAGTCGGTCATGGGCCCGTGGACGGCGGGCCTTTTCGGTGGCTTGACCGCCGCGCAACTGGATCGGTGGTCGAAAGGAAAGTCGAATATGACGCGGATAGAGCGTGAGAGCAGGCGCCCGTGGAGGGGCGCGGTGAGGTTCGCCATGGCGGGCCTGCTGATCGCGGGCACAGGCAGCGCCTTCGGATGTCTGAGCCGCCCCATCGCCGAGAACAAGCCCCGGTCGACGTCGACGATCGTCGAGCGGCTGACGCAGAGCTCGGTCGACAAGATCGATCTCCTCCTGGCGATCGACAACTCGGGCTCGATGGCCGACAAGCAGGCCATCCTCGCGACCGCGATCCCCGACCTCGTCCAGGGTCTCGTCAACCCGCGCTGCATCCACAAGGACGGCACGATGGCGACAACGGTCGCCTCGCCCAACACGCCCTGTCCGCAGGACTACAAGCGTGAGTTCGAGCCGGTCAAGGACATCCACATCGGCATCATCAGCTCGAGCCTCGGCGGCCACGGGTCGGGCGCCTGCCAGGGGACGACGAGCGCATCGAACGTGGACATGGCGCACCTCCTCGCGCGCCGGAGCGAGACCTCCACGACCAACGACATCCCGACCTACCTCAACCTGGGCTTCCTGGCCTGGGACCCGGATCAGAAGCTCGACGGCGAGCCGGATCAGCCGGATCCGAACGACGGCGAGGCGGACATCGGCCCTAATGATACGAACGCCGACCTCAACGACACGTCGCTGGTCAAGCAGCTCACGGATATGGTCAAGGGCACGGGGCAGACCGGCTGCGGCTTCGAGGCGCAGCTCGAGAGCGTGTACCGCTTCCTCGTCGACCCGGAGCCCTACGAGACGATCGGCATCGACGCGGACGAGAACATCGTCGTCACCGGCGAGGATGCCGTCGTCAAGAAGCAGCGCGCCGACTTCATGCGGCCGAGCTCCCTCCTCGCGATCATCATGCTCACCGACGAGAACGACTGCTCGATCCGCGAGGAGGGCAAGAACTACCTCGTGGCAGAGACCGGGCCGGGCTTCCGCCTGTGGCGGCCGCGCGCCGAGTGCGCCACCGATCCGGGCAACAAGTGCTGCAGGTCGTGCAGCCAGAGACAGGAAGGCTGCCCCAAGGACGACGCGTGCACGGGCCCGGACGGCAACGCCGCCAGGCTGACCCCCGCGGAGGATCCGGTCAACTCTCGCTGCTGGGATCAGAAGCGCCGGTTCGGCTTCGACTTCCTCTATCCGATCGACCGCTACCGGCGCGCCTTCACCGAGGCGCAGATCCCGAACCGCAAGGGCGAGCTGGTCCCGAACCCGATCTTCAGCGATCCGAACCCGGACGACCTCGACTCCAACGTCCGCGATCCCGGGCTCGTCTTCTTCGCCGGTATCGTCGGCGTGCCGTGGCAGGACATCGCGCGTCAGGACGCGCAAGGCCAGCCCGACCTGCTGAACGGCCTCAACCAGGACGGCGAGCCGGTCGGTGGGTTCAAGAACTCCGACGAGCTCAGCGCTCCGGTGGGCGGCGCCGCCAGCGCCTGGGAGCTCATCCTCGGCGATCCCGCGAAGTACCAGGCGCCGAAGGATCCCTTCATGGTCGAGTCGATGAAGCCTCGCTCGGGCACGAACCCGATCACCAACGACACGATCGTCGGGCCGCAGGAGGCGGGCTGGAACACCATCAACGGCCGCGAGTACACGATCCCGGAGGGGAGCACGGGGGACCTCCAGTACGCTTGCATCTTCGATCTCCCCCAGGACGCGGTGAAGACCTGCGACGGGCAGGCTCAGAGCTGCGACTGCAGAGCGGTGGGCGGTCAGGCGACCGACAACCCGCTGTGCAGGCCCGAAGCGGGGAACGATCAGGAGGATCCGGCGCCCAGGTCGACGACGCAGATCAAGGCGAAGGCCTACCCGGGCCTCCGCGAGCTGCAGCTCATCCGGGAGCTCGGCCCCCAGGGCATCGTCGGCTCGGTGTGCCCGCGCCAGCTCGCCAACGACGACGCGCCCGACTACGGCTACCGGCCGGCGATCGGCGCCATCATCGACCGCCTGAAGACGGTGCTCGGCGGCCAGTGCCTGCCGCGCACGTTGACGCCGCACGAGAACCAGCAGGTCTCCTGCCTGATCCTCGAGGCGCGCAACTCGCAGGGCCAGTGCAACTGCCTGGATCCGAGGACGCCGGGGCGCCTCAACGTGACGGGCCCTCATACGGCGGCGAAGGACGAGGTGCTCTCGCTCGACATCGCGAAGGCGTCTGGCTGGGACTGCGTGTGCGAGATCCAGCAGCTCGAGGGCGACGGGGCCACCGCGTGCAGGACCAACGTCAGCGACATCGAAGACGTGCACGGGTGGTGCTACGTCGACCCGTCGATCAGGCTCGGCGATCCCGCCATCGTGGCCGACTGCCCGTCGACCGAGCAGCGCAAGATCCGGTTCACGGGCAAGGGCGAAGCGCAGCAAGGGGCCACGCTGTTCATCACCTGCTCCGGCGAGTAGGCGGCGTCAGCTAGCGTCAGCTAGCGTCTGATTGAGCCCAGCGCGCGGGGTGCGATCGTGAGATCGCGCCCCGCGGCGCTTTTGTGGCGCTTTGCGGCTCCAGAGCGGCTCCGGCGAGCCGGCCGGCGGAGCGCTCGGGGGGACCTGCCCGGTTTTGTGCTAAGACCGGACTCCTTCGTGGTGGCACGCAAGAAGATTCTCATCATCGAGGACGAGCCCCACATCGTGCTGGGGCTGACGGACGCCCTCGAGTTCGAGGGCTTCTCGGTGGCGTCGGCCTCGAAGGGGAAGGACGGCGTGCTGCTCGCGCGGCAGGAGAAGCCGGACGCCATCCTCCTCGACCTCATGCTCCCCGACACCAACGGCTTCAAGGTCTGCGAGGACCTGCGGCGCTGGGACGCGTTCGTGCCGATCATCATGCTGACGGCCCGCGGCCAGGAGATCGACAAGATCCGCGGCCTCGACGCGGGCGCGGACGACTACGTGACCAAGCCGTTCAGCGTGGGCGAGCTCATCGCCCGCCTGCGCGCCCTCTTCCGCCGCGCCGCCCGGCCGGCCGAGGCGCCCGTCGAGGTGTTCACCATCGGCAACGTGCAGATCAACATGACCGCCCACACGGTCTCGCGGGGCTCTCGCTCGGATCAGCTGTCGTTCTACGAGGTCGAGCTCCTTCGCCTGCTGCACGAGCGCCTGGGCCAGCCGGTCTCGCGCGAGGAGATCCTCCAGAAGATCTGGGGGATCGAGGCCGGGCCGTCGAACCGCACGGTCGACAACTTCATCGTCAAGCTGCGCAAGAAGATCGAGCGCTCGCCCGACAAGCCGGAGCACATCCTCACGGTCTACGGCTTCGGTTACAAGCTCGCTCCCTGACGGAGCGGCAGGACGTTGCGGAGGTCGCAAGGCACCGTCACCGCGGCGTCGGTGATGCGCTTCGGATCGAGCTCTTCGATGCGCGCCCCCTCGCGGATCTGCCGCGCCTCGAGGCGCAGCCGGACGAGGCCCGGGCTGCCCGTCTCGCCGGCGTACCCGACCACGTCGCCCGCGTCGAGGCGCGCGCCCGCCACGACGCCAGGGCCAGGGCGATCGAGGTGGCCATGGAGAAGGACGTACCTGCGCACGCGATCCCCGTCGCGCACGTCGTGCGCCGTGGCCACCGTGATGCCGGACAGCGCGCCGACGAAGATGACCTCGGCCTTCCCCTCCTGGCCCTCCAGCCTGAGCGCTGCCACCCGCTCGCCGCGCGTCGCGGCGATGTCGATCCCGCCGAGCCACGACGGCGGCTCGGGCCGCGCGGCGCCGATCGCGGCGACGAAGCCCGCTGCAGGCAGCGTTCCCGCCCCGGCCGGAGCGTCCTCGACAAGGAGGAACCCCGGCGGCCCGTCCGGCGCGCCGATCGGGAACGTGTACGCGGCGGCGCTCGCCGGACGTTCCGGGCGGCGGGGGATGTGCTCGTGGGCCTGGCTGCGCGTGCCCGCTCCAGCGGGACGCGCGCTGGCAGGGTCAGAGAGCGCCGCCGCGCCGCCTTCGGGGAGCGGCGCGCCCGGAGCAGGCAGCGGGACGCAGGCGGCGCCCTCCGGCACGGTGCGCGGGCCGCAGAGCGCCGCCGCGCCCGCGGCGCCGCGCGCTGCGGCCGCCGGAGGGACGACCGCGGGCAGCGGCGGCTCGGGATCGTCGATGCCGCCGAGCGCAAGGACGAGCGCCGACGCCGCGGCGCCGCGCACGAGCGGGGAAGGGGAGACCGCTGCCCTCGTCGGGCGGGCTTGCAATGAGCCGGACACACGCATGCCACGAACGGTCTACCGCATCGCGCGCGGCGGGCGAGCTCGATGCAGCGGCGGCGCGCTCGTCCCGCCCGGCCTGCGCGCGGCGGCCCCGGCGTGGGCGGCGCCGGGCACGCGCGGCCGCGCCCGCCGTGGACGGGAATTCGCGAGGAACAGGCCCTTGTTGCCTGCCGGCTTGCGGAGGCGACGCGCTGTTGATAGCTCCTCTTCGTGCAAAATCGTCAAGCCATCGAGACGACCCTGAACAAGCTGTTCGACGCGGAGCGCACGGCTCGCCGGCTCCACGAAGACCTGACGGCCACGCCCGGCGATGGGCTGCTGGATGTCCTCACGGACGCCATCGCGGCCGCGACGCGCGAGAACGACGAGGACGAGGCGGCGCTCCGGCTGGTGCGTATCGCGTCGCTGCTCGGCGAGCACGAGGGTCCGCGCGCGCTCGACGCGCTCATCGATGTGCTCGCGTCGGAGCACCCCGAGGCGCGGCAGGCGGCGGGCGAGGAGATCGAAACGCTGGCCTACGATCGGTTCAAGGAGGTCGCGCAGGCGATCGAGCGCGCGCTGAAGCGGCTGCCGGTGGGCTCGTCGGCGCTCCCGGAGCTGCCGTACCTCATCGCCGAGGTGCCGGAGCCGGGCGTGCCGAAGCTGCTCAGCCAGTTCCTGAGCCACAAGGATCCGGACGCGGTCGCGGCGGCGATCGAGACGCTCGTCGAGATCGGTGACCCGGCGCATGCGCCGCTCATCCAGCCGCTGCTCGACGACAAGCGCACGGTCGAGCTCGCGGACGACGGCGGCGACGACGCGACGTCGGAGGTCACGATCGGCGAGCTCGCCGAAGAGGCGCTCAGCCTCCTCGCGCCCTACGACGACGAGGAGGACGGGGTCGCCTGATGATCGGCCCGCCGCTGAGCGCGGCGGACGCCGTGTTGTTCGAGCACGCGGTCGTCCCGCGCTACCTCTCGTTCTTCGCCTCGCTGGCGGTGGAGATGCTGCTGCCCTCCGAGGCGGCGCGCATCGTCCACCTCGGCTGCAGGAGCGGCTTCCCCGACGCGATCGTGGCGGACAAGCTGCCCGGCGCGACCCTCGTGGGCGTCGACGGCTCCGCCGCCGCGCTCGAGCTCGCGCGCGACAAGGCCGCGCTGTTCTCCGGGATGAACGCGAGCTACATGCTCGCCGACGCCCTGCCGACGCCGCTGCCCGACGCGAGCTTCTCCCACGCGTTCACGCTGCACCCGGTCTGCCGTCCGGACGAGCGGGCGCAGCTCCTCGCCGAGCTGCGCCGGGTCCTGGTCCCCGGCGGCCAGGCGCTCATCGCGCTGCCGTTGCGCGGCTCGTTCCCGGAGATCGCCGACATCGCTCGGGAGTGCGCGCTCAAGCAAGACCTCTCGGAGCTCGGCGCCGCGGTGGACGCCGCCGCCGTCAGCCGCCCCACGATCGAGACCATCGCCGAGGAGATCGAGGGCGCGGGGCTCGACGAGGTCGAGGTCGACGTCCAGCTCATCGCCGTGTCGTTCGAGAGCGGGCGTGAGTTCCTCGAGGATCCCATCTCGAGGTTGATGGTGATCCCCGAGTCGACGGCGATGCTCGACGTCGAGCCGCAGATCATCGACTCGATGCTCAAGTACCTGCACCACGCGGTCTCGAAGTACTGGTCCGAAGGGGTCTTCGAGCTGACCGTGAACGTCGGGTGCGCGAGCGC
Organism: Sorangium sp. So ce693; assembly: GCF_051521375.1. Classification (NCBI taxonomy): domain Bacteria; kingdom Pseudomonadati; phylum Myxococcota; order Polyangiales; family Polyangiaceae; genus Sorangium; species Sorangium sp. So ce693. The sequence continues at coordinate 12,446,389 of NZ_CP150347.1, forward strand.
TCGACGCCCGCTGGGCTGACGATCGCCTGACGATCGAGCGAGGGCGCTGGTCGCGCGGAGCGCGGCCTGCGCTAGCGCTCGCGCCCGCCGCCGCGGAGGCCGAGCTCGTCGAGCCCGGCGAGCGCCGCGAGCGAGACCGGGTGGTACGGCGGCCGCGGGGTGATCGGCTTCCGGGCGTCGCCCCCGCGCTCCTCGATGAGCCGCGCGCAGAGCGCGAGGCACCACTTGCCCTGGCACCAGCCGGTGCCGAAGCCCGTGTAGCGCTTGACGGACTCGATGTCCTTGTAGCCACGATCCATCGCGGCCTCGAGCTCGTGCAGCGTGACGTCCTCGCAGCGGCAGACGAGCGTCTTCATCGACCTAGTCGCCCTCGTACTCGCAGCGGGCGTCGCAGGTCTCGAAGATGGTGACCCGGTTCAAGGACGGCAGCGACGGCGCGAGGCGGCTCCAGATCCACCGGGCGAGCACCTCGCTCGTCGGGTTCTCCAGCCCGGGGACCTCGTTCAGGTAGTGGTGATCGAGCAGGTCGTGGAGGGGAGCCCAGGCCTCGTAGAGGTGGCTGTAATCGATGAACCACCCCGTCTCCTCGTTCACCGGGCCGCGGATCGCGACCTCGACCTTGAAGCTGTGACCGTGGAGGCGCGCGCACTTGTGCCCCTGCGGAACCCTGGGAAGGCGGTGGGCGGCCTCGAAGCGGAACTCGTGTACGAGACGGACGTTCATCGGAGCAGCGGTCATGGGGCGGCCGCCGTGGGGCGTCAACGTCCCGCGGCCTCGCGAGGTACGGGGTTCCCTCGAGGCGCTCGAGCGACTATACCCCCGGCCATGCCGCAGAAGCCCGCAGTGAGAGCCAAGAAGAAGCGTCGCGACACGAAGCGCCTGGCGAACTGGCGCGCCAAGAAGGAGCTGCAGAGCGCCCAGGGAACGCCGGCCGAGCCGGCTGCCGCCGCGCGATCCGGCAGCTGAGCCGCGAGCACCGGCCGCGGCCGGTGCTCAGCTCGCCGGCTCGTCCTCTTCTTCGTCGTCGTCCGGCCCCGGCGACGCCGGTCCCCTGCGCCGCGCCGCGCGAACGGTCGCGACCTCGGCCCTGGACGGGTTGATCACGAGGAAGCCATGGTCTGCGTCGAGGAGCGCGACGTCTCCCGGCGATGCCCAGCGGAACGCCCCCGCCACATCCACGATCGACGGCACTCCCAGCAGCTGGAGGAGCACGAGCGAGCGCGGCCCGGACCGGTCGCTGAGCGCGACGCCCACCGGGTGGGCCCGGGCGGAGATCAGGAGGTCGAAGACCGTCAGCTGGTCTCCCACGAGGACCGCCTTCGACGGGAGCTCGGCCCGGGCGTCCGGGGTCGCCAGCATCAGGATCGCATCGCAGAGATCCTCGATGTCGCGGGCGCGATCCTGCAAGAACGGGTCGCCGACGATCCCGTTGGCGGCCCGCGCCACCTCGCGAGCGACCGTCCCGAGCGCCTGCGCGACGTTGCGCCCGCTGGCCGTGAGCTCGAAGGCGCGCGCGCGCAGGCGGCCGTCGCCGATCATCAGGAGGTAGGTCGAGAGGAACGCCGCCTCCTGCGCGAGCCCTCGCTTCGCCGCGCGGGCGTTGAGGTCGAGGAGCGCCTTCTCCGCGATGTCGAAGGCGAACCGCAGGAGCTTCGGATCGCCGCTGCCCTGCCGCGCGCCGAGCGATGAGGTCGCCGGCCGCCGCAGGGCCGCGATGGCGCCGAGCGCGCGCCCCGCGACGACGGGCAACCCCGGCAGCGTGACCTTGCGCGTGCCGCCGCCCGTGCGCCGCCGCCGCTCGCGCAGCTCGTCGAGCACCTGCGCGTGGCGCGCGCCGGCCGCGATCGGCGCGGTCAGCGCCATGACGAGCTCGACGTCGCGCGCCGTGAAGGCGCGATCGCCCGCCCGCTGCACGACCAGGGCGCCGAGCGGGCGGCCGCTGCCGAGGATGGGCGCCGCGAGGAAGACCGGGAAGCGCTCTTCTCGGAGCTCGGGGAACGCCCGGTAGCGCTCGTGCTCGGTCGCCTGGACGACCGAGATCGGCCGCAGGCACTCGACCGCCATGCCCGTGATGCCCTGGCCGACCGAGAGCCGCACCGTGCCGCGCGCCTCGCGCGGAAAGCCGACGTTGCCGCGCAGCACCAGCTCGTCGCCGTCGCCCTCGAGGAGGTACAGCGAGGCCACGTCGGCGCCGAGGATCGCGGCGATCCGCTGCGGCGCCTCGTCGAGGAGGAGCGAGAGCGGCATCGGCTTCGCCACGAAGGCGAGGTACTCGATCACGAGATCCAGGCGCTCATCGCGGCGCACCTGGATCCTCGCGGAGGCGACCGACGGCGGCGCGCCCTCGTCCTCGGTATCCGCGGCGCGGGCCGAGCTGCGGGCCGGGTCGCTCGAGACGGACGCGTCCTCCTCGTCGGGGCCGGGCTCGTCCAGCGCGCGGTCCGGGAAGCTGTCCCGTGAGCCCCCCACGTCGGACGGCGTCGCGGACGGGCTCGCGATCGCTTCGAGCTCCGTGGGCGGATGGGTCGCCTTCGGATCGGTGCGCGACGACATGCCATGATCGCTATCACACACCGTCGCTCGAGCGCACCTTGCTCCCGCCGCCTCCGGACCGCGCCACGGTCTGGACGGCGTGGCCGCGCGATGTGCGCGATCGCTGCGAGCCGCCCGCGCGGCGAGAGCGCGGGTGGGCAGCCGGAGGTCAGGGCGTCCGCAGGTCGACGGGTCCGTCGAGGGGCGGGCGCTGCATCCACCCGAGCGCAGAGAGCCGCGCGCGCGGGGCTGCCGCGGCCGCCGCGCGCGTGAGCGGCCCGGCTCCGCCCGCGCCGATCGCGGTGATCGCGCCGCGGATCGGCGCGAGCAGCGCCGGCGCGGCCTCGGCGCTGCTCGCCGCCACGTGGACCACGCGCGCCGCGGGCGGCAGCAGCAGCGATCGCGGCGCCGGATCCAGGCCGACCCCGTGCCCTCGACCTTCCCAGAACGAGCCCACGGCCTCGAGCGTGGCCCGGTACATGGTCACCTCCGCGCGGGCGGCGCCGTCGAGCGGCCCGCGCGGGACGCGCGCGCCCAGCGCGTCGAGCGCCTCGTGCAGGGCGCGCGCGAGCGCCTCCGCGCGCTCGGCCGGGCCTTCCACCAGCACGAAGCGCGGCGACAGGCAGCCGCGCTGATCGAACGGCACGACGTCCGCCGCGATGTCCCGCGCCGCCTCGGCGAGGTTCGCGCTCAGGCCGACGACGGCGAGCCCCAGGCCGGCGCCATGCCCGCGCACGAGCACGCCCGGGCCGACCTGGGCCCGCAGTGTGGCCACGGTCTGGTCCGAGCCGTAGACGTGCAGCTCGGCGCCCGGCAGATCCCCGGGGCCGCCCTCACCGGCCGCCGGCGCCCCGGCGCCCCCGAGCGCGATGTCCGCGACCAGCGCGATGGTCCCGCCTGCGCGGCGGAAACCTTCGTCGGCCTGCAGCGCGCGCACGAGGAGCTCCGCGACGACGGGATCGCGGCGGGACGGGCGCACGACGACCTCCGGCGCTGTCGCCGCCGCGACGGCGATGGCCCGCAGCGGCGCCGTGCAGACGTTGGCCGCCAGGACCACGTGGCAGCGGCGCGCGCGCCCCGAGGCCGCCACGAGCGCGTCGAGCTCGCGATCGCTCGGCGCGATCTCGAGGTGACGGCCGAGCGCGAGCTCCACGCCCTCCTGCGAGAGGCCGCTCGTGGAAGGCAGCCGCTGGCGCGCCTCCTCGCCCAGCGGATCGCGCGCGTCCGCGATCCGCGCCGCCGCGGCGACGGCGCGCTCGACCCGGCGGCGCCGCGCCGCGCCGTCGTCCATCATCACGGGCCGCCGCCGAGCATCTGGTCCATCGCGATCGAGCAGCCGCGCGGCGGCGCCCCGGACGCGCGGCCCAGGAGCTCGACGCCCTCCGCGGTGACGCGCACGCGGTCGGCGGTCTGGATGGCGACCGCCGAGTCGACGTTCGCGAGATCGACGATCCGCGCGAGCCCGATCGCGCCCGCAGGGAGCGGCGCGAGCGTCTCGGGGTCCACCGCGGTGACGCGCGTCCAGGGGGGCGCGAGGTACAGCCCTGGCGCCGCGCGCGGTGCGCCGGCGAGCGCCGCCGCGAGCGTGCCCTCGTAGAGCTGGCTGGAGAGCTCGGTCATGCCGTACTCGCTCACCACATGCGAGAGGGGCACGCCCAGCGCCCGCGCGATCGACGCCCGCAGCTCCTCCGCGGGCACCTCGCGCGAGCGGCCCTTGTAGCCGCCGGTCTGCATGACCCGGCTCCCTTCGGGCAGCAGCGCCGCGCCCTCGGGCAGCTTCGCCTCGATCAGGTGCACGAAAGCGAACGACGTTCCGAGCACGAGCGCCGGCTCGCCCGAGGCGCGCGCCTCGGCGCACGCGCGGGCGAACCCTGCGGCGTCGAGCTCGCCGCCGCGAACGTGCCAGCTCGCCGGCCCCGAGAGGCGCGCCGCGAAGCGGTCGATCATGAACCCGAGCGACGAGTCCGGCGCCTCGTGGAGCGGCGGCGCGAGGACGATCGCCCGGAGCCGCACGCCGTCGGGCCACAGCAGGCGCTCCCCCCACGCGAGCGCGGCCAGCTCGTACGTGGCGGTCGTGCGGAACGGGTGCTCGCCGCGGGACGCCGCGCCGAGGGAGGTCCCGCTCGTGCGGAAGACGCGCTCGTCCGCCTCCGGCGGGTGGGCCGCGACGCGCGCGAACCGGAACACGTCGCACGGCACAGCGGGGATCTGCGCCGCGAGATCCATCGCGGCGACGTCCGCGCCGCGCGCCTCGAAGAGGCGGGCGACCGGCGCGCAATGCGCGGCCTGGTGCCGGGCGAGGTCGAGCGCGAGCGCATCGAAGGTCTCCGGCAGCGCCCCGCGCTCGCCCTGGTCCTGCGGAGGAGAGGCACCCGCCGCTCGGCCGGCGCCTGTCGAGCCCGTCCCGTCCACGCGGAGCGACGCCTCGATGAACGCCCGCGCGCGGCGGTGCAGCGCCTCGCTCTGGTCTATCGGTCCCACGGGCACCGGGATAGCACGCGCGTCCTGCTCCGCTCGCGCGCTAGGCCGTCAACACGCGCGCAGCACGCGGGCGAGCGCCCCGGCCGCGGCCGAGAGCAGCGCTTCGGGGATGGTGAGCGCCGGCGTCAGCGTCAGCGTCTCGCCGCGCACCCCGCCCGTGAGGACCAGGTACCCTTCGGCCAGCATCCCGCGCAGGGCCCGGAGCCCGAGCTCGGCGCTCTCGAGCTCGACGCCGACCATGAGCCCCGCGCCCCGCACGTCGACGACGCCCGCCCTGCGCGGGAGCGCCTCCCGCAGCATCGCCTGGAAGCGAGCGCCCACGTCGCGCGAGCGCGCGGCCAGCCGGCCTTCGCCGAGGGCGTCGAGCGTCGCGAGCGCGGCGCTCGACGCGAGGGGCGATCCGGAGTGCGTCGAGGTGTGGACCACCTCGCCCTCGCGCGCCCACGCCCGCATGATCGGCTCGGGCGCCACGCACGCGGAGATGGGCAGCCCGCCGCCGAGCCCCTTGCCGAAGCAGAGGATATCGACCGGCGCCCCGAGCTCTCCTGTGCGCGTCATCGCCCCCGATCGACCGAGGCCGGTCCATATCTCGTCCGCGATCACGAGCGCCCCGTGCCGGTGCGCCGCTTCGCAGACCGCGTGAAGGAACGCGTCGGGCGGGACGACGCAGCCGCCCCGCCCGAGGATCGGCTCGAGGAGGACCGCGCCGACGTCGCCCCCGCGCAGCGCGAGCTCGACGGCGTCGACCGAGCGCGCGGCGCCCGCCTCGTCGCGCGGGTAGGGCGCGAACGTCACGCGCCGGTTGAGCTGCTCCGCGAAGGGCGCCCGGTAGCTCTCCCGCAGCCCGCACGCCGCGAGCGGCGCGTACCCGAGCCCGTGGTACGCGCCCTCGAACGCGACGAGCCCAGGCCGTCCGGTCGAGAGCGCCGCCGTCTTGACGGCCGCGGTGATCGCGTCGCTGCCGCTCTGGCCGAGCAGCGCCATGGGCGAGGGCCCGGGGTGCAGCGCCGCGAGGCGCTCCAGCAGGGCGATCTTCACGTCGGCCGAGTACACGTCGCCGAGCGCGAGGGTCAGCCGCGACAGCTGCTCCTCCGCCGCGCGCCGCACCGGCGCGGCCGCGTGGCCGAGCAGCAGCGCGCCGAAGCCGGCGCACAGGTCGACGTACCGGTTCCCGTCGACGTCGCAGACGTTCGCGCCGCGCCCGTGCGACAGCACGATCGGCAGCATGTCGGCGCCGCTCTTCTGCGCCCGCGCCTCGCGCCGCCGGCCGAACGCCGGGCACTCGACGCGCTCGAGCCGCTCGAGGGCGCTCCGCGACAGGGGACCAGGCGGCGGCGACAGGATCGCGGGCAGCTCAGCGCCGCTGCCCGCGTCCGGCGCCGCCGGCAGCGGCAGATCGCTGTTCGGCATCGTCCTTACCTCCGCCGGAACCTAGCGCGCCCGCGGGCGGCTGCTCAGGCGCACACCCGGTTTCTCCCGCTGTTCTTCGCGTGGTAGAGGCGCTCGTCCGCGCGCTTGATGAGGTCGTTCGCTGTGCGATCGCCCTCCTGGAGGAGCGCCACGCCGACGCTGATCGTCACGCGGATGCTGTCGGCCTGGAACACGAACAGGTGCTCCGCGACCTTTTGACGCAGGGTCTCGCCGAGGGCCGCCGCGCCCTCGATGGACGTCTCCGGCAGGATGATGGCGAACTCCTCGCCGCCGTAGCGCGCGAAGACCTCGTCGCGGCGAATGCGGCTCTGCACGATGCGCGCGACCTCCTTCAGCACGAAGTCGCCGGCCAGGTGGCCGTGGACGTCGTTGATGCGCTTGAAGTGGTCGATGTCGAACAGGAGGATCGCGAGGTCCCGCTCGTGGCGGCGGCCGCGGATGATCTCGCGCTCGAGCGCCTCGTAGAGGTAGCGCTTGTTGTGGATCTGCGTGAGACCATCGATGATGGTCATCCGGTAGATCTCTTCGTGGTATTGCGCCTCCACGTCGGCGCCGGACAGGAACTTGAAGATCGTGGGGCCGATCTTCACCCGGTCTCCGTTCTTCAGCACCACCTCGCGGGAGATCTGCTCATCGTTGCAGTACGTCCCGTTGGTGCTCCCATCGTCGACGACCATCCAGGCGCTCGGCCGCTGCTCGAAATGGGCGTGCCTTCGTGACACGGAGTCGCCGTCGAGCACGATGTGGTTGTCCGCGCCGCGACCGACCCGCGTCGGGTTGTTCTCCAGCACGAACCGCTTGCCGAGCAGCGTGGGCTCCTTCGTGTAGATCACGACCAGGCAGTCGGTCGTGTTCTTGCTGCCGCCGCCCGGTGGGGGCTGGACCACCTGCGTTACACGAGTCTTTTCGTCGAAGTCACTCACGCGCGCTCAGCCCAACCCGTCGTGCGACCTAGCCTCGACATCGTTCGAGCTCTTCCCGAGACGGAACCTACCCGGGCGTGGCTCTTCGGTCGCGATGCAACGGTTCGATATGCCCTAGCTCGCCCAACGTCAAAGCGTACTGACATGCCCCGACTCCCGTCAAGACGGCCATCCGGGCGGAGCCGTCTTCAGTGCTTCCTCCGCCTTCCCGACCCGACAACGGCCTACGTCGCCTTCTGCGCTCGGTCGCGTCGGTCGTGTCGGTTGCGTCGGTTGCGTCCGTTGCGCCCTTCCACGTTCTCGGCTTGTTCCCCGCACGCCGTCCGCCCCCTCGCCGCTGTTCGCTGCCGCTCACGCCGCGCCGCACCGCAGGTGCTCGCCGATGCGCCTTGTGGGGCGCTGTGCGCTGTTATCGCAGTTGACGCCCCATCTCTTTCCTCTTGTGCAGCCCGAGCTGCCGAGGACGCGGGTCTCTCTATGCGTTTCCCGAGCGCGCCGCCACCCGTCCGGCGAGCGATTGAGCCGGCAAGGGAGGGAATGGTTTGCTGGAACACGATGTGTCTGTTCGCCTGGCATGTCCGCGTTCTGCGGGGACGAGGCTCTGTGAGTTCTGCCTCAAAACGAGGGCGCATCACAACGCTGAACTGAGCGAAGCGGAACGCAGCGGACCGGAACCGAGCGAAGCGGCACGGAACGGAGCGGAACCGGAGCGAAGCGGAACGGAGCGGAGCGGAACCCAGCGAAGCCGAGCGAAGCCGAGCAAAACGTCGCGAGCGGCGCGGAGCCGGAGCGGAGCCGCGTGGACCGCGTGCGCTGCACGCCGCGCGTGCTGCGACCCCGCAGCGCAGAGGCCTCCCGCCAGCGTTGCCGGTCAGTTGACTTGGCACACAGGGTGCGTAGGATAGACCTGCGTCGCGGCGGAGACCTTCCCCCCCCAGGTCCGTCGCGGCGTTTTTCTTTTCAGGCTGCCGTGCCCATCTCCAGGCCGCGGCACGGCAGCGCGCTTCCTGCCTTGGATGGCTCCAGGAGCAGCTCGTTCCTCCGCCAGCCGCAACGCTCCGTCAATGCTGGAACCGGCCACGGCGGGAAGGCGTCACTGCGCCCGCTGCGGAGAAAGGCGCCGAGAGGCCGACCCCCATCACGAAGACGGGATCGACGGCTCGATCCCTGACGCGCAGGCGCGGGCGTGAGGGGTGGACACCGCGCTGGCGTCGATCAGGCGAGCGACGACAGCGTCGCGCGCAGCTCGCCGCCGTCGAATACCCAGAGCTCGCCCGGTCGTCCCGTGGTCCAGGTCTCGTTCGCGGTGAGCGGGCTCGTCGCGACCACCGCGATCCGATCCTTCGGGGTCGTGACGGCCGAGAAGTCGACGCGGACATCGTCGTCCAGGAGCGTCGCGATGCCGAAGGGGGCCTTGCGGATGATGTGACAGAGCCGGGTTGCGCAGCGGGCGAAGAGGTGGCGCCCGTCGCCGAGCAGGAAGTTGAACGTCCCGTCCTGGCCTAGCTCGCCGCCGAGCGCCGCGATCGCCTCCCAGAGCTCGCTGGGCCGGCGAGGATAGCCGGGGAACGAGCTGCGGAGCCCCTCCAGCAGGTAACAGAAGGCGTGCTCGCTGTCGGTCGTTCCGATGGGGTTGAAGCGGCCCAGCGCGCGGCGCCGGACGCGAGGGAGCGTGCCGTTGTGCGCGAAGACCCAGTGGCGTCCCCAGAGCTCGCGCACGAACGGGTGCGTGTTGGCGAGGAGGACATCGCCGCGGGTGCGGCGCCGGATGTGGCCGATCGCGAGCAGCGTCTTGATGGGCGTCTCGCTGAGGAATCGCGCCAGCGGGCTCTCCGCGGCGGGGCTCGGATCGAGGAACACGCGCGCGGCGCGCCCCTCGAAGAACGCGAGGCCCCAACCGTCAGCGTGGGGACCTGTGCGGCCGCCCCGGTGCCGGAGGCCGTTGAACGAAAAGACGATGTCTGTGGGGACGTTGCACTCCATCCCGAGGAGCTCGCACATGCTCGCGGGTGGACCATATCACCCCTGGAGGGGGTCTGAGATCCGATCCCGGTCGATGCCGCGGCGCGATGCGCGGCGTCAGCGCGCCGGCTCGCCCTGGAGCGACGCGCGGGGGATGGAGTGGACGAGATCGATGACCGCCTTGACCGTATCGACCGGCGTCTCGGGGATGATGCCGTGGCCGAGGTTGAAGATGTGCCCGGCGCGGCCGCCCGCCTCCGCGAGCACCGCGCGCGCGCGGCGCTCGGCGACGGCGCGCGGCGCGCAGAGCAGCAGCGGGTCGAGGTTGCCCTGCACCGCGCGATCGTACCCGATGCGCTGCCACGCCTTGTCGAGCGGCGTGCGCCAGTCGACGCCGATCACCGTGCCGCCGGCGTCGCGCTGCGCCTCCAGGAGCGCCCCTGTGTTCGTACCGAAGTGGATGACCGGGACCCCCGTCGCCTCGAGGTCGCGGAGGATGTGCCGCACGTGCGGCTGCACGTGCTCGCGGTAGTCGTCGATCGAGAGCGAGCCGACCCACGAGTCGAACAGCTGCACCGCCTGGGCGCCCGCGGCGACCTGCGCGCGCAACAGGCGGCGGACGACCTCCGAGATCTTGCCCATCAGCGCCGACCACGCCTCGGGGTCGCTCCACATCAGCTGCTTCGTGAGCCGGTAGTCGCTCGACTTGCCCCCCTCGACGAGGTAGCTCGCCATGGTGAACGGCGCGCCGGCGAAGCCGATGAGCGGCGTCTTGCCGTCCAGCTCCTTGCGGATGAGGCGCACGGCGTCGAGCACGTAGCCGAGGCCCTCCTCGGGCTCGAACACCCGCAGCCGCTCGATGCCGGCCCGATCGCGCACGGGCTCGTGGATCACCGGGCCCTCGCCCTTCGCGAACTCGAAGGGGGCGCCCATCGGCTCGAGCGGCAGGAGGATGTCGGCGAAGAGGATCGCCGCGTCCATCCCGAGCCGCAGCGGCTGGAGCGTCACCTCGAGCGCGAGCTCGGGCGTCTTGCAGATCTCGAGGAGCGTGTACTTCTTCCTGAGCTCCCGGTACTCGGCCATGTACCGGCCGGCCTGGCGCATGAACCACACGGGCGTGACATCGGTCGGCTCACGCCGGCAGGCGCGCAGGAAGCGATCGTGCATGGAAGGCTCCAGGAGGGGGTCGACGGGACGCCCCTTCATGTCCGTTCAGCCATCGCCCGGCAATGGGTTTCAGCCCATCGCTCGCGCGCGGCTCGCCGGGAGCGCGGCGCGGCCGGGCCCGAGGCGGCCCGTCGAGGGGGCGGACCCAAGCGTCGGCTCCCTCGCCGTGTAGACTAGGAGCCTATGGCGCGTCCCTCCAGACCTCCCGGCTTTGACATGACGTACAGGCCCGAGAAGCGCATCGCGTTCGGGCCGCCGCTGAAGGAGCGCCTCCCGGCGCTGCTTTACCTGACCTTCGCCCTCGGCGTCTCGGGGGTGATCTTCTACGGCCAGAACGCTCCCTCGAGCTCCCGGCTCTTCCAGTACGTCGTCGAGGGCGATCGCCACCGGCTCGTCTCCTCCAGCGTTTGCGCCATCGTCCTGTGCGTGAGCGCGGTGGCGATGGTGCTGCGCGAGCAGATGCGGGGGGTCGTCGTGCACCCGGACGGGATCGAGCTGCGCGAGCTGCTCACCTTCGGCGTGCCGCGCGTGCGGCGCTTCGCCTGGTCGCAGATCGACCGGATGGCGGTGCCCTCCGCGCAGGCGCGCGCCGGCGGCGCGGCGGCGGTCGGCGGGAGCGTGCCGGCGAGCAACATCCGGCTCGATCTCTGGGATGGGTCCCGCACCTGGCTGCCGGACGTCGGAGACAAGATCGCGCTGTCGGTGATGCTGGAGCGGGTCGCCCTGGCGCGGGCGATCCCGGTCGAGGGGGGAACCGGGCTGATGGACGACCTCGGGAACCCCCTTCAGGACGACGGCTGAGCAGGCCTAGCGCGCGCTCGCCCCGGCCTTCCGCTGCGCGAACTCCTCGCGCACGCCCTGCCGCAGCTCGGGGTCGAGCAGGAGATCCACGCACGTCATCGCCATGGCCTTGGCGGCGATCAGCATCGAGTCCTGGCCGGCGGGGCTCGCGGCGCGCGCGGCGAACGCGTGCTGGTGGCAGGTCGTCTCTCCCTTGCCGCAGATCGCGATCCACGGGTGGATGGCGGGGAGCGCGTGGGACACGTCGCCCATGTCGGTCGAGCCGGTGCCGACGGCGGGGTCCATCTCGATCGGCGAGCGGCCGAGGGCGCGCAGGTGCTCGCCGAAGCGGCGCGCCATCTTCCGGTTGTTGACCATGTTCTTGTAGCCGCCCTGATCGACGAGCGTGAGCTCGACCCCGCTCGCCATGGCCGCGCCGCGGGCGCAGCGCTCCACGATCGCACGCACGCGGGAGAGCTCCTCGGTGTCGAGGGCGCGGACCGAGAACTCGGCGACGGCGAGCTCCGGGATGATGTTGACCGCCTGACCGCCGTTCTTGATGAACCCGTGCACCCGGACGCCATCGCGGAAGTGGACGCGCTGGCCGTCGATCAGCCGGAAGGTGTCGAGGCAGGCCGTGAGCGCGCTGCTCCCGTCCCACGGCGCGAGCGCCGCGTGCGACGGCTTGCCGTGGAACTGGAGCTCGAGCCAGACGCTGGCCAGCGTGTCGTGCGCGAGCAGGTCGCGGTCGAACGGGTGGAACATCATCGCGGCGTCGACGCCCTCGAAGGCGCCCGCCTCGAGCAGCCTGATCTTGCCGCCGCCCCCCTCCTCGGCGGGCGTCCCGACCAGATCGATGGTGCCGGCCACGGCGTCCTTCTGCCGCGCCAGCGCGAGGAACGCGCCGAGCGCCCCCGCCGCGATCAGGTTGTGCCCGCAGGCGTGGCCGATCTCAGGGAGCGCGTCGTACTCGGCCAGGATGGCGAGGTGAGGCCCCCCGCCGCGCCCGATGCGCGCGCGCAGCGAGGTGGGCATGCCGGCGAGCCCGCGCTCGACCTGGATGCCGCGGCTCTCGACGGCCTCGGCGAGCCAGGCCGCGGCCCTGTGCTCCTCGAACCGGAGCTCCGGGTGCGCGTGGATGCGCGCGGCGATCTCGCGGAGATCCGGGGAGAGGTCGTCGATGTCACGCTGGATGCGGCTCGGGTCGAGGCTCATAGGGGCGAGCGATACTACTCTGGATCCGCGCGGCTCGCCCGGGCCATGGTGGCGCTGGCGGAGGAGCTCCGCCGCCGCCCCGTGGTCACGTTCGCGCGTTCGCGTGTTCGCTCGTTCGCACATCGGCACCCGGCGCGCCGCCACGCTGTCGGGACTTCTCACGGACCCAGGACCCTCGAATGCACGGACCGCGCTGTTCTCCGCTCCTCTTCTTACCCCGCTTCCCCTTCCTCGCGGCGGCGCTCGCGCTCGCCGCCTGCGACGCGCCCCCACGCGCGCGCCAGGAGGCCGGGCCGGCCGCCGCGAGCGTGGCGCCGCTGCCGGCTCAGCCCGCTCCGGCGCAGGCCGGGCCCGCCCGCGTCGCGGTCGAGGCGAGGGCGATGGGCACGAGCCTGCTCCTCGCCGCCTACACGAGCGAGGCGATGGATGAGGCGGCGATCAGGGCCCGGCTGGACAAGGCGATCGCCGAGATCCGCAGGCTCGAGGGGCTCATGACGACCTGGCGGCCGGACAGCGAGCTGTCGCGGGTCAACGCGGCGGCCGGGAAGAGCGCGGTGGAGGTGAGCCCGGAGTCGCTCGCCGTGATCGAGAAGAGCCTCTGGATCAGCGAGCGCTCGGAGGGCGTCTTCGACGTCACCTTCGAGGCGATGCACGGGCTCTGGAAGTTCGACGAGGACATCGACGACAACGTGCCGCGCAAGGAAGACGTCGAGCGGGCGCGCGCGCTCATCGATCACAGGCAGATCAAGATCGATCGCGCGCGGCGCACGGTGATGCTCGGGAAGCCCGGGATGCGGATGAGCCTCGGCGGGATCGCGAAGGGCTACGCCGTCGACGCCGCGGCGCGGGTGCTGCGGGGGGAGGGGCTGACGTCGTTCTTCGTGCAGGCCGGCGGTGACCTGTACATCGCCGGAAAGAAGCCGGACGGGTCGCCGTGGAGGGCGGGGGTGCGGGACCCGCGCGGCAAGGACGCGAACGACTACTTCGCGATGATCGAGGTGGAGGACCACGCCTTCTCCACGGCGGGCGACTACGAGCGGAGCTTCATCAAGGACGGCAGGCGCTATCACCACATCATCGATCCGCGGACCGGCTTCCCCGCGTCCGAGAGCCGGAGCGTGACCATCTGGGCAAAGGACGCGCTGACCGCGGACGCCGTCGATGATGCGGTCTTCATCCTGGGGGCCGAGAAGGGGCTCGCGCTCGTCGAGTCGATCGAGGACTGCGGCGCCGTGATCGTCGATCGGAACAACAAGGTGTGGGTGTCGAAGCGGCTGGAAGGCAAGGCCGAGGTGCTGCGGCAGCCGACAGGGGGGCTGTAGGTGGGGCTTACGCGGGGGACGCGCTGCCCGGACAGGGTACTGGCCCAATTGGAACAGGGAGGCGGGGAGAAAAACTTAGTAACTCTCCCCGTCTCCCTGTGATCTTTCTCGGGCAAAGTCGACCGATGCGCGGGCGTTTCAGCCTTCGAAGAGCTCGTCCAGCGTCCTGGCAGCGAGGATCCGCTCGGCCCATACCGCGAGCCGCTCCCCGGACGCAGCGAGGACCTGCTCCCGCCTCGCCTCGGGCACTTCTCCGAACCGCGCCCGGAGCTGGCGCAGCAGCACGGCTCGCTGGCCCTCGTCGAGCCCCGCGCGCCGCCCCTCATCGAGCGCTGCCTTTCGCTCGCGGGCCTTGATGGCCTCGATTTCAGGGTTGCCCTTGCGCTCCAGCGCGCGGACGACCTCGCGCTCGGCCGCCGCGCCGTCGAGCAACGCGCGGACGGGGACCGGACGGACCAAGCACGGATCCTCGATCGTCGCGTCAGGCGCGAGCAGCACGAACCGCCCCTCGGCCGCCGACCACTCGGCGACCTCATCACCCTTGACGAAGATGACGAAGACGCGGCGCACGCCTCGGGCGACGAGATCCTCGGCCTTCTCGCGCGCGTCCTGCATCGACTGCTCGTTGACGATCTCGAACGAGAGCTCCTCCAGATACCGGCGTCCCGTCGCCGGATCGAGCCCTGCCCTGCGGATGGAGAGGTCGGTGGCGAAATCCGAGCCCTCAGCGACGCGGGTGATGAGATCGGCCGCGCCGATGTAGCCGGGCCGAAGGTGCGGCGCGATCAGGAAATCCAGCCGCACCTGCTGCTCGGCATGCGGCTCGAGCGCCGGCGCCGCGACGACCTTGCGCCCGCGGATCCGCTCGTCGCGCGTCACCTCGGGCGCCACGAGGTGCTCATCGACGGCCGGGAAATGCGCCCGCTGCGGCTCCGCGGGCGGGAGCCTCACCGCCGCGCCGCCCCGGGCGGCCGGGGCGAGCAGGAGCGCGGCACCGGTCGGCTTGGGATCCATGCGGACAAGGCTAGCACGAAGGCTGCGAGCTTCGCCCCCGGGCCAGTGCGCGCCGCAGGGCCGCTCCCAGCGCGAGCAGCGCCGCGCCGTCACCGCCGCTCGCTGCCCTCACCGCCCCTTGTAGACCGGCTTCCGCTTCTCGGCGAACGCGCGCAGCGCCTCCAGCCGATCCTCGCTGCGCAGCGTCTCGTCGTAGTGGACCCGCTCGATCTCGAGCCCGAGCGAGAGCGGCACGTCATAGCCGTCGTCGATCGCCCCGAGCGCCGCGGCCTGCGCGATGGGCGCGCCGCTCGCGATCGGCTCGATCCACGCGATCGCGTCGTCGACCACCGGCGTCCCTCCGGGCGATACCCGGTTCACGAGGCCCCAGGCGAGCGCCTCGGGCGCGGTGAGCTTCCTGCCGAGCAGGATCATCTCCTTCGCCCGCGCCTCGCCGACGACCCGCGGCAGCCGCTGCGTGCCGCCCGCGCCTGGGATGATGCCGAGCGACGTCTCCGGCAGCGCGAGCTCGGCGTGCGGCGCCGCCACCCGGAGATCGCAGATCAGCGCGAGCTCCAGCCCCCCGCCGAAGGCGACGCCGTTGATCGCCGCGATCACCGGCTTGGGGCTCCGCGCGAGCACCCCGAGCTCCGTCCGGTACAGGCCCACCTGGCGCCGGACGTCGTCGGGGCTCATGCCCTGCCGCTCCTTGAGGTCGGCGCCGGCGCAGAAGGCCTTGTCCCCGGCGCCCGTGATCACGATCGCGCGCACCTCCGGGTCGTCCACGAGCTCGCGCCCGAGGCGGCCGAAGGTGAGCAGCGCGTCCCGGGAGAGCGCGTTGCGGCGATCTGCCCGATCGATGGTGAGCACCGCGACCGCGCCGCGCCGGTCGAGCTTCACGGGAGGGGCTTCCGACATGGATCCTGCCTAATCGACCGCGGCGGCGCGGCAAAGAGGCTCGCTCACTTGGCGTCGGCCGCCTTCTTGGCCTTGGTGCTCGCCGCCTCGAGCTTGCCCAGCCGCGCTCTGATCTCCGCGTTGTCGCGCCGCAGCGTCTCGAGCTCGTCCCGCAGCCGATCCAGCTCGCGCTTGCCCGCCCCGCCGAGATCGCGCAGGACTTCGCGGATCCGGCGCCGCACCCGGCCGTCGAGATCGCGGTCGAGCTGCCGCTGCAGCGCGCCCCGCGACCGGCCGTCGCCGAGATCGCCCAGCGCGCGCGCGACGTCGACCCGGAGGTACGGATCCGGCTGATCGAGGAGCTCCTCGAGGAGCTCGCGCGTCCGCCGATCGCTGGAGAGCTTCGGCAACGCCATGATCGCCGCCCGCCGCCCCCGCGTCGGGACGCCGTAGCGCGTGCGAGCCGTCAGGTGCGGCACGGCGCGCTCGTCCCGCAGGTTGGCCAGCCCGTCGATCACGCCGCATCGGATGACCTCGCCCCACGAGGGGCGATCCAGGAGATCGACGAGCGTCTCGAACCCCGAGCTCTGCCGCGTGGCCCCGAGCGCCCGCGCCGCCTCGGCCTGCACCAGGTAGCTCGCGTCGCGCAGGGCGAGCTTGCCGAGGACTTCGGCCGCCTTGGCCGACCTGAAGTTGCCGAGCGCGCCCGCGACAGCCCGGCGCACCTTCGGGTGCTCCACGCCCGCGCTGCCCTCGAGCAGCGCGAACGCCGCGTTCGACTGGAGCGCGCCGAGCGCTGCCGCGGCGGCGGCGCGCACCCCCCAGAACTCGTTCGCGTCGGAGAGCGACTGCCCGAGCGCCCGCGCCGTCGGCGGGTCGTCGCGCCGCGAGAGCGGCTTCGCGGCGAGCAGGCGGCCGCGCGCCGTGGGCGCGTGGGCGAGCTGCGCCCGCAGGAGATCGCCGGGCGCGTCGACCCTGACCTCGCCCAGGATCCTGAGGTCCGGATCCACCACCACGAAGCGAGGCCGCCGCGGGAGCGGGATGACGAACGTGTGCGCCGCCTGATCCACGCGCCGCACCTCGCGCCGCGTGATGGAGCCCTTGCCCTCCGTGAAGCCGAAATCGAGCACCAGGTCGAACGCGAAGGCGGGCGGCGTCGAGGCGTCCGGCTGGAGCGCGTGCTCCCGGCTGGGCTGCCCGGCCGCCTGCGCCTGCTTCACCGTCACGGTGCACTGGTCGCCCTCGATCTCGATCTTCACGTCGAGCTCGGGGTGCCCGGCGCGGAAGACCCACTGCTCGAAGAAGCGCTCCAGCGATTTGCCGCTCACGTCCTCGAGCGCGCGGGCGAGATCCCGTGTCTCCACGACCCCCCGCGCGTGGCGCGTCAGGTAGGTGCTCACCCCGCGCCAGAAGAGCTCGTCCCCGAGCTCCCGGCGGAGCAGGTGGAGCACGAGCCCGCCCTTCTCGTAGAGGTGTCGATCGAAGACGTCGAGCGGCGCGTCGTAGTCCTGACAGACGATGGGCCGCCGGTAACGCCCGCGCGCCTCGCCAAGGTACGAGTCGAGATCGGCCTTCAGGCCGTGATCGTACTCGTCGGCGCCGAGGTGGTGCTCCCGATAGACGTGCTCCATGAACGTCGCGAATCCCTCGTTGAGCCAGCCGTGCGACCAGTCGCGGCAGGTCACGAGATCACCGAACCACTGGTGCGCGAGCTCGTGGGCGATGAGATCGTCCGACGAGATGTCGAGCGCCGCCCGCTCGTCGAGCAGGATGTGCTCGTACATCGTGGTGGCGGTCGTGTTCTCCATCCCTCCGAAGATGAAGTCGCTCACCACCACCTGCGCGTAGCGGCGGAAAGGATATTTGACGCCGAGCTTCTCGCTGAAGTGGCGGATCATGTCCGGCGTGCGCGCGAACGTGCGGCGGCCGTCCTCCTCGCGCCCCTTCGGCACGAAGTACGCGAGCGGGACGTCGAGCGCCGCGCCGTCGATGCGGGCAAACTCGCCCGCCACGAGCGTGAACAGGTAGCTCGGGTGAGGCTCGTCCAGCCGGTAGTGATAGACGCCCTCCTTCTGCGATCTCGCGTCGCTCTCGAGCTCGCCGTTCGACAGGCAGTACCAGCCCGGCGGAACCTGCGCGCGGAGCTCGGTCGTCTGCTTGATGTGGGGCTTGTCGATGCACGGGAAGATGTGGCGCGCGTCCTCGTCCTGACACTGCGTCCAGACCTGGCGCGGGCGATCGGGGACGTGCTCGTCCGGCTGGAGGAAGTAGATCCCCCGCCGCGGCGTCGCCCGGTACCGGACCAGGATCGACGCCTCGGCCTCGTCGAGCGGCACGGCGACGCGGAGCGTCTCGCCGTCGTACGTGTGCTCGGCCGGGTGGAACGTGCCGCTCGCCGCCTTGCCCGCGCCGCGCCTGGGCTTCGCGGCGCGCCCGGCCCCGGCGCTGATCTCGACCGCCTCGAGGTCGAAGCCGATGGCGTCGAGCGCGATCTCGCGCGCGCCGGGGTCGACGCGGACCGCGTCGAGCCGCGCCGTGCCGCGGATCGAGCGCGCCTCGACGTCGATCGTGAGATCGAGGGCGATGTGCCGGATCGTGAAGGGGCGCGAGCGCTCGTAGACGCGCCTCGTCCCGGCCAGCGTGAAGGGGCGGGACGCGGCCGCGAACTCCGACGACGACAGCACGGAGCCGCAGGCGCAGCGCGAGTGGAGCCGGTACTCTAGGGACATCTCCGCGGAGTTTCCCCGCGCGGCGCCCGGCGCTGCAAGCAAGAACTCGTGCCCGGGGGCGGGCCGCCGGCCGGATCAGCCCGTCTTGAGGCCGTCGAGCACCTCGAGCGCCAGCTCGTACTTGCCGAGGGGCGGCATCAGGTAGGCCCCCTGCACCCGGTCGCGCACCGAGAAGAGCATCTCGCGGGCGATCTTCACCCCCTCCTTGCGCGCCTCGGGGCCGGCCGGCACCTTGCGCATGCGCTCGCGGATCTCCTCGGGGATCTGCATGCCGGGCACCTCGTTGTGGAGGAACTCGGCGTTCTTGTGGCTGACCAGCGGCAGCACGCCGACGAGCACCGGCATCCCCAGGTGCTCGATGCGCCGCAGCACCTTCTCGAGCAGATCCTGGTGGAAGATCGGCTGGGTCATGATGATGTCGGCCCCCGCCGCGCGCTTCCGTTCCAGACGCGCGATCTCCTTGTCGAGATCCTGGGCGCCGGGCTCGAGCCCCGTGGCGAGCAGGAACGACGTCTTGCCGCCCGGGATCGGCTTGCCGGCCGGGTCGAGGCCGCGGTTCATCGTGCTCGCCATGTGGAGCAGCCCGATGGAGTCGAGGTCGTAGACGGCGGTCGCCTCCGGGTAGTCGCCGACCTTCGGCGGATCGCCCGTGATGATGACGAGGTTCTTGATGCCGATCGCGTGGGCGCCGAGCAGGTGCGCCATCTGGCCGATGAGGTTCCGGTCGCGGCCGCAGACGTGCAGGATCGGCTCGATGCCGTAGCGCTGGACCAGGA
Organism: Sorangium sp. So ce693; assembly: GCF_051521375.1. Classification (NCBI taxonomy): domain Bacteria; kingdom Pseudomonadati; phylum Myxococcota; order Polyangiales; family Polyangiaceae; genus Sorangium; species Sorangium sp. So ce693. The sequence continues at coordinate 12,465,597 of NZ_CP150347.1, forward strand.
GCGAGCAGAAGGCGAGGTTCGTCATCCGCGCCGTGGCGCGCGGGCCGTCGGCGACGTTCACGACATCGACGCCGCTGTCGATGAGCATCTTGGCGGCGCTCAGCGCGCTCTCGGGGTTCAGGCCAGGCGCCGGGTTCACCTCGACGGAGACCACGAACTTGCCCGCGGCGATCTTGGCCGCGAGGGGGCTGCGCTCGCCGAGCGGCGTGGGCTCGAGCCCCGTGGGCGCGTCCATCGTGATCTGCGGGCGCGCGGCGGCCTCGGGCGCGGCGCCGCCCCGGAGCATGCGGGCCGACTTGGCCATCCACCGGACGTGCTCCGGCGTGGTCCCGCAGCAGCCGCCGATCATCGCCGCGCCGGCCTGGATCATGCGGCGGGCGAAGACGTCGAAGTACTCGGGCGTCGCCATGTAGAGCTGGCGGCCGTCGACCGTGCGCGGCAGGCCCGCGTTCGGCTGCACGCAGAGCGGGAGCCCCGCGGTCGCCATCCGCTCCGCCATCGCGAGCGACAGCTGCGGGCCGTCGCCGCAGTTGACGCCGAGCAGGTCGACCCCCCAGTCCCGCAGCGTCCGCGCGACGCGCTCCGGCTCGCTGCCGTCCGCCGCGACGCCGCTCGTGTCGAACGTCATCGACGCGAGGACCGGGAGCCCCGGCGCGGCCGCCCGCGCCGCGTCGATGGCGAGCTTGATCTCGTCGAGATGGCGAAATGTTTCAAGGATCAGGAGGTCCGCGCCGCCCTCGGCGAGCGCGCCGGCCTGCTCGGAGAACGTGGCGGCCGCGGCGGCGAGGTCGTCGCGCGTGGCGACGCCGGGCACGAGCCCCGTCGGGCCGATCGAGCCGGCGACGTACGCGTCGCCGCCCGCGATCTCGCGCGCGAGGCGCGCGCCCGCGAGGTTGAAGTTGCGCACCTCGTTGACGAGCCCGTACCGCTCGAGCCGGAACCTGTTCGCTCCGAAGGTGTTCGTCTCGATGACGTTCGCGCCCGCCGCGACGTACTCGGCGTGGATCTTCTTCACGAGATCGGGGCGCGCGACGTTGAGCTGCTCGAAGTTCTGGGTGACGAACACCCCGCGCTCGTAGAGCAGCGAGCCCATCGCGCCGTCGAACACGAGGGTCGAACGCCGGAGAGCGTCGAGGAACGGGGCCTCTGGTCTCGTGCGGGACATGGGGCGCATCGTAGGGGCGCTCCGGCTTCTCAGGAAGGGGGGGCGCGACGCGGTTGACGGCGCGGCGAGGATCTCGGTAGGGCAGTTCTCGAGATGAGCACGCCCCGATGGCTTCAAGCATTCGCCCTGGCGGTCTCCGCCGCTGCTCCGCTCCTCGCCGCCCCTTCCGAGGCGCACGCCTGGCATCCGCCGGTGCACCGCTCGGACGCAGGCGTGGATCTCTATATGTGGAGCGCCCGCTTCTACGGCACGTCGCTCGCCGCCGTCCCCTTCGTGCAGTTCGAGCCGACGCCGAACCTGTTCATCAACCTGAAGTTCCCGCTGGCGCTCTCGTTCGACGGCCCGGGAGACGCCGAAGATCTCGACCGGCAGTCGCGCGCCGCGCTCGGCAACCCGACGTTCACGCTCTACTACTCGGACGCGGGCCGCAAGCTCACCTGGTACGCGGGCGGCCGCGCCGGGCTGCCGCTCGGCGCGATCGACGGCCTCGACTGGCACGTGGCCAGGGGCTACAGCGCGATGGCGATGGCCTGGTACGATCTGCACCTCTGGTCGGCGAACTCGCTCCCGATCGGCGGCCTGGGCGGCATCGAGTACCGCTTCGGAAGGTCGTTCGTGCTCCGGGCGGGCGGGGATCTCACGTTCTTCGTCCCGGTGGGGGACGGCGTCCGGCGCGGCTTCATCGACGACTCCGACGATCTCGAGGCGGTGTTCCAGGCGAAGGTCGAGCCCGAGCTCCAGAGCCGCTCCGGCTTCGGCGGCGGCGTGGCGCTCCAGACGGTGTGGGTGCCGTCGTCGGTCTACGACGACCGGGGGCAGGTCTCGCTGCTGCCGTACTTCGTGTACGACAGCCAGAAGACCTTCTTCATGCGGGCCGGCCTGCTCCTCGCGCTGGACGAGCCGCTCGGGCCCGCGTTCGACAGGGACCGGGTCGCGTCCCTCTATCTGCAGTTCGGCGGGCACATCGACTAGTGCGCCGGGCGGCTGGAGAGAGCGAGAGATGAGCCGGACATGACCCGTCGCCGCGCCATCGCCTGGGGCGCCGCCGTCGTCGCCCTGCTGGCCCTCGTGCTCGTCTGGCGCAAGCTCAACCAGTTCCCGCCGGACACGACGCCCGAGGGCGCCTACCTCCGCATCGCGTACAACATCGGCGTCAGCGATGCGCGCGCGTGCTTCCCGTACCTCGAGGACCGGGCGCAGCACGCGGCGTACACCATCCGCGACTACCGGCGGAAGGCGAGCGAGCGGATCGAGGCGAGCTACCCGGAGCCGGAGCGCGCGCGCCTGCTGGAGCAGTACCGCGCGCACGCGATGGCCGAGGACGGGGCGGACGTGTGGGTCGACATGGCCACGAAGCAGGGCTTCATCGCGCGCCTCCGCCGCGACCTGTCCGGCATCGGGAAGGTGGAGGTGACGGGCGAGCGGGCCACGGTCGAGACGGCGCGCGGCACGCGGTACCCGTTCCGGCGGCGCGACAACGGCATCTGGGGGCTCACGCTGTTCACCGCGGACCTCGTGGCCGAGGCCGAGCGGGCCGCGCGGGACTGGGACGTCGTGGAGAAGGCAGCGCTCGATTACGAGCGGGGGCGGTGAGGGGGGTCAGCGGACGAGCCGGCCGATCGCGTGGGGCCGCGCGCCGGATTGCGGGAAGTACGCGGAGCCCGACGTGAGGCTCCAGCTGTACCCGGTGAGGTCCCCGGCGTTCGCCCGGCCCGGGGAGACGGCGTAAAGACGCATGGTGCCCCTGCCCGCCCCGCCGTCCGTGCTCCCGCCGCGGCATGGCCTGGTCGGATCGGCCGGCACCCATCGCGTGTCCCCCGTGCTCGGGTCCGTTGTGCACCCGTGGGCGGTGCTCGTCGAGTCGATGACCCGGAGCGAATACTGGGTCGTGCCGGGGACGACGGGCTCGACGGCCGCGATGGCGGTCGGGGGCGCGTCGACGATCGCCGTGTGTCCCGAGCCGCCGTCCGTGGTGTTGATGACCAGCAGATCGCCAGGCAGGATGTCGCTGATCTTCGAGATCCGCTTGAAGTGGTTCCCGGCCACGACCTGACCGTACAGGTTCGTGGAGGTCGGGCTCGTGGAGCCCCACCAGCCGCGGAGGATCGAGGTCGTCAGCGTGGGATCCTCATGCAAGAGGGACAGGGTGAACAGCGACGCGCCCTGCGTGGTCCCGGTGAAGCTCGCCCAATCGATGCTGCTCGGCGTCCCGAACCTGTTGGTGTCGGCGCTGTCGAGCACGAACGGCAGGTCGGCGGCATGCTCGACGAAAGCGCGGGCTCCCACGAGGTGAGCAGGCGGACCCTCTTGCAGCTTGATGACATGAGCAGCGCCGGCGCTGTTGCCGCGAACGCCGTCGGCCCACGTGCCGGCAATCAGCGTGTCTCCCGAGAGCGCCACACGAACCTCCCACCTGCTCCATGTGGAACTATCGACCGTGGCCTGCGGCGTCCATACGCCGCCGATCCTGGCGAAGACCCTCGGTCCCTGTTCGCCGTCGTCACTTCCGAGGATCAACCTGTCCCCGGACATGGCGACGCTGGTGTTGCGAAACCAGCCCCCCCAGCCAGGAGCATCGACATCGCTGGAGTACAGCATGGCTTGCTGGGCCCACGCGCCCTCGCTGCGCGCGAAGACCACGGCGGCCAGCCTGTCAGGGCCATACTCATTGTAGACGATGGTGCCCACCGCCAGCGTCTCCGAGCTCAACGAGAGCGAGCCGCCGAACCTGTAGTGCGGTGTCGCTCCGGCCGGCGGGTAGAGGACGGCCTGTTCGGACCAGGCGTTGCCGGCGCGGGTAAACACGTAGACTCGACACGATGGTTTCGCTGGACCGTCGTCGCAGTCGCTGCCCATGACCGCTGTGTCGCCGTGCAGGGCGACGGCGTAGCCTTGGTTCCGGGTGTCGTGGCTGGGCGCGAGCTTGGCCTGCTGCGCCCACGCGGCGCCGCTCCGGACGAAGATCGACGCACCGCCTGGACCATAACGGTCGGGGGCCCCGACCATGATCGTATTGCCCGATATGGCGACGGCATATCCGAACCGAACGTCGCCGCCCCCGTCGCCCTGTGAGGCGAGCTTTTGCTGCTCGTGCCAGGCGCCGCCGCTGCGCGCGAACACGTACACGGCGCGGCGATCCATTGAACGAGTGCTGTTTCCGACGACGATCGTATCTCCGTCGATGGCCACAGAAACGCCGAAGAAATCTCCCAGCTGGCCGTCGCTGGGCGTGAGCACGGCCGCCTGGGACCACGACGCGCCGTCGCGCACGAACACGTAAGCTGCTTCCGCGCCCATGGCGCCGACCACCGCTGTGTTCCCCGAGATGGCCACGGACGACCCGAAATAGTCGTCGCTCGAGGCATCGCTGGCGTAGAGCGCTTGTTGCTCCGTGGCGATGAGCGGGTCGACCTCCAGCGGATAGGTCGCGCCGGTGTCGTCCACCACGATCGAGAGCTTCGCGTCGCTCAGCTTGATCTCTGCCGGAAGCACGCTCCCGCGCGCGTCCTGGACGACGAGATCGGCGTACCGCAGCACGGCCGCGCCGGACTCGTCCACCAGCGCCACCGACTGGCCGTCCTCGGATAGTTCCGGCGAGAGATCGCCCCCGAGCGCGATCTCGAGCTCCACCTTGCCTTCGCCCTCGCGGCGGCATGGAGGCGCCGAGTCCAGGGAGAAGCCCTGCTCCAGCCCGAGGGGGCCGTTCAGGTACCACTCCGTGACGCTCAGGCCCGCGGACGGGGCTCGATGCCGTAGCTCGACGCGGTTGTTCGTCCCGCGTGGTTCGGCCGCGGCGTCCAGGGGGACGAGCGCCCCCTCGCAGCCATAACGCGCGAGCTTCATCGTGAGTCGACCCGCCCTCTCCGAGCTCTCCCGGGTCACGGCGACGCCGGCCGAGGTGAACTCGGAGATGAAGCCGTGCGCCGGATTGAGAGCGCTCACCCCAGCGCGCACGGCCGACGCGTCGAGGTTTACATTGTAGTCAGAAGGCGCCTGTCTCTGAACGCTCGCGATGAACGCCGCGCGGTGCTCTGCGGACGCGGCGTCGGGTCCCTGCTGCTCGTGAGGCCCTGCTTCCTCGGCGCTGTCCGTGCTCGCTGGATCGACCTCCGCGCTGCACGACGTGACGGCGGTGATGCAAAACAAGAGTGCATGAATGGATGTTCGATGACGCGGCATGTGGCTCTCCCTGTCGGTGATAGACCCTGACGGACCGGCGGCGTGTGCGGCGCCGGAGCCAATGACCCGAATTTGGATTGGAAGGCGGTCCACAGCGGCTCGCTGCCGTCGAGCGCCTTGCGGAGCGCGCCAGCGCACGAGCACACGCGGATGGTTAGGTCACGCGAAGGACGGTCTCGTCCTTATTCGCCGTTGTCATCGTCCTCTTCGGTTTCGCGCGTGTCAAGGAGGGCGAGCCTCGATGACGTTGAGTCGGGGCGCTGTATCGATAGGTTGTGGTGTGAAGGTGGGTCCTTCAATGCGTGGATGTCAGACAGCTATCGCGACGGCATTGGGCGACGCGCCGCGCGCGACGCCGGCTCACCCGGTCGCGATCCGCCCGAGCGCCTCGTCGGCCGACAGCAGCACCTGCTCCCACTCGTCCAGCGCGTTGGGCCAGTGCGGCGAGAAGCGCAGCACGCCGTCCGGGATCGCGCAGGCGATCCCGAGGCGGGTGAGCTCGCGGTACAGCTCGACCACCGAGGCGCCGCCCGGCGGCCTCACCCCGAGCGAGCAGCCCCGCAGCGCCGGATCTGCCGGCCGGAGGCTCTCCCAACCGCGCTCCCGGAGCGCCTCCTCGAGCGGGTCGAGGAACCGGTTCGCGTGCTCGTGGATCCGCTCGACCCCGATCTGCAGGATGAGGTCCACCGCCGCCTCCAGCCCCGCGAAGCCCGCGGCGTTGAGGTTGCCGCCCTCGACGAAGTCGGCGCGCTGCCGGATCGGCCGGTCGTACCGGAGCTTGCCCGGGCCCTGGAGCAGGAAGCTCACGGCGTCCTCGTGGCTCAGCCAGCCCGCCACCGCGGGCCGCAGCGACGGCAGGCGCTCGCGGCGGATGTACAGGAAGCCCGTGCCCTCCAGCCCCATCAGCCACTTGTGGCCGCCGCACGCGAGGTAATCGACCCCGGCCACCTCGACGTCCACCGGCGTCGCGCCGATCGCCTGCACGGCGTCCACGCAGAGCTCGGCGCCGTGCGCGCGGCAGAGCGCGCCGATCTCCGCGAGCGGCATCCTGAGCCCCGTCTGGAACTGCACGGCGCTCACCGCGACGAGCCGCGCCCCGCGCTCGAGCTCGCCCTCCAGCCGGGCGAGGCCCGAGCCGCTGCCGTCCGCGAAGCCGCCGAGCGGCAGGAAGACGACCTCCAGGCCGAAGATCGCGGCCGCGCGCTGCCACGGGGTCACGTTGGCCGGGAACTCCCCCTCGAAGAGGATCACCCGGTCGCGCGGCCGCCAGGGGAAGCACAGCGCGATGTCCGTGAGCCCGCGCGTCGTGCTCTGGACCAGCGCGATGTCGTCACCTGCCGTCGCGGCGCCGATGAGCCGGCCGAGCTTCTCCCGCAGGCGGAGCCGCTGCGCGTGCCACGCCGGGTACGCGGCCGCCCCCTGCGCGGCGTAGTCGTCGAGCAGCGCCGTCATCGCGAGGCGCACCGGCCGCGACGGCGGCGAGATCCCCGCGTGGTTCACGTAGACGAGCGGCGCGAGGTGAGGGAACAGCCCGCGATCGCCGAGCTTCGCGGTGAACGCCCGATCCCTATCGATTTCGGCGGTGTGTCGCATCGGCAGGCTTCCCCCGGCGCTCCCCGCGGACCTTGGCGAGGTAGCGCGGCGGCGCCCCCTTCCCGGCCGCCGGCGGCACGAGGCAGTGCGGCTTCGTGCCGATGAGATCCCCGCGGCCCGCCTTGATCAGGGCCTCCCGCGCCTCGTCGTGGTGCGCCGGGTCCCAGTAGAGGAGCAGCGCCTTCTGGAGCTTCTTCTCGCGCAGGTCCTTCGCCGTGTACACAGGCTCCCGCGTGAGCGGGTCGATCCCCGTGTGGTACATGCAGGCCGCCATCGACATCGGCGTCGGGATGAAGTCCTGCACCTGGCGCGGCCTCATCCCGCTCTTCTTCAGGTAGATCGCGAGGTCGACCATGTCCCGCAGCGTCGAGCCGGGGTGCCCCGAGATGAAGTAGGGCACGAGGAACTGGTTCTTGCCGGCCTCCTCGCTCGCGCACCGGAACTGCTCGGCGAAGCGCTCGTAGCTCTCGATGCCCGGCTTCTTCATCTTGTCGAGCACGTCCTTCTTGTTGTGCTCCGGGGCGACCGAGAGCTGGCCGCCCGTGTGGTGCGCGGCGAGCTCCTCGATGAACTCGGGCGACCGCTCCGCGAGGTCGTAGCGCACGCCCGAGGCGATGAAGACCTTCTTGATCCCCTGCTCCTCGCGCACCGCCTTCATCAGCTTGAGCAGCGGGCCGTGGTCGGTGTTCAGGTTCTCGCAGACCTCGGGGAAGACGCACGAGAGCCGCCGGCAGGCGTTCTCGATCGCCTCGTCCTTGCACCGCATCTGGTACATGTTCGCCGTCGGCCCGCCGAGGTCGCTGAGCACGCCGCGGAAGCCGTCCATGCGCCGCAGCGCCCGCACCTCGCGCAGGATGCTGTCGGCCGAGCGCGACTGGATCACCCGGCCCTCGTGCTCGGTGATCGAGCAGAACGTGCAGCCGCCGAAGCAGCCGCGCATCGTGACGACCGAGTGCTTCACCGTCTCGTACGCGGGGATGGGCGCGTCGTACGACCAGTGCGGCACCCGCGTGAACGGCAGGTCGTAGAGCGCGTCCATCTGGCCCGTCTCCAGCGGGAACGCGGGCGGGTTGAAGTACACCGCCTCGGCGCCGTGCGCCTGGAGCAGCGGGCGGGCGTTGCCGGGGTTCGTCTCGAACTGGAAGGCGCGCGACATCTCCGCGAAGGCGCCCTTGTCCGCGGCGACCTCCTCGTAGCTCAGGAGGATCACCGCCTTGCCGTCGGCGACGTAGCGGGAGCCCTCGATCTGCTCCCACTCGCCCTTGCGCAGGGGGACGGCGGTGCCCCTGACGTCGCGGATCGACCGGACGGGCTCGCCGCGCCGGAGGCGATCGGCGACCTCCCAGACGGCCTTCTCGCCCATGCCGAAGATGAGCATGTCGGCCTTGGCGTCGAGCAGGACCGAGCGGCGGACCTGGTCGGACCAGTAGTCGTAGTGGGCGATGCGCCGGAGCGACGCCTCGATGCCGCCGAGGACGATGGGGACGCCGGGGAACGCCTGGCGGCAGAGGTTCGCGTAGACGATCGAGGCCCGGTTGGGGCGGAGGCCCACCTGCCCGCCCGGCGAGTACTGGTCCTCGCTGCGCACTTTCTTCTGCGCGGTGAGCTTGTTCAGCATCGAGTCGAGGTTGCCGGCGGTGACCCCGACCATGAGCCGGGGCACCCCCATCCGCAGGAGGTCGCTCGTGTCCTGGTAGCCGGGCTGCGAGACGATGCCGACCCGGAAGCCGCGCCCCTCGAGGAAGCGGCCGATGATCGCGGCGCCGAACGCCGGGTGGTCGACGTAGGCGTCGCCGTTGACGAGCAGGATGTCGAGCGCGTCCCAGCCCCGGGCGCGCATCTCCTCCCGGGTCGTCGGCAGGAAGGCGGTCAGGTCCCGGGGGGCGGCGCCGGCGCTTCGGCGGAGCTGGGTGAGGGGCACGGCGCCGTCACCCTACGGGCCGGAAGAGCGGGCGGCAAGGGGGCGGCCCCGGCGGGGGCGAGGGGACGGCGTGACGGCGTGACGGCGCCGGGGAGCCCCGCGGGGCCGCGGCCGAGGCCGGCGCGCGGGGGGCCGGCGGGAGGGCGCAGCCCGCGTTTTCCCGGGAGAAACGCACAAATTGCACGATACCCGGCCAGCAGGTCACGGCTTCTGCTCACCGGCGCATCGGATCTCCGGACGCGACATGAGGGCTGCGCGCACCGCCGCGGGGAGCCGCGCGTTCCACACGGCGTCAGCCGCTGGCGAGGTCGTCAAAAAACGCTTCAAAACAAGGGGTTTTGGCGCGCGGGGGAGGGTTCCAAAACGACCCGGAAAGAGGGTTCGTAAAAATAATATGTGGAATCACGATCAGATGATGCCCTCCGCGCCAAACATCTCAGCTTCGCTGTGGTGCACGAGGTGGGCGTTCCCTTCCTTCGCGGGCTGCTCCGGGGCTTCGGCGTGGGGGCGAACGATCGCGAGGACGTGGTTTACGACGTCCTCCTCGCCGCTTACCGCAATCTGGAGACCTTCGACGCGAGCCGCCTGCTGCGCGCGTTGCAGGGGCGGCGCGACGAGGACGACTTCTTCGAGGACGACTTCGAGGACGAGGACCACGAGCCGGTGCCGCTCAGCGAGGTGCTCCCGTGGATCGGGGAGGGGCAGCCGCAGCCGCGGCGGGTGTGGGACTCGCTCTACCGGTGGCTCTACGGGATCGCGTGGCGGCAGGTCAGCCACTACCGCGACCGGGCGTATCGGCGCCGCGAGATCCCGGACGGCCTGCGGCTCATCGCCCTCTCTGCCGGCGTCGACCGCCGGTCCCCTCTGGAGCAGCGGCTGGAGGCGATGGAGCGGGCCGAGGTGATCGACGCGCTGCTCGCCAGCCTCGACCCGCAGCGGCGGGTCATGCTGGTGATGCACGACATGCTGGAGATCCCGGTCGTGGACATCGCCCGGGAGCTCCAGATCAACGAGAATACAGGGCAGAACCGGCTACGGCTGGCCCGGGAGGACTTCCGGGCGGCGGTGAAGCGGCTCGACCCGGAGCAGCGGAACGCGCTGCGCCTCGGCGACAGGCCGTTCGCCGCCGAGGCGACGACGCGCCGCCGGCCGGCCCCCCGGCGGCGCAGGCGGGGGACCTGAGCCGGCGCAGCGCGCCCTGGCCGCTCGTCAATAGGGGCACGCCAGCACCTCCGGCGCGCTCAGGCCATCGGTGCGCACGTCCGAGATGACGTTCTCTTCCGGATGGGAGAGCACCTGGGCGCCGGCCGGACCCGACAGCCAGCATTGCTGCTGGATGGATCGCGACTGCATCCCGCGCCAGGGCTCGCAGCGGGCCACCGCACCGCCGTGGATCGTGACGTCGCTGGCCTCTATCCTGATACCGGGATAGGAGCCCGACGTGAAGCGCAGGGCATTGTCGAAGACGAGCAGGTTCTCCAGGGTCACATCCTCTACCCGGGTCGAGGTCGCGGGCAGCGTCGTCCGCGAGCTCACGAGCACGCCGTAGAGCGCGTTGCCCCAGGACCAGACGTCCAAGAACTCCACGCCGGCGCCAGCCTGCACGTGGACGCCATGGCCCCCGTTGTAAGCGAACTTGACCCTCTTGATCAGGATCCCCTTCGGACGCTCGTTCTCGAGGGGGCTCGCGAGCACGACGCCGGAGCCGCCGTTGTGATGAAAGTAGCTGTCCTTGACCACGACGTTGTACGGCACCGGGCTCGGAATCCCGGGCCCAGGGGAGATCTGGGTGGAGATCCAGATGCCATGCCCGCCGCTGACCGTGGTGGAGCCGTCGCCGGGATGGATCATGTTGTGGTGCACGTGGCAATTTCGCACGGTCACGTTGGCGGTGACGATCTTGATCCCGCTGGCGCTGACCGGGCCGTCGATGTTCCTGATCTCGCAGTTCTCCACGAGGATGGGCGGCGTGTCGTGGTACCCGGCGATGGAGGACAGGTAGATGCCGCTCTTCGAGAAGCCATCCACGAGCACGTTGCGGATGACGCCCCCGGAGCCCCAGGTGAAGCCGATGCCCTCCAGGTTGCTCGGCTTGCAGGAAGGTAGCTGGGGAACGAGGGGCGAGTACCGCAGGATGACGTTCTCCACCTTGCAGTCCGAGCAGGTGTTCAGCTGGATGCCGCTGTTCGCCTTCGTGCGTGGCCCCTCCGTGATCGCGATCTGCAGATTGCGGATCCAGAGCCCCTGGACCGCGCTGATGATGGTCCCGTCCGGCTTGACGACCCTGGTGACCTGGATGGCCCCGGGGTACTGCTCCGGATTGCAGGGGATCGCCACGAGGGTCGCGGTGCTGGGATCGCCCGGGGGGGCCTCGGGAGACAGCTCCGGTCCCTCCAGGGTGAGCGCGTCATGGTGAGGCCGCAGCGGGGTGCGCAGCACGTAACGCCCGGCAGCGAAAGCCACGGTGCGCCTGCTGGCGCTCAGCGACGCCGCGCACTCGATGGCCGTCGCGATGCCCGGGCTGTCGTCGACGTTCGTGCTGCGGTCGACGGACGCGTCGGCGGAGAAGGGCCATTCCGCCGGCCTCGCCAGGTAGGGCAGGACGTCGACCACGCCGTCCGGGTCGACGGAGCCTGGCAGGCAGCAGCCTGCCCCGTCGCAAGCATTCAGGTCCTCGTGCAGCGTCCTCGTCCCCGGGCAAACGCGGTTGGCCGGGCAGAAAGGCCCCGTGCAGAGCGGCGATTGCGTCGCGTAACCGGGGCAAGCGATGCCGGTCGTCTGGTCTGCCAGGAAGGGCGGCTCGGTGTAGGGCTGATCGAGGCTGCAGAACCCCTGGGAGGACACGGCGCGCTCCTCCGGAGGGGGGTGATATCCCCAGCCCGCCTCGGAGCGGGCGGTGCTCTCCGCGGGCGGCGCCGCTCCGGCTGGAGCGGAGGCGAGCGCGAGCAGGACTCCGATCCAGATCTGCACAAACCGCTGATCCAATACCACACATACCTCCTCTCGGACGAGGGTCGATCCGTCGATGTCAGTCACCACCAGGAGCAAGGAGCGAGCGCAGAAGTCGAGCGGAGCACCGCTGTGCCAGGGAGAGGCTCACCTCTCCGGGGTCGCCGCGACGCGAGCACACAGACGTTCCTCCGCGTCCGGCCTGAGCGATTTTGATGAGCGGGCGCGCCGCGCGCGGCGCAGCGGCCCGCCCTGGCGGGCGCGGAGAGGGCACGTCAACGCCAGGGACGCTGGGGGCCGGGGCGCGCCGGCTCGCGGTCGACGGCTAGCGCGACAAACGGGTTGAAATCGCCAGCAAAGAGCAGGATTTCAAACCGCCAAGGCGCCAGGGACGCCAGGAGAGTGTTCTGTTCTTGGCGTCCTTGGCGCCTTGGCGGCTCACTTCTCGCTCGATCGACGTGATCCGTGTTCTAGCGAGGCTGTCCGTGACAGTTACTTTCGAGAGCGAGTCGCCCGTCGCGCCGAACGCCGAATGCACCGTCGCACATGCCCGCGGGGATGTGGCCGCGCTCACGATATGCCACGTGACTTGTCATGCTGAACGCCTCTGCGCAAGCGCCGTGTCCGAGCGCTTCGCGGCGTCCCGCCGAGGGCGATCGGGGGAGAAGAGCCCGCGACGGCCGGGCGAGTTTCGTGAAGGACGGGCGCGCGCCCCTGCTCGTGGTCACTCGTAGTGGACCGACTCCGCCGCGTTGTTCCGCCCCGCGCTCCGCGCGGGATAGAGCGACGCGAAGAGCGCCACCGCCGTCGCGCCGAGCGCCGTGAACAGGCCGTACTCCGGCGGGATGCTGAGCTCGACCTCGAAGGTCGACACCGTGCGCAGCGCGCCGAGCGCCGCGGAGCCGAGAGGGATCCCGAGCAGCACGGCCAGCGCGCCGCCGAGCGCGCCCACCAGCGCGCCCTCCATCAGGACCATCCGGCGGACCTGCCCCGCCGTCATGCCGAGCACGCGGTGCAGCGCGAGCTCCCGGCGCCGCGCGTGCAGCGCCAGGACCATCTGGTTCGCCACGCCGATCGCCGCGAGCACGGTCGTGAAGCCGAGGATCATGTCGAAGATCACGAAGTCGCGGCCCGTCGCCTTCCGGCGGACGGCCTCGATCTCGGCCCCTGTCTGCATCCGGACGTCGCGCGCGCGCGGCACGTCGGCGAGGAGCTCGGCCCAGGGCGGCGTCGCAGGCCCGCCCCGCGCCGCCGCGGCGCCCGTCACCGGATCGGCGATCGCCGCCGTGTGGCCGATCGCGGTCGCGTACGGGGAGATGACCGGGAAGTCGGACGCGTCGATGACCGCGTACGTGCGCAGGTTGCGGTACGCGCCGGCCGCGTGGACGTAGCCGAGCTCGTCCGTGATGCCGACGACCTCGAGGCGGCGCGCGCCGGCGCGGCCGCCCACCTCGAGCAGGTCGCCGGGGCCGACGCCGAAGCGGCGGGCCATCATCGTGGAGACGAGCGCCTTGCCCGGGCCGAAGCGGCGGGCGAGCGCGATCGACTCGGCGCGGCCCGTGGCCTCGGCGAGCGCGAGGAGCTCGTCGGCGGGGACGGCGTAGGCGACGTTGGGCCACGGGGTGCGGCTCGAGAAGCGCGCCGCGACGAGGCGCTTCGGCAGGCGTGGGAGCAGGCGCTCGGCGTGGCCGAGCGGCTCGTCCGGGTAGAGGAACGCGTAGGGCGCGAGGGCGCGGCCGGCCCAGGCCGAGACCTCCTGCTTGAGCGCCGAGGTGGCGATGTGCAGCGCGAGCAGGAGGGCGAACACCATCATCACGCCGCCGACGCTCCAGGCGAGCTCGTGGCCGCTGTGCTCGACCCGGCGCCGCAAGAGCAGCCGCTCGGCGGCCCAGCGGCGCGGCGCGAGGCGCACGGCGAGCGCGCCGAGGCGCGCGACGAGGTCCGGGACGAAGACGATGGCGGCGAGGAACGCCGCGCACGCGAGGCCCGCCTCGAGCACGAAGAAGGCGAACAGCGGGACGGACTCCCGGAAGAACGGGCGCAGCAGGCCGTAGACGAGCACCATGAACGGCAGCGCGAGCAGCGTGACGCCGCGCATGCGCCGCCGCTGCTCGGCCCCGCCCTCGACGAAGCGCGGGCGCAGGGCGCGCGCGATGTCGAGGCGGAGCGCGTCGCGCACCGGGCGCAGCACGCCGAGCAGCGCGGTCAGGGCGCCGGTGCCGGAGACGAGCAGCATCGCGCCCCAGGGCAGGACGATGGCGTCGAGCGGGATGCGCGCGCGGCCCGTCGTCGTGATGCCCGCCTTCGCGGCGAGGTACGCGAGCGGGATCGACCCGAGCAGGCCGAGCGCCGCGCCGCCGACCCCGAGCAGCAGGGCCTCGAGGACGAAGACCGCCGCGACCTGCGGCGGCAGCGCGCCGGCGCTGCGCAGGAGGGCGATCTCGCGGCGGCGGCGCTCGACGGCGACGTTGAAGGTGAAGAAGACGATGAGGGCGCCGACGAGGAACGCGGAGAGCGAGCCGAGGCGGATCGCGGACCGCATGATCTCGTAGTCCTCGTGGGTCTCCTCCTGGGCGTCCTCGGCGTCGATGGGCTGCCCGTCCGGGCGGAAGCCGCGCAGGGTGATGGTCTGATCGGTGAAGACGGGGAGATCGGGGTTGGTGACGGCGCTCCTCGCCTCGACGGCGCGCGTCCCGACGTCGAGGATGAGGACGACGTTGACGGTGGCCGTGCCGAGGGCGACGCCGAGCACGGCGGCCATGGCGCCGAAGCGGTCGGCGCGCAGGTTGCGCAGGGCGAGGATCCGGACGAGCGGCTGGAAGAGGGCGCGGAGGAGGAGCAGCATTCAGATGCCGAGCTCTTTCAGCCGATCGTGGACGGCGGCCGAGGTGACGGCGGGGCCCGCGAGGGCCGCGTCGTGCAGGAGCAGGCCGTCGCGCATGAAGACGACGCGGTGGGCGCGGGCGGCGTCCTCGGCGTTGTGCGTGACGAGGAGCATGGCGCTGCCGGCGTCGCGGAGGGCGTCCGCGAGCAGCGCCATGATGCGGCGGCCGGTCGCGACGTTGACGTTGCCTGTCGGCTCGTCGGCGAGCACGAGCGCGGGGCGGCGGACGAGGGCGCGGGCGATGGAGATGAGCTGCATCTCGCCGCCGGACATCTGCGAGGGCAGGTGCTCGGCGCGGGCGCGCATGCCGACGCGATCGAGCATGCGCGAGGCGGCGTCGTGGTCGGGCGCGGCGCCGTCGATGAGGTAGGGGAGGACGATGTTCTCGTAGCCGGTGAGGGTCGGGACGAGGTTGAAGAACTGGTAGACGATCCCGACGCGGCGGCGGCGCAGGAGGGTCCGCCCGTGCTCGTCGAGGGCGGCCATGTCCTCGCCGAGCACGCGGATCTCGCCGCTGTCGGGCGACTCGAGGCCCGCGACGCACGAGAGCAGCGTGCTCTTGCCGACGCCGGAGGGGCCCATGATCGCGCACATCTCTCCGGCGTGGATGTCGAGGTCGACGCCGCGGAGCACCTCGATGGGCGTCGCGCCGAGCGCGTGGGACTTGTGCAGGTTGCGGACGCGGAGGACGGCCTCGTCGGAGGCGGGGGTCGAGGGGGTGCTCATGGGCGTGCGCGGTGCCGGGCTCGTCGAAATTGCCGCGTGGATGATACCGTCAGGGGGTTCGACGATGCGTGTCTCTCCGCTCACGGAGACAACATTTTATAAAGGACGGCGAGGATCAGGCGCGCCTCGCGCTCCGGGTCACCGAGGGAGAGTGCGCGGAGATCGCGGTCGCCGTGGCGGGCGAGGAGATCGCGTGGGGCAATGCGCCGGCGGGGCCGTCGGTTCAGCGCTCGTTCACCGGCGCGTAAATCAGCGGGCGGACAAGGGCTGGATCTTCACGTCGGCCGCGCAAAGCTCCACGTCCGCCGATGGCCCGTAGAGCTTGAGCTCGATGGCGGCAGGCGTCGCGGTGAAGCCGAGGCCGAAGTTGCCCGCGAGCTCGATCCAGCGCCCGTCGGCTGCAACGATGGTGGCGAGCGAGAGGTCTCGCGGCGCTTGCCCTTCCTCGGTGATCGTCAGGGCGGCATTGACGGTCTGACCCGGACCGGGCGAGGGGCGCGCAGGATACCAGAATTGGCCTTGCCCACGGCGATGGCCGGGCGCTCACAGCGTAGCAGCCTGCTACTCCGCCCAGAGCACGGACAGGTCGAGCTCGATGGCCTCGAACGGCACGACGCGAACACGCGCGGTGTCGCGGTGGACGGCCGCGGGTCCCCAGCGACGATCCGCGTCGAGCACGTAGGCCTCGAGGGTCCGCGCGATCGGGTCGACCAGCCACGCATACCGCACGCCCTCGCGCGCGTAGATAGGCATCTTCTCGTCACGGTCGACGTTCTCCGTGGATGCGCTCAGCACCTCACAGATCCAGTCGGGAGCGAGCGCGAAATAGGCCGTCTTGGGCAGCTCGGGCATGCGCTCGGCGCGCCAGCCGGCGAGGTCGGGAACGAGCACGTCGACCTCCCCCGGCGCGTCCGGATCGGGGAAGTGGAGCTCGGGTTCGACAAGGATGCGCCAGCCTCCTGGGCCACCCCGCCCCCGCTGGAAGGGACCGAAGAGCTCCCCCTGCAGCGCGCTCTCGGCGCTCGCGTGTCGCGGTGCCGGTCGGGGGAACACGTGCAGGGTGCCGCGGACGAGCTCCGCCACCTTGTTCGGCGGGACGGCGCCGAGATCGGCGTACGTGGCGCGGCGCTGCTTCTCGGCGGGCTGGCCCATGGGCGAAGCCTGCCCGGGGACGGGCGGTGAGGCAAGGCGGTGAGAAACAGGGCAAGGCCGGCGCGCCGGCCTGGGCGGTGAGACCGGCGCAGGGCTACGACCGCGATCACCAAGGCGAGCCCGAGCGCGTGGGGGGTCGGTTGCTTTTGAGCCTCGCCAGCGAGCGTGGGTGACGCGCACCGGGACGAGCCGCGTCGAGCCGCCTAAGAATAACCTCGACAAGAACATGAGGGTATCGATGCGGACGATCAAGCAGATCATCGCGGCGCACGCACCAGAGATCGTCGAATCCTGGGCCAGAGAAGCGAACAGGGCGGCGGCGGCGCGGGGGCTGGCGGGCCCCGAGCTGACGAACATGATGCCCAAGTACGTGCGGTCGCTTGCGCGTGGATGGGACGGGGAGGAAGTGCACCGCGAGCGAAACGAGCTCATCGAGAGCCACGTGTCCTCACGCTTGCGCGCCGGCTTCAGCCTCGAGGACGCGCTGGAAGAGTTCGCCATCCTCGGGCGTGCGATCGTGCGCACCTGGGCGATCGCAGGCGCCGAAGAGCAGCCGAGCCTGGAGGAGAGCGAGCGCCTCTTCGCCGAGATCCACGCCCGCTCCGTGTTCATAGCGCAAGCGTTCCGGCAACACCTCCTGGAGGACGAGCAAACCGAGAAGCGCTACCTGCGGCTTCTCCACGACCCGTTCTTGCAGCCTTTCGGCGGAGAGGCGCCCCTGTCGTCGGGGCGTTTGAGGAAGGTCCTCGAGGTCGTCATGGAGTCGATGGACGCCGATACGGCTGCGCTGCTGTTGCACGACATCGGGACCGGGAAGCTGGAGATGGTCGCCTCGGTGGGCCTGGCCGATGAGCCGTTCGTCGAGTACGTGCGAGCCGTCGACGCATCGTCCTTCGCAGGCGCCGTCGCCTTGCAGGACTATGCGATGTCGATGCGCGACGTGGAGACCACGTTGCTCGACGTGCCGGATAGACTCCGGCACAGCGGCATCCACTCGCTGCTCGGCATCCGTCTCCCGCCGCAGCGTTCTCTCATGGGTGTCCTGTACATCGGCCTCCGTGAGAAGCGGACGTTCACCGCCCGTGAGACGCGGCGTATCGCGGCGGTCGGCGAGCGGCTCGCGCTCCACCTCGATAACGCCAGACTCTACACGGAGCTGCTCGATCGGCTCGGTGCCCTGCGCGTCGCGCGCGAGGTACGAAACCAGTTCGTCTCGGTCCTGGCGCACGATCTCCGCGGTCCGCTGTCGGCCGCGAGGATGGCTGCGACGCTGCTCGCCGCGCAGCCGGACGCGACCGGGCCGGGCATCGCGAAGCGGGTCGAGGTCGTCGTCCGCAACCTGGATCGGGCGGACCGCATGGTGACCGATCTGCTCGACGCCGATCGGATTCACGCCGGCCGGCGTCTCTCGGTCACGCTCGAGGAGTGCAACCTGAGCGAGATCGGCCGCGAGCTCGTCGATGAAATCGCGGCCGATCACCCTGGCCGCATCGTGCTGCATGCGGACGAGGGCGTCCGAGGGATCTGGGGTGCCTCGGAGCTGCGACGCGCGCTCTGGAACCTGATTTCGAACGCGCTGAAGTACGGCGCGAAGGACGCGCCGATCACCGTCGCCATCACGAAGCAGCGGGACGGCGTCGAGATGAGCGTGCACAACGAGGGCGCGCCGATCCCGCCGGAGGCGCAAGCGACGCTGTTCGATCCGTTCATGCGCGCCGCAGGCGAGCACCGCGCCCACGGATGGGGCCTCGGTCTGATGCTGGTGCGCGCCTGCGCCGAAGCCCACGGCGGCAGCGTCCATGTGGACAGCGCTCCCGGTCGCGGCACGACGTTCACGATGCGGCTGCCAGCGGACGCGCGGCCGGCCCAAGGCTGGGCGTGAGGCGTTCTGCTCGTCTCCATCGGGGCCCAGCGGGCGAGGAGTCATGACCGCGGAATCAGCCAGGCGACCGGCGGACGCCCAGGTCGACGAGGCGTGGCATCACTTCATCCTTGAAGTAGGAGAACTCGCTGGCGAAGTCGATAAATCCGAGGGTGAGGCCCCGGACGCCCGTATCACGGATGCGCCGGATCTCCTCGGCCACATGGCCCGGATCGCCGGCGATCGAGTAGTGCCCGTGCGCCGCGGCGAATCGCTGCCGGAACATGGCATAAAATTCCGGGGAGAAGGACTGACAGTCCATCCCGAGCAGCTGCATGAGGTGGTCGGTCGCGGGCCAGTCGGCCATCTCGCGGGAGTAGTAATCGTGGTATTCCTCGGCCTCTTTCCGGGTGGGACGACAGACGATGCAGGCCGTCGTGTACACGTCGATGGTGCGACCCACGCGGCGCGCCGCCTCCTTGACCTTCGCGACCTCCTCCCGGCACGCTTCGGGGGAGACGAGGATATTGAACAGCAGATCGCAGTGCTCGACGGCGAATCCCCGGCCAGCGCTGGACGTGCCCGCGTTCATCAGGGTGATCTTGCCCCGCGGCTTCGGTGCGCCGATGAGCCCAGGCAGGTCGAAGAATTTGCCCCGATGGTCGCCGGGCTCGTCCGCCGTCCACAGCGTGCGCATCACGTCCAGCCAGTCCTTCGTGTACTCGTATCGCTCATCGTGCTCGCGCAGGGGGATGCCGAACATCTCGAACTCTTCCCTGTCCCAGCCGCTGACGATGTTCACGCCGACGCGCCCGGGGCCGATGTGATCCATCGTGGCCAGGTGCTTTGCCATGACGATGGGGTGCACGAAGGGCGTGTGCACGGTCGTGAAGACCTTGATCCGCTTCGTGATCGCGAGGATGGCCGCCGCCCAGACGATGGGATCGAGCATGGCGCCCTGGGGGTCGGATTCGCCGCCGTGGCCTTTCCAGCGCGCGAACGGGATGTGGAACTCCATGCCAGCCGCCTCGGCTGCGAGCGCCAGGTCGCGGTTGTTCTCCCAGGTGGGATACCATCGCTCGGGGACCTTCGACATCGAGTGGCCCGTACCGTTTGAGCCGAACATCCCGAGCTCCAGATGTCCGCCGTCCCCCGCTGCTCCTGCGATCGGTTTCATGGCTGCTCCTCCGACCCCCATGGTGTCACGCCGTGCACGGCGAGCGAAAGAGGGCACACGCAGCAGAGGGGGGTGCAGCTCGCGCGAGCACCTTGCTGACCTGACCCACGTTGGGCGACCGGTATGTCGGCGCTCTCTGCATGCTCCGGCGCACGCTCCTGCTGGGACGGAAGGTATTCACTCTGGTATGGATCCGCGGCGCTGAATCCGTTCAGCGGTCAACATCAGGTTCTTACGAGAGGCCAGATCGTGGACGCTCTGCGGGTGCTGGACGCCTCGCCCGTCGAACAGAGGGAGGCTGTCGCGCTTGTGGATCAGCTCCAGCAGACGCTCGGCAAGAGCTGAGGGATTTTCGCACCGAGGCAATCGCCGCGACCCGATGATAAAATGGAAAGCAGTCCCACGATCTGAAGGGCGAATTCGCGGTGCCGAACCGGCCGCGCACCGCAGCGCCGCCTGACGCACGCACCGATGGGCGCGGCGTGGTATCCTGGGACGGATCCAGCGCGTCTGGTGATCGCAGGAGGGGACCCATGGGGGACAGCGGGAACACAGGGCTCGGCGCCCCCGAGCTCGCGTCGAACGAGGTGTTGCGATCGGTCGCGGCGGGCGCTGCGACGCTGGCGCAGGGGGCGCACGGCGACGGCGTCCGCGCCTTGCAAGAGGCGCTCGGCGCGATCGCGCTTGGCGACCCGATGAAGGCCGACGGCTCGTTCGGGCCGAAGACGCAGGCCGCCATCGTCGCGCTGCAAGCCGCGGAGGGCCTGCCGCAGACGGGCATCGTCGATGCGGCGACGATCGCTGCCCTCGACAGGCGCCTCGGGGCCCGGCGTGCGCAGCCGCTCGAGGAGGCCCTGGCCAGGGCCGCCGGGCTCAGCCCGGAGGAGGTGGCGGCGCTCGGCCGCAAGCCGTCCGCGGTCCAGGCGGTCGCCGCGGCCTCGCGCCACGATCAGGGCTATTTCACGGACGCGAGCAGGCTCCCGCGGGTCGTACCCGGGGCCGAGCCGGACCCGGACACGCCGCCGCCCGCCGTGGACTCGGTCGACGACAGGCCCGCGACCACCGCTGCAGGCGCGCTGGCCGCCGATCGGAGCGCGCGCCTCGACGAGGTCCGGCGCGCGCTCGGGGGCGACGCGCGCGCGCTGGCCGCGCTCGGCAGGCTGCTCGCCGCGGGCCGGCTGCACGCGGGGGCGCTGCTGCCGAACCTCGCGACCATGGCGGGCGTCCGGCGGGATGGCAGGCTCGTGCTCGAGGGCGGCATCGATCCGCACCTCGTGCTCGCGCAGGCGATCCGGCACGTGGACAACCCGCTGCGCGTCAAGCAGGGGGCGCGCCACGGCACCTGCGGCGCGGGGACGATGGAGTACGTCCTGCTGCGCGCCGATCCGGCCGAGTTCACGCGGATCCTCGACGGGATCACGCGGGAGGCGGGCGAGGTGACGCTCCGCTCCGGGCGCGTGCTCAGGATGCCGCGCAACGCGATCTCGCGCGACGCATCGGGCCGAATCGACATCGACCGGATGTTCCAGTCGGCGCTGATGAACCACGCGACCCTGATGAGCTGGATCTTCGATTACGACAACCCCGAGGACAACGACTCGTTCTGGGCTGCACTGGGGGGCGACTCGCGCGTCCCGCTCGGCAATTTCACGAGCCTCTTCCAGGACATCATGGGCGGCAGCTACACGAGCGTCTCGGCGCTGCTGCGCAGCGGGGCGTCCGTCGCTGATGATGTCGCTGGGGCTTTGGGGCGCGGGGAGAAGGTGCCGATTCTCCTGAAATGGGAAGGGGGCTACCACTGGGTCGCGGGCGAGAAGATCGAGAGGGGGGCGGATGGTGCGCTTGCGTCGGTGATCCTGCGCAACCCTGCGGGGGCGGACAGCTGCCAGGGCGTCCCGCCGCGCGCGCCGCTGCCAGAGGGGGGCGGGCGGTTTCGGATGAAGTACGCCGATCTCGCGGCATATATCCACGGCGCTACCATCAGGGGGTGAAACTCGCGGGGAGGGGAGCCCGGCCGTGAAGGCGGATCCTTCGATGCAGGGATAAGGTGTTGGTGGCGTCGCTTCTCCAGGGAGCGGGAAAACGACATCGGGCAAGTTTCAGTGGGTTTCGAGGGAGTCGAGGCCGACGTCTACCTGGCGAATGTGGGCGCTAACCCATTGATCTCAGGTCGGCCGGACGATTCGGTGACGCTTGCGGCGGTGCTCCTGGCGAGTGTGGAGCAGGCTGCGCTGGCGAGTCCTCCGACCCGAAGCAACCTCGCCCACGGCTCCGGCGAGCAGCCCGCGCCAGGTGCTCGTCGCGAATCTCACGCAGACGATCGCCGATTTCCACCCGGCGGGCTATTACCGCGCGCTTTCATCGATGCCGCAGCCCATCGCATCGAGCATGGTGCTTGATGGTGAGGGGTTCCGACCAAAGAGGCTGGCCATCAAGGAGAGTGCTCGCTCCGTGCCTTCCGAGGGATCGCGAGCCATCGCCAAGCCGCCAAAACCCCAGCGAAAATAATCGATCACCACGGACAGTTTGTCCTTGCGCGACGAATTTGCCGTGGCGATCCGTCGCCTTTGCCGCCATTTGTGGGGCACGTGACCACCGCTCGCCCCCCTCGGAAGGCATGGCTCCAACGCCGGCCTAACCGCCGACGCATGCCCATGGAGCTGGCACCGGCCGACCTGTCGCCTCGGGCCGCTGTGATCGCCTCGCTCGCCGGCCGCCCCGAACGGCGCCGCCCTCGGGACGAGGGGGCCCCGTCGTTCACGAGGCGGACCGCTGCTCGGCCTGCCGTCTGCACCGGAGGAGGGAGCAAGCTCGCGCCGCTAGTCGAGTCTGCCGGGCGTTTGGGACGTCCACGAGAGGCTTGCTCTTCGGCGGCGCCCGCTGACTATGCTGAAGTCCCGGCACACTTGCACGGATCTGTACCGCGGGTGCTGGCTGCGGCGACCGATCGGCGCCGCCGTCGGGCCGCGAAAGTACCATGAGACCGCCCACAGCCGGCACGACACCGCCGTCCCCCGGTCCGCTGGCTCGCGTCAGTGACCTGGAGGGCACCGACCGCGGCCGGCCGTAGAAATCGAGGCCGGCTCCAAGTATACAGAGCCCACTCTCCCCCGCACGGGATCTCGTTGGCCATGGCCCGAATCAACAATCTAGCCAAACTGTTCCACGCCGTTTCCGCCAGAGACTGGATTACGTCGCGTCTGCTCGCCGAGGAAATAGTGGAGGCTGAGGAAAAGGCGGGGCACCACGGCGCTGCCGCCAGGCTCCGCGGCGCCTTGGTCCAGACCGGTCCGCGTGCCGACGAGACGGGAAGCGGGCAGCCCTTGCAGAGTCTCCTCGCCGTCCAGCCCGACCTCCTGACGGTACTGCCGCCGTCGGGCCCACTCAGCGATGTGACGCTGCCCCAGAAGGCGCGAGTGCAGCTGGATGAAGTGCTTCGAGAGCACCGGAACAAGAGCCGCCTGCTCGCGCACGCGTTGAGCCCGCGTTCCCGCCTGTTCTTCCACGGTCCTCCGGGCTGCGGCAAGACACTTACAGCGCGTGCCCTCGGGACGGAGCTGGGCCTGCCGGTCTTCGTCGTGCGCTTCGACGCCCTGGTTGGTTCGTACCTTGGACAGACCTCCCTGAGGATCCGGGAGGTATTCCGCTTCGCCGAGGTCCGCGCCTGTGTGGTGCTCATCGACGAGATCGACGCGGTCGGACGGCGGCGTGGCAAGACGACGGACGTTGGAGAGCTCGACCGCGTGGTGATCTCCTTAATGCAGCAGCTCGACCTGTCACACCCGGCCGGACTGCTCGTGGCCACGTCGAACATCCCGGACGAGCTCGACGTCGCTCTGCTGCGGCGATTCGATCTCACTCTAGAATTCCCCGCCCCCAGCTCTGCGGAGATCCTGGCCTTTGCCGGGCGAGAGGCGAGCAAACGTGGGATACGACTGATCAACGGCGTCCGGCACGAACTCGCGTCCGCGAAAACGTTCGCGGACGCCGAGCAGATCCTCCAGGTCGAGCATCGTCGAATTCTTCTGCAGGGGGTGTGAAGGTGCCGCCGGGGAGTGGAGCCAAGGTTCAACCACGCACCTTCTTCCTGAACGAGAAGCAAGAGCTGGCAAGCTTCGATCGCGACGGGGGTGGGGGCCAGGTCGACTATGTTCCCATTGACTGGTCCGCTCGTTCCGCCGGTCTCTCGGCGTCGTTCCGCCGGGCAACCACGCCGCCGGCCCGTTCAGCGGATCCTTCCGTTGGACGGCATTTCTTCGTCGTCGCGGTGCCCGTCCACGCCGTCCAGAAGCGCTCCCAGGCAAAGACGGTTCCGGGAGGCATCAAGCACGAAGCGCCCGCTTTCGGAGGCGAGCAGTCCCACCTCTTCCGTAAGCTTGGGATGGATCTGATCGAGACGCTCCCTGGTGGAAAGGCGGCGGTCCACGTTCTGTCGACGCGAACCGAACAGCTTCTTTCCACGATCGCATCACTGCCTGGCGCGAGCAGTAGGGAAAAGGCTCGTTGGATAAATTTCGAGACTTTCGAGCCTCTCGATTGGACTGCGCGTGTCTCGATGGGGTGGGTCGAGACCCTGCACCCCGGCGCTGTCGTGGAGGTCGTGATCCGATTCCAGCCGGCGCTTACTCGTCTCGAGGTCAACGACGTTCTCCAATCGATGGCACGGGTGCTCGATGACAAGCATTCTCGGCTGACGAAGGCGGGCCGGGAGTTCTCCGGGCGATACTGGTGCGCAGGCTTTCTGACGCGGGAGTTCATCCTCGCAGTCGCCCGAGAATTCAGCTCAGTGCAATCGATTCATCCGCCGATTCGCAGCCCGGTGGCGATGGCCAGGAAGGGCCGACGTCCCCTCGCACCCGGCGCATCCATGGCGACATCAAATCTCCCAACACTCCCGCCTAGTGAGCTTCCAACCGTCGCCATCGTGGATTGCGGGATTCCAGAAAAGCACGTCCATCTTGCTCCCTATCGTCGATCCGGATTCCGGAACCCGGATATTGATCCGGTATACCCATATCTGGGTAGCCACGGCTCACACGTGGCGTCGTGCGCCGTCTTCGGAAGGCTGAACATGAACGGAGGTATACAACCTCCGCCGCCTGGAAGGTGTCGCGTCATCGACGTGATGGTGGCCCATGATGCCGGCTTCATCAACAGCGATCTCGTTGTTCCGGCGATGGATGCCATCGTTGGCACGGCGCCCGACGTGCGTGTGTTCAATCTAAGCGTCGGTAGCGCTCCGCTCGATACCCTCGATCCTGTGACTCGGCGCGAGCATTTAATGAAGCTCCAGGATCTGGACAACTTTGCGTTTGCTAGAGACGTCCTCCTCGTGATCGCCGCCGGGAACTCTACGCCTGGGTTAAGTCCCAAAGAAGCCTATCCAAATCATGTAGATGATCCCCGTTGGGGACTCGGATTCGAGGCCCGCACGTTCAACGGCATCGTCAGTGGGGCATATGTCGATGTCCTGGTACCCGATTCCGTTGCTGGGATTGTCGGTGCGCCGAGCCCTTTCACAAGAATCGGCCCCGGGCTCTGCGGTTCCCCCGTGCCGGGCTTCAGCGCTCCCGGGGGAGATTGCTCAGAGGGCTATGCTTGGGCTCCGGGCACTGGGCCATGGGTGTGCGATGCCGAGGGAAACTGGGAGGATTCCAACGGCACATCCTTGGCCGCACCGCTCGTCGCACGCGAGGCGGCCTGGGTAATCAAGGATCTGGCGCAGCATTGTGCGCCGACGGTTGCACCGTTCAGCTCGACCGTTAAGGCTTGGCTGAATCTGGTGGCTCAGAGACCTCGGCTGCCGGGTGCGTTCGAGCGACTGGCACAAAGGACGCTGGGAAAGGGATTCCCGACCGCAGAGCGGCTTCGAGCCCCGATCGAGCATTCCGCGGTGTTCATATGGCAGACCATGTTGCAAGCTGCAAAAAGTGTTAACCGGGCTCAATTGCCGGTGCCAGCCGAGTGGCTGAGAAAGGCATCGACGCCGACGCTTCGGATAGTGTGTGCCTGGAGCACTCCGGTCAATAGTGCCTTGGTGGATTCGTGGGCTTGCAGGAAGGTATCGCTCAGGGTGCGCCCTTTCGGTGGGGAAGCGGCGTTGCGCGGAGGCGGCAACGCAAGCGGCGCCTACCCGCTGATCGATCGACTCATGGACATTTCTCCCAAGGTGCTGGAAGAAAAAGGCATCGTCGCCGCCGACGCGCCCTGGATCATCGAGGTCGAATACGAAGAGATCGGCGCGTATCCGCCGGCTATGACCGTGTCCGCCCAGCAACGCGTGGGTGTCGTGATTGAGCTGTTCGACGCGGGGGAAAACGCAACAAGCCCGCAGGCAGCCATCCAGGCTCTTCCAGTGGCCATGGACATGCTGCGCCTCAGCGTGCTCCAGCAGCCAATCCAGACGCCGATCGTGATCCGAACGTGAGCTCGTGGCCAGAACATGCTCATTCGCGAATCTCATTGGCTGCAGCGAGGGGGTCGAGGCCGACGTCAACCTGCCGGTGTCGGGCGCTAATCCCGCGATCTCCGGTCGGCCGGGCGATTCCGCGATGCTTCTGGCGGCGCCTTCGGCGCCCACGTAGGAGGCAGTGCAGGCGACCCCTCTTCGAGCCGGTGCAGCCCGGACCACGCCCCGGTGACCAACCGCGCCAGGCCAGGGCGCGCGGGCGACCACCCGTTCGCCGCGCTCACACCCGGCGACACCACGCCGGACCCGCCGACGCCACGGGCAATCGCTCTGTGTTTCCTTCCCCCCTCATCGTACCCTGGCCGCCGCGGCCATGGATCTCTACCCCTCGCTCCTTCAGATCGTAAGGATCCTCCTCTCTGAGGACGACGACGCGAAGGCCCCCGAGCTCGTGCTCCGCCGCGTCCTCGAGGCGACGGGCGCCGACCGCGGCTTCATCGTCGTCCGTGAGGACGGCTCCTACGAGCAGAAGTTCGCGGTCCACTTCGACAAGGCGAAGATCTCCGACAAGGAGCGCAAGTTCAGCCGCGGCCTCGTGCGGCAGGCCATCGAGACTCGGCAGATCGTCCACCTCTCCAGGGACGCCGACGAGCCGCGCTCCTCGCTCCTCAAGAGCCTCGAGGAGTCGGGCGCGTCCGCCGCGCTCGTGGCGCCCCTCGCCCACGGCGCCGATGTCTACGGCGCGGTCTACGTGGAGTACAAGTCGCGGGCCGCCAGCGACGAGGCGCTCCGCTTCGTCGCCGAGTTCGCCGAGCTCGCAGGGCTCTTCCTCAAGCGGGCCAGCGAGCGCGAGGCGCTGCGCCGCCGGAGCCAGCGCCTCGAGCGCGATCTCTTCGCCCGCTACGATTTCGAGGGCATCGTCACGCAGGACGCCAAAATGCTCGCGCTCCTCAAGACGGTCGCGCAGGTGGCCGACTCGGACGCGACCGTGCTCGTCCGCGGGGAGACGGGCACCGGCAAGGAGCTCATCGCCCGCGCGCTCCACGTGAACAGCCCGCGGCGCAGCAAGGCCTGCGTCACGCTGCACACCTCGGCGCTGCCGGGCACCATCCTCGAGTCGGAGCTCTTCGGGCACGTCAAAGGCGCGTTCACCGGGGCCGACCGGGATCGCGTCGGGCGGGTCGCGTCGGCGCAGGGAGGCACGCTCTTCCTCGACGAGGTCGCGGAGATCGCGCCCGACGTGCAGGCGAAGCTCCTGCGCTTCCTGCAGTTCGGAGAGATCCAGCGCGTGGGCTCCGACCGGACCGACAAGGTCGATGTCCGCGTGATCGCGGCGACGCACCAGGATCTGCCGGCGCTCGTCGAGGCAGGGAAGTTCCGGCGAGATCTGTACTTCCGGCTCAAGGTGATCGAGATCGGGATTCCGCCGCTGCGCGAGCGCGCGGGCGATGTCCCGCTCCTCGTCGAGCATTTCCTCCGCACGTGCTGGAAACGCGCCGGCGAGCGGCCCCGCTTCACGGAGCGCGCCGCGCGGGCCCTCCGCGAGCACGCGTATCCGGGCAACGTGCGCGAGCTCGCCCACGTGGTGGAGCGCGCGTGCATCCTGGCGACGGGGCCGGAGCTCGACGTGGATCTGCTGCCGCCCGATGTGGCGCAGCCAGCAGGCCCCGGGCCCCTGGCGCCGCGTTTCTCGCGGCTCTCCGCCGACGAGCTCGAGGCGGCGCGCGAGGCGGGCGTCGCCGAGCTGGAGCGTGCGTTCCTCGTGGCGCTGATGGATCGGCACGGGGGGAACGTGTCGCAGGCGGCGCGGGAGTCCGGGTTCAACCGGACCTACCTGCAGAAGCTCCTGGCGAAGCACCGGGTCGCCGGCGCCGGTGGCCGGCGCCCTGCCTTCGATGGCTGACGGACGCCGCCGGCTTTTGAACCGCCAAGCCGCCAAGGACGCCAAGAAATCTTCATCATCTTGGCGTCTCATGGCGCCTTGGCGGTTCCCTCGTTCCGGCAGGGTGGGGGAGTTCCCTGCCACCCGCTCGGGAGCTCCTCCCCGAGCGCGGCCCCCGCTTCACCGCGCGCCGCCGTGCGCCACGAGCCACTCCTTCGCCGCCGTGAGCGCGCCCTTCGCGTACTCCCCCTCTTCGGCCGCATAGGCGTCGCGCGCCTGGGTCGCTAGCTCGACCGCCCGCGCCCGGTCGCGGGCCGAGCCCCAGAGCGCCCGGGCCGCGTGGAAGCGCGTGTCAGCGAGCTCGATCGGAGAGACGCCCTCGCCCTTCGCCGCATAGATGGCGAGCGCCCGCTCGGCGAACGGGCGCGCCTTTCCCGGCTCGCCCATGTCGTTGTAGGCGCCGGCGATCCCGGTGAGCATCGATGCGACCGCTTGCGAGCTCGGGCCCACGGCCTTCTCCTGGATCGCCGCGGCGCGCTCGAGGCGCACCAGACCCTCTGCGTACCTCTTCTGCGCGACGAGCGCGCTCCCCAGGTTGGCGAGCGAGGACGCCACGCTTGCGTGATCAGGGCCGAGCGCCTTCTCCCGGATCGCGAGTGACCGTTCGTAATAGGGCGTCGCCTTAGCGAACTTCTGCTGCATCTCCAGGACAGCCCCGATGTTGTTGAGGGATGATGCCACGTCGGGGTGATCGGGGCCGAGCGCCTTCTCCCGGATGGCGAGCACCCGCTCGTGAGCACGCCTGGCCGCGTCGGTCTCTCCGAGCATCACGAGCGCATTGCCGAGGTTGTTGACGGAGGCCGCAAGGAACGGGTGATCGGGGCCGAGCGCCTTCTCCTGGATGGAGATGGCGCGCTCGATCCGGGGCAAGGCCTCTCGGTATTTGCCCTGGGTGTTGAAGAGGCGACCCAGGCTGTTGAGCGTGAGCGCGACGCTCGGATGAGAGGCGCCCAGCGCCTCCTCTCGGATGGCGAGCGCTCGCATGGTTGCGCGCTCCGCGTCGTCGAACCTCTCGAGGTGGAGGAGGACGGTGCCGAGGCGGCTCCAGGTCGCCGCGACCTCGGGATGGTTCGGGCCAAGGGCCTTCTCGATCCCGGCCAGGGCGCGCTCCACATGCTGCGCTGCCTCGCCGTACTTCCCCTGCTCGTCGAGGACGCTGCCCAGCGTGCTGAGCAGCCGCGCGCTCGCCAGCGTGTCGCCCCCGGTTCGCTCGACCGCGCCCTCGGCGGCCAGCTGCAGCGCGAGCGCGTCGGCGTGCCGGCCCTCGAGGTAGCCGACCACGTAGATGAGCTGGGGCCATGCCTCCGCCGCGAGGGTGTCGTCCCTGGCCCGCGCTGCCGCGCGCAGCGCCTCGCGGAGCGCCGCCTCCGCGGCCGGGGCGTCGTGCGCGTCCCGCGCCGCGCGCCCGAGCATCAGGAGCGCCTCCGCCTCGATCGGGGCATGGTCCGCCGCGCGGGCCTCGTCGGCGAGCGGCCGCGCGAGCGCGAGCGCCTCGCCGAACTTGCCGGCCTCGTCGAGGGCCCTGACCTCGGCAAGGCGGCCCCGCAGCGCGTCGATGCGGGCCCGCGCCGCGGCGTCCGCGGGCGGCGGGACCGCCGCGGTCAGCGCGCCCGCGTCCGCGCAGCGCTCGAGGCCGGGGAGCGCGAGCGATGCCTCGATCGATCGATCGAGCACCTCGGCGTCCGCGCCGTGCGCGAAGAGCGCCGTGAGCGCCCCCATCTCCTGGCGGCGGCGCTCCAGGCACAGCGTCCGGAGATCGAGGAGCCCGGCCGACTGATCGCCCCTCACGTGCGTGGCCTCGCACGAGTCGGCGTACATCGCGACCCACGCGCGCGCCCGCTCGCCCAGCGCCTTCTCCACGCGCCGGTACGTGTCCTCCGCGTACGGCCGCCCGGTGCCGGCGAACGCCGCCCGCACCTTCGCCATCGTCGCCTCGTCCCAGACGCCCGCGAGCCTCGCCTCGCCGCCCTTGCAGAGCCTGTCCGCAGGCTGCCGCGCGAACGCGAACACGAGGAGGCCCGCGAGCGCGAGCCCCGACGCCGCGACGAGCCCGCGCCTCCACGCCGCCGCCGGATCCTTCGCGAGATCGGCGAGCAGCGCGTCCATGTCGGGATATCGAGCGTCCCGGTCGACGGCGAGCCCGCGCTCGAGACAGCGGCGGATCCGCGCCGGCATCTCGGCCCCTCGCGGCGGCTCTCGCAGCCGCCCGAGCGTCACGTTCTCGCGCAGCTCGTCGTAGGTCGTGCCGGCGAACGGGCGCTCGCCCGCGAGCGCCTCCCAGAGCGACACGCAGAACGCGTACTGATCGGCCCGCGCATCCGCGGCCTCGCGCCGGTGCTGCTCCGGCGCCATGTAGACCGGCGTCCCCAGGAACGAGCCCGAACGCGTGAGCGCGGCCTCTATCCCCGCCTCCGCGGGGCCGCTGACGGCCTCGCCCTCCGCGAGCCCCGCGAGCCCGAAATCGGTGACGCGCACGCGGCCGTCGGCGCCGACAAGGACGTTGTCGGGCTTGAAATCGCGGTGCACGAGGCCCGCGTGGTGCACCTGCGACAGCCCTTTGCCCGCCTGGAGGAAGGCCGCCACGACCGCTGACGCGGGCCGCCGCTTCTCCACGCAGAACGCGCGCAGCGTCCGGCCGTCGACGTGCTCCATCACCACGCGCACCTGACCGCCCGAGGCGTCGACCTCGTGCACCGTGACGACGTTGGGGTGCTTGATCCTCGCCATGGCCTGCGCCTCGCGGACGAGCCGCGCGAGCGCCGTCGCCGCGCCCGAGCGCCCCAGCACCTCGGGCCGCAGCACCTTGATCGCCACGTCGCGGCCGAGCACGTGATCGCGCGCCCGCACCACGACACCCATGCCGCCCTGGCCGAGGCGATCGAGCACCTCGAACCGGCCGAGCTTCGTCCCCGGGCGCAGCTCGAGCGATGCCTCGGCCCCGGGCGGCACCGGAGGCTCGGACGCTCCCCCGTCCGGGACGACAATGGTGCTTGCGAGCGCATCGATGGTGACGCTCGAGGACACGTGCTCGTCGCGGGAGGTCGACTGCCTCGACGGGTGTTCCTCGGCGGTCGCGGAGCGCGACCGCGGCTCCTCCGACAGCAGCGCGTCGCAGCGGGTGCAACGCGGGTTGAACGGAGAGTTCTCCGCGCTGCACCCCGGGCAGATGATCACGCTCTCGCCCAGGCTCACAGGACGCTGTGTAGCATGCCGCGTCGCGGCCTGTGGTCGCCTGCGTCACCCTCTCCAGGGTGGTGGGGTACTTTGACTGAAGGCGCGGTCTTCTGAACCGCCAAGGCGCCAAGGACGCCAAGAAAATCTCAATAATCTTGGCGTCGTATGGCGCCTTGGCGGTTCCATCATCCCGGCAGGGTGGGAGAGAGGCGGCTACCAGCAGGTCGGCTGACCCTGGCAGCAACCGGGCTCCCCGGGCTCGCAGGTCTGCTCGTCGCACTCCGCCATGCAGGCATCCCGCTCGGCGGCGCACGACTCGTAGTCTTCGCCCCACTGGACACAGAGCATGAAGAACTTGGCGCACCGGCCCTTGCAGTTGAGCAACTCCTGGCTCGCCTCGACCACCTCGCCGTCGGGGGACGGCTCCTCGGCGACCTCGACCTGACAGCCGAACAGGGCGAAGCTCGCCAGCAGCGACGCGAGAAGGACGGGCATGGATCGTTGGGTGACGCGAGTGAACATTCGACTCTCCTCGATGGTGACCGGACAGGTGGAACAGCGATGTCGTTGAACTCGGCAGGTGCCCACGGCGAGCGGCCCTTGCTCTCCGCGAGCTACATGCTCGCCAGAGGGTCGGCGCAGGCCGCGCGACGGCCCTTCGTGGTCATTCGCAACGGCAGCGAGGCGGCGGCCCCAGGGTGCACACGAGCTTCTCACCGGGCAGGCAGATGGGCGCGGCCAGCGGCATCGGCTCGGCGTGGCTCTCGTTGGCGGCCTCGACCACCGCGCCTTCGCTCGAGCCGGGCATGGCGGGGCCGGCATCACCGACGTGCGCGAAGGGCAGCAAGAACGCGGCGAAGAACAGGTGCTTCATGGTCAACTCCTTCGGGTTGTGGGTCGTCTCGACGCCGGCGAGCCGCCCTCTGCGCATCGACCCGCGCGCAACGTGCATGGCGCGGTGGTTGAAGCGGCGTTGTCGGCGAGAAACGAAGCGTCCGGCGACAGGTTTTGCAGATGCCATGCCACGACGAGCACGCCGGGCGTCCGTAGGCGAGCTCCCGCGTTTGCACCGAAAACGAGGCTTATCGCTGCCCGGATCTCCGGCGCCGAGCACGAGGCTGCCGAGCCCCCTGCCTCTCTGAAGGAGACACCTGTTCCTCGCGGAGAACAGCGCGCTGGCTCGCGACCGGGGTCCAGTAGCCGCCGGTGGTCAGCGGATCGCCGTCAGAACACGAACTTGAGGTGCCCCCCCACGGTCGCGAGCACCAGCGAGTACTTCCCGTTGCCGAGGTCGTAATCCGACCCGGTCACCGTGCGCGGCAAGATGCCCTGCACGCGGACGTCGCCCGAGAGCGACACGCGATCGCTGAGCTTCAAGACACCCCCGACGTCCCCGATCAGCCGGTGGTTGTCGGGCGAGGCCACGTCGATCGTGCTGTCCGGCGAGGCTGCCGACTGATACCCGACCGACGCCGTCGCCAGAAACGCCTCGCTCAGCTTGTACTTGGCGCCGATCTCCGCCCACACCGTGTCGTTCCACCTGCGTGGCAGCGTCACGGTGACGCGATCGGTGATCCCGAGCTTCGGCTGGGCGAGGTCCGGAGACGAGGCCTCGACGACGAACGCCTCGATGTCCGAATAGAGCACGTACGAGAGGAGCCCATCGAGGCTGAGCTTGTCGTTCACCCGGTAGCCGACGCCGACGGTGAGCCGCTTGGGGAGCGTGAACGAGAGCTCCGCGTCGCCCTCGACAAGCGGCTTGTAACGCAGGCCCTGCTCGGCGAGGTCCTGCGTGAAGAACGGGTGGTTCATGTCGATGGCGAACTTGCCCTTGTACCGCATCGCGGCGCTGTGCTGGTACGTGAGGCCGAAGCGGAGATCCTTGTTGGGATTGAAGGCGAGCCCGAGGTGGAACGAGGCGCCGTGCGACAGGGCCTCCTTGATCGAGATGGAGCGCGCGAGGACGTCGAGCTCGCGCAGCTCGGACGGCGTGCTCGGGCCGAAGTCGTTGTCCTGCTTGAGGTAGTCGAGTCCGTCGTGGAACTCCTTGAGGCTCCCGAAGTCCTGCACCTTCGAGAGCTCCGCGATGCCGCTGACGTAGGACAGGCCGGCGCCGAGCGAGACCTGGTCGGTCAGCTTGAGTCCGGCGGCCGCCGTGAGCGACGTCGACACGATGAACGCCTGCCGCAGCTGCCAGCGCTGCGCGCCGTCCGGGAAGCTGAGCGCAGCGGCATAGGGGACATACAGGCCGACGCCCACCGTGAGGCGGTTCGGCAGGACCGGGATCGCCAGGAAGGCGTTGCCCGTCGGCGCGATCGGCGTCGTCGACACCTCCTCGGCGGGGCCGCGCTTGCTGGCGTCGACGTTCGCCGGATCGAGCGGGAGCTTGAACTGGAGGGTGTCCGGCGTCTGGTACGTGCCGCGCCGCTCGCGCTGGTAGGTGGCATGGCCGACGATGAGGCCCGCGCCAAGGACGAGCTCCGGCCGCTGGACCCCCGCGAGCTCGGCCGGGTTCCAGTAGACGGCCGCGGCGTCGGACGTCGTGGGGCCCGAGAGGCCGCTCGTCACCCAGGGCGCGTCGATGCCCGAGGCGTGCGCGTCCCGCGCCGTCAGGCAGACGAGGCCTGTCGCGAGCGAGAGCGCGGCGAGTTCACGTCGTGTTCGTTGACGCGCACGGGCGCGGGGCCGCGAGGGCGGCAGAGCTCCTTGCATGAGACGGGTCCTCACGGTGGGGGGGCCGATCACTGGATCCGGGTGAGGGTGAGCGAGAGGCGATGGGGGCTCGGCTTGTCGCCGACCTCGATCTCGTAGCGGTGCCCCTCGTCGTCGACGAAGTACAGCGTATCTCCTGCCTTGACCTCCACCTTCTCGTGGAGCGCGTCGCCGTCGATCTCCTCGGTCGTCGACACCTTCTTCTCGAGCGCGGGGTCGGAGAAGAAGCCAGGGCTCTCGTAGGCATAGTCGCGCACGCGCACGCCGTCCGCGTCCTTGCGGATGTCGTCGGGCGCGACGAAGTAGAGGTAATCCCGCTGGCCGGCGACGCCGCTCTCGGTGCTCGGCTGATAGAGATAAAAGTCCGCGTCGCCGGCGGCGTTGTCGTTGAGCTCGAGCGCCATGTCCTTGAGGACCGCTGGATCACTCGCGAGGTTCTTCTTGATGCTCGCGACGAGATCCTCGGTCTTCACGCCGACCGGCACGTCGCGCAGGGTCACCTCGAGGTCGGCCTCCCCTTCGGCGAGGCCGCCGTCATGGAGCCGCGCCTGGGCCACGTCGAGGAGGATGTCCCAGAAGTAGGACGGCGCCGGAGGCGGGTCTTCCAGGACGACGCTCTGGTCGACGCTGATCTCGGTCCATCCGCTCTCGTCGATGCAGACCTTCACGGCCTCGAAGTCGCTCATCGAGGTGCCCGCGGGCCCGTAGCTCGAGCAGTGATCCTTGATCTTGGCTGCCCTGAGCTCACCCGCGCGGGCGAGGATGTGCTCGAACTCCCAGAGCGGCTGTTCCCACACAGGCGAGTTGCCGCGCGGCGCGGGCTCCCGGCTCGTGCCGCCCGGCAGGAGCATCGCGCTCTCGGGGATGGCCAGCGTCAGCTCGCCGATGCTCAGGTTCCTGGCGAGGTTGTCCAGAACGAGCCAGTCCTCCTGGCTGAAATCGAACAGGGTGTCGATCTGGCCGGGCGTGCTGTTGACGCTCGCGACATCGGCCATCGTGGCGTCGACCCCCTTGTACGGCAGGGCGTTGACGTCGACGCGGACCGTCATCGTGAAGTCGTCGAGGGCCGCCTTCACCCCCGACGCGGCCTTGATGAAGCCGGGGTGCTTGGCGCCGTCCGGGTCGTCCGGATCGAGCGGCGTCGGGCCGAACTGCGCGGCGAGGCCCGCGAAATCGGTGACGACGTCGTACAGCGTGACGGGGATGGAGTGCGGCGCGACGGGGTAGACGCCGTCTGGGTGCTCGTCGTTCGTCGGCCCTCTCCGGTGCTGGGTGTTCGGGTGGGTGCTGACGAGGTTCTCCAGGACGGCCTGCGAGGTGATCTGGACGGGGATGAGCCGCTCGTTGCCGGCCGCGCCCGTGAGGTCCGAGAGGATCTTCGACGTCGAGAGCCCGACGGCGTTGCCGACCCCGAGCAGGCCCTCGAGGCTCGTGCCGCTGAGGTCGGCGTTCTCCGGCGTCATGTTCAGGAGCCCGACGAGGTTCCGCGACGCGGGCGAGAGCGCCGCAATCTCCGCGGGGGGCATGTACATGACCTTGAGCAGCGCGTTCTCGATGAGCGTCGAGATGTCGAGATCGAGCAGCCATATCCCTTCGAGGGTGGGCCGCGGGATGGCCTTGAGCTCGTCGAGCGAGAGCGTCTTGGCGAAGCGCCTCGCGTCGAACCGCAGGAACTCGAGCGTGAGCGTGCGGCTCTCGCGCACGCCGAGCGCCGGCGGGGGCGGCGGCTGCTCCACCGTGACGGCCTCGACGCAGCCGGGCAGCGCAGAGGAGAGCGCGGCGGCGAGCAGGGGGCCGAGCCGGGAGAGCCGGCGAGCGGCGGGTGCGGCGGGGCGGGTGCGGTCTCGCGCTTCCATGATCAGAGCTTCTCCACGTCGGCGGTGATCTCCACCGGATCGTCGCTCTCGGGCACGTAGAAGCGGACCTCGTAGACGGCGCCCTCGTCGTCCTTCATGTACAGCGTGGTCTCGCCCGGCGGCAGCCTGTATTTCTCGTGCGTCGTGTCGTCGATGCCGTCGATCTCCTTGCTGGAGACCTTGCTCGCCTCGCTGAGCTCCGGGCTCGTGAAGAAGCCGGGACTTTCGTAGGTGTAGGCGCGAGGGGCCTCCGAGCTTTGATCCGAAGGCCGGAGGTCGTCCTCGGCGACGAAGAACAAGGTGGGCGCGCCGTCGGGCGCGCCGCGGCCGTAGAAGAAGTCGAGCCCGTCGTTGTTGATCCAGTAACGGCCCAGGATGATCTCGGCGATCTCGCTGGCCTGGCTCTGCAGGGTCGGGCGGAGCTCGGCCACGATCTCATCGGCGGTCAGGCCGATGCCGACGTTGTGGAGCGCGAAGACCGGCTGGGCGGCGCCTTCCGGGATCTCGGGGCTGCCGTCGCCGGTGGGGTCGTGGATGGCGACCTGGCCGACCTCGGTGAGCAGCTCCCAGAAGAACTGCGACGGCGGTATCGGGGGCGGTTGGTCGGAAACCAGGTCGGTGAAGGCCGTCCAGCCGCGCGGGTCGCCGTTCTGGCCAATGGTCACGCCCACCCGGCACGTCCCGCTCAGGCGGAAGTAGCACCCTGTGAAGGGCACGCGCTCGCCATACGTGAGGTAAGCCGCCTTGCCC
Organism: Sorangium sp. So ce693; assembly: GCF_051521375.1. Taxonomy (NCBI): domain Bacteria; kingdom Pseudomonadati; phylum Myxococcota; order Polyangiales; family Polyangiaceae; genus Sorangium; species Sorangium sp. So ce693. The sequence goes on from NZ_CP150347.1 coordinate 12,502,047, forward strand.
ACGATGTGCTCCATCATGAATGGAGGGGTGGACCATACCGTGTTGGAGCCGACCGGCATGCCTGGACGGTTCTCCTTGCAGGCTGGCGCATCGGCCTCGATGCACGCCTTCACCTTGGTGGGCAGCTCGCGCAGCGAGATGCGCATATCGATCGTCGGTGTCGGGGCGATGCCGCTGATCTGGAGCTTCTCCGGGTCGGTGAAGTCGAACCGGAGCGGCGCGTCGCCGTCCCGGAGAAACATGTCGCCGCCGCCCTTCGAGAGATCGACCCCCGAGACCCTGCGCAGCCCCGACTCGGCGACGACGCGCATCTGGAAGTCGGGCAGGAGGACATCGCTCTTCGTCGTGAACGTCTCATCGTCCCGTACGAGCACGCCTGGATGATCCCCGCTGGGTCCGAGCTTCTCGGACAGCGGCTGGAGATCGAACAGAGCCTCGTAGAGGCTGACAGGCATCCTCAAGCCATCTGGACTGGCGATGGCCGGGTGCGTGCCGAGCAGCTGCTGCTGGAGGGCGAGGATGAGCTTGGGTATCGGCACGAAGGGGGCCGTCCGGTTGCTGCGCACGGCCGTCGGATCCGGCTGGACCGCCAGATCGAGTGTGATGCTGTCGGCGAGGACGTCGGCGAAGTCGAACGCGAAGGTGCCCGGGTTCTCCTCGAAGATCGCCTGCAGCCCCTCGAGCGACGTCCCCGTCACGTTGGCGTTGGCGGGCGTCATGCTGAGCAGCCGGACGAGCGCGAACTCCGGGGAGGTCTGCCACTCGGCCCCGAAGCTCCGGCCGAGCTCGGTGAGCGAGCAGTTGTGGCCGGGGTTCGCGCTGTCGTTCCGCCACGAGGTCCCACACGCGTTCTGGATCTGCTCGAGCGCGTTCCGGAGCAGCCCGGTGGTGTCCACATCGAGGATCGTGATCTGCTTGGCGCCGTCCTCGCCGAAGACCTGGAGCGCCTTCTGCTTGTCGAGCTCCAGCACGACCGACGGGACCTCGGCGTCGTCGATGCGCAGGCGGAACCGGTTCGGCTCCTTGATGACCGCGCCGCCGCCCCCGCCGCCCTCGCCGCCGCCCCCTCCGCCGCCCGCGGCCCCGCTGCCGCCGCCTCCGTCGTCGCCGCACGCGGCGAGCGCGGCGAGCAGCACGAGGGAAGCGCCGCGGAGCGCGGCGCCGCGCCGGGAGGAGAGGGCGAGCGAGAAGTGCGTCATGCGAGGGTTCCTCGTCGAGGGATCTCTCAGGATCCGCAGGAAGAGACGCCCGATGCTACCGAACTTCGACGCGACGGCGCGACAAAGAGTTCGTGCCGCGACGGCGCGGCGAGCTCGATCCGCGACGACGCCAGGAAGGCCAGGACACCTGTCGGTATCCTTTGGCCGATCGGCCTGCTTATCGGTTGCTTGTCGGTCTTCTGTCGCCGAGCTGCCCGGCGCGCGCGGTCTATGCGCTTCCGAGATCGCTCTGGACGTTCGCTGCTGGCATGGACGGCTCGCCCGACGCGTCCGCCTGGGCGCTCGTTGCGGTCGCGGGCGGCTCATGCGCTGGAGCCATGAGCGGCTCAACCGGCGGGGCTGCGAGCGGCGCGGCCGCGGGTGGCTCGACCGGCATCGCGGGCGGCGGGGGCCGCATGGACGACGGCGCGCCCACGAGCTCGCGCGTCCGGTCGAAGAACGCGCGCAGCTGCGTGAGGCTCGGCTTGCGCTTGCCCGCCGCGATCGCGAGCACCTCCTCGCGGATCGCGGCGTTGATCGGCGTCGCGATGCCGAGCGCCGCGCCGCGCTCGATGACCTCGCCGTTCAGGAAGTCGACCGCCGGCGGGCGGCCTCGCTCGATGGCGGCGAGCATCGAGGAGCGCATGCGGCGGAAGCGCGCGCCCACCGCGAGGAGCAGCGCGTGCTTCGCGAACAGCCCCGGCGAGCCCACGGCGGAGCGCTCGGCGTCCGTGAGCGCGATCCAGTCGAGGTCGAGCGTCCCTGCGACCTTCTCGAGGCGCACGCCGATCGCGCGCGAGACCTGCACGGTCTCGGTCATGATCTCCAGCGCGAGGCGGCGGACGAAGCGGTGCCTGAGCAGCGCGCCGAGGCGATCGCCGCCCACGGTGCCGAGCGACGAGATGGCGCAGTTGATGGCGAGCTTCGACCAGCGCGCACCGGCGAGGTTGTCCGTCACGGTCGTCGGTCCGATCGCCTCGAGGATGCGCGCGAGCTCGTCGAGGCGCGGGTCGCTCGCGCCGTCGAGCCGGCCGAGGACGAAGCCGCCGCTCGAGGTGCGGTCGTACACGCCGGGCTCCACCATCGAGGCGCCCCACGCGACGATCGCCCCGAAGGTGCGCTCCGGGCCGGCGATGCGGGCGATGCGCTCCTCGCAGAGGCCGTTCTGGAGGCAGATCATGGCGCCCGTCGGGGCGAGGTGCGCGACCGCGTTCCGCGCGGCCTCCTCGACCTGCGGCGGCTGCGTCGCCAGGAGGATGTAGTCGAACGGGCGGGTATCCGGGCCGAGCTCCCGCACCGCGCGGCCGCCGACGGTGCCAGGGCTCGCCTCGCCGCGCACCCGGAAGCCGCCGGCGTTGATGGCGTCCGCGATGAGCGGGTTCGTCGTGAAGGCGGTGACGTCGTGGCCCTGCTCGAACAGGTACGCGGCGATGATGCCGCCGATCCCGCCGCAACCGACGACGAGCAGCCGGGGGGCGGAGGAAGCGGGGGCCACGGAGGTGCCCGGGGCAAGCTCGGCAGGTGAATCGATGAAGCTCATGAGAGATCCATTACCACCGCTGCGGCGCGGGCTCGACGGGCTCGAGGGGGAGCGGCACAAGGGGACAGGGGTATCGGAAACCACGGTGGCTTCCGCAGCGCGTCATGCGTGAGCAGCCGGCGATGCGGCCGTGGCTCGCGGGGGGCCCGCGCGGGCGTTACAGCGCCACGTCCCCCGCTGCCTCGAAGGCGGATAGCAGTTGCCGGAAGCTCTGGAGGTGCCCCGTGCGCGCGCACCGCGCCCGCAGCGCCTCGAAGTACGACGGGTCGATCACCACGCCCGGGCGCTGCTTCGTGTACCGATGGCTGCGCTCGATGAGCATGGCCTTGAGATACGCCAGGTGGAAGCTGGCGCGCGTGGCGTAGCCGGGATAGGTCCCCATCCGCTCGGGATCGTCCGCGCTCACGTCGTAGAAGCGCTTGAAATCGACCAGCTGGGGTGACTGCGGGCCGGCGCGGAGGAAGCCGTCGTGCCCCAGAAACCAGGTCTCGATGCAGCAATGCTGGATGATGATGCGGATCTCGAGGGAGGGATTGGTCCTCGCCATGCGGGTGCCCTGGAGCTCGGCCTGCACGGCGCGGTGGACCTCGGCGTAGCGAGCCTCGTACGTATCCTCGTCCGAGTCGATGCAGATCCAGAATTCCTGAACGCGACCGGGGTTGGCTTCGATGTCCTGCAGGAGGCCGGCGATCCTGCGATAACACGAGGGATAGCCCTTGCCGCTCACAAGGACGTAGCCGTCAGCGATCAGGTCGGCCACGTTGGGCACGCGATGCAGCGCGGGGAGCCGGTGCCGGAGCCATGCCTCGTAGACCCTCGGCTCGGTCTCGGCGCCCTCCACGAGGAGGACAAGGTTCATCCCTGGACCCCGTGCTCGTACTCCGGGAGGTTGATGAGGCGCGTGAAGCGGTCGAGGTGCGAGCGCTCGTCTGCCATCGCCGGGATTTTCTCAGCGTCGAGGACCCGCACCCGACTGCCCTTCCGGGTGACGATCTTCCAGTGGCTCGGCGGGATTTGCTCGATGATGTAGGGGTGGTGGCTGGTCAGGACGAACTGGAGGTACGGCGCCCGGCTCAGGAGGAAGCGCGTTACTGCGGGCAGGCAGTTGACGCCAAGGCTCGATTCCAGCTCGTCGATGAGCACCACCGTGCCGGGCGGAGCGAACGAGAGGTGGATAAGGAAGGAGAGGTAACGCTGCATGCCAGAGGACATGTCGTAAAAGAAGATCCAGCTGGCGACGCCCGACTCGGCTGCCGTGAGCGCGAGGTTGTAGCTACCCCCTGACTCCTTGCTCGCCGTAGGGCCCAAAGGGTAATAGCGCTGGACCTTCAGCTTCTCGACGGTGGGAAACGCTTCCCGGAACGCCTCCTCTATCTCGACGAACGCCTCCGGAAACACCTCCTGGAGAAGCTCGGCCTTGTGGTGCAGCGGCAGTGTGAAGTCCGCACCAATATCTGCCGCGGATTGGTAGTTGCCCCGCCGCTTCTCGAAGTGAGTCTCCGTCGTGAATCCGTGGCTTGGCAATGTTTCGAGCGCTGAACGAGGAATGCAGCGCGAAAAAGCCTTGTAAAGCGGAGCCATCTGCGGGTCTTCCTTGAGGACGCCAATCGCACTCTGCGCCCGGTCCAGCTTCGGGAGTGCATGGCCATTCAGAAGGAAGCGCTCAGGCGAGCGTTCCACGATGGCCTGGTCCCCCTGGAGGATGCGCTCGGTCCGGATGAGGGGCGGCTCCTCAGCGTGCAGCGCACCGTGCTCTTCTGCCCCTCGCCCGACGCGCGGCTCCAACTCGGCTTCCCAGCGGTACGTGAGCCCTTCGTGCTCGAAGCCGATCGCGAAGCTGGCCCCGCGGATCGCGTCGATCAGCTCATCTTCTTCCTTCTCTCCGAGCGCGACGGCGCGGACCTGCTCGATCGCCCGTACAATCCGCGTCTTGCCCGCCCCGGACACGCCGACCAGCAGGTTGAACGCATCGAGCGCCATCGGCTCGAGCGTCCAGCCACGCCCAGCGCTCTGAAACTCGAAGGTCAGGATCCTCATACGGCGGCCAGTCTACGCGCCTCCCCCATTCCGGCTAGCCCTGCCGGCTCGACCGCAGCGCCTCCCCTCGCGATCCCCCTCAATCGCCCGGCGCCAGCACCTCGATCGCCTTCGGCTCCAGCGTGACCGTGATCGGCAGCTTCCCGAGCGGCTCGCCGTCCACGTCCAGGAAGAACGACTGCTCGACGTCGCGATTCAAAAGGGTGAGCTCGATGCTATCGCACTGGAAGTGGCGCACGTCCCGGTGGCGGATGTGCGAGCCCGTGTACATGCCGGTCGACACGGCCGCGAAGCGGAGGTGGGGCGCGGCGCCCAGGTCGATGACGTCGAACACGCCGTCGTCGGGCTTCGCCATCGGCGCGAGCTGCATGCCCGCGCCGAAGAAGCGGCCGTTGCAGATGCCCACCATGCGCGTCGAGATCTCCTCTTCGCGGCGCTCCCCGCGCAGCGTCGTCACGCAGCGCACCCGGCCGACGCGGCTGCGGACGAGGCCCCGGAGCGAGGCGAGCGAGTAGGCGAGCGTGTTGCCGAGCACCCGCGACGACTCGTTGACCAGCGAGACCACGACGCCGCTCATGCCCGCGGAGAGGACGTTGACGAAGAACGCATCGGCCCGCCGGCCGTCGCGCGTCTCGTACGAGAGGCGGCCCACGTCGAGCCGGCGCGTGTGGCCGCTCGCGATCGCGGTGCAAAAGCTGTCGAGCCGGCGGGTGAGCTTCAGCGTCTTGCAGAGATCGCTGCCGGTGCCCGCGCCGATGATCCCGAGCCGCGTGCCGGTGGCGCCCCGGTCCCTCGCCTGCATGAGGCCGTTCACCACCTCGCTGATGCTGCCGTCCCCGCCGACCGCGACGACGGTCTCGCGCCCGCCGAGCGCGGCTTCGCGCGAGAGATCGGCGGCGTGGCGCGGGCGATCCGTGCGCACGATGTCGACGTCGCCGAGGATACGGCGGATGGGCGTCAGCATCTCGTCGAAGAGCCTGCCCGTCTTTCCGCCGCTGGACCGGGGATTCACGATGAGGAGGGGGCGCATGCGAGCACCGATGCTAGATGCCGCAGGCCGCCCAGGGCGAGGTGTTTTTGTCGCGAGCCCCGCGGGCCGACGCCTCGGCGCGCTCGGCGGCGGTCACTGCTTCGTGCAGCCGCAGCCGCAGTCGTCGCTGAAGTAGCTCCAGCCGGGGTCGCACACGAAGCGGATCCGGGCGCACTCGTCGTGGCTCTGCCCGACGTACTTGAGCATCGGGCTGTCGGTCCCGCAGCCTTGCGGGCTGCTCGCGCCCGGCGCGCCGCCGGCGCCGGTCGGCTCGCCCTCCAGGCCCCGCACGCTCCCCGTCTCCGCGCCCCTCGGGCTGTCGGCCGGCGGAGCTGCCGCGGGCGCGCCGCTCGGGGCGCCGTGGCAACCCGTGGCGAGCGAGCCGAGCAGCACGAGCAGCGATGACGAGGAGGCGAGGTGTCGAGTCGGCATGAAGGTGGCTCCGGTGGCAGAGACAGGCCCGCTGCGCGGGGCCCGGCGGTGAAGGGGCGTCGCCTAGGCCCGCCCTCGATGGAGCTCCGAGCGGCGCGTGCCGACGGGGTGGGGGAGCGCCGCGTCGCCGCCCGAGCGCTCGTCGCGCGGGGCGTGCGCGGCGCCCGTCGTGACCGCGGCGTTCTGCGCCTCTTCCTTCGCGGTCTTGGGCAGATCCGCCCCCGTATCGCTGGCGTCCTTGGCGCCCGTGCGCTTCCCCTCGGGCGAGCGGTGCTCGATGATGGCGTTGATCTCGGCCCCGAGGAGCACCGCCATCGACGAGATCCACATCCAGAGGAGGAGGATGATGACGCCGCCCAGCGCGCCGTAGCTCACCTCGTAGCTGCCGAAGCGGCTGACATAGAAGGAGAAGCCGAGCGAAGCGATGACCCAGATGACGACCGCCACGACCGACCCCGGGGTGATGAACTTGAACTTCTGCTCGACGTCGGGGAGCAAGTAATAGAGGGTCGCCAGGACCGCCATCACGATGAGCGCCGACACCGGCATGCGCAGCCAGAGGACGAGCGTCGCGAAGGGGCCGAGGTGCGCGGCGAGCGCTGGTGTGGCGACCGCGATCGCCGAGGCGACCGTCAGCAGGACGGCGCCGCCGATGGTGACAAGCAGGGCGATGCCGCGGCGCTTGAGGTACGAGCGGCTGTCCTCGACGCCGTAGGCGGAGTTGAGCGCGTCCATCAGCGCGGTGACGCCTCCCGAGGCGGCCCAGACCGCGCCGAGGGCGCCGACGGTCAGGAGCGCCGGGCTCTGGCCTCCAGTGAGCGCCTGAAGGCGCTCGCCCAGGATGGTGGCCACGGCAGGCGGGGCCACCTGGTACAGCTCGCTCATCAGCCGCGCGGAATCGGCGGGATCGATGACCAGGCCGGCGAGGGCGACCGCGAAGAGCAGGAACGGGAACATCGAGAGGACACCGAAGAACGCCAGTCCAGCAGCGACGGTGTCGATCTTGTCCTTGACGAATTCCTGCCCGATCTCGTGCAGGAAAGCCTTCCAGGGGATCTCTCTTCCGGGCAGGTGCATGATGGGCCCTCGCTGGGGTGCATGGAGCGCTGCTGGATTGGCCTGGGGCGGCTCGCGCTGGAGGCGCCGTCCGCTGTCCATGAAATAAAAGCAACGCGAGTGCCAGGCCAGTTGCGGTTGCAGCTGGCCGGAGGGGTCGGCGATCTCCCGCGCCGGGCCCCGGCCGAGCGCAGCGGCGGCTCCACCGCTGCGCATGGCGCGAATTGCCCCACACGGCAGAACGGCCACGGCGCGAGCGCCCGAGGCCACCTGGCCGGGCGCCCGCGCGGGGCCTCCGGCGCCGGCGGCGCGGGCGCTCCGCCCCGTGCGGCCGTGCGCTCCGCCGGCGGCCTGCGCCGTGAGCTAGCTCATCGCCTTGCCGATGAACTCGTGCAGCTCGGGATCATTCCCGTGCTGCGTCTTCACCGAGGGCTCCTGTCGGTACATCGTGTTGAGCGATCGCTCGATTCCGGGGTTCTTCCCGGTGAACGCGTCGATGAGCTCCCGCATGCGCTTCACGATCTGCTGCACCGGCTCGCTCTTCGGGTCGGAGCCCTTCTGCATCTCCGCCCGCATGTCGTCGTAGATCTGCTTCCACGCCGACTCGGCCTCACGCATCTTCTCGGGGCCCATCGCGTCCGCGCGCTGCTTGAGCTCCGCGAGCTGCTCTGGGGTGTAGTATTTCTCGATCATGGTCATCACCTCGATGGTTTGAAGGAGCTGCTCCACAGAGACGTCCTCTCCCGACCGCAGGACGTGGGCCAGGCCCTCGAGCCGCGCGCAGAGCCGCTGCTCCAGCGCGATCTGCTCGCGCAGCCGCGACAGGTGGAGCTCGACGGTCTGGAGCGGAGAGAACCCCGGCTGGTCCAGGCACGCGGCGATCTGCTCCAGGCTGAAGCCGAGCTCGCGCAACGACTTGATCTGCTGGAGCCGGGCGACGTCGCCCGCCGAGTACATCCGGTGCCCCGACGCGGTGCGATGCGACGGGACGAGCAGGCCGATCTCCTCGTAATAGTGGAGCGTGCGGACGGAGAGGCCGGTCTGCCGGGCGAGATCGCCGACTTTCAACGGTGCTGAACGCATGGCGCTACCCCTGTTTCCAGGGCGGGTGAGGACGTCCATGCCCCGGAGGCTAGGTCCTCACGTAGCGTGAGGATCAAGGCCTGGCCTCAACTTTTTCCGTTGCCCTCGCGCGCCCCGAACAGGTCACTCCTCGCCGCCGGCGGTGGGGGCCTCGACGACGCGCGTCCGGAGGAGCACGCCAGCGAGCGCCGCGGCGACGGCCGCTGCCCAGAACGGCGCGCCCGCGCCGGCCCGCGCATAAAGCTGGGTGGCGACGAGCGGAACGATCACGTAGGCAAGCTCCTGGAGCGCCTGGTTGCCACCCTGCGCCTGCCCCTGCGCGGCAGGCCCGGCGAGGCGCGACAGGAGAGCGGAGAAGGACGTGGTGATCAGGCCCTCGCCGCCCGCGAAGGCCACGATGGCCGCGATGAACGCCGGCTCCGCGGGCAGGGTCGCGACGAGCGCCATGGTCACGAGGGCAAGGCCGACGAGGGCGAGGCCCAGCGCCAGCACGCGTGAATCCCCGAGGCGCTTTGCGAGGCGCTCCAGCAAGATCCCCTGGACGCACACGTCCGTGACGCCGACCGCGATGACGGTGAAGCTCACCGCGTCGGCGCCCCATCCGAGCCGGTCCTTGGCCAGGAGCGCGAACGTCGCCTGGAGGGCGACGAAGGCCGCTGTGCAGAGCACGCCCACGGCCAGGAGCGGACGGAGGTGCTCCAGGCGGAGCAGACCGGCGAGCTGAGAGAAGGGGTTGAGCCTTCGCCACGGCACCGCGCGGGCCCGGCGCTCGGGGTCGAGGCTCTCCGTGAGGAACACGTAGCTCCCTGCGGCGTTCAAGGCGGTGAGAATGGCCGCAAGGAAGAACGGCGCTCTCAGGCCGAGCTTCAGGGCCAGACCGCCGAGCGCCGGGCCGGCGATCAACCCCGCGCCGAACATCGCGCCCACCCGCCCGAAGTACCGCGCGCGCTGCTCGGCCGGCGCCGCGTCGCCCAGGTACGCGAACAGCGTGGCCACGTTGCCCGCCGTGATGCCGTCGATCGCACGCCCGAGGAACAGGAGCGGAAGGGCGTCGGCGAAGCCGAACAACGCATGGCCGGCCGCGGAGCCCACGAGGCTGAGCAGGAGCACCGGGCGGCGGCCGATCGCGTCGCTCAGCGCCCCGAGCGCCGGCGCGGAGAAGAAGGCGCAGAGCGAATAGGACGCGCTCAGCAGGCCGACCGCCGAAGCCACATGGGCAGGTTCGCCGTCGAACCGCGCAGCAAGGAAGGGGATCACCGGGGCGACCAGCCCGGTGCCGACCGCGCTCAGGAAAGCCGTGGCTTGAAGGAAGAAGAGCGCCCCGGGGCGCAGACCCGCGCCGGGATGGCGGTGGACGGTGCTCGTCATGCGGCCACCGTGACGACCCCGCGCCGCCTCCGATTGAACAAACGCGACATGGCGCGCTGCGCGCTGGTGGCGCGCAGGTCAGGTCAAGCGCGCGTGTCTTCCCCTCGAGGGGCGCCTCGCCCGCCGCCGTCGCGCGGCCAGCGGCGCCGCACCTCGCCGGCGTATGCGCCGGGGCTCATGCTCGTGAAGGCGCGGAACTCCCGGATGAAGTGCGCCTGATCCGCATAGCCGAGCTCGAAGGCGAGCGCCGTGAGGCTCACGCCCGGGTCGAGCTCGAGGCGCTCGGTGGCCCGGGAGAAACGGATGAGCCGCGCGAGCACCTTGGGGGACAGCCCAGCGGCGCGCTTGAACTGCCGCTCGAGCTGTCGGACCGACAGCCCGAGCCGCTCGGCGAGCGCGCCGACGCGCGCGCCGCCGTTGCTCGCGTACAGCTCGAGGCCCGCCGCCTCCACCGTGGCCTCGGCCCGGCGGGCCACGCGGCGCCGCGCGAGCAGCCACCCCTCGACCAGCCGGAGCGCGGCGTCGTGGTCGCCGCTCTCGAGGAGCGGGCCGACACGCTGGGAGAGCGCGTGCAGACCCGATCCCACGATCGTGCAGCATCCGCGCACGTCGGCCTCGTGCTCGAGCAAGGAGAGGGCGTGCCACGGGTGAAACCGGACGCCGAGCACGCGCGACAGGCCCCGGGACACCATCCGGGTGGATTCGTCCCGCGCGCCGATGACGAAGACGGGCGGCAAGGGACGCAGGCGTCCATCGCGCCCCTCGAGGCGCGCATCGCCGCAGTTGAAGACGAGGTCGATGTTGGCGTCCGGCAGGAGGCAGTGCTCCTCCGTGCTCACCGTATGTAGCTCCTCGTAAGAGGAATAACTCTGCACTGCACCGCGCAAAAGCGGGTGTGGCGCATGCTCGCGGTAGCGGACGTCCGCTGACGTCATCCGGGTCTCGTGACTTTGCGAGACGGAGACGTGGAGCGCAAGCGCTGCGGCGGGTCCGGAGGGCCGCCGGCGCGGGGGGCTGCGCTCCGACCGGTCGGCGCGGCATCGCTGCCGCCGCCCTGGCCAGGTCACCGCATGCGGAGCGTGTATCTCTCGACCGACCTGTACTGAGGTGGCCAGTCGATGTCGAAGCCCTGCTCCGCGGCGGCGTGCCGGGTCCAGTACGGGTCGTAGAGGTGCGCCCGCGCGAGCGCGCACAGGTCGGCTCTCCCGGCCGCGATGATGCTGTTCACGTCCGCGTAGCTCTGGATGTTGCCCACCGCGATCGTCGGCACGTCGGCCGAAAGCCGCACGAGCTCCGAGAGCGGCGTCTGGAACAGCCTGCCGTGCTCCGGTTTGCTGCACGGGTCCGTCTGTCCCGCCGAGACGTGGATGATGTCGGCGCCGTGCTCTCGCAGCATCGTCGAGAGCGCGAGCAGATCGTCCGTCGTGAGCCCGCCCGGCGCCCAGTCGGTGGCGGAGATGCGCACGCTCATGGGCTTCTCCGCCGGCCACGCGGCCCGCACCGCGTCGAACACCTCCAGCGGGTAGCGCATCCGGTTCTCGATGGGACCGCCGTAGGCGTCGTCGCGCCTGTTCGTGAGCGGCGAGATGAAGCTCGCGAGCAGGTAGCCGTGCGCGCAGTGCAGCTCGATAAGGTCGAACCCGGCCTCGTCCGCCCGCCTCGCCGCCTGCACGAAGTCCGAGGTCACCTGGTCCATGTCCCCGCGATCCATCGACTTCGGGACCTGGCTCTCCGCCAGGTAGGGGATGGCGGAGGCGCTGAGCAGCGGCCAGGCGCCGCTCTCGAGCGGCACATCCATGCCCTCCCAGAGCAGCTTCGTCGCGCCCTTGCGCCCGGCGTGGGCCAGCTGGACGCCGATCTTGGCCCGGGAGCGCGCGTGGACGAAATCGATGACGCGCCGCCACCCCTCGACGTGGTCGGGGCGATAGAGCCCCGCGCAGCCGGGCGTGATGCGCGCTTCGGCGCTGACATCGGTCATCTCCGTGATGACGAGCCCTGCCCCTCCGAGCGCCCGGCTGCCGAGGTGGACGAGGTGCCAGTCGTCGATCCGCCCGTCCGCGGCCGAGTACTGGCACATGGGCGACACGACGACCCGATTCTCCAGCACGAGCGATCGCAGCCGGAACGGCGTGAACATCGGCGGCGGCGGCGCCCCATTTCCGTCGAGGAGGCGCGCCCCCACCTGCGCTTCCGCCTTGCGCGCCACGTGCGCGTCGATCTCGCGCACGAACGCCGGGTCGCGCGCCTTCAGGCCCTCGTGCGTCACCCGCAGGCTCCGCGTCAGCAGGCTGAACATGAACTCCACCGGGTCGAGCGCCATGTAGCGCTCGGTGTTCTCGAACCACAGGAGGCTCACCTGCGCGGCCCGCTGGAGCGCGAGCACCTTGGGCTTGCGCTCCGCCTCGTAGGCGGCGAGCGCCTCGGGCACGCCCCGGTGCCGCTGGAGGCTGTCGACGAGCGCGATCGCGTCCTCGAGCGCGAGCTTCGTCCCCGAGCCGATCGAGAAGTGCGCCGTGTGCGCGGAGTCCCCGAGCAGCACCACGTTGCCCGCGCTCCAGCGCTCGTTGTGCACCGTGGGGAAGCTCCGCCAGACGCTCCGGTTCTTCAGCAGCCGGTGTCCCTGGAGCTTCTCGGCGAAGAGCTCCTCGAAGTACGCGATCGTCTCGTCCTCGCTGGCGCGATCGAGGCCAGCCCGCCGGAAGGTCTCCTCTCGGCACTCGACGATGAAGGTCGAGCGCTCCGGCTCGTAGCGGTACGCGTGGACCCGGAAGAGGCCGTGGCGGTTCTCCTCGAAGTAGAAGGTGAACGCGTCGAACGGGAACGTCGTGCCGAGCCACACGAACCGGTTCGGGCGGACGTCGATGCGCGGCCCGAACCGGTCGGCGAATCGCTCCCGGATCTGGCTGTTCACCCCGTCGGCCGCGACAACGAGGTCGCTCTCGGCGACGGCCTCCGCCGGGTCCGTCACCTCCTCCTCGAAGCGCAGGACGACGCCGAGCTCCCGCGCCCGGTCCCCCAGGATCGCGAGCAGCTTCCGGCGCGAGAGGCCGCTGAAGCCGTGCCCCCTCGAGACGAGGACACGCCCGCCGAAGTGCGCGTGGAGCTCGTCCCAGTGGGCCAGGCTGCTCCGGATCGCGTCGTAGCTCGGGCGATCCGCGTCGGCGAGGCCGTCGAGCGTCGCGTCCGAGAACACGACCCCGAAGCCGAAGGTGTCATCGGGCCGATTCCGCTCCACCACGACGACCTCTCGCCGGGGGTCTGCCTGCTTTGCCAGGAGGGCGAAATAGAGGCCCGACGGCCCGCCGCCCACGCATGTGATCTTCACCGCCCTGCTCCTCTGCTCCCGCGTCTGCGCCCGCGCCGGAGCCTACACGAGAACCCCGAGGTACAGCGCCGCTCCGGTGGAAATCAAGCGCGGACAGGCTCGAAGAACGGGATTTCCGGGACTCGCAAGAGCTGGTTCGCCTCATCGCGCGATCGAGCGCGGCAGTCCGCGCCGTCACCCGGCTCGCGCAGGCAGTCCGTGACGCGGTCGTCAGAGGCGATCACCGCACCCGATTTGGAAAATTCGAGGGGATGCTTCTGCCGCCCTGAATCCGTCTGCAGGAGCGCCTCCCGGCGATCGACGAAGGGATTGGTCGGCGAGCGGAAGTAGGGTAAGCGTTGATCAGAAGAGCGATCGTCGGGAATGTAGACCGAACCCCGAGGTGACGCCGGGGCGCACGTACCGCTCTGCTTCAAATATTCTCCTTAGCCACGATGCGGCTCATCACCGGGACACGTCTCGGGATGCGCCAGCTGAACTCCACCCGAACGGCTGGTCACTCCATGAGCAAGACAGCGCCGCCCGACACCGATCGATCGGTACCGCTCCTCCGCCGTTCCATCGCGGCGGGCATGTTCGCGATGGGGCTCGTCGGCCTGACGGCGGCTGCCTGCACCGGGCAGCTCGGCGATGGGAGCCCGGGCAGCTCTACCGACGACGACAGGCCCATCGACCCGACCACCGGCAAGCCGGCCGCCTACGACTGCAGCGAGGCCCGGACGAGCCCCAGCGTGCTGCGCCGTCTGTCCAAGGTCGAGGTCCAGCTGACCCTTCAGGATCTGTTCCAGCTCGACGAGCCGCCCGCCGTGGACAGCATCCCGGAAGACACAGGTCAGGGGGGCTTCCGGACGATCGCCGCCCTCCAGAACGTGTCGGATCAGCACCTGCGCGCCTACCTGGCCATCGCGGAGACGCTCGGGCAGGAGCTCATGGCGGACGAGGCGCGCCGGACATCGGTGCTCGGCTGCGAGCCGGAGGCCGACGATTGCCTCGAGCGCTTCGTACAGCGCTTCGGCAAGCTGGCATATCGAAGGCCGCTCTCGGCCGAGGAGGCGAGCGATCTGGTCGCGCGGGCGAGCGAGGTCGCGCGGGACAGGGAGGACGCGTTCCGCTTCGTCGTCGAGGCGCTGCTGACCTCGCCCAGCTTCCTGTTCAGGATCGAGGTCGGCTCGGCCGGCTCGCAGACGTCGACCTTGACGTCGCTCGAGCTCGCGTCCCGGCTGTCGTTCACGCTGTGGGGCCGGTCCCCGAGCGCAGCGCTGCTCGAGCGGGCCGAATCCGGCGAGCTCGACAGCGAAGCGGGCCTCCGCGCGGTCGCGGAGGAGATGGTCGAGGACGAGCGGACTCAGGTCTTCTTCAACGCCTTCTTCAAGCAGTGGCTGACCTTCGAGCAGCTCCGCGCGCCGGTCAACCCGGACGCGTCGTTCACGCCCGCGCTGCTCGAGGACATGATCGCCGAGAGCGAGCTCGTCCTCGGCGAGCACGCGTTCACGCCTGACGTCGACTTCTTCGACGCGCTCACCGCGAACCACACGTATGTCACCCCGGCGCTCGGCAAGTTCTACGGCCTCGAGGTATCGGGAGACGGCGTGAGCCGCGTGGAGTTCCCGGCCGGCCACCACCGGGCGAACACGGGGCTCCTCACGCACGCGAGCCTCATCAGCGCCAAGAACGACGGCGATCTCATCGCCGTGCGCGGCCAGTGGCTCCGGGCGGCCTTCCTCTGCGAGAAGATCTCGATCCCCGCGGGGCTCCTCGAGCAGCTGGAGAGCGAGCTCTCCGGCCTGACCTATCTCGAGGTCCTCCAGAAGCGCAACACCCAGGAAGGGTGCGCTGGCTGCCATTCGCTCATTGATCCCATCGGCGTCGGCTTCGCCCAGTACGACAAGCTGGGGAAGTACGATGGGAGCATCGGTATCGACGAGTTCGGGCTGGCGCCGCGCCTGGAGGGCGCTGCCAACGAGTCGTTCGACTCGCTCGCTGCCCTGGCGGCGGAGCTGCGGCGGAGCCCCGATCTGGCCGCCTGCGTCGCGGAGAAGCTGTTCATCTACACCCAGGGGCGCGAGCCGGCGGCCGAGGACCGCTGCGCGATCGACGCCTCCGCGGGGAGCTTCACGCAGGACGGCAACAGGTTCCGCTCCTTCCTGACCGCCATCGTGCGCTCGCCGGAGTTCCGGCTGCGGAGGGCGCCAGAGTGATGTGCTCGCACACGGTTCGACCGACGGAAGAGGAGTGTCGCCAGTGAAGATCTCGAGAAGAGCTCTGCTCCGCGGGGCGGGTGTCGCGGTCGCCCTGCCGTTCCTCGACGTGATGCGGCCCCAGCGCGCCAGCGCCGCGCCGGCGGATCCGAAGCGCTTCGTGGCGTTCTTCGTCCCGAACGGCACGGATCCCGGGGCGTGGCACCCGAAGACGGAGGGGCCGCTCTCGGCGGAGGGGCTGCCGCCCTGTCTCGTGGACATGAACGGCTTTGACGCCGAGCGCGAGTGGCCGGCGG
The DNA here is from genome assembly GCF_051521375.1 of Sorangium sp. So ce693. Taxonomy (NCBI): domain Bacteria; kingdom Pseudomonadati; phylum Myxococcota; order Polyangiales; family Polyangiaceae; genus Sorangium; species Sorangium sp. So ce693. Next base: position 12,517,611 of record NZ_CP150347.1, read on the forward strand.
GAGACGCGATCTGGCGCGACGTCACGATGGTGTCCGGCGTCGACCACCAGGGGATCTGCTCCGACATCCACAGCCCGGCCATGGCGCTGTGCGCCCACACCGACGGCGGCGGGACGGCCGTCCCGCGCAAGGCCACGCTCGACCAGTACCTCGCCAACCACATCGCGGCCGAGACCCCGTTCCGCAACCTCAACCTGTCCCCCACGGGCGACACGGCGGTCACGCAGGGCTTCATCTCGTTCAGGGACGGCGGTCAGGTCGAGGATGCGTTCCGCGATCCGGCGAAGGTGTTCGACACGCTCTTCAGCAACATGGGCAACCCCAGCGAGGAGATGGACGACATCCGGCGGCGCCGCGCCAGCGTCCTCGACTGGGTGCGAGAGGACGCGAGGCGCCTGAACCTGCGCCTCGGCGCGGCGGATCGGGCGCGCGTGGAGCAGCACCTCGAGTCGGTGTTCGAGCTGGAGAAGCAGATCCAGTCCACGGCGCAGGCGGGCTGCACCGTCCCCGGCGCGCCCACGAAGGGGCAGAACTTGCACGGCAAGTTCAAGCAGATGATCGATCTCGGGCTCCTCGCCCTCACCTGCGACCTGACGCGGGTGCTCGTCCTGCAGTACTCGAACAGCTGGGGCCTCGACTTCGCCGGGTACGATCTGCCCGACGGCGTGGGGGACTGGAGCGATCACTTCATCTCGCACAAGCTCGGCGATCGCGACCGCGCGACCGATCTCGACGGGCTGCCGCAGGCGGAGGCGATGCGCATCGCGAACGCCCGCGTCGTCCAGACCTCGCGGTTCAAGGTGCGCCGCTTCGCGTACCTGCTCAACGCGATGAAGGCCGCCCAGACGGCGACGGGCAACCTGCTCGACGAGTCGCTCGTGCTCTACACGTCGGAGAACGGCGACGGGGACTCCCACGGTCGGACCAACATGCCCATCATGCTCGCCGGGCACGTGGGGGGGTTCCAGACAGGCCGCGCCGTCAAGGCCAGCAAGCCGCCGACCGGCGCGCTCCATTGCTCCATCATCAACTACTTCGGCGTCGAGCTGTCGGAGTACGGCGACCCGGCGAGCGGGCCTATCCCCGGCCTGTGAGCCTCGCGCGCCGCCAGGCCTGCGCGTGACACCTACCAGCGATCGACCTTCGATGGGCTCGCCTGCCCGAGGCTGCTGAGCAGCTCGCCCGCCATGGTCGGGCAGGGGACGTGCATCCAGCCCGGGCCATGTGACGCCGTGCGGGCATGAGCGGCACAGCTCTCCGCGCGTGAGCGGCGGACGCGCCGTGCGCTCAGGCCGCGCGCGTCCGCCGGATGTGAGCGACGTGGATGCCAGAGGAGGGGTGAGGCATGGAATCGCTGGGACGGTATTGGTGGCTGCTGGCCCTGAGGGGCGTGGTCGGGATCCTCTTCGGGTTCTTGTTCTTCCTGTGGCCGCTTCCATCGCTCGCCACGCTCGTGCTGCTGTTCGGCGTGTGGGCGTTCTTCGACGGATGCGCCGCGTTCGCGTCCGCGCTCAGCGGCCGCGGCGGCGTGTATTCCGTGGTCGAGGGCATCTTCGGCGTCGGGATCGCGGTCCTGACGTTCTGGCGGCCCATGATCACCGCGCTCACGCTCTACGGCGTGATCGCTGCGTGGGCCATCGTGCTGGGCATCTTCAAGATCGTCAGCGCGGTGAAGCTCCGGCACGTGATCACCAACGAGGTCTGGCTCGGGCTGAGCGGCGCCGTCTTCGTGATCTTCGGCGTCCTCATGGTGGCGCTCCCGGCGGCCGGCGTGCTGGCGCTCGTCTGGTTCATCGGAGCGTTCGCGATCGTCGAGGGAGCGATGCTCCTCGGGCACTCGCTGCGCCTGCGCCGCGTGGCGAACGTGGTCGCGGCGATGCGCATGCCGTGACGCCCGGCGGCGCGCCATGTAGACGGCGCGCCACGGAGCGGAGCGAGCCCGTCAATCGATCTGCAGGTGGTAGTGCGCGGGCGTCGTCTCCTCGAGCACCAGGACACCCCCGACCTCCGCGGCGCTCTCGAGGAACGCGCGTTTTTCCTTGGGCGACATGGTCCTGTTGCGCACGTCGACGGCGCCTCTCCGCAGGTGCGCGGAGACGTAGATCCCCCGGTCGATCTGGTCCTGGATGACGGCCTCCATGGCGGCCACCACCTGCTCCGGCGGCTTGCGGGAGTTCGCCTGATAAGCCTTCTTGATCTCCTGGACCGCCGCCTTGTTGCGGTAGAGCTGGAGGAGGTCCTCGCCGAGCCTGAGCTTCGTGAACATCGCCCTGGCCTGGCGGTTCGCGTCGCGTGTGCCGCTCGTGATCACGAGGTGCTCGCGCGTGCGTCGCGCGTAGCCCTGGTCGATCTGCTCGACCTTGGCGGCGATCTTCGCCGGGAGCGTCACGCCCGGGAGCACCTCGTACGGCGGCGGGGACCACGGCTCCGTGGGCACGGCCTTCCCGAGCGCCGTCAGGGGCGGCAGCTGCGCGCGCCGCTCCTCTTCTTCCGTCGGCAGCTCGTCGCACTCGGGTCGGTTCGCCGGCGCGGCGGCGCGCGGCGCGGCGCTCGCTGTCCCGGCGGCGCGCGGCGCGCTCGGGGCCCGCGGCGCCGCGCTCGCCGGCGCCGCGTGGGCGCTCGTGGCGGGCGGATCGAGGCCCGGCAGGCCGATGCTCGGCAGATCGATGGACTCGAGCCGCTCCGTACATCCGGTCGCGCACAGCAGCGCCGCGGCGAGGGCGCGCAGGCGGCGCGGCGGCTCCAGGGACCGTTCCTGTGCGGCTGCTCGGCGTGTCGGAGGCGTCGGCAAAGCCGGAGCAGCGTGCCATGGCGCGCGGCGCGGACGAAAAAAACGGCGGCGCGTGACGTCGGCCCTCTCGACGCGCGGGGCCCCGCATCGACTACACAGCTCCCATGCCCCATGCCCCCCTGACCGGCCGTATCGCCCTCGTGACCGGCGCCGGCACCCGCCTCGGCGCAGCGACGGCCCGCGCGCTCGCGGCCGCCGGCGCCGACCTGGCCGTCCACTACGCCACGAGCGCCGCCGGCGCGGACGTCATCGTCGACGAGGCGCGCTCCCTCGGCCGCCGCGCTGCAGCATTCCAGGCGGACCTCCACGACCGGGGGGCGCTCGCCGCGCTCGCCCGCGCGGTGCTCGACTGGTCGTCTGGCCGGCTCGACCTCCTTGTCCACAACGCGGCGAACTTCGATCGGGTCCCGCCGGCCGAGCTCTCCGCCGACGCGTGGGATCGCGCCATGGCGCTCAACGCGACCGCGCCGTACCTGCTCACGCTCGAGCTCGCCCCCGCGCTCCGCGCCTGCCGCGGCAGCGTCGTCGCGATGGTCTGTATCAGCGCCGAGCGGCCCTGGAAGAACTACATTCCGTATTCGGTGTCGAAGGCCGCGCTCGCGCACCTGGTCCGCGGCCTCGCCGTGGGGCTGGCGCCGGAGGTGCGCGTGAACGGCGTGGCACCCGGGACGGTGCTGCCGCCGTCCTCCTACGACGAGGCCACGCTCGCTCGCCTCCGCGAGCGCATCCCGCTCCAGCGCATCGGCGAGGCGGAAGACGTCGCCCGCGCCGTGGTGTTCCTTGCTGAAAACGACTTCATCACCGGCCAGATCCTCGCGGTCGACGGCGGCGCCTCGGTCGGGTGACGTGCCGCCTCGGCGCACGGGTGGATCCGCCCCAGCGTGAACGGGCGCGCGCTTTGGCTTGAACGACCTCACCTGATCGACCCATAGTTCGAGCCTGATGAGCCAACCGCCCGAGACCAGCGCCGCCCCCCTCCAGGCAGATCCTGCCCACAGCGCGCCCGCCGACGGCGGCCCGGCCGAGGCGCCCGCGGCTGCGGCTCCCGGCGCCGAGGCGAAGCCGGCGAGCCACGACTCGACGCTGCCCGAGGCGCTGATCGCGTTCATGCTCGAGCGCTGGGCGCCGGCGTCCGGCGAGCTCCCGCAGGCGATCGCGCACGCAGAGGTGTTCGCTGCCCGCCGCCGCGCCCTGTCGAAGCTCTTCCCGGCGGAGACGCTCATCATCCCGACCGGGCACGAGAAGGTGCGCTCCAACGACACGCACTACCGCTTCCGCCCGGGCTCGGACTTCTTCTACCTGACGGGCAACCTCGAGCCTGACTGCGTGCTCGTGCTGCAGCCGCAGGAGGGCGGCGGGCACCGGGACATCCTCTTCGTCGAGCCGAACCCCGGGCGCAGCGACAAGACGTTCTTCACCGATCGCGCCAAGGGCGAGCTCTGGGTCGGCCCCCGCCTCGGCGTCGAGCAGAGCCGCGCGCACTTCGGCGTCGACGAGTGCCGCGGGCTGCCCGAGCTGGACGCGTACCTGAGCGGCCTCGTCGGCACGGTGACGCGCCCCCACCGCGTGCTCCGCGGGATGTCCGAGCGCGTCGACAAGCTCCTCGCCCGGCACGATCGCGACAAGCAGCTCGGCGAGGCGCTCTCGGAGATGCGCCTCCTCAAGGACGCCCTCGAGGTGCAGGAGCTCGAGGCGGTCGTCGCGTCGACGAAGCGGGGCTTCGAGGACGTCATCCGCGCGCTCCCCCGCGCGCGGAGCGAGCGAGAGGTCGAGGGCACGTTCAACCTGCGCGCCCGGGTCGAGGGCAACGACGTCGGCTACGGGACCATCGCCGCGTCGGGCCACCACGCGTGCATCCTGCACTGGACGAGGAACGACGGCGCGCTGGAGCCGGGCAAGCTCCTCCTGGTCGACGCCGGCGTCGAGGGCAACGCGCTCTACACGGCCGACATCACCCGGACCCTGCCGATCAACGGGAAGTTCTCGAGGGAGCAGCGCGAGATCTACGAGCTCGTGCTCGAGGCGCAGGAGGCGGCGATCCGCGAGGTGAAGCCGGGCAACGACTTCATGGAGCCGAACCGGGCGGCGATGCGGGTGCTCGCCCGAGGGCTCGAGCGGCTCGGTATCCTCCACGTCTCCGCCGAGGAGGCGCTCAAGGACGACAGGCAGCTCTACCGGCGGTATTCGCTCCACAACGTCAGCCACATGCTGGGCCTCGACGTGCACGACTGCGCGCAGGCGCGGCAGCAGGTCTACAAATTCGGCAAGCTCAAGCCGGGCATGGTGCTCACGGTCGAGCCAGGGCTGTATTTCCAGCTCGATGACGAGACCGTGCCGGTCAGGTACCGCGGCATCGGGGTGCGCATCGAGGACGACATCCTCGTCACGGAGACGGGGTATCGGAACCTGTCGAGCGATATCCCGAGGTCGGTGAGCGACGTGGAAGCGTGGATGGTGGGACTCTGGGCCGCGCCGAAGTGAACTGAACGGCGGGCGGGGAACGGAACGGCTCACGCGAGCGAGTTGGAGGGCGCACCTAGACGCGGGGGCCGCCGGCGGAGGGTGGAGCCGCGCGGGAGGGCGGCGGGGGTCCCCCCACAAACTCGCGCCTTTTGGGGGGCTGTTGCCGTACATGAGGGTGGGGTGGGGCTGGGGGCGACTCGCTTCGGTGCGGGCCGGCGCTCGGGTTTGTGGGGCCCACCCCCGCCGCCCTCCCGCGCGGCTCCACCCTCCGCCGGCGGCTCTGCCATGGAGGGCGGTGGTTGGGAGCTTGGGCTTGAGGGGCGGTGGGGTGGTGTCTGGTGGTTCCAGGAAGTCCGTGGTTGTGGAGGGCGGTTGATGCCGTCGGGACACGGCGAGGGGCTTGAGGGGGGCTGGCGCACGGACGCAACGGCGGGCGCGAGGATGCTGGAGCGATGGCTGCTCGCGGGCGGTGGCGCTACCCTGCCGATGAGGAGACCCGCATGCACACGTCTCGCCTTCTGCGTTGGCCAGGGACCGCAAATCTCCGAACCGGACGCGCGCTCGCGACGTCGCTGCTCGCCGCGGCAGCGGTGGTCGCAGCGGCGGGCGCGGCCAGGGCCGAGGATGGGACGGACGGCCGAGGCGCCGGCGCCGTCCTCGCGGCGCGCTCGCCGGGGATGCTCGAGCCTCACCTCCCTGGGTACGTCAACACTGCGCTGCCGGTCGATGTCGGCCCGTCGCTGCGCGGCCAGGACCTGCTGATCGAACCGGTCGCGACAGCGGGCGAGCCGCTGCACGGCATGGCCTCGGAGCTCGACGAGACCAGCTACGACATCCCCGGGCAGATCGTCGTCGACGCGCGCGACGACCTCGACGACGCGTCGCTCGCGGACCTCGTGCGCGACTTCTCGCTGCGCGTGATGCCGACGGCGCTCACGTCACAGACCAGGATCCAGATCGCCACGGTGGACGGGCCGGTCGGCGCGACGCTGGAGCGGCTCGCGCGCGATCCGCGCGTGGAGGCGGCGGAGCCGCTCGCGTGGGTGCGCGCCTCGTTCGTCGCGAACGACCCGCTGCTGAAGGACCAGTGGCACATGGCGCGCGTGGGCGCCGAGCGCGCGTGGGACTTCGCCACCGGTCGCGGCGTCACCGTCGCCGTGGTCGACACCGGCATCGCGTGCGAGGACCACGGGCCCTTCACCAAGGGGACCGACCTGGCCTCGACCGAGTGCGTGGAGGGATGGAACTTCGTCACCAAGACGATCCACGCGAACGACGACCAGGGGCACGGCACGCACGTCGCCGGAACGATCGCGCAGTCGACCAACAACGGCCTCGGCGCCGCGGGGCTCGCGTTCCACGCGCGGCTCATGCCGGTCAAGGTGCTGAACGAGAGCGGCTGGGGCACGACCGCCGACGTGGCCGACGGGATCCGGTGGGCAGCCGAGCACGGCGCGCAGGTCATCAACCTGAGCCTCGGCGGCCCGCGCAACTCCAAGGTGCTCCAGAGCGCGATCGACGACGCGATCGCGCATGGCGCGGTCGTCGTCGCGGCGGCCGGCAACACCGGCGGGCGCGTGCAGTTCCCCGGCGCCTCCGATGGCGTCATCGGCGTGAGCGCCACCGACGCGAACGACAAGATCGCGAGGTTCTCCTCGCGCGGCCAGGGCGTCGACGTCGCCGCGCCCGGGGTGAACGTCACCCAGCAGACCATCTGCAACCGCGGGCGCGACAAGTGCCAGAACTACTACGCGTACAGCGGCACCTCGATGGCCGCGCCCCACGTGGCCGGCGCGGCGGCGCTGGTCGTGAGCCTCGGCGTGACGGACCCGCGCGCGGTCGAGGACGCGCTCCGCGCAGGCGCGCGCGTCGTCGACGACTCCGACGGCGGCAAGCTCCTCTACGGGGCCGGCATCCTCGACGCCGCGAGCTCCGTCGTGCGCGTGACGCAGAGCCACATCATCGTGCGGCTGCTCGCGCTGCTGGCGCTCGCGACGTGGGTCGCGCGCCGGGCCCGCAAGAAGGACGCGACCGCCACGAGCCCGTGGCGCGCGAGCTTCCTCATCCCGGCGCTCGCGGCAGGGCCGGGGCTGTTCTTCTTCGCGCCGTGGCTCCTGCCGCGCGTGGATCTCGCCGTCGACGTGCTGGCCCGGCCGATCGCCGACCTCGACATGCTGCTCGGCGCGTCGGTCCACCGCTGGCTGCCGCTCGCCAACGCGCTCGTCCCGCTCGGCCTCACGGCGCTCTTCTTCGGCGTGAAGAGGCTCCGGCCGGTGATCGCGGGCTTCGCCGTCGGCACGGCAGCCTACCTCACATCGGTCGTCCTGCTCGGCGAGGTCGCCGGTCCCCTCGGCCGGATGGCCCTCGTCGTGTGGTGCGCGGTCAACGCCGCCGCCTGCCTCTGGATCGCCCGGACGAACCTGTCCACGCGCTGAGCCGGCTCCTGCCGCGCTCGCTCCATGGCCGGGCGGTGCGCCCGGCCATCATGACCACGGGCGGTGCGCCCGGCCGTCATGACCACGGGCGGTGCCGCCCGGCCCTCATGACCGCCGAGCGGTGTGCCCGGCCGTCATGACCACCCTGCAAAAACGAGCTAGGATGCCGGCGATGCGGTCCGGCACCTTGCTCGTACCTTTCATCCTGCTCCTCGGGGCGTGCGGCGGCTCCTCCAGCGAGACGCCGTGGCCCGCCGAGCCACGGGGCCCCGCGCTCGGCCCCACGGACGAGGCATCGCCGGAAGGGCCGGCCGACTCGAACGCGGCCCCTCAAGGGGCGCGCGAAGGCTCGGCGGACGAGGCCGACGCCGGCCGGTAAACCGGCGGCGGAGGATGGCATGGCGGACAGCGGGACGGCAGGCGCGCAGCGGAGGGCCTGGCTCTCCGCTGCGCTGCTCTCCGTCGCCCTGCTGGTCATGCCGGTCCTCGTCTGGCTGCTCCTGCCGCGGCCTGGCCCCGTGATGCCGGCCCGGCGCGAGCCGGCCGCTGCGCTGCTCCCTCCACCGCAGCCGGAGCTCACGGCGCCGCGCGAGGTCGAGGCGCCACCGGCGCCGCCACCACCCCCAGCGCCGCCGCGCGAGGTCACGGCCGCGAGCGTGGGGCCGGTCCGCGGCGTGGTGCTGGATCCGGAGGGCCACCCCAGCGCCGGCGCCATGGTCAGCTGCCGCGAACCGCCGGGCGCATCGGCCAGCGCCGACGGCGAGGGGCGCTTCGAGCTGCCGGCCGAGGCCGACGGCTGCACCGCCACCGCCGCGCAGCCTCCGTACGGCGACGCCGAGCCCACGCGCGTCGCCGCGGGCCGCGACAACGTCCTTCGCCTGCTCGCTGCGGGCTCGATCGTGGGCGAGGTCGTGGATCCATCGGGCAGGCCCGTCGAGGCGTACCTCCTGGCGATCGAGTCGTTCACGCCGGCCGGGTCCGGCGCGAACTCGAACGTGAACGGCCGCGCGCGCAAGGTGTCGGATCCGGGCGGCGCGTTCCGGTGGGACGCGCTCGCCCCGGGCCGCTACGTGCTGACGGCGAGCTCGGCCGGACGCCCGCCTGCGCGTAGCCGGCCTGTCGACGTCGAGGCAGGCCGCGCTGCCCAACGCGTGCGGATCGTGCTGGCGCAGGGCGCGACGCTGAGGGGCAGGGTCGTCGACGCCGCGTCGCGCGCGCCGGTCGTCGAGGCCCAGGTCGAGCTCGACTCCGCGACGTCGTCGGGCGCGAACGCGATCTCGCTCGCGCTCACCGACGGGAACGGCGACTACGAGCTCGAAGGGGTGCCGGCCAGCGGCCCGTTCTCGGTGCGCGTGCGCCACCAGCAGTACATGGCCAAGATCGTGTCCGGCCTCGACGCGCGCGGCGCGCAGTCGACGCGGGTCGACGTCGAGCTCCGCCAGCTGGACGACGGCGGGGCGCGCGAGGAGCTCACGGGCATCGGCGCGATGCTCTCGCTCTCCTCGGGCCGCGTGATCATCGCTGGCGTCGTCGACGGGGGGCCCGCGGCGTCCGCCGGGCTCATGGCTGGCGACGTCATCGCCCGCATCGACGGCCGGCCCACGACGGAGCTAGAGCTCGCCGACTGCATCCAGCGCCTCCGCGGCCCTGCGGGGACGGTCGTCACCGTCGGCGTGGAGAGGGAAGGGCGCACCCTCGACGTGACGATACGGCGCGACGTCGTGGTTCGGTGAACGGCCGCGCGCCGAGGTGCTAAGGGTCGGTCCATGTCCACGCGCCCTACCGCGCTTCCCCCGGCCGGAGCTCCGGACGTCCTCTACCTCGTCGACCTGTCGGGCTACGTCTTCCGCGCCTACCACGCGATCAGCCCGCTCTCGAGCCCGAGCGGCGAGCCGACCCACGCGACGTACGGCACCGTCGCGATGCTCACGAAGCTCGTGGAGGAGCGGAAGCCCGCGTACCTGGGCGTGGCGATGGACTCGCCGGGCAAGACGTTCCGCGACGAGCTCGACCCCCGCTACAAGGCGCATCGGCCCCCGCCGCCGCCCGATCTCGGGGTGCAGATGAGCCGGTGCCGTGAGATCGTCGAGGCGTACCGCATCCCGATCTTCATCCAGGAGGGGCTCGAGGCGGACGATCTCGTCGCCGTCGCCGTCGCGCGGGCCAAGGAGCGGGGGCTGCGCGTGGTCATCGCGTCGAGCGACAAGGATCTGATGCAGCTCGTCGACGGCGAGCAGGTGATGCTCTGGGACGCGATGCGCGACAAGGTCTACGGGCACCCCGAGGTCGTCGCGAAGTTCGGGGTGCCCCCGGAGCAGGTGCGCGACCTGCTCGCGCTCGTCGGCGACACCTCGGACAACGTCCCTGGCGTCCCCGGCGTGGGCCTGAAGACGGCCGCCGAGCTGCTCGCGCAGTTCGGCTCGCTCTCGGCCATCTACGAGCGCATCGGCGAGGTCAAGAAGCCTCGCATCCGGGAGTCGCTCCAGCAGAACGAGGCCGACGCGCGCCTCTCGCAGAAGCTCGTGACGCTCGACGGCGGCGCGCCCGTATCGCTCGACCTCGAGACGCTGCGCTACGGCGGCGCGGACACCGGCAGGCTCCGCGAGCTCTTCACGGAGCTCGGCTTCTCGCGCTTCCTCAAGGCGGTCCGCGCGCCCGAGCCGACCGCGCGCGCGGCGACCTACAGGGTCCTGACGACGCGCGAGGAGCTCGAGGGCTTCGCCAGATCGGCGCGCGCGGCCGGCCGCCTCGCCCTCGACGTGCTCGCGACGAGCCGCGAGCCGATGAGCGCCCACGTCTGCGGCGTCGCGCTCTCCTGCGAGCCGGGGCAAGCCGTGTACGTCCCGCTGGGCCACCGCTACCTCGGCGCGCCGGCCCAGCTCTCGATGAGCGACATCGACGCGGTGATGGGCCCGCTGTTCGCCGACCCCGAGCTCCCGAAGGTCGGCCACGACGTGAAGTTCTGCGAGGTGATCCTCCTGCGGCACCGCATCGGGCTCGTGGGCGTCGCCTTCGACACGATGCTGGCGAGCTACCTGCTCGATCCCGAGGGGAAGAACCAGCTCCACGAGCTCGCCGAGCGCGAGCTCGGCGCCAAGATGCAGACCCTCGACGAGGTGGCCCCGAAGCGCCGCGGGCAGGCGCAGCGCGGCCTCGACGAGATCGAGCTCGGCGAGGCGTCGAGCTATGGGGCCGCGTTCGCCGACGTCGCGCTCACGCTCACCGATCGGCTGCGCCCGCGGCTCCGCGCCGAGAAGCTCGAGGACCTGCTCGTGCAGATCGAGCTCCCCCTCTCCGCCGTGCTCGCGGAGATGGAGCTCACGGGCGTCCTCGTCGACCCGAAGGCGCTCGCGCAGCTCGGCGCGCAGATGACGACCGAGCTCGCCGCGCTGGAGCAGAAGGCGCGCGAGCTCGTGGGGCACGACATCAACCTGGCGTCGCCGAAGCAGCTCGAGGCGGTCCTGTTCGACGAGCTCAAGCTGCGCTCCCAGCGCAAGACGAAGACCGGCCGCTCGACCGACGCCGACGTGCTCGAGGCGCTCTCGGAGGAGCACCCGTTCCCCGGGGTGGTCCTCGAGCACCGCGCCATCGCCAAGCTCAAGGGCACGTACGTCGACGCGCTCCCGCGCCTCGTGCACCCGGGCACGGGCCGGCTCCACACGCGCTGGGGCCAGGCCGTGGCCGCGACGGGGCGGCTCTCGTCGCAGGACCCGAACCTGCAGAACATCCCGATCCGCACGGAGCTCGGCCGGATGATCCGGCGCGCGTTCGTCGCGCCGCCCGGGAGCGTGATCGTGAGCGCCGACTACTCCCAGATCGAGCTGCGCGTCCTCGCGCACCTCTCGAAGGACCCGGTACTCGTCGACGCCTTCCGCACCGGGCAGGACGTGCACGTGCGCACGGCGATGGAGATCTTCGGCGTGGACCAGGCAGGGGTCACCGCCGAGATGCGCCGCCGGAGCAAGACGATCAACTTCGGCGTGATCTACGGCATGGGCGAGTCGGCGCTCGCCAAGCGCCTCGACATCTCGCGGGCGGAGGCGGCGCGCTTCATCGACGCCTACTTCGCGCGCTACAAGGGCGTGCACGAGTTCATGGAGGGGACGATGGCCGAGGCGAAGCGCTCCGAGTCGGTGCGCACGCTGCTCGGCCGGCGCCGCTTGCTCCCGGATCTGCGCAGCAGCGACCGCATGCGCCGCGCTCAGGCCGAGCGCATCGCGCAGAACACCCCCATCCAGGGGACGGCGGCGGATCTCCTGAAGCTCGCGATGGTGCGCATCCCGCGCCCCGTCGTCCCCGGCGCGCGCATGGTGCTCACGGTGCACGACGAGCTCGCGTTCGAGGTGCCGGCCGAGGCCGTGGACGAGGCCAAGGCGAAGGTGCGGGAGGCCATGGAGTCGGTCTTCCCGCTCGACGTCCCGCTCGTCGTCGACGTCGGTCACGGACCCACCTGGGCCGACGCCCATTGAAGGGGCGGGCACCCGCTTCGGATACGGGCCCAGCTCGGCGTTTTCGGTGCTCAGCGTACCGGAGTACGCTTCCGCGCCGAAAACGCCGATCTGGACCCGTCTCCTGTGCGGGTGCCCGCCGCTGGCGTCATGGGTTGGAGAGGGGCGGAGCGGAAGAGCCACGCTCTCCGTGGCTGTGACGGCGGCGGCGGAACGACACGGGGGCCTGGGGTGTTGCGGGGGGACAAAACGACGACGCCCGCTGCACCTTGCGGTGAGCGGGGCGTACGTGCGGAAAGGGTGTTCTCAGCTCGCGGCGGTCTTGGCGGCGACGCTCGCCTTGTGAAGGGCGAGGGCGAGGCGGCTCTTCACGCGCGACGCGCGCTTGGCGGGGATCGTCCCCTTCGACGCGGCGCGATCGAGCGCGCTCACCGCGGCGGTCACCGGCGCAGCGGACTCTTGCGGAACGCCCTTCAGCGCGGTGCGCGCCTTCTTGACGGTCGTGCGGAGCTCCGACTTGATGGCGCGATTGCGCGCGGTCCTCGTGATGCGCTGGCGGTTGCGCTTGTCGGCAGATGCGTGATTGGCCATGAGAAAAGCTCTCCTACTTCTTCGCCTGCGCCTCGGCGGGCGTGGCAGCGCGCAGGGCGTCCGGCGCGTTCTGGTCGTAACCCGCCGGATGGATCGGGAACGCGGGGGTGCCGTGTGCGCGCTCGAAGCGCTTGCGGCGGGTGCCCGCCGTGCGCGCCTTGCGCCGGCGGATGCGCTGGGTTTGCTGAGTCGCGGAAACCATGGGGGCGCGCATTCTACCTACGGGGGCCCCTGTGTCAACCGGGAGGTTTGCTGCCCTCCGCGAGGGCGCGAGGGCGCGTGCTCAGGGCTAGGGTCGGATCGTCGCGCTGACCGAGAAGGACGGCTTGGAGAAAGGGCCCACGTTGGCGCCCTTGAGCGCGGACTGCACGCAGCTCGACTGGCCGTTCGACGCCGCCCACCCGCTGACGCTGACCTTGCTCACCTGGCCTGTCGACGAGAACGTGATCTGCGCGCGGGACACGTCGTCCGCGCCCGCGACGCACGCCTTGGCGCTGCCCATGACCGAGCCGAGCGCGGCCTGGACCGAGCCCTGCGACGGCTGCTCGGGGATGTCCTGCTGCCGGAGCGGACCCGACGCCGGCACCGGCGCCTCCGAGACGACCGACGGCTGTCGCTCCCCGTTGTCGCCCACGGCCGCCTGCATGGCCGAGGGGAGGTCCCCCGGCTTGCCAGCCGCCGCCGGCGCAGCCGCCGTCTTTCCCTGCTCGGGCTTCGGCGACACGACAGGCGTGGCCGGCGCCTCGACGGCCGCCGGCGCAGGAGCGCCGCCGCCGACGGGGGCGGCTTGCGCCTTGGGCGCCGCAACGAGCTTCTCCTCCGCTTGCACGGGCTGCTCGACAACGGCGCGCTCCTCCGGCGCCTTGGCGACCGGAGCAGCCGGCTCCACCCGCGTGTCGCCGCGCGGCTCGGCCGGCGCCGCGACGGTGGTTGTCGCGGGCGACGCGGTGGCCGCGATCTCCTGCTGCGGCGGAGCCGTCGTCTTCACCAGGACCGTGACCGCCGCGGCGAGCCCCAGGGCCGCGACGGCGGCGCCGGCGATCATCCCGCCGGATCGCTTCCTCGCTGGAGCCGCGGCCACGGGCGCCGACGGGGCGCGGCGCGCCGCCACGGGCACCACCGCTGCCGCCTTCGCGTCCTCGAACCGAGCCGCCGCGCCGGGCTGCGCCTTCTCGGAGGCCTCCACCTCCGAGGGCGCCGACGCGTTGAGCCGGTTCAGATCGATGACACCGGAGTCCTCGGGCACCCCCTCCACCGGCCGCATGGACGGCGACGACGCGCGGGCGCCGCCGGAGAGCGAGCCGCGCCCCGGCAGCGGGGACACACGCCCTGGCGGCGCCGAGCTGCGTCCCGAAGCCGGCAGCGGCGTCGAGAGCGCAGAGCCGCTCATCGCGGGCATACCGCTCGCGCGACCCGGCGCCTGGCTGACCCGCTCGGCGATCTCCTTCAGCGACTGGCGCCTCTTCTCGGGCGGCCGCGACAAGGTGCCGCCCGGCAGGCTTGCTTCAGGCCTCGAGGCCCTGGCTGCTTGTGATCCGTCCCCCATGGTGCTGCGTTCTCCTGATGCGCGAGCTTCGCGCGAAGGGTCCTCCGTCTGCTCCTCGCCGGGCGCCGCGGTGAGGTCGGGGGGGGCGAGGAGGTCGGCTGCCGCCGCGGTGTCCTCCGATCGCCTGGAGATCGCGACCTCGACGATGTGGGCTGCCCGCGTCTCCCACGCCTCCTCGTCGTTCGTCGAGGGCGCGGGGGCAGGCCAATCGTTGAGCATCCCGTCGAGGTCGAGCTTGTCGGTGACGTTCATTCGGCGTCCCCTCCGAAACCGCGCTCCGCGAGGTAAGCACGGAGCTTGCGACGCGCCTCGTGGACGCGCCAGGCGACTGTTCCTTCCGGACAACCCAGGATCCTGGAGGCGTCCTCGTGGGGCACGCCGTCGATGCACACGAGGATGAGCGTCGTTCGAAGCGTGTCCGAGAGCGTATCGATGCCGTCGCAGAGCGCGGCCGCGAGCTCGCGTCGCTGGGTCGACGCGGCCGGATCGACGCCGTGGCTCGGGCGCGTCTCGAGCAGCAGCGCCTCGATCCGCGGATCGTCCGCGGGGGTCGAGTTCTTGCTCGGCTTGCGGGCCCGGATCATGTTGAGCGAGAGGTTCACGGCGATCCGGTAGAGCCAGGTGAAGGGCTCGCTCCGGCCATCGAACCGGTCGAGCGCCTGGTAGGCCCGGACGAAGGTCTCTTGCGTCACGTCCTCTGCCTCCGCGCCCGAGCGAACAAGGTGGAACGCCAGCCGGAAGATGCGCTTCTGATATCGACGAACCAGCACCCCGAACGCCTGGGCATCTCCGCTCCGGGCTTGATCGACGAGCTCACGATCGGTGGGTTTGGCCATCCTAGCCGCCTCGGGGTGCGAGTTGTCTCCCGCGCACGGACGACAGCGCAGCCGCGGACACCTCCTCGCGACGGCCCCCGACCGTCTCGGCGAGAGAAGCTCCTCGCGGCGAGCCCCGCTTCGCGAAGGCGAAGCCGGGCGATGAGGAGGCAAGTTTCACGTTCAGGCGCGCGAAGATAGCCGAACACTCCTCTTAGGACAAACCATGCGCCCGGAGCTTGGGCGCCATGGTGCCCTCGTCGACCGGCGGGCGATACGCCCGCGCTGGCACACCGACAGCCGCCGCGGCGCCCGGCTCACCGCGCGCCGCGCAGGCGTGTGAACGAGCGCGGCCGTCGCCGGCGAACAGCGCCGCCGCCCGCGCCGCTGCTATGGTCGGCGGATGCAACGCTACTCGAGCTGGATGCGCACCCTGGGGCTCATCGCTGCGGCCTTCGCGGGAGGGGCGGCGACTTCCCACCTCGCGGGCGCGAGCACACAGGCGCAGAGCCCCTACGCTCCGCTCGAGCAGCTCGCGCGCGTGCTCGTGCTCGTGGAGAACAACTACGTCGAGCCGGCGCAGCGCAGCAAGATCCTCGACGGCGCGATCAAGGGGATGGTCGCGGAGCTCGACCCGCACTCGGCGTACATGAACTCCTCGGAGTTCGCCCAGTTCCAGGAAGAGACGGGGGGGACGTTCGGCGGCGTCGGGATCGAGGTCGACGCCAAGGACGACAACATCACCGTCATCGCGCCGATCGAGGGCTCGCCGGCGGCGCGGGCCGGCATCCGCTCCGGCGATCAGATCATCGCGATCGACGGACGCCCCGTGCGCGGCGAGCGCCTCGACAAGCTCGTGAAGATCATGCGCGGGGCGCCCGGCTCCCGGGTGAAGCTCACGATCCGCCGGCAGGGCGTGCCCGAGCCCCTCTCGTTCGACCTCACCCGGGAGCAGATCCATGTCACGAGCATCGCGGCGAAGCGCCTCGACCGGGACGTCGCGTACGTCCGCGTGAAGCAGTTCCAGGACGGCACCCACGAAGAGATGCTCCGCGCCGCGGCGAAGCTGCGCGCCGCATCGAAGGCGCCGCTGGCCGGCGTGATCCTGGACCTGCGCAACAACCCCGGAGGCCTCGTCAACGAGGCCGAGGCCGTGGCCGACGAGTTCCTCTCCTCGGGGACGATCTACTCGACGCGACAGCGCAACAAGGTCGTCGACGAGGCGAAGGCGCACGACGGCGGCGCGTTCGCCTCGCTGCCCGTCGTCGCGCTCGTGAACGAGTACTCCGCGAGCGCCGCCGAGCTCGTCGCGGGCGCCCTGCAGGACAGCGGGCGCGCCGTGCTCGTCGGCGCGACGACCTTCGGCAAGGGGTCGGTGCAGACCATCTACGAGCTGCCCGGTGGCGCCGGGGTGAGGCTCACGACGATGCGCTACTACACGCCGAACGGGCGCTCGATCCAGGCCCAGGGCATCCGGCCGGACGTCGTCATCGAGAGCGCGGCGCAGCAGGCCCCGGCCGCCATCCTCCGCGAGCAGGATCTCGAGGGACACCTCCCCGCCGAAGGGGCGATCGGCGACCGCTCGCCGAGGGCCGTGCTCGTGGAGAAGCGCGCCGAGGCGGCCGCGGCGATCGGCCCCGAGGGCGACATGCCCTCCGATCCCACCCGCGGGAGCGACTTCGCGCTCGCCGTCGGGTACCAGCAGCTCCTCCGCGCCATCCCGGCGGTCCGCCAGCGCTGAGGATCGCGCGTCGAGCGACCAGCGCCGGACGCCGCGCGACGCGCGTCAGGCCTCGGCGCCGGCGCGGAGCCCGGTCGTCACCGCGTCGAGCACGGTGCGCGCCCTCCCTGCGATGGTCGCCCCGGCCGCCAGGATCCCGGGTGCGGCGCGGACGCCCTCGCACCGCACCCCCACCGCCTCCAGCGCGCCCAGGCGCTCGCCGCGGGGCCACGCGACGACGTCGAGCTCCGGGCCCTGCATGGAGCTCACCACGCCGAACGCGCCGCGATCGTCGCCCATCGTGACGGGCGCGGCGATCGAGAGCGCGAACGGCGCGGCGCCGCGCGCCGGGAAATCGGCGCCGGCGCCGCTCTCGGGCGGCGTGTACGCGATCCCGCCGCCGGCGAGGCCGCCGATCGCCAGGACCACCCCGTCCGCCGCGAGCGGCGCGTCGTCCCCCTCGACGTGGATCGTCACGCCTTCGTCCGGCGCCCCTGGCTCCGGGGGCCCGCTGCCCACCGCGCGCACGCGGCCGTGGCGCTGAGGCGCCGCGATCGCGGCGAGCAGCGCGTCGCGCGCCGCCTCGAAGCGGAGCCCCGCCGGCGAGCCGGCGCCCATCAGCGCCTCGCCCACCGGGACGCCGAGGCGGGCCGCGAGCGCCTCGGCCCGCGGAGCGCTCGCGCCGAGCCACGGGCCGAGCAGGATCGCCCCCGCGCCGCCCACGCCCGCGAGCGCCTGGCGGAGCCGATCGAGGAGCCAGGAGAGCCGCGCCGGGTCGTCGTGCCGGGCCGCGAGATCGCCGTCGGCGATGTGCCGCTCGTCATCGAAGCGAAGGACCGGCGCGTCGACCGGCAGGAAGCGGAGCCCCCGCGCCCGGGCGAACGGCTCGTCCGTGAGCGCCTCCGCGAGCGCGTCCGCGTCCCACCCGGCGCGCGCCGCGCGCGGGACGAGGACGCGCGTGCGGCGGAGCGGGCTGAGATCGAGCAGCGCGCGATCCCTGCCGCGGGCGGGTCGGATCCGCCCCGCGACGGTCGCGAGGCGCACGCCCGCCGCCTGCGGCAGCTCCCACAGGCCGAGCTCCGCCGCGAACTGCCTCACCGCCGGCGCGAGATCGCTCGCGGGCAGGTCGCCGCCGAGCAACCGTGACGCCCGCTCGATCTGCTCCCACGGCACGTCGTCCACCGCGCCGCCCGCGAGCGCCGTCTCGCCGACGCCCGCGGAGATCACCGCGACCCGGGCCCCGCGCCGCCGCGCGCTCCACGCGGCGGCGAGCCCGGCGACGCCGGCGCCGATCACGAGGATCGATCGCGCCACGCCCTCTCCTCCGGCTCCCGCGCGGCGCGCTGCGCGCGACGATCGGCGTCCTCGCACGCCGCCGTCGCCTCGTCGTCCGCGGGCGCGCCGAGCTCCGACCGGACGCTGGCGATCGCGAGGGCCTCCTGCCGCGCCTGCTCCGGGCCGAGCGCGACGGCGCGGGTCACCGCCTGCCGCGAGAGGAACGCCACCGCCTGCCGCATCCCGTCGCGCGGCGGGAGCGAGAGCTCCTGCGCCACGATCTGCCCGCACCGCGCCGCGCAGCGCATGCCCCCGCACGCGCCCAGGCCGAGGCGCGTCCGGCGCGCGACGTCGGCGACGCTCCGGGCGAGCTCGTGCCGGAGGACATAGCGCACCTCGGCCTCGATCACGGGCTCGCAGGGGCACACCGTCGCGGCCTCGCGCGGCCGCTCTCGCACGCGCTCCTCGATCCGGAGCGCGCGCGAGCCGTGCCGGTACACGAGGCGCCGGGCGGCCACCGCGTCGATCTCCATCCGCCGCGAGAGCGCGAGCGCGTCCACCGTTCGATCGCCGCCCGGGAGCGCGGTCGTGTGCGTGACGCAGCGGGCGCCGAGGTCGAAGCGCCGCGAGAGGACGTCGGTCATCTCCTCGGCGAAGAGCCGGAAGCTGGCCAGCTTGCCGCCGATCATCGAGTAGATGCCCGGCGCGCCGTGCGCCGCGTGATCGACGATCTGGTGCTCGCGCGAGAGGGCGTCCTCGGTGGGCCCGAACGCGTAGAGCGTGGGCCGCACGCCCGCGAACGTGCCGATCGCGCGCGCCTCGTGGATCTGCGGGAACACGCGGGCGATGCCCTGGACCAGGTACCTGACCTCCTCGCTCGTCGCGCGGACCTGATCGAGATCGCCGTAGAAGTCGTCGTCGGTCGTGCCGATGACGCTCATGTTCTCCCACGGCTCGAGGAAGATCTGACGGCCGTCGATCGTCCTCGCCATGATCGCATAATTGGTGAGGCGCCGGTCGAACACGACGTGCACGCCCTTGCCGGGCCGCACGCGCGAGCTCGCGGCGGGGAGGCCGGCGAGGGACGCGGTGATCGGCGACCACGCGCCCGTCGCGTTCACGACCGTGCTCGTGCGGAGCCGCCCGCCTTCGCCCGTCGTGCGGTCCCGGTAGCGGACCGCGACGACCTCGCCGGTGTCCTCGCGGCGCTCGATCCGCTCGACCGTGTGCCCCACGTACACCTTGGCCCCGCGCTCGATCGCGTCGACCGCGTTGGCGACGCAGAGCCGCGCGCCGTCGATCCCCCACTCGTCGAAGCTGAAGCCGCCCACCAGGTCGCCGTGCAGCCCCGGCTCGAGCCGGCGGAGCTCGTCGGGCGACAGGCGCGCGTGCGGCTTGCCGCGCTTGAGCGGCTGGTAGTTGTCGTACGCCTCGAAGAAGGCGTCCGCGAGCGGGTAGAGGAGGCGCCCGTGCCGCGCGTTCTCGAACGGGACGAGGAAGGGGATCCGGAAGAGCAGGTGCGGCGCGATCGCCTGGATGTGGCCCGAGTCGCGGCACGATTTCTCGGTCACCTGCGGATCGCTGGTCAGGTACCTGAGCCCGCCGTGGATCATGCCGCTCGAGTTGCCGCTCGCGCCGAACGCGAGATCGTTGCGCTCGAACAGGGCGACCCTCAGGCCCCGCTGCGAAGCGTCACGCGCGACCCCCACGCCGTTCACGCCGCCGCCGATGACCACGACGTCCACGTCGGTGTCCGCTCGGCGAGCCGGTCTTGCGGCGCTCGAAAGGAGGATCGTCACCTGCGGCGTATAGCATGCCAGAATTTTTCCACGAGCGGGCCCGGCCTCGCGCGCGGCGCTGCGAATGCTGGAGGAGCCGGCCGTCAGCCGCGGACCCGGATGGCCCAGGTCAGCTTCGCGAGGCTGCGCAGCACGTTCGGGACGCGGCGGGTCAGGTTGATCGAGGGGCGCCGCTTCTCCAGCACGCGGACCGGGATCTCCTCGATCCGCAGGCCAGCGCGGTAGGCGCGGATGACGAGCTCGCTGGCGAAGACGTCCTTGTCCACGACGCAGTCGCGCGCGACTGCGAGGAGCGGCTCGCGCAGGAACGCCTTGAGCCCGTGCGTGTCCGTCCCACGGAAGCCGAGCGTGGCGCGGAGGAGCCCGTTGTACATCTGGCTCGCCGCGTGCCGCGCCCACGGGCGATCGTCGCGCGCCCCCTGGATGAGCTTGGACCCGATCACCATGTCGACGCCGCCTGCCCGCAGCATCGCGATGGCGCGGCGGTGGAAATCGACGTCGCAGAGGTCGATCTCGTCGCAGAGCACGAAGCGCCCGCGCGCCCGCTCGATGCCCGCGCGGAGCGCGGCCCCGTAGTTCGGCTCGCCGATCGAGAAGTGCCTCACCTCCGGGTACTTGCGCTCGAGCTCGCCGGCGATGCCGAGGGTCCCGTCGTACGAGCCGTTCTCGGCGAGCACGAGCTCCCAGCGCCAGCCGAGCGGCGAGAGCCGCTCGCGCAAATCAACGACGGCGGCGTGGAGGATCGCCTCCTCGTTGTAAACGGGGATGACGATGGAGATCTCCGGCGATCCGCCCGCATCCACGCGGTCAGGCTCGGCTGTGCTCACGGCGCGCCTCCGAGGAGCGCCTGCGCGCGGTGCGCCGCGTCGCGCCCGAAGTGGAGCGCGTCCTCCATCGAGGAGTAGTTCCAGCCCCCGTAGCGCCCGCACGAGAGGATGCGCTGGCCCTCGAGGAACGGCCGCACCGCCTCCAGCGAGCCGAAGTAGCTGTGATCGAACACGACGTACGCGTGGTCGATGCGGCGCAGGCGGGCGAAGCGGATGGCGCTCGGGGCGGGGATGAGGCCCATCTCGACGAGGCCTTCGGCGACGCGGGGGAGCAGCGCCGCGAGATCGGGCTCGGCGCGATCGGCGAGCTCGACGTAGAGGCCGGCCTTGCCCGGCGGGGCCATGGCGGCGGAGAAGTGGGAGTAGCAGCCCACGCGGTAGAACGGGTACTTCGCCTCCGGGACGTACACCCAGTGCAGCGGCTGCCCGCACGGTGTGTCGAGCGCCACATCGAGGTAGTAGAGGTGCGTGCAGCGCAGCCGGGAAGCCGCCTCGCCGACGGCGCGAGGCGCGTCCGAGAGGAGCCTGACGAGCGCGGGCAGCGGCGCGGACGAGACGAGCACGTCGTACCGGACGACCTCGTCGTCGAACACGAGCTCGCGCGCGCGCCAGTCGATCGACCTGGGAGCGCGGCTGAGCTCGATCGCCGGCGTTCCCGCGTCCCGCGGCCGCTGCTCGGCGAGCGCCCGCGCGAGCCCGTGCGTCAGCTGTCCGATGCCGAGCCGCGGGTAGAGGAACCTCGCGTTGTAGCCGAGCTCCCGGTCGTTCAGCCCGACCGATCCGGCGAGCACGTCCTCCAGCTTGGGTATCGGGACGAAGCGGGAGCACCAGTCGGCGGTGATCTCGCTCGGGTGCACCCCCCAGAGGCGGCTGTTGTAGGGGATCATGAAATGGCGGCTGATCCCCTCGCCGAAGTGCGCCAGACAGAACTCCTCGAAGTTCCTTGGCTGAGGTCTGTCCTTGGCGAAGTGCGCCTCGACGAAGCCGCGGAGGCAGTCGTAGGCCACCGCGGGCGGCAGGCCGAAGGTGTTCGCCTGGAACGGATAGCGGGTGTACGTGCCGTTCGACCAGATCATCGAACGCCGCTCGATCTCGAGCGGGTCGGGGCCCAGCCACCCCAGCGCGAGCTCACGGGTCGCGGGGTCGCGCAGGTGGAGGAGATGCCCTGTCCGATCGAAGCGGAAGCCGGCGTCCTCGAGCGTGATCGCGTGGCCGCCCGGGCGCGGCAGGCGCTCGAACACCCGGTGCGGCACGCCGGCCCGCCCCAGGTGGTACGCCGCTGCCATGCCCGTCAGGCCGGCGCCGAGGATCGCGACGGGAACGCTGGAGATCGTGGGTCGGGTCATCGCTCGCGGCCCGGCCGCGGCCGCGAAGACACCATCTCCCCGGTGCGTCGTCAAGGCACGCTGCCGTCCCGGCGCTCCTCGGCGCATGCTGGATTTCCCGCCTTCGACGTAAGGCGCGCGGAGCTCCACGCATGCCGCGCAAAGACCGCCGTTGGCGCCTCCGCCCAGAGCGACTAGGTGTGGAGAGGTCCCAGCGCGCGCCGCGCGTCCCAGGGCGTCCGAGGTGCAGATGCCGATCCCCCGCCGGAAGTCCGTTCAAGTCACCGGGAGGACCCTCTACCTGACCGAGGACCCGGCGCTCCTGAAACAGCAGCTGGCGGGCGGCGAGCTTCGCTTCGATCCCGAGCAGCACGCGCTGATCGACAACATCTCGACCGACGAGCTCACGCCGGGCTGGGTCTGTTACTACTACGACGAGACGCTCGCCCGTTACTGCCTGGTCGGGCTGCGCGGCGGGCACATCGAGCGCGACGCCATCAAGAACGGCGGCTTCGGCGTCATCGTCAGCGGGCGCTCGAAGGGGTGCGGCAGCTCGCGCGAGACGGCGCCGTACTCGGAGCGTGAGGCGGGGATCCAGATCGTTGTCGCGCGCAGCATCGAGAAGATCTACGGCCAGAACTGCCAGAACATCGGGCTGCTCACGACGACCGATTTCTCGCTCCTCGACCGGATCGCGCGGGGCGACGAGATCCCGATCGGCGAGTTCACCCGCGGGCTCGACCCGATCAGCGCCGACGTCGTCGAGTACGGTGGCCTCTTCACCTACAACAAGGCCCGGATGGCCGGCGAGGTCTCGCCGCCCACCCTGGCCACGCCGCCGCGGCCGATGACGCTGTGCGAGAAGATCATCGCGGCGCACGCGATCGTGGACGCCCGGGCAGGGAAGATCGGCGTCCCCGCGGTGAAGCCTGGAGACGCGCTCTTCGCCCGCATCGACGTGCGCTTCTCGCACGAGTACGTCACGCCGATGGCCGAGTCGCTCTTCCGGGCGGGCGTCGGGCCGGACGCGGTCGTGACCGAGCCGGAGAGCGTCTTCGCCTTCCGGGATCACCTGACGTTCCTCGAACGCGTGATGCCGGAGGCTCACCTCAGGCTCGGCCTGCGGGAGCAGGCGGCCTCGCTCGCGACAGTGCAGCAGGCGTTCACCGAGCGGCACGGGATCAAGCTGTACGGCGAGGTCGAGCGCGACGGCAGGACCGTGGGCTCGGAGGCCATCTGCCACAACAAGGTGATCGAGGAGCTCGCGCTGCCAGGGCAGATCGTCGCCGGGACCGACTCGCACACCTGCATGGCGGGGGCGCTCGGGTGCTTCGCGTTCGGCGTCGGCTCGACGGACATGGCGAACGCGTGGCTCACGCGCGACGTCCGCGTCGCGGTGCCGCAGTCGGTGCGCTTCAACCTGACCGGGCGGCTCGGGCCGGGGGTCACGGCGAAGGACGTGATGCTGTTCCTGCTCTCGCAGCCGTTCTGGAAGACGGGCCAGGGCATCGGCAAGGTGCTCGAGTTCGCCGGCGATGGCGTCCGCGCGATGGGCCTCGACGAGCGGGCGACGCTCACCAACATGGCGGTCGAGGCGGGCGGCTTCACGGGGATCATCGAGGCCGACGAGGAGATCGTGCGCTACCTCGTAGCGCAGCGCGGGCTCGCCGCGGAGGACGTGCGCGCGCGCGTCGTGCGCGCCGATCCAGGCGCGGAGTACATGGCGACGTTCGACGTCGATCTCGCGTCGGTCGAGCCGATGGTCGCGACGCCGGGCGATCCGCGGAACGGCGTGCCGCTGCGGTCGCTCGACGAGATCGCCGGCGGTCCGGTGAAGATCGACATCGCGTACGGAGGATCGTGCACGGGCGGCAAGAAGGCCGACATGGACATGTACGCGTCCGTGCTGCGCCAGGCGGTCGAGCGGGGCAAGCGCGTCGCTGACGGCGTGCACCTCTACATCCAGTTCGGCTCGCAGGACATCCGCCGCTACGCCGAGGCCAAGGGCTACCTCGAGATCTTCGAGAAAGCCGGCGCCGAGCTCGTCGACCCCTCCTGCGGCGCGTGCATCAAGGCCGGCCCCGGTGTATCCGACCGCAAGGAACAGGTCACGGTCTCGGCCATCAACCGGAACTTCCCGGGACGAAGCGGACCCGGCCAGGTCTACCTGGCCAGTCCTCTCATCGTCGCGGCGAGCGCGATTGCGGGGAAGATCGCATTCCCGGAATCATGACGCAGAGCGCCTATCGCGGCAATACACACATAGTGGCCGCAATCGGCATCATGGAAAAACGAATGCTTTCCACGGAAGTGCACCGTACGCTAAGGTGCTCTTCTGTGGCGGATCGGGAGGAGCCCCTAGAGCGTATGACCGACAAGGACACGCTGGCGAAAAACAACGAAGCCTCGAAGACGGACAAGCGGAAGCAGAGCCTCTACTTTCCGGAGTCGATGCTGCAGGAAATCAAGGAGGAAGCGGCGCGGCTCGATCGCTCGCTTTCTTGGGTTGTGCAGCGCGCGTGGAAGCTGGCGCGGATAGACATCAAAAAGCTTCCGAGTGTCAATGACGTGGCTGACGACGAGGACAGCGGCGACTAACATCGCCGCGAGCCTCGCGTAAAGCCGCGTCGCTCGGGGATCGATGGGCCGAGAGCTTTTCGCCGCCGGGAAGGACGGTACGCGGATCTACGTCCGTTACCGGGAAGGTCCCGGCGGCAGCGGAAGCTTTGCCAGCGGGGTCGGGGCGGGCTCGGGACGCCTCACCGCGGTGCTCTGCGACGGCATCGCGTGCGACGGCTTCATCTGGAAGTACCTGTGGGACGACCTGGCCCGTACGGTCAACGTCGCTCACTGGAACTATCGCGGCCATGGTCGGAGCAGCTTGCCTGGTGATCCGCAGGCGGTCGAGCTGAGCGATCACGCGAGCGATCTCGCTGCAGTGCGCGCGTCGATCGGCGACGGCCCCGTGGTGCTCTTCGGGCACTCGATGGGTTGCCAGGTCGTCCTGGAGCACCTGCGGACCCACCGCGAAGGGGTGCGCGGGCTCGTGCTGATCTGCGGCTCGTCCGGCAGGATCACGCACCACTTCAAGGGCACGGACGTGCTCGCGCAGCTCTTGCCGCGCCTGATCGAGCAGGTCGACGCGTACCCGCACATCGCTCGCGCGATCTGGAGCCGCGTGCCGGCGCCGATGGCGCTGCGGATCGCGCTGCTCACGCGGGAGGTCGACGCGAGCGCGGTCACCCCGGCGGATCTGCTGCCGTACATGCGGCACATGGTCGACATCGATTTTTCGATGTTCCTCCACATGCTGCGCAGCGCCGGCGAGCACTCGACGCTCGATCTGCTCCCGCAGATCGACGTGCCCGCGCTCGTGATCGCGGGCGATCGCGACACGTTCACCCCGCCTCGGCTCGCAGAGGAGATGGCGGCGGCGCTGCCGCGCGGAGAGCTGATGATGGTGAGCGGCGGAACGCACGTCGTCCCGCTGGAGCGCAAGAAGATGGTCATCGAGCGCGTGGAGCAGTTCCTCCTCGAGCGCGTCATCGGCGGCGCATCGCTCGGGGCGAGCGCGCGGGCGTCAGGCTTTCAGGCTCCGACCGAAGACGGGCGCTCGCGGTCGCTGGCCGAGGAGGCGTCGTCGCAGCGCCTCGCCGAGGGGGGGTCCTCGCCGGACCCTCCGCGCGGGCTCTCGAAGGACGGATGAGCCGGTGCGCGCGCGACCTGCGCGCCCCCGGATCGGCGCGCGGACTTCTGCGTCGCCTCGGCGGCGTGGGGGCGCAGCGCATGCTCGTCGCGGCGGCGCTGCTCGCGGTCTCGTGCGCGCGACCATCGTCCGAGCGAAGCGACGGGTCCGTCGGCGCGATCGCTCCGCTCGTCGACGAGGAGAGCGCGCCCGCGATCGGCGCGCCTCCGACACGCCAGCCAGCCGAGCCGCGGCCGCCGGTCGAGCCGCGGCCGCCGGTCGAGCCGCGGCCACCGGTCGAGCCGCGCGCGCCGGTCGAGCCGCGCTCGCCTCCCGCGTCGAGCGCCTGGGCCGCGGGGGACGTGCGCGTCGCGCGCGCCCTCCAGCGTTCGCCCCTGCGCGCGCTGCGGCTCACGGGCAAGGTGGCGGACGGCCGGTTCGAGGCGACGCTCGCGCTAAGCGCACCCGTGGAGGGAGCGGCCCCGCGCGAGGTGAAGGTGAAGCTCGCGCCGGCGCAGAAGAAGGCCCCGCTCGCGTTCCGGCGCCCGCTCGCGTTCTACCGCATGGCGAAGGCGCTCGGCGCGCATGTCGTGCCCGCGGCAGCGGCGCGGCGCATCGGCATCGGTGAGCTCGCGGCCCTCCTCGGCCGGGAGCCGAACGCTCGCAAGCTGCTGCGTCGCTTCGCCGTCATGAACGACGGGACGGTCGACGCGCTGGTCCTCGCGCCCGCTCCCGGTCCGCCCGGCCCGCGCTGGGTCTCGTCTCGCCGGCGGTCCGTGCGCTTCGACGACGCGCCCGAGCTCGATGTGTGGGCGCGCTGGGCTCGGTCGCCGTCGCCCGTGCGCGGCGAGCGCGCGGCCATCCTCCGCGACTACCTGGAGGTGCTGGTGCTCGATTACCTGGCGGGCAACGGGCTTCGAAAGGAGATCGTCATCGACGTGCACGCGGGAGCGCTCAGCCTGGAGGCCAACGCGAGCGCCTTCCCGCTGCACGTGAAGGCGCACGAGCTAGACCGGCAGCTCGAGCGCCTCGTGGAGGCGGTGCGGTTCCCCCGGGCCCTTCGCGATGCGCTCGCGCGCTTCGGCCCCGAGGAGGCCGCCGCGGCGCTGCGCCCCGGCGGCATCGAGGAGGAGCTGGTGCCGCCGCGCGCGCTCGTCGAGCTCGAGGAGCGGAGGCAAGCGCTGCTCAGCCTGATCGCGGCGAAGCTCGCCGACCGGGGAGAGGACGCCGTGCTCAGCCTCTAGCGCTCCCCGCCTCCAGCGCTCGTCCCTGCGAGAGGGCTTCCCGCGCGCCGCATCTTGATCTCCGGCGGCGGCAGGGCGATTACATCACCCCGTGATCGACGTCGCGACCCTGCAGCGCTGGACGGAGGAGATCGGCTACAGCGCCGAGCTGACGAAGCCGTCGACCCTGCGCATCCGTCCGCACGAGGAAGGGGTCCTCGAGCTCCCTCCGTTCTACGTCCAGTGCACCGAGAACTGGGTCGTGCTCTCGATGTTCGGCGTGCTCGATCTGCTCGACACGCAGCACGACGGCGCTGTGGTGCCCACCCTGGCCGAGGACACCGGCCAGGTGCTCGGGTTGCTCCGTCACCTGCTCGAGGCCAACCGCGACATGCGCGTCGCCAAGTTCGCCCTCGATGATCGGAACGAGATCCTGCTGTGCGCCGAGCTGCCCACCGAGTCGCTCGATCGCTCGGAGTTCGTCGACGCGGTCGAGCGGATCATCGAATACGGTACGACCTACCGGCACACGCTGCTCGGCGCCGACACCTGAGGCGCCGGGGCGTGTCGGTGTCCGGTCCGCGCCGCCGCGGGGTCACTTCTGCGTGATCACCACGCGGTTGTCGTCCCGGTAGGTGATGTTGCCCGACTCGCCGCGGCAGTCCCAGCAGGTCGCCCACGTGAGCCGTCGCCGCACGTAGCCGTTGAACCCGAGCGCGAGCGGCCCCGGGTCGTCCTTGAGCAGCAGCGACGACGCGATGCGGTAGCGGTCTCCCGGGAGCTTCAGGAACGCGACGATGAACGCGTCGTCGTCGGCCTTTCCCGTCACGACGAGCACCTCCTCGCCCGGGACCGGGTTCCAGAGCAGCGGAGACGTCGTGAGCGTTGTGTTCGGGGGCAGGCCCGCCTCGGGCTGGCTCGCCGGAGCGCCGCTCGGCGAGAGCCGCGTCCGGCCTCGGCTGAGCACGGCGTTCGCGTCGTCGGGCTCCTTGAAGAAGGAGATCTTCCCGCCGAGGTCGCGCAGCTGCGGCACCGACGCGAGCAGCTCTGCGACCTGCTGCGGCCCGATCTCCGCGCGCCGGAACGTCTGCTGCCACTGCGGCGACGGGATCGACGCCGCGTTCGGCGCGCCGTGGCAGCACCGGAAGCCGATGTCGTCGCCCGACACCGCCGGATCGACCGCCGCGCGGCGCGCGCACCGGTGATCCACGGCGCTCGCGCTCGCCGTGGCCCCGCGCACGGCGGCGGCTTTGGGCTGGAGGTTCTCGATCGGCGCGATGTCGCTCGCGGTCCACTCGCGCAGCGCGGCGCCCATGCCGACGACGCCGAACCCGGATGCGCACGACCCGGGCGCCTTGGCGCACGCCGGGTCCCACGCCGCGCCGCCCGCGTAGGGCGTCCCCTCGGGGCCCTTGCACGCGCGCTCCCACTCGAGCTCGGTGCACAGCCTCCCGCCGGCCTGCTGGCAGAGCTCCGAGGCGCGCGCCCGCGTCACCCCGGTGAGCGGAGCCTGCGCAGGATCGTTCGGGTACGGGGTGCGATCGACGGTGAAGCCGCCCAGCTCGACGTCGAGCAACGCCGGCTCGAGCGTCGGATCGCGCCCCTTGTCGCCGGGCGTGCTGCCCGCGACGAGCTTTCCGGCGGGGATCTCGATCCGCGCGGGCCCGGCCGCCGCGGCGCCGGCCCGCGGTGTCGCGCTCGCAGCGGGCGACTCGTTCTCGGCCGCCTCGAGCACCTTCCCTTGCGGCGCGGGCGCCTGCGGGGCGCCTCCGTCCGCGCGATTCTCCCCGGGCTCTCGCTGCTCGGCGCGGCTGCAGCCGGCCCCTCCGGCGATGCCGGCGGCGAGCAGGATCAGGGCAACGGCAGGCGTCCTCGTCGGCACGGTTCCTCGAAAGCGCCTCGCCTTATGTCGCAGGACCCCTCGCCCGTCAAAGTGCCCGCGCTATGCTGGCCTGGATGGGGCAGGGCGTGAGCGGCGCACCGGATCCGATGGCCTCGCAGATGGCGCAGCTCCTCGCTGGCAGCGATCTCGACGAGCTGCGCGAGATCGTGAGGCGGTGGGTCGCCGAGGCGCCGACCGAGGGCGTGCGCCGTCACTACCAGGAGCTCGGCGGCCGCCTCGTCGACCTCAAGGCGGCGCTCGCCGAGAACCCCGTGCAACCCACGATCGCGGAGCTGGAGCAGGCGCTCACGATGATGCTCCGGCTGGCCGCGTCGAGCCCGAGGACGTGAGCCCCAGGTGATGCTCGCCGATTTCCCTCCGTGGTTCCTGCGCGCCTTCGGGCTCTGCTTCGGCCTGCTGTGGGGGAGCTTCCTCAACGTCGTCATCCACCGCGTCCCGCGCGAGCTCAGCGTCGTCCGTCCGGGCTCGTGCTGCCCGGCGTGCGGCGCGCCGATCCGCGCCTACGACAACATCCCCGTCCTCAGCTACCTGCTGCTGCGCGGCCGCGCGCGCTGCTGCGGTGCGCCCGTGTCGCCGCGGTATCCCCTGGTGGAGGCGGCGGGCGGTTTGCTCTCGCTCGCGATCATCGAGGTCATCATCCTCCGGCTCCCCGGGACGACGCCGGCCCTCCACGCGCTCGCCACGTACACCGCCGACCTGGCGCTCGCGCTCGGGCTGCTCGCGGCGACGTTCATCGACCTCGAGCACATGTTCATCCCCGACTCGATCACCCTCGGCGGCGCGGTGCTCGGCGTCGCGACCGCGTCGCTGCGGTCGATGGGCTTCGTCGACGCCCTCGTCGGCGCGGCGGTCGGCTTCGGCATCGTCTGGCTGCCGTTCGTCGTGCTCTACCCGCGGATCCGCGGCGGCCGCGTCGGCATGGGCCTCGGCGACGCCAAGCTCCTCATGCTGGCGGGCGCGTGGTTCGGCTGGGGGGGCGCCCTGTTCGTGCTCGGCGCCGGCGCCGTCCAGGGCTCGATCATGGCCATCGCCATGCTGCTCCTGCGCGGGAGCATCGAGGAGCCCGAGGCGGTGCGCCTCGAGCGGGAGCAGATCCGCGCGGAGCTCGCGGCCATGTCCCCCGAGGAGCGGGCCGCCGCCGAGGAAGAGCTGGCGCAAGATCCGCTCGCGGAGGAGCCTCGCGAAGGGTTCGGCCAGGCCCGCATCGCGTTCGGCCCGTTCCTCGCGCTCGCGACGCTGGAGTGCCTGCTCGTCGGCCGCGACGTCCTGGACGCGTACCTCTCCTGGATCGACGCAGGATGAACGCCGCTCTGCGCCGCGCGCTCCGGATCCCGCTCGCGTCGCTCCTGGTGCTCGCGGGCTGCGGCAGCTCGCTCCCGCTGCCTCCGACCGGCCCCCACCTGCCGAGCGAGACGACGGTGGTCGTGCCGTACCCTCCGCCGCCTGCGCGGGTCGAGATCATCTCGCCGTCCGAGCGGCCGGGCGATGTGTGGATCGACGGCGAGTGGCAGTGGCGGAGCCGCCGATGGGCGTGGCAGCAGGGACGATGGGAGGCCGTCCCGCCGGGCGCGTACTTCGCGCCTGCCACCACCGTGCGCCGCTCAGACGGATCCCTGGTGTGGTTCGCCGGCGTGTGGCACCTCCCCGGCAAGAAGTGATCGACACCGCGGCCGAGCGATGGGAATTCACCCCGTGCCGAGGTGCCTGCCGCCCGATCGGCATCGGCGAGCCAGCTCGGCGTGCCGTCCCCTGCACGGATCGATGAGCCTTGCCCCATGATGCTTGCCTGGTCGTTCGCAGCGCGCACACCCGACGAAATCGCCCGACTCCTCCGCGCCCTCGGCAAGCACCGGTACGTGCGCGAGGTCGATCATCGGCTCCACTGGTCCGTCGATCACGCCCTGGCCGAGCTGCCGGAGTTCGCGCCGCACGCGGCGGCCTTCCAGGCGCGCCTCCAGAAGGAGCGCGCGCTCGAGCTCGGCTCGCGCGACCCTTCGCTATGGCGAGAGGCGAAGACCGAGGACGTGATCGCCGCCATCACGGCGTTCTGGACCCCGGATGACGCGGCGCTGCGCTACCGCAGCCGCCTGCTCGAGGCGCTCGCGCGGACGGGCCTCCCCGAGGCCGCGCACGCCCCCTTCGCGTCGGCCCCGAACGAGCCCCCGCACCCGGAGCTCGTGCTGCTCGACTGGGAGCTGTACCCCGTCGACGAGCTCGACGCCGACCGGCACGCCGGCGCGCTGGCGGCCATGGAAGAGGCCGAGGAGGCGGTCAACGCGTCGGCCCCGATCTACAACGAAGGTCCCGTCATGGCGGCGCCGGAGCTCTGCGAGGGAGCGCCCAGCGGGGTGCTCGCGGACGACTTCCTCGTGTGGTCGGACGGGCCTTACAGCTACTCCGACTACGTGTTCCGCGGCGTCGCCAAGGCGGCGAAGCTCGTTGAGCCGCCGATTGGTTACCGAGACCTGTAACGTTCGCCCGCGGGCCCGACGCGTCAGTAGGGATCGGGCTTCGGCGGCGGGACGGTCGGATCTGCCTCGACGGGGGGCTTGACGACCTTCGAGGTCGCCGTGGCCGCGGGGGCCGGTCCTCTCTGCGCGTGGGAGAGCGTCACCTCGAGCTCGATGTCCCGATCGAACACGAGCATCCGTCGCTGCGCGGCGTGGCCCGGCGCGGAGACCTCGATCCGGTGCGCCGCGCCGTCCTTGATGAGCTTGCCGTCGAACGGGTTCGAGGGGAGCTCCACCCCGTCGACGAAGATCTTCGCGCTGGCAGGGCTCGCCTTGATCGAGGCGCGGAGGAGCGACGCGTCGGTCTCCTCGCGTGGAGCGCTGCTCGCGGCGGACGGCGGCTCGGCGCGGGGCGGGGAGGGCTCCGGCGCGGGCGGCGCGCTCTGGACCGGCGGCGCGGTCGCGTGGAGGCTCTGCTGGACGGGATCGCGCAGCTTCAGGTACAGCGTCGCGGCGCCGACCAGCGCGATGACCGCTGCGAACGCGACGAGCGGCAACCGGGAGCGCCGCGGCGCCGGCGCGGGCTGAACCGCCGTGGCCGGCTCGGTCCGCACGACGGCGTGGAGCGTCGCCTGCGGAGCGCTCGAGCGGTGGAGGGGACGTGTGGGCGCCGACGGCGAAGAGCCCGTGGTCGCCCCCTCCTCCTGCGCAGGAGGATCCGAGTCGAGCGGATCGCGCCCTGGCAGCGACGGCAGCCTCGGCGCGCGGCCGGCGAGCCCCGCGCTCCCCGCGTCCGCGCCGTGCTCCTGCAGCTGCTTGAGCTGGCGATCGATGATCGCCCGGATCTCGGACCGCTCGCTGGCGAACAGCTCGCGCATGAGCGCGCCGAGCTGCTCGGCCGTCACCTGCCCTTCCAGGCGTTCCGCGTAGCGATCGAGCTCCGCGCGGAAGGCTGCGGCCGTCGAATAGCGCTCGCCGGGTGAATGCGCGAGCGCCTTGGCGCAGATGCGCGCGAGCTCGACGGGCACCTCGGGGCGCGCGGACCGCAGGTCCGGGATGTCCCGCATCAGGCGCGAGATGATCTGCGGATCCGACAGCCCGCGCCAGAGGCGGCGGCCGGCGAGCATCTCCCAGAGGATGACGCCGGCCGAGAAGACATCCGCGCGCCGATCGATCTGGGAAGAGTGCGAGAACGCTTGCTCCGGCGCCATGTACGCGACCTTGCCCTTCATCGTGCCGGTCTGCGTCTCGACGAGGCGGTGCGCGGCGAGCGCGATCCCGAAATCGACGATCTTCACCTGCCCGTCGTAGGTGACGAAGATGTTGTGGGGGCTGATGTCGCGGTGAACGACGTTGAGCGGCGTCCCGTCGTAGTCGACGAGCTCGTGGGCGTAGTGGAGGCCGGCCAGCACCTCGCTGAGGATCCAGAACTGGACGGCGAACGGGATCGTCCGCGCTTGCTCTCGCGCGCGGGAGATCACCCGGCTCAGCGGCTGCCCGTCGAGGTACTCCATCGCGATGAAGTACTCGCCGTCCGCGAGGCCGACCTCGTTGGTCTGCACCACGTTGCGGTGGTTCAGGCGAGCGGCGAGGCGGGCCTCGTCGAGCAGCATGTCCCGGAACTCGGGCTCGTCGGCGATGTTGGGCCGGAGGCGCTTGATGACCTGCAGCTTGCTGAAGCCCGCCGGCCCCACCGCGACCGCCAGGTGCACGTCCGCCATGCCCCCGTGACCGAGCGTCGCGATGAACCTGTATTTTCCGAAGCTCCGCGCGTGCCGATCCGAGGGCGACGGCGGCGCGTCCGGCGGCGCATCCCGGCCGACCGTGGTCGGCGCGTCGCGGTCCGGGCGCCGCACCTGGACGGTGGGCGGGGGCTCGGGCGCGGGGACGAGCCCCTGCCTGGAGACCAGGGTCCCGCCGTCGAGCGCTGCCCGCACGCGCTCCGGCGGGCCCGAGGCGGCGAGCTCGTTGCTGCGGGCGGAGTCCGCCGCCCAGTCAGCCTCCTCGATCGTCCCTTTGCGCTCGCCCACCGCCGAATGGTCCTGATCCGAAGACGTGCAGTCAAGCTGACGACAGCGCAGGCCAGCGTTTGCGCGGCAGCGGGCGGATGACGAGCGGCTCGCCCATGACGGCGAACCGGCGTCCCGCCCGTAACCGCAGCGAGGACCGCCGCGCGCTCGGCCTGCACCAGCGCGCGATCCGCCGAGCGTGCGCTCGGAGCGCCGCCGGACAGAAGCGCCCGGCGGGAACGTTTCACGCTCAGAACGCCGCGGCGTCTGCTGCTACTGTGCGGGGCGACTCCCCCAGGCGGTCCCGGACCTCGGGAGGGTGCAGGAAAATTCGCCTGTGATTGCGCATTCTTGCCCGTGAACGAGGTAGCTCGATGCCCTGTGACTCGATTCCGCGGCGCCTGCTAGGCCAGGCGAAGGTGCGCCCCGAGGCTCCTGCCCACTACGTCAAGGAGGGGGGCTTCTGGAGGATGACCAGCTTCCGGGAGTACGCGGGCGAGGTGCGGCGCGCCAGCAAGGCGCTGCTCGCGCTCGGCCTCGAGCCCGGCGCCACGGTCGGCCTCCTCGGCTTCAACCGGCCCGAGTGGGTGGTGCTCCACGTGGCCTGCATGGCGATCGGGGGCGCTCCCGCGGGCATCTACACGACGTGCTCGCCCGAGGAGGTGCGCCACGTCGTGCACCATGCGGGGTCGCAGGTGGTGCTGGTCGAGGACAGGGCCCAGCTGGAGAAGGTGCTGAGCCAGTGGGATCGGCTGCCGCGGCTCTCGTGGGTGGTGCTGATGCGGGGCGCGGAGCCCGCGGGTGATCCGCGGATCCTGGCCTGGGAGGAGCTCCTCGCGCGGGGCGACCGCGTCCCGGACGAGCTGCTCGAGCAGCGGCTCGACGCGCTGGAGCCGAGGGGCCTCGCGACGCTGCTCTATACCTCCGGGACGGTGGGGCCGCCGAAGGGGGTCATGCTGAGCCATGAGAACCTCACGCGCTCGGCGGACATGGCGGCGCGCATCGTCCCGTTCTCGTCCCGGGACATCGGGCTGTCCTACCTGCCTCTTTCGCACGTCGCCGAGCAGATGTTCACGATCCACATCCCGGCCTCGATCGGCGCGGCCGTGTACTTCGCCGAGTCGATGGCGGCGCTCGCCGACAACCTCAAGGAGGTGCGGCCTACCGCCTTCTTCGGGGTCCCGCGCGTCTGGGAGAAGCTGAGGGCCGGGATCGACGCGAAGCTCTCCGGCGCGAAGGGGTTGCAGAAGATCACGCTCGAGCAGGCGAGGCGCGTCGGGCTCCAGCACAGCGAGCTCCGCGCCCGAGGCGAGCAGCCGGGGCCGCTGCTCGCGCTCCAGCACCGCGCCTTCGACAAGCTGGTCTACGCGAAGGTGAAGGAGGCCGTGGGGCTCGGCCGGACGCACGCGTTCAGCAGCGGCGCGGCCCCCATCGCGAAGGAGGTCCTCGAGTTCTTCGCGTCGCTCGACATCCTGATCACCGAGGTCTACGGCCAGTCCGAGGTGACCGGCGCGACGAGCTACAACGTGCCGGGCAGGACGAAGCTCGGCTCCGTGGGGCCGTCGGTGCCAGGCATGGACGTGAAGATCGCGGACGACGGCGAGATCCTCGTGAAGGGGCCGACCGTGTTCCTCGGCTACTACAAGGAGCCAGAGGCGACCGCGCAGGCCCTGGTCGACGGCTGGCTCCACTCGGGGGATCTCGGCCGATTCGACGAGGAGGGGTTCCTCCACATCACCGGGCGGAAGAAGGAGATCCTCATCACGGCCGGCGGGAAGAACATCTCGCCCAAGAACATCGAGGAGGCGCTCAAGCGCCACGACCTCATCGCCGAGGCGGTGGTCGTCGGCGATGGGCGCAAGTTCCTCACGGCCCTGCTCGTGCTGGCCCCCGACGCGGTGAAGCGCTTCTCGGCGGAGCGCGGGCTCGGCCCCGATCTCTCGCGCGCGTCGCCCGAGATCAGGGAAGCCGTGCAGCGGGCCGTCGACGAGGTGAACGGCGAGCTCGGGCAGGTCGAGACGATCAAGAAGTTCTCGATCCTGCCGCGCGGCTTCACCATCGAGGACGGCGAGCTGACGCCGACGCTCAAGATCAAGCGGCGCAATGTGAGCCAGAATTTTGCGCGCGAGATCGAGGCGATGTACGCCGAGTAATCATGCGCAACGAGCCTGCTACAGCCGTCTCTTTCGACTTCGGCCAGACCCTGGTGGAGCTCGACACCGGGCTGCTCTCCGCCCGCCTCGCCGAGCGGGGCATCGGCGCGCCTCGGGAGCGGCTGGACGGGGCGGTGGACGAGGGCTGGCGCGCCTACAACGAGGCGATCCAGCGCGGGCTCGGCGGTCACCCGTGGAAGATCATGATGCGCCGCCTGCTCGAGGCGGGCGGCGTCGAGGCCAGCGCGCTCGACGCGGCGGTCGACTGGCTCTGGACGGAGCAGCCCCGGAAGAACCTCTGGCGCCGGCCGATCGCGGGGATGATCGACGTCGTGATCGAGCTCCGGCGGGCCGGCGTGCCGGTCGCGGTGCTGTCGAACTCGGAGGGCCGGCTCGAGGAGCTGATCGAAGAGCTCGGCTGGTCGTCGCACTTCGTGGCGGTGGCGGACTCGGGGCGGCTCGGGTTCGAGAAGCCGGGCAGGGAGATCTTCGCGTGGACGGCCGAGCGCCTCGGCGTGCCGCTCGCTGCGGTGGTCCACGTCGGCGATTCCTTCGCCGCCGACGTCGGCGGCGCTCTCGCGGCAGGGATGCGGGCCGTCTGGTTCAAGGGGGAGCCGGCGAGGGCTGCGGAGGTGTCCCAGGCCGAGCGCGTGGCGGTGTGCGACGGCGCGGAGGCGCTGCGCGGCGCGCTCCGGGCGTTCGGCGTCCGCTTCTAGCGTGTGCGCTGCGCCGCGCCGCGCCGCGCGCCGTCGTGCGGCCAGCGCGATCTCCACCGGCCGTCACCCTGGCGAGCGCGGCCCGCAAGCGCGGCCCTGGCGCGCGAGGTCGCGAGGTCGCGAGGTTCACACGCGCGTCGCCCACTCACCCTTCCGTCCGTGAGCACGAACGTCCCGGAAGGCGCTCCGCCCCGCGCTCGTCGAGCGCGCTTCTCTCCTGGCTCTCCTCGCCCTGCTGCCCCGCGCCGCTGGGTCGGTCTCCGGATCGTGCAGCCGATGCACGTTGCGCGGTGGTTCGGGCATTGCTGGAGACCGGTTCACGATGATCGCCAACGATGCAGACATCGAACAAGAGTCCGGACGCCGGGAGCGGCGCGCGAACGTTCCCGCCGCCGTCCCTCGCCTCTTCGGCGAGGTCCGCCGCGCGGACGAGCGGCTCGTCTCGCTCGTGCAAGAGCGCCCTGTGGCCACGCTCCTCGCGGTGGCGGCCGTGGGCTACCTGATCGGACGGGTCGTTACACGGCTGAGTTGAGGAGGTCATCATGACAGCACGCGATGTCGAGGCCGAACGGGAGCGCGACGCTCGGGAGGTGGTGAACGACGCGCTCAGCCGACTCGACGCGGCGGAGGTCACGCGGGCGGTCTCGGCGTTCGCGCGCGACAACCCGCACGTGGCGCTCGCGGCGGCGGCTGGGCTGGGGTTCCTGCTCGGCGGGGGCCTGACGCCGCGCATGCTCAGCAGGCTCGGGTCGCTCGCGACGCGCAGCTACGCCAAGAGCGCCTTGGCTCAGGCGGTCGAGCTCGTCTTCGATGAGCAGACGCGATCCCAGAGCCATCTCGGCTCGTCGCCCTGATCCAGCAGCCACCTGCAGCGCGGGACTCTGGCTGAAGGTGGGTCGTTTGAACCGCCAAGGACGCCAAACACGCCAAGATTTTTGAGGTTCTCTTGGTGTCCTCGGCGGCTTGGCGGTTCCATCACGGGCGCGTCCCGGCCGCGCTCGCACGTGGCGCGCGCGCTCTCCATGGGGCGCGGCTCGCCTGTTGCGAGTTCGCGAGGTCGCCGGCCACGCCACGCCGGGCGCGCGTCCTTCAGGTCCTGCGGCTGTAGGTCTTGCGGATGCGGCGACCGCCGCTCTCGCTCAGCACCTCTTCGACGCAGCGGGAAACGTCGGGCAAGCACCGCACGGAGAGCAACGCGCCGCCGCCGGCGCCGCTGCCGTCGTCGAGGCGGCGCGCCTCGTACTCGGGCAGGCGCGCACCGAGGACGGCGCCGAGCAGGGTGCCGGCCGCGCCAGCGGCGCCCGCGCCTGCGAGGCACGCGACGATGGGCCCCGCCAGGAACGCGTCGAGCCGCGGAATGATCAGCGCGCCTCCAGCCGTGATCGCGGCGAGCGTACCCCCGACGAGCCCTCCAATCACAGCGCCCAGGGCGGCTCCTTCGGACGCCTTGCTGTGGATCGTGAGCTCGATCTCGTCCAGACGGGAGTGCTGCCTTGGCACCATGCTGATGTCTTCGGCCGCGACGCCCAGGGCGAGGAGGCGGCCAAGTGCGCTCGCGGCTTCCGTGCGACCTGGGAAGAATGCAGTGAGCGTCCGGTAATACATCATTCGACGAGTGCCCCTGTGCCGCGGTTCGCGAGGTGTCTCGTTCAATCCATCTGCTCTCGGAAAAGCATCGCTTGTGCCGCTCCGGCTGCGCAGATGTCGCTCGGCTGCTGGGGCACATCCCGGGAAATGATGGAAGGCGCCGCTCCGCGCGTGGGCGGTGCGGCGCCTTCGCGCCCCCCCTGGAGCTCGCTCAGCGGGCGCCGAGCTCGTTGGAGTACGAGCCGGCGCTCTCCTGGACCTTCTCCTGGATCTCGTGCTGGGTCCGCTGCGCAGCGCCCAGGGCGCGATCCTTGGCCCTCTCCGCGCGCTCGCGCAGCCGGCTCGTGCTGTCGCGCAGCCGGCGGCGAGCCTCGTCACCCGACGTCGGCGCGACCAGGACGCCGACCCCGACGCCGAGGGCGACGCCGAGGCCGAGCCCGACCGACACCGGAACGATCCAGTCGAGTGAGCTCCTTCTCCTGTAGGGGAACATATCGGCCATGTAATTGACGAGATCGTCTGCCTTCATTGTGGCTCCGTCGGTTCGCATCGCGTGGGGGCGCGTAACGCGTAGCCCTCAGCGTGGATTCACGTGGCTGGAACAGTGACCGGCGGGACGTGAGGCAGCGCGCATGCCAAGGGCATATTGCGCACGGAGGGGGCAGGGCAGGGGGGCTGCCCTGCCCGAGGTGCGATCGCGGCGGAGGAGCGCCGCAGCGTTACCGGCAGAAGCCGTCGATGCAGATCTTGCCTTCGCTGCAGGGCGTCTCGGGATCGCAGTCGCCGCCGAGGTTGTCGCTCGACCCGCAGACCTGGTGCTCGCCGGAGAACGTCGCCACGGTCCTGCACTCGCTCAGCGAGGGCGACTGGTTGTCGCAGGCGTTCGGGTTCGGCTGGTCGCACGAGATGTAGCAGCTGTGGTGCAGACAGATCGATCCCGCCGCGCAGACGTCCTGCGCTCCATCCTCGCCGCACACGAAGTTGCTCGACTGATTCGGGATGCAGCCGTTCTCGACCCAGACGTCGCCCTCGGGGCAGCTGGCTCCGTCGCTCCTCGGAACACAGGCGCCGTCGATGCAGACGGCAGAGGGGCCGCCGCAGTCGTCCGTGATGACGCAGGGCTGCGCAGGGTGGGAGCAGATGCCGAGCGTCGCGTCGCAACGGTAGCTGCTGGGGCAGTCCGCATCCTCGCTGCAGGCCGGCGTGCATTTGCCCTCGACGCACTTGTCGTTGACCGGACACTGCGTCTGATCGAAGCACTGGTCCTGGGGCGCGGTGCAGATGCCGCTGACGCAGAGGTAGTCAGGGCCGAGGCGGGCGCAGTCGGCGTCGGCGCCGCACGCGGCCGGGGTCGCCGGCACGCAGGTCGCATCGGCGTCGTCGCCCTCGCAGACATAGCCGTGGATGCACCCGAGCGGCTCGCCGCTCGGAAGGACCTGATCGCAGCTGCCGGGCTGACACGTGCCATCCGGCGCGCAGGTCTCGCCATCGGCGCAGTCGTCCGGGTTGCCGCAGTACACGACGTCGCCGGGGGCCCCGCCGCTGCCCCCCTCCCCGGAGGTGCCGCTCGCGACGCAGGCGGCGGTGTGGTCGTCGGCGATGACGCACTCGAAGCCCCGGCTACACCCCCAGGTCGTGCAGTCGCCGATGTGGCATTCGTTGTCCTCGCCACAGGTCTCGTTGATCCCGCAGTCGGCTGGCTCGTTACAGCCGCTCGGGATGCTGGGCCCGCAGTCCTCTGCATCACAGAAGTGGCTGTCGGCGTTGTCGTCGTAGATGGGGCAACCCGCGAGGAGGGGCGCCAGCACGCTCGCGAGACCCAGCAGAGTAAGTCGCTTCATTCACCGTCTCCCGAAAGCATTCGGCCGCCCGGCGTCGAGGAGCCGCGCCCTCGCGCGTGACGGTCGCGACCGGACGAGCGTAGCAAGCGACATGCCCCACACAAGCCTGGCGAGTCGCGGCGTATTTCGGCCGATCGCGCGCTCGCCGTGAAGCCGCGTTCACGTCGGCATGTGGCCTCCGCGCGCGGCGAGGCGAGGCGAGGCGAGGCGGGCGCGGCCTGGCCCGGAGGTGCCACGCCTCGCGGAGGGGCACGCCGCGGCGGCCGCTGCGTCGGGGGGACAGGGGGGCCGCAGACGACCGTGAGCCCTGAACCGCGGGGGAAAGCGGAGGATGGCGCGGCGCAGCGCGACCCTTTGGGGCGCACAGGGGAACCCGTGCTACCGTTCCGCCGAGTTCCGGGCGGCTACCTCCGAACGAGGAACCCCGGCAGGCTCGCGCCTGGGGGGCCAGCCGTTCGCGAGGACACGGGGACCGGTCGAGCAGATGGATGTCACCTGCGAGCGTTGCAGCACCGAGTACGAGTTCGACGACGCGCTCGTGTCGGAGCGCGGCACGACGGTCAAGTGCACGAACTGCGGCTTCCAGTTCAAGGTCCGCCGCACCGACGGCGGGCTCCCCGAGACGTGGGTGGTGCGCACGCTCGGCGGCCGGGAGCTCGAGTTCAAGATGCTCCGGGAGCTCCAGGCGGCGATCACCCAGGGCCAGATCACC
Organism: Sorangium sp. So ce693; assembly: GCF_051521375.1. Taxonomy (NCBI): domain Bacteria; kingdom Pseudomonadati; phylum Myxococcota; order Polyangiales; family Polyangiaceae; genus Sorangium; species Sorangium sp. So ce693. Next base: position 12,557,925 of record NZ_CP150347.1, read on the forward strand.
CGCGACGATGTGATCTCGCGCGGCAACGCGAGGCCGCGGCGGCTCGGGTCGATCGCGGAGCTGGAGCCGTTCTTCAAGGGGCCGGGCGGCATCGTGATGGCCGGGACCGCGCTGGGCATCGGCGGGCCCTCGCCGTTCCCTGGCCGCTCGAGGTCGCTGACGCCTCCAGGGCTCGGCGGTCCGGCGCCGGCGCAGACCGAGGGCTCGGTCGCGATCCCGCTCCCGCGGGCGGAGAGCGACGCGGACGCCGCCCCCGAGTCCATCCACGACGCAGAGACGATCGTTCGGGACGTGCGGGAGGTCCAGTCGGGCAAGGAGCGCCCGTCGCCGCGCCGCGGGGCGCAGACCGCGGCCTACGATTCCGAGGCCAGCGCCCCCGCGCGGGTGATGACGAAGCCGAGCGCGCTGCCCGGGGTCGTGGTGCCGCCGGAAGAGGCGCCGCCGCTGCCGGACGGGCACCCTGCGCGCCGGCAGGAGCCGCGGACCCTCCGCGGCGCGGGGGTCGCCGAGGTGCGCCACGGCAGCATCAGGCCCGGGCCCGCGGACGCCGGCGGCGAAGGGCAGGTGCGCGCCGCCGGGGCCGTGCCGCTGCGGATCCCGAACAGCGTTTCCCCGGCACGCCTCGAGCGCGCCGTCGCGTCCGCCGACAGCCCGGGAGAAGAAGCCCCCGTGGCGAGGCGCGGGTCGCCGCGCGCGGCGAGCGAGGACCACGCGGCGCGGAGGGCAGCGACGTCGGGGTCGCCGACCGCAGCCGTGGAGCCCGAGGGGCGTCCCTCCTACGTCGACGAGGGGGACGGCGATGCCGGGATCACGTCGCTGCCCTCGAGGAGGACGGGGATCGCGCGGTGGGTCGTCGGCCTCATCGTCGTCGGCCTCATGGTGGTGAGCGCGGCGACCCTCGGGCCGAAGTACCTCAAGCCGGCCGTCCAGACCCGGCCTGCGCCGAGCGACGATCGCGTCTCGGCGCTGCTCGCCGAGGGCGAGCGGAGCCTGGCCGAGGGGGATCCGGAGACGGCGAGGGACAAGCTCGTCAAGGCGAGCGCGCTCGCCGAGGACGACCCGCGCGTCGCGGCGGCGCTGGCCCGGGTCGAGACGGTGAACGCGGACGTGCGGTGGCTGCGGCTGCAGCTGCTCGCCGCAGGGGACGCGGATCTGGACACGGTGCGGCACGATCTCGACATCGCGATCGAGCGCGCCCGCAAGGAGGTCGAGCACGCGCGGCGCGTCGCGCCGGCGAACGCCGAGGTGACCCGCGCGGCGATCGATCTGCTCCGCATGCAGGGCGATCTCGCCTCCGCACGGAAGCTCGTCGGCGCGATCTCGGCCGAGAGCGCGCAGCCGGAGAGCGCGCTGACGCTGGCCGCGCTCGATCTCGCGGAGGCTCATCCGAGCTGGGCCGCCGTCGTCGAGCGGCTCCGGACGGCGGCGAGCATCGAGCAGAGCCCAGGGCGAGCGCGGGCGCTGCTCGTCTATGCGCTCGCGAGGTCAGGCGATCTCGCGGCCGCGCGCGCCGAGAACGAGCGCCTGCTGGCGACGAGCCGGCCGCACCTGCTCGCGCGCCCGCTCCGGGCCTTCATCGACCGGCTCGAGAAGGCGCAGGGGGAGCCAGGCAGCGTCGCCGAGCCGGCGTCGAGCGCGCGCGTGGAGAGCCCGCGCGCGGGCTCTCCTCCGCCGAGCCCATCGACCGCGGCGAGCGCTCCTCCCGCGAGCCCGCCGGGGCGCGCTCGGCGCGAGCCGGAGCCGGAGCCGGACGACGGCCGCGTGCCCGACGACTACGTCGCCCCGGGCGGCGCCATCGATACGAGCGATCTCCCCGGCGTGCATCCGCCGCCGACCGCCACGCCCGGGGCGACGACGCCGCCGGTCGACACCTCGGATCTGCCTGGAATGAAGCATGAGTAAGCGCCGAGCTCGAGGGGTGCGATGGACCGGCGTCGGCGCCCTCGCCGTGGCGGCGTCGATGGCAGGGTGCAGCGGGAGAGAGCGAGCGGCGCTGCCGGCGCCGCCCGCGGCGGGCCTCGACGAGCCGGCGGTCATCGAGATCGATCTCTCGCGCGGGCTCCCCGAGAGCGCGTCAGCGTCGCTGTTCGGCCCGCCGAGCGGCAGGACCCACGTGCAGCTCGTGCAGTCGTTGCGAGCGCTCTCCGGGTCCCCGAGCGCGAAGGGGTTCCTCGTGCGGCTCGGGAGCGCGCGCCTCGCGTTCGCGCGGGCCCACGAGATCGGCCGGATCCTCGGCGATGTCCGCGCGTCGGGGCGACCGGTCGTGTGCCACGCGGACGAGTACAACAACGCGACCATGCTGCTGGCGTCCATCGCGTGCAGCAAGCTCTGGCTCAGCCCTGCGGGGCAGGTCGACACGGTGGGGATCGCGGCGCAGCTGGTGTTCGCGAAGGGGCTCCTCGACAAGCTCAACGTGGACGTCGACTTCCTCCAGGTGGGGAAGTTCAAGGGCGCGAGCGAGCCGTTCACGCGGGAAGGGGCGAGCCCCGAGGCGCGCCGATCGCTCGAGTCCGCGCTCGGCGGGGTCCGTGAGGCGTGGCTCTCGGCCATCGTGGAGGGGCGCGGCAAGGAGGAGCTCCGGGAGGCCCTCGAGGACGGCCCGTTCGCCCCTGAGGAGGCGAAGGCGAGGGCGCTCGTGGACGAGATCGGCGATTTCGAGTCCGCGACCGAGGACGCGAAGAAGCTCGCCGGCACCGAGCGCTCCGTGCCGCGGTTCGGCGGCGCCCCGCGCGATGCGAGCCTCTCCCGGAGCCTCGTGGACGTGTTCCGCTCGGTCTCCGGGGCGAGCTCGCTGGGGACGCCGCACGTGACGGTCGTCCCGGCGATCGGCGGCATCACCATGAGCGCCAAGGGGATGCCCATCGGCTCGTCGGACGGGATCGGCGAGCGCGAGCTCGGGCAAACGATCACGCGCCTCACCGAGGATCCGAGCGCGAAGGCGGTCGTGCTCCGGATCGACTCGCCCGGCGGATCGGCGCTGGCCTCGGATCTGCTCTGGCAGAAGCTGATGCGGCTGCGGCAGAAGAAGCCGCTGGTCGTCTCGATCGGCGGGATGGCCGCGAGCGGCGGCTACTACCTCGCCTGCGCTGGCACCAAGATCGTCGCCGAGCGGACGAGCATCATCGGCTCGATAGGCGTCGTGGGCGGCAAGTTCGCCGTCGGGAAGGCGCTTGCGGACATCGGGATCAACGCAGAGACGGTCGCGGCCAACCCGGATCCTCAGCGGGCAGCGCGCGCCGCGTACATGTCGGCGCTCACACCCTGGGACGAGCCCACACGCGCCCGCGTGCTCGCCTCCATGGAGGCGGTTTACGATCTGTTCCTGAAGCGCATCACGGCCGGACGGAACCTCCCGCTGGAGACGATCGCGCCGTCGGCGGAGGGGCGCATCTTCGGCGGGGTCGAGGCCGCAGGGCGCTCGCTCGTCGATGAGCTCGGCGGCCTGGAGCGCGCGATCGCGCTCGCGCGCGAGCTGGCGGAGCTGCCGGCGGATGCGCCGGTCGAGATCGAGCAGGACGAGGGCGGGCTGCTGGAGCTCCTGGCGACCGGCGACGAAGCCAGCGAGGGCAGCGCGCGGGCTCCCGACCGCGCAGCGCTCAGGGAGCGCGCGCGGGAGGCGATGGCTTCCGTCCTCCTGCCGGAGTGGCTCGGCGTCGCGCCGGAGGTGGGGACATTCGCCGCCTCCATGGCGCCTCTCCTGGCCGGAGAGAGGGCGCTCACGGTGTTACCGTTCGCGGTGACGCTCCGGTAAAGCGCGAGATTGCACCTGAAGATTGGCCTTGTACCTCGGTCGTTCTGGTAGGCTGAGCGGGTTCAGCACACCCGAAGCGGGTCGCCGAAATGAGCTCTTCACCTCCGGATCGGGCAGCATCAGCGTCGGGCGCGAGGAGGTCGCTGCATTCGCCGGAGCTGATGGAGCCTGCCGGGCCCGCCTCTGCGGGGCAGCTGGTCCTCGCAGGGGCCCGCGCGATCGCGCCGGTGTCGCGCCACCGCGGCCCGCGGGCTGAAGAGGCCTACTGGCGCGCGCGGGTGGACGAGCGCCGCGCGGCCGGCGACGTGCAAGGGGAGCGCGAGGCAGCCCTCGCCCTCGCGAGGACCCTCGCCGCGCGCGGCGTCGAGCTGGACCAGGCGGCGGTGCTCGCCCGCCGGGCGCTCTCGCTGGGCGACGATCCGGCGATGCGGAGCGAGCTCGCCGGCTGGCTGGCCGGGCTGGGCGAGCCAGCCCTCGCCGCGGCGGCGCTGCGCGGCCTCCGCGACGACGCACAGCCGCCCGGCGCGACGGCGCGGATGCTGGTGAAGATCGCCGTGCTCCTCGCGCGCGCCAGCGACGTCGCGGGCGCTGTCGACGCGCTCGAAGAGGCGAGCGAGCTCGCCCCGGACGACGCGATGGCGAGCGAGCTGCTCGGCACGATCGCGGCCTGGGCGTCGGACGAGGTGTTCCCCGCGGCCGCGGCGAAGGCGTACCTGGAGGCGGCCAAGCGGCGCGAAGCCGCGCGGGAGCGGGAGGCGGCGTTCGAGGATCGCCTGCGCGCCTTCGAGATCGCGCCTCACGATGACATGGCGGCCAAAGCCATGGCGGCCGCGCTGTTCTTGCGCAGCCGGCAGGGCGCGGCCGACGAGGTGCTCCGGACGCACGCCGACGCGCTCGCGGCGCGGGCGGCTCGCGGCGAGGCCTCTGGCCCCGCCGCCCTGCGACGCGCGATGGAGGTGCACGGCCACCGGCTCCAGGGCGCGACGAACGAGGGCGACTGGGCGCGCGCGGTCGGGTGCGTGCTCGACGCGGGCCTCGACGGGGCGATCGACGGCGACGCCGCCCGCGCGATCGACGAGGTGCTCGAGCAGGCGGGGCTCTACGAGCTCGTGGCCGCGCGGATCGAGCTCAGGGCGGAGCAGCGGGTCGGGGCGTCGAGGTCCGAGGCGTACGTGGCGCTCGCGCGGCTCCACGCTGGCCCGCTCGCGAGCCCCGATCGCGCCGTGGAGGCCTGGATCGAGGCCGCGGCGAGCGACTCCGGCAGCACCGCCGCGCGCTCCGCGCTGCGCGACCACGCGGCGACCCTGCACGACATGGCGCCCCTCGTCGAGGCGCTCATCCGCATCGGCGAGGGCTCGGACGCGAGGGCGACGGAGGACGCGGCGGGGCGGATCGACGCGCTCTCGGAGCTCGCGCGACTCGCGGAAGAGAAGATCGGCGACCCCGGCCTCGCGCGCTGGGCGCTCGAGACGCTGAGAGACGTCGGCGGCGACCCGAAGCACGCCGAGGCAGGGCTCCAGCGGATCGCCGATCGGCTCAAGGGGCAGGACGAGGCGCTCTCGGCGGCGCAGCGCGCGCTCCGCGGCGCGGACACCGCCGAGGGGCGGATCGACGCGCTCCGCCGGCTCGTCGTCATCTACCGCGGCCGCCCGAAGGAGCGCGCGGCCTACGAGGAGGCGCTCGTGGGGCTCTCGCGGGCGCTGCCGGCCGACCGCGGCTGCCTGCTGGCGCTCGATCGGCTGAGCCGGCGGACCGGGGGCGGCGCCGCGCTCGACGCCCTGCTCCGCGCGCGGCTGGCCGAGGCGATGCGGGCGCCCTCCGAGGCCGAGGGCGCGCGCTCCGCGAGGTCCGAGGCGATCCGCGCGTCCTTGCTGACGCGGGTCGAGCTGGTGCGTGCCAGGCTCCTCCTGTCGGCGATCGCGCGGCGGCAAGGCCAGGACGCCCGCGCCCTCGACGAGGTGTTGCCGCTGCTCGGCGAGGCCCCGGGGCACCGCGGCGCGGCGAGCGCTGCGCTCGTGCTGGCCACGCGGACCGGGCGCCTGCGGGAGCGCGCCGACGCGCTCGTGCAGCTCGCCGCGCCGGTCTGGCCGGCGCTGCGCGCGGTGCTGCTCTCGAGCGCGGCGGCGCTCTACCAGCGGACGCAGCGGGCGCTCTCGCGCGAGGTCGCGCTGCTCGCCTGCGAGGCCGATCCGTCGTCCGCGCGCGCCGTGGCCACGCTCGCCTCCATCCTCACGGCAGATCTCGCCGCCGCCGCGGGGGCCGGCGAGGCGCCTCCGTTCGAGGTCGACCGGGCGGTGGCGGCCGCGATCGAGCGCTCCATCACCACGGTGTTCCCGCGCGGCGCGCTCTGCGACGGCCTCGCGAGGGCGCTGGAGGCGCTGGGCGAGCTGCCGCTCGCGCTCGCGTGGACCCAGCGCTGGCTCGCGCTGCGGCCAGGGTGCCCCCAGGCGACCGCGGAGCTCATCCGCCGCGCCGCGGCCGCCGGCGACGCGGCGCGGCTCTCGGACGCGCTCGCGTGGATCCTGGCGCAGCCCAAGCCGCTCGGCGAGATGGCGGCCGCGCTGGCGAGCGCGCTGCACGCCCTCTACGACCTCGATCCCGAGCGCGGCACGGCGCTCGCGAGGCGCTCGCTCGACGTCTTCGGACCGCAGAACCCGCTCTTGCGCGAGCGGCTGCTGGAGCTCGCGCGCCGGGCGGGCGACCCTCACCTCGCCGTGACCGTGCTCGAGCGGTGGCTGGCCGTCGAGATGACGGCGTCGCACGCCCCCGAGCTGATGTTCATGCTCGCCGATTGCCGGCTCGACGGCGGCGATCCGGACGGAGCGGCGCAGGAGCTCGCGCGCGCAGCGGCCGTGCAGGCGGATCCTCACGAGGTCCTCACGCGGGTCCAGCGCCTCGAGTCGTCGCTGCTCGACGCGAAGGGGCTCAGCTCCGACGGCGCCATCGCGCTGGTCGAGGCGAAGGCCCGGGCGTTCACCGCGCGGGGCGCCGACACGGCGGGAGAGGCCGCGGCAGCGTGGCGTGAGCTCGGCAGCCTGCGCTGGGACCTGGCGGAGGATCACCGGGGCGCCGAGGAGGCGTTCTTCCGCGCGAGCGAGCTCGCGCCGAGCGGCGGGACCGAGCGTTACGCGCGGGACATGTGCGAGTTCGCGGGCGTCGAGGCGGCGATCGACGCGCTCGTGGCGCGCGCCGCGGAGGCCCGGGGCGAAAGGGGAGCGCAGCCCGCCGCGGACGGGGACGGGTGGTCGGGCGACGTCGGGCCCGAGCGACGCAGGCGCGCCAACCTGCTGATCGAGGCCGCCAACCTCGCGCACGAGCACGGCCTGCCCGAGCGCGCGCTCTCCACGGCGGCGAGCGCGATCGAGCTCGATCCCCTCCGCGCCGACGCCGTCGCGCTGGTCGAGAAATCGGCGGACGCCGACGGCGGCATCGTCGTCCTCGACAAGACCTACCGGCTGCTCGCCGACGCGGCCCTCGGCTGCTATGGGCGCCGCGCCGCCCATTACCGCGCGGCGCGGCAGCTGGAGCGGCGCGGCGCGTTCGAGCTCGCGCTCGCGCACGCCGTGGCCAGCTTCGAGGCGGTCCCCACCGAGGGCACCTCGTACGTGCTGCTCGCTCGGCTCGCCGAGCACGTCGGCGAGCCGTCGGACGCCGTGCGCGCGCTCGAGCGGGTGGCGGCGACGGCCGATCCGGCGTCGCGCAATGCCTGGTTGAAGCGCGCCGCGGCCCTCACCGGCCGCACGGAGGAGGGCCTCCGGCTGCGCCTCGACATCCTGCTCCGCGCGATGGTCGTGCGCCCGGATCCGGCGCTCGTCGAGGACGTCGGCGCGGCCATCCGCGATCTCGTCGCGTGCACGGGGCAGCCGGAGGTCGAGACCATCCGCTTCGACCGCGCGGTCAAGGCGAGCATCGCGAAGCTCGACGGCCCCGAAGGGGCCCGCGCGGGGCTCGCCATGGCGCGCATCGCCGTCGCCGTCCTCGACTCGCCCGCGCTCGCGCTCGCCGCGATCGAGCGCGCGATGCTCGCCGACGGCGACGTCGACGAGTTCCAGACGCTCCTCGACATCGTCGGCGAGCTCGCGCAGCAGACCGAGCCGGCGTCGCACCTGGTCGCGGCGGTGTACGCCGCAGCGATGAGGCCGCACTCGAGCGTCGGTCCCAGCCTGCTCAGGTGGGCGAGCAAGCTCGCGGGCGCCTTGAACGTGCCGCCGGTCGCGGCGGCGCTGCTCGTGGAGGCGGCCCGGCGCGCGCCGGAGGACGACGCGCTCGCGTACGAGGCGGAGGCGGCCGTCGAGGCCAGCGGGGACGAGGCGCTGAAGCGCTCGCTGGACGATGCCTTGCCGGTCGCGCGGCGCCTCGAGGCGCTGCTGCACCTCGCCGACAAGCACGAGCGCGAGGGCCAGCGCGCCGAGGCCACCGTCGCCCTGGAGCGGGCGCTCGCCGGCGGCCAGCTCCTGGGCGAGGTGCGCACCGAGGTCGTCACCCGGCTGCGCCGGCTGTACGCGGCCGAACGTCGCGGCGCCGATCTCGAGGCGCTCGTCCAGTCCGAGCTCGCGCGCATCGACCTGCCGGATGACGTCCGCCTCGGGTTGACGCGCGAGCTCGCCGGCATCCTCGCCGACGGCGGCGATCTCCATGGCGCGGTGGAGCTCCTCCTCGAAGCCGCGCAGAAGACGCCGTTCGACGAGGCGCACATCGACGAGCTCATCCAGCTCGCGCGGAGCACCGACGATCGCCAGCGGCTCTTCGACGTGCTCACGCGCCTCCAGGGCGTCCTGACCGGCGACGAGGAGCGGCTGCTCGTGCTCCGCGAGCTCGCGCCGCTGGCCCAGGAGCTCGGCGATCGCGGCGCCGCGGTGGCGCTCTACGAGGCGATCGCGCGGCTGGATCTCACCGACATGCACGCCGTCGAGATCGTCGAGCAGGACGCGAGCGACCGCGGCGATCACGCCGCGGTCGCCGCCCTCCTCGCGCGGCGCATCGAGGTGGCTCCGCTGCCGGACACGCGGCGCGCGCTGCGGCTCCGGCGGGCCGCCCTGCTCGAGCAGCGCCTCGGCCTGCTCGACGAGGCGTGCGCCGAGCTGGAGGCCCTGCTCGCGGCGTCGCCCGACGACGTGAGCGCGCTGAGGTTCCTCGCGGACATCCACGAGCGGCTCGGGACGCCGCTCCGCGCCGCCCCGCTCTGGTGCAGGCTGGGCGATCTCGCGACGACCACCGACGAGCGGGCCGAGTACAGCCTCCGCGCGTGCAGCAGCTACCTCGGCGGCGGGGATGTCGAGTCGGCGAAGGACACGCTGGAGAGCGTCGCTCGCATCGCGCCGCGCGAGGCCGTGATCGAGCTCCGCGTCGAGATCGCCCGCCGGGAGGGGGACGGCCACGCGCTCGCCGCGGCGCTCGATCAGCTCGCCAGCGCGTCGCGCGACGCGCCGGAGCGGCGCGCGCAGCTGCTGGTCGAGGCGGCGCGCGCCACCTCGACGCTCGGGGACGACGCGACGGCGCTCGAGCGCGCTCGCCGCGCCGTGAAGCTCGCCCCGGAGTCGCCCGACGCCGTCCTCGAGGCGCGCCGCATCGAGTATCGCCTGCGCGGGACCGGGACGCCGCGCGACGCGCAGGCCGCGGTGGAGGAGCTCGGCCGCATCGCGCCGCGCCTGCGCCCGGCGCACGTCGACCTGCACGCGTTCCTGCTCGCCGAGACGCTCGACGTCATCCAGGGCCACGGCGCCGGCATGCGGGAGCTGACCCGGCGCCACGCCGAGGTCGGCCCGAGCACGCTGGTGGCGCTCGGCATGGCGGAGCGCCTGGCCCTGAAGCGGAACTTCTCTGCCGCCCTCCCGCTGTTCGATCGCGCGCTCGGCGGCGATCTCCAGGGCATGCGCGCGCGCGGTCGGGTCGCGCTCGCCGCCGCCGAGAACGCTCAGAACGCCGGCGATCTCGAGGCGGCCGCGCGCCTGCTCGAGGAGGCCGCGGCGGAGCCGGAGACGCGCACGCTCGCGCTGCGCCGCCAGCTGGAGCTCACGGCTGCGCGAGGCGAGCCCGAGGCCGCCCGGAAGGCGCTCGAGGAGCTCGCCGCGCAGAGCTCGGGGATCGATCGCGCGCGCGCGCTGATGCAGCTCGCGCGTCTGCACGCGTCGAGCGACCCGGATCGCGCGGCGAAGATCCTCTCGCAGGCCACGGTGCTCGCGGGCACGGATCGCTCGCTGGGGCTGAAGATCGCCGAGCTGAACGCCGAGCTGGCCAGCGAGCGGGCGACCCTGCCTCCCGAGGAAGTGCCCCAGGCCGCGACGCTCCGCGCAGGCGCCGCGGAGCCGACCCAGGCGGCACCAGAGGCGCCGCCCAGCGTTGCGTCGGCAGCGAGCGGCGTCGGGCCCGCGAGCAGCCGGGCGCCGTCGAGCGGCGCTGGGCCCGCGAGCAGCCGGGCGCCCTCGAGCGGCGTCGGGCCTGCGAGCAGCCGCGCGCCGTCGGGCGGCGTCGGGCCCGCGAGCAGCCGGGCGCCGTCGAGCGGCGCTGGGCCCGCGAGCAGCCGGGCGCCGTCGAGCGGCGTCGGGCCTGCGAGCAGCCGCGCGCCGTCGAGCGGCGCGCCGGCCTCGAGCAACCCGCACATCGATCTCGTCGAGCTCAACGACCCGCTCGACGAGGGGTTGATCGCCGACGACCCGTCTCAATCCACCTCTGCCGAGCTTTCGGACGACGATCTGCTCGATGGGACGGCGAGCACCGCGGCCTCGCCGGCGCCGTCACCGAGCGCTGCGCCAGGTCCCGCGGAGAGCAACGCCGCGCGCGGCGGCGCCGCGTCGGGCCGCTCCAGCGTCGGCGCGCCGCAGGCCGGGCCCCCGGTCTCCGCCCCGGCGTCGATCCAGCCGCCCTCCTCCGCGACGCGGCTCGTGGCCGCGTGGTCGCCGTCCGCCGCCGAGAGCTTCGAGGAAGCCGCGCTCTTCCGCGAGCTCGCCGCGGGCTCGTTCGACGCTGGCGAGCGGCTCATCAAGAGCTTCGCTCCGCGCGACGATCGCTCTCGGGAGGCGCTGGCGGTCCGACGGATGCAGGCCCACCTGCGCCTCGGCGACCGGAGCACCCTGGAGCGCCTCCAGGCGGCCGCGATCGCCGACAAGAACATGACCTACGCCCGCGCCATCGAGCACGTGCTGCGCGCCTTCGACGGTGACGAGCCGTCCGATCGGCCCGGCGAGGGCGTCGTCACGCCGCCGCCCCTCGCCGCGCAGCGCGACGCGCCGGAGCTCGTGAGCGCGCTGCTCTTCCGCGATCTGGAGTCGCCGGTCAACGAAGCGCTCGCGATCGTCTGGGAGACGGGCCTCTATCGCCGCGACGCAGGCCAGTCCGGGCTCGTCCCCTCCGAGCGGATCCAGCCGACATCGCCCACCCTCCTCGGGGAGATCTACGGCGTCATGGCCGCTCACCTCGGCCTCTTGCGCACCGCGCTCTTCCACCAGCGCGCTCCCTTGCCTGCTCCGTCGTCGCCGGAGGGGCAGGTCATCCGGGTCAACCCGCCGGCCGTGCTGCTGCGGGGCGAGGTCCGCGAGGACACCCCCGAGCTGCGTTACCTGCTCGGCGCTCAGCTCGCTGGCGCCATGCCCGACCATGTCCTGGTGAACACCAGCTCGGAGGATGAGCTCCGCACGCTGCTCTCTGCCATCGTCGCCGCGTTCGGTCCTCTGGAGGCCACCGCGCACAGCGCCCGCGGCAACCCGGCGGTGGTGCGGCTCGAGCAGAACCTCTGGCAGCTCATCCCCCCGCGCGCAGAGCGTCGACTCCGCGAGATCTGCGACAGCGCCGACAAGATCACCTACGAGGGGGCCGTCAAGACGACCCGCACCGCGATGCGCCGCGCTGGCCTCTTCGCCGCGGGCAACGTCGCCACGGCCGTGCGCGCGACCATCAAGGAGCGCGGCCTGGAGCTGGCGGTCCCGCTCTCCGACCCCGAAGGGCTCGCCGCGGCCTGCGCGTCGGTCCCCGAGATCGCCGATCTCGTTCGCCTCGCGACGCGGATGGAGTACGCCGAAGCGCGATGGCAGCCAGGTACGGTGCCTTCACTCCGGCGGGTCGACACGGGAAGCTCGCGCTTCCGTGCAGGTACGTAGGCGTCGCGGCACCCACCGCGCGGACGTCGGTGGCGTCATGTTCCTTGCAGACCTCGCGCCCCCGCAGAGCCGACCGGAGCCCGGTCTTATCCCGTCCCAACCGAGCTTCCCCGTGTGCATGTCCGTACTTCGCCCGGGTGCGATGATTGCGGGGTGGCCGCATCGGCGCATCCGTCTCGACGCGACAGCGCTGTCACAGCGCCGCCGCTGGTTGCGCGGCGCCCTGTCGAGCGGATGCACGCCCCACGCTGCCCGGAACGCCGTCTGTCGGTTGGCACGAACATCGCCTTCTCGCGCGGGTGTGATTTTCCCCTACGCCTGCTCGGGTGCGGACCCGTTCGGGCTCCGCGCGTCACTCTCATCAGCTCGGCGGCCATCGGTCACCAGCGTCTCTGCGGACCCGCGGTGCTGTCCCGCCGCATCGCGCCTGGGGCGGCTCCTGCTCCGCGCTGCGCGCGCCGCGTCCTCGGCGAGGAGGGCACGGTGAGCTCGCGATCCGTCGTGTGCGCCGCGCTGCTCGCTTGCCTACCGACCTCGGTGGCCTGCGGCATTCCCCTCGAGATGGCGGACTCCGCCCCCGTGAACGCCTGCGACAGGTCGGTCGAGTGCGGCCCGGGGGCGACCTGCGCCGATGTCAGCGGGCAACGCGCGTGCGTCTCGACCAGCGCGAACCTCGACGGGCTCATCCTCGAGATCCGGCCGCGCGCCACGCCCGAGCTGGGCGCGGAGGTCTCCCATCTCCTCGCCATCGATGCAGCGAGCGGCTTCCCTCCTCACGACCCTGGCGGGCAGGTGCATTCCGTCGATCTCACGATCCCCATGCCCGCGCGCGTGGAGGCCACGGTGCGCCTCGGCGGCTCCTACTGCGAGGGCCTCGCCGGCGGGCAGCTCCCCGCGACCGGCGGGAAGTTCCCTTTGAAGGTCGAGTTCCGGCGCATCGCGCCCATCCTGGGCCTGCCCACCCAGACCTACTCGACGCTCTCGGAGCCGAACGGCGACGACGGCCAGAGGTTCCAGCTCGAGATCCCCGCAGGCGACTACCACATCTCGCTGACGCCGCAGGCGCGCTCCGATTGCCGCGACGACATCCCCCCGCCGATCTTCCTGCCGAACCAGGTGGTCCCCGAGCAGTGGACGCTCGGCATCAACGCCGAGGCGCCCGCCGTGCTCCAGGGCAGCTTGCAGGTGCCCGAGGGCGTGCGCGTCGACGGGTGGAAGCTCGATCTCGTCGACCCGGTGACCGGCAGCGTCCTCTCCCAGGTAGGCCTCCTCGAACACGCCGAGCCCGACCCGCAGGCGACCGCGACGCAGGTCAAGTTCAGCGTGAAGTTCTACTGGGCCGACGCCGACAAGGACAGGAGCCCGCTCATCCGGCTGCGTCCGAAGGACGGGGAGCCGAGGCCCACGGTCTACTGGGACCTCGCTGCGCTCGCGCTCCAGGGCTCCACGGGGAACCTGAACCTGTCGCTCCTCCAGCTCGACGCGGCGGCGCGCCGCGTGGAAGGTCAGACGCTCGATGCGGCGGGCAACCCGGTGCTCTCGGCCGTCCGCATCCAGAGCGCGGTCATCGACAGGGCGCCCACCGCCGCCTACAAGCTGGACACCGAGACGGACGCGAACGGCCTCTTCCGTGCCGACCTCCCGCCAGGCGAATACGTCCTCTTCGCGCAGCCGATCAACGACACCACCAAGGCGGCCGCCAAGCAGACGCTCAAGTTCGCCGCCAGCGACGACTGCTACTGCGGTCAGTCGGTCATCATCCCCGAGGCCGGGACGCTGACCGGCCGCGTCCAGGGGCCCATGGGCGAGCTGATGGATGGCGCCAGCGTGTTCGCGGTCCCTTCCCGTGGCCAGGTCACGGCGTACATCGGCCAGGTGCTGACGCCCGAGCCGCTGCTGCCCCGGCAGACGTCCGGGGTCCTCCGTGACGGCGCGTTCTCGATCGACGTCGACCCAGGGGAGTTCGACTTCTCGGTCCGCCCGATGCCCGGCTCCGCCTACCCCTGGCTCGTCCGGCCGCGCCTTGCGGTCTCCGCGATGGATGCCGCGGTCACCGACCTCGAGCTCGCCATGTCGTACCCGGCCGTGCTCCAGGGCGTCGTCCGCGACGCGTCGGGCGCCCGTCTCGGCGACGCCGCGGTCGTCGCCTGGCTGCCCGTCCAGAGCACGACCGCGCGGGATACGGCCGCGAGGGGCATCCAGATCGGCGAGACCCGGTCGGCGGCCGATGGCTCCTATGTGCTGCCGCTCCCCCCATCGATGTCCCGGTGAAGTCGGAGCGAAAAAGGGCGGTACCAGCTCAGCGCGGAGCGAGATAGGCTAACGCCCGTGGCGCAGCCGACGCGCGGTGGGACATCGGAGCCTTCAACCGAGGATGGCCTGACCCTCGCGCCTCCTCTACGCGGCGACCTGGGCCAGCGCGCCGACGAGGAGCGCGCGACCGGGACCTCGCTTCCGTCTGCGCAGGAGCTCGCGATCGCGCTGCACGAGGTCTCCAACGCGCTCACCGTCATCGTGGGTTGCATCGAGCGCGCGCAGGGCGAGCAAGGCCCCGAGCTGGGCCGTTCGCTCGGCGTCGCTGCCTCCCGCGCGCGCGACGCTCGCCGCCTGATCCGGCGAGCCATCGGCGCCGAGGGCGAGGGGCGTCCGGCGGGCGACGGCGAGGTCGCGTCGAGGCCGCTGGGGGAGCCGGCGCGCCTGATCGCCGACGTCATCGACGACGCCGTGACGGGGCTCGAGCCCGAGGCGCGGCGCTCCGCGATCGCGCTCCGCGCGGTGATCGAGCCCGCGATCGCGCGGACCGGCGTGAGCAACGGCGCTGCGGTCGTGCAGATCTTGACGAACCTGCTGCTCAACGCGGTGGCGCTGTCGCCCCGCGGCTCGTCCGTCCGTGTCGATGCCAGGCTCGAGGGCGCCGCGGTCGTCATCGGCGTCGCGGACCAGGGGCCCGGCGTCCCGCCGTCGCGCCGCGCGACGCTGCTGAGCTCGGGCGTCTCGACGCGGCCTGGCGGAGCGGGCATCGGTCTCCGCCACTCCGCAGCGCTGGCGAGCGCTGCCGGCGGCGGGCTCGCGCTCGTGCCTTCGGAGGAAGGCGCTCGCTTCGAGCTGCGCTGGCCCGTCGAGGACACTCCGCCTGCCGACGCCCCGCCCCGCGAAGCAGGCGCCGAGGAAGGGCCGCCCGTGCCGCGGAGCATGGCGTCGCCGTCGCAGCCGGGGACGGTCCTGGATGGCGTCAGGATCCTGGTGGTCGAGGACGACGACGCGGTGGTGGATCTGCTCGACACGGCGCTCACCGCGCGTGGCGCGAGCATCGTCAGCGTGCAGAGCGCGCTCGAGCTCCCGGGGGCCCTCGCCTCCGGGCCGTTCCAGGCTGCGCTGCTCGACATCTCGCCGATCCAGCAGGACGTCCTCGGCACCGTCTCCGCCGTGCGCAGGGCCAACCCGGACGTGCGGCTCGTGGTCATGTCCGGCAGCGCCGGCGCCGATCCTCTCCCCGCGAACTCCGGCGTGTCCTGGGTGCGCAAGCCGTTCGAGATCCGCGAGATCGTCGAGGCGCTCGTCCGCTGAAGGGCCCGCGGGACGGTGCGCGCAGCGCTCGGTGCGGTGCGTGCGGGTGTGCCCCTCTGGTGCGCGCCCCGGTCGCGCGGCCGCAGCCTGGGCAGCGGGCGATCGGCCAAGGCCGCGAGGCCGCCACGGCTGAGCAGCGCGGGCGCTGCGCCGTGTGACGACGTTGTGAGGATTAGCTTGACTTCCCCGGCCAGCTGGGTAGGTTCCGTCCCGCAACCGCACTCGCGAAGGTGGCGGAATTGGCAGACGCACTAGCTTGAGGTGCTAGCGGGTAACACCGTGGGGGTTCAAGTCCCCCCCTTCGCACTCCCTGTCTCTCTCTCTCTCGGCGCATCGTTCTCCAATCCTTGTGCACACCTGGCTGAGTGTTTTCCCTCAGCGCGTGTGCGGTACCGGTGGCGCCGCCCCTGTGTCTTGACGGGGCCGCCCGGTTTCGGAGCTCGCGTCTGAACCTCGACGGCTCGCCCTGGCACCGCTGAGCGCTCGTCTGCGCCAGCTGGACGCAGGGCGATGCATGCGGGCAGCACATGCCGCGTGGAGCGTGGCGCTCCGGGGGAGGCGCGCGACAGACCGCCTGTTCGGGGCGGATGTCACGCGAGTTCGCGCGGGGGATGCACATGAGAGCGCGCTGGAGAGGCCTCAGGGCTCCTCCGATCGGTTGGGCCGACGCGTCGTTTCGGCGGCTGCCCCGAGGCTTCTCGCTGGCTGTCCGGCCCAGGCGATCCTCGCAGACTCGCTCGATACGGACGATGGGCCATGTCCCTATCGCACTGGAGTCGACGCCAATCGATCCATCGGTTGTGCGCGCCAGGTGCCCGCGGCAAGGGCTTCGAACGAGGATCCATGCCGTTCTTGGAGGGTCCACTCCGCATGTTCCAGAGTGCGTCGTCCTGCCGGTCCTCCACCGGCTGACCCATCGACAGGAAAGCTCGGCATGAATCGACCCTGGCTCGCCCTCGTTCTCTACGGGATCTACCTTGCGCTCGCGTTCGGATGGCGCTCGCTCAGGCAGCGCAGCGCGACAGGATCGGCGGGCTTCCGCGGCATCTCGGGGCCACCCGGGTCGCTGCCGTGGCTCGGCGGCGTGCTCTTCGTGATCGCGCTCGTCCTGGGAGCGCTGGCCCCCGTCGCGGAGCTCGCGGCCTGGATCGCTCCCCTCGCCGATCCTGGCCTGCCCCTGGTCGGCCTCGGCGCGGCCATGACGATCTCGGGGACGCTCGGCACGCTCTGGTCACAGGGCGTGATGGGCGCGTCCTGGCGCATCGGCGTCAGCGAGGCGGAGCGCACGGGCCTCGTGACCGGAGGCCCGTTCGCGGTGGTGCGGAACCCTGTCTTCAGCTTCATGATGCTGGCCGCGCTCGGGCTGCTGCTGATCCTCCCGAACGCGGCCGCGCTCGCCTCGCTCGTCGCGCTGGTCATCGCGATCGAGCTGCAGGTCCGCCTGGTCGAGGAGCCGTACCTCCTGCGCGCCCACGGCGGCGCGTACACGGCCTACTGCGCGAAGGTCGGCCGCTTCCTGCCCGGGATCGGCCGAGGGGGCTCGCCGCCGTCGCCCTGACGCCCCTCAGCTCGCCAGGGGCAGCGAGAAGTGGATCGTCGTCCCCTGGCCCGGGGCGCTCTCGACCGCCATGGTCCCGTGGTGCGCCTCGACGATGCCGCGCGCGATGTAGAGGCCGAGCCCCGCCCCCGTGCGCGACTCCTGCGAGGCCTTCCAGTAGCGATCGAAGAGGTGCGGCTGGTGCTCGGGCGGGATGCCCGGGCCCGTATCGGCCACCGAGAAGCGCGCGCTGTCGGCGACCCGGCAGAGCGACACGCTCACGACGCCGCCCCTCGGCGTGAACTTCAGCGCGTTGCCGAGCAGGTTCGAGAAGACCTGGAGCACGCGATCCCGGTCGGCGAGGACCTCCAGGCCCGCGTCGAGCGGCCCCTGCGTCACCCGGCAGCCCTTCGCCTCCGCGAGCGACGCGGCGGCGTCGAGCGCCTCGCGGACGAGCGTCCCGCCCCGCTCCACCCTCGGCGACACCACGAGCCGCCCCGCCTCGATGCGCGACGCGTCGAGCAGGTCCTCGATGAGCCGCGTCATGCTCTGGATGCCGCGGTCCATGCGGTCGACGAGCTGGACGGCGTCGTCGTCGTCGCCGTCCTTCCGCTGGAGCAGATCGCTCCGCAGCAGCGACGCCGTGATCGCGATCGTGTTGAGCGGGTTCCGGAGATCGTGCGACACGATCGCCAGGAGGTCGTCCCGGGCGCGCGTCGCGGCCTGCGCCTCGTTGTAGAGCCGCGCGTTCTCCAGGGCGACGGAGGCCGACTGCGCGAGCTGGGTGAGCAGCACCTCGTCGCTCTCCACGAAGGGGCCGTCGCGCCGATCGAGCAGCTGGATGCTCCCGATGCACTGGCCGTCCCGGCCGCGCAGCGGCGCCGCGAGGAGCGAGCGCGGGTGGAGCTCCGCCGGCGAGCGCGAGAGCACGTCGGCGCACGTCGGATCGCTCGCGATCTCGTCGCCCGTCAGCCGGACGCTGGTGCTCCTCCGCTCGATCAGGCCGAACGCGACCTCGCGGACGCCGTCGCGGTCCTCCCGCGCGGCGTACTCCTCCGACAGCGAGATACCCGTCAAGGGCCGCTGCTCCACGCCCCGCGCCGCCAGCCGCGAGGCCGCGACGCCGGCGTCGAGCAGCGCGCGCGCCTCGTCGGTGGTGCGCTGGATCAGCTCGTTCAGCGAGAGCGACCGGTGGATGCGCAGCGTCGCCTCGGTGAGCTGCGCGAGCTGGTTCGCGTGGCGGGCGAGCGCCCTGCGCGCCTCCTCCTCGCGGCGCTCCGCCTCGCTCAGCCGCAGGACGTGGCGCAGGCTCTGCACCAGCCGCTCGGGCGTCAGCAGGTTCTTCGGCACGTAGTCCGCCGCGCCCCGCTTCATCAGATCGACCGCGAGCGACTCGTCGCCCTGCCCGGTCAGCATGATGAACGGCGCCGTGAGCTTCGCGTTGCGCGCCGCCTCGATCACCGCGAGCCCGTCGCCCCCGGGGAGGTAATAGTCGAGCAGCACGCAGTCGATCTGCTGCTCGTACAGCACCGCGAGCGCCGAATCGACGGAATCGGCCTCCCTGATCTCGGCGTCGACGCGGCCGCTCCGCAGCGCGCGCAAGATCGCGATCCGATCGACCGTGTCGTCGTCGACGACGAGGAGGCGAACCGACCTCGGGCTCAAGGCATCTCCACGAGCGTCCAGTACCGGTTCAGCGCCGTCATGAGCTCGACGAAGCTCAGGAACGTCACCGGCTTGAGCAGGTAGCCCGCGACGTTCAGATCGTACGCGTCCACCTTGTCCCGATCGTCGTTCGAGGTCGTCAGCACGACGACGGGCGTCGCCCGCAGCGAGACGTCGGCCCGGAGCTCGCGGAGGAACTCGATGCCGTTCATCCTGGGCATGTTCAGGTCGAGCAGGACGAGGCGCCGATCCCTGGGCACCTGGTTGCCGCGCAGCAGATCGAGCCCCTCCACGCCGTCGCCCGCCACCCAGAGCGGGTTCGTGATCTTGCCCCTCTCGAACGCCCTCCGGACGTTCATCACGTCGACGGTGTCGTCCTCGACCAGGATAATATTCAGGAATTTACCGTCCATCCTCGTCCTCGTGGAGGGGCAAAGCGAAGGCTCGTTGATAGCATCAACCGCAGGCCGCGCGCAGGGGCTACGGCGCTACGGCCAGCTACCAGGCTTGCCCGCGCGGCCGACGAGGTGCGCGACCGCGGTCACCAGGCTGTTCGGCTCGATGGGCTTGGCCAGGTGCATCTGGAAGCCGGCGGCGATCGCCTGGCGGCGGTCCTCCATGCGCGTGTAGGCGGTGAGCGCCAGCGCCGGTATGCCGCTCGCGGGGACGTCGGCCCCCAGCGCGCGCAGCCGCCGCATCATCGCGTAACCGTCCTCACCCGGCATGCCGATGTCGCTCACGAGCACGTCGAACTCGCCCATGTGGAGGGCCTCGAGCGCCGCGCCTGCTGAGGCCGCTTCGCTCACGGTCGCCCCGGCGCGCACGAAGATGATGCCGAGCAGCTCGCGGGCGTCGGTCTCGTCGTCGACCACGAGGACCCGGATGCCCTCGAGGACGCGCCGCGCCGCGCCCCCCGGCGCCTCGCCGCCCCGGCGCTGCGGGGACGGCGTCGCCGCGAGCGCCTCCGCGCGGATCGGCAGCCGCACCCGGAAGCGCGCGCCCTTGCCCTCTCCGTCGCTCTCGGCGTGCACGCTGCCGCCCTGCGCCTCCGCCAGGTGCCGCACGATGGCAAGGCCGAGCCCGAGCCCGCCGTGGGCCCGGGTCATCCCCCCGTCCGCCTGCCGGAACCGCTCGAAAAGGAACGGGAGGAAGCTCTTCGGGATGCCCTCGCCGTTGTCCTCCACCTCGACCTCGAGCGTCGCCTCGACGCGCCGGGCGAGGGCCCGCACGTGGCCCCCGGACGGCGTGAACTTCACCGCGTTCGTGAGCAGGTTCCACACGACCTGCTGGAGCCTCTCCGCGTCGCCGAGGAAGACGCCCACGTCGTCGGCGACGGAGATGTCGACCGCCACGCCCTTCGCCAGCGCCGCCGGGCGCACGAGGTCGAGCGCCGCGGCGAGCACCTGCCCCACGTCGACCGGATCGGTCCGGAGCTGCAGCTTCCCCGCGATGATCGTCGAGGCGTCGAGGACGTCCTCGATGAGCTGCGACTGCGCCTTCGCGTTGCGCTCGATCGTGGCGAGCCCCCGCTCGAGCGACTCGGCGTCCACCTCGCCCGTGCGGAGGATCCGCGCCCAGCCCAGGATCGACTGGAGCGGCGTCCTGAGCTCGTGCGACACCGTCGCGAGGAACTCGTCCTTGAGCCGGTTCAGCTGCTCGGCGTGCTGGCGCGCGCGCTGCTCCTGATCGAGGAGCTGGGCGCGCTCGGCGTCGGTGCGCTTCTGCTCCGTGATGTCGTGGAACGAGATGCCGACGCCGTCGCCCAGCGCCACCGCGATGGCGCGGAACGTCCGCGGAGCGCCCTCGTGCGCGCAGAAGAGCTCGACCCTCGCGGGCTCCCCGGTCTCCACGACGCGCGCGTACGCGTCGAACGCGCTCGCGAGCGCGCTGCCAGGGACCTCGACCGAGAGCCGCTTGCCCTCCAGATCCTTGCCGCGACCCCCGACGATCGGCCCCGTGGCCGGGTTCACGTAGACCCACTCGAAGTCGGAGATCGCCCCGGACGCGTCGCGCACGCTGCGCAGCATCATGAACCCGTCGGGCGACGCCTCCTGCACGGTGCGGAACCTCGCCTCGCTCGCCCGCAGCGCCTGCTCGATCGACTTCCGCTCCGTGATGTCGGTCGCGGTGCAGGTGATGCCGATGATCTCGCCCGTGTCATCGCTCAGCGGCTCGATCGAGACGTCGATGTGCTGGGTGCGGCCGCCGGCGCGCACCGCGATCTCGCGCCGCTGGCCGACGCCGCTGGCGAGCACGTCGCGCTTCGTCCGATCGAGCGACCTCGCGGCCTCCGGGTCCTCCAGCACCTCCCCGTCGGTCTTCCCGAGCACCTCGCGCTCGGACTTGCCGAACGAGTTGTGCATCCACGTGTAGCGCAGGTCCCGGTCCTGGGTGAACACCATGACCGGCGATCCCCGGAGCGCCTTGCGGAAGCGCTCCTCGTTCACGCGGAGCGCCTGCTCCGCGCGCAGGCGCTGGGCCACGCTCTGCTGGAGCTCGAGCGCGAGCCGCTCCGCCTTCCGGCGCGCGCCGATCTGCTCGGTCACGTCGAACGCCGTCGCCATGACGCCCTCCACGGCGCCGCTCACGTCGTGCACCGGCTTGCACAGGACGTTGTACAGCCGCTCGACCGTCTCGCCGGTCCAGCGCGTGATCCGCACCGGGATCTCGCTCGCCACGCTCGGCTCGCCGCTCGCCAGGACGGCCTCGAGCTGCGCGTGCAGCGGCTGCCCGCGGAGCTCCGGGACCGCCTCGACGAGCGGCTTGCCCAGGAGATCGTCGCGGCCGACCATGCGGCAGAAGAGCGGGTTCGCGAGCTCGAACACGAGCGCTGCGCCCTTGAGGAAGCAGATCGGCGCGGGCGCCTGAGCGAGCAGCGAGCCGCTCCTGCTCCGCTCCATCTCCGTGCGCCGGCGCTCGGTCTCGATCGCCTCCAGCTGGAGTCGTGTGTGCTCGCTTACCGCCTGGGCGATGCCCGCGTCCACGCGCTCGGAGAGCGCCTCGATCTGCCGCACATCCGGCATGATCCCGGCCTCTTCCAGCTCGCGAAGGATGGATTGCCGGAGGACGCCGTACTCGCGGACCATCACGTTCAGGTCGAGCCCGTGCTCCCAGCGCATCTCGCCGTGCTCGCGCGCGGCTTCGTTGCTGCCGGCCGTCGATGCGCGCTGCTCCAGGCTGGCGGCCACCTCGTCGAGGAAGGTCGGCAGCGAGTTGATGATGAGCGGCTTCGGCATGTTGCGTACGACCGCGCTTCGCTTGCGCAGCTCGCCCACGAACCGTTCGATGATGGCCTCGCGGCGGGTCCTGATGAGCGTGGGGAGCGGGATCGTCATGATCGGATCGTTCGCGGCGGGAGCCCGACCTCGGCAGACGTCGCCGTCAGGGCGCCTGCGCGGCGAGCGGCGAGCGGCGGTGGGCGATCAGCGGCGCGGGTGGCATCGGCGAGCACGGTATCTTCGGAGAGCTGACCGGCCGCCACAAGGCGCGCTGACAGCGCGGCCTCGGACGGCCGACCGCCGCTCTCCTCAGATAGCCGCGGCCGGCTCTCCGTCGACATCGATCTCGACACCGGCCTTGAGCTGCGCCTGATTTCCACCTCACTCGCACAAGCCCAGGCGCGAGCAAGCGTTGTGCCGAGACAGGCCAGCCGATGAACAACGTGATGCTCGGTGCGCGACGTCACGAGTGAGGCAATTTGCCGCAGCTACCCCGCCCGCCCGTGTCGTGCGGCGGCACTACAGCGAGCCGCCGGGGCGCCCGGACGCTCCGCGGCTCCGGCGAACTCGCGATGTCGCGGCACGTCGGCTGCAACGACGTAACGACGTAACGGCGTAACCGCTGCAATCGCTGCAACAACGCAGCATCGAAGCGCTGGAACACCGATTCACCCAGTGATTCACCCAATGAGGAGGTTATCATGCTCAGTTGGAGTGTCGCGTTCTTCATCGTGGCGATCCTCGCTGCGATCCTCGGCTTCGGCGGCCTCGCGGCGAGCGCCGCCTCGGTGGCGAAGCTGCTCTTCGTCATCTTCCTCGTCCTGGCGGTCGTCTCCCTCGCGCTCGGCCGACGCGCCCCGACCTGACGCCATGCGCACCGCACGTGCCCGGAGGCCACGATCGGGGCGACATGCCTCGCCAGGCCGGGCGGTATCCATGATTCCGCATGGCACGTCTGTCGCAACACGCAATACCGCGGGTCGACCCATCTATCGCGCCATGAGGCCCATCCCGGGCGGCGTCGATGGGGCGTCCGTGTCGCGCTGGGCTCTCGCCCGGACGCAAGGTCGCGCGTCGACCGAAGACCAGAGGAGATCATCATGTTGACCGTCCGAACATTCCTGCCTATCGCCATCGTCATGAGCGCCGTCGTGGGCTGCGAGTCTCCCACGGCGGACGCGCAAACCAAGGCCGAGCGCGCGCAGCGCGAGGCGCAGCAGAAGGCGGCGGAGGTCGCCACCGAGCTCGACAAGAAGGTCGCCGACATCGACCGGCGGGCCGAGCGGGCGACCGACGACGCGCTCCGGGAGGCCGCGGAGAAGCTCAACAACGCCGCCGTCGAGGCCCAGGAGAAGACGGCAAAGGCCCAGGCGGAGCTGGCGAAGGCGCGCGAGGACGTGCGCGCGTCCACGTCGCGCAGGATCGAGGACCTCGAGAAGGATGCCGTCGAGCTCCGAGAAAAGGCCGAGAAGAAGCTGCCCAAGGACGAGGTCGGCAGGTTGATGAAGGATGTGGAGGACAAGTCGGAGGCGGTCCGCAGGAGCCTGCGCGACCTCGACGCGGCGACCAGCGAGACCCTCGACCAGGTGAAACAAGGCGTCTACCAGCGGGTGGACGAGCTGGATCGCGCGATCCAGGCGGCGAAGCGGCGCGTCTGATGCAAGCCCGTTGGCCCGGGCCCAGCAAAGCTCGACACGAGGAGGATAGGATGGCGAATCAGAAGGCGACCCAGCACACCCCGTCGGCGGACATCGAGGGAGAGGGCAACCACACGGCCGATCGGCGTTACCGAGAGGGGGTGGAGCAGTCGGTGAAGGCCGGCAAGATCAAGGAGAACGCCGAGGAGGCGGCCCGCGCGCTCGACGGCCCCGAGGGCGACGAGCTGCGCGAAGCCGAGGAGGCGGCCCGGCGAGGTCAACCCAACTGAACGGGGTGAGCAGCGATGATCCGCGAGCTCCGATGCAAAGCCTGTGGCCGCCGGTACGTCTTCGTGTCGACGGCGGCCACGCCCTGCCGGGCCTGCGGCTCGGCCCTCGACGAGGTGGAGCTCGAGCGCGGCGTTTACGAGCTCGTCGCGAACGACGCGCGGAGCGCCGCCTCGCCCGCTCCGTCGAGCCCGGCGGACACCATGGTCCCCGAGGATCTCGGCTACGGCGAGTCCCACGGATACGGACCCGCGCACGGCGGCCCGACCGGCCCCGGCGACGCGCCCGCGACCGGCCCCTGATCCACCGAGCTCGCCCCGCGCTTCGCGCAGGGCGCCGCGGGGGCTCTCGCAGAGCGCCTGTGGTGGCCGCGGGAGAGGGCGGGCGAACGACGGGACGCCGGAGGGTGCTGGTCAAATTGGAACAGGGAGGCGGGGAGGCAGGGAGAAAAAACTCAGTAATCTCCCTGTCTCCCCGCCTCTCTGTGATCTTTTCCGGGCAAAGTTGGCACGGCCCGCCGGAGGCAGGGCGCCGGCCGTCAGGCCGCCCTCGCTGTGCGGAGCGGGGCGTGGCTCGAGACGTGGGGGCGGCGGGAGTGGGCGATGAGCGCCTCGAAGAGCTCCAGCATCTGCCGGCCGAGGCGCTCGTTCGTGTCCTCGGTCAGCTCCGCTTCGATCCTCGGCAAGAGGTCCCGCTCCTCCTCCTCGGCGTGGTGCGCGACGAGGTCCCTCAGGGTGGCGAGCCTGGTCTTGAAGCTCGGGTCCTCCGGCGCCGTGCCGACGACGCGCCGGATCTCGAACCGCGTGACCGTGTGCTCCTCGCAGGCCCCGCTGATGAGGTCCGGCTCGACGGCGAGCAGCTCCGGAAAGAGCACCACCTGCTCGGCGAGCATGTGGGCGAGGAGGTGCTTGGTCAGCTCGTCCGTCGCTCGCCGGACATCGCCTGTGGTCGAGAGGGCCAGATCGAAGAGCCTCTCGGCTTCGCGGTGTTGCCCCTTCAAGAGCTGTGTCGCCTTCATGCATTCTCCTCTCAAGGACCGGACGTCAGGTCGTTGTTCATCGAGGTGGATGGGTCGTCGTTCATCGAGGTGAAAAGAGTGCTAGTCGCCCTCGCTCGCTCGCGACCAGCTCACGCAACGGCCTCGGCCGAGGGCTCGAGGCGGCGCGCCGAGCCTTCAGCGATGTGACATCGCGCCGTCGCGCAGCGCGCACAGCATCGGCGGCAAGGCCCGCGAGCGCGCGAGCCCCCACCCCCCTCCTCTGCATGAGGCGCACTCAAGCAATCACCGTGCCGATTAGGTTTATTCCGGATGCGAAGAGACGCTGGATGCTGGACAGGGAATATCGATGTGGAATTTCGCCTCTTGCCATGACCCCCGGGGCTCGGGCGGACTCGGCTGTTCCCGGGAGGCGCAGCCGTCTCATCGAGAGAGGCGCACGGCGCCCGCGTGAGACCGCGACGGCGCCTCCATGGCGGCGCCTGGCGCGTGTGGCCCGCCGGAGGGGCGCCACATGCACCGCGAAGCGGCGCGCTGCCGGCCCGCGCCGATCCGTGGAGGAACGGCGGGGTCGGTAAGTCCCCTACGGGCGACGGCGCCTCGGGCGCAGCGGCGGTCGCTGGCCCCGTCGGCGGCGGAGCACTCGGCCGCCGCGCGCGGCCGGTGCCATCCAGGATGAGGCAAGAACGCGCACCTGTGGCGAAACGTCACGTCGGAAGGATGTCGGCGAGGAGCGGACTGGGCTTGATGGCGCGGACTCTCCGTGGCACGTTCCCTGCAACTGCAGGCAGCGGTCGACCTTTAGAAGAGCTGCCGGGGAAGGACACGCGATGAGCGGCAGGATACTCGTCGTCGACGACGACGAAGCGACGTGTGATCTGGTCGAAGCCCTCCTTAAGAGGCAGGAGTTCTCCGTCGCGGCGCGTACCTCGGCCAAGAGCGCGCTCGAGCTGGTGAGCGACGACGATTTCGACGTCGTGTTGACCGACGTCGGCATGAGCGAGATGAGCGGCCTGGAGCTCTGCGAGCGCATCCTCGGCGCGAGGCCCGACATGCTCGTCATCGTCATGACGGCGCTCGGGAGCATGGAGACCGCCATCTCCTCCATGCGCGCCGGGGCGTTCGACTTCGTCACGAAGCCGCTCGACGCGAACCTCCTCGGCCTGACGGTCTCGCGCGCCGTCCAGCATCGGCGCCTCCGCTCGGAGGTGAAGCGCCTGCGCGAGGCGGCCCACGACGTCCAGCAGACCAAGGGCCTCGTCGGGCGCAGCCCTGCGATGAAGCGCGTCTACGATCTGATCGGGCGCGTCGCGCGGAGCGACGCCTCGGTCCTCGTGCACGGCGAGACGGGCACCGGCAAGGAGCTCATCGCGCGGGCGATCCACGAGGCGAGCGGCCGGTCCGGC
This sequence comes from Sorangium sp. So ce693, assembly GCF_051521375.1. NCBI lineage: Bacteria > Pseudomonadati > Myxococcota > Polyangiales > Polyangiaceae > Sorangium > Sorangium sp. So ce693. Next base: position 12,584,084 of record NZ_CP150347.1, read on the forward strand.
CCCTTCGTGGCGGTCAACTGCGCCGCGGTGCCCCAGGCGCTCCTCGAGAGCGAGCTCTTCGGCCACGCGCGCGGCGCCTTCACCGACGCCAAGACCCAGCGCACCGGCCTGTTCCTCGAGGCCAGCGGCGGCACCATCTTCCTCGACGAGATCGGCGAGATGCCGCTCGAGGTCCAGCCGAAGCTGCTCCGCGCGCTGCAGGAGCGCAAGGTGCGGCCGGTGGGCTCGAACGCCGAGATCCCCTTCGACGCGCGCATCGTGACGGCGACGAACCGCGACCTCGAGACCGAGGTGTACGAGAAGCGGTTCCGCGAGGACCTCTACTACCGGGTCAACGTCGTGAAGATCGACCTGCCGCCCCTGCGCGAGCGCGGCACCGACGTGCTCCACCTCGCGATGCACTTCCTCGAGAAGTTCTCGTCCCGCAGCAGCAAGGGCGTGCTCTCGCTCTCGACCGCGGCCGCGGAGAAGCTCACGGCGTACAACTGGCCGGGCAACGTGCGCGAGCTCGAGAACAGCATCGAGCGCGCGGTGGCGCTGGCTCGCTTCGAGCAGATCACGGTCGAGGACCTGCCGGAGAAGGTCCAGGCCTACCGGCCCGACCGCTTCGTCGTCGCCGTCGACGAGCCGGCGGAGATCATGACGATGGACGAGCTCGAGAAGCGCTACATCAAGCGCGTGCTCGCGCTCGTCGGCGGCAACAAGTCGCGCGCCGCCCAGATGCTCGGGTTCGACCGGCGGACGCTCTACCGCAAGCTGGAGCGCTACGGGGAGCAGGACGGCTCGGGCGGGGACGAGGGCCCAGACAAGGACAAGGCGGCCTCTTCGCCGGGCTCGGCGAGCTCCTCGTTGAGCTGAGACGGAGCGCGAGGCGAGGCGTAACGAATCATGAGCGAAAAGGCGCTGTCCGAGTCGATTTACAAGCTGTTCGCGCGCGCGGGGCACGACGTCCGCGGGCCCGCCGGGGTGGTGGCCACGGCGCTCAACGAGCTGGAGAGCGCCCTCGGCGGGGAGGCCACCGCCCAGAACGCGGCGTACTTCACCATGGCGCGGCGGGGCGTGCGCCGCCTGCTGCGCCTCGCCGACCGCTACACCGCCGCGTCCGAGCTGCCGCGGCAGCTCGACGCCCCGACGCAGCCGCTCGACCTCGAGGCGCTCGTCCAGAAGGCCGTCGCGGAGGCGTCGTTCGTCTACGGGCGGCGCGACGTCACCGTGGCGCTCGACCTCGCCCCCGTGCGCGGCTTCGCGCACGCCGTCTCGCTGACCGCGGCGCTCTCGGACGCGCTCATGCTCGCCCTGAACGTCGCCCGCGCGCGGGTCGTCGTGGCGCTCGCGGCCCACGCCGATCGCGCGCGGGTGGTGGTGACGACCGACTCGAGCGCGGCCTCGGTGGAGAAGCTCTTCGAGGCCGCGCTCTCGCCGGACGCGGATCCCCTCGCCGACGGCGCGCTGCCCGTCCGGGTGATCGACGGCGTGCTCAAGGCGCACGGCGGCGAGGCGCGGGCCGACCGCGTGGGCGCGGAGACGAGGATCACCCTGGAGTGGCCGCTGAACGCGGCCGATCGCAAGGCGGGGGCCTGATGAGCGCGGAGCTTCCGCAGGTGCTGGTGATCGACGACGACGACGACACGGCGGCGCTGCTCGGCATGGCGCTCCGCCGCCGCGGCTTCCGCGTGCTCGTGGCGCGCTCGTGCGAGGAAGGGCGCTCGCTGCTCGCCGCGAGCGCGGTCGATGCCCTGGTGACGGACGTGTCGCTCCCCGATGGCAGCGGCGTCGAGCTGGTCGCGTCGCTCGCGGACAGGCCGCGGGGGGTGATCGTGGTGAGCGGATTCGGCGGGGATGACGATCGCGAGAAGAGCCGGACGGCCGGCGCTCATGCGCACATGGTCAAGCCCATCGACGTGGCCCGGCTCGTGGCCACGCTCAACGAGCTGCTCGGGCGACCCAGCTGAGCGGGCCGCCCGCGAGCCCGCGCCGCGCGCTGGCCGCCCGGGCGCGCCTGTCGCTGGCTCGCCTCACTTGTCGACCGACGCGTAGAACGAGACGCCCCGCCGGTTCTCGTCGAGGCGGAGCGGGTGCTGCAATGCCGGCAGCGCGCGCTGGGCGCAGTCGAGGCGCTCGCAGGTCCGGCACGTGACGCCGACGGGCACGGCCGCGCCGATGTTGTCCAGGTCGATCCCGTCGGCATAGACGAGCTCGCGGGCGTAGCGGACGTCGCAGCCCATGCCGATCGACTGCACCGTGTGGGGGACGTGGTAGCCGCCGCGGTCGCTGCGCACGGTGCGCGCGATGCAGAAGTAGACCGCGCCGTCGGGCATCTGCGAGAGCTGGATCCGGATCATGCCGGGCGTCATCAGGGCGGCGTGGACGTTCCAGCGGGGACACGCGCCGCTGAACCGCGCGAACCGGATGCCGGAGCCGCTGAAGCGCTTCGAGATGTTGCCCGCGATGTCGATGCGGACCATGTGCATGGGCACCCCCTCGGAGCCCGGGCGGCGGAGCGTCGTCAGCCGATGGCACACCTGCTCGAAGCTCGTGCCGAACCGGTGCGCGAGGAGCTCGATGTCGTAGCGCTCGGCGCGCGCCGCCTCCAGGAACGGCTGGTACGGCATGAGGATCGCGGCCGCGAAGTAGTTCGCCAGCGCGACGCGGGCGAGCGCGCGGGACTCCGGGGTCGTGAGGTTCTCGTCGCGCAGGATGCGGTCGATGGCCGTCGACTGCGTCAAGAGGCCGAGCTGGTGCGCAAGCTGGAACCTGCGGCTGCGGGGCGGCAGCACCTCGGAGATGCTTAGCACGCGCCTGTCGGGGTCGTATCGCCGCATCGCCTGGCGCTCGTCCGCGACCCGGACGATGCGCACCTCGATGCCGCGCGTCGCGCGGAGGTACCGGACGAGGCCGCGGTAGACGTCGTCCGCGTCGAGCTCCGCCTCGCGCCAGAGCGCCTCGGCGCCCTCCTCGAGCTCCGCGAAATGGTTCATCCGGCGCTGGATGAGATCGCTGACCTCCTCGGATGGTAGCCGCGAGTTGTCGACCCCGACGAACCCGTCCCCCGCCAGCCGCTCTCCCAGCGTATCCAGCGATTCACGCGTCGTCGCGTAGGTCCGGTAGAGCGTGAGCACCGCGCGCGCGACGTTCGGCGACGCCGCGACGAGCTCGCGCAGATCCGCGTTCGTCAGCCCGTGGCTCTCGAAGATGGGATCGCCGAACACCTCGTGGAGATCGGCCGTGAGCCGGACGTCCTCTTCCGACGCGAAGTTCTGGAGGTCGAGCTGGAATATCTGGGCAAGCCGGATGAGCAGCGGCGCAGTCAGCGGACGCCGGTTGTTCTCTATCAAGTTCAGATAGCTCGCCGAGACACCGAGGCGCTCCGCCAGATCGACCTGCGTCATGTGCTCGCGACGCCGGAGCGCGCGGACCTTGGCTCCGAGAAGAGGTGCATCGGCCATGGGGACCCTCCCGACGTAACTGGGACAACCTGGATGAGATGTAGGCGCAGCTCGCCCTGGTGGAAATTTACAATAGTTTACACGTTAACACGCTGTAAAGCCCTTTCGTCTACATCGTTATCCGCCTGCATTTCAGAGCGAAGTTGACGCTGAAACCTCGTCGACAAACATAGGTTGCTTGTAACGACGCGCAGCGTTGCAGGAGATATGGATGAGCCAGAATCATGAGACCGCAAGCGTCCGCTTGCTCGCTCCTCGGGTCGGGGGCGACGAGTCCGTCCTCACGCCAGAGGCCCTCCGTTTCCTTTCCGGTCTTGGGCGCAAGTTCGCTGACCGGGTACCGGCCCTGCTCGCCCGGCGGCGCGCCGTGCAAAAGCGGCTGGACGCGGGCGAGCGGTTCGATTTTCTCCCCGAGACGCGGGATGTGCGCGACGGCGACTGGACCGTTGCGCCGCTGCCCGAGGACCTCCTCGACCGGCGCGTGGAGATCACGGGTCCGGTCGATCCCAAGATGATCATCAACGCGCTGAACTCGGGCGCGAGCGTGTTCATGGCCGATTTCGAGGACGCCACGTCGCCCACGTGGAAGAACCTCATCGAGGGGCAAGCGGCGTTGAGGCTCGCGGTGCGGCGCGAGCTCCGCCACGAGGACCCGGCGACCGGGAAGCGTTACGCCCTCGGAGACAGGCTGGCGACCCTGCTCGTGCGCCCGCGCGGCTGGCACCTCCCCGAGAAGCACGTCGAGCTCGACGGCAAGCCGCTGCCAGGCGGGCTCTTCGATTTCGGACTCTATTTCTTCCACAATGCGCGTGAGCTCGTCCGCCGCGGGACCGGGCCTTACTTCTATCTGCCGAAGATGGAGAGTCACCTGGAGGCGCGCCTCTGGAACGACGTCTTCGTGTTCGCGCAAGAGGCGCTGGGCCTGCCCGTCGGCACGATCAAGGCCACGGTCCTCATCGAGACGCTGCCCGCGGCGTTCGAGATGGACGAGATCCTCCACGAGCTCCGGCAGCACTCGGCCGGCCTCAACTGCGGTCGCTGGGATTACATCTTCAGCTTCATCAAGAAGCTCCGGAACGACCCGGCCTGCGTGATGCCGGATCGCTCGCAGGTGACGATGGAGCAGCACTTCCTGCGCTCGTACACGCAGCTGCTCGTGAAGACCTGCCACCGCCGGGGCGTGCACGCGATGGGCGGCATGGCGGCGCAGATCCCGATCAAGAGCGACCCGGAGGCGAACCGCGCGGCGCTCGACAAGGTGCGCGCGGACAAGCTGCGCGAGGTGAAGGACGGACACGACGGCACCTGGGTCGCGCACCCGGGGCTCGTGCCGCTCGCGCGCGAGGTGTTCGACGCGCACATGCCCGCTGCGAACCAGATCGAGCGGAAGCGCGAGGACGTCCGCGTCTCGGCGGCCGACCTGCTGCGCGTCCCGGCGGGCGCGCGCACCGAGGCGGGCCTGCGCCATAACATCCGGGTCGGCGTCCAGTACCTCGAGGCGTGGATCAGCGGCCTCGGCTGCGTCCCGCTCTACAACCTGATGGAGGACGCGGCCACCGCGGAGATCTCCCGCACCCAGGTCTGGCAATGGATCCGCCACAGGGCGACGCTCGACGATGGCCAGCCGCTCACCGTGGAGCGCTTCCGCGCGGCGGTGGACAGCGAGATGGCCGCCCTCCGCGGCGCGCTCGGCCCGGCGCGCTTCGACGGCGGCCGCTTCGCCGAGGCGCGCGCGCTCTTCGAGCGGCTGTCGATCGGAGAGACCTTCGAGGAGTTCCTGACGCTGCCTGCTTACGAGCTCTTGATCTCCAGCGCCGGAGAGCAGCGCTCGTGACGCCCGGCGCGCTTCGTTTGACGTCGACACAGCGGCCGCTGCCGCCCCCAACCCCAACGCATTAGGAGCCCAGTCATGTCCGCTGCTTTCCCGCTGAACACGCCGATCTCCGCCGACTCGCTGCACGCGCCGCCGAGCGACACCGTCCCGGGCAGGTGGAGCGGCATCGTCCGCCCGTACTCCGAGGCGGACGTCGCGCGCCTCCGCGGCACCGTCCGTATCGACTACACGCTCGCGACCCTCGGCGCCAAGCGGCTCTGGAACCTGATGCACTCCGAGCCCTACGTTGCGGCGCTCGGCGCCCTCACCGGCAACCAGGCGATGCAGCAGGTCCGGGCCGGGCTCAAGGCCATCTACCTGAGCGGGTGGCAGGTGGCGGCCGACAACAACGAGGCCGGGACGATGTACCCCGACCAGAGCCTGTACCCGGCGAACAGCGTCCCGACGCTCGTGCGCCGCATCAACCAGGCGCTCCTCCGCGCCGACCAGATCGAGAACGCCGAGGGCAAGGCGGGGCGCTACTGGCTCGCGCCCATCATGGCCGACGCGGAGGCGGGCTTCGGCGGGCCGCTCAACGCGTTCGAGCTGATGAAGGCGATGATCGAGGCGGGCGCCTCGGGCGTTCACTTCGAGGACCAGCTCGCCTCCGAGAAGAAGTGCGGGCACATGGGCGGCAAGGTCCTCGTCCCGACCAGCCAGTTCATCCGCACCCTGATCGCGGCCCGGCTCGCCAGCGACGTCATGGGCGTGCCGACCGTCCTCGTGGCCCGCACGGACGCCGACAGCGCCAAGCTGATCACGTCCGACGTCGACCCGCGCGACAAGCCGTTCGTCACGGGGGAGCGCACGCCGGAGGGCTTCTTCGTGCTGAAGGGCGGCCTCGAGGCGGCCATCGCGCGCGGGCTCGCGTACGCGCCCTACGCGGACCTCGTCTGGTGCGAGACCTCGACGCCGGACCTCGATCAGGCGAAGCGCTTCGCGGAGGGGATCCACAAGCAGTTCCCGGGCAAGCTGCTCGCCTACAACTGCTCGCCTTCGTTCAACTGGAAGAAGCACCTCGACGACGCGACGATCGCGCGGTTCCAGCGCGAGCTCGGCGCGATGGGGTACAAGTTCCAGTTCGTGACCCTCGCCGGGTTCCACTCGCTGAATCACAGCATGTTCGAGCTCGCCCGCCAGTACCAGCGCCGCGGGATGGCGGCGTACTCCGAGCTGCAGCAGGCCGAGTTCGCCGGCGAGCAGTTCGGCTACAGCGCGACCCGCCACCAGCGCGAGGTCGGGACGGGCTACTTCGACGAGGTCGCCCAGGTGATCTCGGGCGGCGCTGCGTCCACGCTGGCCCTCCACGAGTCCACCGAGGCCGCCCAGTTCTGAGCGCCCGCGCGGGCGTGCGCCGTCCGTCGCGCACGCCCGCGTCTGTCCGCCGCGGCGCCCCCCGCCGCCCTCGCCCGCGCGGCGTATCTCCCCGTTTCCCTGTGAATTTTCCGAAGAATTCAAGGGGAGGCCTCCGCCGTCCCCCTCCGCCGCGTCTTCCCCCGCGCTTCGCGAGGCGCCCGTCCTCGCGGGAGCGCGGCGCCGGCGCGCCGGGCGGGCGCCGTCTCCGCGGTGGCCCGGCGGGTGCCGTTTGAGTAGGCTCGGCGCGGGCGGCGCCGCCCGAGCCGAGGTGAAAAGAGCTGTGACAACGCAGAGCCCCAGAGCGAGCGACGCTGACAGCAGCGTCGCCGCGTCCAACTTCATCCGAAACATCATCGCCGAGGACCTCGCCGCCGGCAGGCACACGCGGGTCGTGACCCGGTTCCCGCCCGAGCCGAACGGCTACCTGCACATCGGACATGCGAAGTCGATCCTGCTGAATTTCGGGCTGGCGGCAGACTTCGGGGGCGCATGCCACATGCGCTTCGACGACACGAACCCGGCCGCCGAGGACATGGAGTACGTGGAGTCGATCCTGCGGGACGTGCGCTGGCTCGGCGGCGACTGGGGCGACAAGCTCTTCTTCGCGTCGGACTACTTCGAGCGGCTTTACGCCTTCGCGGTGGAGCTCATCCAGAAGGGCAGAGCCTACGTGTGCAGCCTGAGCGAGGCAGAGACCCGCGAGCTCCGCGGCACCGTCACGGAGCCCGGTCGGGAGAGCCCCTACAGGAACAGGTCCGTCGCGGAGAGCCTGGATCTCTTCGCCCGGATGAGAGCAGGGGAGTTCCCGGAGGGCGCGCACGTGCTCAGGGCCAAGATCGACATGGCCGCTCCCAACATGAAGATGCGCGATCCGCCGATCTACCGCATCAAGCGCGCGCGCCACTACCGGACGGGCGACGCGTGGTGCGTCTACCCGCTCTACGACTTCGCTCACAGCCTCTCCGACGCGATCGAGGGGATCACCCACTCGATCTGCACGCTGGAGTTCGAGAACAACCGGGAGCTGTACGACTGGATCGTCGAGCACCTCGACGTCCCGTCCCGCCCTCGCCAGTACGAGTTCGCTCGGCTCAACCTGAGCTACACGGTGATGAGCAAGCGAAAGCTGCTCGCGCTCGTGAAGGGCGGGCTCGTGACGGGCTGGGACGACCCGCGCATGCCCACCATCGCCGGCCTCCGGCGCCGCGGGGTGACGCCCGAGGCCATCCGCTCGTTCTGCGAGGAGATCGGCGTCGCCAAGACGAACAGCATGGTGGACATCGCCAAGTTCGAGTCGTGCGTCCGAGACGACCTGAACCTCCGCGCCCCGCGCGTCATGGCGGTGCTGCGCCCCCTCCGGGTCGTCCTCGAGAACTACCCCGAGGGGCAGGTCGAGGAGATCGACGCGCCCTACTGGCCCGAGGACGTGCCGAGGGAAGGCTCCCGCAAGGTCCCCCTGTCCCGGGTGCTCTACATCGAGCGCGACGACTTCCTCGAGGACCCCCCCAAGAAGTGGTTCCGGCTCGCGCCCGGGCAGCAGGTGCGGCTCCGCTACGCCGGGTTCATCACCTGCCGCGAGGTGGTGAGAGACGAGGCTACAGGAGAGGTCGTCGAGCTCCGGTGCACGTACGATCGCCCCACGAAGAGCGGTGAGGCGCCCGACGGGCGCAAGCCGAAGGGAACCTTGCACTGGGTCTCGGCCGCCCACGCGCTCCCCGCCGAGGTCCGGCTCTACGACCGGCTCTTCACGGTCGAGCGGCCCGACGCGGTCGAGGAGGGAAAGGATTTTATGGAGAACTTGAATCCTGGTTCGCTGGTTGTCCTGAGCGGGTGTCAGGTGGAACCGAGCCTGTCCACGGTCGAGAAGGGGAGCCATGTCCAGTTCGAGCGCCAGGGGTTCTTCTTCGTGGATCCCGTCGATTCCGCGCCCGGCGCGCCCGTCTTCAACCGCACGGTGGCGCTCAAGGACTCATGGTCGAGGCTCTCGGCCGAGAGGCCCGCTCGGGCCGCCGAGCCCGCGCCCGCGGGCCCGGCCGCCAAGGCGCCGCCGCCGGAGCCTCGGCGCGAGCGCGCGCCCTTCGAGGAGCGCCTCGCGCGGCTCGACCCGGCGCGGGCCGAGAAGGCCAGACACCTCATCGAAACACGTGGGATACCGGGCGACGACGCGGTGGTCCTGGCCGACGACGACGGCCTCCTCCGGCTCTTCGAGGAGACGGTCGCCGCGCACGACAACCCCCGGGGCGCCGCCAACTGGGTCATCCACTCGCTGGCCCGTGAGCTGAAGGACAGGAAGACAGGCGACCTCCCCGTCTCGGGGGCGCAGCTCGGCGAGCTCCTGGCGCTGATCGATGACGGGACGATTTCCGGGAAGATCGCGAAAGATGTCCTCGCTGAGATAATGCAGCAAGGCGGTAGCCCGAGGGCGATCGTCGCGCAGAGAGGGCTCCGGCAGGTCGCCGACGAAGGCGCCCTGGAGCGGATCGTCGACCAGATCATCGCCGGTCATCCAGGCGAGGTTTCCCGCTTCCGCGCGGGGAATTCGAAGCTGATCGGGTTCTTCGTCGGTCAGGTCATGAAGGCCTCCGGCGGCAAGGCGAACCCGGACCTGGTCAATACGCTGCTGGCCAGGAAGCTGGCGTAAATCTCCCACCCACGCGCTGTTTCCCTTCCTCCCCGACGCGGGGTGCGCCCGAGTGCTGCGCTCTGCGTTATCCCACTCCCGGCACCTGACTACGTGACGCGTGTCGTGGTGGTGTGGAGGCGGTGTGCAGAAAGATGTCCAGCAAAATCTCCATAAAATATTTGAACTTGATAGATGGAGTGGTGTAGATCTGATTGGTACTATGGAATCTGCACGCCAGTTCGCTCTCCTCGCTTGCGTGGCTGTGTCGTTCTCGCAGGCTGCCTGCGTGGCGTCTGCCGAGCTCGAAGGGGATGACGAGGCGGTGGCGGAGGCCGAGCAGGAGGTCACGATTCACAACGCGCTGACGGCCAACGCGTTGACGGCCAACGCGCTGACGGCCAACGCGCTGACGGCCAACGCGCTGACGGCCAACGCGCTGACCGCCAACTCGCTGACGAGAGGCGCGCTCCGTGATCCCGTGTCGAGGGAGCTCCTCAGCTTCATTGTGAGCTGCGCTCTCCCCGAGGAGGACAGCATCGAGGTCAAGGTCGATGGGGTGTCCTACAGCTTTGACGGGGATCTCGGGCTCGCGCCCGAGTGGGGCAAGAAGCGCGGCTCGTGTGATGAAAACTGCCAGGAGTGGGTCTCCGCGTGCCTGCTGGCGCGCGTGAACTACCGGGGCGAGCACGTCATGATCTCGCTCCGCGGAAAGAACCCGGCGCTCTCGTCCACGAAGTGGGAGCGGGCGAGGTACGACACCCCGGAGGCGACCTACTTCGGCAACGTCTTCCACAAGCCGCAGAGCCTCTTCGCCTGCCTCGCGCCGGGCAAGAGGTCGATCCCGCGCGTCTGCGGGCCCTCGCTCGACAACTGCCCGATCGATGTCGTGGGCGAATGTGAGGACGTGTGCGATGGGCCGAAGCAGGACGGCAGCTTCTCGGACTGCCACGACCGCGAGCCGCTCAAGCTGCCGTGCGGCGCCCACGTCTTTCCGCGCGGCACCGACCGCTACAAGGCTTCAGTGTCCGTCTTCCTCGAGTAGCATCGAGCCGCGTGGATTCCGGCGCAGTCCTCGCGAGCCGCTTCGTCGTCGAGCAGCAGGTCGCGGCCGGGGGGATGGGGACGGTCTATCGCGCGCACGACCGCCTCGACGCCCGCCCGGTCGCCCTCAAGGTCCTCCACAGCCGCGAGGCGTTCGACGTCGAGCGGTTCGAGCGCGAGGCGCAGATCCTCGCCGAGCTGAGCCACCCCGGGATCGTGCGGTACGTCGCGCACGGGCGAACCACCGCCGGGGACCACTACCTCGCCATGGAGTGGCTGGAGGGGGAGGACCTGGCGGCGTGCCTCGCGCGCCGGCAGCTCGCGCTCGGAGAGAGCCTCGCGGTGCTGCGCAGGACGGCGGACGCGCTCGCCTTCGCGCACTCGCGCGGGATCATCCACCGCGACGTCAAGCCGAGCAACATCTTCCTCGTCGCCGGCGATGTCGGCCAGCTCAGGCTCGTCGACTTCGGGATCGCGCGCCCCGACGGGGAGTCGCGGCGGCTCACCTACACGGGCGGGATCCTCGGAACCCCGGGGTACATCGCGCCCGAGCAGATCGAGGGCGGGGGCGCCCTCGACGCGCGGGCGGACGTGTTCTCGCTCGCGTGCGTCTTCTACGAGTGCGTCGCGGGACGCCCGGCCTTCGAGGGGGCGCACGTCATGGCGGCGCTCGCCAAGCTCCTGTTCCAGCAGACGCCCCGGCTGCGCGACGTCCGCGCGGACGTCCCGGAGCCGCTGGAGCGCCTCATGGACCGGATGATGGCGAAGAACCCCGAGGACCGGCCGCGCGACTGCGGCGACGTCGGGGTCGAGCTCGCGCAGATCGCGGAGGCGCTCGACGCCTGGGCGACGCCGCGGCCCGCCACGCTCGCCTCGCCGCGCGACGCGACCATGCGCTCGGCGCGGGTCGACGGGTTCCTCACGCGCAGCGAGCAGCGGCTCGTGTCCCTCGTGCTCGCCGGCGAGCCGGACGACGTGCAGATGAGCGTCGCGGCGGCCGGCGGCGTGCCGAGCGCCTTGGACGTCTCGAGCGTGCTGCAGGAGCTCTCGAGCGAGGGGCCGGGCTCCGCGGTGCCGCGCTCCGAGGTGCGGGCCGCGGTGGAGCCCTACGGCGCGCACATCACGGAGATCTCGCGAGGTTCGCTCATCGCGATCCTCGCCGGCGCCGGGAGCGCCGTGGACCGGGCCGAGCGGGCGGCGCGGTGCGCGCTCGCGCTGCGCGCGCGGTTCCCCGGCATCCCGCTCGCCGTCGCCACGGGGCGCGGGGTGTCGTCGGCGAAGCTCATCGAGGGCGACGTCATCGACCGGGGGGTGCGCGCCCTGCGGGCCGCGCACGCCGGGGCGGTCCGGCTCGACGACGTGACCGCCAGCGTCGTCGGCGGCCGCCTCAAGGTGGAGAGCGACGAGAACGGGCCGTTCCTCGCGACCGAGACGGCGGCCGACGAGAGCGTCCCCGTCCTGCTCGGCAAGCCGAGCGTCTGGGTCGGCCGCATCCGCGAGCTGTCCATGCTGGAGGGCGTGTTCTCCGGGTGCGTGAGCGAGTCGCTGGCGAGCGCGGTGCTCGTCATCGGCGCGGCGGGGTCCGGGAAGTCGCGGCTCCGCCTGGAGTTCCTCACCCGGGTGCGGCGCCAGTTCGGGTCGGTGGAGATCCTCTCCGGGCGGGCCGAGTCGATGGCCGCGGGGTCTCCGTTCGGCCTCATCGCCGACGCGATCCAGAAGGCGGCGGGGATGCGCGAGGGCGAGCCGGTGGAGGCCCGGCGGCGCAAGCTGACGCGACGGCTGGGGCGCCACCTGAGCGGCGAGGCGCTGAGCCGGATCTCGGCCTTCCTTGGCGAGCTCTCGCGGACGCCGTTCCCCGACGGCGAGACGAGCGGGCTGCGCGCGGCGCGCGACAACGCGATGCTCATGGCCGACGCGACGCGCGCGGCGTGGGAGGACTGGCTCGCGGCCGAGTGCGCGGCGCAGCCGGTGCTTGTCGTGCTCGAGGATCTGCACTTCGGCGATCCGGCGACCGTGCGCCTCATCGATCAGACGCTCCGGAACCTCCGGGACCTGCCGCTCATGCTGCTCGCGCTGGCCCGGCCCGAGGTGAGCAAGCAGTTCCCCGGGCTGTGGACCGACCGGGAGGTGCAGACGATCAAGCTCGGGCCGCTGCCCGCCAAGGCGAGCGAGCGCATGGTGCGGAGCGCGCTCGGCGAGGAGACGCCCGCCGAGACGGTGGCCCGGGTCGTGGACCGGGCCGACGGCAACCCGTTCTACCTGGAGGAGCTCATCCGCGCGGTCGCGACGGGCAAGGGGGACGTGCTGCCCGACTCGGTGCTGGGCACGGTCGAGGCGCGGCTCGACGCCGAGGGCCACGAGGCGAAGCGCGTGCTGCGGGCGGCGAGCATCTTCGGCGACCGCTTCTCGAAGCTCGCGGTGGCGGCGCTGCTCGGCGGCGCGACGCGGGTGAAGGAGACCGAGACGTGGCTCGACGCGCTCGCGGCGCGGGAGCTCATCGCCCCGGTCTCGACGCCGGGGTGGCTCATCCCGACGGACTACGTGTTCCGCCACGCGATCGTGCGCGAGGCCGCGTACGCGATGCTCACGGAGCCGGACCGCGCCCTCGGCCACAAGCTGGCCGGCGAGTGGCTCGAGCGCAGCGGGCACACCGACGCGATGGCGCTCGCGGAGCACTTCCGGCGCGGCGGCGAGCCGGGGCGCGCGGTGCGGTGGTACCGGAGGGCCGCGGAGCAGGCGCTCGAGGCGAACGATCTGGCGAGCGCGCTCGCGCGCGCCGAGATGGGCGTCCAGTGCGGGGCGGCCGACGAGGAGCTCGGGCGGCTGCGGCTCGTGGAGGCCGAGATCGGGCTGTGGCAGGGAGAGGCCGTGCTCGCCGTGCAGCGCGGCACCGAGGCGGCGAGCCTCGTCCGGACCGGCAGCTCGCCGTGGTTCCGCGCCATCGGGCAGGTGATCATCGCCGAGGGGAAGCTCGGTCACTTCGATCGCGTCGAGGCGTGGGCGACGCGGGCGGCCGAGGCGGCGGGCGCGATCAGCGCGCGGATCATGTGCCTGTGCGACGCCGCGACGTTCCTGAGCTTCGGCGGCCGCTACGCGGCGGCCGACGCGCTGATCCAGATGCTCGAGGTGGTCGCGAGCGAGCCCGCCGGGCTCGAGCCGCAGGCGGCGGGGCTCTACCAGCAGGCGCGCGCGGTCCGGGCGAACACGAGGGGCGACATCGGGGCCGCGCTGAGCGGGTTCACGGCGGCGCTCGCGGCGTTCGAGCAGGCCGGCGACCGCCGGAACGCCTGCACGATACGCTCGAACCTGGGTTTCTTGTACGGCGAGCTCGGCGATTTCGAGGTGGCCGAGTCGGCGCTCCGGACGGCGCTCGCCGCGGCGCAGCGCATGGGCCTCGACGATCTGGAGACGGCCGCGAGCCAGAACCTCGGCTACGTCATCGCCCACCTGGGGCAGCTCGAGGAGGCGAAGCTCCTCGAGCAGCGCGCCGCCGCGGCGTTCCAGCAGCAGGGCGACCGGCGCATGGAGGGCGTGACGCTGACGTACATGGCGAAGATCATGCTCCTGTCGGGCGATCCCGTGGCCGCCGAGCGCGAGGCGCGCGCCGCGGTCGAGGCGCTGGCGGTGGCGCCGCCGCTCCGCGCCGCCGCCGTGGCGGTGCTCTCGCGCGCGCTGCTCGCGCAGGGCCGCCCGGAGGAGGCGCTGCCGGCAGCGCGCGAGGCGTTCGTGCAGCTCGAGGAGGCGGGCTCGCTCGAGGAGGGCGAGTCGCTGGTGCGGCTCGCCTACGCCGAGGCGCTCGCGGCCGCGGGCGCCGCGAGCGAGGCGGCCGAGGCGCTCGCCGTCGCGCGCCAGCACCTGCTCGAGCGCGCGGCGAAGATCAGCGACGCGGCCTTTCGGGAGCGGTTCTTGACGTGCGTGCCCGACAACGCGAGGACCCTCGCGCTCGCTGCCGCCGGGTGACACGTCACGGGGCGGCGGCGCCGGGGCGGCTTGCCTACGCCAGCTGCGTCGGCTGATCCAGGGCGGCCTCCGCCGCTTCGCGCTCGGCGAGGGCGGCGGCGTGGCGGCGCAGCCGGTCGCCCATCACGTTCGGGATGCGCTCCGCGGCCTCGAGCGCGGCCGAGAGCGCGCCGCGCGCGGCGGCGAGCCGGCCGCGCCGCAGCGCGGTCACCGCGCGGATCTCGAGGACCTCGATGTGCTCCTGGCCCACGGAGCTCTGCGCCGAGCGGTCCACGAGGGCGTCCCACGCGGCGTCGTCCGCGGCGCCCCTGTCCTGCGTGGCCAGATCGATCATGGCGCAGAGCACCTCCTCCGAGGGGACCATCAGCGCGTCGGCCTGGCCGTCCTCGCGGGCTCGCTCCTGCATCTCGCGCATCTGCTGGAACAGCGCGCGCGCCTCGGCCTGCTCGCCGCAATAGAAGAGGAACCGGGTCTTGAGGAGCAGCGCGACCGGCCGGCACGTCCCGCAGAACCGGTGCCGCTCGATGTCGAGCGCGCGATCGATGTGCGGCCTCGCCGCCGCGAGGTCGTCCATCAGGTAGAGGTACTCGCCGAGGTTGTACTCGCCGATCCGCTCCAGCCCGCTCTGGCCGAGGTCGCGCGCGAGCGCGAGCACCCGCTCGAGGTCGGCGATCATCCGGGCCTTGTCGCCGCGGCACGCCCAGAGGAGCGCGCGGTTGTTCGTCACGGAGCAGAGGTGGAGCGTGTCGTGGTGCGCCTCGCAGAGCGCGATCGCCCGGCCGAGCGCGTCCTCGGCGTCGTCGAGCCGGCCGAGCCCCTGGAGGACGAAGCCGAGCATGAGCAGCGAGATGACGAGCGTCTCGTACCCTTCGTCGCCGAGCGAGGCGGCCGACGCCGCCGCGCGCTCGAGCGCGGCGGCCGCCTCTTCCTCCTGGCTGAAGCGGTGGAGCGTGCGCCCGGCGCCGAGCGCGAGGCGCGCGGTGAGCGCCGGCGACAGCGTGATCTCTTCGGCGAGCACGCCCGCCTCCTCGACGCGCTCCTCGGAGCTCTTGAACTCGTCCATCCAGTCGAGCGCCGTGGCCTCGTCGAGCAGGATGTCGATCTGCGCCGGGACGTCGCCGCGCGCCCGCGCGATGGCCCGCGCGCTGGCGAAGTCGGCGAGCGCGTCGTGGTAGCGGCCGAGGCGGTAGCGCATGAGGCCGCGGCCCCGGTGCGCGGCCGCGCGATCGGGGCGCACCTCGCCCGGCGCGCGGCGGCTGGGCGGGCCTCCGCCCGGGGCCGTCGGCTCGATCGGCTGCTCCAGGGCGCGGCTGTAGAGCGTCTCCGCGTCGAGGTAGGCGTGCCGGGCGCGCGCGCGCTCCGCCAGGGTGAGGTAGGCGATCTCGGCGATCTCGCCGAGGCCCGCCTGGGCGGCGTGGTACGCGAACGGGATGAGGCGCTCGTTCTTGAGGTGCGGCGCGTCGCGCTCGCCGGCCTCGTCGCCCGCGGCGTCGCGGTGCAGCTTGAACGCCGCGAGGTGGACGCGCCGGCGGAGCGGCTCGGGCGCGCCGCGGGCCACCGCCTCGCGGACCAGCGCGTGTCGGAAGCCGATGCGGCCGCGCCGGTCCTGGACGAGGAGGCCCGCGGCGATCAGCCGCTTCACGGCGACCGCGGCGTCGAGCGGGAGATCGTCGGCCTCGCCGTGCTCGTCGAGCCGGTGGAGCACGCCGGCCACCTCCGCGACCGCGACGTCGGGGCCGAGCAGCGCGATGAGCCGCGCGTGCGCCTGGAGCGCGGGCGGGAGCGCGTCGATCTCGCCGAGGGCCAGCCAGTCGAGGAGCGGCATGTCGGGGAGCCGATCGAGCTCGTCGGTGGCGAGGTACCACGCGTCGCCGCGCGGGTGCCGGCGCACGATGCCCCCGCGCTTGAGGCCGCGCACGAGCTCGATGAGCAGGAGCGGGACGCCCTGCGCGCGCTCGACGAGGTGCGCGACCGCGGGCTCAGGCACGTCCTCCGCGGGCAGGAGCAGCCGCCGGCACAGGGCGATCGCGCTCTCGCGATCGAGCGCCTCGAGGCGGTAGGTCTCGCGGCGCGCGGCGCGCTCGCCGAAGGAGGGGCGCGCGCTCTCGAAGCTCGGCCGCCCGAACGCGCAGATGAAGAGCGGCGCCTGCGCCTCGGCGAGCGCCGCGTACTCGAGCGCGGCGAGCGCCGCGTCGTCGGCCACGTGCGCGTCGTCGAGCACCACGAAGAGCGGCGTCCGGCGCGATCGCCGGCGGAGGGCCTCGCCGGCGGCCACGGAGAGCGCGGCGCGGAGCGCGCCGGGCGCCGCGGAGAGCGCGCGGAGCTCCGGGTAGCGCTCCTCGGCGAGCGCGTCGTCGCTGATCCAGCCGAGCGCGAGCGCCACCGCGGCCCCGAGCTGCCCCTGCTGCGCGCCCGCGAGGCGGCGCCGCAGGAGCGCGCTGCCGCCGTCCGCCGGAGGGGACGACGGCAGCGCGAGCGCCCGCTGAAGGATCTCCCGGACGACGCGATCGGCCCCGCCGGCGACCGGCTCGCCGGTCCGGAGCTCGATCACCTCGGCGCGCCCCTCGATCGCGCGCAGCCGCTGCGCGAGCGCGCCGGCGAGGCGGCTCTTGCCGTGGCCGGCCACGCCGATGACGCTGGCGATGGTGGGCGTCGCGGTCGCCACGGCGTCGCGCGCGCCCGCGACCAGCGCGTCGAGGACATCGCTCCGGCCGAAGAGCGGCTGGGAGCTCGAGTCGAACGCGGTGTCGGCGTCGGGCTGGGCGGCCGCCAGCCCGGGCCGGACGGAGGCCGGTCCTTGCGGGGGGAGGCCGTCGCCCGGGGCCTGCGAGGCGTCGTCGCCGAGCGCCGCCGCGGCCGCCGGCGACAGGGTGAGGCCTGCGGGGCCGCCCGCCGCGAACCGGTCCTCCCGGTGGAAGAGCGGGCTCAGGAACCGCCGCGTGCCGTCGGGCCGCGGCTGGACGGACACGGTCGCGAGGTCGAGCAGCCCGCGGGAGAGGACGCGCTGCTGCTCGAGCTCGCGGCCGGCGTGCGCCGCGCGGCGCAGCGGGCTCGCGCCGTCCGCGTGATCGAAGACGGCGACGAAGCGGCCGCCCGCGGCGTGGGCGAGCTCCCCGCCCAGGGCGCTGAGCCTGCGCTGGAGGGCCACGACGTCGAGCTCGGCCTCGAAGAAGAGGAGCGCGACGGCGCGCCGCTCGACGCTGCGGGCGCTCGGCGGCGGCGGCTCCGTGGTGGGACGCCGGAGGCGCGAGGGGCGGCGTTCCTGGCCGCGCTCGAAGCTCTCCAGGGCGGCGCCGAGCGCCGCGGCGCTCGCGAAGCGCTGGCCTCTGTCCTTCGCGAGGCACCGGAGCACGATCTCCTCGAGCGAGCGCGAGATCGGCGCGATCTGGGAGGGCCGCGGGGGGCGGCGGCTCATGTGGTCCTGCCGCACCAGGGCGGGAGGTCCCCAGAACGGCGGCTTGCCGGTGAGCAGCTCGAACAGCACGACGCCGAGGGCGTACACGTCCGCGCGCGCGTCGACGTCGCCGCGGCCGTCGCACTGCTCGGGGGCCATGTACTCGGCGGTGCCGGGCGCGTCGCTCTCGGCGGTGATGCGGTGCGACGGCTCGTGGTGCCCCGCGGCGAGGCCGAGATCGATGATGGTGGCGCGGTGCCCGCTGTCCCCGGCGCGCGCGACGAGCGGCGCGCCGGAGACGAAGATGTTCTCCGGCTTGACGTCGCGGTGCACGTAGCCGCGCGCGTGGATCGCCTCGAGGGCCCGGAGCGCGGCGCGCGCGAGGGCGCACGCCTCGCGCGCCGGCATCGGCCCGGCGACCCCGCGCGCCACGAGGCGGTCGGCGAGCGTGGGGCCGTCGAGGTACTCCATGACGAAGTACGGCGCGCCCGAGGCGAGCTGGCCACACCCGTAGACGGCGGGCACGTGGGGCGGCCCGACGTCGTAGAGGGCCCGCATCTCCTTGACGAGGCGGGCGCTCGCGTCCGCCCGGTCGGCGCGCGCGACCTTGATCGCCACGGTCGGGCCGCCCTCCTCGGGCTCGGCCGCGAACACGGCCCCGAAGCCGCCTGCGCCGGCGAGCCGGACGCCCCGGTAGCCTTCGATGCTGGGCAGAGCGGTCGCGCTGAGCCAGCTGCTGCTGGGCTCGTCCGCGCCGCCGGGCGCTACGGGCTCTTGGCTGCCCTGCCGCGCCACGGGGCCGTGCTCCGGACACCCCGGATCCGCGTGCGCGACGCGCCTGCCGCACTCCTTGCACCGCGCGGTGGGCGCCCCGGAGCGAGCCGCGCTTCCGCCTCGATGAGCATCGGGCAACATGGGGGCCTCATGGCAGGAACGTCGTAATCACCGCGGGCCACGACTCGCCTCGATCGTCGGTGCAGCTCGGGCGATAGCCGTCGGCTGCGCTGAGCGCGTCACACGCGAGATCGCATGAGCCCACGATGTGAATGTTCGGGCATTCCCGGACGCCCCCTTCGGGCTCGGGGAGCCCCGCGGCGCAGTCCCTGCTGAGGGCCCGAGAGCTCTCCGCGTTCGATTCGTTGTAGCAGGCATAGAGGCGGGGGGGGGTCGCGAACAGATTGCCCCAGAACGCGCCTTCCTCCATCGGATACGACTCGACCTCGCTCGCGTCCGGGTGCCTGAGGGCGAGGTGCGCGGCGCGCGACGAGATCATCACGGAGACGCCGGTCCGGTTGGCGCGCGACGCCACGCAGGCCGAGACCCACTGCTCCCGGGACTCGCTCAGCGGCGCGATGGCCCAGCTCGCAGCGAGCCCGAGGTACCCCGGGTAGACCTCCTCGCGCAGCTCGCCGAGCTCGTCGCGCCACGAGAACCTGAACGATTGCGACGGGGTCAGCGCGCAGCCGACGATGTATTGAAGGAGCTGCCGGGACATCGCGCCGAGCTCTCCTGGGCGGGTGATGGCGGCGCGGACCGCCGCCGAGAGGGCGCTCAAGGCGAGTCTGTTCGGGGCGAGCGCAATCGGGTTGAGGGCGTTCGGGTTGAGGGCGTTCGGGTTCAGCGCGTTCGGGTTGAGGGCGTTCGGATTCAGCGCGTTGTGATTCAGGAGCGCACTTGAGACCTCGTCGACCGACCCCCACTCCGCGGGAAATCCGTCGCTGCCACCGCAGCACGGCACTGAAGCCAACAGAAATGTGTGTGCGCACAGCGCTCGGATTCGCCTCTTCATCTGTCCCCCTCCCCGCCCGTTCTGCTAGCAGATGGAATAGGCTACCGTAAGGATAACGATGGATTTACTGTACCACTTGGCGAAGCGACGTGTAGCGCCAACCCGGCCGTCTGGCGCGGAGAAAATCATCGCTCGGGTGAGCCCTTAGTCGCATCGGGGGGGTTATGACGATGGATGCTTTGGCGACACGAGATAACGAGACGCGGGCATTTTCACTGGAGGAGAGGTCCTTTTCCCGAGGCGAGCTGCCGTGCGGCTCGCGGGCGGGTGAGTACGGCATTGTGTCGCCCATCGCCCGGGGCGGATGTGGGGCCGTGTACGAGGCGATTCACCTCCGGACCGGCGCGCGGGTGGCGATGAAGGTGCTCCACGGGACGCTCGCCGCGTCGCCGAAGATGGTGAAGCGCTTCCTGCGCGAGGTCGAGGTGGTGCGGCTGCTCAACCACCCCGGGATCGTCGAGATTCATGACGCCGGCGAGCTCGCGGACGGCCGGCCCTTTTATGTGATGGAGCACCTCGACGGGGTGACGCTCGACGTGCTCCTCCGGCAGGAGGGGCGGCTGTCGCCGGAGCAGGCGCTCGAGCTGCTCGAGCCGGTCTGCTCGGCGCTCGACGCGGCGCACGCGGCCGGGATCATCCATCGCGACGTGAAGGGCAGCAACATCTTCGTCTCGCGGGGCGCCCCGCGGGCGGTCAAGCTCCTCGATTTCGGGATCGCCAAGCTGATGGAGCCGGACGAGGGGGCGAGCGGCTTCACCACGGCGGGGAGGGCGCCCGGCACCCTCACGATCATGGCGCCCGAGCAGATCCTCGGCGGCGTCCTCGACGCGCGCGTGGACGTGTATGCGCTCGGCGTCCTTCTGCACAGGCTCCTCACGGGCAAGCTCCCGTTCTACTCGCCGGACGCGACCGAGCTGCTCCGGCAGCACCTGGAGGAGCCCGCGCCGCGCCCGAGCCGGCGGACCCCGCTGCCGCCCGCGCTCGACGCGGTGGTGCTGCGCTGCATGGAGAAGCAGCCGGAGCACCGCTACCCTTCGGTGAAGAGCTTCCTCTACACGCTCCGCGAGGCGGTCGGCGAGCCGACGTCGGGGCGGAGCAGCGTGCCGGAGCTCCAGACCGACGCGATCGCGATCTACCTCGATCTCCGGGTGCGCACCGACGCCGACGATCTCGACGACGCGCTCGCCGAGGAGCTCGGCCTCGTGCTCGACCTCGCGGAGGAGCGCCTCCGGGACGCCGGGCTCACGCTCGTCTCCGTGACCGGCAGCGAGATCCTCGCCGTGCGCCTCCTCTCCAGCGAGCTGCGGGAGTCGCTGCTCGAGCGCGCGGCCGTGATCGAGATCGCCGCCTCGCTCCACGAGGAGATCGCGCTGAGGAGCGGCCCGGACACGCGCGTGCACACGAACCTGTGCCTGCACGCCGGGCAGGTCGTCGTGCGCTCGGCGAACCTCCCGGAGATCATCGGCGGCGACCTGGCCCGGGTCGGGGCGTGGGCGCCCGTCGACTCGGTGCAAGGGCTCTGCGCGACGGAGGCGGCGGTCCGCGGGATCGGCGGACTCGATCTCTCCGCGGGGCCGCCCGGGCTCCTGCTGATCGGCGAGCTCTCCGGGCACTGCTCCTCGCCGGCGCCCACGCTGCGGTGCCGCGCGCTCTGACGCGGAGGGCGCGCGGCCAGCGTCGGGCCTTCAGCGACGCGCGCGACGCGCGGGCCGCGCCCCTGCGACGTGCGATGTCAGGCGGGCGACGGGCGCGCGCTCGGCGTGGACCCCCTGGCCGACTCGGGAGCTCCCGGAGCCGATATGACGACGCAAAAACGAGCGAGAGGCGATTGCCGCTCGAAGATAGGTGCCATTATAAGGGCCGCCCGCGGGTCGCTCGACCTCGCGTCCGCGCCTCGCCGCTCCGGAAAGCTCTCATGTCCATGCGCCTCCAGCAAGCACTCCAGACCCTCCTCGATTCCGCCCCTCTCCTTCGTGACGCGTCGAGCAGCGGTAACGTCCGTGTGCTCGCCTCGCTGCTCGGGCCCGCCTTTCGCGGCTTCGTCCAGCGGCGGGGCAAGGGCGTGGTCTCGACCGATATCTCGGTTGGATACGAGGCCAGCTTTAACTGGAGTTACGGGCGGGACGACCCCGACATGGCGCGGCTCTACCACCTCGCCAAGACGTCCCAGTGGAACGCTGCGACAGACCTCGACTGGTCGCGGAGCGTCGACTGGCTCGACCCGGCAATGCCGCTCTTGCCCGACAGCTGGATGCCGCCGTCCAAGCTGCCCGCCTGGGGCAGGCTCTCCGAGCGGGAGCGGGCGACGCAGCGCCACGGGCTGCTCTCCTGGATGCTGAGCCAGTTCCTGCACGGCGAGCAGGGCGCCTTGTTCGCGGCGTCGCAGATCACGGAGTGCGTGCCGTCGCTCGACGCGAAGCTCTATGGGAGCACGCAGGTCGCCGACGAGGGGCGCCACGTCGAGGTGTTCCACGCGTACCTGACGCAGAAGCTGGAGAAGCTCTACGAGATCAACGACAACCTCTATGTCGTCATCGACGCGATCATGAGCGACGGCCGGTGGGACATGAAGTTCCTCGGCATGCAGATCATGATCGAGGGCCTGGCGCTCGGCGCGTTCGGCTCGATTCGACAGGTGACGAGCGAGCCGCTCCTCAAGGACGTCCTCCGGTCGGTGATCACCGACGAGGCGCGCCACGTCCACTACGGGGTGCTCGCGCTGAGCAGGTTCTACCGCGAGGGCATCGACGAGCGGGCGCGGAGGGAGCGTGAGGACTGGGCGTTCGAGCTGTCGGTGCTCCTGCGCAACCGCTTCCTGGCGCACGAGTTCTACGACGAGTTCTACGCCCACCGCATGACGCGCTGCGCGTGGGACGAGCTCATGCTCCAGAGCGACCTGATGGGGTTCTTCCGCCGGACGATGTTCCGGCGGATCGTGCCGAACCTGAAGCGGATCGGCCTCTTGTCCGCGCGGATGCGGCCGCGCTACGCCTCGCTCGGCCTGCTCGAGTACGAGCACGGGCGGGCGGCCAGCGAGCTGACGGCCAGGGAGCTGCTCGACGACGCGTGAGGCGAGGGCGTCCGAGGGCGAAAGGGGCGGACGCCCGCGCCGGCCCCGGGGGAGAGATCAGCAGGTGGATCTGACGCAGGCCGAGAGCTCGACGCCGCACTGCCTCTGGATGCAGCCGAAGTCGCCGTTGCAGACGGCGAGCGACCTGAAGGCGCACCCGAGGACCTGATCGGCGAAAAACTGAGCGTTGGGGCAGCCCCGCGAGACGCAGCTGGAGACGCACGCGACGCTGAACTCCGGCGGCATCCGCTCCCTGTCGATGCACCGGGCGGCGCAGGTGACCACCTCCTGGCAGTCCATGGGCTCGCACGCGCCGCAGTCCTGGGGACAGAGGCCGCAGCTCTCGAAGCTCTCGCAGACGCCGTTCGAGCACACCGCGCACACGCCGCAGTCGCGCCGGCAGGACGCGCACGTCTCCGTCCCCGAGCAGATGCCGTCGCCGCACGTGGCGCAGGCGCCGCAGTCGTCCGGGCAAGAGAAGCAGCTCTCCAGCCCGGTGTTGCACACGCCGTTGCCGCAGGCCTCGCAGACGCCGCAGTCGGGGGCGCACGAGCGGCAGTCCTCCCGCGGCGAGCAGACGCCGTCGCCGCAGCCCTGGCAGACGCCGCAGTCGCCCGCGCACGTCGCGCACGTCTCGGCGCCGCTGCACACGCCGTCGCCGCAGTTCGGACACACGCCGCAGTCGTCCGGGCACGTCGAGCACGTCTCGCTCGCCGGATCGCAGGCGGCGTCGCCGCAGCGCGGACACGGGCCGCAGTCGGCGGCGCAGCTCTGGCAGTCCTCTGCGCCGTTGCAGGCGCCGTCGCCGCACCCCTGGCAGGGGCCGCAGTCGGCGGCGCAGCTCTGGCAGTCCTCTGCGCCGTTGCAGGCGCCGTCGCCGCACCCCTGGCAGGGGCCGCAGTCGGCGGCGCAGCTCTGGCAGTCCTCCGCGCCGTTGCAGGCGCCGTCGCCGCACGCCGCCGGGGGCTCGGCGCCGGACGAGCTGTCGTACTCCCACGTCTCGGTGCGGCCGCAGCCCGCCCCGAGCGAGGCCCCCGCGAGGGCGACGAGCGCGGACCAGGCGAAGGCGCGCGAGGAGAGGAAGCCAGGGCGATGCCGCCCGGACCGCAGCAGGGAGCTCAGCCGGCTTGTGGTACCCATACGATCAGCCCCGGGGACACGAGAGGTCTGGTTGTCGGAGGGAGCGGGACCGGCTCGCGGGCTGCAGCGGCGCCGCGCCGAGCCGTCCACGGGAAGGCGCGCGGACGGAACATACATGGAGACGGCCCGCGGATGGCGCCAAAGCACAGGCGCGCCGGCGCTGGAGCCGCGGCGGGTGGGGTGGCGGGAGCGCGCGGCACAAGCGGCACAAAATGAAAGAGGGCGGCGCCTCCGGAGAGGCGTCGCCCAAAGCGCTCCGCGGTGCGCGCTTCACCGAAGAAGCGACGTGCCGCGCAGAGAGCTCACTGCTTGGGGGCCTCGGCGGGCGCCGCGGGGGCCGCCGCCGGGTCGGCCGGGGCCGCCGCCGGGTCAGCCGCGGGGGCCGCCGCCGGGTCAGCCGCGGGGGCCGCCGCCGGGTCAGCCGCCGGAGCCGCGCCCGGGTCGGTCGGGGCCGGGGCGCTGCCGCCGCAGGCGACGACGAGGGACGACACGGCGACGAGCGCAAGAACGAGCTTCTTCATGGAATCCTCCGAAAAAGAGGGCGGTCAGGCCACCCTCACAACCAACAGGCGTGTGAACCGCACGCAAATCCGGCGGCCACCACCCAGACGCCGCGGGGAGCCAGAACGGCTCACAGTTTTTTCGATGAGCCGCCCGGGCCCGACCAGGCGTCTAGAAAAGTGTGGGAAGTTCGGGCTGCTCCTGATGCCGCTCTGGACAGGAGCCGAGGGCTCGGCGCTCCGCCCGGGCCGGCGACCCGCCTCCCACGAGGGCATCGCGATCACCTTCTGCTGTACATTTCCAGTCATGTCCCCTGGTACGAACGCATGGCTCTGAGACCTCAGCGAGGGCGCTTGCGCCTTGTCGAACCGGTCGTCCCGGCCGCCCCGGCCGCGGAGGCCCAGCAGGACATGGGCGACGCCGGGCCCGCGTTCGCTCCGGAGGAGCGGGGCCGCGGCGATGGCCGGTTCGGGGGAGCGCGCGCTCAGGACAGACGGTCCTCCGCCGCGACAGCGCCGGCCGAGCGCGGCGCAGGCCTCGCGGAGCTCCCGGACGCGCAGCTCGTGGTGCTCGGCGCCCGCGGGGACGTGAGCGCGCTCGAGCAGCTCTACCGGCGGCACGTCGCCTTCGCCATCCACCTCGCGACGCGCATCGAGGGCTCGGCGCGCGACGTGGAGGACATCGTTCACGACGCGTTCCTCCGCGCCTACGAGCGCCTCGACGATCTCGTCGATCCCGCCGCGTTCCGCGCGTGGCTCGGGTCGATCATCGTCCACAAGGTCCGCTCGCGGATGCGGCGCGCGCGGCTGCTCGGCGTGCTCGGGATGGGCAAGTCGAGCGAGCCGGTCGATCTCGACGCGCTGGCGAGCCCGGCCGCGTCGCCCCACGCGCGCGCGCAGATCGCGCAGATCTACGCCCTGCTCCAGACGCTGCCGGCCGACGACCGGATCGCGTGGATCCTCCGCTCGGTGGAGGGGCACGATCTCGAGACGGTCGCGCAGATGACGGACTGCTCGCTCGCGACCGTCAAGCGGCGCATTTCGCGGGCGCAACACTTCCTCGACGGTCACTTTGTAGATTCAACCAGCAGCGAGGCCTCATCATGAGCCGGCGAGGGCTACCCCGGATCGCCCCGGCAGATCTCCGCGACCACGCGACCGAGGAGCGGATCGCGCGCGTCTGGGACCGCATCGAGCACGACCTCGGGGCGCGCGAGCGCTCGTCGCCGCGGCGCGCGGGCATGGCCGCGATGCTCGCGGCGGCGACGTTCGCGGCGTTCGGCGGCGGCCTGTGGCTCGGCAAGGCGATCTGGAGCGACGAGCGCGCCGCGCCCGCGCCCACCGCCGTGGCGCCGGCCAACGACGCGCCGTCGCTCGTCGACGTGTTCGCCGCGGGCTCGCAGGGGCGCACCTTCCAGCTGCCGGGCGGCGGAACGATCTCGCTGACGGCGGGCACGACCGTCGAGGTCGAGCAGGCGGACGGCGGCGCGCTGACGCTGCGGCTCGTGCAGGGCGAGGCGTGGCTCGACACCGTGAGCGGGACGCGCACGGCGGCGCTCGCGATCGTCGCCGGCGAGGCCCGCCTCGCGGCGGCGGCGGGCAGCGTGCTGCGCGTGAAGCACAACGTCGACGCGATCGACGTCAATGTCGCGGATGGCTCGGTCAAGCTCACGTCGCCGGCCGGCTCGCGGGAGCTCGGGCGCGGCGACGCCGAGGAGGGCGTGCCGATCCGGCAGCGGATCGCGGTCGTGGCGCCGCCGGAGCCCCGGCGCGCCCGCGCCTCGTCGCTCCCGCGCTCGAGCGCGGAGGTGGCGCCGATCGAGCCGCCGCCTGCCGCCGCGCAGGTCGCCGCCGCGCCGGACTGGCGCGCGCGGTACAACGCGGGCAACGTCGCCGAGGCGCTGCAGAGCCTGCAGCAGCAGAGCGGCGGCATCGACGGCGCCATCGCCTCCGCGAAGACGGCGAGGGAGCTGATGGACCTCAGCGATCTGCTGCGCGGGAAGGGCGGCGATCGCGCCGCGGCGATGCGCGCGTTCGCGCGCGTGGTCGAGGGCTTCCCGAGCGACGCGAACGCGCCGATCGCGGCCTACAAGCTCGGCGACATGTACGCGAGCATGGGCGAGCAGGCGCTGGCGGCGAAGTACTACGAGCAGGCGCGCTCGCTGTCGCCCGAGGGCAACCTCGCGGAGGACTCGTTCTGCAAGCGCATCCGCTCCGAGGTGGTCGCCGGCCACAAGGAAGAGGCCTCTCAGATGGCCAAGGAGTATGTGGCCAAGTACCCGGACGGCCGGTGCGAGGACGTCCAGCGGATCGTCTCCGGCGAGTCCGGCGAGGAGGCGGCCGAGGAAGAGGAGCACGCGGCCCCGCCGCCCCAGCCTCCGCCGGCCCCGGACGCGAGCCCGACGCCGTAGAGCGGGGGGCGCCCGTCCACGTCGATCGCGCTCCGCCGGGCGCGGTGGACATGCTTGACACCTCTGGCGGTTCTGCGCTTGCTTGGTCGCTCGCCGCGCCGGAGAACCGCCCAGGATGACCACCGCCGTCCGCACCAGCTCTCTACCCGCTCGCAACGACGCTCAATCGCTCCCGTCGTGGAAGTTGGTGTTGCCCCGAGGCGGCTATGTGTCCTCGATGGAGGCGTTCACCACGGCGATGGGTGTCCCTGGCTTCGTGCTGCTCGATCTGGGCACGCTGGCCGGCGGCAAGGACGCGCACCGCCTCCTCGGGCTGCGGTACCTCATCGCGAACGGCGAGGTGTGGAGGACGCACTTCGGCTGGCAGCGCCCCCTGGAAGCGGCGCTGCGCAGGGCGCTGCTCGACGAGGAGCGGGTGCAGGAGCTCCTCGCGGCGGCGGAGGGCTTGCTCGCGCGGATCAGGGACACGCGCGCGGCGATCTCGGCCGCGGACCGGGACGGGTTCGCTCGCTACCTGGAGGGCGGGCTGCTCCGGGCGCTGAAGCGCCGTGATTTCGACGACGAGCGCTTCCTCAAGTTCCTGATCCTGGAGCAGGACGAGCCCTCGCTCCGCGACCAGGCGGCGGAGCACCTGCGCTCCCGGGCCGGCGATCTCCTGCGGGAGGACGCGCAGGTGCTGGATCTCCTGTACGCCGCCGTTCATCGCCTGGACAGCTACCCCGCCACGACGGTGAGCGCGGGCCAGCTCAGGTACATCCTCGTGGCGGACAAGGGGGAGATGGGGGTGCGGGCCACGCGGGAGGCGATCGCGCTCGGCAAGATCCCCGTGGTCCTCTACAGCCTGCAGGACGACGCGAACGCGCTGCAGCTGCGGATCGCGCGGGAGGGCGGCGGGTTCGGGGTGGGGCTCGAGGGGAGCTTCCGCGAGAGCTACGCGAACTTCACCCAGATCGCGGACAAGGTGAGGGCCGAGTTCGAGCGGCGCTTCGGCGACGGCTGGCAGGACGAGCTGTCGCGCGCGGGGCTCTATCCCGGGTACGGCCCGCTCGCGGAGAACGCCGCGGCCATCCGGCACTTCCGCCAGAAGAACATCGTCTTCGTCGGCCCGATGCAGGACGTGGTGGAGAGCGCCGGCGACAAGCGCAAATTCCGCCTGATGGCTCAGGATTTCGACCCGACCGCTGTGACGCCGGGCATCGTCATCGACAGCGACGATCCGGGCGAGATCCAGCGGACCGTCCTGGAGGCGCACGCGGCTGGGCGCTTCACGTTCCCGGGGCGCCTGAAGGCCGCCAACGGCGGCGGCGGCCGCGGGCAGGCCGTCATCCCGACGGTGGAGCAGGTGCCGCAGGCCATCCAGAAGGTCCTTGGCGAGATCAAGGCGTACAACTGGCAGCCGGGGGTGATGTTCGAGCAGAACATCCCGGAGACGATCCACCTGGAGGTGCAGGTGCTGCGGGATCGCTACGGCAACACGCGGCACTTCGGCATGCGCGACTGCAGCGAGCAGCGCGCGAGCCAGAAGATCCAGGAAGAGGCGCCGCCGGCCCTGCTCCGGCGGTATCCGGGCCTGGAAGACCGCATCTGCGGGCTCGCTGTGCAGATCGCGGACCGCGTGGGCTACGTGGGCGCGGGCACGGTGGAGCTGATGTTCAAGGAAGGGAAGTTCTACTTCCTCGAGATGAACACGCGGATCCAGGTGGAGCACCCCGTCAGCGAGGAGACTTACGCCATCAAGCGGAAGCGCAGCCGCGTCCCCGTGAACCTCGTCGCGTGGCAGATGCGCATCGCGGACGGGCAACCCATCGATTTCGAGCAGGACCACGTGGTGCAGACCCACTGTAGCCGCGAGTTCCGCATCAACGCGGAGAGCTGGAATCCCGATCTCAGGGACTCGCGGGACGGCGGCAAAGGGCTGTTCTTGCCCAACGCGGGTATCTTCGATCGCATCGCGCTCCCCGACACCGACGCGATCCGCGAGGCGCTCGAGGAGAAGGGCCTCACCGACCTGAAGGTCCGCTTCGACTGCGGCTTCGAGGCGGGGGACGTCCTCGTGAACAAGGACCCCACGTTCGGCAAGCTCATCGTCTCCGTGAGCTGCAAGGACCCGGAAAGGGCCTATGAGCTCCTGCGGCTCGCGTCCCTCGAGGTGCTGAAGAAGATGAAGATCGAGGGGCGGCAGGTGCGGCCCGACGGGACGCCCATCCAGGGCTCGCCCTTCAAGACGAACCTCCAGGATCACGTGCGCATCCTGAGGATGCCGCTGTTCAAGCGCCATTCGAACGACGACGACACAGGTCGTCACGTCAACTGGCTCGTGGCCGCGTTCCGCCAGGAGGCGTGAGCCGGGGCAGGCAGTCGCGCTCCCCTGTGTGGTGAGCGCTGGCAGCGAAATAATCCGCGAACGCGCGGCCGCTCTCGTTCGAGAGCGCGCCGCGGCGGATTCGTCCGGCCAGAGCAGCCTCGGTGAGGTGGTCTCGAACCACAAGAAAGAGGCAATTCAGATCGCAACAGGGTATGTGGCCAAGTACCCCGATGGCCCGTGCGAGGATGCCCAGCGGATCATCTCCGGCGCGGACGCCGCCGCAGAGGACGGGCTTTGGCCGCCGGCCCCCGGCGGGCGCCCCGCGCCGCGGGCTGCCTGTGCTCGCCGTCCCCGCGGTCGCCCTCCTGGTCTCCGCGCTCGTCGTCCCGCTGAGCTTCGCCCTCCCGGCCGCGGCTGCCGAGCCGCGCGCCGTCGTGGCGAGCACCAGCCGCGCATCTGCGCCGGCCGCGCCGCGGCTGCCCGACGCGGCGGCGCCCATCGAGGTGCGCGTCGCCCTGTCGCGCGGCGCGGCGGAGGAGGTCTCCAGCGTCCGCGTGCGGCGCCTGCTCGAGATCGAGCTCCCGGACGGCGCGGCGCTGGCCGCCGAGCCGGTCGGCCCGCTCGGCGACCGCGTCGCGACGGTGTGGGTCGATCGGCCCACCGCGGCCCGCCTCGAGATCCAGGTGCGCCTCGACGGCCGCGCGGTCGTGCGCCGGCAGATCGCCGTCTCCGGCCTCACATCGGACGTCGCCGCGCGGCTCGTCGCGATCGCCGCCTCCGAGATGATCGTCGCCGAGATGCGCCGCGCGCGCGCCCCGCGGCGGCCGCCTTCGCCGCGGCGCCCCACCCAGGACGAGGTCGAGCTCGCCTCGCGCGATCTCGACACCCTGTCCGTCTCGGCCGGTCCCTACGCGGCGGTCGTCTCGGGCGGGCCGCGGGTGCTCGGCGGGGCGGGCCTCGCGCTCGGCCTGCGGCGCCTGCGGCTCACGGAGTCGCTGTTCGCCCGCCTGCTGGCCGCGCCGTCCGGCGGCGAGCCGCTGCGCTGGCTCGAGGCGGGCTTCTCGGGCGACTACCGCTTCTGGCTGGCCGCCTCGTGGCGCCTCTCGATCGGCGCCACCGCCTCCGTCGCGTCGCTCAGGCTGCCCGCCGCCGTCTCCGTCGATGGCATCGCCGGCGGGCGCGATACGTGGTCCGCCCGCGCCGGCCTCGGGCTCGGCGTGGAGACCCGGCTGGGCGGTCCGGTGTGGCTCGGGCTCACGCTGGACCCGGGGATCGTGCTCCGGCCGGCGCCCTACGAGGACGCCCGTGGCCAGGCGGGCGCCGTCGAGGGGGCCTGGCTGGGGATCGGCCTCTCGCTCGCCACGGAGCGGCGCTCCGCGCCGCTGCGGTGAGGGTGCGGCGCTCCGCGCCGCTGCGGTGAGGGTGAGACGCGGTGAGGATGCGGCGGGGCGCCGCCCGCTGGCGCAGATCCGCGGTATCGTGATCGCTGATGGATGAAGAGATCCTCGAGCAGCTGCGTGAGCGCTACACGTCAGGGAACCTGATCGTCTTCGCAGGCGCCGGCGTCTCGGCGGCCGCGGGCATGCCCACCTGGAAGCAGCTCGCCGAGAAGCTGCGCGACCGCGCGCGGCGGCGGAGCGCGGACCCGGCGGTCATCGACGAGATCCAGCAGTACATCTCCTCGAACCAGCTCATCAACGCGCTCTCCGCCGCGCGGCTCGCGCTCGGGCCGCAGGACTTCAACTGGACGGTCGACAAGGAGCTCGACGACACCGGCCGCGACGTGCCGGAGCTGGCGCGGGCGATCGCCGCGCTCAAGCCGAAGCTCAAGGCCGTGCTGACCACGAACATCGACCGCTTCCTGGAGCGCGCGTTCCAGGGCGAGTGGCGCATGGTCGATCGGCCGGCGGGCGACATCGCCATGGACAGGTGCTTCATCCTGAAGCTGCACGGCACGCTGCGGGCGTGGGACACCTGGGTGTTCTCGCGCGACCAGTACGACCGGGCGATCTTCGGCTCGCCCCTGCTTCAGGACGCGTTCGGCGCCCTCTACCGCACGCACTCCATCCTGTTCGTGGGCTTCGGCCTCGCCGACGACAACATCGACCAGACGCTCGCCCGCGTGCGCGCGCTCTCTGGCGGGCAGCCGCCCATGCACTTCGCGCTGCTCCCGAAGGGGGTGCCGCCGTTCCGCCGCCGGCTGCTCGAGGAGTCGGGCGTCCGGCTCATCGTCTACGAGAACCAGGCGGGCGATCATGCGGAGGTCGCGCAGGTCCTCCTCGGCCTGGAGCCGGGCGCGGCGGCGCCGCCGCCCGCCGCTGCGCCGCCGCCCGCCGGTGCGCGGGCCCAGCAGCAGTCGTCGCCCACGTTGCCGTCGTCGCTCGTGAAGGCGATCGCGGCGCCGCCGACGTCGACACCGAGCGCAACGGCGGCGCCGCGGCCGGCGCGCGTCTTCTTCTCCTACGCCTCGGCCGATGGGGATCTCCTCGCGCGCCTCGAGGCGCACATGACCCCGCTCAGGCGGGAGGGGCTGATCGCGCCGTGGCACAGCGGGAAGATCGACGCGGGCGAGGACACGGAGCGCGCGATCGGCGAGCAGCTCGAGGCGGCCGACCTCGTCCTCCTCCTGGTGAGCGCGAGCTACCTCGCGTCCGAGCAAGGCGATGCGCAGGTGGCACGCGCGATGGAAAGGCGTGCCGCGGGGCAGACCGTGGTCGTGCCGATCCTGCTCCGGCCCTGCGACTGGGAGACGACGCGCTTCGCCGAGCTCCAGGCGGTGCCGCGGGACAAGAAGCCCGTGACCAAGTGGTCCGATGCGGACGAGGCGCTCCTCCAGGTGGCGCGGGAGATCCGCGCCGTCGTGACGAAGCTGCGCCCGTCGCTGAGGTGAATCTGCGCGCCCGCGGCCGAGCGGCGGCCCTGGCGCGCTCGGCGGCTCTGTGGCGCGCGGGCGTGCGCGAGCGGCGGCTCCGCCGGCGCCGGGCGTATTCCGTACTCTTCCGCCTCATCGGCTCATGAAGGATCGCCGCTCCGCGTGATCAGCGCCGGGCAGCCCGGCGTGCCCGAGGGCTCTCTGGATTTTCTCGCGCTCTTCCGGGCCTCTGGCCTTGTCGCGCTGCGCGCGCCGCAGCGGGCGCGGATGCACATCGGGACGCGCATGCGGCTTGCTATGCCCGCTGGGCGCACAGCGCCAACGAGCGGAGAGGTGGCCATCGTGAGCCCATTGCACAGAGAACGGATGGTGACGGCGCGCGAGAGCAGCCAGCCCGAGGCGCGGTTCGCCGAAGAAGACATCCCGCCCGAGTCGGGCCGCCAGCCGGCCGTCTACACGGCGCGCGGCGGACCCACAGGAGAGCCCTGGCCGGAGCGCGCGCCCGTGCTCACGCCGGAAGAGGCGCGCGAGCTGTCCGAGCGCTGGAGCGCGATCCAGGCGGGCTTCATCGAGGCGCCACGCCTCTCGGTCGAGCAGGCCGACGCGCTCGTGAACGAGGCGATCCAGCGGGTCGCGCAGAGCTTCCGGGAGGAGCGCGCCGCGCTGCAGCGCCTCGTCGACGGCGAGCCTGGGCGAGCGGAGGCGTCGACAGAGGAGCTCCGGCTCGCCCTGCGCAGGTACAGAACGCTGCTCGGGCGCCTGCTCGCGTTCTAGTTCCGCCCGCCAGGAGTCCGGGTCGGGAGTCCGGGCAGGCTGGCCCTCGCGAGGGACGACCGGGGCGAGCGCTCCGCTTGCGCGGCGCCCTGTAGCGGGGGCTCTTCGCTTCTGGCATGGTCGCCGCCATGCTCGTCCGCAGCGCTCTCCCCTGGGTTCAACGCGGCTCGCGGCGCGACGCGCGCCGCCCGACCGGCCCCGCGCTCGGGCGCCGCGTGCCGGCGCTGCTCGGCGCCGCCCTCGCCCTCTCGCTCGGGTGCTCCGGCGCGGCGCCGGCCCCCGTCGCGCGCGCGCCGCGGGTCGTGAAGACGCCGCCCGCGCAGCCGAAGGCGCCGGAAGGGCCGCCGCTCCTGCCGGCCCGGGTGATCGCGGAGCTCGACGACGAGGACACGACGTCCTACTTCGCCCGGCGCGGCGACGAGGCGCTGCTGCTCTACGCCGCGGGCGGGCGCTGGAGGACGCGCGCCCTCGGCGTGGACGGCGCGCCGCGCGGGGACGCCGTCGACGCGGGGCCGGTGGCCGCCGACGTGCCCGTCGCCGCGCTGCGCGCCACGCCGCAGGGCTACCTCGCCGCGTGGATCGAGCAGATCGACGGGAGCCGCGCGGTGCGCGTGCTCGCGCTCGACCCCGCCGGCAAGCCGAGCGCCCCGGCGAGCCTCGTCGCGCAGACGGCCGAGGAGATCTCGTGGCTCGACGTGCTCCCGAACGCGCAGGGCGCGCTCGTGCTGTGGGAGATGCCGCGCGAGGCCCAGGGCGACGCGGCCCGCGCCGACGTTGCCCACTCCGATGTCGACCGCGTCGATGTGGTCATGACGGTCGTGGCGCAGGGCAAGGGCGCCGCGATCAAGCCGACGGCGCCCGCGTCGGTCGCGCGCGAGGTGCTCGGGTGGCACGCGGTCGCCACCGAGCGGGGCGCGGCGGTCGCCCTCGTGCTCCCGCCGGCCGCGCCGCGCGGCCGGGGCGAGGGCAAGCCCGCGCGCAAGGCGGCGGCGGAGGACGCCGCAGAGGACGCGAAGCTCGGACCCGTCGCGCTCGTGGAGATCGATGCCGCCGGGAAGGTGTCTTCGCCGGCGGTCGTCAGCCCCGAGCCGACCGCGCAGATCGATGTCGAGATCGCCTTCGTCGGTGGGCGTTACCTGCTCACCTGGACCGACGAGCGGGACATCGACAGCGCCGTCTACCTCGCGGCGATCGAGCCGGGCGGCAAGGTGGCGGTGGCGCCGCGGCAGGCGACGCCGCCGTCCGGCGAGCAGGCGCTGGTGTCGCTCGTCGCTCCCTCCCAGGGCGGAGGCGGACGGGCGCTGCTCGCGTGGGAGGACCTGCTGCGCGCCCGCGGCGGCGACGTCGGGGGCGCAGGGGCGCGCGGGCCGGGGCGCCTCATCCACCTCGCGTCGGTCGGCCCGGACGGGACGCTCGGCGCGGAGCGGGCGGCGCTCGTCTTCAGCGCGAGCGGGCCGCCCGACCTCGCGGCCGACGGCGACGGCTTCGCCGCGGTGACGCTCGCGCCCGCCACGCTCAAGATGGCGCGCGACGGGGCGGCCGCGCCGCCGGTCTGGCCGATGTTCGTGCGCTTCGGCCCGGATCTCTCGGTGCGGGCGGCAGAGCCGGTGCGCGCCGCGCCGTTCGCGGCGACGGACGGCGTGCCGTACCTCGTGCGCGGGCTGACGTGCCACGCGGGCGCGTGCGCGACGCTGGCGAGCGCCGCGCCCGGCCCGCAGCCTGGCGGCGCGGCGGGCGCGCGGGCGGCGCTCGCGCTGGTGTCGCTCCCGGCGCGCGAGAGCGCGTGGCGCGCGCCCGCGTTCCGGGAGGACAAGGACCCGCCGCCGCGCGCGACCGCGGTGCGCGCCCTCGCCGAGGGCGACCCCATCGCCAAGGTCGCGGCGGCCCCGCTCGACGGCGGCGCGGCGCTCTCGGCGTGGGTCACGTACTTCGTCGAGGGCGCGTCGGACGCCGCGCCCCGCGGGCAGGATGTCTCCGCGACGCTCGCGGTGCGCGCCGCGTCTCCGGGCGGCCTCGGCAAGCTGAACGTCCTCTCGCAGAAGGCGTCGTCGCTCGGCGGCGTCGCGATCGCGGCGGCGCCGCCGCTCCCGGCCGACGCGAAGGGCAAGGGCGCGGCGCAGGGCGAGAGCGTGATCGCGTGGGTCGCGCGCGAGCGGGGCGAGACGCAGGTCTACCTGACCAAGGTCGACGCGACGGGCGCGAAGGTCGCGCAGAAGAAGCTCACCACGGCGCCGCGGAAGAAGCAGGGCGGCGCCGCGAGCGAGGCGTCCGACGTGGCGATCGCCTACGACGGCGCGGGGGGCTTCATCGTCGCGTGGATCGACACGCGCGACGGCAACGCCGAGGTGTATGCGGCGCGGGTGGACCGCGCGCTGAACCGGACGGCGCCGGACCGGCGCATCACGAACGCGCCGCTCGACGCGGCCGAGGTGCAGATCGCGGTGCGCGGCCAGGAGGCGTGGCTCGTGTGGTCGGACGCGCGCCCGGCCGGCGGAGCGGCCCCGAGCGGCGCCCCGGCGGCGGGAGGCGGCGCGGCCGCGGGCGGCAGCGCGGCTGGCCAGGGCGGCGGGGCCGGCGCGGCTGCGAGCGGCAGGGCCGGCGCGGCTGCGGGTGGCGGCGCGGCTGCGGGCGGCGGCGCGGCTGCGGCCGGCGCGGCTGGCCAGGGCGACGAGCCCGGCGGCGACATCTTCCTCGCGCGGCTCGACACGAAGACGCTGCAGCGGATCGGCGACGAGTCGCGCCTCCATGCATCCTCGGAGCACTCGCGCAGCCCGGTGCTCGCGCCGCTCGAAGGCGGGCTCTTCGTCGGCTGGATCGACGAGCCGGCCGACGAGTCCGGCGGGGGCGCGGCGGCCGGCGGGCGCGCGCGGTTCGTGCGGATCGACGGCAGCGGAGCGGTGCAGGGCCCGCCCGTCGTGGTGAGCGGCCCGGACGGCGCGGCGGTGTCGTCGCTCGCGCTCGCGTGCGACAAGGTCTGCCGCGGCGTGCTCGCGTCGGCCCCGGGGGACTCGGTGGAGCTGAACGCCTTCACGCTGGCGCCCGGCGACGTGTCGGCGCCCTCGCTCAAGCCGCTGGCGTGGCTGACCGGCGGCGCGTCGCAGGACGTGTCGCCGGCGTTCGCGGGGCGGTCCGGCGCCTCGCTGTTCTTTGCGGACGACGCGGTGAGCGGCTCGGGGCGCGTCCGGTGGATGACGATCGCATGGCCGTGAGCGGAGCAGATCGCGCTCGTCGGCGCCGCGCCGCGCCGCTGCGTGCGGGCGGGCTCCTCCTCGGGGCGCTGGCCTCCGCGCTCGGCTGCCCTGGGCCGCCGGAGGTGCCGGTCCCGCCGCCGCGCAAGCCGGCCGGCGCGGCGGCGTTGCCGGCCTGCAAGGAGAGCGGCTGCTCTCAGGCCGGGGCGCTGCTCGCGGCCGCGCGGGCGTTCAGCGACGTGCGGCACGACTACCTCCTCGACACGTCGAGCGCGATGGTGCCGGGCCGCGGGCTGTCGCGGAGCGCGGCGGGCGCGTTCTCGCCGGTCGGCCTTGCTTGCGCCCGTCCCAAGGCGGAGCCGGCAGCGCCCGCGGTGGCGGGAGGGCCCGTGGCGACGGCAGCGCCCGCAGCGCAGACGGTGGCCGCGATCACGGCGGCGCCCGCGGCCGCGGCGGCGCCGGGGGCACCCGCACCCGCGCCGGGCGAGCGCGCGATCGACTTCCGCTACGTGGGCATCGCCGTCGACTCGGTCCTCGTCGGCGCCGACGTCGATCTGCCGGCGTACTTCAGCGCCGGAGGGACGCTCGACCGGCGCCGGCTGCGGCTGGTCGCGATGGCGCTTGTCGCGGACGAGGATCCGCAGTTCTTCGAGCCGACCGAGAGCGTGGTGCCGGCGGCGGGCGGCGGCTGCGCCTGCGGTCGCGCGACGCACTTCATCGGGGCCGTGAAGCGCGGCGCGATGGTCGCCTACGAGACGGACGTGACGGCCGGCGAGGCGCACGGCACGGCGCTCGGCCTGTTCAAGGCCCGGATCGAGGCGGGGGACCGCCGGGTGACGATGACCTCGGTCGGGGAGCTGGCCATCGAGGGCGTCGAGGGCGCGCCGGTCGCGGGCGCGAAGGGAGGCGGGCAGGCGTTCGGCGCGCTTCGGATGGAGGTCAAGAAGGCGGTGCCGCTCGCGTACGCGATCTATCCGGTGGCGGACGTGTGCCGCTTCTCGCTCGCCGAGCCGGAGATCGCGCCGCTGCCGGTCGACCTGGGCGTGGTGCCGTACGGCGCCGCGGGGACGGCGCAGGCGCTCATCACGAACAGGGCGCAGGTCGATGTCCGGGTGACCCACGGCGAGCGCACGGTCGAGGTGCCCGCGCACGGGAGCGCGGAGCTCACGTTCTCGTGGACGCCGGAGGGCGCGACGGCCGGCTGCGAGCGGCAGACGCGGCGGGACACGTTCGTCGTGCAGCCGAAGGACGCGTCCGCCCCGGTGGTGCCGCGCGAGCGGGCCGTCGTGGTGCCGCTCCAGGTCACGACGGGGATGCCGACCTTCTCGAAGCATGAGCCGATCGCGACCGAGACGGGGCGGTCGCCGGACTACGCGCGGGCGAGCGCGGACTGGACGTGCCCGGCCGGCTACGTGGTCGAGCAGTGCGAGCCGCAGCTGGCGAGCTGCCTGTCCTCGACGGGGAGCTGCAACGCCGAGGGATACCGGCTGACGGCCGAGGCGACCGCGGACGGGCGGGGGTGCGCGTTCCGGTGCACGGGGCCGAGCTCGTCGCTGTGGGGCGACCACGGGTGCTCCTACACGGCGGCCATGGTGTGCCGGCTGGGGTGCAACTAGCTGGTTCCGCGTCGGCCAGGTTCCTCCGTGGCCACGCTGGGAGGTGATGCCGCAAGGTTCCGCGTACCGAGGCGGCCCGCCCCCCTTGTAGAATGGTCCTGGTAACCTGTTGATCATCTTACCATGTCTGTCCCGTCCTTCGGTCCACCCATGGGCGCTGCGGCGTCGGTGGCGCGCGCCCTCTCCTCGGCCGCGCTGACGGCTCTCGCGCTGCTCGCGTCGGGCTGCCTCCTCCTCTCGCAGCCCGATCACGAGACGCCTCCGCAGACGGCGCCGTACCTGATCGCGTCTGCGGCATCTCCCAGCCAGCTGCAGGTCGTCTACATTCATAAGGAAGACGTCTTCCTGGACTTCGGCGCTGCCGTGCTCTCCGAGGACAACAGCGTGGATGTCGAGATCGCGCTCTACCTCGATTACGGCACGCGCAATTCAGCCGGGCGGCCCTACTGGGACCGAGAATACCCGTTCGAGGCCATCGAGGCGGGCACGATGGCTGAAGGGCAGCGCCCCTTCGTGAGGCGCTGGTTCTTGGGCTCGTCCTCCGTGACGGCGGGCTGCCACACGCTCACCATGGTGGCGTCGCATGCGTTCGACGTCGCCGTGTGCCCAGCAGATCCAAAGGATATGAGCTCCTTGACTTGGCAGCTCATCAAATGCGACCCGGACGACCCGAGCTGCCCGACGTCGTGCCCCGAGCTGGCTTGCGCGGCGTCCAAGTGCCCGTCATGCGCTGACTTCAACCCTGGCGGCGAGGCGCCGTGACTGGCCGGACAGGGGATCGAGCGATCACTCCATCCGCACCTTCGCCACGTTCAGCGTGCCGTTGGTTTCGTTGCACACGATATCCGAGCCGAACTGCCCGTCGGCGTTGCCGACGCGAACGTCCTTGATCGTGGCGCCGGTGCACCAGCCGTCGACGTCGCCGCGCCACTCGGCGGTCAAGAACTGGCCGGTGGCGTCCGAGAGATCGATCTCGGTCTTTCCCGACACGCCCAGCGGGAGACGAGTGGACTCATCTTTTTTTTGGAGGCACGTCCAGCGGGAGACGAGTGCGACTCATCTTTTTTTGGAGGCACGTCCAGCGGGAGACGAGTGGACTCATCTTTTTTTGGAGGCACGTCCAGCGGGAGACGAGTGCGACTCATCTTTTTTTGGAGGCACGTCCAGCGGGAGACGAGTGCGACTCATCTTTTTTTGGAGGCACGTCCAGCGGGAGACGAGTGGACTCATCTTTTTTTGGAGGCACGTCCAGCGGGAGACGAGTGCGACTCATCTTTTTTTGGAGGCACGTCCAGCGGGAGACGAGTGCGACTCATCTTTTTTTGGAGGCATGTCCAGCGGGAGACGGGGGCGACCCGTCTTTTTGTTGGAGAGGGGCCAGCGGGAGATGGGTGCGTCCCGTCGTTTGCTCGAGGGGCGTGCAGCGAGAGATGGGCGGGTACGAGCGCGCCTCACGATCGCCGCCATTTTCTATTTCGATCGCATGATCCAGATCGACATGGACCGCTGGTCGGCAGGGCGCGTGGTGCTCCTCGGCGACGCCGGCTACTGCCCCTCGCCGGCCTCGGGGCAGGGCACGAGCCCGGCGCTGGTCGGCGCCTGCGTGCTCGCCGGCGAGCTGGCCGCGAGCGGCGGCGATCACGGCGTCGCTTTCGCCCGCTACGAGGCGCAGATGCGCGGCTACGTGGAGCGGAACCAGGAGCTCGGCCGCAGCGCCGCCAAGCACATGACGCAGGGCCACCGGGCCTTGATCTGGCTGCAGATCCTGCTCATGCGCGCGCTGCCCCACGTGCCGTGGCGGCAGAGCATCATCCGGCAGATGCTGCGGCCGGTCCGCGACGCGGCCCAAGCAATTTCCCTGCCGGAGTACGCGGGCTGACGGGAGCGCTCCCCCGGTGCTGCGTGACGGGATGGTCGGGCGCGGCCTTCACGACTACAAACCCGCGCATGGCCAAGCGCGTGCACCGCCGAGAGGCAATCCAGCTCCGCGATGGGTCCCTGCGCCTCGTCGCGGTGGCCGACACCCACAGCCACCCGCACGCCGACAGCGCCCGGCGGATCGCCGCGCTCACGCCCGATCACATCGTCCATGCCGGCGACATC
Organism: Sorangium sp. So ce693; assembly: GCF_051521375.1. Classification (NCBI taxonomy): domain Bacteria; kingdom Pseudomonadati; phylum Myxococcota; order Polyangiales; family Polyangiaceae; genus Sorangium; species Sorangium sp. So ce693. The sequence goes on from NZ_CP150347.1 coordinate 12,623,545, forward strand.
GGCGCGCTCACGGTCCTCGATGGGCTCCGGAGCATCGCGCCGCTCTCCGCGGTGCGCGGCAACATCGATGTCCATGCGCCTGACATCCCCGACTCCATCGCGCTCGACATCCGCGACGGGGACGAGACGGTGCTCACCGCCCTGCTCCTCCACATCGCCCTCTACGGCGGCAAGCTCCGAGCCGAAGTGATCCGCTTGGCAGCCGAGGTGGGCGCGTCGCTGGTCCTGTGCGGGCACTCCCATGTTCCCTTCATGGGCCGCGATCGTGGCCTGACGGCGTTCAACCCGGGATCCATCGGGCCGCGCCGATTCATGCTCCCGATCGTCTTCGGCGTGGTCGAGATCGATCGCAAGCGCGTGGCGCTCCGGCACGTGGACTGCGAGACGGGGGAGACGTGGATGCCGCCGGCCGTGGGCAGGGGGTGAGCGGAAATTCCGTGCTGTCCGAGCTCTGCAATCCTCGGAGCGAGGAGAGGGAACCGCCCGCGCCGCGACGCCATGTCGCACAACCGAAGCGGCGGCGCTCGCACCTAACCGCTCAAATGGCGACACGACCACCTCGACAGCCGACTTCGGTCCTCCTCGGCCTCTGCACCCTCGCGGTGATCCTGGGATCCAGCCACGCGTACAGCGGCGGCGCAGCGGGGCAGGACGCGGAGGCTTCCGTTCAGACCGGGGCTGGGCGCGCCCGCGCGTCGGCGTCTCCGCCGAGCTGCGCGGGCGGCACGCCCGGCGCCGACGACCGCTGCGGCCTCGGCCATGATGACGACTGCTGCGCCAGCCTGCTCGTGCCCGGCGGGACGTTCAACCGGCTCAACGACCCGCGGTATCCGGCGAGCGTGAGCAGCTTCCACCTCGACAAGTACATGGTCACGGTCGGGCGGTTTCGCCGCTACCTGGAAGAGACCGGCGGCCCGACGCAGGCGAGCCCGCCGCCGGCCGGCGCAGGAGCGCACCCGAAGATCCCGGACAGCGGGTGGGATCCGGCCTGGAACACGATGCTCCCGGCGACAACGGCCGCGATGAAGCGGGCGCTCGTCTGCGATCCTTACGGCTGGCCGACGTGGACCGACGTTCCGGCCGCGAACGAGGACAAACCCATCGTGTGCGCGACGTGGCTCGAGCTGTTCGCGTTCTGCGCGTGGGACGGCGGGCGCCTGCCGACCCAGGCCGAGATGAACTACGCGGCCGCCGGCGGCGACGAGCAACGGCTGTATCCGTGGGGCTCTTCTCCCATCACCTCCGAAGACGCAGCCTACTGCTGCCAGGGCGAAGGCTCGACGTCGCTGCCCTGCGAGGACGCGTTTCCCCCGTGGAGCCTCATCCACTGCACCACGGACGATCTCGCGCCCGTCGGCTCCTTTCCCAGGGGAGCGGGGCGCTGGGGTCAGCTCGATCTCGCCGGCGAGGCCTACAAGATCACGCGCGACGCCGCCGACGACGACCGCCCGCTCGTGCCGTGCGCCGATTGCTCCCGCCTGGACAACCACGCTGCCCTGCGCGTCACGCACGGCGGGAGCTTCGTCGCCGCCGGATACCGGCAGACGACGACCTACCGCGCCCCGTACGAGACCAACGGACGCCACTACTATGTATCGGCGATGTGCGCGCGCGACCTGCCAGGGCCGTGAGCCCTCAAGCGCTCTCGCGAAACACCTTGATGAGCGCGGCTGGCGACTCCGCCCCGTGGCCCGCGGCGACTCCCTTCCTGAAGAGCGCCGCGGCGAACGCCGGGAGCTCGGCGTTGATCCTCGCTTCCCGCGCGTGCCGCTGGATGAGCTCGACGGCCTGCGCGCAGATCTCCAGCGTGGCCTCCGAGGCCTCGTACGCTCCGGACTGGATGGAGTCCGCGTCGTGCTTGACCATCCCACCGATGGCCGGAGCGACGACGGCGGCCATGGCCCCGAAGTCGGCCACGCGGAGCCCTTCGGCCTCGCAGATGCGGGCGCCGTGGTAGAAGCCGAGGAGCCCCGCGAACAGGTGCGACAGGAACGCCAGGTCCATGGCCGCCGCCCAGCCGACCTTCTCCCCGAGGTAGCTCACGGTCCCGGCCGTGCTCTCGAGCAGCGGCTTGCTCTTCTCGTACGCCGAGCCCGAGCCCGAGACGAGGATGCTGCTCTCCGGCTTCCCCATCTGGCTCGGGGTGGCCAGGATGGCGCCGTCGAGGTAGTCGATGCCGCGCTGCTGCGCCCACGCTTCGAGGGTACGCGCGTCCTCGGGGCTGCCCGTGCTGAGCTGGACGAGCGCCTTGCCGGCGAGGGAGGAGATCACGTCGCGCCCCTCCAGCACGCCGTACGTCGCGCGGTAGTCGGTGATGCAGGTGATCACGATCCCGCTCGCCTGCGCCGCTGCGGCCGCGCTCGGGGCCAGCACCGCTCCCTCCGCGACGAGCGGCGCGGCCTTCGCGATCGAGCGGTTCCAGACGGTGACGCGAGAGCCGCTGCGGAGCAATTCCCGAGCGAGCGCGGTGCCCATGAGACCCAGACCGATGACCGTGACTTCACGCATGTGAGCTCCTTCGTTTGCAGCCCGTCTGCCGATGACGGGCGCGCCTTCGTGGCCGCCAAGGTGGGGGCCTGCGACCCGGGCCGTCGCGCACGATCGGACGCCCGGAGAGCACGTTCGGACGGCGGCGAGCGCGGAGCCGCCCTGTGGCGCGCCGCTCGGCGCCGGTGGATACTGGCCGGGATGCAGGTCATCGGACCGACCCGAGCTCCCATCCGACTGGAGCCGTCCGTGGGTGCGCCGCGCCCGTACGTCGGGGTACATGTCGGCGTTCACTCGACCCAGCCAGGCGTGATCGCGCTCGAGGCCTCGCAGGATCATCGGGTGAAGATCCATGCGGGCGCGCCGGTGCGCGGGGCCTGCCGCGCCGATCGGTTCGTCTACACGCGCGGCGACGTGGACCTGATCCCCGCCGGAGCCTCGGACGTCTGGCAGGAGGACGACGCGGGCACCTCGCTCATCCTGGCGCTGTCCCCTTCGCTGCTGCGCCGGGTCGCAGCGGACATGGGGCTCGATCCCGACAAAGCCGGCCTGGAGCCGCGCCACCAGATCAGGGACCCGCAGATCGAGCACATCGCCTGGGCGCTCGACGCCGAGCGCAGGGCCGGCGATCCGACCGGGCTTCTCTACAGGGAGAGCCTCGGCGTCGCGCTCGCCGCGCACCTCCTCGGCCGTTACAAGGCGCCGGGCCGCCTGCGGCGAGGGCTGTCTGCGCCGCAGCTACGGCGCGTGACGGCGTACATCGAGGAGCACCTCGATCACGACCTGTCGCTCGATCGGCTGGCCGGCGTCGCCGGGGTCAGCGCGTCTCACCTCAAGACGCTGTTCAAGCGGTCGACCGGCGTGCCGGTGCACGAGTACGTGATCCAGCGCCGGGTGGAGCGCGCGAAGGCGCTGCTCCTGCGCGGAGATCTGCCCGCCAGCCAGGTGGCGATCGAGGCCGGGTTCGCGCACCAGAGCCACATGGCGAGGTGCATGCGCCGCGTCCTCGGCGTGACGCCGGCAAAGGTGGCGGCCAGCGCGCGCTGACGTGGGGATGCAGTGGTACCAGTACAGCCCTTGGCGATAGAGAGAGTGCCTTCGCCTCTCGCGGGGCGGCTCCGTGCGCTGTTCGCGCGTGATGCCGCGCTCAGCCTTGCGGACCGCGCTTGACGCCGACGGCGTCAAGCGCGCAGAGCTCGTCTCCGCCGAAGACGTTGGAGCGCGTGAGGAAGCGCATCCCCTCCGGCGACTCGATCGAGAAGCCGGTCCCGCGGCCCGGGACGGCGTCGATCACGAGCTGCGTGTGTTTCCACAGCTCGAACTGCGCGCCGCCGATGTACACGGGGCAACCCTCGATCTCGCCGAGCAGCACGTCCCGCTCGCCGACCTTGAACTCGCCACGCGGATAACACATCGGGGCGCTGCCGTCGCAGCAGCCCCCCGACTGGTGGAACATCAGCGGGCCGTGGCGCGCGGCGAGCCGCCGGATGAGGGCGGCGGCCGCCTCCGTGGCCACGACGCGCGGCGGAGCCGGGGCTTCCATCAGAAGAACCCCAGCGCCTTCGGGCTGTAGCTGACGAGCAGGTTCTTCGTCTGCTGGTAATGCGAGAGCATCATCTTGTGCGTCTCGCGCCCGATGCCCGACTGCTTGTACCCGCCGAACGCCGCGTGGGCCGGATAGAGGTGGTAGCAGTTCGTCCACACGCGGCCCGCCTGGATCGCGCGGCCCATGCGATACGCCCGGTTGATGTCGCGGGTCCACACGCCCGCCCCGAGGCCGTACAGCGTGTCGTTCGCGATCGACAGCGCCTCCTCCTCGTCCTTGAACTTCGTCACGCTCACGACCGGACCGAATATCTCCTCCTGGAAGACGCGCATCCGGTTCGTGCCCTCGAAGATCGTCGGCGCGACGTAATACCCATGGTCGAGATCGCCGCCGAGCCGGACGCGCTCGCCGCCGATCAGACACTTCGCGCCCTCCTTCTTGCCGATGTCGATGTAGGAAAGGATCTTCTCGAGCTGATCATTCGAGGCCTGCGCGCCGATCATCGTCGCCGGATCGAGCGGGTCGCCCTGCTTGATCCTCCTCGTCCGCTCCACGGCGCGCTCGAGGAACTGGCCGTAGATCTTCTCGCTCACGAGCGCGCGCGAGGGGCAGGTGCAGACCTCGCCCTGGTTCAGGGCGAACATGGCGAACCCTTCGAGCACCTTGTCGGCGAAATCGTCGTTCTCCGCGAAGACGTCCTCGAAGAAGACGTTCGGCGACTTGCCGCCGAGCTCCAGCGTGACCGGGATGAGGTTCTCGGAGGCATATTGCATGATGAGCCGGCCCGTCGTGGTCTCGCCGGTGAAGGCGACCTTCGCGATGCGCGGGCTCGACGCGAGGGGTTTGCCGGCTTCGAAGCCGAAGCCGTTCACGATGTTCACCACGCCCGGCGGGAGGAGATCGCCGACGAGCTCGGCCCAGAGCAGGATCGTGGCCGGTGTCTGCTCGGCGGGCTTGAGCACCACACAGTTGCCGGCGGCGAGCGCGGGCGCGAGCTTCCATGCGGCCATGAGCAGCGGGAAGTTCCAGGGGATGATCTGCCCGACAACGCCGAGCGGCTCGGAGAAATGGTAGGCGACGGTGGTGTCGTCGAGCTGGCCGAGCGTGCCCTCGGCGCCACGGATGCAGCTCGCGAAATAGCGGAAATGATCGATGGCGAGCGGCAGGTCGGCGGCGAGCGTCTCGCGCACGGGTTTGCCGTTCTCCCAGGTCTCGGCGACCGCGAGCTTCTCTAGGTTCTGCTCCATCCGGTCGGCGATCTTGTTCAGGATGCTCGCGCGCTCGGCCGGCGAGGTTCGACCCCAGGCGGCGCGCGCGGCGTGCGCGGCGTCGAGCGCCTTGTCGATATCCTCGGCGAAGGAGCGCGGGATCTCGCAGAAGGGCCGGCCGGTCACGGGGGAGATGTCCTCGAAATGCTCCCCCTTCACCGGGGCGACCCACTCACCGCCGATGTAGTTGCCATAGCGCGACTTGAACGAAACCTTGGAGCCCTCTTGGTTGGGCGGCACGTAGACCATGGTGATCCCCTCCTCGCGTCGTTCTCGCCCCCCGACGTGTCCCCCCGCGGGCCGCCTCGGAGGCGAGCGAGGAGCAAACTCGATGGGATACTCCCTGTCAAGGGTCGAAGCCTATCGCGACTGCGGGAGGTCGGGCCGGGGAGCGAGCCGCAATGACGCCAAGAAACCAGCGAAATAAATAGGAGAGGAAATGCGGGGACAGCCCTGAGCAGCGCCGGCGCCGCGATCCGCCCTCAGGGGCAGCCGTTGCTCCCGCACGAGCTGCATCCGCCGCTCGCCGTGATCGGGCCAGAACGACCAGATGCGCTGGCGCGCAAACGCGTTGTCGGGCGTCGCGAGCAGGAAGCCCGTGGCCGGCTCGTACGCGAGGGCGCCGAGCGCGCCGAAGCCCAGGTCCCCCGAGCGCGCGTCGTAGACGTCGGGGCCGTGGCCGACCTCGGCCGGATCCGCGACCCCGAGGCGATCGGCGGCGACGCGACGGCTGCTTGAAAATTTCATCGCAAATCCGTGTACTTCGATGCTCCCGGCCGGGCGCGACCGCCGAGGTCTCCGCCGGTGACGCTGTGGCAAACTGCCCCGCTGCACGGGGCCTCGCGGCATGAACTCCGGCGGCCCGCGAGTGCTAGAGTTGCCGTCACCCATGCTCGACAAGCTCGACATCGCCCGCGCCCTCCGCGAGACGGGCACGCTCCTCCAGATCAAGGGGGAGAACCCGTTCAGAGCGCGCGCTTACGAGACGGGGGCCGAGGCGCTGGAGCAGCTCACGGACGACCTCGGCGCGCTCGTCAGGGGCAAGAAGCTCACCGGCATCAAGGGCATCGGCCCGGCGCTCGCAGCCCAGATCGCCGAGCTCTACCAGACGGGGCGCTCCGGGCAGCTCGAGGAGCTCCGCGCCGAGCTGCCCAGCGGCGTGCTGGAGCTCGCCAAGGTGCCGGGCATGAGCCTCAAGCGGATGAAGGCGCTGCACGAGGCGCTCGGCATCGGCAGCGTGGAGGAGCTGAAGAGGGCCTGTCTCGCCGGGAAGGTCCGGGCGGTGAAGGGCTTCGGGGCGAAGACCGAGGCGAGCCTGCTCGAGGGCATCGCCCGCTACGAGGCGCGCGACGAGCGCGTCCTCCTCGTCGACGCGCTCGAGGCGGCCGAGCCGCTGCTCGCCCACGTGCGCGGGTGCGACGCGACCGAGCGGGCCGATCTCGCGGGCTCGATCCGGCGCTGGGAAGAGACGGTGGCTGCCATCGACCTCGTGGCCGCGGCCGACGACCCCGCGCAGGTGATCGATTGTTTCGTCCGGTCCCCGCAGGTCGCCGAGGTCGAGGAGCGCGGCGACGCGCGTTGCAGGGTAAGGCTCTCGGGAGGCCTGCGCGGCGAGCTCCTCTGCGTGCCGCCCCGGGACTACGCCGCTGCGCTTCACCACCGGACGGGGGCGCCCGACTACCTCTCGGCGCTCGGCTCGCTCGCGCGCGAGCTGGGGCTCACGCTCGACGAGAGAGGGCTCTCGCGGGGCAAGAAACGCCTCTCCGTGAAGAAGGAAGAGGATCTCTACGAGCACATCGGCGTCCCGTACATCGCGCCCGAGCTCCGCGAGAGCGCGGAGGACATCATCGCTGCCGTGGAGCGCGCCGCGCGGGCGGGCCGCGAGGGGGAGCTCGTCGAGGAGGGCGATATCCAGGGGATGGTGCACTGCCACACGGTGTACTCGGACGGCAAGAACACGGTCGAGGAGATGGCCCTGGAGGCCGAGGCGATGGGGATGAAATACCTCACCATCACCGATCACTCGCCCGCCGCCCATTACGCGAACGGCGTCGGCCTCGACCGGCTGAAGAAGCAGTGGGACGAGATCGCCCGCGTCCAGGAGCGCGTGAGCGTCAAGCTCCTCCGAGGCACCGAGTCGGATATCCTCGAATCGGGGAAGCTCGATTATCCGGACGCGATCCTGGAGCAGCTCGACGTGATCATCGCGAGCATCCACTCGCGCATGAAGATGGACGCCGACCAGATGACGCGCAGGCTCGTCAGCGCCATGCGGCTGCCGGTCTTCAAGATCTGGGGACACGCGCTCGGCCGGCTCATCCAGCGGCGCGAGCCGTTCGCGTGCCGCGTCGAGGAGGTGCTCGACGCCGTGGCCGAGTCGAGGGCCGCCATCGAGGTGAACGGGGACCCGTACCGCCTCGACATGGAGCCCCGGTGGATCAAGGAGGCGCGCAAGCGCGGTATCCGCTTCGTGATCTCGACGGACGCACACTCGACGACCGCGCTCCACAACCTGCGGTTCGGCGTGGGGACCGCGCGGCGAGGCGGCCTCCGCCGGGACGAGGTGCTGAACGCGCGCGGCCTGGCGGCGTTCCAGAAGGCGGTCCGGCCCACCTGAGCGCGCCCTGAGCGTGGCAGCGTGCGGCCCGGACGCTGCAGACACCGCACAAGCCGCCTCCGTTCAGCGGTCGGCCGTCCGCGGCAACCCTGCGCGACGCGCGTGACGCGCGCGTCATGGCCGACAGCACCTCGACAGGCGGTGCGCGTCGTGTGACCGTTGAGCTGTCATGCCAATGCCCATGCCGACCCCTGCGCCTGCAGAGAACATCGTCGCTCTCATCGGGCATACCCCGATGATCCATGTGACTCAGCTCGACGCCGGCCCGTGCGAGCTCTTCCTCAAGATGGAGAGCCAGAACCCGGGCGGCAGCATCAAGGATCGCATCGGCCTGTCGATGATCGAGGCGGCCGAGCGCGCTGGCCAGCTCGGGGGCGAGCGGCGCCATGTGGTCGAGGCCACGGCGGGCAACACAGGGCTCGGCTTGGCGCTCGTCGCGGCGCAGAAGGGCTACCGGCTCACGCTCGTGATCCCGGACAAGATGAGCCAGGAGAAGGTGTTCCACCTGAAGGCGCTCGGCGCGCAGGTGGTGATGACGCGCTCCGACGTCGAGAAGGGCCACCCGAGCTATTACCAGGACCTGGCGGCCCGCATCGCGCGCGAGGAGGGCGCGTTCTACGTGAACCAGTTCGAGAACCCGGCGAACGCGCTCGCCCACGAGACAGGGACCGGCCCCGAGATCGACGCGCAGCTCGATCGAAGGATCGACGCGATGGTGTGCGGCGTCGGCTCCGGCGGCACCATGACCGGGCTCTCGCGCTACTTCGCCAGGGCGCAGCCGCGCTGTGAGATGGTGCTCGCCGATCCGGAGGGCTCGGTGCTGGCCGGCTACGTCAAGACCGGCAAGCTCGGCAAGGCGGGCTCGTGGCTCGTGGAGGGCATCGGGGAGGACTTCCTCCCCCCGATCCTCGACCTCACCCATGTCAAGCACGCTTACACGATCTCCGACAGGGAGAGCCTGGAGACGGCGCGGCTGCTCCTCTCCAGGACGGGCATCCTCGCCGGCTCGTCGTCCGGGACGCTGCTCGCGGCGGCCCTGCGCTACTGCCGCGAGCAGTCGTCGCCGAAGCGCGTCTGCACCCTCGTCTGCGACAGCGGCAACAAGTACCTGTCGAAGATGTACAACGATTTCTGGATGGCCGATCAGGGCTTCACCGATCGCGCGCCGACAGGGGATCTGCGCGACGTGATCACCCGCCGCCACGCCGACAGGGCGGTGGTCACGGTGCAGCGATCGGACGCGCTCCTCGTGGCCTATGCGAGGATGAAGCTCTACGACGTGTCGCAGCTGCCCGTCCTGGAGGACGGCAAGATCATCGGCATTCTTGACGAGTCCGACCTCCTCCTCGCGGCTGTCGACGACGTGACGCGCTTCCGCCAGTCGGTCGAGTCTGCGATGACGACGCGGCTCCGGACGGTCGACGTGCGGACGCCGATCCGGGATCTCCTCCCGATGTTCGACGCGGGGCTCGTGCCGATCGTGACCGATGGTGACGAGTTCGTCGGGCTGGTCACCCGCATCGACCTGATCAACTACCTGCGACGCCGGGTGAAGCTGCACGAGGTCTGAGCCGGCCCGGCGCGAGGGCCCGGCCATCCACCTTGCGGCGGCAGCGGGCTTGTGGCGACATGTGCGCCATGCAAAAGGCGCAGGGAACCGGCGTGGTCAGCTTCCTTCATGCGGGCGTCAGGCGGGCCGCGGCGTACGCGCTGTGCCCGGCGGCGCTCGCCCTCTCGGCGTGCGCGCCCGCTGCGGCGTCGCCGCCCGCCGCGGCGCCGCCGTCCGCGGCGCAGGCGGAGGGGGCGGCGCCGTCCGCGCCGCAGGCCGCGCCCGCGGTCCTCGACATCGCCACGGCGCGGGTGGTCGATCTGACGCACCCGATCACGCCGGAGATGCCGCTGTATCCTGGCGGCAAGCCGTATGCATCGGAGACGCTCAGGACCGTCGAGAAGGACTCGTACTACCTCAACCGGTTCTCGATGGACGAGCACGCGGGCACGCACGTGGACGCGCCGGCGCACTTCAAGGTCGGGACGCGGACGGTCGAGCAGATCGCGCCGGAGCAGCTCGTGGGGCCGGCGGCGGTCGTGGACGTGACGGCGAAGGTCGCGGCGAGCCCCGACCACCAGGTCACCGTGGACGATCTCCGGGGCTGGGAGGCGCGGCACGGGGCGCTCGGCGCGAGGCACATCGTGCTGATCCGGACAGGGTGGGGGGCCCGCTGGTCCGAGGCGGCGAAGTTCCTGAACCAGGACGCGAAGGGCGTGATGCACTTTCCCGGGGTCTCCGTGGAGGCGAGCCGCTACCTGAGCGAGCGCGGCGTGCGGTGCGTGGGCATCGACACGCTGTCGACCGATCCGGGACCGAGCCAGACGTTCGATCAGCACAAGGCGTTCCTCGGCGCGGGCGGCTACCACATCGAGAACCTGGCCAACCTGGAGCAGCTCCCCGAGGCGGGGGCGATCGTGGTGGTCGCGCCGCTGCCGCTCGCGCGCGGCAGCGGCGCGCCCGCCCGGGTGCTGGCGCTGGTGCCGGCCGCCGGCGGGCCGGCGAGGTAGCGCGGTGCTGGAGTCGCGTCGCTCTGGTTCGTCGCTGATCGCAGGTTAGGGAGTGCCGAGCTGCCCGGCCCCGTGGACGCGGAACCAGGGACTGAATGGCGCACGAGCTGAAGCCGCGGCGCGCTAGGGAAGAAAGACGGTGATCACACGGGAGGTCCACTCCTGGCTGCCTGTGAGGTCGTTGACGCAGCTCGGGTAGTACATGCCGTTCGTGTTGAGCGTCTGGCAGCAGGAGGCGCACGACCCGCGGATGCTGATCATCCCGCATGGCTGGACGGCCCCGCCGCTGGTGAGGTGACCGGCCGCGCACTCCCGCATGAGCGACCGTACATAGCTGCGATCGGCCTCGTCGTAGCAGGCGTTCAGGTAAGGAGAGGGGGCAAACAGATTGCCCCAGAAGGCGCCTTCCAGACGCGTGTAGGTCGTGAGCTCGAGGGTACCGGCCTTGTCGAGGACCGAGGTGGCCGCGTTCGTCCGAGCATGCGCAGATCGACATCAACGCACTTACATGGACGTCGAATCCGGAACGGAAGTTGACGGCCGCTGCTTGCGACAGCCTGCAGCGCTGCTGGCTGTCCCCAGCAACCTACACCCCTTCGCGCTCGCGACACCCGGTCGATTCGCACCTTCAGAACCGTTGATTCCATGCCGAAGACGCGCGGGCCTGCGGTGCCTTCCCCGCCGGCCAGGCGCGGAGCGCCGACGGCACGCAGCCTGCTTGTAGGTCAGGACAGCAGGCGCGCAGCGCGAAACCTGATTCCTGTCGGCACCGGCCGGCGACCACCTCCGCAAATCGCCTCGTGATCACGTCGTGATCGCGTCGCAGGGAGGGTCGTCGGCTCGTCCGAACGACATGGTCCAGCGGCGCGGAGCGTACACCGCAAACACAGGAGTGAGCATGAGAACCATCTCTTCGAAGTGCAGCGTGTTGGCCTTGGTGATTGGCGTCTCGATGGCCTTTGGATGTTCTTCCGGTTCCGGTGGCTCGTCCTCGGACGGCGATCCGCAGACCGGGGACGGCGCGCTCGCGATCATCAACGGACACGTGACCGACGAGGGCTCTGGGTCTCACGACCACAGCCTCGCCGGCGAGAGCACCGTCGCGAACACGAAGACGGTCCGCGTCTCTCATCTGCTCGAGAGCGGAGCACTCGAGTCGCTGGCAGAGACCACGATCGACGCGGAGGGGGCCTTCTCCGCGGAGGTCCCGGTGGACGCAAAGCCGCTCATCGTGCAGGCCCTCGACGGCTCGGGCCGGGTGATCGGCTCCGCGTTCCTCGATGCGGCAGGGAGCGCCGCGGGCGAGATCGCCGTCGCGGCGCCGATCTCGACCGAGAGCTCGGTCGAGGCGCTCGTGCTCATCGATCTCGCCGCCAGCGTCGCGGTGGACGCCACCGTGGCGACGGACGTGCGCGCGCTCGTCGACGCGGAGCTCGCCGCCGCGGTCGCGGCCGCGGCGTCGGCCGGCGCTGAGACCAAGGCGGTCGTGAAGGCGATCGCCGGGGCGACCCTGGGAGCGCACCACGCGGAGCTGCGCGCGCTCGCAGCCGCGGGCGCGAACATCGACGCCGACGCGCTCGCCAGCGCGGAGCTGGAGGCCGCCCAGACCCTGAACGCGGCGCTGGATAGCGAGGTCCCCGCCGGTGAGGCGACCGCTCAGTTCCTCGCGGAGGTCGACGCCGCGCTGGACGCCGCAGGAGCCACCGCCGATGTGCGCGCCCAGGCGCAGGCAGCGGCCAGCATGACCTTCCGCGCCGAGCTCAGCGCTGCGCTCGACGCGTCCGCGGACGTGGAGGTGGTCCTCTTCGCCTGCGCCCACGCCGCCGCACAGCTGGAGGCGCGCGCGACCGCGCAGGCGACCACGGAGATCGTCAAGCTGAGCGGCGCGGCGCAGGCCACCGTCGACGCGATCGCGGACGCAGGCGCCAAGCTGCAGGTGGACGTGGCCGCAGCAGCCAGCATGGACGCGATCATGACGGCGCGCACCGACTTCGTCACGAGCCTCTCTGGCGAGGCGCAGCCTGAGGCCGACGGTGCGCTCGGCCTCCTGGTGGGCACCACCGCCGACGCCAAGGCGGCGCTGCGGGCGGTCCTCGATGCCACGGTCGACCTCAACGCGCAGCTCGACGCCGACCTGAAGGCCGCGCTCTCGGCCTACCTCGACGCCGAGGCGCACGCCGGCGCGAGCGCGTCAGCGAGCCTCGACGCCAAGCTGGACGGCATCGTCGAGGCCTACACGAAGTTCGCGGCGGGGATCGAGGCGCTCGCGCCGACGCTCACCGCGGCGGCCGCCAGCGACGCGCAGGCGGAGGCGGTGACCCAGCTCCTCTGCTCCGCACAGATCATGTTCCGCACGCCGATGTGATCCGAGGTCGCCGCGGCCGGGTTCGACCGTGAACATGGGGAGGGCGAACGGGAGGACTCCTTCCCCGCCCTCCGCCTGGTCGGATGCAGTGTCATGATCGCTTGCCGGGCCGCCCCTGACAATTCCCTCATTTTGTTGGCATTTTTGGCGGAAAATTCGAGGGGATACTTCAGGGGCCGCCCGGCACGTCGGTGCCAGGGATGGTCCACGGACGCTCAGACGTCGGTCGCCAGGACGCCATGCCGGCGAAGCAGCTCCCGCAGGTAATTGCGATCCATCCGCGCCGCCCGCGCCGCGCGCGAGACATTGCTGCCGTTGGTGCGGATCAACGCATGGACATAAGCGCGTTCCCAGAGCGTGATGATTCGCTCTTTCGCCTCACGAAACGACAGCGACAGATCGTCTTCCCTGAAGACGTTCTCGCGAGCTTCCCCCTGCGCGGCCTCGACCTCGGTCGCCGCACCCTCCCGCCAGAGGACGGGATCCGCGAGCAGCACGGCCCGCTCGACCGCGCCGCGCAGCTCGCGGACGTTGCCCGGCCAGTCGTGGCGCGCCATCGCCTCCATGAGCCCCAGGGGCGGTTTGGCGCCGTCGGCGAACTGCCGGTAGAAGTGCGCGACGAGCAGCGGGATGTCCTCGCGGCGCTCCCGCAGCGACGGGACGCGTATCCGGATCACGTTCAGCCGATAGAAGAGATCGGAGCGGAAGTTGCCCCGGTTCACCTCCTGGCGCAGATCGCGGTTCGTGGCCGCGATCACCCGCACGTCCAGGCGGATCGGGTCTAGGCTGCCGACGCGCCGTATCGTCCGCTCCTCCAGGGCGCGAAGCAGCTTGGGCTGCAGGTCGAGCCGGAGCTCGCCGAGCTCGTCGAGCAGCACCGTCCCCCCGCGCGCCGCCTCGAAGGCGCCCGCCCGCGCCTGCTGCGCGCCCGTGAAGGCCCCCTTGGCGTGCCCGAACAGCTCGGACTCGATGAGCGTGGGTGGGATGGCGCCGCAGTCGATCACGACGAATGGCCCCGAGGCGCGGCGGCTCTGCTGATGGATGAGCTCGGCGAGGAGCCCCTTGCCGGTGCCGGTCTCCCCTTCGAGGAGCACCGTCGAGTCGGACGCCGCGACCCGCGGCAGCATGGCAAAGATACGCCGCATCGCGGTGCTCTGCCCGAGGACGCGCCCGGAGAGGTCCTCATCCCCGAGCGGCTCGCGGATCTCGTCCGGAAGGACGTCGAATCGGAGCGTGGACTGGCCCACGCCAATCAGCGCCCCCGGATCGAGGTACGCAGCTTCGACGCGGATCCCTGAGACCCTCGTGCCATTGGTGCTGCCGAGGTCCCGGAGCAGAAACCCCTGTGGCGTGACGGTGATGACGCAGTGGTGCCGCGATACGGCCTGGTCGGTCAGGACAAGCTGGTTGCCGCGGGCGGAGCCGATCACGAGCTCCGGCGCATCTGCCACCTGCGAGGCGCCCTGATCAGGGCCGAGCTGCACCTGGACGTGGAACCTGCTGAACGCCACCTCGCGGGGGCGCGCCTCCAGCACCGCTGTCGCGCCGACATCCTGGCAGGGGGGTCGCTCCGAGGCCATCGACCTCAAGCTACCACATGAGCGACCGCCCCGCGCTCCCGAAGCGCACACAGGCAAGCGCCGCGCCTGCCCGGTGCGTCAGAGGCTGCTGCAGGGCGCGAACGAGTCGAGAGAGATGCTGCTATGCAGGCTCGTGGTGATGGTCTCCACGTAGCGGCCGCCTCCCGGCGTGTCACACGTGGAGTGGCCGTCCGCGTCGCGAGCGCAGGCGAGGGAGCACGGGCCAAGGAGGGTGACGCCGCACGTGGGCGAGATGCCGCAGATCCGCTGGACCGAATGTCCGCTCCAGTCGACGCCGCACGCCGCCACATCCGTGTTGTCGATGCAGCCGAACGCAGCCGGGCTGTCCGGATGGAAGAGGTTGCCGAACATCGTGGCATCCGGGGTGGTGAACTCGGACGGCGCGGCCCCCGCGCGTCCGGCGAGCGCCTGGTGGCTCCCCGTCATCCGGACCTCCACTTTCATGCTGAGACCGTTGAGCGTCTGAAGCAGGCACGCCGTCATCCACCGCTGTGTCTCGACGTCCTCCAGAGGCGACGATATCCACCGTGGCGCGAGGCCGACCGTGCCCTCGAAAGAGTCCCCCGCGGCCTCACCGCGCAGCGCCTCGCCTCCAGGGAGCGCGCAGAGGATCACGTAGGAGAGGAGCCGCCGCCCCTCTGCGCTCGCGAGCAGCGGGGTGTCGGTGAGCTCGCCGCTCGATCCCTCGAGCGGGACCTCAGCCAGGGCGCGCAAGGCTTGCTGCGTCGCGGATCGCCAGAAGAACTCGGGATCGTCTCCGTTCATGACGATGATCGCGTCCTGCTCCTCGGGGCGCGAGCTCATGCCGCTGTGCCGCTCCGCACCACATCCGGCGATGAAGAGAGAAAACCCCGTTATGACAGCGCTGAACGCTCGTGAAATGGACATGATCCCCCCGGGGCGCGCGCGGCGCCGAACGCATGTGCTCGGCGAGCAAGCTGTGCAAGGTGCAGGCCGGCCCTCTGCTTCAGCGGCTCGCCCCGGCGGGAGCAGGCCCTGCAAGAGAAATGGCCGCGCCGCCGCGCGAAGCACCCGAGTCGTACAACACGCATGCGGCCGAGATCCGGCGGTCCTGCATGTTGAAGCCCTCAGGTGCTGCATGGCCCAGCCAGCACTTTCTCGAGGGCGCGCGCGAGGCCATCGAAGCGAGCCCGCCACGCCGGATGCTCCTCCAGCATGGCCTGCGCCTTGCGCACGACAGCAGAAGCCTCGGCACCTCGCCGGTCCCGCAGGGCGAGGCGAGCACGCCAGTACAGGATCTCCAGGAGCTCATCGGCGAACAGCAGGCTCCCCGCGCTGCTAGCAGCGCCCATCGAGCCATCCACCGTCTCATGGGCCACCGTCTCATGGGCCACCGTCTCATGGGCCACCGTCTCATGGGCCACCGTCTCATGGGCCACCGTCTCATGGGCCACCGTCTCATGGGCCATCCCCTCCTGGGGATCGACGGTGCGCTCCACCTCCTCGATCAGCAGCGCCTGGAGCATCCGGAAGCACGCAAACGCAGCGTGCGCCCCGGGCTCTGGCGGGCAGGAGCCCGCCACCCAGGCGATGAGCTCGCGCGCCTCGTCGTGCTGCCCCGCCGTGGCCAGGATCCGCGCGAGCAGCAGCGAGCACTCGGGCACCGGGCGCTCGATGAACCGCCGCTCCAGGACATGCGCCCTGCGGGCGAGCACGAGCGCTTCCTCGCGCCGGTCGCTCCAGTAGAGCAGCTCGGCGACGTTGTAGGTCGCCACCCGCTCCAGCCATGGGTTGCCGACCTCGCGCGCAAGCGAGATGACGCGCCGGAGATCCTCCGTGGCCCGGGACGGCGACTTCTTCAGCGTCCAGAGCACGACGCGGTTCATGTACGCGACGCACAGGTGCGGCAGATCGTGGACCCTTTCACAGAGGTCGATCGCCTCGCGCGCGCGCTCCTCTGCCTCGCTGAACGAGCCCGCGTGCGCCAGCTCGACCGACAGGAGCAGCAGCGCGACGATCCGGCTGTCGTGATCGCCGAGCGCCTCCGCCTCGACGACGCCCTTCTCCAGGAGCGCGATCGCCTGCGCCACCTGCGCCGTCCGCACGCACCTGCGCCCGTCGGCCACCACGAGCCGGACCGCGAGCCGCGGTGAGCCCGACCGCGCGACGAGGGGGCGCGCCTGCTCCACGCGCCGCGCCGACCCCTCGTAATCCCCGGTCCAGTCGAGCAGCGTGGCCTCTTCCAGGAGGATCTCCGCGACGAGCACCTCGTCGGCGAGGCGCTCGCCGAGCTCGCGCGCCGCGGTCAGATCCTCGATGGCTTCCCGCGTCCGGTGCGCTCGGTAGCGTATCCTGCCCCGGCCCGCGAGCGCGAGCGCGCGCCGGCGCAGGTCCGCCGCAGAGATGCTCCCGAGGGCCGCAGTGTAGTGCTGGTCGGCCTCGACGTGCCGGTGAGTCGAGAGCGCGACGTCCCCGAGCTTCACGTAGGCTTCCGCCGCCTCCTCGCTCGCTCCGCACGCGCTCGCGTGCCGCGCCAGCGAGGCGAGGGTCTCCGGGGTCGCATCCCCGGCGGAGACCCGCGCTCGCCAGAAGGCCAGCGCGTACCGGTGGGTGTCCCTGCGGTGCTCCGGATGAAGCAGCTCGACCACCGAGTCCCGGAAGACGCCGCTCTGGAACGCGTACCGCTCGCCTGGCGCGCGCGACGCGCGCGGCACGCGCTCCAGGATGCCCCGCTCGACCAGCGCGCTCAGGCCGAAGCCCGCGTCCACCGGCGACCCGGCCCCGCCGGCCCGATCGGCGGCGTCCTGGACCCACTCCAGCTCCGCCCTGGTGAACGACGCCCCGAGCACCGCGCAGAGCCGCGCGCACGCCGCGAGCTCCGGCGGCAGCGCTTCGAGCCGCCGCATGGCCAGCCACTGCCACCCGGGCGAGGGCGCCAGGCCTTCGGGCGCGGCGGTCGCCGCGTAATAGCTGCCTGTGTTCGACCGCTGGCGCACGATCCCGGCCCGCTTCAGCGCCCGGACGATCGCCGCGAGGCATGCCGGATTGCCGCCGGCCCATGCGGCGAGCCGCCTCAGCGTGTCCGCCGGCGGGTACTCCGCCGGCAGGAGAAGCTCCGCCGCGAGCCGCATCCCGGCGCCCTCGTCGAGCGGCAAAAGCGCCCTCTTCTCGAAGCGTTGCGTGCGGGTACCCCACCCGGGGCGGAGCTGCTCGAACCGCGGATGCGCGGCGACCACGACCCAGAGCGCCACGCCGGCGCCGTCGAGCGTCGCGACCTCGAGGGCATCGAGCAACGCGTCGTCCGCCCAGTGCGCGTCGTCGAGGATCACGGCCACCGGCCCGCGGCGCGCGCGCCGGCGGAGCCCTTCCGCGATCGCCCGCCGGAGCTCGTGGTAGTGCGACGCGCCGCCGGACGGGGCGCCCCACCCGAGCGCCGCCGCCACGGACGGCCACGCCGCGCGCCCGATCTCCTGGCCAAGCCGCTCCGCGCAGAACGCCTCGACGTCGGCCGGCGGCCGCTCCTGCGCGCCCAGCGCGGCGCGCAGGATCTCCTCCACCTCTCGCGCGACCTCGCACGACAGCGGCTGCGCCGCGCGCATCGAGAGCACCAGCGCCCCCGGATGGAGCGATCGTGCCACGGCAGCCGCCTCGCTCGCGAGGCGCGTCTTGCCGAGGCCGGCGTCGCCGAGCAGCGTCATCAGGGCGGGACACGTGCCGTCAAAGGCCGCGGCTGCGCTCGCCAGCAGCGCCTCGACGACCTCGCGCTGCCCGAGCAGGGGCACCTCGCCGTCGACCGCGCCCATCGCGGTCGACGCGCCCATCGCGGCCGCGCCGCCTGTCGAGGGTGGCGTGGGTTCGGTCTCAACAAGCACGCGCTCGATCTCCGCGCTGAGCACGACCCCGGACCAGGGCTCGGGCGGCAGCCAGCCTTCCGGGCGATCCACCGCCGTGCCGTAGGCGACCGGCGGGCACCTGCCCTTCCGTCGCACGGTGACGCCCGCGAGGTGGAGCCCCGCGCGCGCGTCGCACCGGCCGACGAGCTCCCGCGCGGCGGCGAGCGCCGCCTGCGCCGGATGCTCGATGTCGAGGCCCGAGAACAGCGCCACGAGTCGGCGTCCGCGCTGGCGGACGACGAGCCCCTTGCGGCTCGCCAACGCGGCGACGGCCGACGGCACGGCGCCGCTGACGTCGGCGACCAGCACCACGACCGGCTCGCGCCCGTCCGCGATGAGCCGGGCGCTCCCCGGGCTCTCGGGCGGCTCGGCCTGGGCCGCGGGCGGGGCCGCCGCCGCGGCGACAGCGCCGCGTTCGCGGCCAGCCCCCACGACAGCACCGCTGGCGCGGCAAGCGCCCGCCCCGGCGAGGGTGCGCCGGAGCAGCGACACGCTCGCCGGCCGGCGGTCTGGATCCTTGGCGAGGCATGCGAGCACGACGTCCTCGATCGCGGCCGGGACGGCGACCAGCTCGGTCGGACGCGGCGGACGCAGCGCGAGGTGGCCGTGCTCGATGGCGCCCGCGTCGCCGACGAACGGCGGTCGCAGCGTCAGGAGCTCGAACAGGATCACGCCGAACGCGTAGATATCGGCGCGCGCGTCGATCGCCAGGTCCCCGCGCGCTTGCTCGGGCGACATGTAGACGGGCGTCCCAACGACGGTCCCGGCGCGCGTGAGCTCGGCGCTGGTCGCCTCGGCGCCGGCGCCCCGCTTGGCGAGGCCGAAATCGAGCAGGACCACGCGCTCCTCCGCGCCGGGAAGGCCTCGCCCCGCGGCGCCGGCGCGCGCTCCGCTGCCGTTCGCTGGCACGAGGAAGACGTTCTCCGGCTTCACGTCGCGGTGGATCACCTCCCGGGCATGCGCCGCCTCGAGCGCGACGAGCAGCGCATCGGCTCGCCCGAGCGCCCAGCCCAGGTCCGGCGGCGCTGGCAGCGCCGCGAGGTCGGCCGCGAGCGTGCGCCCTCTCAGCCGCTCCATGGCGATCCACGGCCGGCCATCGTCGAGCCTCCCCTGCCCGTACAGGCGTGGCACGTGCGGGGGGCCGATCCGCTCGAGAGCGCCGGCCTCGCGCCGGAAGCGCCGCTCGCTCTGCTCCGCGTCGATCAGGCCGACCTTGACGGCGACCGGCATCTCGTCGCGCTCGCGCCAGCCTGCCCAGACGGCAGCGAAGCCGCCAAGGCCGAGGAGCTCGGTCAGACGGAAGCCCTCGACGCGCGGCGCTGCGCCGCGGGTCTCTGCGGGCGCAGGCCCAAGCGGCGGCCCGCCGTGCCGGGGGCACGAGGCCGCCTCTGCGATCCGCCTGTGGCACGATGGACAGCGAAGCAAATCGGTTCTCCCTTCGCGCCGGGCGCGGACGGGGGCCGTGAGCGGCGCTCATGATATCGTTGTTGCCCGGCGCATGGCACGAACCACGGAAGACGACACGCTCCCCAGCTCACATACCCCTTCCGCGCTGGCGACGGCGGCCATGGCTCATCAGCCGAGCGCTCACGACGACAGCACACTTCGGATACGGGAGGCCGAGGCCACGCGCACGCAGGAGGAGCCGTCGTCCCATCCGCTGATCCGCACCCTGCCGCGGGGGGCTCGCGTCGGCGACTACATCCTCGATCGCCCCCTTGCCCAGGGGGGCTTCAGCTTCGTCTATCGCGCCACGCACGCCGAGCGCGGCACCGCTGCGGCGCTCAAGGTCCTTCACGCCGACCTCGCCTCGGATCTTGATGCTGTCGTCCGCTTCGAGCGGGAGATCGACGCGATACAGCGCCTGGATCATCCGAACGTGGTCGAGATCCTCGAGCACGGGCGGCTCAGCAGCCGTGGTCACCCCTACTATGTCATGGAGCTGCTCGAGGGCTGTAGTCTCGACGAGCACCTCCGCGCCCGCGGACGCCTGTCCCCCGTCGACGTGCTCGCGCTCCTGGAGCCGCTTTGCAGCGCGCTCGATGCGGCGCACCGCTGTGGGATAGTGCACCGGGATATCAAGGCATCGAATGTCTTTCTCGCCGAGCAGGGCGGGCGGCGGAGGGTGGTGCTGCTCGACTTCGGCGTGGCCAAGCTGCTCGATGCGCCGGGGCCTGCGCTCACGTCGTCGCGGCACATCGTCGGGACCCCGACGTGCATCAGCCCGGAGCAGATCCTCGGCGAGTCGATCGACTCCCGCGCTGACGTCTACGCGCTCGGGGTGCTGACGTACCGGATGCTCGTCGGCGAGCCGCCCTTCGTCGAGCGCTCCTACCCGATGCTGCGCCAGCTGCACCTCTACGTGGACCCGCCGCGCCCGAGCACCCGGGCGCGCGTCCATCCCGCCTTGGATGAGGTGATCCTCCGTGCGATGAGCAAGGATCGCAGGGAGCGCACCCCGACGATCACGGCCTTTCTGGGCGAGCTGAGGGCCAAGGTGGAGGCGAGCGGCGGGACGGGCGCGCTGTCTTCTGCCGCGCGCGAGCGGCAGGCGCTCGCGCTCTACGCCGAGGTGCACGTCGAGCCGAGCGCCCTCGAGGAGCCGGAGGACGGATTGCTCGCGGATCTCGACGTCATCCTCCCCTTCATCGCCGCCGAGCTCGTCAGCGCCGGTCTCACGATCATGGCGCAGACCGGCAGCAGCGTGCTTCTCACGGCGGATCGTCCCGATGACCCGGCCGGGGACAGGGAGGCGCGCCGCCAGGTGGTGCGCACGGCGCTCGCGATCTACCAGCGGCTCGAGGCCCGCTCCGGGCGCGATCCCAGGGTCGATGTGCGCCTGTGCCTCCACGCGGGAGAGCTCATGGATACCGGCAACGGCTCGCCCGCAGCCGGCAAGCTGCTGGAGGTCGCGGCGTGGGTGCCAGACCAGGCCGGAGAGGGCGTATTCGCCTCACCCGAGCTCCTTTCCGAGCTGGAGATCGCAACGACAGGAGAAGAGGGCGCGCTCCGCCGGATCTCAGCGCCACGGACACGACAGGGCTGATCACCCGCCCCTCATGCCCAGCGCGCCAGCACGGGCATCCTCGCGGGCTCGTCGTCCGGGACGCTGCTCGCGGCGGCGGCCCTGCGTTACTGCCGCGAGCAGCCGTCGACGACGTGACGCGCTTCCGCCAGCCGGTCGAGGCCGCGATGACGACGCGGCTCCGGACGGTCGACGTGCGGATGCCGATTCGAGATCTCCTCCCGATGTTCAACGCGGGGCTCGTGCCGATCGTGACCGACGGTGACGAGTTCGTCGGGCTGGTTACCCGCATCGACCTGATCAACTACCTGCGGGTGAAGCTGCACGAGGTGTGAGCCGCGCGCGCGGGCACGGGCCCGCTCGGTCGTCGCGTCGGGCGGGCGCGGCTCGGCGCGGCGCGAGCGCCCGTCGGCGTGCCTTGTGCTGGCAGCGGGCTTGTGGTGAGCTGTGCGCCATGCTGGAGGCGTGCGGAGCTTTCGTGATCGACCTCGCCACGGCGCGGGTCGTCGATCTGACGCGCCCGATCACCCCGGAGATGCCGCTGTTTCCCGGCGACGAGCCCTATGCGGCGGAGACGCTGAGCACCATCGAGGAGGACGCGTATTGCTCCAATCGGTTCTCGATGGCCGAGCACGCGGGCACGCACGTGGACGCGCCGGCGCACTTCACGGCCGGGGCGGCGACCGTCGAGCAGATCGCGCCGGAGCAGCTCGTGGGGGCGGCGGCGGTCGTGGACGTGACGGCGGCTGTGGCGGCGAGCCCGGACCATCGGGTCACGGTGGATGACCTCCGGAGCTGGGAGGCGCGGCACGGCGCGCTCGGCGCGAGGCATATCGTGCTGATCCGGACGGGCTGGGGGGCTCGCTGGTCCGATCCCGCGAAGTACCGGAATCAGGACGCCCAGGGCGTCATGCACTTTCCCGGGGTGTCCGTGGAGGCGAGCCGCTACCTGCGCGAGCGCGGCGTGCGCTGCATCGGTATCGATACGCTGTCGACCGACCCCGGGCAGAGCGAGACATTCGAACAGCACAGGGCATTCCTCGGGGCGGGCGGCTATCACATCGAGAACCTGGCCAATCTGGAGCAGCTCCCGGAGGCCGGGGCCGTCGTGGTGGTCGCGCCGCTGCCGCTCGCGGGCGGCAGCGGCGCGCCGGCCCGGGTCCTGGCGCTGGTGCCGGCCTCCGGCGGCCCGGCGAGATAGCGCGGTGCGCCTCCCCCGGGCTGGCGGGGCGCAGCTCGCGTCGTCCGGGCTCGTTGCCCCGCTCTGGTGCGGTGTCGCCTGTTTGCATACCGCCCCCCGCGACGGTCGTACGAGGTGCTGCTCCCCGCGCCGGATCGACCACACGAAGCTTCGCGTCCTGCCCGGGATTCGGTATCCTCTCGGCTCCCCCCTCGGGAGGTGACCGGGCGTATGAAGTTCGAGAAAGACGTCCTTCTGGCCGGCAAATTCCGCCTGGAGCGAGAGCTATCGCACGGCGGGATGGGCTCGATCTGGGCGGCGCAGCACGTCCAGCTCGGCACGCTCGTCGCGGTCAAGTTCATGCGCGACTCGTTTTCGCGGCTGCCGGTGCTCCGGGCGCGCTTCGAGCGGGAGGCGCGCGCCGCCGCGCAGCTCAAGAGTCCCCATATCGTGCAGGTCCACGACTTCGGCTTCGAGGAGGAGGACGAGGTGCCCTACCTCGTCATGGAGCTCCTGCAAGGCGAGGATCTCAGCAAGCGCCTCCAGCGGTGCGGGCGCCTCTCGCTCCCGGAGACGCTGCACATCATCGTCCAGGCCGGGAAGGCGCTCCGCAGCGTCCATGAAGCGGGGTTCGTGCACCGCGACCTCAAGCCCGCCAACTTCTTCCTGGCGCGCGTCGACGGCGAGGATGGCGAGATCGTGAAGCTGCTCGACTTCGGGATCGCGAAGGACGTCTCGGCGGTGCTCGCGGCCGACATCTCGGCGACGGGCGAGGTGATGGGCTCGCCGAATTACATGAGCCCGGAGCAGTTCTATGGCGAACGGGACGTGGACGCGCGCAGCGATCTCTGGTCGCTCGGGGTCATCCTGTTCAAGATGCTCACGGGGCAGCTGCCGTTCCCGGGCGACGCGATCGGGCGCGTGGTCACGAAGGTGATCCTCGGCACGGTGCCGTCGGCGCGCGAGCTCGCCCCCGATCTGCCCAGCGGCATCGACGCGTTCTTCGCGCGGGCGCTGGCGCGCGATCGGGACGAGCGGTTCCAGAACGTGCGCGAGATGATCAACGAGCTCGCGCGCGTCGCGGGCGCGCCGCCGTTCTTTTCGGTCGTGGGGGACACCTCGCTGGGCGCGGGGTGGACATGGCGTGGCTCTGGCGGGGAGCCCGGGCTCGCCGATCCCGGCACGCCGCCGGTGGCGCAGCTGACGACGATGCCCATCCAGCGGCGCTCGGACCCGAACGATGTCCGCGCCTCGACGCCGAACCCGCAATCGTTGCCGGGCACCTTGACCGGCGCGATCAACCTGTCGACGCCGCACACGGCGCGCGCCGCCATCGCGCGGGTCGCGGGGCGCGTCGCCATCGGGGCGACGATCGCCGTCGTGGGGGTCGGCCTGTTCGTCGCCACGCTCAAGGGCGCATCGACCGACGGCGACCGGGCCGCGACCCAGGCCGCCGCGGACGCATCAGCGCCCGCGCTCGGCGCGCCGGCCGGGCTCGCCGCGGTCCCCGCCGTCGCGAGCGCTCCCGAGGCGCGCGCCGTGGCGACTCCTGCGGTGGTGCCGGCCCCGTTGCCGCTCGACCCTGTCGCGGGCGCGGGCGCGCCGAACGCCGCCTCCCCGGCGCCGGCACAGGCATCGCCCGTCCCCTCCGGCCCCTCTGGCGCGGCGGCGCGGAGCGCCGCGCCCGCGCGCCCCACGTCCCCGACCACCGCTCGGACCGCGGCGGCACCGGCGCCGCGCAAGACAGTAACGGGGCCTCGCAAGAAGTCCGGCGGAAGCAGGCCGGACTGGGGGCTCTAGCCGGGTGGCTCCGCGTCCCCAGAGGGCAAGAATGCGCTTCCGAGCGGCGGTGATGGGTGTGCTGCTCCTGGTCACGCTCGCCGGCGCGGAGGCGTCGGCGCAGGCGCCTCCCCCGTCGGCGAAGGCGCGACAGGCGGCCGTCACGTACGCCAACCAGGGGTGGACGGCCTACCGAGCGCGCCGGTACCGGGAAGCGCTCCAGGCCTTCCGCCGAGCCGAGGCCACGGTGCATGCGCCGACCTTCCTGATCATGGTCGCGCGCTCCTGCCACAAGCTCGGCCGCCTGACCGAGGCGCGCTCGGTCTACCAGGTCATCGTCGACGAGCAGCTCCCGGCCGACGCGTCGCAGGCGTTCCGGGAGGCCCAGGCCGAGGCGAGGACGGAGCTCGAGGCCCTCTCGTCGCGCATCCCCACCGTGGAGATCACCGTGACGGGCGCGGGCTCGGGGGTCGCGCAGGTGGCGCTCGGCGGGCTGGACGTGCCACAGGCGACGCCCGTCGCGCGCGATCCGGGCAGCCACACGCTGGCTGTGGGCGCGCCTGGACGGCGCGGGCTGACGAAGGAGATCGTCCTCAAGGAGGGCATGAGGGCCAGGGTCGAGGTCGATCTCGCGGCCGGAAAGGTGCGGATCGAGAGCGACAGGACCGGGCGCGGCGCGGGCGGCGAGCCGCAGCCGCTCGGCCCCGGGCAGGGTGCGGCCGACGGCGGCGCCCAGGAGGGCGGCGAGCCGCTCGGCCCTGGGCAGGGTGCGGCCGACGGCAGCGCCCAGGAGGGCGGCGACGCGGCGGATCGACGCCCGAGCCCACGCAGCTCCGCGGTCGTGTTCACGGGGCTCGCCGCGACCGCCGCGGGGACGGGGCTCGGCGTCGCGTTCGTGGTCCTCTCGAACGGGAAGGCGAGCTCGCAGCAGCGCCTCCTGGAGCCGGCCTCCTGCACGGACCCTGCGCGCTGCCCTGGGCTCGACCTGCGCGCGTACAACGACCTGGGACACGCCAAGGCAGACCTCGCGAACGCGGCGGTCTGGAGCTTCCTGGCCGCGGGCGCGGCGGGGCTCGGCACGGCGGCGTACGTCCTCCTGACGGGACGGCCCGACGCGCGTGACGCGACGGCGACCGGCCTGTCGGTGAGCCCCATGCCGGGCGGGCTCGTGATCAGCAAGCGCTGGTGAGGTTTCCGAAGAGAGGGATCTTCCCGATGATGCGCATCGTATCGTGGAGGTGGATGGGCTGGGCGCTCTCGGCGATCGTCCCGCTGGTCGCGCTCAGCGGAGGTAGCTGCGTCTTCTTCAGCTACGAGGATGTCGTCGCCAGCGCGGGTGGAGCAGGCGGAACGGGCGCAACGAGCGGCGGCGCCGGTGGCACCGCGGAGCCTTGCGGGCAGGGGGGCGGCGGCTGCGGCGGGGCGCCCCCGGAGGGCTGCGATGGGCCGGGGAGCCATATCTCGACTTGCCTCGTCGATGATGGCTTGCTCGCGCGGTACTTCCTCGACGCGTTCGGCACGGATGGCAAGCTCGTCGATTCGGGACCGGAGCCGGGGCTCTCGCTCGACGTGGTGTCGGACGGAGAGAGGCTCAACCTGGAAGGCGAGGCGGGGCGCGTGGGCATCCGCTGGATGAACCTCGGAGGGAACGCGCGCGTGGAGGCGGCGTTTCCGTCCACCGCCACGCCCCCGAGCAAGCTCCTCGTCTCGAAGGCGGCGCTCACGCTCGAGACCGTGGTGAGCGTGACGGCCGCGGCGGTCGAGGGCGTGCCCTCTCGCATTCTGTACCTCGGGACCGATACAGGAGAGTTCGGGAAGTACTCGCTGAGCGTCGGCGACCCCGACGGGATGGGGAACCGAGAGCTGCTGTTCCACATCTACGCCAACTCCCAGACGCTGTTCGTGGGGCAGTGGTTCATTCCCCTCGAGGAGCTAGAGCGGCCGTGCGTCCTGCACCTCGTGCTGAACGCCGCCGAGGGCGTCGTCGATCTCTACGTGAACGGCGATGTGCGAACGAATGCGATCCCGGATCGGCCTCCCGCCGACTTTGCCTTCACGTGGGCGGAGCCGACGTGGTATTTCGTGCTCGGAAACTCGCGGAAGGCCGGGCGCTCTTTTCGCGGCACGATCCAGTATGCCGCGCTGTACGGCAAGCCGTTGACCCCCGAGCAGGTGAAGGCCAACGCCGCGACGCTCGCGAAGAGCGACGACGGCCCGGGGATGTGAGCTAGTGCGCGCCGCGCCCGTTCCGGGTTCGCGCCGGCGCCCGCGCACCCTCGTGGGCGGAGAGCGCATAGGTCACCCCGCGCTCCAGCGTCCCCCGCGTCACGATCCCCCCCAGATCGGCCCCCAGCGCCACGAACGCCTGCGCCACGCTCGGCCTGATCCCGGTGAGCACCACCTCGGCCCCGAGCAGCCGCGCGCTCCGCGCCGCCCGGATCAGCGCGTCTGTCACCTCCGGCCCCGCCTGCGGCACCCCCGTCACGTCGAGGATGGTGATCCGGGCGTGCTGGCGGGAGATCCCGTCCAGCAGCGTCTCGGTGAACTGCGCGCCCCGCTCGCGGGTCAGCTCGCCGACCAGCGGCGCCACCAGCACCCCGTCCGCGATGGGCAACAGCGGCGTGGAGATGGCCCGTATCGTCTCCTGCTGCACGAGCAGCATCTTCTCCTGCAGCTGCCGGGTCCTCGCCTCGGCCTGCACCCGCTCGGTGATGTCCACCGCGATCGCCCCGCATCCGGAGACCCTGCCCTCCTCGTCGCGGAGCGCGAACCTGGTGCTCATGAACACGTGCCTACCGTCGGCCAGATCCATCTCGTCCTCGGAGGTGATGGGCTCGGACGACGCCATCGCCGCCCGGTCCTGCGCCGCGGACCGGTCGGCGATCTTTGCGGGGAACAGGTCGTGCTGGGTCTTCCCCATCAGCTCCTCGCGGGGCTTGCCGAGGAGCTCTTCGACCGGCGGGTTCAGCAGCGTGTGGCGTCCCTCGCTGTCCCGCGCGAACATGAGCATCGGCGCGTTCTGAATGAAGGCCTCCAGCAGCGCGGCGCCCCGGCGCCTCTGCGCCTCGGACTCCACGCGCGCGGTGACGTCGATGCTCACCACCGCCACGAAGCGGTTCCGGCTCGCGTCCTCGAACGCAACGTAGCTCGGCTCGGTCCAGAGCCGACGCCGATCCTTGTAGAGCTCACCCGGCTCGATGTCGTAGGGGACCGGGGGCAGCGTGACCACCTCCCCGGCGAGCGCCCGGCGGATGGCCTCGGCGTGGCCCGTCTTCACCGCCTGCGGATCCTCCAGAGCGTTGTACTTGCCGATGATCTGCTCGGGATTGATGCGCCACCGCGCGCAGTCGGCCCGGTTGATCGCCACGAGGAGCCCGTCCGCGCGATGGATCACCAGCGGTACGGTCACGGCATCGAAGAGCGCGCGGTAAGGCACGCTGTCCGCGAGCTCGCGCTGCGCTTCCCGCGGCGCCGCGGCTGCGCTGAGCCTTCGCTCCAGCTCCTCCACGCGAGCCCGGAGCCGCGCGTTCTCTGCCTTGATTCGCTCGTCGCTCTGCCGATCGATCTCCATCGTTCCCCCTGAGCCCCGCCTGATCTGCAACCTCGCGCGCGGCTGCTCGCACCCGGCGCGCTCGGCCCCCCGGAGCCCTGCCCGCCGCTCTCCGCCCGCGGCCGTCCGGGAGTTCTTCTGCGCTGAAATGGTGCACCATCAGGCAGGCGCCGTGAAGCCTGGATTGGCCAGGGCTGGCTCGCCCTCTCGGGCTGGCGCCTCGACAGCGGTACTCCCACGCATGACCGACTCGCCCTCATCGCAGGCCCGCGCACCACCGACCGGGACCTGCCCGTCGTGCTCGCCGCCTCGTACATCGGAGCATCTCGGAGGCGCTATCGACACCGCGAAAGAGATCTACGATCCGGACGGACGCCTCTTCGTGGGGCTCCTGTTCCCGGAGAATGTTCTGCCAACCAGGGGCAGGTCCCGCGGCCGGGGCTCGCCGTCTCCCTCGCTAGGGAAGAAAGACGGTGAACACCCGGGTGGTCGACTCCGGGCTGCCGGTGAGGTTGTTGACGCAGCTCGGGTAGTACATGCCGTTCGTGTTGAGCTGCTGGCAGTAGGCGGCGCACGACCCGCGGATGCTGAGCATCCCGCATTGCTGGACGGCCCCGCCGCTGTCGAGGTGACCGGCGGCGCACTCCCGCATGAGCGACCGTGCATAGCCGCGATTGGCCTCGTCGTAGCAGGCGTTCAGGTAAGGAGAGGGGGCAAACAGATTGCCCCAGAAGGCGCCTTCCAGATGCGTGTAGGTCGTGAGCTCGAGGGTACCGGTCTTGTCGATGACCGCGGAGTTGCCCCGCGAGGAGATCGTCACGGAGACGCCGTACCAGTTCGTCCGTGACGCGAGGCACGCCGAGATCCACTGCTGATCGTTGTGGCCGAGCGGCTTGGTGCTCCAGTCGGGCACGAGGCCGATGATTCCCCAGTACTGCTCGTTGCGCACCGCGCCCGAGCCGTCGGTCCACGAGAAGCTGAACGACTGCGAGGGGAGGAACGCACAGCCGACCACATAGCTGAGGAACTGGCGCGAGAGATCTCCGGCCGCGCCCGGATCCCGGATCGCGCTCAGGGCCGCCGGGCTCAATGCGTTGGGGTTGAGGGCGTTGGGATTGAGGGCGTTGGGGTTGAGGGCGTTGGGGTTGAGGGCGTTGGGGTTGAGGGCGTTGGGGTTGAGGGCGTTGACGAACTCGAGGGCGCTAGGGGCAACTCCTAAGGAGTCCTCCTCCTCTCCCTGAACTGCGACGCAGCCGACCAAAGACGCGAGTAAAAGCGCCGCGAAACCAGCGATGCTGATCCGGTACATCGTCGTTCCCCCCCCCGGGTTCGTCCCTTCGTGCCCTCGTCGAAGGTCACATGGGGTGTACCGATGAATAGGCATCATGTCCAGTACTCAATGGTTGATTTGTGTAAAATTCGTAGTTCGAGAATTTGCGGTGCTCTGTCCACGGCGTGAGGGACGCGCGGATTGCTGGCGTCGATCCCGACGCGGTTCGTCGAGGTAGGCAGATCGGCGAGCGCCGCGCGCAGCTTCGACCAGCTGACTGCGGCGAGGACGAGAGCCATCGCCGCTGCCTCTCGCCGCGTACCCGTGTTGATCGGCGAGACGAGCTCACGGACGCGGCCTGCAACGCGCTGCCCGAGGACGGCTAGGGCACCGATCACGTTGGAGTCCCGAGGAAATCAACAGAAGGCAAGAGAAACCGCAAGGGGCGCAAGGGGAAGGCAAGAGAATATCTCGTCTCTGGTCCCTTGCGTCCCTTGCGTCCCTTGCGTCCCTTGCGTCCCTTGCGCCCCTTGCGGTTTGTCTCTCCCCCGTATTCCTGGCCCTGGGAGCTTGCTCCCCGGCAGATCGGTCGGGCCTCGCAACCCATTGAATTTAGGCGCCTTTCAACCCGTTTGTCGCTCTAGGGAAGGAAGACGGTGATCACCTTGGTGGTCCAGTCCACGGTGCCGTTGACGTTGCTGGCGCAGCTCGGGTAGTACATGCCGCGCTGCTTGAGCGGTTCGCACGCGCTGTCGCACGATCCGACGATGTTGATGATCCCGCACGGCTGGACGGCCCCGCTGCCGCCGAGATGACCGGAGGCGCAGTCCCGGGACAGCGAACGCGCATGGTCACGAGTGGCCTCGTCGTAGCAGGCGTTCAGGTAAGGAGAGGGGGCGAACAGATTGCCCCAGAAGGCGCCTTCCAGGCGCGTATAGGTCGAGAGCTCGGGGTTGTCGGTCTTGTCGATGGCCCCGTGATCACCCCGCGAGGAGATCGTCACGGAGGTGCCGTACCAATTCGTCCGCGACGCGAGGCACGCCGAGATGAACTGCTGCTTCGGATGGCCGAGCGCAGAGGTCTCCCATTGCGTCGCGAGTCCGATGATCCCCCAGTACACCTCGGCGTGGACCGTGCCCTCGCTGTCGGTCCACGAGAAGCTGAACGACTGCGACGCATCGAACGCACAGCTGACCACATAGCGGAGGAGCTGGCGCGAGAGATCGCCGGCCGCGCCCGGATCCCGGATCGCGCTCAGCGCCGCCGGGCTCAGCGCCGCCGGGTTCAGCGCGTTGGGGTTGAGGGCATTGGGGTTGAGGGCGTTGGGGTTGAGGGCGTTGGGGTTGAGGGCGTTGGGGTTGAGGGCGTTGGGGTTGAGGGCGTTGACGAACTCGAGCGCGCTAGGGGCAACTCCTACGATGCCCTCCTCCTCTTCCTGAACTGCGATGCAGCCCACCAAGGACGCGAGCGAGAGCGCTGCGAAAGCAGCGATGCCGATCCGGTACATCGTCGTCCCCCCCCCGGGTTCGTCCCTTCGTGGCCTCGTCGAAGGGCGGAATGGGTGTACCGATGACTAGCCATCATGTCCAGTGCTCAACAGGCGATTTGTGTAGAATTCTCAAGTCGTTGGAGTCAGGGGTGCTCTGTCCACGGCGTGCTGGGCGAACGCGAGGCCGTGTGTCGTGTTCGTCGTGCGCCATCTGAGACCCAGTAAAGAGCGGTGATGATCGAAATCTCACATTGCATGAAGGCTCGACAGAATGGCGGCGAGCGGCCTGTGTGTCGTTGCAATGTGCAGTGTGGCGATAGGTGCGTGTGCGGGGCTGGGGGCAATGGCGCGGGGCACCCCGCTGACGAGCGCGTCGCCGAGCGCTTCGACGGGTGTTGTCAGAGGAGGTCGTGCACGGGGGCCGAGCAGGCGATGATCGAGCTGCTCGGGTCTGCGATCCGGCTCACCCGGGGTCGATCTCGCCGTCGCCGCGCGGGCCCTGCGCCGGAGGCGGCGAGGTCGGTTCCGGGGAAGGCTGCGCGCCCTGCGCCGGCGGCGCGGCGACCGGGTAAGGCTGCGCACCCTGCACCGGCGGCGCGCCGGTCGGGTAAGCGTGCATCGGGCCCGCCTGGAAGGGCGGACGGAAGCTGGCTGTCGTGCGCCGCTGCCGCCGGACGATCGCGCGAAGGGCGTAGTAGAGCGCCGTGAAGAACGCCGCCAGGAGCAGCAACGTGGGGCCGATCGACGCGGCGAGGACCGCGGTTTTCACGGCGACGACCCCTGCGTTCTCGATTCCCTCGCTGGCCGCGCGGGCGATCTTGCCGCCGGCGCCCAATGTCTGCTCCTCGCCGCGCGCCGTGATCGACATCTTCACGGTCGCATAGGCGATCTGCCCCTCCAGCAATCGCTCCTGCGCCTCGATCTGCTCGATCGTCTCACGCACGCTCCCGAGCTGCTTCTCGACGGCGACCACGTCCGCGAGGCTCCCCGTCCTGTCGGAGAGCAGGTCGAGCAGCCGCTTTTCCTGGGCGCGGGCGTTCCGCAGTCGCGCGCCGATGTCCGCGCGCTGCTCGGTCACGTCCTCGGCCTTCTCCGCGTCGTCGACCACCTCGCCGACCGACGCCGCCGCGGCGCGGAACGCGCCGACCTTCGCCGAGGGGACCCGCGCCTCGAGCGACGCGCTCCGGTGCGGGCCGCCGTGCACCCGGGCCTCGCTCACGTAGCCGCCGTGCTCCTCGACCGCGGTCCGCAGCCGCTGCATCGCCGGCTCGAAGGCGTCGACCAGGATCGCGGTCTCGACGGTGATCCGCATCGCCCGCCCGGCGAGCGGCGCCGCGGGGGATGGCCCCTGCGCTCGCTGCCCCCGCTCTCGCTGATCGAGCGCCGCGGCCTGCGCGGGCGGGGCCGATCCGGAATGGTCCCCTTTGGCGCAGGCGCTCGTCAGCGCCACGGCCAGGAGCAGCACGGCAGGCAGCCTCATGCAGGAGCGCATGGGGTGACCTTAGCGGTTCGAGCGAGCGTCCGCGAGCCCACCTCGGGCGAGGACGCGGACGCGCCGCGCGCGCCGTGCCACCGCCGCGCACGGCGCGCCCGTTGCGAGGCGGGCGCCGATCATGTCGACACGCGAAGAGGACATCCCGGGGTACGACGCGATCATCGTCGGCGGAGGGCCGGCCGGCCTCAGCGCGGCGCTCATCCTGGGGCGCTGCCGGAGGCGCGTCCTCGTGTGCGACTCGGGGCAGTACCGCAACCACGCGGCGCGCGAGATGCACGGCTTCCTGTCGCGCGACGGGATCGCGCCGTCCGAGCTCCGGCGGATAGCGCGCGAGCAGCTGGAGCCCTACGGCGTCGAGATCCGCGAGGCGGCCGTCACCGACGTCCGCCGCGCAGCGAGGCGCTTCGAGGTGACGCTGGAAGGAGGCGAGCGCCTGCGCTGCCGCAAGCTGCTGCTCGCCACCGGGCTCGTCGACCGGCTGCCGGAGCTCCCGGGGCTCCCCGCGATGTACGGCAAGAGCGTGCACCACTGTCCCTACTGCGATGGATGGGAGGCGCGCGATCAGGCGATCGGCGTCTACGGACAGGGCAGCACCGGGGTCTCGCTCGCCGTGAACATGAAGACGTGGAGCGATGATGTGGTCCTGTTCACGGACGGGCCAGCCTCCCTGTCGAGATCGGACGCGGATCGGCTCGCGCGCCACCGGATCGGCGTGCGCGAGGAGCGGATCGCCCGGCTCGAGGGCAGCGACGGGACGCTGGAGCGCGTGGTGCTCGAGGACGGCAGCGCGGTGGAGCGCCGCTCGCTCTTCCTCAAGGCCAAGCAGGAGCAGGGGTCGGATCTGGCCGAGCGGCTCCGCTGCGCGGTCACGGAGGAGCGGGGCGTCGAGACGGTCGCCGAGCACGAGGAGACGACCCACGAGGGGGTCTTCGTCGCCGGGGACGCCTCGAAGGAGGTGCTGCTCGCCATCGTGGCCGCCGCCGAGGGGGCCGCCGCGGCGTTCGGGATCAACTGCGCGCTGCAAGAAGAGGAGCTCGCGTAGCGGGCAGCGCGCCCTCGTCGGCCCTGCCCGGGCAGGCGCTCAGTCGCCCCGACCGCCCGGCCCGCGCCCGCGGCCAGGCCCCGGCCCGAACGGCGGCGGGCCCGGGTGCCGCCGCCGCTCGGCCTCGAGCTCCTCGTAGCGGGTGAGCTGCTCGGGCGTGAGCACGCCCTTCACGCGCGCGTCGGTGCGATCGCGGAGGGCGTCGAGCGCGGGGCGGCACTCGGAGAGGAGCCGCTCCCGCTCGGCCTCGGCCTCGGCGATGGTCGCCCTGAGCTCGCGCACCTGACGGTCGGTGAGGTCGAGGTGGCGGCGCATCGCCTTGAGGCGGAACTGGGCGCGCGCCTCGGTCGGAGGACCCCGGAAGGTCGCCTCGAGGTCGCGCAACGCCGTGACGCGGCCGATGGCCGCGCCGGCGACGCCGCCGAAGAGGAAGACCGCGGCCAGCACGGCCAGCGGCTTCCAGCGGGCGAGGGCGGGCGGGGACGCGGGGCGCTGGTTCATTCGCTCGCCTCGACGGCCTCCACGGAGGCCACGATCGCGCTGTCGACGTCGCGCTGCGTCTGCAGAAAGAAGAGGACGCTCGCGGCCGCAGCGAGGGCGGTCACGACGAGGGCAGGGCGACCCGAGCGGACGATGCCGTCGGCGATCGCGGGCCGCGCGGGGAGGAGGGGAGGAGCGGCCGTCGCCGCGCGGACCATGGCCTCGGTGAAGCCGGCGTCCGGCTCGAGGCCGTCGGTCGCGGCCGCGATGCGCGCGAGCGGATCGCTGGCCGCGCTGGCCGTCGCAGCGCGCAGCACGGCCGCCGTGAAGCGGTCGTCGGCGTCGATGCGAGCGGTCGCGGCCGCGAGGCGCGCGAGGTCCCGATCGGGTCCGGTCCGGTCGTCGTCGCGGTCAGACATGCGGCGCCTCCTCCTCGATCTGCCGGGCGCGGAGCGCGGCGCGGGCGCGCACCAGGCGTTGTTCGACGGCGCCCTCGGAGCAGCCGAGCGCCGCCGCGGCCTCCTTTGCGGGCAGGCCCTCGACGGCGACGAGGACGAGCGCGGCGCGCTCCTGGGGCGGGAGCGCGGCGAGCAGGGCGTCGAGCTCGCGCAGCGCGACGCGCGCCTCGGCGGAGACGAGGCCGTCGAAGCGCGGCTCGGCGGGCGCCTCGCGCGGGGTCTCGCGGCGGCGCCGGAGGGCGTCGAGGCAGGCGTTCGTCACGATGCGGTACAGCCAGGTCTCCACCTTCGATCTCCCGTCGTAGCGCCCCTCGCGCAGGGCGCGGTAGGCGTCGACGAACGCCTCCTGCAGCGCGTCCTCGGCCTCCGCGAGGTCGCCGACCAGGCGCGCGGCCAGGCGGTACATCGGCGCGCGCGTGTGCTCGACGATCTGCCGGAAGGCCGCATCATCGCCCCTGGCGACGCGCGCTGCGACGAGCCTGAGGTCGACGATCACGTTCCCCCGCGATTCTGCGCCCATGGCACCGCGCGCGCTACAGGGACGAGCGCTCAGCGGCGCTCGGGGCCGCGCATGCCGGGCCCGGGGCCGTGCTCGGGGCCGCGCATGCCGGGCCCGGGGCCGCGCTCGGGCCTGCCCGCAAACGGCCCCTTCTCGATGCGTTCGGCGAGGGCATTGCGCTGCGCCTCGTCGAGGATCGGGACGATCGCGGCCAGCGCGCCGACCATGCGGTCCAGGTGCGCCCGCGGGCCCATCTTCTCGCCCGCCGGCGGCTGCGGCAGGAACGCGTTCGCGTCGAAGCGATCCGCGGCGAACGTCTCGAGCCGCGCCCGCATCTCGGCGCGCCTCGCCGCGTGATCTTCCTTCCTCGCGTCCCGGTCGGCGTCGCTCGGGCGCGCGCCCTCGAGGGCCTTGTCGATCTGCGCGCGCTGCTCGTCGCGCAGGTCGAGGCCGGCGAGGAGATGGCCCAGCGGACCGCCGCGCATGCCGGGGCCGCCCATGCCGCCGCGATCGCCGCGCGGGCCGCGGTGGTGCTCGCCGCCCTGCTTGCCGCCGCGCGGGCCGCGCTCTCCTCGCTCATCCATCTTCGCGGCGATCACGTCGACGAGCTGCCGGCGCTGCTCCTTCGTGAGCGTGGCGTGCAGGGTGCTCAGCGCTCCGGCGACGCGCGCGCGGTGCTCCTCGCCCGCGCGGCCGGCGTCGGGGAGCTTCGCCTCGATCGCCGCCCGATCGATCTTGCCCGCGCGCACGCCCTCGGCGAGCGCCGAGAAGACGGCCCCGCCCTTCGGGCCCTCCTTCGCGCCGTCGCGCAGCCCCTCGAGGGCGCCCTCGATCGTCGCTTTCTGCGCGTCCGAGAGGTCGAGCTCGTGGAGCGCCGCGCGCAGGAGGTGCTCGGGGCCGCGCGGGCCGCCGCGATGGCCGCCGAAGCCCTCTCGGGGACCGCCCGCCCCGGGCGGGCCCTGAGCGAGCGCCGCCTCGGCGGCCTCGTCGCTCGGGGACGTGTTGCCCTGCCCCGTCTCCGCCGTGCAACCGGCCACGCCGACGAGCGCGCCGACGAGCGCGCCGACGAGCGGCAATACCGAACCAAGCCTCCACCAACGAGACTGCGTCATCGACTCTTCTCCTGGGTCGCCCGCGTCGTGCCGAGCGGGTCGTTCATCCCTGTGACGCCGGCGGGGAGGGGAGCCCTACGAGGACGAGCGACTTTTTCTGGAGGCAAGCTCCGCAGGAAGCCGGGAGAGGCCGGCGTGGGCTCGGCCTTACCGCACGCTGGCGATCAGGTGGGTGCGCGTGCCCTGCGGTGTGGCGACCTCGGCCTCGTCGCCCTCCGACAGGCCCAGCAGGGACTGGCCGAGGGGGCTCGTCGTGGCGAGGGTCTGCAGCTCGACCCCCTGGAACTGGATGCGCTCGCCGCCCGCGGCCGGCAGGAGGAAGTAGAGCGCGCGCCGCTTTCCGCTCTCCAGCTCCACGAGCGCCGAGCTCTCGATGCCCGCACCGGGGCCGAAGTCGCGCACCGTGAGGGCGCCCAGCCTGGCGAGCGCCTGCTCGAGCTGGAGCACGCGCTCGCTGTGACCTCGCGCCACGTAAGACGCCTCGGTGGCGCGCATGTCCTTGTCGCCCTCGGCGCGGTTCTCCTCGTGCGTCGCGGCGCTGGCGGCGTCGCGCGCCCGCTCGGTGGAGCGCTCGAGCTCACGGGCGAGCTGGTCCCTCAGGGCCGCGAGCAATGCGCGCTTGTCGATGGCCGGTGGCATGGACACGCACATCTTACCAGACGGGATCGCGGCGGTCACTCCACGGTCGTCCGGCGCCGCCGCTCGAGACCCGAGGGGCGCAGCCGTCCTCAGCGCCGCGCGGCGCCCGCCCGTCGCCGCCGCTGTCGGACGAGGAGACGGGAGGCGGTCGGGCTCCTCCGTGAAGACCGCGCGCCTGCCGGCGAGCAGCGCCGAGCGCACACATGCGCTGATTGCAACTCTGTAATGGATGCCTCTCGCACAGAGTCGCAGTTCATGGCTCCTTTTCGCGTCGAGAACTCCCCGCTCCTTGCAGATGTGCAATCCATGCGCGTCGCGCGCGGCGGACTGCCGATGCGCTTATCGTCCGTGTGAATCGAATGTTTCAAGACGGTGACTTGGAAGCACGGGGGAAGCACGCGGGAAGCTCGATGACGCCCCGCGACGGCGAGCGGGAGAACCGCGCAGGAATCGTTCAGGAATCTCTTTGCCGGGGTAGGGTGAGTAGTGTAGATTCCTAATCTGCTACGCCGCTGCTCCGGGCTGGAACGCATCGACACGAGAGCATGGGTGTCGATGCGGCGCCACCGCACAGCCTGGAGCGCGCGAGCCGAGCGCGCGCGACATGACGCGAGGCGTCCTGCCGCCGCTCGTCCGGACTGCGTCCAGAACACTGCACGAGCACACAAGAGGAGAATCGTGAGCCTGTATGCCCAGGAGCGGCTGCGCGTGCTCGTCGTCGACGACGAGCGGAGGATGCTGGACAGCATCGCGGCCATCCTCGACGACGACATCGACGTCGAGACCTGCACGTCCGCCCACCGGGCGCTCGATCTGCTGCAGACAGGCCAGTTCCATGTGGTCTGCTCCGACTACAAGATGCCCGGGATGAACGGAGACGAGCTCCTCAAGCGGGTCGCCGGCCTGCCGTTCTACACGAGCTGCCTGCTGATCACCGGCGACGAGGAGTACATCCGCTCCGGCGAGGCGGGCCGCCACTACGTCATCCTCAAGCCGTTCGAGCCCGCCCGGGTCACCCGGATCGTCCTGGAGCTCGCGCGCCTCGCCCACGCGAGGCGGTCCGCGGACGCCTCCTCGGCGCGCGGCGAGGCCGCCGCGCCCGCCTCGAAGACGAGGAGGGCCGCGCCGTCGCTCAGGCCGCGGGAGAGCCAGGACGCGCCGGTGTCCTCGCAGCGCGAGCGGGTGAGCTCGTACCCGCCCCCGTCCTCCCGCGCGGCGTCGAGCTACCTGGACACGGTGCGGGTCGGAGACGCTGGGCTCCCGGCCCGGACCCTCAAGTGATCGCCCGCAGCGGCGAGCGCGGCACCCGAGGAGGCGATCCCCGACGATGACGAGCCGAGATCCGCTCGGCGCGGTGGAGCAGACCGCGACGGCCGAGGAGATCGTGGCGACGCTGCGCCACGATCTGCGCAATTGCTTCGGGACGATCCGCAATGCGGCGTTCTTCATCCGGCGCAAGGTCGCCCGGGAGCAGGCCTTTCGGGACGACCCGCGGGTGGGGCAGTTCCTCGACGTCATCGACGAGGAGGCGATCGCGGCGAGCGCGCTCGTCGACGGCGTCATCGACGCGAACGCGAGCCTCAGGCGGCGTCCGGTGAGCGCGAGCGCCCGCGAGTGCGCCCTCACGGCGGCGGCCTGCGCGCGCATCGCCGAGCCCGGGATCCGCGTCGACGTCGACGCGGCGGAGGGCGTGGTCGAGCTCGATCCGGCGGAGCTCGCCCTGGCGGTCCGGTGCCTCGTGGAGAACGCGGCGGAGGCGATGCCCGGGGGCGGGGTGGTCACGCTCCGCGGGAGCGTGGTCGGCGCCCGCTACCGCATCGAGGTCGGCGACACGGGGACGGGCGTGCCCGAGGCAGAGCGGGAGGCGATCACGCGCCCGTTCTACACAACCAAGCCGGGCCGCCTCGGCCTCGGGCTCAACATCGCCGGGCGCGTGGCGCGCCGCTATTTCGGGACGCTCACCCTCGGCCACGGCGCGCCCTCCGGCACGCTGGCGTGCATCGAGCTGCCCCTCGCAGCAGCGCCCGAGCCGCCCGGCGCGGGCGCCGAGGAGGGGCCGTGACGGCGCGCGCGGCCGAGGCGCCGCGATGAGCATCCGGGCCGCCCTGTCGCTGATCTTCGCCGTGGCCGCGGCCGTCGTGCTGCTCGCGACCGGCGCGCTCTACGTCACCTCAGCCAGCATGACGCGGCTCCAGCGGCGCGCCGAGCTGTCGTACGAGGACCTCACCCGCCACGTCACGCTCGCCAACCACGCCGGCCGCTACATGCGGGAAGCCGCGGAGATCTCCCTCGGCGGCGGCGACTCCGAGGAGCTCCACTACCTGGCCGGGCTCGTCGCGCGGGACCTGGCCGCGGCGGAGGCGATCGAGCGGGCGCGGGAGCCGCTCGAGCGGGCGTGGGAGCCGCTCGAGCGGGCGTGGGAGCCGCTCGAGCGGACGCTGATCGAGGGCGAGCGCGCCCCCGAGGCGCTGCGCGAGGCGCAGGAAGGCGACGAGCGGCTGCGCCGGATGCGCGTGAGCTTCGCGGCGATCGCCGGGGGCGTCGACCACGTGTCCCGCATGGCGAGCGCCGGGGATCTGGCGGCCTACCGGAGGTTCGTGGAGCGCCCCGAGGCCGAGTACGAGGAGGGGTTCGTGCCCCAGATCGACGCGGCCATCGCCGACGCGCGGCGCGACGTCGCGCGGAACGCGGAGGAGGCGGGCCGCGCGGGCGCCAGGATCAGGATCGCGAGCATCGCCCTGATGACGGCGGCGCTCGTGATCCTCGTCGTCCTCCTCGGTGGCCTCCTGCGCTCGATGGCGCGCGGGTTCGGCGCGCTCGCGGAGTGCTCGCGGCGCATCGCCGGAGGCGATCTCGAACACCGCGTGCCGGACCTGGGAAGGCACGAGTTCGGGCGCATCGGCGCGGCGCTCCGCCACATGGCCGAGAGCCTGCGCGAGGCCCAGGCGTCGAGCGTGCGCGTCGAGCGGCTCGCGGCGATAGGGCAGCTCGCGGCGAGCGTCGGGCACGAGCTCCGCAACCCGCTCGGCGCCATCCGGAACGCGACGCACTACCTCAAGAAGCGCCTCGCCGGGACCGAGGTCGGCGCGGAGCCGCGCGTCGCCCAGTTCCTCGCCCTGATGGAGAAGGAGCTCCTCTCGTGCAACCGGATCATCGGCGATCTCCTGGACTTCGCGCGTGAGCGCAGGCTCCGCCGCACCGCCTGCCCGCTCGCGCCCCTGGTGGACGACGCGATGTCGGTCGTCGAGCCGCCCGCGCACGTGCGCCTCGAGAACCTCGTGCCGGCGGCGCTGCCGGTGCCGAGCCTCGACAAGGACCAGTTCCGGCAGGTGCTCGTGAACCTGATCCAGAACGCGGCCGAGGCGATCCCTGTCGAACGCGAAGGGTGGGTGCGTGTGGTTGGGCGTGTGTGTGACGAGGCCGTGAGCCTCGAGGTGGCCGACAACGGGGATGGGATCGAGGAAGAGCACCTCGCGAAGATCTTCGAGCCGCTCTTCAGCACGAAGCTGAAGGGGACGGGCCTCGGGCTCGCCATCACCGCGGGGATCGTCCGCCTGCACGGCGGCACGATCGCGGTGGAGAGCGCGCCCGGCGCGGGGACGACGTTCACCATCCGGTTACCGCGCGCCGCGGCGCCGGAGGTACACTCCGTTCAAGTCGCGTGACAGCGGAGGGAGACGTCCGTCGATGCAAGGGACCGGACCGGTGCTCGTGGTGGACGACGAGGAGGGGATGCGCGCCACGCTCGCCGCGAACCTCGAGCTCGAGGGGTACGAGGTCGTCGAGGCGCGCGACGGGGCGCACGCCCTCGAGCTCGTGAGGCAGCGGCGCTTCGCGCTCGTGCTGACCGACGTGAGGATGCCCGGCCTCGACGGCGTCGCGACGTTCCGGGAGATCAAGCGGCTCCAGCCGGAGCTCACGGTGGTGCTGATGACGGGCTTCGCGCGCGAGCAGCTCATCGAGCAGGGCATCGGCGAGGGGGTCTATGCGGTCATCTACAAGCCCTTCTCGATGGAGCACCTCATGCGGATCATCGCGCGGGCCCTCTCGTCGCGCGGCGTGCTCGTGGTGGACGACCTCCCCGCGGTCGCGGAGTCGATCGTGGCGGGGCTCAAGGCGGCCGGGCTGCGCGCGGAGGCCGCGTACGACGGGCACACGGCCATCCAGCGCGCGCGGGACGCGGCGGTCGACGTCTGCGTGCTCGACCTCCGGATGCCCTCCCTGGACGGCGTGAGGACCCACGAGCAGATCCGGCGGCTGAGCCGCGGGATCACGGTGATCGCGATGAC
Source organism: Sorangium sp. So ce693 (assembly GCF_051521375.1). Taxonomy (NCBI): domain Bacteria; kingdom Pseudomonadati; phylum Myxococcota; order Polyangiales; family Polyangiaceae; genus Sorangium; species Sorangium sp. So ce693. The sequence continues at coordinate 12,664,149 of NZ_CP150347.1, forward strand.
CGGCCACGCGACGCCGGAGATGATCCACGCGTTCACGAGCCAGGGCGGGTACGCCTGCCTCCACAAACCGTTCGAGGTGCGCGAGCTCATGCACACGATCGCGCGCGCCCGGAGCGACCCGGGGACGTGCTGAGGGTCGCTGGACATGGCGCCGGGCGGCGGCGTGCGCTGCTCCATGCCCGGCCGCGACCGCGCCGGCCGCAGGGGCGGAGGAGGGCGGCGTGAGCGTGACCGTGCTCCTCGTCGACGACGACGCGTCGTCCCGGTTCGTGCTCGCGACGCTCCTGGAGGACGAGGGCTTCCAGGTGGAGGAAGCCGGCTCGTTCGCCGAGGCCGGGCAGAAGATCGCGGCGGAGGGCGCGCGGTACGACCTCGCGCTGCTCGATCAGAACCTCGGCGACGGTCATGGCACCGATCTCGTGGCGGCGCTGCGGGCGCGCCTGCCGCGCGCGAAGGCGGTGCTGATCAGCGGCAGCGGCGACGAGGGCCTCGGCGACGCGCCCCCGCCGGACGCGGTGCTCGCGAAGGGGATCGGCTTTCCGGAGCTGCTCGATCGGATCCGGCAGCTGCTCGGCTGACGCGCTCCGACGGCGCGCGCGCCGGCGCCGCGCGGGCCCGCGCGGCGCGAGGTGGCCGCGCGCGCGGCGTCAGGCGATGCCGAGCAGGGCCTTGCCCACGATGTCGCGGATCGCGGGGCCGGACAGGGCCATGATGGGGCCGCTCATCGCGTCGCGCAGGTGGCGCTCGATGGGGCGGGTGCGCATGTACCCGGCGCCGCCGGCGATCTCCAGGGCCGAGGTGGCGATGGCCACCGCGGCCTCGTTGGCCACCACCTTGGATTGCAGCTGCAGGAGGCCGTAGCTCGGGTCGCCCGCGTCCAGGGCGACGGCGGTGCGCATGGCGAGGGCGCGCGCGGCCTCGAGGCGCAGGCTCATGTCGGCCACGGCGAACTGCACCCATTGCAGCTCGGCGATGGGCCGGTCGCCCGGCGGCAGGACCCGCTCCTTGGCGTAGGCCACGGCCGCGGCCATGGCGGCCTCGGCGATGCCCACGGAGAGCCAGCCGAGGCCGTTGGGAATGGGGTTCGGCGCCAGGGGATCGAGCGCGAGCCGCCGCGACTCGGGCAGGGGCGTGCCCTGGAAGCGGACGATCTGGCTGCGCGTGCCTCGCATTCCGAGGGTGTCCCAGACGGGCTCGATGGCGATCGAGTCGTCCCTCTCGATGAGGAAGAACGCCGGCTGGCCGTCGCAGACAGCGGCCGTGAGGAACCAGTCCGCGCGCTCGCACCCGGTGACGAAGCGCTTCTCGCCGGTCAGGCGATAGCCACCCTCGGCCTTCTGGGCCACCTGGCGTGGCACGAGGAACATGTTGCCGCTGGTGGGCTCGGAGAGCGCGTTGCCGACCCACGCGCCGCGGCGGATCGCCTGCTCGAAGCGGGACCGCTCGCCGGGGTCGACAAGGGCGCGGTAGACCGACAGGGCGCCCTGGTGCATGAGCCACGCCGTGGCGAACGACGCGTCGCCCCGCGCGAGGATGGCCACGATGCGGCCGAAGGTGAGCCACGAGCAGGGCGCGCGGGCGGCGCCGTCGCCGGCGGCCCCGCCGAGCAGCGCTGTGTTGATCGGTGAGCGGATCATGGCGGTCAGCCCCTCGATCGGGAAGGTGGCATCCCGGTCGTGCCGGGCCGCGTGCTCGGCGAGGAGCGCCGAGATCCGTTCGGCCTCGGCGAGGAGCTCGTCGGCCTGACTTGCGTCGTTCTTCTCTGCATTCATGAGGTCGTTCCTCTGTGGCTGCGAGGCATTGAGCTCGCCTGGTCGTCGGCGAACGCGGATGTTACAGGAGGTGGCGCCCCGGAGGTGTTTTCCCCCGCGGACCCTCAGACCCGGCGCAGCCTCTCCGCCGCGCGCTCCAGCGTCTCGTCCCGCTTGGCGAAGCAGAACCGCAGGACGGGCCCGGGCTCCACGCCGGAGAGGAACGGGGAGATCGGGATCGAGGCGACGCCATGCTCGCGGAGGAGGCTCCGCGCGAAGTCGGCGTCTCGCTCGGCCGTGATCGCGGAGGTGTCGAGCAGCTGGAAATACGTGCCCTCGCACGGCAGCGGGCGGAACCGCGAGCCCTCGATGAGCCTCAGGAAGAGATCCCGCTTCGCCTGGTAGAAGAGCGCGAGATCGGCGGCGAGCGGGTCGCGCATCACGAGCTCGGCATACGCGTGCTGGATGGCGCCGTTCACCGCGAACGTCACGAACTGGTGGACCCGCTGGATCTCGGCAGAGAGCGCCTGCGGCGCCGCGCAATAGCCCACCTTCCAGCCGGTCGTGTGGTACGTCTTGCCGAAGGAGCTGATGACGACGGAGCGATCCGAGAGCTCCGGATACCGCGCGAGGCTCTCGTGCCGGCGCCCGTCGAAGAGGATGTGCTCGTAGACCTCGTCGCCGACGACGAGGACGTCCCGCCCGTCCACGACGCGGGCGAGCTCGCGCATGTCGTCGGCCGACAGCATCGTTCCGGTCGGGTTGTGCGGAGAGTTGATGAGCAGGAGCCGCGTGCGCGGCGTGAGCGCGCGCCGCACCTCGTCCCAGTCGACGCGGTAGTCCGGAAAGCGGAGCGTGACGAACACGGGCGTTCCGCCGTTCAGCTGCACGGCCGGCGCGTACGAGTCATAGCAGGGCTGGAACAGGATGACCTCGTCCCCGGGCCGGACGAACGCGGTGATCGTGCTGAAGATGCCCTCGGTCGCGCCCGAGGTGATCGTGATCTCGGTCGCCGGATCGTAGCGGCGGCCATAGAGCCGCTCGATCTTCATCGCCAGCGCCTCGCGCAGGGCCAGCACGCCCTGCATGGGGGCATACTGGTTGTGGCCGGCGCGCATGTGGCGGGCGACGGCCTCCACCAGCTCCGGCGCGCAGTCGAAATCCGGGAAGCCCTGCGACAGGTTGATGGCGCCGTGCTCGTTCGCGAGCCGCGTCATCACCGTGAAGATGCTGACGCCGGTCGACGGCAGCTTCGATGCGAGCGCAGGCGTGGTCATGGCAGGTCCTATATCACCCCTCCAGCCCGGCCGTGCTTCCCGGCAGCGCGCCGCGGAGCGCGAGGGCCGCGACCGCCGCCGCCGAGACCAGCCTGGCTCGAGGCCGGCGCCCCGCCTGAGGCCGGCTACCGGCTCCGCGCGCGCGCGCCGCGCCCGTGATAGCGTGCCTCCCGCCGGCGCGGGGGGGCGGCGCTCCGTTCCTCTGCGCGCGGCGGAGAGAGAGGGGGACACCGTGCGGCTGAAGGACAAGATCGCGCTCATCACCGGGGCGAGCAGGGGAATCGGGAAGGCCAGCGCGCTCGCGCTGAGCCGGGAGGGGGCCGTCGCGGTCGGCGTGGCGCGCACCGCGGCCGATCTGTCGGCGCTCGAGGGGGAGATCCGCGCGGCGGGCGGCCGCGGGCTGATGATCGAGGCCGACGTCACCCGCGCCGCCTCCGTCGCCGCGTGCGTGGAGAGGGTCGTCGGCCAGCTCGGGAGGGTCGACATCCTCGTCAACAACGCGGGCATCGGCGGATACCGGCCCTTCCTCGACTGGTCGGAGGACGACTACGACCGCATCATGGCGACGAACGTGAAGGGGACATGGCTGTTCTGCCGCGAGGTCATCCCCCACATGCGCCGCCAGGGCGGCGGCCACATCATCAACGTCGCGAGCGTCGCCGGCCTTCAGGGCTATCCGAGCGAGGCCATCTACTGCGCCTCCAAGTTCGCGCAGATGGGCCTGACCCAGGCGCTCGATCGCGAGTTCTGGCAGGAGAACATCAAGGTGAGCGCCGTCTGTCCGGGCGGCGTCGAGACCCACTTCGCCCTCGGCGACGGGCGCACCGCCGGCTCGGAGCGCATGCAGGGCTTCTCCACGCCGGAGGACGTGGCCGAGGCCGTGGTGCTCGCCGCGCTGCCGCGGGACCGCTCGCGCATCGTGCAGATCGTCATGCGGCCGATGAACGAAGCCACGTAGAGCGTGGGCTCACCCCGCGCGCCGCCGGGCGCGCTCAGACCGCGGCGCGCGGCCTCGCCAGCGTCTCCCATGCTGCCATCGCGCAGTCGACGATCGCCTGGAGCGCCTCGCGCGAGGCGCCGTCGCGGGCCTGGAGGGAGAGGCCCTGGAGCACGGCGGTGTAGAAGGCGGCGAGCGCCGCCGTGTCGGTGCCCACCGGCACGTCGCCCTCGACGACGCCGCGATCCAGCCGGCGCCGGAGCACGTCGAGCGCCGCCCGCCGGCACGCGGCCAGGTAGGCGCGCACGCGCTCGTTCTCCGGCGTGCCGAGCGTCGCGGCGAGCACGACCATGCAGCCGCTCGGCTTGCCCGGCGTCACGTACCCCTCGACGTTGCCGCGCAGCATCGCCTCGACCGCCCTGCGCGCCGTCGGCTCGTCGCGCAGGGCCCGGTTCGTCGTCGCGCCCTCGACCTCGGTGTAGAGCTCAACGGCCTCGCGAAACAGCGCCTCCTTGCAGCCGAACGCGGCGTAGAGGCTCGGCGAGTTGATGCCCATCGCGGCCGTGAGATCGCTGAGCGAGGTGCCCTCGTAGCCCCGCTCCCAGAACACCTCCATCGCCCGCCGCAAGGCGGCGCTCCGATCGAAGCTGCGAGGGCGACCTCGTCCGACCATCATCGAGACCTTTCTGTAGTTCTGTGACAATCGATAAAAAAAGGATTGACCACCGGTCACGGGACAGACTATACATTCTGTATCGATCTGTACAGAAAAGAGGCTGACATGGCGGAATTTGCAGGCAAGGTGGCGCTGGTGACCGGGGGCAGCCGCGGGATTGGCGCGGCGATCGTCAAGCGGCTGGCGCGGGGCGGGGCGGATGTGGCGCTGACGTACGTGAGCGCCGCGGACAAGGGGCGCTCGGTGATCGCCGACGTCGAGGCGGCCGGTCGGCGGGGGATGGCGATCGCGGCGGATACCGCGGATCCGGCGGCGATCGTCGGCGCGGTCGAGCGGACGGTGGCCGAGTTCGGCAGGCTGGACATCCTCGTCAACAACGCCGGCGTCGCCATCATGGCGCCGATCGAGGCCGTGACGCTCGCGGACCTGGACAAGACGCTGGGAATCCATGTTCGGGGCGTCTTCCTCGCCTCGCAGGCCGCGGCGCGGCACATGGGCGCCGGCGGGCGCATCATCAGCATGGGCAGCTGCCTCGCCGACCGGGTGCCGGGGCCGGGAATCGCGCTGTACTCCATGAGCAAGTCCGCGCTGATCGGCCTCACGAAGGGCCTCGCCCGCGATCTCGGGCCGCGCGGCATCACCGCCAACCTCATCCAGCCCGGCCCGATCGACACGGACATGAACCCGGCCAACGGCGCTGGGGCGGATATGCAGCGGAGCATGCTCGCGCTCGGTCACTACGGCAGCACCGACGACATCGCCGCCACGGTCGCTCACCTTGCCGGCGAAGGCGGGCGCTTCATCACCGGAGCGACGATCACCATCGACGGCGGGTTCACGGCCTGAGGGGAGGCCGCGCGGCCCGCCATGGCGCCGCCACCCGCTCGATGTGCATGACTCACGCGGGTATCCCGTAATATCGGCCTTCTCCTCGCTGGCACGCGATCTGCCGTGAGTGCCATGCATGGGAGACGCGGACATCACCTTGCGCCACCTCGCCCGGAGGCGGCCCGGGGACCTGGCGCGCGCCTTCGTCCCGGAGGGCCATCGCACCGAGGTCGTCGGCTGGGTGGACAGCCAGGTCACGAACATCGAGCGCCGCCTCGACAAGGCGCTGCGCCTGCAGGTCGACGGCGAGCCGCGGGTGCTGCATGTCGAGTTCTGCTTCGCGCTCCGTGAGGACGTGCCGGATCGCGTCCTCGAATACCTCGGCTTCCTCTTCGCCGCGCTCCGCCTCGAAGCCCCCGGTGAGCCTGTGCCGCCGATCGAGAGCGTCGTCGTGGTCCTCTCGGGCAGAAAGCGGCGCTTGCGCGCGACGGGCCAGCGCTGCACCGCATGGCCGGGTCGGCCGTTCAGCGGGACGCACTTCCGCGTGGACGCCGTCTACCAGCGCACGGTGGCGGAGCTCCGGGCGCGCGGCAGCGTGCTCTGGCTGGTGTTCGCCCCGCTGGCGCGGGACGCGACCGCGGCGGCGCTGCGGGAGGTCGTCGCAGAGATCCACGCGGGGGCAAAGGCCGCGGCGGAGCGGGCCGAGCTGTACACGGCGCTGCTGGTGATGGCCGCCATCGATCCCTGGGGGCATGATCTGCGGAAGGAGCTCATCGACATGGTGGAGGACAAGGAAGAGGGGCTGCTCCGGCGCACGCCGATCATCGGAGAGATGATCATCGAGGCCGAGCGACGAGGCGAAGAACGAGCACAGGAGGCGATCGCAGAGCTGCTCGGCCGCCTCTTCGCGCGGCGGATCGGGCGACAGCCGACGGCTGACGAAGCGCGTTCGATTCTGGAGCGAGCCCGCGCGAACGGCCCGGGGGAGGTCACGGATGCCTTGCTCGATCTCGAGGGCGAGGCGCTGGTCCGCTGGCTCGCGGAGCCGATTCGCCGCTCGTGAGCTCCCGCGAGAGGCGCGGAGACCGGGCGCGTGGCCGCCGAGCGGCGCCCAGCTCGGGGCGACGCGGTTCAGGCCGGCCGCGCCGCCCTCAGAGCGACTCCAGGTAAGCGGCCAGGGCGCGCCGATCCCCCGCCGACAGGTGGGCTGTGTGGCCCATCGATCCGTCCACCCCCTCGACCAGCGCGAGCAGCGTCGGGTAGCGGCCGTCGTGGTAGTACGGCGCAGATCGGCCGACGAAGCGCAGCGAGGGCGTCTCGAAGGAGCGCTCCGTCTCGAAGCGCGTCGCGCTCCGCACGTCGTGCCGCGCGCCGTCGGTGGTCAGCTCGTCGCCGACATGGCAGCTCGAGCAGCCGGCCTCGCGGGCGTGGAAGAGCTCCTCGCCGCGCGCGGCGAGGGCCACGCGGGCGCCGGCCGCCGCGGTTGCCGTCTCTGCGGTCGCCGCTTCTGCGGCGCCGGCCGGCGCCGCCACGAGCGCGGCGCGCTCCTCGGCCGTGAGGACCGCCGCCTCGGCGGGCGGCTCCATGCCGCGGAGGTACGCGAAGATGGCGTCGCGCTCCTTCGCGGTCAGGCCGGCGCCGGCGAGCCGGGACATGGTCCGGGCGAAGTGGCTCTCCAGGTCCTTCTTGCCGCCTTCCCAGCCGTACGGCGCTGTGCCATCGAGCCGCCCCATGAGCATCGGCGTCTGGCGCGGGCCCTCCGGCGTCGACCAGGTGAGCGCGTCGTCGCGGCCGTCGGGGTGGCAGCTGGCGCAGGCGCGGCCGTCGAACGCGATGCGACGGCCGCCGGCCGCGTGGAAGAGCCGCTGGCCCTCCGCGCGCTGCTCGTCGAGGCGCGACGCGCGGGGCAGGGCGATGACCGGCAGCTCGCCGGTGAGCTCCTTGCCGATGGCGCTGATCGCGGTCGGCCCCGGAGCGCGCGCGGCGGGCAGGATCGTCAGCGCGCCGTCGAACCGGGAGAAGACCACGGCGCGCCGGCGCGCGCCGTCGACGGCGACGGCGGTGGGCCCGGCGCCCACGCGGGCGCGGAAGAGCTCGCGATCCCGCACCGATCCGGTCCGCGGCGGCTTGCCGGGGATCTCGGCGCGCGCGTCGTAGGCGATCACCTGATCGTGGCCGAGGCAGGTGACGAGCAGGACCTCATCCCCGGGCTCGAACGCTGCCGCGCGCGGAAGCCGGCAGCCGCGGAGCCCGAGGTGGGCCGAGATCGGCGGGACGTCCGCGTGGTCGCCCATCGCGTCGACGACCGCGATGTGCTCGATCGCGGTCTGGACGAGTGCGCTGCCATAACCTCCGGCGCCCGTCGTGGGCCCCGGATCGACGAGCGCGATGGGCGCGAAGACCGCGCCGCTCGCCGCGCGCGCCAGCGCGAAGCCCTGGGAGCCACGGCGATCCACGTTCACCGTCGGGCGGCGCGTCTGGAAGGGCACTTTCCGCGAGGGCCCGCTCGAGCTGCGGGGGAACGGCGCCGCGGGCTTCGACATCGATATCCGGGCGCGCTGCTCCACCCCGTCGGTCGACAGCTCCCGCGCGCCGGTCGGCGCGCCGCCTTCGTCGAGCGTCACGACGCTGATGCGGCCGCCGACCGCGTGGGAGACGAACGCGCGCCGGCCGTCGCTCGACGCGACGACCGCGCTGGGATCCCGGGCGAGCGGGAGCTCGCCGGTGCGCCGGAGGTCGGCGGTCGCGAGGCTGGTCAGCGCGTGGCCCCACCGGCTCGCGACGAGCAGCGTGGCGCGGTCCGGCGTCATCGCGAGGCCCACCGGCTCGCTCGCCACGGGCACCAGGCACCTTCGCTCGAGCGGGGCGGCAGGGCCCACCGGCTCCAGCACCTCGAGCAGGGCGCGGTCGCGCAGCGAGGCCACGACGCGGCCGTCGCCCAGCACGATCACCTGGGCGGGCCGACCAGCGAGCGGGGTGCGCGCGAGGGCGGCGCGGGCGTCGATGTCGACGGTGTGGAGGGCGGCGTCGTCCTCGTCGGCGACGAAGGCGAGGGTGCGCCCGCCGAGGTCCGCGAGGGCGACGCCGGAGCCGGCGTGGGTCGCGTCGAGGGGCGCGGGCGCCGGGCCCGCCGCGCGCCGGGCGCAGGTGGGCGGCGGCGGCGCCTTGGCCGCGACAGGGGGGCTTGGCGGCGGCGCAGGGTCGCGCGGGGCGGGGGTGCAGGCGAGGACGAGGAGGGCGAGGGCGGTCGGAGCGGCGGCTCTCATGCGTGGACCATCGGTCCAGCGGGCGAGAGTGTGACAGGGGCGTCGCCGCGGATCGCCGCTCGCCCGGCCTGGTCGGGCTGGGTTGGAGCGCCGGACGGGCAGCGGGGGAGCCGGCCCGCTCGCGCGGATGGGCCGGAGGCCGACGAGGTCGCTGCGAGGAAGCGCGTTCGATAGAGCAGGTGAGCGCGCGCAGCGCGTGGATCCGGGGACCCGGGTGACCGACTGGGATGCTGCCCGGACGCTTGACAGCGCGGGTTCGCCGTCGGGTACGCTACCTGTCCACGATGCGTTGGAGCGGCGCGACGGGGCTGGGTTGGAGCTCAAGGCGCTCCACGCGCCGGACCCGCATCGACACGGAACGGTTCCCGGATCGGAGAAGCAAGCATGTCAGATGCTCTAGGAGAGCTCGTCAAGCCCGTCATCGTCGGCCGCTCCAGCTCGCACTTCACGCGTGTGACGCGGATCTTCGCCTCGGAGATGGGGGTCGACTGTTCGCTCGAGGTCGTGCGGGACCTCATGTCGTCCAACGCGGCGGACTACGGGGGCAACCCCGCGCTCAAGATGCCGGCTCTCCGGACATCCCGCGGCGTGTGGTTCGGCGCGCTCAATATCTGCCGCGAGCTGTCGCGGCAGTCGAAGCGCGCGGTGCGCACGGTATGGCCGGAGGACCTCGACCAGCCCCTTCTCGCGAACGCCCAGGAGCTCGTCGTTCATGCGATGGCGACGGAGGTCGCGCTGATCATGGCCGGCGCCGCTGGGTCCGGTGATGCCAGCGCGCACCATGCGAAGCAGCGAAATAGCCTGATCAACACCATGTCATGGCTGGAGGACAACGCGAGCCACGCGCTCGCCGCGCTCCCGTCGGACCGGGATCTGAGCTACCTGGAGGTCGCGCTCTTCTGCCTCGTCACTCATCTGGAGTTCCGGCGCGTCCTGCCGACCGATCCCTATCCCGCGCTGAACGGCTTCTGTCGAGAGTTCGCGGCGCGGGCGTCCGCCGGCGAGACCACCTACAGGTTCGACCCCTGAGCGCAGCCCGCCATGGCGCCGCCACCCGCCCGGCGCGCATACCTCATGCTGGGAGCCCGTGATTTCGGCCTCCTCCTCCCTGGCATGCGATCTGCCGGGGACGCCACGCATGGGAGACGCCGATATCGCCTTGCGCCACCTCGCCCGGAGGCGCCCCGGGGACCTGGTGCGCGCCTTCGTCCCCGAGGGCCATCGCACCGAGGTCGTCGGCTGGGTGGACAGCCAGGTCACGAACATCGAGCGCCGCGTCGACAAGGCGCTGCGCCTGCGGGTCGACGGCGAGCCGCGGGTGCTGCACATCGAGTTCTGCTACGCGCTCCGTGAGGACGTGCCGGATCGCGTCTTCGAATACCTCGGCTTCCTCTTCACCGCGCTCCGCCTCGAAGCCCCCGGTGAGCCTGTGCCGCCGATCGAGAGCGTCGTCGTGGTCCTCTCGGGCAGGAAGCGGCGCTTGCGTGCGACGGGCCAGCGCTCTACCGCCTGGCCGGGGCGGCCGTTCAGCGGCGCGCACTTCAGGATCGATGCCGTCTACCAGCACACGATCGGCGAGCTCCGTGCGCGTGGCAGCGTGCTCTGGCTGGTGTTCGCCCCGCTGGCGCGGGACGCGACCGCGGCGGCGCTGTGGGACGTCGTCGCGGAGATCCACGCGGGGGCGGCGACGGCCGCGGAGCGGGCCGAGCTGTATACGGCGCTGCTGGTGATGGCGGCCATCGATCCCTGGGGGCATAATCTGATGAAGGAGCTCGTCGACATGGTGGAGGACAAGGAAGAGGGGCTGCTCCGGCGCACACCGATCATCGGGGAGCTGATCCTCGAGGCCGAGCGGCGAGGGGAGCAACGCGGGGAGCAGCGAGGAGAGCAGCGAGGCGAGCTAAGGGGTGAGCAGCGTGGGGAGGAGAAGGCGATCGCCGAGCTGCTCGGTCGCCTCTTCGCGCGTCGGATCGGCCGACGGCCGACGGTGGAAGAAGAGCGCTCGATCCTCGAGCGAGCCCGCGCGATCGGTCCGGGCGAGGTCGAGGATGCCTTGCTCGATCTCGAGAGCGAGGCGCTGATTCGCTGGCTCGCGGAGCCGGTACGGAGCTCCTGAGCTCCCGAGGGAGCATGGCGAGCCGGACTGTCGCACAGAAGATGGGAGTCGGGGCGGTTCCAACGGAACATCCGAGAAGCGCGTTGAACGAGCGCGCTCGCGCGTAGGGGCCGCGTGGACCGGCCGACGACACCGGCGAGGGCGCCCGCTCAGATGCCGTGGCCGAGCTCCACGCCGAGGACTCCGCTGAACCCGAGGTAGTCGTCCCGCACCACCGTGTCGAAGCCGGGGACCGCCGTGAAGCTCGCGCCCACGTAGGGCCTGAACCACGGCGCGTCGGCCGGCTGGTACCCGACGCGCAGCCCCGTATCGACGACCACGCCGAGGAAGGAGTCCTTGCCCGCGAAGAGCTCGTCCTCCCACGCGCTCACGCGGCGTCCGTCGGGCGTCTTGCGATCGTCCCCTTGCAAGTAGAAGCCGAACCCGCCGTAGCCGACCGTGATCGGGATCTGGACCGCCAGCGCTTCCGCGAACGGCAGCCGGAACGAGAGCCCGACGTGCGCGCCCAGCATGGATCCGTCGGACTTGAGCTCTAGCGTGCGTTGCCCCTTGTAGGTCTGCCCTCCGGGCAGAGCGACCTCGAAGGTGGCCGGATTCATGGGCCCCGGCCGCGCGAGCCCACCCAGGCCGAGGCGCACCAGGCCGTCGGCGAAGGTCACGCCGGCGGCGAACGCCGGCCCGTGCGACACGTGTCCTCCCAGGCCCATCACGCGCCATTCGAGGTCGACGAAGCCGCCTACCGGGACGTCCAGCGCGGGCCGGCGCGCGCTGCGCGCGTCCGCGGCCCCGGGCGGCCCGGCATCGAAGGCGCGCTCGACGTCCCCGGACCCGGCGTCCGGAGCCTGCGCGTCGGCCCGCGTGGCCCCGAGCAGGAGCGCGAGGAACGAGCTCGACGCGAGCGTCATGAGGTGAAGGCCGTGGCCACGGCGGTCAGTGAGCGACACGCGAGCCTCCTTGTCCGAAAGCGAAGCGCGCTCCGAAGGAGCCCTCGAGCATGAACTTGCCGTTGTCGCCGTTGAATCCAAAGCTGCCTCCCGCGCCGGCGTCGAGGGTGAGGAGAACGTGCTCGGACACGGCGTAGCCGGCGCCCGCCGTCAGGACCTGCGCCAGGTCGGCCAGCTCCGTCGTCGGATCGAGCTCCAGCTCGAAGCCGACGGTGGCCCCGGCGCGGAGCAGCCACGCCTCGCCGAGCGCGACGTGAGCCATCATCGACAGCTCGTCGATGTGCCGGAGCGCCGACGCGGGCGCGTCGCCGCCTCCCCCGTCGCGCCCTCCGATATCCCGGAGCGCCAGGAACCCCGTCCTGAGGCGCAGATCGAGCTCGAGCGGGCCGTGCGTCACGAGCGGCATCAGGAAGACTGCAGCGCCCGAGGCGCCGCTCGCGCCTTTCACCGTTTGCCCCCCCATGTACGCTCGCTCGAGGGCCCAGAAGGAGGCAGCGGCGCCGAGCTGCGCCCCACCCGCGAGGCGCACGCGGCCGTCGAGCTCCAGGCCGCCGCCCGTGTCCTTCCCCACGAGGCGTGATCCAAGGACGAGGCGAGCCTCCGCGGACTCTGGATCTGCGGAATCGGCGCCTCGGGGCGCAACCTGCTGCGGCGGGGATGCCCCCGTGGCCTCGGCCGCGTGGAGGCCCAAGGGTGGCAGCAGCGCGCTCAAGAACGCGAGGAGGCGGAGCAGACGGCCCCGCCTCGGCCCATCGAACGTGTGGCGTACGAGCATGCACGCAGGATGGTCAGCGCCCGCTCATGCCGGTAGCGATAGAATGCGGCTTACAGTTATTTCAATTCAGAATAAATTGAGCCATGGATCGATTCCTCGCGCTGCGCGTGTTCTGCAAGGTGGCGGACAGCGGCAGCTTCTCGCGGGCGGCGCGCGAGCTCTCCATGACGCAATCGGCCGCGAGCCGCGGGATCGCCGATCTCGAGTCGCGGCTGGGGCTGCGGCTGTTCGAGCGCACCACCCGGCGCGTCGCGCTCACCCTGGAGGGGCGCGCGTACTACGAGCAGATCGAGGAGCACGTGCGCGCGCTGGAGGACGCGGAGCTCCGCGCCGCCTCCGGCTTCGGGGACCTCGCGGGCCGCGTGAAGCTCTCGGCGCCTGGGGCGCTCGGCCGCCGCCTCCTCTTGCCGGAGCTCGTGCGGATCATGCACGAGTCGCCGGGGCTCGTCGTGGACGCCGCGCTCACCGATCAGCGGGTCGATCTCGTGGCAGGCGCGTTCGATTTCGCGCTTCGCGTCGGTGTCCGCAGCGAGCCGTCGTTCATCGAGCGAACGCTGGGGACCTCGCCCCAGTGGCTCGTCGGGAGCGCCGGCCTGTTCGCCGGCAAGCCGGCGCCGACATCCATGTCGGAGCTCGCCGCGGTGCGGGTCGTGGCGAGCGGCGGGGTGCGCGATCTCGAGAAGCTGGGGCTCTCCGTCAGGCTCACGACCGACGACATCGAGACGAACCTCAGGGCCGTGGAAGCAGGGCTCGGCGTGAGCGTGCTCCCGCGCTGGCTGGTCGCGCGTCGGGTCCAGGAAGGGCGCTTGATCCGCCTCTTGCCCAGGCTCGCGCTGCCGAGCCCGCCCCTCGTCGTCGTCTACCCCCGGCGGCTCCGGCGCGTGGCGCGCCAGGTGCTGGAGCGGATAGAGCGGCACCTCCAGAAGGAGCTCACCTTCGACGGATGAGCGCCTGTGGGGAAGGGGCGCGAGCTGCGCGCCTTCGTCGGAGCAGTATGCGGCGCGGGTGGTCCTGCCGCCCGCGCGACGCCCGCTCGTCCTGCTCTGCCCGCGCAGCGCCCGCGCCATTCCGCGGGTGCGCGCGGTGCTCGAGCCGCTCGCGGAGAGCCTGCGCGCGTGGCGCCCGCCGAAGGCGAGGGGCGCTCGGCGCTGACGGCGTCGCACGGCCGTCGGCTGGGCTATCTTCGATGGCGATGACCGCCGCCGCACACGCCCTGCCCAGAGGCCCCGCTCTGCGGATCGTCTGCGTGAACGACGTGTACTTGCTCGACAACCTCCCGCGCCTCGCGACCCTCGTGCGGCGCCACGCCGCCGCGCCCGTGGATCGCTTCATCACCGTGATGGCCGGCGATTTCCTCGCGCCGAGCCTGCTGTCGAGCCTCGATCACGGCAGGGGCATGGTCGACTGCATGAACGCGCTGCCGATCACCCACACCATCTTCGGCAACCACGAGGCCGACGTCGAGCTGCCGGAGCTCAGGGCGCGGGTGCAGGAGTTCCGGGGCACGTGGCTCAACACCAACATGCCCTCGTTCTCTCCGGCGCTGCCGACGCACGAGATCCTCGACATCTCGAGCCCCGGCGGGCGCGCTGTCCGGATCGGCCTCCTCGGCCTGCTCGTGCACGTGCAGGGCCTTTACCAGCGGGATGCGTTCGGGGGGATCACCATCGAGCCGGCGAACGAGGCGGCCCTCCGCTGGACCCGTCGGCTCCTCCGCGACGAGGGGTGCGCGTGCGTGATCCCGATCACGCACCAGAGCCGCGACCAGGACCTCGCGCTCGCGCGGGCGCAGCGCGATCCGCGCTTTCCCGTGATCCTCGGCGGGCACGAGCACGAGGTGATGCTCGACGACGTGGACGGCTGCTGGGTCGTGAAGGCCGGCACCGACGCGGAGAGCGCTGCGATCATCGACCTCGTGTGGCCGGCCATGGCGCCGCCTGCCGGGGTGCCCGATCTGCCCGTGGTCACCGTCCGGATCGAGGAGGTCGGCGCCTACCCCGAGGATCCGGCGATGCGCGCGCGCGTCGACCGCCACATGCAGATCGTTCGCGATCTCGACGCGGCCACGCTCCTCCGGCTCCCGCCGGGGAGCGAGCTCTCGTCCGTCGGGACGCGGGTGCAGCAGACCTCGCTCGGAGCGCTGCTCTGCGCGCGGATCCGGGACGCCCTCGGGGCGGAGGGGTGCCTCTTCAACGGCGGGGGCATCCGCGGCGGTCGCGTGTACCGGGAGCGCTTCACCTACGGGGATCTCAAGGCCGAGGTGCCCTTCAGCAACGAGGTGGTGGTGACCCTCCTGCCTGGCCGCGTCGTCCGCGAGGCCGTCGCCGCGTCGCGATCGCGCGCCCCCGCCCAGCACGCCGGTTACCTCCAGATCGACGACCGGATGGCGACGGACGCCCGCGGCGTCCTGAGCGCGATCGACGGCCTCCCGCTGGTCGACGATCGCGCGTACCGGATCGCCCTCCCGCGGGGGCTCCTCGGCGGCATGGATGACATCGCGCCGCTGGTCCGCTTCGCCCAGGAACACCCGGAGAAGGTGCCGCCGGCGGACAGCGGGCGCGAGCCGAAGCTCGTCCTCGTCGAGTCGTTCGCCGCGGACCTCGTCCGCCAGCTCGGGGCCTTCGAGACGATCGACGCCGACGGGGACGGCCGCGTCTCGGCCGAGGAGCTGAGGGCCGCCGTCTCGAGGACGACCTCCGAGACGCCGTCCGAGGTGGTCGTCGGCGAGATGATGAAGGCGCTCGATCGCGATGGCGACAAGCGCGTGACGCGCGGCGAGGTCGACGCGCTGTCCTCCTCGCCGCCCTCGGGCGCGAGGGGGCGCGATCGATCCGATCCGTGAGGAGTCTCCGCGGGCTTCCCGCCAAAAGCGGCGCTCGGGGTCGTCCAGATGGGGTCAGTCGATCCCGGTCTTCCCCGCGATCCAGTAGGCCTTGGCGCGCACCTCCCGCACCCCGGCCGCCCGGAGCACCTCCCGGGCCCGCTGGACCCACGCGCCGCCGCCGCAGGCCACCGCCGTGGCGACGCCCGCCGCGCGCTCGCGGAGCAATGCGGCGGCCTCCTCGTCGGACCCCGCAAGGTCCACGGAGACGTCGAGCGATCGCGCCGCCGCCTCCGCCGCGGGGACGTTCGCCACCCGGAGCACGGCGTGGGCGCCGAGGCGGCGCGCCGAGGCCGCCACCCCGAGCGAGGTCTCGTCGCCGGTCAGGAGGCCCACGCCTCCCAGACGGAGGGAGCGTTGCGGGCCGACGAACCGCACGACGTCGCCCGGGCGGACGGCCTCCGTCCACCGCGCGCCCGGCGCGCTCCCGTGCGCGTGGAGGAGCAGCGTGGTCCGACCGTCCGACCAGTCGATCGGGGTGTAGGTCCGCACGTCGTTCGAGGGGAGGAGCACCTGGATCTTGTCGCCGGGCTGCCAGCTGCCCGTGCGCAGCCCCTCGCCCTCGAGCACCACGTGCCGGTAGAGCGGGTGGGGTGCGTCCACGGCCTGCACCTTCGCCTCGGTCAGCACCAGCCCGCCGAGGAGCCCGAGCAAGCGACCTTTTCCGGATGCCATGCGGGTCAGCGTAGTCAGGGCGACCGCGCCGGTGCGTGAAGAACCGTGAAGTCCGGAGGACCGGAGGGCGAAAGCCCTGCAGCTCGACACATCGACGGTGCGGAAGGAGTCGCAAGGCGAGGCGCCCCTCCCTCCCATGAGGGGGCCGACGGACAGCGGCGCAGCCCGCGCGCTGCCGCGGTCCACGTGGTGTAAGATGGGGAACCCCATGGCATCCAATCTTGCGAGCGCTGGGCGGTCCACGGCGGCGCGGGTCGCGCCGTCGCGGGTGGTGACCCTGGACGTCATCTGCGCCGGTGAGGCCCTCTGGGACCTCGCGCCTCCGGGCGGGGCCTCGCTGCGGTTCCGGCCAAGCGGCGGGGCGGTGAACGCCGCGGTCGCGCTCGCGCGGAGCGGGCTCCGCGTCGGGCTCGCGGCGGCGCTCGGCGACAACGCCCCGGGCCGGGCGCTCCTGGCGCGGGTCGCGGCGGTCGGCGTTGACGTCGCGGGTGTGGCGCTGATCCCGGCCCGCCAGGGGCTCATCGTGCTGGAGGACACCGGCGGGGCGCGGCACATCGTCGCCCACCGCGCAGAGGACGATCTGCCCCTCTCGGTGCCCGAGGGGTGGGCGGCGCCGGTGCTGCTGCTCTCGGGGATCTCTCCGGCGCTCGCGCCCATCGCCGCGCTCTGCCGGGCCGCGCGGGCCGCGCGCCGCACGGGTACCGTCGTCGTCGTCGACCTCAACGCGCGATGGCGCCTCTGGGCCGGGCGCGACCCGCGCGTGCTCCACGCCCTGCTGCGCGAGGCCGACGTGGTGCGGTGCAGCGCGGCGGACCTCGCCGGGCTGGGGCTCGACGACGCCCAGGTGCGCGCCGCCATGCGGCCGAGCGCGACCCTGGTGCTCACCCAGGGCGCAGGCGCAGCCCGCGCCGCCGGTCCCTTCGGCGAGATCGCGCTCGCCCCGCCCGTCGTGGCCCAGGCCCGCGCGGCGGGCGCGGGCGACGCGTTCACGGCCGCGATCTGCGCCGAGATCGCCCGCGCCGGCGACCACGGGCCGGAGCGCTCCGATCTCTGGGCCCGCGCGATCCAGCGCGGTCACGCCGCGGCGAGCGCGAAGGTCGGCCGGCGTTGAGGCCGGGCTCCCCCGGCGGAGAGCGCGGTCACGGGCCCTTCGGCCTGCGCACCAGCGCCCCCGTCGCGGGCCCGCCGTTCCACGCGAGGCTGAAGTAGACGTTCGTCCCGTCGACGGCGATGCCCCACGGGTAGCTCAGGTTGCGCGCGTGCGTCGCGAGATCGCTCCCGTCGAGCCGCGCGCTCTGCACCTGGCCGTCGGCCTCCCGCGCGGTCGTCCAGAAGACGCGCGCGTCGTCGAACGCGAGCTGCGCGGGGATCTGCGGCAGATCCTGGACGACCGTGCGCAGCGGGCCCCCGGGCGAGAACGTGGCGATGCCGCGCCCCTCGATGAGCCAGAGGGCGCCGCCGCGCGCCTCGAGCCCGCGCGGGGCGACCAGCGCCTCGTGCAGCCGCTCCGGCGCGCTCGGCGGCGCCGCGTCGCGCGCCACCCGGAAGATCGCGCCGCCGGCCGCGTCGGCGCGCTGCGCGGTCACGTACACGTGGCCGGCGTCGAGCGCCACCCCGCTCGCGACGCCCGGGATGGCCGCGAGCATCACCTTCGCCGCGCCTGGCTCGGGGCCGAGCGGCAGCATGAACAGCCCGCCGTCCTCGAACGCCGGCGGCGTCCCCGCCTCGACCCAGTAGAGCGCGCCCTGGTCGACCGCGAGCGCCGTGACGCCGCGGGCGTCGGGCGCGAGCTCGGTCACCTCGCCGCCGGCCTTCGGGACGGCCGCGAGGCCGCGCGCGTGCGCGAAGTACACAGTGGCCTCGCCGAGCGCGAGCGGGCCCGGGAGCTCCTGCTCGGCCGCCAGCGCCGCCGGCGTCCCGCCGCCCGGATCGAGCCGCATGACGCTGCCGTCCGGCGGGTCGCCCGAGCCCTGGTTCGTCCAGTAGAGCCCGGTCGCGTCCATCCTGAGGAACGTGGGCAGCCGGAGCTCACCGGCGAGCACGGCGGCGTCGCAGGTGCCGTTCCAGCAAGCGTCGGCGCAGGTCACGCCGCAGGCCCCGCAATGGCGCGGATCCTCCGTGACGAGGACCTCGCAGCCGTTGCTGCCGTCGCCGTCGCAGTCGGCTCGCCCGGCGTCGCACGCGAGGGTGCAGGCGCCCGCGGAGCAGAGCGCCGTCGCGCCGTCGCCGCCCGCGCAGCGCGCGCCGCACGCGCCGCAGCTCTCGACGCTCGTGAGCAGGGCGACCTCGCAGCCGTTGTCGCTGTCGCCGTCGCAATCGGCGAAGCCTTCCGGGCAGAGGTCCTCGTGCGGCTCCGTGCGCCCGGGCGGGGCGGCGCTCGGCGGTGAAGAGCACGCGGCGAGCAGGAGCGCGCCGAGACCGAACAGTGCGTGACAATGGTTCGAAGGCATCGGCGTCTCCTCAGAGGTTCGGGTGGACGACAGGCAGGAACGCCACGCACATCTCGTCGAGCGTCGACTCGCCGAGGACGATGTCCTGCGGCGCGGGCAGGCGCTCCTCGATGAGCTGCGCCGCGAGCGCCGGGTTCTCCGTGGAGTTGTCGTACGTGCAGCGGAGCTCGATCGTGTCGCCCGACCGCAGCGTGGGCAGCTCGTCGATCGGCGCGTCGTAGCTGTAGAGCCGCTGCCAGTTGTAGTCCCACGCGGGCGTCTGGACGAGGCACTCGCGGTCGGCCTCCTCGCCCCGCGGATCGGCGCGGATCTGGTCGACCTTGAGATCGACGCCGGCCCGGTGCATGTGGACGCCGGCGCCGTAGATCGAGATCTCGGGGATCGGGAAGTCGATGGTGTACCGCATCCGCTCCACGTGCCCCCGGGCGCCGGCCGGGATCCGGAACTCGACGCTCCCGCGGTCGCCCGGCCCGGGCAGGAGCCCGGTGCCGTCCCGGAACGGCGCCTCGGCGTTGCCGAGCATCAGGTGCGAGAGCGCGCGGCTCGGCTTCTCGTCCATGAGGCGGAGCGCGACCCGGGTCGCGTCGGGCGAGGGCTTCTCGCCGGGCTTCGGGTGGTAGTGCACCTGCATCACGAGCAGCGCGTTCGCCGGCACCGAGATGCCGATGTCCGGCGGCAGCTCGAACGCCTGCGTGCCCGGCGCCCAGGCGCCGAGCAGCGACGGCTCGGAGAGGCGCGCGTCGCCGAAGCACTCGTAGCTGCCGCTCTCGCCGCCGAGCGCCTCGCTCTCGCGGTTCACGTCGATGAAGAGCAGCGCGTGGTGCACGACGGCGCGGTTCCCCGGCAGCACGTCGTAGCCCTGGACCCACGCCTGCTCCGTGAGCCCCGGATCGAGGACGAAGCAGCGGAAGCTGTCGGAGCCCTCCGCAGCGGCGAAGGGGGCTTTGGGCGAGAGCTCGAGGTCCGTTCGCGACAGGCCCGCCGCGACGGGGGTGGTGGGGGCCGGAGCGTCCGCGGGATCCCCCTCGGGCGCGCCGGCGTCGCTCCAGGCGCGGAGCAGGGCGATCTCGTCGAGGGAGAGGTGCAGGTCCCCCCGGAACGGGCGAGGGGGCGCGCACTCGTCGGTCGGCAGCGCGCCCCACGGCGGCATCCGCCGCGCTTCGGTCTCGTCGGCGATGATCGGCGCGAGCGCCTTCGCGCTCTCGTACGAGGCCAGGCTCACCGGCGCGGTCCCGCCCTGCGCGTGGCAGCCGAGGCAGCTCTTCTGGAGCAGCGGCTCGATGTCCCTGTGGAATGTCGGGGTGCTCGCGCCCGGCGACGCCTCGGGGGAACAGCCGAGGAGGAGCGCCGCGGCGGAGGGCAAAACGAAGTGGATGAGAAGACGCATGCGGGGCGCCCAAGCAGCGGGCGTGCCCGAAAGGGATTGGCCGCAATCGGCGGTCGGCGCGCGAGGGCGCGTGTCCGCGTCCGGACAGGTGTCCGCGGCGGAGGCGGACAGGTGTCGTGCGCTCGCGGTCCGGCGCCGGTTTCTTGCGGGGGACGAGCCGGGTATCTCGTCCTTCACGCCTGGTTCGTATCAGGCGCCTTTGCGCGCGAGCCGATGGACAGCCGCCACGAGCTCACCCGGCTGGACCGGCTTGGCGAGGTGGAGCTGGAACCCGGCGTCGCGGGCCTGAACGATGTCCTCGGGCCGGGCGAACGCGGTGAGCGCCAGCGCCGGCACGCAGCCGCCGAGGTCCGGAGCGCGGGATCGGAGCTCGCGAAGGAGGGCGTAGCCATCCTGCTTCGGCATGGCGATGTCGCTGACGAGCACGTCGGGCCGAGCGCGACTCATCATCTCCAGCGCGGCCGAGGCCGAGCCCGTCTCGTCCGCCTGGGCGCCTGCCTCGCGCAGCACCATGGTGACGAGCTCCCGCGCGTCCGGCTCGTCGTCGACGACGAGCACACGCAGCCCGTCGAGCCGGGTGATCGTCCCGACCGAGGGACGCTCGATCCCGGACGGGATCTCGGAGCGCTCTCTCGCCGCCAGGGCCACGGCCCGCACCGGCAAACTCACGCAGAAGGACGCCCCTTTCCCCTCGCCGTCGCTCCGCGCGCGGACGGTGCCGCCGTGGATCTCGACGAGGTATTTGACGATCGCCAGCCCGAGACCGAGTCCGCCGTGCTGCCGCGTGGTGGCCGCCTCTGCCTGACGGAACCGCTCGAACACGTACGGAAGAAAGGTGGCCGAAATGCCTTTTCCGGTATCCGTCACCGTCACCTCGACGGCGCCTGGGCGGAGCGCCGTCTGGAGTCCGACGTGCCCGCCGCCCGGCGTGAACTTCACGGCGTTGACCAGCAGATTCGTGACCACCTGCTGGAGCCGATCGGGATCGCAGACGATGTCCCCGACACCGGGATCGAGCCGGACCTGGAGCCCGATGGCCTTCGCGTCGGCGGCCGGCCGGATGGCGTCGACCGCGGTGCGGACGAGCTCGTTCACGCTCGCGTTCCTGGGGTAGAGGCGGATCTTCCCGGTCACGATGCGTGAGCTCTCGAGGATCTCCTCGATGAGCCTGGCCTGCGCCTCGGCGTTGCGCTCGATGACCTCCATCGCCTTGGGCGCGAGCTCCGGCCGCGAGCGCTGCATGCGCGCCCACCCGAGGATGGCGGTCAGGGGCGTGCGGAGCTCGTGCGAGACGATCGCGAGGAACTCGTCCTTCAGCCGGCTGGTCTCCTCGGCCTGCGCCAGGACCTCGGCGCGCTGCTGCTCGAGGCGCTTCTGATCGTCGACGTCGGTGCAGGTGCCGAACCAGCGGAGGATGCGCCCTGCCTCGTCGCGCGTCGGCAGCGCGCGGCCCAGGAACCAGCGGTATGCGCCGTCGGCGCGCCGGAAGCGGTACTCGATCTGGTAGTCTTCCCCCGTCTCGACGGAGCGCTTCCACCGCTCCCAGGCGCGCTGCTGATCGTCCGGGTGCAGCTGGTCGTTCCAGCCGGCGCCGTGCGTGGCGTCGGGCGTCTCGCCGGTATAGTCGTACCAGCGGCGGTTGTAGAAGTCGTGATAGCCGTCAGGCCGCGTGGACCAGACGAGCTGCGGCATCATGTCGAGGATGCGGCGAAGGCTCCGCTCGACCTCCGGGATGTCGTGGGCCTCGGAGGTCAGCGCTGGAGCGGCCGGCACCGGAGCGGCGCGCTCCTCGACGAACAGGATCCCGACGAACGCCACGGCGCCTGAAGCGTCGCGGATCGGGAAATAGTGCCCGGTGAACGGCGCGCCGCTGATCGAGCCGAGCGGCACGGCGCGCGAGACGCCGTCGAGCGCCGCGCGAAGCGCCGAGGAGTGCCCGCCCCGCAGCGCGGACGCGATCTCGCTGCGCTCGTCGGCGCTCGGGCCGAACCTCGCTCGATACGCCGGGTTCTCGTGGGTCGCGACCCCAGCCGGGCTCAGCACGAGGACGGGGAGGGGGAGCCCTCCGATGAAGTCGTCGAGCCACAGCTGCTCCTGCTGCTGCTTCATCCGCGACGACACCCTATAGCGCACCGGAGCGATCGGCGCCGTCGGCGCGGCGCGACCTCGAGGCGGACGAGCCGCTTCGCGAGCAGGCGAGCGCGTCGGGGCAACCCGAATGCAACAGCCTCTCAATTTCAGAGAGTCCTGGCCTGTCCAGATTCATGCGCTCTCTGAGGGGCATCGACACGGCGTCGCGGCTGCGCGCGCAGTCGGCTTCAGCTCGCTCTGCTGCTCCTCTCCGCAACGATCCTCCGCATCTGCTGATCGTACGGATCGAGGACGCTCAAGATGCGCTCCGTCAGCTCGGGGCCCGCAGCTTCGGGCACCCCCGCGTTGAAGGGCGGGGCGGGGTCGTATTCCAGCATGAGCTGCGTCAGCTTCGCGGCATCGTCTCCGCGGAGCAGCGCCAGCAGCGTCAGCCCGAAATCGATGCCTGCTGTCACCCCGCCGCCCGAGATCCGGTTGCGATCGACCACGACGCGCGCCCGGACACACTCCACGCCGAACGCCTCCAGGATGTGGCGCGTGGACCAGTGCGTCGTGGCCTTGTATCCTTGCATCAAACCCGCCGCGGCAAGGACGAGCGATCCCGTGCACACGGAGGTCACGTACCTGGATCGCGCGCCTCGATCCCTCAAGAACCGAAGGATCTCCTGATCCACCATGGCGTCGGGCGTGCCCATGCCGCCTGGCACGAACAGGATGTCCAGATCGTCCGGACAGTCGCTGAAGGTCGCCGTCGGCTGGATGGGAACCCCCGAGTCAGACATGACGAGGTCGCGCGTCTTCCAGAGCAGATGGGTCGTCGCGTGAGCGGTCAGCACGCTTTGAGGACCGATCAGATCCAGCGCCGTGAGCCCTGGATAAAGCACCATGCCGACCTGGAGCGGCGGCTGAGGATCTGGCAGCTTGATATCGTATGCGTCCGTCATCTTTCGTCCCTGAACCCTTTCATCGCTTCATCTGCCGATGATCGCCTCGATGGCGGAGCTCCGCCTCGACGCGGCCTCGCGCCTGGCTCTCACGAGCGCGGCGGAACGCGCTTCGTGGACCCGACTGTGCGCCACGCCGGCGGGGGCCGAAAGGACATCGTCCCCTGCTTTCAGGACACGCAGGCGCGGGGCCCCGGCGCGCCTCGTCGCGCGCGGCCGCGTCCGAACCATCCGGCGAGCGTCGACGGCGCCCGGCCGAGCGCCGGGCGTCCGCTCACGTTCGACCGAAGCGCCTCCGGTAGTCCTCCGGCGTGACCTGCAGGGTGCGCTGGAACGCGCGCCGCATCCGCTCGTCCGTGCCGAAGCCGCAGTCGCGCGCGAGCTGCTTCATCGACGCTCGACCCCCCTCGAGGCAGGAGCGCGCCTGCTCCAGGCGCGCCGCCTCGACGAACTTCGCGGGGGTCATCCGCATGGCCTGGGTGAACGTCCGCGCGAAGTTGCGCGGGCTCATCCCGGCCCTCTCCGCCAGCACCTCGACGCGCAGATCGGCGTCGAGGTGCCGGAGGATCCAGTCGATCACGCCCTGCAGCGGGCCCGTGGCGACCGTCTGCGCGAGGAGCGGGCGGCTGAACTGGGACTGTCCACCCGGGCGCTTGAGGAACACCACGAGCCCCCGCGCCACCTGGAGCGCCATGTCGTATCCGAGATCCTCTTCCACCATCGAGAGCGCGAGGTCGATGCCCGCTGTCATGCCCGCCGACGTGTAGATCTTCCCGGACCGCACGAAGATCGCGTCGGAGTCGACCTCGACGCCGGGAAACTCGCGCGCGAGCGCGGCCGCTGAATGCCAGTGGGTGGCCGCGCGGCGCCCCGTGAGCAGCCCCGCGGCGGCGAGGAGGAAGGCGCCCGTGCAGACGGAGCCCATGCGCCGCACCTCGGGCGTCGTCGCGCGGAGCCAGGCGAGCAGCCGGGCATCCCGCGTCGCTTCACGGGTCTCACCCCCGGCGACCAGCACCGTATCGATGCCGGGCGCCAGATCCGCGAGCGCCTTGTGGGCGACGATCTGCGCCCCCGACACCGTCCGGATCACGCCGCCGTTCACGGCGGCGATCTCGACCGCATAGGCGGGTGGAGCGCCGGGCACCTTCCTGCTGGCGATGTCCGAGGCCAAGGCGAATACGTCGGTGGGCCCCACCACGTCGATGGCGCTCGCGCCGTCGTAGGCCACGGCCACGATCCTGCGCGTCGGTCCATGGCGATGCGCGCGCGGGGTGGCCCAGGGAGCGGATTTCGATGCAGGGAGCCGCTTCAC
Source organism: Sorangium sp. So ce693 (assembly GCF_051521375.1). Classification (NCBI taxonomy): domain Bacteria; kingdom Pseudomonadati; phylum Myxococcota; order Polyangiales; family Polyangiaceae; genus Sorangium; species Sorangium sp. So ce693. The sequence continues at coordinate 12,688,459 of NZ_CP150347.1, forward strand.
GCGACGACGGTAGCTATCTGGCCCATGGCCGTGAAGATAAAGTACCTGCATTTCCTGCCAAAGAGGCCGACATGATACGGATGACGAACGTCACCAAGGTCTACCGGCGCGGCCTGTTCGAGACCCACGCGCTCGCCGGGCTCACGCTGCACGTCGCGCGCGGCGAGTTCCTCGCCGTGATGGGCCCCTCCGGCTCCGGAAAGACGACGTTCCTCAACGTCGCAGGGCTCCTCGATCCGTTCGACGGGGGCGAGTACCTGCTCGACGGCGAGCCGATGCAGGGGCTCTCGGACGCGCCCGCGAGCGCGATCCGGAACCGGAAGATCGGCTTCGTGTTCCAGAGCTTCCAGCTCATCGCCGACCTCGACGTGCTCGACAACGTCGACGTGCCGCTGCGGGTCCGCGGCATGGGCGCGCGTGCGCGGCGCGAGCGCGCCTTGCGCGCGCTCGAGGACGTCGGCCTGAGCGCGCGGCTCCACCACCGGCCGAGCGAGCTCTCGGGCGGCCAGCAGCAGCGCGTCGCGATCGCGCGCGCGCTGGTCGGCGAGCCCTCGCTCCTCCTGGCCGACGAGCCCACCGGCAACCTCGACTCCCGCTCGGCGCGGCAGATCCTCGATCTGCTCGAGCGCATCCACGCCGGCGGCACGACGATCGTCATGACCACGCACGACCCCGAGCTCGCGGCGCGGGCGCGCCGCAGGGTCCACGTGCTCGACGGCAAGCTCATCGATCCGTGGGCGCCCTCGGACCCCGGCGCGCGCGCGGAGGCGCCGGCGACGGCGGCGAGCCGCGGATGATGTTCGGCCACGCGCTCTGGCTGGCCCGGAGGAGCCTCGGTCGGCAGCCGGGCCATACAGCGATCGTGCTGCTGGCGTTCACGCTCGGCCTCGCGGTGTGGACGGCGGCGCGCGCGGTCCTCCACGAGAGCACGTCCGACCCGCTGGCGTCCGCGCGCGGGGTCTACCTCGTCTCCGTCCCGCACGAGGGCGGCGCGCCCGTGGCGCCGGGCGCGATCCATCCCCCGAGCCTGCGCGATCGCGTCCTCCTCGGGAGCCCCCATCCCTCGCGCAAGACCGACCTCTTCGCCGCCATGGCCGCCGGCAGCGCCGACGGCGGTCCGCTCGTTCCGGTCGTGGTGGCCTTCTGTGCCCACGATCTGTTCGGGATGTTCGGGATTCCGGTCCGGAGCGGGGCGCTCTGGTCGCCGGCGGAGGGCGCCGGGGAGGATCGCCCGGTCGTGCTCACCGAGGCGGCCGAGCGCACGCTGTTCGGCGGAGCGAGCGGCCTCGGGCGCACGCTGCGGCTGTTCGGAGCGTCTTTCCGGGTCGCCGGCGTCGTCGCCATCCCGGCCCCTCCCGGCACGCGCGCCTCGCTCCATCCGATCGTGTTCGCGCCGAGCGCCGTGGGCATCGCGCTCGGCGTCCGGCCGCCGCTGATCCACGAGCGCGAGGACCCGAGCGGCAGCTTCGACGCGCTCGCGGCCTCCGACAACGGCTGGCTGGAGCTCCTGGTCGAGCTCCCCGACGAGGCCCGTCGGGCCGCGTTCCAGGCCGAGCTCGACGCCCACGTGGCCCGCGAGCGCGCGCGGGGCAGGCGCGTCCTCGGGGCCGAGCTCGTGCCGCGCGAGCGCGTGCACGCGCTCCGCGTGGACGACCCGGGCACGACGCTCTTCGCCCTGCTCGCCGACGTGCTCCTCGGGGCCTGCACCCTCAACGCCGCGCGGCTCCTCGAGGGGAAATTCCGCGCGAAGCGCGCCGAGATCGCCATCTACCGCGCGTTCGGGGCGAGCTCCCGCGCCGTCTTCCTCGAGCTCCTGCTCGAGGCGATGCTCGTGGCCGCCGGCAGCGCCGCGCTCGCCCTCGGCGTCGCCGTGGCCGCGCTCGCCCTCGTCAACCGCGTCATCCACCTCCGGCCGATCGACTACCACCTGGACGCGCGGAGCTCGGCCGCGACGGTCGCTGCCGCGCTCGTCCTCGGCCTCCTCGCCGGCGGGTACCCGGCGTGGCGCGCGGCGAGGCAACCCCCGGCCAAAGGGCTCCGGCGCTCGTGATCGGCCCCATCGTCAGGGCGCTCGCCCGCCAGAAGATCCCCGCGCTCCTGATGGTGCTCGAGACCGCCTTCGGCTTCGCCGTCGCCGTCCACGCCTCGGGGCTCGCCCTCCACTACGCCCGCGCGGCCGCCGCGCCGCGCGGCATCGACACGCGGTCGCTGCTCCTCGCCATGACGGAGCGCGACGGCCCGAGCTTCGCGTCCCGAGGCGAGCGCGAGGCCGCGGTCCGCCGCGACACCGAGGCCCTCGCGCGCGTCCTCGGCGTCCGCGGCGCCGCGGAGGCGAGCTCGGCGCCGTTCAACATCACCCACCGGGAGCTCGTCGAGGCGACCTCCCCGGGCGGTCCGAGCGCGCTCGCGTGGATGCTGGACGACCGCGGCGGCGTCGCGGCCGTCCTCGGCCTGGCCCCGCTCGAAGGGCGCCTGCTCACCCCCGGGGACGCCGCGGACGCGGCGTCGACGCCCGCGGTGGTCACGCAGGCGCTCGCGGCGCGCCTCTTCCCGGACGGCCGCGCCATCGGGCAGATCGTGCGCCGGAGCGCCCGGCAGAAGCCGCTCGCCATCGTCGGCGTCGTGCCGCCGTTCCGCGCCGCCCTGGGGCCCGACGCCGACAGCGTGCTCTTCGCGGCCGAGGGGCCGCCGCTCGGCCGCACGCTCTCCTACCTGATCCGGATCGAACCGGACGGCGACGACGGTGACGACGGCGACGACCACGCCGGCGCACGGGTGCGCGAGGCGCTCGAGCGCGCCGATCCGCGGCGCGTCGTGCTCGTGCGCGCGCTCGACGAGGGCGCCGAGCTCGACACCCACACGAACCGCGGCGCCGGCGCCCTCGCCCTCACGCTGATCGGGATGATGCTCGTCGTCGTCTTCCTGGGGCGCATCGGGATGGCGTCGCTGCTCGTGGCAGAGCGCCGTCAGGCCCTCGGCATCCGCCGCGCCCTGGGCGCGACCCGCGCCGACGTGGCGCGCCTCATCCTCGTTGAGAACGCGCTGCTCACGACCGCCGGCCTCGCCGTGGGCGCCGCCGCCCTCGCCGGGCTCCGGGCCGCGGCGCGCGCGGTCGCCCCCGAGCTCGATCTGCCGCTGGATCCACGCGCGGCCGCCCTGGTCGCCGTGGCCGTGTGGCTCGCCGGCATGGCGGCGGCGCTCCTGCCCGCGCTCCGCGCGAGCGCCGTCTCCCCCGCCGAGGCGTCGCGATCATGAGGCCGATCCGCGCGCCGCTCCGGGTACGCCACGCCGCGGTGGTGTTCCTGAGCTCCGCCGCCGCCTGCGCCGGGAGCCTGGTCGCTGCGCAGGCGCAGGTGTCGTTGCCCGGGTGCGCCCTCGCGGGGCTCGGGCTCGCGCTGGTCGCCGGCGCGCTCGCCTCCCGCCTCTTGCTCGGGCGCGCGCTCGGCGTGCTCCGCGCGGTGATGGACGGCCTCGCGAGCTTCGCCGAAGGCGACTACACGCAGCGCGTCCGGCACCACCGCCGGGACGAGCTCGGGGATCTCGTCGAGCGCCACAACCGCCTCGGAGACGCCCTGCGGGCGCAGCGCGACGACCTCTACCAGAAGGAGCTCCTGCTCGAGACGGCGCTCGACGCCACGCCCGTCGCGATGGTGCTCCACGACGAGGCGGGCCGGATCGTGTACGGCAACGGCGCCGCGCGCGCCCTCTTCGCCGCGGGCGAGCGCATCGGCCAGAGGACGCTCTCCGCGCTGCTCGCCGGGGAGCCCGAGGAGCTCCGCGCCGCGATGATCGCCGGGAGGGACGCGCTCGTCTCCGTCGAGCGCCGGGGCGAGCTCGAGACGCTGTACGTCGCCCGCCGCGCCTTCCGCCTGAACACCCAGGCGCACGTCCTCGTCTCGGTCCGGTCGCTCACGCGCGAGATCTCGCGCCGGGAGGCGGAGCTCCACAGGAACGCGATCCGGTTGATCAGCCACGAGCTCAACAACTCCCTCGCGCCGATCTCCTCGCTCCTCCACTCGGGCCGCCTCCTGCTCGATCGCCCGGAGCAGCGGGAGCGCCTCGGCGTGGTCTTCGACACCATCGAGGAGCGGAGCGCGCACCTCGCCCGCTTCCTCGCCGCATACGCCGAGCTCGCGCGCCTCCCGCCGCCCGCCCCCGAGCGGGTCCCGTGGCGCCCCTTCCTCGAGCGGCTGCGCGGGCTCGCGCCCTTCACGCTCGGCGGCGCGCCGGACGAGCCCGGCTTCTTCGACCCAGCGCAGATCCAGCAGCTCCTCCTGAACCTGCTCAAGAACGCCGTCGAGGCCGGGAGCCCGCCCGACGAGATCGAGGTCTCGGTGCGGCGGCTCTCGACCGGCGAGCTCGCGCTCACGGTGGCCGACCGCGGCCACGGGCTCCCCGACGACGCCCCGGGCAGGGCGCTCCTGCCCTTCTACTCGACGAAGCAGCAGGGCCGCGGGCTCGGCCTCGCGCTCTGCCGCGAGATCGCGACAGCGCACGGCGGCGCGCTCGCCCTGCGGCGCCGCGAGGGGGGCGGGGCCGAGGCGGAGTGCCGCCTGCCGCCGCCGCCGGACGAGCGCGCTACTTGAGCTTCCGCTCGATATGGATCCCGAGCCGGTCCATGCGCCGGTAGAGCCCCTGCCGGCTCAGGCCGAGCGACGCCGCGGCCTTGGCGACGACGCCGCGCGCCTCGACGAGCGCGCGCTCGATCTCGAGGCGCTCGGCGGAGGGGGCGGAAGGCGCGGAGGACGCGGCGTGCGCGGCATGCGCAGCGGGCGCGGCCCCAGGGGCATGCGAGAGGCGCGCGGCCGCGTCGAGCCCCAGATCGTGCGGCTCGATCGTCTCGCCCTTGCGCACCAGCGCCGCGCGCGTGAGCCGGTTCTCGAGCTCGCGGACGTTGCCCGGCCAGTCGTGCTCGACGAGGGCGTGGCGCGCGCGCGGGCCGAGCGTCACCCGCTCGCCGCCCGCCGCGCGCGCGGCGAGGCGATCGAGCAGGTGGCTCGCGATCGACACGATGTCCTCGGGGCGATCGCGCAGCGCAGGGATGGTCAATTCGATGACGTTGAGCCTGAAGTACAGGTCCTCGCGGAAGGACCCCTCGGCGATGGCCCGCGGGAGATCGCGGTTGGTCGCGCTCAGCACGCGCACGTCGGCCTTGCGGGTGACGCTGCTCCCGAGCCGCTGGTACTCGCCGGTCTGGAGGACGCGCAGCAGCTTCTTCTGGCCGTTCAGCGACAGCGTGCCGATCTCGTCGAGGAAGAGGGTGCCGCCGTCGGCCTCCTCGAAGCGGCCGGCGCGGAGGCGGGTCGCGCCGGTGAACGCCCCTGGCTCGGCGCCGAACAGCTCCGCCTCGACGAGCTCGTCGGGGAGGGCCCCGGCGTTCACCTTGACGAACGGCCGGTCCCGCCGCCGCGAGTTGGCCTGGACGATGGTGGCGAGGAGCTCCTTCCCGGTCCCGTTCGGCCCGGTGATGAGGACGGGCACGTCGGCGGGCGCGACCTTGACGGCGAGGCTCACGACCTCGTGCATCGCGTCGCTCGCGTACACGAGCCCGGCCAGGTCGTGGCGCTCGGCGAGCCGGTGCCGCGCGCGCCCGCGCTGGGCGAGGAGGCGCGCGTTCTCCTGCTCGAGCGCCCGCAGCCGCGCGAGGTTGCCCACGGTGGCGACGAGCTTCTGGTCGTCCCACGGCTTGGGCACGTAGTCGCTCGCCCCGGCCTTGATCAGCTCGACAGCGCCCGCGATCGACGTGAACGCCGTCATGGCCACGACGGGCAGCTCGGGGTCGACGGCCTTGATCCGGCGGAGCAGCTCCATCCCCTCTTCGCCCGAGGTGGCGCTCTGCCGGAAGTTCATGTCCTGGACCACGGCGCCGAGCTCGTCGCCGAGCACCGCCGCCATCGCCTCGTCGGGCGTGGCGGCGACGCGGACCTCGTGCCCGTGCAGCTCGAACAGCGTCGTCAGCGCGACGCAGACGGCGGGCTGGTCGTCGATGACGAGGATCTTCGGCACCCGGCGAGACTAGCGTGTTCGCCGCCGGCGCTCGTCACATCCCGTAGGGGTATTTGGCCAGATCGACCAGGCCGCTGGCGCGGACGTGCTGCAGGGCTTTCCCGTACTGGAGGAGGATGCCCAGCGCGTAGCGGAGCCGCTCGCGGATGCGCTCGTCGTCGGGGGACTGCGGCGCCTCCGGGTCGTTCAGGAGGCTGCGGACGTTGCGCACGATCACGTGGTCGGGGATGTAGCAGAGGTACGTGTTCTTGTAGCTGCTCATGCGCAGCTCCGCGATCGGGTAGGAGCCGCCCATGCTCGCGGAGACCCCGACGATGAGCGCGGGCTTGTGCGCGAGCTCGCCCCGGGAGCAGAGGAGGAAGAAGTTCTTCAGTCCGGCGGGGACCATTCCGCCCCACTCCGGCGCGATGATCACGAAGGCGTCGGACGTTCTGAGCTCGGCGGAGATGGGGGACCAGACGCGCTCCCATTTCTCGGACGGCTGCCACACCTCCGGGTCCCAGAGCGGAAGCGGGTTGTCGGCGAGATCGAGCGTGTATGTGGAGGAGACGTCGGCCGACGACGCCAGCTGTTGCTGCACGTGGCGGGCGATCTTCCCCGATTCGGAGCCGTTGCGGTGACTGCCTGAGATGACGGCGAGCTTCATAGGGTCTTGCGTGCGGCCGGCGACGGATCGCGCGGCGCTCCTCGGTGATCGGTGGATTGCGGCGCGATGCTACCCCGCGCTCGCGCGGCCGGTCGAGGGGTTCGTCGGTGCGGGCGACCCTCGGCCCCGCGCCGCTCCGCGAGAGGCGCCGCGGTGAGAGGCCTCGTATCGAGGGGGCGCGGGAGGCGACTCCTGTTCATAGGGCGCTGTCGCGCCGGAGCCGCTGTGAAGGGCCGAGCCGGCTCGATTCGCGAGCTGCCGGGGGCGCGCCGTTGCCCTACGTTTGCTGCGACGCCGCGTGCCCGGTGGCCGGCACGCAGGCCGGCGGTCTCGGGGGAGGCGTCGCGGGGGGCGGGTGATATCGACTCAAGAAGAGCTGGAGGGCGCGGCGAGCGCAGCGCTCTCCGAGGGGGCGAGCGCCGGGTTGGGGGGGATGCGCCCGGGCGCGAGCGGGATCTGCGCGGACCTCGTGAGCGTGCGCGACCTGCTCCAGGCGATCGAGCTCGCCGGCGTGCCCCTCGTCATGGGAGATCCGGTGACGGCGCGGATCGTGGGGTGCAACCGGGCGTTCTGCGAGCTGACGGGCTACTCCGAGGCCGAGCTCCTCGATCGCCCCTTCGCCGACCTCACGCACCCTGACGATCGCCCGCGGGACACCGCCACCTGCGTGCAGGCCCTGAACGGCGGGCACCTCGAGTGGCGCAGCGAGAAGCGCTACGTCCGCAAGGACGGCCGCGTCCGCTGGGCGGTGGTGCGCGGCACGGTGATCAGGGACGAGCGCGGCAAGCCGGTGCGGACGATCGGCGTGGTCAAGGACATCACCGAGCGCAAGCAGGCTGAAGAGGCGCGGCGCTGGAGCGAGGACCGCTACCGCGGCCTCATCGAGGCCGCCGCGGAGTTCGTCTGGACGACGAGCCCGGACGGGCTCATGCAGCAGCACTCGCCGCACTGGTGCTCCGTCACCGGTCAGAGCCCCGCGGACATGCTCGGCCACGGGTGGCTGGCCGTCGTTCACCCGGACGACCGGGAGCGGACGAGGCAGATCTGGACACACGCGGTCGAGACGAAGTCGCGTTACGAGACGGAGTACCGGATCCGGGCCGCCGACGGCAGCTACCGGCGCACGCAGGTCCGGGCGGTGCCGCTGCTCGATGCGGAGGGGCGCGTGCGCGAGTGGGTCGGGATGAACGTCGATATCACCGACCGGCGCCGGACCGAGGAGCGCTTCCGCGCGGCCCAGGAGCTCTCGCTCGACGCGTTCGTCGTGCTCCGGGCGGTGCGCGACGCCGGGGGCCAGATCGTCGATTTCCTGTTCGATTTCGCGAACCCGGCGGCCGGGCGGCTCCACTGCGTACCCCTGGAGGCGCTCGTCGGGCGGAGGCTCCTCGACGTGATGCCCGACCAGCGGGCGGCGATGTTCCCGCGCTACGCGCGCGCCGTCGAGACCGGCGAGCCGCACGACGCGGAGGTCGAGCTCACGGCCGGCGGGCACCGCGTGTGGGTGCGCAACATGGCCGTGAGGGTCGGCGACGGCGTGGCCGTCTCCTGCCATGACATCACCGCGCGCAAGCAGGCCGAGCAGGCGCTCCTGGAGGCTGATCGCCGCAAGGACGAGTTCCTCGCGATGCTGGCGCACGAGCTCCGGAACCCGCTCTCGGCCATCCAGTTCTCGCTCAGCGTCTCGCAGATGCCCTCGGTCCCCGAGCCGCGGCGGGCGTGGGCGCGGTCGGTCATGCAGCGGCAGCTGTGCCAGCTCGGCCGCATGGTCGACGATCTGCTCGACGTCTCGCGGATCACGCGCGGCAAGATCGCGCTGCAGCAGGCGCCGCTCGATCTCCGCGACGTCGTCCGCCAGGCGGTGGCGGCGGCCGCGCCGCTGATCGACGCCTCGAAGCACGAGCTCTCGCTCGACGTCGGTCCGCGGCCGCTCCCGGTGTTCGGAGACACCGCGCGCCTGGAGCAGGTGATCGTCAACCTCCTCACGAACGCCGCGAAGTACACCCACGAGGGCGGGCGCATCTGGCTCTCCGCGGGCCAGGAGGGGGCGGAGATCGTGGTCCGGGTGAAGGACACCGGGGTCGGCATCCCGGCGGAGATGCTGCCGCGGATCTTCGACCTGTTCGAGCAGGCGCACCCGACGCTCGACCGCGCGCGCGGCGGGCTCGGGCTCGGGCTCACGCTCGTGAAGCGGCTCGTCGAGATGCACCGGGGCTCGGTCTCGGCCGTGAGCGACGGCGACGGCCGCGGCAGCGAGTTCACGGTCCGCCTGCCGGCCGTCGAGGCGGCGGCCGAGCCCGGGGAGGCCGTCGAGCCGGCCCCGAGCGCGCGTCCGCGGCGGGTCCTCGTCGTGGACGACAACCGCGACCACGCGTTCGCCCTGGCGCTGCTCCTGGAGCAGGCTGGCCACGCGATCGGGCTGGCGCACGACGGGGCCTCGGCCCTGGAGATGGCGCGCAGCTTCGCGCCCGACGTGGTCCTGCTCGACATCGGCCTGCCGGAGATGGACGGCTACGAGGTCGCCCGGAGGATGCGGCGCTGGCCAGGCGCGAGGGAGCTGAAGATCATCGCGTTCACCGGTTACGGCCAGCTGGACGATCTGCGCAGATCGAGGGAGGCCGGATGCGACGCCCACCTGGTCAAGCCGATCGCTCCCGACGTGCTGCTCGCGCACATCGCGCGCGGCGAGCGGTAGCGGCCGGGGCCGCTTGAGGAGGAGCGTTTACGAAGGCGGCCGCCGCGCGGACCGAGCTGCTCGACGAAGGGCGCGCGCAGGTCCGGGCGGAGGCTGATCACCGCGTGCACGATGCGCAGGACGGGAACGTCCTCGGTTTCTGCATCGACAGGCGCACCCGGATCTGCTGGAAGTAGGGGAAGGAAACGGCGGCGGAGAGCTCACGCTCTGCGGCGCTGGACCGGTGGAGGGCGCGATGGCGGACTGGGATCCTGCGCAGTACCTGAAGTTCGAGGACCAGAGGGCGCGCCCTGCGATGGACCTGCTCGGCCGGGTCGACCTCACCGCGCCGGGCGACATCGTCGATCTCGGGTGCGGGGCCGGCAACATCACCCGCCTCGCGGCGCAGCGCTTCCCTGGCCGGGGGATCCTCGGGGTCGACAGCTCTCCGGACATGCTGGCGCAGGCGCGCGCCGCGCTGCCCGGGGCGCGGTTCGTCGAGGGCGACATCGCGCGCTTCGCGCCGTCTGCGCCGCCGGCGCTGATCTTCAGCAACGCCGCGCTGCACTGGCTTGACGACCACCAGGCGCTGTTCCCGGCGCTGCTCCGGCGGCTCACGGCCGGCGGGGTGCTGGCGGTGCAGATGCCGAGGAACCACGGCGCGCCGTCGCACACGGCGATGGTGGAGGCGAGCCGGCTGCCTCGCTTCCGCGACAAGCTGGCGGCGGTGGTGAGGGAGAGCCCTGTCGCGGCGCCGACGGCGTATTACGGGATGCTGGCGCCGCACGCGGCGCGAATCGAGATCTGGGAGACGGAGTATCTGCACGTCCTCGAGGGCGCGAATCCGGTCGTCGAGTGGACCAAGGGGACGGCGCTGCGGCCGCTGCTCGCGGCGCTCGATGCGCAGGAGCGGGCCGAGTTCCTGGAGGAGTACGGCGGGCGGGTGGCGGCGGCGTATCCGAAGGCGGCGGACGGGAAGACGCCGTTTCCGTTCCGGAGGTTGTTCCTCGTCGCCACGGCGCGGTGAGCGCGGCCGCCGCGCGGATCAGCGCGTGTACTCGATGGCGCCGACGCCTTCGGCCTCGGGGAGCACGGTCACGAGCGCCTGCGCTCCGACGGAGCCTGACGAGAGCGAGGAGCGGACGGCGACGAGCCATGTCCGGTCGCTCCTGCGCGCGACGAGGATGGCGCAGCGCTCGCCCTGGGGCGCGCCCGCGCGCGCCTCGGCCTCCTGGACGACGCGCGCCTCGGAGGCGTCGCAGCCCTGGACGTCGAACTTGCGGTTCAGCAGCGCGGTGAGCGCCATGCTGGCGGCCTTCTTCGCGGTGACCTCTTCGGCCGTCGGGGCTGCGGGGGTCGGCGCCGGGGCACACCCGGCGGAGAGCGCTGCGAGGAGGGGTATCCACCGTGCGATGGTGCGTGTCACGGGGCTGTCCTATCGCGGCGGCGCCGCCAGGGGAAGCCCTCGTTGCGAGCTCGGTTGAGCGGCTGCGTGTGGAGCGACGCGGCGACTTACGTGGTTGAACCATGGTCCGTTCGAGCGCGCGATGATCGATCCAGCGTGCGTGCAGGCAAGCCCGCTCCTCGCCGGAGAGCCCTTCATCCCCCCAGGAAAAGCCCGTAGGCGAGCCCGTGGGGGCGGCGTGTCCGGAATCGTGTCCGGGTCCTCGGGCCATCTCGGCCGCAGACTCCCCGCAACGAATTCAAGGAGAGAGCCGATGTCTTCCCTCACTCACTACCTGGTCATCGATCTCGAGGCGACCTGCAGCGACGACCCCGCCTTCCCCCGCGACGAGATGGAGATCATCGAGGTCGGCGCCGTGCTCGTCGATGCCGGCACCCTGCGGCCCGCCGCGGAGCTGCAGTGCTTCGTGCGTCCGATCCGACACCCGCGCCTCTCGGCGTTCTGCATGCGGCTGACGAGCATCCGTCAGGCCGACGTCGACGCCGCGCCGCGATTCCCCGCGGCGGCGGCGCGGCTGAGAGAGCTGGTGCGCGGAAAACAGGCGCTCTTCTGCTCCTGGGGCGGCTACGACAAACGCCAGATCGAGCGCGACGCCCGCCGCCACGGGGTGGCGCTGCCCTTCGGCGGCGATCACCTCAACCTCAAGCGGGCCTTTGCCCGCCGCCTCGGCGCCGAGCGCGAGCTCGGCGTGGGGCAGGCCCTGCGCCGGGTCGGCCTCTCGTTTCAGGGGACGCAGCACCGCGCCATCGACGACGCGCGCAACATCGCGCGGCTCCTGCCGCACGCGCTGGGCCTCGAGCCCCACCCTGCCGACGCTCCCCGGAGCCCCGCCGGGCCGGCGCTCACCGGCCCTCAGGCGGCGTCTCCGGGACCTCCGGCGCTTCCAGCGCCGCGAGCAGCGCGGTGAGCCCCTTCTTCAGCGAGGCCATCTGCTTCTGGCCCATGGCTCGCGTGAGCTCCTCCTCCAGCTCGTGCAGCACCCCGAGCCCGTGGAGGAGCGTCTTCAGCCCCTGCGGCGTGAACCGCACCCGCTTCGCCCGCCGGTCGTCCGGATCGGGCGTCCGCTCCACGACGCCCGCCGCCTCGAGCTCTTCCACGACCTGACCCACCGCCTGCTTCGTCACGCCGGCGCGCTCCGCCAGGTCCGTCAGCCGCGTGCCCTCGAGATCGATGTACGGCATGAGCGCCGTGTGCGCCCGGCGCACCCCGGGCGCGCCGCGCCGGGCGACGCGCGCCACCGCACGCTCGTCGAGCAGCCGCGCCGAGCGGAGCAGGAGCTGCCCGAGGCTCGCGCGCTTGCGCCGCGCGAGCTCGGCGACGTCGCAGGGATCGAGGTCGTGTTGGCTCATGATGGTCAAGCTACTTGACTAAATGGTCAAGCAGGTTTACCAATTGGAGCATGCTGCGACGGCTCGATCAATCCCTCTGGGTTGCGGAAGACTCGTTGAAGGTGGGGTTTCTCCGTTTTCCCGTGCGATCTCCGGTCGTGCGCCTCGAGGACGGCGGGCTGCTGCTCTTCTCGCCGCTCCCGAGCGTGGAGCGGGAGGCGGACGAGATCCGCGCGCTCGGCGAGGTGCGGGCGATCGTGGCGCCGAACCTGCTGCACCACCTCGGCCTTTCGCCGGCGGCGCGGCAGTTCCCGGGGGCGCGGCTGTACGGTGCACGGGGGCTCCGCGAGAAGCGCCCTGACGTGACGTTCACCGGCGTGCTCGACGGCGCGCCGGACCCGCTCTGGTCCACGGAACTCGACCAGGCGGCGGTCGGCGGGATGCCGAAGCTCGAGGAGGTGGTCTTCTTCCACCGGCCGAGCAGGACCCTCTTCGTCTGGGATCTCTGCTTTCACATCGCGCAGAGCGATCACCTCCCGACGCGCCTCTTCATGCGCCTCAACGGCGCCTACGGGAGGTTCGGCCCGTCGCGCATCGCGCGCTCGATGATGCGCGATCGCGCGGCGGTGCGCGCGTCGGTGGAGCGGATGCTCGCGTGGGAGCCGGAGCGCATCGTGGTGGCGCACGGCGACGTCGTCGAGCGCGGCGGCCGGGCCGCGCTGCAGGGCGCGTTCGAGCGGGTGCTCTGACGTCCCTGACGTCGAGCAGCGCCCGAGCGGGTGCCCTGACGTCCCTGACGTCGAGCAGCGCCCGAGCGGGTGCTCTGACGTCCCCGGCGTGGAGCGACGCCCGAGCGCCGGTGCGGTAGGACGGTGGCCTGGCCATGAAGATCAGGACCGTCCGGTGATGGGCGCCCAGGTCACCCTGCTCGGCCTGGATTTCGGCTCCACGACGAGCTGCGCCGTGGCCGCCTCGGCGACGCTCACGCGCGCCGCGGGCAGCGGCCGGGTGGAGCTCGGCGCGCTGGAGGAGCGGTACCGATCGGAGATGGCGCTCACGCCCTTCGCCGGCGACGCGCTCGATCTCGACGCCGCGGCGGCGCTCCTCGATCGCTGGCTCGCCGAGGCCGGCGTGGCGCCCGGGGCCCTCTTCGGCGGCGGGGCGATCGTCACCGGCCTCGCCGCGCGCCGGAGGAACGCCGACGCGCTCGCGGCGCTGATCCGCGCGCGCGTCGGCGAGGCGCTGCTCGCCGTCGCCGAGGACCCTTGCCTCGAGTCCTGGGTGGCTTTCATGGGCAGCGCCGCTCCCCTGTCGCGCGCGCGCCCCGGCGAGCCCCTCGTCAACCTGGACATCGGCGGCGGCACCACGAACATCGCGCTCGGCCTGGCCGGCGAGGTCCAGCGCACCGGCTGCCTCCTCGTGGGCGCGCGCCACGTCGCGCTCGACCCGCGCTCGCGCCGCCTCCGCGCGCTCTCGCCCGAGGCCCTCGCCGCCTTCGACCACCTCGGGCTCCGCCGCGGCCCGGGCGAGGTGCTCCCGCAGGCCGAGGCCGAGGCCGTCGTCGCCTTCTATGTGGATCTGCTCGAGGCGGCGATCACGGGGCGCGCCGACGCCTTCGACGCGCCCGCGGCAGCGCGCCACGTGCAGGTGCCCTTCGCGCTGCCAGAGGGGATCGCGGCGCCCACCCTCACGTTCTCCGGCGGCGTTGGCGAGCTGATCTACGCCGGTCTGGCCGGGTGCCCCCTGCTCGAGCCGGCTCACCACGGCGATCTCGGCGTGGATCTCGCTCGCGCGATCCTCGCTTCACCTCGGCTGAGCGCGCGGGTGGCGACGCCGGCCAGCATGGGCCGGGCGACGGCGTATGGCCTGCTGCGCCACGCCACCCAGCTCTCCGGCGCGACGCTGTTCCTCCCGCGCCCCGAGCGCTTGCCCCTGCGCGACCTGCCCATCCTGGCGCGCCTCTCGCCGGTCTCTTCCGACGCCGAGCTCGATCACGCCGTGGACCTCTTCCGCCGGAGCACCCGCGGCGGCTGCCTGGAGATCGCCGTCGACGACGTCTCGGCGGCCACCCTCAAGCGCCTCGGCGCGCGCATCGCCGGCGCGCTGCGCCGGGCCGGACCGATCCCGGAGCACCCCCTCGTGCTGCTCACCGCGAAGAACGCGGGCAAGACGCTCGGGGGCTACGTGACCGGCTGGGGCGCGCTGCCGATCGACCTCCTCGTCATCGACGAGGTGCAGGCGCACGGCGCCCGGTTCGTCCAGGTCGGCCGCCTGTGCGATCAGATCCTGCCAGTCTCGTTCTACGGGATGACGCCATGACGTCGCTCGGCGAACCTTCCGTGAAGGGAGGAGCGCGACGTGAAGGAACCGACCCCGCTCGATCGGATCGAGGTCCCTCGCCCCCGGACCGACGTCGTCTATGCGGCCCGCCTGCCCGGCCCCGGCGGCTCGTTCCGCGGCCTGAAGCGGCTCCTCGGCGCCGCCGACTGCAGCAAGGCCGGCGATCGACACGCAGGCCTCGCGGCGAGCGACGACGCGGAACGGGAAGCCGCGCGGGAGCTGCTCGGCGAGCTGACCCTGGAGCACCTCCACGATCATCCGCTCACCGACGCGCGGGGCGAGATCGACGCGGTGATGCGCGTCAATTACGACATCGACCGAGACGCCTTCGCCCCGATCGCCTCGCTGCGCCTCGGCGAGCTCAAGGACCACCTGCTCAGCGCCCCCGGCCCGGAGGTGGCGCGCCTCGGCCGCGCCCTGACCGGGGTCATGGCCGCGGCGCTCGCCAAGCTCTGCGACGTGCACGAGCTCGTGTACCTCGCCCGCAAGATCAGCCGCCCGACCCGCGCCCGCACGCTCCTCGGCGCCCCCGGCACGCTCGCCTCGCGCCTCCAGCCGAACCACCCCACCGACGATCTCCGGGGCATCACCCTGCTGCTCTACTGGGGCCTTTCCATCGGCGCCGGCGACGCGCTGCTCGGCGTCAACCCCGCGGCCGGCACGGTGGAGACCACCGCCGCGATCCTCCGCCACCTCGACCGCATCCGCCGGGCGGCCGGCGTCCCCACGCAGATATGCTGCCTGTCGCACCTCAAGGTGCAGCTCGCCGCGCTCGACCAGGGCGCGCCCGTGGAGATCCTCTTTCAGAGCCTGGCAGGCACCGAGTCGTGCTGTGTCACCGAGTTCGACGTCACCGTGGATCTCATCGACGAGGGCTATCGCCGCATGGCCGCGCGCGGCCCGCTCGCGGGCCAGGCCGAGCAGTTCATGTATTTCGAGACCGGCCAGGGCAGCGAGCTCACGTACGGCAAGCACGAGGGCATCGACATGGCCACGGCCGAGGCGCTCTGTTATGGCCTCGCCCGCCGCTGGGACCCGTTCATGCTCAACAACGTCACCGGGTTCATCGGCCCGGAGACGCACCTCGACGACCGCGAGATGATCCTCGCGAACCTGCAGGACCATTTCATGGGCAAGCTCCTCGGCGTGCCCATGGGCATGGCCCCTTGTTACACCCTCCACGCCCACGTCACGCTGGAGGGCCAGCAGATGGCGACGCAGCTCCTCACCGCGGCGGGCGCCAATTACTACATGGATGTCTGTCTCAACACCGATCGCATGCTCGCTTATTTCGACACGAGCGGGCACGACGTGCAGACCTTGCGGGAGCTCCACGGCCGCGCGCCCGGCGGCGAGTTCCTGGAGTGGGCCCTCGCGCGGGGCATCCTGGCGCGCGCGGGGGAGGGGCAGGGCGAGGCGGGCGCGATCACCCGCGGGCCGCGCTTCGGCGACGTGCGGCAGTTCTGCCCGGACGAGGCCGAGCTCGCCGAGCTGCTCGCGGCCACGCCCGCCGCCCACGGCTTCGCCACCGCCGGTCCGCGCCCGGCCAACGCGGTGAGCCGCCGCGGTCGCCGTGACGAGGCCATCGCGCGGGCGGCGCTCGCCACCGAGCTGCGCGAGGACGAGCTGGCCCGCGTCGCCGCGTTCCGCCTCATCTCCACGACGGCGGCCAGCAAGGGAGAGCACCTCGGCTCCGCCGACGCGGGGGCACGCCTCTCCACGGAGAGCGCCGCCCGGCTCGCGCCGGAGGAGGCCGAGGTGCAGATCGTCGTGTCGGACGGGCTGAGCGCCGAGGCCGTCCACCGCAACCTCCCTGACCTGCTCCCCGTCCTGCTGGACGGCCTCGGGGCGCGCGGCGTGACCGTCGGCCAGCCGCTGCTTGCGCGTTACGGCCGGGTGAAGCTCGCGGAGGCCGTCGCAGAGCGGCTCGGGGCGCGGCTGGTCATCGTGCTGCTCGGGGAGCGTCCGGGCAGCGGCGAGCTGGCGTCGAGCAGCCTCTCAGCCTACCTCGCCTACCGCCTCACGCCCGGCGCGGACCAGGAGGCAGCCGCCGCCTTCAGCGGCAATCCCATGATCGGCTTCGAGTACACGGTGATCTCCAACATCCACGCTGGCGGGCTGCCCGCCGCGGAGGCGGGGGGCGTGATCGTCGAGAGGGTATCGGCGGTGCTCGCCCACCGCGCGGCCGGCAACCGGCTGGAGGCGTCGCTCACCGGCTAGCACCGCGGGTCATCCTGCCGGGAGGTCGTGCTTCGGCGATACGCCGAACTTGCGCGTGTAATCGCGGCTGAACTGCGCCGCGCTCTCGTAGCCCACGTCGAATGCCGCCGCGGAGACCGAGGTCGCGCCGGCGCGGAGCAGGCGGCGGGCCTCGAGGAGCTGCAGGCCCTTTCGATACTGGAGCGGTGACGACGCCGTGATCGCCTTGAAGTGCTTGTGAAACGAAGACGCGCTCATCCCCACGCTGCGCGCGAGCTCGGGGATCTCGACGGGCGATCGGAAGTCACGCCGCAGCTGTGCGATCGCGCGGGCGATCGCGCTGGCGTGGCTGTCATGGCGGATCAGGTCGCGCAGCATGCCGCCGAACGGCGCCGTCGCGAGCCGGTAGTGGATCTCGCGCGAGACGAGCGGACCGAGCACCGCTGCATCCATTTGCGCGTCCGCGAGCGCGAGATAGCGATGGAGCGCGTCGACGAGCCTGGCATCGCAGGTGTGGACCGCGAGCGAGCGAGACTGCGCGGCGGAAGGAGGCAAGTCATCCATTGCCTGGTACAGGTCGCGCAGCGTATCCAGCTCGATGTCGAAGAGCAGCACGAGGTAAGGGGCCTTCGTGACGCGCGCGATCACCGGAAGGTCGTGGCTGATGAGCAGACACTCGCCAACGCTCATCGGAAACGAATCGGCTCCCAGTACTGTTTCTTTTCGCCCCTGGAGGACAAGGCCCATGACCGGCTCGTAGACCGCGGCTTCGAACGAGGTCGGCTGGTGGTGCCGGAGGATGCCGAGGTTCTTCAGCGGTCGCACGTACTGGCTAGCGCGGTCCTTCGGACGAGGGAGCTGGCGCGCAGCGAGCTCGGCGAGCGCCGCGAGGTTCATGCGTCGAGCGTAGCACCATGGCGCGTTTGTGTCTCCGGCGAGAGGATCGAGCAAGAAGCAGAGAGCTACCGGCAAGCATCTCGCGACGTGGGGTCGTACATTGAGGTCATGGCGAACAACATGCTGACCGTGCATCACCTCGGGCGTTCCCAGTCGGAGCGGATTGTCTGGCTTTGCGAGGAGCTCGGGCTCGACTATGAGCTGAAACGGTATGAGCGGCGGAAGGACAACAGGATGGCGCCGCCGGAATACAAGGCGCTGCACCCGATGGGGACGGCGCCGATCCTCACCGACGGGCAGCTGGTGCTCGGCGAATCCGGGGCGATCGCCGACTATCTGATCGCGACCCATGGCGAGGGGCGGCTCGCCGTACAGCGCGGCCAGCCCGGATTCGCCGACTATCTTTACTGGTTCCACTTCGCCAACGGGACCTTGCAGCCGGCCGTCTTGCGGGTGTGGTACCTGGAGCGCGTCGATGCGTCGGAGAAGAATGCGGCGCTGCAGGCGGCGAAGGATCGGTTCAACCTGATCTTCTCCACGGTGGAGCAGCGCCTGGGCGAGGCGCCTTATCTCGCCGGTCCGGAGCTGACGGCGGCGGACATCATGACGGTGTTCTCGCTGACCACCATGCGGCTGTTCAAGCCGTACGATCTCTCGCCGTGGCCGAACATCCTGGCTTATCTGCAGCGGATCGGCGCGCGCCCCGCGTATCGGCGCGCGATGCAGAAGGCGGATCCGGACATGACGCCGTTGCTGGGGGCCGCTCCATGATCGAGGTGGCCGTCGGCCGCGGACCCGATCCGCGGGCCTGGCGCCCAGTCGGAGCGAGATGCCGGGGTCCCCGAATGTCCGGTTCTTCCAATCGGAGGCCGCGAGCGCGTGGCATGAACACCCCATGACCCACCTCGACGCCACGATGAGACGCTCCCCGATCCGATCGACTCCGCTGGGCAAGACAGGGCCCAGCGTCTTTCCCGTCGGCCTCGGCTGCATGGCGATGTCCGGCGCCTACGGCCCGGCCGAGGACGCCGAGGGCGTGGCGACGATCCGCCACGCCATCGAGCGAGGGATCACCCTGATCGACACCGGAGACTTCTACGGCAACGGGCACAACGAGTTCCTCATCCGGCGCGCGATCGAGGGGGTGCGCGACAAGGTCCAGCTGTCGGTGAAGTTCGGCGCGATGCGCGGCCCGGACGGCGCCGCGCTGGGCATCGACACCCGCCCGGCGGCCGTGAAGAACTTCGCGGCTTACAGCCTGCATCGGCTGGGCGTGGAGGTCATCGATGTGTACCGCCCCGCGCGTCTCGACCCGCAGGTGCCCATCGAGGACACCGTCGGGGCCATCGCCGATCTCATCAAGGCGGGCTTCGTCCGGCATATCGGGCTGTCCGAGGTGGGGGTCGAGACGATCCGGCGCGCGAGCGAGGTGCACCCGATCGTGGACCTGCAGATCGAGTACGCGATCGCGACGCGCGGGCCCGAGGCGTCCATCTTTCCTGTCCTCGCGGAGCTCGGGATGAGCGCGACGCTCTACGGGGTCTTTTCGCGGGGGCTGCTCACCGGCAGCAAGCCCTCGGGAAAGGGGGACTTCCGGCAGCACATGCCACGCTTCGCAGGCGAACAGGGCGCAAAGAACGCGAGCGTCGTCGAGAAGCTCCACGCCTTCGCCGGCGAGCGAGGGATGACGCCGGCTCAGGTCGCGCTCGCGTGGGTGCTGGCGAAGCAGCCCACGCTGGTGCCGATCGTCGGGGCCCGCACGCGAGCCCAGCTCGACGACGCCCTCGTGGCCCTCGACAAGCCGCTGTCGGCGGGCGACGTCGCGGCGCTCGAGAGCCTCGTGCCAGCGGGCGCGATCGGCGGCACGCGCTACCCCGCCCAGCACATGAAGGTTCTCGACAGCGAGCGGTAGCCGATCGATGCGGCCACCCGCGTCGGCTTGAACGGCCGCACGAGAGGCGTAAGAGTGATGAACGTGGCCGCAGCGATGGATCTCCCCACCCTCACGCTCCCGCGCTTCGTCGAGGACGTCCGTGAGGTCGCGGCACCCCCCGGTCAGGTGTTCGATGTCGAGTGGCTTCCCGACGGCAGAACGGGCCTCTTTTTTCGAGCGCTCGAGGGTGGGCGCGAGGGGGACGTGTGGGTCGCGGGCCCCCGGACGCGCGCGGTATTCAAGAGCAAGACCGGCATCGCGCGGACGGTCACCCTTCGGTTCAAGCCTGGCTGGTCGGTTCCGCTGCTCGGCGTGGCAGCGAGCGAGCTCACGGACCAGATCGTTCCGCTGGAGGACGTGTGGGGCCGCGCGGCGTGCGAGCTCTGCGGTGAGCTGCTCGCCGCGAGGAGCCGCGCGGACCTGATGGACCGCGTCGCCCGGGCCCTCGCCCTCCGCGCCGGCCAACCCTTCGAAACGGCATCGGGGCAGCTCGCCCGTCGTGCGGTTCGCTTGCTCGAAGGGGGCGAGGTCCGGGTGGAGCGTGTCGCCGATCGGCTCGGCGTCACGGCGCGGCATCTTCGCCGCGCTTTCATCGAGAACGTCGGCATCGGCCCGAAGGAGTTCGCGCGGACCGTCCGCCTGCAACGCGCGGTGCGAATGGCAGCGACCTCGTGCGACTGGGCGCGTATCGCCGCAGACGCGGGCTATTATGACCAGGCCCACCTCATCGCCGATTTCCGTCAACTCGTCGGGCTCACACCGGGCGCGTTCTTCAAACGCGCGGGCGGCCGGATGACCCAACCGAAGCTCATCATGTGGGATTTCGCTTTGCCTGTCCGGTAGCTCGCCACGACGACCTCCCAGCGCGCAGGCCCGATCGCCCTACCCCAGGAGATGGAGCCGCAGGAACCCCAGGATGCTCCTGATCGTCTCTCGCGAAGCCTCGCTGTCGTCGAGCAGATCGAACGCGTGCGGCGCGGCGGCGTGGTTCACGAGCGTCACTGGCAGGTTGCGGGCCAGCGCTCCGGCGACGAAGTCATCGATCGTCTCGTTCAGGTGAGGCATCCTGTCCTGCCCTGCCCTGGCGATGAACAGGGGCAGTTCCGGAGGGAGGTCGTCGATCGACTTCCCGGCGCACGGGTTGACGAACCGGAACTGCGCCGCCGCCTCCGCGACGCGGGTGGACGCGCCGAGATCGAGCATGAAGCCGTAGCAGAGGGCGGCGCACCGGAGCGAGCCGCTCGCTCCCCGCATCAGCGCCGACAGGGCCATGGGGACGTTGCCGGAGCAGGCCCACAGGCCGATCCGGCGCTCGTCGATCCCGAGCGAGGCGGCGTTCTGCCGCAGGTGCTCGAGCAGCGCGTGGAGATCGGACGGCTCCCGGTTCGTGTAATTGATGCCCACGAGCCCGGAAGCGGCCACCAGCCGTCCCCACGACGTGGACTGCCCTATCTCCTTGCGTTTGCAGCCGAACACCGACTCGAACCCCGGATCCGGATATCCGGACACGAAGACGACGGCAGGCGCCCGTGCCACGGCTGCCGATGTTGGTGGAGCGTAGAGGTCGAAGGTCAAGGCGCCTGCATCGGTCGCCTGGTACTCGATATCCCTGCGGAGGATGACGGCATCCATTCCGGGGATCTCGAGGACCGCCGTCTTCTTCATCATCTGGGCTCGCTCGGATTCTTGGCTCATCTGTGCTTCTCCTCTGCTGTGGTGTCGACCAGCGCCGCTCGATGACAGCGCACCGCGCAGGGACCCTGGGACGCAAGCGCACGGCCCGCGCGGGCGGCCGATGAGGTACACGCCGCCGAGCGATCTGGAGCCCCCAACAACGACGACGACGAGAGTACGACCACCAATGCGCCAAGGAGAGAAATTCAGGTTTCTCCTGGCGTCCCTGGTGTCTTGGCGGTTTTCTTATGCAGGCGCGGTCGATCACCGCTCTGGAAACAGAAACGCCAGCCGGGTCTGGGCTGGCGAGGTGCACCCGAAGCTAGCAGCCCGCGGATCCCATGGCAATCCCGAGGGAGCGGGTGACGACAGACCGTCGCGCGGGCTGCTCTGGTGACGCAAAAGAGCTCTTCTTTTTCGTCTTTGAATCGAGCGGCTCAGCTCATGATGCGCCCGCGGCCCCGGCGGCGCGCGACAGCTCGTCGATCGCCCCGAGCAGCGCGTCGCTCTGCTCCGGCGTGCCCACCGTGATCCGCAGCTTGTCCTGGATGCGCGGCGCGTCCCAGTAGCGCACGAAGATCGCGCGGTCGTAGAGCGCCCGGTACATCGCCTGCGCCGACAGCCCTCCTGCCGGCGGCGCCGCCAGGACGAAGTTGCTCTGGCTCGGCGCCACAGTGAACCCCTTCTGCCGGAGCGCCCCCGTGAGCCGGGCGCGCTCGGCGATCACCTTCTCCCAGCTCTTCCTCGCCTCGCCCCGCGCGGACAGCGCCGCGGTGGCCGCGGCCTGCGAGAGGATATCCGTGTTGTAGCTGTCGCGGGCCTTGTCGAGCGTCTCGATGAGCCGCGGGTGACCGAGCCCGTACCCGAACCTGAGCCCCGCGAGGGAGTAGCCCTTGCTCAGGGTCCGCAGCAGAAGCACGTTGTCGAGCCCCCGCGCCGGGTCGAGCAGCGGCGTCGCGTCGAACTCCGCGAAGTCGACGTACGCCTCGTCGATGAGGAGCACGCCGCGGAACGCCCGCGCGACGCGCTCGAGCTTGTCGAGCGGCTCCTGCCGCCCCGACGGCGCGTGCGGGTTGACGAGGAGCGCGAGCCGGCAGCCCTGCTCGTTCAGGCGCTGCGCGAAATCCTCCGGGACCGACCAGTCCTCCGCGAGGGGGACCTGGGTGATCGTCGTGCCGTGGATCTCCGCGAGCACGTCGTAAAGCGAGTAGGTCGGGTACGTCTCCCCGATGCCGCGGCCGCCGGGCTCGCAGAACACCGTCACGGCCATGCGGAGCAGCTCGTCGCCGCCGTTCGTGGCGATCACCTGCTCGGGCGACAGGCCATGGAGCCGCGCCGCGGTCTCGCGGAACTGCTGCGCCCGGGGCGGCGGGTACCGGCGGAGCTGATCGGCCGAGACGTCCCGGATCGCCTCGAGCACGGCGGCCGGCGGCGGGTACGGGTTCTCGTTCGTGTTGAGCTTGACCACGTCGGCCCGCTGCGGCTGCTCACCGGGCGTGTAGGGCGTGAGGCGATGGATGTTGTCGCGTTCGTACAGCATGGGGATGGCCGTCTCTCGCCCACTGGCTCGCCGGAGACAAGCGCCTCGTCGTCGGCGTGAGGCGCGCGCGGCGCTCGATCCCGGCCGCCCTCGGCGGGAGCTCGGCCGGAGGGCACGGACGGCGTTGCCCGGGCGCTCGTCGTGCGACCCGCGCGGCCCGCGGCGAGGTGCGCGGGCTGCGCGGATCGGACTAAGATGCGCCGCATGACGACGACGCCCGAGCCTGAAGTCTTCCTGGTCCTCTCCTGCCTCGGTCCTGACCGGACGGGCATCGTCGCGGAGGTGACCCACTACCTGACGGAGCGCGGCGCCAACGTGGAGGACAGCCGGATGGCGGTGCTCGGCGGCGAGTTCGGCATCCTCCTGCTCGCGTCGGGGCCCCCCGGCGCGATCGAGGCGGTCGAGCGCGACACGGAGTCGCTCACCCGCGCGACGGGGCTCACGGTGCAGAGCCGCAGGACCAAGAGCCCCGAGTCGCACCGGCGCGCGGCGACCATCCCTTGCGTCATCTCCGTCGACGCGCTCGATCACGAGGGCATCGTGCGCGCGGTGTCGCGCGCGCTCCACGGCGTCGGCGTCAACATCGTCTCGCTCGAGACCTCGGCTTACGAGGCGCCTGTCACCGGCTCGCAGCTCTTCCGGATGGAGGCCCGCGTCGACGTCCCCGCCGGGGTGACCGTTACCCAGCTCCGCAAGGCGATGGATGCGGTCGCGGAGTCCGAGAACCTCGACATCGACGTCCGCTCGCTCATCAAGGGCTGACCGCGCCGCGCGAGAACCGGTATCCTCGCGGGCCATGCCCTTCAGCAATCTGAGCTCCCCCCGCAAGGTGCACGGCCTGGACGCGGAGATCCGAGGCGCCGCGGTCCTCGCGAGCCCCGGGCTCGTCGCGATGATCTCGACCGATCCGGTGCGCCTCGGCGTCTGCCCGATCGGCGGCTCCGGCGCGAAGACGACGAACCTGTCGTTGCCCTCGGCGCACGACGTGGCGCTCCTGTCGAAGGACGTCGCCGTGGTGCGGAGCGGTGACGACGCGGTGTGGGCGCTGCTCGGCATCACGCACGGCCCGAAGCTCGATCAGGTCGGCCGGGACGCGCGGCAGCTCGCCACGCGGCCGTCGGGCGAGACGGCGCTCGCGCTCGGCTGGGACGGCAGCGCGACGGAGCTCAAGCTCGACAAGACCGAGGTGAACGGCCGCACGTTCGCGGTGCGCGGCTCCGCGCGGGCGTTCGATCTGACCGAGACCGAGGCGCATGTGGTGATGGACGGCGCGGGGGAGGGCGGAGAGCTCCGCGTCCACCCCGGCGCGACGCCCGAGCCGGGCCCGACGCTCCGCGCCTCGCTGCCGCGCGCGGCCCAGAACCTCGATCGCGTCCGCGGCGGCCCGAAGCTGACGGCTGTGTACAAGCGCGGCGCGAGCGCGGCCTGCGCGGTCGTGAGGTCGTCGGGCAAGCTCGCGGCCAAGATGCTCGCGTTCGCCGATCCCGTCGCCGACGTCGCCGTCCTCGAGTCGAGCCTCTTCGTGGCCTTCGCGGACGGCCGCGTCGCGCTGTTCGACGGCGCCGCCATCGAGGCCGCCTCCGGCGCGCCCATCGCGCCGACGGCGAGCGTCACGCTCGGCGCCCGCGGCGAGCCCGCCGTGCTCGCGGTCGCCGGCAAGGGGTCGCCGACCCTGTGGGTCGGGACGAGCGCCGGGGAGATCTGGAGCCTGGCGATCGTCCGCAAGCAGGGCGGCTGAGGGGGCGCCGCGGCTCACGCCGCGCGCGCCGCGATCTGCCCCTCGACCAGCGCGTCCGGATCGAGCTGGTCGAGCGTCGTCACGACGCGATCCGCCCCCGCCGCGGCCAGCAGCGCCTCGTCGGCGAGCCGCGCCACGCCGATCGAGGTCATCCCGGCCGCCTTCGCGGCCTGCACCCCGGAGGGGGCGTCCTCGATGACGAGGCAGCGCGGCGGCGGGACGCCGAGCGCGCGCGCGGCGGCCAGGAACAGGTCCGGCGCCGGCTTTCCGCGCGCCACGGCGGCGCCGCAGAGGTCGGCGTCGAACAGGTCGAGCAGCGTCGCGCCCAGCGCGACCGGCGCGCGGCGGGGGTTCTGGTGCTCGACGAAGGCGTCGACGCGGATCCTGCGGAGGAGCTCGCTGGCATTCCTGGACGACGACGCCGCCGCGAGGAGCACGCCGCGCGCCTTGAGCTCCAGGATCAGCCGCGTCGCGTCAGAGAACACGACGAACTTCCCCGCCGCGATCTTCCGGAGCAGCACCTCCTGCTTGCGCTCGGCGTAGACCCCGGCGCGCTCCGCCGCGTCGGGCACGCCGAAGTAGTCGAGCGCCGCGCGCGCGCCGCTCTCGCGCGCCTTGCCGGCGACCTCGCTCTGGTAGACGGCCGTCGTGAACCGCTCCGGCGCGTAGCGCGTCTCGGGCGCGATGGCGCGCCACTCGGTCGCCATCAGCGCCTCCAGCGCCTCCTGCCAGGCGCGCTCATGCGGCGAGTCGACAACCACCCCATCGACGTCGAAGAGGACTCCCCCGAGAGGACGCATGCCGCTGACATGGCGCCGGCGCGACGGATCGGGAGCCCCGCGGCGCCTCGACGACGCCGCGCACAGCGCGCTGGAGCGCGCCGGCGACAGCCGCGCGCGGCGCCGTATCGCGCCTCCTCCGGCTCCGTCCGGCGGCGCGCCACGGCCGCCCGCCGCGGGCGATCGCGCCCGCCTGTGGCTCCCGCCGCTCCGCTCGGGGTGCTACCGTGCGGGCTCGTGCTGCCTGCCCGTTCCGGAGCCGCTCCCCCTGCGACGCGCCTGCCGCGAGCGCTCGTCGTCCGCGACCCGGATCCCGAGGAGCTCCGCGCGACCATCGACTGGTCGGACTGGTACCTGGACGACGCGGACGGCATCGGCGCGTGGGGCGAGCACGACGAGATCTCCCGCCTGCTCCTCTCCTCGATCGCGCAGCTCGCGCGCGAGCGCGGCTGGACCGACCACCACGCCGGCGCCGATCGGTTCTTCGCCTGGGTGCGCGAGGAGCCGCTCGTGCGCGTCTCGCCGGACGTCTACCTCCTCGATCACCGGCCCGCGCCGCCGCTGCCCAAGCAGTGGCAGACCTGGCTGCCCGGCCACCGGCCGCCGCGCTTCGCCCTGGAGATCGTGGCGAGCGACTGGCAGAAGGCCTACGAGGACGTCCCGCTCAAGTACTGCCAGCTCGGCTGCCCAGAGCTCGCGATCTTCGATCCGCTGGCCGCCACGCACCGGCCGCCGGCGGGGCGCGTGGCGCTCCAGGCCTACCGGCGCGACCCCGACGGCGCATATGTCCGCGTGTATGCCGGCGCCGGGCGCGTGTGGAGCCCCGCGCTCGACAGCTGGCTCTGCGTGATCGGCGCCGGGGCCGAGGCCCGGCTCCGCCTCACGCGCCCCGGCGGCAAGGGCGAGCTCGTGCCCACCCAGGAGGAAGCCGCGGCGATCGAGGCCCGCGCGCGGGAGGCGGCCGAGGCGCGCGTGCGCGAGCTGGAGGCGCGCGTGCGCGAGCTGGAGCAGCTGGAGCACGGGTAGCGCGCAGCGCGCGTCACGGCGCCGCGAGCGGTTCCGGTCGCGAGGAGGCGCCGGTCAGACCTGCTGGGTCGGCATGATGGTGACGTGCGCCAGGTTGACGTGCCGCGGGAGGCCGGCCGTGAAGGCGATGGTGCTCGCCAGGTCGTCCGCCGTGAGCCACGTGATCTGCTGCCTCGCCTCGGCGATCCACGCTTTTGCGGCCTCGTCGGTCATGTGGCTCTGGAGCTCCGTGTTGACGAACCCAGGCTCGATGACCGAGACGCGGACGTGCTTCGGTCCGAGCTCGGCGCGCAGGTTGCGCGAGAGGTGGGTGACAGCGGCCTTGGTGGCGCAATACACGGCGAACGTCGGAAAGACGCCGTGCGCGCCGATCGACGAGATGTTGATGAGGTCCGACGGGCCGCCCCGCTTCGCTGCCGCGACCAGCGGATCGACGAACGCGTCGACGACCCGCATCGCGCCGGTGAGGTTGACCTCGATCATCTGCTCGAAATCGGCGATCCGATGCTCCTCGACGCCGGACGGCAACATGACGCCGGCGTTGTTGATCACGAGGTCGACGGGTCCGAGCTCGGCTGCGATCGACCGCGCGGCGTCGGCGACGGCGGCCCTGTCCTTGGCGTCGAAGGCGAGCGCGAGCGCGCGCCCGCCCGCGGCGCGGATGCCCTCGGCCAGCGAATCGAGGCGGTCTTTGCGACGCGCGAGGAGCGCGACGGCGGCGCCCTGCGCTGCGAGCTTGCGCGCGGTGGCCTCACCGATGCCGCTGGAGGCCCCGGTGACGACGGCGATGCGACCTGCGAGAGGAAGATGCTGAGACTGAGACATGGTGCCAGCTCCTGGTTGGGTCCCCGATCGGGGGTGCCCGCAATCTGGAGCTCCGCGTCGAGGCTAGGCAGACGTGCCGCGAACCTAGGATCCGCAATCCCTGGATAGGGGAGCGCGAACAGGGCATCTTTCGGTGCGTGCCCGGGGCGCGCGCGATGGTGAGCGACAGGCGGAGCGAGCTGGCGGATTTCCTCCGAGGGAGGCGGATGCGCGCGGCGCCGATCGCGGGCGGCGCGTTCGCGGGGAAGCGGCGGCGCACGCCGGGCCTCAGGCGCGAGGAGATCGCGCAGCTCGCCGGGCTCAGCGTCGACTGGTACACGCGGCTCGAGCAAGGGCGTGACGTGAACCCGTCGCGCGAGACGCTCGAGGCGATCGCGCGCGTGCTGAAGCTCGACGACGACGAGCGAGGTCACCTGTTCTACCTGGCGCGGCCCGAGCCCGCGCGGGCCGCGGCGCGCCAGGAGAGGGCCGAGCCGGCGATGGCGCGCGCGCTCGAGGCGATGCGCGTCCCGGCGCTCGTCTTCAGCCCCCGTTTCGACGTGCTCGCGTGGAACGGCGCGGCGCGCCGCCTGCTCGTGGACTTCGGCGACGTCCCCCCGCGAAGGCGCAACCTGCTCTGGATGACCTTCCACCATGCGGCCTACCGCGCGCGCTACGCGGAGATCGGCGTGATCGAGCGAGAGGTCGTGGCCGCCTTCCGCTTCAGCGCGAGCTCGTACGTCGGAGATCCGGAGTTCGACGCGCTCGTCGCCGAGCTGCTCGAGACGAGCGAGGCGCTCCGGGCGATCTGGGCGCGCCACGAGGTCCGCGCCAAGGTGAGCGGCGCGAAGGCCTTCCGCGTCGAGGTCCAGGCCGCGGGGGGCCGCGACGCCGACGGCGCCGGGCCGCTCGTCCTCGAGTGGCACACGCTCGCCTCGACGACGTCGAGCCGCCAGCAGCTCGTCTACTACACGGCGCGCGCGGCGGGCGGACCCGAGGACGAGCGCCGCCTCGCGGCGCTGTGCGGGGCCGACAGCGGATGATGAGGGGCGCGCTGATCCAGCTGCGCGGTAGGAGAGCTGAGCGCGCTCGATGCCTGCGTGCCCGAGGAGACCTGTCGCGGCAGCGATGCGTCCTCGAAGGGGCCCGCCGGGCGGCCGGGGTTGACGGGAACGGCGCTCGCGCATAGCGTCCGCATGTCTCGTGCCCCTGTCACTGCCGCCAAGGCCCGCCGGTGCCATGGCGCAGGGTGATCTCTGATGCCCGGTGGAAGCCTCAAGCGACCCGAGCCCCCTTCCGACGGCTGGTCGCCCCGCACCGAGGCCTCGGTGTGGCTCGGGCTCGGGCTGCTCGGCGTCGGGGTCGCGTGGTTCGCGGTGCGCGCCATCGAGATCGACAGGTCGCTCGACGCCGCGAGCCGGCAGCTCGCGAGCGCCGGGCCTCCGGACGCGCCGCCGCCCGCGCCGGCTCCCGACGCGGGCGCTGAACCGCACCTCGCGCTGGCCTGGACCGTGGGAGCCCCGGACGAGCCGACGGAGCCGCTGGCGAGCGTGCGGCGGGCAGCCGAGGAGCTGCTCGCGCGGCGCCTCCCTCACGGGCTCCGTCGCGGGGCGGTGATCCGCGCCGTGGCCGAGGCCGCCAGGGCGCCGAAAGAGCCTCGTGTTCTGGCGCTCGACGTGCGGGCGGCGGGGCAGCCGGAAGCCCGCTTCTACCGGTTCGACGACAACGCCACGGGGCGGCTGGTCGACGAAGACGGACGCGAGCTCGTGCCGAACCCGTGGCAGGCGCCGCTCGCCACGCTGCGTCGGACGTCGCCGTTCAACCCCAAGCGGATGCACCCCATCCTGCACCGCGTGAGGCCGCACGAGGGCACGGACTACGGCGCGCCGTCGGGAACCCCGGTCTATGCCGCGCTCGAGGGCAGCGTCTCCTGGGTGGGGCCGCATGGTGGTCACGGCAACTGGGTCGCGATCCAGCACGACAACGGAGTCGAGACAGGCTACGCGCACCTCTCGAGGTTCGCGGCGGGCCTGAAGTGCGGGGACCACGTGGCGACCCATCAGCTGGTCGGCTACGTGGGGTCGACCGGGCGCTCGACGGGGCCGCACCTGCACTTCAGCGCGAGCCGCAACGGCGTCTACTTCGACGCGGAGACGCTGCTCGCGATGCGCCTGCGGGAGCTCCCCGCCGATCAGCGCGACGCGTTCCGCACGGAGAAGGGAGAGCTCGACCGCGAGCTCGACGACATCGGGGATCCCCTCCCCGCCGCGTCGCGGCCCGGAGGCGGGGACGAGCCGGCGTCGCCGGCGAACGATTCCGTGTCGCAGCCGCGCGCGGCCGCGTCGGGCGCCCGGCGCCAGCGGCGGTGACCGCCGGCGAGGCCGCCCGGCGGCCTTGTCTCCCCTGCGCGTCGGCGAGCCCTATGTACGGGGACGCGCCGCTACGCGTCCGGCCAGGGCGCGCGCGGGCGCAAGCGCAGCGCAAGCCTCGGCGACCCTCGGGAGGTGCAAGCACACATGGACACCATGCACGTCGACCTGTTGAGCCGGATCGTCGCGGGCGCGGCGCTCGGGGGCGTCATCGGATACGAGCGCGATCGCCACGGCCGCCAGGTCGGGCTCAGGACGCACCTGCTCGTCGCGATGGCCGCGGCGACGTTCATGGTCATCTCGGTGAAGTTCGTCTACTTCCAGCATTACGGAAAGGAGGATCTGGTCGTCGTCGACTCCTCGCGCATCGCCGCGTCGATCGTCGCCGGCATCGGCTTCCTCGCCGGCGGCTCCATCCTGCGCACCGGGACCACGGTCCAGGGCATCACGACCGCGGCGGGCCTGTGGCTCGTGACGGCGATCGGCATGTGCTCGGGCGCGGCGATGTACGTCGAGGCCGTCGTCGTCACGCTCCTGGGCGTGCTCGCGCTCACGGCGCTCCGCCGCTTCGAGGACAAGGACGACCGCAGCACCCGGCGACGGATCGCCCTCGTCCTGGGCGAGGAGTCGGCCGGCGTGGCTGACATCATGAAGGCGCTCGAAGCGCTCGGGGCCGTCGTCTCGGACATGGATTACGAGCGCCGCCTCGACGACAAGCGGCGCGTCAACGTGACGCTCGACGCGAGGATCCCGAACACGATCGGCGTGGAGACGCTGATTGACCAGCTCGCAAACCAGCCCGGGGTCCGGCGAGTCCACGTCCAGGCGCCCACGTGATGGAAGCCCCTCCGCGCGCGGTCGCGCGCCTCGCCCGGCGACCCCTCGCCGTCGACCGGCTT
The DNA here is from genome assembly GCF_051521375.1 of Sorangium sp. So ce693. Taxonomy (NCBI): domain Bacteria; kingdom Pseudomonadati; phylum Myxococcota; order Polyangiales; family Polyangiaceae; genus Sorangium; species Sorangium sp. So ce693. The sequence goes on from NZ_CP150347.1 coordinate 12,718,773, forward strand.
TTTAGCGAGAGGGCTTCGTCAGCAGCTTGCCATCCTACTTGCGAATGGTGGCACCGAGAAAATCAAAGCCGGTCTCGACATCGGTGACCTTGGACTTCTCCTGCGAGAGCTCCAGGCCACGCTCCGCGAGGAAGAGGGCTGTCCCGGCCGAGCTTTGCCGGTACCATCGCCGCGCCGCATGGCCTCGACGCTTTCGCCGAGCGACGACACGGAGAGCACCGCCACGGGCGCCGGGGCGGCGGGCGCGCTCGCGGGCGCGCTGGAGCTGCCCGAGCGCTACGAGGATCGGGGCCAGCTCGGCAGCGGCGGCTTCGGGGAGGTGCGGCGCGTCTGGGATCGCAAGCTCAAGCGCGCCGTGGCCATGAAGATCCTCCGGCCCGACGTGGCGCCGTCCGCGGCGCGCCGCGCGCGGTTCCTCGCCGAGATCGAGCTGACCGCGGGGCTGTCGCACCCGGGGATCGTGGCGGTCTACGACTACGGCGAGCTCGAGGGGGGACAGCTGTGGTTCACGATGGCCGAGGTGCGGGGGCGGACGCTGCGGTCGGTCATCGACGAGGCGTTCCGCGCGGGCGGCGGGCACGTGCCGCGGCGCCGGCTGCTCGATGTGTTCGCGCGCGTCTGCGAGACCGTGGCCTACGCGCACAGCCGCGGCGTCATCCACCGCGATCTGAAGCCGGCCAACGTGATGGTGGGCGCGTTTGCGGAGGTGCTGGTGATGGACTGGGGGATCGCCCGGAGCGCCGGAGAGCGGGAAGATGTCGCCGGGCCCGGCGCGGGGGCGGGCCGAGCGGCGGCGCCGGCCGGGCTGACGGGTGCGGGCGACATCATCGGAACCCCCGCGTACATGGCGCCCGAGCAGGCGCGCGGCGACGTGCGGCGGCACGGGCCCGCGACGGACACCTACGCGCTCGGGGCCATGCTGCACGACGTGCTCGTCGGCCGCCCGCCGCCCGCCGCGTCAACGAGGGTGGCGTCGGACGATCCGCCGCTGCTCGACGGGGCGCGCGGGACGTCCGACGTGCCGCCGGAACTCGCGGCCATCTGCCGGCGCGCCATGGCGCTCGAGGTGGAGGCGCGCTACCCGGACGCGGGCGCGCTGGCGCGCGACGTCGAGGCGTTCCTCGACGGCGCGCGGCGGCGCGAGCGGGCGCTCGCGGCGTTCGTGGGCGTGCGCGCGCTGGGCGAGGCGCGCGCAGATCTGTGGGCGCGGGCCGCGGCGGCGCGCGACGAGGCGCGGCGCGCGCTCGCGGGCGTGAAGCCGTCCGACGCCATCGAGGCCAAGGCGCCGGGCTGGGAGCGCGAGGACGAGGCCGAGCGGCTGGAGCGCGAGGCCTCGCTTCGGGATGCGGAGTGGATCCAGGCCGTGCACGGCGCGCTGGCGATCGACCCCGAGCTGCCCGAAGCGCACGGCGCGCTCGCCGACCACTACCGCGATCAGCTGCTCGACGCCGAGCGCGCGCGCCGCCTCGCCGATACCGCCCGCGCCGAGGTGCTGCTGCGCGCCCACGATCGCGGCAAGCACGCGGCGTTCCTGCGCGGCGACGGGGCCGTCACCCTGGTCACCGATCCGCCGGGCGCGCGCGTCACCGTGCACCGTTACGTGCTCCGGGGGCGGCGCCTCGTCGAGGAGCCGGCGGGCGAGCTGGGCCGTACGCCGCTCCATGCGGCGGCGCTGCCGCACGGCAGCTATCTCCTCCGCGTCTCGGCGCCGGGGCGCCGGGAGGTCCGCTATCCGGTGCTCGTCGAGCGCGGCGAGCACTGGGACAGCACGCCGTCCGGCGCGTCCGCGCCCGTCCCCATCGCGCTCCCGCGCGAGGGCGATCTCGGCCCCAACGAGGTCTACGTGCCCGCCGGGTACGCCTGGACCGGCGGCGATCCCGAGGCGGCCGACGCGCTGCCGCGGCGACGCATCTGGGTGGACGGCTTCGTCCTCCGGCGCTTCTCCGTGACCAACCGCGAGTTCCTGGAGTTTCTCGACGACCTCGCGCGGCAGGGCCTCGACAACGCGGCGCTGGGGCTGCCTGCGGCCCACCCCGGCGTCCTCGCGGAGGCGCTCGGGATGCCGGGGATCACGCGCGACGCCGCGGGCCGCTTCGCGCTGCGCCGCGACACGCCGGATCCGCCGCCCCAGGAGCGCTGGCCCGCGATCGTCGACGGCCACGTCGCCGGGACCTATGCGCGCTGGCTGGCGATCCGCACGGGGAAGCCGTGGCGGCTGCCGGACGAGATCGAGCGCGAGAAGGCGGCGCGCGGCGCCGACGGGCGGCTGTTCCCCTGGGGGGATCACGCGGAGCCGGCGTTCGCGTGCGTGCTGGAGATCCACCGCGGCGAGCCCACCCCGTGGCCCGTGGACGAGCCGCCCGCCGACGAGAGCCCTTATGGCGCGCGCGGGCTCGGCGGCACGGCGCGCGACTGGTGCGCGAACGTGTGGCGGCACGGCGGGCCGCCCGTGGAGGGCGGGCGGCTGCGGCTCGAGGCGGCCGACCCGGAGGACGACGATTTCCGCGCCATTCGCGGGGGCAGCTGGGGGAGCTCGATCGCGTACTCGCGCGCCGCCGTGCGCTTCGGCGCGCGCCCGGGGATCCGCCGGCCGCTCGTGGGCATCCGGCCGGCGCGCTCCTTTCCGGGCTGATCGGGATCAGGTCGCGGTGAGCACGGAGACGCCGCTCCCTGTGACAACCGCGAGGGCGAGCGTGGTGACGTCGCCGCTGGGGGTGAGCGCTGCGAGAGCCGGGTTCGCCAGCGCCTCACAGCCGGCGATCTGCTCAGGGAGCTGCGCGAAGCCAGACCAGCTCTTGCCGTCGTCGCTGGAGCAGATCCAGACGTTCTGGTCCGCGTCCGTGAACGCGAGGTACAGCCGGTTGAGGTAGACGCAGAAGCTCGGGTTCGAGAGGACCAGGGGGCTCGCGGGCTCCGGCGCCGAAGGATCGCTCGTGACCGTGAAGGTCGGCGCGTCCACCCAGAGGAGCGCCGTCTTGTGCCAGGACCACGATTCGGGCGAGGCCTGGACGTCGTGTGTCGCGTAGATCTCAATGGTCTGCGAGGCGGCGCCTTGCTGGGCGAGGAGCAGCTGCCCGTTATAGCCAATGAGCGCGGGCGCGCCCGCCGCTTCGACACCCGGGCTGCCATGGTTGGGAGACCAGCGCGACCCGTTCCATGTGCGCACGTGCACGTGGGGCTTCCCTGACGCGGTCAGGTAGGCCATGCACAACACGCTGGTCGATCCGGCGGAAAACACGCTCAGCGCCGGCGCGCTCGAGGCGCTGGCCCCGGTGTGGGTGCTCTTCGACCAGCCCTCGCCGGCGTTCGTGCACATCTTCACCGAGGACGAGCCGCTCTTCAGGTAGACGAGGTACAGCGTGCCGTCCAGCGAGGCCAGCGCCGGCTCGCCAGCGGCCGATATTCCAATCGAGGTCGGGTCCGACCACGTCGCGCCGTCCCCGGAGGTGGAACAGGAGACGGTGTTGTCGCTGGCGTTCGTGAATGCGAGGTAGAACATATCGTCCAGCTGCGCGAGCCCCACGCCGAGCGCGGCGCCGCCGACGGTCGCCGGCTGGTCCCACGACAGCGGCGATTGCGTCATCTTGTACCACGTGACGCCACCGGGGGAGCTCACCATGTTGTAGGTCAGGGTGATTCCGTTGCTGTCGACGGCATATTGCGGTGGACTTCCACTCTGCGTGCCGACATACCAGGTCACGGTCCCTCGCCAGGGCGTCTTGTGTTTGAGCGCGAAATCGAGCGCTACCTGGTCCCCGGCGGCGTTGGTGCCGAGGAACAGGCCGGCCGGGGGCAACGCCGATGCCGTCACCGGTGTCCACAGGCTCTGCGCGGGCATGTCGACCGGCGGCGGGGTTGAAGGGGCATTCCCCAGCTCCTCCCCTGGTCCGATCGTGATCTGGGTCGTCCCCGCCACGGGGTTCTTCAGATCATCGAGGAAGGTGGGATCGATCTCCCAGAGCTCCGTGTTCGTCGGGTAGCTGTTGGATGACGCCGGGTCGGTCACACCGAAACCCAACACCGGGCCCGTCACGTAAACAGCCCATGGCGCGCTGGTCACGCCCGAGATCGACAGCGAATATTTCATGTCCGGGGTGAGCTGATACGGCCGCGGCTTCGATCCCACGGAGGTCTCGTCGAGCTTCGTCATCCTTGTCCTCCTTGTCGATCCCACCTTTAAAGCACCTGCCGGGCAGCATCCATGACGCGAACCTTACAGCTGCCCCTTCTTTCCGCGCGGGGGACGGTGGTAGCCTCGCGACCGTGGCGATCCTGGAGCAACGCGGCGGCGGCACCCGGGCGGCGCTCGCGGCGCACGCGCTGGTGGGGCGGTCGTCGGTGTGCGCGGTGCGGATCGAGGTGCGGCTCGCCTCTGCGGAGCACGCGCGCCTGTCGTACCGCGACGGCGCCTGGTCGGTGCGCGATCTGGGCAGCAAGAACGGCACCTTCGTCAACGGCGAGCGCCTCGCGCCCGGGAGCGCGCGAGCCCTCGCCGGGGGCGACCAGCTCGCGTTCGGCGATCCGGAGGCGACGTGGACCCTCGCCGACGCCTCGCCGCCCGTGCCCATGGCGCGGCGGCTCTCCGACGGCGCGCTCCTCGCCGGCGCGGGCGCCCTGCTCGCCCTGCCCTCGGCGGACGATCTGCGCGCCTGCGTGGTGGAGGCCGAGGGCGGGAGCTTCCTGGTGGAGATCGACGGGCAATCGCGGCCGGCCCACGACGGCGAGGTCCTGCAGCTCGGGGGCGAGGCGTTCACGCTGCACCTGCCCACGCCCCCCGCCGCCACTGACGACGCGGGCGAGCACGCCGGCCGCATCGACGAGACCGAGCTGCGCTTCCGGGTCAGCCGCGACGAGGAGGCGGTCGAGCTCACCGTGTCGGGAGGCGGAGACGCGCGCGTGCTCCCGCCCCGCTCGCACCATTACATGCTGCTCACGCTGGCGCGCGCCCGGCTCCGGGACCGCGACGCGGGGTCGCTCGGCCCCCCGCAGCGCGGCTGGGTCTTCGTCGACGATCTCTGCCGGATGCTGTCGATGGACGAGAACAAGCTCAACGTCGAGATCTACCGGGTGCGGCAGGAGATGAGCGCCGCCGGCCTCGCCAAAGCCGCCGCGGTGATCGAGCGGCGCCGCAGCAGCCGGCAGCTCCGCGTGGGCACGGAGCGGCTGGTGATCACGCCGATGCCGGCGGCGGGCGTGGGCGCGTAAGACTCGTGTAATGGTGCTGTCGGGCGCGGCGGCTTAAGACTCCTCTGTACCCGCGGGGCGACGGGCAGGAGCGACGGCTCGCTCCACCCGTGCACCCCGCGCCACGGCGGCTCGCGAGGGGCGTCTCGCTCGCTCGCGGACAGACCGCGCGGACCCCTCTTGGACCGCGCATGGAGGAAACATCATGTCCGACAATACCTACGTGAACATCTACGTCTCCAACAACCTCGGCTACGGGATCGGCCAGGTCTGGCTCTCGCACACCACGAGCGAGACCACGTGGACCGAGTGCTGGATCGGGGAGAACGTCGCGAATGGCCAGAGCACCCTGACGCAGGGGTGGAGCGCCGCGCTCGTGCCCAGCAGCAACGACTACTTCACCGTCATGTGGACGGACACCTCGAACAACCTCTATGGCACCTCGATCAAGTTCAAGGCCGTGTGCGACACGGACGGCGGCGACATCGATCTCCAGCTGCAGGGCACCGGGAGCAGCGTGGTGGTGCTCCAGGGCACGACGATCCAGGGCAGCACCTCCATCTTCCAGTACGGCTACGCGCCCAGCTCCTCCAGCGCGGCGCGCGCCGCCGAGCGGCCCACGAGCGGCGTGGCGAGGGCTCCTTCCTGATCGCTGACGGATGGGGCGTTGCACAAAAGGAGCTGAAGCTGGCCAGGGCGCGGTGACCTGCGCGAACTCACGCCGGATCGTGAGAAGAGGCTCGTGTGTACCGCGACCACGGGGAGCGGTTGATGTATAGATCCTGGCGGTCCGAGAAATCGCGGCGAGCGTATCGTGTCGACGAGGATCCGGTCCCCTGTTTCCAGTCCTCCCGGAGCATGGGCCCGTAGCTCAAGGAAGTGTCACCGCTGCTCCCGGTCAGAAGTGTTACCAGGGCTCCGCTCGTACACTGCGCGGTCTTCCGGCCCTGCTGCGCGGCCCGGGCGGCCCTTCTGCGCGGTCCCGCCGACCCTTCTGCGCGGCCCTGACGCCCTGCTGCGCGGCCCCGGCGGCCCTCCTGCGCATCCACTTTGGTGTCCTTTCGTACGATCGTGTGGCTCCTGAGCGGTCCCAGCGGCCCTCCCGCGTACCCAATTTGGTGTCCTGTCACACGTCTTTGTGGCTCCTGCGCAGCCCCGGACCCCTCCTGCGCAGCCCCGGACCCCTCCTGCGCAGCCCCGGACCCTCCTGAGCGCCCCACTTGGTGCCCTGTATTACCATGGCTCGACGCCTGCGCCTGGTCGTTGGTCGTCGCGTCCGCTACGCAGCCCCGGAGTCCTCCTGCGCGGCGGCGCGTAAGTAAAACAAGCCCGATCGCGGGGCGCGCAACGCTCCGCGACCGGGGAAGCCCCATCCGTGCGCCCACGCGGCTGAACTCCAGCGTTGGGCCGGCAGAGTGCGGGGACGCAGGCACGAGCCCGACACAGGCGGCAGCGCATCGACGGGCCCGGCCCACGGGGCGGCGAGCGAAGGAGACTCGTTCGGCGCTCTGCCGCCAGGCCAGGCGCCGACCCCGATCGGTGACGCCGCGGGCCCTTCACCGCGGGCAATGCGGCGGCGGAGGGCGCTCCGTTGGGCCACACCGGAGCCGCCCTCGGCGGCGAGACAGGCGGAAGCTATCAAAATCGCTACTGTTTCCGGCGACCGCTCGTGATCGACCGGTCTTTCTGGCGGGATTGCTGACACGCGGCGCTAGCGCGCCCTGGTCGACGTCGCGCCGTCGCGCTCTCGCAGCTCCCTGCGCGCGCGCATGTGCGCGCGCCACCGCGCGCGGAGGGCGCTCGGCTTCTCGGCGTAGCGCTCGTCGAGGAACCTGGCGCCGGTCACGCGGTCCGTGCGGAAGTGGCGGAAGTCCTGGCGGAGCTCGCACCACGCCGCGAGGAGCCGCGTCGACTCGAGATAACCCACGATCACGGGCCACACGACGCGCTCGCTCTCGCACCCCGTCTCGTCGCGGTAGCGGAGCGCGATCTTCGTGCCGGCGCGGATCGACGCCCGAACCTGGGCCAGGTCGAGCGTGTCGGGCGTCTGGACCGCCCCGACCGGCGTGCCCGTCGCCGGCTCGAACACGAAGGGCCGCAGCCGCTCGGGGACCGCCGCGGCGATCTTCGCGATGAGGTCCTGCGCCGCCCGCTGCAGGGCGACGTCCCCGCGCTGGGCGACCCACTGCGCGCCGAGGACCGCGACCTCGATCTCGTCGGGCGTCAGCATCAGCGGCGGCATGTCGAAGCCGCGATCGAGCACGTACCCCGTGCCGGCCTCGCCGCGGATCGGGACGCGCTGGGCCAGGAGGTCCGCGATGTCGCGGTAGACGGTGCGCTTCGACGTCTCGAGCTCCTCGGCGAGCGCCGCCGCCGTGATCGGCGCCCGCTGCCGGCGCAGGATCTGCAGGATCTGGAACAGGCGATCGGCGCGTCGCACGGGGATGCTGACACCAGGTTGTCAGCAGGGCAGGGCTACATCAAGCGCAGTCCACGGCGGACCCACAACAGCTCGGAGATTGCACATGATCACCCTCCACAGCTTCGGCCCCATGTTCGGCTTGCCGGAAGCCAGCCCCTACGTGACCAAGACCGAGGTCCAGCTCAAGCTGCTGGGCCTTCCCTACACGAAGGAGCGCGCGCGGCCCGATCAGTCGCCGAAGGGGCAGCTTCCCTTCATCGACGAGGATGGCGCGCGTATCGCCGACTCGCACTTCATCCGCGAGCACCTGCAGAAGAAGTACGGCAAGGATCTCGACGCCGGCCTCGACGCCCGGCAGCGCGCCGAGGCGTGGGCCATCGAGCGCATGATCGAGAACAGCCTCACGCCGACCATGGTGTACTCCCGCTGGCTCATCCCGGAGAACTTCGCGAGGGGCCCGGCGAATTTCGTCAACGGCGCGCCGGAGGAGGCGCGCCCGAAGCTGCGCGAGGAGCTCGTCGCGCGCGTCCGCGAGACGCTCCGCGCGGTCGGCGTCGCGCGCCACGCGAACGACGAGGTCGTCGAGCTCGGCGCGCGCTCGCTGGCAGCGCTCTCCGCGCTGCTCGGGGACAAGCCGTACCTCTTCGGAGCGCGCCCGGCGGGCGTCGACGCGACGGCCTTCGCGGCGCTGGCGGGCCTCCTCACGCCGTTCTTCGACTCGCCGCTGCGGCGCAGGGCCGAGGGGTTCGCGAACCTCACCGCGTACACCGCGCGGCTCATGAAGGAGTTCTACCCGGATCACCCGTGGGAGGCGCCGCGGCCGGGCGCCTGAGCGGCGCAGCGCCGCCGGCCCGGACGGGCGGCGGCGCTGCGGCCGATCGCTGCTTGTTCGGCGCTACTCCTCGGGGGTGGGAGCCGGCTCGGGCGCCGGCGCGGGCTCCGTGACGCCGCCGCCGACGCCGGTGCACGCGTATCCGACCGAGTCCGGGGTGGGCAGGGGCAGCGACGCCACCGGCGTCTCGAGGTCGTCGAGCGCGTTCACGAGCACGCCGCCCTGGGAGTACGAGTACACGTAGTCCTCGATGAACAGGCCGCGCTGCACGGCGGCCCCGCCGTAGTAGCACCCCGACGGCACGCTGCTGAAGAAGCCGCTGTGGTCGACCGCGCCGAGCCGGCTGAACCCGTCCTCGATATCGACGTTGAACACCTCGAGCGTGCTCGACATCGCGCCGGTCTCCCCGTCGAAGCTCACGAGCGGGAAGGCGAGCACGCCGAGCTCGCCATAGTACGTGAACGCCTTGTGGTTGTACTCGGCCTCGGAGTGCATGTACTTCGCCCCGTCGAGCGCCTCCTTGTGCAGCAGCGCGGGCGCCGACGCGTTCGTGACGTCGAAGATCTGGAGAGCAAGGCCGGTCACCGTGCCGTCCTCCTCGCCATCCCTGCCGATCGTCAGGAGGTGTCCGTCGTCGAGCGGGTGCATGTACTCGCTGAAGCCGGGGATCTTGAGCTCACCCGCGACGGAGGGGGACGCCGGGTTCGCGAGATCGATCACGAACAGCGGATCGACCCGGCGGAACGTCACGACATAGCCGCGATCGCCGACGAACCGGGTGGACTGGATGGTCTCGCCGGGGGCCAGGTCGGTGACGGCGCCGATCTGCGCGAGATCGGTCCCTTGCGCCTCGAGGACGAACACGTTGTTGCTGGTCGTCCACCTGGGCTCCGCCGGCACCTGCGAGGTCGTCGAGACGCGGAGCTTGCCGTCGTGCTCATCGAGCGAGAACTGGTTGATGATGTGGCCGGACACCGAGCCTGACGCGACGTACCCGGGCTGGCTCGGGTCGGCGATCAGATCGAACTTGTGCAGATGGGTGACGTTCGTGCCGACGAACACCTCGCCGGGCGCCGCCTGATGATCCCAGGACCGCGCGGCGACGTAGAGGGCGTCGTGGCTCGCGTACACGGTGTCGGTCGCGCCGACGATCGACGTCGACTCCGGCGTTGCGGCGAGGTCGGCGAGGTCGATCGACTCGATCTGCGTCAGGCCGTACGACGTCGTGCCGGCCTCCGGAACATAGAAGTCCGAGCAGCTCGCGTCGAGCAGCTCCACGGCCTCTCCCTGCTTCTCGAAGCGGTACGGCAGCCACGTCGAGAGCGGGGCGTCCTCGATGATCGCCGCGTTCTCGGCGCGGAGCTGCTCGAACGCCGCGGTCCACGCCTCGGCGGTCTCGGGATACTCGGTCAGGCCTGAGGGCCAGTAGGGGAGCGCGGGGCCGTGGGCGCCGCCGGTCAGCACCGTGCGCACGTTCGGGCCGGTGCGCCGCGCCGAGGTGTAGCCACCCTCGAAGTAGAGCTCCTTGACCACGCTGGGGGCGCCGCCGGCGAGGCTCAGGACGGTCACCTTCGTGAGGGGGGCCCAGACGCCGCCCGAGCCGGGGTCGCTGACGTCGGGCGGCGGCTCAGCGGCCCCGCCGTCCGGCGGCGGGGGCGCCGGCGCGTCACCGCCGGACGGCGCCTCGGCGTCCGGGGGCGCGTCGTCGGACGAAGGCGTGCCGCCGTCGGACGAAGGCGTGCCGTCGTCGGACGGAGGCGTGCCGCCGTCGGGCGGCGGCTCGGCGTCGTCCGGCGGCAGCGGCTTCGCGTCTCCGCCGTCGGCGGGGGTCCCCGGGTTGCTGCTCGGCGCGCTGGGGGCTCCAGGCGTCGGCATGACGCCACCGCCGCCGACCATGGTGTCGACGAGCAGGTAGTCGTAATACCCCGGCCGCGGCGTGACGCCCGCCTGCTCGTAGATCGCGGCCCCGTTGACCGACGAATAGACGACGACCTTGTCGTCTGCCACGAACATCTCGTGGGGTGACCCCTCGATCGCGAGCGAGCTGCCCACGGCGAGCGACGACGCCGGCCGCGCCGTCAGGGTGTAGAAGCTCTGGCCGTGGAGCACGTAGATGTTGTTGCCGTCGGTCTTGATGATATCCGCCTCATCGACGCCGGCGACCTGGGTGTTCGTCTCGGAGTGGGCAGGGTCGGCGCCGCTGCCACTGCCATCTGCCGAGGTCTCCTGGCCGGTTTCCCCGTCGTCTGCTGTGGGCGGCACCGGGGCGGGCGTGTCCGTGGGATCCTGGGCCCCTCCGGGGACGCCGACGCTGCCGTTGTCGACGCCGCCGACGACGCCGCCGCGGGGGTAGCCGTACGCCGAGTAGCTCGCAATCGTGGCGTCGATCTGGGCGTTCATCTTGGCGAGCGCGTCCTGCTTCAGCAGCGCTTCGAGGTTGTCGCAGGACTGAGCCCGGTGGAGCGCCGCGCGCTGAGAGCCGACCTGGTCGACAGGCGCGGACGCCGTCTCGCATCCGGCGGCGAGGAGGCCTGTTGCCAGGAGTAGCCAAAGGGAGGAATGGGTGCGGTGGGTTCGCATGGTGCCTGCTGCGTTCGCAAGGCCCGCGCCAGCCGCCCGCTCGCTTGGTTCACCGCGCTTCGCCCGCGCGCCGCTCCTGCCGCGCTGCGGAGAGCACGACATGCAAGCACTGGCCGCAGGCCGCCTGGCACACGTGTGCCAAACGGATGGTATGACGGTTGGTTTCCGTCAGCGCGAGATCGGAGCGTGGCCGTCGCGCGACGACGAGAAGATGACCCAGCAACAGGTCTTGCCGTCGACGGTGGTGGCCTCGGGCGACCCTCGAGGGCAGCTGTCGTGGATTCCAGGGCTCGTGACCCGAGGCAAGCGGGCGGGTCGTTGGCCGCGAGCCGCGTCGGCGCGCCGCCGGCCGCGGGGATGACGTGAAACCCGGAGTCGGGATGATGGTACATCTCCCCCGGACCAAACGTCCTGTTGAACGCGATCCGCCTGTCGTCGGGCGCGAAGGCCGGGCAGTGCTCGTCGAAATTCGGCGCCCCGCGGGGCCTGTCGGGGTGCTAATTTCCTCGCGTGGCATCGCCGAATCGCATCGGGTTCCCCCTTACCCCTCGGCGTTCTCCCCGCGCGCTCGTGCTCCGCGATCTGTCGCCGGAAGAGGCCGGCGCCGCGATCGACTGGTCCGGCTGGTACCTGCCCGATGACGCGGAGCGTCCCGACAAGGTCGAGCGGTCCGAGATCGTCCGCCTGTTGCTGTCGGTGGTCGCCCAGCTTGCGCGCGAGCGTGGCTGGGCCGACTGGTACGCTGGCACCGGGCAACTCTTCGCGTGGGTGCGGGGCGAGCCGCTCGTGCGCGTCCTGCCGGACCTCTACGTCCTCGATCACCGCCCGTTGCCGCCCGTCCCGCGGCAGTGGCAGACCTGGCTGCCCGGCCATCGTCCGCCGCGGTTCGCGCTGGAGGTGGTCTCGGGCGACTGGCGCCGTATCTACGAGGATGCGCCGGCGAAGTACTGGCAGCTCGGCTGTCCCGAGCTCCTGCTCTTCGATCCCGAGGCGGCTGCCGCCCGCGCGCCGCTCGCGGAGGAGCGGGTGCCTCTCCAGCTGTACCGGCGAGACGCGGACGGCACCTACCTGCGGGTCCACGGAAGCGGCGATCCCGTCTGGATCGAGGCGCTCGACGCGCACCTCGTCGTGTTGAAGGACGGCCCGCACCCGACGTTGCGCGTCGCGCGGAGCTCCCGCGCGACGGATCTCGTGCCAGCCGAGGAGGAGGCCCTCCGGGCCGAGGGCGAGGCGCGCGCGCTGGAGCAGCGCGCCCGCGTCGCCGAGCAGCGCGCCCGCGCCGCCGCCGAGGCGCGGGTCCGCGAGCTCGAGGCGCGGGTGCGCGACCTGGAGGCCCGCGTGACCCGGAGGTGAGCGCGGTGGCGCGCTCACGAGCGGGTCGTCGTGACGTCAGGGCGTGCAAGCGCAGCCGCAGACAGACATCTGGCCCGAGACGGTCGTGCTCCACTGCCCATTCCAGGCGCGGCTCGTGCCGCAGGCGGCCGGGCACTTGCTCGGGGCGTCGGCGCTGCTCCAGATGGGCCCGGCCTCGAGCGACACCGTGGCCGGCGGGGTGGTTGCGCACTCGCAGACGGACATCTGGCCCGGGACCGTCGTCCACCATTGCCCGTCCCACTTCGTCGCGCTGCTGAACGCGGCGCAGGTATTCGGACACTGCGTCTGAGCGTGGGTGTTGCTCCAGATGGGGCCGGCCTGCACGACGGCGGCAGGGCGCGGGCTGCACTCGCATACCGACATCGCGCCCGGAACGGTCGTCCACCACTGCCCGTTCCAGTTCATGTTCTGGGGATTGCAGACGTTCGGGCACTTGGTCTGGGCATCGGTGGTGTTCCAGATCGGGCCGGCCTCCAGCGCGAGGTTCTTGGCGACGCACGCAGGGCCGAGCGCCTGCGACGCCTCCTCGACGATCTCCTCGTCGGCGAACGCCTGTTCGGAGCCGCCTTCGTCCATCGGCACGCTGCAACCCGCGATGAGCAGGATGCCGAACGCGCTGGAGGTGAAGAGTGCGGAGAGGATGTGTTTCGTGTTCATGGTCGGCTCCTGGAGTGGTCTGTCTGGTTGACGTCTTGGGTCGCGATGTTCGCCGCCCGTTCGATTCTGATTTCGGTTGTTTGCAGCCTGCGTGCCACCAGGGCGCGCCCTCCTCGAAAGCGCTCGGCGCTCCACGTCAGCAGGCAGAATGCGAGCGGCACCCGTGCGTTTCCGGGGGCGCGGCGCGCCCGCCCATGGCCCCCTCGGCAAGACCTTGCCCGCAAGAGATCGCCGTCGCGAGTTGCCCGGCAAGAGTTTGCCGGCAAGGATGGGCCGAACGTAACAGCGGTGTCCTCCCGGCTCCCGCGGCCTTCGTCCAGATCGTCGCTCCGCCCGGCACGTGAGCCGGCTTGAGCTATTGGGCCGAGGCCCACCGGACATGACCGGGCGCGCCGGCAAACGTTGGCGCGCAATGGAAATGGAAGTGGAAGTGGAAGTGGAACGCCCGCCCGCGGCGACCTGGCGACACAAACAGGAGCAGAGCGGCGCAGCGCCGCGCAGCGCGGCGGAGACTCACGAGCGGCGAGGTCCGTGGCTCTTGGACCTTCCGAAAGAGCCTGATATAGAGACCAGCGAGGCGGAATGCATGCGGTCAGGCAAGTCGGTGCAGGACGACGCGGCGAAGACCTGGACCCTGGCGGGGAGGTCGATCTCTGCCATTCAGCAGACCGCGACGCTGGGCATCGCGCTCGTCTGGCATCACGCCGGAAAGACGGAGAGACGATTGCTCTCGCCCGACACGCCGCTTGTCGTGGGGCGCGCCGCGCCTGCCGCGCTCTGCATCGACGATCGTACCCTGTCGCGGGAGCACGCCCGCTTCCTCCTCTCGCGCGGGCGGGTGTGGGTCGATGACCTGGAATCCAAGAACGGCACGTTCCTCGACGGCCGCCGCGTCTCCCGCGCCGGGATCGCGATAGGGGATGAGGTCGTGCTCGGCAGCGTCGCGCTGCGGGTGCAGGCGTTCGGCGCCGCGGGCGAGTCCCTCGATCTCGAGGGAGAGGAAAAGCTCTTGCGCCGCGTGGAGGACGAGCTGACGCGCGCCCGACATTTTCGCCGTCCGTTCGCCCTGCTCCACGTGCGCATGAGCGCGGCGGTGACGGCGGAGGGCTGGATCAACGCCGTGCGCGCGTGTCTTCAGCCCGTCCATCGCGTGGCGCTCTACGGCACCTGCGCTGCCCACGTGCTCCTGCCCGAGGCCGGTGCCGAGGAGGCGCACCGCGCCGCGCAGGCCATCGCAGCCTCCTTCGTCGGCAGCGACGCCCGGCTCCTCGTCGGCCTCGCCCTCTACCCGGACGCCGGAAGCACCGCGGACGAGGTCTTCGCGGCCGCGCGCGAGGCTGCCCGCCACGCCTCGCCCGAGCGCCCGGTGGCGTGCGGCCCGGCCGCGACCTCGGTGCTCGCGCGCGAGGAGCCGGAGGAAGGGGGGATCATCGCCGGCCAGCAGATGCGCGAGGTCATCGAGACGGTGAGGCGCGTGGGCGCCTCGCGCATCCCGGTCATCCTCCACGGCGAGACGGGGACCGGCAAGGAGGTCGTCGCGCGGATGATCCACGAGGGCGGCCCGCGCAAGGGGCGGCGCGTGGTGCGCGTCAACTGCGGGGCGATCCCGAAGGACCTCGTGGAGAGCACCTTGTTCGGCCACGAGCGCGGGGCGTTCACCGGCGCGCTGCAGCAGCAGAAGGGCGTGTTCGAGGAGGCCGACGGCGGCACGGTGTTCCTGGACGAGATCGGCGAGCTGCCGCCGCCGGCCCAGGCCGCGCTGCTCCGCGTGCTCGAGTCGGGGTCGTTCAGCCGCGTCGGATCGAGCCGCGAGATCGAGGTCGACGTGCGCGTCGTCGCGGCGACCCACCGGGATCTCGAGGCGATGGCCGCGTCGGGCGCGTTCCGGGCCGATCTGTATTATCGGCTGGGCGGCGTCGTCATCGACATCCCGCCGCTGCGCGATCGAAAGGACGAGATCGAGCCGCTCGCGCGGCATTTCCTGCGCGCGGCCAGCGCGGCCAACGGACGACGCGTCGAGGGCATCACCCCCGAGGCGCTCGCCCTGCTCTGCGCGTACGCGTGGCCTGGCAACGTGCGCGAGCTGCGCAACGTGATCGAGCGCGCGGTGGTGGTGACGCCCGGCGCGCTCGTCGGCCTCGAGGACCTGCCCCCGCGGGTGCGCGCGGCGGCGGCGCGCGGCGAGTCCGAGCGCCCCGCGGACCTCGGGAAGGACGCGGAGCTCGGCCGCGCTCCGACCGACGTGGCCGTGTTCTGCCCCACGCCGTCCGCCCCGAAGGAGGCGCCCCCCGAGGGCGGGCTGGTCCGGGGGAAGGTGCAGCAGTATGAGGCCAAGCTGCTCCAGGACATGCTCGAAACCGCGGGCTGGAACCGCACCGAGGCCGCGCGGCGGCTGGGGATACCGGTGCGCACGCTGTCCTACCGCATGAAGGTCCTGGGTGTGAAGCGGCCCTCTCCTCGCTGATGCAGGGCTGCTGTCGACGGGCCCCCGCGTCTCGAACCTGAGCAAGCGCGCTGGGAGCTCGCTACACTGCGCTCACCATGCTCAATCGCACGATCGCGCGGAAGTACGCGCTGAGACGAGAGATCGGACGCGGCGGGATGGGCGTCATCTGGGAGGCGTTCGATCAGGTGCTCCGGCGTCCCGTGGCGCTCAAGGTGATGACGCCCGAGCATGTCAGCTCCGACCCGGCGCGACGCCGGTTCGAGCGAGAGGCGACGGCGATCGCGCGGCTCCGCAACGAGCACATCATCCAGATACACGATTACGGTATCGACGAAGATTGCCCTTACATCGTCATGGAGCTGCTCGAAGGGGAGGACCTCGAGGCCAGGCTCACCCGGGAGCGGCAGCTCTCGCCGTCGGCGACGCTCGCCCTGCTCCGGCAGATCGCCATTGGCCTGCAGGTGGCGAGCTCCGCGGGGATCATCCACCGCGATCTCAAGCCGGCGAATGTCTTCCTGGCGCGGAAGGAGCCAGGAGAATGCGTGAAGCTCCTCGATTTCGGCGTGGTGTGGACGGTCTTCGAGTCGGACGAGGATCAGCAGGGATCGTTCGGCAGGGTCGTCGGTACGCCATCGTACATAAGCCCCGAGCAGGTGCGCGCCGTCGTGCCGGATCACCTGAGCGATCTCTGGTCGCTCGGCGTCATCACCTACAGGGCCCTCACGGGCCGGCTCCCGTTCGCGGCGAGCGGGATCGGGGAGCTGCTCATCAGCATCTGCACCGATCCGTTCCCGCCGCCGTCGAGCCTCGTGCCCGGCCTGCTGCCCGGCTTCGACGGCTTCTTCGAGCACGCGCTGGCGAAGGACCCGGCGCAGCGGTTCCAGTCCGCGGCCGATTTCGTGGCGGCGTTCGCGGCGGTGATCGAGGCCAGCGGGGGCCCCGCCAAGATCCTCATCGCCGACGACGAGCCGGACGTGGCGCTCATGATGAAGCTGCTCTTCCGGCAGAAGATCCGCGACCGGGTCTACGAGTTCATCTTCGCTGACAACGGTGAGAACGCCCTCGACGAGCTCCGGCGCCACCCCGACATCGACGTCGTCGTCACCGATATCAACATGCCCGTGATGGATGGGCTCACGTTCCTCGGGCGCGTCCCCGAGGTGAGCCCCTTTGCGAGGACGGTGATGATGTCCGCCTACGGCGACATGGGGAACATCCGGAGCGCGATGAACCAGGGCGCGTTCGATTTCCTGCTCAAGCCGATCCAGCGGGGCGATCTCGAGGCGACCATCGACAAGACGATCAAGCACGTCGCGGAGCTGCGGAGGAACGCCCGCTCGGACGAGGAGAACAAGATCCTCCGTCAGTTCACGAGCGCGGCGTTGATCGAGCGGATCCGGGAGATGGGCCCCGCGATCGCGCTCGCGAGCGAGGCGGTCATGGCCACGGTGGCGTTCATCGACATCTTCCAGTTCACGCCCGTCACCCGGGAGAGGCTGCCCGGCGAGGCCATGCGGTTGCTCAGAGCGAACTTCGAGGTGATCGTCCCGGAGCTCGTCGCCAAGGGGGGGGTCGTGGACAAGTTCCTCGGCGACGCGGTGATGACGGTGTTCCAGGGGCCGGATCACCTGTCTCGGGCGCTCAGCGCGTGCGTGGCCGTCCGCGCGCAGATGGCGGCGGTGGCGCGCCGTGCCGGCGAGGGCTCGCCGTACACGCAGGGGATCTGCATCGGGCTCTCCACGGGGCAGGTCCTCTCCGGCAGCGTCGGATCCCAGGCGTACGGCCGGCTCGACTACACGGTGCTCGGCGAGGTGGTCAACGCCGCAGCGCACCTCGCCAGGGCGTCGCGGCCAGGGGAGATCCTCGTTGAAGCGACGGTCCGCGAGGCCGCGCAGCAGCTCTTCGATTTCGAAGACGTCGGCGCGAGAAGCCTGCTGCCGGGAGCCCCTCCCGTGAGCGTCTTCAACCTGGTGAAGCGCGCTCCGGCCGATTTCGTCGCAGGTTGCGAGCCGACCATCGGCGTCCACTCGACGACCACCATGCGATGAGGTCGCGCCGCGCCGGCGCCGGCTCGACGCGCCTCAGCGCGCCGTGAGGCGGTGGCGGCCCTGGGGCACGCTCGTCGAGGCCGTGCCGCTGGCCGCGTCGTAGCGCGTCGGCGCGGGCTTGCCGTCGAGGGTGAGCTGCGTGTCCTTCTGCGAGACGGCGAGGCCGACCTGCGCCGCGCTCGAGAGCACCAGCTCCGCGGCGAGGCCGGGGCCCTCGGGCCGGAGCGACGCGGACACGGGCGAGGCGGCGAGCAGCAGGGCGCGGCCGCCGAGGCTCAGCGAGGTGCCGGCGTCGACCTGGGCGCGCTCGAGCGCCCTGTGGCGCAGGAGCAGCAGCGCGCTGCGGCCCTGCAGCTTCGCGGCGGGCACGGCGGGCACGCGAAAAGCGTCGCCCACCTCCACCGGCTGCGCGCCGTCGGAGACCAGCGCGAGATCCTGCGTGTCCTGCTCCGCCATGGAGACGAGCGCGGCCGAGCCGCTCCCGCCGCTCACCTTGAGCGCCTCGATCGCCGGCTTCGGCTCGCCGGCGGTGAGGTCGCGCGGGTAGAGCACGGTCAGCCACTGCGTGCTGGAGCCGATGTAGCGCGCCACCGAGAACGGGTGCCGGAAGGTCATGTTCGGGAAGAAGTTGGTGAAGCCGCTTCGATCGACCGAGAAGGCGTCAGGGCGGGGGACGTAGGCCACGTCGAGCTCGAGCTCGCGCTTGCCGTCGTCGGTCCGCGTCGCCCACACCAGCCGGCCCGCTGTGGGCGCGGCCGGAGCGCGGCCGGCAGCGTCCGGCGTCACCGGCTCGCTCGGGGCGAGCCCGGTCGCTGCCTCCGCCGCGAGGTCGCTGGCCATCCGGACCTGGCCGCAGACGTCGCCGCAGTCCACCTGGGTGCTGGGCGAGGTGGGCCTCGCGGTGGCGTAGTCGGTGCAGATGGCGGGCGCGCCCGGCCGGCAGCCCAGCCAACCGCTGTAATGAAGGTGGGTGTCGTAATAGTGGAGCATCGGCTGGGCCGAGCCGATGCCCGCGGAGATCATGTGGTCGAAGACGACCACGTAGCTCCTCCGCGCGAGCGCCGCCGTCCGCCGCGTGGACACGTCGGGCACGTTGACGTAGTCGTCGATCGTGACCGTCGAGGAATCGAGCTCCCCGGTCAGGAAGGAGGCCTGCAGGATCGCCGGATCGTCCACGGGCCGGGTCAGGTCGCTGAAGATGCCGAGCTGGCGCCACGCGGGCGTCTGGTACGTATCCCGGATCCCCTTGAAGCTGTCGATGGTGACCAGGTTGTGCGACTCCGGGCTGAAGTTGACCCAGTAGAACAGCGAGGTGTGGGAGCTGCCCGCGGGGTCGTAGTTGCGGCCGTCGCCCGGATCGATGAGCAGGTATTGCCCCTTCGCGTGCAGGAGGAAGCTCGTCTGATCGGGCTGGCTGTGCGAGGACGGGCGGTACTCGTGCTCGGTCGTCATCAGCAGGTGAACCGCGTCCGCGCTCCAGCCGGAGCGCAGCGAGGTCATGTCCGAGGTGACGATCGATGTGTACGCGGGCTCCTTGGGCTCCTGCGCCCCGGAGCCGGCCCTGGCGATGTCGGGATCGGTATAGAGGATGCTATAGACCGGGTTGTTGACGACGGCCTTGCCCTTCGCGCTGAGCCAGCCATAGAAGCCCTTCGCGTCGCGGCGCCCCTCTTTGTCGCTGAGCGCGCTGGCGGCGATGCTGCTCAGCTGCAGGGGCTCGCGCCAGCCGGTCTCGAGGGTGGCCGCGTTGCCGTCCGGCATGGAGAGGGCGCCCCCGTAGCGGAGCATGCGGGCGATGCGGGTGTCATCGCCCCAGACCGCGGGGGTGTTCACCGCGTTGATGTAATCACGGCCGTCGCGAGCCCCGCCGGAGAGCCTCTTCATGGCCTGGAGGTAGGGCAGCATCACCGAGAACACGTCGTCCTGGTAGCTCGGGCCCTCGACGTAGGTGCCGTCCTTGGTCAGGCAGGCTTGCATGTAGGGGCCGTAGGAGCGGAGGGCGACGAGCGAGTCCAGCGGCTCGTCGCCGAAGAGATCGCGCTCGACGGTGCAGGCGTGGTCGTGCTCGCCGAGGGCGTAGCTCAGCGTGGCCGCGCCGCTGCCCACGCGATAGCGGAAGTTGGTGACGTACGTTGTGTTGAACTCGCCGTACACCCCCATCGTCTTTCCGAGCGCGTCCTCCAGCTTGTCGCGGATGGCCGCGTCGTCGTCCGCGCTCAGCGCCGGCTGCACGAGGTCGTAGGCGTACGCATAGTTGAGCAGGGCTCCGCCCCAGTACCAGGCGCCAGGCGTCTGGTTCCAGCCGGTGCTGGTGTCGCCCGCCTTCAGCAGCGTATCGCGCGCCGTCTTCAGCGCGTCGCTGCGCTGCTCGACCACCCAGGAGAGGGCCCCGTACAGCGCGCAGTTGGAGAGCTGGTATTCTTTTACGTCCGTATTCGTGGAGGGGGCCGCGCACGGGTGGCCCTGCCCCGGCGGGCCCCGGCGGACATCGTCCATCCAGGTCTTGTAAGGGTCCTGGGTGACCCGCTGCCTCAGGGCGGGGATGTCGTGGCGATCGAAGGCGATGAACGGGTGCTTCCGCTCCTGGATCTGGACGGGGGCGCACGGGGGCGGCTTGGGACAACCTCCGAGGCCCAGCAGCAGGAGCCACGGCACGAGGACCTTTCCCCCCATTGAACGGAGCATGAGGGTCCTTGTTATCAGCACCGGAATGCGGGCGTCAACGTGGGCCGCCTCGCGGCCACCTCCGGCGCGAGGTGGCGCAGCGCGCGCATGTTCGGTGCGTGTTCGGTGCGTGCTCGGTGCGTGCTCGGTGCGTGCTCGGTCGAAGGAGCGCCGGCCCGGCGGGGACATGGCTTTGTCCCGCGGACCGTGGTCCAATCCGCTCCCATGAGCGCCGCCCTCCGCCACTCGCCCCGCAGCCCCGCGGCGCATCGAGGCTAGATCCAGCATGGTCCTGCCCGGGTACGAGATACAGGCTCAGGTCTACGACAGCACCAACACCCGCGTCTGCCGCGCCCTGCGCAAGGCGGACGGGGAGCCCCTCATCCTCAAGATCCTGAAGCCCCTCCGCCCGTCTCCCGAGCGGCTCGCCTGGTTCCAGCGCGAATACGATATGCAGCGCGGGCTCGAGCTGCCCTGCGTCCCGCGGGCCTATGGCCTCGGGCTCGAGCTGCAGGGCTGGACCATGGCTATCGAGGACTTCGGCGGGGAGTCGCTGGACAGGCTGCTGCGCCGGGGGACGCCGCCGCTCGCCGAGGCGCTGGACATCGCCGTCCGCATCGTGGACGCGCTCGGGCAGCTCCACGAGCAGCGCATCATCCACAAGGACATCAACCCCTCGAACATCGTCTGGAGCGCGGAGCGGGAGCGGCTCGCCATCATCGACTTTGGCATCTCCACCGTGCTGTCGCGGGAGAACCCCGTCCTCAAGAGCCCGGACGTGCTCGACGGGACGCTCATGTACATCGCCCCCGAGCAGACCGGCCGGACCAACCGGGCGATCGATTACCGCACCGACTTTTACTCGCTCGGCGTCACCCTCTACGAGCTCTTCACCGGGGCGCTCCCCTTCCCGGCGCAGGACGCGATGGAGCTCGTGCATTGCCACCTGGCGAGGCTCCCGGCGCCGCCTCACGCGCGGACGAAAGGCGTGCCGAGGGCGGTGTCGGACGTGGTGATGCGGCTCCTGGAGAAGGCGCCCGAGGCGAGATACCAGAGCACGTACGGCATCAGGGCGGACCTCGCCGCGTGCATCGCGGCGCTCCGCGACACGGGCGCGGTGGGGGCGATCGACCTCGGGGCGCGCGACGTGCCGGAGCGGTTCCAGATCCCCCAGCGGCTCTACGGCAGGGAGCGCGAGGTGGAGGCGCTGCTCTCGACCTTCGAGCGGGTCGCGCAGGGCGCGAAGAGCGCCGTCGAGGGGGCGCGAGGCGCGGCCGAGCTGCTGCTCGTCACGGGCTCCTCGGGCATCGGCAAGAGCGCGCTCGTGCGCGAGCTGTACGAGCCGATCACGCGGCGGCGGGGGTACTTCATCGGCGGGAAATACGACCAGCTCCAGCGGGCGACGCCCTACGCGGCCGTGGTGGCGGCGTTCCGGTCGCTGGTGCGGCAGATCCTCGGGGAGAGCCAGGCGCGGCTCGCGGGGTGGCAGGAGGCGCTGCGCGGCGCGCTCGGCCAGAACGGGCAGGTCATCCTCGACGTGATCCCCGAGGTGGAGGCGATCCTCGGGCCGCAGCCGCCCGCGCCCGAGCTCGGGCCGACGGAGACGCAGAACCGCTTCAACCTGGTGCTGGAGCGCTTCCTGCGGGTCTTCGCGAAGCGGGAGCACCCGCTCGTGATCTTCCTCGACGACCTGCAGTGGGCCGACGCGGCCAGCCTGCGGCTGCTCGAGCGGGTGCTCGGGGAGGATCGACCGGCGCACCTCTTCCTGATCGGGGCCTACCGGGACAACGAGGTGGGGCCGGCTCACCCGCTCACGATGACGCTCGCGGCCATCCGGGCGTACGGGACGGCGGTGCACGAGATCCACCTCGGGCCCCTCGGCCGCGAGCACGTGGAGGAGCTGCTCGGCCAGGCCATGCACGCGGAGCCGGAGCGGGTCCGCCCGCTGGCGGAGCTCATCCTGCGCAAGACCGAGGGCAACCCGCTGTTCGTGAGCGAGCTCCTGAAGGCGGTGCACAAGGAAGGCTTCATCGCCTTCGACCGGCAGCGGGGGCGGTGGCAATGGGATCTCGGCCGGATCGAGGCGAAGGGCGTCACCGACGGCATCATCGATCTCATGATCGGCAAGATCCGCAGCTTGCCGGCCGCGACCCAGCAGGCGCTCAGCCTCGGCGCCTGCATGGGCAGCGAGATCGATCTGCGCGCGCTCTCGCTGGTGGCGGGCAGATCCGAGGAGGCGCTGTCCCAGCCGCTGTTCGCGGCGGCGCTGGAGGGGCTCCTGCTGCCGGCCTCCGAGCTCGAGGTGGTCCAGGACTCGACGAATCCCTCGCTGCTCGTGCGGCATTACCGGTTCCTGCACGACCGGGTGCAGCAGGCGGCGTATGCGCTCGTCGAGGAGGCGGAGCGGCCCGCGGTGCACCTCAGGATCGGGCGGCTGCTCCTCTCGAAGATCAGCGGGCCGGAGCGGGCCGAGCGGATCTTCCAGCTCGCGACGCACCTGAACCAGGGGCGGGGCCTCGTCACGGATCCGGTCGAGCGGCTCGAGATCGCCCGGCTGAACCTGGAGGCCGGGAAGCGGGCGAAGAGCTCCACCGCCTACGCCGCGGCGCGGGAGTACCTCGCCGCGGGGCTCGCGCTCCTGCCCGAGGGCTCCTGGGGAGAGCACCACGATCTCACCGCGGATCTCCACCGCGAGCTCGCGGAGGCCGAGGGGCTCAACGGCAACCATGCGCGCGCCGAGGCGCTCGCCCGGGTGCTTCTCGATCAGGCGCGGACGCCGCTCGAGCAGGCCGGCGTGTACGACGCGCTGGTCAGCCATTGCACCATGGTCGGGCGGTACGCGGAGGCCATCGACGAGGCCCGGCGCGGGCTCGCCCTGCTCGGCATCGACCTGCCCGAGCGGGATCTCGGCGCGGCGCTCGAGGCGGAGCTCGCGGACGTCGACCGCCGGCTCGGCGATCGCCCGCTCGAGTCGCTGCTGGAGGCGCCCGCCGTGGAGGACCCCGCCGGCAAGGCCGCGCTCAAGCTGCTCTCGAACGTGCTCTCGGCGACGTTCTACGTGGACCGGCAGCTCTACGGGCTCACCGTCACGAAGTCGGTCGGCCTGAGCCTCCAGTACGGGCTCGCCCCCGGCGCCTGCTCGATCTTCGCGTTCTTCGGGATCGTGCTCTCGGGGTTCCGTGGCCAGCCGGTCGCGGGCTACGAGATGGGGGTGCTCGCGGTGCGGCTCGGCGAGCGGTTCAACAGCCCCGGCGACGTCTGCAACAGCTGCTTCGCCCTCGGCAACTTCCTTTTACCATGGGTGAAGCACCTGCCGGCGGCCCAGGCGGTCAACGACGCTGGATACAAGGCGGGGCTCGAGGCCGGGGAGCTGCGGTACGCGGGCTATATCCTCATCTACAAGCTGTTCAACCAGCTCTATGAGGGCAGGCCCCTCGCGCAGGTGCTCGCGGATCTGCCGGAGTTTCTGCACTTCAACCAGAAGAGCAAGAACCAGATCGCGATCGACATCATCCGCGGGCTGGAGCTCGCGCTCGCGGACCTCTCGGGCAGGGCCGGGGGCGCCGCGCCGGATCCCGCCGCCGAGGCCGACTACCTGGCCGCGTGCGAGGCGAACCAGAGCGTGATGGCGCTCTGTTACCATCACATCCTGAAGACGCAGACGCTGTACCTGCACGGCGATCTGGCGGGGGCGCGCGCCGCGGCGACGAGGGCCGAGGCGCTCGTCTCGGCGGTCACCGGCAACGTGGCGTCGGCGGAGCACCAGTTTCATCACGCGCTCTGCCTCGCGGCGCTGGCCGACGGCGCCGGGGCGGACGAGCGGAGGGACTTCCAGGAGGCCGCCGCGGCGAGGCGGGATCAGCTGGGGCGGTGGGCGGAGGTCTGCCCCGAGACGTTCTCGCACATGCACGCGCTGGTCGGGGCCGAGCTCGCGCGGCTCGCGGGCGAGATCGGGGAGGCCATCGAGCTGTACGAGCGCGCCATCACCTCGGCGAGGGCCCACGGGTTCCTCCAGGACGAGGCGCTCGCGAGCGAGCTCTACGGCAGGTTCTGGCTCCGGCGCGGAAAGGAGCGGCTCGGCAGGGATTACCTTGCCGACGCCCGCTATGGCTTCGAGCTCTGGGGCGCGCGGCGCAAGGTGGCGCTGCTCGACGCGGAGCTCAACCCGCCGCAGCCGCTGGCCGAGGCGCCCCTCGACCGGACGACGCTCACCACCACGAGCACCCGGCAGCAGACGTCGCGGGTGCTCGATCTGGGCAGCGTGCTCAAGGCGTCGCAGGCGATCGCCAGCGAGCTCGTGCTGGAGCGGCTGCTCACCAAGCTGATGACCATCGTCATCGAGAACGCGGGGGCCGAGCGCGGCGTCCTGCTGCTCGCGCAGGGCGAGGAGCTCATCCCCAGCGTGGAGGCGCGCGTGGATCCGGCCGACCCGCGGGCCGCCCCCGCGGTCACGGAGCTGGATCTCGTGTCGTCCGTGGAGGGGGGGCAGTTCGCGGAGAGCATCGCCGTGTACGTGGAGCGGACCCGCGAGAGCGTGGTGCTCGCCGACGCGGCGCACGAGGGCGATTTCACCCAGAGCCCCTACATCACGCGGAACCAGACGCGGTCGGTCCTGTGCATGCCGCTCCTCAACCACGGCAAGCTCATCGGCGTGCTCTATCTCGAGAACAACCTGGCCACGGGCGCGTTCACGCAGGAGCGGCTGGAGGTCTTGCGGCTGCTCTCGGCCCAGGTGGCCGTGTCCATCGAGAACGCGGTGCTCTACGGGCAGCTCGAGCAGCGGGTCGGCGAGCGGACGGCGGAGCTGCAGAAGAAGAACGCCGACCTCGAGGAGGCGCTGCATCACCTCAAGGCGACGCAGTTCCAGCTCGTGCAATCGGAGAAGATGGCCTCGCTCGGGCAGCTCACCGCGGGCATCGCGCACGAGATCAAGAACCCGCTCAACTTCATCAACAACTTCGCCGAGGCGAACGTCGATATCACCGCCGAGATCCTGGACGGGCTCGCGTCGAACCGGGATCTCAAGGTCGCCGAGATCGAGGATCTGGTGGTGAGCCTGAAGCAGAGCGCCGAGAAGATCGCCGAGAACGGGCGGCGCACCGACGGGATCGTGCGGGGGATGATGCAGCACGCGAGCGGCGGCACGGGGGAGCGCCAGCGCGTCGGGCTGAACGGGCTGCTCGATCAATACGTGAGCCTCGCCTACCACGGGATGCGCGCGCAGAAGCTCGATCTGAACGTGATCATCGAGCGCGATTACGACGAGGCGGTGGGCGCGATCGAGCTGGTGCCGCAGGAGATCGGGCGGGTGTTCGTGAACCTCCTGACGAACGCCTTCCACGCGCTGCGAGAGAAGCAGCGCTCGGCGGCCGGACCGTACGTGCCGACGCTGGTGGTGAGCACGCGGCGGCTCGGGCGCGAGGTCGAGATCCGGGTGCGCGACAACGGGGTCGGCGTCCCCGAGGCGCTTCGGGCCAAGATCTTCCACCCGTTCTTCACGACGAAGCCCACGGGCCAGGGCACGGGCCTCGGGCTGTCGCTGAGCTACGACATCGTCCAGGCCCACCGGGGCACGATCAGGGTCGATGGCCAGGAGGGCGAGGGCGCGACGTTCATCGTCGCGTTGCCTGGCTGAGGCCGCGGCTCTCTATTGCTGCGGCGCGGTTCCCTGGGGCCAGCGCCGCGCGAAGACATTGTTGTCCCAGGCGACAGCGACCGCCGCGCCGCCGTTGAGCTTCATCCCTATCGCCTCGTAGATGAGCTGCGTTCCCGGGACATAGCCGAGCTCCTCGAGCGCCAGCTCGACCGGCCGTAGAACCCAGCGGACCAGGTAGACGCCCTCCTGGCCGAGCGGCCTGGCGATCATGTCGCCCACGGCGAAGGTGGTCCCGTCGGGGCGCAGGGTGGTGACCGAGTACGCGCCCGCGAAATCTCCCGTCGGGGGGCTGATTCTGGTTCCGATCTCGCGCGCGAGCTCCCCCTCGTAGAGGGCGAGGGCGAAGGTGCCGTCGACATTACCCGTCTGGAGATCGACGCGGAAGATGATGACGCCGCAGCTCGTCGGCGCCGACTGCTGCGGGTCGTTGATCTGAACGATCGGCATGGGGCTCCTTACCCTGATCCAACGTGCGCGGGGTACACTGCCGAGCTCGGAAGCGCAGGATCCGAGGCTCGGGTGTGAGGCAGCGCTCGAGATCCAGTCTGAACGGCACCTCGCCGTGGCCGATCCTCCTCCGGGGAGCAGCGACGATGCCTCCGCGGACGGGCTCGTGCGATGAGCAGGGCGCGCGGCGCGCGCAGGCGACGGTGGACTACGCCGGCCGCAGGATCTGCCGCACCGAGTCCACGTCCGCGACCCGGTGCAGCACCGGCTGGAGCCCGGCGCCCGGGGCCTCGCCGAAGGCGCCGCTCGCGGCGACGGCGCGGGCGCGCGGGCCGTCGAGCACGAGGAACACGTCCCGCAGGCCCCCGGCGCCCGGCGCGTCGATCACGTCGACGATGCGCGAGCGATCGAGGTGCAGCTCCTCGTCGCCGCGCTGGATGAGCACGCGCCGGTCGGTGATGAGGTACCGCGTCCGCGCCGCGAGCCGCGCCGGGCGCACCACCGACATGTAGAGCATCGCCGCGCCCGCGGCGACGAGCAGCACGATCGTGAGCGAGAGGGACGCGACGAGCGCCACGAAGGAGACGCTCTCCGGATCCATGCCCGCCGCGGTCACGATGCGGATGCTGCGCACGGCGTGCACCGCCGTGACCACCGCGAAGCCGCCGAGGAGCACGCCGAGCAGCACCGAGCCGACGCCGCGCAGGCCGTTCGGGAGCCACTTGTGCCAGCCGTCGGCCGGGTGCGCCGACCAGAGCACCCGCTCGCCCTCGTCGAGGCGCTGCGAGAGCAGGCGGTGACCGTCGCCCGCGGGCGCCGACGGGACGACGCCCCGGAGGATCGCCCAGACGCGATCCGGGGCCACGACGCCCGTCAGCACGATCGACAGCCGCCGCCGGAGGGCGCCGGTCGGCACCGCCCTGACGAGCTCGAGGTCGCCGACGCCGGGGTGCTTCGGGTTCCAGTGGATGCGCGCGTAGCTGATCGACCGCCGCTCGATGGAGCGCCGGAGCTTCCCGCGCTGCACGACGATGTGCCGATCGGTGAGCATGTACTCCAGCTCCGAGCGCCACCAGCGCGGCAGGTAGCTGAACGCCACCGCGAGGCTCGCCATCCAGGCCGCGAAGGCGAGCAGCTGGTTCGGCGACGCGTCGAGGGCCTTGCTCACGACCACGGCGGACGCGGTGCTGATCGCGGAGGTCACGCCGCACACCGCCGCGCCCACGAGGTAGAGCAGCGGCGTCGCGACGACCTTGGGACGTCCGGACCAGAGCACGACCTCATCGAACACCGAGTCACGCATCTCGATGGAGCCTCCGTTCGGGGTGAGCTGGCCGGCGCCGCCCCCGCGCGCGAGGGCGACCACCTTAAGGTGAACCCGCCGGCCGGGGTCGTAAAGGGGCTCTCGCCATCGCGCCGCTGTACGACCAGAGCACCATCGGTGATCACGCGCACCACGCGCACGCGCGGCCGTCCTTCGCCGGACGCGCCGTACGCCGCGCGCGGGCGGAAGCGCCGCTCGGCCGTCCAGACGCTGCAGCGGTCGCCGCCCCGGCTCAGCGCCGCTGCGGCGCCGCGAGCTTGCGCAGGCGCTTCAACATCTGTTCCCATTCCCTCTCGCACTGCGCTCGCCGCGCCTTCGCCAGCGGCAGCCAGTGATCGTTCCCGGGAGCGCGGGCGATGTAGGACTCCCACGCGGTCACGGCCTGCAGGTAGGCCTCCGCGCGCGCGGCGCCGAGCTCGGCGCTCCGCGCCGCGGCCCAGTGGCCGAGCGCCGCGTACCAGGCCTCGTCGTAGGAAGGCACGTAGAACCAGCCAGCGCCGTTGATCTGCTGGTCGGCCCGATCGTAGGTCCTCGCGAGCCGGATGCTCTCGATGCCTCCCTCCAGGTCGCCGGACCTGTCGAGCGCCACCGCGAGCCCCCAGAGCGTGGTCACGCCGTAACGGACCATGTCGAGCGACCCGAGGGTCGAGAGCGAGGCGCGGTACCCCTCGACCGCCGACGTGATGTCGCCGAGCGCCATGTAAGCCTCGGCCTGGTTGGCCAGCAGCAGCGCGCGCGAGGCCGCGTGCGGCTCGAGCACCAGCGCCTCGTCGTACGCCTCGATCTCGTCCGTGTACCTGCCGAGCCGCGCGTAGCAGACCGCCAGCGCGTGCCACGCGTCGGCCCGGAAAGGCGCCGGAGGATGGAGCCGCAGGAGCCCCTCGAGCGCCGCGACGGCGCCCTGCACGTCGCCGAGGTGCTCCAGGATGTCGGCGTAGCGCAGCCGCACCGAAGGGGTGCGCGAGGTCGCCGCGCCGGCGCGCTCGTACAGGGCGCGCGCCTCGCGCAGCCAGAGCGGTCCGATCTCCTCGACCCGCTCCAGGAGCGGCGAGCGCCGGAGCTGGTCGTACCGCGCGAGGAGCGCGTCCGCCTGGGAGATGAGCTCCTCGCGCTCGTCGGCCGCCGGATCGAGCGCGCGGGACCAGACGGTCGGCGCTGCGCGGAGGGATCCCGCCGCGAGCGAGAACGCAAGGAGCGCCGCGGCGCCCGGCAGGAGCGAGCGCCAGGGCAGGAGCGAGCGCCGGGGCAGGGGCGAGCGCCGCGTCACCGCGCTCCTCCTGGGTTCAGCCGCGGCGGCGGCGCCGCGCTCCGCTCCTGCGGGCCGCGCGCGGCCGCGCCCGTCGCCGCGCGCGCGGGCCGGTGGCCCCCGCCGCCACCTCGCCGGAGCGCGTCGAGGCGCGCGCGCGCCGCCGGGGCCCACGGCCCCTGGCCGCCGGCGCCCGACAGGTACGCCTCCCAGCGCGCGATCGCGGCCGCCGTCATGGTCCGCTCGAGCGCGAGCGCCTCGAGGGCGAGCCTGTCCTCCGGGACCGCGAGGTACTCGACGGTGCGCAGCCGCGCCGCCGCGCTGGCGAGGTCGTCCGCGGCCCGCTCGCGCGCGGCCGCCCCGGCGCTCCGATCTTCTGCCGCGCGCCCGCGCGGGGCCTCCAGCGTGGCCGCCTCGCCTTCGAGCGCGGCGTCCGCCTGGGCCTTGTCGCCGCCGCGGTCCAGCGCGAGCGCGAGCGACAGCGTGACGTCGCGGGCGAGCTGCGTCTGCGCGCGCAGGCGGGCCTCGCGCAGGTAGGCGATCGCCTCGTCGAGGGCCCCGCGGGCGGCCGCCTCTCCGTGCGCGCCGGCGGGCGGCCTCGCGCTCGCGTCGGCGACGGACGCCGCGCCCGCCGTGGCCATCGACAGGTGCGCCGCCTCGAGCAGCACGAGCGCGCGCTGGTCCGCGGTCCCGAGCAGATCGATCCGCGGGACGAGCGCGCGGTAGATCGCGATCGCCTCGCCGCGCTTGCCGGTGCGGGCGAGCGAGCGCGCGAGGTCGTGCATCGTCTGCGGATCCTCGACGCTGCGGGGATCGACGCTCCGCGCCCGCTCGAAGGCCCGCGCGGCGTCCTCGGGCGAGCCGAGCGCGAGGGCGGCGCGGGCGAGCAGGACCTGGGGCGCGGCGTGCCCCGGGAGGAGCTGGTCGGCGAGGCGCGCCGACTCGCGCGCCGCCTCGGCGTCGCCGCCGAGCTGCGCCTGGCCGCGCGCGAGCAGGTCGCAGTAGCGCGGGAGCTCGGGCGCCCGCGCGCGCTCCCAGACGGTGGGCCCCCGGGCGATGGCCCGGCCGGACCGCGCCGAGCACTCGGG
This sequence comes from Sorangium sp. So ce693, assembly GCF_051521375.1. Classification (NCBI taxonomy): domain Bacteria; kingdom Pseudomonadati; phylum Myxococcota; order Polyangiales; family Polyangiaceae; genus Sorangium; species Sorangium sp. So ce693. The sequence continues at coordinate 12,748,741 of NZ_CP150347.1, forward strand.
CGGACGCCCCGCCGCCGCCGCGGCGGCGACCAGATCGCCGGCCTGTCCGGCGTGCGCGGCGAGCGGGAGGACGAGCAGGGCCGTGAGCAGCAGCGGGCCGAGGTGCACGGCGAGAGTGTACCAGGGAGGCGCACTGGAGGCTCACGCCGGGGCCGACGGCGCCGGGCTGCGATCCGGTTGATCGGGTGGGCGTCGGTCCGTTATGGTGCCCGAGGTGACAGCGTCGACGGGGGGCGTTCGCGGGTCGTGTATCGCTGGACTCCGCAGCCTTGGAGCCTGAGGAGGATCGACATCATGGGCGAGGTGATTCGCAAGGATGCGCCAGCGGACGACATCATCGGTGACGTGCGCGCGACGCTCCAGAGCGCTTCCGCGAAGGGCGGGCCCCTCCGGGAGCTCGCCGAGCAGCGGCTCGTGCCCGTGCTGACGCTCTTCGACGGGGTGGAGGCCCAGCGCAACGCCGCGCGCTCCGAGGCGGAGCCGCTGCTCGCCAAGGTCGAGGCCGAGTCCGCGCGCGCCGACGACGCGCTCGGCAAGGTCGCCGACGACGTCTGGAACGCCGTGGGCCGCCCCTCCGCGGATCCCGCGCTGTCGATCCTGTTCCCGGGCGGCGTCGCCTACTTCGCCGACAACGAGGACGGCGACCTCACGGGGCAGCCGGATCGGCTGGAGGTGCTCGCGCAGCTCCTCGGCTCCGGGATCCACCCGAAGCTCAGCCTGGACAAGGCGCAGGCCGCGGCGGCCGAGGTGAAGTCGGCGGCGGCGGCGGTGCGCTCGACGGTCGAGGCGACCCGGCTGCCGCTCGAGCGGCTGAGCGTGCTCGACCGCATCCGTGCCTCGGTGGCGAAGAGCGCGCACATCGAGCTGGTGCACCTGAAGCGCCTCTACAGGGCCGCTGGCTTCAGCGAGGCGGAGATCCACGCGGTCATCCCGGATCGCGGCCGGGCACGGCGACGCCTGTAGCGCGCCGCGCCCTTCCTCGTAGGCCCGTCAGAAACCCACCGGCTGCTTCCCGCTCCTTTCGAGCGTGGGGCGGCGACGCGCACGTCCCCCTCGCCAGGCGCCTTGGCGCGAGCGAGCCCTATCGGGCCGGCCTCAGGGGCGGGGGTACGGGCTGGGCGCGCCGAAGCCAGGCGGCGTGCTGCGGCCGTAAACCCCGTAGTAGGGGGAGACGGCGGGCGAGTAGGGCCCGTTGCCGCCGAAGTAGACGGGGCCGTAGGAAGGCGCGTTGTTGGCGAAGCCGCCGCCGTAGTTGCCGTAGTTGCCGTAGTTACCGTAATTGCCGTAATCGATGTAGTTGCCGTAGGTGCCGTAATTGCCGGAGTAGGGAACGCCAGATGGATAGCCGCTCTCCGGAACGTACGGGCTGCCGATGAGCGCGAGGAGCGATGTGGCGAACGAGAGGTTACGCTTCGTGGCGCTCAGGACCTCCGGGACGAGGTGAGAGAGCCCCGGGTGCAGCTCGGGCCCCACGATGGCCATCTGTTCCTGGAGATGGGCGAGGAACTCCCGGTGTCGATAGATCTGAACGTTGACGAACGTCCAGTCGAAGCCGGGCCCCGCGAGCCCATCGAGCTGCTGCCGATCCGCCGTGCCCTGCTCGATCAGCGACAGGCTGATCTCGTTGTCCGCCGGCGCCATGCCCATCTGCGTGAGCGCGAGCGCGAGCTGCTGGCTCGCGGCGGTGTGATAGTCGAACAGCTGCGCGGCGAGCTCGAGGACGTGGGCGTCCGACGCCTTGGCCCGGGCCATCTGCGCGTCGGTGATCTCGGTCGCGTTGAAGGCGGCGAGCACGGCGGCGAGCTGCGGCATGCTGAGCGAGAAGGCCTGTGAGGTGGAATCGACCGCCTCCTCCGAGCTGTCCTCGTCCGCCGCCACCAGAACACCGTCTTCCGCCGCGACGGAGCAAGCGCTGGTTCCCGCGAGCGCGAGGGCTGCCATGCATGCAAAACGAAGAGAATCGGCTCGAATGTTCATAGTTCCCCCATGTCATTGACGGAAGCGGGGCCGGCGCTGGAGCGCTCGGCGGTGATGCCTGGCCCGCCCCGTCACGTATCTTGAACCGTTGTTGGGCGGCGCAAGCCGCGAGAACATCAAATAGTCAATTCTCACCAGCGCGCAGGATCGGCTGAATCGTCCGTGCCGCGCGACGGACCGGCGCAGGGGTGCCACCTCTCGACGTCGATGAACGGACGCGGGCGCCGCACGGGCGGCGGCCCTGGAAACCTTGCGCGAGGGCGGGCGGGGGCGGGGAGCGGCGCTGTCGGAGGATCAGCGTGGTGCCGTGTCCGAGCTCGACGGAGATCGCAGGACGGAGTTCGCCGCTTTGCTGGAGGGCGGGCCCGGAATCGGGCTCTTGGTCACCGTCACCTGGCACCGTCACCTGGCCGCCGGGGCGGGAGCAGGACGTCAGTCGGAGGTCCTGGCCGGTTTGCGGGCCAGGACGCCGACGGTGCCGTAGTAGACACCCCACGCCGACGGATCGGCCGCGAACCGGGTGTAGCCGGCGAGATCTTCCGCGCTGATCCGCCCTGTCGCGAGATACCTGTGCTGGAGCTGGGTGGCTGAGATGCTCATGATCTCGGACAGCGGGTGACCGCCCGGGCACAGCGGCGCCTCGTTCTCGACGGCCTCGATGGCCAGCCCTCGCGACGTCAGGATCGCGGGCAGGCGCAGGCCGAGGCCGGGGTCCTTGCCGTCGGCCTCGAACATCGCGAGGATCGACCGATTGACCCGATCGAACGCCTCGATATCCGGACCGGAGGCGCCCCTCGCCGCGGTGAAGTCGGGCTCCTCGAGCACCAGGTGGCCGCCGGGCTTCAGCGCTGCGAGCATGGCGTCGAGGAGATCCTGGAAATCCGCGTTGTGGATGAGCACGTAGCGCGCGTGCACCAGATCGAAGCGCGCCGCGTGGAAATTGAGCTGGCGGATGTCGCCCTCGATGATCCGGACCCCGGGCGGCGGAGAAGCGTCCATGAACCCGACATCGAGGTCGACCGCGACCACCTCGCCCTCGAGGCCCACGCGCTCTGCCATCCAGCAGGCGATCGACCCGGCGCCGGCTCCTACCTCGAGGCAGCTCCAGCCGGGCCCCATCCCGGACGCCTTGAGAAGGCGCCGGCTGCCGGGGTCGAAGAAGCCCTCGATCCGCCGCAGGCGCTCCAGCTCTCGCGCACGCTCCGAACCCGCAAACACGTAGCTGTTGTCCTCGGCCATAGGAATGGACAGAATAGTCCATCCCGTGGAGGAAAAGCGAGCTTCTCCCTGCCGACTTCGCCCGACCTTCTTCCAGCGTCATCCATCTGTTGAGCGGCGCACAGCGGCTGAGCTGTTCGGCCCGGGCTGTAAAGCGCGCTTGTCCCGACGATATGTCCAGACGACTTCAAGGGAGCGGGAGCGCGCCGTCACCGCCAGGTGTCCACGCGAGCAGCCTTGGGCGGAGCCACAAGAGGCCTGGCGCGGCGGGCGCGAGGGCTGCGAGCCCGGCCCGAGGAGAGACAGCAAGGCGAGCTGTGGGCCCGCGCTGCCCACGAAGATGTCTCGCCGAGGCGTCCGTGCCAGGCGAACGATGGCGCGCGCCACGCGTTCAGGTGAGACGATCGGGGGCATGTCCCTGGGCGCGCGCCCCGCGTAGTTGCCTGCGTGCCGAAAGAGCGGGGTGTCGACCGTCGCCGGCACGACGGTGCAGACATGGATGTCGCGGGCGCGCAGCAGCCTGAGCTCCTGCCTCGGACTACCCCTCCGACGAGCGCCCCGCTGCGAGCGGCCGCGCGCGGGCGCAGCGCGGCGGTCACAGGTGGTCCTCTCGCCGTGCAATCGCCGGGCGAGCCGCGGCGAGGGCGGTTTGCGCGCCGCGTGCGGCGCGTGTGGATCGATTCGCTCGCTCCGTGACCGGCTGAGCGCCTGTCGTCGAGCGCGCGCCTGGCGAGCGCGCGCCGGCCGGCGTCAGGCGTTGTTCGTGTCTCGAGGGCATAGCGGCCTTCGATCGGGTGCGGCCCGATGCGTTGTTCCGGCGCCGTCTCGATCCCGAGGGCCGGATCCGGCCCCAGCATGTCGAGCGCGGGACGCTACGCCGCCAGGCTCCGGAGGCGGCCTTCGCGCGCACGGGCGCGTCCGCATCGCCGGCGGCTCGGCACGAGCCGCGAACGCAAACGACCTGGGAGACACATCATGCGAAGCATGTTTCTGGTAGTCCTGACCGCGCTGCCGCTCATGGCATGCGGAGGCAATAAAGGCGGACAAGCGGCCTCGCCGGCGCCCGCACCGACGGGCGGAGAGACCCCCGGCGCGCCTGGAACCCCAGGAGCGCCCGAGAGCGGAACGCCCGGCGAGGGTACGATGCCTGGACCTGGAGGAGAGATGGGAGAGCCGGGCGCAGGCGCCCAAGGCGCGCCAGGCACCCAGGGCGGCACGCAGGAGTGGGGCAGCGGCACCCACCGCAGACCGGGCAGCGGTACCGGCGGCACGCCGGGAGGCACGCCGGGCACCGGCGGCACGACGGGCGGCACGCCGAGCACGGGCGGCGCGCCGGGCACCGGCGGCACGCCGGGCAGCGGCACCGGCGGAACGCCGGGGGGCGGGGCTTACGCGCCGCCGAGCGGCGGAACCGGTACGCCGGGCGGGACCACCACGCCGGGCGGCGGCAGCGGCCAGCGGGGCGGCACGCCCGGCGGCGGAAGCAAGAGCGGCGGCTCCCACACGCACGGGGGCGGCTCGGGGCAGTAATTCTCAAGGTATTCCCGCCTCACCTCCCATCGCAGCGACCGACCCTGCGCAATCTCCCGCGCGATCGCGCAACCCTCGGCTCGACCTCCCGCGCGATCGCGCAACCCTCGGCTCGACCTCCCGCGCGATCGCGCAACCCTCGGCTCGACCTCCCGCGCGATCGCCCCGCCGCGACTGCCGCGTTGCGCGCGATCCGGCGGTGAGTCGGGCCGAGATCGTGGGGCGAGCGCGGATGGCGTGAGAGATGCCTGACTCCGCGACGACAGCGACGGGGACTACCCAGTCCGGTCGGCTGTTTCATCCCGGATAACGGTCCACGCCCACACGCCGAGCGCGGTAGGGCGATCACAGGGCGGAGACTACGCATTGATGGACGTGACGACTCGCACGGACGTGCCAAGGACTCATTTGGTCCTCGTACCCGGTTTCGGTGGCTTCGATGCGCTGGGATCGCTTCAATATTACCATGGCGTGACCGAGGCGCTGCGCGGCTGGAAGGGCGCGATGTACGACGCCCCGCTCACGCTGCACTACTTTCCGAACGTGCCCACGGCCGCCATCGAGACGCGCGCGCGGCTCCTCCTCGACTGGCTTCTGGAGCGGTACAAGCGCGGGATCCTCCGCCTGAGCCGCGGCGATTCCCTCCACCTCGTCGGACACTCCACCGGCGGCATGGATATCCGGTGGATGATGAAGCTCCTCCACGATCACGCGGAGCACGCGGCGGACGGCGCGCAGGTCGAGGAGCTGCCGGCGGAGCTGTTCATCAAGAGCATCTCCTCGGTGCAGTTCCTCTCCACGCCACACCGCGGCTCGAACCTGGCCCACGTGTTCACCCGCTGGTCCGGCGAGCTCCAGCTGCTCGCGAGGGTGCTATACGAGACCTGCCGCGCCCTGCGGCTGCCGGGCTCGCGCTTCCTGGCCAGCTCGATCAAGCGGCTCGGGTGGTCCGCCGGCTGGATCGACGCGCTCCTCGACACGACGAGCTTGCTCGGCTCATTCGATTCGAAGGATGGCTTGGTCCGCGCGCGGGCGAGGGCCAGCTACTTCGATACGCTGAGGTGGCTGAACGACGCCTCGGACGACTTCGGCGCCATGGCGGACCTCGATCCGGTCCGTCACGCCGAGGACCCTCTCCACGCGAAGATCTTCAGGACGACCTACGGGCACGTGCGCGTCCGATCCATCGTGACCAGGGCCGAGCCGCACCCCAGCGCGCCTGATTGGGATCTGTTCAAGATCTGTCACCGGTGGACCGCGCACGACCCAGGAGCGGAGCTCGGTCCGGACTGCTCCGTTCGCAGGCTTGACGCCGCAGGCAGCGTGGCGCTCGTCCGTGCGCACAACGACGGCATCGTCAACTCCGTATCCATGGTGTGGCCCACGCCGGAGGAGAGCGTCTACGTCGACGCGGACCACGCGGACATCATCGGGCACTACGGCGATTCGGACGCGCCGCAGGAGGACGTCGTGAGCCCTGACCGCGACTACAAGCGATACGGCCTCTTGATGTCCGGCTCCGGCTTCGGCCGCGAGCGGTTCCTGGATGTGTGGCGGTCGGTCCGCGGCTTCGCGCTCGCCGCCGAGTCGGGCCGGGAGAGAGAGGCGCGCTCTTCCCGGGTCGTCCTGCCGGTGTTCTCCGCGAGGAGGACCGATCCCGAGGCCGGCGCCGCCGCGGACAGCACGCCGGCGCCTCGCTCCGAGGCGAGCGTCCCTTCGTCGATCCGTGGAGCGGAAGGCGCCGCGCCGTGAGCGCCGCGCGGGAGGAGAGCTCCACACGTCGAGCTTGGTGAGCGGCCGAATGGCCACCGGTTATCACGAGGACGATGACGTGGTGGACGAGGAAACTATCTGCCAGCGGGCAGACCCAATGGATCCCGATACTCTCAAGAAGTATTCCGATTACCCGTTCTGCGTTTCAGAGAGTTATGCAGCGAACGGCTTTACGGCTTCAGGATGACCGGCGCGCGGAGCTGAAGCGCCGATCAGGCAGAGGTATCGAGAGATGAACCGCCAGGACGCTAGGCGCCAGAGAAGCAGAGGGAATCCTCTCTTCCTCGCGTCCTCGACGTCCTGGCGCTTCACTTTTATCGATGATCCCGTTTGACTAGGGAACAGGGAAGTGCTGTTCTGCGTCACGGGCCCTGCATTGCCGTCCAGAGCGCCGGCACGGAGATACACAACATGGGCGATCCTCATCTCGCCGAGGCCGTTAGCCGCGCCAGGGAGCTCTTGAGGCGTGGAGCGTACGCCGAGGCCGAGGAGCTGCTCTCCGGGCTCATCCACGACATCGAATCGCGGTTGGGCGACCGCGCGCCGGAGCTGATCAACCCCCTTTACCAGTACGCCAGGGCTGTGAGCCAGCAGTACCCGTGGACCACGCTGCCGCATCGCGAGAGGGCCGCGCTCGAGCGCGCGTTACGGCTCGCCGTCGAGCATCACGGCGAGGAGTCGCGTCCCGCGGCGCGGATCCAGGAAGCGCTGGCGCTGAGCCTGAACTCGTCTGGAGAAGCCGAGCTGGCGTGCACCCACATGATGAATGTTGTTCGCTTCACGGAGCTAGCCCACGGAGATGGCGTCCTGCTCGCTCACGCGCTGGGCGGGCTCGCTTATATGCTGCTGGATGCCGGGCGGTGGGAGGAGGCTCTCGCGACGTACGAGCGCGCGTCCGGCATCATGAGCGGCAGAGGAGACGAGTTGGCCGAGTTCACGCTGCTGTTTGGCAAGGGCCGTTGCCTCATCGAGATGGGACGCCACGCCGACGCGGTTCCGGTCCTCGAGCGCGCGTACACGTGGTTCCTCGGGAGGTTTGGCGACAACAGGAGGGCAAAGGAGCTGCTCGCCTGGCTCGATCGTGCCCGGCTCGGAGCGGCGGGAGCCCTCGAGACGTGAGTCCGACGGCGCCCGTGCCGGGGAGTGTGCGATGTAGTCAAACTGGACGCGGTCTTGTAGCGCTCCGCCGGTGAAGGCCGGCGCCCGTTGTCTCACGGTGCCGGCCTTCTCTTCATCCCCTCGACGTGGGGCTTCGCGCTCGCTTGCCCCTCAGGCGAACGCGTTGCGCCGCACGATGGTCGCCTCGCGATCCGCGCCGACCGAGACGACGTCGACCGGCACGCCGGTCTCCTTCTCGACCATCTCCACATACTGCCGCGCCGCCGCGGGCAGCTCCGTCATGGAGCGGGCGGCGTCGATGGACTCGCTCCACTCGGCCACGGTCTCGAGCACCGGCTTGGCCGTCGCGATGTCGTCGATGGGGAACTCCCGCGTGCGCCCCGACGGCGTGTCGTAGGCGACGCAGACCTTGAGCTCCGGCATGCCGGTCAGCACGTCGAGCTTGGTGAGCGCGATGCCGTCGAGGCCGTTCACCCGCGCGGCGTAGCGGAGCGCCGGCAGGTCCAGCCACCCGGTCCGGCGCGGCCGGCCCGTCACCGAGCCGTACTCGCCGCCGACCGACCGGAGCCGCTCGCCTAGCTGGCCCTCGAGCTCGGTCGGGAACGGCCCCTCGCCCACGCGCGTGCAGTACGCCTTGGCCAGGCCGAGCACGCGGCGGATGCGCGTCGGGCCGACCCCGGCGCCGACGCACGCGCCGCCCGCGATCGCCGACGACGACGTCACGAACGGGAACGTGCCATGGTCGATGTCGAGCAACGTCCCCTGCGCCCCCTCGAGGAGCACGCGCTCGCCGCGGCGGAGAGCGCCGTCGATGAGCTGCGACGTGTCGGCGAGCAGCGGCGTGATGCGCTTCGCCAGCGGCGTGAGCTCGTCGAGGATCGCGTCGAGCGACGGCGGCTCGCCGCCCAGGGCGCGCAGCGTCGGCGTCCAGGCCTCGATCGAGCGCGACACGAGCTGCGCCAGCCGCTTCATGTCGCGCAGATCGCCGAGCCGCGCCCCGCGCCGCGACGCCTTGTCCTCGTAGCAGGGGCCGATGCCGCGCTTGGTCGTCCCGAGCCGCACGCCGTCCGCCGCCGCCGCCTCGCGGAGCGAGTCCACGAGCGGGTGGAACGGCAAGATCAGGTGCGCGCGATCCGAAACGAACAGCCGCCCCTGCGTCGAGCAGCCCCGCGCCTCCACCGCGTCGATCTCGGAGACGAGCACCCCGGGATCGACCACCATGCCCTGCGCCATCACGCAGCGGGCGTTCGAGCGGAGGATGCCGCTCGGGATGAGCCGTACGATGAGCTTCTCCCCGCCCACCACCAGCGTGTGGCCGGCGTTGGGCCCGCCGGCGTAGCGCACCACGAGGTCGGCGCTCTCCGTATAAAGGTCGACGACCTTGCCCTTGCCCTCGTCGCCCCACTGTGCGCCGACGATCACGATCGCGGTCATTCCGAAGCTCCTCTTGGATCACGTGGCCCGGCCTCGGCCCGCTCGTCACTCCGAGCGGCTCCGTCCGGGTCCAGGTTCGCCTTTACCCCAGGCTCGCTTGCCGAGCGAGCGTCTACTTGCCGCCCGGACGTCCTGCCCCCGTCTTCAGCACGATCGCCTGGGCCGCCGCGGCGTCGTCGAGGGCCGCCGGAACCTCGCCCGCGCTCGTCGCGGCCTCGCCGCCGCCGGATGTGGCCTCGACAACGAGCGCCCCGTCCCGCTCGCGCACCAGGTGGGAGAACCGCCAGGACAGCGCGTACCCCTCCGGATCCTGGTCCGGCGCGTGCGCAACGGCCGGGAGGCCCAGCCCCCGCAGCGCCGCCGCGAGCGACGCGGCGCGCTCCGGCCGCACAGCGACGAGCACCCGCAGCGCCGGCTCGTCCGCTGCGCCCGCGACGTCGCGCGCCCAGGCGATCGCGTCGAGGTTCAGCGCGAAGCCGACGGCCGGCATCGGCAGTCCGAAGCGGGAGAGCAGCATGTCGTAGCGCCCGCCCGCCGCGATCGCCTCCCCGGGGCCATCGGCGAACACGTGGAAAATCGCACCCGTATAGTACGCCAGACCGCGGAGCTCGCCGAGGTCGACCCGGAGCGCCGGGCCGAGCTCGGGGCTCGCCCGCGCCGCGTCCCAGAGCGCGCGGAGCTCGGCGAGCGGCGCCTCGGCGGGCGTGCCGGTGAGGAGGCGCGTGGCGCGGTCGAACACCGCGGCGCCGTCCGGGTCAGCCGCGCCGCCGCCCGCGAGGTCCGGCAGCGCGGCGATGGCCGCGACGATGCGGCGCGGGACGTCGGCGGCCTTCGGGCTCGCGAGCACGGCGGCGAGGCGGGAGGCGTCCTTCAGCTCGAGCACCTCCGAGAGCTCGGCCGCGAGCCCCGCCGGGACGGCGTCGAGCAGCGCGCGCGCGATCATCGCGTGGCCGAGGTCCACAACGAAGTGCTCCAGGCCGGCCTCCCGCACCGCGGAGGCGGCGAGGCGGAGGATCTCGAGCTCGCCGGCGAGCGTGCCGACGCCGTAGAGCTCGACGCCGGCCTGCGGGATCTGCCGGTGGCGCCGCGCACGCCCCTGGCGGCGGCGGAGGACGGTGCCCTCGTAGCAGAGGCGGATGGGGCGGGGCGCGTCCGCGAGCCGCGTGGCCACGAGCCGCGCGATCTGCGGGGTCATGTCCGGGCGGAGCGCCGCCACCTCGCCCGACTCGGGCTCGATGAAGCGCAGCACGTCCGCGGCGTCGAGCGTGCCGAGCCCGCGCTCGAGCACCTCGGCGAACTCGAACGCGGGCAGCGAGACCGGCTGGTAGCCGCACAGAACGAAGTGATCGAGCACACGCTTGGCGAGCGCGCGCCGGCGCCGCGCCTCCTCGGGGAGGAGATCGCGCATGCCAGCGGGCAGCGGGTGCGCCAGCGCGCGCGGCGGGGCGGAGGCGGACGGCGCTGACCGGTCCACCTCGGGCGTCGGAACGTGGCTGTTTCCCCCTCGGGGGGCTTCCCATCGCGGAGCGTCGCTGGACATCGTGGCCCCGCTTATACCGGCTGAGCACGCGGTGCGCACGTGGCGCGCACGTCCGTTGAGCTTGCCGTGGCAAGGCGTTTGCTGGTCGGTGCGCACCACCGGGCCCGTGGGCCGGAAGCGCACGCGGCGCCCTCGACGGAGAGATGGCTCATGGCTCTGACCGCCGTTCCGACCGATGTACCGAGCGCCAGCACCAGGCCTGACACTCCTCTGGCGCCGTGCGGTCTCACCCCGCCTGGCGCGGTCGGGTCGCGCCCGTCGCCCCGCGCCGCGAGCGCGGGCCCGTTGGCCGAGGTCATCTGCCGCGCGAAGGACGGTGATCGGGAGTCGCTCGACGAGCTCACGCGGCTCATCCGCCCGCACGTGGAGCGGCAGCTCGCGCGCTACCCCGTGTCCGACGAGGATCGGCTCGACCTCGTGCAGTCGACGCTGCTGCAGGTGGTGCGGACGATCCGCTCGTTCCGCGGCGACTCGAGCTTCACGACGTGGCTCTTCCGCGTGACGGCGAACGAGGCGCTCATGCTGATGCGGTCGCAGCGGCGGCAGCGCGCGCGCATCGTCGAGGGGCTCGACTTCGAGGAGCTCGGCCTCTTGCCGACGATGCGCAGCACGATCGGCGAGGACGACGCCGCGTCCGCGGCGGAGCGGGAGGCGTACGTCCGCGAGGCGCTCTGCGAGCTGCCGGACGACTACCGCGACGTGGTGCTCGCGCACTACCACGAGGACCTCGGCCTCCAGGAGATCGCGCAGAAGCTCGCCGTGAGCGAGAGCGCCGTCCGCTCGCGGCTCCACCGGGCGCGCGTGCGCCTGCGGGCGATCCTCAACGCGACCGCGTTCGGGCGCGAGATCGCCGAGGGCGTCGCGGCCTGAGGGGCGCGCGGGCAACGACGTCCTGCGCGTGCGGCGGGGAGAGAGGCTGACCGCGCGTGCAGCTCGGCCGCGCGCGCAGATCCGACGCGCACCGCCCGGAGGTGTGCAGCTAACGAACGGTGGAGAGCCTGACCGTCGCGTCGCGCCAGCGGCGGAGGACGTCCCAGAGCTCGCCCATGGTACGGAGGAGCACGTCGGGGCGGGCGTCGAGGAGCTCGTCTTGCGACGCGAAGCCGCCGAGGACGGCGATCGACCGCGCGCCCGCGCGGCGCGCGCACTCGATGTCCTGCGGGCCGTCGCCGACCATCACCATCTTGTGCGGCTGGACGCCGAGGCGCGCCGCGAGGTGGAGCAGCGGGGCCGGATCCGGCTTCTTGTCGGCGACGTCGCCGCCCGCGACCACCGCGCGGAAGCGCGCGCCGACCCCGAGCGCGGCGAGCACCGCGTCGGTGGTCGAGCGCGGCTTGTTCGTGCAGATGCAGAGCGCCAGATCGCCGAGGTCCGAGAGCCTCTCGAGCATCTCCTGCGCGCCGGGCATCCAGCGGGTGAAGTCGAGCGGGTGCCGCGCGTAGTACTCGAGGAAGTGCCGGAGGAGCTCCTCGACGCTCTCGGAGGTCTCGGGGAGCCTGGCCGCGCGCGCACACAGCGCGCGCGCGCCGTCGCCCACGTACCGGACGATCACCTGCCCGGGCAGCGGAGCCCGGCCCGTCGCCACGAGCGCATGGTTCACCGCCGCCACGATGTCGCCCCGGCTGTCGATCAGCGTGCCGTCCAGGTCGAACACGACCACCGTGGGAGTGAGCATCGCCGCAGAGCCTACGCCGGCGCCTTCGCTGACGGAAGGTACGGCGAGCACCCCGATGTCATAGAAACAGGACGTGGTGTCCGTTAATTGCGACTCTGTGTGCGAAAAAATTGACATTGACCGCGGGGTCAGTTACCCGTTCGAGGTGTCAGCAACCCCGACAGGGATCGCTGCCACCTCGAACCAGCGCGGCCGCGACGTGGGCGCCGCGAGCGCGGAGCGAGGCGAAACCGCGAGGAAACAGAGCCAGGGCCGCGCGCGAAGCGGCGCAGGCGTCCGGCGATGCGGGGCCGGATGTGTGGCGGGCGGAGCTCGTCTCCTGCGGAAGGTCGCGCTGCCTCGGAGGGCAAGATGACGTTCAAGAAATGGAACGCGGCGATCCTGCTGACTGGCCAGGCGCTGATCGCGGGCTGGCTGGTGCTCGATGTCGTGAGCGGTATCGGATAGCCCGATGGGCAAGGGGCAGCCTCAGATCACCAACGTCATCCGCGCGCTGAGGTTTCAAGCGAGCGAGATGACGCAGGCGGAGCTGGCCGAGAAGGTCGGCGTCACCCGTCAAACCATCGTCGCCATCGAGCAGGGCCGCTACTCGCCCTCCCTCGAGGTCGCCTTCCGCATCGCGGCGGCCTTCGGCGTGCCGCTCGAGCACGTCTTTCAGTGGAAGGGCGGCGCGTCGGGCGAGCGGGGTTGAGCCGCGCGCCCGTCGGGTGCCGGCGCCGGCGGCAGCGTGCGCGCCGTCATCGAACGACGCTATCCGATCGAGCGAATGGCCGAGGCCCACGCCGGTGTCGAACAAGGGCGCAAGAGAGGAAGCGTCGTTGTGATCACGAGCGCCGGCCACGACGAAGCCGCCGCGCACGGCCGTGCTCCACGCGTGAGGTGACGCGGATGCGATATGGAGAGCCCACGTCCGGCGCGCTCGTGCGCGTCGACGTGCACTAAGGACCGCAATTTGCGCTGGTGCGGCGCTCGCTCGCGGCGCACGCCCGGTGCAGCTCTTCACGAGGTCCGCGCGGTCACCCGTGCTGCTGCTCGGCGCTGGCCTGTCGATTTTGTGATCGGTTCGCCTCGATCCGGAGATTGCACAAGGCGTGAGCCGTGGTGAAGCGCTGACCCTGATGCAGCTCCCCGCCGCAGTTCCGCCCGACAGCCGGGCGGCGGCCGGGCGCCTCACCGGGCTCGTGATGGACTATTCGGCGTTCGTATGGCGCTCGCTGGTGCGGCTCGGCCTGCCGCGCGCCGACGCGGAGGACGCGGCGCAGCAGGTCTTCCTCGTGGCGGCCCGGCGGCTCGGGGACATCGAATCGGGCCGGGAGGCCGCGTTCCTGTTCAGCACGGCGCTGCGGATCGCCTCGCGCGCGCGGAGGACACAGCAGCGGCGCCGGGAGGTGCTGGAGGACGCGCCTTGCGAGCGCGTCGACCCGGCGCCGGACCCCGAGGAGATGATGGATCGCGCTCGCGCCCGCGCGACGCTCGATGCCATCCTCGACACGATGCCCCTCGAGCAGCGCGCTGTCTTCGTGTTGTTCGAGCTGGAGCAGATGACGACGGCGGACATTGCGGCGCTGCTCGATCTTCCGGCAGGCACGGTCGCGTCTCGCCTCCGCCGGGCGCGCGAGCACTTCCAGGCCGCCGTGAGGCGGATAGAGGCGCGGGCCCATTTCCGAGGTGAATCGCCATGACCGATCCCGAGCGCCTTCTGGGCCAGAAGGGGAGTGCTCTGCGAACGACGCTCCTCCGCGCGGCGCTCGACGAGAGCCCGCCGAGCGGCTTGACGCGGCGAATGCTCGTCGCGGTCGGCGTCGGGGCGGCTGTGACGGGCACGGGGGGCGCTGCCGCGGCGGGGAGCGCGGGAGCGGCGGGGAGCGCGGGCGCGGGGGCAGGGGGCGCGGCCGTGACAGGGGGCGCGGCCGCGGGGACAGGGGGCGCGGCCGCGGCGGGGAGCGCGGGCGCGGGGGCAGGGGGCGCGGCCGCGACGGGGGGCGCGGCCGCGGCGGGGGCGAGCGCCGCGCTGAAGGTGGCGGGCGGGAGCGGGATCTTGAGCGCGCTCGGGATCGGCGCGCTCGCGGGGGTGCTCACGCTCGGGGTCGCGGAATGGACGCACGTCGACGCGCCGATGCCCGCGAGGCGCGCTCAGGAGGCGGCGAGCGCGCCGGGGGCGCTCGCCGCGCCGCGCGCCCATGGCGCGGCCGAGGCGGAGCTGCACGAGCGCGTCCCGGAGGAGCAGGCGGACGAAGCTCCGCCCATGGCCGCGCCCGCCGCAACGGCTCCTGCTGCCGCGGCGGCGAGCAGCCCGCGCGCACGCGAACGGAACGCGCCGACGCTGGCCGCCGAGCTTGCGCTGCTCGACACGGCGCGGCGCGCGCTGCGACGCGGTGATCCGGCGGTCGCCCTCGCGCTCCTGGCCCGCCACGCGCGCGAGTTCCCGAGCGCTCAGCTCTCCGACGAGGCCGCCGCGATCCGCGTCGAGGCGCTGGCGCGCAAGGGAGATCGCGCGGGCGCGCACGCGGCGGCGCGGCGCTTCCTCGAGGCGCACCCGGGCAGCCCTCACGCCGATCGCGTCGAGTCGGCCGCCGGGCTCGGCGCGCGCGAAGGGTCCGCGCACGGGAGGAATGGACCCGGAGATTGATACCGGAGGGGCCTCGCCATTACGCGGCGGAACACCGCGGCCATGCGCTGCTGTTGCTCGGGGAGCATGGGCGCGCGCGACGCCGGCCACGCGCCCTTGAGGTATGCTCCGGCGGACCGTGCCGCCGCCGAACCAGCGCTCCGACCGCGAGCGCGTCCTTGCGTTGCTCAAACGCCACGGATGGAACGCGACCTCGTTCCAGACCCTGGAGTCCGACTTTCGCTACTGGTTCCATGGCGACGACGCCTGCGTGGCTTACGTCGATACCGGCGGCGCCTGGGTCGCCGCCGGCGCGCCGATCACGGCGGCCGAGCAGCTGGCCGAGGTCGCGCAGGCGTTCGTGCAGGCGGCCGCGGCGGAGGGGCGGCGGGCGTGCCTCTTCGGCGTGGAGGCGCGGTTCTGCGAGCGGGTGTCGTGGAGCGCGATGCTCGTCGGCGAGCAGCCGGTGTGGGAGCCGGCGCGCTGGGGCGGCGTGCTCCGGTCGAGCCGGAGCCTGCGCGAGCAGCTCCGCCGCGCGTGCGCGAAGGGCGTGGTCGCGCGCTCGGTGAGCCGCGGCGAGCTCGAGGACCCCGGGAGCCCGCTGCGGGGCGAGGTGGAGCGCCTGATGGCGCGCTGGTCCTCGTCGCGGCCGATGGCGCCCATGGGCTTCCTCGTGCAGCTGGAGCCGTTCTCGTTCGCGGGCGAGCGGCGCTATGTCGTGGCGGAGGCCGGAGGCGCCGTGGTCGGCTTCCTCGCAGCGGTGCCCGTGTACGCGCGGCGCGGCCTCTTTCTGGAGGACCTGCTCCGCGACCCGTCCGCGCCGAACGGCACCACGGAGCTGCTCGTCGATCAGGCGATGCGCGCCGCCGCGGCGGAGGAGCGCCTGTATGTGACGCTCGGCCTCGCGCCGCTCGCCGGGCCTGTGCGGCGCGGGCTGCGCGCGGCGCGGCGGATCGGGGCTCGCCTGTACGATTTCCAGGGGCTTTACGCGTTCAAGGCGAAGCTGCGTCCGGACGGATGGGCGCCGATTTACCTGGTGGTCCCGCCGGGCGGCCATGGCCTCGTGGCCATCTACGACACGCTCGCGGCGTTCTCGCGCGGGGGGCTCCTGCGCTTCGGGCTCGCGACGCTGCTGCGCGGGCCAGCCGTGATCTTCGAGGTGCTCGGCTGGCTGCTCGTCCCGTGGACCGCGCTGCTCGCGCTCGCGCCCGCGGCGCGGTGGTTCCCGTCACCCGCCGTGAAATGGGCGTGGGTGGCGTTCGACGTGGGCCTCGCGCCCGCCATGCTGTGGCTGAGCCGCCGGTACGGGCAGCGGCTCTCGCTGGCGCTGGCCGTGCTGGTGACCTGCGACGCGGCGCTGACGCTGGGGCAGGCGCTGCTGTTCAACGTGCCGCGGGCGCGGGGGGCGTTCGAGGCCGCGGTCGTGGCGACGGCGGTGGCGGCGCCGGCGGTCGCGGCGGCGCTGCTGTGGAGCGCGCGGATGCACAAGCCGGAGCGGCGCTTCGGATAGGCTCTCACGGGGATGAGGGCTATTCCAGGATCGTCAGAGACGGCTCGTGCCGTGCGAATCACCTGTGTGTCGGGACGATCTTTCGGATCGTCCCGTCGTCGTTGTAGTAGGCGCGATCGACGCAGGTGGATCTCCGGTAGCTGCCGCCGGTCGGCAGCGCGGCGTCGTGGTACGTGAGGTAGCTGGCCCCTTTGAACTCGAAGAGCGACTGGTGAATGGTGCTGCTGTTCGGCACCGGATCCAGGATGACGCCCCGATGTTGCCACGGCCCCTCCGGCGACGTGCTGGTCGCGTAGGAGATGCTCTCCGGGAACCCCGAAGCGTAGGTCAAATAATAGAGGCCGCCGTGCTTGGACAGATAAGGCGCCTCGGTGTAGCTGGGGATGTTCTTGAGCACGTGAATCTGGGCGCCGCCGATGCTGCGGTTCTGCATCTTCCCGCTGCCGTCGGTCGTGTAGGTCTCCCCCTTCAGGTGGATCATGTCGGCCTCGAGCTCGACCCAGTACAAGACCCCATTCCCCCAGTACATGTAGGCCCGGCCGTCGTCGTCGACGAACACCGTCGGATCGAGGTTTCGCCACGAATGGTCCGCCGTGCCGTCGGTGTCGGCCAGGAAGACGAGCGGGATCCCCCGTGCGTCCTTGAACGGCCCTTCCGGCTTGTCCGCGACCGCGACGCCGATCGAGATCCCATAAGCCGACTGCCCGCCCTGCACCGGCGCGTAGAAGTAGAACTTCGGGTTGCCGTCCTCGTCGTCGCGTTCGACCACCTGAGCGGCATTGGCGTTGCCCGTCGAGTCGCTGCCCTGAGCCCAGGAGAACACATTATAGCGAATCACCGCGCCCTTGTTCTCCCAGTGGATCATGTCGGACGATGTCCAGAGCCGCCAGTCGAACATGCGGTAGCCCTCTGCACCCTCGGCCTGCTCGTCATGGCCGGTATAGAGGTAGACCTTGTTGTTCCAGACCATGGCGGCGCCGTCCGCGGTAAAGATGTGGTCTCCGGGGCCGCTGGTCGGATCTGGCGCATCGTACTTGATGATGGGGTTGTCGAACTCTGTCGGGGGCGGCGTGCTGCCTGCGCCGCCGCCGCCATCCGCGCCGCCGCTGCCGCCTGCGCCGCCGCCGCCATCCGCGCCGCCGCTGCCCGTCGCGCCGCCGCTGCCCACCGTGCCACTGCTGACGCCCTCACCACCGCTGCCGCCTGCGCCGCTGCTGCTCGAGCTATTGCTGGAGCTCGATGACGACGTTCCTGGGCCCGAGGCCGCCGTGTCCGGCTTCTCCTCACCACCGCCGCAAGCCCCGAGCCATGCCGAAAGTACAAGACCAGCAATCAGCTTCGAACGAGCGTAGTCCATGTCGAGCACCTCCTCATCAGCCTATCCAGCACGACGACCATGGCGACGGTGAGCACCACCACGCCAAGCTGTACCGTTCGGAAGTCCGGCACCCGGCCAGTCAATGTGAGCGTTCACATTTATAGCGTCAATCGAAAACCAGCGATCCTCGATCTCGAGCAGGGCGCAGCGGCGGCCGGCCGCGGGGCCCGCGCGAGCTCTCGTGCGAGCTCGTCGGCTCTCGTCGGTTCTGGTGGACCTGGGCGGTAGAACCTGCTCGGCCTCGACCACGAAGGGGCCGCCTTCGCGCCACAGACTGCGGGGTCGAGCCGCCGGATCGCGTCAGAACGCGTGCGGCCGATCGCGCTTGACATTCCAAATGTGAACGCTCACAGGCTACCCAGGCTTACCCGATTCATCAACGGGGGCGCATCGCGCGTTCGTGTGCCCGTGTGTCCGCGCGATCGCGGTGGGGGCCGTCGACTCCACCTTCCGTCGAATTGGCCACCTATCATGACCCACACGCTACAGAAGAGGTCAGGCATGCGTTCGACGAGGATGGGACTACGCTGGCTCGACTTTCCTTCATTCGCCGCCTTGCTCGCGGCGTGGCGTGTTCCGGCGGGGACCTCGGCTCACCGGAAGGAAATGACGGCGGTGGCTCGGGCGACACCCCATCCGTGGTGACGGGCAGCGGCGGCGCAGCCCCGATGCCGGCGGCAGGAGCCACGAGCGGCGGCGCCACGTTTCGCTTGCAGGAGCCCGCGACCTCGCCGCTGCGCATGCCGCCGTGGCGCGCCGCCGACGCGCTGCCCCCCGCGGAGCTCGCCGCGGCCATCGAAGAGCTGGCCAAGCAGCGCCGTCCGCGGAGCCGCCGCGCGCCAGTTTGTGATTGACGCCGGCTGTGTGAGCGTTCACATTGATCGCTCCAGAACTTCTTCTGCCTTGCCCTGGGTAGGCCATCACGCGCATCGGGCCCCGCGTCCTCCTGCGCGTTCACCATCCACGGTCGCGCCAATGTTCCAGACGAGGCGCACGCGGGGGGAAAAGCGCAGGAGTTGGGCTCGGCTGGGGACGACATCAGGGCGCGCTCCAGGTTCGGAACGTCTGGCGATCACCAGTCTGCCAATTTCATCCTTATCGGCCTGAAGCGAGCGCTTCGCGCTGGCGTGACGCAACCAGAGGGGCATCGTGTACCACGAAAAGAAAGCCGTCAGGCACTTCCATGTCTTCTGCTTGCTCTCGAGCGTCGCGATGCTGGCGTGCGGCGAAGAGAGCGGCGGCGCGGCGCAAGCCGCGGGCGCGGGCAGCGCGAGCGTGTCAGCCGCCAGCGGGGCGTCGGCCAGCGTGACCGCTGGGTCGGGTGGCGCTGCCAGCGGCAGCGGCGGCGCCGACGTGAGCGACGGTGGAATGGGCGGAGCGGGCGCGGGCGGAGCAGGTGACGGCGGCACGGGCGGGGCAGGTGACGGAGGCGCCGGAGCGGGCGGAGCCGGCGGCTCGCCGCTCCCGCCGATCACGGATTACTCTGCCGAGGGGCCGTTCGCGACGACCGTGGAGCGGAACGCGGGGCCCAGCGGAAACCACACGATCTTCAGGCCCGAACGCCTGGGTGAGAACGGCTTCTTGCATGCGCCGATCAGCTTTGGCCCCGGGATCAATACGCAGGTGACCGCCTACACGGCTCTCCTGTCGAACTTCGCTTCTCACGGCTTCGTGGTGGTCGGCGCCAACCTCCTCACGGGCGGCCCCAACGCCCCGAACAACCTCGCGGCCATGCGCGAGGGGCTCGACTGGATCATCGCGCAAAACAGCAAGGCGGGCAGCATCTACGAGGGCAAGATCGACGTGCGCCATGCCGTTTCCATGGGCTACTCGGTCGGCGGTACCGCCGCCGTGGAGCTCGGCGGCCATGAGGCCGTGGCCACCGTCGTCTCCATCCACGGCCACGTCGCGACAGCGGCCCTGCACGGGCCCATGCTGCAGACCAGCGGAACGCAGGACACGGTCGGGCTTCCGATGCAGCAAAAGACGTACGACATGTCCCAGACCCAGACGTTCCTGGCGACGGTGATGGGCGCGGATCACGGGTACATCACGCGCGACGTGGGAGGCGTCCAGCGGCCGGCGATCGTGGCTTGGCTGCGTTACTGGATCTACAATGACACCGGTGGGAAGCACTATTTCTACGGTGATGATTGCGTGATGTGCACCTCGCCCTGGGTGAATCCCCAGCGCAAGAACTGGGAATGACCTCGCGCTGAGAAAGACGCCCGTCCGCGCCGCGCCTGCCTTGTAAAACCCCTTGGGTTGGATGCCAACCGAGGAGAGCACCCATGTCGTCCATTGTTGGCTCCGTGAGATCCGATTGCATGAACCGTCACTCGCGTTGGCTGCGGCCGATCTGGGGCGCCTTGGGCCTCTGCGCCGCGCTTAGCGTCGGCTGTAGCGACGACGCCGATGGCGGCGGATCAGCCGCCGGTGAGACCTCCGCGAGCGGCTCCGGCGGTGGCGCGGCTTCCGGTAGCACGAGCAGCGGCAATACCTCCAGCAGCAACGGGGCGACCGCGGGCTCGGGTGGAGCGGACTCGGGTGGAGCGGGCTCGGGTGGAGCCGACTCGGGTGGCGCCGGCGGCGCGGGCGGTGCCGGCACAGCCGGGGCCGGCGGCGCGGGCGGTGCCGGCACAGCTGGAGCCGGCGGCAGCGGAGGCGGGGGTGACGCGATGAAGTCCGCCGGCTGCGGCAAGACGCGCACGCTCCAGAACGGCGCTGGCTCCGTGCAGAGCGGCGGGAAGAGCCGCAAATACGCCCTGCGCGTCCCCGACGATTACGACAACGACCACCCGTACCGGCTCATCCTCTCCTTCCACGGGGCCACGGGCAACAGCGGCCAGGTTGCGCCCTCGTACTTCGGGCTCTGGTCCCTCTCCGAGGGGAGCACCATCTTCATCGCGCCCGACGCCGTCGGCGGGATCTGGTCGGCCGGCGACGATGTGACCTTCGTCGACGACATCCTCAAGCAGGTCACAGGCGATCTCTGCATCGACACCTCGCGCATCGAGCTCGAAGGCTTCAGCCAGGGAGGTGCCATGGTGTGGACGCTGGCCTGCGCGCGTCCGGACGTTTACCGCGCCGCGGTGGTCCACTCCGGCGGCGGTCTCCCCCGGCCCGCGAGCTGCCAGCCGGTCCCCTTCATGTCTTCGCTCGGCCAGCAGGAGAGCGGCGGGGCCGGACAGACCTCCAACAGCGATTTCTTCGCCAAGCAAAATGGATGCACGGTGGAGTCCCTGGCCAAGGCGCCCAGAGGCGGCCACGCCTGCTCGGACTACAAGGGCTGCTCCGAGGGGAATCCCACCCGCTGGTGTGATTACGACGGCGGCCATACTCCATCGCCGAACGACGCCGGGCAGAACATGTCGTGGATGCCCCAGGAAGTCTGGTCCTTCCTGAGTAAATTCTAGAGCGGCGGTCACCCGCTTCGGATACGGGCCCACCTCGGCGTTTTCGGTGCTCAGCTAGAGCGGCGGTCACCCGCTTCGGATACGGGCCCACCTCGGCGTTTTCGGTGCTCAGCTAGAGCGGCGGTCACCCGCTTCGGATATGGGCCCACCTCGGCGTTTTCGGTGCTCAGCGCACGAGAGTGCGCTTCCGCGCCGAAAACGCCGATCTGGGCCCGTCTCCTGTGCGGGAGACCGCCGCTCTGCAGCGCGCGAGGGGAGGACGATAGCGCGCGAGGGGAGGACGATAGCGCGCGAGGGGAGGACGATAGCGCGCGAGGGGAGGACGATGCGGCCGACGGCGGCACGAGCCCATGCACGGTGGGAGCCGTGCAGCCTGCGCCCATCCTGTCGAATAGGGAATTTCGTGAGGGGCAGCATCGTAGTGTGCCGGCCTACGGATCTTGCGTACTCTTCGGGGATGTCCATCTTGCAACCCCGAGCACGCTGTGGATACCGTCCGGCCAATGGCGGATGAGGAGCTGGGGGAGATCGAGCGGCTAAGGGCAGAGATCGCAGCGCTGCACGCGCGCGTCGAGGAGCTGGAGAGCGCGCTGGCGGAGC
The DNA here is from genome assembly GCF_051521375.1 of Sorangium sp. So ce693. Lineage (NCBI taxonomy): Bacteria > Pseudomonadati > Myxococcota > Polyangiales > Polyangiaceae > Sorangium > Sorangium sp. So ce693. The sequence goes on from NZ_CP150347.1 coordinate 12,770,519, forward strand.
GGTCGAGCGGCGGCGCGGCCGAGGGAGCGGCGCAGGCCGGCGCGGCGGGCGCGGACGCTCACGCGGCCTTCGGAGCGCTCGCGTGGCTGCTCACGCCGGCGCCGGCGCTGATCCACTGGAGCCCCGATGGCACGGTGACGCGCTGGAACGATGGCGCCGAGCGTGTTTTCGGCTGGAGCGAGGGCGAGGCCGTCGGGCGCAGGCTCTCCGAGCTCGTGGGCGCAGATCCCGTGTCCCCGGACGCGGTGCGTGCGCGCCTGCTCGACTGGACGGAGAACCGGTTCGCCTCGGCCACGAGCGAGGGCACGACGAAAGACGGGCAGGCGCGCCTCTTCCGGTGGACCCACGCGGTGCTGCGCGACGACCGCGGCGGCGCGCGTGAGATCGCGGCGATCGTGGAGGACGCCAGCGACCCGCCGTGGAGGGAGCACGTGCTGCTCGGGCGGCTCCAGCTGCTCCTTCAGCTGCTGGACCACTCGCGCAATTCCATCTTCGTCAAGGACACCGAAGGGCGCTATGTCTTCGTCAACCGAGCTCACGCCGAGGTCCTCCAGCGGCACGTGTTCGAGGTCATCGGCAAGGATGAAGTCGAGTTGAGCCCCCTGGCCCCCGAGGCCATCGAGGACCTCTTGGCGAGAGAGCGCCACGTGATGGCCGGGGGGAAGGCGATGCAGTACGAAGAGAGCCTGCTGCTCGGCGACACGAGCATTCATTTCTCCACCGTCAAGTTCCCGATCCTCGACGGACGCGGCGAGCCGGTCGGGCTCGGCGGCGTCGTCACCAACATCACCTCGCTCAGGCACGCGGAGGCCGAGCGGGCCGCGCTGCAGGAGAAGATCATCGTCGCCCAGCAGGCCGCCCTCCGGGAGCTGTCCACGCCGCTCATCCCGATCGCCGACCGGGTGGTGGCGATGCCGCTCGTAGGGACGATCGACAGCGCGCGCGCAGCGCAGATCATGGAGACGCTGCTGTCCGGGATCAGCAATCAGAGCGCACACACCGCGATCCTGGACGTCACCGGCGTGCGCGCTGTCGACGAGCACGTCGCCGATGCCCTGACGCGGACCGCGCGCGCCGCCCAGCTGCTCGGCACGCGCGTGGTGCTCACCGGCGTGCGCCCGGAGGTGGCGCAGACGCTGATCACCCTCGGCGCGGATCTGTCCGGTATCACCACGCTGGGCACCCTGCAAAGCGGCATCGCGCACGCCCTCCGCCACCCGGGACACCAGCGGTCAGCAGGCTGAACCCGTCTGAAAGAGCAGAAGCTCGGACCGCCTGTCAGCCGTGTTCTTCGTCAAGCGGCGGCGGGCTCCTACCAGCGCCCGACGGATCGGTTACGTTGTCAGGACCCCATGACGATCGACACCTCTCCCGACGCGCCCATCCCGTCGGTGCTGTGGAAGCTCGACGAGATCCGGCGGCGCATGGCCTCCCACACCGATCGGGACGACGAGCGGCGGATCCTGGAGATCCTCGCGGGATCGACCGCCATCGAGCTCGACCAGCTGCTCCTCCAGCTCGATCTGCCCGCCCTGCTCGGAGACATCGACGATCGCCTCATCGGCCCCGACAACCGCACGGCGCTGCTCGAGCTCCTGACCGCCGAGCGCCTCGGTGATCTCGGGATCCCGGCGCGCGCGGCGCTCGCCTCGGCGCTGCAGCGCGGCCGCACGGGCAGCCTCGACGAGCAGGCGCTGCGCCGCCTCTGGCTCGGCACGCGCGGCGCGGATGTCACGCGGCTCAAGAACGCGCTCGACGGCCGGGGTGGCTACCGCGACCTTCACCAGCTCTTCTACCACGATATCGACGATGATGCGCTGCGCGAGGAGCTCCTCGCGCACGTCGCGCGGGAGGCGGTCTCGGCGTCTGACGCTCTCTCTGCTTCAGGTTCCGTGTCGGTGCGCGAGGTGAAGATCCTCTCCGATATCGACGACACGTTCTATGCGAACTGGAAGGACGCCCGGTACCCGAAGAAGACCGTCTATCCCGGCGTCCTGCAGTTCTATGCGGAGCTCGACCGCGGCCCTGGCCCCACGCCCGGGCGGGCCGGCGATCTGACGTTCGTCACCGCCCGCCCCGGCGATCGCCTCGGCCTCGTCGAGGACGCGACGATCAAGGCGCTCGCCGAGCGCGGTCAGCTCACCGCCAACGTGCTCACGGGCTCGTTCACCCGCCTCATCGGCAACCGCACGATCGCGGAGAAGAAGCTCGAGAACTTCCTCGAGTACCGGCGGCTGTACCCGGAGTACGATTTCGTCTTCGTCGGCGACAGCGGGCAGGGCGATATCCACTTCGGCCAGCGCATGCTCGAGCTCGCCTCGGAGGCGGTGAGAGCGGTCTTCATCCACGACGTGGTCGCGACACCCGATCTCACGCGGAGGGAGCTCGCGACCTCGGGCGTTCACCTGTTCGATACGTACATCGGCGCCGCGCTCACGGCCCTCGAGCGCGGCCTCCTCGGCCCCGAGGGCGCGGCGCGCGTGGCCGAGGCCGCGATTGCGGCGTTCGCCGCGATCCCGTTCCCGTCGCAGGCGGACCAGGAGGCGCGCCGCCGCGAGGTGGCGCGCGACGTCGCCCGGCTGAACGAGGCGCTACCTCCGTCGCTGCACATCCATTAGAGCGTGGCGACAAACGGGCTGAAACTGCCCGAAATGCGCAGAATTTCGAACCACCAAGACGCCAAAAGACGCCAAGATATTTGTTTTATTTTATGGCGTCTTGGCGTCTTATGGCGTCTTGGCGGTTCATTTCTCGCTAGAACAACGTGATCGTTGTTCTAGGCCTCGGTGAGCGCGGCGACGAAGCGGTCGACCTCGGATTCGTCGTTGTAATAATGGACCGAGGCGCGCACCAGATCGGGAATCCCGCGATCCTCGAAGTCGAGCAGCGTCCCGGCGGCGGTCGACACGCTGACGTGGATCGCCTGAGCGCCGAGCCGCGCCTTGATGGCCGCGGCGTCCTCGCCTGCCCGGGTGAAGGTCACGATGCCGCAGCGCCGCTCGCCGAGGTCGCGCACGGTGACCCCAGGGATCTCGGAGAGCCGGGCGCGCAGGCGCTCGGCCAGCGCGCCTACCCGGTCGCGGATCGCCGGCAGACCCAGCCGGAGCGCATACTCCGCGGCCGCGCCGAGCCCGAGCCGGCCGGCGATGTAGCTCTCCCAGTTCTCGAACCGCCGGGCGTCGGGCCGCAGCTCGTAGCGGTCCGGCGCCGTCCAGCGGGCCGCGTGGAGATCGAGGAACGGCGGCTCCAGCCGGTCGAGCAGCGCGCGCCGGACATAGAGAAAGCCGGTGCCGCGCGGCCCGCGCAGGTACTTGCGCCCCGTCGCCGACAGGAGATCGCAGCCGATCGCCTCGACGTCGAGCGGCAGCTGCCCCACCGACTGGCACGCATCGAGCAGGAAGGGCACGCCCGCCGACCGGGCGCGGCGGCCTATCTCCTCCGCCGGGTTGATCAGCCCGCCGTTCGTGGGGACGTGGGTGATGGCGATCAGCTTGACCCGCTCGTCGATCAGGCGATCGAGCGCGGGCAGCGACACCGCGCCGCGCTCGTCGCTCGGGATCGGGACGATCTCCGCGCCGGTGCGCCGCGCGACCTGCAGGAACGCGATGTAGTTCGAGGCGTACTCGGTCCGCGCGGTCAGGATGCGATCCCCCGGGCCGAAGCGGAGGGAGTAGAACGCCATGTCCCAGGCGCGCGTGGCGTTCTCGACAAGCGCGATCTCGTCGGGCGCTGCGCCGATCAGCCGGGCGATCGAGCCGTAGACCGCCTCTAGCCGCGCGCCCGCCTCCTCCTCGGCCTCGTAGCCGCCGACGGTCGCCTCGCGGCGCAGGTGCTCGACCACCGTGTCGACGACCACGGCGGGAGGCAGCGAGGAACCGGCGTTGTTGAAGTGCAGGACGCCGGCGCAGGCCGGGGTGTCGCGGCGCAGCGCGGCGATATCCATCGTCATGAGTCATCTCCTCGAGAGGCCGACACGCTGCCGGCTGGGCAGCTCCACGTCAATCGCGGCGGCCGCCGGCGGTAGCTCGCCGGTGAAGCGCGGTGAGGGCTATTCCATCAGCCCGCTGCGCAGCTCGCTCGGGGAGTAGCCGAGCATGCGGCGGCAGGTCCGCGAGAAGTGCGCGAGGTCGGCGAAGCCCGCGGCGTGGGCGGCGCCCGTGGCGTCGAGGCGCGCGAACGCCCCGAGCGCGAAGAGCAGCCGGCGCCAGAGCTGGAAGGTGCGGATGGGCAGCCCCACGTCGCGCACGAACAGCGCCTGCAGGTGCGCCTCGGAGATGCCGGCGCGCGAGACCGCGAGGCGCCGGTCCGCGGCCGGCTCGCGCAGCGCCTCCAGGACGCGGGCGACCCGCCCATCCAGGGCGCGGCGCGGCGACTCCCTCGCGAACCAGGACGCGACCTCGCGCGCGAGGCCGTCGAGCACGTCGGGGCGCGACAGGGACGCTCGGTGCGCCGCCACGGCCCCGTCGAGGCGCGATAGGAGCCGGCCTTCGAGCGGACAGGGGCCGCCGCGCAGGCGCGCATGACCCGCCACGTGCGGCACCTCCTGCGGGTCGTACAGGAACCCGAGCGTCGGTCCGGGGCTCGTGGCGGCGTGCCACAGGTCGGGGGGCACCACGACGGCGCGCCCGCGCACGACCGCGCCGCCCGGCTCGGTCACGGTCACCTCGCGCTCGATCCCCACCAGGATCGCCGCGCCGTGCTCGGCGTGGAGCGTCGACCTCATCGCCGTCGAGGCGCGCACCGCGAAGGCGTCCGCGATCACGGCGCCGATCCGGGATTCGTTCAAGCGGCCCACGACCCCTGATCCTACCCTGGCCTCCGCTGGAGGTCGTGAGCGATGAACCTGTTCTCGGAAGAGATGCGCCGCAACCCTTACCCCGTGTACGACCAGCTCCGGAGCCGCTCTCCCGTGCTCCACTACCCGCCGTCCGACGCGTGGATGATCTTCGATTACGAGGGCGTGAAGCGGGCGCTCCACGATCACGAGGCGTTCAGCTCGGTCGTGTCGCCGCCGGGCACCAGGACCGCCGAGTGGCTCATCTTCTCGGACCCTCCGCGCCACACCAAGCTGCGCGCGATCGTCATGCGGGCCTTCACCCCGCGCGCGGTCGCGGGGCTCGAGCCGCGCATCCGCCGGCTGTCGCGCGAGCTCCTGGACCGGACGATCGAGAGCGGCCAGATGGACCTCGCCGAGGACTACACGGTCCCGCTTCCCCTCCTGGTGATCGCCGAGATGCTCGGCGCCCCGATTGCCGACCAGCCGCGGTTCAAGCGCTGGAGCGACGCGATCCTGGACCTCAGCTATACGGTCTCCGGCAGCGAGGAGGCGGCCCGGGCGCTCGTCGAGTTCACCGCGGTGACGGCCGAGATGCAGGCCTACCTGAGAGGCCTCATCGAGCAACGGCGGGCGGCGCCGGAGGATGATCTCCTGACCAGGCTCGTCGAGGCCGAGGTGGACGGAGAGCGGTTGAACGAGGACGAGATCCTGGGCTTCTTCCAGCTCCTCCTCGTGGCAGGCCACGAGACGACAACGAACCTGATCGGCAATGCGATGCTGTGTTTCCTCGAGAACCCGGACGAGCTCGCCCGCCTCCGGGCCGCGCCCGATCTACTGCCCTCCGCGATCGAGGAGGTCCTGCGCTACCGCTCGCCGGTCCAGGCGATGTTCCGCGTGACGAGGCGCGATGTCCCGGTGCACGGAAAGGTCATCCCGGCCGGCAAGGCGGTGCTGGCGATGATCGGCGCCGCGAACCGAGATCCGGAGCCATTCCGCGACCCTGGCCGCTTCGATATCGGGCGGGATCCCAACCCGCACATCGCGTTCGGGCACGGCATCCACTTCTGCATCGGGGCGCCGCTCTCGCGCCTCGAGGCGAAGGTCGCGCTCTCCGATCTGGTCGCGCGGCTCGGTGGCCTCGAGCTCCTGAGCGACGCGCCGTGGGAGCCGCGCCGAGCGATCCACGTGCACGGCCCGACCCGCCTGCCCATCCGATTCACGCCAGGTCCGCGCCTCGGCGGCGCCCCGGGCCGTCAGGGCACCCGCAGCGAGGCGGCGATGTCGAGCAGCGGCGCGAGCGCCTTGTCGTCCGCGGCGCCGGCGAAGAGGTGAACCGTCAGGCCCTTGATCTTCGGGTGCGGCAGGATCGCCTCCGCCATGACGCGCGTGGGGCTCATGGGCCAGACTTGCCAGCTCATCGCCTTTCCGAACACCTTGCCTGGCCTGGGCGTGGGGGTCACCTTCGCCTCGTTCTGGTTGTACTGGAACGACGGGTGACCACCGACATAGATGCCTATCGCGGACTGCGGCGCGCCGAGCTCCACGGGCAATCGCAGGCGGTGCACCGTGAAGTCCGGGCCGCGCTGCGCGGTGGTGCTCGCGCCTGCCGGGACCTTCACGAGGAAGCTGTCCTCGCTGCCCTGTCCCTTGAGGGTGCGCTCTCCTCCGCTCGCGTCGAGGCGCCGCGGCCCCGCGCTCACGGTGGCGGCGATCGCGCGCGCGAAGGCCGTGCATCGGGGCAGCTCGCCGGGCGCCGCCGGCAGCGCGCCCGCGCCGGCCGCGAGCGCGCTGCAGCCCGCCGCGTCCTTCGCGGCTGGCGGATTGACGTAGAAGGCGAGCATCTGCGCGAAGCCGTCCGGGTGCAGGACGTACAGGACGAGCACCGGGATGGCGACGCTGCCGCGATCCGCGCTCTTGGGGAACACGGCCCAGGCCTTGAGTTGCTCGTCGGACACGCCGAGCGGCTCCACCGTGGCGCCGCCCCCGGGGAAGTCCGTGGCCGCCGCGGCGCGCACGCCGCCCTCAGGATCCTTTCCGCCGAGCGCGAAGAGCTCGTAGGCCATGATCACGAAGCGCTCGTCGCCGGCGTCGAGCACCACGCGGGTCTCGTCCTCGTCCGGCTCCGCCGCGGCCATGACCGAGCGCGCGCGCGCCTCGATCCGCGCCCCCTCGGGCAGCCGCACCGCGAGGCGACCCGAGAGCAGCGAGGTGGCCGGCCGCTTGCCCAGGAAGTCGATCGAGGGCGCTGCGGGCCCGGGCGAGGCCTGGGTCGGCGCGATGGGCGTCTCGCCCTGCGGCGCGGGCGCGGGCGCCTCGCCCTGCGCTCTGGCCGGCGCCTTGCCCGGCGCGCCGCCGCTGCCGGAGCATGCGGCGCAGGCGAGGAGGGCTCCGCAGGCAAGCGCGAGCACGAAGGGAAGGCGGGAGAGGCGGGCTCGACGCATGCGGTTCATTGAGCGCGACCGTAAAGCACCGCTTGCCAGCGGGCAATCGCGCTCGCGGCCGCATGTCACGAGGCGCTGAGGGCGGCGCGCCGCGAGCGTCTCGTTGCATGGATGGCTCGGTCGCGCGGTCCTCCAGCGTTCCTGATGCCTGCGGAGCTGATGCACGCCGGCCTCACCCGTCCTGCTGTGCGGTCCGGCGATACAAGCGGACGCGCCGCGATGGACCGTCAGGTTCGCCGCGCCGCCGCGCCGCCGCGCCGCCGCGCCGCCGCGCCGCCGCGCCGCCGCGCCGCCGCGCCGCCGCGCCGAGGAGCTCGTCTGGGCCGGGCTGGCGCGTCGTGCGTGGCGCACGGCCGACGATGAGGGGAGGACCGCGGCGTCATCGCCGCTCCTCGCACCGTGGCACCACCATTGCTAGATGTGATGGCGCCGATGCCGCTGGCGCCGACAGCATGAACGACGCTGCGACGCTGACGGCGCCCGGCGGACCGCCGTCCCGCGGCCGAGGTCGGCGACGGGATGGGCAGGCATGGAGGATTCGATGAAAGACCAGACCTCCGTCGAGGTTTTTGTTCCACGTGAGATGTCCTGGGATCAGAGACAGCAGCTCATCGACGAGCTCTATGGCTTACGCCGCGTGATCTTCGAGGGCGCGCAGAGGGAGAAGAGCTTCGCCACCCACGTCATCGACGCTGGCGCGGAGCACGGCGCCGTCGTGGTCCACAGGGGCGCTGACAGCCAGATCACCGGCTACTTCGCGGTTCAGATCATGGATCCGGAGCCTTCCGGCCCGCAGATCGCGATCTTCCGTGGCGAGTCCGGGGCGCTCGGCGAGCACGCCGGCGACGATGACGTCCTCCGCCACGTCCTTTTGCGCCTGATCCGGTACATGCTCGCCCACCCGGGTCGACCCGTGTTTTGCCTGTGCTCGGTGGCTCACCCGTCGAGCTATGCGCTGTTCTCGCGCTTCGTCGACATCGCGCGCACGAGCCCGCCGGAGGGCGCGGACGAGCTCATGTCCAGGCTCGCCTCCTCGTTCGACCTGGAGGCGAACGATCGAGGTGGCCCGTTCGTCTTCGAGGTCGGGCAGACGGCGGCCGAGCCGGCGGGCGGCTGCGACTTCCTGCACGTCTACGAGAACCCCTCGGCGCGCCCCGGCGCTGCGGAGGAGCGCGGGCTCGTCACGCTCGTGCCGCTGCGCCTCGGCGGCATGCTGCGCGCTGCAGTGCGCTGCGCGCCGCCGGAGGCGAAGCGCTGGTAGCGCGCCACTCGCCGGGTCAGGCCAGCACGTCGGACAGGCTGTCGAGGAATCGCTGGTTCTCGCGCTCGGTGCCGATGGTGACCCGCAGGCTCGTCGGCAGGTTCCCGAAGGGCCTCACGATGACGCCCTTCCGGAGCAGGGCGTCGTACACGGGGCGCGCCGGCCGCCCGACGTCCACGAGCACGAAGTTCGCCTGGCTCGGCGCCACCGACAGCCCGAGCCGCGTGAGCTCGCGCGTGAGCCGGTCGCGCTCGCGGAGGTTCAGCGCGCGGCTCTTCTCGATGTGCTCGGCGTCGTCGAGCGCCGCGACGGCGGCCGCCTGCGCCAGCGCGCTCACGTTGAACGGGGCGCGCACCCGGTTGATGTAGTCGATGAGCTGGGCCGGGCCCACGGCGTAGCCGACGCGGAAGCCCGCAAGGCCGTAGATCTTCGAGAAGGTGCGGAGCACGAGCAGCCGCTCACGGAGCCCGCGGAGGCGCAGGGAGTCCGGGAAATCCGGCGCGTCCGTGTACTCGATGTACGCCTCGTCCATGACCACGATCACCTCGGGCGGGACCTCCCTGAGCAGGCGCTCGACCGCGGCGCGGCCGACGTGCGTGCCCGTCGGGTTGTTCGGGTTCGCGATGAACAGGAGGCGCGTCTTCGGCGTGACGGCCGCGGTCATGGCCTCGAGGTCGTGCCGCAGGTCGCGCAGCGGTACGGCCGTGAACGGGACGCCGTAGGCGAGCGAGGCGAGCTTGTAGACAACGAAGGCCGGGTCGGCGAACACGATGTGCGACCCGGGCGTCGCGAAGGTGTGCACGATGAGATCGAGGAGCTCGTTCGAGCCGTTTCCCTGGACGATCTCCTCCATCGTGACGCCGTGGACCGCCGCGAGCCGCTCGCGCAGCCGGTAGGCCGCCCCGTCCGGGTAGAGGTGCACGTTCGCGAGCGCCTGGCGCGCCGCCTCGAGGGCGCGCGGGCTCGGGCCGAGCGGATTCTCGTTCGAGGCGAGCTTCACGGCGTCCGTCACGCCGAGCTCGCGCGCGAGCTCGTCGAGAGGCTTCCCTGTCTCGTACGGCGCAAGCAGCTCGACGGAGGGCAGGACTATCGCAGACATAATGCGCACCCTATCACACCTTGGCCGTGGGGAGTGAGCCGGCTCGCAGGCGCCCTGCCGCGGGTTCGTCGCCGGGAGTCGCCGGGATCTGGCCTCGCCCATGGGGCTCCGTGTGATACTCGCCGTCCCGATGAAACCCGGGGACATCGTCGCCGACCGCTTCTTGATCGAGCGCCTCGCCGGGTCGGGCGGGATGGGCTCCGTCTACCGCGCTCTCGACCGGCACACCGGCGAGACGGCGGCGCTCAAGGTCATGTCGGGCCGCGGCCTCGAGCACGGCGAGCGCTTCGCGCGCGAGGCGCAGGTGCTCGCCGAGCTGCGGCACCCCGGCATCGTCCGGTACATCGCGCAGGGCGCCACCGAGAGCGGCGAGCCCTGGCTCGCGCTCGAGTGGCTGGAGGGCGAGAGCCTCGGCGACCGGCTGCGCCGGCGCGGGCTCACCATCGCCGAGAGCGTCACGCTCGGCCTCCGGATCGCCGAGGCGCTCGCCGAGGCGCACCGCAACAACGTCGTCCACCGCGACCTCAAGCCGAGCAACCTGTACCTCGTCGACAAGTCGGTCGAGCAGGTCAAGCTCCTCGACTTCGGCATCGCCCGCCTCACGTCGCTCGCGCCCCTCACGATGACCGGCGTCGTCATGGGCACGCCGTTCTACATGGCGCCGGAGCAGGCGCGCGGCGAGCGCGACGTCGGCACCCAGGCCGACGTGTTCGCGCTCGGCTGCGTCCTGTTCCACTGCCTCACCGGGCGCCCGCCGTTCATCGGCGACGACATCCACACCGCCCTCCTCCGCGTCGTGCTCGACGAGGCGCCGCGCCTCCGCGACCTGCGCGCCGACGTCCCCGAGAACGTCGACATGGCCGTCGCGCGCATGCTCGCCAAGCCCCCGGCGGACCGGCCCGCGAACGGCGCCGCCGTGGCGCTCGAGCTGCTCCGCGTCGGCGAGATCAAGAGCAGCCCTCCCGCGCCCGCGAGCCGGCGCGCGAGCGCGCTCACGACCGGCGAGCGGCGCACGCTGTGCCTGATGCTCGCGCGCGTGGGGGCGCCGGAGGCCCCCTCGTGGCAGGGGCCCACCATGCCGATGACGCTCCCGATGACGGTGCCCCTCGCGCGCACCGTCCCGGAGGACGAGGTGAAGCGCGTGGCGTCGCGCTTCGGCGGGGCCTTGCAGACGCTTGCCGACGGGCTCCTGCTCATCACGCTCGAGGGGCGCGGCCTCATCACGGACCAGGCCGCCCGCGCGGCGCGGTGCGCGATCGAGGTGCGGGACCTCCTGCCCGGCGTGCAGATGGCCCTCGTCGCCGGCCGCGGCTCCGCCGACGACCGGCTCCCGATGGGGCCCACCATCGACCGCGCCGTGCGGCTGCTCGACCGCGCCGAAGGCGGGTCGATCCGCCTCGACGAGGTGATGGCCGGCCTGCTCGACGCCCGCTTCGAGGTCGGCGGCGACGCGACCGGCCTCGTGCTCCGCGCCGAGCGCGACCTCGTCGAGGCCGCGCGGACGCTGCTCGGGCGCACGACGCCGTTCGTGGGGCGCGACCACGAGCTCGCCATCCTCGACGCCGTGCTCGACGAGTGCGTCTCCGAGCCGACCGCGCGCGCGGTGCTCATCACGGCGCCCGCGGGGCTCGGCAAGAGCCGGCTGCGCTACGAGTTCTTGCGCCGCGTCGAGGAGCGCAAGGACCGGGTGCAGGTCTGGCTCGGCCACGCCGACCCTATGAGCGCCGGCTCGCCCTTCGGGATGCTGCGCCAGATGCTCCGCCGCGAGGCCGGGCTCTCCGGCGGCGAGCCGCAGGAGGTCCGCGAGCAGCGCCTCCGCGCCCGCGTGGGCCGGTACCTGAGCGACGCCGACCTCGACCGCGTGACCGAGTTCCTCGGCGAGGTGGCGCGGATCCGCTTCTCCGACGAGGGCAGGGTGGAGCTGCGCGCCGCGCGGAGCGACCCGATGCTCATGGGCGACCAGATCCGCCGCGCCTTCGAGGACTTCGTGCTCGCCGAGTGCCGGGCCGAGCCGGTGCTCCTCGTGCTCGAGGATCTCCAGTGGGGCGACGTGCCCACGGTGAAGCTCATCGACGCGGCCCTCGCGCTCCGCGACCAGCCGCTCATGGTGCTCGCGCTGGCGCGGCCGGAGGTCGAGACCGTCTTCCCCAAGGTGTGGGTCTCGCGCGGCGTCCAGGAGATCCGGCTGCGCGAGATCGGGCGGCGGGGGAGCGAGCGGCTCGTGCGCGAGGTGCTCGGCGACGCCGTGACGCCCGACCTCTGCGCGCGCCTGTGCGAGCGGGCCGGCGGCAACGCGTTCTACCTGGAAGAGCTCATCCGCGCCGCCGCCTCGGGCCGGACCGAGGCGCTCCCCGAGACGGTGCTGTCGATGGTGCAGGCCCGCCTCGAGTCGCTCGACGGCGAGGCGCGCCGGGTGCTCCGGGCCGCGAGCGTGTTCGGCCAGAAGTTCTGGCGCGGGGGGCTGATGGCGCTGCTCGGCGGCGAGCGCCGCGCCCCCCAGGTGGACGGCTGGCTCGCGGTGCTCGTCGATCGCGAGCTCATCGCGCGGCGGGGCGAGGGCAAGTTCCGGAGCGAGGACGAGTACGCGTTCCGGCACGCGCTCGTGCGCGAGGCGGCGTACGCGACGCTCACGGACGAGGATCGCGCGCTCGGCCACCTGCTCGCCGGCGAGTGGCTGGACGCGGCCGGCGAGCGCGACGCGGCGCTGCTGGCGGACCATTTCGAGCGCGGCGGCGACGCCGAGCGCGCGGTCGTCTGGTTCCGGCGCGCGGCGGAGCAGGCGCTCGGGGCGAACGACTTCCGCGCCGCGATCCAGCGCGCCGAGCAGGGGGCCGCGAGCGCCGACGTGGACGGGGAGTTCTTCGCGGCGCTGCGCCTCGTCCAGGCCGAGGCGCACAAGTGGCTCGGCGAGGCGTCCCAGGCCGAGCGGTGCGCCGTCATGGCGATGCGGGGCTTCCCCCGGAAGAGCGCGCTCTGGTACGCGGCGGCCGGGGAGGCCGCGTCGATGCGCGTGCGCCTCGGCATGGGCGACCGGCTCGCGGATCTCGTCGAGGAGCTCCGGGGGGCCGGCCCGGGCAGCGGGGACCGCGGCTCGTGGATCGACGTCGGGGAGGCGACCGGCGCCTCCGTGAGCGCGCTGGCGCGCATCGCGGGGTCGCTCCTGCACGGGGGCCAGTACGCCGCGGCGGAGGAGATCGTGCAGGAGCTCGCGCGGGTGGCGATGCCGCTCGCCGAGCGCGACGCGGCGGTGGCGGCGCGCATCCACGCGCTCCGGGCGTCGCGGGCGCTGTGCTACGGCGACCCTGCGGCGTCGCTCGCGTGCACGGAGCAGAGCATCCCCGCCTACCTCCAGACAGGCGACCTCAGGAACGCGTGCCTGAGCCGCGTGAACGCGGCGCACTGCCTGCTGCAGCTCGGGGTGTACGGCCGCGCCGAGGCCGAGCTGCGCGACGCGCTCGCGGAGGCGGGGCGGATCGGGCTCTACAACGTGGCGGCGTTCGCCAAGCAGAACCAGGGCCTGCTCTGGATCCAGCAGGGCGATCTCGGCGCGGCGCGCGCGGCGACGGCCGAGGCGATCGACGCCTTCGTGGCGCAGGCGAACCGGCGGCAGGAGGCGCGGTCGCGGGCGTACCTCGCGGCGATCCTGACGCGGCTCGGCGACCTCGACGCGGCGGACAACGAGGCGGGCGCGGCCGTGGCGATGCTGGCGCACGTGCCGACGCTCCAGGCGCACGCGCTCTCGGTGCGCGCGCGGGTGCTGCTCGAGCAGGGCCGGGCAGAGGAGGCGCTCGAGGCGGCCCGGCGCGGGCTCGGTCTGCTCGTGTCGGTCGGCGGGACCGAGGAGGGCGAGGCGCAGATCCGGCTCGTGTATGCCGAGTCGCTCCGCGCCTGTGGCCACCACGAGGCGGCGCGCGAGGCGATCACGGTGGCGATGCAGCGGCTCGTCGCGCGGGCGCAATGGATCCAGGACCCGGCGCGGCGGCAGAGCTTTTGCCAGGCCGTGCCGGAGAACGCCAAGACGTTCGCGCTGGCGGCGCTCTGGCAGCAAGAAGCGGAGCCCACCGTGCAGTGAGGCCGCGAGTCGCGGCCGCGCTGCGGACGGAAGAGCTGAAGAGCTCATGTGTGCTGGCTCGCCCGGCTGCGCCGGCGGGCGAGGGCGACGCGCAGCGCGTATGTCACCGCGCCCCGGTGAGCGCGTCGAGCTGAGCCGCTGTCATGAGGAGTTCACTCACGCCATCTCCGCGGTAACCAATCGTGGCTGCGGGTGGAGGAGCGTGTGCAACGTGTGGGTGGGGCGTGGGTGGGGCGTGCGCGGGGCGTGGGTGGCGCGTGCGTGGGGAAGCGGCGACCCGGCCGCGGTTGCTTGACTGTGTGGCCGAGGTTCGAAAGAATCCTCAGCAGCCATGTATTCAGCCCTCTTTCGGAACGTGCTCTTTCCGTTTTACGAGACGAAACTCCGAGGGAGAGCCACGCTGGCCTACCTGGGGGAGCTGGAGCGGTCCCAGTGGCGTCCGGAGCGCGAGCTCAGGGAGCTCAACTGGAGAAAGATGCTGGCGGCCCTCCGCTTTGCCGAGCAGAGCGTGCCCTTCTACCGGCGCCGCTTCGCCGAATACGGGGTGCGGGTCAGGGACGTGCACGCGCCCGAGGATCTCGCGCGCTTTCCGGTGTTGACCAAAGCCGATCTCCGCGCGCACGGCAGCGAGCTCATCGCTGATGGGTGGCGCGGCAAGCTCTTCAGGAGCGGTACGGGCGGATCGACCGGAGAGCCGGCGCGCTTCTTTTACGATCACACGACATACGAGTGTAGAAGCGCCGCGGCCCTGCGCTCCGACGCGTGGGCTGGCGGCCGGATCGGGGACAAGGAGCTGTACATCTGGGGGATTCCGACCCTGGAGCCCCGCTGGAAGAAGGCGAAGCGCACGCTGCACGAGGCGCTGATCCGGAAGAAGACGGTCAGCGCGTGGAACCTGGCGGAGGAGCGGCTCGCGGGGGTGGTGGACGAGATCCGGCGCTACCAGCCGAACCTCGTTGTGGGGTACACGAGCCCTCTCTACTACACGGCGCGCTATGCGCTCGAGACGGGGCACCGGCTGCCCACGCCGAGGGGGATCATCGCGACGGCGGAGCGGCTCTTCCCCCACCAGCGCGAGGTGATCGAGCGGGCGTTCCAGGCGCCGGTCTACGACCGCTATGGGTGCAGGGAGATGATGCTGATCGGCGCGGAGTGTGAGCGCCACGAGGGCAAGCACCTCAACATCGAGAACGTCTTCCTCGAGGTGGTGCGCGGCGGCCGGCACGCGCGGCCCGGCGAGCCGGGCGAGGTGATCCTGAGCGATCTCGTGTGCCGGTCGATGCCGCTGATCCGTTACAAGAACGAGGATGTGGTGGTCGCGGCCGACAAGGCCTGCTCGTGCGGTCGCGGGCTGCCGCTGCTCGCGTCGGTCGAGGGGCGGGTGCTCGACATGATCGTCGGGACGGACGGCCAGCTCCTCTCGTCCGTGTTCTTCCCCTACTTCTTCAAGGACAACCCGACGGTGGAGCGGTATCAGGTCCACCAGGACAAGACGCGGGCGATCACGATCAAGATCATCCCTGGCGAGGGGTACGGGCCGGAGACGTCGCAGGCCATCGAGCGCGATCTGCGCCGGTTCCTCGGGGAGCGGGCGGACATCCGGGTGCAGCTCGTCAGCGACATCCCGGTCACATCGGGCGGCAAGTTCCGCTTCACCATGACCGAGGTGCCGATCGAGTTCGGCCGCGAGGCCGCGGCATGATCGGAGCGCCCGGGGTCCGGCCGGCGCCGTATGCCGCGCCGGGCCGGCCCGCGAAGGTCGCCCACGTCGTGCTGTCGCTCAACGTGGGTGGGCTCGAGCGGGTGGTGCTCCGGCTGCTCGACAGGATGGCGCGCGACCGGTTCGCGCCGGTGGTGTGCGCGCTCCAGGAGCCCGGCGCGCTGGCCGAGGAGCTGGCGCGGCTCGGCGTGCCGCTCGTGGTGCTCTCGCGCAAGCCCGGCCTCGACCCGGGGCTGCCGGTGCGGCTCTCGGCGTGGCTGCGCCGCGAGGGGATCGGGCTCGTGCACACGCACAACCCGGGGCCGCACCTCTATGGCGCGCTCGCGGCGGCCCTGGCGCGGGCGGCGGCGCTCCCCGGCGGCGGCGGGCCGCGCGTCATCCACACGAAGCACGGGCGCAACTACCCGAAGCAGAAGCGAAAGGTGCTGGTCAACCGGCTGGCCGCGGCGCTCACGGACCGGGTTGTGGCGGTGAGCGACGACGCGCGCGCTGTCGCGCTCGAGGTGGAGCACGTCGATCCGGCCAAGGTCGTGACGATCTTGAACGGCGTGGACACGGACGTGTTCCGGCCGGGCGACGCGGGCGCGGCGCGGGCGCGGCTCGGGGTGCCGGCGTCGGGCTACCACGTGGGGTGTGTCGCGCGGCTGTCACCGGAGAAGGATCACGCGACGCTGCTCGACGCCTTCGCGCGGCTCCGCGCGGCGCGGCCCGACGCGCATCTGACGCTGATCGGCGATGGCCCGCGGCGGCCTGCGCTCGAGGTGCAGTCGGCGCGGCTCGGGCTCGGCGGGGCGGTGACGTTCACGGGGACGCGCGGGGACGTGGCGGAGCTCTTGCCGGCGTTCGATGTGTTCGCGCTCGCGTCATTGACGGAGGGGATCTCGCTGACGCTCATCGAGGCGGCGGCGGCGGGGTTGCCTATCGTCGCGACGCGGGTGGGGGGCAATCCGGAGATCGTGGTGGACGGCGAGACAGGGATGCTGGTGCTGCCTGGAGCGCCGGAGACCCTCGCCGGCGCGCTCGAGGCGGTGGCAGTGCGGGATGATCGCGCGGAGATGGGATTGCGCGGGCGGGCGCGGGTGATGGAGCGGTTCGGGCTCGACCGCATGGCGCGCGCGTACGAGGACCTCTATGACGAGGTTCTTGGGCGATAGCTTTCGCAGCGCACGGCACGGGACGTCTGCTCTATAGGTGAACGCTCGGCTTTCGATTTCGTCCCTGTGGCAAGCAGTCGCGGGTGGCGTTGGGCCACGGCTCGCCGTTGAGCCTGGTGATTGCCGTCGTCGCCGCATGTGAGGGGACCACGAGGGTCGACGTTGCGGGCGCCGTGCTCACAAGGGGAGTCTTGCCGTTCGCGCTGTACGGCCCGCGGGGCGTCTTGTCCGGCGATGCGGCGCGGTGTAGCGTGCGTCACGCTCAGGAGGGAGGGGTATGAGACGTCTGCGCATCGCCGCGCTCGTTCCGCTCGTCGTCGGCTGCTCGATCATGGACCCAGAAGATCGCGCGGAGCTGAAACGTCAGATTGCGGCGATGCCGCACGACAATCTGATGGAGATGAAGCGCTGGACCATGCACGAGCTGGCGAAGGAATGGTTGGAGACAAGGGACAAGAACGACCAGGTGGGCAAGGTAATCTGCCGCGACAACGAGGGCGGGCTATGGAGCGGTTGGTACGACCGCCCGCATCAATTTATGACTGTTCGTGATATGATTAAGTGTCTTAAGGAAAAGCCCGACTTGTCGTCGTACGTCTTTTGCGCTGAGGAGTTTGCGCGCTACGTCGTGCCTTCCGCGCAGGGAGAAATCAAGGCTCTGTTGCCCGAGTTTACCGACATCGAGTGCAAATATGTGTGGGATTTTCGATACGACCCCGAGAAGGTGGATCCGAAGATGGTCGATATCGATGCGATCGAGTCGGATGATATCATCCAAGCCATGATCACCCTTCCGGGGCCGCCTCCAGGGTGGGCTATTCCTCGGTTCGCGCCGCTCCTCTGCCCGCTCGGTGCAGGGGAGGGCTGGGGATGCCCTCCCAGACCGTCCGACTCGTTCCCCACGGGCGGAGAGCCCACGGACCCTCCTGGCGGGGATCAACCGTGAAGCGTTATCTCGTCGTGCGCGAGGCGGGCAATGGGTCGATCATGTTCATGACCAAGGATCCGCGAAAATGGAAGTCCTACCTCCAGAACCTGGGCGAGGTGTGCGGCACGGCATGGCGAGACGATCTGGCAGAGGAGGAGGAACGCGCGTGGGCCGAGGCGTACCGGAGAGAGTTCAACCACTGGGTCGACGGCAGAGCCGCCCCGCCGTGGCCGATGCTGATCGCCGCCGTGAAGCGGGCGTTCGTTGCCGGTTATGGGGCTCTCGAGCGAAAGCCGATCACGCAGGCCGAGGCGCTCGCGCGCCTGGACAGGACCTATCTCTGGAAGCTGCTGACGGCTGACGATGTGGCCCAGGGCCACGGCCCCGAGGCGCTCCGCGCCTTCCAGCGGGGCTTCCGGCTGGGACGAAGCGAGAGACCCTTCTCCACGAAGAGGAACATCCCCCGGATGGTGGATCCTCCCTATCACTGGTACCGCCAGCAGGCGGAGGCGAACTTGCCGGGACCGAGCGCAGCTCGCGAGCTAGCCCTCGTGGCCGCATGGCGCGCGAGTGGCGCGAGTCGCGAGGACGTGGAGGCGAGCCAGCGAGCGCTGCGCGAGCTCCACGCGAGCGCCTGGCGCGATGATGTGCCCGAGGAGGATCGCGGGTGGGCCGCGGCGTACCGCGAGTCGTGCGCGCACTGGGTCATCGTCCACCGGCGCGACGTGGTGGCGCAGAGCGCCTACGAGGCCTATCTCCGGAGCAGCGACGGACTCCCCGACGGGGAGCCTGCGCCCCCTTGGGCGAAGCGGAGCGACCGCGACTCGGAACCGTGGCGATTCGTTGCAGATCGCGTCGAGGACGCGCCCGAGGACGAGAGCGAGCTGGCGACGGCCGAGGCGGCCGCGCGCGAGTACTGGGACGCGCGCTGGCGCGAGGTGCCGCCGTGGGAGAGCGATCCGGCCCAGGTTCACTGGCTCGCGGCGGTCCGCGCCGCGCGGGAGACGTCGGCGGCGATGGCCGACCATATCCCCAGGCCCTGGTAGCGGTTGCCCCCTCGTCCGACCCCGATCTTCTTCAGTTTGTACAAGGTTGCTCCCCTCGCCCGACCGGTGGGACCTCGAACCTGCACAAGGTTGCCGCTTCGGCCGACGGGTGGTGTTTCAATCCGTGGACGGCCGCCTTCACGCCACAGCCAGCCTGAGGGAGCGCACTCCCCGAGCTCTCCATGGCGGATCGCCGTGGGCGGGACGAACGTCTGCTGGACGCTCTCCGTAGAACTTGTGGGTGACCCAAGGCGGCTCTGCCGATTGGCCGAGCGAGCGCCGCGCGCGGGCCCGCAGCGTCACCCTTCTGCGTCCCCGCCCGCCGCGCGTTGCGCGAGCCAGCGGCGGAGCTGGGTCCGGTGCATGCCGAGCGCCCGGGCCGCGCGCGCCACGTTGCCGTTTTCACGGCGCAGCACCGCCTCGATCTCCGCTGCGGCGGGCCACGCCGCTGCCCGCCGCGAGCGCCCCTCCTCCGCCGCCGGCCGCTGCGCCCGCGCGGCGTCCTTCACGGCCTCGCCCAGGGCCCGGCCGGACATGCCCGCCGGTGGCTCAGGGACGGTCAGCCGCCCCGCCGACGGCGAGAGGTGCCGCTCGTGGACTATCGAGCTGCCCGCAAGGTGCGCCTCCTGCGCTGCTGCCCGGATCTCTGCGGTGAGCTCTCGAATGTTTCCTGGCCACGCCCGCAGGAGGCACGCCTCGATCAGCGACGCATGCGCCCGAGCGGGCGCGGTCGTCTCGGCGTGCGCGCCGGCCGACATCGCATGTCGCAGGGCCGCATCGACGAGCCACGGGATGTCCTCCGATCGCTCGCTCAGCCGCGGCATGAGGACCGAAGGCCGCGCGATGCGGAAGAAGAGATCGTCGCGCAGCTTCCCCGCGGCCATCTGGGCTCGCAAATCCTTGTGGGTCGCCGAGACCAGCGCGAAATCCACGCTCACCGGCCGCGAGGACCCGAGGGGGATCACCTCCTTCGCCTCCAGCGCCCGCAGGAGCTTCGCCTGCACTGCGAGGTCGAGCTCGGCTACCTCGTCGAGAAAGAGCACCCCGCCGTGCGCTGCCTGCACGTAGCCCTCGGCGTCCGCCGCGGCGCCCGAGTACGCCCCTTTGCGCGCGCCGAAGAGCAGCCGCTCGGCCAACCCCTCGGGGATGGCGGCGCAGTTCACGGCGACGAGGGGCCCACCGCGCCGCGGGCCGAGGGCGTGGAAGGCCCGCGCCGCGTGCTCCTTACCCGTCCCGCTCTCGCCGGTGATGTGCAGCGTCGTCCCGAGGCTCGCCGCCCGACCGATCGCATCCCACGTGCGGGCGAGGGTCGGGCCGAGGATCGTGCCCTCGGCGCACGAGATCCCCGCGCGGAACGGCTCCACATCCGCCTGGAGCAAGAACACCGACCAGCCTGTGCGCAGGATCCGGAGCTCGGCGCCGGCGCGCGTGCCGATCAGCGGGACGCCATCGAGCCAGGTGCCGTTCCGGCTGTCGAGATCCTCGACCTGCCACTTGCCCTCGATCCAGCGCACGCGCGCGTGCTTGCGCGACATCCGCTGGTCGTCCAGGAGCACGCCCGCTACCTCGCATCGCCCGAGCTCGATCTCGCCGTCCTCCAGCGGGAGCACATCGCAGCGGGGGCCGTCCACCGAGAAGATCAGGAGCAGCCCGGGCCTTGGCTTCCGGAGGCCGCGGTGCTCCGACGGGGGGCCGGGCGCGTCGTCCAGGGTCGTGTTCGGTGCAAGGGGCGCCACGATCGCCGCGGAGTGTAACGCGGCTCGTATGTCCTGTGCAGGGGGCACCCGCCGCGGTAGACGGAGCTCAGCGCCGCCGCTCCACGGCGAGGGGCGCGCTCAGGACGCCCTGCGCCTGGCCCGTGTGCTAGCCATACGACATGAGGGCGCGCGGGACGCGCCGATGGGGGGCTAGCTTCCAGGCGGGCATCCATGGCAAATGGGTTGCTGTCAATGGCGACAGGAGAGTTCCTCGTCATGAATCAACATGTGTTCTTGATGTCGAGCCTCCTCCTCGTCGCGGCCGCGTGCGCGAGCGACATGTCCATTCCCTGCGGGGACGGCTACTGCCTGGCGGCTTACCAGTGCGTCGATTCGAGGGATGGAGCGCCGCGGTGCGTGCCGCCCGATACGCCGCTGAACGTCTGCGGCAACGGGATCGTCGATCCCGGCGAGGAGTGCGACGAGGGCGACGTCGCGGCGGGCGACGGGTGCGGCGCGACCTGCCGGCGGGAGGAGTGCGGCAACGGGATCGTCGATCCCGGCGAGGAGTGCGACGAGGGCGAGGTCGCGGCGGGCGACGGGTGCGGCGCGACCTGCCAGCGGGAGGTGTGCGGCAACGCGATCCGCGACCCAGGCGAGGCGTGTGACTGCGGCGCCGATGCCGTCGCGCCCCGGGAGCCGGTGTGCAGCGATCGCCAGAACGCGTCGGCGGGCGGGGTGTGCCGCCTGGACTGCCGGCTTCATTGCGGCGACGGCGAGGTCGCGGAGGAGGAGACGTGTGACCCCGCCGCTCCTTTGGCCGCCTCCTGCGTGGATCTCCGTTACGATTTCGGCCGCCCTGTCTGCTCGCGCGCCTGCGACTCGCTGGACGTCGTGGGCTGCGGCGACTTCAATTGGCGCGTAATGAATGCGCCGACAACGGCGTACCTCTCGGACGTGTGGGGAAGCGGAGCGCGCGACGTCTACGCCGTAGGGGACGGGGGCACCGTGGTTCATTACGACGGCACCGTCTGGACATTGATCTCGTTACCGGTCGTTGCGAGCGCAGAAATGCGCGGCGTGTGGGGCAGCGGTCCGAACGACGTCTTCGCCGTCGGAATCGAGGGCAGCGCCGCCGGAGCCACCGGCCTCGTGGTGCACTATGACGGAGACTCATGGACTCAGATGCCCTGGCCCTACGAGGGGGGTCTTAACGAAGTGTGGGGCAGCGGCCCGAATGACGTCTTCGCCGTCGGCGATCGGGGCACCTTGGCCCGCTTCGACGGCCGCTCCTGGACGAAGATGCCTTCGCCAGTCAGTGTGATGCTGTTCGGCGTGTGGGGCGTCGGTCCGAGCGACGTCTTCGCCGTCGGGAGTGCGGGCACCGTGCTGCATTTTGACGGAAATTCCTGGACGCAGATGCTCTCGCCGAGCGATGAGCCGCTGCGCGACGTGTGGGGCAGCAGCGCGAGCGACGTCTTCGCCGTCGGAGATGGGGGCGTGCTGCATTTTGACGGAAATTCATGGGCGCTCATGCCTTCGACGTCCAAATTGGTTCTTGGCAGCGTGTGGGGCAGCAGCGCGAGCGACGTCTTCGCCGTCGGAGGCTCGACCCTGGCGCGCTTCGACGGCCGTGCGTGGACGGAGGTGACTTATTCGATCGGGCAGTATTTGACCGGTGTGTGGGGCAGCGGTCCGAGCGACGTCTTCGCCGCCGCCATCGGCGGCGTGCTGCATTTCGATGGCATCACCCTGACAGAGCTGCCTTTCGCGACCGATGACGAGACGATTGCCATCTTGGATCTATGGGGAAGCGGAGCGAGCGACGTCTTCGCCGTCGGGGATTATGGCACCGTGCTGCATCTCGATGGCAGCGCATGGACGGCGATGGCATCGCCGGTCGATGTGCATCTCAACGGCGTGTGGGGGAGCGGAGCGAGCGACGTCTTCGCCGTCGGAGAGCGGGGCACCGTGCTGCATTTCGACGGCAGCGCGTGGACGGCGATGGCATCGCCGGTCGATGTGCATCTCAACGGCGTGTGGGGAAGCGGAGCGAGCGACGTCTTCGCCGTCGGGGCGTCGTCAACGGTGCTGCACTATGACGGTCGCTCCTGGACACCAATGTCTGTAGAGGGCATCGATCATGCGCTCTACGGCGTATGGGGGAGCGGGCCGAGCGATGTGTTCGCCGTCGGGGATTTTGGCGCCGTGCTGCATTTCGACGGCCGCTCCTGGACGACGATGGTGTCGCCGGTCGATGTGGCCCTCTTCCGCGTGTGGGGGAGCGGACCGAGCGACGTCTTCGTCGTCGGAGAACGGGGCGCCATCCTGCACTTCGACGGCAGCGCTTGGACGGCGACGACATCGGTGCGCAATGTTGCGTTTACCGGCCTGTGGGGCAGCGGGCCCAACGATGTCTTCGCCGTCGACGGCGCCGTGCTGCACTTCGACGGTGGTTCTTGGCTGCCCATGCGTTCCGAAGAACTTGGGTTCCCGCAGGCGGTATGGGGTGATTCTTTGGGTAATGTATTCTTTTTCGGCGAGCCGGGCCTCAGCCACCGCAGCTATCGACTCGGCCGGACGGCGCTCAGCCGCTGAAGGCGGAGGGCGGATGCTTGGTTTCGGTTGGCTTCGCGCTGCGATGGACGCCCCGGAGCCTCTCTGCGCGCCGCGGCGCCGGGGACCGGCGTACGGCGGACGCGACGGCCAGGCTTCCGGCCCGCAGGCATGAGCCTGTCGGGTTCATGCGGTGAGATTGTCATGAGCCCGATGAAGGAAATACGCTCTGCTTCTGTGGGCGGCTCCGGCGCCCCTGCTGTCGACGAGGAGGCGGCCGCCCCGCCGAGCCGGAGGGGACGTCCGGAGTCAGAGGAGGGGATGTACCCGTCGGCGACCTTGAGCACCGACCACGATCTCGACGCGGTGCAGCTCACCGCGTCCAGGACCGACCCTGCGCGGCGAGCGCCGCGCGACCTGCCCATCGACGCCGGGACGTCCCTCGGTCACTACGAGCTCATCCGCGAGCTCGGGCGCGGGGGCATGGGCACGGTCTTTCTGGCCCGCGACGTCCGGTTGAGTCGCCTGGTGGCGATCAAGCTCGTCACCACGCTGACCGGCTCCCGGCTCGACCGATTCCTTGTCGAGGCCCGCGCCACCGCGCTCTGCAAGCACGAGAACATCGTGACCATCTACGATGTGAACGAGCACAACGGGTATCCTTACATGGTGCTCGAATACATCGAGGGCCAGAGCCTCCGCGCGTGGATGGCGCAGCGGAGGCCGGCGGGCGCGCCAGCGGGCGTCGCGGCCACCTCGGTGTCGACGAGCGCCGCGGTGGAGCTGATGGTGCCCGTGGTGCGCGCCCTCGTGTGCGCCCATCAGCTCGGCATCGTGCACCGCGATCTCAAGCCGGAAAACATCATGCTAGAGCCGTCCGGAGCGATCAAGGTGCTCGATTTCGGCATCGCCA
Source organism: Sorangium sp. So ce693 (assembly GCF_051521375.1). Taxonomy (NCBI): domain Bacteria; kingdom Pseudomonadati; phylum Myxococcota; order Polyangiales; family Polyangiaceae; genus Sorangium; species Sorangium sp. So ce693. The sequence goes on from NZ_CP150347.1 coordinate 12,794,183, forward strand.
AGCTGCTCGACGTCGACGCCGCCGTCACGTGTGAGCGCCCTGCTCCCAGGAGCGAGCTGACCCTGACGCACGAAGGGGCCGTCATGGGGACGCTGGCCTACATGTCCCCCGAGCAGCAGGCCGGAGAGGAGATCGACCAGGCGACGGACCTCTGGGCCGTGGGGATCATGCTCTATGAGCTCGTGACCGGCGGGCGCCCGTTCGACGGAGCGATGACGGTCGGCGCGCGCCTCGCCGCGCTCGACGCGTCCGTCCGGAAGATCGGCGGGATGCGCGCCGAGCTGGGTGCGCTCGGACCGATCATCGAGCGGTGCCTGCGCATGCGGACATCCGAGCGCATCGCCTCGGCGCGGCAGCTCCTGGCCGAGCTCATGCCGCTCCTGCCGGGGCGCCGCGAGGTCGTCCTCGGCGCCGACGAGAGCCCATTCGCCGGCCTCTCGGCGTTCCAGGAGGTCGACGCGGACCGCTTCTTCGGCCGCGACGACGACATCGCCGGCATGGTCTCGCGCCTGAAGAGCCAGCCGCTCCTCGCGATCGTCGGCGCGTCGGGGGTAGGGAAATCATCGCTGGTGAGGGCGGGGATCATCCCGGCGCTCAAGCGCTCGGGGGCCGGGTGGGCGTCGCTCGTCATGCGGCCCGGGCGCGAGCCCATGGCGGCGCTCGCCGATCTGCTCAACCATCCATCCCTCCTGGAGCAGGGCGAGGTCGGCTCGCCGGCGGCGCGCGGCCGTGAGGCCGAGCGCGGCCGTGAGGCCGAGCGCGGGCAGGTGGCCGAGCGCGGGCAGGTGGCCGAGCGCGGGCAAGTGATTGAGCGGCTGCGCGCCGAGCCCGGCCACCTGGGCGCCGCGCTGCGCGCGTGGTCCGCCCGGACCCAGCGGCGCGTCGTGCTGTTCGTCGACCAGTTCGAGGAGCTCTATACCCTCTCGTGCGACGCCCGAGAGCGCGCCGCCTTCTTCTCGTGCCTCGAAGGCGTCGCCGACGACGCCTCCTCGCCCCTCCGCGTCATCCTCTCCACCCGCTCGGACTTCATCGAGCGGGTGGCCGAGGACAGGCGCTTCATGGCGGGGGTGACCCGCGGCCTCGTGTTCCTCTCGCCCATCGGCCGGGAAGGGCTGCGCGAGGCGCTCTCGAAGCCGCTCCAGGCGGCGCGGTACGAGATCGAGGACCCGGCGATGGTCGAGGGCATCCTCGATGTGCTGGAGACGACCCCAGGCGCCCTTCCCATCCTGCAGTTCACCGCGGCCAGGCTGTGGGACATGCGCGACCGCGAGCGGCGGCTCCTCACGCGGGCGAGCTACGAGGCCATCGGCGGCGTGGCGGGAGCGTTGGCGAGCCACGCCGACGCGGTGCTGGCCGGGCTCAGCGGCCGTCAGGCGAAGCTCTGCCGAGCCATCTTCGAGCGCCTGGTCACGCCCGAGCGCACGCGGGCCATGGCCAGCCTGGAAGAGCTCCGCGAGCTGCCCGGGGACGGGGATCCGGACGAGATCGAGCGCGTCGTCCACCTGCTGGCCGACGCGCGGCTCCTCGCCATCGAGACGGGGGGCGACACCGCCGGCGGCAAGGTGGAGATCGTGCACGAGTCGCTCATCGCGCGCTGGCCGACGTTGCAGCGCTGGCTCGACGAGAACCAGGGAGACTCGGTGTTCCTCGACAAGCTGCGCGCGGCGGCGCGGCAGTGGGAGTCGAGCGGCCGCGCCGATGACCTCTTGTGGCACGGCAAGCTCGCGGAGGAAGCGCGCCGCTTCTCGGAGCGGTCGGCGCGCCGGCTGCCCGAGCGAGAGCAGCTCTACCTCGACGCCGTGGTCAGGCTGGCCGGCCAGGCGCAGCGCCGGAAGCGCAATCTCATCGTCGGAACCATCGCGAGCCTGGCCCTCCTGGTCGTCGGCGCCGCCGCGGGGATCGTCACGGTGGTCCGCCAGAACCGGGTCATCAGCGCGCAGCTCGCGGACATCCGCCGGACCGAGGACAGCCTCGAGGAGGCGCTCGCGAGAGAGACGGCGTCTCGACAAGCCGCCGAGCAGGCCAGGATGAGCACGGAAGAGCAGCGGAACCGGGCCGAGCGGCTGCAGAAGGAGGCCGAGGAGGCCAGGGACAGGGCCGAGGTCGAGACCGAGAGGGCGCACGCCGCGGCCGAGGAGGCTCGGACGGCGCGCGACGAGGCGCGGGCGTCCGAGGCCGAGGCGCGGCGCGCCGAAGCTCAGGCCGATGACGAGCGGACCAGGGCCGGCGTCGAGGAGCGGAAGGCCAAGCAAGCGGCAGACGACGAGCGCCGGAGCAAGGAGGCGCTGGAGCAGCTCATCCAGCGCTCCGTCGGGCGGGTCCGGGAGCGCTTGAGGTAAAAGGCGCTCCGGGAGATCATCGAACCATTCCCCGTGCAGAGGACGCCGACGAGCACCCGAGCTGCGATCTGTTCATGGCTCTCGATCGCGATCCTCGCGTCCCGGGCCGTGCCCGCGTGGGCTCAGACCGGGCCGGCGCTGCCCCCCTGGCATGAGGGCGTCGCAGAGGAGCGCAAGCAGGCGGCGCTGGAGCTCTTCATGCAGGGGCGGGACCTGCACAGAAGGATGGTGCTCGGCGATGCCAAGAAGAAGTACGAGGAGGCGCTCGCCCTGTGGGAGCACCCGGATCTCCGGTTCTATCTGGGCAGGGTGCTCAAGATGATGGGGATGCCGCTGCTCGCCTACGAGAACCTGCGCCTCTCGCTCCGGTGGGGGCCGGCGTCGCTCGATCCCGAGGACCGCGAAGAGGCGCGCGCGTTGATGAAGGAGCTCGTCGAGCGCGAGCTGGCCGTCGTCGAGATGCGCTGCGATGAGCCCGGCGCCGAGGTGCTGCTCGACGGGAAGCCGTGGTTCGTCGGTCCGGGCTCGGCGCGCCGGTTCGTGACGCCCGGAGAGCACGTCGTCAGCGCGAGGAAGGAGGGGTATTTCCCCCTCGTCGAGCCCGTCGTCGTGCTCGCCGGGGTCCAGGCCTCGGGCGTGCTCAAGCTGAGCGCCGACGGCATCGTCACGGTGCGCAGGTGGTCCGCCTGGAAACCCTGGGCCGTTGTCGGGGTCGGGGCGGGCCTCGGGCTAGCTGGTGCGGTGTTGCGCTGGCAGGCCGACGAGCATCTGGAGGAGGCGGAGCGGCAGTTTGAAGGGACCTGCGCGTCGGGCTGCGCTCCAACGACGGACACGACGAGCCGGGCTACGACGGAGAGCCATGTCGCCACCGGCCTGTTCATCGCCGGCGGCGCGACCCTGGCGGCAGGCGCGATCCTGGTGTTCCTCAACATGCCGCGGACGTATCGCACCGAGGATGAAGGCGGCGTCGAGCTTCGGATCGTGCCCGCGGCGTCGGGCGCGGCCGCCGGGCTGTCAGCTCGGCTTTCCTTTTGAAGCGCCGAAGGCACCGGACGGCGCCAGTGTCACCGCGGCTCTGCTGTTCTATTTGCGCTCGTAGAAGGTGAGGCTCACCCCGCCCCCCGCCGCGCCACCCGGGTCGGAGCTCACATAGGACTTCGTGTTGAGGATCGCATAGGGGCCGTCCGCGCGCGTCTCGAAGACAGGCACGAGCGCGCCGAACGGTCCGCAGTTCCTCACCACGATGACCTCGCCGTCCTTCGAGGACAGCGCGTACCGGGCGTCCAGCACCGTGGTCGACCCGATGAGCTGGTAATCCGCGCCTCCGGGGAGCACCGAGCCCGACAGGCCGCTCAGCAGCATTCCGCCGGTGACCGTGCCCCCGGTGATGGGAATGATGTTGCGCGTGCCGCGCTTGCTCGCGCCGACAGACACGGATGCGCCGAGCGAGACGGACTCGGTGAACACGCTCGAGCCCTTCGCCCCGGTCGCCGTCGAGCACTCCCACGATTGGTTCGGGACGCCCGCGGGATCCTTGAGCTGGATCTTCGGCTCTCCGGCGTCCACCTTGCTGATGTCGTAGATGTCGAGCTGGATCGTGCCCGCCGCGGCGTCGACGACACGGGTGCCTGCAAATTTCCCGGTGTTGAGCCAAGCGAGCGAGCTCGAGGTGGCGACCTCGAAGTCCGGGACGATCCGGACGACGTCATCGCCGGCGGCGGCCACGCCGCAGGTCCGCAGCAAGATGGGGGTGCCGTCGCTCGCCTTCAGGATGTTGATCTCCTCGAGCTCGACGGATCCGTTCGACAGCGTGAGCTCGAGATCCATGCCGCCCGTGAGGAACGTGGCCTGGATCTTGTCGCCCGTGAGCGTGCCCCCCTTCACGTCGAGGAGGCGGCGGTGTCCGAACTGGGTGGTCCCGACATCGTGGGTCTGGCCGAGCTGGAGCGTCGCCCGAAGGACGAGCTCGCCGCGCGTGGGGAGCGGAATGCCGCCCGGCATCCCGCAGGTCCACGAGGGATCGGGGACGATCGTCGCCTCCTCGCTGCCGTTGTCGCCGCCGCCGGTGCCGGGCGCCCCGCCTGCGCCGCCGCCGCTGCTGCTGCTGCCCGTCTCCTCAGCGCCGCCGGTTCCCGTGGTTCCGCTACCCGCGGTGGTTCCGCTACCCGCGCCGCCCACACCGGCGTCGCCGCCCGTGCCGGTCGCTCCGCCGGAACCGCTCGACGCCGCGCCGCCGGAGCTGCTGCTCGTCGTCGCTCCGCTCGTATCGTCGGTCGACGAACCGCACCCTCCAGAGCAGATGCCCAGGATTCCAGTTATCAAGAGCTTCGCTGGCAGATTTTTGATCACCATTGCCGGACCCATCCATTCAATCGCACGCTGCGATTCGATGCACCCTGAAAACGTGGCGCTGGTTCGAGCGACGCCCGCCTCAGAACTGCGAGAAGAAGCTCCAGATCGACTCGCCGGAGTTGTTCGGCAGGGCGTGGTCTCCGTCGAACTCGCACCAGACGACGGGGTAGCCCGCGTCGCAGCCCTCGTAGCTGACGCAGGGGCTCGGCTCGACCGGCGTGGTCTGCTGACCGCAGTGGTTTCGCTCGAGGAAGACATCGCGAGCGCTCTGACCGTTCTTGACCGGAACCACGCTGTCGACGTTGCCGTGGGAGCCCCACATGGCCACGGGATGGTCGCCGTCCTCGCAGCCGCTGTAGAGCGCGCCGGACATGGGGGCGATGGCGCGGAAGACGTCGCCCATCGCACAGCCGACCGCGTAGGACATCATGCCGCCGTAGCTGAACCCCGTCGAAAAGATCCTGCTCTCGTCGATGCAGAGCTCGGCGCGGAAGCGGTCGAGCATGGCGCGGAGGAACGTCATGTCGCGGCCCCCCGGGTTCTCCCAGCCCTGGTCGATGCCCTCGGGCGAGACGAAGATCGTCGAGCCGTTGGCGCGACTCTGTAGGCCGTAGTAGCCGCCGCCGAACCCGGTCGCGACCTGCTGCGCCGAGCCGCCTCGGGGATGCCAGGTGAAGATCAGCCGATAAGGGTGGTTCGGATCGTAGCCGTCCGGCACGGCGAGGATGTACTCGCGCGTCGTGCCCCCGACATCGATGCTGAAACGGCCGCTCTTCGGCGCGGTCGCGCTGCCGCAGCCCGCGCTCTGCGCGTCTCCTCCAGCGCCGCTCGATCCGGAGCCGGCAACGCTCCCGCCGCCCGCGCCAGTTTCCCCCGAGTCCGGGCGCCCGCCGCTGCCGCCTGCGCCGCTGACCGCCCCCGACGAGCCGCTGGTCGCCGACGGGCCACCGGTTGCCGACGAGCCACCCGTGGCGCCGGAGGCGCTGGATCCGGGCCCGGCGGGCCCTCCTGCGCTGCCGCCGGAAGATGCCTCGGTCGTCGCTTCTCCCTCGCTGGAGCAGCCCAGCGCCGCGAACGCCGCGAGCGCAACGAGCCCTGGCGCGATCACGCCGAAATTGCGAAGCGTTTTCATTCGTCCTCGCCTCTCTATTCTAAGATCGCCGTCCGTCCTCGCATCACCGATGAGGGTGACCGCAACGAGGTCGTACCCTATGCCTCAGGGCCGAGGCATAGGCATACTCGCCTATGCGTCGGCCCTGAGGCATAGGCATACTCGCCTATGACGCAATGCTAGACGTCACGCCCGGATGGGCGGACTGGACGATGCGGGATCCGGCGACAGGCGTTCAGCCGCTCGGATCGAGCTGCACGCCGACCGTCCACGCGGCGCCGCCCGCCTCGTCCTTGACGGTGACGCGCCCCGTCGCGGCGTCGAGCTCGAATGCCGGGTCGCCGCCGTTCGGGGTCGTGTTCCCGTCGTGGACGCGGACGACCTTGTCGCCCTCCACCGTGCACTCCGAGACGCCGGTCGTGCCCGCGCCGTAGAGCATGCGGCCGGCGCACGCCAGGCGCGTGAGGCACTTGCCGCCTCGCGGGAGCGGCGAGACGAGCAGCGCGCACCTCGCGCCCGCCTTCACCGGGCTCGGTCCCGTGGACTCGGTCACGCGCGCGGACCGGCGCAGCGCTCTCCGGGTCGCGTCGAGGAGCGGCTCCCCCGCGACGGGCAGGCTCTGGTAAGCCAGCGTGAACTCGACGCGGTACGCGGGCACCGAGTCGCGCCAGACGGCGCCGGCCTTGCGGATGCTGTCGAGCGAGACCTCGGCCCGCTCCCCGGCGCGCGAGCCCTTGTCCTGGTACGAGAGGGCATAAGCATACGTGCCAGGCTGAGGGCCGGAGTCCTCCTCCACGCCGGCGCTGAACATCGACATGCCGTTCAGCGGATCGCTCGACCTGTAGATCGGCTTGCCGCCGCAGAGGACCCGGAGCGCCGGCACGCGGATGTCGCTGCCCGAGCTCGCGAGCTCCGCCTCGACAGTGCACGCCGCGCCGGCCGCGAGGGGGAGCCCCGTGGCGCGCGTGACGGTCGCCCTCCAGGTCGCGTTCGCGGTCCGCGACGGCGCCTCGCTCGCCGGCGCAGCCGGCTCCGGCGGCGCCTGCGCGGGCTCGGGGACAGGCGCCGGCGGCTCGGGGAGGGGAGGCTGCTCCGGGAGGGGAAGGGGAGGCGGCGGCACCGCCGGCTGCTGGACGATCGCCATCGTCTCGCGCCCGGACCGCGCCAGCAGACAGCTCGCGGCCATCGCGCAGAGCCCCACGCCCGCCATCGTCACAAGGAGCGGCACCGCCGACGACCGCTTCGGCTGGCCGCGCACCGCGTCGAGCTCCCGGCCGAGCTGGTCGAGCACCCGGCGGGCCTCCGCCATCTGGCGCTCGATCTGCTCGACGCGCGCCGCCCGATCGCCGTCGCGGTGCTCCTCGAGCTCCTTCGTGGCCGCCGCGAGCTGCTCCTCGAGGCTGTCCACACGCCCTCGCAGCGCGTCTCGTTCGTCGCGGTATTGCATTGCTCGACGATACCACCGACCAGCTCGCCCGCGCCGGCGGCGCGCCGGTGGTGGAGACGCGTCGAAGCGCGTCGACACGCACGCAGCGTGTGGGGCGGCCATGTCCGCAATCCGACGTCACGCGCCGGATTCCACGGCAGAACGCAAGACTTCTCGCCCGGGCCGGCGGCGCAGCGTATACGATGTAGCCGGTCCTCAGCGGTCGTGGGGAGGGCGGTCAGGTTGTGGAGCAGGAGGCCGTCGGGAATGGGTCAGGGTCGCCAGCGCAGTGCAGTACCGTTGCCGGAGCAGTGGGGCGAGCTGCCTGGCGCCGCGCGGTGGAAGGCCAGGGGAAACGCCGGCGCCTCCGGCCCTGATGCGCGCCGGTCCGAGAGCGCGCACCCGGCGGCTCGCCCTCCTACCCTCGGCGTCGTCGCCCCGTTTCTCTCCGGTGCGTTCTGGGGCCCTATCCTGCTCGGCATCCATGAGTCTGCCCAGCGGCGCGGGATCCGCACGCTGGTGCTGCGCGGCACGCCGTCCGAGGTCCTGGCCCCCTCGCTCGGCAGAGAGCAGGTCGACGGGTGGATCGTCGTCGTCGAGTTCGGCGGTCTCGAGGCGCTCGAGCGCGCGGGGGTCCCGTTCATCACGCTCGGCGCCCGCCCCGTCGACCTCCGCTGTCCTGCGGTGCTCCCGGACAACCACGGCGGCATCCGGAACGCGGTGCTCCACCTGATCGAGCACGGGCACCGGCGCATCGCGTTCGTCGGCAACTTCACCGCGTACGACGTGCGCGAGCGCCGCGACGCCTACATCAGCACGCTCGCCGAGGCCGGGATCCCCTTCGACCCCGATCTGGTCATCCCGTGCGACAACAACATGTACAGCGGAGGCCGGGCCGCGGCGCCGGCGCTCCTCGCGCAGCTGCCCGCGTGCACGGCGGCCGTCTTCGGGACGGACAAGAACGCGCTCGGGACGATGGCGGAGCTGAAGGCGGCGGGCGTCCGTGTCCCCGAGGATTTCGCGATCATCGGCTTCGACGACGTCGTGGAAGCGCAGAGCACCGACCCGCCGCTGACCACGGTGCGCCAGCGGTTCGAGATGATGGGGAGCGCGGCGTGCGAGCTGCTCGCGTCGATGATCGCCGGCGAGCCCTTCCCGCTCGAGGGCGTGCGCACGGCGAACGCGCTCGTCCTGCGGAGCTCGTGTGGTTGCAATGTGGTCCAGAACTTCCTCGACATGGAGGACGCGGCCTCCGGGGAGGACGCCGCCGACACCCTGGCCCGACAGATGGTCGAGCAGCTGCTCCTGCCGCGCCCGCTGCCGCCGGAGACCCCGCCGGCCGCGGTCTGGCCGGCGGTCACGCGGGTGGTCGACATGTATTTCGCGGCGCTCCGGGGCACCGCGCCCGCCCCGGCCGCCGAGCTCGAGCGAGCCTATCGCCAGGCCATCGCCATCACGCCCGATCTGGGGGCCCTGCTGTCGACGGCCCGCCTGATGGACCAGCTCCCGGAGCGGCGCCGCATGTCCCTGGACGCCGCGGCCAGGCGGCGGGTGCAGGACTTCGTGGAGCTCGCGCGCCTCGCGAGCGCGCGGGCGCGGCTCGACGCCGAGACCCACTCCGTCCACCAGCTCGGGGTGCTCGCGAGGACCAATTACGATGTGAGCTTCGCCCTGCTCGGCGGCACCCAGCAGGAGTACCGGTCGCTCTCGTGGCTCGAGACGACCACGATGGTCTGGGGTTGCCTCGCGCTGTGGAACGACCCGGCGGAGCGCACGGGCCTCGTCGTCGCGGGCGCCTACAGCCGCGACGGCAGCCCGGTCCCCGCGAACGGGAGCCGCCATCGGCTGGAGGCGTTCCCGCCGGCGGAGATGCTGCCGCCCTCGGCCGTGGACGGCACGTACATGGTGCTGCTCCTGCCGATACGCTCCGTGGAGCGCGACTGGGGGATCCTCGTGCTGATCGGCCCGGCGGTCGTCGCGATGACCGGGGACGAGGGCACGGTCGCGATCTGGGGGACGCTGCTCGGTGCGGCCCTCGAGCGCGACGCGCTGCTGGAGTCGCTGTCGGCGCGGCACGCCGACCTGCAGCAGGCGTTCGCGAGCGAGCGCGCGCTGTCGCAGACGGTGCGGGAGCTGGGCTGCCCGATCATCCCGCTCCTCGCCGGCGTGCTGCTCGTGCCGCTGATCGGGATGCTCGACAATGGCCGCGCCCAGCAGGTGCTCGAGAAGGTGGCCGAGGGGGTGAGCCGGCACGAGGCGCTGTCCGTGCTGCTCGACCTCACGGGCGTTCCGTTCGTGGACATCCAGGTCGCCCATTTCCTGGGCATGACCAGCCGCGCGGCTGCCCTGCTCGGCGCGCGGGTCTACCTGGTCGGCGTGCGCCCCGAGATCGCCGAGAGCCTCATCGACGTCGACCTCGGCGAGCTGCCCACGTTCTCCTCGCTCGCGACGGCGCTCCTCGAGCTCACGCCGGCGGCCGGGGGCGCGCCCAGGGCGAGGTGATGGGCGCGCCAGGGCACTGTCGCTTTCCTCACCTCCCGCCCGAAATCGATTAAGGATGGCGCTCGCCACGGAAGTGGAGAGGCTCGGCCGGACGTGGGCGAGCAGGGCGGGAGGGAGCGCGAGGATGGATCAGGGGCGCCGCGACAGCGGCATCGTGGTGCCGGAGCAGTGGGGCGAGCTTTCCGGCGCTCCGGGGCAGGCGGCGGGCGCGGGGCGCGGCACCGGCTCTTCTTTCCCTCCGGCGCGCCGCTCTTCTTTCCCTCCGGCGCGCCGCTCTTCTCTTCCCCCGGCGCGCCGCACCGACGCCCCGCCGCTCCATGTCCCGGCAGACGGCGCCGCGGCCCGCCCTCGCACCCTCGGGGTGATCTCCCCCTTTCTCGACGGCTCGTTCTGGAACCCTGTCCTGCTGGGCATCCATGAGTCGGCCCAGCAGCGCGGGTTTCGCACGCTGGTGATGCGCGGTACGCCGTTCGAGGTCCACGCGCCGTCGCTCGCAGGAGAGCAGGTGGATGGGTGGATCGTCCTGATCGAGCTGCATGGCCTCGAGGCGCTCGCGCGCGGCCGGGTCCCGTTCATCACCGTCGGCACGCGCGCCCTCGATGTCGCCTGTCCAGCCGTGATCCCGGACAACCACGGCGGGATGCGGAGCGCGGTGCGCCACCTGATCGAGCACGGGCACCGGCGCATCGCGTTCGTCGGCTACTTCGATGCATACGACGTGCGCGAGCGCTTCGCGTCCTACAAGGACACGCTCGCCGAGGCGGGCATCGCCTTCGACCCCGATCTGGTCATCCGGAGCGACAACAACTGGTACAGCGGCGGCCAGAGCGCCGCGCCGGCGCTCCTCGCGCGGCTGCCCGGGTGCACGGCGGCGGTCTTCGCGACCGACAAGAACGCGCTCGGGACGATGCCCCTGCTGAAGGCGGCGGGCGTCCGCATCCCCGAGGATCTCGCGATCATCGGCTTCGACGACATCGCGGACGCGGAGAGCGCCGATCCGCCGCTGACCACGGTGCGCCAGCGGTTCGAGATGATGGGGAGCGCCGCGTGCGATCTCCTCGCGTCGATGATCGCCGGCGAGGCCTTCCCGGCCGAGGGCGTGCGCACGGCCAACACGCTCGCCGTGCGGAGCTCGTGCGGGTGCAACACGATCCAGGAGTTCCTCGACAAGGAGGACGCGGCGCCCGAGGAGGACGCCGGCGGCGTCCTGGCCCGGCAGATGGTCGAGCTCCTGCTCCTGCCCCAGCCGCTCCCGCCCGACCTCCCGCCGACCGAGGTATGGCCGGCGGTCACGTCGTTGATCGACGGCTATTTCGCGGCGCTCCGGGGCGCCGCGCTGCCTTCGGCGGCCGAGCTCGGGGGCGCCTGCCGGCAGGCGGTCGACATCACGATGGATGTGGGGACGTTGCTGGCGGCGATCCGCCTGCTGGGCCAGTTTCACGAGCGGCGCGGCGCGTCCCTGGACGACACGGCGAGGCGGCGGGTGGAGGCGTTCCTGGAGCTCGTGCGCCTCGCGATCGCGCGGGCCCGGCTCGAGGCCGAGAGTCAGTATGTCCGCCAGCTCGGGGTGCTCGCGAGGACCAATTACGATGTGAGCTTTGCCCTGCTCGGCGGCACCCAGCAGGCGTCCCGGTCGCTCTCGTGGCTCGAGACGACCACGGTGGTCTGGGGCTGCCTCGCGCTGTGGGATGATCCGCAGGCGCGCGCGCGCCTCGTCGTCGCCGGCGCCTACAGCCGCGACGGCAGCCCGACCCCGCCGATCGGCCGCCGCTGTCGGCCGGAGGCGTTTCTGCCGGCGGCGATGCTGCCGCCGTCGGCGGAGGACGGCACGCACATGGTGCTGCTCTTGCCGATACGCTCTGCCCGGCGCGACTGGGGGATCCTGGTGCTCGTCGGCCCGACCCTCGTCGCCATGGCGGGAGACGAGGGGACGGTCGCGATCTGGGGGACGCTGCTCGGTGCGGCCCTGGAGCGCGACGCGCTGCTGGAGTCGCTGTCGTCGCAGCACGCCGACCTGCAGAAGGCGTACGAGATCGAGCGCGCGCTCTCGGAGACGGTGCGCGAGCTGGGCTGTCCGCTCATCCCGCTCCTGCCCGGCGTGCTGCTCGTGCCGCTGATCGGGATGATCGACGGCGGCCGCGCCAGGCAGGTGCTCGAGAAGGTGTCTGAGGGGGTGAGCCGGCACAGGGCATCTTCCGTGCTGCTCGATCTCACGGGCGTGCCGTTCGTGGATGCCCGGGTCGCCGACACGGTGGGCATGACCAGCCGCGCGTCCGCGCTGCTCGGGGCGCGGGTCTATCTGGTCGGCGTGCGCCCCGAGATCGCGATGAGCCTCGTCGGCGTCGACCTCGGCGTCCTGGGCACGTTCTCCTCGCTGTCGGCCGCGCTCAGCGAGCTCGCGCCGGCGGGGCGGCGCGCGCGCAAGGCGAGGCGGGGGGCGCCGTGAGCCGCGCGGCGAGGCGCCTTGACCCGCCGAGACGCGGCTGGCGTAGAATCGGGCCATGCTCGCCGTGCATTGCCCGCGCTGCGGGCGACCAGCGCCTGTGTCCCTCGCCAGCCCGGATCTCATGGCCTGCGCGGCCTGCCACTACCGCGGCCCGCTGCCCGCGGAGGCGGCGCAGGGCCTGCGCGCCGCGGCGCACGCGGTCTTCCAGACCGACGTGCGCCGCCGCCAGCTCTCGGAGGCGCTGCGGCGGAGGCTGATCACGGCGTCGCAGCGGCACGCGCGGCTGCTCGTCGTGTTCGCGCTCGCGTCGGTGCCCATCACCCTGCTCGGCGCGCTCATCGCGCTGGGGGTCTGGGTCAGCCCCGACACGGAGGGGAATCTCATCACCGGCGGCATGGCGGTGGCGGCGTGGCTCGGCACCGTCGGGACCGGCGCGGCCGTGCTCGCGGTCATGCGCAGCAAGCAGCGGCGGCTCGAGGAGGCGTGCGCCGCGCGCCCACCGGCGGCCCCGGGCGAGCCGGCGGCGTGCCACGTGTGCGGCGCGCCGCTCGGCGCGGGCGACGGCGCGATCGCGCGGTGCGGCTTCTGCGCCGCCGACAACCTGGTCGCCGCGGCCGTCCTCGAGCGGGTGCGCGCGCGCCAGGTCGTGATCCTGCGGTCGTTCGAGCAGGCCGTGAGCGCCGAGCTCGCCGCGTTCGGCAGGGCGACGTCCGGCGCCGCCGCGGTCGTCGTGGCGACCGCGCTCGCGGTCCCTGTTGCCTCGTTCGCCCTCGGCGTCACCGTCACCCTGGTGGGCGAATCCAGGCGGTTGCCGGTGGACGCCGCCGTGACGTACGCGGTCGTCGGCACGCCGCTCGGGCAGTGCATCGGAAAGAGCGTGCCAGGAAAGGATGGCGGCGCGGCGGTGCGGTTCGGAGGGTTCCGGCGCGACGAGCTGCCCGAGGAGCAGGCGATCGCGCCGGGAGCTCCGATCGAGGCCGTGTCGCCCGGATCCCTCGTCGGCCGCTCCGTGACGGCGAAGCAGGGGGCAGGCGTCGTTCAGGGGGTGTTCTCGTCGCCGCTCACGGGCAACTCCGTCGAGGTCCGGCGCGAGGATGGGACGTCGTTCACGAGCAGCATCGCCGGGCTGTGCCTGAGCGGCCCGCCACCGAGGTGATCGGCGCGTGTTTCGCCGCCGCGTCCAGCAATGGACATCGAGCGCTCAATCGCTGTTGATCGCCGAATGCTGCGCGCTCCGCGATTGCTGCGCTGTCCGCAATCGCGGAGCGCGCGCGGCATTCGGTCGTCGCACTCCTGCGTGGCGCGCGGCGGCGCGGTGCGGGCGCGCACCGGGGCGCCGCGCGCCGGAAGTTAGTTGTTCCGCGCCGGCGCCCTCCACGTATAGTGGGGGGTAGTTGGTTGGGGGTAGTCGGTATTCACACCCAGTGGAGACAAGATGAGCCAAGGTGGCTGGGGCGGGGGATCAGGGGGCGGTCAGGGCGGTGGTGGTTACGGGCAACCGCCGGGGGGTGGCTACGGTCCGCCTCCGGGCGGCGGCTACGGACAGCCACCCGGGGGCGCTGGCCCCGGTCAGCCTCCGGGCGGTGGTTACGGCCAGCCTCCGGGGCAGCCTCCGGGTGGTGGTTACGGCCAGCCTCCGGGCGGCGGCTACGGTCAGCCCCCGGGCGGCAGCTACGGCCAGCCGCCGGGGCAGCCCCCGGGCGGCAGCTACGGTCAGCCGCCGGGGCAGCCTCCGGGCGGCAGCTACGGCCAGCCGCCGGGGCAGCCCCCGGGCGGCAGCTACGGCCAGCCGCCGGGGCAGCCTCCGGGCGGCGGCTACGGCCAGCCGCCGGGGCAGCCCCCGGGCGGCAGCTACGGCCAGCCGCCGGGGCAGCCGCCGGGCGGCGGTTACGGCCAGCCGCCGGGGCAGCCTCCGGGCGGCGGCGGCTGGGGCCAGCCTCCGGGAGGCGGCGGCTACGGCCCGCCCCCGGGAGGGGGTGGCGGCTGGGGCCAGCCTCCGGGAGGCGGCGGTTACGGCCCGCCTCCGGGCGGTGGCGGCGGCTACGGCCCGCCTCCGGGCGGCGGCGCCGGCTGGGGTGGGGCCAACCCCTACCAGCCCCCGGGCGGCGGCGCGGGCTACGGCTCACCCCCGGGCATGGGCGGCCCGGCGTCGTGGGGAGCGGGAGATGCGGCGTCCTTCGGCTGGGAGCGCCTGAAGCGCGACCCGGCTGTCCTCATCGGCGCCATCGTGGTCGTCGGGCTCGCGTCGAGCGTCCCCAACGGCATTGGCGGAGGCATCCAGGCGGCGCTCGCGAGGGACGCGCCCTCCGCGGGGGCGGCCATCCAGTTCCTGATGCAGGGCGTCGCGCTCGTGGTCGGCGCCTACTTCGCCGGTGGCATGAACAACCTCCTCCTGAAGGTCGCGCGCGGCGAGCCGTACTCGTTCAGCGACGTCCTTGGCGGCGGGCGGTGGTTCCTGTCCATCCTGGGCGCCCAGCTCTTGACCGGCCTCGCTGTCGGCGTCGGCACGCTCCTCTTGATCGTCCCCGGCGTCATCCTCGGGCTCGGCCTGAGCATGACCACGCTGGTCATCGTCGATAAGAACCTGGGCGCCATCGACGCCATGAAGGAGAGCTGGCGAATCACGACCGGCCACAAGGGCGGCATCTTCGTCTATGGACTGCTCGCCTGCGCGCTCGTGCTTGCGGGCGTGCTCGCCTGCTGCCTCGGCACGCTCGTGGCCGGGCCGGTCGTCGCGATCGGGCTCGCGTACATCTACCTGCGCCTGACGGGCCAGCCGACCGCGAGCTGAGCCTCACGAGGGCTCGCTCCCGCGCAGCCCTTCGCCCTGCAAGCCGCGCCCCCCGCGCTCTCGCCTCATCACCTTTCGCTCATCGCGCTTGGCCAAGCTCGTTCGGTCGCGCTCGGGGCACGAAGCCTGACCCCCGTCCCCAACCATCCCTCGCCAACGTCGACGCCGACGTGAACGTGTTCGTGAACGTGAACGTGGTCGTGGACGTGAACGTGGTCGTGGACGTGAACGTGGTCGTGGACGTGGTCGTGAACGTGAACGTGAACGTGAACGTGAACGTGAACGTGGTCGTGGTCGTGGTCGTCTGAGGATTGATCACATTTCCCCCTTAGTTTTCGCTGCGTTGGCAAGGGCGGCGTTCCAGCCCGTCTCCAGCATGAGCAAGGTCTGCATTCCGCGCGCGAGCGTCAGCCAGCCGGGGGGACCGTTGCGCTTCAGATGTCCACCAAGACCGGCAACGGCGTAGAGCGCATCGACTACCGTCGCCCCCTGAGCCGGCAACTTCTTGGGCTGGTGCTGGTGCAGCAGCTTCAGCTGCGTGGGGTTCAGGGCTCGTTCCGCAGGCGCGTTGGGCTCAAGGCGTGACAGCGAGCGCAGCAGCAGCATCTGCCACGCGATCGGGGCGAACAGCGCCAGCGCGTTCGTCAGGCTCTGGAAGCTCTCGAGCTGGCGCGTCTCGAGGGCGCAGCCGGTCTTGAGCGCCTTGAAGAACTCCTCGATGAGCCACCGTGCCCGATAATGGTCGACGATCGCTCCGATCTGGTCGGGCGTGTCGACGGGCTCGTTGGTGGCCAGCACCCACGCCACCGGCTCTTCGCCCGCTGGCGGGTCGATCTCCTGCACAACCACGACGTTGACCGCGAGCTCTTCGGCCAGCTCGGGCAGGTAGTAGGGACGGCGCAGCGCCACGCGCCGCGCGCCGACGCCCAGCGTGGCCATCCGCTCCGAGCGCTCGGGGTGCGCGCGTTTGCTCGCCGGTACAGGGCCGGCGCGGCGTTGGGTGAGCACGACCTCGCGACTGAGCCGGATCGGCAGCTCGACCAGCGCCTCGCTCAGCCGCAGCCGTGCGCTGTCGTCGAGCGATTCTTCCTCGTCCTCGGCCAGTTCCGACACGTTTCGATCCCGCGCCATGCGCACGACGAAGCGGTGGCCCTGCTCGACCATGGCGCACAGAAGCGGGTAGGCGTCGGCCTCGCGGTCCATGATGTGCAGCAGCGACGTGCGGTCGCCCACGGCCTGCTCGGCCGCCTCCACCTGCCGCAGCCAGCGCGTCGACTCCTTGTCGGCCACGCGCGCATAGTCGCTGCCCGTCCTGTTTTTCTTGCGTGGGCTCTTGGAGAGGGCGGAGGCTTTGCGGGCCCAGCAGGCAAGGCCCAGCAGTCCAAGCGGCTGGTTGATCGCGTCGGTGGCCACGGCGAGCGTCGCGTGCGCCAAAAAGCCCTGGGTGTCCTTGCCGTTGAGCGGACCGAGCCCTTTGCGTGCTCCGTCGCCGTCGAAGGCGACCGCGGTGGTGTCATGCACCGCACGAACCGTGTCGTGACCGGCCATCCGCCCGAGGGTCTGCTCGCTGTGGGCTTGCACCAGCGCACCATACGACACGCGCTTGTTGCCAAGGAGCCGGTAGAAGCCCTCCAGCTCGGCTTCTGTCTTCAGCGAGTCCGGGAAACTCTCGCCCGGCGCCACGCTCAGCCGCGCCACCACAGCCCGGACCCGCTGATGCAGGCGCGCGTCGCCCAGCTGCACCGTCTCGAACTCGCGCACGATCGACGGCATCGCTTCCGGTACATCGGGATTTCCCATGATATTTCAGACGCTTGGCGCGTCCGAAACGGATCAAAAATGTGCGGGATCCTCAGTCGTGGTCGTGGTCGTGGTCGTCGACGACACGACGTGGACGTAAACGTTCTGCCGAAACCTTGGTCAACCAATGAGAGCCGCGACTTCCGGGTGACGTTCACGTTCACGACCTAGCCGTTGACGACCACGACCACGACCACGTTCACGTTCACGACCACGTTCACGACCACGTTCACGTCCACGACCACGACCACGACCACGACCACGACCGCGTTCACGACGACGACCGCGTTGGCGAGCAATGCCGGGGCTCGGGCTTTGGGCGGCGAGCGCGACTGAACGGGCCTGGTCAACACCGAGGTCCCCCCTTCGTTTCCGCCCCGCGCCGAGCGCGCGCCTCCCTTCTCCCCCCCGTCCCCGTCCGCTCTCATCGCCTGTCCGAGGGGCGCTCCTCCCCACAAACCCCCTTTGCGACACATCGAGTCTCCGCTGCCATCCGGCGGCGCCGTACCCTCTCCAGGAGCCGCGGAAGTCGCGATATCGATCGTCAAACAAAGCTCCTTCGATCGATTGCGGCTCTCCAGCTCGCATGTTAATCGGTGTCTCCTCAGCGACTCCCGCGCAGCGAGGCGCAGAGCCGGGGGGACCCCGCGCGGCGGGCGGGCGTTCGGTCTGCCTGTCGCGCTGCGCCGTCGTGCGCCGTCCGCCCGCGAGGCGCTCTCTCTCATCGCCCGCTCACCCGCTCGCCCGCTGCTCGTCCAGACCGGAACGGAGCATCCTATGCCTGACCATGTCCTGATCACGGGGGGAGCCGGGTTCCTCGGCTCTCACCTGGCCGACGAGCTGCTCCGAAAGGGGGAGCCGGTCCTCGTCCTCGACAACCTCTCGCGCGGGTTCGTCGAGCGCAACGTCGAGCGCCTCAAGGGGCGTCACGGCGCCGGCGTGGAGGTCCGGGTGTGCGACGTCCGGGACGAGCAGGCCGTGAGCGACGCCGTGCGGCGCGCCTCGTTTGTCTTCCACCTCGCCGCACAGGTCGCCATCGCGAGGAGCGTCGCGGACCCGGCGCTCGACTTCGAGGTGAACGCGCGCGGCACGCTGAACGTGCTCGAGGCGCTCCGGAAGCTCGACCGCCCTCCGCCGCTCCTCTTCGCCTCCACCAGCAAGGTCTATGGCGCGCTGCCCGATCTGCCGGTCGAGCGCGGCGAGGAGCGGTATCGACCTCTGTGCGAGGGCGCGCGCGAGCACGGCATCTCCGAGAGCCAGCCGCTCGATCTCCGGAGCCCCTACGGGTGCTCGCGGGGCGCCGCCGACCAGTACGTCCTCGATTACGCCCGCACCTTCGGCCTCCACGCCGCGGTGCTCCGGGTGAGCTGCGTCTACGGACCCCCGCAGTTCGGCAACGAGGACCAGGGGTGGATCGCCCACTTCGTCGCGCGCGCCATCCGCCGCGACCCGATCACCCTCTACGGCGACGGGCTGCAGGTCCGCGACGCGCTGTTCGTCGAGGACCTCGTCGACGCCCTCCTGCGCGCGCGGCGCGCGCTCAAGCCCGCCTCGGGCCGCGCCTTCAACATCGGGGGCGGCCCGGACACGGCGGTGAGCCTCGTCGAGCTGCTCGATCTGCTCGCGGAGCTCGACGGGCGCCGCCCGGTCGTCTCGCTCGCCGCGTGGAGGGCGGGCGATCCGCGGTACTACGTCTCCGACTGCCGCGCCTTCCAGGCGCTCACCGGCTGGGCGCCGCGGGTCGCCCTGCGCGACGGGCTGCGCGCGCTCTATCAATGGCGCCTCGGCGTCGAGGCGCGCCTCGGGGCCGTCTACGCGGACATCCCCGCGTCTGTCCGGATGGACCGGCTGGAGGCCGCCTCGTGAAGGTCGCGCTGGTCAACCCGCCCTGGACCTTCCACGGCAGCGTCTACCTCGGCTGCCGCGAGCCGCACCTGCCGATCGAGCTCGGGTACGCCAGGGCGCTGCTCGAGCGCGCGGGCCACGAGGCCGCGCTCCTCGACGCCCAGGCGCGCGGGATCGACCTCATCGCGCTGCGCGCCGAGGTCGCGGCGCTCCGCCCCGACATGACGGTGATCGCCACGGCGCCGAGCTACCTCTCGTGGCGCAGCCCCCCGCCCGAGCTGCGCGTGCCCATGGCGGCGGTCGCCGCGCTGCGGGGCCACGGCGGCCTCCTCGTCGCCGTCGGGCCTCACGGCTCCGCGACCCCGCGCGCGGCGCTCCGCAAGCTCGGCGTGGACGTCATCGTCCTCGGCGAGTGCGAGGAGATCCTCGTCATGCTCGCCGGCGCGACCGAGTCGCGC
This sequence comes from Sorangium sp. So ce693, assembly GCF_051521375.1. NCBI lineage: Bacteria > Pseudomonadati > Myxococcota > Polyangiales > Polyangiaceae > Sorangium > Sorangium sp. So ce693. The sequence continues at coordinate 12,813,253 of NZ_CP150347.1, forward strand.
TTCTGGCAGATCCCGTCGATCGCCTACCGCAGGAACGGCATCGATCACGTGCAAGGGGGCCCCTACGCCGCCTGCCTGAGGACGCTGCCGGCCCTGCGGTGGGACGGCGCGACGATCGCGCGGCACGTCCACCACCACCACCGCTTCGACGCCGTGCCCGACGGGCCGAGCGCCGAGATGGAGACCTCGCGCGGCAGCCCCTGCCGCTGCGCCTCCTGCGCCAGGGACGGCGCGCGCGACAGGCTCCGGAAGCGCCCGCTCGCGACGGTGCTCGACGAGCTCGACGCGCTCCTCGCCGAGGGCGTGCGCCACGTCTATTTCATCGACGAGCGCTTCCTGCCCGACCGGGCCCTGCTCGAGGAGCTCTGGGCGCGGGACGTGGTGTTCGGCGTCCAGCTCAGGATCGACAGCTGGTCGCGCGAGATGCTCGATCTCCTCGGCCGCGCGGGCTGCGTCTCGATCGAGGCCAGCGTCGAGCGCCCGTCGATCGATGGGATGGACGCGCTCGCCAGGCGGTGCAGCGCGTCGACCGAGGAGCTCACCGCGCTGCTCGTCCACGCCCGGCGGAGCGTGCCCTTCGTGCAGGCCAACCTGAGCGACGCGGGCTCCGGCGATCCGGCCGAGACCGCGTCGTGGCGGCAGCGCCTCCTCGGGCTCGGCGTGTGGGCCAACGAGCCTGTCCCCGCGTTCCCGTACCCCGGCTCCCCCGCGTACACCCGGCGGTGGGGGGCGCCGGACGACGGCGCCTGGGAGCGGGCGCACGCCCATTATATCGCCGAGCACCGGACGTTCGGGGATCTGCCGGACAGCCGGCCGCTGCCGCTCACGGAGCTCGAGCATGGCGCGCATTGACCGCGGATCCCCGGGCGCCGCGGCGCCGCGGCCCGGCCGGGTGCTGATGACGGCCGACACGCAGGGCGGCGTGTGGACGGTCGCGATCGAGCTCGCTCTGGCGCTCTCTCGCGCCGGCGTGGCCACGGTGCTCGCGATCATGGGCGGGCCGCTGTCGCCCGCGGCGCGCGCGGCGGCCGCCGCGGTACCGGGCCTCGAGCTCGTCGAGAGCGCCTATCGGCTCGAGTGGATGGATGACCCGTGGGACGACGTCGCGGCCGCCGGCGACTGGCTGCTCGACCTCGAGGAGCGGGTGCGGCCGGACCTCGTCCACCTGAACGGCTACTGCCACGCGGCCCTGCCGTTCCGGGCGCCTCGCGTCGTCGTCGCGCACTCCTGCGTGCTGTCGTGGTGGCGCGCGGTGCACCGCCTGCCGGCGCCGGTCCGCTACGAGCGCTACCGCGCGCGGGTCGCCGAGGGCCTCCGGGCCGCGGACGCTGTCGTCGCGCCGAGCGCGGCGATGCTGAGCGCCCTCGCGGGCGAGTACGGCGCGCTCGGCCTGGGCCGCGGCCATGTCATCCCGCACGCGCGCGACCGCAGGCGGTTCGGGCCGGCGCCGAAGGAGCCGTTCGTCTTCGCGGCCGGCCGGCTCTGGGACGAGGCCAAGAACCTCGCGGCCCTCGAGAAGGTCGCGCCCCACCTCGCGTGGCCCGTGATCGTGGCCGGGAGCGACGTCGCGCCGGGCGGCGTCGGCCGCCGCGCCGGGGAGAGCCTCTGCTCCCTCGGGTGGGTGGACGAGCCGGAGCTCGCGTGGTGGATGTCGCGCGCCGCGATCTACGCCTCTCCGGCGCGGTATGCGCCGTTCGGCATGGCCACGCTGGAGGCCGCCCTCTCCGGCTGCGCGCTCGTGCTCGGCGATCTGCCCAGCCTGCGCGAGGTCTGGCGCGACGCGGCCCTCTACGTGCCCGCGGACGATGCGCGCGCGCTCCACGCCGCGCTCGACCACCTCGTCCGGGACGCCGCGCGCCGCGAGGCGCTCGGCGCGCTCGCCCGCCGGCGCGCCGTGCGCTTCAGCCCGCGCGCCATGGCCCGCCGCTACCTCGACGTCTACGCCGTCGCGCTCGCCGCCCGCCCGCCGGCCCCCCGGCGGGTCTGCCCTCCTTCGTCGCCTTCACCCTGCGGGACACCATGCGAATAGCCCTCTTCTGCCACTCCTTGCTCTCCGACTGGGATCACGCGGACGCGCACTTCCTCCGCGGGATCGCGGCCGAGCTCGACGCGCGCGGCCACGACGTCCTCGCCTTCGAGCCCGAGGACGCCTGGAGCGCCCTGGGCCTCGTCGCGGCGTACGGCCCGGACGCGCTGCGCGAGGCCGCGGCCGCCTATCCGCGCCTCCGCCCGCGCCGTTACGCGCTCTCCACGCTGGACCTCGACGCCGCGCTCGCCGGGGTCGACGTCGTGCTCGTCCACGAGCGGAGCGACCCGGAGCTCGTGCGGCGGCTCGGCGAGCACCGCGCGCGCACGGATCGTTATCGCCTTTTCTTTCACGACACGCACCACGGGCTCATCACCGATCCGGCCGCGATCGTGCGGCGCGATCTCTCGGGGTACGACTGCGTGCTCGGCTTTGGAAAGAGCGTTTGCGATCTCTACCTGAGCCGCGGCGTCGCGCGGCGCGCGGTGGTGTGGCACGAGGCCGCGGACGTGCGCCTGTTCCGGCCGCTGCCCGGGGTCGAGAAGGAGCGCGATCTCGTGTGGATCGGCAACTGGGGGGACGGCGAGCGGACGGCGGAGCTCCACGAGTTCCTCGTCGAGCCCGTGAAAGCGCTCGGGCTCCGCGCGCGGGTGCACGGCGTGCGTTACCCCGATCGCGCGCTCTCGGCGCTCGCGGACGCTGGCATCGAGTACGCCGGCTGGCTCCCCAACCACCGCGTCCCGGACGCCTATTCGCGCGCCCGGATCACGGTGCACGTCCCGCGGCGGCCGTACGCCGCGTGGCTCCCCGGCATCCCCACGATCCGGCCGTTCGAGGCGCTCGCGTGCGGGATCCCGCTCGTGAGCGCGCCGTGGACCGACGTCGAGCGCCTCTTCTCGCCTGGCCGGGACTACCTCGTCGCGCGCACGGGCGCGGAGATGACGGAGCACCTCCGCGCGCTCCTCTCGGACCCGGAGTTCGCGCGCGGCGTCGCCGAGCACGGGCGCCGGACGGTGCTCGCGCGCCACACGTGCGCGCACCGCGTGGACACGCTCCTCGACCTGATCGACGAGCTGCTCTTGCTGCCGTATTACCGGCTCGGCGAGGCGGCGGACGACGACGTGGAGCGGAGCGGCCCTGCGTCCGGCGTTCGCCGCTGCGACCCGGGCCGCTACCGGAGCCCGCTCGCGTGAGGCGCTGCGCGGCGCAGGGCGGTCTCGGCGGTTCTCGAGGGGCGGTGTTGCGACGACGGAGGTGTTCCGATGGGTGACGCGAACGGGAGGACGGTGGGGAGCGGCATGCGCGTCCTGGTGATGGGGGGCGCCGGCTTCATCGGCTCGCACCTGTGCGAGCGGCTCCTCGTGGACGGCCACGAGGTCATCGCGCTCGACGATTTCTCGACGGGCTCGCCGGCCAACGTGGCTCACCTGATGCGCAGCAGCCGCTTCTGGCTTGTCGAGCACGACGTGGCCCTGCCGTTCGACTACGAGGTCGACAGGGTCTACCACCTGGCGTCGCCGGCGAGCCCTGCGCGCTGGCGGGGCGATCCGGTGCGCTCCACGCTCACGAACGTGATGGGCACGCTGCACGCGCTCCTGTGCGCCGAGCGGCACGGCGCGCGGCTCTTGCTGGCGTCGTCGAGCGATGTGTATGGCGATCCCGACGTCGACCCGCAGCCGGAGAGCTACCTCGGGCGGGTGGATCCGGTCGGCGTGCGCGCCTGTTACGACGAGGGCAAGCGCTGCGCGGAGGCGCTGGTGATGGCCTTTCACCGTCAGGGGCGTGCGTCGGGGCGGATCGCGCGGATCTTCAACACCTACGGGCCGAGGATGGCGATCGACGACGGGCGCGCGGTGAGCAATTTCATCGCCCAGGCGCTCCGGGGGGAGGAGCTGACGGTGTACGGCAGCGGGTCGCAGGCGCGGAGCTTCTGTCACGTCGACGACCTGGTGGAGGGGTGTTTGCGGCTCATGGAGCACCCGGCGGAGGTGGGGCCCGTCAACCTGGGGAATCCGGTGGAGGTGACGGTGCTCGAGCTGGCGCAGGAGATCGTGCGGCTCACGGGCAGCGCGAGCCGGATCGCGTTCCGCCCGCTGCCGGAGGGGGATCCGATGCGGCGGCGTCCGGCGATCGATCTGGCGCGGCGGGCGCTGGGGTTCGAGCCGCGGGTGCCGCTCCGGCAGGGGCTCTACGCGACAATACAGAGCTTCCGGCGCGCGATGGCGGGGCTGGACGACTGCGCGCGGCGAGGGGAGCCGGCGATGGCGAGCTGACGGATTGCCGCCCAGCGATTGCGGTGTCAGGGGAGGAGCGGGCGCCTCAAAGCGCACGATTGCCACGTGTGCTCCTCGGCCGCATCGGTTGCGATGCGGCGCATTACGCTGATAGCCTCGCTCACCGTGAGCGGTTGGGCCGAAGCTCGGGAGGGGTGGAGCCGCGACGTCCGCGTCGTGCGCCGGCGCGCTCGTCTGGCGATTGCCGGGCTGATCGCGATGGGGGCGGTGGCGGCGTTCACGGCGCTGGTCGGGGCGTGGCACGTCGTGTTGCTCGGCTCGACGGACGTCTCGGCGCCGACGTGGCGGCTCGCCAACACGCTCCGTGAGGTCGGGGGTCTGCTCGAGCTGGGGCTCGGGCTCCTTGCGAGCGTTGTGTTCCTGCGCTGGCTCTCCAGGGCAGTCGCGCTGGCGGGTGAGCTGGATCCGGTGCGGGGTTTTCACTGGACGCCGTCCGAGGCGGTCCTGGGATTCTTCATTCCCCTCGTGAACCTGGTGCAGCCGTACAGGGTGCTGCGCGATCTGCACGACGGCCTTGCTCCGGCGGGCGTGCCCGAGCCTGCGCCGCGCCCTCTCCTGGACGGCGGGGGTGGTTACCGGCGCGTCGAGATGGCGCACGCCCCGCGGGCCGGCGCGGTGCACCATGCAGCGCTCGGCGCGTGGTGGGGGCTCTATGTCGCGAGCCGCGGACTCGGGTGGCTGGCCTCTGTCATGCCGGAGCTGACCGTGGCGGAGTTCATCCGGTCCCGGGTTGCGTTCATTGCGTCCGACGCGGCGTCGATCGCTGCTGCGTGGCTCGCGGTGCTGATGGTCCGGGCGATCGACAGCCGGGTCGCGGAGCGCCATCGCAGGCTGGCGCACGCTTCCGAAGAGGAGCTCGACCAGCTCCTCGTGGAGCGCGATCTCCAGTTGCGGCGGGACATGGCGAAGATCGCCGACTTCGACGATCGCGAGTAGGGCCCGCGCCTCCCGGCTGAGACCTCTCTCGGCGTGGCGGCTTCAGAGCGGCGGTGTTGCACCCGTTGCACCCGGTTGCACCCGGTTGCACCCAGGCGGGCCCCGGCGTCGGGCCTCCGCGAGCATGGCAGCCACGAGGCGGTGTGGCGGAGCAGCCCAGGGGCGAGCGGGGCACCGGAAAAACAGCCGAATTCACACCCGGCATGGCTGTTGCTCAATGGCATTGCGTCGCGACGACACGAGGAACGGGGGCGCTGAAGAGCGCCCGATCTGTCGCGCTGACCATCGCAATTTTCTTCTTCGTGAGGAGCAAACTATGTTGATCCGTAATACGTGTGCGGTCGTTGTGGCTTCGCTGCTCGGGTTCGGGTGCGCCGTCGAAGCCGGAGACACGGGCGATCCCGATGAGGATCGCGCGGAGCTCGACGGCGCCGCCGACGAGGGGGCCGTCGGGAGCGACGCCGAGGCGCTCGCCGTCGGCGCGCCGCGGCGGCGTGCGAGCTTCAGCCAGCATTACGGCGGGAACATCGTGGAGGAGGACCATTACCCGGAGTTCGGCGGCATGTGCGCTCCTGGGTATGAGCGGGTCAGGGTCGACGTGAGCTGGAACGGGAACGGAGCCTGCGAGTTCGCCGGCTGGGTCAACCCTGGCAATCCGGCCGACTGTCGCGCGAGGCTCCATGTGCACACGAACGCCTTCTGGGGCGGCGGCACGTGCACGGCCACGAGCTTCGAGGCGCGCAGCAACCTCTACACCTGCGCCGGCAGGACCAGGAACTACTGCGGCGGGGCCGGCCCTCAGGACGCGGGTGGAGGTCCGGTGTGCTTCTGCGACAACCTCTGCACGGTGTCCGGGGATTGCTGCCCCGACTACCAGCAGGTGTGCCGCTGAACCACGCGCGTCACGTGCGCATGTGACGCGCGTTCGCTCACTTCGAGCACCGATCAGGTCAAATCTCGAAAAAAAACAGCAGATGGGGGAGAGAAACCGCAAGGGGCGCGAGGAGCGCAAGGGGAAAAGGGGAAGAGATTTCGTCTCTGTTCCCTTGCGCCCCTCGCGCCCCTTGCGGTTTCTCTCCTGATTCAGCCGCGCGAAGAGCACCGCGCTCTCCGCGAGCGCCTCATCGCCTTCGCGACGCCCGCTTCACGGCATCCCCAGCTGGCGATGGCACCGCGTGACGCGTTGGGATATACAATTAACAAAGCGTGCGCGCGGGGGAGCAATGATCGCATTCCGTGTCTCGGTCAATGGAACGAAGGTGTGCACTGCGGGCGTCGGCCGGGCCGGCGTTCTGACGATCATCATCACGCGGCGCGCCGGCTCTCCGGAGGCGCTGCTCAGGGACGGCGACGTGTGGATCGGCGGGTTGGCCTCCGACCGGCAAGAGTTTTTGGTGTGGCCTTCCCGCGCGCTCAGGGTCGGGGACGAGATCGGGATCGAGGTCCTCGACGCCGACACCGTCGACCCCCCCTTGAAACGCACGCCGAGCGCCGAGTCGTATCGCGCCACGCTGCTCCGCCAGGTCCGTACCGCGCTGGGCGCGTTCGCCGGGCCGATGCTGCGCGATCCACGAAGGCAACTCGCGACCATCTCCCGGAGCGCCCGGGACCTTCTCTCGAGGACCGCGACCGCGATGGCGCGCCGCGCTCTTCGTCCGCCTGGCGCGCGCGCAGAGCGCGCCGTCCTCGTCGAGCTGAACTCGCGGCGAGTCTGTGTCGCGGGGGTACCGCGCCGTGGTCATGTGATGTCCTTGATCACCTGGGCCGGACCTACGCGAAGCGACGTCCCCAGCCATTTCTGGTTCTCGGTCGGCGGGCGGGACTACCGCACGGACGAATGCCTGGACTGGAGTCGTCCGGCGCTGGCCGTCGGCGACCATCTGTCCATCCGATTTGCCCGGTCGAGAGAGCACGACGCGCCCACGCGGCGACGTGACCGACCGCTGGCGCGGTAGGCCAACGCTTTCGTCGCGCTCGGCCAATGCGGGGGCGCGCTCGCGTCTTTATAAACGCCTCATGAACGACGGAGCTCTCGTCCGAAGGAGGCAGGACATGACACGTGAGTTGCATCGACGAGCGTTCGTGCGTGGGATGATCGCGGCGGCGTCGGCGGCGGCGTGGCTCGGGCTCTCGCTCGGCTGTGGCGCCGACACCTCGGGGGACGCCGGCGACGCGAGCGCGGGAGCCCAGGCGACCGTCCGCAAGAGCGCCTCGGCGATGACCAGCGAAGAGATCGACAGGTTCAAGCGAGCCTACGAGTACGCCGTCGCGAACGGCTTCTTCGACGTCTTCAACGACGAGCACTACGACCACCACCGGCATCGCCACCACGGCGCCGACCTGCAGGCCACCTCGCCGATGACCATCATGGTCATGGACGAAACGTCGGGCTACCGGCTCCTGCCGTGGCACCGGGCCTTCCTCCTCGAGGCGGAGCAGATGCTCCGCGCCGCCCTCCGCCAGCGAGACCAGGAAGAGGGCATGGACCCGAGCGAAGCCGATCTCCTGTTCATTCCGTACTGGGACGCGGCGCACGATCAGGACCTGCCGCACTGGGTCCACGGCTTCGAGCCCAAGGGCGGGACGGCCATCGTGCCGCCCGGCCTGCCCGAGGGGCACGCCGGGTACGGCAAGGCGGTGGGCGAGCGCTACGACATCGTCTTCGGGCGCTGGCCGGGCAAGAACCTGGTCTTCGATACGCTGCAGGCGCCCGAAGACGTCGAGCGCATCCTCGCCGAGCGCACGTTCGCCGATTTCTACGATGCGCTCGACGTCACCCCAGAGCTCCGCATCGAGAACTATCCCAAGGCGCGGGCGGCGCTGGATGTGCTGGAGGTGAAGCTGCCGGACAGCGCGGCCGTCCAGACGCTCGTCGACGCCTTCGGCGGACCCCCGAGCAGCTCGCAGCAGGGCGCGGAGACGACCAACGCCCTCTTCGAGATCGGCTGGATCGGAGCCGTCGAGGCGCAGAAGGCGGCGCCGGACACCGAGCTCGTCGGCGCCGTCAAGGATGTTTATGGCCTCTTCAACTTCATGCCCCACGTCCGGATGCACCTGTGGGCGGGCGGGCTCGATCCGGCGAACGCGGACGTGCGCGGCACCGTGACGTATTTCAACGAGCTGACGGTCGATCCCGTGTTCTGGATGCTCCACGGCGAGCTCGATCGCACCTGGTATACGTGGGAGAAGACGCACGCGGACGAGCCGCCGCTCGAGGGCGACGACCGGAGCTTCAACCCGCTCACCGCGAGCGAGGGCGCCTGGTACGGCGGCGGAAAGACGTACACGCTCGACGATCTCACAGCGCACGACGCGCTGCCGTACGTCTACGATGTGCTGTTCGACGGGTGACGCGCCGCCGCGCGGGGGAGCTCTCGCGCTGGGCGCCCCGCGCCGCGGCGGTAGGCGGCCGGCGTCACGCCGGTCCAGCGCTTGAAGGCGCGGTGGAACGTGCTCACCTCGGAGAACCCGAGAAGGAACGCGATCTCCGAGATCGCGTCGCGCGACTCGCTCAGGTAGCGCACGGCGAGATCGGCGCGCAGCCGATCGAGGACCGACGAGAGCGAGGTGCCCTCCTCCTTGAGCCGCCGCTGGAGGCTGCGCGGGCTCATGCGCAGGCGCGCCGCGATCGCCGGCAGCCCCGGCTCGCCGTGGGCCAGCTCGGCCGCGATCGCGGAGCGCGCGCGCTCGAGGAAGCTCGCCTCGGCCGGCAGCGCTGCGGCCAGCGAGGCGAGGTGCTGGTCGAGCACCTCGCAGAGCAGGGGCTCGGCGTGCGCCTGGGGCCTCGCGAGGAGAGCGCGATCGATCACCAGCTCATCGTGGGCCTCCCCGAAGCGCAGGCCGGCGCCGAAGAGGTGGCGGTGCTCGTCGACGCGCGCGGGCGCGGCGTGGCGAAACCGCGCGGCGCGCGGGGTGAACGCCGGGTCCGCGCCCCGCCTCGCGAGGACGACGAGGTTGCCAAGGAAGAACTCGACCGCGTGGCGCGAGGGCGCGGGGCTGCTCCGGGGCGGCTCGTGGCGGAGCAGGGCGACATCGCCCTCTATGCGGATGTCGAGGGAAGGGCCGATGGCCACGACGCGGAGGTAGCGGGCCGCGCGCGCGTAGGCTTCCCCGACCGTGGCGCTGCTCCGCACCGCGAACCCCAGCGCCCCGAGGCTGCCCACCGGCAGCCTCTGCGCGAGGCGCAGGCCGAAGCTGTCGTCGCGGACGAGCCGGGCGGCCTCGCTCCAGAGCCGGGCCTCGATCGCCCGCGGAAAGCGCATGTCCGGATCGGCGAGGTCTCCCGGATCGACCCCGGCGGCGGCGAGCAGCTCCGCGGGGGCCACGCCGTCGGCCGCCGCGCCGGCGACGACGGCCTGGAAGACCTTCACGGAGATGTCGCTCACGGCTCTCCGTGGAGCTGGGAAACATCGTGTTCCGTTCTCGATCGATAACGCGACACGGCGGCCTCCACGCCCGATCTCGAGCTGCTCAGCACGGGGATCCCGAGGTGACGGACCAGCTCGGCCGCGGGGGCCATCGACGCCTGGGCCAGAAGCACGAGATCGCCCGGGAGCGCCGTCGCCTCGATCGTCCCGGCGATCTCGCCGGCATAACCAGGATGGTCACCCCTCTCGAAGAGGCGCCACGCTCGCTCGCACAGGACGTCGACGACATCGATCGAGCGCCCCGCGTCGGAGGCTATCTGACCCAGCAACGCGCCGGTGGGCTGAAAGGTGCTCCGGAGCGCGGCCACGACGAGGATCCGGCGGCCGCTCGCGACGGCTTGCTCTGCCATCGGGCGATCGATCCGCATCACGAGACAGTCCGACACGGGGACAGCCTCCGCGACGCCGCCGAGCGTCGAGCAGGTGCACACGATGACCCTCGCGCCCTCGTTCGCGAGCGCCCGAACGACGGCGGCGGTGGCCGAGCGGATGCCGTCGGTGATCGCACCGGCCGCCAGCGCATCCGCGAGGAGGCTCTCCTGAACCTCATGCCGGACCGGAATCGCGTCGTCCGCGTCCCGGACGAGGCGGCTGAACGTCTCGACGTGGACGGGCGAAGTATGAAGAAATGCGAGCATGCTCCTCGGTGTCCGGAGGCGGTGTGCCTCGTCATGGGTCGATGAGCAGCCGCCTGGCGATCCTCTCATCGACGGCGTAGGGCCTCTCGCGAGGCAGCGATTTGGCCGCGCTGTCCGCGTGGCCGGCCTGAATCTGGTGGTACATCTTCCGGACCAGGGGAGTTCGATCCTCGATGCCGACGACCCAGCTCTCCGCGTACGCGCGAATGAGATCGCGGCCGATGCCGACCTGGATGCTGTAGCAAGGCAGCGGGCCGCCTCGGAGGTTGCGCTCGGTGTCCCATTGAATGTGGACCTTGGCTTCGGCGAACGCCTTGCTCCACTCGTCCGGCGAGCGGAACACCGTCGCTTCGGGCGACGTGAGGACGGCGAGGGAGAGGGCTTGCTCCCAGCCTGTCCGCCGGATGCGGACGGCGAGGATCCGCTCCTGCCCGGCCTTGCGCCCCCAGTTGCTGCGGTGCATGAGCCATAGGAACGACGGCTTGATCCATGTCATGCGGCCGAACGAGAACGGGGCGACGAAGCGCTGGGCAGCGAGCGCAGGCTCGGCGATGGCCGGCGCGTAGGCCTGGTACATGACGATGGTCTCCGCGTCGTAGTCCGCTCGGATCTCGTGAAGCTTCGGCATGCGGTCCGCTCGTCGCGATCGCTGTGGTCCGAGGGGAGACTACCCCCGAAGGCGGCGCTCAGGCGAAGGACTTGATGAGCATGAGGCGTCCGCGCGCGCGGCGCGCCGCACGACCACGCCGCCGCGCGCGGCCGGCCCAGGCGCGTGGACCTCGACGAGCGCGCGAATGAGCGGCCGCCGGAGATCCGATCACCGCGCTCGCGCCCGCGCTGAGGGACCGGGTTTCGAGTAATCGGGGAGCTCGATCGCGTCGTCCGCCGAGGAGCCGAACCACCCCGCGCCGCGCCGCAACAGGGGACTGGACGCGAGCCGAAGGACCCCGTGGAGGAGTGAAACGCCGAGCCTCGACCTCGGGTACACGATCCAGGGGACACCCGGCGGGAGCTTCTGGGCCCGGTCGACATAGGGCCGCATGAGCTCTTCATAGGCCGCGAAGGCGTCTCGATGGTCGGCGTGCCGCGACAGCTCTCCCGCGAGCACGTAAGCGCCGACGAGGGAGAGGCTCGCGCCCATTCCGCTGAGCGGCGACGCACAGTACGCAGCGTCGCCCACGAGCGCGGCGCGGCCCTGGGACCAGCGCGGCGCCATGACCTGGCTGACGGCATCGAAATAGACATCCTCGGCGTCACGCAGCGCGGCGAGCACCCGCGGCGATTCCCAACCTGCATCGGCGAAGACGCTCGCGAGGAGCGCCTTCTGCTCGGCGGAGCTCAACCTCTCGTAGCCGCGCGGGGGCGACAGGAACCACAGCGACGCCCGCGTGGTGCCCACATTGTCTGGACGCAGGATGATCGATCGTCTGCCGGGGGCGAGGTACCAGCGAGCCCAGGCGCTGTCGGACGCTCCGCGGGGAATCGTGAAGTAGCTGCCATAGAGGTTGAGCGGGCGGATCCTGGGCTCCTCGCCGACGATGAGCGTACGGGTCCGCGAGCGGATGCCGTCGGCGGCGATCACGAGGTCGACGTCGCGCTCCGAGCCATGCTCGAAGGTGACCGTCACCCGGTCGCCGTGATCTCGGAGGCCCATGATCTGGTCGCCGAAGAGGTACTCCGTCGTGTCTCGGGTGCGCTCGTAGAGGATCCTGGCGAGGTCGCCGCGGAGGATCTCGAGCTCCTGTGTGAACCCGACCCTCTCCGAGGTCGCCGCGGGGAACTCGGCCACGGTCACGTCGTGATCGTCGACGAAGCGGAGCCCCTGCTCCCCCGTCGTGGCGGCTCGGATGTCGCCTTCGATCTCCATGCGGCGCGCGACCTCCCGCGCCGCGCCCTGGACGTCGATGTTCTGTCCGCCGAGCCGGAGCGCGCCGGCACGCTCCACGACGACGGGTTGGAATCCGTAGCGCGCAAGCCAGAAGGCGAGGGCGGGACCGGCGATGCTCGCGCCCGAGATCAAAACAGTACGATGTTCCACGGATGATCAGCTCCTGTGTCTTACGTTCCGCGCGAAGCGTCCTGCTGGCGTCGCGATCCATCGCGGCGCATGGCCTATCCCATCCCCGCATGTAGGCCGCGAACCTCCGGCGGATCAACCGCGACGGGCCGCCGCGGCGCCGTCGACCACCGCCGGCACGGACTCCCGCATCGCCTCGATGAAGCGGCGCAGCCGGGCCGGATAGAAGCGGGCCTGCGGGTAGACCAGGTGGACCGGCAGCGGATCCGCCTGCCACGACGGCGCGAGGTGCAGAAGCCGCTTCTGCGCCAGGTCGTCGGTCAAAAGCCAGGACGAGGCCACGCAGACGCCGAGGCCCATCAGCGCTGCGCTGCGCAGCGCATACAGGCTGTCGGTGCTCATGCGCGGGCGGATCGCGAGCTCGACCCGTTCACCCCCCGACGCGTGGGTCAGCGCGATCGTGTCGCGGTAGTAGGTGCGCAGCGCAAGCCAAGGCAGGTCCGCCAGGTCCGATGGATGAGCCGGCCGTGCTCCCCGGCCCAGCACCGAGGGCGCGGCGGCCACGATGCGCGGCACCTCGGTCAGGCGGATCGCCACCACGGCCGGATCGGCCACCGCGCCGACCAGGATCGCGCAGTCGATGCCGTCGGCGATGAAGTTCGGCTGCCGGTCGTGCAGCAGCCACTCGACCGAGACGCGCGGGTAGCGGCGCAGGTAGTCGGCCAGCGGCTTGACCAGCTGGTGCTGGCCGAACGCGTGCGGAACGACCACGCGGAGCGTCCCGTCGGGCTGGTCGCGGTCGCCTCGCATGTCCGACGCGAACGCCTCCAGGCTGGCCAGCAGCGCCTTGGCGCGCTCGAAGCACCGTTCGCCGTCCTCGGTCAGCTTCATCGTGTGCGTGGTGCGCTGCAGCAGCGGCAGCCCCAGCGAGCGCTCCAGCGCCTGCAGGCGCCGGCTCACGGTGGGCTGCGTCGTTCCCAGCAGGGTGGCCGCGGCCGACAGGCTGCCCGCCTCGACGATCCTCACGAAGGTCTGCAGCAAGCCGATGGGGTCGAGCGACGAGGGCGAGGGGGGCGCCGGTCTGGTCATACGCCGACGGTATAACCATCGTGCGTTGCATGCCACTACAGCGCTGGAGCGATGCTTCCCATACTCGGTGTACCATGCACGCCATTCAGTTGACGCATACAGCACCCGCCAACCAGCCGCCGCCCGCCGCGTCCGCGCCGCCCCTGCCCGCCGCCCTGGTGCTGCTGCTGGCCACCGGAGCGGGCCTGGCCGTGGCCTCGATCTACTACAGCCAGCCCATGCTCGGCGTGCTGGGGGCCGAGATCGGCGCCTCCGACCGCGCGCTCGGCCTCGTGCCCACGCTCACGCAGCTGGGCTATGCGCTGGGCATCCTGCTGCTCGCGCCGCTCGGCGACCGCTACGACCGGCGGCGCATCATCCTGGCCAAGGCGGCCCTGCTGGCGGCCGCGCTGCTGCTCGGCGGCGCGGCGCACGCGATCGGCACGCTGCTCGTCGCCAGCCTGGTGACCGGCCTGGCCGCGACCCTGGCGCAGGACATCGTGCCCGCCGCCGCGACGCTGGCCCCGGAGGCGCATCGGGGCAAGGTGGTCGGCACCGTGATGACCGGCCTGCTGCTGGGCATCCTGCTGTCCCGCGTGATCAGCGGCTTCGTGGCGGAGAATTTCGGCTGGCGCGCGGTGTTCGTCGCCGCCGCGGCCAGCATCGCCCTGCTCGGCGCGGCGATGTGGCGCAGCCTGCCGCGCTTCGCGCCGACGACGCAGCTGAGCTACGCCGCGCTGCTCGGCTCCCTGGCCGAGCTGTGGAAGCGCCACGGCGCCCTGCGCCGCGCGACGCTGGCCCAGGGGCTGCTGTCGGTGGGGTTCAGCGCGTTCTGGTCCACGCTCGCCGTGATGCTGCACGGCGCGCCGTTCCACCTCGGCAGCGCGGTGGCGGGCGCCTTCGGCCTGGCCGGAGCGGCCGGCGCGGTGGCGGCGCCCCTGGCCGGCCGCATCGCCGACCGCAGCGGGCCCGAACGGGTGACGCGCATGGGCGCCGCCCTCGCGTTCGTGGCCTTCGCCGCCATGGCGCTGTCGCCCCTGCTGTCGGCCCATGGGCGGCTGTGGCTGCTCGGCGCCAGCGCCGTGGCCTTCGACCTCGGCATCCAGGCCGCGCTCGTGGCGCATCAGACCATCGTCTATGGCATCGAGCCCGGCGCGCGCAGCCGCGTCAACGCCGTGCTGGTCGTCGGCATGTTCGTCGGTATGGCCGCCGGCGCCGCGCTGGGCAGCGTGCTCTTCGCCCGGTGGGGCTGGCTGGCGGTGACGGCCCTCGCCTCGTCGGCGGCGGCCAGCGCGCTCCTCGTGCGGCTCTGGCCGGCGGCGCGCACGCCGCCGCGCGCGTGACGGCTCACCCGAGCTGACGGCCATGATGTCGAATCGCGGGCCAGGGATCACGAGGACGGCCACATACGCAGCGACGAGAGCGAGCGCTGCCGGTGCGCTCAGGCGGGACAGGGCCCCTCGACATGAGGATCATCGATACCCGATCAGCACCGTCGACAGCTCGTACCCCGGCTCCGTATGGGTCCCGCGTGAAGAAGCGCATCAGCTCGATCACCGTGTCACCCGCGGGGTCCTTGGCCGTGACGACGCCGAGCGACGCCAGGCGAGCCCACGGATCGCAGCCGCCCGGCGGGCACTCGAGCGAGAGATGCAAGGTGATCCTCTCGTAGGTGCCTGTGCTCGGGAACGACACCGGCGCGTCGACCACGCGCCGGTCGTCGTCGCTGGTGAAGTAGAAGGGCGTCTCGTCGAACGGGGTCACCGTCGTGTCGGTGCCCGGTCCCTCGACCATGCCCCCGGCGCCACCTGCGCCCCCCGCGCTGCCCGCGCCGCCGGATGCGCCTTGGCCCGAGCCCGTGGTGCTGTTGGGGCTGGCGCCGCTTGAGCCCGTGGTGCTGTTGGGGCTGGCGCCGCCCGAGCCCGTGGTGCTGCCGGAGCTGGCGCCGCCCGAGCCCGTGGCGCTGCCGGGGCTGGCGCCGCCCGAGCCCGTGGTGCTGCCGGAGCTGGCGCCGCCCGAGCCCGTGGCGCTGCCGGGGCTGGTCTCGCTGCCGCTACACGCGGCCGCGAAGACAACGAGGAGCAGCGGGAGCAAGGCGCGCGTCGATCGCATGCTTTCATCCTACGCCATGGCGGCGCCGCGCGCGTGGTCCCGTCATGCGGAGAGCGGCGACCGGAACGACGGAAACGCCGTTGCGTGGCCGAGGTACGATGAGGAGACCGACGAGAACATCGTCCTCGATCTCGCCATCTCCACGCAGGCCGGGCTGAAGAAGGAGCTCTGCGGCGCGTGGGATGGCTTCGCCGCGGAAGCCCTCTGACCGCGTCCCCGCTCCGGCGTCGCGGCGTCGCCCTGGCGCCTCGGGTGCGGGGCCGCGCGGCCTCAGGCTCGGACGTAATGAACTTCATGCTTTTTTACATTATTTCACACGATAGTTTTCGAAACTGAATCAACGAGATCGCTCATCCTGCATGGAGCCATGTCGCCGAGGGTGGGTGGCACGCAAAGCGCATGAGGATCCATGGCGAAGTCCGGAAGAACCCTACTGGCGTACGTGCCGAAAAGCGACTGTGCAATGCGCCACCGTCGACCATATGGCGATGGGAGAAATGATTTTGAATTGCTGAGCTTGACAAGGCTCCTATATTTGCCAATAGCGTTCGTCGCACCGAGAGCGACGGCCCGCCACGCCGGTACGAGCGCGGCGCGCGTCGCGCAGGTGTGAGCCCCGGCATCACCGCTGAATCACGGCATCGGGCATGCGCATTGGGTCATCTCCGGCGCTTGCCAGGCCATGAGTCCGGACGCTAGATCGGTTCGAGTGTCAGCAGATCTGCGTGGCGCACGGGGTGGTTCGTCGCCCTGCCGAACGAGGCGCGACGATCGGACGCTTCACCACCAACTTGGGTAAGATCCATGCACAACTTCAGCTTCCAGAGCAGATGGGACATGTGGATGGCCGCCGCAGCGCTGTCGCTGCTGCCGGCATGCAGCGACGGCTCGGCGGAGCCGATCGGCACATCGCAGGCCGCGCTGCAGGGCGCGAACGGGATCAGCGCCGATCGCGTGATCGACTCGCAGTGGGGTCAGGGGTACTGCGCGCACATCGTGGTGAGCAACCAGCACCCGAGCGCCACGACGGGGACGTGGAGCGTCGCGCTCGACGTCGGCCCGGGCGCCATCTTCTCGTCGTGGGATGGCACGTTCAGCGGGAGCACGGGTCAGATCACGGTCACGCCCCAGGGCGGCAATGCGGCGATCCCCCCGTCGGGAAGCCGCCAGTTCGGGTTCTGCGCCAGCGCCCCGAGCCCGGGGAGCGAGCCGGTCGTGCTGTCGGTGAGCAGCGACCTGCCGCCGATGGGCAGCGGCGTGGCGATCACGGAGTACAAGTTCCCGGCCGCGATCGACGCGATGGTCAGCCCTGACTACGCGACCGAGCTCTGGGCGTCCTTCTACCGCCCTGCGAGCCTCGAGGCCGGCCGGCAGTATCCGCTGCTCGTGTTCATGCACGGGAACCACCCGACGTGCGGCACGGGCGTGAATCCCCGTACGGACAACAACAACCAGTACGCCACGACGGGGACGTGCCCGGCGAACTACGTCGTCGTCCCCAACCATCGCGGCTACGACTACATGGCCGAGGACCTCGCCGCGCGCGGCTATTTCGTGGTGTCCATCAACACGAACCGGGGTATCCATGCCGCGTCGGGCACGCCCGACGACGAGCTGGTCATCGGGCCGCGCGGACGCCTGCTGCTCCGCCACCTGGAGCGGCTGAGCCGCTGGGACAGCGGCGCAGAGCCGACGCCCCCGGAGCTCGGCGTGGATCTGCTCGATCGCATCGACTTCGACCAGGTGGGCTTGCTGGGGCACTCGCGCGGCGGCGAGGCCGTGCGGTTCGCCTACAACGAGTACCGCCGGAGCGGCAGCCCCTGGCCTGCGCTGATAGACAGCCCCGTGAGCATCCGCGGGATCTTCGAGATCGGTCCGACCGATCAGGGCCAGAATGGCCAGCGCCTGAACGCCGACCAGACGGCCTGGAACGTGATCCTGCCGGCCTGCGACTGGGACCTGAGCGATCTGCCCGGAATGCGCCCGTTCGATCGCATGCTGAGCATCGCCGAGCCGGAGCCCCTCTCCAAGTCCTTCTATCATGTGTGGGGCGCCAATCACAATTACTACAACAGCGAGTGGCAGCTCGCGGACGGGAACGGCGGCGGGATCACGGGCTGCATCGACCATGACGAGCTCTTCGATCCGCTGGAGTACGGCTCGCCGGCGCAGCGCGAGACGGGTCGCCTGGCGGCCGTCGAGTTCTTCACCGCGAACGTGGGCGCGGATCGCGACGAGGCCGCGAACGCCCTGTTCGACCCTGCCTTCCCCTTTCCGGATGTCCCGTACCGTGTCCGCCGCGGCTATCATCCGGGCGGAGACGCCGCCGACAGCCTGCTGCTCGAGGATTTCATCAATCCGACCGGCACGAGCTCCTACGGCCTGCCGAACACCACCGGCGGCACCCTCTCGGTGGAGCACACGGCCCTGAGCGGACACGACCCTTCGCTCTCGGGCGCCTGGATCCACGACGTGGTCGCGGGCAGCTCGACGTTCTTCCAGTCGAACTGGTCCTCCGCCGGCACCGGCTTCGATCTCACGGGGTACGACACCCTCGATCTTCGCGCCGACCGCAGCTGGGGCTCCGATCCGACCGAGGCTTCGTTCCTTGTGGAGCTCGTGAACGCCGACGATAACCGGTCGAGCGCCGTCGCCATCGATGAGTTCCTGGAGCTCGGTCCACCGCCGCGCGGCGGCACCACGCTGCCGACTGCCCGCATTCCGCTGTCCTCGTTCAGCGGCGCCACGCTCGCGTCGGTGCGCGGGGTTCGTCTGACCTTCACCACGCCGCTCGACGGAAACAGCCTGTACCTGGCGAACATCCGCGCCACCCGTGTCACCACCGAGGCCCTGGCGGCTTCGGGGCAGCTCGCCTCCGTCGCGTCGAGCGCGGCGCCGCCCGCCTCCCGTGCGCGCGCCGCCGGCACGACCCTCCCCGAGCAGCGGCGGATCGTGGCGGGCAATGCCATCCAGAGCGTGAGGAGCAGCGGGGCCGACGCTGTCGAGATCACGCTCACAAGCGCCGAGTTCTTCGACCTCCGCGCCACCAACCTGGTGCTCACCGTCGGCGCCGAGCGAAGCATCGCGGCTCGGCATCCGAACGGTGATCTCAACACCGTTCAATTCCTGCTCCCGCGCGCCGCCTTCGATCGCCTCGGTGCGCAGGAGCCGGTGACGGTCGACTACGGTCCAGGCTCCTCCGTGGCCTGGGACTTCGGTCACCTCGACAAGACGGCGCTCGCTCCCTGAGCCGAAGACTCCCTATTCAGCTTCTTTTCGCTGAAAATCACGACAAAATTAGGGAACTTGCCAGGTGTTGCCCCGGAAGCACCTCCGCAGCACCTGTGCTTCCCCACGGGCTCTCGTCGCGCCGCTCGGCGGCTACTCAGGCGCACCTGCACCGGCACGACGCTTGCCCAGGCCCCCGGACGGTGGGTCCACCAGGGCCGACCGAGCCCGCCGCCCCGCCCCGGGCCCGCGGCGGCTGCCCCCTTCACGACCCAGCCCCAGGACCCTCGTCATGAGCTCACCCCGCAAGCAGCTTCGACTCGGCGCGTTCATCCCCGCCACCGGTCACCACGTCGCGGCCTGGCGGCACCCCGACGCGCACGCCGATGGAGGTCACAGCTTCAAGCACTACCAGCGCGTCGCCCAGGCCGCCGAGGCAGCGAAGTTCGATGCCGTCTTCCTCGCCGACAGCGCCGCCGTCTGGGGAGGGGCCTCCGATCTCGCCTCCCTGTCCCGGAGCGCCCACGCCGCGGCCTTCGAGCCCATCACCCTCCTGTCCGCGCTCTCGTCGGTCACGGAGCATATCGGGCTCATCGCGACCGTCACCACCACCTACAATGAGCCGTATCACCTGGCGCGCAAGTTCGCGTCGCTGGATCACCTGAGCGGCGGCCGCGCCGGCTGGAACCTGGTCACGTCGGCCAACCAGGCCGAGGCCCAGAACTTCGGTCTGGACGCCCACGTGGAGCACGCCCGCAGGTACGAGCGCGCCGAGGAGTTCATCGACGTCGTGACGGGGCTCTGGGACAGCTGGGAAGATGATGCCTTCCTGCGCGACAAGGAGTCCGGCGTGTTCGTCGATCCGGACAAAGCGCACACGCTGAACCACAAGGGAAAGCACTTCTCCGTGCGCGGGCCGCTCAACGTGGCGCGCTCGCCGCAGGGGTACCCGGTTCGGGTGCAGGCGGGCTCGTCGGAGCCGGGCAAGGAGCTGGCGGCGCGCACCGCGGAGGTGATCTTCACCGCCCAGCAGACGCTCGCGGAGGCCCGGGCCTTCTACGCGGACGTGAAGGGACGCCTGGCCAAGTACGGTCGCAGCCCCGAGCACCTGAAGATCATGCCCGGCCTCTTCCCGGTCGTCGGGCGCACCCAGGCCGAGGCGCAGGCCAAGTTCGACGCCCTCCAGGACCTTGTCCATCCGACCGTGGGGCTCTCGCTGCTGTCGGGGATGATCGGGGGATTCGACCTCTCGAAGCACCCAGTCGACGGACCGATACCGGAGCTCCCCGCGAGCAACGGCGGCAAGAGCCGCCAGGCCCTCCTCGTCGATATCGCGCGGCGGGAAAACCTCACCATCCGCCAGCTCTACCTCCGGATCGCCGGGGCGCGCGGGCACAAGCAGCTCGTGGGCACGCCGGAGACCATCGCCGATCTGATGGAAGAGTGGCTGTTGAACGAGGCCGCCGACGGCTTCAACGTGATGCCGCCCCACCTGCCCGGCGGGCTCACCGATTTCATCACCCTGGTGCTCCCCGAGCTGCGCCGCCGCGGCCTCTTCCGCACCGAGTACGAGGGCCGCACGCTGCGCGAGAACCTGGGGCTGCCGCGCCCGGAGAACCGATTCGCCCGGCGCGCAGCCGGCGCGGCCTGAGCGAGCCCCGGGACCGCCGGCACGGCCTTCAGGCCCATCGCGTGCTTCGCGTTCTCCTTTCACACCGGCCTCGTCGAGGCGAGAGTCGTCGACCGCCCGAGCGGCGCGCGGTTCGTCTATCCTGGCCGCCATGATCAAGCGCGGCAGGAGCGGTCGAGGTGGTCCGGCGGAGGACGTGTTCGCTGCGAGGAAGCGCAAGCCGGTACCTCACGAGTTCGTGCTCGACGCGCTCGCCCCGCTCGGGCCCGAGACGCGGCCGATGTTCGGCTGCCTGGCGGTCTATGTGGAGGACAAGATCGTCCTCATCCTGCGCGACAAGCCCGCGCCCGCGCAGGACAACGGCGTCTGGCTCGCCACGACGGAGGAGCACCACGCGGCCCTGCGCCCTGAGTTTCCGAGCATGCGAAGCATCGAGGTGCTCGGGAGCGGGGTGACAGGCTGGCAGGTGCTCCCGGCGGATGCGCCCGATTTCGAGGAAGCCGCGCTGCGGGCGTGCGCGCTCATCGAGGCGGGCGATCCGCGCATCGGGAAGGTGCCGGGAGAGCGGCGGAAGCGGGGCGAGGCGGCGGTGAAGAAGGCAGCGGTGAAGAAGGCGGCGGCGAAGAAGGCAGCGGTGAAGAAGGCGCCGGCGAAGAAGGCGCCGGCGAAGAAGGCAGCGGTGACGTCGGCTGCGAAGAGCGGCGGGAAGGCGACTGCGAAGAGGCGATCTTGAGCATCCGCGATGAAGGTCCTGGTCGACTCAGCGCTCCTCGCGCGGCGCGGTGACCCTCGCCCACACCGCAAGGATCATGGCCTGTTCCACGGTGCTCGGCGGGGGATAGCCCTTCGGGGGCTCGGCCGGCAGGGGCACGGGGGGCTTTGCCCTGCGCCATGGCGCGTCGTGCCGCGCCGAGGCCCCGGCCGCGGGGCCGCGGCGCGCGACCTCGTAATCGACAGCGGCCACCGCCTCCTCGAGGGTGGAGAAGCGCTCGACCAGCTTGCCGTCCAGCAGGACGTGCCACCGCTTCCCCCGACCGCCGCGGGCAAGGACGACGACCTCGCTGATCGCGCCGGGCTTTCTCTCGTAATGGAGCGCGAGGCCGAAGCGGCCGAGAGAGGCCCACGCATTGCGCGAGATGGCCATCACCTCGGGGTCGACGCGGAGGCTCAGCGGATCGAAGTGCGCGGCGCGCTCCTGGATCTCGCGCAGCGTGATGCGGCCCGCCTCGACCTCGAACCCGGGGTAGTCGAACGTCACCTGCCGGTAGAAGCGGCTCGCCTCCGAGGCGTCCCGGCCCTCGAGATCGAGGTCGCGGGGCATGCCGAAGAGCGAGGGCAGCGTGCACAGCTGGAGCGAGGAGAGGTCGACGAAATCGAGGATCAGGCAATCCTTCTTGCCTGGATGGAGGCGCGTGCCGCGCCCGACGCACTGGGCATAGAGCCCGTCCGAGCGGGTGGGGCGGGCCATCGCGATGCAGGAGACGCCAGGGTCGTCGAAGCCCTCCGTGAGGACAGCGACGTTGGTGAGGACCTGGACGCGCTCTTCCCGGAAATCGGCGAGGATCCGGCCGCGGAGGTCGGAGGGCATGTCGCCGTGGACGTAGGCCGATCGGACGCCCAGGTGGTTGAGCGCCTTCGAGAGGTTCCTGGCGTGCGCGACCGTGACGCAGAAGGCGATGGTGCGGCGGTCGCGGGCGAGCTCTTGAATCGATCGGGCGACGAGCGCGTTGCGCTCCTCCAGGTCGACGGCCTCCTCGAGCTCCTCCGTGGCGAAGTCGAGGCCGCCGGCGTCGAGGCGGGAGAGGTCGGTGGCGGTGGCGACGCGGTAGCCGGTGAGGGGGGCGAGGTAGCCGTCCGCGATCATCTCGGTGAGGGAGCGGCTGTAGACGATCGCCTCGAAGACATCGTCGAGCCCTTTGCCGTCGCCGCGGGCCGTCGTGGCGGTGAACCCGAGGAGGGTGCCTGTCCACGCGGGGTCGAAGGCGCCGAGCTGGCGCAGGACGCGGCGGTTGTCCTCGGCGGGGGCGTGGTGGCATTCATCGTAGATCACGAGGCCGATATCGCGGCCGCTGGTGACCTGCTCCAGACGCTTCTCGTGGAGGGAGCGTATGGAACAGACGATGACGCGCGCGTCCGCCGGGGCGCGGAGCTCGCCCTGCTCGACGGCGACCGTGGCCTGCCCGGCGAGGGCGCGCTCGATCTTGTCCTTGGCCTGGAAGAGGAGCTCTTCGCGGTGGGCGAGGACGAGGACCTGCCGCCTGGCGAGGCGGGCGAGATGGGAGAAGATGACCGTCTTGCCAGCGCCGGTGGGGAGGCACACGACCATGCGCCGGACGCCGCGCCTGCGGGCCGCGAGCACGGCGTCGACGGCGGCGCGCTGGTAAGGGCGCAGGGCGGGCGCGCCGGGGCCGGCCGGTGCAGAGACGGTCGTGGGGATGGTCATGAGCTCTCGTGCGGGCGTGGCGATAGCATAGCCCGGAGCCCCCGTCCGTACGCCTCACGGCCCCGGTCCGCTCTGTGGTCGGCGAGGCGTGCCGGGGGCGGCGCGGGCGGGACTGCGTCGCTGTCCCCGAACGATCGATGTCACCTCGACCACTGGGAGAAGAGGTATCCGTAGAATTGCTCGAGATCCACCTGGTCGAGCGCCCGTACCGGGCGACCGCCGGGCACGACCCTGGTGCGCCCTTGCGAGGGGCCCGTGGTGACGATCTCCGTCTCCCAGGCGCGGAGGGTGAACATCTCCGGCTTGCCGACATACGAGGTCGTCAGCACGTCCCACGCGAAGTAATCCTGGTGGCCGGCGAGCGCGTAGCAGGTACCCGCGAGATCGGAGAGGGGGTATCGGCGCTGGCGGGACAGGCGGCGGAGGAACGCCTGGGTGACGGGGACGAGGTTCGTGATGTCCAGCGGACAGAGGGTGATCGGGATGGCGGTCTTCCAGATGCGGTCGGCGGCGATCGGGTCCCAGTAGACGTTCCACTCGGCGGAGCCGTCCTGTCCGCTCTCGAAGGCCGTCTGCACGTTCCCGGGCACGTTGAGCGCGCCGCCCATCCAGACGATCTCGCGGATGTTGCCCTCGATGCGAGGATCGATGTCGAGCGCCGCGGCGACGGTGGTGAGCGGCCCGGTCACGAGGAGCGTCACGGGCTCGGGGGCGGCGCGCAGGGCACTCGCCATGAAGGCTTGTCCGGTCTCGGGGACGCGCCGGGTGAGGAGCTCCTCGCGCTCGTTCAGGATGGGGATCTTGTCGATGCAGAAGGCGTCGCGCCGGAAGATGGGCGGAAAGGGGTTGAGCCCGCGGACGGTGCTCTCGGTGACGGGCACGTCGTGGCGGCCCACCAGATCGAGGATCTTTCGCGTGACGCTGACGGCAGGCTCGATGTAGCAGTCGGCAGGGGTGACGACGACGCCGAGGACATCGACGTGGTCCATCGTCAACAGGAGCAGCAGCGCGAGGTAGTCATCGACGCCGCCGTCGTGATCCATGAGGACGCGCGTTCGTGTCATGAAGAGCTCCTTGCGAGCGCGGAGGGGTGGCGCCGCGCGCGAGAGAGAGCCCGACCGGGATCTGCCTGGCGGCGACGAGGAGAATTTCAAGGCAAAGGCGCGAGGGCGCAAGAGGCCATGAAATCGCATCCCGTCGCCGCTGCCATTCTCTCCCTAAAGAGCGTCCGCTGCGTGCGACGCGCGTCGCGCTGGATCGACTCCGGCGCGACGCTTGGACCGTTCAGCGGCGGTCGCGGCGCCGTCGCGCGCGGCTCGCGAGCGACAGCGCGAGCCCGATCGCAGGCAGCGCCCAGCCCGGCGAGGCGCTGCGGCCCGCGCTGCCGGCGCTGACCGAGCAGCCGCCGCTGTCGTCCCCGCCATCCGGGTCCTCCGGAGAGTCCCCGCCTCCAGCCGCCCCGGATCCCCCGGAGCCGCCACCGCCCACCCCGGATCCCCCGGAGCCGCCACCGCCCGCCCCGGATCCCCCCGAGCCGCCGGCACCCGCGCCGGTGTCCTCGCAGGAGCTCATGTCATCTTCGGCGCAGAGGCTGTCGCGCCCCTCGCAGTACGCCGCCCTCGCGTCGCACCAGGCCTCCTCGAAGCCCTCGGGCGGAGACGCGCACGCCGCGACAGCCGCGCCGATGCGCGTCGCGTCGGCCGGGAAGACGCCCGTCGCGCCCGCGTCGCCGTGCGGAACGCAGGTGCGCTCCGTCTCGACCGTCGCGCCGTCGACGAGGCTCTTGTACGTGAGCTGGTAGCAGTACTCCGTCGCCGCGACGTCGTATGTCTGGCTCAGGTGCCCTTCCCAGACCGTCTTCTTGGCGAGCTCCTTCCCGTCCGGGCTCGAGAAGGTGAAGATCTGCACGTATTGCCCCACGCCGTGGTCCGCTCCCCCGCTCACATCGAGGGAGACGGTGACGTAACGCTCCATTTCTTCTGCCACGCAGCTCTCTTGCGGACCGCAGCTCCCCGGGCCCAGATCGGCGGTGCAGCAGCTCGTCTCGCCGTGCCAGCGCTCTCCCAGGGTGATATTGGCCTGGACAGGGACGGCGCCGACGTCCATGTCGACAGCGGCGCTGGCCTGGGTCTCCCAGACAATGACGCTGCGGTTCTGTCCCTCGACCTCGACCTGGTAGGTGTGGCCGTCGACGAGCGGGGCCGCGGGGCGAAAGGCGAGCAAGCGCTCGCCCTGGCCGATGAGCACGTCGGCGACCTCCTCCTGGGCGCCGCTGATGGCCTCGCCCGTGTCCTTGTCCTTCACCACGAGCTCGGGCGCGCTCTCTGGGCAGTGGGAGTAGCAGGAGACCCGCGCCACGATGATCCCGTCGAGCGGCACGGCGCGCGGGACGGCGGATGCATAGGGGCCGTCCGGCGCAGGCGTGCAGGCAGAGCTCGGGCGGGAGATACCGAGAGCGCCCAGGCCTCCCATGACGGCGAGAGTCAACGCGGTGAAACGAGAATAAGGCATCGAAGTTCCTCCTCAAGCGACCCGACGCGGGTCAACCCGCACGGGCGTGTGCAGACACGCGCCGCTGTGCAGACTCCGTGCCGATCGCGACTCCCCGGGCCGCCGCGAGGTTCTCGTGGGTTCCCGTACCCGTCGCATGTCACCGTGTGTCAACGTGTGCCGGCAGCCCTGCGCGTTTGGCGGGGACGCCGGATGAGCGCCTGCCGAGCGAGCTCGACAACGCAGGTATGGCCGGCGCGCGAGCGGCTGCATTGCCCCGAGGTCGCCGGTGGTGCTGAACGCCAAGCCGCCTGAATGGGGCGCACCGCGGCGGCATCAGAGCCGCGGTGTAGCCATGGAGGCCCCATGCATTCCCATCGTGCGCTCATCGGCTGTGCCGTTGCGTCGTGGATGTCCCTCTCGACCACGAACGCGTCGGCAGAGGTGGTCCTGGACCAGATTCAGTTCTACGGGCGAACCACGTGGAGAAAAGATTACAAGAGCGCAATATGCGACTTCAACGTCATCGACGTCAGCATCGCCGCGATACCGTACGAAGATGTCTACTCCGTCGAAGCGGAATACGCAGGGGTGACGACCCCGCTCACGTTCAACGAATACAACCACCGTTACTACGCGAAGATCGACACGAGCGCGGTGCCCTACGGTCCTCACACGTTGACGTTCATCGCGTACGACAAGCGCGGGGAAGCGCGGACGAGGCAGTACATCGTGCACAAGTACGCGCCGCCCAGCGTCTGGGTGACGAGCCCGCGGCCCAACCGCACGCTGACCGGGGACACCCGCATCGCTGCGACGTGCGTCGGGACCCCTCCCTATTCCTGCACGCAGTTCAAGGCGCGCGTCCGGAGCCAGGTGCGCGACGAGGTGCTGGTGGGCCTCCCGTCGTCGGTGCCGGGGAGGATGGACGTGCTGCAATCCCTGTCATCGCCGCTCCAGTCGGGCGAGGTGCTCACGGTCAGGCTCGAGGCCATGGACGGCGTGGGACCCGTCTGGTACGGGCCGAGCATCGGCGGGGGACTCGGCTTCTACGACTGGGCGCTCCCGCGCGTCTACGTCGAGCGGAGCCCGAAGCTCACCGCGGTCCAGCGCGCCCCTGGCGTCATCCTCGATTTCGACGCGACGCGCGTCCTGTTCATCGATCACGCGCTCCAGATCGGCGTCGTCGATCGCGTGACTCAGCAGGTGACGTGGCTCGGGGAGCTCCGGATCCACTATGATTGGATGCACAAGCCTGGTTACGGGGCGCTCACGCCGTCCGGCGTCGCCATGCAAACGTGGTACGGATACGTCTTCATGTGGAAGGACGGCACGCTGGACCGGACGCGCAGGCAGGGCCGCCTCGACGCGGTGAACGGCGATACGCTCCTGTGGACGAGGGCCGACGACGACGAGGCCATCGTGCACACGTTCTCGACAGGCATTGAGACGAGCTTGTGGCTCGACCCTGGCAGCGCGTCGCCGTTCCAGGCGGACATCACGGCGTCAGGCGACACCTACTACAGCACGCACGAAGAGCCGTGGATCCGCGGGCCGGGCGAGATCCGCCTCGGGGACCATCCCGGTTACTTGCAACGGCCGATCACCGACGGGACGAACGTCGCCGGCCGGTGGTGGAACGGATCGGTGAGCTCGAGCTATCTCTACACGCCCGATGGCGCGGAGGTGTTCCTCGGCGAGTCGAAGACCGGCGACGCTGCAGGGCTGTTGCTGCACGCAGGGCACGCGGCCTACCTGAAGAGCGACGGGGCCGTCAACCAGGTGTGGCTGCGGACCCCCGCGGGCGACGAGCACCAGCTGAGCGACTTCGCAACGCCGAGCCAGTTTGATCAGCAGGAGCTGCGCATCGGGCACGATGGCATCAGCGACACCGGCGAGGTCATGCTCCTCAACGACAAGAAGCGTTACATCGGGCGGCCTGGTGCCGCCCCGGAGGAGATCAGCAGCGACCTCGGACACGGGCGCTGGTTCGATGGGGACTGGTACGTGGCCATCGGTGACACGCTGTTCAAGGTGATGAGCGCCGAGGCGCCGGCCCTCCATCTCGTCGCGTCGCCGGGCGAGGTGCGGGCCGACGCCGAGGAAGAGGCGCAGCACGACCTCACGCTCACCGCGCTCGCGCCGGGCGAGCCCCTGGATCCATGGACGCGCTCGGGGGACCTCCTGCACATGCCCGGCGCCTCGCTGGCGTCATTTCGCGATCCACGCGCCGCAACGCACGCCGGCCCCCGCGCGCCCGACGAGGAGCCGTCGGCTGCCGCCGCGTGCAGCGTCGGTCAGGCAGCCTGCTCGGGCCGCGGTGTCGCCCTCCTCTCCGTGGCGCTCCTTGGCCTCTCGCTCTCGCGGCGCCGCCGCGGGCAGAGGTAGCGAGGGAGATGTCGAGCCGGCGCGTCCCACGGGCGGGAATGCCAGCGGAGTGAGGGCGGCAGAGCGCACGCCCGCCGCGCGGCACGTGCGCCGCGCTGCTCAGCCTGGCTGCTACTGTAGGCGTTGCAGGTGGTGCTCCTCGCCGTTCAAGGTCAGCACCGCCATGAACCCCTCACGCGCGAGCTCCTTCTCGATCCTGAGCTCGTGCGTTCCCTGGGTGACGGAGGTGTCGACGACGCGCGTGACCTTCGGTTCCAGGGCGCCGCCGGGGTAGCTGTAGATGTCGAGGCGCAGCGTGCAGGCGCGCTCGATCGTCGCGCGCGCGACGAAGGCGTCATTGGCCTCCGTCACCGAGAAGGCGCTCCCGAGCTCTCCATCGACGGAAGATCTCCTGAGCGCCCAGGCGATCTGCTGGCTGGCGATCGGGGCGTAGACGTCCAGCACCATCACGTCCTTGTTCTGCGCCTTGAAGCGCGCGTGGAGGCGCGCGCGGGTGGCGGCGTCCACGCCGCCGCCGAGCGTGATGAGGTCGAAGTCGCCTGCGTGGAACTCCGTGTCCGGCGACGCGCTCAAGGTGCCGACGGCCGAGTGCCCCTGCGCGTTCAGCGCTGCCACGCCCCGCTCGAGGACATCGGCCCTCTTGCCGATGACGAGGATCCTTGTCGCTCTCGATGCCATGCTCTCTCCTCCTTGGCGATGTTCCGCCGCGCCCTACTGGAACGCTCTCACGTGGCGTTCCAGCCATTCGTCGAACGTCCGCCCCCTGCGCCCGAGGAGCTGCTCGACGGCGGGCGAGGGCTCCTCGCCCTTCCCGGTCCTGATCAACGCGAACGCCTCGAGCAAGGCGCGGATGAACACCTCGGGGAGCCCCGCCTTCGTCATCCCCTCGCGGGCGGCGTCCTCGCTCACGTCGACGTACCTGAGCGGTTTGCCGATCGCGGCGCTGATCTTCGCCACCTGCTCCGCTGCGGTCAGCGCCTCCGGTCCGGTGAGCTCGTACTCCTTGCCTTCGTGCCCCGGCGAGGTCAGCGCCTTCACCGCCACCGCCGCGATGTCGCGCTCGTCGATGGGCCTCGTCTTGGCGTCGCCCAGGGGCTGGAACACCGCGCCCTGCGCCTTGATGGACGCGGCCCACCGGAGCGTGTTCGAGGCGAACCCTCCCGGCCGGAGCATCGTCCAGGCGACGCCCGACGCCTTGACCCTCGCCTCGGCCTCGCGGTGCCAGCGGGCGATCTGGACGTCGGGCGCGCGGGCGACGCTCGACGACGAGAGCAGCACGATGTGCTTCACGCCCGCCCTCTTCGCGGCGTCGGCCGCGTTGCCGGCGAGCTTCGGCAGGTCGCCGCCCACGCAGACAAGGAACGCCCTGTCCACGCCGGCGAACGCCGCGTCGAGCGTCTCGGGCTTCGAGAGATCGCCCTTCACGACGGCGATGTTGCCGCCCAGCTCTCGCAGCCTCGCCGGATCGCGCACGAGCGCGCGGACCGGCTGGCCCGCGTCGATGAGCTGCTCGAGCACCGCACCGCCCACATTCCCTGTCGCTCCGGTCACGAGGATCATCTGACGCTCCCTTTCATCGCGTTCTCCTTCCATGACGCGCCGCCCTCGCCTCGTCGGCGGGCCGCGTCCGAAGAGCAACGTGCGACAAAGCCTCCCGCATGTCGGATCACGTGCCAATGTGTTGGAATAACTCTGCTCGTTTGTTGCCTGCCCGCCGTGCCCTTCCGCGCTGGAAGTGCTGTGTCAGCCGAGCTGGATCGCTCTGATGTCGAACCGTTTCGAGCGCTCACGCGGGCGGCCCTGCCGGCCGGAGACTGCGCTATAAGCCGCCGGTCGAAGGAGACGAACATGCGTCCGCTCTTCCGCGTCGTATTTTTCTCTGCGATTGGATTGATCGCTTGTGACGGCAAGTCTGATCCTCATGGGGACGTAGCATCGGCAGGCTCCAGCACGACGGGTGGGGCCGTGGCTGGCGGCGCGGGGTCCTCGGGCGGCGCGGGCTCCGGCGCCGCCGACGCGAGCAGCGGCAGCGGCGGCCAGGCCGGCGCGGGTACAGACGGTGAGGCCGGCGCGGGCACAGGCGGTCAGGCCGGCGCGGGCGCGGGCGGTGAGGTCGGCGCGGGGGGGCAGGGCGGAGCAGCGTCGTTTCCTCCGCTCAAGATCTCGAGTGACACGGCGTCCATCGAGTTCACTCCTGCGCTGATCGCGGCGCAGGACTTCTATCCCGGTGAAGCGACCGTCCAGTCCGGCGGCATCGTGGGCATGCTCAACGACGCCAGCGTCGATCTCGGCACCAACGCGGAGACGCAGACGCTAAGGCAGTCGGTGGCTCACCCGGACCTGCGGATCATCTTCACGGTGACGGAGACGTTCTACCGGATCGTGGCCAACCGGTCGGCGGGGATCAGCTCGCTCGCCGATCTGCGAGGCAAGCGGATCGGCTCGATCGCCAGCACGTCAGCGGCCTTCTTCATTCACAAGTACCTGGGCACGGTGGGCCTGACCGACGCCGACTACACGGTGGTTTCCGGGAGCATCTGCATGGCGGCGCCCTGCGGCAGGAACACCTTGCCGGCCATGCTCGAGGAGGGCACCGTGGACGCCGTCGCGCTCTGGGAGCCCTCGACCCAGCTCGCGGCGAACGCGATCGGGAGCGACGCCGTCGTGTTCCAGGATCGCTCGCTCTACCGCGAGATCGTGAACCTCCACAGCACCGCCGAGAAGCTCGCGGATCCGGAGAAGCGGCGCGGCATCGTCGCGTTCGTGCGATCGCTCGCGAGCGCGCAGGAGCTGTATCGCACCAAGCCAGAGGCGGTCTGGCCGAGGATCTCGGAGGCGATCGGCATCGAGCCCTCCGTGCTCGAGCAGGTCTGGGAGGACGAGCGGTTCCAGGGCACGCTGGTGCCCGACATCCTGGATGTCCTCGAGGAGGAAGAGGGCTGGGTCGCCGCCCAGAGCAACCGCTCGCCGCGCACCCGCGCGGAGCTCGCGCCGCTGGTCGACGACAGCGTGATGCGGGAGGCTCTCGGGCTTCGTTAGGTGCTCGGCGCGATCGCCTCCGCTTGTCGTATCGTGGGCGTCGTGCGGCCTAGCCCATCCGCCTCGCCCTCCCGTCTTCGCGA
Organism: Sorangium sp. So ce693; assembly: GCF_051521375.1. Lineage (NCBI taxonomy): Bacteria > Pseudomonadati > Myxococcota > Polyangiales > Polyangiaceae > Sorangium > Sorangium sp. So ce693. The sequence continues at coordinate 12,844,072 of NZ_CP150347.1, forward strand.
GTACCTGGCCATCCTCGCTGGCGCGCTGGCTGCGGGTGCCTGTGGCGCGCTCTTCGATCAGGTCACCGCAACGCTCTCTCCAGAGTATTTCCTCGACGGCAAGGGCCTCGCCGCGTCGAGCTTGCCGTTCCGGCTCGCTGTCGCATGGACGGGGTTCCGGGGAGGTCTGCCGCTCGGCGCCCTCGTCACGGGCGTGGGCCTGCTCCGCTCCGCGCGCTGCGACCGGTTCTCGTGGCGCGCCTGGCTGGGCAGGATGATCGCTGCGGTCGCCGCGGCGCTCGCGCTCTGCCCGGCCCTCATGGCGGCGCTCGACCCGTTCGGCGTGCGCGAGGCGAGCCTCGGTGTGTGGTCCCGCGGCGCCGCCACGAGATACCTCGTCTGCTGGGGGCTCCATGCCGGCGTTTACCTCGGCGTCCTCGTTGGCGTCTTCCTGGAGGGCCGACCCGCCCTCCGCCGATCGTCGGGGCCGTGAGCGGGCGGGCCCTCTCCGCCGCGCTGCTCGCCGCCGCGAGCGCGCTGCTCGCTGCGTGCGCGCCGCTGCCCGCGCCGCGCCGCTTCGCGGGGAGCCTCGATGTGCCGCTTACGACCACGAGCGGCCGTATCGCCGTCATCGCCGATCTGCAGCGCACCTCGTACCTGGAGTTCTGGCGCGAGTCGAACGATCCCGAGCGCGCGGCGCTGGTGCAGGCGCTCGCCGCCGCTCGCCCCGACGCCGTGTTCGTGATCGGCGACCTGGTGTTCGACGGCGGCTCGGCGCGGCACTGGGCCGATCTCGACGCCGTGATGGCGCCGGTGCGCGACGCCGGGATCCCGGTGTTCGCGGCGTTCGGCAACCATGAATACTGGGGCGGCCGCGGCGGTGCGCGCCACCTCTTCGTGCGCTTTCCGCACCTCGGCGGGCGCCACTGGTACGAGGTCGCCTATGGACCCATCCGCGTCGTCGTCCTCGACAGCAACATCGACGAGCTCACCCCCGCGGCGTGGGACGCCCAGATCCGCTGGTACGAGGGTGCGCTCCGCCGCATCGACGCCGATCCTTCGGCGCGCGCGGCGCTGGTGCTCACGCACCATCCGCCGTACACGAACAGCACGGTGACGGGCGACGAGCCCCACGTGCAGCGCCACATCGTCCCGCCCCTCCTCCGCTCCCGGAAGGTGCTGGCGCTGATCAGCGGCCACGTGCACAACCACGAGCGCTTCCAGCGCGGCGGAAAGCTCTTCATCGTGGCTGGCGGCGGCGGCGGCCCACGGGCCGCGCTGGCCCAGGGCGCGGCACGCCGCCACCCCGACGATCTCGCCCGCGGCCCGGCGCTCCGCCCATTTCATTTTCTGCTGATCGCGCCCGCCCCCGAGGGCCTCGCCGTCGAGGTCCACGGGCTCCCCGAGGGCGGCAGAGAGGCCGCCGCCCTCGACCACTTCGTGATTCCCTGGCCGGCGCGCTGAGGCCCGCGCTACGCGGCCGCGCCGAGGGTGCCGATCTCCTCGAACTCGCGGATCATCCGATCGAGCCCGCCCTCGTCGACGCGGAGGCCGAGCGCCGCCGCGGCGTGGACGAGGAGCTTCCGCTCCCGCAGCGACGCGACCTTGTCCGCGGCCGCCGCGATCTCGAGCGCGCGCAGCAGCGGGGCGCGCGCGCCCTCCGGCACGCCGCGGAGGCGCTCGATCCAGGTGATGTCGTCGGCGAGCCGCTCGTTCAGGCCGACGCGCGCCGGGGCCGGCAGCCGCCGTAGCACGGCCGCGAGCAGCGCGGACTCCTCCGGCGTGAGGCGCCCGTCGGCGGTGAAGATGAACCAGAGCCCTTCGAACAGCCGATCGAGGTGCGGGCGCAGCGTCTCGTCGCCGAGCGCCTCGTCGAGCGCGCACCGGTAACGCAGGTATCGGCGCGCTGTATCCCCGAGGCGCCGGGTGACTACCCAGCTCGTGATCGACGACGAGGCGACCGAGAGCACGGGCACCAGGTTGCGCGCCACGCTCTCGCCGGCAAGCCGCGCCGCGAGCTGCTTGGCCACCTCCGAGCTGCGCCCGCGCGCCGCGCGCACGAGAACGCCCGCTGGATCGTCCGTGTCCTGGGGGTGCTCCACGACGCCGAACGAGAGGGCGAGCAGCGCCCACACGTCGGCCGGCTCGTCCGGATCGAACCGGCGCCCGAAGAGATCCGCGAGCTCGCAGAGCATCCGCACGTGCAGGAGCAGCCGGAGCACCGTCTCAGCGCCCATCGCGAGCATGGCCGCGGGGATCGCGACGAGCCCGCCGAGCCCGTTCGTCTCGGCCGTGGCCACGGCCGCGCCGGTCGAGAGCGCCCCCGTCGCGCCGCCCGCGAGCGCCGAGCCGATGCAGGCGCGCCGGATGACAGCGCGCGCATCGGTCGGCTCCGTCACGCCGGTCGACGCCGAGATGGCCGCGGGGCGAGGCCGCCGGTTGTAGCGGCGCACCGCGCTGGACAAGACCTCCGCGAGCCATGCATCGACCGGGCGCACGTGTACGCCCGCTTCGCTCGTCGCCTCGCGCAGCGGGAGCGCCGCGGCCCCCGCTGCGTCACCAGGATGCGCAGCCTCGTCGCTCATGAATAAGGGCGGTTCAAGATGCATTCCGCGCCCCGCGGGCGCCGAGGCCGAGCCCGTTCGCAGCACTGCCGAGATCGGCTATCGCCTTGGTCGGGCGGAGAAGGATTCACCTGCTCCCTCGCAGAGGAGGAGCTCCTTCCGCTCCCACGGCCCGACAGGCCAACTCAGCTCCAGGGGGCTCCGTCTCGGCCTGAACGGATGATCCGTGGTACGGGCGTCCTCGCCCTGCCTCCCACTTGAGCGTGTATACCGGAACTCTGGCGTTGATACGATGAAAAAACGCGTCTGCGATGCCATCGTCGCCTCCGTCATCCACGCGACGCGCGTGGTCGAAGGGAGAGAGACGATGCGGGTATTGCTGACGGGAGTGGGGACTCGCGGTGACGTGCAGCCCGTGGTGGCCTTGGCCGTCGAGATGAGGCGTCGGGGGCACGATGTGAGGCTGTGCGTTCCGCCGAACTTCATCGACTGGGTGGGCGGCCTGGGTTTCACGGCGACCCCGATCGGGATCGCGATGCGTCAGCCGAGCGGGGCCGCCGCGCCGGCCTCCCCGCCGACGCCGGAGCAGGTCCGCGCGCTGCTCGAGCACCTCGCGAGAGACCAGTTCGACGCGACAGCGTCGGCCGCCGAGGGATGCGACGCGATCGTGGCCGGCGGAGCGCACCAGTACGCCGCGCGGTCCATCGCGGAACGGCTGGGCATCCCGTCCATGGTCGCCGTGTACGCGCCGGTGGCCCTGCCGTCGCCGGATCATGCGCCCGGCGGGGAGCCAGGGGGCGACCCGGAATCCAACCTCCGACGCTGGCAGGACGAATCGCGGAGCTGGAACGAGCGGCTCCTCGAGCGGCTCAACGCCCATCGGGAGCGCTTCGGCCTGGGTCCGCTGAGCGATGTTCTCAGCCATGTCCTGGGCAAGGCGCCGTGGCTCTCGGCGGACTCGGTCCTTGGGCCGCTGCCGGCGACGCCCGGCCTGCAGGTCACGCAGACGGGAGCCTGGCTCCTTCGGGATCAGGCGCCGCTCGTACCCGAGCTGGAGGCGTTCCTCGCCGCCGGCGAGCCGCCCGTCTACATCGGCTTTGGCAGCATGCCTGTCGACCAGCTGACCGGTCGCAGGGTCATCGAGGCCGTGCGGGCGGCGGGGCGCCGCGTCGTGCTGTCGCAGGGGTGGGCCGAGCTCGGCCTGGTCGACGACGCCCTCGACGGCATCGCGATCGGCGACGTCAACCAGCAGGCGCTGTTCCCGAGGGTCGCCGCGGTAGTCCACCACGGCGGGGCGGGTACGACCACGACGGCGGCGCGGGCGGGCGTCCCGCAGGTGATCGTCCCGATGTTCGCCGATCAGCCCTACTGGGCCTCGCGCGTCCGGGCGCTCGGGATCGGCACGTCCGTGGCCCGTGGGGCGCTGAGCGCGGAGGCCCTCCTGGCCGCGCTGGAGGGCGCCCTCGACAACGGGGTCGCTGCCCGCGCCGCTGCGAGCGCAGGCGCCGTGGCGGTGGATGGCACGGCCGTCGCCGCCGACCTTGTCGAGCGGGCCTCCGTGTGAAGCTCGGGTGGTGGCCGTGTTCGTAGGGCCGTGTCAGCAGGTCAACCCGGGGTGATGCGCAGCTCGAACGAACCGGCCGAGCACGAACGACGGGAGGATGAGCTTCCGTGAAACCACCCGCCCGCTGCCGCGTAGAGGTGGCATCTCCGCGCCGCCAACGCCGACAGCAGCGCCCTACGGGGCGCTCGCAGGCGTACCGCTCGCCGCTGCGGCGCGGGGAGACACCTGGCTGTGGGCGCTTTTGCCCGCAGCGGGCTGTGCTCGGCCGGCGCCCCTGGCGCCTTCACGTGGGCCACGAGGCCCGAAGGAGACAATCACCATGAAGACGATCCGACTCGCGCTCTGCTCTCTCCCCCTCATGCTCGCCGCCTTTGCCGTCCCCGCGATCTCGGCGGCCGAGACCGGCCCGACCTCTGCCACGAGCGCCGTGCAGGTCGAGTCCACGGCTGCGGACGCGTCGGCGGAGCTCGGCGGCGCTGCGGACGATGCGCGAGGTGACGTCACCGATGCCGACGACGCCTCTCTGATGAGCACCGCCGCGCGCTCCGATCGTCCCAACGCCCCTGGCTTGAAGCTGTGCTGTGGAACGGCGGGGGACTACGGGGTCATCTGCTGGCGCTGCTGAGCGGGCGCCGGACGTCAGCGCAGGCTCTCGGCCGCGGCGCGCTGGCGCGCGATCGACCCGATCTAGCGCCGGCGCCCGGCCAGAGCCATGCGTCGAACGTCGACGTCGAGGTGCGCGGCGGCTCGCGAAGCGCAGCTCAGCGCGCGCAGCGCCGACGCTTTGACACCCACGGAGCCGCCGCGCAGCTGCGCACCTTCACCGCGCCGGCGTCTCGCTCTCTCCGTCGTCGAAGAACTCCATCCCTTCATAGGGCTTGTCGCGGCAGGACGCGAGGCGCGTCCGGAGGTCGCCGACGTGGATCTCGAGTTTGTGTCCGTCCGGGTCTTCGAAGTAGAGCGACGCCCCTTCGGAGCGGTTCTCTTTCCAGATCCGGGCGCCGCTCAGGCGAATGGCCTCTTCCAGGGAGGCGAAGCCCTGTGCATCGACCGAGAGCGCGAGGTGCGAGTCATCGCCCTGCCGCGCGGCGCGCGCGTCCAGCTCCAGAGAGAGCCAGAGCGTTCCCAGCTCGAGATATGCGCCCCTGGCCCACTGCGCTCGCCGCTCTCCGCCGAGCACCTGGACGTAGAAATGCACGGCGCGGTCGAGGTCTCGAACCGCGAGGGTCACGTGGTTGACGCCGCCGATCGCCATGGCTCCGGCAGCGTAGTCGATAATGGGCTCGTGCGGGTGTGCCGGCAGGACGTCGGGCGTGAGGAGAGCGGCTCGTCGGCGACGGTCGGCGTGAGCTCCAGCGCAATGGCGACGACCGCACCGGGCTCGGAGTTGAGGAGGGCGTCGATGATCTGTTGCCAAGTCCGCACGGCCAGCTAGGGTGCGGGCCCCAACGGACGGAAGGCGCGGATGAAGGACACCCTGTCGGCGGCGGAGGCCAGGCGCATCGCGCTGGCGGCGCAGGGCTTCCGGGCGGAGCGACCCGGGCCGGCGACGACGAAGCAGCAGTTGACCCGGCTGATCGAGCGGCTGGGCGTTGTGCAGATCGACAGCGTCAACGTCGTCTCGCGCACCCATTACCTGCCGGCCTTCTCGCGGCTGGGGGCCTATCCGCGGCCGATGCTGGAGGAGCTCGCGTGGGCGAGGAAGCGGCCGCTGTTCGAATACTGGGCGCACGAGGCCTCGCTGCTGCCGCTCACCACCCAGCCGCTGCTGCGCTGGCGGATGGCCGACGCGCACGACGGGGTGGGCGTCTGGAAGGGTGTGGCGCGCTTCCTGCGCGAGCACCGGCCGGTGGTGGACCGGGCGCTGGAGCAGATCCGCGAGCGCGGGCCGCTGGCCGCCTCCGAGCTCGAGATTGGCGCGAAGGGGCCGGGCGGCTGGTGGGGCTGGAGCGACGCCAAGCGGGCGGCCGAGTGCCTGTTCTGGATCGGCGCGCTGACGACCGCCACCCGGCGGGGGACCTTCGAGAGGGTGTATGACCTGCCGGAGAAGGTGCTGCCCAGGGCCGTGGTCGAGGCGCCGACGCCCGCGCGCGAGGACGCTCAGCGCGCGCTGATCCGCATCGCCGCCCGGGCCCTGGGCGTGGCGACCGAGCGGGACCTGCGGGACCATTTCCGCATGGGGGTCGCAGAGACGAAGGCGCGGGTGACCGAGCTCGTCGAAGCCGGTGAGCTGATCCCCGTGGGCGTGAAGGGCTGGCGGGAGCCGGCCTTCCTCGATCCCGCCGCCCGGCGGCCGCGGCGGATCGAGGCCTGCGCCCTCCTCTCGCCCTTCGACAACCTGATCTGGTTCCGCGAGCGCACCGAGCGGATGTTCGGCGTGCGGGTGCGGCTCGAGATCTACACGCCCGCGGAGAAGCGGACCCACGGATACTACGTGCTGCCGTTCCTCGAGGGCGATGCGATCACCGCGCGGGTCGACCTGAAGGCCGATCGCAAGGCGGGCGTGCTGGTCGTGCAGGCAAGCCACGCCGAGCCCTGGGCGGGCGCGCAGACGCCGGAACGGCTGGCGGGCGAGCTGCGGACCATGGCCGCGTGGCTGGGGCTGGAGCGCGTGCGGGTGGAGCCGAAGGGCGACCTGGCGGAGCGGCTGGCGAAAGCCCTGTCGGGCAGATAGCCACGAACAACACGCTCCTTCACCGCGTGCGCTTCACCGCGCCGGAGCGGGCGAGCGGCTTTGCGCTCTTCCCCTCCAGCGATCCGACGACGTTCGCCACGACGTCGCGGATGAACCGCCTCGCCGGATCGTCGTCGGTGGCGCGCAACCACAAGAGCTCGAGCTGCGCGCCCTCGAGAGAGAACGGCACGGGGACCGCGCGCAGATGCGACCGCGCCCGGATGAGGTGGCCGGCGAGCAACGACGGCACCGTGGCCACGAGGGGAGAGCCCTCGACGAGGTCCGCGATGTAGCCGAAGGAGTGCACGGAGACGCGGACCGTCCTGGCTTTGCCCAGCGCGTCTTCCACGACGCCTCGCGTGTCGCCGGCATACGAGACGACGATATGCTCCTGGGCGAAGTAAGCGCGCTCGGTGAGCGGGCGTGGGAGCCTGGTGAAGCGCCCGTCGTACAGGCAAACGAACGCATTCGGCCCGCTCGGGTGCGCGGTGAGCGGCTGGCGGAGGATGGATTTCGGCAGCTCGTCCGCCACGGTGACGGCGAAGTCGATCTTGCTCGAGAGCAGGCTCTCCTCGACGGTCCGAAACTGCACGGGCAGCACGATGAACTGCATGCGCGGCGCCTCGGCGCGGAGCTGGGCTATCAACCTCGGGAGGATCACGGACTCGAGCCCGTCGGCGAGCCCGAACCGGATCGTGGCGGTCGAGAGCCTCGGATCGAAGCGCGGCGCCGCCGTCGCGGCGGCGATGAGCGGCGTGAGGTGCGCGCGCGCCGCCGCGAGCAGCTCGGCGCCGCGCGTCGTCAGCGCGACGCCGCGACCCTGACGGGTGATGAGCTCTGCGCCGACGAAGGTCGCGAGCCTCCGCATCGAGGCGCTCACGGCCGGCTGCGTCACGTAGAGGCGCGACGCAGCGCGCGTGAGGCTCCCTTCCTCCGCGACCACCACGAACACGCGGAGCAGGTTCAGGTCGAGATCGCGACCATAACCATCGTTTATGTTCCCCATCACGACTATCCATTAGCATTTTTGTTTTCGCCGCCGTACTCCTTTCCGTGGATCGCGGCGCTGGCAGAGGCGCCGAACGCGTGAACGCTCCCTCGGAGCTCGAAGAAGAGGTCGAATCATGAAACTCCAAGGCAACACCATCCTCATCACCGGTGGAAGCGGCGGCATCGGCTTCGAGCTCGCGTCGCAGCTCCTCCGTCGTGGCAACACGGTCATCGTGACAGGCCGCGACCAAGGCGCGCTCGACGCCGCGCGGCGGAGGCTGCCTGGGCTGCGGACCCTCCAGAGCGACGTGCGAGACCCCCACGCGATCGCGGCCCTCCACGAGCACGTGATGAAGGACTTCCCCGCGATGAACGTCCTCATCAACAACGCAGGGATCATGCGCAAGGTCAACCCGCAGACCTTCGGGGCCGATCTCCAGGGCATCACGGAGGAGATCGAGATCAACCTGAGCGGCTCGATCCGGATGGTGATGCAGTTTCTCCCGCACCTCAAGGCTCAGGCACGCGCGGCGATCGTCAACGTGTCGTCGGGGCTCGCCTTCAACCCTTACCCGATCGCCCCGATCTACGGCGCGACGAAGGCGGGGATCCACTCGTTCACGCAGTCGCTGCGCGTCCAGCTCAAGCAGACGAACGTCAAGGTCTTCGAGCTGGCACCTCCGGCGGTGGACACGCCCCTGAACCACACGTTCGCCGACGAGCTCCGGGGCACGCCGCTCATGAGCGTCACGAAGCTCGTCGATGAGGCCCTGAAGGGGATCGAGAGAGACCGCCCGGAGATCCGCGTCGGCTTCGCGAACGTCTCCAAGCTCATGAGCCGCATCGCGCCGGGCTTCATCCTCAAGCAGCTCAGCAAGCCGGTCGATCAGATGCTCGCGCAGATGAAGCAGCTGAGCAGCTAGAAGCCCATGGATGGATGCCGCGCGGGGCAGGCGGGACGAGGAGCCCTCGCCGGCGCTGCGCAAGCCTGGTTCATCGGCCGCCGTGTCACAAAGGGCCGGGAAGGAGCGCGCGATGGTGACGGAAGCACGAAGCGGCCGAGTGGGCCGCTCTTCGACATCGAAAGAACCCTACGCGGCGGGCGCCGTGACCTCCAGGGACGGCACCACGATCGGCTACCGCCAGATCGGCCGAGGTCCCGGCGTCATCCTGGTGCAAGGAGCGATGGGGACCGCCGCCAACTACGACCAGCTCGCGAGGGCCCTGGCCGACGACTTCACGGTCTACCTCCCTGACCGGCGGGGGCGGGGCATGAGCCCGCGGGAGTACAACGCTGGGCACTCCATCGAGAGAGAGGTCGAGGATCTCGATGGCCTCCTCTCACGAAGCGGCGCCCAGCTCGTGTTCGGGCTCAGCTCGGGAGCGATCATCACGCTCGAGGCCGCGCGCGCCTTGCCCTCCGTCCGCAAGGCGGCTGTCTACGAGCCCCCGTTTTATCTCGAGGGAGTGCCCCTTGATGAGATCGCTCGCTTCAACGACGAGATCCGCCGCGGGCAGCTGGCCTCGGCGCTCGTCACGGTGAGCAACATCGTGCGTCTCGCCCCGGGGTTCCTCGCCGCGGTCCCGCGCCCGCTGCTCGCGCTGGCGACGAGGGGATTTCTCCGCCTGGACGACAGGAGGGGCTCGGGGCAGTACGCGCCGGTGCGCGAGCTGCTCCCGGCGATGCGCTTCGATTTCAAGATGGTCGTCGACAGGGGAGGAAGCATCACCTCGTTCAAGGCCGTCGAAGCCGAGATCCTCCTGCTCGGAGGCACGAAGAGCCCGAGGTACCTGAAGAACGCGCTCGATGCGCTGGAGACGATCCTCCCCAGGGGCCAGCGGACAGAGCTCGAAGGCGTCGGTCACGAGGCTCCCTGGAACGCCGATCGGGGAGGGAGCCCCGAGCTCGTCGCGCGATCCCTGCGCGGGTTTTTCAGGGAAGACCGCGCCTGAGCTCAGCGAGAACCTCTTCCGACATTACCCCGACCTCGGTCGGTCGCTCCGACGAGCTCGATGCGGCTCCACACGTCGCCCTCACACGAACCCTCGGCTTCGATCCAAGCGCGGCAGAGCTCACACTCGGTATAGAGCTCGAAGCGCGCGGGCAGCCGGAAGCGCTCCCGGTCGGACGCGGGTAGGGCACATTCCTCGTCGACGTGTTGCCGCGGCGGTGAAGGCATCCCCTGCACCCATTCGAACAGGCCGCAGGGACCGTCCTTTCCCTGCCAGCCGTCGACCGTGGTCCCACACCTGGGGCAAGCGAGCTGCGGCACCGGCGTATACCAGTCGAACATCCCCATGATGAAAACCTGTCAATGCGGTCGGTCCGCCCAACGGCTCAGTGGTGCGCTGCCGCGCCGCGGGCGGGGTCAGCACCAGCGCTCCGTCGGTCGCATCTTTCGTGGCATCTTGAACGGTTCGCGACCTGGGCGCCACGCGGCTCCGCCTCGCGCGCCGCCTGTTCGCGTCGCGGATCCGTCGGTGGGTTCGGGCGCTCGGGTGTTCCCGGGGCGTCGCGACGCTCACCCTGCGTGACCTGGCTGTCGACCCAGCCCAGGACGTTGATGGGCCGGCCCTCGGAGACGAGGGCGCGCACCAGGTCGTGCCCATCGAGACTGGCCCTCTGCCGGGGCGCTGCCCCGGGCCGCGGTGCGGTTCGTGACGTGCCCTGGCGTCGGGGCGCATGCAGGTCACACGGCGTGACGACTCGAGGGAGCTGCCCGGAATTGAAGCAGTGGAGGCGGCTGTTCCGGCCCCTGCGTCCTCGCACGCATGGGCTTGGCGTGCCGCTTGACGATTCAACATGGCTGCAACCCCCCGAGAGACGCTCTGATGCCCTCCGTGACCCATGAAGCCCTGGTGGAGCTGTTCAAAAACTGGCCGACGCTGGCCGCCGAGATGCTCCAGGACGCGCTCGGCCAGCCGGTCCCGACGTTTACGGAGGCGCGCGTCGCCGATGCCGAGCAGGCGAGGGCGGCGCCCGAGGTGGTCGTGCTCTCGGCCATGGCGCACGGGCAGGGCGAGGTGGGGGAGGCGATCGGCGTGGCGTTCCTGGCGGCGGCAGCCGGGCTCGATGAGGAGCGCCGCGCCGTCTACGTAGACCTGGTGCTATCCTCGCTGAACGCAGCGGCGAGGCGGATGTTGGAGGCAATGATGAAGAGCGGATACGAGTTTCAGAGCGAATTCGCGCGCAGCTACGTGGCCAAGGGCGTGGAGAAGGGCCGGGAGCAGGGGCTCCTCGAAGGGAAGGTGCAGGCCGTGCTGGCCGTCCTCGAGGCCCGCGGGCTGGAGGTCCCTGCCGAGGTTCGGGAGCGCGTCGTCGCGAGCACCGACCTGGCCGAGCTGGACCGCTGGATCCGCCGCGCTGCATCCGCCGGCGACGCCAGGGAGCTGCTCGCGACGACCGGCTCCTGAGCGCGCACCGCGTCGGGAAGCCGTCGAGCGGCCGGCGACACACGTCGTCATGCTCTGCACCGGGGACACGCGGCTCCCGGAGCACCTGCCGGCGAAGATGCGGACCGGCGACGCGCCCGCGGCCCCTGTGCAGCGGGGCCCCGGCGTCGCCCCCGGCGCCGATCCGTGCCAGGATGCGGCCGGATCGTCGCATGGGAAACCACCTGGAGCGGGTCGTCGGGATGCTCAACGGGGTCCTCGGCGACTACCTGAAGCGGACCAGCAACGGCCTCGCGACCGCGATGCAGCTCGTCCGCGACGGGCACCCCGTGCCGCTTGCCAGGGCATTTCCCGCGGCCGTCTCTGCCCAGGCCACGCCCCGCGTCGTCGTGCTCGTGCACGGGCTGATGAGCACCGAGGAAGTCTGGACGATGCCCGACGGCGAGACCTACGGATCGCTCCTTGCGCGCGACCTCGGGTACACGCCGCTTTATGTGCGGTACAACAGCGGCCTCCGTGTCTCCGAGAACGGCGAGGCCCTGGATGTCCTCCTCGAACAGCTCGTCTCTGCCTATCCTGTCGCCGTGGAGGAGCTGGTCCTCATCGGCCACAGCATGGGCGGCCTCGTCGCGCGCAGCGCCGCGCACGCGGCGAGCGACAAGGATCGACGGTGGCTGCCCCTCGTCAAGCGGGCCTTCTATCTCGGCACACCGCACCTCGGCGCCCCGCTGGAGCGCTTTGGCAACGTGGTCACGTGGGCGCTCGCGAGCATCGACAATCCGTACACGAAGCTCATCGCCGACATCGTCAACCTCCGCAGCGGCGGGATGAAGGACCTGGCTTATGCCAATCTCCGCCGCGAGGACTGGGAGGGCGCCAGCGCGAACGCGCTGCTCCAGAATCGCCGCCATCCCGTGCCCCTGCTCCCCCACATTCGCCATCATCTCATCGCCGGCGCGCTCACGGCCGACCCGAGGCTCTCCCTCCTGTTCGGGGACGCGATGGTCTCGCTGCGGAGCGCCACGGGGCGGGCGGTCGCCGAGGACCGGTGCTCGCCCTTCCCTCAAGAGCACGCGCGGATCATGCCGTCGCTCGGACACCTGCGCCTGGCTCACGACCCGGACGTCTACGCGCAGATCCGCGCGTGGTGCGAGGAGGCGGTGTGATGGACCGGTGGCGCGGCTTGAAGGACCTCGTGCAGGACGCGGTCGACCACGGCTCCCGGCGCGTGGAGCGCCTCCAGAAGCACGCGGCGAAGCTGCCCTTCGACCTGCTGGAGCAGATTCCCCCGATCCAGGCGCCCGTGAGGGGGATCCGGATCATCCACGATACGACGCTGTCCGGCGTCCACGGGGCGATCCGCCTCGTCAACCGCGCCGTGGGGGGCGCGGTGGATGTGGTCCTCTTTCTCGTGGAGCAGAAGGCACGGCCGGCGGAGCCGCCGGCCGGCAGCGCGGGCGCCGCGCCGGACGCGCCTTCCGGGAGCTCGGACGACAAGGCGATTTGAGCGCTGTGAAAACCGGCAAGCGGCTCGGAGGCGTCAAGCCCGGCGCGTGTTCCTCGCGCCGCCTGCCTGTGCTGGGCGCGTGTTCCTCGCGCCGCCTGCCTGTGCTGGGCGCGTGTTCGCCGCGCCGCCCGCCTGTGCTGGGCGCGTGTTCCTCGCGCCGCCTGCCTGTGCTGGGCGCGTGTTCGCCGCGCCGCCCGCCTGTGCTGGGCGCGTGTTCGCCGCGCCGCCCGCCTGTGCTGGGCGCGTGTTGGCCGCGCCGCCCGCCTGTGCTCCCTGAGCGTTCCGGCGCGCGCGGTCTCGCGGGCCGCTCGGTAGAATCACCACCTCGACCTTGCGAGGCGGGGACGATACGCCCCGCATGCTCAGCCCCTGCGTCTCACGGCGGCGGCGCTCGTCGCGGTTGGCATCGCCGATGAGCTCCAGGACCGACTCGGTGTCGACCCGCCTCGAAGACGCCTGGAAACGGCCGCTCAGCCGTGTCTCGGGCGTGAGCTGGCTGCACGAGTAGAGCTCCCACATCTCCTGCGCGTAAGGGCGGGGCTGTCGATTGGGAGCGAACCGAGAGAGGAAGCGCTGGAGGTTGTCGACGTCGCGCAGCAGCAGCTTTCGCGCGTTCTGATTGCTGGAAGCGTCCACTGCCTGCGGGAAATCGATGATGACCGGCCCGTCCGCCCCCATCAGCACGTTGAAGTCGGACAGATCGCCGTGCACGACCCCGGCGCTCAGCATCCGGACCGCTTCTGCCAGCAATCGGTCGAAGACCCACACCGCCTCGTCGGGGTTCAGGCGCACCTCGGCGAGCCGCGGGGCCGGGCCGCCGTCGGCGCCGGTGATGAGCTCCATGATCAGCACACCGTCGATGAAATGGTGGGGTATCGGGACGCGCACCCCCGCGCCGCGCAGGCGGAAGATCATGTCCACCTCGGTCGATCTCCAGGCCGCTTCGTCCTGCGCACGACCATGGCGCGAGCGCTTGTTGATCGCGCGCTGATCGCGGCTGTTGCGCACCTTGCGCCCCTCCGTGTACTCCGCCCGGTTCTTGAAGGTCCGGTCCTGCGCCTCTTTGTAGACCTTGGCCACCCGAAGCTCGCCGCCGGAGCGCACCAGGAAGACCTCCGCTTCCTTGCCGCTCATCAGCGGGCGCACGACCTCCTCGATGAGCCCTTCGTCGGCCAGAGACATCAGGCTGCTGGGAATTCGCATCTCGTTCTTGCTTCTCCGCCGGGGATCGTTCTCCGCCTTTTAGCCACACCCCCTGGGGCGCCGCAACTGGATTGGTCCTCGCCGCTTCCGCGGACACCCCGGACGACACCACGAAGAGCGCTCCACCGGTCGGATCCGGGCTACCGTGATCGCCATGAACCTCGCCGGAATCGCCCATATCCAGCTGTCGGTCACGGACTTCCCGCGCAGCCGCGCGTTCTACCGCGCGCTGTGCGAGCATTTCGAGATGCAGTGCCAGTACGACGATCCGGGCAGCGAGAACGAGCGGCCCATGCTTTATTACATCGGCGGCAAGACCGGCCTGTTGATTCGCCCCGTGAACCCGGAGCACGCCGGCGCCCGCTTTCACCAGTACAAGCCCGGCCTGCACCACCTGTGCTTCCGCGCCCGCAGCCGCGAGGATATCGACGCATTCCACGCGTTCTTCGAGCGCACGCTGGCCGCGCTCGGCGGCAAGCTCGTGCACGCGCCGCAGGACGGCGCGTGGGCGGCCGGGTACTACTCGATCCTGTTCGAGGATCCGGACGGCATCCGGCTCGAGATCAACCACGTGCCCGGCAAGGGCAACCTGTCCGAGGGCATCGAGCTTCCGCTGCCCGCGCGCGTCCCGGGAGGCGTGCCCGAGCAAGCGTGAGGAGGCGCGGTCTTCGCGGGATTCATCGGGCGACGAGCGCGTGACCTTCGCGCGCTGCCGAGCTCCGTGGACCCCCCTCCGCCTCGTGCGGCCATGGCGGAGGCGCCATCTCCGCCTCGTGCGGCCATGGCGGAGGCGCCATCTCCGCCTCGTTCGGCTACCGCGGAGGCGCCATCTCCGCCTCGTCCTGCGGAGGGCCGTCCAGCTTTATTTGCACCTTTACCTTCCGCTTCTCTCCGTCTCCCTCGATCTGCACGTCGACCTTCCCCTCGACGCCTTGCGCCGCGAGCTGCTCCATCACCTGCCGCCGCGCCGCCTCCACGTCGTCCTTGTCGAGCACGTCCAGATCGAGCAACTCGTGCCCGAGCTTTGCTCCCAGCGTCCCGCGCACCGTCCCCGCCAGCACGTCTTCCCGGATCTCCGCGCCGGCGAGCGCCGGGAATGCCGCCCGGATCCGCTCGGCCACGTCGCCCTCCGGCACCTCGTCGCCCCACACATCGAGCGTCAGGGTCGTCGCCCCGCCGCCGCGCCGCCCCCGCACCATGACCCGCGCCCTCCGCGCCGTCTTCCCCTCGCCGCGCACGGCCGCCATGAGCGCCTCGGGCTCGGGCAGCTCGGCGCCGTCCGCCACCTGGATGCTGATGCTCCGTCCCACGGGCACCTCCACGTCCGCCGGCGCCACGCACGCCGCCGCCCCGCACACGACTGCCGCCGCCGCCACCACCAGCACCTTGCGCAACCAGAGCCGCTTCATCGGGACCACCTCCTGCTCGGGGTAGAGCTGGCCGAACGCCGCCATCAGCTCGCCTTCGAGCTCACGCGCGTGCTCTGGCCTCAGCGGCGCCGGCTCCCCGAGCAGCCGGCGCAGCTTTCGTCGCACCTCAAAGTCCAGCATTGGAAACACCCTCTCCGCGGGACTCACCCGCGTCCTGCTCGGCGCGCGCCCCGAGCCGCGCCTTGAGCTCGCGCAGCGCCCGCGACGCCCGCTGCTTCACCGCGTCCGCACGGAGCCCGAGCAGCTCCGCGATCTCCTGGTGTTTCAGCCCGTCGCCGTACCGCAGCGCCAGCACCTCCCTCGCCTCCGCCCCGAGCTCCGCCAGCGCCTCCCTGACCGCGCGGAGCTCCTCGCCCCGCACGAGCGCGTCGAGCGGCGTCCCGGACTCGTCCGCGAGCACGCCCGCGAGATCGTCGATCGGCGCCTCCTGCCGCGCCGCCCGCAGGTGGTCGATGACCAGGTTCCTGGCCATGGCCAGCACGAACATCCGCGGCGTCCCCTTGCGCCGATCGAACTCTCCCAGCCGCTCCAGCAGCCTGTGGAAGACCCGCGCGACCAGATCCTCCGCGTCCTCTCGCCGGCGCACGCGTCGCGAAGCGAAGCGCGCCACCGGGTCGTACAGCTCCTGGTAGAGCGCCCGGAACGCGCAGCGATCGCCGCGCCGGGACGCCTCGATCAGCTCGCAGAGGTGGTCATCGCGGGAGGGCCAGAGGAAGCTCATCGTGGGGCTCACCCTCCTCTACGGTAGAGGCGCCGGAAGGTGACAGGCGAGCGGTCGATTCGTCGGCTGCGGCCGGCCTGGACGACCGCCCGGCGACGGCGCTCACCCCCGTGATGTCGATGATGGCGATGGTCGCTGAGCGTTGATCACGACATCCCTGCTGTCCTGATCCTTGGCGAACATCATGGCAGGCATGTACTCAAGGAATGCGTGGAACAGCGCCTCGTATCTCTGCAGCTCCACCTCACGGCGCGCTTTCTCCGACTCTCGAGGCGGCCCGGCGGCTCATCCAGGAGGCGTGCCCGCTCAGCGGGGCGGCCCGGAGTCCGCCGCGGAGCCGGGCACGCGCGGCTTCGCGCGGAGCTCCGCGAGCGTCCACCTCGCCACGCCGCGCGCCCCCTCGATCGTGAAATGCACGCCGTCGGGCCGGATCGCCCCGTCCTCGTACATGCGCCGGCACTCGCCCGCGGGGCAGATGTGCTCCTGGAGGTCGAGGAGCGCGACGTCGGGCAGCGTCGCGACGACCTTCCGGATCGAGCGGTTGATGCACGTGACCTGCTCATGGACGTCCTTCGTCTCCCAGTCGCCGAGCGCATAGGGGACGGTCGCCATCCAGACGCGCCCGTGCGGGTTCCGGAGCTTGTCGAGGTTGGTGACGAGGTTCGCCTCGAAGCGCTCGTGCCACGCCGGCTTGCACGCCTTCGTCCACTCGTCGTTCACCGTGATGCCGTGCATGAAGGCGCCGCCGAGGTAGAGGACCGCGGCGTCGGGCTTCGCCTGCGCGAGGAGCGCGGGCCACTCGGTCATGCCGCAGAGGTCCGCCATGATGGTGCAGCCGTCACGCCCGTGGAGGTCCACCGCCAGCCCGCGCTCCTGCAGACCGCGGAGCGCCCAGCCGAGCGTGTTCGCGGTCGAGTCGCCGACGACGACGACGCGGAACGTGGCCTCGTCCTTCACGATCGCGGTGACGAGCGCGTTGATCATCGCGGAGCCCTTCGGCGCCTCGCCGTCCTGCGCGTGGGTCGCACGGACGGCGATGAGCAGCCCGAGCGTGACGCCGGCCGGCACCGCCCAGAACGAGCGCCCCTTCGGCAGCCCGCGCTCGCGGATCGGCCTCTCGAGGAAGCGGTAGGAGACGAGCGCGACCGCGAAGGTGATCGCGAAGCGGAGCGCGGCGAGGGCGGGGCCGTGCAGGCGATCGCTCGACACGAACACGTGCACCGGCCAGTGCCAGAGGTAGACGCCGTAGCTGATGGTGCCGAGCCACGCGAGCGGGCGCCACGCGAGGGCGCGCGCGACGAGGCTCCGCGAGCCCTGCACCGCGCACGCGATGAGGACGAGGGCCCCGAGCTCCGTCAGCCAGAACCCGCCGTGGTAGAGGAGCCACGACTGGCCGTCGAACACGGACCACGCGATCGCGAGGCCGATCGCCGAGGCGACGCCGGCGCCGTCGAGGAGGCGCACCGCGCGCGGGGAGAGCGCGGCGCGCGGCGTGAGCACCGTCGCGAGCGCGGCGCCGAGGAGGATGCCGGAGGCGCGCGTGTCCGTGCCCATGTACACGCGCGTCGTGCTCTCCGGCGCGAAGAGGACGAGCATCGCGATCGCGGAGAGCGCGGCCAGCGTCAGCGTGAGGACGAGCACGCCGCGGCGCGCCCACCGCGAGAGCACGAAGACGATGACGAGCGGCCAGACGAGGTAGAACTGCTCCTCGATCGCCAGGCTCCACGTGTGCTCGAGCGGCGAGCGCGACGTGAAGATCTCCCAGTAGCTCCTGTGCGCGTAGATGGCGCGCCAGTTCGCGACGTAGCCGAGCGTCGCGAGGACATCGGCGCGGAGGCCGGCGAGCGCGCTCGGCGGCCCGAAGAGGCGCCCGTGGAGCACGACCACCGGGACGAGCGCGAGGAGCGCGGGGAGGAGCCGGCGCGCGCGGCGGATCCAGAAGTCCTTGAGCGAGATCGCGCCGCGCGCCTCGTGCTCCGCGAGGAGGAGCGACGTGATGAGGTAGCCCGAGAGGACGAAGAAGAGATCGACGCCGAGGAAGCCGCCGCGCAGCATCCCGTTCGCGTGGAAGAAGAGGACGCCGAGCAGGGCGAGCCCGCGCAGCCCGTCGAGCGCGGGCAGGTGAGGGAAGAGCGGGCGGCGGGCGGGCGTGTCCACGAGGCGAGGGGCGAGACTATCAAAACGCCCGGGCGGCGCCTCCCATGCCGCGCGCTCGCGTCGCGCGGATCGCGCCGTGGCCGAGGTTACTCGTCAGTAGTGATCCCCCTTCTTCGTGACGCCGAAGGGGATGAGCTGCGACGGTTGCCCGTTGATCGTCGTCCCCCCGGCCTGGATCATGTGCGCCAGATTGAGGAAATCGGCCGGGAAGTTCAGCTTCGGAGCGGTGAGCGCGTCGAGCGCCGCCGTCTGCTCCGGCGTGAGCTTCACCTCGAGCGCCCTCACGTTGTCGTCGAGCTGCGCCAGCGTGCGCGCCCCGATGATCGTGGACGACACCGCCGGACGCGCCTGCACCCAGCTGAGGGCGACGCGCGCGACCGTGGTCTCGAGCTGCTTGGCGATCCGCTCGAGCTCGTCGATCACCGTGTAGCTCCGCTCGTCGAGGTAGCTCGCGGTCCACTGCCGCCCCTCCGGCTTGACCGTCGCGGCGTTCTTCCGCGTGTACTTGCCGCTCAGGATCCCGCTCCGCAGGGGCGACCACGGCGTCACCCCCAGCCCGAGCTCCTGGGCCATGGGAATCAGCTCCCCTTCGACCGTCCGCTCGAGGAGCGAATACTCGATCTGCAGCCCGATGAACGGCGCCCATCCGCGGAACTGAGCGATGAGCTGCCCTTGAGTCACCTTCCACGCGGGGGTGTCGGACACGCCGATATAACGGACCTTCCCCGACTGGACGAGATCGTGGAGCGCCGCCATGGTCTCCTCGATCGGCGTGAACTTGTCCCAGTTGTGCAGCCAGTAGAGATCGATGTAGTCGGTGCGCAGCCGGCGGAGCGACTGCTCGCAAGCGGCGAGGATCGACTTGCGGTTCGAGCCGCCGCCGTTGGGATCGCCGACGTACAGGTTTCCGCTGAACTTCGTGGCGATCACCAGCCGGTCGCGCTTCTGCCGGTCGTGGCCGAGGTGATCACCGATGATCTTCTCCGAGTGCCCTTTGGTGTAGAGGTTCGCCGTATCGATGAAGTTCCCCCCGAGCTCGATGAAGCGGTCGAGGATGGCTTCGGAGTCCTTGACGCTGCTCCCCCAGCCCAGGTCTTCGCCGAACGTCATGGCGCCGAGGCAAAAGGGGCTCACCCGCAGACCCGAGCGACCGAGCGTGACATAATGATCGAGCGGCATCGAATCACCTCCGGAACTTGTTCCATTTCGAACAGTTCAATATTAAACTAGTAGCGCTGCACCGCTCCATCGTCAAGCGCGAGCAGAGAGAACATGGACAAGCCTTCGCCCTGGGAGCTCTGGACGCTGAACTTCGAGTTCAGCATGGCGGTCATGGCCGAGGTGGAGCCCGAGGTGCGCGCGCTGGGGCTCGAGATGAAGGAGTTCCTCCTCCTCGGCAAGCTCGACGATCACCCTTACCCTGCCGAGCTCTCGCGCGCGCTGCTCACGCCCAAGCCTTCGATCACCTTCATGGTGAAGCGGATGGAGGCGGCTGGCTTCATCCAGCGCGAGACGGAGGCGGGCGATCTGCGGCGTTTTCGCCTGACGCTCACCCGCTCGGGGCGCAAGGCGATGGAGGCGGCGCGGGCGATCCTCGACGACGCCTTCGGGCGACGGCTGGCGCGGATCTCGGCAGGCGAGCGCGCCGAGCTGGCGCGGCTCCTCACGCGGCTGATGGGGGAGCGCGCCCGTCCGCGCTGACGGCCGCCCTCGCGCTCACCCGTAGTCGCGCCTCAGCTCTTCGTAGAACGCGTCGCTCATGAGGTAGTCTGCCCACCACTGCTCGACCGGCGTCGTGCCCCGGCGCTGCTGGAAGAGCACCAGATCGTCCAGCTCGCCGTCGTACCAACCCCACAAAAACCGGGCCCGCAGCACGTCCACGTTTCGCCTGCGGAGCTCGGCCACCGCGTCCTCGAGCGACTCGTCGTCGAACTCGTCGACAAGCGCCTCCGCCTCATCGATGATCTCGCCGAGGTAAGCCAGCCCCTTCTTGGTGAGCTCGAACCGCGCCTTGCGGCGGTTGACCTCGACGAGGTCCGCGTTCACGAGCTCCTGAAGGACGTCCTCCAGCGGGCTCAGCTCGGACGGCAGCACGAGCGGTATCTCCATGCCTCCATCGGCGGGCTTCAGGTCCATCTTCTTCAGCACGTAGATGCCGGCATAGACCAGCTTCTGCTCGCGCGACACGATAGGCTGTCTGCGTCCTTCGAACATCGCCTCACTCCGCGGTGCGCCAGGCATCGGCCTCGAGGCGGATGTGCCGGCGACCGTCTGGGTCGGTGTCGAGCCACGCGTCGACGTCGCCGTCGGCGTAGTACACGGGGGTGCGCCCCGCCGCCTCCGGCCGCCGGATGCGCGCGGCGTGGGGGTTGCACATGGCGAGCACGATGGCGCGCTCGCCGGAGAACGCGGCCGGCAGCCAGCGCTCGAGGAACGCCGACAGGAGCACGGTCACCGAGTAGTCCTTGGCGACCTCCTCGACGAAGAACTCGAGCTCCACGTCATCGGGCAGCACCTCCGGCTCGTCCGCGGAGTGCACGGCCACGACGAGCGCGTCGGTCACCCGGAGCGGCCCTCGATCCGCGCGGCCATCCAGCCAGAGCGCGTCCACCCGGCACCAGCCGAACTGCGTGGACTCCACGTCCGGCTCGTCGCGGTGCTGCTCGAGGTTCAGCAGCTCCAGCGCGGGACGGCAGCGGAACGGGAGCTCGGAGATGCTTCGCAGAGGCTGCATCGCGGCGGCCGGCGCGCGGCTACGCGACCAGGCGCTCGGGCCTGCGGCCTCGCTCGCCGCGGCGGACGCCGAAGCGCGAGCCGGCGCCGGACTTGCCGCTCCCGAAGCGGCTGCCGCCGGCGTTGTTGTAGCGCCGCCCGGTCTGCGACGACCTGCTGTGGTCGACGCTGGACGGGTTCGAGGCGCGGTACGCCTCGCGGTGCGATCGCAGATCGAGCGAGCGGCCGGGCGGCGTGGCGTACGGCTGCGTGTACACAGGCACGTAATTCGGGCGCAGCGCCGACGACACCATGGCGCCGAGGAGCATGCCCGACGCCAGGCTCATCACCGGCGAGTGGTAGTACCCGTAGTGGCCGAACCCGGACGTCTGGATCTGCGCGGCGCCTTCGCCCGAGACGTCACGGCGGATGGTGAACACCTTCTCGGGGTCCTGCACGCTGCCGTCGCTGTTCTTGTCGAAGAACCCGGTGACGACCTGCGTCTTGGTGTCCAGGTCCTGTACGGCGACGCTGATGACCTCGCTCCCCTGGTAGATCTCGTTGACGCGCCGCTCGAAGTCCTCGGGCCCCTCGGCCGCCTTGTAGGCTTCGTTGACCTTGTCGAAGTCGAGCTCGACGTTGGTGTTCTCGGTGGTCGCCCACCGATCCTTGGACCGCCCGCCGCTGGTATCGCAACCGACGGTCGCGACGGCGAGGGCTGTCAAGAGCACGACGGGCAGGGTGGTCTTCATCATCTGGAACAATCTGTCTGGTGCCGACGGGGGATTCTGTCAAGCAGGCGGGGCGGTGCGCTCGAGCTCGAACGCGGCGCACGGATCCGCGCCGAGCTGGAACATCCGGATCGGCAAGGTATTCCCCGACCGGGCCCTCCAGGCAGAGCCCAGCGCGTTCGTCTCCGCGAACACCGACGCCCGACGCGGTCGCATAACCGGCGTCCTCCGCGAACCGCACCCGCTCGCCGAGGTCGTGGACGCGGCCCGCTCGGCGGAGCTCCTGGGCTCGGAGCGGGCCCCCTCGCCATGGCGCCAAATGAGGCGCAGGGCACTACGGCGCCAAACGAGGCGCGGGGTGCTCAGGTCGCCTTCGGCTTGTGGGTGGCGAAGAAGAGGCCCGGCAATACGAGCGCTGCGCCGAGCCAATGGTAGAGGGCAAACGCCTCTCCGAGGAGGAGCCAGGCCAGCACGGCGGTATAGACCGGCGACAGATAGAGCAGCAGGCCAGTCCGGCTCGGGCCGAGATGCTCGGTGATATAGCCGTACGTGGCATAGGCGCCGACGCCCGGGACCAGGACCAGGGTCAGTACGGTGGCGATGGTGCGCAGGTCGAACTGCGGCGCGCCGCGGCTGGCCAGCTCCCAGCCGAGCAGCGGCAGCAGGAGGATCGCCCCGGCCAGCGCGATCGCGGCGAGGCGCGCCTGGACCCCCAGCGGATCGGGCCAGCGCTTCAGCAGCACCGTGTAAAGCGCCCAGGAGATCGCGGCGCCGAGGATCATCAGGTCACCGGTGCTGAAGCTGAGTGCCAGCAGCGCCGCCGGGTCGCCGCGCAGCACGATGACCAGCACGCCGGCCAGCGCCAGCGCCGCGCCCAGGCCCTGGCGCCGGCTGAGCCGCTCTCCGAACATGGCCCGGGACAGCAGGATGATGATCACCGGCGAGACGGCGTAAATCAGGCCGATGTTGGTGGCCGTGGTGGTGGCGGCGCCGTAATAGACGCCGGCGCCGCAGATGCCCATGCCCAGCAGGCCGAGCAGGGAATATCGGGCCCAGTCCCGCCGCAGCGCGGCGCGGGCGCGCCACAGCTCGCGGCCGCAGAAGGGCAGCAGCACCAGCACGACACCCGTCCAGCGGAGCTCCGCGAGCGCCACCGGCGGGATGAAATCGGCTGTGGCGCGGGCGAGCAGCATGTTGGCCGTGAAGAGCGCCGGGGTGACGAACAGCAGGACCTGGGCGATGCGCTGCTGGCGGGACTCGGCGAAGCCGAGAGAGGTGGAGGCCATTGGCGCGGACAGTAGGGGAGCGCCGCTACCATGGCCAGGGCTTCTCCCTGGCGCTGCCGGGCCGTGTCCGGAGCACGACGTCCGCGCGCTACGCCTCCCAGCGCTCTATCCCGACCCGCCTCGCTGCCTCCGCGGCTGTCGGCCAATACACCTCTTCCCGCGGGATCTCGAGCTGTCCGGCACCCCGGCCGCGCAGCACCTCCCTCTGCGCTGCCACGAGCTCCGAGATGTCCTCCACGCCCACCGTCCACTCCTCGGCGAACCGTCGCAGCATCGCGCCTCGCAGACCGAGGGCGCCGACTCGACGCGAGCAGGCATGAGGCGCACTATGTGCCGGCATGTGCCAACTGGTGCGGATTGTATCTGGCGGTAATCACTAACGAAATGGCTCGGCATGTCGAGTGCTTCTCCTGCGGCCAGCGATTCGAACGACAGACGGACACGGAGACTCACATGCGATCATTTTACAGGGGTTGTACGCTTGTTTCTCTGCTCGCGCTCGGCGCCGGCTTCGCCGCCTGCTCGAGCGGATCGGGCGGATCTGGTGGACCCGCGCAGACGGGCCTGGCACAGAGCGCCCTCACGCCCGCGACGAGCTGCGATGATGTCGAGGCGCTGCTCCGCGAACGGCTGAAGCAGAACATGGCCAAGTCGGTCGAAGCGGAGCGGGAGTCCGCCCTGCAGCAGCTCGAGGCCGGGTGCGTCTGGTTCGGAGGGGACGGCGGGCCAGTCGGCGCCTCCAGCTCCGGCTCCGCCTCCTCGGGAGGGCCCGTCTCGGCGCCGACCGAGGAGGGGGGCGGGGGTGTCGACGACGGGGGTGCCAAGGAGTACTCGACGACGAACACGCAGGAAGCCGACGTCGACGAGGCCGACTTCATCAAGAACGACGGAGAGAACGTCTATATCCTGGCCCACGGGCAATTCCAGATCTTCGACGCGTGGCCCGCCGCCGACATCCACCGCGTCGCGTCGGTCGCGATCGAGGGGGAGCCGAAGAAGCTCTTCGTGCACGAGAAGCGCGCCCTCGTGTACTCCTCGCTGTCCCCGTCCTCGTCGCCTGACGGCGAGATCGCTTATTATTCCAGCGGTGAGTGCACGTACGGATACGACTGCGAGTTCACGGGCGACGGCACGCCGCTCCTGGTCACCGAATTCGACATCAGCGACCTCACGGCGCCGACCGTCGTGCGGACGCTGAAGTTCTCCGGATCGTTCATCAACGCCCGGCGCATCGGGGCCGCGGTGCACACGATCGTCGCCTCCCGCGAGCCGACGGTGGAGGGACTCTCTACCTGGCCAGAGGGACTCGATGTCTGCTCCCTGTCCGACCAAGGGGTCAACCCGTCCACCGTGGCCGCCGTGAACAGCGCGTATGACAAGCTCCTTGAGAAGAACATCGCCCTCATCGACGCGGCCCCGCTCGACATCCAGCTGCCCAGCGTGGAGGACACGGTGTACCGGGACGGCGTGGCGTCCCCGAAGAGCCACGAGCCGTTCGCGAGCTGCGAGAACTTCTACCTGTCGAACACGGGCGACGGGCAGAGCTTCCTCTCGGTCGTCTCGACCGAGCTCGGCACCGAGGCGCTCGGCCAGACGACGATCGTGGGCAGGCCCGGCGCCGTCTACGCGACCGCGGACTCGCTCTACGTGGCGAGCCGGCACCAGTACGGCCAGACGTACGGCTGGTTCTACGACGACGGCAAGGCGACGCCCGACGCGACGACCATCCACAAGTTCGCGCTGAGCGAGCGCGCGGCGCCGAGCGCGTACCTGGGGAGCGGCGTCGTGAAGGGGCGCGTGCTCAACCAGTTCGCCCTCAGCGAGCACGAGGGGTATCTCCGCGTCGCGACCACCACCGGGCACCTGCCCGACCCGGACACGCACAACACCGTCGCGTCGCTGAAGCAGGAGGGCGGCGAGCTCGTGGTCAAGGGGATGGTGGACCACCTCGCTCCCGGCGAGGACATCCGATCCGCCCGCTTCTACGGCGACGTCGGGTTCGTCGTGACCTTCAAGAAGACCGACCCGCTCTACACCATCGATTTCTCGGAGCCCGAGGCGCCGAGGGTGCGCGGCGAGCTGAAGATCCCCGGCTTCTCGACGTACATGCACATGATCGACGAGGGGCACGTCATGAGCATCGGCTACGACGCCGACGACCAGGGAGACTTCGCGTGGTTCCAGGGGATCCTGCTCCAGATCTTCGACGTGACGGATCTCGACGCGCCGACGCTCACGCACAAGGAGGTGATCGGGACGCGCGGCTCCGCGAGCGACGCCGCGACCAACCACCTCGCGTTCAACTACTTCACCCAGCGGGGGCTGCTCGGGATCCCCATGGTCATCTGCGAGGGCGGGAGCGGCGGCGACTTCGGCGACACGATGACGTTCAGCGGGCTGCTCGTCTACAAGGTGGATCCCGGCGCGGGCTTCACGTCCGTCGGCGGGGTGCCGCACCCGCTGCCCGACGCGAGCGCGGACGGGAACGGCCCGAGCTGCGGGAACTGGTGGAGCAGCGCGACGTCGTTCGTGAAGCGGAGCGTCTTCATGGAGGACTACGTCTACTCCGTCTCCGAGGACGAGATCCGGGTCGCCAACATCAGCGATCTCGCGGCGCCGGAAGCCGTCGTGTCGCTCGTCCCCTGAGCGAGCTCCGCGGCGCGGCCGCGTGCTAGAGCCCCCTCCATGGAAGCGCTGGGCCTCCCCGCCGAGCAGCTGGCCTCGGCGGTCGGCGCGCGGCCCTTTCTGCTGCTCGCGCTGCTCGTGACCGGGACGGTGGGGGTGCTCCTCGGGCTCGTCGCGGTCGCGCGCCTCTCCGGCCGCCACGCGCGGGCGCTGTGGGCGCTGGCCGTCCGGGCCTACGCCGCGGTGGCCGCGCACCCGATCACGCGGCGCCTCTCGGCCCGGTTCCCCGCGGTCGCGAGGGTGCTGCGCGAGCTCTCCGCGGCCGAGTACCTCGTGATCCACCTCGGCCTCGGGCTGGCGCTCAGCATGGCCGCGCTCGTGTTCGTCTGGCTCGCGGAGGGGGTGCGCGAGGGCGAGCCGATCGTGGGCGTCGATCTCGCGCTCGCGCGCGCTCTCCACGCGTCGTCGAGCAGCGCCGGCGTGGCGGCGCTCCGCGCCTTCACGCTCCTCGGCACCTTCTGGGCGCTCGCGCTGCTCGCTGTCGTCGTGGCCGCGGCGCTGCTGAGGCGGGGCCGGCGCGTCCTCGCGGTCGGGTGGCTCTCCGCGCTCGCCGGCGGCGGGCTCCTCAACACCGCGCTCAAGGCGCTGTTCGCCCGGCCGCGGCCGACGTTCGCCGATCCGCTCGCGGTGGCCGCGGGGTGGAGCTTCCCGAGCGGACACTCGATGGGCACGTTCGTCGCCTTTGGCATGCTCTCGTACCTGGGCCTCCTGCTCCTCCGGACGCTGCGCGCTCGCCTCGCGCTCGTCGCGCTCGCGCTCGGCTGGACCGTGGCGATGGGCTTCAGCCGCATGTACCTCGGCGTGCACTACCTGAGCGACGTGCTCGCGGGGTTCGCCGCAGGCACCGTGTGGCTGGCCGTCTGCATCTCCGGGATCGAGGTCGCGCGGCGCAGGCCGGCTCGGATCGACGGCCAGTCGCTGCCCGCCTGAGACGGCCAGTCGCGTCCGGCCCGAGGTGGCCAGTCGCAGGCGGCCTGTGCGGCCCCGGCGCCCGCCGGCCCGCGGCGCGCGCGGGCCGACGCCCCGGCCGCCCCGCGTTACGATCGCGCGGGAGGAGGCAGGAGATGCAGATCAGCGGCAGGAACAAGATCCCCGGGAAGATCACGGAGCTCGTGGTGGGCGACGTGATGGCCAAGGTCGTGATGGAGGGGCCGGGGGGCACGGAGCTCGTCGCGGTCATCACGAGCGACGCGGCGAAGGAGCTCGGCCTCGCGGTCGGCAAGGAGGTGCAGGCGCTCATCAAGGCGACCGAGATCATGGTGATCGCCGGGTGAACGCCGGCTGATCCGCGTGGACCTCGCCGCCGCTGCCCTGATCCGCAGCGACCCCGGCGATGTCAAGATCGAACTCCGGCCGTGCTCGATTCGACATCAAGCCGCGAGCTCCTCGGCAGAAGTCGAGTTGAGTCACGGTGGAAATAGACATTATTATCGAAATTTGCACCGAGACCCAGGGTGCAGAGCCGAGGTGGAAGCCGAGGCGCAGAACCGAGGCGGCTATCGGCGGCGAGCGCGATGGCGAGCACGGCGAGCGCGATGAACACCTGCGCCGAGCACAGCAGCGCCGCCGATTTCGCCTGGAGCCGGGGTGCACTTTTACGATAAAGTGTATCTAGCGCCGTTTGCTCGGGCGGAGCGCAACGTGCGTTATCGAGGTGGCCGTGGGTTTAAGGACTTCTTATCTGGCTTTGGCGGTGGGATTGCTTCAGATCACGGTCGCTTGCGGCGGGGGCGGCGCGACCACGAGCGAGGCGACCGGCTCCGGGAGCGGCGCGAACTCCGGCGGAGGCGGGCCTGGCGTCGGCGGCGCCGGCGGCACCGGCGGTGAGCCCGATTTCACGGTGGGCAGCGGCATCGGGCTCGGCGGCAACGGCGGCGGTGCGCCGGACCCGTGCGAGGTCGATGATCCGCCCCCCGAGTGCTTCCTGCCTCCCGGGCCCGCCTGCGGAGACGCGGCGCTGAACCAGGCGTCGGAGGCCTGCGACGACGGCAATACGCTGCCGGGCGACGGCTGTTCCGGGCAGTGCCAGGTCGAGCCTTACTGGGCGTGTCCGACGCCGGGTCAGCCTTGCGAGCTGACCATCGCGTGCGGCGACGGCGTCGTCGACCCCGGCGAGTTCTGCGACGACGGCAACAACGTCGATGGCGACGGCTGCAGCGCCGACTGTTACTACGTCGACTCCTCGTACGTGTGCCCGAAGCCGGGCGAGCCGTGCATCCTGCTCTACGACTGCGGAGACGGCCGCGTGAACGGCTCGGAGGAGTGCGAGGACGGCGACGACCCGCCCGCGTCCGGCGACGGTTGCAGCGCGGACTGCAAGCGCGAGGCGGGGTTCCAGTGCAGCCGGCCCGGTCAGCCGTGTACGCGGCTGCCCGTCTGCGGCAACGGCGCCAAGGAGACCGGCGAGGGGTGCGACGACGGCAACACCGCGAGCGGCGACGGCTGCTCGAGCCTGTGCCGGCAGGAGCCCTATTACAACTGCCCGACCCCCGGATCGCCCTGCGTGCGGCTGATCGCGTGCGGCGACGGCAAGGTGCAGCCGGGTGAGCTCTGCGACGACGGCAACGCCGCGGACGGCGACGGCTGCAGCGCTGACTGCCAGGTGAAGGACCCGGCGTACGTGTGCCCCGAGCCGGGCAAGCCCTGCATCCCCCTCTACGAGTGCGGCGACGGCCGCGTGAGCGGCAACGAGCAGTGCGACGACGGCGATGACCCGCCGGAGAGCGGCGACGGCTGCAGCGCGGACTGCCGGCTCGAGGAGGGCTGGGTCTGCAGGCCGGGCCAGCCCTGCACCGTGAGGACCTATTGCGGCGACGGCGTCGTGCAGCTCGGCGAGCAGTGCGACGACGGCGGGGGGGCGTCCCCCGCGGGCGGCGACGGCTGCACAGCGCAGTGCAAGATCGAGGTCGGCTGGACGTGCCCGCCGGCCGGCGGGCGCTGCACCCCGCCGCCGCCGCCCGTGTGCGGCGACGGCAAGATCGGCGGCACCGAGGTGTGCGACGACGGGCAGAAGCCGCCGGCCAGCGGCGACGGCTGCAGCGCCGATTGCCAGACGATCGAGACGGGCTGGGACTGCTCGCGCGTCGGGTTCCCCTGCAAGACCATCTGCGGCGACGGGCTCAAGCGCGGCGCCGAGCAGTGCGACGACGGCGATCTCCTCTCCGGCGACGGCTGCGACGATACGTGCCGCATCGAGCCCGGGCGGGTGTGCAATAGCGCCGTGCCCCAGGACTGCACGGGCTACTCCGTCTGCGGCAACGGCGTCCGCGAGGGCACCGAGGCCTGCGACGACGGCAACGGCAACTGGCGCGACGGCTGCACGCCGGACTGCAAGGGCGAGCCGAACTGCAGCGGCGGCGCGTGCATCTCGAGGTGCGGCGACGGCATCCTCCTGCCCGGCGACCCCACCGAGGCGTGCGACGACGGCAACACCGCGAGCGGCGACGGCTGCTCCGCCACGTGCACGATCGAGCCGGGCTACGCCTGCACCGTTCAGCCCACCGAGATGCGGCTGCCGATGGTCATCCGCGACTTCATCGGCTGGTGCCCGACCTCGTACGACCGCACCGTCAGCAACAGCGCGTGCGACAACAACCTGAACGACACCCTCGTCGGGCACTTCGATTTCGAGATCGATCCCAGCGGCAATCAGATCGACCAAATGGTCCAGCCGACGCTCGACGCCGCCGGCAAGCCCGTCAGCAGGTTCGGCCCCGGCTTCGTCACGCCGAGCGACGCGAACGGCTGGACCACGGGGCAGAACAACTTCCAGTGGTGGTACCGGGACAACCCGACGTACAACAGGACGCTCGTCACCTCCATCGATCTGACCCCGCAGGCCGGCAGGTACGTGTACCAGCGGAGCCCGTTCTGGCCCGTGGACCCCACCCCGCCGAACGGCGATCCCGTGCTCAACAACCTGGTCTCCGCCGGGCTGGAGAAGGCGCAGCAGAGCAACCCCTCGCACAACTACTACTTCACGAGCGAGGTCCGGTACTGGTTCCAGTTCACGCCGAACGGCGCCGCGGCCGATCCGGTGCTCACCTTCTTCGGCGATGACGACGTCTGGGTGTTCATCAAGAACACGCTGACCGCGGACATCGGCGGCATCCACGGGCAGCTCCAGGAGAGCGTGACCATCCTGGACAACGGCGACGCCCGCGTGACCCCCTGCACCCAGAACACCTGCCCTGCGGGCGCCCGCACGCCCTACGACGTCGACCTGAACCTCGAGCCGGGCAAGGTCTACGAGATCGCGGTGTTCCAGGCCGAGCGCCACGTCACCGGGTCGAACTACCAGCTCACGCTGTCGGGCTTCAGCGCCGGCACGTCGGCGTGCACGCCGCAGTGCGGGGTCGACCCGCCGGTCGTGACGCCGGGCGAGGAGTGCGACGACGGCAGCAAGAACGGGACGGGCTACGGCCAGTGCAACAACTGCCAGCTCGGTCCGTACTGCGGCGACGGCCAGAGGAACGGCATGGAGACCTGCGACAACGGGGTCAACAACAGCGCGTATGCCAACGGCTCGAACGCCTGCGCGCCGGGGTGCGTGGCCCCGCCCCGGTGCGGCGACGGCGCGGTCAACGCGCCGTACGAGGCGTGCGATCTCGGCTCCGGCAACACGGCGAACGGCTACGGCGGCTGCACGCGCGAGTGCGAGATCGGGCCGTACTGCGGCGACGGCGCGACGAACGGCCCCGAGCAGTGCGACGACGGCCGGAACGACGGCTTCTACGGCACGTGCAACCCGAACTGCACGCCCGCCCCGCGCTGCGGCGACGGCAACGTCGACGACGAGTGGGGTGAGGAGTGCGACGACCCGGCCGACCCGAATTGCGTGGGCTGCCAGCTCGGAGCGCTCTGCGGCGACGCGGTGGTGCAAGCGAGCTACGGCGAGGAGTGCGACGACGGCGTCAACGACGGCGGATACGGCGAGTGCGCGCCGATGTGCCTCTACGGCCCGCGCTGCGGCGACGGCGTGGTGCAGCCCGACGAGGAGGACTGCGACGTCGGCGAGGCCGACAACAACGGCGCTTACAACGGGTGCACTCAGCACTGCGCGTACGGGCCGTACTGCGGCGACGCGGCCGTCAACGGCACGGAGACCTGCGACGACGGCGTCAACGACGGCTTCTACGGCAGCTGCTTCCCCGACTGCACGCCGGCGGCCAAGTGCGGCGACAGCCGCGTCGACGAGGACTGGGGTGAGCAGTGCGATCCCCCGAACGCGGCGACCGGCTGCAGCGAGAACTGCCGCCTCGGCGCCCAGTGCGGCGACTCGGTGGTGCAGACCAACCTCGGCGAGCAGTGCGACGACGGCGTGAACGACGGCGGCTACGGCGAGTGCGGCCCCAGCTGCCTGTACGGCCCGCGCTGCGGCGACGGCGTGGTCAACGGCCCCGAGCAGTGCGACGACGGGGACGGCAAGAACACCGGCGGCTACGGCAAGTGCGCGCCGGGGTGCGTCTACGGCCCGTACTGCGGCGACGGCGTGCGGCAGAGCCTGTACGAGGAGTGCGACGACGGGAACAACAAGAGCGGCGACGGCTGCAGCTCGGCCTGCAAGAACGACGGCCAACCTCAGTAGAAGAGACGGCCACCCGCGGCGGATCCGGGCCCACCTCGGCGTTTTCGGTGCTCAGCGTACAGGAGTACGCTTCCGCGCCGAAAACGCCGATCTGGGCCCGTCTCCTTTGCGGGTGGCCGTCGCCGTCGCTTGGGAGAGGGCGCACGGCCGTCGCCGTCGCTTGGGAGAGGGCGCACGAGCGTCGCCGTCGCTTGGGAGAGGGCGCACGAGCGTCGCCGTCGCTTGGGAGAGGGCGCACGAGGGGCGGGAGAGCAGCTTGGGGGTCTGCTCAGGTGAGAGCGCGAGCGCTCAGGAGCGCGGCGCGTCGGGCGGGCGCGGGCGCACCGTGGTGTCGCCCAGGGGCTTCTCGAGGAGGGGAGGGCCCGCGACGGGTAGCCAGATCTCGAAGACAGCGCCCCCCTTCTTGGCCTTGCGGTAGGTGATCTCCCCTCCGTGCTCGAACACGATCCGCTGCGCGATCGCGAGGCCTAGCCCCGTCCCCTTGTCCTTGCTGGTCGCGTAGGGCTCGAACAGGCGCGACACCATTTCCTCCGCCACGCCCGGGCCGTTGTCGCGCACCACGATGCGCACGCGGTCGTTCGGCAGCGGGCCGATCGTCACCGAGACGCGCGGGTCGCGCCGGACGGCGCTCGCCGCGTCCAGGCCGTTCTGGACCAGGTTCGTGAGCACCTGGATCAGCTGATCGCGATCGGCCGAGACCTCCGGGATCGGATCCGCAACGAGCTCCACACGCGGCGACGGCGCGCCGGCGCCCGAGGTCGACCCTGCGCCCGAGGTCGACCCCGCGCCGGAGGTCGCCTCGCCCGACGCCGGCGCGGCGTGCAGCGTGACCACCCCGCGCGCGACCGCGACGAGATCGATGGGGGTGAGGTTCGGCGGCGGCAGGCGCGCGAACTGGGTGAACTCGGTCACGATGTTCGCGATCCGGTGCACCTCGTTCAGGACCGTCGACGTCGCCTCCGCGAAGTAGTCGTCGAACGCCGGGTCGTCGCGCTGCCGGAGCCGGCGCAGCGTCTCCACCGCCGCCCGGATGGGCGCCAGCGGGTTCTTGATCTCGTGGGCGATCTGGCGCGCGACCTCGCGCCGCGCCGCGATGCGCTCGGTCGCGGCCAGGCGCTTGCGCATCGCCGCGAGCTCGTCGATGGTCGCGTTGAACGCCGCCGCGAGATCCGCGATCTCCCGCCCGCCGCGCCCCTCCACACGCCGCGGCGCCCCGCTCATCACCTCGCGCGTCTCGCGGGCCAGCGCCACGAGCGGCCGCGACAGGCTGCGCGCCAGCACGACGGCCATCGCGACGGCGATCGCCAGCACCGTGGCGCCGGTCAGCGCGATCGCGCGATCGAGCCGGGCGAGCGCCTGCCTCAGCGGATCGCGCGGCACCGAGGCGACGACGTCGAGGCCCGGGATCTCCGTGAAATGGAGGACGCGCACGACCTCCGACTCGCTGCTCCGGGGGGCGAGCTCCCCCTGGCGCGCCGCCGTGAGGCGCACATGGTACGCCTCGCCGATCCGCGCGAGGACCGGGCCGATCCGCCGCGACCCGACGAGGCCGATGGTCACCCCGTGGTTCGACAGGGCGCAGTGGACCTCCAGCGACGGCTCGCCGCCCGCCTTCGCCGGCCGGAGCCGCGGCGCGCCCCCGGGGGCCTGGATCAGCTCCGCCAGCCGCGGGTCGCGCGCGCCGATGCGCGCGGCGTCCTCGGCCGCGAGGACGCTCCCGTCGCCCGCCACGAGCGACAGCTCGTCGAGGCGCAGCGCCTTGGCCTGGCTCGGGACCAGCCGCTGGAGGGCGATGCGGCTCCCCGGCTCCATCGCGTCCGGGTCGCCCTTGGCGCGCTCGAGCTCGACGTGGGCCTTGTCGACGAACGTGTCGTGCCGGCAGAGCGGCGGCAGGAGATCGCGCAGCGCGTCGGCCTCCCACGCGAGCTGCTGCCGGACGCCCGCATGCGCCGCGTCGATCCGCTCGGCGAAGTCGCCCTCGATGATCTCGCGCGACGCCTCGCGGAGGGTCAGCCCGACGAACGCCGTCGCGATGATCGCGACGAGCCCGAAGGCGAGCAGGAGGCGAGCGGCGAGGGACATGGCAGGACGGCCACGCCCGCCCGGCCGCGCGGCCGCCGGTACGGCCGGGCGGCCGCCGCGGTCCGCGGCGGTGTTCAGGGTCGGTGCGGTCGAACCTAGAGGAAACGGCGCCCGCGCCGAGCCCCCGCGGCGGGCTCCTTCTCCGCCGCAACCTCCGTGCATACGCCATCGGGTCGAGATCGTCCAAGTTCATCGCGTTTCCCCCAACCGCGCGGGCCCGCCCCCTGCGCCTCTGCCCAGGAGATCTGGGTTCGCGGCTCGCCTGCCCTCGGCAGCTTGCCGCGCCTCTGCCGCGCGCTCTCCTTGCACCGGGGGGCACTCGCCTCTTACGCTCGGTCGTCCTTCGGGGTCGTCGAGGGCGCGCCGGCCAACGCGCGCCGCAGCTCGACCGCGCTGGAACGCACGAAATGAACTCCAAGCAGCTCTCCATCCCCATCGCCGCAATCCTGGCGCTCATCGGCTTCGGGCTGAGCTTCGCGTCGAAGTCGCTGGCGGAGTTCTCGGGCCAGCTGTTCATGTTCTTCGGCTTCTCCGCGGCGGTGGCGGTGCTGTACGCGAGCCTCGGGGCCAAGGGCGGCGTCCCGCTCGGAGGCCTGCGCGACGCGCTCCGCGGCGCCGCCCGGGGCAAGCGGCCCAAGCTCCCCGAGGGCGCCCCCGCCGACGTCGCCGAGACCTACGAGCAGATCGCCGAGATCGCCGGCCGCCAGCTCGAGCTCGCGGAGGAGCGCCACGCGCTCGCCGAGGAGCGCGACAAACTCGCGAGGGAGCGCGACGGCTTGAGCCGGGAGCGCGACGGCATCGCGAAGGAGCGCGACACGCTCGAGCGAGAGCGGGACAACCTGAGCCGGGAGCGCGACGGGCTCGCGAAGGAGCGCGACACCCTCGAGCGGGAGTGCACGACGCTCACCCGCAAGGTGAACGATCTCGCGCAGCGCGGCCCCGACATCGACGTCGACTCGCTCGTGGACGCCGTGCTCCGCGCCACCGCCGGCGAGCGGGTGCGCGTCCCGCCGGGCTCGCCGCAGGAGCTCTCGCGCCTCTACTCCGAGCTCAGCGGCATCGCGGAGCGGATCACCCAGGCGGAGCTGCGCGACAAGCAGCGCCGCTCGGAGCTGGCGCAGGCCACGGTGCTCCTCGACGAGCTGCTGCCCAAGCTCAGCGACGGCGTGAGCAGCGTCATGCACGCGAGCGAGCAGGCGACCGTGTACATCCGCGAGATGACGACCGCCCTCGCCAACATCGCGCAGTCGGTCGAGTCGCTCGCGTCGAGCGCCGAGGAGTCGAGCTCGAGCATCCTCGAGATGACGGCCACGAACGAGGAGGTCGCCGAGAACGTCGGCGAGCTCGGGTCGAGCGTGCGCGAGACGGTCTCCTCGATCGAGGAGATGGCCTACTCCATCCGCGAGGTCGCGAAGAACGTCGACGCCCTCGCGCTGACGGCCGAGGAGACGAGCTCCTCGATGAACCAGATGGACGTCTCGATCGACCAGGTCCAGTCGAACGCGAACGAGACGGCGCGGCTCTCGGAGGAGGTGGCGACCGACGCCAAGAAGGGCGCCGAGGCGATCCTGAAGACGATCGGCGAGATCTACCGCATCAAGGAGTCGAGCCAGGAGGCCGTGGCGGTCAT
This sequence comes from Sorangium sp. So ce693, assembly GCF_051521375.1. Classification (NCBI taxonomy): domain Bacteria; kingdom Pseudomonadati; phylum Myxococcota; order Polyangiales; family Polyangiaceae; genus Sorangium; species Sorangium sp. So ce693. The sequence continues at coordinate 12,878,967 of NZ_CP150347.1, forward strand.
CTCGAACCTCGGCTTCCGCATCGAGGCGATCGGGCAGATCCTCGCCGTCATCGACGACGTCGCCGAGCAGACGAACCTCCTCGCGCTGAACGCCGCGATCATCGCCGCCCAGGCCGGCGAGCACGGCAAGGGCTTCGCCGTCGTCGCCGACGAGATCAAGGACCTCGCCGAGCGCGCCGGCGGCAGCACGAAGGAGATCGCCGAGCTCATCAAGACCATCCAGTCCGAGTCGAAGAACGCGATCGCCGCCGTCGAGCGCGGCGCTCACAACGTCGACCGCGGCGTCGAGGTCTCGAACGAGGCCGAGCGGGCCCTCAAGAAGATCCTGGAGAGCTCGCAGAAGTCGACCAACATGGTGCGCGCCATCGCCCGCGCCACGGTCGAGCAGGCCAAGGGGTCGAAGCAGGTCACGGACGCGATCGGGCGCATCGCCGAGACGGTGCAGCAGATCGCCGCCGCCACGGCGGAGCAGGCGCGCGGCTCGGAGCTCATCATGAAGAGCGCCGAGAAGATGCGGACCATCACGCAGCACGTGGAGCGGTCGAGCCAGGAGCAGGCGCGCGGCGGGCGCCAGATCACGAGCGCGATCGAGCAGATCTCGAACATGGTCCACAGCCTCAACGCCTCGCACCGCAGCCAGACGCGCGGCGGCGAGCAGCTCGTCGAGGCCGGCAAGCGCATCGAGGAGGCGGCGCGGCAGCAGGACCAGGCGGTGCGCCAGCTCCTCAGCGCCTCCGAGCGGATGCGCCGTACGGCGGCGATTTGAGGCCGAGCCGCCCCCTCGCGCGCAGGCAGCATCGATGGCGTTGACGATCGTGGTGCTCGCGCCCGACGGGGCGGGGAAGGTGGACGGGGGCGGGCTCTCCCTGACGCTGGACGCGCCCCGCATCATCCTCGGCCGCGCGGAGAGCTGCGAGGTGCGCCTCCCCGACACGAGCGTGAGCCCCCGGCACGCGTCGATCCGGCAGCGGGGCGCCACGTACCTGCTCCTCGACGAGGGCAGCGACAACGGCACGTTCCTCGGCAAGACGCGCATCGCCCCGCGCACGGCGATGCCGCTGAAGACCGGCGACCGCATCCGCATCGGGCGCGTGTGGCTCCTGCTCCGGATCGAGCCGGCGGTCGCGAAGGCCGCGCCGGCGGCGGCCGCCAAGGAGCTCGCCCTCGAGCTCGTCGCGCGCGGCCTCGCGGCGCAAGGGGAGGATCCGGCGCCGCGCGTGGTCGTTGTCGACGGCCCCGACAGCGGCCGCGCGTTGCGGATCGAGGAGGCGGCGCGGCCCTACATCCTCGGGCGCGCCAAGGACACCGATCTCGTCCTCGACGACCCGGACGTCTCGCGCCGTCATCTGGCCATTACCCGCAGGGGCGATCAATTCTCGGTTCAGGACCTCGGATCGCGCTCAGGCGCTTCGCTCGACGGCGCTCCAGTGCCTCAGTTCGATACGATCTGGCGTCCTGGACAGGTGCTCGCGATCTCGGGCGATCGGCTCGTCTTCGAGCACCCGGCCGCCGAGGCGCTCGCGGAGATCGAGCGCAGCCCGTGTGAGCCGCTCCGTCCAGATGCGGTGTTCGAGCCGCCTTCGCTCGAGGAGCCGAAGGCAGCGCATTCCACGCCGACGCCTCCGCCTGCCTCGGTGAGCACGAGTTCGCCGCTCGCGCAGCCCGTTGAAGCGGCTCCGGTGTCTCGCGCGGCGCAGGGAAGTGGATGGGGCTTCACAGAGGCGCTCATTGCCCTGCTCGCGCTTGGTGTGCTGGCGCTCAGCATTGCTGGTCTGTTGTGGCTGCTGGGGCGCTCTTAGTGTCTTGACGTCGCGCGCGCGCAGGGTTCGAAGAGCGCAGTCCCGGAGGGGTGCGCATGCGTGCGATCCGAATGAGAGCTGACGGCGAGGGCGAGGCCACCGAGGCGGAGCTTCAGGCGGAAGGGATCCAGTGCGGCGCGTTCGACCCGGGCGCAGCAGCGCTCGCCTTGCAGCGCGTGATCGCGGACCGCGGATGGACGGAGCACGAGGACGTCCGCCGCGACGGGAGCAAGCCGCGCGACGAGGCGGAGAGCGCGAGAGAGGCGGATGAGCACTGCCACCTCGGCGACGAGGTGCGGCTCTTCGTGGAGGGACACGGCTGTTACGACGTCCGTTGCATGAACGACGAGTGGCTGCGGATCTGGGTCGGCGCGGGCGATCTCATCGCCGTGCCGGCGCGGCGCTACCATCGCTTCATGGCGAGCAAGGCCGGCGCGATCCGTTACCTGCAGCCGTACGGCGGCCGTCACCTGCTCATGCAGCTCTACCGCGTGTCCGACGATCGGACGCGCGCGATGTGAACTCGAGGTACCCGATGGCGCATCCCTACCGTCTCGTCGCTTCCAGGGCCCGGATCCCCGTCCCTGGCGGCAAGCTGATCGAGGAGCTCTTCGGCCGCGTGAACACCGGCACGGACGGGTTCAGCCTGGCGCACATGGTGGCCCCGCCGGGCTGGAGCGAGCCGGCGCAGACGCCTTCGTTCGGCGAGCTGACGCTCGTGATCCGCGGCCGTGTGCGCGCCGAGATCGCGGGCGAGACGGTCGACGTCTCGGCCGGCCAGGCCCTCTGGACGGAGCCCGATCAGCGCGTCCGCTACAGCAACCCGTTCGACGAGGAGAGCGAGTACTTCGCGCTCTGCATACCGGCCTTCGCGCCGGACCTGGCGCGGCGCGACGCCGAGTGAGCTCCGCAGTGCGCGCGCGGCACCGGCGCGTGATCTGCGCGGCGCCGCCGCAGGATCCGCGCATCGCGGGTGCGCGGTGACGGCGCGCGCGCTGCGCAGATCCTGGATCCCTGCTGGGCGCCGAGCGCGTACTATGTCCCATGCTCTTCGATCCCGCGGAGTTCCGGAAGGTGCTGGGCCAGTTCGCGACCGGGGTCACCCTCGTGACCACGGTGCAGGACGGCACGCCGCACGCGATGACCGTGAACTCGTTCAGCGCCGTCTCGCTCGACCCGCCGCTCGTGCTGTTCTGCGCGGACAGGCGGTCGCGCACGAGCGCGGCCATCGCGGCGTCCGGGGTCTTCGCGGTGAACATCCTGCGGGAGGAGCAGCGGGAGATCTCGGATCTGTTCGCCGGCAAGGGCACGGACATCGATCGGCAGGCGGTGCTCACGGAGGCTCATGTGGCCGAGTCGGGCAGCCCGATCCTCAAGGACGTGCTGGCCTTCCTCGACTGCAAGGTGGAGCACGCGTACGACGGGGGTGATCACATCGTCTATGTCGGTCGCGTGCTCTCGTCGGGCCGGGGGGAGGCGGGCGCGCCGCTCCTGTACTACCGGGGCACGTACCAGGCCCTCGACGACGTCTGGCGATGGCGCGATCGCTATGCGGCGCGGGAGCAGGCGACCCCGTTCCACGAGCTCGTCGACTTCTTCGATCGCATGCAGGCGGAGGGCCCCTATGCGACGCTCGTCGACGAGCTCGTCACGCTCGTCGATCCGGGCGTCGAGGAGCGGTGCCTCGACCTCGGCTGCGGCACGGGCCGCCTGACGCGCGAGATGGGTCGCCGCTGCCACGAGTCGATCGGGATCGACGCGACGGCGGCGATGGTGGAGCGCGCCGCGCAGCGGGCGAAGGCGCTCGGCCTGGACAACGTGACGTTCCGGGAGGCGCTGGCGACGCGGCTCCCGTTCCCCGACGCCTCGTTCGACGTGGTGACCGCGTCGAACCTGCTCCTGCACCTGCCCGAGCCGGGCCCGGTGCTGGCCGAGGCGGCGCGCGTCCTCCGCCCGGGCGGCCGCCTGGCGCTGCTCGAGCCCGCGGCCACGATGAGCCGCGCCACGATGGCCGGCTACCTGCGCGGCCACCGGTACAACCCGTCGACGGCCCACGCGATGCTGGCGTGGGCCGACGCGGCGGAGGTCACCTACCGTCACACCGAGGACAAGCTCAGCGGCGAGCTGGGCGGCGCAGGGCTCCAGGTCGACCGCCGCGAGCGCCGGATGAACGGCCTCGCGTTGCTCTGGATCGCCAGCAAGGCCTGAGCGCGCCCCTCGAAGCGACCCGTCGCCACGCACCGGCGCTCGGTCTCGTCCGGCGCGCGGAGCCCCGCGCTAGGTGCTCACGACGCCCGCCGGAGCCCTGCCTCGTCGACGAGCCGGGGCACCCAGTCCTCCGCGCCGATGGACCGCATGTGGATGCCCGAGAGCCCGGGGATGTCGCTGAGCCCCCGGACGAGCTCCAGCGTGATCCGGTAGCTCTCCCCCTCCGCGTCGCCGCTCTGGCGGACGCGCTCGATCAGGTGCTCGGGGACCACGAGGCCCGGCACCTTCTGCAGGAAGCTCAGCCGATCCACGCCCGCGAACGGGAAGATCGCCGCGATGAAGTGCGCCCGCTCGTGCAGCCGGCGCTCGACCACCGCGGCCATCCAGCGGCGCATCGGCGCGAGCTCGAACACCGCCTGCACCTGGATGAAGCTCGCGCCCGCGTCGATCTTCGCGGCGAGCCGGTCCATCGCCCCGGGGATCGCCTGCTCCGCGCACGGGAAATCGATGGTCCCGACGTGGAAGTAGGGCGCCGGCGAGACGACGTCGCCGTTGAAGAGCTTCCCCTCGCGCGTCAGCCGGCGGGTCAGCTCGATCGCCGCGTAGCTGTCGACGTCGCTCACCTCCTTCGCGTCGGGATCGGAGCCGATGGCGCACGGGTAGCCGCCGAGGACGATGATGTTCGAGAGCCCCAGCGCCGCCATGCCGAGGAGGTCGCCCTGGAGGGCGATCTTGTTCTTGTGGCGGAGCGAGAACTGGAGAACCGGCTCGAGCCCCTCCTGCTTCACGAAATGGCCGACTGCCATGTTGGCGCAGCGCGCCTGCGAGAGCAGGTGATCGTTGATCTGCACCACATCCACACAGCCCGCCATATTTCGGGCGTGCTTCAGCAGCTTCTCCAGATCGTAGTGACGCGGGGGCGTCAGCTCGGCGGAAACGAGGAACTGGCGCTCGCTGAGGAGGCGCTCCATCTTCGACTTCGTCACCATCTCCTGCTCCTTCCGTCACTCGACGAACCTGAGGACTCCGTCACTCGACGAACCTGAGGACCCGGACCTTGGCCCCGCTCCGGCCGTGGAACCGCGCGGCCGCGCTCGCGATGCGCGCCGCCTCGGCCCGCGCCAGGCTGCATGGGAACCCATACTTCTTGAAGACCCGCTCGCTCGCGATATCGAGCGCCGTCCGGCAACGCGACACGAAGTCGTCGAGATCGTAGCTCTCCCCGACGTCGAGGTGCTCCTTCACGACGAGCGACGGAGAGTAACAGACCTGCTGCTCGCCGCTCGGCCACTCGATAACGAATCGCATCTCCGGCATATGTCGCTCGCTCGTCCTACGTTCGGCGGGATCCAAGGAACTCGTGGTACACGCCGGCCGCGATGCGGGCCGATCGATCCCACGTGTACCGGGCCGCGGTCTCGAGCCCCGCGGCGCGGAGGCGCCGCCTCACGCCCTCGTCCAGGATAGCCTCCATTGCGCCGGCGAGATCGTCTGTTCTCGAGGGATCGACGAGCAGCGCGCTCTCGCCGTCCGCGAGGAACTCGGTGAAGGGAGGTTGCGCAGAGCTCACCACCGGCGCCCCGGAGGCCATCGCCTCCAGCAGGACGAGCCCGAACCCCTCGCGGACGGACGGAAAGACGAACGCGTCGGCCAGCCGGTAGAGCGGCGGGATCAGCGCGTCGGGCAGCACGCCCGCGAGGACGAGCGGCGGTGGCGACGCGCCCGCGGGCGGGGGCCATACACCGCCTTCGCGCGCGATCGCCTCGAACTCGCGCTGGTAAGGCGCGTAGTCGAACAGCGTCTCTCCGCCGGCGATGACGAGCTGGGCTCGGGGCAATCGCCTCCGCACCGACAGGAACGCCTTGAGCAGGCCGATCGAGTTCTTGCGCGGCTCGACGCCGCCCACGGTCACGTAGAGCGGCGATCCGGTGGCATTGAGGCGCGCGCGCAGCGCCTCGTCCCGCTCGTCGGGCGTGGACGTGTAGCGGCGCAGGCTCACGCCGTTCGGGACGATCGCCGCGCCGACGCCGTGCTCGGCCCGGAGCGCCTCCCTCCAGGCCTCGCTGACCACGAGGCACGCGTCGGCCTCGCGCACGGAGCGGTCCTGGCAGGCGCGCAGGTACGGGCTGTCGTAGTCGTCGAGGTGGTGCACCGTCCGGATGAAATGCGGGACGCGCCCCTCGGCGCGGAGCGCCGCGAGCGCGTTCGCGCTGATGCAATCCTGGGAGTGCCAGACGTCGTGCCGCGCCCCGAGGCGGCGCAGCCCGTCCTCGAACTCCGCGATGCGCTGCTTCACGACCGCGTCGATCCCCGCCTGTGGGGGCGCGGCGGGCACGAGGACCGAGGGGCAGCGCGGCGCGCGGTAGAAGCCGCCCTGGTCCTTGTTCAGCGCGTAGATGCAGACCGAGACGCCGAGGTCGTGGAGCGCCTCGGCGAGCTCGACCGTGTGCACGACGCCGCCGCGCGGCTTGGTCGAGTAGGTGAGGAGCGCGACCGAGAGCGGCGCGCCGGAGGCAGCGCGGGCGCTCATCGCGCGCCCTCGCGCGCGAGCCCGGTGAGCGGCTCCGCGGAGAGGTCCCAGAGCGTCTGCCGCTCGCCGGCGGCCTGGAGGGTGAGCCGCCGCGAGCCGTCGACGGCGCCGACCGCCGCGCTCGCGATGCCCCGCCGCGCGAACGCCGAGAGCACGTCGCCGGCGACCCCGGGGCGCACGCTGAGCAGGAAGCCGTAGCTCGGGAACGCGAGCAGCCAGCGCGCGAGCGGGACGTCGCGCGGCCTCGGGACGGCCTCCAGATCGAGCACCGCGCCGGCGCCGGACGTCTCCAGGAGCATGAGCAGCGTCCCCGCGACGCCGCCCATGCTGATGTCCTTGCCCGCGTCGCACAGGCCCGCCTCGGCGAGGGCGGGCAGGACCTCGAGGTCGCCGCGCAGCCGCGCCGGGTCCGCGCCCGTCGAGGCGTTCCAGAACGGGTGCTCCGCGTGCATCGCGCCGCGCAGATCGATCGCCGCGACGAGCACGTCGCCGGGGCGCGCAGCGAAGCTCGTGATGAGCCGCCGCGCCCGGCCCGCGATGGCGACGGCGAGGGCGTTGTAGGGGCTGCGCGCGCTCGTATGCCCTCCAACGATCGGCACGCCGTAGGCGCGCGAGGCGGCGACCATGCCCTCCCAGACCGGCTCCAGCGCGCCGGCCGAGGTCCCCCAGACGACGTCGACCACGGCGATGGGGCGGCCGCCCATCGCGTAGACGTCGCTGACGTTGACCATCACGGCGCTGTAGCCGGCGAACCGCGGGTCCCCTTCGAGGAACGCCGGCCAGATCCCCTCGGCGGCGAGCAGCAGGTAGCCGTCTCCGTCGGGGATGGCCGCACAGTCGTCGCCGAGCGCCGCGGGCAGCGCGACGGGGCCGGCCGCGGCAGCCGTATCACCCGCGCTGGCCGCGAGCGCTGCGCCGGCCGCGCCCGCCTCGCCGGACAGGTACCGCGCCGGGATCTGCACGTCCCGCTTCGCGAGGATGCCGATCGCGCCGCGCAGCTCGGCCGTGATGCCGCCGAGCATCAGCGGAACCTCTGCCCGGGCGGCGGGCGGGGCTCGTCGCTCGGCGGGTAGCTGTCGAGGTCGGCCTCCATCAGGTGGTGCGGCCTCTCGCGGTGCGATCGCTCCTCGAGGGAGCGCCAGTGGATGCCCTCGAAGAACGGGACGTTGGCCGCCTGAACGAGCGCGAGGAACCGGCGGCACCCCCAGCCGTGGGCGGTGGTGACCGCCTTGTGGACGAGGCCGCGGCCGACCACGCCCTGCTTGCGGTGGGCGCGCTCGACGCCGAGCCGGCCGCCGTACCAGAGGCCGGGCTCCGCCTCGTAGATGCGCACGGTGCCGACGAGCCGCGGGCCCCCAGGCGCCCCGTGCTCCAGGGCGGCGATCGGGAACGCGGAGCCGTCCCAGTCGTCCTCGTCGGTGGTCTTAAACAGCCCTTGCTCGTCGCAGAAGATGGCCCGGCGCAAGCGGAGGTACTCGAGGTACGTGTCCCTGCTCTGCACAAGCTCGAAGCTGTAACGTGGCGTCATCGGAGCTCTCCGAGGTTGGTGTCCATGCCGCGCCGGGTCCCGGCCGCGCCGCGGGCCGGCCTTCTGCCTCGAAGCCCGAGAGCCCCGAGCAGGCGCCGCAGCGGGCGCAGCCCGCCTTCACGTCGGTCGAGCGCAGCCCCGCCCGCGCGAGCAGCGGGCCGATGTGCTCGTAGAGCGCCCGCATGAAGTCCCCCGAGGGCGGCGCGCGATCGGCCCCGGGTGTCCCAGGGATGGGCACGAGCGGGACGAGGAACGGATAGACCCCCAGCGCGATGAGCCGCTCGCTCGCGTCGAGCAGCGAGGCCAGCGAGTCGCCGAGCCCCGCGATGAGGTACGTCGACACCTGGCCGCGCCCGAACACGCGCACGGCCGCATCGAACGCCTCGAAGTAGCGGGCCACGCTCACCTCGGCCTTGCCCGGCATCGCGGCCGCGCGCACCTCGTCCTCGACCGCCTCGAGGTGCATGCCCAGGCTGTCGACGCCGGCCGCGCGCATCCGCTCGAACCAGGCGAAATCGTCGGGCGGCTCGCACTGCGCCTGCACCGGCAGATCGACGCGCGCCTTGATGCCGCGCGCGCAGTCGGCGAGGTGCGCCGCGCCGCGATCCGCCGACCGCGGCGTGCCCGTCGTCAGCGTCACGTGCCGCACCCCGTCGAGCCGCGCCGCCGCCTCGGCGACCTCGCCGAGCTGCTCCGGCGTCTTCTTCGCGATGGTGCGCCCCGCCGCGAGCGACTGCCCGATCGCGCAGAACGTGCAGGCCTTCTCGCGCTCCGTGTACCGGATGCACGTCTGGAGCACCGTCGAGGCGAGGACGTCCGCGCCGTGCAGCAGCGCGATCTTGGGGTAGGGGATGCCGTCCTTCGTCGAGAGGGCATAGAAGCGCGGCGTCTTCACGAGGGCGATGGGCGCGAGCTCCTGGCCGTCCCGCTCCACGGTCCCCGCGCCGTCGCGCCCGAGCCGCGCGACGAACGGCGACGCCGCCGCCTGGTCGGTGTGGATCGGGATCATCACCGTGGCCCCGCGCAGCGTCGCCGCGACGTGCTGGGTCGGCCCCGCGCCGCCGCGCCGCGAGGTCCACGCCGCGCGGCGGCCGTCGCCCTCGCCGGAGGCCTCGCCGGCGGCGGGCTCCGGCGGGGGCGCGGCGCCCGCCTCGGGGGCGCCCTCGGGGGCTTCAGCCAGCCTCAGGCCGAACGATTGGAGCTCGGTGATCAGCGTCTGGGTATCCATGGTCCACCGCCGCAGGGGCAAGGGAGGAGGCCTTGGGGCTGCCCGCGCCGAGCGTTATCGAGCGCTCCGCCGTATCCATCCAAAGCCGCAGCAAGTCGGGCCGGGCGTAGTGCCCCGCCGCATCCATCATCCGCTTTCGCTTCGTGATCAGCGCGAAATCGAGCTCTGCGACGGCCATCCCCTCGCCGTCGGTCACGGGCGGGCACGCGTGCACGCCCTCGGGCGTCACGATCGCCGTCATGCACCCGCCGCGCAGCACGCCCTGGATCTGCTCGTTCGGAGCGACCTCCCGGACCTGCTCCGGCGTCAGGAAGGCCGTGGCGTTCACGACGAAGCAGCCCGACTCCAGCGCGTGGTGCCGGATCGTCACCTCCATCTGCTCGGCGAAGATGGGCCCGACCAGGGAGCCGGGGAACTGGCTGCAATGGATCTGCTCGTGCTGCGCGATGAGCGCGAACCGCGCCAGCGGGTTGTAGTGCTCCCAGCAGGCCAGCGCGCCGAGCCTCCCGGCCGCGGTGTCCACGGTCCTGAGCCCCGAGCCGTCGCCCTGCCCCCAGATCATGCGCTCATGGTAGGTCGGCGTGATCTTGCGCCGGTGGAGCACCAGGGAGCCGTCGCTGTCGAAGACGAGCTGCGCGTTGTAGAGCGTCCCGTGATCGCGCTCGTTCACGCCGAGCACCACGACCACCCCGTGCGCGCGCGCGGCGGCCGCCACGGCCCGCGTCACCGGGCCGGGGACGGTGACCGCCTCGTCGTAAAGGCGCATGTGCTCCTTCCCCATGGCGGGCGGCGGGAGCACGAAGGAGAAGTACGGGTAATAGGGGACGAACGCCTCAGGGAAGACGCACAGCTCGGCGCCTTCCTTCGCGGCCCTGGCGATCGCGGCGACGACTCGCTCGGTCGTCCCGTCCCGGCTCCCCAGGACGGGACTGGCCTGCACCGCGGCCGCCCGGACTTTGCGGTTGAACTCCATGGACGGCGCTCGGATCAGAGCGTCCAGGAGTGGACCATGAACGCGTTGTCCCGGCGGTGGATCAGCTGGATGTCGAGCACGTCGAGCGGGCTGATGGGCTTGATGCCCGGGATCAGCGCGTGCTCGCCGTGGCCGTAGAGCGCCTGCAGCGCGAACCGGCAGGCGTACACCTTGCCGCCCTCCTCCATGAACCGGCCGATCTGCTGGTTCACCGCGAGGTGCCCGGAGAACGCCTCGCTGCCGAGCTTGGGGAAGCCGCGCTGGAGCCCCAGCGTGACGCCCGGCCCATAGAGCAGGATGGATGTCTCAAACCCCTTACGTTGCAGGCGGATCGCCGTCAGCACGTTGACGAGGCCGATCGAGCCTTCGAAGGCCACCGTGTGAAAGGTAACCAGCGCCTTCTCTCCCGGCTTCGCCTTGACGTCTTCGAAGACCTTCTCCTCGTAATCGACCAGGAAGTCACCAGCGTTGTAAGCGGGATACGTCGGCTTGGGCATTGGTTACCTCTCTCCTAGAATGAGTTAGTTGAGAACATAGTGGTTTTCTGGACGCAAGGAAAATGCAGGAGCCATCCTTCTTTTGAGCGGGTGTCAGTCGCAGAGGGGCGCGGAGAGGGGTGCGACTTTGGATCTGGCGCCGACGTCCGCAGCGCCCCGGTCGGCTGTTTGCCTGGGTCGCCGCGTGTGTCTCGAGCGCCTCGTCGGCTTCGTGCGCTTCGACGATTTCGACGGGTTCGACTCGTTCTGTTTCGCCGGGTCGTCTCGGCGATTTCGACGAGGTTTCGTGCTTGTCCGCGAGAGCGAGCGTGGCTGGGAAGGTGCTGCGCGCTCGTGCGTTCGGGCGGCAAAGCCTGCAGGGAATCGAGCCCTCGGGCGGGCTGCTACCGCTGCTTCTTTCGCACCTTGGCGCTCTTGCCGCCCTTGGTGCGCTTGGTGGTCTTAATGCCCTTCAGGGGCTTGGTGCTCTTGCTGATCTTGACACGACGGGGAGGCCGTGCGTCCGCCGCGTCGCGCCGCAGCCTGCGCGGCTTCGCCTCGTCCGACGCCGGCTCGCCGGCGAGGCGCCGGCCATAGACGGCGCGCCGGAGGATGGCCACGTCCTCGATCTGCACGAGCATCGCGTCGCCGATCGCGATCCGGTCCCCCGACCGGCGGCCGATGACGCGCAGGCCCTCGTCGTCGATCTCGTACTGATCCTGGCCGAGCGACTCCATGCGGACGAGCACGTCGACGAAGGGATCCTCGATGTTGACGTAGACGCCCCCTCCGACGATGCCCGTGACGGTGCCCTCGAAGGTGTCGCCGAGCCGGGAGCGCATGAGGAGCGCGCGGTGCAGGTCGACCACCTCGCGCTCCACCTCCATCGCCTTTCGCTCGCGCTCCGACGCCGTGATGGCCGCCTCGCGCAGCCGCTCGGTGGCCGCCTCGCTCCTGTCGACGCGCTCGCCGCGCAGCACGGCGCGGATGGCCCGGTGCGCGGTGATGTCCGGGTACCGCCGGATGGGCGAGGTGAAATGCAGGTACGCGCTCGAGGCCAGCCCGAAGTGGCCCACGTTGGCGACGTCGTACACCGCCTGCTTCATCGCGCGGAGCAGCAGCATGTGCAGCACCTGCTTCTGCGGGTGCGCGTCGAGCTTCTTCAGGAACACCGACAGCCGCTTGGGGTCGGCCGCGTCCTCCGGGTCGAACGCGAGCCCGAGCTCTCCGCACATCGTCGCGAAGCGCTCGAGCTTCGCCTGGTCCGGGGGCGCGTGGTACCGGAAGACCGTGGGGATGCCCTGATCGACGACGAACTGCGCGCACGTCTCGTTCGCGAGGAGCATCATCTCCTCGATGAGCTGGTAGGCCTTCGCGACGCCGGGGTCGTGGCTGCGCTTCTGCACGTCGACGGGCGCGCCCGTCTTCGGGTCGAGCACCACCTTCGCCTCGGGCAGGTCGAGGTCGAGCGCGCCCCGCCGCATCCGCCTGCCGCGGAGCAGCCGGGCGAGGTCCCACATCACCTGAAGGTCGTTCCTGAGCGCCTCGGCCTCGGGGCTGCGCGGCGGCTCGGGGGTGAAGCCGAGCGCGCGCGCCACGCCGGGGTAGGTGAGCTTCGCGATCGAGCGGATGTACCCCTCGATGACGCGGGCCCTCCGCACCGTCGCCGTCGCGTCGAGCTCGACCTCGACGCACAGGCAGAGGCGGATCACGCCCGGCAGCAGCGAGCACAGGTTCGACGACAGCGCCCGCGGCAGCATCGGGATCGCGCGATCGGGCAGGTAGACCGAGTTGCCCCGCCCGAGCGCCGCCTGGTCGAGCGCGGTGCCCGGCCGCACGTAGTGCGAGACGTCGGCGATCGCGATCCAGGCGCGGTACGAGCCGTCGTCCTCGCGGATCACCCACACCGCGTCGTCGTGGTCGCGCGCGTCCTCCGGGTCGATCGTCGGCATGGGCAGGTGGGTGAGGTCCGTGCGCCCCTCGAGCGCCTCGGCCGGCACCTCGCCCCCGAACGCCTCGGCCTCGGCGATCGCCTCCGGCGAGTGCTCCTCCTCGATGCCCTCGCGCACCAGGATCTTGGCGACCTCCACGTTCGGGTCGCCGGGCGTCCCGAGCACGGCCTCGAGCACGCCCTCCGGGTTCTCGTCGGCCAGGTCCGGGAAGCGGGCGATCGACACGACCGCCGCGGCGCCGTCCTCCGCGTCGGGCGGCACGAGCGGTCCGCCCTGCTCGCGCGGCACGATCACGATCGGCCCGCGGACGCGCCCGTCGTCCGGCTCGAGCCACGCGCTCCTGCCACGCCGCCGCAGCACGCCCGCCACGCGCGCGTGGCGCCGCTTGACGACCCGGACGATCTCCCCCTCCACGCCGCGCCGCGAGCGGGTCGAGACGCGCACGACGACGGTGTCGCCGTGGAGCGCGCCGCCCATCGCCTCGGGCGAGATGTAGACGTCCTCGGCCGCCCCTCCGAGCGCCACGAAGCCGAAGCCGCGCGGGTGCACCGTCAGCGTCCCCTCGCGCTCGGCGCCGCGCGCCTCGACCTGCTTCTGGCTCGTGCGGAAGCGCTGCCCGGGGAGCGCGACGATGCTGCCCTCCAGCGACAGCTCCTCGAGCAGCCGCTGCAGCTTCGCGTAGCGGCTCGGCTCGACCCCGAGGCGCTCGGCGATCTCGTTCGCGTGCAGGGCGCGCTTGAACGTGGACAGCAGGTCGACCACGGCCTCCCGACGGCGCGCGCCGGAGGCGGCCGTCGGGGGATCTCCACGGGATGAAGAACGCATGAAACTCGACTAGCACGAGTCTCCTCGCGCTGGCTGTCTCCGCCCGGGTCCGGTATGCCTCGAACCCACCCCTCCTCCACCTGCAACGCACCCGCAACGACCGATGCTGCTGAACTCGATCGCCCTGCTCCTCGCGCTGGTGCTCCTCGTCGCCCTCGCCGGCAGGGGCAACGTCTTCGCGGTGCGTCCGGCCGGTGACCGACGTGAAGGACGTGAAGGACGCGACGGACGGGCTGGGCGCGCGCCCTTGGAAGCGTCTCAGGCGAGCCCCGAGGCGCCTGCGTCGCTGCCCTCGAGCGGCGAGCGGCAGGCTGGGCGCGCCCGGTTCTTCGTCACGCTGTTCCGGCTCGCGCTCTTCGTCGCCATCGCGGCGAGCGCGGCGCTCGTCGTCGAGTACCAGAACGCGGGCGATCCCGCGTTCTGCGGCGTCACGTCGGGCTGCTTCGCCGTCAGGATCTCGCCGTACAGCCGCTTCCTTGGCGTCCCGCTGCCGAACCTCGGCCTCGCCTCCTTCACGGCGCTCCTCACCGCCTCGCTGCTCGCGCGGGCGCGCTGGCACCACGTCGCGATCGCGGCCGCGTCGGCCGTCGGCGGCCTCGCCGCCGCGGCGCTCCTCGGGCTCCAGAGCCTCGTGATCGGCGCGTTCTGCGCGTGGTGCGTCGCGGTCGATCTCGCGGCCTTCGCCGCCGCGATCACGTCTGCCCTCGTCGCGCGGCAGGCGTGGCGTATGCCGGCCAGGGCGTTCGAGCGCGCTGCCCAGGGCGGGTCGCTGGGCGTCACGGTGTGGGGCGCGGCCGCCGCGGCCGCGGTCGGCCTGCCGTTCCTCTGGGGCAGCCACCCGGTCGTTCCGCCGCTCCCGCCGGAGCTCGCGGCGCTGCAGGAGCCGGGCAAGATCACGATCGTGGCCTTCACCGACTTCGAGTGTCCCTTCTGTCGCAGGCTGCACCCCGAGCTGAGCAAGATCGAGGAACCCTACGGCGACAGGGTGCGCCACGTGCGCAAGATGGTGCCGCTCCCGATCCACCCCGGCGCGCTCCCCGCCGCGAAGGCCTACGTCTGCACGCCCGAGGACAAGCGCGAGCAGGCCGCGGCGCTGCTCTACAGCGCGCCGCCGAGCAAGCTCACGGACGAGCGCGTCGCGTCCGTCCTCTCGCCGCTCGGCCTCTCCGCCGCCGAGCTCGCGGCTTGCCTCGCCGCGCCCGAGACCCAGGCCGCCATCGACGCGGACGTCGCGCTGTATGGGCGGATGGAGGCGCGCGGGCTCCCGACGACCTACGTCGGCCGGCGGCTCGTGGTGGCGTACAACCCCGAGCGGATCCGCGATGCGCTGCGCCGTGAGGCCGCCGGGGACGACATGAGCTTGCCGCTCCCGTGGCTCTTCGTCGCCCTCTTCGGCGCGGCCGCCGTCGCCGTGCTCGTGGGCGGAAGGGATCGCTCGCGCGGCGCGGCGGACGAGGGCGGCGCCGCGCCCTCGTCGTCCTCGCCAGAGCGATCGTGAGCGATGTCGCGCCCCGCGCTGCCTTTCGCGGCTGGTCGCCGGGTGACAGAATAGCTCATGAGTGATCACCCCGAGCTAGCCGGCAAGCTCCCCCTGGAGTTCTTCCGGCAACTACCCAAGACCGATCTGCACGTCCACCTCGACGGCTCGTTGCGCCTCGAGACGATCATCGACCTCGCCCGCGGCCACCACGTCAACCTCCCGACGTACGAGCCGGCGGAGCTGCGCCGGGTGATGAACCTGGGCCAGAACTGCGGCTCGCTCGTCGAGTACCTCAAGGCGTTCGACATCACGCTGCGCGTCCTGCAGACCGAGGAGGCCCTCCACCGCGTCGCCTACGAGCTCGCGGAGGACGCCGCGCGCGAGAACGTGCGCTACATGGAGGTCCGCTACTCGCCGATGCTGCACACCCGCCTCGGCCTGCGGCTCACGAGCGTGGTCGAGGCCGTGCTCTCCGGGCTCAGGACGGCGCGCGACGCGCTGGGCATCGAGAGCAACGTCATCGTCTGCGGCATCCGCAACATCTCGCCGGAGTCGTCGCTGGAGATGGCGGAGCTCGCGGTGGCGTACAAGGGCCGCGGCGTCGTCGGGTTCGACCTGGCCGGCGCCGAGTACGACCATCCGGCGAAGCACCACAAGGCCGCGTTCCAGCTCGTGCGGCAGAACAACATCAACTGCACCATCCACGCCGGCGAGGCGTACGGCCCCGAGTCGATCGCGCAGGCGCTCCACGTCTGCGGCGCGCACCGGATCGGCCACGGCTGTCGCCTGCGCGAGGACGGCGACCTCCTCCACTACATCAACGATCACCGCATCCCGCTCGAGTGCTGCCCGTCGTCGAACGTGCAGACCGGCGCCGTCCGCGACCTCGCCTCGCACCCGCTCAAGCTCTACCAGAGCCTCGGCCTGCGCGTGACCGTCAACACCGACAACCGGCTCGTCACCGACACGACGGTGTCGCACGAGCTCTGGCACTGCCACACGAAGATGGGGTTCGGGCTGAAGGAGATCAAGGCGACCATCGTGGCCGGCTTCAAGAGCGCCTTCCTGCCGTTCCACATCAAGCAGGCCTATCTCCGCCGCGTCACCGAGGATCTCGAGCGCTTCTCTGCCGACGGCTCGATCCGCCCCGCGGTGGCGCCCATGGCTCCTGGGATGGCTGCCAGCCACGACGGGATCGAGCTCGCCTCGAAGGACGGGAAGGACGGCAGGCAGGGGGCCCCGGCCTCCGTCGAGGAGGCAGCCAACTGACGCGCTGCCCGTCGACGCGCCGCGCGCCGCGGATCGATGCGCTGATCGCGCGGCGGCGGCCGCCCCCTGGCGGCGGGCTCAGCCGCCCTTCCACTCGGTCCGCTGCACCACGGGCAGCTGCAGCGCGCGCTCGCGGTCGAGATCGAGCGAGCCGAGGTGGATCGCGATGGGCGACTGCACCCACTTGAAGATCGACCTCGAGAACAGCGTCGCGAACTTCTCGGCCCAGGCCCGCAGCGCGGCGGGGTCCTTGTCGGGGAACAGGCTCGGGAGCGCCCTGGCGACCTCGTCGGCGGCGAGCTTCTCGGCGCCGTAGAGGTGGAGGCACGCGTCGAGGACCTCGAAGGGCATGAGCTCGGCCTCGCCCGACTGGTTCTCGGCGAGCTCCGGCCCGGCGGTTGTGGCGAGCGTCTGCTGGATGCCCTGGAAGCGGAAGCGCTGCGAGAGGCGCTCGAGCAGCGCGATGACCACCGTCTTCGGCAGGTTGGCGATGACGCTGAACGCCCCCTCGAGGTCGCCGCCCACCGTGGTGTAGCCGAGCGCCTTCTCGCTCATGTTCCCCGTCTGCAGGAACAGCGCGCCGCTCGTGTTCGCCCAGTTCCACATGCGCCCGCCGCGGATGCGCGCCTGCACGTTCTGCTTCGTGAGCTCGGTGAGCTGCCCGCCCTCGCCGACCATCGCCTGGGCGGCCTCGAGCTCCCGGGGGAACGCGTCCTCGATCGGGATCACCGCGAACGACACCCCGAGATCGTCGGCGATCTGCGCGGCGGCGCGGTGCGTGGCGTCGCTGGAGTAGCGGGAGGGCATGAAGAACGCGTGGAGCGACGCCCCCATCCGCTCGCGCAGCGCCGCGCCCTCGAGGCCCGGGTGGATGAGCTGCACCGCGCGCCAGGCGACGAGCAGCGTGAGGAGCGAGTCGCGGCCGCCCGAGAGCGCGAGGCCGATGCTCTTGAAGGCGCCGATCTTGAGGTAGTAGTCGGCGACGCCGAGCGCGAGCGCCTCGTAGAAATCGTCGAGCAGCTCGTCGCGCGCGGAGATCGCGGGCAGCGCCGCCGAGGGCAGGAACGGCGTCGTGCCGGCCGGCGGGGCGGGGTAGGCGAGGCGCGCGCGGTCCGCGGTCTCCTCGCCGATCCGGAGGACCTGCACCATGCGGGCAGAGGCGCGGCGGAACTCCTCGAGATCGCTGCGCCAGGTGCTCGCCTCGCGGCGGCAGCGGGTGGTCCGGTCGAGGTCGACGACGGCCGCGGAGAACCCCTCGCGGAAGCGCGGCGCCTCCAGCATCGGCCGGCCGTTCTGGTTGATGAACCCGCCGCCGTCGAAGACGAGCCCGTCGTTGCCGCCGACCAGGTTCGCGTAGGCGATCGTGCACTGGTTGTCCGAGGCGCGGGTCGCGATCATCTCACGCCGGGTGCCCGTCACCCCGGCGCGGAACGGCGACGCCGAGATGTTGCAGACGATCTCGGCACCGGCGTAGCAGCGGCGCCGCATCGGGCCGTCGGGCGACCAGATGTCCTCGCACACCTCGACGGCGATCGTCCCGAAATCGAAGGCGTAGACGCGATCGCCGCAGAGCACGCCGTCGGCGTCGAGCTCCATGAACGGCATGCCGCGCGAGAACGTCCGCGCCTCGTAGAAGATGTTGTAGGTCGGCAGCTTCTCCTTGGGGGAGAAGGCGAGCACACGGCCGGCGTGGACGATGGCGCCGGCGTTGAAGAGGTCGCCTCCCACGCCGACGGTCACGCCGATGACGAACACGGTGCGGAGCTGCGCGGTCCCCGCGGCGAACCGGCGGAGCTCGCGCTGCTGGCTCGCGACGAACGCCGGCCACTGCACGAGGTCCTCGGCCGCGTAGCCGCCGATCACCTGCTCCGGGAAGACCGCCAGGGTGACGTCGTCGCGCGCCATCGCCCGGGCGAGCGAGAGGCACCGGTCGGTGTTCGAGCGGACGGCGCCGACGGTCGCGTTGACGTTGGCGATTCCGATCTTGACGAGTCGCATCGGGCGGCAGCCTACCGCGGCAGCACGGCGCTGAGCAGGCCGAAGAGCTTGTCGAGCTCCCCGGGGGTCACGCGCCGGTTCGACTTCACGCGGTCCCCCTCGGCGAAGAAGACGATCGGGTCGACGACGCGGACCGTCACGATGGCGATGCGGAACGAGGTCGCGCGCTCGATCTCCTCGTTGAGGAAGGCCGCGTCGCGGGCGGCGAGCTCCGGGCTCTCGCTCGCGCCGTCGAGCGCGACCGTGGCGCCGCCGTCCTTGGTCAGCGTCACCGTGGCCTCGAGCGATCTCAGGGTGGGCGGCACCCGGGGCGCCTCCCGCGGTCCCTTCAGCGTCCGCGCCGGGTCGATCGCCGCGGCGATCGCGGCCTCGTCGCCCGTCGGATCGGGGAAGCCGCCCGTGCCCAGGAAGCGCCGCGCCTCGCGCGCCCGCGCGGCCGGCAACACAACGAGGAAGTCGGGCTCCACGGTCGCCACGACGCGCGTGTGCCCCTTGATGGTCACGCGCACCGCCGGCACGCCGAGCTCGGTCTCCCGGGTCCCTGGCGGCTGGCTGCGCGAGAGGAGCGCGTCGAGGCCGGACGCCAGCTTGTCCGGCGGCACGCTGTGCTGGACGACGACCACCGCCTCGTGGGCCGCGTCCGCGCGCGGCGCGGTGACGAAGGCGCGCTCGACGTCCCGCTCCGGATCGAGCCCCGTGCCGGCGAGCACGGGGCCCCACAGATCGAGCGCCGCGAGCCGCGCCATGATGGGGTGTCCCCGGGTCCTGTCGCCGTAGACGAGCACAGAGACCTTCCCCCCGGCGATCGACTGCGCGATCGCGGCCGCGTTGCGCGGCTTCGGCGGCGGCGGCGCCTCCGCGCTGACCGGCGCTCCCGACGACGCGGAGCCGCACGAGGCGACGAGGAGGGCGAGGCCGATGACGACGAGCCGCAGCAGCGAGCGGCGCAGCGGCGAGCGGCGCATCGCGGCGAGGAGCCCTTGGCGAACGGACGACATCACCCGGGCGACGTTACCGGCACCTACCCGATCCTGCCAGCGGGGCAAACCTCCTCGGCGCCCGGGTGTGCGTCGGCGCCCGTCGATCGACCGGCTGTCCACCGGCTGTCCACCGACCGATTGCTCGATCGTCGTTCGCCGCTCGTCGACGCGCGACGCGACGACGCGCTGCACGGCGACGATGCGAGAAGGTGCGCGGGCTCGCGGTCCTGCGCACGCACCTCGCTGCGGCGAGGCCATCCCTCTTCCTCGGCTCGGGACCTGGAGTAGGATGCCGCTCCCGCGGTCCACGCAGAGCTCGTGCGCGCCGCAAGGCTCCGTGCCGCGCGACGCCGCGGACGCCGAGCCCGACCCATGTTGAAGAGGAGTGTCATCCCATGGCGGTCCGCCCATCCGACCTGCACGCGATCCCCCTGTTCGAGAGAATCACGGAGGATCACCTCGATGATCTGATGAAGGCGTTCCAGCGCCAGGAGGTCCCGTCCGGCCACGTGCTCTTCGAGGCCCGGAGCGCCCCGGCGCACCTGTTCCTCCTGGTCCGGGGCGAGGTCGCGCTGCTCGACGCGGGCGAGACGCGCTTCCGCCTGAGCCCCATCTCGCCCATCGGCGAGCTCGGCGCGCTGACCGGCTTCCGGCGGACGACGACGGCGGTGACGACGCAGCCCTCGGAGATCTGGCGCATCGGCGTCGCCGAGCTCCAGAACTTCTTCGAGGACCACGGGGACGTCGCGTACCCCTTCTACAACAACCTGCTCAACGTCGTGGCCGGCAAGATCCGGCGCGACGCGCGCCGCCTCGAGGAGACCCGCGCGAACCTGATCCGCACGCAGAAGGCGATGAAGCGGCTCCTCGATCTCGTGCTCGACAGCGAGGAGACGCCGCTGAGCAAGGTCATCTGCGCGACCCTGGAGGAGCTCATCGAGAAGAACCGGCGCTCCCACTACATGGTCGAGCCGGCGCACACGCTGAAGAGCTCGGTCCGCCTGGACAGCGGCGCCCTCGTCACCGTCGTCGAGCTCTCGGACGGCTGGCTGCGCCTCGCCGGTCTGCGCGACGTCGCGAAGGACGCGCACTGGAGCGGCGTGCTCGTCCTGCCCGGGCGCGAGATCCCGGTGAGCGGGACCATCGACGCGGTCGACGATCACGGCGCGCTGGTGAAGCTCGATCTCCTGATCGACGAGTACGCCGCCGCGCTCCAGGACTACCTGACACGCCTCCAGATGCTGGATTTCGTGGTGTGACCTCTCGCCGCGCTCGCGGGCCGCGCCTCGGTGCGCGGCGGCCGCGGCGCGGCGGCGCTGCTCCTTTCAGGCGCTCGGGCTTTCAGGCTTCAGGCTTCAGGCTTCAGGCTTCAGGCTTCAGACGGTTGCCAGGATCGTGCCCGGTGATCTACGGTTCCAGGAGCTCGCTGACATCGCAGCGCTGAGCCGAAGTGGCGGAATGGCAAACGCGGCGGATTCAAAATCCGCTGTCCGCAAGGGCTTGTGGGTTCGAGTCCCACCTTCGGTACCGAGAGCGCCTCTCACGATCGTTCGTCGCCAGGCAGTCGAGGACGGGTGGTCCGCTCTGGCGGGCGACCGTCCTGGTCACCAGGCGGCGCCGTAGGGGCTGACCGTCCGTGACGCTGGGCGAGCCTGGACGGCGCGCTCTGCCGGAGCACGGCGCTGTCGGGCTGCTACGCTCGGCGCGCATGTCGCGTCGGAGCGGAGGTGGGTTCGAACGGCTGGGCGCGCTGATCCAGCGCGAGTCCTCGCTCTCGGCGCCGGGGGAGGTCGACACCTCGCCGATGCCGTTCCGAGACTGGGAAGCGGCCGTGGGGTCCCGGATCGCCGCGCGCGCGCGGCCGCTCAAGCTGGAGCGCGGCGTGCTCCACGTCCGCGCGGCGAGCTCGATGTGGGCGCAGGAGCTCTCGCTGCTCGGCGACGCCATCACCGCGCAGCTCCGGTCGCGCGGCCTCCCGGTGCAGTCGCTCCGGTTCCGCGTCGGCAAGGTGGAGCCGGTCGCGCGGCCGCCGTGGCGCGAGGAGGTCCGCCCGACCCCGAAGGAGGCGCCGCTCCCGGTCGAGGTGCGCCGAGAGCTCGGGAAGGTCGCCGATACCGAGCTGCGCGAGGCGATAGCGAAGGCCGCCGCGAGGAACCTCGGCTGGCAGGAAGCCGAGGCGGGCGCGCGCCCCCGCAACGCACCGCCGCCGCTCCAGCCCTCCGCGGCGCCGGCCCCACGTGTGTCGCCGCCGCCTGCCCCACACGGGGCCGCCCGCGCGGCGCAGCCGCCGGTCCCGCGCG
Source organism: Sorangium sp. So ce693 (assembly GCF_051521375.1). Taxonomy (NCBI): domain Bacteria; kingdom Pseudomonadati; phylum Myxococcota; order Polyangiales; family Polyangiaceae; genus Sorangium; species Sorangium sp. So ce693. The sequence continues at coordinate 12,900,513 of NZ_CP150347.1, forward strand.
TGTCGCGCGCGTCGCCAGAGGCCGCCGCTCCCGCGACGCCCGGCGGCGACGCGGCGGCTACTTCGCCGCGACGAGGCGCTCGAGACCCTCGATCCGCTGCATCAGGAACCGCTCGGTCGGACCGAACGACGGAGCCATCCGGCGCAGGTCGTCGAGGTAGATCCTGAGCGGCTGGATATCGAGCGTCTTGACGCGCCGGACGACGGTGTAGAGCTCGTCGACGACGGGGCCGGGCAGCGGGCGGCGCGCGATCGTGAAGAGCTCGAACGCGTAGTTGACCCACGTCCCCTTGGTCGTGGCGCCCGCGAGGCGAGCCGCGTAGCGCGCGGCGAGCTCCGCGGCCGGCATCTCGAGCGGCACGTTCGTCCGCGCGCGGCTCAGGATGTCGATAAGCACCGTCTGCAGGATGCGCTCGGCCTCCTCGCTGCGGCCCATCGCCAGCGCCTTGTCGGCGAGGCTCGCGAGCAGGCGCAGCGACTGGAAGCCCTTGGACCCGCCGTCTCCCGTCGGGCTCGTGAGCTCCGTCGGGTCGTCCGACATCTTGCGCATCTCGGTCAGCGCCATCGCGCCGAGCGTCGCCGTCGCGCGCCGGAACTCGACCCCGTAGGCGTCGTGGGGGCGCGACTCCTCCCCGCCGTAGAGCAGCATCTCCTGGCTGCCGATGATGATGCGATCGCCGTCGGTCAGCTCGCGCTGGCCGGAGATGCGCGTGCCGTTGACGTACACGCCGTTCCTGCTCTCGAGATCGTGCAGGGCCACGCCGTCGCTGCGCACCTGCAGCGTCGCGTGGCGCCGCGACACCAGCGGGTCGTCGAGCGAGAGCTGGCAGTCGCCGCTCCGGCCAATCACGAAGGGCCCTTCGGGGAGCTCGAAATCGTGCGCCAAGTACCGGAGGCGGAAAGGCATGGTCTATTTCAGTGCGCCGAGGCGCTCGAGCCCTTCGATACGCTGGAGGATGAACCGCTCCGCCGGCGTACGCTCGCCTGCGCGCTCGCGGAGCCGCTTCGCATAGCCACGGAGAATGGACATGTCGACGGCCTTCACCTTGCGCAGGACACTATACAGCTCATCGACGAGGTAAGCGGGGAGGAGGAGCTCGAGCCGGGTATTCAGCTCGAAAATGTAGTTGATCCACGAGCCGCGACCCGTCGCCGAGGCGAGGCGGGCCGCATACATGCTTGCCTTCTCGACCAGCTCGGGCTGCACAGCGCCGACGCCCCCGTCCCGCGCCTTCGTGAGGATGTCGGTGAGCGAGCGCTGGAGGATGCGCTCGGCTTCATCCACGCGCCCCAGGGCGAGCGCCTTGTCGGCGACGCTGCCGATGAGGCTGAGCGCGTGCACGCGCTTGTCGGGGTGCTGCGGGACGAGCCCGGGGAGCGACCTCCGGGAGGCGATGGCCGTCGCGCCGTCGTCCTCGCCCCCGGGCATCTCGCTCATGTCGACCGTGCGCGCGTTCTGCTGCCTCGTCCAGAGCGGCGCGCTCCGCGGCGAGTGCGCCGAGCTCGGCTCGATGGCCCCGAGCAGGAACATCTCCTGCCCCCCGATCGCGATCTTGTCGCCGTCCGACAGGATCTGGCGCCCCGCGATCCGAGCCCCGTTGATGAGCACGCCGTTGCGGCTGCCGAGATCCTCGATCGCGACGCCGCCCTCACCGACGGTCAGCAGCGCGTGCCTGCGCGACACCAGCGGGTCGTCCAGCGACAGCTGGCAGTCCGCGCTCCGTCCGATGAAGAACTCGCCGAGCGGCACCTCGAGATCGTGGGCGAGGTAGCGCAATCGGATGCCCATGATCGAGCCATACCAACAGCCCAACAGGCCGTCAAAAGACAGCTTTCGGGCCGCGTAGCATTGGTTTGCAAGCCCACAAGAAGGGCCGTGCACTACGGACGGGAGGTCTGTTACCGTCTTACAGTATCACACCGGTTATCGTCGTCGCTGTCGTCGTCGCGTGGCGTGGCGTGGCGTCGCGCGCCGTTGCGACCGGCTCGGGGAGGCTCAGGGGAGGCGAGAGAGGACCCGGAGCAGCCTAAGGAGGAGCCTTGGGTGCGCGACGAGGCCGTAGACCTTGAGCTCCCCTCTGGCCACGAGGCGCGCGAGGTCGCGCAGGGGGCCGCTCTGGCGGCGGTGCAGCACCCCCAGCTTCGGGAGGCGCAGCCAGCGGTGGAACGCGACGTCGGGGAGCCGGCGGAGCGCCGACTCGTCGCCGCAGAACGTGACGGACGGGATGCCGATGGCGCCGTCGTGGATGGTGAGGCGCCCGTGGTCGAAGCGCATCGTCATGGACGTGTCGGCGTCCTGGGCGACGACGAGCACCGACCCGCGCAGCGCCCGGAAATCGGCGGCGCGCTTCGGGTCGCGCGCGAGGTGCTCGCGGATGAGCTGGCCGAGGTAGGCGGCGAGCGGGTTCTCCTCAGCGCCTGGGGCGAGATCGACGATGGGCTCCATGGTGCCCCCTCACCCGGCCGCGCGCGCTCCGTCCACCCCGATGTCGCGGCGGAGCACCTTGCCGTCGAAGTCGATGGCGCCCGCGGCGCGGAAGGCGCGCTCCCGCGCTTCAGCGAGCGAGTCGCCCGCGGCGGTGACGGCGAGCACGCGGCCCCCCGCGGTCACGACCGCGCCGTCCCGCTCGGCCGTGCCCGCGTGGTTCACGAAGGCGCCCTCGACCGCGGCCGCGGCGTCGAGGCCGCGGATGACGTCGCCGGTCACCGGCGCCGTGGGGTAGCCGCGCGCCGCGAGGACGACGGTGAGCGCGTGGCGGCCGGGGGCGACGCGCGCCGCCCCGGGAGCGAGCGCGCCCGCCGCGGCAGACGCGCAGAGCTCGGCGACGTCGCCCTCGATCAGCTCCATCAGCGCCTCGCACTCGGGATCGCCGAAGCGGACGTTGTGCTCGAGCAGCATGGGGTCCCCGGCGGGCGTGATCATCAGGCCCGCGAACAGCACCCCGCGGAAGGGCCTCCCCTCCGCCCGCATGCCGTCGATCGTCGGCCGGAGGATCTCGCGCTCGACGCGCGCGGTCAGGGCCGGGGTGACGCGGGCGCTCGGCGCGAACGCGCCCATGCCGCCCGTGTTCGGCCCGGTGTCGCCCTCGCCGACGCGCTTGTGATCGCGCGCCGCCGGCAGGACGAAGATCGCCTCACCGTCGCTGATGGCGTGCACGCTGGCCTCCTCGCCCTGGATCGCGTCCTCGAGGATCACGGTCGCGCCGGCGTCGCCGAAGCGGCGATCCACGAGCATGTCCTTCGCGGCCGCGAGGGCCTCGTCGACGGTCGTCGCGACGACGACGCCCTTGCCGGCGCAGAGCCCGTCGGCCTTCACGACGATGGGCGCGCCGCGCTCGCGGATGACGCGGGCCGCCTCGTCGAAGGAGCGCACGATCCGGAACGGCGCGGTCGGGATCCCGTGGCGGGCGGCGAACTCCTTGAGGAACGCCTTCGACCCCTCGAGGCGCGCCGCCTCGCGGCTCGGCCCGAAGACGGCGACGCCCTCGGCGGCGAGCGCGTCGGCGACGCCGGCGCAGAGCGGCGCCTCGGGGCCGACGACGACCAGGTCGGCGCGCTCGCGGACGGCGAGCCGGGTCGCCTCGGCGGGCGACAGGGACGGGAGGTCGACGCGGCGGATCGGGGCGCGGCCGGCGCCTGCTGGCGCGTGGGTCCCGGCGTTCCCGGGCGCCACGATCACCTCGGCGACCGAGGGCGATCGGGCGAACGCACGCGCGAGGGCGTGCTCGCGCCCCCCGGAGCCGAGCACGAGGATGCGGCGATCTGACCTTCGGGGGGCGGCGGAGCTCACCCCCGCGCGCTACCACGCGCCGGGCCTCGCTGTCGAGGCGCCTCGCGCGGTCCCGTGCCCGCGGGGGGCTCCGCGGCGCCCGGCGTCGTGATAGAAGCGCCCGCGCGGCGCGGCGCGGCTCAGCCGGGGCCGCGGGCGCGCGCCGCCGGGCCCTTCGCGAGGGGGACCGGAGGGCGGATCCCTGAACATTCTGGAGAGATCGGCGAGCGCGGCTCGCTCGACGTCGAGGGGACGTCGAGGGGGCGGCGGGCGCGGATCCCCCGTCGTGGAGGTGAGCGATGACGCATCGGGCTTCGTGGGATGAATACTTCATGCGCATCGCCGAGGTCGTCGCGTCGCGGGCGACCTGCGATCGGAAGCACGTCGGCGCGGTGATCGTGCGCGACAAGAGCATCCTCGCGACCGGGTACAACGGCTCGATCCGGGGGCTGCCTCACTGCGACGAGGAGGGGCACCTGATCGAGGACGGCCACTGCGTGCGCACGATCCACGCGGAGGCCAACGCCATCATCCAGGCCGCGCGGAACGGGGTGCGGATCGACGGCGCGACGGTCTACGTCACGGCCTCGCCTTGCTGGGGGTGCTTCAAGATGATCGCGAACGCGGGGCTCTCGCGCGTCGTCTTCGGCGAGTTCTACCGCGACGAGCGCATCTTCCGGTTCGCCACGGAGCTCGGGATCGAGCTCGCCCCGCTGGAGCGGCGCGAGACGCCCGCCTGAGGCGTTGCGCGGGCGGGCGCTCGGTTGAGCGAGCCCTCGCGCAGTCGACGCCAGGTTGCGCGGCGACCTGCGCAACGCTCAAGCCTTGCGCGGCCGCGGCAGCCCGTACACGCGGATCCGCTCGACCAGCGTGCGCCGTGAGATCCCGAGCAGCGCCGCGGCGCGCGTCTGGTTCCCCATGCACTGCTCGAGCGCCTGGACGATGCGCTCGCGCTCGTGGGCCTCCATGGCGTCGCGCAGCCGCGTGGGGCCCGGGTCCACGCCGTCCGGCGCGCTCTTCGCGACGTCGGGCACGCTCCTCGCATTCGTATTCGCCGCCGCCGCCGCCGCACTCGCGTCCGAGGGCGCCTGCGGCGGGCGCACCGGAAGGGGAATGGCATGCGATGGACGGGTGGGATCGGCCAGAGGGGAGAGGAGCAGGTGCTCCGGCTCGATGGGCGCCCCGTTGGCGAGGATCACCGCGCGCTCGATCACGTTGCGCAGCTCCCGGATGTTGCCTGGCCAGCTGTGGCGCTGGAGCTCGGCCAGGGCCGCGGGCGAGATCGGAACGGCCAAGGCGCTCGCCTCGCCGGGGAAGAGCTCCTTCGCCGTGCGCTCCGCGAAGAGCTGCGCCAGCGCCGCGACCTCCCCGGGCCGCTCGCGCAGCGGCGGGATGACGAGGGTCACGCCGTTCAGCCGGAAATACAGGTCCTGCCGGAACGCGCCGCGGCTCACCTCGGCCTCGAGGTCGCGGTGCGTGGCCGAGACGAAGCGGACGTCGATCTTGATCGGGGTCAGCCCGCCGACCCGCATCACCTTTCGCTCCTCGATGACCCGGAGGAGCTTGGCCTGGATCGAGGGCGGCAGCTCGCCGATCTCGTCGAGGAACACGGTGCCCCCTTCGGCCGTCTCGAGCAGCCCCGGCTTCGCGCGGACGGCGCCGGTGAAGGCGCCGCGCTCGTGGCCGAACAGCTCGCTCTCGAGCAGCGACTCGGACAGCGCGACGCAGCTCAGGCGCAGGAGCGGGCGGCTCGCGCGCGGCGAGGCCCTGTGGATCGACTCGGCCAGCACCTCCTTGCCGGCGCCCGTCTCGCCGAGGAGGAGGATGTTGATCGGGCCCTTCGCGACGCGCTCGGCCAGCTCGTAGACGGCGCGCATCGCGTCGTCCTCGACGATGACGTCCTTGCCCGCGTCCCGCTCGCCGCCCTTCTGGCGGAGGACGACGCGCGCGGCGCCCAGGTAGATGACGTCGCCGGGCGAGAGCTCGACCGCAGCGCCTCGCGCGGACGCGCCCTTGCCGACGTCGATCAGGCGCTCGGTCGCCGCGCTGCAGTGCCGGGCGCGCACGCGGGTCCCGTTGCTGCTGCCGAGGTCCTCGATCCGGAGCGGCGGGCCGAGGTGCAGCACCGCGTGGCGGCGCGACACCGAGGAGTCGGGGACGCAGATGCCGGCGTCCTCGTCCCTGCCCAGGACGACGCTGCCCGAGCCCGGCAGCTGTCGGGTGCTCATCGAGCTCTGGGTGATGATCAGGAGCTCGAGCGAGCCATCCTCGCGGGAAAAAATCTCCGGCTCAGCCACATCGCACCCCAGAGTCGCGCCGGACGACGAGCGGCGCCCCGCCGCTGCGCGTGTGCGATCCGCTCCGGGGACCGTTGCGGCAGCGTTCGCAGGACGGTCGCCAGGACCGAGGGCGCGCCCAGCAGCCGGCGGCGTAGCACGGACGCGCGCGCAGGGCGACTTCCGTCGCGCTCACCTCGCGCTCGCGGGGCTCGCGGGACTCCCCAGCCGCGGTGGTCGAGGTGGTCCAGCGCGCGCGGGGCGGCGATCGTCATCGCGGCGAGGCGGCGCGCTCCCGGCGCCGCGGCGCGGGCAGTAGAGTTTCCGCGGATGATCGCGCGGGACCCGTTCGGCTGGGTGGGCAGCACCATCGGCGGCAAGCTGCTGGTGGACGCCGTGGCCGGCGAGGGGACGTTCGGCGTGGTCTACCGGGCGACCCACCTGGGATTCCAGGAGCAGGTGGCGGTCAAGTGCCTGAAAATCCCCGCAGATCTCCTGCCGGAAGAGCGACAGTCGCTGCTCGACACGTTCGAGCGCGAGGCCCGGCTACTGCACCGGCTCTCGCGCCGGACGACGGGCATCGTCCAGGCGCTCGACGTCTCCGCCGCGACCTCGCCGGAGGGCTGCTGGACGCCGTACATCGTCATGGAGTGGCTCGAGGGCGAGACGCTCGCGCAGCACATCGAGGCGCGGCGCGCGTCCGGGCGCGCGCCGTACTCCGTCGACGAGGCGATCGAGCTCCTGGCGCCGGCGGTGGGGGCGCTCGCGATGGCGCACGACGAGCGGGTCTCTCACCGCGACGTCAAGCCGGCGAACCTGTTCCTCGTCGAGACGCCCGGCGCGACGACGATCAAGGTCGTCGATTTCGGCATCGCCAAGGTGATCGACGCGTCGATGCCGCTGTCGAAGGCGCTCGCGGAGACGAGGCGAGCCGTGGCCGCGCCGCAGGGCGTGAGCGCCAGCGACACGACGCAGGTGCTCGTGACGTCGTCGAGGTTGCACGTGTTCACGCCGCTCTACGGCGCTCCGGAGCAGTTCGAGCCGAAGCTCGGCGCGACGGGGCCCTGGACGGACGTGTTCGCGCTCGGGCTCGTCCTGCTGCAGCTGGCCTCGGGGAAGCCGCCGATCGACGGGCGTGATTGGGCCGAGCTCTACCTCGCCGCCGTGGACCCGCGCAGGCGGCCGTCGTTCGCGGGGCTGGGCGTCGAGGCGAGCCCCGCGCTCGAGGCGGTCGTCGCGCGGGCCGTCGCGGTCGATCCCGCGGCGCGCTTCCGGGACGCGCGCGAGCTCGGAGAAGCGCTCGCGTCCGCGCGCGCCGGCGCGTCGCATCGGCAGCCGGCTGCCCCGCTCTCCACGATCTCGCCGCGGGCCGACCAGGCGTCTCCGCGGGGTCCGAGCGCGGCGCTCCCGGCCGCCCCGTCGCCCGCCGACGCCACGAAGGTCACGGCGCCCGCGGGCGCGGCGCAGGTCGCGGCGCCCGCGGGTGAGTACCGTGTCTGCACCGTGCTCTCCGCGGAGATCGTCGCCGGCGACGAGGGGCAGGAGCCGCTCGATCCCGAGCAGGAGCTCGAGCTCCGCGAGGCGTGCCGCGAGCTCGTCCGCGAGCGCGTCGAGGCGCTCGGGGGCGTCGTGAAGGGCAGGAGCGACGGCGTCGTCACCGCGCTGTTCGGCGCGCCGCGCGCGAGCGACAACGACGCCGAGCGCGCCGTCCGCGCCGGGCTGGAGCTCGCGTCGCTCGACGCCGCGTCGCTCCCCGTCCAGCTGCCGCCGCGCTCCCGGCCGATGTTGCGCGTGGGCATCAGCACGGGGAGGCTGTTCGTGAGCGGCGCGACCGGGCGGGGCGCCCCGGTCGACGCCTCCGGCGAGGCCTTGAAGGCGGCCGCCCAGCTCCAGCAGGCCGCCGCGCCCGGCGCGGTGCTGATCGCTCAGCCGACGTTCCGGCAGGTGGCCGGGCTCTTCCAGGTCGAGCCGCAGGGCGACGGCGCGACGGGCTTCCGTGTGCTGAAGCTCGCGAGCGGATCGGGCGCGGGATCCGATTTCCTCGGCCTCGACACCCGCTTCGTCGGGCGGGCGGGGGAGGTGCAGCGGCTCTCGGAGGCGCTGGAGACGGTCATCGCGGAGCGGCGCGCGATGTTCGTCTCGGTGATCGGCGCGGGCGGCATCGGCCGCAGCCGCCTCCTCGCCGAGGTGCGGACGAGGGCGCTGTCGCACGCGGAGCCGTGCATCGTGCTCGGCGCGGCGTGCTCGTCGCTGTCGATGGATGCGAGCTACCACCTCGCCGCGTCGCTCCTTCGCGCTCATTTCCACATCCAGGACGGCGACGCGCGCGAGGTCGTGCTGCGCAAGCTCGCGAGCGGCGTCGCAGGCGCAGACGCCGGAGGCGAGGCAGGCGGCGCGCCGCACCCGATCGCCCTGGAGGACGCGCTGGCGGAGGTCGCGGCCGTGCTCTGCCCGCGCCCGGCGGCGCGAGCCGCGCCCGCGACGGCGATCGCCCCCGACGAGGGCGGCGCCGAGGTGGCGAAGCGGGTGGCCGCGGCCGTCGCGATGCTGCTGCGGGCGATGGCCGCGCGCGGAGCCGTCGTCGTGCTACTCGACGACATCCACTGGGCGGACGACGCCAGCCTCGACCTCTTCGACGACCTCGCCGTGCGCCTGTCGGACGCGCCCCTGCTCATCGTCGGCGCGGCGCGGCCCGAGCTCTACGAGCGGCGGCCGCACTGGGGCGAAGGGAAAGCGAGCCACGCGCGCCTCGATCTCGGCCCGCTGCCGCGGCGGCACATCGAGGACATGGCGCGCGAGCGCCTCCGCCTCGTCGCGGGCTGCTCCGCCGAGGCGCTCCGCGCCCTGGCGGAGCGCGCCGAGGGCAACCCGCTCACGCTGACCGAGACGCTGTACCTGCTCATCGACGCGGGCGCGCTCGAGCGGCGCCTCGGCGAGCCCTGGATCCTGCACGAGGAGCAGCTCGCCCGGCTCTCGTTGCCGGCGACGATCCAGGGCATCGTCCAGGCGCGGCTCGATCGGCTCGACGGCGAGGCGCGGGCGGTCCTGGCGCAGGCGGCCGTGGTCGGCAGGACGTTCTGGAAGGGCGCGATCGACCACCTCCGCGGCGCCGCGCCGCTCCACGGCGGCGGATCGAGCACCGCGGACGTGCTGCGGCGGCTCCGGGATCAGCAGCTCATCCAGGCGCGCGACGCGTCGACCTTCCCCGAGGACTGCGAGTACGTCTTCGCCGAGGCGGCGACCCAGGAGATCGCCTACGAGACGCTCAGCCTCAAGGTGCGCCGGGCCATGCACCGCGCGGTCGCCGCCTGGGTCGACGGCGTCTCGGCGGGGCGCTCGCCTGCGCGCGCGCCGCGGGGGCTCGGGGAGGCGCTCGCGGCGCTCCACCATGATCGCGGCGGCGACGCGCTCGCCGCGGCGCGCGCCTACACGCGCGCGGCGGCGAGCGCGTCGTCGCTCGGGCAGAACGCCGAGGCGCTGCGGCACTTCGAGCGGGCCCGGGAGATCCACGCGAGCGCGGCGGACGGCGCCCCGGGGAAGGGCTCCGCGGCGCGCGCCCCGTCGGCCGCCGCGCCGGGGGGAGACGAGCGCCGGCTGTTCGCCTGGCACGAGCGCGCGGCGCTGTTGCTCGACGTCGGCGACGCCCTCCGCAGGGCGGGCCGCCTCGACGAGGCGGAGCGCGCGTACATCGAGGCGCGGACGCGGATCCTCCGCGTAGAGCGGCGCGCCTCCGCGCCGCCCGCGGAAGGCCCGGAGGCCGCGCTGTTCTGGGATGCGCGCGTGGATTTCCGCCTCGCCCTCGCGCTCAAGGTGCGCGGCGCGACGGACGACGCGCGCGCGCTGGTCGAGCGCGCGATCGCGCTCGCGGAGCGCGGCGGCGCCGCCCCGGAGACGCTCCCCATGTACGGGCTGCTCGCGGCGCTCCACCGGCGCGCGGGCGATCTCGACGCCTGTCGCGCGGTCGCGCTCCGGAGCCTGCGCATCTGCCGGACGCTGCCTCGAGGCGACGACCGCCGCCGCGCGGCGGCGTCGCAGCTGCTCCTCGCGCTCGGGACCGTGTTCTACTCGCGCGGTCGGCTGGTGCAGGCCGAGCGCTGCTACCGCCAGGCTGCGCGGGCCGTCGACGAGCGCGCGTACCCCGAGGCGCTGAGCTTCGCGCTGAACGGCGTCGCGGCCGTGCTGTTCGCGAAGGGCGATCTCGGCGGCGCGCGGGAGGTGTTCGCCCGAGCGCTCGCGCTGAAGGAGCGGCTCGGCGATCTCCAGGCGATCGCGTCGGGGCACAACAACCTCGCCGAGGTCGAGCTCCGCCTCGCGCGCCCGCACGCCGCGCTGGAGCACGCGCGGCGCGCCGTGAGGCTGGGCGAGCAGGCCGGCGCCGGCGCCGATCTCCCGGACGCGCACCGCAACCTCGCCGCCGCGCTCCTCGCGGCCGGCCACGTCGGCGAGGCGCTCGAGTCCGGGTGCGCGGCGCTGCGCCTCGCCGAGGTGGGCGGCGGGCGCGTGTACCTCGCGGACGTGGCGCTCGGCCTCGCGCGGATCTGCCGCGCGGCCCTCCGCGATGCCTCGACCCGCCCCCGCGCCGAGGCAGCAGCGGCGCAGCTCTCCGCCTCGCTGGGGGCGCATTTCCGGGACGGTGAGCTCGCGGCGCGGGCGGGCGAGTGCCGCGCGCTGCTCTCGGATCCCTGAGGGGCTGACCCTTTCTCGTCAGGTAGCGCGACGTGTCGCGCGGGAGACGTTCGTCATGACCAAGGCTTGGAATCAGGCAGCTCTCGTTCTGATCGCCGCGGCCGCGCTCGGCTCGGCGGCGCTCGGGTGCGCGTCGGATCCCGCGCCGCCGGGCGGATGCCCTGGCGCGCGCGCGGCGTCTGGCGCGTGCATCGGCGTCCCCGCGGGAGCGCTCTGCGACAGCGACTTCTGCGCCGCTTCGATCGATTGCGCCGAGGTCGTCGAGGTCTCGAGCGCCGCCGCGCTCTCGCAGGCCACCGAGGCCGCGCGACCTGGGGCGTGCATCGCGCTCGGCCCTGGCGCCTACGGCCCGATCGATCTGCCCCCCGGCGTGAGCCTCCTCGGCCGGGGCGCTGGCTCCGTGAGCGTCGCGGCGGTCTCGCTCGCGGCCGGCGAGGGCGCCGTCCTCCGGGGGCTGACGGTGGGCGAGGGCGGCGTGCGGATCGCGGCCGGCGCGCGGGCGCGGATCGAGGCGGTGCGCGTCGTCGGCAGCGCGTCCGACGGCGTGACGCTCGGCCTCGGCGCGTCGCTCGACCTCGTCGCGTCGGCGATCGAGGGCTCCGCGCGGTACGGCCTGAGCGCGTTCGACGCTGGCCGCGTCGCCGTCGTGCGGTCCGTCGTCTCGGGCTCGCAGGGGCCAGGGCTGTGGGCGCAGTGCACCGGCGGCTGTGACTGCGAGGCGCCGGTGGAGCTCCACGTCGAGGACGCTCTCGTCCGCGACAGCAAGGTGATCGGCGTGTCCCTCGTCGGAGCGCGCGCGACGATGTCTCGCGTCGAGGTCAGCGGCAATGGCCTGAGCGGGTTCGATCCGAGCGGCGGCATCTCCGCGTCCGGCTGCTCGACCCTCGACGCGGCGGCCCTCACGATCGCCGACAACACCGGGTTCGGTCTCCTGATCGATCGAGCGAACGCAGCCCTGGGCGAGAGCGGCGAGGGCTTCGAGGTGAGCGGCAACCAGCCTGGCATCTGGATCCAGAACACGACGCCGGAGCAGACGGTCCAGCTCACGGGAGGCCTCCTAGAGAAGAACCGGGCCATCGGCCTGGGGATGAGCGGCGACGCGCACGGCATCATCATCGACGGCATGCGCATCGCCGGGACCTTCGCCGACTCGGCGGTGGTGAGCGCGGACGGCGGGCTCGCCCAGGAGGTCGTGGGCGACGGCGTGAGCTGGCAGGAGCGCGCGCAGGCCGCGATCTTCGGGCTCGTCCTGAGCGGCAACGGGCTCGAGTCCCTCAACCCCTCCATCAGCCCGTCCCGCCGCGCGAGCGTGCTCATCGACGGCGGCGTCGGCCCGGACAGCCGCCTCTCCGCCGTGACACTGGAGGGCGGCGACGAAGCGGCGGGCATCGTGCAGCAGCGTCTGCCGGCTGGCGGCGTCGGCCCGCTGCGCGGCGCGGATGTCCCGCGCATCGTGACGAGCCCTGACGCGCTGTTCTCCGTGCCCGTCGCGCCCATCGCGCCCGCGGCGCTCGACGCCCCTTGAGGCCTGCATCACCGCGGCGACGGCCCGGTTCTGGGACCGCACCCCGAGATGAGCGCAGGAGCGCGTCGGGTCCACGACTGGACCGACAAAAAGTAAGTGGGCCCGCCACACTCGCTTTCCGCTACCGTTGCTCCCTTCCGGGCCTGGCGGGGTTCACGGCGCGCTGTCGGCGGACCCATGAGGTCCCAGGCGCTTTCGCCTGATGCAGGGACTTCGTAGTCGAACCTCGTCCCCATGTCGAGCCCCACGACGCGTGCGGCGGCGATTCGTGGGCCATGGCGTTCCGGCTCCCTGGCGAACGCAGCGCCGCCTACGCCACCCACGTCTCACGTCTACGCCTCTGGTTCCCTCCTCGGAGCCATCGGGGTGAGCGCGGTGCGAGTGAGGTGTGAGCGTGAGATGCGATCGAGGTGTGCTCAGGGTGGAGGTGTGAGCGCGGTCCGATGGATCGATCCGGAGCGGCATCGGCCGGGACTTGCCTCGTTCAGGAAGCCCCGTACGCTTAGAGGTGTCGTGGATCCGTTCGATTCCGAGGACGAGGGACGGGGCAGCCGGCTGACTCCGGTGCTTCTCTTCATCGGCTCCGCAGCGCTGGCAGCGGCCGCGCTCCGGTTCGCCTGGCAGCAGCCGGTGATCATGGGGGCGGTGCTCAGCGTCGTTCTCGCGTTCGGCGCGGCCCGCTGGCTCGCTCGCCGCAAGCTGCGCCGGCTGCTGCGCTCGGGCGATGTGGGCTCGGTGCTGCGGCGCTGGTCGTCGTCGCTTCACCGCGTCCCGCACCCCGCCACGATGGCTCCGCTCATGACGGCGACCGCGTTCGCGGCCTATGGTTGGGTCGAGAAGGCGCGCGCGGCGATGGCCGCCGCCGAGCGGGGGCCCGCGTGGGAAGCGGCCCTCGAGCACCGCCTCTTCCTCGACACGCTCCTCTGCACCTTCGAGGGCGATCGCGATACGGCGCTCGCGCAGGCGGGTCGCCTGGCGCGCCTCCCTCTCCCGGACATCAGCTCGCCTTTCCGCAGCCGGGTGGTCACCTTGCGGTCGGCGGCCGGCGCGCTCGCCCGCGCCTTCGCCCACACGAGCGTGCCGGGCGACCGCGCGCTGCTGGAGCGCGCGAGCGAGGCCAGCCCGCTCGTCTTCTGGGCCATGCGCTATGCCGCGGCCGTCGTCGCCATCGACGAGGGCGAGCTCACCCGCGTCGAGGAGCTCCTCGCCGACGCGCCCTCCTGGCCCCAGGAGTCGACGTTCCGCGCCTTCCACGACGAGATCGCCGATCGCGCCGGCCTTCCCCGCCCGGCGAGCGCGTAGCGGGCTGGTCATCGCGCGCGCCGCTTCGCGCGGCGCCGACGGGGAACGCCGGTCCTTCCGGAGGGCGCGCCGGCTTCGCGTTCGCGCCGGCTCAGCCCTGGAACAGCGTGCGGATGTAGCAGTACGCGCGCGCGCCGGGGGCTGCGCTGGCGGGGTCTTCCGGCGAGTCCGGCACGAACGCGCCGAGCGCGCCGAGCGCGCCGCCGAGGGTGAACGTGCGCAGCAGGATCCTCGCCTGCGTGCCCGCGAAGCACGGCTTGCGGTAGGCGATCTCCACCCTCCGGGCGAGCACCGCCGTGCTGTGGCCTTGCGCCGAGAGACGCCGCAGCGCGGCCTCCGCGAAGAGCCGCGGGTACACGAGCGAGTTCACGTGCTGGTTCCCGTCCGTGTGATCCAGGCCGAACGCCACCGGGATCGGATCCAGGGTCGGCTCCGCGTCGAGCGGCTCCGCGCCCTCCGGCAGGCCCATCAACGCCGCCGGCGAGCGAAAGTCGTAGCGCTCGGGCGGCACCGCCGGCAGATCCGGGGACTCGAAGCGCAGCACCTTGCGCGCCTCGGGCGCCGCGAAGGGCCGCGTGAAGACGTGCTCCGCGAACACGCGACCGACCTGGATCGGCTCGCCCGCGCCGGGCGGCGGCGGGCCGTAGGTCCGGCTGCGGCGCCCGCTGGCCGAGAGCCACATGGCGAGGATCAGCCGGTTCACCTGGGAGGTGGCGTCCTCCGTGTGCGCCAGCTGGTAGCGGCCCTGCAGCTGCAGCGGCTCCCGCGTCGCGATCGGCCCCTCTCCGCCCTCGATGATGAGGCGGGTGAGGATCGGGACGATCCCTTGCGTGACCATGAGCGCCTCGACGGGGCTCGCCTGCAGCAGCTTCACCCAGACCGCGGGCCCGAGGCCGTGCGGCAGCGCGTCCAGCATCACCCGTCCGGTCTGGCTGACATCCTCGAAGCGGAGGTGCATGACGGCGGTCGCCTGTTGCTGTTCGGGGACGCAAGGCTCGTCAGGGAAGTAATGCATGCCCCGTCTCCATAGCTGACGCCGCCGCGCGCCGCATGGGCCAGCGCCTGGGCGCCGTCATGGCCGGCCAGGCCGACGGCGCGCGTCCATGGTACGATCGCCGCGTGACGCTCCTGAAAATCGCCCACATCGGCAACCCCGTCCTCAGGCAGCGAGCGCGTGAGGTCACGCCAGAAGAGCTCTCCTCCCCTGCGATGCAGGCGTTCATCGACGACCTGGTGGAGACGATGCGCGACGCGAACGGCGCGGGCATCGCCGCCACTCAGGTCCATGCGCCGGTGCGCATCTTCGCGGTCGAGGTGCAGAACAACCCTCGTTACCCGTACAAGCCGAACATCCCGCTCACCGTCGTGGTCAATCCGGTGATCGAGCCGCTCACGCAGGAGACGTTCGAGAACTACGAAGGGTGCCTGAGCGTCCCCAACCTGAGGGGTGTTGTCGACCGCTATACGGAGATCCGGCTCACCGGCCTCGATCGCGACGGGAGGCCGATCGACCGCATCGTGCGCGGGCTGTCGGCGGGCACCTTCCAGCACGAGAAGGATCACGTCGACGGCGTGCTCTTCGTCGATCGGGTGAAGGATCCGCGGACGCTCTGCACCTGGGCGGAGTTCGACCGCTATCACAAGCAGCCCTTCGTCGAGCGCATCGTCCCGTTCATCCAGCGGATGGGCGGCTGAGGTGCCTCGTCGCGCGCGCCCTGCGCGGTGCGCGTGATCGCGCGGACCTGAGCGCTCGGCACGAGCTCGAGCGCCCTCGTGGACATGCGCTTCCGCTAGCGCCGGCCGCACGTCTCTCGCCCGCGCTGGCGGGGAGGGACGTGCGGTGTCTGCCGGCGGGGAGCGATCAGGAGCCGCCGCCGGTCCTTTCTTCGCGCTCGATCTGCTCCTGGTAGGCGACGCTGTAGCGCGCCCAGGGACGCAGCTTGAGGCGGCGGTAACCGATGGGCTCGCCGGTGCCCTCGCACATCCCGTAGCTCCCCTCCTTCATCTTGGCGAGAGCACGATCGATCTCGGCGAGCACGCGGACATCGCGCTCCAGGAGCTTCGATGTCAGCGACGTCGCGCCCTCGGCGTTGGCCTCGTCCATCTCGTCGCCCACCTCGCGCGAGATGTCGCGCTCTGCGTGCTGCCGCTCATCGATGTTGGCGACGAGGCTCGCCCGGCGCTCCTCGAGCGCCTGCCGGAGCTCGTCAAGCTGCTCCTGCGTGAGATCGGGCAGATCGGAGTCGTCCGTTTCGGGCGCCGGGCGGCGTACGGGCGGCCTCGGCATGGCGGCTGCCGTCGTGGCGGACGTCTCCGGCCGCGCCGGGTTCATTCCGTCGCGACTCGCACCTTCACGGTTGTTCATTGTTTCCTCTCATCTTTTCGGTGGCAATTCGCGTACCGATCTTGAACGTGGGCGGACGAAGCACGCGCGTGGCGTGGTGACCAGGGAACACGACCGAGCAGGAGCAGCCGCGCCAGGTTACTGGCTGTGGTGATAGCGCATCCACGAGCCTATGGCTTCGTGATGCCGGCCATTCGAAGCCCTGCCGCGACGAGCGCGCCGATGTCCTCGAGCACGGGCTTCGACACGTTGATCGAGATCTCGGCCCGCGGCGCGGCGCCGCCCTGCTGCTGGGTCGTGACGAACATCAGCCCTTCCCCTTTGTGGGGGAGCTTTGCCAGCGCTTCGCCGAAGATTCGGGCTTCCTGAGGCAGCGCCACCGGCGCCGCGCCGGGCTGATCCAGCGTCGAGAGCACGCTCTGAAACGTGCGGGTGATCGGGGCGAGCGTCGAGAATCCACCCCAGGCGAACTTCCCGGTCTTCAGCTTCTCGAGCCCCGGACGTGACGCGAGCGTCGCGGCGGTGGGCGCGCCCGCCTTCACCGTGGCGAGCCGCCTCAGCAGGTCGCCCTTGTCGTGTCCGAAGGCGACCCACGTCGTCTTCTCCTCACCCATGACGAGGAGGTGGAGCGTCATCGTCAGCTTGGGCCTCTGCTTGCCCTTGGCGGCGGGGGTCGAGCCCGCGTCGCCGTCGAGCGGCGGGAGATCGCGGACGATCTGGATCTCGACGGCGAGCGACGTCTTCCCGAGCTCCTTCGGCGCCTGAACCGTCTTGACCGTCGGCAGCTCCTTCGGATCGACGTCGATCTCCGGGAGCCGCTTGCGCAGCCCGGGCGTGTTGTAGGCGGTGACGGCGTTCTTCACGTACTTGATGAGCGCGTCGGGCGTCTCCTCGAACCCGAACAGGTTCCAGCCGACGAAGCCCCCCATCATCTTGTCGAGCGCCTCGTTCGGCGTCGGCTTCCCGGCCTGGGTAGCGGCAGGAGGTGCGTCGGCATACCCGTGGGCGGACACGCTCGGCCCCTGGTTGATCGGCAGCGAAAGGAGGTCCGCGAGCGCCTTGCGATCGGCGGGCTTGCCGATCTTCTCCTTCTCCAGCCACCCTTCGAGCATCTCGCGCAGCGTCTTCAGGATGCCGCCGTAGTGCGCCGGGTCGTAGCCGTGGTCGAAGAACGCGCCGGCGCTGTCCTTCGGCGCGCGCCAGTAGAGCTCCGGCGCGGCCCCGGCGCGCTTCGCCCTGTCGGCCATCGTCTTGGCGAGCCACGACGACTGGCCCCGGAGCTCCAGGGCCGCCGTGAGGTTCACGCAGGACTGGTTGTCGACCTGGAGATCGACGACCGCCTTGCTCGCGTCGTTGATGAGCGCCTCGAGCTCCTGCTGGACGCCGGTCGCCGCGTCGGTGAGCGCCCGGTCGAACTGGGGCTGCCCGATCGAGAGCTGGCTCTGCGCGAGGATCGGGAGCCCGCCGAGCTGCTGCTTCGCCATGCCGCCGAACTTCGCGCTGAGCGGGACGAAGCGGACCTCGCCGTGGAGATCGCGCGCCTCGGGCGCGAGCGTCGGCAGCGTGCGCGCGAGGTACGGCCCGAGCGCCGTCACGTCCCGGTCCCGATCGCCGCAGAGGAGCCGCGCGGGCGCCGAGCCGGCGGACGCGGCGAGGAAGCAGCTCGACGCCGAGGGCTCCTTGCCGCCGATCTTCCACATGCCGGGCTTCACCTCGGTGAGGGACGCGCCCGCCTCGAGCGCGCCCTTCGCCCGCTCGAGCGACGTGAGCCCGAGCGACACGGCCGCCACGGGCTTGCCCCGCTTCGAGCTGTCATCGAGCGCGACGATCAGGTGCACCGGCGCGTCGAGCGCGAGCACCGCGGCGAGCTGGTCCGTGTCGATGGAAGGGCTCACGAGCTCGCTCAGCACACCCGAGGAGAACGCCTGCGCGCCCGTCTCCGCGAGCGCCGGAGGCAGCCCGGCGCACGTCGCGATGCTCGACAGCGTGGCCGCGGGGTTGCTCCAGCGGAGCACGCCCACGATGTCGGCCGGCTCGGCGACGGGGGATAGATCGAACGCCGGGCTGGTGGCGACCTGGGCCGGCCCGGCCTTGACCTCGCCTTGTCCTGCTGTCGGCGCGACAGGCGCGGGGGACGGCCCGCAGGCGAGGGAACCGGCCATCAGGACCAGGGGGGCGATCGGCAGGAGAGTTCGCATGAGCGCCGGTTATACGGCTCCCGGACATCCGAGTCGACGCCCAAGGAGCGCGCTGCGCAGGCGACGGCTGCATGCCCGCGTCCTGCGCGGAGGTCGACGTAAATGCGAACGAGCGCGGAGGAATCCGCGCTCGTCGCACACCGTCGAGGAGCGGGCTCCTCGCGGCGATCAGTTCGACTCTTCGAACTCCGCGTCGATGACCGAATCCTTCCCCTTGCCGCCGGCGGGGGGCGGCTGCTGGCCTCCCGGCGCGCCGCCGGGCGCGGCGCCGCCGCCGTCCTGGGGCGGGCCGGCCTTCTCGTACATGACGCTCGCGATGCGGTGCGCTTCCTTCTCGAGCTTCTCCAGCGCCGCGCTCACGGCCGCGTCGTCCTGCTTCTCGATGGCCGACCGCCCCTCGGCGATGATCCCGTTCAGCGCCGAGACGTCGCCCTCCGGCAGCTTGTCCTTGTTCTCGCTGATCGTCTTCTCCAGCGTGTAGCAGAGGTTATCGAGCTTGTTGCGCCGCTCGATCTCCTCGCGCCGCCGCTTGTCCTCGGCCTCGTGCGTCGCCGCCTCGTTGACCATCCGGTTGATCTCGTCCTCCTTCAGGCCGCCCGACGCGGTGATCGTGATGCGCTGGTCCTTGCCGGTGGCCGTGTCCTTGGCGTGCACCGAGAGGATGCCGTTCGCGTCGATGTCGAACGTCACCTCGATCTTCGGCACGCCGCGGGGCGCCGGCATGATCCCTTCCAGGTGGAAGCGACCCAGGGTCCGGTTGTAGCGGGCCTCGGTGCGCTCGCCCTGGAGCACGTGGACCTCGACGCTGGGCTGGCTGTCGGTCGCGGTCGAGAAGATCTCCTTCTTCTGCGTCGGGATCGTGGTGTTCCTCGAGATCATCACGGTCATCACGCCGCCGAGCGTCTCGACGCCGAGCGAGAGCGGCGTGACGTCGAGCAGCACGAGGTCCTTCACGTCGCCCGAGAGCACGCCCGCCTGGACCGCGGCGCCGACGGCCACGACCTCGTCCGGGTTCACGCCCTTGTGGGGCTCCTTGCCGAAGAACTTCTTGACCGTCTCCTGGACGAGCGGGATGCGGGTCGAGCCGCCGACGAGGACGATCTCGTCGATCTGCTGCGGCGACTTCTTCGCGTCGGCGAGCGCCTTGCGGGTCGGCTCGAGCGTGCGGTCGATGAGCGGCCGGATCATCTGCTCGAGCTTCGCCCGGGTGAGCTGCTTCTGGAGGTGCTTCGGCCCCGAGGCGTCCGCGGTCAAGAACGGCAGGTTGATCGTCGTCTCCTGCACGTTCGAGAGCTCGATCTTCGCCTGCTCCGCGGCGTCCTTGAGCCGCTGCACGACCATCTTGTCGTTCGAGACGTCGATGCCGGTGTCCTTCTTGAACTCGGCCGCGAGCCAGTCCATCACGAGGTGGTCGACGTCGTCGCCGCCGAGGTGGGTGTCGCCGTTGGTCGAGATGACCTGCACGACGTTGTCGCCGACCTCGAGGATCGAGATGTCGAACGTGCCGCCGCCGAAGTCGTAGACGGCGATGACCTGCTCGTTCTTCTTGTCGAGCCCGTACGCGAGCGCGGCGGCCGTGGGCTCGTTGACGATGCGCTTCACGTCGAGCCCCGCGATGCGGCCCGCGTCCTTGGTCGCCTGGCGCTGCGAGTCGTTGAAGTACGCCGGCACGGTGATGACGGCCTCGGTCACCTTCTCGCCGAGGTAGTCCTCCGCGGCCTTCTTCAGCTTCTGGAGGACCTTCGCGGAGATCTCGGGGGGCGACGCCTGCTTGCCGCGCACGGCGATCGAGGCGTCGTTGTTCTTGCCCTTGCTGACCGTGTACGGGACGCGCTTCGCCTCTTCCTGCACCTCCTCGAAGCGGCGCCCCATGAAGCGTTTGGCGGAGTAGATGGTGTTGGTGGGGTTCGTGACTGCCTGGCGCTTGGCGATCTGTCCGACGAGCACCTCGCCCTTGTCGTCCCAGGCGACGACGGACGGCGTGAGGCGCGAGCCCTCCTCATTCACGATGACCTTGGGCTCCTTGCCCTCCATCACCGCGACGACGCTGTTGGTCGTGCCGAGATCGATGCCGATGATCTTGCCCATGACGTTGAACCCTCCGAGAACTGTTTGCGCGACGGCCTGATGACCACGGGGGGCGAGAAGACCCGACCGGCCAGCAGGGCTCAGCTGACAGCTGCCGCGAGCCACCGCTCCAGAGCCGTCAAAAACCGCTGGGAATCCGGATACTTTCGCCGAGTTTTCGCGAGCTCGCTGGCTCGCGACCGCGAAGCTAACCATGTGCGCCCGAGCGTCAACGCCGCCTCTAGCAATTGCCGTGCGCGCGGGCTGGGGCTGCCCGGACCTTGACCGGAGCCAGGTCACGCCGCACCTAAGGTGTCCGCGCTTCGCACCGCCAGCGTCTCGATCCGGGGGCCTCGCTCCTGGGGGAAGCGCGGCGGGCTCGGCCGGCAGCGCCAGGGCCGCCTCGCTGCGCGGCCTCGCGAAAATCAGCGAAAACTCGCGCAACCTCGCGAATCGCGAAAACGACGGCGAGCGGGCCGGACGAGAACCGGACGAGAGACAGAAGAGCGGGCGCGTCTGAGGGGCTTCTTGCGGTCCAAGACGCGCTGAGCTATAGGCGCCCTCCCTCGCAACACCCGAAGGACTCACCATGAAGCCCGGCATCCACCCCGAGTACAAGGCCTCCACGATCACCTGCGCGTGCGGCGCCGTCGTCGAGACCCGCTCCACCCGCGGCAGCTTCACCACCGACGTCTGCTCCGCCTGCCACCCGTTCTACACGGGCAAGCACAAGATCATGGACGTCGCCGGCCGCGTCGACCGCTTCCGCAAGAAGTACGCGACCGCAGGCAAGTAGCCGAGCCGATCGTCCACCTCGCCCCGATATCCCTTCTTTGCCGGATTCGCCCGTCACGCCACGCCCGCCCGGGGCGTGGCGGAAGGATGGGCTCGCCCCGAGCTCGCTCCCTGCGGAGCGTGAGCGGCCGAGACGTCGCGCGCCGCGGACGCGGGCGGACACGGATCGGACGCAGATCGGACGCGGATCAAACGACGCCGGCGCGTTCATCTGTGCGGCGCTGGTCGGTCGGGCCGATGCGCTGGCCGTGTTATGCGCTAGATTGGAACGCGTATGAGCGATCAGCCTGCACGTCCGTATATCGGCGGCCAAGCGGTCATCGAAGGGGTCATGATGCGGTCGCCGAGCTCGGTCGCGATCGTCTGCCGGCGCCGCTCGGGAGAGCTGGTCGTGCGCGAGCAGCCGATGACCGCCGTCTCGAAGGGGGCGCGCACCTGGCCGTTCGTGCGGGGTATCGCGACCCTCGTCGAGTCGCTCCGCCTGGGATCCCAGGCGCTCCGCTGGTCCGCGGACCTCTACGAGCAAGATCTCTCGGCCGAGGAGGCGGGCTCGGCCAAGGGGCCGGAGTCCAAGCGCTCGAGCGCTGGGCAGGCGGGCGGGGTGAACCTCACCTCCCTGGCGCTCAGCATGGCGGCGATCGCGGCGCAGGACGTGGAGCCCGCGCAGATCACGGGCAGCCCCGCGCCGGGCGGTCAGGGCGAGGGGAAGAAGCGGGGGGGAGGGATGGGCATGATCCCGATCCTCTTCGCGGTCCTGCTCTTCGTGGCGGCGCCCCAGGCCGGCGCCGAGCTGGTCAACAAGCTCCTGGGCCTCGGGCTCGAGGTCACGTCGCCGGCGTTCCAGGCGATCACCGGCGTGGCGAAGCTCGCCATCGTCGTCGGCTACCTCCTCCTGATCCGCCAGATCCCCGAGGTTCGACGCGTTTTCCAGTACCACGGCGCCGAGCACAAGGCGATCTCCACCTACGAGGCGCGCGAGGTCCTCGAGGTCGAGAACGCGCGCCGGAAGACGGCCATGCACCCCCGCTGCGGGACGACGTTCCTCGTCATGGTGGCGCTCGTGTCGATCGTGGTGTTCTCGGTGGCCGGGGCGTCCCTCGGGGCGCTCCTGCCCAAGCTGCCCGGCGGCCGGCTCGTCGAGAGCGTCACCTTCTTCCTGATGAAGCTGCCGTTCCTCCCGCTGATCGCCGCGGTCACCTTCGAGATCCAGCGGATCTTCGCGCGTTATTGCACCACCGGCCCGCTCCGCGTGCTGCTCTGGCCGGGGTTCCTGGTCCAGAAGATCACGACGGCGGAGCCCGACGATGCGCAGCTGGAGATCGCCCTCGCGTCGCTCCGCGCGACGCTCTGGCGCGAGGCCTCGGTGGCCGCTCCAGTCCAGCCCGATCGGGTGTTCGCCGACTACTCCAAGCTGCTGGCCGACCCCGGCTACGCAGGCGCCCACGGCTAGCGCGCGCCGGCTCCGCCGCGCCCCTCGCCGCCGTCCAACCCCGCGTCGTCTTCGGATTGCAGATGCTACCTATCGCGAAACTCGAGGCGGTTCAGCGCCGCTTTCAGGAACTCGAGCACCTCATGTGCAGCCCGGCGGTGCTCTCCGCGCCGGCCGAGCTCCAGCGGCTCAACCGCGAGCGGACCGAGATCGAGCCCGTGGTCGTCGCCTTCGCCCGGCTGCGGGACGTCGAGCGGCGCATCGCCGAGGATCGCGAGGCGCTGAGCGATCCCGACCTGTCCGAGCTCGCCCAGGCGGAGCTGCCCGAGCTCGAGCTCGAGCGCGAGCGGCTCGCCGCCGAGCTCGAGGTGCTCCTCCTGCCGAAGGACCCCAACGACACGCGAAACACCGTGATCGAGATCCGCAGCGGCGAGGGCGGCGAGGAGGCGGCGCTCTTCGCGGCCGATCTCTTCCGCATGCTCTGCCGCTACGCGGAGACGAAGCGGTGGAAGGTCGAGGTGCTCAACCTGAGCGAGGCCTCCGCCGGCGGCTACAAGGAGGTCGCGGCGCTGATCACGGGGCAGGACGTCTACTCCCACCTCCGGTACGAGGGCGGCGTCCACCGCGTTCAGCGGGTCCCCTCGACGGAGACGCAGGGGCGGATCCACACCTCGACCGCGACGGTCGCCGTGCTGCCCGAGGCCGACGAGGTCGACGTGCACATCGACGAGAAGGACCTGGAGATCTCGATCGCCGCGTCGGGCGGCCCCGGCGGCCAGGGCGTCAACACGACGAACAGCGCCGTGCAGCTCAAGCACCTGCCGACGGGCATGATCGTGAAGTGCCAGGACGAGCGCTCCCAGCTGAAGAACAAGGCGAAGGCGATGAAGGTGCTCCGGAGCCGGCTGCTCGAGCTCGAGCAGCGCCGGCAGGAGGAGGCCCAGAGCGCCGAGCGAAGGACCATGGTCGGCACGGGGGAGCGGGCGCAGAAGGTGCGGACCTACAACTTCCCGCAGAACCGCGTGACGGATCACCGGATCGGCCTCACGCTGCACAAGCTCGACAAGATCATCGAAGGGGATCTCGACGAGCTCATCGGCGCGCTGCGCACGCACCGCCAGGCGGAGCTCCTGCGGCGCGGCGGGCTCTCGGGGCCCGGCGCGCTGGAGCCCGCCACGTGATGGGGGCGCCGCCCATCGGCGCGCCGCCCATCGACGCGCCGGCCGTCGATCCGGAGGCGCTGCTCGTCGCGCTCGTGCTGGCGCCGTCGACCTTCTCGCGAAACCGCTTCTTCTCGCTGTACGCCGACCCGCAGGCGCGCCGTGTGCGGCGGCGGGCGGCGCTGCTCAGGAGCATCGTGCGGCAGCTGGTCGCGGGCGCGGACCGCGCCGGGCTCGCGCCCGCCGCGAGCGGCGGCGCGCTGCTCACCTACGACGTGCCGTCGCTCGGGTTGAAGCGCACCGCCGCGCTCGACGCCCTGGAGCTCGCGGTGCTCCGCATCGCGGTCGCGCGCGGAGCGGTCCCTCGGGCCGAGCAGCCAGCAGGCGGGGACGCCGCGCCGAGCTCGGCGACAGGCGCCGCCGCCTTGCCGCACGATCTCCTCCCCGAGCCGGCAGATTCGTCGCGGATCGAGCGCGCGCTCGCCCGGCTGCTGCCCGAGGGGAAGCACGGCGGAGCGCTGGAGTCTCCCGGCGAGGGGGCGCCGGGAGAGCCGGACCCCGGGACCAGGGCGCTGCCGCGTGACCGGGCGCAGCGTGACTCGCAAGCACCCTGGGAGTAGGAGGCGGCCATGTGCATCTTCTGCAAGATCGCGAACAAGGAGATCCCGTCGAAGGTCGTGTTCGAGGACGAGCACGTCATCGCCTTCCACGACGTGAACCCGCAGGCGCCCACGCACGCGCTCGTCATCCCGAAGCGCCACATCGCGGGCATCGCCCAGGCCACGCCCGAGGACGAGGCCGTCCTCGGCCGGCTGCTCCTCGCAGCGCGCCGGGTGGCAGAGCTGACCGGCATCGCGGAGAGCGGCTTCAGGACCGTGGTGAACAGCGGCGCGAACGCCGGCCAGACGGTCTTCCACATCCACGTCCACGTGATGGGCGGAAGGCCGATGGCCTGGCCTCCCGGCTGAACGCTGGCCGCGCTCCGAGCGAGCGCCGCGCCGACCGCGCTCAGCGGACGTCGCGGGCGGCGCTCACCACCGCGTCGAGCCACGCCGCCTCGTCGTCGCGGAGCGACGGCTGCCGCGGCAGCGCGGTCGGCAGGGCGCGGGGCCGCGACGCGCCGTGGGCACGGAGGTGCGCGGACGTGACGGCGCCGACGCGCCCACCCACGCCGAGGAACAGCGCGAAGAGATCCGGGCCCACCGCGCGCCGCGGAGCGGGCCGCACCGCGAGCTCGGCGCCGGACGCGAGCCGCGCGGTGAACCCGGCGACGAGGTGATCGACCGGATCGCTCCACGGATCCGGCGCGCCGGGGGCGCCCGCCGCGATCCACGCGTCGACCGTCAGCTCGGGCGAGGTCGCGCCGAAGTCGATCGCCAGCGTGAGGCCGCGCTGCTCGAGGGCGCGCTCGATCTCGCCGAGGCGAGCGGCGCCGGCGGCGTGCACGAGCATGGAGTCGCCGTCGAGCACCGGCCCAGCGGGCGGCGGCGGCAGCGGGCGGCGCGCGGCAGAGGAGCCCTCGCGCGGGAGCAGGTTGCCAGGGTTCATGACGCCCGCGGGGTCGAAGACGCCGCGGAGCGCATGGATGACGTCGGCGCCGAGGCCGAGCTCGGCGCCGAGCCGCGGCGCCTTGCTCCGGCCGACCCCGTGGTGATGCGAGAGCGTCCCGCCGGCGTCGATCGCGGCGTCGAGGGCCGCCCGCCAGGCCGCGTCGTACTTCGCCTCGGCCGCCGCGACGCTCGGCGCGCTGCCAGCGAAGGTGAAGTAGATGCTGCAGCCGTCCGGGTACGCGTGGGACAGGTGAGCCATCACGAACACGTGGCGCCCGAGCGCGCCGCGCACCGCGCGGTAGAGCCCGTCCAGGCGTGACCAGGGCGCGGCGACCTCCATGGTGTCGCTGAAGGCGCCGGCCATGAACACGGGCGCCTGGCGGTAGCTCACGCTGTAGCGGTGCGCGAGCCAGTGGCGCGCGGGCTCCTCGCCGAGCGGCCTGGCCCCGCCGCGCTCCGCGATCGCCGCGGCGCGGGCGAGGTCGTCCGCGCTCGCGCGCGCCGTGCCCTCGAAGATGAGGATGAGCGTCGCGCCGCGGAGCACGCGCGACCCGACGCCGTCGACGATCTGGTTGAGGAGCCCCGGCGCGCGCAGCAGGCCGCGAAGCACCGCGGCGCCGGCCCCGGGGCCGCGCGCGCCGTGCCCCCGCGCGGCCGCCCCCTCGGAGGAGTCATCGGCTGCGCCGGCGTGGGCCCGCTGCCGGCGCACGGCGCCGAGCCGGGCCATGAAGGAGTCGAACGGGTCGTAGAGCCGCGAGACCGCCGGGCGGAGGCCGGCCTGGAACATCGCCCGCATCGCGTCCCATCCGGCCTCGACGCTGGGGAACGAGAACGCGGCGAAGGCGCGCGCCGGCGGCGCCGGGTGCAGCCGGAGCGTCGCGGCGGTGACCACGCCGAGCACGCCCTCGCTGCCGATGAGGAGCGGCGTGAGATCCGGGCCTCGCGCGCGCCGATCGAAGCGGACGATCTCGCCGCGGCCGACGACGCACTCGAGCGAGGCGACCATGTCCTCGATCTTGCCGTAGAGCCCGGAGCACTGGCCGGCGCTGCGCGCCGCGACCCAGCCCCCCACGGTCGAGCAGAGGATGGACGATGGGAAATGGCCGAGCGTGAAGCCCTCGGCGTTGAGCTCCTCCTCGAAGCGGATGCCGAGCGCGCCGGCCTCGACCTCGACCGACGGGGCCTCACGATCGAGCGAGCGGCGGCGGGAGAGCCGCTTGAGATCGAGCACGACCGTGCGCTCGTCCGGCAAGACGCCGCCGCACACGCCCGAGCCCGCCCCGAAGGGCACCAGCGGGAGCCCCTCGTCCGCGCAGAAGCGCACCACCTGGGCGACCTCCTCCGTGGAGGACGGCCAGACGATCATCCCGGGCCGGTGCTCGGCGATGCGGCCCTCCGTCACCGCGAGGTGGTGCCGCGGCCAGAGATCGCGGGCGTAGGCGATCTGATCGACGGGGGATGCGCTGCGCGGGATCCCCGGCAACGCGCGCGCGATCGCGGCCTCGAAGCTCATGCGCGGGGAGCCCTAGCGCCTCAGCTCCGCTCGGCAAGGACGATGAGCCGCGGCGACTCGGAGCCGAAGAAGACGCCGGGGTGCGCAGGGTGCCCGGTCACCTCGGTGACCTTGAAGCCCGCTTCGTGGAGCACCTTGCCGAGCTCGTGCAGCCCGTAGATGCGGAGCGAGTAGTCGAGCTCGCGTGAGCGGCCGTCCTCGAACATGACGGTGCGCTTCACCTTGAGCCTGCTCGTGAAGAAATCCACGTGCATCTCATCCATGCAGACGCAGCCGTCCCCCTCGAACCAGACGAGGCTCGGCTGGCGGGACGCCACGTAGTCGCGGTTGACGATGTCGAGCAGGAGCATTCCGCCGGGGCGGAGGGCGCGGCGGATGCGGGCGAGGACATCCGCGTTCTTTTCGTCGTCGAAGTAGCCGAAGCTCGTCGACCAGCAGTAGACGCCGTCGAAGGTCTCCTCGAACGTCATCTCGCGCATGTCGCCCTGGAGGAAGTTCAGCTTCTGGCCGCGATCCTGCGCTTCGTCGGCGGCGCGGGCGAGCATGGCGAGCGACAGGTCGTAGCCGACCACGCTGTAGCCGCGGCTGGCGATCTCGATCGCGTGGCCGCCTGCGCCGCACGCGAGATCGAGGATCACCGCGCCCTTCTCGACGCCGAGCCGCTCCTCGATGAAATCGACCTCGCGGCGAACCACCTTGCTGTCGATCTTGTCGAGCGTGCGGAGGAAGTCGTCGCCGAAGAGCTCTTCCCACCACGGGCGCTTCCGGCGCGCGGCGGGCTCGGTCGAGGGCCCGGAATCGTGCTCGACCTGCTTCGCCGCGGGCGCCGCCGCGGGAGCGGCAGGCCGCGCGGCCGCGGACGGCTCGCTGGGAGACGGAGGCGCCGACACGGGCGGCGCCGATACGGGCGGCGGCGGCACCGAGCTCGTGAACGTCGCGAGATCCGGCGACGCCAGCGCCTGCGCGCGCGGGCGCCGCGGCGGCAAGGGAGGCGGCGGCGGCTTCTTGGGTTGCGCGGCGTGCGGGTCGGTCTGCGCGGCCGAGCTCGCGTCGGCCAGCTCGGCCTCGCGCTCGGGCTCGACCTCCTCCAGCTCGACCTCGGTGCTCTTCGGCGGCACGGTGATGCGCGTCGGATCGCCCTGCCCCTGCTGGCGTTCGCCTCCTCCGGGAGGAGCGTCCGATAGAAGGGCCTTCGCCTCGTTGACGGACCCGGACTCGAGCTCGACCTCCGCGACCTCGTCCGCGCCCGCTCCCAGCGGCCAGTCCAGGGGGCGCGCGTCGATCTCCGGCGCCGAGGCCTGCCTCCTTGGCCGCCTTCGAGGCTCCGGCTGGAGGGCGTCGAAGGCGGCGTCGCGCGCCGTCGGCGGGCCCTCGGAGAGGCCTTCCTGGAACGACTCGAGGCCCATCCCGGTCGGGGCCTCGTCCGGCTGGATCCTGAACTGGAGCGGCGGCCACTCGTGCTCCGCCGGATCGGTCAAGAGCGGCGGTCTGGCGGGCTCGGCGACCGAGGTGATCGGCGGCACCGGCGGCAGGTCCGACTCGATGCTGACGATCTGCAGCGGCCGGATCACCGCGACCGAATCGGGATCGATGATGAGCCCACTCGGCGCCGGCATCGGCGGCAGGCTCGAGGATTTCGGGGACGGGCGCGGGACCGCACGGGGGGCGACCAGCTCCGCCAGGCTCGTCGCCGTCGCCGTCGCAGCCGCCGGCTTGCTGGCGGGCCTGGATCCATCGAGCGCGGGCTCGCTGGGATGCCTGGGCGCCTCGAGCGTCGGGTAGCTGGGCCGCCTCTCGGAGGCGCTCGGCCACCCGTCGTCGTCCGCGTCGTCGAGCGCGTGCGAGCGCGGCGTCGCGGAATCCTCCGGCACGGTGGCGCGGTCCTGCGTGGCGGCCTGATCGTCGGCCTGCTGCGCCGCGTCTCCCGACACGTTCACGAGCCGCCGCGAGCGCCGCCGCCCGGTCTTCGCGCCCTCACCGCGCTCCACTTCCGCGGCCCGCTCCACCTCCGCAGCCAGCGATTGCCAGGACCGCCTGGAGCTCGGGTTCGCCGGCAGGGGAGCGCCGTGCCGCGAGCGCTCCGTGGGGGGGCCGGCGATCCGCGGGTCGAGATCGAGATCCGGGATCTCCGCGATCTGCCCGCCGGAGCTCCCGTCCGCGATGCCCGTGATGACGTCGAGGCGCGGCAGCGGCAGCGGGGTCGTCGTCGCGAGCTGCGGGCGCACGCTGGGGGCGCGCTCGGGCCGCGGAGCGGACGATCGCGCGGGGAGCGAGCCCTGCTCGCCCTGCGGCGGCGATGCGGCCGCGTTCCCTGCCTCGCCCGGCAGCGGCGCGCCGGGCTCTCCGGAGGCGCCGCCTTCCTGGGCGGGCGTAGCCAGGGGGTTGCGCGGCCGCTCGCTCGTCATCGCTGGTCCCCTCCGCCCAGCGGCTCGCCGTAGAGGATCGGCCCAGGAGCCCTGCTCCAGGGGGGCGCTACCCCTCGCTCCACGAACATGACCGCGGTGGATCCGAGGTGGAACTTGCCGATCTCCTCGCCGGCCGCGACCGGGAGGGCCGGCGAGATCGTGTGCAGGCCGAGCGGCACGTCGCGCGCGTCGACGGCGCTCACCGTGATCCGTCCGACGATCATCGCGCCCACCATCACCACCGTAACGCGGCCCTGGCGCTCCGTGTCGATCACGATCGCGACGCGCCGGTTGCGCGCGAAGAGGCCCGGGACGTGGCGCTCGCCGATCGCGTTCACCGGGAACAGCTCCCCCGGCATCGAGCGGATGAGGCTCACCTGCCCGGCGACGGGCGAATGGACCCGGTGGTAGTCGCGGGGCGACAGGTAGACGATCGCGAACTGCCCGCCGTCATAACGCGTGGCTTCCGCGGGGTCGCCCACGAGGTCTTCCACGCGGTAGGGCTGCCCCTTGATGGTCAGCCGACCGCCGTCGGTCACGGGGCCGAGCGCTTCGACCCGTCCGTCGGCAGGGCTGGTGATGGCTCCGGGATCGGAGCAGACAGGGCGCATCCCCTCGCGGAGCTTGCGCGTGAAGAACGCGTCGAAGCTCTCGTAAGGGCTCGTCAGCACCTCGGCGGCGTCCATGTCGACGCGGTACGCGCGCGCGTAGAGCCTCACCACCGTGTTCAAGACGGCGGCGGGTGCCCTGGCGTCGCAGAGGCGGCCAACGGCCCGGGTAATGCGCTCTCGCGGAAGCACCCGCAACAGCTGTGCGGCGGCGTAGGTGGCAACGGTCATTGTGCGGAGCAGCGGTAACGATGCGGGAAAGAGAGCGGTGCAGGAATGCTAGGCCTCAGGAAGGACCTTGGTCAACGCTCGGGTCAGACGAACCTTCCAGCGTCGGCGCGATCCCCATCCAGCGAGAGAGCTCAGCCTTGACGCGACGCACAGCGCGATCCGAGGCGCGACGCCAGGCCCGTCCCCCGCGCCCCACGTTTCTCCACGTCGCTGCGAGCGCGTCAATCGCGAAGCGCCGCTCCGCGCAAATGGGGGCGCGAGAGCCCGCCGCCCGCCCCGTCGGCGCGCTCCATTCTGAAGCGGCGATCCGGACCTCGCGCTGCAACTTCGATCGACCTCCGCGGGCGCAGCAGAAAAGCAGAGCGGTTTCAAGGGCCTGCGTCCTGGCACGCCGCTCGCTGAAGAGGGCCGAGGAGGCTCGCAACAACGATGGAGATCAAGTTCTGGGGAGTTCGCGGGAGCATCGCTTCGCCTGGGCCGGAGACGGCTGCGGTGGGCGGAAACACAAGCTGCGTGGAGGTTCGCTGCGGCTCGTCGCGGATCATCCTCGATGCAGGGACGGGCGTGCGCAAGCTCGGAGATGCCCTGCTCCGGGAGGGGCCGGTCGAGGCAACGGTGCTGCTGTCGCACCTGCACTGGGACCACATCCAGGGCCTGCCGTTCTTCGTGCCGGCGTACCTGCCGAGCTCGCGGCTGTCGATCGTGGGCAGCGCGCACGGGATCGGGAGCCTCCGCGAGGTGCTCTCGACGCAGATGGCCGCGCCGAGCTTCCCCGTCCGCATGGACGAGCTCGGAGCGCAGATCGCCGTGCGGGAGGCGCGGCCGGGCGAGGCGTTCGACGTGGGCGAGGTCCACGTGCGGATCGCCAAGCTCAACCACCCGGGCGGCGTCCTCGCCTACCGCGTCGAGCACGAGGGCCGCAGCGTCGTCTACGCGACCGACACCGAGCACTACGCCTGCGTCGATCCGGCGCTGCGCGCGCTCGCGGACGGCGCCGACGTGCTCATCTATGACGCGCAGTACACCCCGGAGGAGTACCGCGGCGACGGCGGGCGCTCGAAGGTCGGGTGGGGGCACTCGACGTACGTCGCGGGCGCGGAGATCGCGCGGGCGTGCGGCGCGCGGAAGCTCGTCCTGTTCCACCACGACCCGCAGCGGACGGACGCCGGCGTCGCGGAGATCGAGCGCCTCTCCCGCGAGCTCTTCCCTGCCTCGGTCGCCGCGCGCGAGGGGCTCTGCATCCACGTCGAGGCCCTCGCCCGGGCCGCGTGATGACGCGGATGACGACAAGCGCGGCGCCCTCTATGCTGGACACTGCTCCGCTATCCATGTCGCGCCTCTCGCTGCTCGTCGATCTCGCCTCCCTCCTCGCCCGGGAGGTCGACTTCGACGCCCTCCTCGGCACGGCGTGCGAGCGGCTCGCGAAGGCGCTCCGCGCCGACCGGGCGACGATCTGGCTCGTCGACGCCGAGCGCGGCGACCTCGTGACGCGCGTCGCCCTGCTGCCCGAGCTCCCCTCGCTCCGGCAGCCACTCGAGCGCGGCATCGCGGGGCACGTGGCCACGACCGGACAGGTCGTGCGCGTCGACGACGCCTCGCGCGATCCGCGCTTCGATCCGTCGGCGGACCGGGCGACGGGCTACACGACGCGCTCGATGCTCGTCGCGCCCATCCGCGAGGACGGCGCCGCGCCGGTCCGCGGCGTCGTCCAGCTGCTGAACCGCGCAGGCGCGCCCTTCGACGACGAGGACCAGCGCTACCTCGTCGCGCTCGCGACGCAGCTCGCCCGCGCCCTCTCGCTGACGACGCTCCGCGCTGCCGAGGGCGGCGGTCCGGGGGTCGTGCTGCAGGGGCCGTTCAACCGGATCGTCGGCCGGAGCGAGCGGCTGGCCGCCGTGTACGAGAAGGTCCAGCTCGCGGCCCAGACCGACGCGACCGTGCTCCTCCGCGGGGAGACGGGCACGGGCAAGAGCCTGTTCGCCCGGGCGATCCACGTCAACTCGAGGCGCCAGACGAAGCCCTTCGTCACCGTCGACTGCACGACGCTGCCGGCGCAGCTCGTCGAGAGCGAGCTCTTCGGCCACGAGCGGGGGGCGTTCACCGGCGCGGACCGGCGCGTGCCGGGCAAGGTGGAGCTCGCCGAGGGCGGCACGCTGTTCCTCGACGAGCTCGGGGACCTGCCGCTCGACATCCAGGGCAAGCTCCTCCGCTTCCTGCAGGACCGCTCCTTCGAGCGCGTGGGCGGTCGCCAGTCGCTCCGCGCCGACGTGCGCGTCGTGTGCGCCACGCACTGCGACCTCGAGCGCGCGGTCGCCGAGGGGCGCTTCCGGAAGGACCTCTACTACCGCGCGCGCGTCGTCGAGATCGATCTGCCGGCCCTGCGCGAGCGCGGCCCCGAGGACATCGAGACGCTGGCCCGGCACTTCGCGGACGTCTACGCGACGAGGTACGGCAGGCCGTCGCCGCGCTTCGATCCGGACGCGCTCCGCCACATCCGCGCTCATACGTGGCCAGGCAACGTGCGCGAGCTCGAGCACTGGGTCGAGAGCGCCATCGCCCTCGCGCCGGACGGCCGCATCTCCGCGGGGCACCTCCCGACACGGCGGGGCGAAGGCGCCCCGCCGCACGCCGCCGCCGCGCCCGAGGGCGACGCGCGGGTGGCGCTGCCGCTCGGGCTCACCCTCGACGAGGTGACGCGGCGCTACGTCGAGGCGATGGTCCGGGCGTGCGAGGGGAACAAGACGGAAGCGGCGAAGCGGCTCGGCGTCGGCAGGAACACCCTGGCGCGCGCGCTCCGCGCGAAGCACTGAGGCCGCGCGGGGCACGCGACCTCCTCCGGCGCGGCGCCTGAGCCGCGCGAGGCCCGCGGAGGCGCGCGCCGCGGGGCGCAGGCGCGACGCGCTTCACCTCGGGTCACCCCGGGTCCACCGGGAACGTCAGGCCGATCCCGGCGATCGCCGCGACGGCCGAGGTCTTCCACCTCGCGGCCGGGCCGGCCGAGAGCTGAGGGCGCGCCATGACGATGTGCAGCTCGAGGAAGCTGCGCAGCTGGAGGTACCGCGCGACGCGCCACTCGGCGCCGCCGCGCGCGCCGGAGGTGAGCAGCCAGAGGACGCCGTCTTCCGCCTGGGTGATGCTCTCTGCGGTGGGCGCGCGGACAGCGCCGAGCTGGAAGACGTTGCACAGGAAGACGCCGTCCCGGTGCCTGCAGAGCGACATGACCCCCAGCCCGGCGCCGATGCGCCGCGGCCCGGCGCTCGGCAGATCGCTCGGAGCGCTGCCCAGCGCGACGATCGCACGCGCCTCGAGCGACACGGACAGGTCGGACCAGCGGAGAGCGACGGCGGGCGAGAGGCCGACGCCTGCCGTGGGTGTCAGGCCAAACGCCAGCACGGAGGACGCGCTGAGCTCGCCGTGCACACGCGGCTGCGGCGCGCGCTGCGCGCCGTGGGCGTAGGCCGGGGCCGGCAGGGCGAGGCCCAGCGCGATCATCAAGGGGATGCGACCAGGGTTCGGCATCCCGCGCACCGTAGGAGCGCGCTCCGGCGCGACGGAATCCGGAGCGGGCGCGCTCACGCACAAACCGCCGCTCGCGCGCCATTGCGTTGAGCGGCGCTATTTCCTCGTCTCGCCGTCTTTTTTTGGATCTCGGATGCGGCGGGCTAGCGCGCCCTGCGGCGCGCGGCCTCGCAGAGGGCCGAACGGAGGAGATCGCCGGGCAGATCGGGCGGCAGCTTCTCCTCGCAGGCCACGTCGGGGTTCAGCGGGTCGAGCGCCGTGCCCGCCGAGAAGGAGCGGTCTCCGTCGGGGCCCCCGTGGAGCAGCCCGTGCAGCGACCACCACCGGCCGTAGCGGCTGTTCACGTCCTCCACCCGCTCGACGAGCGGCGAGGCGCTCGCGCGCTCGCCCGACGCCAGCAGGGCGGCGGCGAGGAAGCAGCGCACCGCCGGCTCGTGCGGCGCGAGCGCCTGCGCGCGCGCGTGCTGGACCGCGGCGGCGGCGTGGTGGCCGCGGTCGTGGAGCAGCTGGCCGAGCCGCACCCGCTTGCTCACCTCCTGCCGGTGCGGCATGTCCGCGCCGGGCGCGAGGTCGGGCGGCACGTCGGCCGGCACGCTGGCGAGGTAGGCGCGCCAGCGCTTGTCCCACGCCGCGAGATCCGCGCCGGAGATCTCGGCGATCGCCCGCTCGAGGTCCGCGTCGCTGCTCGCGTCCTTGAGCCGGCGCAAGAGCTGCGGCAGCGCCGTGTCGCCCGCCTCCCTCGTCCAGTAGCGGATGAAGCTCGCGACCTCGGCGAACACGACCGCCGCCTCCTCCGCGCTCGGGAGCATCGCGATCGAGGGGCCTATCTTGTCGAGCGGCCGCCCGAGGCCCTTCTGGATGCCCAGGAAGGCGATCGCGTCGGCGGACGGCACGTCGTCCAGCGGGTCGGGCTCGCGCCAGCGGACCTCCTCGCGCTTGGCCACGCCCTCCTGCAGCCACAGCGGGGCGTTGTCGCGCGTCCCGCGCGACAGGGCGAGGTGCGTTATCTCGTGCGCGAGCGTGTCCAGCCAGGGATAGCCGTTCGGCGTGGCGCGCGGCGAGAGCATCGTCACCCGCCCCCACTTGGCGATGGCGACCGTGCCCGTCGTCCGCGCCGCGTCCTCGGGCAGCCCCGTCATCGCGGAGAGCGTGAACTGATCGCGGACGAGATCGATCCGCAGCGGCCGGAGGAGCTCGACGCCGAGGTCCTTCGCGAGCACGTCGCGGGTCCTCGCCGCGACGTCGACGAGGAACGGCACGAGCGCGCGATCGTCGTCGTCCTGGAGCCGCACCCAGACGCCGCGCTCCTCGTCGTTCATGACGACCGTCGCCGCGGTGGCCCGGGCGCAGCCGCGCGCGATGTCCCCGAGCGCCGCGCCCTCGGCCGTCGCCGCGAGATCGGGGCGCGCGAGGATCGCCGAGGCGGCGTCGCAGTCGCCCTCGTAGATGGCGAGGCGGCCGCGCTCGAGCGCGAGCGCGAGGTCCGCCGGATCCGCGTCCTTCAGGGCGTCTCGCGCCGCGGGGACGTCGATCTCCAGGATCGCGGCCCGCGCCCGGGCCGCGCGATCGAGATCGCCGACCGTGAGGCGGCCGGACGCGGTCGCCGACGCCGTCGCGAGCCCGGCGAGGATCGCCGCCCGGAGGCCGCGCCTCGCGATCGCCGCCGCCCCGCGCCGAGCCGGGGCTGCCCCGCCGCCGGTGCGCGTCATTTCAGGAGCCCCTCCGCGTAACGCTTGACCGCCTCTCGCAGCCGCGGCTCCGAGGTCCCCCCGAGCCCCTCGAGCACGCGACGGCGGAACTCCTCGGGGCCCTTGTGCTTGTCCTTGTCCGGGATGTCGGCCTTCCTCGCCATGTTCCGCTCCCCTTCCGACTCGGCGTCGCCCTCCTGACCCTGGTCCTCGCTGCTCGACATCTCGAGCAGCCGCTGCGCGTCGCGCTGGCGCTCGTTGCCGCCCTCGCCGTCCCCCTCGGCGAGGGCGCGCTGGGCGTCGCGCATCGCCTGCTCGGCCTCGTCGAGGCGATCGAGCGTCTCCTCCGGCATGCGGCCGTCGCCGCGCTCGCCCCGCTTGCGGAGATCGCGCGCGCGGTCGGCGAGCGAGCCCTCGCGCTGGCTCGACTTCCCGAGGCCGTCCCGCGCCCGCTCTGCCGCCGCCTGCCGCAGCTTGCGCAGCGCCTCCTCGGCCCAGGCGAGCTCCTCGGCGAGCGGCTGCTGCGCCTCGGCGGCCTCGCGAGCGGCGCGCTCCTCGGGGAAGAAGCCGCCGGCTTGCGCGCCGAGCCGCTTGGCGTCGCCCAGCGAGCGCATCGCGCCACGGCCGCTCGTCACCGCTTCCTCGGGCCGGCCCTGCTCCAGCGCGCCGGCCATCGCCTCGGCCTGCTCTCTGCCAGCCGCCGCGGCGGACTCGGCCGAGCCCGGCGCCGCGCCCGGCTGCGGCAGGTCCCGCACGGCCTCGCGGATCGCCTCCGCGTGCTTCTGCGCCTCCTCCCGGAGCGCCGCGATGTCCTCGGGCCGCGACGCGCGCGAGAGCTCCTCGGCGACAGCGTTCGTCTCGGCGGCGTGATCGCGCGCGAGCTCCTCGAGATCCCGCTCGCTCTGGGCGACGCTCTCGTCGGCGTTCGACGCGTCCCCGGGGTCGGGCCCGCGCGGCGCGCCCGACTCCACCCCGCCGCGGCCGCCGCCGCCGAACGAAGGCTCCGGCCGCCTGAGCCGCGCCGCGAGGTCGCGCGCCGAAAGCTCGGTGTGCAGCCAGTCGCCGACGCCGCGGGCGCGCGCGATCCTGCGCAGATCGTTCGCGACGATCTCGCCGAGGTCGAGGCCGAGCTCGCCGAGCTTGCCGAGCTCGACCCCCCCGCCACCCAGCACCGTGACGGCCGCCTCCAGGCGGACCTCGCCGCCCTCGCGGTCGCCGCTGCCCAGCAGCTCGGCCGCCGCCGCCGCCTCGTCCGCGACGTCGGCGAGCCGCTGGGCGACGGCCCGGGCGTCGCGGTGGCCCAGGCCGCGCAGGCCGGCGTCGAACGCGAGCAGCGCGCCCTCGGTCTCGTCGAGCAGCCCCTGGTGCGCCGCGCGGGTCGTCGACTTCCGCTCGGCGGCGAGCGCCGCGTCGAGCCGGGCCAGCTGACCTCGGGCGAGCGACGCGATGCGCCCCCGCACCCGCAGCCCGCCGTGATCCGCGGAGAGCGCCGCCTCGACCACCGCCCTGGCGGTCGCCTGCACCTCGGCCTCGTGCGCCGCGTGCGCCGCCGCGCCGCCCGCCTCCGGCGTCCTCTGGCCGATGCGGTCGGCGAGCAGATCCGTGAGGGCGTCGCGCGCCTTCACGAGCGCGGCGTAGCGCCGCGCCTCGGGCTCGCCCACCTGCGGCGGGACGACCAGGATCGCCTCGCTCCTGCCCCACTTCGGGCCCTCGATCGGATCGTTGTCCCGCGCCTCGATCCGCACCTCGACGGGCACGTACGTCCTGCGGAAGAAGGGATCGCGCGCCCGGAGCTCGTAGCCTCCACGATCGACCTTCGCGTCCGCCGCCGGCCGCGAGAGCACCCGCCGCTCCTCCTTCGCTCCGGCGCGCAGGACGAGATCGACCTCGCGCAGGCCGTGATCGTCGGTGATCTCGTAGCGGAGCGGGATGCTGGGCTCGTCGAGGAGCTTCACCGTGCGCGGCGCGCCCTCGAGCGTGACGCGCGGCGCGTCGTCCGGGATCGACACGACGCGCTGCGTGTCGGCCTGCCGGACGCGCACCCGCCCGAAGCGCGCGGCCGCCTGGAGGGTCGTCGACTCGCCGAGCGTCCAGCGGGCGACCACGGCGCCCTTGCCGTCGTCGACGAACGGCACCTCGGCGCCGCCGTCCGTCAGCACGAGCGCGCGCCCCGCGCGGACGGGGCGGCCGCGCACCGTGATCACGGTCCCTCGCGGCTGCATCGTCGGCGCGAACGGCAGGAGCTCCTCCGCGCCCTGGTGCAGGTACTCGGGGGGCGCCGCCGTCATCTCGACCTCCTCGATCCACGGCAGATCGAGGGGAGCCTCGCCGCCGCGGGCGGCGAGGACGTCCAGCCCCTCGACGACGCGCGACGGCTCGATCGCCGCCGCCGCGAGCGCCGCCGCGCCGAGGGCGAGGCCCGCGCCCGCCCACCGTGTCGCCGCCTGCCGCGCGCGCGCGATGATGCGCGCCTGCGAGGCGCGGCCGAGCAGCCGCCGGAGGTGCAGGCCGGCGAGCTCCGGCGAGCCGACGCGATCGTCGGCCGCGGCGCGATCCGCGAGCGTGAGCGCCCGCAGGGTCGCGGCGCCGAGCGCCTCGTCCGTGCGGCCGATGATCTCGCGCACCGTGCGCCGGGCGTCGCCGCGCCGCCGCCGCACGAGGACGGCCCGCGCGGCGATCGCCGCGAGCAGCAGCGCGAGCCCGGCGCCGGCGAGCCCGCGGGCGAGCGGGGACCCCACGCGCGCCACGTGCGCCGCGCCGAACAGCCCTGCGCAGGCCGCCGCGGTGAGCGCGCGCCGCGCGGAGGGGCCTACCTCCGCATCCCAGACGGAGCGCAGCCGCGCGATGGACAGGGCCGGCGCCTCGTTATCCATGGAGAGGCAAGGGTAACCGGCGGCGGGAAGTGGTCCAGCGGATCGGGTTGATCACCCGGGGGGTCAGACGTCGAGCTCGCCGTCGGTCATGAACCAGCTCTCCGCGTCGAGCAGCACGCGCCGCAGCTCGTCGGGGAAGGCGGGATCGAGGTGTACGATGAGCCACCGCGAGCCGACGCTCGGCGGGTGGGGCCGGGAGAAGAACCCGAGCGCCCGCAGGCGGGCGCTGAACGAAGGGGGCGTCACGAGGAGCATGCCCACGGAGACGTGCCCCTCTCGCCGCATCGCCTGGCAGAACTCGAGCAGCAGGGCGTCGAACGTGGGGCCGTTGTCCTCGCAGAACAGGTCGCTGACCTCGACCTTGTTGTTCCGCACCGAGTAGACGGCGTAGCCGAGCAGCCGCCCGTCGTGCCTGTCGAGCATGCAGAAGAAGCGGTATCGGGCGTTGCCGAGCTGCGCATAGCGCCAGTTCAGGAACTGGGCGCTCCGCTCGCCGACGATCGGCCAGGGCTTCGCCCGCGACCAGAGGGCGTCGAAGCGGTGATCGGCGGCGTCCACGAGCTCGGTGCGCACGCGGCTCCCCTTCGCGAGCAGCGCGGCGGTGTCCCGGAGCGCCATCGAGGCGTCGATGGCGCTCCCCGCGGCCCGGACCAGGAGGTTGTCCGGCTTCACCGTCGCCCGCTGGACGACGCGCTCCGCCGCGGTCGACAGCGCCTGCGCGAGCGGGGCGGGCGCGGCGCCCGGCTCCGCCGCCTCCCAGAGCGCGCGCCAGCGAGGGTGGGGGACCGCCGACGCGGCCCGCTCGGCGACCCGCTGCACCACCGTGCTCACGGTGCTCCGCTGCTCGCCGGCCGACGAGGCCGCGAGCTCGTTCAGCTTGTATGCCGCCATGAGGGGCCGGACCCAGATGATGGAATCGGCGATCTTCTTGTAGCCGGCGCGCTGGAAGATCGGGAATGAGGCCTTGTTGGGGAAGCCGAACACGAAATCGACCCCGGCGTCGCGGCAGCCCCTCGCGAGCTCTCGCTGGATGCTCATGGCGGCCCCCGCGATGCGGTGCGCCTTGGTCACGCCGAAATCGCCGAGGACGCCGGCCTTGAGCTTGCGCCCGTCGACGTACAGATCGCGCGGGTAGAACGAGCCGCTTCCGATGATCTCCCGCTCCGGTCCGTGAAAGCCCATCCAGGTCCGCGGGGGGCCGGCCGGGTTCTGCTCCTGGAACCAGCGCATCCGCCGCTCCACGAGCTCCTGCGATACCTCGCCGTGGGCGAGGTTCTCTTTCCAGAGCTGCGCGAGGACGTCCCTGTGCTCTTCCGGCTGGATGCGGGCGGCGCTGTAGACCTTCTCCATGGCTTTCCGGTGCGCTCTCCTGGCGCGGCAGAGCGGCGCGCCGCGCCCGTCATGGCCGAAGGCGGCGAGGGCGTCAATCGCGCCTGGCGACGCGGCGAGGCGTTCCGCGCTGGGCACAGCGACGCCCGCGCGGCGAAGGCGTCATCACGGAACCGGAGTACACTCGCGCGATGTCCCGCCGCGCCATCGCCGCCGTCGCCTGGCTCTCATTGCTGTTCGCCCTGGCTTGCAGCTCCGCGCTGCCGCCGCCCTCTCCGGACGCCTCGCAGGTGAAGACCAGCGGCGCCCCTGCGCGGCAGCCGGGCCCAGCCGCCGATCCGGGAGCCGCGCTCGATGACGTGATGGTCGCGGACGGCGACCCCGGTCCGGTGCCTGTGACCCGCGCGGATCCGGCGCGCGGCAGCCGGCTCGCGCCCGTGACGATCGTCGTGTTCTCCGATTTCGAGTGCCCCTTCTGCAAGCATCTGGGCCGCACGCTCGGGCAGATCGAGCAGCGGTACGGCTCGGAGCGGCTGCGGATCGTGTGGAAGAACTTCCCGCTCGCCTTCCACAAGCAGGCCCGGCCGACGGCCGAGGCCGCGATGGCGGTGTTCGCGCACGCTGGTCCCAAGGCCTTCTGGGCGTTCCATGACGCCATCTTCACGGCCGACGAGCGGCTCTCGGCGGAGCTCGAGGCCACCGCGCTCCGGCGGGCCGGGGTGACCCCCGGCCAGATCCAGCAGCTCGTCCAGCAGAGCGGGGCGGCGCAGAAGGTCGACGCCGACATGGCGCTCGCCGGGCGGCTCGGCGTGAACGGCACGCCGGCGTCGTTCATCAACGGCGTCCTCCTCGTCGGCGCGCAGCCGGCGGAGCGGTTCGCCGAGATCATCGACGCGCAGCTCGCCGCGGCGCAGGCGCTCCGCGCCGAGGGGACGCCGCCGGAGCGGATCTACGCGGCGCTCGCGAAGAAGAACTTCGCCCCTCCTGCGGAGGAGCCCGACGACGCCGAAGAGGAAGGCGACGGCGGCGTTGTGCACCTCGTGCCCATCGGGGACTCGCCCGTGCGCGGCGCGGATACGGCGCTCGTCACGATGGTGCTGTTCAGCGACTATCAGTGTCCGTTCTGCAGGCGGGTCACGCCGACGGTCGAGAAGCTCAGGGCGCAGTACGGCGACAAGCTGCGCGTCGTCTGGAAGGACAACCCGCTCCCGTTCCACCCCCGGGCCGAGCCCGCTGCAGAGCTCGCGCGCGAGGCCCGCGCCCAGAAGGGGAACGACGCCTTCTGGCAGGCCAACGATCGCCTGCTCGCCGGCGAGGCCGCCCTCGACGACGCCGCCCTCGAGGCCGTCGCCGCGGACCTCCGGCTGAACGTCGCCGCGGTGAAGCGCGCCGTCGCCTCGCACAAGCACGCCGCCAAGATCGAGGCCGACGTGGATCTCGCCGACGATCTCGGCGCCCAGGGGACCCCGTACTTCTTCATCAACGGCCGCAGCCTCGTCGGCGCGCAGCCGATCGAGAAGTTCCAGGCGATCATCGACGAGGAGATCGCCAAGGCGGAGGCGATGGTCGTGGCGGGGACGCCGCGCGCGAAGGTCTACGAGGCCATCCAGAAGCAGGCGGTCCCGCCGGCGCCGCCGCCGAAGGTGTCCCTGCCGCCGGTGCCCAAGGGCCACCCCAGCAAGGGCGCGGCCGCGGGCAAGGTGGTCATCCAGGAGTTCTCCGACTTCCAGTGCCCTTTTTGCGCGCGCGCCGCCGCCACGATGGATGAGCTCATCAAGGCGTTCCCGGGCAAGGTCCGCGTGGTCTACCGCCACCTGCCGCTCCCCTTCCACCCGGAGGCGCAGCTGGCCGCCGAGGCGGCCATGGAAGCGCTCGCGCAGAAGGGGCCGGCCGGCTTCTGGAAGATGCACGACCTGCTCTTCAAGGCCCACGACGCCTCGAACCTCGACCGCGCGGCCCTGGAGCAGCACGCCGCGAGCCTCGGGCTCGACGCGGCGCGCTTCGCGAAGGCGCTCGACGAGCACACCCATCGCGCCGCCGTCGAGGCCGACGCGCAGGCCGCGCGGAGCGCCGGCATCACCGGGACTCCCGGGTTCGTGATCAACGGTTACCTGGTCAGCGGAGCCCAGCCGCTCGCGAAATTCAAGAAGGTAGTTCGGCGCGCCCTCGGCGAAGCGAACTGAACACGACCGAACACGACCTGAACACGCGCGACACGCGCGACACGCGCGTCGCCGCCTGCCGCGCGCGCTCGCGCTCCGGGCTCCCGGCCCTGCGCTCCGAGTGAGCTGGCGCTCGGAGCGCCATGTTTGCTTCTCGGGCGCCTCGCCTCCATCGATATTGCGCTTCGAGCTCGTGATAGCCTGTCGCAATGCCCAAACCGCGCGGTCGAGGGACATCGGCCGAACCCAGGCGCACCGTCAAGGCATCGAGCGGATCCGCGCGCGCGCGGCGTCAGGGCAAGGCGGGCGAGCGCGCGGGCGCGAAGGCGGGCCCGCCGGCCGCGCTGCGCGACAGGCAGGAGCGGGCGCCCGCGAGCTCGCGAGCCAGGCCCAGGAAGGCGAAGGCCGCGACCTCGCTCGCGGAGACCGCCGTCGCGAAGCGACCGGCGACGCCGGAGAAGCGCGCCGCGGCCGAGCGACCGGCGGCGCCGAAGGGGCGGCCCCCGAGAGCGCGCGCCGGCGAGAAGGCCAGCGCCGCGCCTCCGAAGCGGCGGCCCCGGAACGCGAAGGCGAAGAGCGGAGCGGACGACGCGGAGCTCTCGCCGCCCCGGCCGCCTGAGCTCGACTGGGACGACACGCCGTCCGAGAGCGCCGAGGAGGTCCTCGCCCAGCGCTGGGCGGCGCGGGGTGAGGAGCTCTTCCAGCAGCTCGAGGGCCACGGCGCCGCGCTCCACGAGTACCGCGCCGATCTCAAGGAGGGGCGCTTCGTCTGGATCGCGCCGAACGGGCGCGTGTCCGCCGAGGCGAGCGCACGCCTCCTGTGCAGCTGGTCGTGCGCGACCTCGGTCCTGGTCATGGCGTGGGCCGACCCGCTCGTCAGCGGCGCCGAGATCGGGCGCATCGACGGGATGCCCGCGGAGCAGGACGGCGTCGACGAGCAAGGCGCCTGGCAGATCGCGATGAGGGCGGCCGACGCCTGCAACGCCGCATACCTC
The DNA here is from genome assembly GCF_051521375.1 of Sorangium sp. So ce693. NCBI lineage: Bacteria > Pseudomonadati > Myxococcota > Polyangiales > Polyangiaceae > Sorangium > Sorangium sp. So ce693. The sequence continues at coordinate 12,942,936 of NZ_CP150347.1, forward strand.
TATCGCGTGTCCTCGCCGCAGGCCTGGTACTTCCTCGCGCTCGACGGGCTGACGTTCTCACCGAAGCGCACCTCGTTCCATCCCGGCGCGCCGGTCGGCCTCGTGCTGCGCGCCATCGGCGAGGTGCGCGAGGCGATCGCGTCCCGCGCCGAGCCCGCCGACGTCGTCCGCGACAGGATCTCGGCGCTCAGCGACTCGCTGTTCCACCAGGCCAGATATGCCTATCGCGACACCGACTGGGTCGCGCGCCTCGATCGGACCGGCTCGTGCCTCTCGCACCTCGCGAAGCGCATCCCGCGCGCGGGCTTCAGCGCGATCGCCGCGGGCCAGCGCATCGACGAGTGGCTCGAGCGCGAGCTCGCGGTCGAGCTGATCAACGCGCTCTCGCTCATCGAGGACGAGTGGAGCCTGTTCGGTTGATGGAGCGCTGACGGGCGCGGCCGAGCCCGCGCCGCGGTCGACCCCCACCCCTCGCCGCGGCGCGGCCAAGCCCGCGCTGCGCGCGCCTGCGGCACCGGTCTTGAAGGGGTCGCAGGAGCGGACGTGAGGGGAGGGGGCGATGGGGCGAGCGAAGCTGTTCGAGGATCGCAGGGACGCCGGGCGCCGGCTCGCGCAGCTGCTCTCGGGGTACAGGAGCGAGGCGCCGCTCGTGCTCGCCCTGCCGCGCGGCGGCGTCGAGGTGGGCTACGAGGTGGCGCGCGCGCTGGGCGCGCCGCTCGATGTGTGGATCGTGCGCAAGCTCGGCGCGCCCGGGCAGCCGGAGCTCGGCGTGGGCGCGATCGCCGAGGGGGGCGAGGTGTACATCGATCGGGGCCTCGTCGCGGTGCTGGGGATCTCCGAGGCGGAGCTCGCCGAGATCGCGGAGCAGCAGGCCGCCGAGGTGGAGCGCGGGGTGCGCCGGTACCGGGGCGACAGGCCGATGCCGCGCGTCGAGGGGCGGACGGTGATCGTCGTGGACGACGGCATCGCGACCGGCGGCACCGTGCGGGCCGCGCTGCGCGATCTGCGCAAGCGCTCGCCGAGGCGGCTCGTGCTCGCCGCGCCCGTCGCCGCGCCGTCGAGCCTGTCGTCGCTCCGCCGCGAGGTCGACGCCATCGCTTGCATCGAGGAGGACCCGGGCCTCCAGGCGATCGGCGCCTACTACGAGGACTTCTCGCAGACGTCGGACGACGCCGTCTCCGCGCTGCTCGCCGAGGCGCAGCGCGAGGTCCCGAGGGCGGAAGGGGCGGAGCGGCCCCTCTTCGTCGAGGCGGGGGCGGCGGCGCTGCCCGGGGATCTCGCGATCCCGGAGAGGGCGGGCGGCCTCGTGATCTTCGCGCACGGCAGCGGCAGCAGCCGGAGGAGCCCTCGCAACCGCTCGGTCGCGGAGGCGCTCTGGCGGTGGAGGCTGGCCACGCTGCTCTTCGACCTGCTCACCGACGAGGAGGAGGCGGAAGATCGCCGGGGCGCCCGCCTCCGCTTCGACGTCGATCTGCTCGCGCGGCGGCTGATCGGGGTGACGGACTGGGCGCTCGCGCGCCCCGAGCTCCGTCACCTCGCGGTCGGCTACTTCGGCGCGAGCACCGGCGCGGCGGCCGCGCTCATCGCCGCGGCGGCGCGGCCGCGCGTCGTGGGCGCCGTTGTGTCGCGCGGCGGCAGGCCCGACCTCGCGGGCCCGGCCCTGGCGATGGTGCGCGCGCCGACGCTGCTCATCGTGGGCAGCGCGGACACCGAGGTGCTGGCGCTGAACCAGGCCGCCCTCGACGACCTCGCGGGCCCGCGCCGCCTCGCCGTCGTGCCTTCCGCGACGCACCTGTTCGAGGAGCCGGGCGCGCTCGCGGCGGTCGCCCGGCTCGCCGGCGAGTGGTTCGCGCGGCACCTGATCGCGAAAGGAGACGAGGCGAGGGCATGACGCGTCGGGCGGCCGCCCTCGCAGGCTGCGGCGAGCGCGCCGCCGGCCGGCGCCCGGCGGGAGCGCTGGCGGGAGCGCCGGCCGGCGCGGCGCCTACCTGGAGAGCCAGACGGTGTACGCGTGCGGCATGAACGGCGCGTCGTCGGGATCGAACGGGAGGCTCCGGATCATGCTCCCCGCGTTGACGCCCACGATGAGCAGCCCGGAGAGCCCGTCGAGCCCCACCACCGTGCGCTGCGCGCGGCTGCTTCCGAAGACGCCGGCCACGTCGACGCGGCCGGCCTCGGCGCCCTGCTTGTCGACCTTCACGATCGCCCAGCGGAACAGCGCGGGCAGCTCCCAGTCGGCCACGAAGGTGATCTCCGCCGTCTTGAGGTCCGGCCGAGCGGCCGCGTTCTCGGCCGAGAGATCGAGCCAGAGATAGGTCGCGCCGGTCGGCTCGATCGGGCGCAGGGGCGCGACCCGCCGCGGGAGCGTGGCGTAGGGCAGCGACCACTCGAAGCGAACCCGGCCGAAATCGCCGAAGCGCTCGGCGTCGGAGAGGTGCGCGCCGTCGCTGCGGCTGCCGAGGAACGCTCGCGCGACGGCGAACTCGAGGAGCAGGTCGTCGAGGTCCTCGCCGCGGGATCGGAGGGACGCCCGGAGCGCATCGAAGGTGTCGGGCTCGGCATCGAAGCGCGCCGCCCCCGCGGGCGTGGCCTGCGCCCCGATGGCGAGCAGCGACGTGGCGATCTGCGCGGGCGCCCCGGTGCCGTACGCGTCGTCGAGGTACCACGGAAAGAGCAGGCCGCCGTCGAGCGCGCCGAGCGCCGCGCCGGTGAGCGCCCGCTCGGGCGCGCGCTGGAAGGCGTCGACCGCGGCGAGCTCCTCGGCCGCGCAGGGCGCCGCGATGGCGGCGAGGTAGCTCGCCGTCATCGCGATCGCGCCCTGCTCCGCCCCTGCGTCGAGGCGCATGGCGATGGCGTGCGCGAGCGCGTAGGCCGCGTCGGACGCGCTCGCGCACCCGCCGCGCTCCGGCGCTGCGATGATGGCGAACGCGCTCGCGGCGTCGAACCGCTCCCCGAGCGCCCGCGGGTCGTACCCCACGCGCATCGGGCCGCGGCGCGGGCCGCGCTCCAGGTAGAGATCGTACGCTGGGCCGCCGCCCCGCGCGCCATCGGGGAGCGGGCGCGGCAGACCGAGCGCGTCGTAGGCCCGCATCGCGGCCTCCAGGTGGGCGAGGCTCTCGAGGAGGGCGGCGCCGGGGACGTCCGCGGGCGCGTGCACGCAGACCGGCAGCGTGAAGGAGCAAGCGCGCTGCGAGGCCTCGCGGGCGCCGCGCTCGTCCGGGCGCTTCACCGGCGAGACCACGGGTCGGCCCGCGGCCGGCGGGGCGGCGGCCGCGGAGGCGCTGTCGTCGGGGGGCGCCCCGGCCTGCGCGCTCGCGACGGGCGAGGGCGGAGCGGGCGAAGGCGCGTCCGGCGCGCGCGCCGCTGCCGCGGGGGGGCCGCCGAGGGCCGCGGCCAGCGCGAGGACCGCCAGCGCACAGGGAGCCTTGCGTCGCAGCGCGGGCGCTCGCTCCGGTCGCGTGGCTGGGGCGTGTGTGGGGAACGGTCTCATGGGGAGCGCAACAGGGGTCCGGAGGCCCGCCGGCGAGTCTGCCGCCGGCGGCTCCGCGCTAGCTCATCGCACGAGCGACCGCCCTTGCCCATGCTCGCCAACGTCGGTCTTGCGCCCCCGCGCCCCGCCGGCCCGCGCCTGCAGGGCCTCGGCGGTGTGGCTCCCCTCGTTCCAGAGCGGGAATGCGGGGGTGTCTTGACCCCGGTCTCACCGAATCGAACTCCTGGTATCCTCTGCGCCCCTCGCCCGCCTCCCGGGCGGGGGCGAAAGCCCAGGACGGTTCAATGACCCATCCGCTCCACGACATCTTGCTCCCCGACAGCCGACACGACTTCTTCCCCGTGGTGATCGAGATCCCGAAAGGATCGAAGTGCAAGTATGAGCTCGACAAGAAGACCGGGCTCTTGATGCTCGATCGCGTGCTCTACTCGTCCGTGCACTACCCGGCCAATTACGGCTTCATCCCCCAGACGCACGCCGGCGACGGCGACCCGCTCGACGTCCTCGTCATCATGCAGGAGCCGGTCGTGCCGCTCACGATCGTGAGGGCGCGCGCCATCGGCGGCTTCTTCATGCGCGACGACAAGGGCGTCGACGACAAGATCATCGCGGTCGCCGTCGACGACCCCTCCGTGGCCCATTACCTGACCCACGAGGAGCTCCCGCCGCACGTGACCAAGGAGCTCATGCGGTTCTTCATCGACTACAAGACGCTCGAGAACAAGCTCGCAGAGGTAGATACGATGTACGACAGGAACCGCGCCCTGGAGGTCATCGAGGAGTCCGTCGCGAGCTATCGCTCGATCAGCGCCTGGTCCAAGGGCTGACGCGGCTGGCCCTGGGGGGGCCGGTTGCAGCGGCGCACGGATGGATCGCGGAAGCGGTGGATCGCCCTTCCTGGACCCCTCGGCGTCCACCCCTCGCAATCTTCGAAAAAATCCAGAAACCGGGCACGGCGACGCCAGGTAACCCCGCGAGAACACTCGGCACGAGGGTTGCTTAACCGCTTCTTGTGGATCGCTTCTCGACGCTCATGGACGACGAAGGCCTTGCCCAGCGGCTCGCCCAGAGCCCTGAGGTCGAAACGCGCCTGGCGATCCAGCGGCTCCGGTTCGACCTCGGATCCGGTGGGAGGTCGAGCTCCCTGGCGTGGCGGGTGACACCGTGAATCGGCTCGACGCGGAGCGTCGAACTCGACCTCGCTCCGGGGAGAGCCACCAAGGGCCCACCATGACGCATGCGGGCGAGCGGGCAGGGCAAAGACGCTGAAAACGACGCTGAAAACGATTCGAACGCGGCGACTCAATCAACTCAAACAACGCACATGACGCGGACGATTCGGTGACAGGCCATTGAAGCGCGCGGGTATGCGCATGGATTATCGGGGCGACACCGCTTGATCGGGGCTTGACAACATGAGAGACATCAGCTTTTCTCAAGCAATGATGAGCACGCTTAATAGCTTAGTTTCGGCGAAAGCGTGTCGCCGCTACTCCGCAGTGGCGCTTCTCCTCGCCGGCCCGCTCGGTTGCTTGGGCAACCTCGGCAATCCCGACGGGACGCCCTCCGAGACCAGTAGCAGCGGCAACGGCAGCGGCAGCGGCAGCAGCAGCAGCGGCGGCGACGCCGGCGGCCCGCCGATCGGCGATCCGCCGGACATGCCCACGGAGATCCCGGATGTGTCGCACTGCGAGGTCGCGGACAAGAGCACCCCGGGCCCGCGCGTGGTGCGTCGCCTGACGGTGGATCAATTCGAGGCCACTGTCCGCGATCTCTTCAAGGACCAGAGCGTCGCCCTCCCGAGCATCTTCAATGATCCGCAGGTGCTCGGGTTCACGGCCGACGCGAACGCGCTGGTGATTCGCGACCTGACGGCCCAGCAGATCATGGATTGGGCCGAGACGACCGCCGACTGGGCGGTGACGAACAAGCTCTCCAGCATCACCACGGCCTCGTGCAGGACCATGGATGCGAGCTGCCGGACCGAGTTCATCCGCGACTTCGGCCGCCGCGCGTTCCGCGACAAGCTCACGGACGAGCGCGTCGCGTCCTACGACGCGCTGTTCGGGGCGGAGAAGTCGTTCGAGGACGGCGCCAAGGTGGTCGTGGGCGCCATGCTCCAGTCGCCGTACTTCCTCTACCGCCACGAGATCGGGACCGATGCGAACGGCTCGGGTATCTACGAGCTCACCCCGCACGAGATCGCGAGCAACCTCTCGTACTTGCTGACCGGGACCATGCCGGACGAGGCCCTGCTGCAGGCCGCCGACGCGGCCGCCGCCCAGGGCGCCAACCTGACCAGCGAGCAGATCGCGCAGCACGCGCTGCGCCTGCTGGAGGACTCGGCGACCAGGCCGCTCGCCGAGAAGGAGATGATGCGGTTCATGCGCGGCTGGCTCCAGCTGAACCGCCTCGTCACCGCGGTGAAGGACAACACGATCTTCGATCTCACGGACGCCCTGCGCAAGGACATGATGGCCGAGACGCAGGCGCTCGTCGTGGACACCGCGTTCAACCAGAACGGCACGTTCGCCAACCTCCTGCAGGCGGACTACACGTTCATCAACGCCAGCCTGGGTACGCACTACGGCATCAGCGGCGCCGGGGGCACCGAGCTGACGAAGGTGACGCTCACCCCAGGGCAGCGCGACGGGGGCATCCTGGCCCACGGCAGCTTCCTGACGGGGCATGGCAGCGCGAAGCTGTCCTCGCCGACCCAGCGCGGCAAGATGGTCCGCACGCGCCTCCTCTGCCAGCCGCTCGATCCCCCGCCGCCCGGCGTGGATCCGAACGTCAAGCCCCTGGGGACCCCGGCGACCACGCGCGAGATGGTCGAGCAGCACACGAAGGCCGAGTATTGCGCGGGCTGCCACAAGTTCACCGACAAGATCGGCGTCGGCTTCGAGCACTACGACACGTTCGGTCGGTGGCGGAATGACGAGAGCGGGATCCCCGTCGACGTGACCGGCACGGTCGTCGAGCCGCCCAGCGGCGAAGATTTCAATTTCAACGGCGTGGCCGAGCTGGCCGACTACCTCGCGGCGAGCGAGGACGTCAAGGCGTGCATGGTCCGTTACTGGTCGTACTACGCGTTCGGCGGCACCTGGGAGCAGGACGGATGCACGTACGAGGAGGTCCAGGAGGACGCCGCGAAGGACGAGTTCCGTCTCAAGAGCGTGTGGCTCGCGCTGACGCGCGCGCCGCACTTCACCCGCAGAGTTCAAGGTCCGTGACCCCACGGCTGCAACCCAAGAACAGATCGGTAGCGAGTGAAAGGATCGGTCATGCGCAGCCACAGTCGTAGGAAGTTTCTCAAGGGTGTCGGGGCCAGCCTGGGGGCCAGCCTTCTGTTCTCTCCCTTCTATGATTCCATCGCCAACGCGGCTCCCGGGAAGAAGCCGAAGCGGCTCCTGATCTTCTTCACGATGGGGACGGCCCCCTCGATCTGGAAGCCCAAGAGCGTCTCCGGCGAGACCCCCACGTTCAGCGAGTCCACCTCGCCGCTCGAGGAGGTGAAGGAGCACATCGTGATGCTGGACGGCCTCCCCAGCGGGAGCCCCAGCAACAACCACGGGTCCGCCGACGGCCTCACCGGGATGGGCTATTACAGCAACGGCCCCTACGGGCTGATCTCGGTCGACCAGTACATCGTCGAGAAGCTGAAGGGCAGCGGGCTGTCGACGCCCATCCCCTCGCTCCTGCTCGGCGCCGCCGTCGAGGGTGGCAAGACGGGGTTCTACAAGGGGACCAACCTGTCGCCGATCGCCTCCCCCACGTCCGCCTACTCGACCGTGTTCACGGGCTTCACGCCGTCCAACAACCAAGGCAGCAACGACAACGGCGCCGCCGAGGCCCTGCTGAAGCGGCGCAAGAGCGTCCTCGACAACCTCACGAAAGAGCTCACGTCGCTCAAGGGAAACCTGGGGAAGGAGCAGCAGTACAAGCTGGATCTGCACCTCGAGTCGATCCGCCAGCTCGAGCAGCGGCTCTCGAACACGATGACCCCGGGAGGCGGAGGAGGAGGGACGGGCGCCTGCTCCGTCCCGGCATCGCCGAACGGCGACATGACCAATGGCCTGAAGGCCAACCAGCTTCATCTGGATATCATCGTCGGCGCGTTCGCGTGCGATATCACCCGCGTCGCGGCGATCCAGTGGGGCTCGGATCAGATGATGAACGCGAACCTGAGCGAGATCGGCCTCGCCGGTGAGGAGCATAACGGCATGATCCACACCGGCGCCCCCGCGCACCTCGACCTGATCAAGCTCGAGAAGTGGCTGCACCAGCAGTTCGTCGGCGTCATCAAGAAGCTGAAGGCGACGCCCGAGGCCGACGGCTCCGGGACGCTCCTCGACAACACGCTGGTCGCCTGGTGCCGCGACATGGGCGACGCGCCGAACCACACCCAGAACGAGATGAAGTTCGTCCTGGCGAGCGGCAACGGCGGCTATCTGAAGACGGCCCCTGGCGGCCGTTTCATCAAGAGCGGCGAGCGGCACGAGCGCGTGCTGCTCAGCCTGTGCGACGCGATGGGCGTCACGGACTTCTCTGGCTTCGGGGATCCGGCTCTGGGCAGCAAGTCGCCGCTCCCGGGCATCGCCGCGACCTGACACCGAGGACGCGAGGCCGCTCGCCGCGACAGGTGCGCCCCCACGCACCTGTCGCGGCGAGCTCCGTTGGCGCGGGATCGGTAGCGTGAAAGGGTCGTTCATGCGCAGCCATCGTCGTAGAGATTTCCTCAAGGGGCTGGGGGCCAGCGTCGGCGCCGGCTTCTTGTTCACCCCCTTCCTCGACTCCATCGCCGAGGCGGCGCCCGGGCGGAAGCCCAAGCGGCTCCTTTTGTTCTGTACGATGGGGACCGCGCCATCGATCTGGAAGCCCACGAGCGTCTCCGGCGAGACCCCCACGTTCAGCGAGTCGACGTCGCCGCTCGCCGACGTGAAGCAGCACGTCGTGCTCGTGGACGGCCTCCCCAGCGGGAATCCGGGGAACAACCACGGCGCGCCCGACGCCCTGACGGGGCTCGGCTTCAGCGACCCCGCCAAGCTGATCTCCGTCGACCAGTTCATCGCGGACAAGCTGATCGCCGCCGGCACGAAGACGCAGATCCCCTCGCTCTTGCTCGGGGCCGAGAGCACGGTGAACGGCGGGAGATCGCCGTATTATCGCAAGGACAACCTGCCGGGCATCGCCTCTCCGACGTCCGCCTATTCCACCCTGTTCGGCTCGGCGATCCCGTCGAACACCTCCTCCGACGACCTCTTGCGCCGTCGCAAGAGCGTCCTCGATCACCTCAAGAACGAGATCAAGGCGCTCGAGGGGAACCTCGGCTCCGAGCAGAAGTACAAGCTGGAGCTGCACATCGATTCGATCCGGCAGATCGAGGAGCGGCTGTCCAACGCCTCGTCCGGCCAGACCGGCGGCTGCAGCGTGCCGACGAAGCCCGCCACCGATCCGGCCAACCCGCTCCAGGCCAACCTGCTCCACATGGATCTCCTCGTCGGCGCGTTCGCGTGCGACATCACCCGCGTCGGCGCGATCCAGTGGGGCTCGGATCAGGCCATGAACGTCGATCTCCAGGACATCGGGCTGAAGGGCGACGAGCACGGCGCCATGATCCACACCGGGGCGCCGGCGCACCTCGACCTGATCAAGCTCGAGAAGTGGCTGTCGCAGCGGTTCGTCGACCTCATCAACAAGCTGAAGGCGATCCCGGAGGCCGACGGCTCCGGGACGCTCTTCGACAACACGCTGATCGCGTGGTGCCGCGACATGGGCGACTCGCCGAACCACAACCAGAACGAGATGAAGTTCGTCCTGGCCAGCGGCGAAGGCGGCTATCTGAAGACGGCCCCTGGCGGCCGCTACATCAAGAGCGGCGAGCGGCACGAGCGCGTGCTGCTCAGCCTGTGTGACGCGATGGGCGTCACGGACTTCGCGGGCTTCGGCGATCCGAACCTGCGGTCCAAGTCGCCGCTCCCGGGCCTCTCGGCCAGCTGAGGCGGCCGGCGCGCCGCTTCCCGGCGCGCGCGCTCCGGTTTTCCCCGCGACTCCCGCGTCGCGCGCGCCCGGGCGCCTGCGCTCTCTCGGGCGCACGCCGCCGTCGACCCTCGTCCCGCGCCCGGCGTACACTGGTCACCATGACGACGCGCGCGCCGGCGGGGTACGAGGCAGATCAGCGGCGAGACGACCTGTCCGCGTACGCGCGGTACCTGTCCGCGATGGACGCGTCGATGCGCCAGAAGGTCGCGCTCACGGCGGCGCACCTCCTGTGCGAGGGCCGCGTCGCCGACATGGGCATGGGCTCGGGGCAGGGCAGCGCCGCGCTGGCCCAGCTCTACCCGCGCCTCGAGGTGATCGGCGTCGACATCGATCCGACGGTCGTCGAGCTCGCGCGCCGCGCTCATCAGCAGCCGAACCTGGGCTTTCAGCTGGGCGACATCGCCAGGACGGTATTCCCGCCCGAGAGCCTCGACGGGATCTTCGACTCGTCGGTGCTCCACCACGTCACCTCGTACGGCGGTTACCGCCACGCGAACGCCGCCGATGCGCTGGCGGCGCAGGTGGAGCAGCTCGCGCCGGGTGGGGTGCTCGTGGTGAGGGACTTCGTCGATCCCGGGCCGGGGACGGTGTTTCTGGACGTGCCCGCCGAGGACGGCGACGACGGCCGTGACCCCCGCAGCGCCTCGACGGCGGCGCTGCTCGAGCGGTTCGCGGGCGAGTTTCGCTCGCTCTCGCCGGAGCCGGGGTTCCCGCTGGCGCGCGTCGCGCGCGAGCCCTCCGGCGAGCTCCCACCGCCGCGCATGGGGTGGCGTCGGTACCGGCTCGCCCACAAGCATGCTGTCGAGTTCGTGTTGAGGAAGGATTACCGCGCCGACTGGGAAGCCGAGGTCAAGGAGGAGTATACCTATTTCTCACAAGCGCAGTTCGAGGCGCTCTTCGCCCGCCTCGGCCTGCGCGTGCTGTCGTCGACGCCGCTGCGCAACCCCTGGATCGTGCGGAACCGGTTCGTCGGTCGCTTCGAGCTCCGGGACACCACGGGCGCCCGACTGCCTTATCCGCCCACCAACTACCTGATCGTCGGAGAGAAGGTGAAGGCCGGTCAAGGCGTCGCGTTCCGGCTCGCGCCCGCGGAGAGCTCTCAGCAGTTCTTGCGGATCGAGCACCACCAGGATCGGGCGACAGGGCAGGTGTTCGACCTGGCGGCGCGGCCGCACCCCACGCTGGACATCGTGCCGTTCTTCTTCGCGGGCGAGACGGCGTATGTGCTCGCGCGGACGAGCTATCCGCGGCCGATCGCGCGCGCCTGCCGCGAGGAGACGCCTCCGCTCGACGGCAGCGGGCCGGCCGACTATCTGGCCGAGCCGATCGCGGTCGTGCAGACCGAGTTCCCTGTCGGGCACACGGTCGAGCACGCGCTGGAGCGGGCGGCCGGGGTGCGCGCGGCGGCGATCCAGCGCATGATCCCGGGCACGACGTACTACCCGTCGCCGGGCGGCATCCTCGAAGAGGTGCGCTCGATGCTGGTGGAGGTCGAGCCCACGTTCGTGAACGCGCCCTCGGAGAACGTGTCGGGATTCGGCACCTCGGGGCGCATCCGCGCCGTCGAGGCGCGCCAGCTCCTCCGCGCCGCGCAGGTCGGCGGCCTGCCCGACGCGCGGCTCGAGCTGAACGTCTACGACCTCCTGGCGCGCTTCGGCCTCCCGTTCGGGCCGTGGATCGGCGACGAGATCCCGCTCCCGGCGGCCGGTGCGGGTCGGCGCGGCGCGGGCGATGCTGGCGGTGCCGGGGCCGGCGACGACGGCGGGGTGGCCGCCGTGCAGCCGACGTCGCTCGCCGCGCTGCTCGGGCGCCCGAGCCGCCGGCGGTTCTCGCGGGTGGACGCGGGCGCCAGCGCGGGGTTCCTCGAGGTGCGGCGGGCGCGCTTCGAGGAGCTGACCGCGGACGGCGGCGTGGTGGCCGCGCGAGAGCTGGAGTACGTGGTGCCTCGGCCGCTCGGGGTGCTCACGGTCTCGACGGCGCTGCTCGCGCGGGCGCCGTCGGGGGAGGTCGTGCTCGGCGTGGACGATCACGATCTGCCGGCCGCCCAGAGCTTCTCTGGCAACAGCGGCATCCTGGTCGCGCCGGCGTGGCGGCTGCCGCGGAGCGTGAGCGCGCTGGCGGCCGCCGAGGCGTTCGTACGCGAGCGGCTGCAGGTCGAGTACGGCGTTCGGGTGGAGGCGGCCGTCGAGCTCGGAGGTGCCTACCGCCCTTCGGCAGGGCTGACCCCGGAGCTTGTGCAGCCGCTCGCCTTCGTCGTCACAGCGGCGCCTGCCTCGGCCGGGGCGCCCGCCTCGGGGGCCGCCGCGCCCGACCTCGCGCCGGGGTCCGGTGCCGCTCGGCGGCTCTCGTGGGTGCCGCTGATCGAGCTCGTCGCGGGGCGAGAGCGCCTGCCGGACGGCCACCTCCGCGTCGCGGCGCTGCGCGCGGCGCACGCGCTCGGCCTGGCGATCTCGCCGTCCCACCCGCGGTGACACGCGGCGGCTTTACCTGAGCGCTTCCTCGAACATGTTCGTGTTGCCGGTCTGGTACGATATCTCGAACCTGACCCTGGAGACCTTCCAGCCGCCCGCGTGCCTGGCGAGCTCATAGCGGTAGTGGCCCGCGACGAGCCAGTCCTCGCCGCCCGGCGCGCGCGCGAACCGATGGTGGGCGCGGACATGGCACTCCACGGAGGCGTGCTCTCCCTTCACCTCGATATCGAGGGGGCCGAGGAAATGTTGTGACGCGTCGATGGCGTCGTGAAACTTGCTCCAGCCCGCCAGAAGATCGTCCGTCTTCTGCTCCTGCGGCTCGCCCCCGAAGACGGACGTGAAATCGGCCACAACGACGTCGGCATAGAGGCCGCGGAGCTCGGTCCAGCGCCGCTTGTCGATGTGGTGGGCAATCCGGACGACCACATTCTGGATCGCCAGCACGTCACTCGACTCTCGCGTCATGGTCGTCCTTTCGTCGCGTGGAGCAGGTGGCGCCGTGCTCCGTGGTGAGCTCTCTCGAACCGTTCCTGGCCGAAGGAGAGATGCGGTTAGCATGGACGTAAAAAGGCGAGAAGGGCTCCGCCCCCTCGCCCTCTGGGGTTCGACGTCGTTCGAGCGAGGCTGTCGGCCCCGAGCTTCGCGCCGCGCGCCGGCGCGCGCGCCCGCGCCTTGCGGTGAGCCCGTGAAGCGCCGCGAGCGGCGGTGTCGATGACGGGCTGGCGGCCCCCTGAGGCTTGGACCCCGCAACCGCGCTCGCCGGACGGCGGTTTCGAGGCCTCAGCGGCGCCGCCGGCGCGCGCGAACATGCCGTATCTGCGCGCGCCGCCCGCGCGCGCGGTGAGATCCAGGCCTCCGCGGCGGCTGGCACGCCGGGCGCTTACCGCGCCGCACATCGCCGGTTCGCCGGCCGCTCCCCGCGGCGCGCTGCGGAGCGGAAGACCCCATGGAACTCATGAGCAATTCCCTGAAGATCCCAATGGCCGGCGCCGCGCCGACGGACCTCGCGAGCCGAAGCAGGAGGCTCGGGTGGAGCGCGCGCGCCGATGCCGGGAGGGCCCGATCGTTCGTCGCCCTGCGCGGGCGCATGCTCGCGAGCCCGAGCCTGGCCGGGGCGCTCCTGTTCATGCAGGTGACGACCCGCCCCTGGGAGCCCCACGAGCTCAGGGCGTGGCTCGACGAGCACGTGATCGCTCCGGGGTGGATGATGCCGCCGCGCGCTGTGCGCGAGCCGGGCGCGGAGACCGTGGCGCTCCGCGAGCTGGACGAGCGGCCCGAGGCGATCGCGGCGCTCACCGCGCGCGCGCGCCGGCGCGTGGGGAGCACGCTTGTCGACTTCGTGGCGCCGGACCCCGAGGGCAAGTTTCTCCGCGCAGCGCTGTACAGCGCGCGCGTCCGCTGGGCCGTGGTGGGCGATCGATCTGGCTGGCTGCCGGCGCCGCGCGAGGGCGACTTCCTGAGCGACGTCGTGCTCAGCCTCTTCGCCGCGGCGATCCTCTCGAGCCCGGACCTCTATCAGCGCCACATGACCGTCTGCTCGCACTGCGGGCGCGTCGCGTTCGCCCAGGAGGCGCGGCCGTCCACCGCGGCCTGCCCGCGCTGCGACGGCGAGGTCCGGTGGCGCATTCCCATGGCCGGAGCGGGCCGGCGCCGCGGGAGCGGCGGGACCGGCGAAGAGCGCGCATGAGCGGCGCCCCGGCGCCTCGCCGGCGGTTGGTTCTGGTGTAAATTATTGTAATTGTTGTGGTTTATGGATCACAGCAGCGCGACGTGCGCGACCGCCTCGTCCCTCAACCACGTGCGCTGCCGGCGCACGAAGGTGCGTGTGGCGCGCACGATGGCCGGCGCGAGCTCGTCGGCCGGCAGGCGCCCCTCCAGGTGCTCCCGCACCTGCCGGTAGCCGACGGAGCCCATCGCCCGCGCGTCGCCGTAGCCGCGGGCGAGGAGCGAGCGGACCTCCTCCACCCAGCCCTGCTCCAGCCACGCGGCGACCCGGGCCTCGATGCGGCGGTCGAGCTCGGCGCGGTCGCGGTGCACCGCGAGCAGGCGCGCGGCGTGCCGGCGCTCCCGGAAGCCGTGCTCCGCGTGCCACGCGCTCTGCGTCCGGCCCGAGCGCTCGTAGATCTCCAGCGCCCGGCTGACGCGCACGAGGTCGTTGGGCGCGAGGCGGGCCGCGCTCTCCGGATCCACGGCGGCGAGGCGCGCGTGGAGCGCGGCGCGCCCCTCGGCGTCGGCGATCGCGCGGTGCCGCGCGCGCACCTCGGGATCGGCGGGCGGCGCGGGCGAGAGGCCGAGGACGAGCGCCTTCACCCAGAGGAACGTGCCGCCGCAGACGACGGGGACCCGGCCGCGGCCGCGGATGTCGTCGATCGCCGCCTCCGCGAGCTCCGCGAAGCGCTGGGCGTCGATCGCCTGCAGCGGATCGACCGCGTCGACCAGGTGGTGCGCCGCGCGCGCCCGCTCGGCGGGCGTCGGCTTCCCGGAGCCGAGATCGAACTCCCGGTAGATCTGCACGCTGTCGGCGCTCACCACCTCGCCGCCGAACCGCTCCGCGAGCCGGATGGCGAGCTCGGTCTTGCCGCTCGCCGTCGGGCCGACCACGACGAGCAGCTCACCCGGCGCGGGCGGCGCGATCGTCTCCCACGACGGCGGCGCGGCGGCCGCGGCTGCGTCCGGGGCGAGCTCGAGCGCCGCCTCGCTCACCGCCGCCCCACGCGGTGCTCCAGCTCCGGCCAGCCGACGCGCATCACGATGGGCCGACCGTGCGGGCAGTGGCCGGCGAAGTCGACCTCGTCGAGCGCCGCGAGCAGGGCCCGCGCCTCCTCCGGCGCCACCGGGTCGCCCGCGCGCAGCGAGCCGTGGCAGGCCATCGTCGCGAGCGCGAGATCCACCGCGCCCGAGAAGGCGCGCTCGCCCGAGTGGCTCAGCTCGTCGACGAGGTCGCGCACGAGGCGCTCGGGCGCCGCGCGGCGGAGCAGCGTCGGCACCGCGTGCACCGCGAGCTGCGCCGCGCCCGCCGGGCGCACGTCGAGCCCGAGCCGCGCGATCGCCTCCTGCGCCTCCTCGACGAGCGACACCTCCGCGGGCGCCGCCTGGACGATCACCGGGAAGAGCAGCTTCTGCGTGGCGACGTCGCGCCCGTCGTACGACGCGCGCAGGCGGTGGAACGTCACGCGCTCCGCCGCCGCGTGCTGATCGAGGAAGTAGATGCCGTCCGGCCCCTCGCACACGAAGAAGGTGTTGCGCACCTGGGCGAGGAAGCGCAGCGACCGCCAGGCGACCACGCGCTCGGCCGCGGCGAGCACCGGGCCGCTGCCGGTCGGGTAGGGGACGGGCGGCGACCCCGGCGCGGGCGCGGACGGCTCGCCTGGCCCGCCGTGCGCCGGTGCCGGTAGACCGAGCGCCGCGACGTCGGCCCACGCCCCGAGCTGCGTCGGCGCTGGCCCGGCTGGCGCAGCGTGAGGACGTGCCGGCGGGATCCCGCCGAGGTCGCCGCCGAGGCCCCACGGATCGTCCGGCGGCCCCTGCCGCTCGATCGACGCACCCGCCGCGGGCGTCGATGGGCCTGCCGCGGGCGCCTCCGCCGCGGGGCCACCCGACCAGACCCAGGCGTCTCCGGGCGGTGCGGCCGCGTCCTCGAAGAGCTTGCCCTTGCGGCCCTGGAAGCCGCCGGGGGCCGGCGCGGGCAGGCCGAACGCCGCGGCCACCTGCGCGGCGACGATCTTGTAAAGCGCGTCGGCGACGGCGCGGCCGTCGGCGAAGCGGACCTCGGCCTTCTGGGGGTGGACGTTCACGTCCACGAGCTCGGCGGGCAGGTCGATGAACACAGCGCCGATGGGGTACCGGCCCGGCTCGAGGACGCTGCCGTAGGCGAGCGCGATCGAGCGGGCCAGCGAGCGGTCGCGCACGTGCCGGCCGTTCACGAACATCCACAGCCAGCTGGCGCCCGAGCGGGCGCGCTCCGGCCGCGACACGAACGCCTCGACCGTGAGCGGCCCCCGCTGGCCAGCGCACGTCGCGAGCTCCTCGCCCGCCAGCATCATGCGCGCCCGCTCCGCGCGGCTCGAGGTGCGCAGCCACTCCCGCGCGACGCGCCCGTCGCGCGAGAGGACCAGCGTCACGCCCGGCTCGCCGAGCGCGACCGCCTGCGCGATCTCGGACACGTGCGCCGACTCGGTGCCGACGGCGCGCAGGAACTTGCGGCGCGCGGGGACGTTGTAGAAGAGATCGCGCACCTCGACGACGGTGCCGGCGGCGCACCCGCAGGGGATGGCCTGCGCCGCGCCGCCGCCCTCGATCCGGATCTCCGTCCCCTCGGCCTCGCCGTCGCGCCGCGTCCGCAGCGAGAAGCGGCTCACCGAGGCGATGCTCGGGAGCGCCTCGCCGCGGAAGCCGAAGCTCTGGATGCTGCGCAGGTCGTCGAGCCGGGCGATCTTGCTCGTGGCGTGGCGGAGCACCGCGAGCGAGGCGTCCTCGCGGCTCATCCCGCGCCCGTCGTCCGCGACGCGCACCAGGCCGACGCCGCCCCCCTCGATGTCGACGCGGATGCGGCGCGCGCCCGCGTCGAGCGCGTTCTCGACGAGCTCCTTCACGACGCTCGCCGGCCGCTCGACCACCTCGCCCGCCGCGATCTGGTTGGCGAGGTCGTCCGGGAGGATGGCGACCCTCCGCCCCTCGGCCTGCGTGAGCGTCGATCGAGGATCCGCGCCGGCGATCCTCTCCGCGGTGCTCATGGCTCGTCGCTGGGATCGACCGTCCGGGCGACCGCCTGGAAGTACATCTTGGTGCGCTCCCGCGTCAGGGCCAGCGCGGCGGCGCCGAGGACGGCCAGCTCGAAGAACACGAAGCGCACCCGCTCGGCGGTCCACCAGAGGCCGGCGTTCGTGAGGCCCGCGCGCTCGGGGATGTCCGGCGGGAGGAGCGCCCCCGCCTGCGCCACCATGTCGATCCAGGCGCCGCGGACGCCCCGGGTGAGGGCGTACTCGACCGCGGCGAAGGCCAGGTTGGCGGCGAGGACCTGGAGGACGAAGCCGCGCGTGCCGGGCCGCCCGCCGAGCGCCAGGCCGCTCGCGACGACGAGCAGCCCGCCGAGGAGCAGCTTCGCGATGCTGAGGGGGAAGGAGACGTCCTGGTACAGGCTCAGCGCGCGCGCCTGCGCGGCTTCGAGCACGAGGAACGTGAACTGGAACGGATCCCCCTGGTCGCGCGCTTGCTCGGCCACGGCCATGACGTCGGGGGCCATGCCGGCGCGCAGGTACATGGCCGTCCCGCACCCGGCCATGAAGCCGCGCACGCCGATGAGCCAGGTGAGCAGCATGGTGGCCACCAGGTACCAGGGGCGCAGCGAGCGCGGGCGCGGCGGGCGGTGCGAGTCCACGTGGAGGAGGCTGGCGTGTAGCACGTTCTCCGATCCCGCGCGCTGTCTTCCTTACCTGCGGATCTCGGAGCGGGTAGCCTCCGGATCGCGAAGCGCCTGCGCGCCGGCGCAGGTGGCGCGGTGCGGCGGGCCTGTACTAGAACTTCGAGGACGAGGTCCTGGTGGCGAAGAGCAAGAGCGAGCCGCGAACGAAGCGAACGAAGGGGACCGGAGCGCCCCAGCCCGACGGAGTGGCGAAGGCGGGGCTCCAGGCCGGAGCGGAGGAGGAAGGCGCGGACCTCCGGCCCGACTCGGAGGCGGGCCCCCGGCCCGCAGCGAAGCGCCGCGCGCGCTCCTCCGCGAAGGACGGCGGGCGCGCGCGTGTCGAAGCGCAGCCTGCGGCGAGCGACGACGAGGGCCCGCGCGAGGATGACGACGAGGCGGACGGCGCGCCCGAGAGCGGCGCCGCGAGGACGGGCGACGTCGAGGAGGGCGACGTCGTGGAGGTCGTCGGCGAGGTGATCGACGACGCGAGCCTCGACGTGAACGACATCGAGCTCCCGCGCTCCGCGAGGGCGAGCGGCGGCGAGGGCCGCGGCGGCGGCGACGTCGCGCTGTCGCGCACGGACCCGCTGCAGGCCTACCTGCGCGAGGTGCAGCGCCACGCGCTGCTCACGCCGGACGAGGAGAAAGAGCTGACGATCAAGTACACGAAGACGCAGGACGTCGCGACCGCCGCGCGGCTCGTGACGGCGAACCTGCGGCTCGTGGTCAAGCTCGCGTACGAGTACCGGCGCGCCTACAAGAACATCATGGACCTCATCCAGGAGGGGAACATCGGCCTGATGCAGGCCGTGAAGCGCTACGATCCGTACCGCGGCGTGAAGCTCTCCTCGTACGCGGCCTGGTGGATCCGCGCGTACATCCTCCGCTTCATCCTCAACAACTGGCGCCTCGTGAAGCTCGGCACGACGCAGGCGCAGCGGAAGCTCTTCTTCAACCTCAACAAGGAGAAGGCGAAGCTCTCGGCGATGGGTATCGAGCCCACGGCGGCGGAGATCGCGAAGCGCCTGTCGGTCGAGGAGAAGGAGGTCGTCGACATGGACCGCCGCCTCTCGAGCGGCGAGGCCTCGCTCGACGCCCCGGTCGGCGATCTCGAGGGCCGGACGATCCCGCGCGTCGAGCTGCTCGTGTCGTCGGGGGCGAGCCCGGACACCGCGTTCGAGGCGAGCGAGATGGGCAGGCTCGTCCACGATCGGCTCTCGAAGTTCCGCGAGACGCTGAAGGGCAAGGACGTGATCATCTTCGACAAGCGCATGGCCGCCGAGGATCCGCTCACGCTCCAGGAGCTCGGCAACGAGTTCGGCATCTCGCGCGAGCGCGTGCGCCAGCTCGAGGCGCGGCTCCAGTCCAAGCTGCGGACGTACCTCCAGGAGGAGCTCGGCGACGCCGTCGAGATGGACTAGGCCTTGTCGAGCGGCGAGCAAGGCGGGTCGAGCGACCGCGGGTGCCTCTACGTGGTGGCGACGCCGATCGGCAACCTCGGCGACATCACGCTGCGCGCGGTCGAGACGCTGCGCGGGGCGGACCGCATCCTCGCGGAGGACACGCGGCGGGCCCGGGCGCTCCTCGGCCACCTCGGCGTCTCGGGCAAGCCGGTCGACCGGTTCGACGCGCACGCCTCCGAGGCCGACGCGGCGCGCGCGGCCGCGCGGCTCGCGGCGGGCGAGTCGATCGCCTTCATGACCGACGCAGGCACGCCGGTCGTGAGCGATCCGGGGACGGCGCTCGTGCGCGCGGCCACGGAGGCCGGGGCGCGCGTCGTGGCGATCCCCGGGCCGAGCGCGGTGATGGTGGCGGTGAGCGCGTCGGGGCTGGTGACGGGGGGCTTCCGCTTCGTCGGGTTCCTGCCCCGCGGCGGGCGCGAGCGGCGCGAGGCGCTGGCCCTCGTCACGTCGACGCCGGAGGCGGTGGTGCTGTTCGAGTCGCCGCGGCGCTTCCGCGAGACGCTCGCCGACCTCGCCGAGCGGATGCCCGGGCGGCGCGCCGTCGTCGCGCGCGAGCTGACGAAGGTGCACGAGGAGATCCTGAGCGGCAGCGTGGAGGAGCTCGCGGCGATCGAGCGGGAGTGGCTCGGGGAGATCACGCTCGTGCTCGCTCCCGCGGCGCCGGCCGCGGAGGGCGCGCGCCCGAGCGACGAGGAGCTCGACGCGCGCATCGATCGGGAGCTCGCCCAGGGGAGGCGGGCCAAGCACATCGCCGAGGAGCTGTCGGTGGAGCTCGGGCTACCGCGGCGCGAGCTCTACGCGCGGGCGGTGGCGCGGCGGGGCGAGCCGAGCGGGTAGCGCGCTCACGTGTGCCGGCCCTGCCCTCGCGCCTTCAGCTCGTCGACCGCGTGCTTCACCTCCTGGGCCCGATCGCGCGGCACGATGAGCAGCGCGTCGTCGGTCTCGACGACCACGAGGCCCTCCACGCCGACGAGCGCGATCACCCGGCGATCGTCGGGCGCGGCGCGCGCGCGCAGATCGACCACGTGGTTGCCGTGCGCGTCGATCAGCACCGACCCCGCGGGCGCGCTGTTGCCTCGCTCGTCCTTGTCGGCGAGCTCCCAGGCGCTCTGCCAGCTGCCCACGTCGCTCCAGCCGAAGTCGCCGGGCACCACGGCGAGCCCGGCGACGTGCTCCATCACGCCGTGATCGATGCTGACGGCCGGCAGGCCCGGGAACACCCGCAGGACGGCCTCCGCCTCGGCGTCCGGACCGAGCGCGGCGGCGCGGTCGATCTCGTCGAGCCCGGCGGCGAGCGCCGGCAGGTGGGCGCGGATCGCGGCCAGCATGTCGCCCGCGCGGAAGATGAACATCCCCGCGTTCCAGAGGAAGCGGCCGCTCGCCACGAACTCCGCCGCGCGCTCGCGGCTCGGCTTCTCGACGAAGCGCCGCACGCGGCGGGGCTCCGCGGGCGCCGCGCCCTCGGCTCCGGCGGTCTCCTCCGCCTCGATGTACCCGAAGCCCGTCTCCGGGTGCGTGGGGCGCACGCCGATCGTCGTGATCGCGCCGCCCTGGGCCGAGGCGACGGCGGCCCCCAGCGCCTCGAGGAACCGCGGCACGTCGCCGATGTGGTGGTCGCTCGGGAGCACGACGACGACCGCCTCGGGGTCGTCGCGCGCGATGGTCGCGGCCGCCCAGCCGATGCACGGCGCCGTGTTGCGCGGCGCCGGCTCGACCAGCAGGCGCCGCTCGGACACCTCGGGCAGCGCCGCGCGGGTCGGCGCGACCAGGTGCTGGCCGGTCGCGATCCAGACGCGCTCCCAGCCCGCGCCCCCGCCGCGGGCGCACAGCGGGAGCACCCGGCGCGCCGTCGCGGCGAGGAGCGGCTCGCCGCCGAGCAGCGGCAAGAGCTGCTTCGGGCGCGCGGCGCGCGACGCCGGCCAGAAGCGGGTGCCCGCGCCGCCGGCGAGGATCAGGACATGGAGGGAGGGGTCGGTCGGAGTCATCGGCGCTTCTCCGCGGTGTGGACGTGGGGTTTGGACCTGGCGGTCTGGACGTCGAAGAGGGTCGCACGGTTGCGGTGCGGCCGCCGAGGGGCGCTCAGGCGAGGCCGGGCAGCGCGCGTGCGTAGGCCACCATCGCGAGGCCGAGGGGGACGACCCACAGCGAGAGCGCGCCGATGCGCCGCCGCTCGGCGAGGGCGCGGAGCGCGTAAGCCGCCGCTGCGGCGCTCACGAAGGCGGCGAGGAGGCCGAGCGCCACGGCGCCTGCCCCTGGCGCCGGGCCGTGGAACGCGCGCGCCTCGGCGAGCGCCGAGGCGAGCAGCGCGGGGATGCTCAGCGCGAGCGCGAGCTCGACGGCGCGCCCGGGCCGGACGCCGAGCCAGAGCAGCACGACGAGCGCCGCCCCGATCCGCGAGGCGCCGGGCAGCGCCGCGACCCCGTGCGCCGCGCCCGCCGCGAGCGCGCAGGCGAGCGACGGCGCGTCGGCCTCGTCGCGGCCGTCCCGCCGCGGCGCGATCGCGGTGCTCGCGAGCGCCGCGCCGGTGGCGAGCAGGCCGAGCCCGACCGCGAGCGGCGTGTCCCGCCAGGGCGCGACGTACGGACGGAGCGCCGCCGCGACGATCAGGCTCACGGCGGCGCCCAGCGCGAGCCCCGCCGCGTCGCGCGCCGGCGGCGACGCCCTGAAGAGCGACGGCCTCGCGAGCGCCCGGGCACCCTCGCCGAGCGCGCGGAGGAGCCGCTGCCGCACGGCGAGCGCGAGCGCCGCCGCCGCCGCGAGCGCCTGCGCGGCGGCGACCCAGCCGTCGCCGTCGGCCGCGCGGAGCCAGAGCCGGGCCGCCGCGCCATGCCCCGTCGCCGAGATGGGCAGCGCCTGCGCCGCCCCCTGCACGGCCGCGAGCACCGTCACGTCCACGAGACCCACGCTCGAGCGATATCCCAGCCCGGCGCGTCCTGTCGATCCCGAGCAGCACCGCCGGCGAGGCCAGGGTCTGCTGGCTTGCCGCGGTTCAGCTTTTCACCTACATAACCACCCTGGATCCGACCCTCCTCGCCTGGAGCGAGGGGGGCGAGCCGAGCGAGGTTCCGCCCGATGTTGATGGCCTACGCCAGCGTTGCCGCGTTCTTTCTGGTGGCGATCGGCTTCATGCTCGGCTCTCTGCTGTTCGGGAAGCTGCTGCGCCCGAACAACATGTACGCCGAGAAGGTCGAGACGTACGAGTGCGGCGAAGCGCCTGTCGGGCCCGCGTGGTTCAACTTCAACCCGCGTTTTTACATCATCGCGCTCGTCTACATCATCTTCGACGTCGAGATAGCGTTCATCTACCCGGTCGCGGCGGTGTTCAAGCGCTGGGTGGACCAGGGAAACGGGCTCTTCGCGCTGATCGAGATCTTCCTCTTCGTGGCCATCCTGATGCTCGGCTTCGCCTATGTCTGGGTGAAGGGCGATTTCAACTGGATCCGCTCCATCAAGGGGGATCCGCGCGGGGCTCAGAACGTGAGCAGCCGGGCCCAGCCGCGCGCGCCGCTCGCGGGCACGAGCGAAGGCGCGCCGGCGGGCCTCCCGGGTCAGGCGGCGGTCGCCGAGGGAGGTGCGGAGTCATGACATCGAACCTGAACCTGATGGCCCCGCCCCGCGGGTGGGAAGCGAAGTACGAGAGCGACGGCGGCGGCGTCATCACGACGAGCGTCGATCAGACCGTCAACTGGCTGCTCAACTGGGGCCGATCGAACAGCGTCTGGTACATGCTCTTCGGCCTGGCCTGCTGCGCCATCGAGCTCATGCAGACCGGCGGCCCCCGCGGCGATCTAGAGCGCTTCGGGGCCGCGCCGCGGCCGAGCCCCCGGTCGAGCGACCTGTTCATCATCGCGGGGACGCTGACGTACAAGATGGCGACCCGCGTGAAGCGCCTCTATGACCAGATGTCGGAGCCGCGCTTCGTCATCTCGATGGGCAGCTGCTCGAACTGCGGGGGCCTCTTCCAGTACGCCTACTCGGTCTGCAAGGGCGTGGATCAGATCATCCCCGTCGACGTCTACGTCCCCGGCTGCCCCCCGCGCCCCGAGGCGCTGCTCGAAGGGCTCCTGAAGATCCAGGAGAAGATCAAGAGCGAGCGGGCTCTCGGCCGCCGCGGCGCGACGGGCGGCTGAGCCCTCCTCTCGACACCTCCCGGATCTTCCATGTCACCCGAAGCTATCTTCCAGGCGCTCCAGGCGAAGCTCGGCGAAGACGCGGTCTTCGACTTCCACCCCGTGTCCCCGAAGGATCGCGACGCCTGGCTCCAGGTCGCGCCCGCGAAGATCGAGCCTGTGTGCCGGCTCCTGCGCGAGGCGCCGGAGCTCGATTTCGATTACCTGGAGTGCATCACCGGGGTCGACTATCCCGATCTCAAGAAGATCGTCGTCGTCTATCACGTCTACTCGTACGCGAAGAAGCACCGGGTCGTCCTGAAGGTGTTCCTCGACCGGGAGAGCCCGGCGGTGTCGACGCTCGTCGACGTGTGGTCGGCGGCGAACTGGCAGGAGCGGGAGTGCTTCGACCTGCTCGGCGTGCGCTTCGAGGGGCACCCGGACCTCCGCCGCCTGCTCCTGCCCGACGACTGGGAGGGGCACCCCCTCCGCAAGGACTGGCAGGAGAAGGCCGAGTACCACGGCATCCCGACGCAGCGGCCGAACCCCGTCGAGCTCTTCAAGATCAAGCTCCCGAAGAAGGACGCGGAGGCGTCATGAGCCAGATCATCTTCAGCGTCGACCGCGCGGGCGCGGAGCCGGGCGCCGAGATGGAAGACGAGATGACCCTCAACATGGGGCCTCATCACCCGTCGACCCACGGCGTGCTCCGCTTCGTCATCTCGACGGACGGCGAGATCATCCGGAAGGCGGTGCCGGACGTCGGCTACCTGCACCGGAGCATCGAGAAGATCGGCGAGCGCTGCACGTACAGCGGCTTCATGCCGTACACGGATCGCGTCGACTACATCGCTGCGATGTTCGCCAACGAGGCCTGGGCGAGCGCCTGCGAGAAGCTGATGGGCATCGAGGTGCCGAAGCGGGCGCAGTACCTCCGCGTCATCTCCTGCGAGCTCAACCGGATCGGGAGCCACATGATCGCGCTCGGCGCGATGGCGATGGACGTCGGCGCGGTAACGCCCTTCCCCTGGGCGCTGCGAGAGCGGGAGTACATCAACGACTTCATCGAGGAGCTGTGCGGCGCGCGGCTCACCTTCAATTACCACCGCATCGGCGGCGTGTCGTTCGACATGCCGAAGGGGTGGGCCGACAAGGTGAAGCGCTGGCTCGACCGCTTCGAGCCGATCATGGTCGAGTTCGACCGGCTCATCAGCCTGAACGACATCTTCATCAAGCGCCTCGCCAACGTCGCCGTGGTCACGGCCGAGGAGGCGAAGGACTGGGGGCTCGTCGGCCCCAACCTGCGCGGGTCCGGCGTGAAATGGGATCTCCGCAAGGAGGACGCCTACTCGGTCTACCCCGAGCTCGAGTTCGACGTGCCCGTGGGCCGCGGGCGCTACGGGACCGTGGGAGACTGCTGGGACCGGTTCTACGTCCGCGTCGAGGAGTGCCGCGAGTCGGCGAAGATCCTCCGCCAGGCGCTCGACAAGATCGACGAGCACCCGGAGGACGACATCCTGGGCAAGCTGCCGAAGAAGATGCGGCCCGACGGGGAGGCGTACGCTCGCATCGAGAGCGCCCGCGGCGACATGGGCTGTTACGTGATCGGGCGTGGCGCGGAGGAGGCGTACCGGGCGCGCTTCCGGACAGGGAGCTTCACCGCGATGGCGATGATCGAGGCCAAGAGCCCAGGGCTGTTCCTGGCCGACCTCGTGGCGCTCATCGCGAGCTTCGACGTCGTGGCGCCCGAGATCGACCGGTAGAGCACCGATCACGCCGCGAGAACCCGAGAGAAATCGACAGGGGGACCGGGAGGCGGAGGGATAGAGAAAGAGAGAGCTCCCCTCGCGCGGGCGCTGTCATTCGTGCGCGTAGCGGAAGTCCGGGAACCGACACTCGCCGTCGACGCACGCCCACGCGCCGGCATCGCTGGGCAGGTACAGGGGGCAATCCGCCGGGGTGGAGCACTCGATGGGTGCGCCAGTGCAATACGGCAGCTCCACGCGGCGCGACGCGGACTCGTTGCATAGGAGGCCGGCGCCGCACGGATCGAACGTCGGCTCGACGATCGTGCACAGCTTCGCGCACGACGCGGCGCACTCGCCATCGGCGCAATAGGCCTCCTTCGGCGTGCAGCGCCCGACCTCCTCGGCTGCCGGCGACTGTAGGCACTCGCGGTGCGTCGTGCATGAATTGGAGCTGCACGAGCAGAGCCCGGTCCCGAGCGCGGCGACCGCCGCGAACGTCACGAGGCGCGGGAACCAGGTGCGCAGATGCTTGCTTACCATGAGACGTCCTCGCGATCGTTGTGCATGCTTGATTTCGTGGATCGGATCGTCCAGCCATCGCCGTCCTCTGCAGTGAAGACCCGCAGATCGAAGCCATCATAATGGACGAAGCGCACTCGCGTGGGCGCTGGTCGATCCGCGATGAGCCTCACCCCGCTCGTGCGGGGCAGCGTCGGCCGCGAATAGCTGGGAGGCGCGGGCGCGGCGCGCCAGTTGAACTCGATCTTGGCCTGGCTGAGCACCTCGACACGCTCGCCGCAGCCGACGATGCGCGCGAGCTCGAAGACGTCATCGTCACCGCACCGCTCGACCGCGCCGAGCACGGGCTCCAGGCCGTCCCCGCCATGGACCACTGCGAACGTCGTCACGTTGCACGAGAGCGGGAGTTGCTCGGCGACGAACGAGCCGCCCGCGCGGCGGAGCGCGTGAACACGGCGCGGAGCGTCCCCTGCCTCCGGCGGGTACAGGCCGACGCCGAGCGCGAAGAGTTCGCATCCGTCCGGCACGAAGCTCGTAAGATGGTCGTACCCGATGTGCGGCTTGAGGGCCCCGATGAGCTCCTGAGGAACGTCGATGCGCGCCTCGATGGACGAGGCTGCTGCGGCCGCGCTCGCAGGCGTGAGCGCAAGCATGGTAAGAAACTCGCCTCGCTGGAACGCTACTTCGATCCCTCCGGCGTCGAGGGGCGCGGTCGCCGCGAGGATATCGGAGGCATGCAGCGAGCTCATGTACGGCATGAGGAAGGAGAGGTCGATACGCTCCCAGGCGCCCCGGAAGCGGGCAACCGCGATCGCCCCCTCGTTGGACGAGACGATCGCGGGGCGTTCCTCTCCCGGTATCGGGATCGCATAGAGGTAGGGGTTCGGCGGCAGCGCGGGAAGCACATCCTCCCACGCTGCCGGACCGAACCCCCCTCCTTGCTGCCCGAGCGCGATCCAGTTTCCGCACGCGGGGTCCAGGATCAGCACGTCGTCGAGGCCGTCCGCGTTCACGTCATGGGAGGCGAGCGCCACCGGAAATCGCTTGCACCCGCCCTGATCCGGGGCGGACAGGGCGGTGATGGCCGGGCCAGGCTCTAGCGTGACGATCTCGACGGTCTGCAGCCCATGCACCGCCGTCACGAAGGCCGCTTTCCGCGCAGGCAGCCACGCCAGGTCGACGCTCCGATGGATGAGCGGTCCGCCACCGCTCACCTCAACGTCGTGCCCGGTCGACGCACACCCTCCCGCGCCGAGACACAGCGCTGCGACGAGCCTCGCCGAGCCGTAATGCCGCGATCTTCGCCCACGCACGTGAACCATCTGTAACCCTTTATCTCCTCACATCGCCGGCCGTATCCGGATTCGCCCGCTCCGTATAGTCCTGCGCGGCAGCGCCTGCATCCTCGACCGAGTAGCCGATGTGCCGCCGCCGGGACAGGACTTGTTGGCCGTCCGAGATAGATTCTATCGAGAAGGCGAACACGTAGCGCGGCTCGATTGTACCCTCGCTGTTGTCCGGCATCACATACATCGGCTCCTCCCAGTGCACGCGGGCGGTCGGCCACTCCTGCATGAACCGCGCCTTGATCGTCTCGGTGTCCACCCTCCGCGTCAGCATCCTGGACTGCCCGAGCGGGATCTCGCCGGCGGGCGAAAACTCGGAGGCGATCTCCGCTCCGCCCGCGCGAATGGCGGAGAGCCGCCCGCTTCGGTGGACAGAGATGCTGAGGCCCGCTAGGCGCTCGACAAGATCGACGAGCACCCGGAGGACGACATCCTGGGCAAGCTGCCGAAGAAGATGCGGCCCGACGGGGAGGCGTACGCTCGCATCGAGAGCGCCCGCGGCGACATGGGCTGTTACGTGATCGGGCGCGGCGCGGAGGAGGCGTACCGGGCGCGCTTCCGGACAGGGAGCTTCACCGCGATGGCGATGATCGAGGCCAAGAGCCCAGGGCTGTTCCTGGCCGACCTCGTGGCGCTCATCGCGAGCTTCGACGTCGTGGCGCCCGAGATCGACCGGTGAGCGGGCGACGGGGGAGCCTCAGGGCTCCCCGCCGCCGAGCTCCGGGCACTTCTCGCTGACGGCCTGGCACTCCGGAGGCGGCTCCGCGGAGGGGTCGAGGGTCGATTCACACGTGAGCGACTTGACGAACTCGATCTGAGCGTCCGTGCACGCCTTGTACTCGGCGACCGTGGCGGTACACCCCGCGAACTGGTCCGTGGGGCACGTCCCCTCTTCCGAAGGCTCCTCGGGGTCGTTCATGCACTCTTCCTTGGCGGTCGCGCAGTCGCCGCCGCCGAGCGCGGCTGCGACCAAGCCGGCGAACTCGCACGCGTCCTCCTTCGAGATGCCGCCCGCCGACGCGGCGATCTCGTCGCACACCGCCTGCGATTCCTCGTCCGTCAGGTCGCCGAGCTGCTTGCCATCGAGGTCGCCCCCGAGGTCGCCGCCGGTGCCGTCTGTGCCGCCGTTGCCGCCGGTGCCGTCCGTGCCGCCGGTGCCGCTGGTGCCGCCGGTGCCGCTGGTGCCGCTGGTGCCGCCGGTGCCGCCGGTGCCGCTGGTGCCGGAGGGATTGCTCTCCGCGCCATCATCGCCGCACGCAACGAGCGCGAGCCCGACCATCAGCGTTCCAAGAAGCTTCATCCGTGTCATCGAGCGCTCCATCATCGAGAATGTTCACCTGAGAATCCGCGCGGCGCTCGTGGACGGCTCCGTCGAAGGAAGCGAGCGGGCTGAATCGTCGACCGGGCAGGCGCGCGGCGCGTGAGCATACTACGGCCACGCTCGATTTTTCCTTCCCTGTCAGAGGAAAAAGACAGCGCCAAGCGCGCGAGCATCGCCGCGCGCCGCCGAAGCGCTCTCCCGGCCGCGCATCTCGGCGTCCGTCATCCCGCGCGCGCGAGGTGATGAAGTAGGCCAGCTCTCTCGGGGCTTGGCGTTCGCGCGAGCTCGATCAGGGGCGCACGACCGGTGAATTGACGGCGCCCCCGAAAACCCCGAGCCCCGGTCGCACGCGGGGCCCGCCCGAGCTCGGCACGGCCTCGATCGAGAGGCCGCCCTCGGGTGTCACGTTGACGCGGCACTCCGCGCCGACGTCGAGCGTCTGCGAGATCTCCTCCCAGGCTGCCTCCACGCCCCGCCGAACCTTGTAGTCCAATATCTCGAGCAGGCCGAGACCCAGGACCTCATAGTACCAATCGGAGTCCGCGTCGACCTCGAGGTTGCTCGTGACGATGCTGAGCGCGCCGTCAGCGCACACGAAATCGAGATCGAAATCGACGTCCACCTCGGGGTCGGGCAGCCATGTGCTGTAGGCCAGATCGAGGTCGACGTGGGCCGTCGTGCACTCGGCTTCGCTCGCCGGGCAACCGCGGGTGATCTCCACGGCAGGGCCGTACAGGTTGCCCCAGTACAGATCCTCCCCGTGCAGCGAGTCGCCGACCAGGGCCTCGACCCGGCTCACCAGCTCCTCGTTGGGGATGCCGAACGCCAGCAGAAACTGGGCGGCTGTGTGGTTGTAGCCCGCCCAGGCCGGATGGGCGCGTAGCTCCGCATGGGTGACGGTGAGCGTCGGCGAATGGCCGCCGTCGGTATCGAGCCAGTGGCAGCTGGAGGCAGCCCCGAAGTCGCGATCGAAGACCTCCATGCCGTTCACCAGGAGCGAGAAGCCCTGTACGCAGAGCGCGTCATCGCCCTCCTTGGACAGGGTGATCTGCGTGATGTCTCCGATGTCGTCGATGGAGTCGAGGTTCAGGTCGTACGTGAACGTGCTGCCGCGTTCGAAGTCGTCACGCCCGTAGTCCATGTACGTGATGTTGCCGGACGGCACGGCGCCGCCGTTCAGACGCGCGAACACCGCGTCATCCGTGTTGGCGTCGCTGCGATCGGCCACGCGCACCTCGAGCTGCGCCCGCCAGACTCGATACCCCCGGCCGTCGCGCGAGAACACGCAGCGCTCCGGCGAGAAGCGCTGGCCGTACTGATTGTACGCGCGCACACGATAGCAATAGGACGTATCCGGGGTGAGGCCCGAATCGGTGAAGCTAGCTGTCGCGCCAGAGCTCAGGGCGCCAAAGCTGCGTCGCGTTACCCAGCTGGTCGAGCCCCCGCCGCGCCGCTGCAGTTGATAGCCCGTTTCGTAGGGCGAAGAATCGCGGAAGGACAGCGCGACCGTCGTCGCGGTGCGCGTGCCGACGCTGATACCGGAAGGTGCCGCGGGCGGCTGTGTCGAGGGATCGACAGGGTCGATCACCGGCCCGCCCTCGCCGGGCGGCGGCAACGGGGGCAGGGCAAACGCGGTGCCCGTGAGGCTCAGCGCCGTGAGCATCAATCCCAGCGTGCGCGCACCACGCCGTCCCTCCCGTGATGACATGATGGAAACCGATCGGCTGAAGTGCTGGTTCGAGAACATGACGTAGTCCCCTTCTTTCGAGGATCGCCTCGGGCGACGCGAGCAGACCGTCCCGCTCCTCGTCGGCAACCTGGGCGATGCGATGCTCGCTGCTCCTTGCTCCTACTCATGCAAGCTCGAGACCAGCGAGCGCCGCGGCGCCGAAGGTCTTCGGAGACTCACGCCTATGCGACGCCTCGAAGACCTCGACGGGGGCCCTCAGTCCTCGCTTTCGGGCAGAGGCGGAGGTGGCGGCAGCGCGCGGGGGGGCTCGAGGCGCGTCGGCTCCGCCTTGCAGTCGATGGTGCGGCCATCGCAGCCACAGACGTTCCCGCCCAGATCCTCGTAGACCGCCGGGGAGCGCTCATCGACGTACCTCACGAGGTAGAGCGGCTCGCACGTGAAGGTCGTCGACGCGAGCCGCACCGTCGCGCCGACGTTGTAGATGCCGGCCGCGGTGCTCCGCTCGATCACGCTGTCCCGGACGAGGGCGTCCGCCTGACCCGTCTCGTTGTTGTAGGCGATGATGCCGTAGCCGTGGCCGTTTTCGCCGTCGAGCGCGCGGCCCAGGGTGTCCGTGATCGTCGTCGAGTCGACGGTCGCGTCCGAGTCGCTGAGGAAGATGCCGCCGTCCCTGCTCCGCTCGATCAGGACGTTGCTCAGGCGCGCGCTCGCGCGCTCGCCGAGGTCGGGCAGCGACTGGACGTTGACGCCCCGGCCGACTTCCTCGTTCGACGGCAGCGGCCTCGTGTCCCGCACCACGGTCGAGTCCAGGGTCGCGTCGGCCCCGAAGACGGCGATCCCGATCCCGTAACTGCCTTCCACCGCGCTGCCGCGCACCTGGGCGCTCGCGCGCCGCTGATCGTGCGCGATCTCGAGCCCCGCGCCGTAGTCCGACGCGCCGGGGAGGATCTCCCGCACGAGGAGGCCATCGATCTCGACGTCGGAGCCGTTGACGACGACCCCCCTCTCGCGGCTCCGCTCGACGAGGACGTGCCGCAGCGCCACGCGGGCGGGGCGGTCGTCGACGCGGCTCGGCTCGGTGTAGAGGCCCATTCCGTGGCCCGGATCGCCCTCCGTCAGCGCCAGGCCCGTGTCGCGCACGACCGTCGCCTCGATGGTCGCCTCCGCGCCGATCATCGCGATGGCGGCGGTGTGGTTCCGCTCCAGGACGCTGCCCCGGACCGTGAGGGTTCCGGGATCGAAGCTCGGGATATGGGTCGCAGCGAGCCCGGTGCCCGGTAGGTCCTCCGCGAGCCAGGCGACATCGCGGACGACGCTGTCCTCGACGACGCCGTCCGCCCCGGAGAACCTGATACCGAGCCCCCCGACGCGCTCGATGACGACGGATCGCGCCGTCACGCTCGCCCGGCGCTCGAACGACTCGACCTGCATCGCGATCGCATGGCCGTCGAACGGGTGCCCCGGGTCCCCGGTGGCGAGATCGATATCGCGCAGGACCGTGCCCTCCAGCGTCACGGCGGCGTCGGCCACGACCATGCCCGCGCCCGTTGTGTGCTCCACGAGCGCCCCGCGCACGGTCAGGCTCGTGTTGAACTCCAGGCCTGCGGCGAGGACGCCGACATCGCTGGTATCGTGGATCCAGACCCGCTCGACCAAGACATCGCGCGCGTTCGCCACACCGAGGCCCATGCCCTGCCCGCGGACAGCGAGGTCGTGGATCTCCGTGGCGCTCGCGCCCCTGTCGACCTGGACGGCGATCGCCGCTGGCGGCCCGACGATCTCGACGCGCGCGGGGCACCGGCCCCAGAGCCGCACGGGCTGCCCTGAGATCAGCAGCTCTTCGGCGTAGCTGCCCTCCGCGATCGCGATCACGGAGCCCTCGGCCGCGTGGTCGATCGCGTCCTGGATCGTCGTCCACGGTTTGGCCTCCGTGCCGTCGCTGTCCGCCCCGACGTAGGCCGCGTCGACGAACTCGGTCGTTTCATCGATCGGCGCGTCGCCCCACGGGCCCGTCCCGCAGGGAGCGACCTCACGCCACGCCGCCTCGCCGGGGACGGCCATCCGACCTGGCGGGCCCGCCTCCGCCGGCAGGACGGGCACGCAGCCCTGCGCTCCGTCGGGCGTGAAGCCGCTCCCGCACCGCCCGGGCGGGACCCCCGCCGGCTCGCAGCCCGTGGCGGTCTCCACCGCGCCCGGTGGGCACGGGAACGCGGGCCCGGCGTCCGTCCCTGCGCCGTCGTCGGGTTCAAGGCGCTGCACGCACGCAGTGAGCAGCGCGATCTGCAGGAGAGAGAGGGAGAGCCGGTGTTGACGCATGGTGCTTCGGTGCCTCGCGGGAACGATACGCGCTCCTCGTCCCCGAGGCGCCCTCGGCGACACGCATGCGCATGTTGAGCGAAACCTCGCTCACTTGCGCGCGTAGTTGCGCATCGAGGGCCGCATCGTGGGGATGCCGCCCGCGCCCCGGGCGCCGCTCCGCCGGTCCCGGGCTGCGGTCGTGAGCTCGGGCCCCGCGGCATGCGCGTTGCTTGAAGGTTTGAAGAACCGCGAGCTTCGGGGCTGGAGCGGCGCCGGAAGGCACGCTCGCTGTCCGGCTCGACGATCACGGGGTGTCACGGGCGACATGCCGCCTTGGACCTCAAGGACTCTTCGGAGCGCATCCGAGAGGGCGCGCGCGGTCGTTCGCGAATCTTCGCGAGCGACCGCGCGCGTCGATACGTAGTCAACGTCTGTAAGGAGATTGCCATGCTCACCATCCAGAATACCGAGTCGATGTTCGAGACGCAGACGACCGCCGGCACGACCGACGTCGTCGACACGAAGGCCGGCGTGCAGCGTCTCGAGCTCACCCTCAAGAAGATCAGCGAGAAGAGCAACGAGACGCTCCAGGCCGTCCCGCTGAGCTCCGCCTGTACGAGCGGGTGCTTCTCCTCGGTCAGCTCGATCAGCGTCTCGTCGAGCTCGTCCTTCGACAGCCTCGACGAGGGGCAGCTCGAGAGCGTCATCCGCATGCACGACAAGGCGATCGACGTCATGGGCCAGGACGCCCTCGTCTCGGCCGCGATCGCCAAGGGCGTCGAGCTCGGCGCCGACACGAAGTGAACCGGTAGGCGCACCCCGGGCGGCCCGGACGCGTGTTGCGCGTCCGGGCTCCTGGGGCGCCGCCCGCCCCGCTCAAGGAGCCGCCGTCATGCCGGAGATCTCGCTCATCGATCGCCTCGCGCCGCTCATCGACGAGCGCTGCGGGATCATCCGCCGTGTCCGGCGCTTCATTTTTCCCCCCGGCTTCGAGGGGCAGATGCACGGCTTCACCGCGTTCCTCGGCAGGCCCGCGGCGCTCCACCCGGGCCCGTCCCGCACGGGCTCGGAGCTCGGGTCGCTCACCGGCTCCGGCACGGCCGTCGACGAGACCACCGCCCAGATCCGGGCCGTCTGCGAGGCCCTCGAGCGCTACTGCGGCGTCATGTACCCGACCGAGGGGGTGCTGCGCGCGACGCCGCGCTCGCTCGGCGATCGCGCGCTCGACCCCGCGCGGCTGCCGCGCTGCTCTGCGCGCGAGCGGGCCCGCGCGCCGTCGACCTTCCGCCTGCGCGAGCCCGATCCGGATCGCGACGAGCTCTGGGTGCGCGGCTTCTCGCTCACCCACGAGCGCCCGATCTGGGTGCCGCTCACGGCGACGTACATGGGGTTGCCGCTGCCGATCCGCGAGCACGCGCTCTTCCCGCTCTCGACGGGGTTCGCGGCGGGCGCGAGCTTCCGGCAGGCGATCCTCTCGGGCCTGTGCGAGGTGATCGAGCGCGACAGCCTCGCGCTGTTCTGGCTGCACCAGCTCCGGATGCCGCGCATCGCGCCCGGGAGCGCGCGGAGCCCGCTCGTCGCGGCGCTCCTTCGCAGCGCCGAGGCCGCGGGCACGGAGACGGCGCTCCTCGATCTCACGACCGACGTCGGCGTCCCCGTGATCGGCGCCGTGCAGACGTGCGCGCACGGCGCGCCGCACGCGATCGCGATGGCGGCCTGCCGCCCCGACGGCGAGGCCGCGGCGGCGCGCGTCCTCGAAGAGGTGGGGAGCCTGCGGGTGGCGCTGAGCGAGCCCGCTCCGCCGGTCACCCGGGCGTCGTTCTTCACCGACGCCGATCAGACACCCGAGTCGTTCGGGCGCCTCTACGCGGGACCCGACGGGCCGGCGCGGTTCGAGTTCGCCACGCGGGAGGCGCCTGTCGCGACCGCCTTCCCCCGCCCGATCGAGGGCGACGACCCGCTCGCGGCGATCGTCGCGCGGCTCGCCGCGCTCGGCATGGAGGTGGTCGCCGTCGACGTGACGATGCCCGAGGTCCGCGACTTCGGGATCGTCGTCGTGAAGGTGATCGTGCCCGAGCTCCTGCCCATCAGCTTCACCCACCACGCGCGGTACCTCGCGCACCCTCGCCTGTACGACGCGCCGGAGAGGCTCGGGTACGGCGCTCGCACAGAGGAGTCGATCACCGATGATCCGATCCCGTTCGCCTGAGGAGAGCCCGGCCTCGGAGCGCGCCGCCGGCGCGCCCGCTGTGCACGTCATCCGTGACGGAGAGCTCGGCGCCCGCTGCGCGGAGCTCCTGACCGGCGCGGGGGCGCGGGTCACGACGTCGGCGCTGGGCACGGGCGCGCCCGAAGCGCTGCCCGACGCGGTGACCGTCCTCGCGACCGATCGCCCCCGGCCCGCGGCCGCGCTCGCGCTCGACGCGGCGGCGTTCGCGGCGCGGGTCGCGTGGACGTCGGGCACGCTGCTCGCGCACGAGCTCCGGATCGGGCCGTCGATCGTCCCCGGCCGCACGCCGTGCTTCGCCTGCTTCACGCGGCGCGTGCGCTCGGTCGCGCTGGATCTCGAGGCGCATGACGCCCTCGAGGCGCTCGGGGCCTCGGGCGACCTTCGCCCCTGGTTCCAGGGCGAGCTCGCGGCCGTCACCGAGCAGGCCGCGGCGCTGCTCGCCGCGGAGGCGCTCGCGCTCTTCAAGGAGCGCGGCGCGCCGGAGCCGCCCCGCGCCGGAGCCGCGCGCATGGGGCGCTTCTGGGAGTGCGACGTCACGTCGGGCGCGCTCCGCGCGCGGCGCTTCGCCCGGATCGGGCTGTGCGGGCGGTGCGCCGCCGGCGAGCACGCGGCGGGGCGCGGGGCGTCGCTCGCGGGGTACTTCGCCGAGCACCCGCTCGCGATCGCCGGATCGTCCGCCGTGGGAGGTGGCCGATGAGCCCGTCCGATGATGCCTACGAGGCCCGCGATCTCAGCCGCTTCGCCGAGCTTTACTGGGAGCTCCGCTGCCCGGAGCGCCCGCGCTTCGTCGAGGATCTCCTCCGCGTGACGCTCCCGGGCGGAGCGCTCCACGTCCTCGGCGGCGAGGCGCAGATCATCCAGGGAGCGTCCCTCCCGTGGGTGATGGAGAACCTCGTGCCGCTGCTCGACGGGACGCGCACCGTCGGCGACGTCGAGGCCGCGTTTCCGGGCGTCGTCGCCTCCGACCTGCGGGACGCGATCCACCTGATGCACATGCACGGCATGCTCGAGGAGGGCGAGGGCGCCGCGGCCGACGAGGCCGAGGAGCCGCGCCGGGCGCAGCGCGCGTTCTTCAGCAGGTACCTCCGCCGGACCGGGCGCAACCGCAGCCGGGGGGAAGCGCAGCGGGCGCTCGAGGGCGCGCGCGTGCGCGCGCTGGGGGACGGCGACGCGCCGCTCGCGGGGATGCTCGTGACGATGCTCCGCGAGGCGGGCGTCGCCGACGTCCGCCTCGCCGCGAGCGCCGGGGAGCTCGCGCAGGGCGAGGTGGATCTGGCCGTGGTGATCGGCGACCAGGGAGCGCTCGAGGCGGCGGCGCGCGCGTGCATCGCGGCGCGCGTCCCGATGCTCGCGGCGAACCCCGGCACGTGGACGATCGGGCCGCTCACGATCCCCGGGGCGTCCGCGTGCCCGGCGTGCGTCCGGCTTCAGATCGGCGCTGCCGCGGCGGATCCGGCGCTCGACGACGGCGCCGCTCGCGCGCTCTGGGGGCGCGCGCTCGTGAGCCGGGTCGCGCAGCACGTGATCTTCCACGCGAGCGGGCTGCTCGCGGTGGCCCCGCTGGAGCACGTCGAGGTGTGGCGGCCCGGCGCCGGCGAGACGGCGCTCCACCCCTTCATGACCAGGCTGCCCAGCTGTCCGCTCTGCGGCGGCGACGCGCCGCCGCGGACCGCGACGCTCCCGTCCGGCCACGCGGAGAGCCTCGCGCGGATGTTCCACAACACGACGGTCGTCCAGCCCTGGCACATCGGCCAGCACGCGGGGATGCAGGCGCACATCAGCCCGGAGGTGCGGAAGCTGCAGAGCACGCC
Source organism: Sorangium sp. So ce693 (assembly GCF_051521375.1). Taxonomy (NCBI): domain Bacteria; kingdom Pseudomonadati; phylum Myxococcota; order Polyangiales; family Polyangiaceae; genus Sorangium; species Sorangium sp. So ce693. The sequence goes on from NZ_CP150347.1 coordinate 12,978,875, forward strand.
GGCCGCGCCGTCGCCGCGGCGGCCTCCGGAGGGCGCCGGCGCGCAGGTCACCGCGCCGCTCGGCGCGGCGTTCGGCGCGCCGGCGGGGGCCGCGCTGTCGCGCCGGCGCGGCGCGACGGGGACGCTCGACGCGGGGGCGCTCGGCGCGCTGCTCGAGCTGAGCTTCGGCGGGCGCGTCGAGCGCCGCGCCGAGGGCGAGGCGCACGTGCGTCGCAACACAGCGTCGGCCGGGAACCTCGGCTCGGCGGAGGCGTACGTCGCCGTGGCGCGGGTCCCCGGGATCGCGGCGGGCGTCCACCGGTTCGAGCTCGCAGCGCGAGCGCTCACGCCGCTCCGCGCCGGCGTGGCCGCGGGCGCCCTCGCGCGCGCCGTGCTCGCGGGCGGGAGCGCCGAGCACGCCGCGGCCGTGGAGTCCGCGGGCGCCGTGATCGTCGTCGTCGGCTCGGTCGCGCGCGCGTGCTCCAAGTACTACGCGCGCGGGTACACCTACGCGCTGCTCGACGCCGGGTTGATGGCTCACCGCGTGGAGCTCCTCGCCCAGGAGCTCGGCCTCGCGGCGACGGCGGTCTGGACGTTCGACGACGAGGTCGTCGCAGGCGTCGTCGGCGTCGATGGCATCGATCTCGCACCGCATCTCCTCATCGCGCTCAGGGGCGCAGCCACGGAGGCCCGCGATGTCTCTCGCTGATCACAGGATCTCGTCCACGCTCGCCGCGGCGACGCAGCCCCTGCGCGGGGTCGCCGAGCTCGTCGTCGCGAGCCGCTACCCCGAGACGCGGCCGTCGCCGGAGCCGGCGCTGCCCGCGCCGTCGCCGCTGTCCGGGGACGCGGAGCGCTCCCTCGCGCTGCCCGCGCCGCGCGCGCTCGAGCCGGTCCAGCGCTCGCTCGCGTCGGTCATCGCCGCGCGGCGGAGCGGAAGGCTTTCGGCGGGAGCCCTCGACGCGGCGACGCTCGGGACGCTGCTCGCGGCCGCCGCGGCGCGGCCGGCAGGGCTCGCGGACGCGACGCTCGATCCGCTGCTGTTTCCCGTGATCTTCGACGTCGACGGTGTCCCGCCCGGCGCGCACCGGTACGACCGCGGCGAGCATCGCCTCGCGCCGATCGGTCCGGCGTCGCGCGCGCGGATGGCCGAGACCGCGATCCTGCAGCGCGAGCACGCCATGGGCGCGGCGGTGCTCTTCCTGGTGGTCCCGATCGGGCGGTGGCTCGTGGCGTTCGGCGATCGCGGCTACCGGGGCGCGGCGTTCGCGGCGGGGTGGCTCACCGACCGCCTGTACCTCGTCGCGGAGACGCTCGGGCTCACCTACACGGCGACCGGCGGCTTCGCCCCCGCGGTCGTCGACGAGGTCCTCGGGCTCGACGGCCGCGATCATACGGCGTTCTTCGCGTTCGCCGTCGGAGGGCACCGCCAGCCGACATCCCGCGAGGCGCTTCGCGGAGGGCAGCCGCGATGAGCCGCGGGTTCCATGTCGCGCCGTGGGGCGCGCTGCGCGTCGCGGGGATGCCGGCCGACGCGCTCGTCGGGCTCCGCCTTCGCGAGAGCCCCGCGGTCGAACGCGAGCTCGCCGTGGCCGAGCTCGAGCTCGCGGCCGCGCGGGCGGACGCGGCGGCGCGCATGTTCGACGTCGTGCGCGGGTGCGAGGACGAGGCGCTGCGCCGCGCGGCGATCGAGGTGAAGCGGCGGCTGTTCAACGGAAAGGCCGTGGCGGCCGGCGCGCTCGAGGGCGCGAGGACCGCGCCTCCGGAAGGGGCGCGCGCCGCGCTCGCGCTCGTCGACGCGCGCGCGGCCCGATGCGCCGCGCTGGAGGAGCGCTACGAGGCGACGTTCGCCGCGGAGTGGATCGCCGCGTCGGAGCGCTTCCGGCAGACGCTCGGGAGCTCGCGCCTGCTCGGGGGGATCCTGCTCTCGAGCGCCGACCACTATACAACGGCGCAGAAGCTCGCGGAGATCCCGAGCGGCGCGCCGCTCACCTCGGCGCAGCAGATCCGCGAGGCCACGATCGCGCGGTACGTCTTCCGCGCCACGACGCGGACGACGCCGTTCGCGGGGTTCGCGGGCGTCGCGCTGCTCGACCTCTCCGCGTCGCCCCCAGGCGTCGGCGACGCGGCGCGCGCGCCGCATGCGCCCGAGGAGGCGCGGTGGCGCAGCCTCCCGCAGCTCGCGCTCGCGCACGCCGGGGAGCTCGTCGCGCGCGCGATGTCTTCTCAGCCGGCGGCTCACGCCCACGCACGCGCGCGCCTGCCGCTCCGGATGAACCCGCTCCGGCGCTTCGCGGCGGGCGCCGCACCGTCGGTCGTGTTCTCGCGCGCCGGGTCGGGCGAGCTGATGTCGCTCGGGTGGACCCCCGCCGTCGCCCGCCTCGTCGAGGGCGCCGAGGGGCGCACGCTCGAGGACGCCGCCCGGGCGCTCGCGTCGGACGACGCCGACGAGCGAGCGTGCCGCGACGTCCTCGAGCAGCTCGTCGAGGCGGGCATGCTCGAGCCAGCGAGCGTCCCGATGGGGCCGACCCCTGCGGCGCTGCGCGCCGCGGCAGACGCCCTTGGCGAGATCGGGTGCGCGGGCGCGCCGGACGAGCTCCGCTCGGTCGCGCGGCGCCTCGAGGACTACGCGGCCGCCGACGTCGAGACGCGCGCGCGCCTTGCCGCCGAGCTCGGCCGCGGTCGCGGGCGCTCGGCCGTGCTCGAGGATGTCATGGTGGACGGCGCCTTCGGCGCGGAGCTCCCTGCCACGCGCGGGGCGCTCGCCGCGGCGCTCGATCCGGTCGTGCGCCTCGTGCGCGCGAGCGCCTGCGGGGCCGCGCACCGCCGGCTCTGCGCGGCTTTTGTCGAGCGGTTCGGTCGTGACGGCGTCTGCGACGACGTCGGCGGCTTCGTGACCGAGATCCTCGAGGACCCGCAGCGCGTCGCGCGCATTCGCGGCGCGTCCGAGCCGATCCGCTGGATCGACGCGGAGCTCGGCCTCGTCGCCGCCGCGGCGACGGGCGACGTCGTGCGCCTCGATCCGGGGCTCTTCGAGGGGCTCGCCGCTCCGGACGCGCCGTCGTCGATGGCGCTCTTCCTCCAGATCGCGCCTCCCTGCCCGCGCGACGGCGGGGAGCCGCGCGTCGTGCTCAACGGCGCGCAGGCCGGGCGCGCGAAGTACCTGTCGCGCTACCTCGCGGACGCCGCGGGGCGCGCCCCTCAGGCCCTCGAGGCGGTCCGCCGCCGCCTGGCGCAGGAGGACGGTCCGCTCCCCGTCCAGCTTTCGCCCACGCTCGGCCTCAACTTCCAGGTGCACCCGCGCCTCACGGAGTGGGCGCTCGAGCTCCCGTGGGAGCCGAGCGCGCCCGGCAACAAGGTCCTGCCGCTCCGCGATCTCTCCCTCCGCTTCGACGCGGCGGCGGTCGAGCTCCGGCTCCGATCGCGCCGCCTCGGCCGCGAGATCGAGCCGATCCACCTCGGCTTCCTGCGGGACGCCGCGCTCCCCGATCCGCACTTCCTGCTCCGCGCGCTCTCGCCGCGGCTCCGCGACGACACGGTCGCGGAGCGGGCGGACCTCTACAACGTGCTCGATCGCCTCGATCTCGCCCGGGGCGTCGCGCTGGCCCCGCGGCGCCCGCGCCTCACGGTCGGTCGCGTCGTGTTGGAGCGCGCGCGGTGGGCGATCCCGGTGAGCGCGGTCCCGCGCAAGGAGCCGAAGCAGCCGTACGCGTCGTACTTCCGCGCGATCGCGCGCCTGCGGCGCGAGCTCGAGATCCCGAGCCGGGGGTTCGCCCGGTACGTCGGGCGGGAGGCGGCCGGCTTCGGCTTCACCGAGACGAACATGTACGTCGACTGGGAGAGCCCGTTCACGCTGATCGGGCTGGCTCGCCTGCTCGGCGGGCCCAGCGACGGGAGGAGCGGGTACCTCGTCTTCACCGAGCTCCTGCCGGAGCCCGAGGCGTCGTGGCTGTGCCTCGACGGGAGGCCGCACGCGGCGGAGCTGCTTGTCGAGATCGACGGCGAGAGGAGCGCGCGATGAGCTGGATCTACCGGAAGCTGTTCCACGATCGGGGCCCCGAGGGCGAGGGGACCGACGCGCTCCTCCTCGGGTTGATCGATCCGCTCGTGACTGGGCTCGAGCAGAGCGGCGCGATCGATCGTTTCTTCTTCCTCCGGTACGCCGAAGGGGGCGACCACCTGCGGCTGCGCGTGCGCGTGGCGCCCGGGCGCGACCCCGTCGACGTGGCGGCGCGCGTGGACGCCGCGGCGGCGTGCTGCACCGCCGTGTCGCGCACGGAGGCCGCCGCGTACGAGCCGGAGCTCGAGAAGCACGGGGGGCTCGTCGGGATGGAGATCGCGGAGCGGCAGTTCTTCGCGTCGAGCAGGTTCGCGCTCGGCTGCATCCGGAAGACGGCGGGGCGACCGCGGGCGCGCGCCCTCGTCGCTGTGTGCGCGCTCGACGCGCTGCTCGCGCGCGCGGGCGTCGCGGGCGACGCGCGGCGGTCGTTCCTCGCGGGGTACGCGCGGCACTGGCGCACGTTCGCCCGCGCGATCTCGGGCATGGAGCTCGCCTGCGCAGCGCCGGACGCCGAGTCGGTCGCGCTGGTGCGCGCGCTCGTGCGGGGAGAGGGGCTCGCCGCGCTCGGCGAGCTCGTCGGCGACGAGCGCGCGCTCCTCACCGCGTTCGACGCCGATCTGCCAGAGCTCGCCGAGGCGTCGCGGCGCGGAGCGCTCGGCGTGCCGCTCGGGACCGTCGTCACCAACCTCGCCCACACGTTCCATAACCGCCTCGGGCTCACGCTCGCCTTCGAGGTGTGGGTGGCCGATGCGCTCGCCGAGGCGGACGCGCTCGCCGAGGCAGGCGCCCCGCACGAGCCGCCGCGGGCTCGCCCGCCGAGCGTCTCGCCGGGCGAGGCGTGGCAGCGCCTCGCCCGCGCGGCCGAGCAGCGCCGGCCCGTCACCGCGCTCCTCGACCCCGGCGAAGGCGCCGCGCTCGACGCGCTCCGCGACGCGGCCCGCCGCGACGGCCTCCGGTTCATCGCGCCCGCCGCGCCCGCCGGCGGGATGCCCGCGCCGTTCGCGCTGCTGCGCGCCCTCGCGGACGCCCACCCGGCGGGCGGCGCGCTCCTCGCTGCCCTCGGCCACATCGAGGTCGCGCACGACGCGCCGGAGTGCCCGCTGCCGCCCGACCCGGCTTCCGTGGCCGAGGCGCTCCGCGTCTTCCTCGCGGAGCACACGCTCGAGCCCACGGTGCTCGTCCTCCGCGACGTCGACGGCGTCGACGCCGACACGCAGCACGCCGTCGCGTTCCTCGCGCGCGCCCTGGAGACGGAGCCGCTCGTCCTCGTCCTCACCACGAGCGGGCGCCCGAGCCCCGGGTGGGCCGCGATCGTGGCCGAGATCGAGGAGGGGCCGGGGCTCCTCCGTGTCGCGACCGCGACCGCGCCCGCGCCCGAAGGCGAAGCCGCCGCCCCCGCGGTGACGCCGGGGCCCGCGACGGTCGCGCGGGGCGAAGCGTTCTGCCGCGCCGGCGCGCTGCACGAGGCCGCCGCGATCCTCGGCGACGCCCTGGCGTCGCCCGGCCTCTCGCCCGCGGCGCGGGCCGACGCGCTCGTGGCGCTCGCGAGGACGACGCTCCGCATGTCGCGCCCGGCCCTCGCGCGGCAGGCGGCGGAGGCGGCGCTCCGCCTCGGCCTCCCGGAGCGCCGCCGCGCGCTCGCGCGGCGCGTCCTCATCGCCGCGCTCCACAACCTGGGCGAGACCGCCGCGCTCGACGCGCTCCGGGACGAGGTCGCTCCGCAGCGCCTTGCGCCCGGCGCGTCCGCCGCGGAGCGCTGCTGGGCGGAGCTCGACGCCGCGCTCGTGTGCGCCACCGACGAGCGCCGCGCCGAGCACGAGGCGCGGCTCGACGCCCTGCTCGCCGCGCCGCGCGGCGACGCGCCGCCGCAGTGCCTCGCCGCCGCGCACGCGTGGCGCGGCGCCGCGCACGCGGCCCGCGGCGAGCACGAGCGCGGCCTCGCGCACCAGCGCCGGGCGCTCGCCTTCGCCGAGGAGCTCGCCGATTTCCGCCGCGCCCTCATGGTGCGCGTGCGCCTCGCGAGCAGCGTCGCGGCCGCGGGCGAGCTCGCCGAGGGGGCGGCGCTCTTCGACATCGCGGCCCGTCACGCGGCGTGGATCGGCCTCTTCGACCTCGCGTCGCTCGCCGCGCAGAACGCGATCTCGCTCGGCCTCGCGCGCCGCGACGCCGCCCCGGTCCGCGCGTGGCTCGACGGCGCGCGGCCCGCGCGCGCCCGCGTGTGGCGCTCGCCCTACGGCGAGCTCGCCGTTCTCCACGCGCGCGCCGAGTCGGCCCTCGCGCGGGGGGAGGCAGCGGCGGCGGGGGCGTACCTCGACCGCCTGCGCGCGCGCCTCGCCGCGCTCGGTGGAGCCGCCCCGCGGAGCGCGCCCCTGCTCGCGCTCGCCGCGGCGCACCTCGAGGCAGACGTCGCCGCCGCCGCGGGGGACGACGCCGGCAGGGCGGCCGCGCTCGCGCGCGCCGCGGAGCTCACCGTGGGCGTGCCGCCGGAGGAGCGGCGGCTCGTCACGGCGATCGCCCGCGCGCGGCGCGACGCCTGCCGCGGCGACGGCCGCCGCGACATGCCGGTGGTCCTCGGTTTGCAAAGTTTGCAAAACACGTGAACGAGCTGAACGAACTCGAGCCGCGCCCGCCGCGGGCGCAGAGCGAAGGAGAAGCATCGTGGAGACTCAGACAAAGCTTCCGCCCATGCCTGGGCTCTCGGGCCCCGAGAAGAAGCGCTTCATGAACGGCACCCACCGCGCGGCCTCGCCCGAGGAGACCCTCGATCGGATCAAGGGCTTCATGCCGGCGATGGGGATCACGCGGATCGCCAACGTCACGGGGCTCGACGCGATAGGGATACCGGTCGTCGTCGTCTGCCGCCCCAACTCGCGCTCTCTCTCGGTCAGCCAGGGAAAGGGCCTGACGCTCGCTGCGGCGAAGGTCTCGGGGCTGATGGAGTCGATCGAGGCCTATCACGGCGAGAACATCGTCCGGCCGCTGCTCCTCGGCTCCTCTCGCGAGCTCTCGCGCTCCCACGCGATAGCCGACGTCTCCGCGCTGCCGCGGACCTCGAGCGCGCCGCTCGACGAGGACACCCCGCTCCTCTGGGCCGAGGGCCACGACCTCATGCGCGGCGCCCCTGTGTGGGTCCCCTACGAGCTCGTGCACGTCAACGCCACCGCGGCGGGCCGCGTCAACCCGGGTATCTTCTGCTGTTCGACCAACGGGCTCTCGTCGGGAAACGGGATCCTCGAGGCGGTGAGCTACGGTATCTGCGAGGTGGTCGAGCGCGACGCAACGGCCGTGTGGGGGGCCCTCACCGACGAGGAGCGGGACGCGAGGCGGCTCGATCTCGACAGCATCGATGACCCGGGCTGCCGCGAGGTGCTCGAGAAATTCTCGGCCGCCGGGGTCGCCGTCGGCGCGTGGGAGACCACCTCCGACGTCGGTATCCCCTCGTACGAGTGCCTGATCGCCGAGCGGACGGAGGACGCCGTCCGGGCGCTCCACGGCTCCGGCGGGCAAGGCTGCCACCCGTCGCGCGCCGTCGCGCTGCTGCGCGCCCTCACCGAGGCCGCGCAGACCCGGCTCACGGTCATCTCGGGCGCGCGCGACGACCTCCTCCGGACCGAGTACGACCGCCACCGGAGCCCCGATCAGGTCCGGCACCTCCGCCGGCTGCTGACGGCGCGCGGAGAGCGCCCGTTCTCCGCGGGGCCGACGTTCGCGGGCGACACCTTCGAGGACGACGTCGCCTGGCAGCTCGAGCGGCTGCGCGCGGTCGGGATCGACAGCGTCGTCGCCTTCGATCTCACGAAGCCGGAGTTCGGCATCCCCGTCGTCAAGATCGTGATTCCCGGGCTCGAAGGGATCCACTCGTTCCCGAACTACATCCCTGGCCGTCGGTTCCGCCGCGCGCTCGAGCGCCGGAGCGGGAGCGCGGCGAGCCGGAAGGAGATCGCATGAGCATCATCGTCTTCATCGGTCCGACCCTCTCGCTCGACGCCGCGCGGGCGGAGCTCGACGCCATCTATCTTCCGCCGGTCTCGCAGGGCGACGTCTACCGGGCATGCGCGAAGCGCCCGAGCGCGATCGCGATCATCGACGGCTACTTCGAGCGGGTCCCGGCGGTCTGGCACAAGGAGATCCTCTTCGCGATGGCGCAGGGGATCCACGTCTTCGGGAGCTCCAGCATGGGGGCGCTGCGCGCCGCCGAGCTCTCCGCCTTCGGCATGGAAGGCGTTGGCGCCATCTTCGAGGGGTACCGCGACGGCCTCATCGAGGATGACGACGAGGTGGCCGTCGTCCACGGCCCCGCGGACAGCGGCTTTCGCGCCGGCTCCGAGGCGATGGTCAACCTCCGCAGGACGTTCGACGCCGCGGCGGCCGCGGGCGTGATCACCGCCGCCACGCGCGACGCGCTCACGGCGATCGCGAAGTCTCTTTACTATCCCGACCGCGCCTATCCCGTGATCCTCGACGCCGCGTCCCGCCATGGCGTCCCGCAAGGCGAGCTCGCGTCGCTGCGCGACTTCCTCCCGAAGGGGCGCGTCAACCAGAAGCGCGACGACGCGATCGCGCTGCTCCGGCACCTCCGCGCGCGCGCCGAGGCGGGCTTCTCGCTGAAGACCGTCACCTACAGGTTCGAGGTCACCGAGTTCTGGTGCCGCGCCGAGCAGGCCGCCGGCGAGATGGTCGCCGCGGAGCGCCCGAGCGCCGGCGACCCGTCGCCGTATGAGACGGTCGCCCTCGACGGCATCCTCGACGAGCTCCGCCTCGACGCGGCGGCCTACGGCCGGGCGAAGCGCGGGGCCATGCTCCGGTACCTCGCGCTGCAGGAGGCCGAGCGGCGCGGCCTCACCGTGGACAACGCCGCGCTGGAGCGGACGTCCGACGCCTTCCGCCGCGAGCGGCGGCTCTATGAGCCCGACGACGTGAAGGGGTGGATGCGTCGGTTCAGCGTCGGCTGGGGCGAGCTGACGCGGCTGCTCCGCGACGAGGCGCTCATCGGCTGGGTCGAGAAGGCGACCGACGAGGTGGCGCAGGGCCACGTCCGCGACCACCTCTCGGTCTCCGGCGAGTACGCGGAGCTGCTCTCTCGGGCCCGCGACAAGCAGCAGCGCCTCGCCGAGCTCGGCCTGTCGAACCCCGCCTTCTCCGACGCCGGGATGGCCGAAGGCGACCTGATCCGGTGGTATTTCGAGCGATGCCTTGGCGCGCCCGTGCCGCCCGATCCGGCGGGCGCGCTGCGCTCCGCCGGCTTCGCCGACGCGGACGAGTTCAAGCGCGTGGCGCTGCGCGAGGTGTGTTATCGCCGCGCCGCGCCCGGCGACCGGGCCGCGAGCGCCTCGGCCCCGGAGCGCCGATGACGCCCGCGATCTCGCTCCGCGGGGCGACGAAGGTCTTCGCGTCGCGCCGAGCCGTCGACGCCGTGTCGTTCGAGGTGCGGCGCGGCGGCGCCACCGCGCTCCTTGGCCGGAACGGCGCTGGAAAGACGACGACGATGCGCCTCGTGACAGGCATCCTCCTCCCCGACGAGGGCGCGGTCGAGGTGCTCGGAGGCAGGAGCGACAGCGTCGCGATCCGCGATCGTGTCGGCTACCTCCCCGAGGAGCGAGGCCTGTACAAGCAGATGCCGGTCGCCGAGCACCTGGCCTTCCTCGGCGAGCTCAAGGGCGTCCGCCCGCGCCGCGCGCGCGAGAGCGCCGCGCGGCTCCTCCGGTCGCTCGAGCTCACGCACGTCGCGCGCGCGCGGATCGAGACGCTGTCGAAGGGCAACCAGCAGAAGGTGCAGCTCTGCGGCGCGCTCGTGCACGACCCGGAGATCCTGGTCCTCGACGAGCCCATGTCGGGCCTCGATCCCGTCAACGCCGTGCTCGTGAAGCGGCTCTTCGGGGAGCTCCGCGCCGCCGGAAAGACCCTGTTGCTCTCGACCCACGTCATGCCGCTCGCCGAGAGCCTGGCCGACCACGTGGTCGTCGTCGATGGGGGGCGCGTCGTCCTGGCGGGGCCCGTCGGCGAGGTGAAGGCGTCTTTCGCCGGCAACACCGCGCGGATCGAGTTCGACGGCGACGGCACCTTCCTCCTCGGCGTCGACGGCGTGGTGAGCGCGCGGATCGAGCCCGGCGCGGCGGAGCTCGTGCTGCGCGACGCCGGCGACGCGCAGCGGGCGCTCTCGGCGGCGATCTCGCGCCTCCGGGTGCGGCGGTTCGAGGTCTCGTCGCCGTCGCTCGGTGACATCTTCTCTCGCGTCGTCGGCGAGGGCGCCCCGCCGCCGCTCGCCCACAGGGCGCGCGCGGGCCGGGGCGCGGCGCTGGAGGCATCGTGAGCCGCATCCTCGTCGTCTTGAAGCGTGAGTACGTCGCCGCAGTGAAGACAGCGTCCTTCGCCCTCACGACGCTCCTCCTGCCCGTCCTCTTCGCGGCGGTGGGCCTGCTCCCTGCGCTCATCGTCGCCGTCGGCGTCGGCGATCGCTCGGTCGTCGTCGTCGACGGGACAGGCCGGCTCCGCGGGGTCGTGGAGGCCGCCTCCGCGGGCCTCGCCGAGGAGGCGTCGGCGCGGTCCGCCGCGAGGTCGCTCGGCGCCGCGATGGGCAGCGCGGTGCTCCCGAGGGCCGCCCGGCTGCGGCTCACCTACGTCGCCCCCGGGGACGCCGCCGCCACGAGCGCGGCCGTCGCGGCGCTGCTCGACGGCGCGAGGGCGGGCGTCGAGGCCGGAGGGCCGGGCGTCGACGGCGTGGTGGTGCTCCCGCCCGCGATGCTCGAGGACCCCGGCGCGCGGGGCGCGCTCTACGCGAGGGGGGCTGACCTCGACGCCGTCGAGCGCGCCGCGGCGGCGGTGGCGCGCGGCGTCGCCGTGGCGCGGTGGACGGCGCGCGGCCGCGACGCCGCCGAGATCGAGGGCCTCCTGTCGCCCCCTGCGTTCGATCCGGCGCCTCTCTCCTCGAGCGGCCCTGGGGGCCCCGGCGGCGACCTCGACATGCTCGTCGCCTTCGGCTTCGGCGGCCTGCTCTTCGTCGCGATCCTCTTGAACGGTCGCGAGATCTTGCGCCGCATCGTGCAGGAGAAGTCGGACCGGATCATGGAGATCCTCCTCTCCTCGGTGACGCCGTTCGAGCTCCTGTCCGGGAGGATCCTCGGCCTCGCCGCCGCCGGCCTCACGCAGATCGTCGTGTGGCTCGGGATGGCGGCTGTCGCGGGCGCCGCGATCGGCGCGCTGGGAGGGCCGCGCCTCATCGACGCCGAGACCCTGCTTCGTCCCATGGTCGCCGTGTACTTCGTCGTGTTCTTTCTCCTGGGATATCTCGTGAACGTGGCTGTCTATGCCGTCGGGGGCGCGGCCGCGAGCTCCGAGAAGGCCGCGCAGCAGCTGATGAGCCCTATCTCGATGGCGCTCTCCGCGCCGCCGTTCTTCCTCGTGATCATCGCCGGTCACCCCGGCTCGACGCTCGCCGTCGTGCTCTCGATGATCCCGATCTACGCCCCGATGGTGATGTTCGTCCGGGTCCTCGTCTCCGAGCCGCCGCTCTGGCAGATCCTCGTCGCCATCGGCGGCACAGGCGCGACCGTGCTGCTCTTCATCTGGGTCGCCGCAAGGATCTTCCGGATCGGCGTGCTCTCCCATGGAGCGACGCCGAGCCTCCGTGAGCTCTGGCGCTGGGCCCGCGCCAGGTGACGCGGGCCGACGGCGCGATCGGCTGTCCGAACGCGCGGCGCAGCGCTTTCAAGCTGCCGAGAGCGTCTTGCCTGTCTCGAGCAGCGTCTTCAGATCGCTCAGGATGTAGCTCCAGCCTCCGCCGGCTTCCTTGATCGCGCCCGAGGTGATGGCAGCCGTCTTGGGCGCGTCGCCGACCTCGTGGGTCACGGTCAGCGACGTGATGCCGTAGGGGCTCACCTCGATCTCCCAGGTCAGTCGCCTGAAGCCTTCCTCCTTCATCTCGGGATCCCAGAGGATGCGCCACGTCTGAACGAGCCTTCGCGGAGGGTCGGCCTCGATGACCTCTCCATCGATGATGACCTTGGGGCCGCCGTGCTGGGACATCTCCGCGTTCGCGAACGCCTGGTATTTCCCGCCGGGGCGCAGATCGTACTCCGCGCGGGCGCAGTAACCGTATTTCTCGATCCACTCGGGCTTCGTGATCGCATCCCAGACGGCCTGGGGCGTCGCCTTGATGTGGACTCGGTAGACGTGGACCGGCTTCTCACTCTTCGTCGTCATTGTTCTCCTCCAGCTGCTTCTTCAGATCGACGAGCGCCGAAATGCGCCCCTCCGTGTACTTGTCGATCCAACGATCGTGGATCTGGCGAATGGGGACCGGGTTCAGGTAGTGAAGCTTCTTCCGGCCCGATCGAACCGTGACGACGAGCCCCGCGGCTTCGAGCACACGAAGGTGCTTCATCACGCCGAACCGCGACATCTCGAGCTCGGACTCGAGCTCCGTGAGCGTGAGGCCGTCACGCGCGAAGAGCCGGTCGAGGAGAGAGCGCCGGGTGGGATCGGCCAGCGCCTTGAAGACGCGATCGTCGTCCGTCACCCCCTTGATATGTTACCAAATGGTCACCTGTCAAGGTCCGGCATGCTTGGCCGGCGCAGATCCAGGCGCGGGCCGCTCCAGGTGCGACGATGTAAGATGCGAGGCGCAGGGCGTGCCGCGAGATCGAGAGCGGCCGGTGAGCGGGGCGAGGGGCGACCTCAGAAGCCTTCGCCGTTTTCGAGGATCGACGGGCACATCGCGCGGACGCCCGCGCACTCCTCAGGTGGCTGCAAGAGGTCGAAGTCGGACCCGCACGAGAGCTCCTTGAGGGTGCCGGCCATGGCGATCAGGCATGTCTTGGCCTCCGCAACCGTGACGGCGCACCCCTCGAACTCGTACGTGAAGCACCTGCTCGACGTCAGAGGTTCACCTGGAGAGATAAGGCACTGCCGCCAGATGGCCACGCAGGCCTCTATCTCGCGGGAGTTGAGCAGTCCGACGAGATCGCACTGGTCTGCTTTCGCGAGCTTCATCGGCTGTTTGAGATCGTCGCACACCTGGCTGGCCTCTTCGCTCGTCAGCTCGCCGAGCTGCAGGCTCTCGTCGAGGGCGATCGCGGTCTCGCCCCCATCGTCACCGCAGGCCGCGAGCGCGAGCCCAGCCGCCAGGACCCCGAGAAGCGTCATCCGTCTCATTCGAGCTCTCCTTGACAAGGAAGGTGCGTTCCTGGCCGTTCAGGACCCGCAGGCGCCCCTGTCGCCTCGACGATACCGGCGCTCCGCGCTGTCGGGCAGCGCCCCCATCCGGATCGCCACGTCGGCCTTGCGTGCCACGCGGTCGACCCTCTCGTCGGTGAAGAGCAGATCGGCGACAGCGCGGGATGGCGCTCGAGGCAAGCCGGTCGCGTGCGGCTCGTGGTGGTGCTCGGCCCACCGCATGTCATGGCCTGGTCGGGAAGGAGGCGTAACGGGCGCGGCTCCGGACAGGGAGCTTCACCGCGATGGCGGCGAGGCCAAGGGCCCCGGGCCGTCACTGGCCGACGTCGTGGCGCTCATCGCGCGCTTCGATGTCGTGGCGCCAGAGGACGAACGGTCAGCGGGGCGCTAGCCCTCGCCGTCGGTCTCCCCGGTGCCGACGATATCCGGGCACTTCTCGGTGAGCGCCGCGCACCCTGCCGGGGGCTCCCCGGAGGTGTCGGGCGCCGTTGCACACGTGATCTCCTTGACGGCGTCGGCCTGGGCCTTCATGCACGCCTTGTACTCCGCCACCGTCGCGGTACAGCCCGCGAAGCCCTCGGTGGAGCACCCGCCGTCGCCCTGCGAGGGCTGCTCCGGTGCGCTCATGCACTCGGCCTTGGTGGCCTCGCAGTCACCCCCGAACGCGCCGGCGAACGCGCCGGCGACCTCGCACAGGTCTTCCTTCGTGACGTTGATCGACGCGGCGAGATCCTGGCACACCGCCTGGGAGTCCGCGGCCGTCAGCTGGCCGAGCTGCTTGCCGTCGAGGTCACCTCCGCTCTGGCTCCCGGTGTCCCCGTTGCCCCCGTCGTCGTCGCCCCCGCATGCCGCGAGCGCGAGGCCAGCCATCAGCAATCCAAGAAGCTTCATCCGTGTCATCGAGCGCTCCCTCATCGAGAATGTTCACCAGCGTGTCCGCGCGACGCTCGAGGACGGCTCCGCCGAAGGAAGCGAGCGGGCTGCATCGTCGACCGGGCAGGCGCGCGGGCCGGACCTACTACGACCGCGGTTCCATCTTTCTTCCTGCTGGAGACAAAATAGGCAGCGGCCTCCGGCGCGAGCCCGGCCGCGCGCGATCGCCGAGCCGAGCCGCGCGGCGGGGCGGGCGCTCCGCTCAGGAGCCTTCGCCCGCGCTCTCGTCTTCCTCTTCCTCTCCCTCGAAGAACGCCGGGCACTTCTCTTCGAGCGCGGCGCACGCCGCCGGCTTCTGCGCGATGTCGGCGAGCGTCGATTCGCACGTGAGCGCTTTGATGGTGCCTACCATGGCGCCCACGCAGGCCCTGACCTCCGCGACCGTGGCGGTGCAGCCGGTGAACTCGGACGCTCCACACGAATCGAGCTCGCCCGTCACCTCGGACTCCTCCGCAGCGCTCATGCAGGCCTGCTTGGTAGTCTCGCACTCGATTCCGAACAACGAGCCAACCACCCCCTCGGCCTCGCACTCGTCCTCCTTCGAGATCGTATCGGTCTGCGCGCGGAGGTCGTCGCAGAGGCCGTCGGCCTCCTCGGCCGTCAGCGCGCCGAGCTGCTTGCCTTCGATGTCGCTCCCGCTACCGCCATCTCCATCACCCTCATCACCGCCGCAAGCCACGAGCGCGAGACCAGCCATCAGAAACCCGAGAAGCTTCATCCGTGTCATGTCGAGATCTCCTTGAACGAGGACGTTCACCTTGAGCACACCCGCGCCGCCCTCCAGGCGACGCCACAGCGCCTGGAAGCGCCGGGCGCGGGCGCCTTCCGGGCGACTGCGCTGCTCAGATCGGTCTACGTTCGATGAGAGGATTCCTTTCCTCCCCGAACGGCGCGCGCAGCTTTTTTCCACGCGAGCGCCGCCCGGGCCGCGTATCGGAAGTCCCACGTCCCACCCCGGCGCGCGCGACGCCCGGAGCCCCGAAGAACGGTGGCCTTGGCCCTTCACCACACGCCCGAAGACGCTAGGCTGCGCGCCATGGGACGGGTGAGTCGGGTGACGATGGGCGCAGCGCTCGGAGCCGCGGCGGGGGCTCTCCTGGGGCTGCTCCTGGGAGCGCTCTTCGGAGGCAACTTCGCGACCGGCTTCGAATCAGGGGGGCTACGGGGCTACGAGGCGACGGGCCGGCTCGGCCTGCTGCTGGGCGCGGTGCTCGGGTCGGCGCTCGGCGCTGTCCTGGCTCGGGCGCGACGACGAGACGGTTGAGCCGCAGCCGCCGCGCCCCCGCCGCATTCGAGACCCGATGCGGGGCCGGGATCGGCGCCCCGAGCGCGGGTGAGGAGTCGGCCGTCGACTCCAACGCGGGTGATCTCGGCGCTGGCCGAGGGATCAGGGGCTCATGCCGGCGACGTCGATGAGCGCCGCGCGCGTCCGGGTCGGGGTCGTCCCGCTGAACTGCTTCACGTCGCGCGCGAGGTGCGCCTGGTCGTAGTAGCCGAACTGCTGGGCGAGCTCCGCCCAGGTCCCCGTGGCGCCCGTCTTGAGGTGCCGCACCAGCCGGTCGAAGCGCACGAGCCGCGCGAGGAGCTTGGGCGGGACGCCCACGTGCTCGCGGAACAGGCCGATCACGTGCTTCTGGCTGTAGCCGAGCTCGCGCGCGAGGGTGCGCATGTCGACCGCGCCCCCGCGCTCCTCGATCCGGCGGAACGCCCAGGAGACCACGCCGACCTCGATCCGCGCCTCGCCCACGCGCTCGCCGAGCGCCCGCTCGATCAGGTCGAAGCGCGCGTCCCAGGTCGGGAGCTCCTCGAGGCGCTCCGCCAGCCGGGCGTGCTTCCTGGGGAGCAGATCGCGCGCCGAGATCACGCGCCCGGTCAGCTCCTCCATGGGCACGCCGAAGAAGAGCCGCGCCCCGATCGGGGTGAGGTTCACCTGGAGCCCGCACTGGAACCCGTCGTGCTCGGTGATCGTGAAGCTGGCGTCGAGGCCCGCGACGAAGCCGCCGGGGTGCGAGGAATGACGGCGATCGCTCCCCGCGTCGAACACGCGCAGCGGCGGTCCGAACTCGATGATCACGACGATCTGCGGCGCCGGGAGCTCTCGCCGCCGCAGCGGCCCGGGCGTCTCCTCCGTGTAGCCGCTGTAGTCGCGGATGTAAGGCCGGAGGTGCGGCGCCGGGGGCCGCGTCGCGATCTCCCAGCGGCCCTCACCGGAGTTGCCGCGGGCGATCCGTGCACGAGGCGCCAGCGATTGCATCGCCATCGCGGGAGAAGGGTACACGTCGACGCGGGCGTGAGCCAGCCGCGCGCGCGGGGCGGGCCGCGCGCGCGGGGCGGGCCGCGCGCGCGGGGGCGGGGCGCGTCAGCGGATCGTCTTGCAGCACCTCAGCCCGAGGTGGCATCGTGCTCCTCGGCCTCGGGCAGCGACAGCGCGAGTCTCTGGAAGCCTTTGGCGGAGATCATCGCGGTGCGCCTCGGCAACGGGACGGGTCGCCCTCGCGAGGGGGCTCAGGCCCGGACCGCCTCGAAGATCCGGAAGAAGCTCGGCGTCTAGCGCACGCACGTCACGCCGAGCGCCGCTGCCTCGAGCAGCGCGCGGCAATCGGCCTCCGTGCGCTCGCGTCCCCCATGTCCACGAGCATGTTGATGTCGCTGAACGTGAGGACCCAGTCGAGGGCGGCGCTCCTGTGCTGGGCAGGGCGGCGGGGCCGGTGCCTCCGCCACGAGCAGGCGGCTTCCGTCCTCAGGAGAATGCATTATTTGTTTTGTTGTCGCGTCGCTGCGCTGGCCTGATTAGCATGAGTGCGACGATCCGCCTACCACGGATATCCCGGAAACACAGCGATGGCACGCACCGCACCCGTACCCAATATCCCCGCAATTCCCGGCATGAACCCGGGCGTCTTCATCGCTGGTGGAGGCGGAGGAGGCGGCGGAGGCCGCGGAAAAGGTGGGCGAGGGCGTGGCGGGAAGCGAGGCGCAGGCGGTAAGAATGGCAAGGGAGATGCCAGCGGTGGTGGCAAGGACGCAAAAGGATGCAGCCCCGGCGCGAACGGCGGATGCACCAACTGCAGCCGAAGTATCTCCAGAGGAGATCCCGTCGACGTCATTTCGGGAGAGGTCTTCACAAGCCCTGAGACGGACCTCTTCTTGCCGGGGTTCTTCAACCTCGATATCACCCGTGCATATTCCTCTGCTCGACGCGACGAGGACGTAGGACTGGGATTCGGCTGGAGACATAGCTTGGCCTGGACGCTGGAAGAGACCCGACGCGGACTCGTTCTGCGGTCAGGCGACGGCGGCGTGGAGACCCTTCCGGCGCTGGACGGCACTGGCGAGCAGGCGTCTGTCGGGCCTTGGGGGATTCTACGCACTGAGATGGGCTATGCGGTACGGCCCGGCAACGAGTTCATCCATCACTTCGCCAAGACAGAGCCGACGTCCGCCGTATACAGGCTGGTCGCGGTCAATTATCGAGCCCGTGGCTGGCTGCGTCTGAACTATGAGGCCGGGCGCCTGGTATGCGTTATGGACTCGGCAGGGCGCACCATCGTCTTCCACAGCACCCAGGAGGGTCGAATCCGCTCGATCGCCGTGCCAGATCCGAACGGGGACTCGCTCATCTTCGCCCGCTTCGACTACAATGCTCATGGCGACCTGATCGAGGCCATCGACGCCGATGGTTACTCGACCCGCTACGGGTACGACGAACATCATCGCCTACAGCGCCTCGAATATCCGAGCGGGATCGTTTTTCACTTCGTCTACGACGACGAGGGTAGCTGCATCGAGACCTGGGGAAACTATCCGGGACACGCCGATGCCGCGCTGGCTTCCGAAGCGCCGCCTGTCCTACGTGACGGGCACCCAGCGAAAGGTATCTATCATTGTCGATTTGTATATGATGGCGACTACACCGAGGTTGTCGATTCTGTGCGGCTGCAGCGATTTTTTCGTGGTCCTGCCGATGAAATCGGCAAAGCCGTGAACGCTCGAGGCGGAGTTACGGCGCGTGTCTTCGACGAGCGAGAACGCATGATTTCGCTCACCGATCCGACAGGGGCGACGTGGATTTGGAAATACGATGAGATGGATGAGATTGGGATGGAAACGAATCCCGATGCCCAAGTCCTCCACGTCCGGCGCGACACGCTAGGCCGAGAAATCGAGATCGTCGACCCCGCCGGAGGCAGCACGACGATTCACCGCGACCGCTTCGGCGAAGTCGTCTTGATGCGCGATCAGGTAAATGGGTTGATTCAGTTCAGTCATGTTGAACGAGGTCTCGCGCGTGAGGTCATCGATGAACGCGGTGGGCGGCATCTGTTCGAGTACGACTATCACGGGAACTGCACCGCTCGTACGTTTCCGAACGGGGCGCGTTACCAGTTCACGTACGACTACTGGGGACGCCTGCTTCGGATCGTGAATCCGCTCGGTCACGAAATACATCTGCGCTACACCCGATCGGGGCGGGTGACGCACATCGTGGATCAGCTCGGCCGAACCACGAGTTGTTGCTATGACGGGATGGGCAACCTGGTCGCAACCACCGAGCCGAACGGCAGCACGACGACGTATGAATACGGTGGGTTGAATTGGCTCACGCGCGTCGTGCATCCAGATGGCTCCGAGTTGCGCGCGTTCTACAACCGCGAGGGATGGCTGCTGTACCATCTGAACGAGCGAGGCGAGAAATCCGAGCGCTCGTACCTGGCAGACGGGAACCTCTCCTCGGAGCGCCAGTTTCATGGCGCGAGCGTCCGCTACCAACGGGATCTGCTCGGGCGCATCACGGGATACGACGAAGGCGACGGTCTGCATGAACTGAAGCTCAGTCCGGCGGGGCAGATCCTGGAGCACGTTGCACACGACAACTCCGCGCGGCGCTTCGAGTATGACCCGCGCGGCGAGCTGATGTTCGCGTCCTCCGCGGAGGTCGAGCTCACGTTCGAGCGTGACACGGCGGGCCGGATTACCAAGGAATCCATCACCGTGGAAGGGACGACCTACGTCGTTCAGAGCTGGCGCAACGAAGCCGGAGATCGTTTGGCGCTTCGGACGTCGCTCGGCCACGAGTTGCGCGTGAAGCGAGACGCGAACGGTCGCGTCGCAGCGCTGGAGGACCGCGACGGTCGCGTCCTGTCTATCACGCGAAGCCCGCTCGGCTCCATTCAGCGCATCGATCTCGCCGGCGGCGGAGCCATTCTCGACGCACGAGACGCCGCCAACCGCCTGCGGCGCCGCCACGTCGAGAGGCTGCAGGACGGTCAACGAAGCGATGAGCCGGAGTGGATCGGGGTCGGTCGCGCAGATATGGTCGATCACCGCTACGAGTACACCGCTGTTGACGAGCTCCGTAGCATGTCCACCGCGGGCGGCCTGTCCGATGTGTTCGAGTACGACGCCAGAAAGCGACTCGTTTGCAGGCAGCGTGCCGATGGAACGCGGGAAACGTTTCACGTCGATCCGTGCTCTAATTACAACGAGATCGGCGCCCGCGGTCTCGAGCGCAGCTACGCGCAGGGCAACGTCCTCACGGCGCGTGGGAACACCCAGTACACCTACGACGCGCGGGGCTACCTCATCAAGAAGACGGTGCGAAG
This sequence comes from Sorangium sp. So ce693, assembly GCF_051521375.1. Lineage (NCBI taxonomy): Bacteria > Pseudomonadati > Myxococcota > Polyangiales > Polyangiaceae > Sorangium > Sorangium sp. So ce693. Next base: position 12,998,621 of record NZ_CP150347.1, read on the forward strand.
CCCGGCATCTCCGACGCTGGAGACATGGCGCTACAGCTGGAACGCGTATGGTCTTCTGGAGAGCGTCGATCGTCCCGACGGACTGCGCGTGGAGTTCCTGTACGACGCGTTCGCGCGTCGCGTCGCCAAGCGCACACTAAGGTATGGGCGCGTCACTGCTCGATACCACTATGTCTGGGACCTCATGTCATTGATCCACGAGGTGAAGATCAGTGATTCTGGGGTGCCGGAGTCTGTCCGCACATACCTGTTCGAGGACTCCGATGACCCGATGCCGCTCGGGCACCGCGACACCGCAGGCGGCGCGTGGGTCTACTATGTAGAGGACGTCATTGGCGCGCCGACGGATCTGATCGATGCGACCGGTCGGTTGCTGGGGAGGCTCGAGCGCTCCGTCTTCGGGAAGGCGCGGCCTGCTCCCGGCTCGAAGGAGACGACGCAATTTCGTCATCCCGGCCAGTACGATGATGCCGAGACCGGTCTTCACTACAATCGCTATCGCTACTACGACCCTGAGATTGGCAGGTACATCAGCCCTGACCCCATCGGCTACTTCGGTGGGCTCAACCTGTTCACCTACGGCCCCAATCCGATCGGCTGGCCTGACCCTCTGGGGCTGGTCATCGCCCAGCTGACAGGTGCGCCGGCGGCGTTCCAGAACTTCGCGGGCAACCCGGGCGGATTCCCGTCCGGCGGCGTGACATCGCCGGGGCTGAACGCTCCCCCGGCAGGCCTCAATCCGCGCAACAACGGATGTGGCGAGCAGAAATTCGCCCAGGAATTGCTTGCGTTCGGAAAGACGCAGCAAGCGCGGGAACTACCGCGCCGGCAGCGCAAGTACAAGCTCGAAGGCAAGTTCCCGCCGTGCCCCACCTGTCATGCGGCGCTGATGCGCGCGGCGGCCGACGCGAACTCGACTGTGGAGTACATGTGGGAGCAGCCAGAGGGGGTGCAAAACAAGGTCACCTACAAGGGCAACACAAACGGCTCGTGCAAGGTCAAGGGGAAGGGGACGGCGGGCAAGGAGGTCGCTACAGGATACGACCACGACTTGGGTGCTGCTGCCAACCCGAAGGCCGCGACGACACAGGGATATTATGGTGTCGCATTCAGCAGTAAGTCGGATGCCACCTATGAAAAGCTGCGCCAGCAACAGAAGAACGAGAGGAAGAAATGAAGAGGGCTGCGAGACGCGCATCATCCTCCGGTGGTCCCTTGGATCGAGAGGGCGCCGTGAATGACGCGCTCAAGCGGATCTCCGCCGCCGCGGATCAAGGGAGCAAGACGCTCAATCTTCGCGCGCTGGGCCTGGACGATCTGCCCGAGGAGATCGGGACCCTCACCACGCTGGAGGAGCTCGACCTGTCCCGCAACGCGTTGAGACAGCTAACGCCGTCGCTCGTCGGGCTCGACCAGCTCGCGAAGCTGGATCTGAGCCGGAATCAGCTGAAGTGGTTCCCCTCGGAGCTGTGCGGCCTGACCAGCCTGCGTAGCTTGAACGCGAGCGACAACGCCATCAAGGACGTTCCGGCCTCGATCTCCACGCTCATCGCGCTCGAGGAGCTCGATATCGGCTTCAACAAGCTTGAGCGACTGCCGATGGAGCTCTTCGCCCTCCCGAGGCTGCGCAAGCTGGAGCTGAGCGGCAATCAGCTGAAGCTTTTGCCACGGGAAGTGGGGCAGATGAAGGAGCTCGTCGAGCTCTGGGTTGTCGACAACCCCTTCTCGGTTCTGCCCAAAGAGATATGGACTCTACCGAAGCTTTCCTGGCTTCACCTGGATGGCGAGCAGTTCGGGCAGGTCCCGGAAGCCGTGCGCAAGCGAGGAAAGCCGACCCTGCAGGTCGTATAACCCTTCGCGGGGCGGGCGGTCCCGCACCGCGCCGGTAAGGCGTCGGGCGGATGACGCACGGACACTCTGCCGCGCGCCGCGGAGGTCGACGGCCCCGACGATGCCAGGCGCAACCCCGCGGGTGTGCTCCACCCGCCTGGTGGAAGATCGCGCCGGCGGCACGCTGGCGCGAGCCAGCCGCGCGCAGGGCGGGGCGCGTCAGCGGATCGTCTTACAGCACCTCAGCCCGAGGTGGTAATTCGCGTGCCACGCGTCCTCCATCGGCTCGACGTGCCAGCGCGGGCTGTAGGCGCAGTGATCGGGGTAGGTCTCCCGGCCCTTCGGCCTCGGGGCGTCGTGCTCGCGGGCGACCTCGACGTAGAACCAGGCGCTCCCCTTGAGCTGGCTGTACAGCTTGCCGTCGTCGCGGTCGCGGCGGGTCATGATCTCGGCCACGTTGCCGTGCTGATCGAACACCCCGAACCGCGAGCGGCACGCGGGGAAGGACCCCGCAGGCTCGGTGTCGGTCGCGCAGGTCTGGTAGGCGGAGCGCGCGGTGTCGCCGTCGCACGGCTTGCCGTCGATGTCTCGGTGCGGCGTCTGCGTGTGGCAGATGGCGAGATCGAGCTCGTCGCCGTAAGCGTACGTCCTCGGCTTGCCGCCCTCTGGATCGCCACGGCACGCGAGGCTCCACTCGTCCTCGGTGCAGAGGCGCTTGCCCTGCAGGCTGCACACGGTCGCCGCCTGCGTCGGGCTCGCCCATACCATCGGCAGCTCGCACGGCTTGTTGGGGAACTCGAAGATGTCGATGCAGAACTCGGCCGACGCCGGCTTCCCGCGCCGGTACACCGGCACCATGTTCTCCTGGCCGCCGCAGCGGGCGCGCTGCTCCTCCGTCTGGAGGACGACGCCCCGGAGGCCCTCGAGGCACTGCTCCTTCGATCGCGTGTGCCGCGCGAGCTCCTTGTTGCCCTGGTTGAGCCGGGCAGGCGAGCCGCCGCCGAAGTTCTTCTCCAGGAAGAGCTCGGGGTTCTTGAACTTCCGCTCTCGCTCCGAGAACTCCTTCAGCGAGAAGAGCCGCACCAGATCCTCGCGCGCCTCGTAGTGGATCGCCATCGGATCCCCGACCGCCCCGGGCGCGCCAGCGTCGCCGCCGGCCGCATCGGGCGCGCCGGCCTCGCCGGAGGCCCGTGGGGCAGGCGCCTCCGGGGCGGAGGCCGCCGGGCCCGAAGGCGGCGCGGAGGCGCTGGCCGAAGGCGGCGCGCCGGCGTCGCGGCCGCGATCGGCGTCGCCGCGGGAGCAGGCGGGCGAGGCGGCGGCGAGCGCCGCCAGCACGAGGTGCAAGGGACGGGAGGGAGGGGGCACGTGGAGCGAGAGGGGCACGTGGAGCGAGATCAGAGGGCGGCCGCGATGATCTCGGAGAGGCTCGCCTCGTCGACGACGCCCGTCAGGTAGGCCGCGACCTTCCCCTGCCGGTCGATCACCACGAGGCTCGGCAGCTTGTCCACCCCGTAACGAGCCGAGGCCTCCTTCGCGTCGTCGATGAGGATCGGATACGAGAGGCCCTTCTTGACGGCGTACTGGCTGGCCACCTGGGGCGGGTCGTCCACGTTGATGCCGAGCACCACGAGCCCCTTCTTCTCGTAGCGGCGCGCGATCCGGTCGAGGATCGGCGCCTGGACCGCGCAGGGACCGCACCACGTGGCCCAGAAGTCCAGGATCACCGGCTGGCCCTTCAGCTCGGCGATCTGCATGCGCGCGCCGGGCTCGCCGTTGGCCGCGACCGGCAGCGTCACGTCGGGGGCCTCCGCGCCGACCATGCCCCCGACCCCGGGGGCGAGGCGCGGCAGGATCACAAGTCCGAAGAGCGCGCTCAGGGCGATGAGCAACGCGACTGCAGGATAGAGAATCTTGCCGGAATTGGGCTGGGGTTCGGCCATACGGGCCCTGGGCTTCATAGCAAATCTTTGGGCCTACGTCCGAGCGGCTCTGGTACGGTCCGGCGCCTCGACCGGCCGGGCGCTTCGCCGCCTGGCCCGGGGTCGGGGGCGCAGCGCGGCACGCCGCGCGACGCCGCCGCTTCCGGGAGGGGTCGGGGGCGCAGCGCGGCACGCCGCGCGATGCCACCGCCGTTCGGGTCACGTCGTCGCCCGCGCGCTGGAGGAACCATGCTCGATCGTCCGAATCTTTCACGAGAGAATCCCGCGGGGCCGCGCGGACGGCGCCCGCCGCCGGGGCCCCTTCCGGCCAAGCAGGCGGCCAAGTGGCCCCCCGATGACAACGATCTGCCCGGCGCCCCGCCGGCGCCCGCGGGCGGCGGCTTCGCGGACGACGGCAACTTCAAGCGCGGCCGGTTCAGCCCCGTGTCGATCGTGGTCGGCCTCGTCGTCGCGCTCGGCGCCGCGGGCGCCATCTGGCTCGGCGTCAAGCAGGACGGCCAGAAGATGACGGTCGACGCCGTCTCCAAGGAGAAGAAGAACATCTTCGTCCTGCCCAAGAAGGACCAGCTGCCCCTGTGGCGCAAGTGGGCCGCCGCGAGCTCCGAGCTGTCGCTCCAGCAGGAGGCGCTCATGCAGCTCGCGTGGGCCGACGACCCGGAGGGCGTCACGCACGCGCAGAACGCGCTCGCGCTCTCGGACCACCGCGTGAAGGGCGTCGCCGCGCAGGTGCTCGCGTACTACGGCTCGCCCAAGGCCGACGGCGCCAAGCACGCGCTGCTCGAGGCGCTCAAGGTCGCGGACGAGAGCGACCGGCCCCAGATCGTCTGGGCCCTCGTCGAGCTGAAGGAGCCCGCCGCGTTCAAGGACGCGATGGACCAGTACAGGAAGGGGTTCCTCTCGAAGGTCGAGCGGCTCGGCGGCGGCATCGCCTTCGACCCCGAGAAGCTCGCCGGCCTCGTGTCGCTCGAGGAGCTCTCGAAGCTCGCGACCGACGAGAGCTCGTCGGTGCGGCAGCTGGTCGCGACCGTCCTGTCGCGCAACGCCGAGCCCAAGTGGACGAGCGCGCTCATCACGCTCGTGAAGGACAAGGACGTCGAGGTCGCGCGCGAGGCCGCGAACGGCCTCGGGAGGATCGGCGACGAGACGGCGCGCGCCCCGCTCCTCGAGGCCCTCGCGAACGCCGACAAGACCAGCCGCCAGCGCTTCCTCGAGGCGCTGCGCGACGGCATCGGCGGCGAGGGGCTCGTCCTCGCGCTCGACAGCGTGAAGCAGGATCCCGAGGAGACGACCTGGTTCCAGACGAAGCAGATCATGGAGATGCTGCGCGAGCTCGCCGATCCTCGGGCGGCCGACCCGCTCGTGAAGTGGATCGAGGCCAGGAAGCCGCCGCTGCACTGGCAGGGCGAGGCGGGGACGCGGCTCGCCGAGGTCGGCGACATCCGCGCCGCCAAGTTCATCGGCGAGCGGATGCTGGCCGACCCGCTCAAGCTCTACAAGCTCGAGAAGTTCTGGGAGGCGGACGAGGGCGGGCACCTGTCGCGCACCGATCTGCCGCGCGTCGTCGGCGCCCGCATGCTCGCCGATCTCGCCGTGATCCACGCGGACAAGGCCGCCGAGCTCAAGGCCGCGGCCGAGGCCCCGGTCATCCTGTGGCTCAAGGATCGCCCGCAGCCGCACGCGAACGGCCTGCGCTTCCTCGCCACGGTCCGCTCCGAGAAGATCCTGAAGGACATGCGCGACTGGGCCTTCCCGACGGATCCGCTCCCCAAGGAGGGGCAGCAGCCGCCGTTCCCCGCGGCCTTCGAGACCGCGCAGAGCGCGCTCCGGTACATCGGGCGCATGAAGGACGAGCCCTCGTACCCGAAGCTCCTCGATCAGTTCAACCGCAAGAAGGACCCGAAGCTGGACATCACCCAGGACGCGCTCCAGGGCGCGGGGCTCGCGATGCTGGGGATGGCGCTCCGCGCGGTCGCCTACGGCGCGTCGCAGGGGCTCGCCGAGTGGGGCGATCCGCGCGCGGTGGAGAGGCTGACGAAGCTCATCGAGGACGAGACGTGGCACGAGGAGGCCCGCCAGGCCGCTTGCGAGGCCGTCGCCTGGTGCGCCGACGACAAGACGATGATCGAGGTGGCGAAGAAGGCGAAGGAGTTCGCGAGCAAGAAGGAGCCGCGCAAGCAGCTCATCGGCGCCTGCTACGCGTCGTCGCTCGCGCTCCGGCCGGTGCCCGGCGCGGCCGCCGAGCTCGTCTCACTCCTCGCGGCCGACGTCGACCCCGGGGTGCGCATGGCCATCGCGCGCGCCATCGGCATCGGCGGCTTCGACGAGGCGGTGCAGGGGCAGCTGTTCGAGAAGCTGAAGGACGTCGAGGTCCGGAACGCAGCGGCGCTCGCGCTCATCCTCGGCGGCACGAGCGACACCGCGGCGCGGACGATCGCGATGTACGCCGACTTCGACAAGTCCGCGCTCGACGACCTGAAGGACCACTACTACCGCGCCTTCGGCTACTGGTCGGACGAGGACTTCAAGCGCGGCAACCTCTACCGGTACGTCGCGAACGCCGAGGCGATCACGCGGGTGAAGGTCGCCGACGCGCCGCAGGAGTGGGCGCGGCAGCGGCTCCAGGCCCAGTTCGACAACCTGAAGTACGACAACGGCCCGCACTCGGAGACGCGCGTCGTGCTGCGCTACCGGCTCTACCAGGAGGCCAAGAGCGGCGACGGCGCGAAGAAGAAGGGCGCGATCGACACGCTCAAGTTCATGAAGGAGAAGGGCGTGCTCATGGCGCTGCGGCACGAGCAGGGCGAGACCGGCGCGCTCGCGAAGCGCGCGTTCCACGAGCTCATGAACCCGAAGGCCACCGTGGCCGAGGACCTGAGCAAGTTCGCCCCGGCGAAGGCCGGGGGCGACGACACGCAGTAGCGGCGCGCGGCGCGGCGCGGCCGATCTCGCGGACCGCGCCCGCGCACGAAGCCCCGGCGCGCGATGCAGGGGCGGGGAGCCCGGGAGCGCACGAGAGGAGGTCGTCCTCTCCGGAGCTCCCGGGCTTCCTGTTTTTGTGCTGGCAGCGCGCCCATTTCCGTCTCCGGCGCGCGTCGGTCTGGCCAGGGGGGCCGGGTGACCGGCGCGTGTCGGGCTGGACAAAACGCACGTTTCGGAAGAGTGTTCGCGCCGAGGTGCACTGTGCCTACCTGGCGTGATGAGCTCATCGAAGCCGTGAAATCGAAGGCGGAGCGCGAGGCCGAGGAGCTCGCGCGGCACAAGAAGCGGGTCGCCGAGGCGCTCGCGGCCGCGGAGTCGGCCGTGTCGCTGGGGGCCGAGTCGCTGAAGTTCGCGCACGAGAGGCTGCAGGAGAAGGGGCAGTCCATCGTGCTCACCCAGGAGCAGGACAAGCACCGGCTCGCGCTCGGCGATTTCAGCCTCTCCCTGGAGCTCCTGCGGGAGTCCGCGATCGTCCGGGTGACGTTCGGCGACGGCAAGCCGCGCGAGTTCGATTTCGCGAAGGACCGCCACATCGCGCCCGCCGACGTGGAGGAGTACATCGGCCGTCGCGCGCTCGAGCTGGTCCGCGCGGCGCAGAAGGCGTCGCCGTGGTGAGCGCCCGGCGCGCCGCGGCCCCGCTGTCGTCCCGCGCATGGGGTCTTCGCCGCGGCCTCGCCGCCGGCCTCCTTGCCGCGGTCGCCGCGTGCGCTCCGCCGGCAGCGCCGCCTCGCCAGCCTGCCGCGCCGCCGGCCTCGAAGCCGGCCGCGCCGGCGCCCGCCGCGCCGGCCTCGATCGATCTCGATCCCGCCGCGGAGGCGCGGATCGCGGCGGACGTCGCGTACCTCGCGTCGCCCGAGCTCGCGGGGCGCGGGACCGGCGAGCCCGGCGCCGATCTGGCGGCCGAGTTCATCGCGCGCCGGTTCGCCGAGCTCAAGCTCTCGCCGCTGGGCGGGCCGGGGAGCGACGCGAAGGCGTACCGGCAGGTGTTCGACGCGCGGGTCGGCGCCGACGTGGCGCCCGCGGCCCTCGCGGTGCAGCGCGCGGGCCGGAAGCAGAGCGTCGAGGCCGGCAAGCTGGTCACGGCCGACGGGAGCGCGAGCGGCACGGTGTCCGGGGCCGCGGTGCTCGTCGGCCATGGAGTGACCGCGCCGGCGCTCTCCTGGGACGACTACGCCGGCCGGGAGATCGAGGGGAAGATCGCGATCGTGCTCGACGGCGTGCCCACGCTGGACGGCGGCTCGGGTGGAGCGGCGCACGCCGGCGCGCACGGCGTCGCTGCGCCCGCGGGTCCGCAGAGCGCCGCCCCTGCCAGTCCGCACGGCGTCGCTGCGCCCGCGGGTCCGCACGGCGCCGCCCCTGCCAGTCCGCACGGCGTCGCTGCGCCCGCGGGTCCGCACGGCGCCGCCCCTGCCAGTCCGCACGGCGGCGCTGCGCCCGCGGGTCCGCACGGGGGTGCAGCTCATGCCGGTGCAGCGCACGGCGGCGCTGCGCCCGACGATCCTCATCATCCTGCGCGGCCGGCGGACGCGCTCCGCGACTTCGGCAGCGTCCGTTACAAACTCCGCACCGCCCGCGAGCACAAGGCCGCCGGGGTGATCCTTGTCGCGGCGGGCGACGAGCTCCCGCGGGTGCCGGACGACGCGGCGAGCATGGGCATCCCGGCCGTGGTGATCACGCGCTCCGCGGCCCGCGCGCTCTTCCCGGCGGCCGGGCTCGCGCCGCCGGTGAAGCCCGCAGGCGCGGCCCCGGAGAAGCAGGCGGCCGTGAAGCCGGCCGCGACCAAGGCCGTCGCGCCGAAGCCGCTCGCCGGCACGACGGTCGAGATCACGACCAAGGTCACCGCGCGGACGGCGCCGGCGTCGAACGTGATCGGCCTGCTCTCGGCGAAGGACGGCTCGCCGCACGCCGGTGAGTACGTCGTCATCGGCGCCCACTACGATCACCTCGGCTACGGGGGCACGTCGTTCTCGCGCGCGCCCGGCGTGCATGCGGTCCACCCCGGCGCCGACGACAACGCCTCGGGGACCGCGATGCTCCTGGAGGTGGCGCGGCGGTTCGCCTCGCTCCCCGAGCGGCCGGCGCGGAACCTCCTGTTCATCGCGTTCGGCGCCGAGGAGCTCGGCACCATCGGCTCGCGCCACTTCGTCGATCACCCGCCGGCCCCGCTCGCGGGGATGAAGCCGGTCGTGGCCATGATCAACGCCGACATGGTCGGCCGGATGCGGGACGACAAACTCCTCGTCGACGGCCTGGGGACCTCGCCCGACTGGCAGCTGATCGTGGACGACGCCGCCCGCGGGCTCGGCCTCACGCTCCAGTTCGGCGTCGAGGGCTTCGGCGCGAGCGATCACGCGTCGTTCACGGCGTCGCGCGTCCCGATCGCCTTCCTGTTCACGGGCGTCCACGAGGACTACCACCGGCCGAGCGACACGGCGGACAAGATCAACGCCGCGGGCGTCTCGCGGTGCTCGGTGCTCGCGGCGCGGATGGCGCTCGCCCTGTCGCGGCGCGACGCGCGCCTCGCCTTCACCGATCCGCCCGCCGACCCGCACCGCAGCATGCGCGGCGGCTTCCGGGCGTCGCTCGGCACGATGCCGGACTACGCGTACCAGGGGCCCGGCGTGAAGCTCACGGGCGTGCGGCCCGACGCGCCGGCCTCCCGCGCCGGCATGCAGGCGGGGGACGTGATCGTGCGCATCGGCGCCCACGCCGTCACCAACATCCACGACTTCATGTTCGCGCTCGGCGATCTCGAGCCGGGCCGCGAGGTCGAGATCGAGGTGGATCGCGGCGGGACCCGGGTGCCGCTCAAGGTCATCCCCGCCCCCGGCCGATGAGCCGGCGCCCTCGCCGCGCCGCGCCGCCGGCCGCGCCACCTCGACGGCGCAGGGCCCCGAGCGGGCCCTGCGCGGTCCGCCTCGCGTTCCTCTGCGGCCTCACGGCCGCGCTCCTCGCCTGCGACAGCCCGCCGCCTGCGGCGGCCGACGCCGCGACGCCCGGGGGGCCCGAGCGCGCCGGCGCCGCTGCGGATGCCGAGCCCGCGCCGCCCGACGCCGCTGCGGCAGAGCTGTCGGACGCCGCGGCGGCGCTGGCGTACACCCCGGCAGAGCCGCCGGACGCCGCGGCGGCGCTGGCGTACACCCCGGCGGAGCTGCCGGACGCCGGGGCAGCGATGTCGTACGCCGCGGCGGCGCTCGATGCCTCGGCAGTGGCCCTCGACGGCGGCTCGCCGGACGCCTCAGCGGCAGCCCCCGACGGCGGCTCGCCGGACGCCGCAGCGGAAGCCCTCGACGGCGGCGCTCCGGACGCGGGGCTGCCCGGCAGCTCCGAGGGGTGCCCGGGCGACATGGTCCTCGTCGAAGGCGACTACTGCCCCGTGGTCGATCAGATCTGCCTGAAGCACCACAAGGAGTACGAGAAGGACCAGGAGCGACGGGCGACGGCCTACAACGAGGCCGAGGGCCCGACCAGCGTCAGCGAGCGGTGCCTCGAGTACAGGCGGCCGACCGAGTGCCTCTCGAAGAAGCGCGCGCCGATGCGGTTCTGCGTCGACCGCTACGAGTGGCCCAACAGGAAGGGCGAGCTCCCGGCGGTGCTCGTCTCGTGGCGCCAGGCCGTCAAGGCGTGCGAGGGCGTCGGCAAGCGCCTCTGCACGGAGGACGAGTTCAACTTCGCCTGCGAGGGCGAGGAGATGCTCCCGTACACGTACGGCTACGCCCGCGACGCGACCAAGTGCAACATCGACCGGCCCTTTCGCCAGCGCGAGGTCACGCTCTACCACTACGAGCGGTGCATGCGGCACCCCAAGTGCAAGGCGGAGCTCGAGCGGCTCGATCAGCGCAAGCCTGCGGGCTCGATGCCGGCGTGTGTGTCGCCGTTCGGCGTCTACGATCTCAACGGCAACATCAACGAGTGGGTCGTCCGGCCCGGCCACAAGTCGCCGGAGCGGAGCGGGCTGAAGGGCGGCTGGTGGGGCCCCATGCGCGGCCGCTGCCGCCCGACGGTGGGGTTCCACAAGGAAGAGGACTACGGCTACGAGCAAGGGTTTCGTTGCTGCAAGGATGCGGCTCCGCGGTGAGCGCGCGGTGGCGCGTCCTTTTTGAGGGGCGCGCGGCCGCCGACCGGGGGTACGCTCCTGTCCAGCGGGCCCCGCGACGCGGCGCTCGCCGGCGAAGGGCCTGCGGTTCCTCCTCCGGGGGCCGGGGCTCAGATCTCAGCGGCGGGCCGGCACCGGCCCGTCGCTCACGCGGGGAGAGCCCCGCATCTCGAGGAGACCTTGATGAAGCGATCCATGTGGTTCACCAGCGCGCGCTCGGCCGCCTCGGTCGTCCTTGCCCTCGGAGGCCTCGGGCTCCTGACGTCCGCGTGCAGCCGGGGCCGAGACGCCGAGGATCCGTCGGATCCGCAGTACAACGCGTACAACCAGCAGCAGCAGGGGTACCAGCAGCCTGGGCAATACCAGCAGCCCGGGCAGTACCAGCAGCCTGGTCAGTACCAGCAACCCGGACAGTACCAGCAACCCGGGCAGTACCAGCAACCCGGGCAGTACCAGCAGCCGGGCACGACCGCTCCGGCGACGACGGGGCAGCCGGGTCCGCTGGCTCTCCCGTGTACGAACGACATGGTCTGCGGCACACACAAGTGCAACACGGCCGTGGGCAAGTGCGCCTTCCCCTGCGCGGCGAACACCGACTGCGCGGCGGGCTTCTCGTGCATGGGCGCGGGCTCGGCGACGGCGATCTGCGTGCCCGGCGGGCAGTAGCGGGCGCCTGGTCTCGCGCTGATCGATTCGTGACGCGTGACCTCCCCCCTGTCTTGTGACGCAGCGAAAGCCGCCTCACAGCGGGAATCCAACCCGCGCTCGCGCTGGCCGATTCATCGCAAGCGCCCCTGGCGCCTTGGTCAGGTCGCGACCAATTCGTTGCTCGCGGCCGGTTCGAGCTGCTGTTCCGCCGACTCGGGACGCTGCGGCGCGCCCGAGGCAGATACGCGCTCCGTCGCTGGCCGCAAGCTGCACGCTGCCTCCAGCGCGGCCTGCGCGCGCTCCAACCAGAGCTTGGCGCGACGACGCTCCAAGGCGGACAGCGCTTGCTGCCCCTCGCTCGTGTTGATGGCGGCCCAGAAGCTCGAACCGAAGCGGTCGATCTTGTACATCACCGACGAGTCGAGCTCGGGCAATGTCACGATGTGCCCGCCGCCTTCGAGCAGGCGCTGGTACGCGGGGGACGCGTCGAATTGGCTGAAGTCCTTCGAGCGCCCTTGGTTCTTCACCACGACATGCTGGAGCGCGTCGCCCGGCGCCGCGAGGACCCGCTCGATATAGGATACCGAATCGAAACCACCGTCGGTGACGTGCCAGGAAACCAGCTGGACACCCATTTCGCGCGCGTAGTTGAGGACGTCCGTCGACTCGATCCAGCGCTGGAGCGCCCGATGGCTCTGCGCAGGCAGGTCGACGAGTACCAGGCGATCGGCTCCGAGCGCGCTGTCCAGGATCTGATCGGCGCTATCGAGCCGATCGAGATCCACGCTCCGCGTGTAGTCCGCGTAATAACGAGCGAGCGCGCGATGCGACAGATCCGCGTCGAGCGCCGTGAAGGGAAGCGCTCGGTCAATGAAGAGCTGCGCCAGCAGCCGAGCGACCACGCTCTTGCCAACGCCGCCCTTCTCGCCGCCCACAAAATGTAAACTGCTCATGCGCCTCCCCTTCGGCCACCGTGCCGCGGGAGTCAAGCCATTCGTTACAAATGGCGGTTCGGCGTCGCCACGTGCCGGCGATATGCGCGGCGGCCCATTGGATCGACCGCGCTCCGCCGGCGCGGATTGAACGGCTGCCAATCTCGCTCGATGACGTGGCGGGGCACGCTCGGGATGACGTGCAAGATCGACGCGCTCGACCCGCCGAGGGGGCGCCCGGCGCCCTGAGCCGCATCATCCCGGTCTTTCCGCCGCCGGCACCGCTCGTACCGGGGTCGTCGAATTGCTCTCTCTGGTCTCTTCAGGGCCTGATGGCGAGCAGCGTCGGCGTTTGACCCGGCGCCGCGGCGGCCATCGCGTCGATCAGCGCGCGCGGCTCGCCAGGCCCGACGGCGCCCGTCTTGCGGACGGCGTCGACCCTGCTGAGCCCCCACAGGAGCGCGGCCGTCGCCGGCGTTGGCAAGCGGCTCAGCGTCCCTATCGGCTCCGGCGTGATGGTGTTTCCGAGGCGACGCACCACGCGGAGCCCTTCCTCCACGGCGCGCGCGAGGGTCATCGCCTCTGCCCACGACACGCCTGCCTTTCGCGCGTGCGCCTTGATGATAGCCACCATCGCCGGCGCGACGAGCGCCGCGTGCGTGCGCAGCCAGCTCTCCATATCGGAGTGCACGACGGCGGGAATGCCGGCGTCCGTGAAGACCTTCGCCCAGGCCGCGTCCGTCACCGTGGTGACCAGGCCTCGGGTGACGACCTTCGACGTCAGCTTGCCGTCCTCGAGGGTCGCCAGGATCGCAGGGAAGCCGAAGGCGAAGCGCGCCGGGCCCACCGCATCTCGGAGGCGGCCCAGCGGCTCGAAGGTGTTGAACATGAACATCACGGACTTCGCCGCGCTCTCGGCCAGCGCAGGGAGCACCGCGTCCACCTGGTGCGCGAGCACCGTCACGAGCACCAGATCCCACCCTGCCGTCGTATCGAGCGCAGCGCTCACGCGCACCGCCGCGCGCTCCCCCGCGGCGCTCACGATCGCCTCGTCCCGCCGCAGCTGCTCCAGCCGCTCTCCACGGGCGATCACCGTCACCTCGTGCCCCGCTCGCGCGAGCTGAAAGGCAAAGGTGCTTCCAATCCTACCGGCGCCGACAATGGCAATCTTCATGCGTTACACCGTAGCTCCTGTGGGAAGCTCCATAGATTGACGGTCCGACTCAAAAGTACCGACCAAGGCTCTCCTTGGTGAACTCCGTCAGTTCCGAGGTCCGGCCGGTCTTGATCTTCTCCACCCAGGCCGGGTCGCTGAGCAGGGGGCGCCCGATGGCGACGAGATCGAAATCGCCGCGCTCGAAGCGGCGCACGAGCTCACCGAGCCCTTGCGGTACGGAGGCCTCGCCTGCGAAGTTCCCGAAGAGATCGCCGGACAGGCCGATCGACCCCACGGTGATGGTGGGCTTGCCGGTGATCTTCTTCGCCCATCCCGCGGCGTTCAGATCGGAGCCGGCGAACTCGGGCTCCCAGTAGCGTCGCTGGGAGAGGTGGAGCACATCGGCGCCCGCCTCTACGAGCGGCAATAGCCACTGCTCCATTTCCTTCGGCGTCTTCGCGATCTTGTGATCGTACGCGCCCATCTTCCACTGCGAGAGGCGGAGGATCACCACCATCTCCGGCCCGACGGCCTCTCGAACGGCCTCGAGGACCTCCACGGCGAAGCGATTCCTCTCGCCGATGGTCTTTCCCCCATACTCGTCCGTGCGCTGGTTCGTCACCTCGTAGAAGAACTGATCGATGAGGTACCCGTGGGCGCCATGGAGCTCGATAGCATCGAAGCCGAGGCGCTTCGCGTCGGCCGCCGCCTTGCCGAAGGCCCGCACGGTGGCGTGCACGTCGTCGCGCGACATGTTCGCCGGGCCTTCCAGGGCCGCGGGCTCCTCGTGGCCGTTCGGATCCTGCTTCGCGAGCCCGACGTGCCATAGCTGGGGCGCCATCTTCCCTCCTGCCCTGTGCACGCTGTCGATGACCTTTTTCCAGCCGTCCAGCGCCCGCTCGCCGTAGAAGTGGGGGACGTCGCGGAGGTGAAGCTTGCCCGGCCGCTCGACGACCGTTCCTTCCGACAGGATCAGCCCGACGTCTCCGGCAGCGCGCCGGGTGTAGTAATCGACGTTCGGTTCGCCAGGCGCGTTGCCCGGCGATCGCTGGCGCGTCATGGGCGCCATGACGAACCGATTCTTGAGCTTCAGCCCCTTCAGCTCGAATGGCTTGAAGAGCGCGCCGACGTCGTCGTTCTTGTTCTGTTGCGGATCCGCCATCGCTCCGTCCCTTCTTCCGTTCTCTGGGCGTCGTCGTCATCACCGCGCCGCGGCCGGGTGCGCCCGTGGCGCTCCTGCGACGCCCGCGCCTGCAATCTCGACACCGCGCGACGCCATCGCCTTCGCCAGCGCACGCCTCTGTGTTAAACCAACTGGATGGTTTAAATCATAGGGAGCGGTCTGGGCCGTGTCAACTGGCGGAGCGGCGTCGCTGCTGCGCCTGGCGAACGGCCGCGGGCGAGCCGTGCGAGGTAGGCCGAAGGTTGCGGCTCGCACGTCGGCGGTGCGCTCTCCTTGCCGCGCGCCACGGCGTGTGCTCCATGAAGGATCCACCCATGCCCTACGATTCGGCGGCGACCAAGAAGAGGCTCCTCGACGCTGCGCTCGACGAGTTCGCCGAGCGAGGGCTGGCTGGCGCGCGCGTGGACCGCATCGCGGAGCGGGCCTCGGCGAACAAGCAGGCCATCTACGCCTATTTCGGCTCCAAAGAGGGCCTGTTCCGCAGCGTGCTCGAGGAGCGGTGTCAGATCGCGTTCGACGCCGTGCCCTTCGACCCGTCGGACCTGCCGGCCTTCGTCGCCGGGGTCTTCGACCACCTCGTCGAGAATCCGAAGAGCGTGCGGATGATGATGTGGAGGCAGCTCGAGCTCCCCGACGAGGTGCAGCACGACGTCGCGACCGCCAAGGTGCAGGAGCTCGCCGCGGCTTACGACCTCGGGGCGACACCGAAGCCGTGCGCCGAGGACCTGTTCGTCATCCTCCTCGGGCTGTCGATGTCCTGGTTCAGCTTCGCGCCAAACCAGCCGGCCGCGAAGGGATCGGCGGCGGAGCATCGGCTCCATGCCTTCAGGAACTCGCTGGTCACGGCCGCCGACGCGGTCGTGAAGGCGATGGCGAAGCAGAAGCGATAGCTGGTCGGTGCCGAGCCTCGGCGTTAGCTGCCGCCGAGGGCGCCGACGCCGCGCCGCCAGGGCACGCGGGTGCTCGGCAGTCCATGACGGCAGGCCACGACCACCGCGGCGCTCAGGGGAACCACGCCGCGACCTGCACCACCTCGCGCGCCGCGCCGGCCAGGCCGTCGTCGCCCGCGAGGGCGGCGATGAGCGGCGCGAGCTTCACGAGGGTCACGCCGTCGCCCGCGAGCGCGGCACCGCGGTATTCGTCGGCGAGCGCGTCGAGCAGGATGCCGAGCGCCGCGGCGGCGCCCTCGGGCGGGAAATGGCGGGCCAGGGGGACCAGGTCGAGCAGGCGGCTCGGCTCGTCGGCGCCGAAGCGCAGGGCCAGTGGGAGGGCCTGACGCGTGAACTCGGGGGCGTGCGCGGGATCGTGGCGCGCCAGGGTGGCGAGGGCGGCCAGGCGGCCACCGTCGCTGAGTAGCGCGACCTCGGCGAGGAGCGCGTCGCTCTGGCCCGTCGCCGCGAACCAGGGGCAGACGTCGAAGAGCATCCAGCCGCGCTCGCGCGGCTCGGCCTGCTGGATGGCCTCGTCGATCCGCGCCAGCAGCCGCGCCGGCTCCGCGGCGAACGGGAGGCTGCGGGCCAGCGCCCGCACGCGCGCCGCTTCCGGCAGCGTCTCGAGCAGGTCCTCGGCGGGATCGCCCAGCGCCCGGAGGCGCGGGATCAGGCTCTCGAGGAGCTCGGCGGCGCGCTCGCCGAATTGGGGTGCGAGCGCTGCGGCGCGGCGTGTCTCCGGGGCGTCAAGGAACGGCACGAGCTCCGCGAGAGTCCGTTGCATCAGCAGGTCGTACGGGTTGACGTGCTGCTCCACCGCGGCGAAGGCGGCGCGTACGCGCTCGGGATCGCCGAGGCCGCGCGCGAGCGCGGCGAGCGCTCGCGCCCGCGCGGACCCAGGCAGCGCCTCCGCGTCGGGCCAGAGCGCCTCGGCGACCGCACGCGGGTAGCGGTCGGCGAACAGGTCGAGATCGCCAGGATCTCCGCCGCTGTCACGGAGGACGGCGAGCGCCTCGCGCACGACGGTGATCCCTTCCTCTGGAGGCAACCACTTCGCCACGAAGAGCATCTGGCGCGCTCGCTCCTCCGCGTTCTCCGTGGTCCGATACGCGGCGAGCGCTTCCCGCGCGAACGCGTATCCCGCCTCGCCCCCGACGACGTCGGCGAGGCTCAGGAGGCCATCCCCGCGGAACTCGGCCGCCGGGGTGCGCCGTGCGGCGTCCGTGGCCCACGCGAGTACCTCGGCGCGCGCCGGGCCGGCCGTCATCGCCGCGCCGAGCGCGGTGAGCGCCCTGGCCTGATCTCGCTCGTCCGCGATCGGCGCCTTCCGAGCGAACGGCTCGACGCCCACCGGGGCACCGTGGTCTTTGCGGCGGGCGCACTGGTTCACGCTCGCCTCGACAAGGGCCGCGCGCACCGCGAGGGCCGTTGCCTCGTGACTCATTGGAAGCGGCTCGATGGCGTGGCGGCGCACGCGCTCGAGGTCGGCGACGAAGCCGAGGTAGGCCTCGGGCCGGGCCATCCAGCGGGCGAGGTGCTCCTCGGTGACCAGCGCGGCGAATGCCTGGAGCGGCGCGGTGGCCTGTTCCAAGTGGGCGCGCGCGTAGGCGCACGGATAGCCGGCCGGCGGGAGCGATAGTAGACGGCGGCGTGACGCGTCCCGCGTGTCGTGGTCGAGGTGCGCCTCTACGTCGCGGCGGGCCGCGTTCGAGCGGAACGCGTACGTGCCCTTGATGACCGTGACAAGCGGCTCGATCCCGGGGAGGGCACCCTCGATGCGGGCCCCGAGGGCGGTCGTGATCTCGTCGTCGCGAAGTCGGCCGTAGGCGACCGAGAGCAGGCCGAGGAGCTTGGCTGATGCGGCGCCTGCGGTCTCGAGGAACTCCGCGGGATCGCCCGGCACAGGCCAGGGCCGCACCGGCAGCGGATGGATCCGCGTGCGCGCCGGATCGAAGCCGAGGCGCGAGATCCACGCGCGGGCTGTGGCGTCGTCGCCCTCGACGGTGGCGAGCACCTTGACGCGGGGACCCACGGCGGAGAACAGCGGTGGCCAGGAGACGAGCGGTTCCGCCTCCTCGACGTCGGTGATCGCGAGCAGCAGCGACGGCTCGCCCTCTGTCGGCCCCACGCGCAGATGCTCTTCCGCGATCCGCGCGCGCAATAGCCGAGGTGGGCCGCCCACATAATCGGCGCGCAGCCGCGAGGTGAGCAGCGCGACCAGGTCGCGCTCGAGCCTGAGATCAGGCCCGATCGGCACGAGCTGCGCAGCGTAGGCGGTGCCTTGCTGCTGCGCACGGACGAGGTGGGCGGCCACGACCGCGCGTCGGCTCGGGCGCGGGCCGTGCAAGATCGCATAGGGTAGGTCCGGCTCGTCGAGCCACCGGCCGAGCGCGGCTAGCGCGGTGTGCTCCTCGGTGTCGAGCTTGGTGCGCGACGCTTCGCGCCAGGCGCAGCGGAAGGCGCGCTCGACGGGCGCGGGGGCGGGGATCCGGGGCGGGGGGGTTGTCATCGCACGCGTTAGGTGGTGAACGGGGGGGTCGTGGAGCGCACCGTCCGGATGTTCTCTCGTCGAGAGTTTGTATCCTGGCTGCTCTGCGTGAAAGTACCGTCCCACCGACCCATCTTGTTCACCTTGGTCTCTTTCTTTTGATTCGGGCCGATCACGCCGCCCTTCGCGTCCTCTCCGATGTTGGCCGGATGGAGGCCGAGCTCTCGGAAGATCTGCGCGCACATGGGGCAAGGCGCCATGCCCTCGCCATCCTCGTTCGTGGTCTCGATCGTCGCGCCGTTCCTGAAGCGCTTCTGAAGCTCGGCGCGCACCTCCTCATTCGTCATTTCAGGTTTCCCCTTCGCGGTTCGCTGGGCGTTTCCTTCGGCGCGGATTTGGCTCGCCATCTTGTGCAGCGCGTCCACCTCTGCACACGTTGTGTCTCCCGTCGGGGTCGTCTTCGAGTCGCGCGCCCTCTGCGCGTTCTTGACGGCCTCGGTGATCGCCGGGTCCTTGTACCTGTTGCGCTGAGCCTCTGCGCTCGGCCCGCCGCGCTCTCGCTGGCTCTTGCCCTCGATCTCGCCCGGCACCCCGCGGCGGTTCTTCGGATCGGTGAAATCCTTGCCCTCCGGGTTGTTCCCGGCCGCGTTCCGGACGGTCGAGAACGGCATCAGCCCGCTCGGATCGACGAACCGCGTCGGCGCATTGCCTGCGTAGTCGAAGCCGTTGAACCCGCCGTCGAGCCCCGCCGGGTCCGCGCTCAGGTACCGGCCGAGCGCCGGGTCGAAGTAGCGGTAGCGGTTGTAGACGAGCCCCGTCTCCTCGTCCTCGTACTGGCCCGGGAAGCGGAGCGGCGTCGTGGTCCGCCCGCCCTCCTTCACCTTCGCGCCGAACGCGGACCGGTCGAGCTCGCACACCACCTCGCCCGCGGGGCCGACCAGGCGCTCCGGCGCGCCCACGTCGTCGTTGAGGTAATGGAACCACGGGCTCTCCTCGCGGCGGCCGCCTGCCACGCGCGTGTCGCGGTGGGCCCAGGGGGCGTACCGGGCCTCCTCGAAGCAGTACGTGCGCTCCTCCACGACGGGATCGCCCGACACCTGCGCGACGCGCTTGATCTCGTGGACCAGCACGCCGCCGTCCCACACGAAGCGCACGCTCGACAGCTCGCGCTGCTGCTCGTGCTGTAGCGGCGCACGAACCGCAAGCCGAGGGGGCCGAGCAGCTCGAGGTCGACCACGGGATCGGTGAACACGCGGCCTGTGGCGACGTCGACGGGGTCGCCCTTCGACACCTTCCCGCTCTTCTTCGACCCGTGGTGGTTCGGGCAGCCGGAGCCGTCGCCGCCCGCGCCGCCGCAGGCCGACTTCCCCCCTCCGTCGGCGCCGTTACCCCCGTTGGAGCCGTCAGCGCCCTGGTCCTTGCCGCTCCCCTTGCCACCCTTGCCATTGCCGCCTCCGCCGCTGCCGCCGCCGCCCATGATGAAGACGCCGGGGTTCATGCCGGGGATCGCGGGGATATTCGGGACGGGGGCTGTGCGCGCCATGGGAACGAGCGTAACAGGGCGGCAACAGCACTGGAAATGCGCATCGTACTCTCC
Source organism: Sorangium sp. So ce693 (assembly GCF_051521375.1). Taxonomy (NCBI): domain Bacteria; kingdom Pseudomonadati; phylum Myxococcota; order Polyangiales; family Polyangiaceae; genus Sorangium; species Sorangium sp. So ce693. The sequence goes on from NZ_CP150347.1 coordinate 13,018,399, forward strand.
ACGGGCGCACAGGAGAGCACGTTGACCCGACCGGGCAGCCTCGAGGCCCATCGCGCTGCCTCCTCGTTCGGCCCGTCTCAATCCCGCTGGCGTGTTCGCGCATTTCCGCGCGTTTCGCGCATTTTTCGCGCTCGAGGTTGCGGCAAAGGGCGAGCTGTCGGTATCGTGCGCGCCATTCGCCCATTCAGGAGCTCTGCCGTGCACAAGATCTACCTCGTCCTTTCCGCAGCATTCCTCGTCACCTCTACGGCCTGCTCGGATGAATCCGATTCTGGCGGTACGAGTAATGACCAGGCCAGCAGCAGCAGCGCTTCGACCAGCAGCGCCTCGAGCGGTGGTACCGGGGGCAGCGGCGGGTCGGGGAGCTCGAGCGTCGGAGAAGGCGGTGCTGGTGGGGCGGGCGCGACGAGCGGCTCGGGCGGCGCCGGCGAGGGCGGCGCGGGGACCGCTGGCGGGCCCGCTACCGGGGCCGGCGGGGACCCGGGCACGTCATCCCTGGGTTTCTTCGTTTCCACCCCGAGCGACAGCGGCGGCGATCTCGGAGGGATCGCCGGCGCGGACGCGACCTGCCAGGCGCTGGCGGCCGAAGTGGGCGCCGGCGGTCGCACGTGGCGCGCGTACCTGAGCACGAGCACGGAGAATGCCCGTGATCGCATCGGCAAGGGGCCCTGGGTCAACGCCAAGGGCGTCACGGTGGCCGCCAGTGTCGAGGCGCTGCATGCGTTGCCCGGGGGCAACCCGGAGCTCTTCGTCGATCACGAAGGCAACCGCATCAACGGCCAGTGGCAGGGCTCTCCCACGCCGAACGAGCACGACATGCTCACCGGCTCTGCAGCGGACGGTACGGCCCTCGCCGACACGTGCAACGATTGGACGTCGTCCACCGCCACGCCCGGGCCGCAGGTGGGACACTCCGACGGGCTCGGTCCGAACATGAACGGCGGAGCCCCGTACAACTCGTGGAACTCCGTGCACGCTCCCTCCGGGTGCAGCCAGCAGCAGCTCGTGGCGGTGGGCGGCGCGGGCCGATTCTACTGCTTCGCCGCGGACTGAGGCCGGCCTGTCGGGCGCGCGCGGCCTCGCTGCGCCCTCAGGGACCGTCCATCGTTGGGTCTTGCGGATGATCGACGGCGCCGCGCGGGTTTCGGCCGCGCGGCGCGGGACGCTCAGGCGGTCGCGCCGGGCTGGATGCCGTTCAGCGCCATCATCTTCCGCCGCTCGTCGTCCTTGTTGAGGTCGCGGTACCGCTCGTCGAGCTTCGCGATGTCGAGCTTCAGGATACGGCCGTACAGCGAGAGGGCGACGCCGACGATCGTCGGGTGGCACGCCGACTTCACCCGCTCATCGTAGTGGGGATACGCCGCCTCGTGGAAGCTGCGCAGGTTGTAGAACGGGATGCCCGGGAACTTGTGGTGCTCGTTGTGGTACGTGACGTTGTTCCAGAGGAAGTTCGTGACGCGCGCGCCCGTCCCGTAGGTGCGAGAGCTGTAGGCGTCCTCCCCCGGGAGCATCTCGTAGTGCTCGATCATCGAGGTCACGCTGGCGAGGATGGCGCCGAAGACGAACGGCAGGACATAGAAGAAGAAGAACACCTGGCGCGGCATGACCCAGAAGAAGAAGGCCATGAGGCCGTAGAAGCCGAGGAGCTCCAGGTTCATCCTGACGCGCTGGAGCGGCGACAGCCGCTTCACGTACCGCGCCATGCAGCCGAGGAAGTAGAGCGGATAGGCGAACGTGTAGACGGCGAGGAGCAGGAGCCTCGCGAGGACGGGGTTCCGCGTGTAATCCGTGACGACGAAGTTGTCGACGTCAGGGTACGTGTTCGCGATCTTGTGGTGATGAAGGTGGTAGTTCGTGTACAGCGTCACGCTCATGCCGGTCGGCGCCCAGCAGAGCAGGGCGATGACGTACGAGGCGAGCTTCGAGCGCGAGCAGCTGCCGTGGACGGCGTCGTGCGCCACGGCGCCGAGGCCGCGGACGAGGTTGGCGATCAACCACGAGCAGGCGACCCCGATCGGAATGGCGAGCGCGTGGTGCTGCGTCGCGTAGAGCACCCACGTGACAGCGGCCCAGATGCCGAAATGAAGCGGGATCTTGAGCAGGTGAATCGGGTTGCGCCTGTAGGCAGCCTGCAGCAGCTCCCGCGGTACTGTGTCCATGCCGGCCATGCTGATCTCCGTGTTTCTCGCGCGTGCGCGGCCCGGAACTTCGCAAAAAACAGGCGGGAAAACAAGAGCACGCCCGCTTTTTACCCCCGCGGCGCGAATGCGCCTACGCGCTTGCGCAGGGACCGGCGACAGGGCTTCGCGCCGCTTGAGGGGCGCGTTCGCCGCCGCTAAGACGCGGCCATGGGGACGCGCATCGAGAAGGACAGCTTCGGGCCGATCGCGGTGCAGGACGACCGCTACTGGGGGGCGCAGACGCAGCGTTCCCTCGAGAACTTCCGGATCGGGGGCGAGCGCTTCCCGCGGGAGATGATCGCCGCGCTCGCCACCGTGAAAAAGGCGGCGGCGCTCGTCAACCGCGATCTGGGGCTCCTGCCGGCGGACAGGTGCGCGCTCATCGTCGCGGCGGCCGACGAGGTCATCGAGGGCAAGCTCGACGACCACTTCCCGCTCGTCGTCTGGCAGACGGGCAGCGGCACCCAGACCAACATGAACGTGAACGAGGTCATCGGGAACCGCGCGATCGAGATGAGCGGCGGCGTGATGGGCTCGAAATCGCCGGTCCACCCGAACGACGACGTGAACAGGTCGCAGAGCTCGAACGACGTGTTCCCGACGGCCATGCACGTCGTCGCCGCGCTCCAGATCGAGCGCCGCCTGCTCCCGGAGATCCGCCGGCTGCGGGACACCCTGGCGCAGAAGAGCGCGGCGTTCGCGGACATCGTCAAGATCGGCCGCACGCACCTGCAGGACGCGACGCCGCTCACGCTCGGGCAGGAGTTCTCCGGCTACGTGGCGCAGCTCGACGCCGGCATCGCCGCGATCGAGCGCGCGCTCCCGCCGCTCCACGAGCTCGCGCTCGGGGGCACGGCGGTCGGGACGGGGCTCAACGCCCACCCGGAGTTTCCGGTGAAGGTCGCCGCCAAGATCGCCGAGCTCACGGGGGCGCCCTTCGTCACGGCGCCGAACAAGTTCCAGGCGCTCGCGTCGCACGACGCCCTCGTCGCGGCGCACGGCGCGCTGAAGGTGCTCGCCTGCAGCCTGACCAAGATAGCGAACGACGTCCGCTGGCTCGCGAGCGGGCCGCGCTGCGGGATCGGCGAGATCTCGATCCCGGAGAACGAGCCGGGCAGCTCGATCATGCCGGGAAAGGTGAACCCCACCCAGGCGGAGGCGATGACGATGCTGTGCGCTCAGGTGCTCGGCAACGACGTCGCGGTCGGCGTCGGAGGGGCGAGCGGCAACTTCGAGCTCAACGTGTACAAGCCGCTCATCGTGCACAACGTGCTGCAGTCGATCCGGCTGCTCGCCGACGGCTGCGCGTCGTTCGAGGAGCACTGCGCGCGGGGCATCGAGCCGAACCGCGAGCGCATCGAGCGGAACCTGCGCGAGAGCCTGATGCTGGTGACCGCGCTGAACCCGCACGTGGGCTACGACAACGCAGCGAAGATCGCCAAGAAGGCGCACGCGGAAGGGAGCACCCTCCGCGAGGCGGCGGTCGCGCTCGGGATCCTCGACGGGGAGAAGTTCGACGAGATCGTGCGGCCGGAGAGGATGATCGGGCCTTCCGGGAACGGGTGAGGCTGGGGATGCCAAGGAGAAGAGGTCGTACCGAGTTGCCCGGCGCTCGGAGAGGGGGGCCTAGGCGTTAACCAAGCTCGTTCGGTCACGCTCCGCGCCCGAAGCCCGCTCCCCTCCGCCCCACCATCGGTCACCAACGCGAACGTTTACGTGGTCGTTTACGTGGTCGTGGCCGTGGTCGTGGCCGTGGTCGTTTACGGCCTACCGTTGACGACCACGACCACGACCACGACCACGACCACGACTACGTAAACGACCCTCCGGTCTGAATTCTTTTCAATCCGGAAGCTGGACTAAGGAACGGCCCACGGCAGCCGGACGTGCGCGCCGGGAAGGATCCCCTGCTCGCCAGGCAGGTTCCAGACCACCGGCGACACGGGCAGCACCACCGGGGCGAGCGTGACCTCATAGGGGCCAAACTCGAATGTCGCGCCCGCCTCCGGAAACCCCTGAGTCGGGTCGTCGATTTCCACCTGCGCCCCCGGATCCACAAGAATGTCCGAGGACGGAAGCGCCGGCGCGCTCGCCTGCGGCAGGTCGCTCACCCGCCGCAGCGCCTCGTCGACCACACGCTTCCAGTTACGTCCCATCTGCGCGGACGGAAGCTCCGCTGCGAGCGCCTCCAACCGCGCCTTGAATTGTGCGTCGGACAGCACCGACGCTGGCCGCTCCACGGGCGTCCGGGGCGGCGGTACCACCTCCTGAGCCTGCGCCAGGCCAGGCGCAACCAGCACCGCAAGCAGCGCCACGGCAGCTCCGTGCGCTCTCCTGCACACCCTCATTCACCACCTCCTTTGCGCGCCTTGACGCGGCTGACGGACATCCAGCGAGAGGTCGACCGCGCGGAGCGCCGGTCATTCCGGCCTTCCGCGCGGCGGCGGGGCGAGCCCGCCTCCGGGAACGGGCGGCGATCGACGTCGATCGCCGCGGGGTTCGGGAGCAATCAGTGTACGCCCATCGCAGGTGCACGGAAAGGGCAACATGCCTGGTGCGCGCGGGTGCGAGGCGGCGCGTTGACACCCTGTCGACACGTGGGATAGACGAAGGCGCCTGCCAGCGGCGCTGTCGCCGTGTTCGTTGCGATTCCTCTCGCCCGCCGGCCAGCTCGGACGCCAATGACACCTTGCGCATGGACTCGTCGCGGTGCGGATCCTCGATGTGCCCGGCCATGGCGCCGCGGACGCAGCTCGGCGCCGGACGGCGCTGCGATCGCCGCTGTCCTCGTGGCCGCCGTGGCGCTCGGGTGTCCGCAGGCCAGCGCGCAACCCGCCCAGCGGCTGCCGGTCCAGCCTCCGGCCGCCGACGCGCTTCCGGTTCCCCCGCCCGCCGCGCCGACCCTCCCTGTCGCGCCGCCGCCCACCGCGGCTCCCCCCGGCGCCGCGCCGGCCACGCCACCTGCCGGGGCCGCGCCGCCCGGCGCCACGCCGGCCACGCCACCTGCCGTCGCGGCGCCCGGCACCCCCGCGGCCACGCCGGGCGCATCGCCCGCCGGCGCTGCGCCGTCCGCTGTCGCGGCACCCGGCGCACCCGCCGCCAGCACGTCGCCGGCAGGCGCCGCGCCGCCGGGCACCGCACCGTCCGCCGGGGCCGCGCCGTCCGCCGGGGCCGCGCCGCCAGCCGCGGCCGCGGGCGCTCCGTCCTCTGCCGGGTCGGACGCCGCGCCTGTCGCAGGCGGCGCGGGCGGACCGCCATTCCAGCTCACGATCGGCCGCCTCGTGCTCTCGCCCATCGTGCTCGTGCAGGCGCAGGCCGTCCCCTACGTGGGCGAGGACGCCTTCCTCCAGGCGGGCGACGTCGCCGAGGGGCAGGGGTTCCGCCTGCGGCGCGCCCGCGTCGGCTTTGCGGGGAGGCTCGCCGGATATGTGCCGTTCGCGGTCTCGGGCGAGCTCGCCGGGGGCGCCGACGGCTCGGCGCGGCTCTCCGAGGCGTGGATCGGCTACGCCCACTTCCCGTTCGCGAACCTCTATTTCGGCGCGCACGACGTGCCGTTCAGCCGCTCCGCGATGGCGGGCGCCGGCGAGGGCGCGCTCATCGAGCGGCCGCTCGCCGTGCGCGCCATGGCGCCCTCACGCCAGGTCGGCCTCCACGTCGAGGGGCACTTCCGGGGCAGGGCGTTCAGCTACTTCGCCGGCATGTTCAACGGCTTCCAGCGCTCGGATCAGTTCTTCGCCGGCTATGTCGAAAACGCCGCGAGCTTCGGCAACCGCTTCGACCACATCGCCTATGTCGCGCGGCTCGCCACCGAGCCGCTCGGCCCCCTCCCTCGCTCGGTGCAGGACCTCGCCGTCTCGCGCCTCCGCGTCGGCGCAGGCGCGAGCTACTTCTTCAGCGACGGCGGGACGCGCGACATCCACGGCATCGGCGCCGACCTCCTTGTCCACGTCGAGGGCGCACACGCGCTCGCCGAGCTCCTCTGGAACCAGAGCAACCCCGAGAGCACCCCGACGCAGCCGCTCGGCCAGCTCGCCCCGGTCACGTCGATAGGGCTCGTCGGCGAGGTGGGCTATTTCGTGAGGCGCATCAAGCTCGGCGTGAACGCGCGGTTCGAGTGGCTCGATCCCAACCTCGACCTCTCGGACGAGACGGACAGCTGGGCCCTCACCGCCGGCGCGAGTTACCACTTCATCGACAACATCCTCAAGGCGCAGGCCGACTTCACCCACCGGCAGGAGCGCCACGGCGTCGCGCTCGACAACGACGCCGTGGCGCTCCAGCTGCAGCTCAACCTCTAGAGCACCGAACAGCTAGGAAACCAGAGAGATGAACCGCCAAGGCGCCATGAGACGCCAAGAAAAACAAAAAAATCTTGGCGTCTTATGGCGCCTTGGCGGTTCGACTTCTTGCTGTTTGCATGCGGCTTCAACCCGCTTGTCGTTCTAGCGGCCCGCCATGCGAAAACGCCGCTCCGCCCTCGCGTTGTTCGGCCTGGTCGGCCTGGTCGGTTGCGACGAGCCGAACCTCCTGCGCGCCAAGCCGATCGAGAACCGGTTCGAGCTGGTCGGCGGCCCGGTGGCGATGGCCGATGTCGGCGATTTCCTCCTGGAGAACGACGAGATCCGGGTCGCGATCCTCGGCCCGCGCCACTCGCCGGGGCCGGGCGTCTACGGCGGCTCGCTGGTCGACGCCGACCTGCGCCGCCCCGATCCGCGCTTCGCGAGCGCGTCGGGCCGCGACCGCTTCGCCGAGTCGTTCCCGGTCGCCAACCTGCTCGTGCCCGACCCGGGCGCCACCGAGGTCTTCGTGGTCAACGACGGCTCGGACGGGCAGGAGGCGATCGTCCGGGTCGAGGGCGACGGCGGCTTCCTCTTCCACGCGCTCGGCGTGCTGAAGACCCAGGAGGACCTGCTCGGCCTCCTGTTCGACGGCCTCAAGCCGGCGATGCGCTTCCGCACCGACTACGTCCTGCGCCCGGGCGAGCGGTTCGTCACGATCCGCACGACGCTCCTCCTGCCGGACAAAGTGCTCGGGTGCCCGAGCGTGGCCTCGTGCGCGCTCGAGTGCGAGGACGGCCTCGCGGCAGGCGCCGACGGCTGCCCCACGTGCGCCTGCGGAGAGCCGCTCTCGCTCGACAACTACACGGGTCCTTCGGACATCTTCAGGGGCATCCTTGGCGACGAGCGGAACGGAGATCCCGAGCGGAAGGGCGGCATCGTCGCCGGAGATTTCGTCTTCTTCGGCAACCAGAACGACATCTTCGGCCCCGGTATGGGCTTCGACGAGGAGAAGGCGGTGTTCGACGCCCTCTTCTCCGGCAGGGACACGTTCCAGCAGCCGCTCAGCTTCGATTTCGTCGCCGCGGCGGGCGGCGACGTCAGCTACGGCTATTTCACGAAGGCCACAGAGGGCGGCCCGCCCTCCACGGTCAACGTCCCCGTCTTCACGAGCGCGGCGACCGCCTTCCTGAGCGCCGGCCGGAGCTGCCTCGCGGCGGACTCCGACGACGAGGCGTGCGACAGGAAGCGAGCGTTCACCTACGAGCGCTACTTCGCCGTGGGCGAGGGCGACGTCGCGAGCGTCGCCGAGGTGGTGTACGGCGCCCGGGGCACGCCGACCGGCGCGCTCGAGGGCGCCGTGCGGTGGCGGTCGACGGGCGCGCCCGTGCCGAACGCGCGCGTCCACGTCTTCCGCGACCCGGACCCGGGCGCCGCCTTCGCGAGCGTCGACGCGCTGGTCGAGGCGAACCTCGCGCGCTCGGGGGACGTGGGGCTGCTCAGCTCCATCGACGCCGACCTCGGGCTCGATCCGGTGGAGGACGGCGACTTCCACGCGCGGCTCCCGCCGGGCGGCTACCTGCTCGTCGCGGAGAACCCCGAGGGCACCGCCGTGTCGGCGCCGATCCGCGTGGCGCTCGGCGCCGGGGCCATGGTCTCGGTGGCGGCGGAGCTGCCGAGCCCCGCGCGGATCGCGTACCGGGTGGTCGACGAGGGCGGCCGGCTCGCGCCCGCCAAGCTGACGTTCGTCGCGCTCGACGCCGCGGGGCAGCCGCTCGAGGGCGACGGAAGGAGGCGGGTCTACCTCGGCCATGGCCGCCTCGGCAGCGGCGTCCGGCAGATCGAGCGCTCGGCGACGGGCGAGGGCGCTGTCGAGATCGAGCCCGGGCGCTACCGCGTCTTCGCCACGCGCGGGCCCGAGTTCGGCCGGTTCGAGGTCCCCGACCTCGAGGTGCGCACCGGGGAGGTGCGGCGGATCGAGGCGGTCGTGCCGCGCGAGGTCGACTCGACGGGCTGGATGTCGATCGACATGCACCTGCACCAGCGCCCGAGCTTCGACAGCGGCCTGCCGCTCGAGGAGCGGGTGACCTCGGCGGTCGTCGAGGGGCTCGACGTCGCGGTGGCCACCGACCACGACGTGCACACGGATCTCGAGCCCGCGGTGAGGCAGCTCCAGCTCGCGCAGCACCTGAAGACGGCGGTCGGCGCCGAGGTCTCGACGCTCGAGCTCGGGCACTTCATCGGCTTCCCGCTCCGCTACGACGAGCTCGACGTGCCGGATCACGGCGTCTTCGACTGGGTCTGCCGCGCGGGCGGGGACGTGATCGACGGGGTGCGCGGCACGGCGGCGGAGGGCGAGGACGCGCTCGTGATCGTCGCTCACCCGCGCGACGGGTTCATCGGGTACATCGACCAGCTCGGCGTCGACCCCTTCACGCTGCGCCGGTCGATCCCGACGCTCGAGGCGAGCAACCCGCTGTTCCAGGCGGGGAGCTGCGATTTCGACGCGATGGAGGTCTTCAACGCGAAGCGGTTCGATCTGCTCCGGACCCCCACCGTGCAGGAGGTCGTCGATTTCAACCGGTGCCTGTCCCAGATCGACGCCGCGCACGACGAGGCGTCGCTCCGCGCGGCGTGCGCCGAGCTTCCCGGCGGCCTGCCGGCGTGCAAGCCCGGCGAGCGGTACGCGGTGTGCCAGCAGCGCGCCCGCTCGGCGCTGGCCTGGAGCGTGACCAAGCGGATCCTGACGAGGACGCCCGAGGAGCAGGACGCCGTCTGGGACTTCGACAGGACCGCGGCCGACGGGGAGGCGCTCTGCCTGGGAGGCGAGGGCGGCGCGGTCCCGCCGGAGGACGCGGATCGGCCGTGCACCTTCCACGCGGGCCAGGTGGACGACCTGTTCCGCTACCTCGACCACGGCTTCTCGCCGACGCAGGTAGGGAGCAGCGACAGCCACGGCGCCTCGCTGGAGCCGGGCTTCCCGCGCACCTATTTCCGCGCGCGGACCGACCAGCCGGCGGCGCTCGATCTCGCCGAGGCGACGGCGTCGCTCCGCGCCGGCAGCGCGTTCGCGACCTACGGACCCTTCATCCGGGCGAGCGTCGGCGGCGCGACGTTCGGCGGCGTGGCGCGCGTCGAGGGCGACGCGGTGCCGCTCGACCTGCGGATCGAGACGGCGAGCTGGTTCGGCGTGGATCGCGTCGAGATCTACGTGAGCGGCCGCCTGGTCCGGGTGCTCGAGCCGCGTTCGGGGCCGTCGGCGATCGTGGACGTCGACGAGCGGCTCATGTTGCCGGCGCCGCCGTCGGACGGCTGGGTCGTGGTGGTGGCGATGGGCCTGCGCGACGAGGACCTCCTCACGCCGGTCGCGCTGCCTGTGTCGTTCGGCGAGCTCCAGCTGCCCCGGGTCGCGAGCCTCGCGTTCACGCAGGTCAAGGCGCTCTCCCGGTTCTTCACGGCGTCGCCGCCGGTCCCCGACTGGTACCCGGTGGCGCCCTACGCGGTCACGAACCCCATCTTCCTCGATCGCGACGGGAACGGCGTCTACGACGCCCCGCGCGGGCCGCCCCCGTTCTGCGCGAGGCCGTGCGACCCTGCCGTGCTCGATCCATCGCAGTGCCCGGAAGGGCAGCAGTGCCTCGCGAAAGAGCGCGTCTGCGGGATCTTCGTGCTGGGCCGCTGCGAGGACAAGCAGGCGTCGCCGTAGCGCGCGAAAGGCGGGCGGGGGCCGCCGCGCAGACCTCACCTGCGGGCGGGAGCGCCCGCGGAGCGCGCCGCGCGCTCAGCGGGATCGCGCGGCAGGGGACGGCGTGATCGCGTGGGCGACGGCGCTCTGGAGCGTCGAGCGCGTGACGATGCCTCGGAGGTCGATCCCGCCCTGCGTGAGCGCACGGGCGACCTCCGGCTGCATCCCGGTCAAGATCGCCTGCGCGCCGAGCAGCCGCAGCGCCGAGGCGGTGCGGATCAGCGAGTCGGCGACCCCGGCGTCGACGTGCTTCAGGCCGGTGATGTCGATGATCACGATCGACGGGTTGTGGCGCTCCACGCCGGCGAGGGTCGCCTCCAGCACCTGCGCGGCGCGCGCCGCGTCCATCGTCCCGATGAGCGGCATGACCAGGACGCGATCGGTGATCGGGATGATGGGCGTCGCCATCTCCGAGAGGCGCAGCCGCTGCACCCCGATGATCTCCTCCTGGAGCGCTGCCCGGGCCTGCTCGGCGCGCTCGCGCTCGCGGAGCTCCTCGAGCAAGAGCTCATTGGCCCGGTTCAGCTCATCTGCCTTCTGCGACAGGCGCTCGTTGACCGAGAACAGCTCCTCGGTGCGCCGCTGCACCTCGCTCTCGAGCCGATCGTTCATGGCGCGCTGCCTCTCGGAGGCCTCCTGCAGCCGGCCGTAGAGCAGCGCGTTCTCGAGCGCCGCCGCGACCTGCGCGCCCAGGAGGCGGAGCAGCTCCGTCTGCTCCGGGGTGAAGGCGCCGCTCGCGAGCGTGTTCTCGACGTACAGCACGCCCGTGAGCCGGTTCTGGTGGACGAGCGGGAGGCCCATCACCGACTTGGGCCGGTGCGCGGCGAGGTAGGGATCCGCCGCGAAGCGAGGGCTCGCCGCGGCGTCGTCCAGGATGAGCAGCTCTCGCGTCCGCGCCACGTAATGGACCACGCTGACCGGCAGGGCCGAGGACTCCTCCAGCGGACGCCTGAGCTCCACCTCGATCGACGCAGGATCGATGGTGACGGACGCCTCGATGAACAACCGCTCCTCGCGCGCGAGCACCAGGAAGCCGCGCTGGCCGCCGGCGCTCGCGAGGACGGCGCGCATCACGCGGTCGAGCGCCTTCCCGAGCACGAGCTCGCTGGAGATCGCCTGCGTCGTCTGCAGCACCGCCGCGACGTCGGCCAGCTTGTGGAGGAGCGGGTGGCTCACCGACAGGCTGCTCGATCGCGCGGCGGCCTTCTCGTGCTCCGCCGCGGGCCCTCGAGCGATGGGGAGCGGGTCGAGCCCGTGCTGCCGGACGAGCTCCGTGGCCTTTCGTTCTGCCCCCCACTGCCGGTAGGCGTGCGTCGCCGCGTCCAGGTAGAGCGCGGCGATGCGCCGCCGGCCCTTGCGAGCGTAGTAAAGGCCCGCCAGCTCCGACGCGAGCGCCTCGTACTGCACGAACTCGCTCTGGCGGGCCGCGTCGATGGCGTCGTCGTAGAGCCCCATCGCCTCGACGTCGCGGCCGGAGGCGCGCGCCGCCTCGGCCAGGACGAGGGCGTGCTTCACGCGGAAGTTGTCGGGGCAATGGCGGGCCCAGAGCTCGAGCTTCTCGAGCGACGCGGAGAGCGCCCCGGCGTGCCGCTCGCGCTCGCGCTCGTCGTGCTCGCCGAGCGCGACCAGCGTGAGCGCCAGATAGAAGTGGTATGTCGCCTCGATCGGCATCGCCATGACGGCCCCGAGCACCGGGCGCGCCGCCTCCGCCGCGGCGAGCGCCTCCGCGGGGCGGCCGTGGGAATAGAGGAGGATGAGCCGGATGATGTGGTAAAAGGCGATACCGCACCCGAAGCTCGCCCGGGTGAGCGCGGCCAGGCACTCCTCCTCGGCAAAGCCCTCCTCGCTCAGCGAGGCGTCGGCCGCCGTGAGCCCCTTCAGGCTGCGGAGGAACTGCTGCTCCAGCCGGATCGTCTCGAGGACGGCGTGATTGCCTGTCTTGCGCGCGAACGACGCGAAGCGCTCGGCGACGCGGTGGACCTCCGCCAGCGGATCTCCCTTCTCGTAGACCTGCCAGACGGTCTCGAAGGCCAGGTAGCTCGCGTACACGAGGTCGCCGGCCTCGATGCACGCGAGGAACGCCCGCTCCAGGATGGGGAGATCGTTCCGGATGTGCTGGACCCAGAAGTTGATGTGATCGCCGTGGAGGTGCAGCAGCGTCCCCCGCAGCGAGACGTCCCCGAGCTTCTCGTTCAGCCGGATCGACATCTCCGAGAAGCGGAATCCCGACGGGATATCGCCGAACGCCGCGACCAGCATGAACCCGTAAACGCTGTAGGCGAAGCACGACGCCTCGGTGTTGCCGTGCCGCAGCGACAGGTTCAGCATCTTCAGCGCGATGAGCGGGAACACGCCCGGCCGCCCGATGTACGCGCAGGGGGCGCAGTCGGCGAGCAGGTTGATGACCGCGCGCATCTGCTCGTCGGCGAGCAGCGGCGCGTGCAGGATGTCCTCGATGCTCCTGCCCGCCATGCTCTCCGGGATCTGCGCGACCTCGGCGGAGACGGCGGCGCCGATCTCCTCGCTCGCCCCGGGGATCTCGACGCCGAACAGGCGCAGCGCCTCCTGCCCGACGGTGACGCCCTCGTCGTAGCGGCCGGCGACCTGATAGAGCTTCATCCGCAGGCTCTGGACCCGCGCCCGATCGAGGTTCGACGCCGCCACCTCGAGCAGCCTCTGGAACAGCGCCTCGGCCTCGGTGAAGCGGCCGCACAGGTACTCGCACTCGGCCGCCTCCAGCGTGAGCGCCCAGCGCAGCGCGTGATCGCCCGAGGCGCCGTCGTCCCCGAGCGCGCTCCGCCCGGCGCTGAAGTACTCCGCCGCGGCCCCGTACGCGGTCGAGCCCTTGGCCTTCCTCCCGGCGCGCAGGTTCAGGCGCGCGAGCAGATCGCGCTCGCCGGGATCGGCGATGAGGGCGGCGCCATAGTTAAGATGGTTTACCGTGTCGAAGAGCTGCTCTTCCTGCGGCTCGCCGCGCTGGCTGGCCAGCATCAGGCGGCCGACGCGCAGGTGGGCGGCGCACCTGTGCTCGTCCGCGATGAGGGCATAGGCCGCCTGCTGGACGCGATCGTGCAAGAACTGGTAGGAGACGGCGAGCGACGCGTCGGTCGCCGTCTCGCCGTGGGACGGGTCTTCCGGGTGCACGAGCCGGTAGTCGGCGTCGATGGGGAGCAGGACCCCTTCCTGCATGGCCGCCCAGAGATCCTGCGCCGCCCGCGAGGCCGGCTGCTCGGAGATCGTCGCGAGCGTGCGCAGGTCGAACCGGTGCCCGATGCACGCGGCGAGCGTCAGGGCGCGCTGGGTGGGCGGCGCGAGCCTCTGCAGCTTGGCGATCATGAAGTCGGCGACGTTGTCCGTCACGGCCCGCGACTCGATGGCTGCGAGATCCCATGTCCATCTGCCGGTCTCCGGGTCGCACCGGAGGAGCCCGTCGTCGCCCAGCATGCGCAGGAACTGCCCGAGGAAGAACGGGTTGCCCAGCGTCTTGTCGTGGAGGAGCTCGGAGAGCTGGGCGACGTCCTGCGCCGCGCGGCCGAGGGCGTCCGAGGCGAGCGCCGTCACGTCGTCGTGCGAGAGCGGCGCGAGGGGGATGTCGGTCACGGCCGCGCCCGCGGCGCGGATGGCGTCGAGGGTGATGACGAGCGGGTGCGCCGGGCTCACCTCGTTGTCGCGGTACGCCCCGACGACCAGGAGATGGCGTGTATCGGCGTCGGTGAGCAGGAGCCGCAGCAGCCTGAGCGACGCCGGGTCCGCCCACTGGAGGTCGTCGAGGAACAGGACGAGCGGGCGCGACGGAGCGGCGAACACGCCAAGGAAGCTCCGGAACACCATGTCGAAGCGGTTCTGCGACTCGGAGGGGCCGAGCGACGCGACGGGGGGCACCTCGCCGACGATGAGCGCGAGCTCGGGGATGAGGTCGACGAGGAGCCCGGCGTTCGGGCCGAGCGCCGCGCCGAGCTCCGCTCTCCAGTGGGCTAGCGCGTCTGTCCGCTCGGAGAGGAGCTGCTGCACGAGCCCCCTGAACGCCTGGACGACCGAGGCGCAGGGCACGCCGCGGTTCAGCTGATCGAACTTGCCGTGGGCGAAGTGGCCCCCGACCCTGGCGATGGCCTTGTAGGTCTCGTGGACCAGCGCGCTCTTGCCGACGCCCGAGTAGCCGGAGACGAGCACGAGCTCCGCGGCGCCCGCGCGGGCCCGCTCGAAGGCGGCCAGGAGCCGGTCCCGCTCCTCGTCCCGGCCGTAGATCTTCTGCGGGACGCGCAGCTCGTGGCTGCGATCGCGCTGACCGATGGGGAAGGGGTGGACCCGGCCCGTCTGCTCGAGGGAGCGCAGGCACTCCGCGAGGTCTGCCTTGACGCCGTACGCGCTCTGGTAACGGTCCTCGGGCGCCTTGGCGAGGAGCTTCATGACGATCTCGGAGACCGGCTGGGGGACGTCCTCGCGGCGCTCGTGCGGCGGGGCGGGCTGCCGCGCGATGTGGCTGTAGAGGACGTCCACCGGATCGCCGTCCGGGAACGGCAGGGCTCCGGTCAGCATCTCGTACAGCGTGACACCGAACGAGTAGAGGTCGGCGCGGTAATCGATGCCCCTGTTCATGCGCCCTGTCTGCTCGGGCGACATGTACGCGAGCGTGCCTTGCAGGGTGGACGCCGAGGTCGACTGTTGAAACTCCTGCTTGAGCCGCGACGAGGCGCCGAAGTCGATGAGCGTGGCGCGGCGCAGGTCCGAGCTGACGATGATGTTGCTGGGATTGATGTCCTTGTGCGTGACGTGACAGCGGTGCACCGCGCCGATGGCGTCGGCGATGGCCGCCGAGAGCGCCAGCGCCGCGCGGAGATCCAGCCGGCGATCGTCGAGGATCGCCCTCAGCGTCGTGCCCTCGACCGCCTCCGTGACGAGGGCGAGGCCGCCGCGCGTCCTCTCGAGCGAGCACACCCTCACCACGGACTCGAGGTCCAGATCGCGCAGGAGGCCGAACTCGTGCCGCAGCAGGGCGAGATCGCGGACGCTCGGGTGCTCCCCCTTCAGCGTCTTGATGACGACCGGCCGCTGATCCGCGGCGCGGCGGCCGCGGTAAACGTGGGTCTTGCCGCCCTCATGGATCAGCTGCTCGACGACGTGTCCTGGCAGATCGAACGGTGCTGTGGTGGTCATGACGTGCTAGCGCTCCACCTCGTGATGGCCTCGTCCGCGCGCATCGTGCGGGCGATTACGTCCGGGGAAGACCAGTATAAGGCGGTCTTCTGTGGATTCACCCAGGGAGTGCAAAGAAGGGGGCTCGGCGTGTGCTGTGTCACGCTGCAACGTGGACGAGGGCCTACGGTGTGTGCGCAAGCAAGGAACAGCCTGGCGACGCGGAGCTAGGGGGGTTGCACGAGCGCGAGGAGGCCGCGCGGCTGCGACGCGAGGTCGAGCGTCGGATCGACGAGGTCGCGGGGGGGACCTCCGTTGAGCGACGCGACGACCCTGGCCGTGATGATGGGCCGCACCCCGGAGTCCTCTTGCAGGCGATCGGCCACGTGGTGCGCGAAGTCGACGAGCATGTCGGGTCGCGTGCACATCTCCCCGACCTGGCGGCTCGTGAGCCACGCCTCGACGTCGAGCGGCTCGCGCACGCCGGTCCTCGGATCCAGCACGTGAATGCGAAGCTCACTCACGCTCTTGTCGCGCAGCTTCATGCGCCACGAGAAGCGGTGTCCGGCCTCGTTCCAGGCGACGTCGCCCGGATAGGCCCAGTGGCGGAGCGGCACCACGAGGTGGAACAGGAGATACCCGTGGAGCAGCGCGAGCGGCAGCGTGGGCCGGCGCGGCGCGGCGGGCGAGGGGACGCCGGCTTCGTCGCCGGGGGCGTTTGCTTCCTCGAACAGGAAGGGTAGGCGCCGCCTCGGCCACGAGGGATCGCCGAACAGCGCGAGCGCGGCGATCATCGCGTAGGGGAAGATACCGATCTTGAACAGGAGGGCGTTGGAGAGGTTGAACGCCACGGCGAGCGCCGCGCCGAAGGGGAAGGTGCGCCGGGAGAAGAGCAGGAAGCCCATCGAGAGGTCGATGAAGAGCCCCGCATACGAGAGCGCGAGCCCTGTTGTCGATGAGGCCAGGAGCGGCCCGACGAGGGGCGCGTCGCCGTGCTCGGCGAGCCACATGGTGAGCGGCTGCCCCCGGAGCCAGTCGCCGTTCAGCTTCGCGACGCCTCCGTAGAAGTAGACGATGGCGATCTGGGCCTTCAGGGCGAAGAGATAGAAGCGCGGCACGGACTCCGCCGGCGTGTCACGCGGCGCGCCGCCCGGCGAGGCGCGGCGCGCGCGGCGGCGATCCAGCGAGAGCGCGCGGTGCGCCGGGGCGGCGGCGAGCAGCAGGCCGAGGAGGCAGAGGAGATAGAGGTGGTTGAGGTATTGTGCCTTGTCGAGGAGGAAGACGTACGTGAGCGCGGCGCAGAGCAGCGCGGCGCTCACCCGGTAGAAGAGCCCGGCGGCGCAGAGCAGCGCGAGGACGAAGAGGGCGCCGAAGTGCCAGTACATCCCTGTCCCGCCCCACGGACGGACGAAGGGGACGAAGCTGAAGAAGAAGCCTGGTTCGATGTAATAGCGGTAGATCCGATCGTGGAGGGCGTATCGGACGACCTCCCATGCGATCAGGGCGCCATAACTCGCGCGGAAGACGGCGAGCGAGGCGGCGTCGACCTCGGCGGTGAGGTAGGCCGCCCAGCGCCGCGCGAGGTCACTTCCAGTGCCCGTGCGCGTGCCCGTGCTTGTGGTGCTTGTGCTTGCCGTGCACGTGGATGTGGACCGGTCGGCCGTCGTCATCGTCGTCGTCGTCATCGTGGACCACCACCACGCCTGGAGTCGTCTTGACCCTCACATCCACGTTCCACGTCGTCGCCACCACGACGTTGAGGGCAGGCGCGCTCGAGCCGACGATGACGTGCACGCCGGGGCGATAGCCGACGAGCACCACGTCGGCGTGCGTCGGGTGCGCCACGACGACGGTGAGCTTCACCGGGTTGACCTTTGCCGCGACCTTGCCGACGCAGTACAGGCCGCCCGGGCCGGGGGTGAGCACGACGAGCTCGGAGCCCTGTCCCACGAAGCCGAGCTTGATCTTGCGGTCGCCGACCGGGACCGGCTTCAGATCCGCGTCGAGGACGTAGACCCTGACCTGGCCGGAGGCCTTGTCCGCGACCACCTCGATCGTGTCGTCGCCGACCACCTGGATCACGCCGCCGTTCGGGCCCGTCTTGCCCGGGGGGATGGGCCTCTTCTCGGCCTTTCTCGCGCCCTCGACGATGACCTTCGTGCCCCCTGAGGGCAGGTGGAGCGTGCCGTTCCACGGCTTCCCGGCGACGATGATGTTGTACTTCACCTCGGTGAGATCGGCCTCGAGCTTGGGCCCTGTCGCGACGAGGAGCCCAGTCTTCGCGTCGAGCGCCAGCGGGGCCTGCGCGTCGCCGTTCGGCCCTTTCCACGTGAGCGTGCCGCTCACGTCCTTGTCGATGGGTTTGCCGTCAGGCGCCTTCACGATCGCCTTCACGGTGCCATCGGGCGCGAAATCCCACCCGACCGAGCCGCCGTCGTGCTCCTCGGTCAGCGGATCTTCGATGGCCACGGGGACAGCCTCGACCGACTCCTCGGTCACGCTGGCCTCGGCGGTGGTCTTGCACCCTGCCGCGAAGGGGCTGCCGGCGATCAAGGTGGTCAGGGCCACCACGGAAAGGATGCTCTTGGCTTGCATCAAAGTCTCCAAGCGCAGGAGTTTATCGCAACCGCCGCGCCGCGTCTGTGCGAACTGACTCGTTCCACGGCGATGGGTAGCACGGGCGACGACATCGGATGCACGATGACCACTTCTCCCGTGCTCGTCGCTCGCGCGGGCCTCCGTCGTGAGCTCGTACGCTTCGAAGATGCCTTGTTCGGAGCGCCTCGTGGGATGACGAGCGACGTGGATGCTCTGGGCATATCACCGAGCGCGACAGCGAACATGCCGAGCGCGACGTGCCGAGCGTGGAGGATGCCTGTGGTGGCCCGCCAGGCGCGATCGTGGTTGCGGATGCCTGTGGTGGCTCGCCAGCCGCCGTCACGCGCCTCTGGAGGCTCCTCGGCGTTTTCGCGGCCGGGCTTCCCCCGAGCGCTTCTTCGGGCTAGCGTCCCGGACGAGCCCGTCCTGCCATGTCCCAACGCATCTTTGTCGGCCTCGTCGGCTATGGTCTTGCTGGCGCCGTTTTTCACGCCCCGCTGATACGGTCCATCCCTCGGCTGCGCCTCGCCGCCATCGCGACCCGCCGGGAGGGCCAGGTCATGGCCGACCACTCGGGCGTCGCCGTGCATCCGACGCCCGAGGTGTTGATCGCCGAGCCGGGGATCGACCTCGTGGTCATCGCTTCGCCCAACGAGACCCACTTCCCGCTCGCGCGCGCCGCGCTGGAGGCGGGCAAGCACGTGGTCGTCGACAAGCCGTTCACGATCACGAGCGCCGAGGCGGACGAGCTCATTGCGCTGGCTGCGCGCCGTGGCCGGCTCCTCTCGGTCTTCCAGAACCGCCGCTGGGACGCGGACTTCCGCACCGTGCGCAGCTGCATCGAGCAGGGCCTGCTCGGCGAGGTGGCCTCGTACGAGGCGCACTTCGACCGGTTCCGCCCCGCCATCAAGCAGGGCTGGCGAGAGCAGGAGGCGCCTGGCTCGGGGATCCTGTACGACCTCGGCGCGCACCTGATCGACCAGGCGCTCGTGCTCTTCGGCCTGCCGCGCGCGGTCACGGCCGACCTCCAGGCGCAGCGGTCCGGGGCGCGCACGGTGGACTATTTCCACCTGACGCTCGACTACGGCAGGCGCCGGGTGATCGTGCGCTCCTCGACGCTGGTGCCCGAGCCGGGGCCGCGCTTCGCGGTCCACGGCGACGGCGGGAGCTTTCTCAAGTACGGCATCGACGGCCAGGAGGACGCCCTCAAGGCAGGCACGCGCCCGGGCGTGCCGGAGTGGGGGCGGGAGGACCCGCGCTGGTTCGGCACGCTCGTCACGGCAAGCGGCGAGCGCCGCACGATCGAGAGCCTGCCCGGCGCCTACGAGGCCTATTACGAGGCCATCGCGGCGGCGATCCTCGACGGCGCCCCGCCGCCGGTGCGCGCCGAGGAGGCGCGCGACGTGATCCGCGTCATCGAGGCTGCGATGAAGAGCGCGGCCGAGCGGCGGACGATATCGCTCGACGCGTGATCGAAGCGGCGTAGGAAAACCGCTGCTTGCGTCGAGAAGCGGTTGAGGAGCGCATCGCTCACGCGACCTCCGTCACCCTGTACCTAATCTGCTTGTCGGGGGATGAGTCGATACCCGACGTGCGTCAACAACGACAGCGATAGTCCCTGGGGATTGCCGATATCCGAGGTGGGCTAAAAAAGGATATCGGTAGGCCCGGGGCGAGGGTGCTCGTCGGGTGGGGTGGGGGATGGGCCGATGTCTGAGCCCGAGACATCTCTCCTCCGGCGAAGCTGGAGGAGAGATGTCTCGGGCGAGTTCGGCGGGGCCCCCACCCCACCCGACGAGCACCCTCGCCCCGGGCCGGGCAATCAGATCAGCGCGCCGCCGCCAGCGCCGCCTGCATCGCGACGCCCATCTCGGCCGGCGTCGCGGCCACCTTGGCCCCCGCCGCCTCGAGCGCCGCGATCTTCTCGGCCGCCGTGCCCTCGCCGCCCGCGATGATCGCGCCAGCGTGGCCCATGCGCTTGCCCGGAGGCGCCGCGCGGCCGGCGATGAACGCCGCCACCGGCTTCTTCATGTTCTTCTTGATCCACGCCGCCGCGCGCTGCTCGGCCGTCCCGCCGATCTCGCCGATCAGCACCACACCGTGGGTGTCGGGATCCTGGTTGAAGAGCTCGAGCACGTCGATGAAGTCCATGCCGCCGACCGGATCGCCGCCGATGCCCACGCAGCTCGACTGGCCGATGCCGAGGGCGCTCAGCTGGCCGACCGCCTCGTAGGTCAGCGTGCCCGAGCGGGAGAGGACGCCGATGTGGCCCTTCTTGTGGATATGGCCCGGCATGATCCCGATCTTGCACTCTCCCGGGGTGATCACGCCGGGACAGTTCGGCCCGATGAGCCGCGCCGGCTTCCCCTCGAGGAAGCGACGGACGCGGATCATGTCGAGCACCGGCACGCCGTCCGTGATGCAGATGACGAGCTTGCAGCCCGCATCGACGGCCTCGGTGATCGCGTCCGCCGCGCCGACCGGCGGCACGAAGATGCACGAGACCTCGGCGCCCTCGTTGCGCACGGCCTGCTCGACCGTGTCGAAGATCGGCACCTTGTCTTCGAATCGCTGGCCGCCCCGGCCCGGCGTCACGCCGGCGACGACCTTCGTCCCGTACTCGATGCAGGCGCGGGCGTGCTGCGACCCGTAGGCGCCCGTGATGCCCTGGAAGACGACCCGCGTGTCCTTGTTGACGAGGATGCTCATCGCTTGATTACTCTACCTTCAACGTGGACAGGAGCTCGGCCACCGCCGCTGGCTCGCTGCTCAACTGGGTTCGAGGCCCGATGCCCGCGGGCGCCCTAGGCGCCGGCCTTGCCGCCGCGCGTGGCGGCGACGATCTTCTGCGCGCCGTCGCCCATGGAGCTCGCCGACTGGATGGTCAGCCCGCTCTCGTCGAGCAGCTTGCGGCCGGCCTCGACGTTCGTCCCCTCGAGGCGCACCACGAGAGGCACCTTGAGCCCGAGCTCCTTCGCCGCGGCGATGACACCGGCCGCGACGACGTCGCAGCGCATGATGCCGCCGAAGATGTTCACGAAGATGCCGCGGACCCGCTCGCTCCGGAGGATGATCTGGAACGCGGTCTTCACCTGCTCCTGCGAGGCGCCGCCGCCCACGTCCAGGAAGTTCGCCGGCTTTCCGCCGTAATGGAGGATGATATCCATCGTCGCCATCGCGAGCCCGGCGCCGTTCACGAGGCAGCCGATGTCGCCGTCGAGCGACACGTAGGACAGCCCGGCCCGCTTCGCCTGGAGCTCGACCGGGTCCTCCTCGTCGACGTCACGCATCGCGTTCCACTCGGGGTGCCGGAACTCGGCGTTGTCGTCGAAGCTCACCTTCGCGTCGAGCGCGAAGACGTCGCCGGCGCCGGTCACGACGAGCGGGTTGATCTCGAGCAGAGAGCAGTCCTCCGCGGTGAAGCAGGCGTAGAGCGAGGCCACGAGCTTCAGGAACTGGCGCTGCGTCTCCTTCGCGGTGAGCCCGAGCGCGAGCGCGAGCTGCCGCCCCTGGTACGGGGCGAGGCCGAGCACCGGATCGATGAAGAGCTTGTAGATCTTCTCCGGCGTGCTGTGGGCCACCTCCTCGATGTCCATGCCGCCCTCGGTCGAGGCGATCACCGCGACGCGGCGGCGCTCGCGATCGACGAGCATCGCGAAGTAGAGCTCGCGCGCGATGTCGAGGCCCTGCTCGATGTAGAGCCGCCGGACCTTCTGCCCCTCGGGGCCCGTTTGCTTGGTGACGAGCTGCATGCCGAGGATCTTCTCGGCGAGGGCCGTCGCCTCCGCGCTGCCGCCCTTCGCGACCTTGACGCCGCCGCCCTTGCCGCGGCCGCCCGCGTGGATCTGCGCCTTCACGACGACGACCGGGTTACCTGTCTGGGCGATCAGCCGATCGGCGATCGGCGCCACCTCGCTCGCCTGGAAAGCGGGCTCCCCTTTCGGTACCGGCACTCCGTAGCGAGCGAAGAGCTGCTTGCCTTGATACTCGTGGATTTTCATGAGAGGGGCCGCCACCCTATCACAAGGCCGCGCCAGCGCGAGACTCGAAAAACAGGGGCGACGGACGTCGGTGGAGTGGACGCGCCCGCGCGCGGGCGCGTGTGAAGTCATGCGTTACGTTTCGTTACGTTCCGGCACGTCACGTTTCGAGTGTTTCGCGCCGACTCACCCATCCATGGAAAAGTGCGGCGGCGCGGCGCTCGACGTCGTCTGCCTTGGTGGTGCCTGACGTCGCCGGCCTCCGTCGCTCTCAGGCCGCGGCGCTCTCAGGCGGCGGCGCTGCGCCCTGGCGCGGGCGGATCACGGCGCCACAGCGCCGCTTCGCTCGCTTCACTTGGCGGCGTAGGGCGGCGGCTCAGGCCGGCGGAGCGCCACGAGGGCGAACAGGCCGGACAGGACGTCGTCCTCGACCTGGGAGACCTTGCCTTCGAGGCTGATCTTGAGCTCATCGAACGGCGTGTAGGTGAGCCCGGCGCTCGCGGAGACGCTCGGCTGAGGCGCGAACAGAAAGGCAGAGAGGGCGCTCCCGGGCTCGTGGAGAGCCTGGATTCGAAAGCTCGGATGGATTGCCATCTTCGGGAGGACATTGGCGATGATCTCGCCTCCCACCCAGGGCTTCAGCTCGATCGCTCCCGCCTCGTCCGCCGCGCCGACCAGCCCGACGCTGCCGTCGAGCGACACGGTCAGCGCCTCGGCCGGGTAGAGCTCCAGGGCGACGACCGCCGAGTAGAAATCGATCGACGGATACAGCGCGATACCCGACCAGGTCGACCAGAGCGGCTGCATCGTGGTGAGACCGGCGCCGAACGTCGGCGCGTCGACGTCGAGATCGAAGCCGCCGAAGAGGTTGATCTCGTATCCCTCGCCGAGGACGAGCCCGGGCTCGACGCCGAGCATCCGGCCCGGGACGGTGCTGATCATGGTCGAGGTCGTCGGGAAGGTGTTGATCCAGCCGTCCCAGTCCTCGATGCCAATCGGGTGCGTGACGATGCCCAGCCGGAGGTGGTGATCCTCGCGGCCAATCTGGAGCATCGCCCACTCGGGCGGGCCGATCTTGATCCCCGGCGTCGCCAAGGACCACGTCGGGTAGACGAACGCCGGCAGCCCGAACGCCGGCAGGCCGAGCGGCGCCGTGGTCGCCTGCACGTCGAGATCGAGCCGGAAGTACAGCGAGCCGCTCGCGAGCCGCAGCCCGACCTCGGCCTGCGCGAGCGCGTCGAAGCGAAGGGCCGCGGGCGCGTCGCGGTGCACGCCCGCGACGACGCTGGTCCCTCCTCCCACCCAGGTGTCGATGTCGGCCGGGAGCGCGGCGAGGTGCGGTAGCAGCTGGGCCTCCTCTCTCTGGGTCTCCGGACGGCGGCTGTCCTCGATCAGCGAGCGGCGACGAGCGCCCCCGCGGCGATCACCGCCCCGCGCCGGCCGTCGCGGCCCGCAGGCGCTCGACCAGCGGGCGGATGGCGTCGCTCCGCAGCTTGTAGGACGCGCGGTTCGCGACGAGCAGGGTGCTCACCTCCGTGACCGTCTCGAGCACCTCGAGGCGGTTCTCGCGCAGCGTCGAGCCCGTCTCGACGATATCGACGATGAGGTGAGAGAGCCCGACGAGCGGCGCGAGCTCCACCGAGCCGTGGACGGGGATGATCTCCGCCACCACGCCCTTGCTCGCGAAGTGATCCCCGGCGATCCGCGGGTACTTCGTGGCGACGCGCGGCAGATCGGGCACCTCCGTCTGCTCGGGCCCGGCCACGACGAGGCGGCAGCGGCCGATGCCGAGATCGAGCGGCGTGTAGAGATCGTGGCGGCGCTCGAGGAGCGTGTCACGGCCGGAGACCCCGAGATCGGCGGCGCCGTACTCGACGTAGGTCGGGACGTCGTCCGGCTTCAGGAACACGTACCGGATCGCGCCGTCCGCCGTCGGCCGGACCAGGCGGCGATCGCTCGCCTCGAGGGGCGCGCTGTCGAGGCCCGCGCGCCGCACGAGCGGGATGAGGTCCTTCAGGATCCGCCCCTTGGGGACGGCGATGGTGAGGGGCCTCGTCATCCGGCCCGCCCCTCGACGCGCGCCGTGTCGGCGCCGAGCTGCGCGAGCTTGCGCTCCATGAACTCGTAGCCGCGATCCAGGTGGTAGACGCGCAGCACCTCGGTCTCGCCCTCGGTCGCCACGAGCCCGGCGATGACGAGCGACGCGCTCGCGCGCAGATCGGTGGCCATCACGGTCGCGCCCGACAGCGGCGCGCCGCCGTGCACGTGCGCCGTGTGGCCGTCCACGTCGATGTGCGCCCCCATCCGCGAGAGCTCGGGGACGTGCATGAAGCGGTTCTCGAAGATGGTCTCGACGATGCGCGACGTGCCCTGCGCGAGGCACATCAGGACCATGAACTGCGCCTGCATGTCGGTCGGGAAGCCCGGGTGCGGCGCCGTCGTCACGTCGACGGCGCGCAGCGGCCGCCCCTCGCGGCGGACGCGCACGCAATCGCCCTCGCGGCCCACCTCGACGCCCGCCTGGCGGAGCTTCGCCGCGACCGCCTCGAGGTCCTCGAGCGGCGCGTTCTCGATCAGCACGTCGCCGCCGGCCGCGGCCGCCGCGACCATGTACGTGCCGGCCTCGATCCGATCGGAGATGATCGCGTGGTCGAACGGCTCCAGCTCGTCCGCGCCCTCGATGTGGATGACGTCCGTGCCGGCGCCGCTCACGCGCGCGCCCATCTTGTTGAGCACCCGGCCGAGCTCCTCGACCTCGGGCTCGCGCGCGCAGTTCACCAGCGTGGTCCGCCCCTTCGCGAGCGCCGCGGCCATCATCAGGTTCTCGGTGCCGGTCACCGTCGGCAGATCGAACACGACCTCGGCGCCGCGGAGCCGCTTGCACTCCGCGACGATGTAGCCGCGGGACAGCCGGATCGTCGCGCCGAGCGCCTCGAGGCCCTTGAGGTGCTGATCCACCGGGCGCGTCCCGATCTGGCAGCCGCCGGGGAGCGACACCTTGGCGCGGCCGAAGCGCGCGAGCAGCGGGCCGAGGACCATGACGCTCGCGCGCATCTGCTTGACGAGCTCGTAGGGGGCCTCGGGCCGCACGTTGTCGCCGGCGCCGACCTTCACGAGCGGCGGCGCGGTCTCGACGTTGCGCCCGAGGAACCGGAGCAGCGCCGAGGTCGTGTCGATGTCGCGCAGCGCGGGCACGTTGCGGAGCAGGCTCTCCCCATCGGAGAGCAGCGTCGCGCAGAGGATCGGCAGCGCGGCGTTCTTCGCGCCGCTGATGCGGATCTTGCCGGAGAGCGGCTTACCGCCCCGGATCCGGATGGAGTCCATGCCCCCGCTATCGCACAACCCGCGGCGGAACGCGATGTTTCGGGGGTCGCCCGCGCGCCGCGCCCCGTGTTTCGCCCGGTGCTCCGCGTCGACCGCCGCGCCGCCGCGAGCGCGGAGCGCGGCCGGCGCGGAGCGCGGGGCGGGCGGACGACGGGCCCACTTTCCCGTGCGCTTCCCGTGCGCTGGTCTAGTCTCCACCGGCCATGCGACCGAGCGCCATCGCCCTGTCCTCGCTGCTCGCCGCGTCTGTGGCCCCGCTCGCAGCCGCGCAGCCGTCGGCCGATCTCCGCGGGTTCCGCGCCTCGATCGACCCCGGGGCCGGCGTCTACCTCGAGCCCGCCGCGACCCCGGACACGGGCGAGTGGAGCGCGAGCCTCTGGGCCTCGTACGCCTACCGTCCCCTCGTGCTCCGCGATCCCGCCTCGGGGAAGGTCCGCTTCGACGTCATCCGTCACCAGGTGAGCGCCGATTTCGCGGCCGGCGTGGGCGTCGCGCGGCGCCTGCTCGTGGGGCTCACGCTGCCCGTGGTCCTCCACCAGAGCGGCGACGAGCCCACGTCCGACGCCACGCGGGTGCTCGGCGACACGTGGCTCCCGGCGCAGGCGCTCGGCGATCTCGGCCTCGTCGGCAAGTTCACCCTCGTGCAGCCCATCGGCGGCGATCTCGGCGGCTTCGCGCTCGCGCTGCACGAGCGCTTCACGCTGCCCACGGGGGACGAGGCGTCGTTCGTGGGCGAGGGGGGCGTCACGAACGAGCTCAGGCTCCTCGCCGAGTACCGCCTGATCGCGTTCGGCGCGCACCTCGCGGCGGGGGTCAAGCTCCGCGCCGGCGAGGCCCGCTTCGGGTGCGAGGCGACCCCGGTCTCCGCCGCGGGCGGCGATCCGTGCCCCACGGTGTTCGGCCACGAGCTCCCCTTCGGCCTCGGCCTGTCGTTCCGACCCCAGATCCTGGGCATCGACCCGGAAGGGCGCGCAACGTTCTTCCTGGAGGCGCACGGGCACCTCCCGCTCTCGCCGATCGCGCCGTTCGCGAGCCAGGAGGCCGCCGCGCTGGAGCTCGGCCTCGCCGCGCGCTACGCGCTGGGCGACGTCTCGTTCCTGGCCGGCGTCGAGACGGCGCTGGCCGGCGGCGTCGGCACCGCGCCGCTGCGCACCGTCCTCTCCGTGGCTTGGACCCCGCGCGTGCACGACGCCGACAAGGACGGCGTGCCGGACGATGTCGATCAGTGCCGCGAGCTCCCGGAGGACCGCGACGGCTTCCAGGACGACGACGGGTGCCCCGAAGGGGACAACGACGAAGACGGCGTCGTCGACGAGGAGGACCGCTGCCCGACGCAGAAGGAAGACGAGGACGGCGTCGCGGATGAAGACGGGTGCCCGGACCCGTGACGCCGGGCCGTGGACGATCCATGACGACGTGGACCGCATGAGCGACGACGGCTACACGAAGCACGGCGGCGGCCGCCACGAGGGGCCCTCCCGCACCTCGCCGTATCCCCTGAGCCGGCTCTCCCCGCCGCACGAGCTCGTCGACGTGGCGCGGGAGATCCAGCAGGCGGACGCGCTGCTCGGCGCGGTCACCGGCGGCAAGCTCGCGCAGATCGCGCGGCAGATCCGGTCGCTCCAGGAGGAGGCGCGGCGGGTCCTCGAGGCGGCGCAGCGCGACGGCGAGCTCCACCGGGCGGCGTGCACCTTCAAAAAGCGGCCCGGCCACGTCTACCACCTCTACCGGCGCGGCGACGGCGTCCCTTACCTCTCGATGCTCTCGCCCGAGGAGTGGGGCGGCTCGCCGCCGCACGCGTTCGAGGGCTCGTACCGCCTCGAGGTCGACATGTCGTGGACGCCGTCCGAGGAGGCCGAGGCGCACGACGCGGAGGCCGGTGCGCTCGCTCGCCTCACCGGCCGCGGCGCGTGACCGCGGCGCTCGCTCACCCGCCGAGCTGGAGCAGCACCTTCCCGAACGACGCGTTGCTGGCGACGTAAATATGTGCCGCGGCGGCATCGCCGATCGGAAAGACCCGGTCCACGACCGGCCGCACGGCGCGGCTCGCGAGCCACGGGGAGATGTTCCGCTCGAGCACCTGCGCCGCCGCGATCTTCTCCTCGAGCGGGCGCGAGCGGAGCACGGTGCCGATGAGCTCGACGCGCTTCCGGAGGAGCTCGCGCAGGTCGAGCTCCGTGGACGCGCCGGCCGTCAGCCCGACGAGCGCGATGCGGGCCTTGGACGCGCACGCCTTGAGATCCTCGCCGACGTACGCGCCTCCGACGAGCTCGAGGACCACGTCGACCCCCGCGCCTCCGGTCGCCTTCAGCACCTCGTCCGCGAACCTCGCGCCCGACGCCGCGATCCCGGCGTGCAGCCCGAGCTCGCGGCAGCGATCCAGCTTGTCCTGCGTGCGCGACGTCCCGACGACGAAGCACCCGAGCGCGCGGGCGATCTGGAGGCCGGCCGTGCCCACGCCGCTGCCGACCGCGTGAACGAGCGCGCGCTCGCCGGGCGCGAGCCGGGCGCGCGTCACGAGCGCGTCGTAGGCGGTCACGAACGCCTCGGGGACCGCGGCCGCCTCCTCGTCCGTGAGCCCTTCCGGCACCGGCGCGACCTCGCGCTCGTGCGCGACGACCCGCTCGGCGTAGGCGCCGCCCGCGAGGAGGCCGAAGACGCGATCGCCCGGCGCGAAGCGGCGCGCGCCCTTCCCCGTGGCCTCGACCACGCCGGAGTACTCGAGCCCCGGCACGTCCTGCGGCGCGCCTGGCGGCGCCGGGTAAAGGCCCAGCCGCTGGAGCAGATCGGCGCGGTTCACCCCGGCGAAGCGGACGGCGACGCGCACGTGCCCGTCGGGCACGTCGGGCGCATCGACCTCCCGCACCTCGAGGACCTCCGGCCCGCCCGGCTCGCGGATGACGACGGCGCGCATCTTCAATGTGCCGCATGTGCCGCTCACGCCGTTCATTCTTCCATCGGCGGCGGGAGCACGCTCTTCCGGTAGAAGTATTCCACCTTCTCCGAGTCCGGATCGACCGGCTCCGCCTCCGGCTCGGCCGGCGCGTTGCCGCCGATCGCCGCCTCGATCTGCACCTGCTCGAGCGCGTCCATCATCGAGGCCGCGCTCGGGAAGCGCTCCTCGCGGTCGAGCGCGAGCGCGCGCATCGTCGCGACGTCGAGCGAGTGGGGCACCTCGGGCCGCAGCATGCGCGGGCGGATCGGCTTCACCCGCTGGATCTCCGCGAGCAGGGCGGCGGCCGTCGGCGCCTTGAACGGCAGCTGCCCGGTGAGCATCACGTAGAGCAGCATGCCCACCGAGTAGAGGTCCGCGCGCGCGTCGAGATCGCGGACGCCTTGCGCCTGCTCCGGCGCCATGAACGCGGGCGTGCCGGCGATCGCGTGGCTCCCCGCGGCGGCCATCGAGACGAGGATCGACGGCGCCGCCGCCCCCGTGTTGAACGCCTCGGCGACGCCGAAATCGAGCACCTTCACGGTGAGCGGGCCGCGGCCGCCGCCGACGAGACAGATGTTGTCCGGCTTGAGATCGCGGTGGAGGATGCCCTCGGTGTGCGTGACGACGAGCGCGCTGAGCACCTGGACGGCCACGTCCAGCACGACGGGAATGGGCATGGGGCGCTCGCGCGCGAGCCGCTCGGTGATGGTCTCGCCCTCGAGCCGCTCCATCACGAGGTAGGGCGTGCCGTCGTCGAGCACGCCCAGATCGTAGACCTCGACGATGTTCGGGTGGCCGAAGCGGCCGGCGACGGCGGCCTCGTTGTGGAAGCGCGCGATGGCCGTCTTGCTCTGAGCGTACTGGCCGCGGAGCGTCTTGATCGCGACCCGGCGCCGCAGGCCGATGTGGATCGCGTCGTAGACCATCCCCATCCCGCCCTTCGCGATGACGCCGAGGATGCGGTAGCGGTCGTGCAGCAGGCGGCCGACGAGCGGCGCTTCCTTCGTCGGCCGCGGCTGATCGGGATCGATGTCGGGCGGCAGCGGCCCGTCCACCGGCCACCCCGACTCGCCCCTGCTCGTCGGCGGTACCCGCGTCGAGGAGGGCGGGGCGACGCTCGGCGTGAGCGCCGTGCCGTGCACCGGGCACCTCTCGGTGTCCGACGGGTGCGGCAACCCGCACGCCTGGCATCGGATGAAGTGCTGCGGCGGCATCGGGGACCCGGTCAGAGTACGGGTACATCCGCCCATGCAGCAAGCTCGTTCAGGGACCGAGCGTCCCGGCCGGGGGGGCACGCCCACAGCGTGTGGTTGGGTAGCCAACCCATGTCATCTTCAGCAGCTGGGTTGGATCGGCTCGCGGCTTACGGTAGGCTGAGCTCAAACGTGCCGCAGCCGGTCCGAAAGCCAACCCGACGAGCGCGAGAGGTGCCGCGGCGAGGCGGGTACCAGAATTTGCATCAGAACGTAAGCAAGAACGTAAGCCGGAACGTGAGCGAGAACGTAAGCCAGAACGTGAGCGAGAACGTAAGCCGGAACGATTGGCGGCACGTCGACCTGAACGTTGACCAGCACGTGAACCAGTACGTAAGTCGAACGTAAGTCGAGCGTTAGGCAGCGCGTGACGGGCTCGGGGTACGCTTTCCCCGACTGCCAGCAGTGGGGGCCAGCGGGATGGGAAGGGGAAAGAGACAGAGGCCATGAGCACGGCGGAGAAGCTTTCGGACGGTGCCTCGGCCAGCGGTGAGTCCGATCCGCTGCTGGGAAAGGTCTTGAATCAGAAGTTCAAGATCCACTCCCTCCTCGCGACGGGCGGCATGGGCGTCATCTATCGCGGCGAGCAGATCGCGCTCGAGCGCCAGGTCGCGATCAAGGTCCTGACGCCCACGAACTCATCGAATCAAATCGACCCCAACTTTCATAAGCGCTTCTTCCTCGAGGCGAGCATCCTCGCCAGGCTCCAGCACCCGAACATCGTCACGGTCTTCGACTACGGCCGAGTCGAGAACATGGAGCCCGAGCGGTACTTCATGGCCATGGAGTTCCTCGAGGGCGAGACGCTCTTCCGGCGGCTGCGCAAGGCGGGCCGCCTCCCGGCGCCCGACTCGATGGGCATCGCCCGGCAGATCGCGCGCGGGCTGCGCGAGGCGCACAAGCACGGCGTGGTGCACCGCGATCTGAAGCCGTCGAACGTCATGCTCGTCCCCGGCGAGGACACCGGAGAGCTCGTCAAGATCCTCGATTTCGGCCTCGTGAAGGTGCTCGCCGACGACTCGGAGGAGCTCACGCAGCAGGGCTCGTTCCTCGGCTCACCGCGCTTCATGTCGCCGGAGCAGATCTCGCACGGCAAGGTCGATCTGCGGACGGACGTGTACTCGCTGGGCGTGATCCTCTATCAGATGCTCTGCGGGAAGGTCCCGTTCGAGGCGCAGAACTCGGTCCAGATCCTGATCGCTCACCTGCAGCAGCCCGTGCCGCGGATGAAAGAGCGCAACCCCGAGGCCGACGTGCCCGAGCCGCTCGAGGCGTTCGTGCTGCGCTGCCTGTCGAAGGATCCGGACGGCCGACCGGCCAACATGGAGGCCCTCATCCGCGGGCTCGGCGAGTGCGCGCAGGCGATGGGCCTGTCCCCGGCGTTCGGCTCGACGGGCCTCGTGACCATGGACTCCACCGGCACCGGCAGGATGCCGACGCCGATGCCGCCCGTGCGCGTGATGACGGCGATCCCCGCCAGCTCGTCGTCGCCCTCGTCGACGTCCGGCGGCACGACCTCGCAGGTGGACGACGCCTCGCTCGGCGCCGCCTCGCGCCCGGCCGACGCCGCGCCGCAGGGCCGCAAGGGCATCGTGCTCGTCGCGGTGGGCGTCCTCGCCGTCGCGGGCATCGGGGTCGCGATGTCGCAGATGCGCTCGAGCGAGCCGCCGCCGGCGCTGGCCGCCGCGCAACCGGCGAAGCCGCAGGTCGCGCCGCCGCCCGCCGACGTCGGGTCGTTCGTGCTGATGGTCGAGTCCATGCCGTCCGGCGCCGAGGTGCTGGAAGACGGCAAGCCGCTCGGGAACACGCCGCTCCAGCTGTCGCTCTCGAACAGCTCCGTGCGCGCCAACCCACGCCGGCTGACCGTGCGCCACGAGGGCTACGAGCCGTACTCGATCGTCCAGGGCCCCTCCGATCAGTCCGTGCGCCTGGTCGCCACGCTCACGAAGCAGGCCGCGGCGGCGCCGACGAGCACGCCTGCCGCGCCCACGCCGCCCCCGGCCTCCCCGGCGCCTCGCCCCTACGCTGGCCGGCCGGCCGCGAGGCCCACGCCCGCTCCCGACGCTCCGCCCCCGCCCCCTTCTCCTCGGCCGCTGGATATCCAGATCGAACGATGACCCTCCAGCGCCCCACACTCCACATCGTCGTCTCCCCGTCTGTCTTCACCGCGCGGCCGCTCTGGGCGGATGTCCCCGCCGAAGTGGAGGCACCTTGTTCCAGACTTTCCGTGGGCGAGCACGCCCCGCTCGGTACGCGCGGTGCGCACGGCGCCCACGGTGCGCACGGCAACGGTGAAGGAGACGATGTGCCGCATTCTCCGGAATATGCGCAGGAGTGCGCGCACGGACACGCGCACGCTCGCCAGCCCGCGCAGCGCGAGGAACGTCAAATCCAGCGGCGAACCGGGCCCTCCAAGGCCGCCCGAACCAGCGCCCGAACGATCGATCGAAGATCCCGGTATTCATCCGTTCCCGCCGGCAGTAGACTCCAGGCTCTGCGTCCCGCAGACGCGCTTCCCAGGCCGATTCCAAGCGGGATCCGTTGCTGAGGAGCAAGGAAATGAACCCGCTCGTCCCCGACTTCATCATCCAGCAAGACGCTCTCGGCAACACCGAGGGCAGCTTCACGGGGGCGGTGCTGATGATCGACATCCCCGGCTTCACCGAGCTCACGGAGAAGCTGATGCAGCACGGCCGCGCGGGCGCGGAGACGCTCGCCGGCACGCTCCGGTACTACTTCGACCCGCTCATCGCAGCGGTCCACCACGCCGGGGGCTTCATCACGAACTTCGCGGGCGACGCGTTCACGGCGCTGTTCCAGGACACGCCGGACCGCAAGGTCGCCGAGTACGTGCTCGGCGCGGCGCTCGCGATGCGCGACCTGTTCGCGGAGCACCCCGAGCGCGACACGCCCTTCGGCAGCTTCCCGTTCTCGTTCCGGATGGGGCTCGCGTGGGGCTCGGTCGAGTGGGGCATCGTCCGCATCTCCCCGGAGCGCGCGTACTACCACTTCCACGGGCAGGCGCTCGCCGCGTGCGTCGCGATCGAGCGGCAAGCGCTGAAGGGCGACATCCTCCTCGACCGCGCGCTCTGCGATCGCATCCCGCCCGCGAGCGCGAAGTACCACGGCGAGGGCGTCTACAAGCTCGGCGACGTGCCGGCGCCCAGGATGCCGCAGGTCCCGAGGAACCCGCCGCGCGGCGAGGGAACCGCGTTCGTGGCGAGGGGCGTCGCGGACATGCCCCCGGAGGGCGAGTTCCGCAACGTCACGAGCGTCTTCCTCTCGTTCGAGCAGATCCCGAGCTTCGCGGAGCTCACGCGCCTCCTGCACGAGCTCTCCGAGCTCTACGGCGGCACCTTCACGGGCATCGACGCGGGCGATCTCGGCATCGCCGCGCTGATCCACTTCGGCGCCCCGATCACCCACGAGAACGACAACGATCGCGCGCTCGACTTCGCGCTGGAGCTGAAGAAGCGCGGCCTCCGGCAGATGCGCCTCCGCGCGGGGATCACGCGCGACGTCCGGTACGCCGGCTTCAACGGCGGCACCGAGCGGCACGAGTTCGCGTGCATCGGCCGCGCGACGAACCTCGCCGCGCGCCTCGTCGCGAAGGCCCCCTGGTCGGCGATCTGGGCCGACGAGCAGGTCTTCCGCGCCGGCGAGACGAGCTACCAGTGGACGACGGAGAACATCTTCCGGTTCAAGGGCTTCGATCTGCCCATCCTCGTCTACTCGCTGGAGCGCCGCCGCATCTCGGTCCAGAAGGAGTTCTACGACCTCGGCCTCATCGGCCGCGAGGCGGAGATCGAGCAGCTCGCGCGCTACGTCGGGCCGATCTTCGAGGGCAAGCCGGCCGGGATCACGTACATCGACGGCGAGCCGGGGCTCGGGAAGAGCTACCTCGTGCAGCGCTTCCGCCACCGGTGCGAGGAGCACCAGAGCGACCGGCCCTTCCTGTGGATCGACGCGCGCTGCGACCAGACGCTCCAGAGCTCGCTGAACGCGTTCGAGTTCGCGCTGAAGGAGTACTTCTGGGAGTCCTCCGCGCTCGGCAAGGAAGAGAAGCTCACGAACTTCGACGACGCGTTCGAGTACCTCCTCGAGCGCCTGCCCGAGAGCCAGGCCGCGCTGAAGCGCGAGCTCGATCGCGCGCGCTCGGTGTTCGCCGCGCTCATCGGCATCCGCTGGGAGGACTCGCCGTACGAGCGCCTGCACCCGAAGCTCCGGTACACGAGCACGCTGTCGGCGCTGAGCTTCGTCTTCCTCGCCGAGGCGTCGCTCCAGCCGGTGATCCTGCACCTCGAGGACGCCCACTGGGCCGACGAGGACTCGCTCGAGGCGGTGCGCGTGATCGCGCGCGCGTGCCGGGGGCTGCCCATCGCGATCATCTGTACGACGCGGCGCAAGGACGACGGCACCCCCGTCCGCATCCCGCTCGACCCGGGCATCTCCGAGAACGTCATCGAGCTGAAGCCGCTGCCGCGCGAGCAGCTCCTCGCGCTCGCGGTCCCGTTCTTCGGCGGCCCGATGCCGGACATGCTCGCGACGCTCCTCTGCGAGACGGCCGGCGGCAACCCGTTCTTCGCGCAGGAGATCCTCGCCTACTGGCTCGAGGACGGGCGCTACGGATCGAGCTCGAGCTCCATCTCGATCTCGAACACGTTCATGCCGCCGAAGAACGTGAACAGCCTGCTCATCTCGCGCCTCGACCGGCTCGACGCGAAGGTGAAGCAGACGATCGTCGCCGCGGCCGTCCTCGGGCGCGAGTTCGACCTGCGCGTGCTCGCGCTGATGCTCCCCGACGCGTCCGTGCTCGAGGAGCACGTGCGCATCGGCGAGGCGCAGTGCATCTGGTCGCAGATGACGGAGCGGCGCTTCCAGTTCAGCAACGCGCTCCTCCGCAACGCGGCCTACGAGATGCAGTCCCGCGCGCGGCTCCAGGAGCTCCACCGGCTCGCGGCCGAGGCGATCGAGAGCCTCTACGGCGACGACCTCGAGGACCAGCTCGTCGCGCTCGGCCGCCACTGGCGCCGCGCGGGCAAGGTGGACCACGCGCGCCGCTACTTCCTCGCGGGCGCCCGCAAGGCGGCGGCGCGCTACGCCCACGAGGAGGCGACGCGCCTCTACCGCGTCTACTTCAAGCTCTCGCCGGAGCCCACGCCCGAGAGCGTCGTCGTGCGGTACGAGTTCGCGCGCGACGTCCTCGAGGCGAGGGGGCGGTACCAGGAGGCGCGGCAGGAGCACATCCGCGTGCTCACCGACGCCCAGAAGCTCGGCGATCGCGGGTCCGAGGCGCTCGGCTTCCTCGGCCTGGGCCGCACGCACTGGGCGATGCAGCAGCCGGACGACGCGCGCACGTACTGGGAAGAGGGGCTGCGCGCCGCGCGCGAGGCGGGCAACCTGCCGGCCGAGGGGCTCACGCTCGCGAGCCTCGGGATGGCCTACGCCGTCCAGGGCCGGTACGACGCCGCCCGCACGCTCTACTCGCGCGCGATCACGGTCGAGCGGCAGATCGGGAACCGGCGCGAGGAGGCGAGGCTCCTCGGGGAGTTCGCGAAGCTGCACCGGCTGAGCGGCCACCTCGGCGAGGCGGAGGCCCTGCAGGAGCAGGCCGCTGCCATCGAGCGTGAGCTGGGGGCCTCTTGAGCCGGTGGGGGACGCTGCCGTGCCCTCCGCCCGCGCGAAAGCGGCCCCGCCGTCCGACGTCGTCGCGCGCTCCCTAGATCGCGGCGCAGAGGCCCCGCCGGCCCGCGCGGCGCCGGCGCGCCCCGGCCCTCGCCGCCCTGCGAATTCCGCTGACAATCGATCAAGAGGTCTCCCAAGAGCATGACACGACAGGCAACAAAGGAGTCACCTGCGCTGTTGAACGAGGAGCTCCTTGAGAAGGCGAAGCCTTCCAAGCTCATGCCCGCCGTGATCGCCGGAATGGTCTCGGGGACGCTGGTCGTCTCGTTCGATATCTCTCTTGGCGCGCTGATATTCAACCACGGGCTGGCCGATTACCTCTCGAGAGGGATCGGCATCATCCTGATCAGCTCCGTCATCGTCGGCGTGATCGTCTCCCTGCTCAGCTCCTACAAGCCGGTGATCGCCGCGCCGCAGGAGGACGCAGCCGTCATTCTCGCCTCGATGGCGGCGGCGATCACGACGGGCATCGCGCAGAAGGACCCGACGGCGAGCCCGTTCCCGACGATCGTGGCCGCCATCGCGATCACCTCGGTGGTCGCGGGCGGCTTCTTCCTGCTGCTCGGCCTCTTACGGCTCGGCATCCTGGTCCGCTTCATCCCGTACCCCGTGGCCGGCGGCTTCATCGCAGGCGCCGGCTGGCTCCTCCTCCAGGGCTCGATCTCGGTGATGTCCGGCCAGCCATCGGCGCTCGACATCTTTCCGGCCGTGGCGATGGATCCGGAGCTCTTGAAGCGGGTCCTCCCGGGCCTCGTGTTCGGCGTCCTGCTCCTCTTGGTGCTGCGGCGGTTCTCGTCGCTCCTGCTCCTCCCCGTGCTGCTCGGGGGCTCGATCGTCGTGTTCTACGTCTCGGTGGGGCTCGCCGGCGTCAGCGTGCAGCAGGTGCTCGACAGCGGCTGGCTCCTCGGCCCGTTCCCGGCCGCGTCGCTCTGGCCGCCGATCGCCGCCTCGGACCTCGGGAAGGTGGACTGGGGGGTCCTGTTCGGCAGCGCGGGCAACATGGCCGCCGTCACGATCATGGCCGCCATCACCGTGCTGCTCAGCGCGTCCGGCGTCGAGCTCGCGACGGAGCAGGAGATCGATCTCGACCGCGAGCTGCGGGCCACGGGCGTCGCGAACATCGTCACGGGCCTGTTTGGCGGCATGGTCGGCTACCTGTCGCTGGCCGAGTCGTCGATGAGCTTCAAGGCCGGCTCGAACAGCCGCGTCTCGGGGCTGGTCGCGGCGGCGATCAGCTGCGTCGTGCTCTTCGTCGGCGCCGACGCCATCCTGTACTTCCCGCGCCCCGTCCTCGGGGGCCTGATCGCCTATCTCGGGTTCCACTTCCTCATCAACACGCTTTACGAGGGCTGGTTCCGGCTGCGGCGCATCGAGTACTTCGTCATCGTGGTGATCCTCCTTGTCGTCGCCGTCCGGGGCTTCCTCGTCGGCATCGGCGTGGGGCTCGGCGTCTCGTTCATCCTCTTCGCGCTCAGCTACAGCCGCATCGAGGTGGTGCGCAACGCCATCTCCGGGCTCCACCTGCGCAGCAACGTCGCTCGCAGCGACGGCGAGGAGATGACCCTGACGGAGCGCGCCAAGCAGCTCTACGTGCTCCAGCTCCAAGGGTATATCTTCTTCGGGACGGCGTACAATCTCCTCTCGACCGCCCAGCAGCGCATCCAGAGCGACGACGGTGAGGTGCGCTATCTGCTCCTCGACTTCCGCCACGTCAACGGCATCGACTCGTCCGCCATCGCGAGCTTCCTCCGGCTCCGCAGGCTCGCCAAGGCGAACGGCGTCAAGCTCTTCTTCACGGAGGTGCGTGTGGACATCCGCAATCACCTCGAGCGGGGTGAGGTCTTCGTCCGGGGCGACGACGACGTCTGCCAGATCTACCCGGATCTGGATCGAGGCCTCGAGGCGTGTGAGAAGGACATCATCGCGGAGGCGCCGCCCAGCATGCTGCCGCCTCCGATGCTGTTCTACGATCTCCAGGACGTATTCGGCGGTCGCGATGAAATGCTGCGTTTTCTCGGCTACCTCGAGCGCGTGGAGCTCCCGGATGGGTTCGATCTGTTCCGGGCCGGAGATGTCTCGAAGGAGCTCTACCTCATCGAGAGCGGAGAGCTCACGGCCTGGCTCGAGATCGACGGGAAGAAGGTGAAGCGGCTCCGCACGATGGGGCCGGGGTCGGTCGTCGGCGAGTCCGGGCTCTACATGGGAGAGAAGCGGTCGGCGACGGTCACCGCCAGCCGGCAGTCCACGCTCTACCGGCTCTCGGAGGAGGCGCTGCAGCGAATGACGGCGGAGGCGCCCGAGCTGGCCGCGGCCTTCCATCACAACGTGGTCACGCTGCTGGCCCGGAGGATCGTGCACTCGACGGGGCCCGTGAAATCGCTGTTCAACTAGGCTCGTCGAGTCGGCTTGGAGTGTCGCGTTCCCGTGGAGACTCGCTTGCAGCATGGTGCGATGGCAGGACGCCTCTCCCCGGTGCGCGCCGCGCGCCGGGGGGCCGGCGTTCCCGCTCTTCAATGCTGCACGCGTGAGCACCTGGATCCGGTCGTTCCGATCGAGCACGACGGGCACGATCACCGAGCGCAGCCTGCGAGCATTGCGGTCCTGTGTTCCGGTCGCGTCGAAACATGCATTGCCGTGCCGCGCGCCGTTTCACCTGGGGGAGAACAATCCCGTGTAATCGCTATCCCGGATGCGCGTGGATGCGCGGCGAACACACATTTGAATGCAATTTCGTCGATCTCTTTCGGATTCAGAGCCACGAAATGTACGATTCGCCTAAGCTTGCGAACAGTCGTGGTTTCGCTCCGAATGAGAAGGCCAGTCGTGTTGCTTACTACGCATCACATTTCCCTTGACAAGGGGACGCTCGCTTGCAATCCACGAACCCCAGGGTTGCGGCCGGGGCTGCCCGGCGTCCCGCGCGCGTCCTACCGGCCGATGGGGGCCTCGGTCCGCAGACGCGCTTCGCTGGTTGGCGCTCCCGGAGATCTCAGAGGCCAGCATCGCGCCAGCGAACACCCGCAGGCCTGTCCGCCTTGAGCAGCTGGAGAAAGGACAACTTATGCAAACTCAACGTCGACCCCTGATGGTACTAGCCATTCTGTGGGGCATTCTATCGGTTGTCGCCTGCAATAACAACAAGGCCCCTGCTGAGAAGCGCGAGGATTCGGGCGCCAAGGAACCTGCAGCTCAGCCCTCCGAGCTCAGCGTCCTCATCTTCCCGAACTACCTGGACGACAAGAGCATCAAGGACTTCGAGACGCAGAACAACGCACGTCTGCGGCTCACGATCTACGACTCCACCGAGGAGATGGAGAGCAAGCTCGCCTATGCGGGCGCCGACGCGCAGTACGACGTCGTCGTGATGGCGGCCCACGCCAGCGGGCGGCTCGCGCGCCGCGGGCTCATCCGCCCCCTGGATCACGCCCTGCTCCCCAACCTCAAGAACCTCGAGTCGCGGTTCTCGGGCCCGAATTTCGACGAGAACAACAAGTATTCTATCCCCTACCAGTGGGGCACTGTCGCGATCATCTACAACAAGAAGAAGATCCCGAACATGGATCCGACGTGGGGCGTGCTCTTCGACGCCCAGAAGACGCCGGGGACGTTCGTGCTGATCGACGAGATGCGCGACATGGTCGGCGCGGCGCTGAAGTACAAGGGTTTTTCCAGCAACACGTCGAAGCCCGAAGAGATCCGGGAGGCTGGGCGCATCCTCAAGGAGGCCAAGAGCAATCCGAAGTGCCTCGGCTTCAAGGGCGGCATCGGCGCGACGCAGGACGTGAAGGGCGGCTCCGTCGACATGGCGGTCGTCTGGAACGGGGACGCGCAGAAGGTGGTCTGGGAGGACAAGGATCGCCTCGCCCTCGTCATTCCGAAGGAAGGCTCCGTGATCTGGGTCGACGTGATGACCGTGCCCACCAAGTCGCCCCACCCCGAGCTGGCCCACAAGTTCATCAATTACATGCTGACCCCCGAGGGCGGCGCGCAGCTCTCGATGATGACGAAGTACGCGACCCCGAACAGCGCCTCGCAGGCCCAGCTGCCGGTCGAAGATCGGACGAACCAGCTCATCTACCCGACGGGCGACCTGGCGACCCGCCTGGAGGCCCATCGCGATCTCGGTGAGGCGGCCAAGCTCTACGACGAGGTCTGGGCGGCCGTGAAATCGAACTGACCGCGAGGCGATGGCGCCAACGAGGTGTTCAGCCTCAGATCACGCCGATGCCCATCCTGCGCGACGCGCCGGTGTCGAGCGCACGCC
Source organism: Sorangium sp. So ce693 (assembly GCF_051521375.1). Classification (NCBI taxonomy): domain Bacteria; kingdom Pseudomonadati; phylum Myxococcota; order Polyangiales; family Polyangiaceae; genus Sorangium; species Sorangium sp. So ce693. The sequence goes on from NZ_CP150347.1 coordinate 13,057,773, forward strand.
CGAGCTGGAGTGCGTCGATCTGAACGTAAGGACCCCCATGGAAGATCATCGCTCCAAGACCACTTCTCACGCGAGAGGTATGATCGTCGACAACGCGTTCACGGCCGATAGCCTCTATGGCGTCCGGCGCGAGCCGACCTACAGCGGCGCGCTCTCCTTCCTGCGTCGCAAGTACACGCGCGATCTGACCGGCGTCGATGTGGCGGTCACCGGCATCCCGCTCGACACGGCGACCAGCAACCGTCCAGGGACGCGCTTCGGTCCGCGCGCGGTGAGGGAGGCCTCGGCGCAGCTCGCGTGGAACCGCCCTTACGGCTACGAGTTCGACCCGCTCGACCGGCTCGCCGTTGTCGACTATGGCGACTGCGTCTGGGATTACGGGCGTCCGGAGGAGAGCCCTGTCGCCATCGAGGAGCACATCGGCCGCATCCTCGACGCCGGGGTGACGCCCCTCTCGATCGGGGGGGATCATTTCGTGAGCTACCCGATCCTGCGCGCCGTGTCCAAGCGCCGCGGCAAGCTCTCGCTGATCCATTTCGACGCTCACTCCGACACGTGGAGCGACGAGGTCGGATCGGGGCGGGTCGATCACGGCACCATGTTCTTCCACGCGGCGCGGGAGGGCCTCGTGGAGCCCAGCCGCTCGGCGCAGATCGGGCTCCGCACCTACAACGCCGATACGCTCGGCTTCCAGGTGCTCGACGCGCCCTGGGTTCATCGCCATGGCGCGAGGGCGGTGATCGAGCACGTACGTAACATCGTCGGGGACCACGAGGTTTACCTGACGTTCGACATCGATTTCCTCGATCCGAGCTTCGCGCCCGGCACCGGCACGCCGGTCTGCGGGGGGATGTCGACCGCTGTCGCGCTGGAGATCCTGCGTGGGCTCCAGGGCATCGCGCTCGTCGGCATGGACGTCGTGGAGGTCGCGCCCGCGTACGACGTGGGTGAGATCACGGCGCTCGCGGGTGCGACCATCGCCCACGAGGGGCTCGGGCTCATCGCCTGCCGGCCTGGCGCTCAGAAGGCAAGGGAGCCGTCCGAGAAAGCAAGGGAGCCGGCCGAGGGAGAGCGGCGTTAGAGCGGCGGTCACCCGCTTCGGATACGGGCCCATCTCGTCGTTTTCGGTGCTCGGCGCACAGGAGTGCGCTTCCGCGCCGAAAACGACGATCTGGGCCCGTCTCCTGTGCGGGTGACCGTCGCTCTGCGTCGTGTGTACCAGCGGTCAGCGGCGTGTCTGGCGGCGCGGAGCCCGCGCTCGGTACGGCGCGAACACCGCATCTGGCGAGTCTTCGGTGAACTGGCGGAGCACGCGGTTCAGCCCGCGTGTGCCGTGCGCGCGGACCGTCTGGACGCGGTCGAGATCGAGCACCTCCCCTAGGTACTCCTCCCCGGAGCCGCCCAGGAAGAGGACGCGGCCTTCGGGATCGACGGCGATGGAGCGCCCGCCGCCGATCTCCACCGCGGCGTTCACGTTCACCACGTAACACTGGTTCTCGATCGCGCGGGCGCGGGCGAGCACGAGCTCCTCCTCGCGATCCGGCGTCGTGGTGAGCGTCGGGTGCAGGATCACCTCGGCGCCGCGCAGCGCCAGGCCGCGCGCGACCTCGGGATACCAGCCGTCGTAACAGATCATGAGCCCCAGCCGGCCGACGCGCGGGATGTCGAACACGGGCGCGGGCTCATCGCCCGGCGCACAGGTCTCGAAGGGCATCCAGGGATAGAGCTTGCGGTACCGCGCGACGAGCTTGCCGCTCGGCGAGAAGACGAGCGCGGTATTGTGCAGCTTGTCGCCCGCGCGCTCGTAGATCGACCCGGCGCAGAGCCACCTCCCGGCCCGGCGCGCGATCGCGCCGAGCCGCCTCGTGAGCGGCCCCGGGATCGGCTGGGCGAGCTCGTGCGACGGGGAAGTGTGGCGGAAGGGGTGATCCCCCGTGAGCCACAGCTCGGGAAACAGGTAGAGCTGCGCCTCGGGGAAGGAGACCCCCAGCGTCTGTACCTCGCGCTCGAGCTTCTCGAGCGTCGCAGCAGGGTCGCCGGGCACGGGCCGGGACTGGACTCCGATGATGTGGAGGAGGCGAGCCATACCAGCGATGTTATACCCCCCTCTGCGGCGCATAGGCATTAACCAAGCTTCGCGCCGCGTTCTCCTACATCCGAACGTTTACGTTTACGTGGTCGTGGTCGTGGTCGTGGTCGTGGTCGTCAACGGTAGGTCGTGAACGACCACGACCACGACCACGTTCACGTCCACGACCACGTTCACGTCCACGACCACGTTCACGACCACGTTCACGTCCGCGTTCACGTTGGTGACCGATGGCGGGGGGCGGGGGGCGGGGCGCGGGCTTCGTGCCCTGAGCGTGACCGAACGAGCTTGGTTAACGCCGATGCCCTCTGCGACGCGCGTCCGGCGGGGCTCCGCCGGCGTCGCGCCCGGGCGCGTGGCGAGCTCGCTCAGGTGGTCGGCTCGATCGACCCGCGCGCCGCCGCGATCACCTCGGCGGTGGCGAAGTGCGCCGACTCGAGGGCCCCTTGCGCCCAGCCCGTGTAGAGGCACGTGTGATCGCCGGCGAAGACGACGCGCCCTTCCCCGCGCTGGAGATCCGCGATCAGATCGGTCTGATCAGGCCGGAACGCGGGCCAGCCGCCTCGCGTGTACGGCTGGTGGTGCCACGAGAACGACAGCCCCTTCTGGAAGTACTCCCGGGCTTTCGGGAAGAACGACTCCATCGTCTTGAGCCCGAACTCGATGCGATCGGCCGCGGTGGGCAGCTCGTCGAGCGCCGCGGCGTTGCGGTCCTGCACGTACGCCGTGAGGATGCCGGAGGTGCCCGGCTGGAGCGAGGTCAGGTCCCACAGACGCTCGATGGGCGTGGTCGTGCATGCCGCGAGCAGCCCGATGATGCCCTCATCCGCCCAGAACCGGTGCGAGAACTGGAAGTTGAGGCGGGTGACGGTGAACATCGGGATCTCCGACGCGGCGCGGTGCTTGGGGCCGGAGAGCGGCGGGTCGAACGCGACCTCGAGCAGGATGCGGTGGGGGAGCGCGCACACCACGAAGTCGCCCTCGATCGTCTCGGGGTCCCCGTTCCTGAGGAACTCGACGGTCACGCCGTCCTCGCGGGAGATCACCCGCTGCACATGGGCCCCCTTGAGGATGCGATCGCCGAGATCGTCGGCGAACGCGGTGGTCAGGCGGTCGTTCCCGCCGGCGATCGCGTAGGTGTGGAACCACTTGGCGTCGAGCCGCTGGTTCGCCGACCAGGCGAGGCCGCTGAACATCTCGATCTCCGTGCCCTCGTACGCGCGGCAGATCTCCCTCGCGGCGTGCGAGGCCCCGGTCCGGTCCAGGCTGCGGTAGAACGTCTCGCCCGAGAAGTCCTTGCGGACGGTCGCCGGTGGCCACTGCGTGTCCCGCGGGTCTCCGATCACCGAGAACGCCTTCGCCGCGAGCTGCAGGTTGAGGGACTCAGCGTCGATGTCCCGCTCTTCCGGAGTGAGCGGAAAGTCAGCAGGATAGTGCGCCTTGCCCCGGGACGTGCTCAGGAAGCGATGGCCCATGACGTAATACAGCTGCGTCGCGTCGAGCGGATACTCGAGGATCTCCAGCCCGAAGTGGCGCGCATAGGCGAGCGTGAGGACGTGGGTGTCGGCGATCCGGGTGACGCCGAGCTCGGCGTGCTGGTCGCCGAAGTGGTTCCGGAGCGTGTAGAAGCGGCCGCCCACACGGTCATTCCGCTCGAGGATGATCGGGTCGAACCCGGCCTTCCGCAGCGACCATGCGGTGCACAGCCCCGAGATCCCGCCGCCGAGCACGATGACGCGGCGCCCGCCGCCGACGCTCGGCCATTCAGGTAGAGTATCCCACAACCGGGGCAGCATCTCCCCTGCCGCCGCGAGACGACGCCGGTCGTAGACGGATGCGAACGATTGCTCGGGGACATCGATCGGGCGGTCGGACAGCATGGACCTCTTGCTCGGGCTGGCTGACGATGGTCAGGTTGGCAAAAACGCCGTCAAGATGGCGCGCCGCGGGTGGCATACCCGACGCGCGCTCCTCTCGTGACCTAGGGGTCGGCGCGAAAATCGGCGCCCATCGCTCTCCTGGTCGCTCCTGGTCGAGGCGCGATCCGCCGAGCGGCGCGCCCGTTGTTCCGCCGTCGCTCCGGACCGCGCGCGCCATGTGCCGCGTGATCCGAGGTCGAGGAGCAGATAGTCACGAGTGACCATGATGGACAAGCGATGTTTTGCTTTCAAGCAAAATCATGACCGCGCCGATTGCCACAAGAGGTGCGGGCGTCCGATGATGTGGTCACTTCGTCTCGGTTACGGGTCTCGGTTACGGGTCTCGGTTCCGTTGGTTACGTCGGTTACGTTGGTTACGTGGCCGCGCACCGCCGGATCGCCGCTTTGTCGACGACGGCCATGAGGCGAGCGCACCGCTCCACACCATCGCGCCTCGATCGTGGACTGCGGAGGATCGTGCGTGATTTGCGCCCCGGCGCACGATTTGCGTCGAGCAAGGAAGTGTCCGAGAGCGCTGCATAACGCGCGACGCCGGCCCAGGCGCTGAGTTCACGCGAGGTGTTGAATTCGAGCGTGGCGCGAACCGCGTGCAGCGGTGGAGCTCCTGCCAGAGTGGAACGGTGCAGCGGGTGTGGCTTGCGCCACGCCTGGAATGGATGAGGTCGCCAGGACGACGACGCTCGATGGCCCGCGGGGCGCGAGGCCAGGCGCTGCGCTGGCCACCCTGCGCGGCGATCGAGCAGGGCGGCGCGGGGGCGGAGCGCCGAGAGGTGATGGGCGTGAGGTGGAGAGCGCGCGGCCAGGACGGCCGCGCGATGATCAGAAGTTCAGGTTGGCCGAGAGGAGGAAGGTGCGGCCTGCCTGCGGCATCCTGGTCGCCGTGAACTGGGGCGAGATGGGGGCCTCGTACTCCCAGTCCGCGACGTTGTAGACACCCATGTTGTAGCGGAGGCCGGCCACGTCCGCCTGACCGGAGAGGACGACGTCCCAGATCACCGCGGGGTCGGTCTCCGTCAGGGTCTTGTCGAGGCGCGACGACTCGACGGTGAGGCGCGTCGACAGCATCAGGGCCTTTCCGAACAGCGGCACGGTCCCCTTGACGGCGGCCATGTGCTCCGGCGAGTTGGGCACCTTCTTGAGCACCTCGTCGACGTCTCCTTCCCTGAGGTACCTCGCCCGTGAATAGGAGTAGGAGACAGAGGCCATCCAGCCCTGGCGCCACTCGCGGCGCAGCTCGGCCTCCGCGCCCATCACGAGGATCGGATCCTTGGTGTTGTCGTACCTCCCCGGCACCTCCAGCGTGAACTCGCCGGTCTGCGCGATCATGTCGGTCATGTAGTTCACGTACCCCGCGCCGAGCAGGGACAGCGTGGACGAGAGCCGGTGCGTGAACTCGACCTCTCCCGAGAGCACGCTCTCGGGACCGATCCGCTCTTCGTCCGACTCCTCTGGATCGTACCCTGGATTGAAGTTGCTCGAGGGCACCGTCAGGAAGAGCTCGTAGATGGGCGGAGCGCGGAACGCGCGGCCGCCGGTGACCTTCAGGTTGCCCCCTTCGTAGGGCTTGAGGACGAGCGCGATACGCGGGCTGATCCCGGAGTTGAAGCTGAGACCGTCCTTTCCATAGTTGTAGTAATCGATACGAGCGCCCGCGGAGACGCGGATGCGGTCGGACGGGACGAAGTCGACAACGCCGTAGCCGGCGAGGATCTGGTAAGGATGCGAGTCGAACAGATCCTCGTTGTCGGGGTCGAGGCCGCCGACGGGCAGGACGAGCTCGTCGATGCACGGAGTAACACCGCACCGGTTCTCCTCGATGCGCTGCCTGCCGAGCAAGTGTATCTGGCCCTCGGCGCCGACGGTGACCTTCAGCTCGCGGAGCGGTGAGACCTCGAAGCGCTGATCCGCGAGCAGCCACGTGTCCTGGTACTGCTCGACGTCATGGGTCGTCTCCGTCCCGGCGTCGACCAGCCACAGCGTGTCATCGTAGAGCTGCATGTCGACGCCCACGCGGGTCGTCATCGAGAAGCTATCGGAGAACCGCGGCGAGAACGTGAGCTCGGCGAACCCGCGCCTGTCGCGGTAAAACGTCCTGTCGTCGCCGACCATGGTGTAGTTGGCGCCGCTCGGGAGTGCCTTCTTGCGCTCGTTGTAGGACACCTGCGCCGAGAGGGACTTGTACCAGAGCCGCCCCTGGACCGTCCCGACATTGAAGTGGTCCGCGTCGCGGGAGTTGGCGTCCCCGCCCTTCCACTTGTCCTCGAGTCCGGCCGGGATCGGCAGGTAGTAGTCTCGCCCTTGACCGTGGCCGCCGGCGACAGACAGCCACATGCCGGAGTCGCGCCCGAAGGGCACCTGCACCTGGGCGCGGCCCCGGATGAAGCCGTGCTGCGCCGCGCCCACGCCGACGCCCGCGCCGAACGACGTCGGGCGGCCCTTGGTCACGATGTTGATGACGCCGACGAACGCGCCCGTACCGTAGAGCAGCGAGCCGGGGCCACGGACGACCTCGATCCGCTCGACGTCCTCCAGGTCGGTGCGCGCCGCTTGATCGGCGAAGGCGAGGCCGTCCCACGTGTCGTTGATCGAGTGCCCGTTGAGCAGGACGAGCACGCGGTTGCTGTAGTCGCCGGGGATGCTGATCCCGCGGATGCCGACCCAGGAGTAGGTGCCGTCGTACGTCGTGTAGACGCCGCGCATGCCCCTCAAGGCCTCTGCGACGGTCGGATACCCCATCGCGCGGAGCTCCTGGCCCGAGATGATCGTGACCGAGCCGGGCGCGTCCTCGACGGCCTCTGCCGTACGCGACGCGGCCTCGACCTCCTCGAGCTGCCGGAGGGAGATGTCGATTCGGGTCTGCTGTCCGGCCACCACGTTGGCTGACTGCTCGACGGGGCGGAAGCCGCGCAGCGAGACGCGCACGCGGCGCTGGCCGCTCTGCACGTTGAGGACCGCGGGCGTGAAGCCCATCGGCTTTCCGTCGACCTCGACGAGCGCGTCGCGCTCGTCCGCGTTGACGACGAGGCTGCCGGTGAGCGGGTTGAGCCGGTAACGCGCGGTCACCGTGCTCGAGGCCGCCACGTTCACGTCCTGCTCCGACGGCTGATAACCCTCCTGCGCAAGGTAGAGGCGGTGCCGGCCGGGAGGCAGCGTGAGATCGCACGGCGCGGTGCACGCCGGAGGGCCGCTCGCGTCGTTGACCCGCACGATCGTGCCCGCCGTCTCACCGACCACGCGCACCGTGCCGACGATGCGCTTCAGCTTGACCGCGACGTTCGTTTGCTCGCCGATCTTCGCCTCGACGTTCTCGACCTCCGCCGGCTCATACCCCTCGAGGTCGACGATGATCTTGTGCTTGCCGGGCTGGAAGCCGAGGAGGCGGGGCGTGTTGCCGCGGCCGCCGAGATCGCGGCGGTTGATGTACACCGTCGCTCCCGGCGGATCCGTCGTCACGTTGATGACGGCGACGTTGGGCCGGATGCGCGCGAGCGCCTCCTCGATGGCCGGCCTGCGCGCGGCGTTGGGCTCGAGATCGAGCGCCTGAACATAGTAGCGAAATGCGTCTGGATACTCCTGGAGAGCCTCGTAAGTTCGGGCGATGTTGAAGATGACGTTTCGGTTCGGGACGAGCCGGTTCGACACCAGGAAGTGCTCCAGGGCGCCTCGGTAGTCACGCGCCGAATAGCGCTCCGTGGCGATCCTGAAGTGCAGATCGGCCTCATCGGCCAGATCATCCGCCCAGGCAGGCCGACCGGAGAATGTGAGGAGTGCTACGAGTATGAGTAGGAGTGCGGAGCGACGAAAGCTCATCTTTCGATCTCGATTCCCAACGGTCGAAGTGGAGCGCAAAGCGCCGTCCGCCAGGTCCAGCCGTCACGCAAAGACCCGGCGAGCTTGGGACGAAACAGCCGCATTGCCGGGTCAGCTTACCGTAAGCCGTCAGCCGATCCAACCTGTTCGCACAGGCGGCCGAGGACCTCACGCCCGCGTCGACGCCGCTGTGTAGGCGCCCTGCGCGGAGCGCATGACAGAGTGAGCAGAGCCCGGGGCGGCGCGCGGTCCTGGCCCGGCGCCCCGCAGGAGACGCGGTCAGGCAAGCGCTCGAGCTCGGCGCCCCGGTGCCCGGCTGCGCGCGAGCCCGAGGGAGCCCGAGGGAGATGGAGCGCTGGTCAGGCCCAGCGCCAAGGTGAACAAGCGCGCTGCATCGCTGCGCTGACGCGCAGGAGTCCGCCGGGCTCGCGCGGCGCGCGTGCTCCTCAGCCGCCCGGCGCCCGGCGCGCGGATCTCCGCCGCCTCCGCGGCCTCGTCTGCGAGCCCGGGCCGGCGGCTCAATTGTGCCTCCAGCGGGTCAGCCGCTCCAGGAGCACGATGGACACCGCCACGCCGATCAGGAGGAGCGTTGAAATCGCGAACAGGTCGGTCCGCACGCCGCGCATCTGAGATTGGTAGACGTAGAGCGGGAGCGTGACCGAGCGTGGGCCGGACGTGAAGAAGCTGATCACGAAGTCGTTGAGCGACAGCGTGAACGCCAGCATGGCGCCCCCCACGATCGCCGGCCACAGGAGGGGGAGCGTGACCCTCCGGAAGTGGATCCAGGGCGACGCATAGAGGTCCATCGCGGCCTCGCTCAGCGTCGGCCCGATGGCGATGAGCCGACTGCGGACGATGAGCGTCACGAATGCGATCTCGAACGTGACATGACCGATGATCATCGTCGTCATGCTGGGCTCGAACCAATGGTCCACCACGCGGCGGAGCACGTTGAACGCCATGACCAGCACCGCCGCGAACGTGATGTCGGGAGCGACCGCCGGGATGTCGACGATCGACTCGAGCACGCGACTCACGGAGGTCGGCCACGGAAAGTGCATCCCCAGGGCGAGCAGCGTCCCGAGGACCGTCGCGATGAGCGTGGAGGCGCCGCCGAGCATCAGGGTGTTCACGGCGACCTCGCGGATCTCCAGGGCACGCCGGTTGGTCTCGGGATCGGCGAAGAGATCGAGGTACCAGCGAACCGAGAAGCCGGTCCAGAGCAGGCCCCGCTCCGCGGCGTTGAACGAGTAGACGGCGACCGCGAAGAGCGGCAGGTAGAGGAGCGCGAAGCCGAAGAAGGCGGCGATCGTCGTCAGCGCGCGCCAGAGGCCCCGGCCGAGCTTCACAGGATCTCCACGGAGCGCCCATTCCGGCGGTAGAGGGACACTCCGCCCAGCGTCAGAACGATGAGCACCAGGCTGAGCGCCGCGCCGTAAGGGATGTTTCGCCCCGGGCCGAACTGGTGCTGGATGAGGTTCCCAATCAGCCAGTGCTTCGCGCCGCCGAGCATGTCGCTCACCACGAAGACGCTCATCGCTGGGACGTACGTGAGGAGGATTGCAACGCTGAGGCCGGGGAGGGTCTGCGGCAGGATCGCCGCGAGGAAGATGCGCAGCCGCGACGCATAGAGATCCTGCGCGGCCTCGACGAGCGACCAGTCGAGACGATCGATGCTCGTGTAGAGGGGGACCACCGCGAACGGGAGGGAGGCCGCGACGAGGCCGATCGTGACCGCCGTCCAGCTGGGATAGACGTCGCGGCCCGGGTCGATCCACCCGAGCCAGGCGGCGAGCTTGGCAGGCAGGAGCTGCGCCGACAGGAGGAGCTTCCAGCTGAACGTGCGGATCACGAGGTTCGTGCAGAGCGGGACGATGATGAGCGCGAGCCAGAAGAACCGCCGGCTCCGCGAGCCGCGAGCGATGAAGAAGGCCATCGGATACGCGAGCATCACGGAGGCGGTCGTCACGACCAGCGCGAGGACGATGCTCCTGATGAGGATGCGCGCGTTCTCGCCGGACGCGGAGCCGAAGATGCGCTCGAACGACTCGAACGACAGCTCCCAGAGCAGGGCGCCGTCCGCGTCGCGCTTGAGGAACGACACGACGAGGAGCGCCAGGCTCGGCAAGAGGAGGAAGACGGACAGCCAGGAGACGCCGCCCACGATGAGCAGCGACCCCCGCGCGAGGAGCCTGCGCCGCGTCGTCAGCTGGCCATACCAGACCGTGGGCTCAGTCACTGAGCACCTCGAGCCGCTCGGCGGGCAGGGCGAGCCAGACCGAGGAGCCGGGCTTGAGCCGCGAGCGGGGGCTGAGCTGCACGCGCAGCGGCCCGGGCTCGATGATGAGCTCCACGTGATCGCCGCGGTAGAAGCTCTCCTTCACCACGCCGCGCACGCCGTTCTCCGCCGGCTCGTTCTCGCAGAGCTCGATCCACTCGGGGTGGATCGCGAGCGTGCCGTACTCCCACTGAGGCTTGGTCTGCACCCGCAGCGCGCCCACCGTCGTGAAGACGAGCGTGGCGCCGACGCGCTGCGCAGAGATGAGGTTGGCCGCGCCGAAGAACTCGGCGGCGAAGCGGCTCTGCGGCCGCTCGTACACCTCGGCCGTCGCCCCTTGCTGCTCGATGCGGCCCTTGTTCATCAGCACGATGCGGTCCGAGACGGTCATAGCCTCGTCCTGATCGTGCGTGACGAGCACGAACGTCTTCCCGAGCGCGCGCTGGAGCCGGCGCAGGTCGAGCTGGACCTCGGCGCGCAGCTTCGCGTCGAGCGCCGACATCGGCTCGTCGAGCAGCAGCACCTCAGGCTCGTTGACGACGGCGCGCGCGAGCGCGACTCGCTGCTTCTGACCGCCCGAGATCTGGTGCGGATACCGCTCCGCGAGGTCATCGAGCTTCAGCATCGAGAGGCTCGAACGCACGCGCTCGCGCACCTCGGGATCAGGGAAGCTGCGCGACCTCAGGCCGAAGGCCACGTTCTCGAACACGGTCAGATGCGGGAACAGCGCGTAGTTCTGGAACACGGTGTTCACCGGCCTGCGGTTCGCCGGCAGGTGGTCAACCGCCCTGCCCGCGAGGCGGATTTGCCCCCGATCCGCGCGATCGAGCCCCGCGATGATGCGGAGCAGCGTCGTCTTGCCGCAGCCGGAAGGCCCGAGGAGCGTGACGAACTCGCCGGCCTCCGCCGTGAACGACACGTCGTTCAGTATCTGTGTCTTACCGAAGCTCTTGCTGACGTTCTCTACAACGAGGCTACATCCCGGGTTGCGCTCGGCGGCGCTCTCGGTCAGGGGCGCCATGCTGCGCTGCCCCGGCGACGAGAAGAAGTCTCTCAACCTCTGGATCACCCCAGCAAACCCTTTGCGCGTGGCGCTTTCCGAACCGCTTCCGAAGCCTCGGAGCGTACTACGCAGACCATGATGCCCTCCCGTTGTCAACTGGGTGCGCGCCGGGCTGACCGGCTGAGCGGCGCGCGCCCGGCCGGGCTCTTTCGCTCGCAGGCGGCGTACGCTACCGCCCTTCCCCTGGGCGTGCCACCTTTCTGCCGATCCTGCTCGCGGTGCGCTCCAGCGCCGCGCAGGGTTTGCGCGTCGCTGGAGCGCGCCCAATGCGTTCGGAGCGCGCTTCCCCTGCCCGTCCGGGCGCGCTTCGCCGCGCGTCGGGCGCGCGTTCCCCACGCGTTCGCCGCGCGTTCTCAACGCGCTCCCGACGCGCTGCCCACGCGTTCCCCACGCACTGCTTGCCACCGCTCGGCGCCGGTGATTTCTTGGTCCCACGCATGGGCCTGAGGAACGCGAGACCCGAGTTTGGAGGCACGCGTCGCTTCCAGGTCGTTCGCGTCGTGGGCCGCGGCGGGATGGGGGTTGTCTACGAGGCCTTCGATCGCGAGCGGAAGGGGCGGGTCGCGCTCAAGATCCTCCGGAATCTGAGCGCCGACGCGCGCCTCCGGTTCAAGAACGAGTTCCGCGCGCTCCAGGACATCCAGCACCCGAACCTGGTCAGCCTCGGCGAGCTTCACGAGGAAGAAGGGCAGCTCTTCTTCACGATGGAGCTCATCCGCGGCGTCGACTTCGTGGTCCACGTGCGGCTCCACGAGGAGGGCGACGCCGGGCCGAGGGGCGAGCCCGCCGGCGTCGGGCGCCGCTCCACCCTGCCGTCGAGCCCCATGTGGTCTGCGGTGCAGGGCCCTGCCTCGGAGCCACAGCCCCGGATCAAGCGCCCCTTTCACGAGGCCCGCCTCCGCTCGGCCCTGGCGCAGCTCGCCCAGGGGCTCGCGGCGGTGCATGCGGCTTACAAGGTTCACCGCGATATCAAGCCTTCCAACGTGCTCGTGACCGCGGAAGAGCGGGTGGTCCTCCTCGACTTCGGCTTCGTCGCCGACGCGAGCGGCACAACGCGCGAGCAGGCCGTCGTCGGAACGCTCCATTACATGGCGCCCGAGCAGGCCGAGGCCAAGGCGGCCGGGCCCGAGGCCGACATCTACAGTGTCGGGGTCATGCTTTACCTTGCGCTGACCGGCGTCTACCCGTTCCAGACGGCGCCCAAGGCGGCGCTCGACATGATGCGGCGGGCGGAGCCTCCGCCGCCGAGCCGGCTCGTCGAGGACATGCCCCCCGACATCGACGAGCTCTGCGTGGACATGCTCCGCATCGACCCGGCCGCCCGGCCGACGGCGCGCGACGTGCTGCGCCGGCTGCAGGTGCAGGAGCTCATCGAGGAGCCGCCCGTCCTCTCGCAGCGCATCGGCTTCGTCGGCCGGCGCAGCGAGCTCGCCGCGCTCGAGGGCGCGTTCGCGGAGGCGAAGCTCGGGCGCGCGGTCACGCGGTTCATCGAGGGCGAGTCGGGCGTCGGCAAGAGCGCGCTCCTGCGCCGGTTCCTGGAGCGCATCGACAAGGAGGCGCTCGTGCTCGCGGGGCGCTGCTACGAGCGGGAGGCGGTCCCCTACAAGGCGGTGGACGAGCTCATCGACGGGCTGAGCCGGCACCTCGTGCGCCGCCCCTCCGAGCAGGTCAAGGCCCTCCTGCCGCCCAACGCGGGCCTGCTTGGCACCGTGTTCCCGGTGCTCCGCACCGTCCCGGCGATCACGGAGGCGCGCGCGCGGCGCAAGGCGATCGACCCGCCCGAGATCCGCGCGCTCGTCTTCGCCGCGCTGCGGGAGCTGCTCGGCCGGCTCGCGGCCGAGCGGCCGCTCGTGCTCGCGATCGACGATCTCCAGTGGGCGGACGCCGACAGCGTCGCGCTGCTCTCGGAGGTGATGCGCCCGTGGACCGAGGCCGATTTCATCGCCGCGAGCAGGCCCGGCTCGTTCGCCGGCCTCGATGGGCCGGTGTCGTCGGGCGCGCTTGTGGACCCCTCGCGCCCGCGCGCGGTGATGCTCGTGGCCACGGTGCGGACCGCCTCGGAGACCGCGCCGCCCGTCTCGCGGCAGCTCGGGGTGCCGATCGACTCGCTCGGGCACATCATCGTCCACCGCCTGTCGCTCGCGGAGGCGCAGGAGCTCTGCGCGCTCCTCCTCCGGGGCGCCCCGGTCGGCCGCCCGCTCAGCATCGAGGCGATCGCGCAGGAGGCCGGAGGCCACCCGCTGTTCATCGACGCGCTCCTGCGCCACCGGATGATGTCCCCGGACACCGACGGCGGCCCGGTGCGCCTCGACGACGTCCTCTGGGCGCGGATCAGCCGGCTCGACCCGCGGGCGCGCCAGCTGCTCGAGCTCGTCGTGTGCGCCGGCGCGCCGGTGCTGACGTCGGTGGCCGCGCACGCCATGGCGGCGGACTTCGGGGAGCTCACGCGGGTGCTCTCGGCCCTGCGCGCGGCGAACCTCGTGCGGACCGGCGGCTCGGGTCAGGACGAGTTCCTCGAGCCGTTCCACAACCGCATCCGGGAGACGGTGGCGAGCCGGCTCGACGAGCAAGCGGCGCGCAGCTGGCACGGCCGACTCGCGCTGGCGCTGGAGGCCTCGGGGCGCGCGGAGCTCGAGGCGCTGGCCGAGCACTGGCGCGCCGCCGGGGACCCCGAGCGCGCCGCCGGCTACGCCGTGCGCGCCGGCGAGCATGCCGAGGCCGCGTTCGCGTTCGACCACGCCGCGCGCCTCTACCGCATGGCGATCGACCTCCACCTGCCCGGCGGGGCGGAGCGGCGGGTCGTGCTCGCCAAGCTCGGCGACGCCCTGAGCAGCGCGGGCCGCGGCGCCAAGGCGGCGGAGGCCTACATGGCCGCGAGCGACGGCGCACCGGAGTCCGAGGCGATCGATCTCGGCCGCCGGGCCGCGGAGAACCTGCTCCGCGCCGGCTACGTCGACGCCGGCATGGCGGGCCTGCGCTCGGTGCTCGGCGCGGTCGGCATGCAGGTGCCGAAGACGCCGGAGCTCGCTGTCGCGTCGCTGATGCTGCGGCGCGCGCAGGTGCGCCTGCGCGGGCTCAACTTCGTCGAGCGCCCCGCCGACGAGGTCTCGCCCGAGGACCTCATGCGCATCGACGTGTGCTGGTCGGCGGCGATGGGGCTCGCCATCGTCGACCCCACGCGCGGCGCCGACTTCCAGGCGCGCAACCTCCTCCTGTCGCTCAAGGCGGGCGAGCCGTACCGCGTGACGCGCGCGCTCGCCTTCGAGGCGACCTACCTCGCGATCGACGGCGGCCCGTCCGCGTCCCGCGTCGCCGATCTGCTCTCGACCGCGAGCGCGATCGCGGCGCGCATCGGCAGGCCTCACGCGCTCGGCCTCGTCGGGTTCGTCGGCGGCGTCACGGCGACGCTGTTCGGCCGCTGGCAGCAGGGCGTGGCCGATCTCGATCGGGCGGACACCATCTTTCGCGAGCGCTGCACCGGCGTCACGTGGGAGCGGAGCTGGGCGCACACCTTCTCGGTCTGGGCGCTCTGGTACGGCGGCGAGACGCGCGAGTTCATGCGCCGGGTCCCGATGTACCTGCAGGCGGCCGACGAGCGCGGCGACCGCTACCTCGCCACGAGCCTCCGCTCCTCGCAGAGCAACGCCTACTGGCTCGTCGGCGACGACCCCGACTCCGCGCTGCGCCAGGCGCAGGACGCCATCCGGAGCTGGTCCAAGGCGGGCTTCCAGCTGCAGAGCTACTTCGATCTCGTCGCCCGCGCGCACATCGGCCTTTACCGGGGCGAGGGCGAGGCCACCTACCGCCTCTTCGCGGAGCAGCGGGCGGGCCTCGAGAGCTCGCTCGTCCTGCGCATCCAGGCCGTGCGCATCATCATCACCCACCTCCGGGCCTGCGCCGCGCTGGCCGCCGCCGCCGCGTCCACGCCGGCCGACGCGGAGCCGCTGTACGAGGAGGCGACGCGCGCCGCCCGCAAGATCGACGCGGAGCACATGCCCTGGGCCGACCCGCTCGCGGCCGCGGTGCGCGCCGCGATCGCCGCGGCCCGCGGCGAGGCGGAGGTGGCCGTCCAGCAGCTCGCCGAAGCGGCGCGCGGCTTCGAGGCCGCCGGCATGGCCCTCTACGCAGCGGCGGCGCGGCGCCGCCACGGCGAGCTGGTGAAGGGCGACGAGGGCCGCGCCGCCGTCGAGGCGGCGAACGGCTGGATGCACGAGCAGGGCATCGTCAGCCCGGACCGCATGACCGCCATGCTCCTCCCTGGCTTCTAGCGGGCTCACCCGCTTCGGATACGGGCCCATCTCGGCGTTTTCGGTGCTCAGCGTACAAGAGTACGCTTCCGCGCCGAAAACACCGAGCTGGACCCGTCTCCTGTGCGGGTGAGCTCCGGCGACGGTAGGGGGAAGGGGAGGGGGGCCGGCGGGCGCGCCTCAGGGCTTCACGCGCAGGACGGCCGTGCCCTTCGCCTTGCCGTAGAGCTGCTTGATCTCGATCTTGTACTCGCCGGGGGACGACGCGCTGAACTCGACGGGGGAGGCGCTCTGCGGCTTGCCGGTGGGCAGATCGCGCAGCACGCGCTCGATGATGATCTTCCCGGAGGGGGAGCGGATCTTGATGTTGAACGGCGGGGTCGCCTCGTCGTAGGCGCGGAACACGAGGCGCACGGTGTCTCCAACCGAGACCGGGGTGGTCTGGCTGATCGTCTCGATGTCCCCTTCGTTCTCAACGGTATCGGCCACGCGTCGCTCGTCCCGTGAGGTGCCTCACCGCGGTCCCTCGGCGCTCATTGTAGTCGCGTCCGGCGGAGATTCGCGAATTTGGAGCGCACGGCCGGCTGGCGCCGCCCGCCGGAGGAGGCCGACCGCGGGCCGCCTCCTCCGGGAAGCTCAGGCCTTCGACCATCGCAGGCGCGGCTGGCGCGCGGCGCGGGCCTCGTCGAGGCGGCCGACCACCGTGCCGTGAGGCGCTTGCTTCACGACCTCCGGCGTCTCCTGCGCCTCCTTGAGGATGCTGAGCATCGCGGCCACGAACTCGTCGAGCGTCTCGCGGGTCTCCGTCTCCGTCGGCTCGATCATCAGGGCGCCGGGCACGACCAGCGGGAAGTAGACCGTGGGCGCGTGGAAGCCGTAGTCGAGCAGCCGCTTGGCCACGTCGAGCGTCTTGACCCCGGTTTCCTTCTCCAGCTGGCTGTCGGAGAGCACCACCTCGTGCATGCACGGCTGCGGCACCGGCGCGAGGTAGTGGTCCTTCAGCTTGGCCCACAGGTAGCGCGCGTTGAGCACGGCGAGGCTGCTCGCCGCCGTGAGGCCGTCGCCGCCCATCTCGCGGATGTACGTGTACGCCCGGATGAACATGCCGAAGTTGCCCGTGAAGGCCCGGAGCCGCCCGACGCTCTGGGGCCGATCGCGGTCCCACGCGAACGCGTCGCCGCGCCGCACGAGGACGGGCGAGGGCTGGAACGGCTCCAGGTGCTTCTTGAAGCAGACCGGCCCGGAGCCGGGGCCGCCGCCGCCGTGCGGGGTCGTGAACGTCTTGTGCAGGTTGATGTGGATGACGTCCATGCCGACGTCGCCCGGGCGCGCGTGCCCCATGATCGCGTTCGTGTTCGCGCCGTCCCCGTACACGAGCCCGCCCTTGTCGTGGATGAGCTTGATGATCGCCGGCAGGTGCGTCTCGTAGGCCCCGAGGGTGTTCGGGTTCGTGATCATCAGCCCGCAGACGTCGCCGTCCGACCCCTCGCGCTCGATCGCGGCGAGGACCTGCTCGGGGTGGGTGATGCCGTCGGCGGTCTTCTCGATCCGGACGGCCACGAGCCCGTTGAGCGCGCAGCTCGCCGGGTTCGTGCCGTGGGCGCTCTCCGGGATGAACACCTTCCTCGGCGAGCGCCCCTTCGACTCGTGGAACGCCCGCATCATCATCAGCCCGGCGAGCTCGCCCTGCGCGCCGGCCGACGGCTGCAGCGAGCAGCCGTCCATCCCGCTGACCTCGCAGAGCGCCTCCTGCAGGCGCCACATCACCTCGAGCGAGCCCTGGCTGAGCTCGTCGGGCGTCATCGGGTGCAGCTTCGCGAATCCGGGGATGCGCGCGGCCCACTCGTTGATCTTCGGGTTGTACTTCATCGTGCACGACCCGAGCGGGTACATCTGCCCGTCGATGCAGAAGTTCCACTGCGAGAGCCGGATGAAGTGCCGGAAGGCCTCCGGCTCGCTCACCTCCGGCAGGCCGGCTGGCTCCTTGCGGGCGAGCGCGCCGTAGTGGGCGGCGGGCTCGACCTCGGGCACGTCGAGCGGGGGGAGCGACGCGCCGGTCCTGCCCGGCGTGCCACGCTCGAAGATGGGGGGTTCACGGAACTGGATGCCTCGAGGCTGCGGTTGGGTCATCGGGGGCTGTTATGTCAGAGGCCGGGGGGCTCGGCAGGTGCTTCGTCGGACGGAGAGGCGGGCGGCTCGGGCGCGCCTTCCTCCTGGTTCGCGCTGTCCCAGTCGCCGCCGCCCATGTCCGTGGCGCCGGAGCCCCCGATCGACTTCAGGTCCGGGAGCATGTTGCGCTGCTTGACCGCTTCCCAGGGCTCGCCGACCTCGTCCTTGTTGCGGCCGATCTCGCCCGTCAGCCGGTCGTCGACGTTCTCGCCCTCCGGCCGCGTGTACTTGAAGTACCCCCGGCCTTCCTTGGTCGCGCTCTGCCCGATCGCGCCGATGGTGTGCTCGGTCCACGTGAACTTGATGAGGTCGCCTGTCACCGTCCCGTGCAGCACGCCCCAGCGATCCTTGACGGGACGGATCCAGCGTCCCTCGATGGCGTCGTTGTCCTGCACGAGGTGCAGGTAGCCGTAGAGCTCGCTGTAATAGACCCCCGTCCAGTCGCCGCCTTCGGGCATGTCACCGGCTTGCACCTTGGCCGTCTTGGGCGCGGGATTCGAGCTGCAGCCGAGCGCCGTCGTCCCCATCAGGAGGGCACATGCGGCGCCGGCAATCCAAAGCCGTCGCGATACGTTCATGGCGGCGGAGCCTAGCACAGCACCTACCCGCACCCATACCCCCGCCATGCGCCTCCGACGTCGCGCGGGGGCGCGAGCGGAGGCGGGGAGCGGGGAACGGGGGGTGAAAGCGTGCGCGCTACGTCACGGACGTGGACTTGCCTCCCTCCTGCAATGAGGTGTGCCACCTGCGCGCTAGAAGGAGGAGCGTAACGTACCGTTCGGCGCGTGCGCGACTGCGTCAATTTTCCGCTTCCACCTCTTTGTGGGGCCCGGAGCGCTGGTAAGCTTCCTGGCATGATGAAGTCCTTTGTCTGCAACCGAGGTTTTGTAATTCCCGGTAGAATCGCTCTCTTCACCAGCGTCCTCGCCCTCGCGGCCTGCGAAGGGCAGCTCGGCAACCTTGACGGCACCTCTCCCACCAGCGGCAGCGGCTCCTCCGGGTCCTCTGGCTCCGGTGGCTACCGCCCCCCCGTCGGTGGAGGCTCCAAGCCGCTGCCGGCCGCCGCGTCGTGCGCTCCGGGGTCGAGCGGCTCCTCCGCCGTCGCGGAGCCTCAGCTCCTCCTCCAGCTCTCCGACGACGACGAGAGCGCGTGGCTCGGGTCGCCGGTGGTCGCCGATCTCGACGGCGACGGCGAGCAGGAGATCCTTGTGACGCACAACGGCAACGTCGTCGTCTGGGGCCCCGACGGCGAGCAGAAGTGGCGGTACATCGAGTCGCGTCAGAACGGCCGCATCTGGGCGAGCCCGATCGTCGCCGACTTCCGCGGCGACGGGCAGCTCGAGGTGGTCTTCGCGGCGCGCACCACGATCTACATGCTCGACGCGAGCGGCCGGCTGGTGAGCGGCTGGCCCGTCACCTGGAACGACGAGATCCGCTCCCTCGCCGCGGGCGACATCGACGGCGACGGTCAGCTCGACGTCGTCGCCGCGAGCACCGACAGGTCCCCCGACTACTCCGACATCCTGATGGCCTTCCACGCGAGCGGGTCGCCGGTCCAGGGCTTCCCCCCGATCGAGAGCCAGACGATCGGCTGCGACGCGCGCCGCAGCGACGACGCCGAGTGCTGGATCGTGGGCGCCTACGACCAGAACCTGGCCATCGGCGATCTCGACGGCGATGGGTCGCAGGACATCGTCTCGCCGATGGATAACTCCTATGCCGGGTTCTATCACGGCACGGGAGAGGCCTTCGACGCGAATCCCATGTTCGAGGGCCGCCCGAAGACGCCGGGCGTGCGGTACATGCACGATCTCGAGCTCGCGCAGCAGGGCTTCGGCGACAGCAGCGACCTGCAGGCCTATTTCAAGAACTCGGCCCCTGCGATCGCGGACGTCGACGGCGACGGCACGCCGGAGGTCATCATGCTCGGGGCGGCCGAGGACGTCGCCATGAATGACCAGTCCCAGGGCGTCGGCCTGTGGGTGGTCCGCAACGACGCGAGCCGCATCGAGGGCTGGGAGAGCCCGTTCTACGCGCCGGACTACCTGTCCGGCGGCGAGGATTTCGACGGCAACATCGTGGCCATGACGCAGCAGGTGACCGTGGCCGATCTCGACGCGACGCACGCGGGGCCCGAGATGATCTTCGCGGGCCTGGACGGGCAGATCCACGCGGTCTACGCCGACAAGACCGAGTTCTGGGCCGTCACCTACACCGACGACACGCAGGTGCTCACGGGCGGCGTCGTGGTCGGGGATCTGTCGGGCGACGGCATCCCCGAGATCGTGTTCAACACCTACTCGACCGAGGAGAACAGGAGCCACCTCTTCGTCCTCGACGCCGGCGGCAAGCTCCTCCACAAGATCCCGCTGCCGCGGCTCGGCGCGATGCCGGTGCCGACGCTGGCCGACGTGAACGGCGACGGGACGATCGAGATCGTCGTGTCGCTCCGCGAGATCGGGTGGGACGGGGCGGACCCGGAGCCGAACACGTACGTGTACACGGTGCCGGGATCGGCGACGAACTGCCTGCTCTGGCCGACCGCCCGCGGGAACTACTACAGAAACGGCTGGGTCCGCGCGGCGGACTGACACGCTCCGACACCCGTCCGCGCGCCGGCGCGGGGAGGGCCGATCGCCGCGGCGGTCGGCCCTTCGCCGTCCTGGCCCGCCCTCGCGGGGTCCTCCCGGCAGGGGCCGGCGTGGTCCTCAGGCCGCGAGCGCCTCGCGGCAGGCGGCGATCGTCCGCTCGATGTCCTCTTCCGAGTGCGCTCCGCTCAGGAACGCCGCCTCGTACTGCGACGGAGGCCAGTAGATGCCTCGCGCGAGCATCGCCGCGTGGAAGGCGCTGAAGCGCTTCGTGTCCGACGTGGCGGCGTCGGTCCAGGAGCGGACCGGGCCCTTCGTGAAGAACAGCGTGATCATCGAGCCGACCCGCTGGACGCACGCGGCCGCGCCGGCGCCCTCGGCGGCGGCCCGGAGGCCCGCCTCGAGGGACGCGCCGAGCTTCTCGAGCCGCTCGTAGAGAGCGGGCGTGAGGCGCTCGAGCGTCGCGAGCCCCGCCGTGACCGCGAGCGGGTTGCCGCTGAGCGTGCCCGCCTGGTACACGGGGCCGAGCGGCGAGACGACGCGCATCACGTCGGCGCGGCCGCCGTAGGCCGCGAGGGGCATGCCGCCGCCCACGATCTTGCCGAGCGTCGTCAGGTCCGGCCGGAGGCCGAAGCGCTCCTGCGCGCCGCCGCGGGCGAGGCGGCAGCCGGTCATCACCTCGTCGAAGATCGAGAGCGCGCCGTGCTTGCGGCAGAGGTCGATCACGAGGGCGAGGAACCCGGGCTCCGGCGGGACGCAGCCCATGTTGCCGACCACGGGCTCGAGGATGACCGCGGCGATGTCGCCGCCGCGCGCGGCGAAGGCGGCCTCGAGGGCGGCCGGGTCGTTGTAGGGCAGGGACAGCGTGGTGCGGGCGATGCTCTCGGGGACGCCGGCGGAGTCGGGGGCGCCGAAGGTGGCGAGCCCGCTGCCCGCCTTGACGAGCAGGTGATCGGCGTGGCCGTGGTAGCAGCCCTCGAACTTGATGATGGCGTCGCGGCGCGTGAAGCCGCGCGCGACGCGGATGGCGCTCATCGTGGCCTCGGTGCCGCTCGAGACGCAGCGGAGCATGTCGATGCTCGGGTAGAGCTCGCGGATCTTCTCGGCGAAGCGGACCTCGAGCTCGGTCGGCGCGCCGAAGGAGAGGCCGCCCAGCGCGGCCTCGCGGACGGCCTCGATGACGGCGGGGTGTGCGTGGCCGAGGATGGCCGGCCCCCAGGAGCCGACGTAGTCGATGTACTCGGCCCCGTCGGCGTCGAACAGCCGCGCGCCCTTTGCGCGGGCGATGAACAGGGGGTCGCCGCCGACGGCGCGGAAGGCGCGCACGGGGCTGTTCACGCCGCCCGGCAGGACGGCGGCGGCGCGGTCGAACAGGGCTTTGGAGGCGGGGGCCCGGTCCGCGCGGGCGGGCGGAGCGCTTGTCGCGTTCGTCATCGTGCTCCGGCCATAGCAGGGGAGAGGCGGGGGAGCGACGCGGATCGCGGGCGAGGGAGAAGGGCGCGCGGGGCGTCGCGGGTGCGGTGCGCGGGGCGCCGCGGGTGCGGTGCGCGGGTCGTCGCGGGTGCGGTGCGCGGGTCGTCGCGGGTGCGGTGCGCGGGTCGTCGCGGGTGCGGTGCGCGGGTCGTCGCGGGTGCGGTGCGCGGGTCGTCGCGGGTGCGGTGCGCGGCGCGTCGCGGTGTGCGGGGCGTGGAGGACGCGGGGCGTCGTATCGCCGATGCCGGGCGCGGGGGATCCCGGCGTTGCGGACGTCGCGATCGAGGTGTCGCGGGCGCTGGCGAGCCACACGAGCCTTTCCGGCGCGGTCGCGCTTGGCTATGGTGATCGTCTGGAGAGAGGGGCCGCGACCCGCGGCCGGGCTGCTCCTGGGGACCGCGGGCGCGGCTCCCCGAGCACCAGCATCTGGCGAGCCATGCGGATCTCCGAGGACCCCGGTCCGGGGCAACGTCTCGGGCGATATGAGCTTCTGCGCCTCATCGGCGAGGGCGGGATGGCCCAGGTCTGGGCTGCGCGCATGGAGGGCTCCCGCGGCTTTCACAAGGTCGTCGCGCTGAAGACGCTCATCCCGGCGCTCGCGCGCGATCCGCAGTTCCAGCGCATGTTCCTCGACGAGGCGAACCTCGCCTCGAAGATCCACCACCGCAACGTGGTCGAGATCCTCGACCTCGGCGACACGGACGGCGTGCTCTTCCTCGTGATGGAGTGGATCGACGGGCAGACGATGCAGCAGCTGCTCCGCCCGGGCCTGCGTCCGATGCCGCTCTCCCCGGCGATCGCCTCGCGCATCGTGGCCGACGCGGCGCACGGGCTGCACGCGGCGCACGAGCTCCACGACGACCGCGGGGAGCCGCTCGGCATCGTGCACCGCGACGTCTGCCCGCAGAACATCCTCATCGATCGCGACGGCACGGTGAAGGTGGCCGATTTCGGGATCGTGAAGGCGTTCGAGCGCCTGGGCGACACGACGCAGACGGGCGAGATCAAGGGCAAGGGCGAGTACATGTCGCCGGAGCAGGCGCAGGGCCAGCCGGTCGATCGCCGCTCGGACATCTTCTCGCTCGGAGTGGTGCTCTTCGAGGCGGTGACGGGCGCGCTCCCGTTCCAGGTGCTGCACGACCTCGTGCTGCCGCAGACAGGGGTGCCGGAGCCGCCGCGGCCCACGTTGATCGCGCCGCATTGCCCGCGTGATCTGGAGGAGATCATCGTGAAGGCGCTCGCTCGCGATCCGCGGAAGCGCTTCCAGACGGCGGGCGAGATGGCGAGCGTGCTGGAGGACTTCCTCATGCGCAGGTCGGGCGTCGTGACGCCCGCGCACGTGGCGGAGCTCCTCCTGGAGCGCTGCGGGGAGAGCATGGAGGAGGAGCGGCAGCGCATCGCGGCCGCCGTCGCCCCGCAGCAGCGCGCGGGGTGGCGGCCGAAGCCGGGCGCGACGCTGTCCGCGGGGCCGTCCTCCGAGGGCCGGCGGAGCGCGTGGCCTGCGCCGCGGCGGGGGCTCGGCGGGCTGATGCGCGCCGGCGGCGACGCGCTGCGCCCGGTGGCGCTGCCCTGGCTCGTGGCCGCGGTGTCCACGGGGGTCGCGGTGGCGTCGCTCATGTTCGTCGCGCTCAGCCGGCCGAGGGATCAGCGGTCGCTCGTGGATCCGATCGCGGTGCAGATCGAGCCGAGCGCCGCGGTGGTGCGGCTGAACGGCGTGGTGCTCGGCGTGGGCAGCCAGGTCATCGCGCGGCCGATGCCGGGGGTGGCGCTCTCGGTGGACGTGCGATCGAGCGACGGCGTCTCGCAGACGGTGGAGATCACGTCGGAGTCCCCCGCGCGGATCCAGCTGAACCTGGCGCGCAAGGGCGAGGCCGGGACCGCGGCGCCGCCGGGCAGCAGGGGCGCGCCGGCGCCGAAGTAGCGAGCGGCCGGCTTGACGGAGCCGTGACCGTGGCCGACATCTCCGGGGGGAGGACCTCGCATGACGGTGCTCGAGGATCTGCGTTCGGGGCAGATCGCTGCGATCCATGAGGTGGGCGATGAGGGGGAGGGCGCTGCGCGCGGCGGCCTGGAGGGCGCTGCGCGCGGCGACTTCGAGGGCGCGGCCGGCGACCTGGAGGGCATTGCCGGTGGCGAGCTTGCGGCTGGATCCAGCGTTCCTGGATGTCGCGTCCGTTTTGCCCTCGGGGTCTCCGAGCTGCCCGGCGATCGTGCCGTTGTGGTTCTTCACGAGGACGTGATCCTGCGGTGGCGACCCACGCCGAAGCGGCCCGATGGCGCCCTCGCGCGGCTCTCCGAGGTGGCCGTGGGCGCTGCGATCGCGGTCGAGCACCGCGGCATCTGGGACGAGGCGCTCGTCCTCGGCCGCGTGGTGCGTCCGGATTGCGAGGGGGGCTTCCGGGTCGACGGCGACGTGGAGCGCTATCCATCCATCGCCGACGCCGAGCGCGCGCACGGCCCGCTCGAGGCGGGCGAGCCGCAAGCGCGGACGACGAGGACCGGCGAGCCGGCGTTCGAGCTGGGCGAGCCGATCGGGCGCGACGCGCGCGGGATCGGGCGCAGGGCGAGGAGGTAGCCGCCGCGCCGTGTGCAGCAGCGCGCGGCCTCGCGCCGTGCTTCGCGATCATGTCTCCGCAAAACAGCTCATCTCGCTGCTCGGCTCCGGACGAAGTGAGGGACGAGCGCGCAGGGCAGCTCCGCCGAAGATGGATCATGGAGAGTCGCTCGGCTCCGAGCAGGTGTTCCGAGGAATAGTGGACAGGATCCCTCCGAAAACCTGGCACGAGTCGCCGATGCGGCTCGCTCTGGTGTCGAATACCGGAAAGGGCCGTTCCCCGCCGAGGGCGCGCTTCTCGGCAGGTCCGGCGAGCATCGATGCCCAGGCCCGAACCGTTCGACTCGGTTGAAGCGCGCTCGCACCGCGACGGCGTGGCCGCGAGTCGGCCGGTCCGGCGTCGCGCGCCCCTCTGCTACCCTTCCGCGAATGGAACGCCATCGCTCGCTCCGCATGACCCTCCTCCTCGCCGCTGGCGCCGCCGGCTGCTCCAACGCGAAGAGCCCCGAGATCGCGGTCGTCACGCTCGGCGAGCCGCAGGCCGCGCCCCGCGACGCGGGCGTCCCGGACGAACAAGCCGCGCCCGGGCCCCGGCCGCCGCGTGGCGTGGGCTGGGTGACGGAGCGGGACGGCACCGTGCACCGCGCCACGCGGGTCCGGTGCGACGCGACCATCGACCAGCGCGCGTGCAGCGGCACGGAGCGGACGTTCCAGTGCAGGACGGACGCCGATTGCAACGAGGGACCCCGCGGAAAGTGCGTGAGTTCGTTCGGTCAGATCGGCGCGTATTGCGGCTGCGAGTACGCCTGCGAGAGCGACGCGGAGTGCGGCGCGTCCGAGGCCTGCGTGTGCAAGGGGACTGGGGCCCTCCGAGAGCAGCACTCGGTCTGCGCAAAGGCCCTCTGCTCGGTCGACGCCGATTGCCCGGGCAGCGCCTGCGGCCTGTCGGCGTACTTCAATGGCTGCTGGGAGCAGGTCACGCTCGCCTGTCGCACGAAGGATGATGCCTGTCGGAGCGACGCGGACTGCCGATCCGAGGAGAACCGCGGCGCCGCCTGCGTCGTCACCGACCCGGAGGCCGAGAGCGTGCGCTGGGAGTGCGCCGGGATCTCCTGCGCCATCGGCCGCCCGCTCGTCGTCGACGGCCAGCCGCGCGCCGCGCAGGGCGCCGCGCGCGACGACTGGCGCGCTCCCGCCGAGCTCGACGTCGCGTCGCTCTCGCCCGAGGTGCGTGAGCTCGCCGCGGCGCACTACGCCGCGATGGCCGCGCTCGAGCACGCGTCCATCGCGAGCTTCGCCCGCTTCTCCCTCCAGCTCCTCGCGCTCGGCGCGCCGTCCGCCCTCGTCGGCGAGGCGCACCGCGCCGCGCTCGACGAGATGGAGCACGCGCGCCTCGCCTACGGCGTCGCCTCCCGCCTCGCCGGCCGGGCGATCGGCCCCGGGCCGCTGCTCGAGGCGGCCACGGCGCCGCTCGGCGCCAGCGTCGCCGAGGTGGTGGAGGCGCTCGTCGAGGAGGGCTGCGTTGGCGAGGCGCTGGGCGCCGCGGAGGGCCGTGAGCTCTCGCAGCGCGCGGGGGATCCGGCGCTCGCGGCCACGCTCGCGCGCATCGCCGCCGACGAGGAGCGGCACGCGGCGCTCTCGTGGAAGGCGCTCTCGTGGATGCTCGCGACCTTCGGCGAGCCGGCGCGCTCCGCGGCGGAGCGGGCGTTCTCCCGCGCCGCCGCCCGCTACGCCGCCGACCCGGCCCCCGGGCCCGCCGTGCACGAGGCGCTCGGCCTGCTCCCGGCGCGCGCGCTCGGGGCGCTGCGCCGCGAGGTGATCGCCGAGGTCATCGCGCCATGCCGCGCGGCCTTACCGGGGCTGTCGGGCGACAGCGCTGCTGCGCAACCGTCGAGTCCGCCACAGGCATCCTCCTGACCGCAAGCGGCCTGACCGCAAGCGGACTGATGAGGCAGATTCGCCCACTCCTGTAGCAACTTGCCACAGCGGGGGAGAGGAGCAGTCGCGCGGATTCGGGAGAAAAGGGTGCACCCGTGCCGTGCACCGGATCTTGCACGGGGGCCCGGCACTCGAATCCACGTGAGGAGGTCTTTACCCATGGTCGCATCGCGTAACGCTCTCGTCCTGACGATCGGTCTCGCTGTCGGCGTCGGCTGCTCCAACCCGCCTCCGGCGAGCAGCCCGAGCACGAACGAAGCACCGCCGCAGCCGGCCCCGACCGCCGCCCCGCCGCTGCCGGAGGCGGCGCCTCCCGCGGCGCCGCCGGCTCCACAGCCCGGCACCGAGCCGCAGGCGGGGGCGACCACGACGCCGAGCGCGCCCGTCGAGGCCCCGCTGACCGACGAGCAGATCCTCGCCGTCCTCGACGCCTCGAACAAGAAGGAGATCGACGAGGCCCAGCTCGCGCAGACGAAGGCCAAGAGCAAGGACGTGAAGGCCTATGCCAAGGTCATCACCCAGCACCACACCGAGGCCAAGGCGAAGCAGGCCAAGCTGGCCAAGAAGCTCGGTATCACGGCCGCGGACTCGGACAAGAGCAAGCAGCTCACCGACGAGACGCAACACGCGCTCGAGCAGCTGAAGGCGCTGCAAGGGGCCGATTTCGATCAGCAGTTCGTGGCCACCATGATCAAGGATCACCAGAACACGCTCGACTTCCTCGACAGGAAGGCGCTGCCGGACGCGAAGAACGCCGATCTGAAGGCGCTGGTCGAGAAGGACCTCCGGCCGACGATCGAGAAGCACCTGAAGGACGCGGAGGCGCTCTCGCAGAAGCTCGGTACGGCGGGCGCGGGCGCGACAGGGACCCAGGGCGGCGCGCAGCCGCCGGGCGCTGGCACGAAGGAGGCCGCGCCTCCGCCGAAGTAGTCGGCCGGAGGCGAGGACGGGAGAGTGAGACGAGAGCGGGGCGCGTCGTCAACGCCGATGCGTCCCGTTCAGCCGAGCGAGACCCAGACCGATTTGAGCTGCGTCAGCTCGTCCAGCACCGCGCGGCCGTTCTCCCGTCCGAAGCCGGACTGCTTGGTTCCGCCATACGGGCTCGCCGCGTCGAAGCGGTTGTACGTGTTGATCCAGACCGTGCCCGCCGAGAGGCGCGCGGCCAGCGCGTGCGCCTTGCCGACGTCGCGCGTCCAGATGCCCGCCGCGAGGCCGAACTCGGTCGCGTTCGCGACGCGCGCGGCCTCCTCCACGTCGTCGAAGGGGAGGACCGCCAGCACGGGGCCGAAGATCTCCTCGCGGGCGAGGCTCATCGACGGGGAGACCGCCGAGAACACCGTCGGCTCGACGAAGAACCCCGGGCCCTCGCGGCGCCCGCCGGTCTCGCGGCGGGCCCCCTCGGCCGTGCCACGGTCGATGTAGCCGAGCACCTTCGTGAAGTGCGCCTCCGAGACGAGGGGGCCCATCTGCGTCGACGGATCGAGCGGATCGCCAGAGACCAGCCGGCGCGCGCCGCTCGTGACCACCTCCAGCACGCGGTCGTGCACCGCCCGCTCCACGAGGAGCCGGCTCCCCGCCGTGCAGAGCTCGCCCTGGTTGTAGAAGATGGCCGTCACCGCCGCCTTCGCGGCGCTCTCCACGTCCGCGTCCGCGAAGACGATGTTGGGGCTCTTGCCGCCCAGCTCCAGCGACAGCTTCTTCAGCGTGCCGGCCGCCGCGCGCATGATCGTCCTGCCCGTCTCCGTGCCGCCCGTGAACGAGATCTTCGCGACGCCCGGGTGCTCGACGAGCGCAGCCCCGGCCTCCTCGCCGTGCCCCGTGACGACGTTGACGACCCCCGGCGGCACCCCCGCCTCCGCGAGGATGCGCGCCAGCTCCAGCGTCGTGAGGCTCGCCTCCTCCGGCGGTTTGACGACCACCACATTGCCCACCGCGAGCGCGGGCGCCACCTTCCGCGCCGCGAGCAGGAGCGGGAAGTTCCAGGGGATGATCGCGCCGATGACGCCGAGCGGCTCGCGCACGGTGTAGTTCAGGAACGGACCCCGGACCGGGATCGTCTCGCCGCCGAGCTTCGTCGCCCACCCGGAGAAGTAGAAGAACGTGTCCGCCGTGCGCGGCACGTCGATCGTCCGCGCGGCCGTGATCGGCTTGCCCGTGTCGAGCGCCTCGAGCCGCGCCAGCTCCTCGCAGCGCGCGAGGATCAGCTCCCCCGCCTTCCACAGGATGCGCGCGCGCTCGTTGGGATCCATCGCCGCCCAGCGCGGAAACGCGGCGCGCGCGGACGCCACGGCGGCGTCCACGTCCTCGCGGCGGCCGCGGGCGAGCCGCGCGAGCGCCCCGCCCGTCGCGGGGTTCGCGGTCTCGAACGTCTCGCCGGAGAGCGCCTCCCTCTCGGCGTTGTCGATCCAAAGCCCCTTCACCGTCTCGCGCGTGTCACCCATGCCCCCGTCGTAAACCCGCGCACCCGGGGGCGGCAAGCGGCGATGACACCTGCCCCGGTGTGCGGGATACTCGTGCTGCCTATGGATTTCTCCGATCGCCCCACGCTCCCGTCCGTCCCTCCGCGAAGAGTCGTCACCGAGCTGCCCGGACCGAAGGCGCGGGCCTGGATGGCGCGCGGCGGCTTCGACATGCAGTCGAGGTACCGCGCGGTCGTGATGGACGACGTGGCGAGCCGCGGGTGCTCGCTCGTCGACGTGGACGGCAACGTGTTCCTGGACCTGTTCGCGAACTTCGCGCTCGGGGCGCTCGGCTACAACCACCCCGCGCTGGTCGAGGTGGCGCACCGCGAGGGCTTCATCCGCGCCGTCGCGAACCCGACGTCGACGCCGTTCGTGACGACGCCGGCCTGGTTCGAGTTCGTGGAGGCGCTCGAGCAGCGGTTCGCGCCGCGCGGCATGGCGCGCGTCTTCTGCGTGGACGCGGGGGGCGAGGGCGTCGAGTCCGCGATCAAGGCGGCGTTCATCCGGCACGGCGAGCGCCGGCGGGAGGCCGCCGGGCTGCCGAGGAACCCGCTCGATCTGCCGGAGGATCTGCAGAAGAGCATCCTCGACAACGCGGGCACCGACGCGGTGGTCGTGTCGTTCGCCGGGGCGTTCCACGGCCGGGGCCTCGGGCCGATGTCCGCCACGCACTCGAAGGTGATCCACAAGGCCGACCTGCCTGCGTTCCCCTGGCCGACGGCGCCCTTCCCCGCGAGCCGCTTCCCGCTGGCGCGCTTCGCCGACGAGAACGACCGCGCCGAGGCGGAGGCCCTCGCCGCGCTCGAGCGGATCCTCGACGCGCACGACGGCCGGGTGGCCGCCGTGATCGTCGAGCCCGTGCAGTCCGAGGGGGGCGACCGGCACGCGAGCCCGGCCTTCTTCCGCCGCGCGCAGGAGCTCGCCGGGAAGGCGGGGGCGGCGCTCATCCTGGACGAGGTGCAGACCGGGATGGGGATCACCGGCACGCTGTGGGCGCACGAGCAGCTCGATCTGCCGCGCCCGCCCGATCTCATGTGCTTCGGGAAGAAGATGCAGATGGGCGGGTTCTTCGCGACGTCGGCGTACGACGTCGCGCAGTTCGGGCGCATGTACCAGACGCGCAACGGCGACCGCGCGCGGTCCGCGATCGCGCTGGCGACGCTCCGCGCGATCGAGTCCGAGGACCTGCTCGGCAACGTGCGCGCCACGGGCCGCCATTTCCTCTCGCGGCTCGAGGAGCTCTGCGAGCGCTACCCCGCGCTCGCGAGCGAGCCGCGCGGCCGCGGCTTCCTGCTCGCGTTCGACCTGCCGACGACCGCGGCGCGCGACGATTTCCTGGCGCGCGCGCTCCGTCGCGGCGTGTTCGCGAGCTACACGGGGACGCGCTCGGTGCGGCTGCGGCCGCACCTCATCACGACGGTCTCGGACGTCGACGAGGCGATCGGCGTCTTCGACGCGGTGCTGCGCGAGATGGCCGGATGATCGTCGATCCGCGCGACGTCTGCCCGGGGGAGGGGCCGGAGAAGGTCGCGCGGGCGCTCGCGCAGTTCTCCGTGGACGAGGCGCAGGACGGCGCGGCGTTCGACGAGGGCTACCGGGCGCTCGACGCGGTCTTCGGGCCGAAGGGCGAGCTCGAGCGCCGCGAGGTGCTCTGGGCGTGGCTCACCGGGGCGCACACGGACGCGGGGGCGCCGATCTCCGCGACGTACCACCTGCTGCTCGCGCGCGACGCGGAGGGGCACCTCGCCGGCGTGCGCGATTGCTACGTCACGCTGGACCGCGCGGCGCGGCGCTGCGTGGCGCTCCTGTCGCACGCGCTCGTCCTGCCGGCCTTCCGCCGCACCGGGCTCGCCGCCTTGCTGCGCGCGGCGCCCGTCGCGCTCGCGCGCCGCGCGCTCGGCGACGCGGGGCTCGCAGGGGGCCACGGGGCCGGCGGCGGCGGCGCGGAGGTGATGCTCGCCGCCGAGATGGAGGCCGTCGATCCGGACGACCGCGACACGGTGGTGCGGCTCATCGCGTACGGGCGCGCTGGGTTCGCGATCGTCCCGCCAGACGTGCTCCCGTACGCGCAGCCCGACTTCCGCGACATCGCGGCGCTCGGCGTCACGCCGGTGCCGCTGCCGCTGCTCGCGGTGGTGCGCCAGGTCGGCGAGGAGGAGCGCGACGAGATCCCGCGCGGCCGGGCCGAGTCGTTCCTGCGCCATTACCAGGCCGTCCACGCGCGCGAGGTGAGCCAGAGCGAGCTCGCGCCGATCCGCGAGAACGCGCTCGCGCGCCTGGCGGCGTTCCCGGGCGAGTGCGTGCCCCTGATCCGGATCCCGCGGGGGCCGGCGGAGGTCGCGGGGTTCGCGCCGGTGCTCCGGAGCGCGGTGATGCCGCTGTTCCCGCCGGCGTGGCGCGGCAAGGCGCCGCTCGACGTACCCGAGCGGGAGCTCGAGCGGCTCTGCGCGGCATGGGGAGATTAAAGGGGCGGGCGGCTCGGGCAACAATGGCGCCCGACGCCAGGAACCTCTGGTTGCATCAAGGTATCTGAAAGCTGCGCTCGTCGTACCGCAGCGCCGCCGAGAGCCCTTCAGCAGGAAGCTGCGGGTAGGCGTCCAGAATTTGCTCCCGTGTCGCCTCGCTCGCCAGCAGATCGAGGATGAGTTCGACGCTGATGCGGGTGCCCTTGATGCAGGGCTTACCCCCGAGCAGGCCCGGGCGCGCGACGATCCGATCTTCCATCCGGCTCTCCTCCTGTCATTCGTCCCGTCGGTCGGAGGATAGCAGCACCGTCGCCCTCTCGATGCTGCCTCATCGGCCTGCGCTGGCAGACCATCGAACCCATCCTCCCGAGCGGCCTGCTCCACTGGGCGCAGCAGGCTAGGATGACGGAGCCCGGAACCACCCCGCCATGCCGTCCAGCACAGCCAACGTCTCGATACGCACGATCACCGGCGATGCCGCCTCAGACGCCGAAGATCTGCTCGCCGTCGAGGAGCCGCTCGCGATCATGGTCGTCGCGCGCGCCCCCGGGGATGCGCGCCGCGCCGAACGCCGCCTCGGCATCACGATGCGCACGCCCGGCAACGACCGCGAGCTCGCGGTCGGCTTGCTGTTCGCCGAGGGCGTCATCTCCCGCGCGGCCGACGTGGTCGCCGTCGAGGAGGCCCTCGGCCCCTCGGGCGACCTCGTGCGCGTCACGCTCGGCGATGACGTGGCCGTCGATCTCGGGCGCACCGAGCGCGCCCTCGCGGTCGCGAGCGCGAGCTGCGGCGTCTGCGGCAAGGCGTCGATCGACGTCGCGGCGCTCGCGCCGCCCTCGCCGCTCGTGCGGGGCGTCCCCCGGCTCGCGCCGGGCGTCGTGCACGGGCTCGCCGCGCGGCTCCGCGGCGCACAGGCGGTGTTCGGGCGGACCGGGGGGCTGCACGCGGCGGCCCTCTTCGACGCGGGCGGCGCGCTCGCCGACCTGCGCGAGGACGTCGGGCGCCACAACGCCGTCGACAAGCTGATCGGCGCCGCGCTGCTCGCGGGGCGGCTGCCCGACCCGGGCGCGGTGCTCATGGTCAGCGGGCGCGCCGGGTTCGAGCTCGTGCAGAAGGCGCTCCGGGCCTCGATCCCGGTGATGGTCGCGGTGGGCGCGCCATCGAGCCTGGCCGCAGAGCTCGCCGCGGCGCACGGGATGACGCTCGTGGGCTTCGCGCGCGACGGGCGATTCAATGTGTACGCGGGCCGGGAGCGCATCGAGGTCCCGGTCGTGGTCCCGGCGGAGGCCGCGTCGTGACGGCCCGCGACGTGCCGCGCGACGTGCAGGCGGAGCCTCCTCTGGAGCCCGAGGCGCCCAGCATCGGCGAGCGCAGCGCGGCGGCCGGCGGGCTCCCGGCGGTCGGCGCGACGCTCCGGCACGCGGTCGGCGAGATGGGGGTCGCGCGCGCCGTGCGCACGCTCCTCCGCGTGAACCAGGGCGAGGGCTTCGACTGCCCCGGCTGCGCGTGGCCCGAGCCCGAGGAGAAGCGCTCGCTCGCGGAGTTCTGCGAGAACGGCGCCAAGGCGGTCGCCGAGGAGGCGACGCTCCGCCGCGTCACGCCCGAGTTCTTCCGGGAGCACAGCGTCGAGGCGCTCTCGCGGCAGTCCGACCACTGGCTCGGCAAGCAGGGGCGGCTCGTCCACCCGATGCTGCTCGACGAGGGCGCGTCGCATTACCGCCCGGTGCCGTGGGACGAGGCGCTCGACGTCGTCGCCTCGTCGCTGCGCGCCCTCGGCTCGCCGGACGAGGCCCTCTTCTACACGTCGGGGCGCACGAGCAACGAGGCGGCGTTCCTCTACCAGCTGTTCGTGCGCGAGCTCGGGACGAACAACCTGCCCGACTGCTCGAACATGTGCCACGAGTCGAGCGGCGTCGGCCTGCGCGAGGCCATCGGCGTGGGCAAAGGGACCGTATCCCTCCACGATTTCGAGCTGGCCGACGCGATCTTCGTCGTCGGGCAGAACCCGGGGACGAACCACCCGCGCATGCTCTCGGCGCTGCGCGAGGCGCGGCTGCGCGGGTGCGAGATCGTGACGGTGAACCCGCTCCCCGAGGCCGGCAACGAGCGCTTCCAGCACCCGCAGCACCCGCTCGATCTCGTCGGCTCCGGCGTGCCGCTCTCGACGCTCTTCCTCCAGGTGCGCATCAACGGCGACGTCGCGCTCTTCACCGGGATCATCAAGGAGATGCTCGAAGAGGAGGAGCGGAGGCCGGGCGCCGTGCTCGATCGCGCGTTCATCGCGAGCCACACCCACGGCTTCGAGGCGTTCGCGGGCGCCGTGCGCGGCGCGCCCTGGGACGACATCGTCGCGCAGAGCGGGGTCCCGCGCGACCGGATCCGGGCGGCGGCCGAGATCGCGATGCGCTCCGAGCGCACGATCGCGTGCTGGGCCATGGGCCTCACGCAGCACCAGAACGGCGTGGCCAACGTGCAGCAGGTGATGAGCTTCCTGCTCCTTCGCGGCAACATCGGGCGGCCCGGCGCGGGCGCGTGCCCGGTGCGCGGGCACAGCAACGTGCAGGGCGACCGGACGATGGGCATCTGGGAGCGCCCGCCCGCGGAGCTCCTCGATCGGATCGAGCAGAACTTCGGCTTCGCCCCGCCGCGCCGCCACGGGCTCGACACCGTCGCCGCGATCGCGGCGATGGCCGAGGGGCGCGCCCGCGTCTTCTTCGCGCTCGGCGGCAACTTCCTCTCGGCCACGCCGGACACGGCCCTGACCGCCCGCGCCCTCGCGCGGTGCGACCTCACCGCGCACGTCTCGACCAAGCTGAACCGGGCCCACCTCGTGACGGGCAGGCGCGCGCTCATCCTGCCTTGCCTGGGCCGCACCGAGCGCGACGTGCAGGCTGGAGGCCCGCAGTTCGTGACCGTCGAGAACTCGATGGGCGTCGTCTCGAGCTCGCGCGGCGGCCTCCCGCCGGCCTCGGAGCTGCTGCGGAGCGAGGTGGCCATCGTGGCGGGCCTCGCCCGCGCGGCCCTGGGCGCGCGCTCGCGCGTGCCGTGGGAGGAGCTCACCGCCGATTACGACAGGATCCGCGATCTCATCGAGCGCACGATCGACGGGTTCGACGACTTCAACGCGCGCGTCCGGGACCCGCGCGGCTTCGCCCTGCCGAACGCCGCGGCGCGGCGCGAGTTCCGCACGGCGACGGGCAAGGCGAACTTCGTGATCCACCCGCTCCCGCGGCACGATCTCGAGCCGGGCGAGCTCCTGATGATGACGATCCGCAGCCACGACCAGTACAACACGACCATCTACGGCCTCGACGACCGCTACCGCGGCGTCCGGGGCGGGCGCCGCGTCGTGTTCATGAACGCCGAGGACGCGGCCGAGCGCGGGCTCGCCCAGGGGGACCTCGTCGACGTCATGAGCCGCTTCTCCGACGGGGAGCGCGTCGCGCGCGCGTTCCGCGTCGTGCTGTACACGATCCCCCGCGGCAACGTCGCTGCCTACTTCCCCGAGGCGAACGTGCTCGTGCCGCTCGGCAGCATCGCCGAGAAGAGCCACACGCCCGCGTCGAAATCGATCGTTGTGCGCGTCAAGCCGGCCGCCGCGGCCGACGGATCTGCGTGACGCTCCGCCGCTGCCGTTGCATTGGAGTCCGACCATGAACGCCCAGACCCACTCCCCTCCGCCCATCCCCGGCGAGCCCGAGCGCGCCTCGATGCGCACCGCCATCCCGGGGCCTGCGTCCGAGGCGCTCCGCGCCCGCCACCATCGCTACCAGGACGCGCGCCCGATCCACTTCTATCAGGACGCGCGCAAGAGCCTGGGCAACTACATGGTCGACGTGGACGGCAACGTGCTGCTCGACGTGTACGGGCACATCGCCGCCGTGCCCATCGGCTACAACCACCCGGATCTGCTCGCCGCGTGGCGCGACGGCCGCTTCGACTGGTGCGCGGGCTACCGCTCCGCGCTCGGCGTCGCGCCCGCGCCCGAGTGGGTCGACCTCGTCGAGAAGACGCTGATGCGCGTCGCGCCGAAGGGGCACACGCGCGTCTTCACGTTCACGACCGGCGCGGAGGCGGTCGAGAACGCGCTCAAGGCCGCGTTCATCCGGCTCGCCCGGCGCCGGCGCGGCGGCGCGCAGCCGAGCGACGGCGACCTCGCCGCGACCATGCTCAACCGGCAGCCCGGCGTGAACGCCTTCAAGGTGCTCTCCTTCGAGGGCGGCTTCCACGGCCGCAGCATGGGCGCCCTCTCGGCGACGCGGAGCAAGCCGATCCACAAGCTCGACATCCCCGCGTTCGACTGGCCCGTCGCGCCGTTCCCCGCGAGCCATTTCCCCCTCGCCGCGCACGCCGAGCAGAACCGCGCCGCCGAGGCGCGCTCGCTCGAGGCGGTCGAGGCGGCGCTCGACGCGCACCCGGACGAGGTCGCCGCGGTCATCGTCGAGCCGATCCAGGGCGAGGGCGGCGACCGCCACGCTAGCCCGGCCTTCTTCCAGGCGCTCCGCCGCCTCACCGCGGAGCGCGGCGTCGCGCTCATCATCGACGAGGTGCAGACCTGCGGCGGCGGGACCGGCGCGCTCTGGGCGCACGAGGCGTGGGACCTGCCCGAGCCGCCGGACATGGTCACGTTCTCCAAGAAGATGCAGCTCGGCGGCTTCTACTGCCGCGAGGAGCTCGCGCCGATCGAGCCGCTGCGCGTCTTCAACACCTGGCTCGGCGACCCGCTCCGCGGCGCGCAGCTCGAGGTGATCCTCGAGGTCATCGAGCGCGACCGGCTCCTCGAGAACACGCGGGCGACCGGCGAGCGCCTGGTCGCCGGCCTCGAGGACCTCTGCCGGCGCTACCCCGGGGTGCTCTCGGGCGCCCGGGGCAGCGGCACCTTCGCCGCTGTCGACTTTCCCCATGCCGCCCGCCGCGACGCGGCGCTCACCGCGCTCCGCAACCGCGGCCTCGAGGTGGGCGGCTCGGGCGATCGCACGCTCCGCTTCCGGCCGGCGCTGATCTTCGCATCGCGCCACGTCGGCGAGGCGCTCGACCACCTCGAGTCGGTCTGCAAGTGACCTCTGACGCCGCCGCCTCGCCCCCGATCCGGGTGTTCCACACGCCGCGCTATTTCGCGGACATCGGCGAGCACGTCATGCCGATGCGCAAGTTCGCCCTCGTGCGCGAGGCGATCGAGCGGAGCGGCCTGCCCGCGCGCGTCGAGGAGCCCGAGGCGGCCTGTGACGAGGACCTCCTGCGCGTCCACGCGCCCGCGTACGTCCAGGCGATCGCGACCGGCGAGCCCCGGGCGCTGGCCGAGTCGCAGAAGTTCCCGTGGTCGCCGGCGCTGGCCGGGGCGGTGCGCTTCACGAACGGCGGCTGCGTCGCCGCCGCCGCCGCGGCCCTCGAGGACGGCGTCGCGGGCAACCTCGCGAGCGGCTTCCACCACGCGCACGAGGGCCACGGCGAGGGCTTCTGCACCTTCAACGGCCTCGTCGTCGCGCTGGAGCGCGCGCGCGCCGAGGGGCGCATCCGCCGCGGCCTGGTGGTCGACATGGACCTCCACTACGGCAACGGCACCGCCTCGCTGCTCGCGTCGCGCCCCTGGGCGTTCCAGCTCTCCATCTACGGCAGCTGGTACAAGCAGAACCGGGCGTACCGGGACGTCGAGGGCGAGCGCGCCCCGGACACGGAGAACTGCTGGTCCGTCCCGGTCCCGGGCGGGAGCGGCGGCGCCGCCTACCTCGAGATCCTGGAGCGGCACCTCGGCCCGGCGATCGACCGCGCCGCGCCCGACCTGATCCTGTACCAGGCCGGCGCGGACCCCTTCCGCGAGGACCCGTACTCGCCGCTCGACCTGACGCACGACGATCTCTACGCGCGCGACGCGATCGTGTTCCGGGCCGCGCTCGAGCGAGGCGTCCCGATCGCGTGGGTGCTCGCGGGTGGGTACACGCCCGACGTGAGCCGGGTGGTCGAGGTGCACCTCCGCACCTTCATCGCGGCGGCGCGGGCGAGGGGAGCGGCGGCGCGGGCGAGGGGAGCGGCGGCGCGCCCGGGGTGACCTCGGCCGACCTGCGCCCCGCCAGGCAGGGTAGCATCGCGCGATGGCCGACCTGAACGACCCCGCCCGCCTGGCCGAGCTGCGCGGCGCCGTGCTGCGCGCCGACGCGGACGCCATCCTCGACGCCTGCGTGGTGCGGGCCGCCAAGCTGGCCCGGTCGCCGATCGCCGTGGTCAGCCTGCTCGTGCGCCATGTCCAGCTCCTGCGCGCGCAATACGGGCTCCCCCTCGAGCTCGCCGTGAGCTGCGCGACGTCGAGGAGCAACTCGTTCTGCCAGCTCGTCGTGCTCGACGAGGTGCCGCTCATCGTCGACGACGCGCTGCGCGACGAGCGCGTCCCGAAGGAGCTCGTCGAGAGCTACGGCATCCGCGCGTACGCGGGCGTGCCGGTGCGCGCGCACGGGCACGTGCTCGGAGCGCTCTGCGTGCTCGACGTCGTCCCGCGCCGCTTCGACCAGCGCATCGTCGGCGCCCTCGAGCAGCTCGCCATCGACGTCTCCGGCCGGCTCTCCGCGCTCACGCTGGGCGACGCCCCGCTGGCCAGCGCCGACGTGCAGGAGCGCCTCGTCCGCGTCGAGCAGGCCACGCGCGCGCTGGAGCGCGCGCTCCTCGCCCTCTCGCCCGTCATCGCCGCGGCGCAGGCGGCGACGGCGGGGCCGCGGGTCGACGCGGCGCGCGCGGTCGACGCGTCGCCCGCGTCGCGCGCGACGCACGTCACGCCGGCCAGCCTGCGCGCGGCCGTGTCGTGCTGGCGCGACATGGGCCCCGTCGCGGACGAGCTCTGCGAGGAGGCCGCGGCCATCGCGAGCGCCTCGCCCTGCGAGGCGGCGTCCGGGCTCGCCACGGAGGCCCGGGCGCTCGCGCGGAACCTCGCCGAGATCGGCCCGCTCGTCCGGCTCGCCGAGGGCGTGCTCGACGGGACGCTGGGAGAGGCCGCCGCGGCCAAGGGGCGGGCGCTCGTGCTGCGCGGCGCGCTCGACGCCCACGAGGCCGCCTCCGCGGCGGTGCAAAAGCTCCGCGCGGGCGCCCTGCGCGCGCGGGCCGCGACGGCCGGCCCCGGGAGCGGCGCCGCCGCTCCGCCCGGGGCGGCGTGATCAGCGCGGCGCCGTGGTGATCACCGCGGCGGCAGGGTCGACGCCGGCGCCGGCACCTCGCGGGTGATCTCGCCCGGGTCGGCCCCGTCCGGGATCGGCTCCGAGCCCGGCGAGAGCGGCGTGCCCTCCCAGGTCGCTGTCTTGTCCCGGCTCCCGTAGACGAACGGCGGACGGGTCTCCAGCTCCCGGGCGATTTGGGCGAGCTCCTCGTCGAGGTGGCGCGGGTTCGCGAGCAGCTTCTCGCGGATGCCGCTGTTCAGGTAGCCGCGGACGTCGGGGCTGTCCGGGTAGTACTTCGTGAACACGTTGTGCCGGAAGAGCGGCTTCAACCGGTGCAGGTCCCTGGGCCCGGTCGGCAGCGGCAGGAGCTCGACGAAGCTCTTCCGCTTCGCCCGCTCCTCCAGCCGGTCGAGGACGAGCTGGAGGCTGTTCTCGAGCAGGTGCGGCGCGCAGTGATCCGCGAAGTCGTCGTACAGGAGCCGCATGAGCGCCCTCGCCTCGTCGATCGGCAGCTGCGCCTGCCGCTCGCGGCCCATGCGCCGCACGAGGACCATGAAGGGAGACGGCTGGTTGCCGGTCGCGCGGATCACGTCGGGATCGCGGAAGTCGGGCTGTCGGTAGGGGAAGTGGCGCGGGTTGATCGCGTCGAACCCGCCGCGGCCGTAGAACAGGATGCGCTGCCACGACAGGCGCTCTTCCGGCGTGAAGTACTCGACCTCGGCCGCGAGATCGACGTTCATCCCGAAGTACTTGCCCGGGGCCGAGGGCGCGGGGAGCGTGATCTTCCCCATCGCGTGGAGGTCGGTGAGGTACTGCATGGCGAGCTCGACCGGCGAGATGCGCAGCCAGTACGACAGCACCGTCCCGCGCGCCTCGGGGAGCATGAAGATATGAGCGAGGTAGATGACGCAGAGGTCCGGCGCGTACGCTGGATTGATGAGCACGGTGCCGTCGCGTACGCCGCGCACCTTTCCGTCCGCGTCTCGCGCCACGAGCAGGAAGTAGCGCATGTACGTGCCCGACGGCTCGGGCGTGAACGGGTCGTCGCGGAGGAACGCCTCGATCGCCTCCCTGCGCTCCATCTCTCCGTGAGGACCGAAGCAGTCCCAGAGGATCTGATACGCCGCGTCGAAGTCCGGGTCGGAAGGATCCTCGATGGACCAGATCTGGTATTTGCGGGTTTCGCGCTCGATCATCTCCACCACGTCCTGGTGGAAGAGATCCTTCATGCAGAGCCGGACACGTCGCTTCAAGCAGGGCTCCCGGGGTTCATGGTGCCAGAGGCGCATTCCTCTGATAGGTGATCATCGTGGCTCGCGCAGCGCTCGTCGACACCCGCTCGCACATCGATTCCGCGCGCTCCGTGTGGAGCGAGGCGGGCCCGGTCTATGAGCCCGTCCCTCCGCTGGGCGCGGACGCGGCGGCCGACGTGGCCATCATCGGAGGAGGGTTCACCGGGATCTCCACCGCATACCATCTAATCCGCCGATTTCCGAGCCTCCGCATCATGATCCTCGAGGCGCGTCACCTCGCGAACGGCGCGAGCGGGCGCAACGGGGGAATGATGCTGAACTGGATTAACGGGGTGAGCTCTCGTGATCCGGAGCTCACGCGCCGCGTGTACGAGACGACGCGCGCGGGGATCGACGGCATCGTCGGGATGATCCAGGAGCACGACCTCCCGGTGCGCCACCGCCGCGACGGATGCCTGGAGGTGCTCACCGACGCGCGCCGGGCCGAGGCGGCGCACGCTCGGGTGGAGCAGCTGGCCAGCTGGGGCATTTCGCTACAGTACCTGGACAGCGCGGCGCTCTCGAAGCGGCTCGGGGTCCGGGGCGCGGCCGGGGCCGTGCTGGACGCGACCGAGGGGCAGCTCAACGGGGTCGACCTGCTGCGCGGCCTGCGCCCGCTGCTGCTCGCGTGGGGGGTCGCCGTCCACGAGGACACGCCGGTGCTCGGGATCCGGGAGGGGCGCACGATCGAGCTGACCACGCCGGGGGGCGTCGTCCGGGCCGCGGCCATCGTGCTCGCCACCAACGGCTACACGCCGCGCCTCGGCTACTTCAAGAGCGGCGTCTTCCCCCTGCACTCGCACGTGATCGCGACCGAGCCGCTCGACGCCGAGGCGCGCGCCGCGCTCGGCTGGGGGCAGGTCGCCGGCTTCAGCGACGACCGCGACCGGATCGCGTACGCCAGCATGACGCCCGCCGGTGAGCTGGTGTTCGGCGGGGGCAGCAACGCAGCGTACGCCTACCTCTACGGGAACAAGACCTCCTACCCGGGCACCCCCGACTCGGCCGGGCCGGCGTTCGAGGCCATCCGGCGCCGGCTCACCGGCTATTTCCCTGCGGCCGAGCGGCTGCGGATCGCGCACCGCTGGACGGGCACCCTCGGCATCACGATGAGCCGGCTTTGCAGCATGGGGGTGCGCGGCGAGCACCGGAACGTGTACTACGCCCTCGGCTACAGCGGCCACGGCGTGACGCTCGCCAACCTCGCGGGCCGCGTGCTCTGCGACATCTACGCGGGCGACGACGCGCGGTGGCGGGATCTGCCGTTCTACATGGCCCCCCTCCGGGGCGTCCCGCCCGAGCCGCTCCGCTGGCTCGGCTATCACGCGTACACCAAGCTGACGGGGCGCTCGCCGCGCAAGGCGGGCTAGAGCGGCTAGCGCGGGGGCCCGCCGAGCGGGCTTGCGTGGCCGGAGCGCGGGGCGCTATTCGAAGCGAGGCCATGTTCTGCGCGCGCTGCCACCGGGAGTACGACGCGGGCCATCGGTTCTGCCCCTACGACGGCGCGGAGCTCACCGAGGGCCGGCGCGTCGACCTGTTCCGGTACAAGCCGACCCGGCTGCGCGGGACCCGCCTCGGGGAGCGCTACGAGGTGCACGGCTACCTCGGCAAAGGGGCGATGGCGCGCGTCTACCTCGCGGTCGAGATCGAGACGGGCCAGCCGGTCGCGATCAAGGTCCTCGAGGAGTTCGCCGCCCGGGCGGAGCGGACGCGCGAGCGGTTCGTGCGCGAGGCGCAGAGCGCCGCGATGATCGGGCACCCGAACATCGTCCGGGTGCTCGACGCCGGCGCGCGCTCGGAAGACGGCGCCCCCTACCTCGTGATGGAGTACCTCTTCGGCGAGTCGCTCGGCGACTGGCTCCGGCGCGAGCGCCGCATGGACGCGGACCTCGCCATCCCGGTGCTCTCCCAGGCCGCGTCCGGGCTCGCCGCCGCGCACCGCGCCGGGATCATCCACCGCGACGTGAAGCCGGACAACATCTACCTCGTGGGCCCGCAGGGCGACCCGTACGCGGTCAAGGTGCTCGATTTCGGCCTCGCGAAGATCCAGGCCGCCGATCTCATCACGGCGACAGGCACCGCGGTGGGCACCCTCGAGTACATGGCGCCAGAGCAGGTCGTGAGCGACCTGCCCGACGCCCGCACCGACGTCTACGGGCTCGGCGTCGTCATGTTCCGGGCCTTCACCGGCGAGCTCCCGTTCCCGCGCTCGGAGCAGTCCGAGCTCCTCGCCCGGCAGCTCGTGACCCCGCCGCCCCGCCCCTCGGAGAAGCGCCGGAGCCTCGACCCGCTGCTCGAGTCCGTGATCCTGAAGGCGATCCGGAAGCGCCCGGACAACCGCTATCCCTCGATGGAAGCGTTCCTCGAGGATCTCGAGCGCCTGGCCGGCGATCGCGACGGGCCGCTCTCGGCCGACGAGCCGCTACGGGAGCCCAGCGACGTCTATGTCCCGCAGGGATCGTTTGCCAGGAACGCGGCGATCTACTTCTATAGGCGGCTCGGCATGGAAGCCCCACGCTTCGACTGAACCGACACCACCTTCCGCGGGCGCTTCCCGCCACCCAGGAGATCCGTATTGCCATGGCCTACTCTGCTGCATTCCGATGCCTGACCGGTTGCGCCGGGAGCTACCCGCTGACGCAGCCCCTCTACCGTTGCCCCACCTGCGGCGGCCTGCTCGACGTAGCCCACGACATCGACGCGCTCCGCGACCGGAGCCCCGCGACGTGGATGAAGCTCTTCGACGAGCGCTACAAGCGCACGGTGTGGCCCTACGGCTCCGGGGTCTGGGGCAAGCGGGAGTGGGTCGCTCCGCAGGTACCGGACGAGGCCATCGTGTCGATGGACGAGGGGGGCTCGAACCTGTTCTGGGCCGACCGCTACGGCCGCACGCTCGGGCTCGATGACGTCTGGGTGAAGCTCTGCGGCAACAGCCACACGGGGTCGTTCAAGGACCTCGGCATGACGGTGCTCGTCTCGGTGGTGAACAAGGCGATCCGTGAGGGCCTCGAGGTGCGCGCGATCGCGTGCGCGTCGACCGGGGACACCTCGGCGTCGCTCGCGGCGTACGGCGCGGCGGCCGGTCTGCCCGTCGTCGTGCTGCTGCCGCGGGGCAAGGTGTCGACGGCGCAGCTCGTCCAGCCGATCGCGTCGGGGGCGCTCGTCCTCTCGCTGGACACCGACTTCGACGGCTGCATGGCCATCGTGCAGCGCCTCTCGGCCGACGGCGTCGTCTACCTGGCGAAC
The DNA here is from genome assembly GCF_051521375.1 of Sorangium sp. So ce693. NCBI lineage: Bacteria > Pseudomonadati > Myxococcota > Polyangiales > Polyangiaceae > Sorangium > Sorangium sp. So ce693. The sequence goes on from NZ_CP150347.1 coordinate 13,100,526, forward strand.
TCGATGAACGCCCTGCGGCTCGAGGGCCAGAAGACCGTGGCCATCGAGATCGTGCAGCAGTTCGACTGGACGCTGCCCGACTGGGTCATCCTCCCGAGCGGCAACCTCGGCAACGCCTACGCGCTCTACGCGGGCTTCAAGATGCTGAAGGACCTCGGCCTGACGACGCGGTTCCCGCGCCTCTGCGTGGCGCAGGCGGCGCGGGCCAACCCGCTCTTCAAGGCGTGGTCCGAGGGGCGGAGCGAGGTCGTGCCGATGAAGGCCGGGGAGACGCTGGCGAGCGCGATCCAGATCGGCAACCCGGTGAGCGCGCCGAGGGCGATGCTGGCCCTCAAGGCGATGGACGGCGTCGCGGAAGAGGTGACCGAGGACGAGCTCTGCGACGCGGCGGCCCGCGCCGATCGCACCGGGATGTACACCTGCCCGCACACGGCGGTCGCCCTCGCGGCGCTGGAGAAGCTCGTGAAGAAGGGCCTCGTGGAGAAGCGCCAGCGGGTCGTCGTGGTCTCGACAGCGAACGGCCTCAAGTTCACGGAGTTCAAGGTGAAATACCACGAGCGCGCGCTCGCGGACGTGACGAGCCGGCTCGCCAACCCGCCGGTCGAGCTGCCGCCCGACTACGACCGCGTCCTCGCCGCCCTCGACAGGCACGCCGCGCAGAGCGGCAAGCGCTGAGCCGGACGCCGCGCGACGCCGCCGCTACCGGCGCGCCCTCGCGCGGCGCCGCCGGCGCCGTCCGCGCGCGGAGGTCATCGCGGAGGCGATGCCGTTCTGCAGGGTGTTGTGCGTGACGATGCCGCTCATGTCGACGCCGATCTCGACGAGCGTCCTGGCCACGTCGGGGCTCAGGCCCGTGATGATCACCTCCGAGCCGAGCAGGCGCACCGCCGTCGCGGCGCCAAGGAGCGCGTCGGCGCACGGGCCGTCGATCCGCGGCACCCCGGTGATGTCGAGGATCGCGACGTGCGCGCGGCGGGCGGCGACGCCGCGGACCAGCGTCTCCTGCACGCGGCGCGTCCGCTGCGGGTCGAGGGCGCCGACGAGCGGCATCACGACGATGTCGTCGCTGATCGGGATGAGCGGGGTCGACAGCGCCGCGAGGATCTCGTTCTGCGCCCGGAGGGCCTCCTCCCGGGCGCGCCGCGCCTCGGTCTCCGCCTCGGCGCGCTTTCGCTCCGTGATGTCCCGGACGATGACGACCGCCTCCGCCCGATCGCTGCCGGCGATCCGGACCTCGTAGTCGCGCGCGCTGCCCGCCAGCTGCTCCTGGTACTCGAAGACGTGCGTCGCCTCGTCCGCGAGCGCTCGCGCCACGAGGCCGGTGATCTGCTCGGCGACGTGGGCGGGGAACACGTTGCCGACGTGCCTGTGCAGGAGATCCCCCGCGCGGAGCGACGGCCTCGGGTCCCGGGAGGCCTTGAAGTCCAGGCAGATGCCGTTGCTGTCGATCCGGAGGATCGTGTCGGGGATGGCGTAGAGGAGCGCGCGGTTGTTCGCCTCGCTCCGGCGCAGGGCCGCCTCGACGCGCTTGCTGCCGATGAAGTGGCCGGCCTTGGCGGCGATCGCGAGCAGGACGTCGAGCAGCCCCGGATCGGGCGCGCGCGGCTCGGCGTCCATGAGCTCCAGCACGGCCGCGACCTGCGCGTCGGCGCGGACCGCGATGGGGAGCTCGACCGCGAAGCGGAGGCCGGCGTGCCGCGCCGCCCGCGCGCGCGGGTCGTCCGCCTCGGCGTCGAGGTCGCTGAACCAGGTCGGCTCCCCCTGGGCGAGCGCGCGGCCGGGCAGCCCGGCGTCGCGGGCGAAGCGCGCGCCCCGGGTCGCCGCCTCGAGCGCGATCGCGTCGTCGGGCGCGGCGCTCCAGGTGTGCTCGCAGCGCAGCCCTTTGCTCTCGTCGTCGCCGAGCCACAGGGCGGCGAACCGGAAGCCGAGCGTCTCCCCGAGCGCGCCGAGGAGCGCCGGGACGCCCTCCGCGAGCGTCGTCGACTCGACGAGGATCCTGGTCACGGTGTACTGCGTCGACACCTTGTAGTTGGCCTCGGCGAGGGCGCGGCGCTGGTTCCACTTCTCGGTGAGCGCGAAGGCCATCTGGCGGACCTCGCTCGGGCCGAACGGCTTGGCGAGGATGAGGAGGTTGTCGGTCTGCCCGAACCGGGCGGCGATCTCCTCCCACGCGTCATCCGAGTCCGCCGCGCAGAGGACGGCCTGGATGGCGCCGTCTTCCTTCCAGACGCGCGAGAGCGTCTCGAGGCCGTCCCACCCCGGCATGCGCGCGTCCACGAACACGAGCGCGTACGGCGCGCCGCTCAGCTGCGCCTCGCGGACCTTCGCCAGCCCCTCCTCCCCGCGGGTCGCGGACGTGAGCTCGAACCTCACCGGCCGCCGGGCGGGCGGCTCGCGGAGCAGCGCCGGCTGGGGGCTCGCGAGGGTCGAGCCCTCCGCGTCGGATCGGAGGATCCTGCGGAAATCCTCGTGGATGGCCTCGTCGTCGTCGATCAGCAAAACGCGCCGGTTCTGCTGCCAGCTGGGATCCCCCATCACCGAGTCCTTGGAGCGTGAGTCCGGGTCCTAGAGCAGGGCGCGCCTTCGTCGCACGAAGCTGCACCCGGCTCTATTCAACGGGAGGCGTGCCCTCGCCGTCTACGGGCGGAGGGGACGGCGGCCGTGTGGGCGACTCGTCCTCGGTGGAGGGCGGGGGCGGTGGCGGGGGCATCATGGGGGGCTCGTGCTCCTCGCCGTCCCTCGGGGCGGCCTCGGAGGCGCCGAGGGGCATGTTGATGCCGCCGGGCTTCCTCGTGGTCGTGGCCGGGCTCGCGCCAGGCGTGCGGCCCCGAGCGGCGGGCGACTCGGCTGCGTGCGGGTCGAACCGGGGCTTCTTCAGCGGGCCGTGGACGTGCCAGCCGTAGAAGCCGTCGGCTCGCTTGGACCGCTTCATCTTGGGCTGCTGCATCTCGATCAGCCCGGGCACGCTCGACCCCGGCGCGCCGAGCAGCGATTTCGTGAGATCGCTCTTCGATCGGTAGGCGTCGGTGAACTTGAAGCGCACGTAGAGATCCGCCGTGGAGTTGTTCCACGGCTCGCGCATGTTGACCTTGCCGTCGCCGTCGAGCTCGAGGTCCTGGCCGTTCGCGGACATCTTCGTGACCTTGAGGACGCCGTCCTTCGCCTCCGCCGACAGGAGCAGCTCCCCCAGCTTGGCCTCCGGGAGCGCGATGAGCCCCTGGATCTTCGTCTTGCCGTCGCCGACCGAGACCTCCTTGGCGGAGACCTCGAGCGCGCCGTTCGCCTTGTTGAATTTGCCCTCGGGGGCGCTGAGATCGAGGTTCGCGCTCAGCGTGCCGGCGATCGGCAGGCCAAGGATCTCCCCGAGCGGACCCACCTTGGCGAGCTCCACGTTCGCGACCTCGACGTGGACGTCGCCGCCCGATCGGCCCATCGGGACCACGCCCTCGATCTCGCCGCCGAACACGCTGGCCCAGAACGAGACCCGCATCCGCCCGATCAGGAGGGGCAGGATCTTCAGCCGCGCGTGCGCCTCGTCGATCTCGATGACGCTCGGCTTCGGCGCGCTGTCCTTGGCGGCGTCGCCCGAGGCGAAGGCCGCGGCGCCGCTCGGCCTGCTGCCCGAGCCGAGCTCGCCCGGCGGCAGGATGAGCCGCACGCCCTTCATCTCGACCCCCGTGAACCAGTACGAGTCGAGCTCGTCGATCTCGAGGCGCTGCGCCTGGCTCGGGCCCCGCTTCTGCTGCGTGCGGTCGAACTCGGCGATCAGCCGGTCCTTGAGCCGGTCGTAGGGGAACGTGAGGTAGCCGAAGAGGCCCAGACAGAAGAGGTAAAAGAGCGGATAAGCCGCCCACCTCGCGATCTTGATGAGCCGCGCCTTCATGGCTCCTGCTCCTCTTCGGCGGCGGGGGGCGCCGACGGCGCGGGGGGGGTCGCCGGCGGGGGCTCGCCCTTCCGGTCGAACGCGGAGATGCCGAGCTCGACCTCGTAGGAGTCCGGCTCGCCGGCGCGCGGCTTGAGGTTCAGCTTCGTCACCGCGACCGGGTGGCCCGAGCCCTCGATGTGCTCGAGCATCTTCGCGAGCCCGAGCATCCCGATCCTGTGCATCTTCACCACCGTGATCCGCTCGGTGTACTTCTTGCCGTGCGGGACGTCGGGGCGATCCTGCGACTCGGCGGCGGTGAGCTGCTGCTGCTTCGCCGCGTCCTCGATGAAGCCGGCGAGCGCGGGCGCCGGCCGCGAATAGCGCGCGAGCAGCGCGTCCTTCAGCGCCTTGCGCTCGCTGACCTTCCCCGAGGCCTCGTAGATCGACTGGAGCAGATCGCGGATCTCCTGGTTCTCGGCGCGCTTGCTGGACGCGACGCTCGCGAGCCCGATCGGCACGAGCAAGAGGACGATCACCGCCAGGAATCCGAGGAGGATGGTGAGGAGCCGGCGCTCGCGCGGCTCCAGCTTGTCGAGTCGCTCGCGGAGCGTCATCGCGATCCCTCCGGCTTCTCCGGCGCGCCGGCCGAGGCGCTCTCCGCCGCGTCAGCGGCGCCGGTCTTCTTCTTCTTCGCCTTGTCCTCGCACTTGAGATCCAGCTCGAGGACGTACTTGTGCTTGCCCTCCGTGAACTGGCTCGTGCGGCCGATCTTCACGTCGCGGAAGCAGCGGTGCTCCTTCATGTGATCCGCGATGATCTGCGCGTCCGAGACCGACGGGACGACGCCCTGGAGGGTCACGTGGCCGCGGTTCACGTCGAGCTCGAGCACGTCGTGCGTGATCTCCTTCGGCACGGCCTTCGAGAGCTGCACCATGACGTCGAAGGCGTCGACGCGGGGCATCGGGTCCTCGTCGGCCGCGCCGGGGCCCTGCTCGAGCAGCTCGCGGGCCTTCTGCGGGTCGCTCGTCTCCTCGCCGAGCACGTCGTGGGAGGCGGTCGCGAGCGAGGCGGCGAGCAGCTCCCGCTCCGCGTCGAGGGTGCGCAGCTCCGCGACGATGGAGAAGCCGAAGCTCAGCGCGATGACGGTGCCGAGGCCGGCGAGGATCGGGATCTTCTCGCGCAGGAACGGGTAGCTGCGCTCGGCCTCGAGCGCGCCCTTCCGGAGGTTGAACCCCTTGGTCTTCGGCGTCAGCCCGAGCGCGAGCCCGAGCGCCTTGGCGAAGCGGGGCAGCGCCGCGGCCTGCTCGGGCGTGAGCCCCTCGATGCGAGGGGTCGGGAGCGGCAGGATCGTGAGGCCGAGCTGCGTCGACAGGAACATCTCCGCGCCCTGCGCTGTGGCGCCGCCGCCGACGAGGTACATCCCCGCGAGCGGCTCGCCGCCGAGGTTGCGCCACGCCGCGAGCGTCTGGCGCAGCTCGCGCGCGAGCGCCGGCGCGGTGCCGGGGAGGCCGGCCGTCCCGCGCGACAGCGTCCTGGCGAAGACCGGCTCGCCGCCGGAGACGATCACGATCTCGGACGTGAGGTAGTCGAGGTCGAGCAGGGCGATCGGCGCGCTACCGCCGGCCGACGACGGCGCGGCGAGCTCCGGCATCACCGCCTCGAGGTTGGCGAGCGACACCGCGCCCAGCGCGACCCGCTCCGGCTCGAAGCCGAGCGCCTCCTTCACGACGGCGATGCGCTCGCGCACGTCGTCCGTGCGCGCGACGGCGGCGAAGACCGGCAGCGTCTCCACGCCGGGCGATCGCTTGAGCAGGCGGTGGTCGAAGACGGCGTCTTCCATCTCGAACGGCACCGTGGCCTCGAGCTCGAAGCCGAGGACGTTCTCGACCTCCTTCTGCGCGGCCGCGGGCAGGTCGAGGCGGCGGTAGAACGATTTCTCTCCGGAGAGCGCGATCGCCGCGGCGTCGGGGCGATGGAGCCCCACGGCGGCGCGGATGGCCTCGGCCTCGGAGACGGCGTCCGTGACGGCCGCCTCGCCGAGGGCCTCGACGAAGACCCTCCTGTACGTGGTGCGGATGAGCGCCGCCCGCACCACGGATTTCCCAGCATCTATCCCGAGCAGCCTGTGCATTTGCGCGCTTCTTCCCGGAGGGGTGTCCTATTCGATGCGATAGTAGATGATCGTCCCGGCAGGGTTCGATCGTACCTGTTGCTCGTACGTTTCCGGCGTTGGAGCGGCGCCACCGCTGCCGCCATTGCCACCGTTGCCGCTACTGCCGCTACTGCCGCTGCTGCCGCTGCTGCCGCTGCTGCCGCTCTGGCTGAGCGGCGTCGCCCCCGTGAGGTCGACCACCGCATGGACGCGCACGCGCGTCTCACGCTTGTTTCCAGGGACGATGCCATCGGCGTAGATGCTCAGGAAGTTGGTCCTGTTGCCGAGCGACTTCGTGACGTTCGGCTTGAACTTCACCGCTTCCACGCCCATCGCCTTGAACTGCTGCCCGAGCATCCCCCCGAGCGAGCTGCCCGCCTTCTGGGTCATCGCATCGACATAATCTTTCGGTGTGGGGAAGAGCAGCCCCCCGGTCATGCTCTGCACGAGCGACGCCACGGTGAGGAACGCCGTCTGCTGGTTCACGTCGGTGCAGAGCGTCGTCGTCGCGATATCCACGAAATCGGCGGTGCACGTGAGCCTGAGCAGCGTCAGCGCGTTCGCAGACGAGACGTTCACCTTCTGCTTCCGGCTGCCCCAGACGGTCAGGACCCTCTTGTCCGGGTTGCTCGGATCCGGGTCGACGAACGTCGCCCAGAAGTCGTCGTTCATGCCCCGGACCAGCCGCAGCTCGTCGATCGAGTCGAACGGGGCGTTCTTGCGCTGATAGGCGAGGCCGACCGTCTGGTAGAAGCTGTCCTCTGCGCCGGTGGAGCTCGGGGCGTTCGACGTCGCGTCGCAGGCGAACGTCTGGTCGCCGGGGTCGGCCCAGTCGATGAGCGCGCTGCAGATGGTCGCGCGGTCCGAGAACTGGCCGTCTCCGTCGCGCTCCTCGAAGAGCGCGTTGTACTGCGCGTCGCTCATCAGGCTGAGCAGCTGGTTCCCCACGGCGATCTGATCGGAGATGCCGCCCACGTCGTCGGCTGCGCGGTTGACGTTGATCTTCGAGTCCTCGTCGACGATCTTGAGCTCGAAGCGGCCGCCGCCGGTGAGCCCCAGGTTCTTGCCCGCCGCGCTGCCCTCGCCCGCGGCCTCGGGGGACGGCGCCGCGCTGCCCTCGCCCGCGGCCCCGGCGAGCTGCGCGTTGAAGGGGCCGAGGAACATGTCGGTGAACTTCCAGACCGGCACCTGGAACTTCCCCTTGATCCCGACGATCGCGAGCATCGGTCCGATCGCCGTGCTGACGCTCGGCTCGGAGGCGATGAGCATCCGCGACAGGTTCACGGCGCTCTTCGCGTAGTACTCGGCCCGCAGCGCGTCGCGATCGGCGAGCGCCGCGGAGAGCTCGGTCGAGGTCTCCTCCTGGAGCTCGGTCAGGAACACGGTGAGCACCGTGATCGCGCCGAGCACCATGACCAGCGCCACGCCGCGCCGGTCGCGCCGCCTCCGGAGGCGGCGGTGCGCGCGTGCGCGCCTGGAGCGCGGCCTGTCTGCGGCGCGGTCCTCGGCGTGGGGGCTCCTCGGGCGGCTCATGGCTCAGTTGGCCCCGAAGGCGATGGGGACCTGCATCGGGAGTGGCACCTTCGACTCGAACTTGATCGGCTGCCCGCCAGGCCCGCCGTTCAGGACCAGCGTCACCCACACCTGCGAGGGGAGCCGGTCGAGCTGCGCCGCCGGCTGCGTCGAGTCCCACGAGTCGACCCACTCCCCGGTGATCGGGTCGAGGTACTGGAGGTTGAAGCTCTCGATGTCCTCGGCGAGCACGTTGACGACTCCGCCCCTCGTCGGCTCGGTGTCGATGGTCCTCGCCTCTCGCCGCACGAGATCGAGCCTGTCGTGCTCCGGGTCGCGCGCGCCGAAATAGCCGATCTCGCACTGATCGGACTCGTGCGCGTTCCGGAGGAGCCTCCGGTGCGCGAACGCGGTGAAATCGACGCGGTCGGCGGGCGACGAGTCCTCGCCGGCGAACGCGGTGAGCCGCGCGACGATGTTCTTGTCGGCCGGCTGGTGCCTGGACAGGAAGGCCGTCTGGAGCTCGCGCGAGATGCGCGCGATCGCCGCGCGGCCCTGGTGGTAGCGATCGCCCATCCGCGAGATGCCCGAGCGCGCGCGGCTCATGCCGTCGAACGCGCCGTAGATGAGCGTCCCGATCAGCGCCAGGATGCCGACCGAGACGAGGACCTCGAGGAGGGTCACCGCGCGCGAGCGGCGGCGCCTGCGGGGAGAGCTCGTCCTTCGCGCCGTCACGGTCCTCCTCCTCCCTCGCCCGTGCCCGCGTCGGGCTGGCCCATCTGGGGGATCGTGACCCACTGCACGAGCTCGAACGAGTGCTCCCGAGACCCTTGCTGCCAGGTCAGCTTGACCGTCACCCGCCGCGCGCTCGCCTCGAAGATGGGCTGGAGCGTCGGCGCGAGCATGTCGACGAACGGCTGCAGGAGCCCCGAGATCCCGCCGGCCGACTCGCCGCCCCCCGCGCCGCCGCCGACCAGCGATTGCGCGAGATCGTCGAGGTTGCCGCTCGGGGCCGCGGTGCCGCTCGACTCGCCCGGCTTGCCGAGCGCCCCGAGCCCCTCGAGGTTGGTGTCGAGGTCCAGATCGCCGTACTTGGGCTCGGGCATCTCGGGCTTCTCGATGCGCCAGCTGCACTTGATGTTGGGCGACTCGTCGCCCTCGCAGCACGGCCCGCTGTCGGCCTCGTCGAGCGCCGGCAGGCCGTCCTTGGCGAGCCGCTCCTCGAGCTCGGTCATCTTGCAGCGCGCGAGCCCGTTCGCGAGGCTGAGGTTCCTCGCGTGCGCCGCGGCCGAGAAGGCGCCGGCCTGCGCGGAGAGGATCGCCGTCAGCCCGAGGCCGAGGATGGCGACCGCCACCATCACCTCGAGCAGGGTGAAGCCGCGGGCGCGCATCAAAACCCCGTGTCCTCGCGCTCGGACGCCTCGGCGTCGTCGCGCGGCCTGGGCATGCTCGCCTTGCCCTTCCTGAGCTCCGTCTTGCCGGTCAGCGGCGAGACGAGCACCGTCATCACCGCGTCTTCGGTCTCCCCGCCGCCGAGGCTGAGCTGGATCGCGGCGTGCTCGGTCTGGCCTCCGGGCCAGAAGTAGAGATACGCCCGCCCCTCCGTCACGGGCTCGTCCTGGTGCCCGGTCTCCACCTGGAGGAAGCGCACGCCGCTCGACAGCTCCTTGCCGGGCCTGTCCTTCTCGGGGTTGAAGCCGTACGCCTTCGCCGGCTCGAACGACGGCCGCGGCGCGCGCGGCCCCTTCAGGATCGCCTCGGCCTCCGCCGTGGCCGCCTTCTCGGCCTCCGTCGCCGCGGCGGCGCCGCCGGCCCGGTCGTTCCGCTCGACGAGGAGCTCGCCCGTGGACTCCTCGAGCACGATCATCCGCTCCTCGAAATCGAACACCAGCCGCACCGGCTTCGACTTCGCGTTCGCGTGGGCGTACGCGACCCGGACGGCGCCCGCGAGCAGCGCCGCGCTGCGCTTCAGCCGCGCGCTCGTGACCGCGCCCATGCCGAGCATGACCGAGCCGCTGATGAGCGCGATCACCGTGACGGTGATCAGCACCTCGACCAGCGTGAGTCCCCTCGTCCGGCGGCGTGTCATGGGCGCTCCTGCTCCCGGCGCGGCGCTACATCTCCGCGATCTTGTTGAGATCCGATTGCTTCATGTCATCCCGGATGTCGTCCGGGGTGTTCTCTTTCTTGTCGTCGCCGGACGAGACGACATGGACGTCGTTGTTCTCGTCGCACTTGATCTTGTACGGCTGGCCCCAGGGATCGTCCGTCTTGTTGCCGTCGATCTGCTTCGCGCTGACCAGCGCCTGGATCGTCGGGCACCCCTCGCTGCCCGCCCCGAGCTGCTGGTACTGCTCGGCGGCGCTCTTGATGATCGTCGCCCCGGTATAGGCGCTCTTGACGCGCGACTGCTTGAGCTTCGGCCACACCACGAGCGTGGCGCCGCCGGCGATGATCGCCATGATCGTCACGACGATGAGCACCTCGACCAGGGTCACGCCCCGCGAGAGCTTCCGGCTCAGCCGTCGAATCCTTCTTGCGCTGCTTGCTCTGTTCGTCTCCATCTCTCACTCCACCCTGTCAAGGCCGCCTATTTCGCCGTCCGGCCCGTCGCTCATGAGATCGTATCCGTCCGGATCCTTCCTTCCAGGGCAGGTGAGCCGGAGCGGCCTGCCCCACGCGTCGACCGGGTCGATCGCGAGGTATCCCTCGCGCTTCAGCTCTTCCAGGGAACCCGGGCACCGCCGCTCGTGATCGGCGCGGTACAGGGTGATCGCCCCGTGGACCACGGACAACGTCGCGCGGGTCGAGCGAATTCCCACGAGCCGCCGCTCGCGCGCGCCGAGGAGCAGCAGGAGGACCACCATCGCGAGGCCGGCGGCGAAGGGCCTCGCCCGCGCCATGCCGGTCCGCCGGAAGAGCCCGCCGCCGCGCTCCCAGGGGAAGAAGATCGTGCTCTCTCGCTGCCTGCGCCGCCCCATAGCCACCTACCCGACGAAGCTCGACATCTGGATGAGCGGCATGAGGATGGATATCGCGATGAACGCGACCGCGCCGCCCATGATGACGATCATGAGCGGCTCGAGCAGGCTCGTGAGCACCTGGACGCGGGTCTCCACGGCGGAGTCGTAGGCGTTGGCCACGTTCTCCAGCATCGCCTCCAGCTGCCCGCTCCTCTCGCCGATGGCGATCATGTGGGTGACGATCGGCGGGAACCGGCCGCTCCGCTTCAGCGGCTCGGCGATGCTCTGGCCCTCGCGGATCGACGCGATGGCGTCGACGATGACCTTCTCCAGCGCGGCGTTGCCGAGCACGCTCCGGACGATGTCCATCGCGCTGAGGAGCGCGACGCCCGACGACAGCAGGGTCGCGAGGGTCCGCGCGAAGCGCGCGATGGACAGCATCTGGATGAGCTTGCCGAAGATGGGCGCCCGCAGCACGAACGTGTCCCAAGAGAGGCGGCCCTTCGGCGTCCGCACCCAGCGGCGGAACCCGTACACCGCGCCCACGATCGCGAGCAGGACGAGCCACCAGTAGCTCGAGGCGAACGCCGACGTGCCGATGAGCGCCGCCGTGTACCAGGGCAGCGCCTGGTCCATGGAGGCGAAGATGCCTGTCACGTTCGGCACGACCGCGACCATGAGGACCGAGATGAGCCCGATGCCGATGAGCGCCATCAGCGCGGGGTAGGCGAGGGCGGCGGTCACCTTGCCCACGAGCTTCGCCTGGTTCTCCATGAAGGTGGTCAGGCGGGTCAGCACGCCCTCGAGCGTGCCGGACGCCTCGCCGGCGCGCACCATGCTCACGTAGAGCGGCGGGAAGACCGAGGGGTGCGCCTCGAGCGCCTTGGCGAAGCTCGTGCCTTCGCGCACCTGCTCGCGCACCTGCGTGAGCACCTTCTTCAGCGACTCCTTCTCGACCTGCTCGATGAGCGCGTTCAGCGACTCGAAGAGCGGGATGCCGGCGCCGATGAGCGTCGCGAGCTGGCGGGTCATCACGGCGATGTCCGACGTCGAGGGGCGGCCCGCGAAGGCGAAGATCTTGATATCGCGCTTCGCCTTCGCCTTCGCGGCCTGCTCCTCGGTCGCGCCGGTGAGCATGATGCCGTCCTTGCGCAGGGCGACCCGGAGGGACTTCGCGTTCTCCGCGTCGCGGACCCCTTTGACCGGCTTTCCGGTGCCGACGAGGATGCCTTTGTATTCGAATACCGCCACGGCCTTCCCTACTCGTCGACGATGACGTCTTCCTGCGTCGCCGCGAGGACCTCCTCGACGGTGGTGATGCCCTTGAGCACCTTGCGCGCCCCGTCGTCCCGGAGCGTATCCATCCCCTGGGAGATGGCGACCCGCTTGATGGTCTGCGCGTCCGCGCTCTTCAGGATGTGCGGACCCACGGCGTCGTCGATGACCATCTGCTCGTAGATGCCCCGCCGGCCGATGAAGCCCTTCTGGTTGCAGGCATCGCAGCCCCCGGGCTTGTAGAACACGGCCCGATCGATGTCCTGCCCGATGTAGTCGTATTTCTGTCCGTGCACGCTGTAGCGGACCGAGACCTTCCGCCGCGCCTTCCAGGCGAGCCGGTCCTCGTCGAGGCCGAGCTGCTGCAGCTCGTAGTCGGAGGGCCGGTAGGGGACCTTGCACGCCGGGCAGAGCAGGCGCACGAGGCGCTGGGCGAGGATGCCGATCACGCTGCTCCGCACGAGGAAGGGCTCGATCTCCATCTCGACGAGGCGGGTCACCGCGCTGGCCGCGTCGTTCGTGTGGAGGGTCGAGAGCACCAGGTGGCCGGTGAGCGACGCGTGGATGGCGATCTCTGCGGTCTCCTTGTCGCGGATCTCGCCGACCATGATCACGTCCGGATCCTGGCGGAGGAACGCGCGGAGCGCCGAGGCGAAGGTGAGCCCGATCCCGGGGTGGACGTGGATCTGGTGGATGCCGCCGATCTCGTACTCGACCGGGTCCTCGGCCGTGAGGATGTTCCGGCTGGGCTCGTTGATCCGGTTGAGGCAGGCGTAGAGCGTGGTCGTCTTGCCGCTGCCGGTCGGGCCGGTGACGAGGATGATGCCGTCCGGCCGCTGGATGAGCGCGTCCATGATGGCGAACTCGCGCGGCGCGAAGCCGAGGTCGTCGAGCCCGAGCAGGACCGACGCCTTGTGCAGGATGCGCATCACGATCCGCTCGAAGCCGCGGCTCGTCGGCACGGTCGAGACGCGGATGTCGACGCTCTTGCCCGCGATCTTCAGCGTGATGCGGCCGTCCTGCGGGAGCCGCTTCTCGGCGATGTTGAGCGCCGCCATGATCTTCACGCGGGCGATGATCGGCGCCATGAACTGCTTCGAGGCGCGCTTCGCGACGTAGAGCTCGCCGTCGATCCGGTAGCGGACGACGACGTCGCGCTCCTCGGGCTCGATGTGGATGTCGCTCGCCCGCTCGCGGACCGCCTGCGCGAAGAGGCCGTTGACCCAGGCGATGATCGGGGCGTCGTCGTCGGAGTCGATGATGTCGACGAGGTTGTCCTCCTCGAGCGCCGTGTCGCCCTCGAGCTTCGCGCCGCCGTCCTCCTTGCGCTCCCAGATGCGGTTGATCGCGTTCAGCACGACGTCGCTCGTGGCGACCGCGATCTCGACGGGCTTGCCGAACAGCGCCCGCACGTCGTCGATCGCCGTCGTGTCGAGGGGGTCGGCGACGGCGCAGTAGACGACCCCGTCGTGCTCGGCGAGCGGCAGGATCTTGTGCTGCTTGGCGTACGTGATCGGCACCCGGCTCGCGAGATCGAGCGGCACCGCGTCGATGTCGATGCGCGGGAGGAGGCCGACCTCGCACTCCTCCGCGAGCGCCTTGGCGATGCTCGCCTCGTCGGCGATGTTGGACGAGACGATGAGGTCCGCGAGCGGCTGACCGCGCTCGCGGACGGTGTCGTAGAGCGGCACCAGCCGCTCCGCGGGGACGACGCCCCGCCGGATCAGGATCTCGCCGAGGTACTGCTGCTGCTGCAGGCTCATTCCACGCGCTCCATCTGCCGTCCGCCCGGCGGCCGCCGCGTGGGCCGCGGCGGCGGGGCGCCGTTCGGCGGCGGCGGCAGCTGGGCCGGCTCGCCCTCCATGTCGACCATGCCGGGCTGCATATTCACCGCGCCGGTGGCCTTGCCGCCGAACGTCGGCAGGCCGACCGGATCCACCGGCACGTGCTCGCGCGGCCCCTTCGGGCGCGCCTCCTCCTCGAGGCGCGCCCGCTCTTCCTCGGCCAGCATCGACTGGCGGATGTCCTCGAGGAGCCCGTTCGCGCGGCCGAAGTCGCGCGGCGGCTCCCACGCGGCGCTCTCGCTGAAGACGAAGTAACGGTCGATGAACTCCTGCCGCTCCTGCATCTTGCGCTCGAAGATGGTCCGGAGGTCGTCCTGGTCGCGGATCACGTAGGGCGTCAGCACGAGGAGGAGGTTCGTCTTCGTCTTCGTCTTGACCCGCTGCCGGAAGAGGAACCCGAGCACCGGGATGTCGCCCAGCACGGGGATCTTCGTCTCCGAGGTGGTCATGCCGTCGCGCATGAGGCCGCCGATCACGACGGTCTGCTGGTCCCGGACGACGAGCGTTGTGCTCGCGGTGCGCTTGTTGATGGGGATCGCGCCGAGCGCGCCCTCGAGGGGGGCGCCCGCGTCGGAGATCTCCTCGGAGAGCTCCAGCCGCACCTGATCCGAGTCGTTGACGTGAGGGACGACCTTGATCTTCGTGCCGACGTCCTGGCGCGCGGCGGCGCCGCCGCCGAGGCCGCCGAGGCCGCCGAGCAGGCCGCCGAGCGCGCCGAGCCCGCCCGCCGCGCCCGCGCCCCCCGCCAGGCTCGCGAGCTGGTTGAGCCCGCCGCCGCCCACGTTGGTCTGCAGCGGGATGTTCTGGCCGATCGAGATCTCGGCCGCCACGTTGTCGGTCGCGAGGATGTGCGGCGTCGCGAGGACGTTGGAGTCGCCGTCCTGGGCCAGCGCGTGGAGGACGACGCCGAACGCGGGGATCGAGATGCCCGTCCCGAGGATGTTGTTCGAGCCCGTGATCGCGGGTCCCTTGACGCCCAGCGCGAGCGCGCCGAGCTGCGCCGGCAGGCCGATGACGGACTGGCGGATGTTGTTGCCGCCGTAGACGACGCTGTCGTCGGCATTGAGGCCGTCGAACGGCGCGCCGGCGTGGTAGCCGATGCCGAAATCGAGCGAGCGGCTGACGTTCACGTCCATGATCACGGCCTCGATGAACACCTGCCGCCGGGGCTCGTCGAGCTGGTCGATCACGGTGCGCAGCTGGGCGTAGTCGTGGGGTGACGACGTGATGAGGAGCTTGTTGCTCGCCTCGTCGCAGGTGACCTTGACCTGCCCCTCGAAGATGTCGTCGGTCGAGCCCGGCACCGCCTGGGCGGCGCGCGCGCCCGGCCTGCCGCCGACGGCCGCTCCGCCCCCGCCCGCTCCGCCGCCGAGGATCTGGTTCAGCGTCGCCGACAGCTCCTTGCAGCCGGCGTGCTGGAGCGACAGCACGTGGACCTGCCCCTCGCCCGTCTGCGGCACGTCGAGGCGCTTCAGGATGCCGAGGACGCGCAGGTAGTCCGGCTCGGTCGCGGTGATGACGAGGGAGTTGGTCCTGTCGTCCGCGATGATGCGGGCGCCGGTGCCGCCGGCGCCGCCCCTGCCGGGCCTGCCACCGCCCGCCCCGGCCCTGCTCGGGTCGACGATCTCGTTCAGCTTGGTCGCGACCTCCGCCGCGGAGCCGTAATGAACGGGCTGCACCCAGAGCTGATCGCCGGCGCCGCCGACGTCGATCTCCTCGACGATCCGGAGCATGCGCTGGATGTTCGACCCGGTGTCCGTGATGATGAGCAGGTTGCCGGGCGGGTAGACGGTGACGTCGCCGTCCTTCGATTTGAACTTGCTCAGGACGCCGCCCGCCTCGTTGGCGTCGATATGCGACAGCCGGTACATGCGGGTGACGAACCGGTCCTCCGCGGGCACGGGCGTGGCGGCCCCGAACACGGGCGTCGTCTCGGACACCGCGCCTGGCGTCTCCACGATCTTGAGGAAGCGGCCGTGGGGGATGACGGTGAGATCGTTCGAGGCGAGGATCGACAGGAACGCGCTGTACGCCTCGGCGACGGTCACCTTCTCCGGCGCGTACACCGTGGCCTTGATCTGCCGGAGCTTGCCGCCGTAGATGAAGCGGCGCCCGGTGATGTTGCTGATGGCCTTCACGAGCTCGGGGAGGTCGGCCTCGTCGAGGTTGAAGCTGACCTTGTAGCCGCCGGGCTTCGGCTTGAACTCGATCTCCTGGACCCCTTGCTTGACCGCGGCGAGCGGGTCGTCGCCGGCGTCGCCCGGAGCGCCTGCCGCGGGCGCGGCTGCGCCCGGCGCGCCGGCGGGTGGGGCGCCTGCGGCCGGCGCGGCTGGCGCGCCCGGCGCAGGCGCGGGGCGGGCGGGCGCCGGCGGGACCTGGCCGGGGGTCCGCAGCACGGGGGCGCCGCGGTTCGCGGGCTGCGCTGCGGCGGGCGGCGCCGCGGCGGCGAGCACGAGCGCCGCCACCGGCGCGGCGAGGAGCCTCCTCCGGAGGCAGCAGGATCGCTCGAGGGTCGTCATCACCATCAGTCGACTCGATATTCTCTGCGTTGGTTGGTAGGGGGAGGCGGCGCCGCTCAGTCAGCGTTCGGCGCGCTCTCGCGCGCGGCCGGCGAGGGGGGCCGCGGCCGCTTCGAGCGGGAGGTCTTGCCCAGGGCGGTCTTGGTCGCGCCGGCGGCGGCCTCGCTGTCGGCCTCCTCCGTCGTGTCCGCCGCGGACTCCTTGTCGTGGGACGTCTCGTGGGGCGGCAGGACGGCCTTGGCGACCGACACGAGGACGAGGCTCATGACCCCGACGAACGTGAGGGAGCCGAGGACGAACGTGCCGATCACCATCAGCGTCCGCCGGAGCAGGCTCCCCTCGTTCAGCGTCCCTATCCATCGCGCCATGCCGCTACCCTGCTTTCGTCCCTGGATTCAGTCCGGAGCGCTCACTTGATGTTGAAGTCGATGTTCATCGGCTTGCCCTTGCGGTTGATGCTCACCGTGAGCCGGTCCGCCGTCCGGAGCCGCGCGTAGGCCTCGAGGGCCTTCTGCGGATCGCTCATCTCAAACCCGTTGATGCTGGACAGCCGATCTCCGTTCTCCAGCCCGAGCGTCCCCAGCAGAGAGTCCGGGCGAATCCCGAAGAGACGGATGCCCACCACCTTGTCTCCCTCCTTCTCGGGGACGATGCGCGCGGAGCGCATCAGCTCGCCCTGGTTCTCCAGGATGTGGTCGACGGCGCTGCGCTCCACGTTGAACTCCGTCTCGCTCACGCGCTGGATCTTCGAGGCGATCTCCGGCGGGATCTTCTTGCCGGCACGGGCGGCGGGCTTCGCCGCGGCGCCCGTCGACGTCGTCGGGGGCGCCGGCGCCGGCGCGGCGCTGGCGCGGGCGACGGCGCGGCTGCCAACGATGGCCTGGCACCGCGAGCTGCCGGACGTCAGCCAGACCCGATCCCACCCCACGTAGTAAACGGTCTGCCCGCTGATCTCATCCCCCTGCCGCCGCAAGATCGCCTTGCCGTCCGAGCCGGTCATGGCCGCGAACGACCACGCGGGATCGTCGGCCTGCGTGATGAGGAGGACGCGGGCGCCGTCGCAGGACGGGTCCGCGTACGGGTCCTTGTTGGGCAGCTCGTGCTGGACGGTCGGGAGCTCGACGGGCTTGCCGTCGAGCGGCCCCGTCACCGAGTCGAACGGGTTGCGCGAGAGGATCGCCGCGGCGCTCGTCGTGTGGTCCGTGCTGCTCGCGGTCGGCCCGAACGACGCCGGGCGCGTCGGATGGCTGGGCGGCGCCGGCGGGGCGTCGATCGCGACGCTGGAGACCACGAGCTGACCCATGCCCGACGCCTGGAAGTAGGCGGCGAGCGCGATCAGCGCGCCCAGCACCCAGGGAAAATACCGCTTCAGGATCGCGTCGATGCCCATGCGCCCATCCTCCTCTAGGCGAGTTTCATGCCAGCGGTCAATCGCCGGTGGTTTCCCGCGTCTTCACGAAATTTCGGAAGCTGTCCCGCCAAGGTGACGAACCCCGGGTGTGTCGGACGGCCTCCTTTGCCAAAGTGACAAATGGATTTTCGCGGCGGCCGGCGCGCAGGCGCGCGCGGTGTCCGCGGGACGGCGCGCGCGGCGTCACTCCAGCTCGCCGAGCTTTCGGTAGATGGTGCGCGTCGAGATGCCGAGCAACTGCGCGGCCACGGATTTGTCCCCGCGGGCGTGGCGGAGCGTCTCGCGGATGAGCCTGCGCTCCACCTCGTCGAGGGGCGTGCCGACCGAGAAGGTGAGCGAGCTCGGCTCGGCGGGGGCGGCCTCGCGGATGAAGTCGGGCAGGTCGTCGACCGAGAGCTGGTCGCTGCGGCAGAGGACCACGGCGCGCTCGATCACGTTCTCGAGCTCGCGCACGTTGCCCGGCCACGTGTAGTCGGTCAGGCGCGCGAGCACGTCGCGCGGCGCCTCCAGGCGGGGGCGGTTGTTCTTCGTGCAGTAGATGCCGAGGAAGTGGTCGACGAGGAGCGGGATGTCCTCGCGGCGGGTCCGGAGCGGGGGCGCCGTGATCGCGATCACGTTGAGCCGGTAGAACAGGTCCTCGCGGAAGCGGCCCGCGGCGACCTCGGCGCGGAGGTCCTTGTTGGTGGCCGCGACCAGGCGCACGTCCGCGCGCACCGTGTCGCCGCCGACGGGCTCGTACTCGCCCTCCTGCAGCACGCGGAGGAGCTTCACCTGCACGGCGGGCGAGAGCTCGCCGATCTCGTCGAGGAACAGCGTGCCGCCGGCCGCCTTGGCGAAGCGGCCGTCGCGCTTCGCGAGGGCGCCGGTGAACGCCCCGCGCTCGTGGCCGAAGAGCTCGGCCTCGAGGATGGTCTCCGGGATGGCCGCGCAGTTGACCGCGACGAACGGCCCCCGCGAGCGCGCGCTGCGCTCGTGGATGAAGCGCGCGAGCAGCTCCTTGCCGGTGCCGCTCTCGCCGAGCACGAGCACCGTGGCGCTCGAGGGCGCCGCCTGGGTCGCGATGTCGAGCACGCGGCGGAGCGTCGGGCTCGATCCGACGATCTCGCGCTTCGTGAGCAGCTTGATCTCCTGCCGGAGCGAGCGGTTCTCGGCGACGAGCGACTGGCGCTCGGCGGCCTTGCGCACGCTCTTGATGATCGTCATCCGCTTGAGCGGCTTCTCCACGAAGTCGTAGGCGCCCTCGCGCATGGCCTGGACCGCGGTCTCGACGGTCCCGTAGGCGGTCATCATCACGACCTCGGTGTCGGGCGCGAGCTGCTTCAGCGCGCGGAGCAGCTCCAGGCCGCTGACGCCCGGCATCATCAGGTCGGTCAGGACGACCTCGACGCGGCGGCTGCGCACGATCTCCAGCGCCGCCTTCGCGCTGTCCGCCGTGATGACGCGCATGCCGTCGCGCTGGAAGATCTTCTCGATGGAGGCGACGTTCGACGGCTCGTCATCGACCACGAGGACCGTCGGCGCGCCGGGCGGCGGCGCGGCGGGGCCAGCGGGCGGCGCGCTCGGGGGGACTTGTGCCAGATCGTCAGCCATGCGCCACTGTGTCACAGGCGTTGGCGGCATGTCCAGGAGAGCACGGGTCTGACAACGTCCGAGCCGGCGCCTGACAAACTGACACGCCGACCTGGTCCCCGCGCGCCGCCCGCGAAGATCGCGGGATCGGTCAGCGGATGAGCTTCGAGAGCTGCTTGAAGTCGTCCGTTCCGGCGATCTTGAGCCAGTCGAAGACGACGGTCTCCGCGGTGGTGATGGTGGCGCCTGCGGCGCGGCAGAGATCGAGGCCGGCGAGCCGGTGGTCGTCGCGGCGGGAGGCGACGCCGTCGAGCGGCACCTGGACGAGGACGCCGCGCGCCGCGAGGTCGCGCACGGTCTGGAAGACGCAGACGTGCGCCTCCACGCCGACGACGATGGCGGCGCGGGGCGCGCGCCCGGTCGACGTGCGCAAGGCGCGCTCGAACTCGGCGGAGCCGCAGGCGGAGAACTCCATCTTGGGGATGACGGGCGCGCCCGCCTGGGCGAGCCGCTCGGCGATGGGCGCGATGGTCGGGCCGAGGCCCGCGGGGTACTGCTCGGTGGCGATGATCGCCGCGCCGAGCCGCCGCGCCGCCTCGATCAGCACCGTGGCCGCGCGGGTCAGCGCGTCCATCTGGGGCGCCGGCATCGCGGCGGCGAGCTTCTCCTGGACGTCGATGACGATGACCGCGCTGTCTGCGGGCTCGATCCTTTGCATGGTGGCTACCTCGTGGCCCGGAAGCTCCTCAGGAACCGGAGCAGGTCGCTCCGCAGGTCGAAGCGGAGGAGCGCCTCGCCGATCAGCGCGCCGCCGTCGCCGACGAGGACGCCGGGCAGGACGGTCATCGACGTCATGAGATCGCCGGGGCGCACGGTCTTCCGGCCGGCGAACGCGCAGCGGCGGCCGTCGTTGGCGGTGAACTCGAAGGAGTAGGGCAGGGTCCCGGTGCGCGCGACGTCGAGGCCGAGCCGCCCGGAGAGGTAGCGGTGGTCGGCGAAGCCCTCGGCGTCGATCTCGCCCTCGATCTCGACCTCGGGCTTGCGCAGGAAGTCGAGGAGGCCGCGTGAGCGCGCGCGGATCGTGAACGACATGGGCCGCTCGTCGGACGGCGAGTCGACCAGGTGGAAGCTCCCGGCCATGGTCTCGCAGAACTCGAAGCCGCGCATCACGGCTCCGGCGGGGCGCCGCGCGGCGGCGCCGGCAGCGGCGGGGCGGCGGTCGCCTCCGTGTAGTCCTCGGGCGGGAGCACGAGCCGCTCGACGCGGCGGCCCGAGGCGAGGGCGTCGACGATCTCCGGGACGTCGGCGGGGGTCACGCGGCCGTAGAAGTAGCCGTCCGGCTCCACGGCGATGACGGGGCCTGCCCAGCAGACGTCGAGGCAGCTCGCGGAGCAGGCGCGCGCCTCGACCTTCGCGAGCCCCCGCTCGGCGAGCGCGGCCTTGAGCTGCACGTGGATGCCTTCGGCGCCGCGCTGAGCGCAGGAGCCCTTGGGAACGCCGTCCGGGCGGCGGTTGACGCAGACGAAGAGGTAGCGCTTTCGCTGGGGCACGAGGCGGATCCTCGTGCGTCGCGGCGGCCAGGTCAAGCTGGCGAGGGGGAGGGCGGGGTGCGTCGGGGGGCGCGTCGAGCTTCGGCAGGGGGGCGCGCCGGCGGCCGGACGGGCGCACAGATGCTGTGCGCGAGGCATTCTCAGGTCCTGTGGCGTACTGTACTCGCCTCGGAGTTTGTCGACGATCGTGGCGGTTCAGACTTCTTCGGAACCCCATTCGTCAAGGTTATCGAGGCTGCGGTTTGACAGGAGGCTACTGTGCCACATCCCGGGGGTTTTCATGGCCACAGATGACTACGGACTCATTCCAATGGTAGCAAACCACCTTGGTTTGAGCCCAGTTCCAGCGCAGTGGAGAGGGATCGATGCGGTCCTCCCGATCTTGGAGCGCATGCGCGGCGACGGGGCGATCATCCTGATAAAGCTTGATGGTGGTAGAGGTCTGTCCGATAACGACCCAACTACTGTCCTTGCTTCCGGTGGACCTCTCAAGGGCGATTTTGTTCGCGCGGACGTGTCATCGATTGAGCACGGTATCGCAGAGGTGGTCGTGGAGTATGCGAGAAGGTGTTGGGGGTTCGTTGAACCCTCGTAATCTGTTCGGGGGTTGAACGCCGGCAGGCTCCTCGCCTCAGGCCCCCGCTTCCGCGGCGCTTCGCGCGCGGTGCCGGCGCAGCGCCAGGTTCACGATCCCGATCGGCGCCACGACGAGCACCGCCGCGAACCCGAGGACGCCGACAACGAGCCCCGCGAGGCTCGCGAGCGCGAGCCAGAGCACGTCGAGCGCCGCAGGGCCGGAGCCGGACGAAGAGCGCTCATCGACGCGCATCTCCCTGCGCAGCGCGCCGACCTCTCGATCGAGCAGCTCCTCGAACGGACGGCCATACAGGCTCTCGCTGCGGCGGCCGCGGAAGAACGCGCGGATCGTCCGGCGCGGCGCCGAGAGGAGCCCCGCGAAGAGGCCGCCCAGGTTGAGCTGCCAGGCCGCGACGAAGCCCTTGCAGCCGGCGCCGATCTCCCACGCCGCGATCTCGAACTCGCCGGTCGCGTTCGTGTCGTAGCCCGTCAGCACGTGGTGCAGGTCGTGGTAACGCACGGCGCGCACGCGCGCCCGGGTGTTCGGGAACGGGACCGGGAGCGGACCGAGCTTGAAGTCGACCCACGCGTCGCCATACCCGCCGTCCGCGCCGAAGCGGTTCACCTCGAAGTAGAGCGCCCGCGCCTCCCGCATCGTGAGGCCTTCGTCGTAATGCACAAGAGCCATGGCACCACCCTCGTTCGATGACTTCAGTCACTGACCATGGTCATTCATCGCGCTCGTTCTGTCAAGGAGATCGCCGCTTGACGGGGAGGCATCCTCGGCAACAGAGTTCCCCGTCGATGAGCAAGGTCATTACAAGCGCGACGAAACGCCGGAGGCGATCCGCCGCGCCGCGAGCTCTGGTCGCGTCCGCGCCGGTCGCCTCGGCGCCGAGCGCGCCGGCCCCCGAGCGCGGCGGGCGCGCCCAGCAGAAGCTCGACACCCGCCGGCGGATCCGGGACGCCGCGTGGGCGCTCTTCACCGAGCTCGGGTACGACGACACGACGACCAAGGCGGTGGCGGAGCGCGCGGAGGTCGCGACGGGGACGGTGTTCGTGCACGCGCGCGACAAGGCCGACCTGCTCATGATGGTGATGCACGACCGGCTCGCGGCCGCGGTCGACGCGGCGTTCGAGGCGCTGCCGCGCAAAGAGCCCCTGCTCCCTCAGCTCATCCACGTGTTCCAGCGGCTGTTCGCGATGTACGGCGAGCAGCCGCTCGTCTCGCAGGCGTTCGTGAAGGCCTTCCCCGGCGCGTCGGGTCCGAACGGAGAGCGGCTGAACGCGCTCACGTTCGCGTTCCTGCACCGCATCGCGGGCCTCGTGCGCGACGCGCAGGCGCGCCGCGAGGTCGCGGGCGACATCGACCCGCTCGCCGCGGCGCACAACATCTTCGCCCTCTACTTCGCGGCGCTCCTGTCCTGGCTCAGCGGCTTCGTGACGCTCGCGGCGGCGCTGGATCCCGTGCTGAAGAGCTCGCTCGCCCTCCAGTTCCGAGGGCTCCGCGCGTGAGGCGCCGCCGGCGCTCCAACGTCGGCGCGCGTCAGCGCGCGCCCTGCCGGGGATCGCCGGCGCGGAGCGCGGCGAGCACCTCGGCGTGGGTGCGCGGGTCGCCGGCGGCCACCACGTCACCGGCGCTCGCGGCGTCGAGCGGGCGCCCTTCCCAGTCCGTCATGACCCCTCCGGCGCCGGTGATCACCGGGACGAGCGCCGCGAAATCGTGGAGCTTGAGGCCATACTCGACGACCACGTCGATGCTGCCGCTCGCCACGAGGCCATACTGGTAGCAATCCCCGCCGTAGCTCACGAGCTTGGCCCGGGACGCGACCTCCCCGAAGGCGCGGGTCTTCGCCGGCGGGAAGTACTGCGGGCCCGTGGTGGAGAGGCGCGCGAGCGGCAGCCCCGCGCACGCCCGGACGCGCGCCGGCTCGCCGTTCCAGAGCGTCTGCCGGCCCAGGACGCCGAGCCAGCGATCGCCGAGGACGGGCTGGTCGATGACGCCGAGCACCGGCCGCCCCCGGTGCAGCAGGGCGATGAGCGTGCCGAAGAGCGGCTTGCCCGTGATGAACGCCTTCGTCCCGTCGATGGGATCGAGCACCCACACGAGCTCCGCTGCCTCGTTCTGGCGGCCGAGCTCCTCTCCCACGATCCCGTGTCCCGGCGCGCGCGCGGCGAGCAGCTCGCGTATCGCCGCCTCGGCCTCGCGGTCGGCGATCGTGACAGGGCTCGCGTCCGCCTTGTCGTCGGCCTCGATGCCCTTGCGAAAGTAGCGCCGGATCACGGCGCCGCTGGCGTCCGCGAGCCGCTCTGCCAGCTCGACCAGGTCCTGGGAAGGGGTCATCGTCTCCTCCGTGGGCCCTCGAGGCGAGCCTCACCGCGCGATCCCCTACGCGCGCCGCCCGCTCACGGCAACCACCTCGCCCCGCAGCGCCGCGGAGCGAGCTCCGCATCAGGCAGCATCAGGCAGCGTCAGGCCGCGTCGCCGCTGCCGCGCTCGACGACAGGCGCGCTCGGAGATACGCGCCCAGCGCGTCCGTGCCCCGCGCGCCCTCCGGGTGGAAGTCGGCCAGCACCGGCCCGTTGTGGGGCATGTCCCGCAGCACGTCGAGCGTGACGTCGACGCCCACCTCGCGGGCGCGCCGCGCGAGCTCCTGGCCCTCGTCGTGGAGGCGCTCGGCGTCGCCGACCTGGATGAACAGCGAGGCCAGCCCCTCCAGACGCGCGTGGAGCGGTGACAGCCGGGGATCGTCCAGCGGGGTCGCGCCCGCGAAATCGCGCGCCTGGCGCAGGAGACCCTCCCGGGTGCCGTAATCGGTCGAGTCGTTCGCGATCGCCGAGGCGCTGCTCGCGGTGAGGTCGAGCCAGGGAGAGATGAGCGCGGCGCAGCGCGCCTGCGCGCCGCGGTCGCGCAGCGCGAGCTGCGTGACGAGCGCGAGGTTGCCGCCGGCGGAGTCGCCGGCGAGCGCGATCTCCCCCGGCGCATGGCCGCGCTCGATCAGCGCGTCAAAGGCGGCGAGCGCGTCCTCGAGCTGCGCTGGATAGCGGTGCTCCGGCGCGAGCCGGTAGTCGATGCCCACGACGCGGGCGCCGCTCGCCAGCGCCAGCCGCGCCATGAGGTCCGCGTGGGTCCTCGTGGAGCCGAACAGGTACGAGCCGCCGTGGAGGTAGAGGACGACGCCGCGCGACGCCGCGCCAGGAGGCTCGAACCAGACCGCGGGGACGCCCTTCAAGGTGTCGTCCATGCGCTTCACGCGCCGGACGGCCTTCTGGGAGTACGGGCGCGCGTCGAGCTCGGCCCTGACGTCCGGGTAGGGCCGGTCGAGCACGTAGGCGAAATCGCGGCGGAGAAAGCGGACCACCCACTCGAAGCCGAAGCCCCAGCTCGGGCGCGCGGGCCCCCGGCGGGCGCGCTCCGTCGTGGTCTCCACGAAGGCGAGGCCGAACATCTTCATCAGGCGAAGCATCATGGCGGGCATCGTAGCGGACGACCCCCCGCGATCGCGGCGGCCTCCACCCACGCCGGTCCGAGCGCCGCGCCGTCGCCCCGCTCGGCGAGGTGCGCCGCGGCGCTCGTCAGCGCTCGTCAGCGCTCATGCCGCGCGTCAGTGCTTCTTCTTCCGCGGATCGCCCCGGAGGATCGGGTACGCCATCAGCAGGCTGAACCAGACCACCAGGAACTTCGGGTCGGTCAGCGTCTCGAAGGGGATCTCGAAGCGCTCGCTCGCGGTCGCGGCGGCCTCCGCCTTGCGCTGCTGCGCCTGCGCCACCGCGGGGCTCACGACCTCGATCCGCCTCCCGCCGCTCACCGCGCCCGTGCCGCCGGTCGTGGGCATCTTCGGCAGCAGGGTCCCCTCGGCGATCGCCCTCTCCTCGGGCGTCCGCTCCACCTTGAGATCCGGGTCGATGAGCACCGCCGCCGGCTCGAGCCCCTCGGAGGGCTCGCCGCCGGGCCGCTCCGCGGTCGCGATCCGCGCGTCCTCTTTCTCCGGTCGATCCACCGGGACGAAGCGCGGCGTGACCTCGCCCGGCTTGCGATCGCGGAGCTCGACGGTCACCTGCGTCGGGATGTACAGGCGCCGCACCTCCTCGATCGGGACCACCGTGTCCTTGGCGGAGGCAGGCGGCCCGCCCGCGAGCTCGGGCACCTTCGCGCGCGCCGCGTCGATCGCCGCCTGCTCCGCGGCCATCGCGGCCTTGCAGCTCGGAACGGACGGATCGAAGTCGAGGCCGACGGCGCTGGCGCCCCCCTTCCTCCGCTCCTGGGGCGGCGTGCACTCCTCGTAGATGCGCTCCGCGACCTCGTCATCCTCCCGGTGCAGGAGCGCGAGCGGGAGCTCCTTGCGATCGTCGATGCCGTTCGCGACCTCCGGCCGTGCCACGAACCGATACCGCACCCGGAGCGCGAGGGTGCGGTGCCCCGCGGCGTCGACGACGGTCACGGCCTCCTTGGCGAAGTTGTCCGTGGTCGCTCCCTGGACCTCGCGCCGGCTCACCATCACCCGGGACTTCCGCAGCCCCGTGAACACCGTGCGCGTCTGCGCCCGCACGCGCTCTAGGATCTTGAAATCGCTCGTCTCGGTCGGGACGTAGACATAGCCGTCGAACTGGAGCACAGCGGGCGGACGCTTCAGGAGGTCCTGCTCGGCCGTCTTGCCCCGATCGCCGCACCCCGCGAGCACCAGCACCCCGGCCAGCACGCCGATCGCCGGGAGAACACGGTGTACTGCACGGAGAAGTGCTACCACGACAGATCTCTCCGACCGCGAGGGTGTAACGCCGGTGAATCTAGCTCCGGCGACCTGATGAAGAAACCCTTACCCACCGGAAAAGCCGGGCAAGGATGCGGGGCTCGCGCACAGCGACCTGAACGTGACGACCCGGCGCGCAGATCCCGACCTCGACGCAGCGTCGGCCCGCGGCCCGGGGAGCCCCTCACCCGGCCGGAGGGGCCCGGAGCCGGCCGCGGAGCGCGCTCGGAGCGAGGCGACACACCGCGGCGTGTTTTGGGGGCGCTCGGCGGCGCCCCGCGGCGCGCCGGGGGATTGCCCTTTCGAAAATCGGATCCATTTGGTCGCCCACATGAACACGGAAAGCCCGAACCCCGAAACCAGCGGTTCCACGCCCTCTGCCGAGCCTTCGGGTGCGGCTCCGGGCCCGGAGGCGCCCGCGTCGACCCCGTCCGAGGAGGCCAAGGCCGCCGGCGCGGTCGAGCTTCCCTTCCAGGCCGAGGTGCAGCAGGTCCTCGCGCTGGTCATCAACTCGCTCTACGCAAACCAGGAGGTCTTCCTCCGCGAGCTCATCTCGAACGCGTCGGACGCGCTCGACAAGGCCCGCTTCCTGGCCCTCACGCGCGAAGGGGTCGCTGAACAAGCCGGCGAGCCCGCGATCCTCATCACGCTCGACGACGCCGCCCGGACCCTCACCATCGAGGACAACGGCATCGGCATGACCCGGGACGAGGTGGTGCAGAACCTCGGCACCATCGCCCGCTCGGGGTCGCTGGAGTTCCTGAAGGCCAACGCCGAGGCCGCCAAGCAGAAGAAAGACGGCGGCAAGCTCCAGCTCATCGGCCAGTTCGGCGTCGGCTTCTACGCCGCGTTCATGGTCGCCTCGCGCGTCGACGTGCAGACCCGCTCGATGCTGCCGGGCGCGGAGCCCGTCCTGTGGCGCTCGTCCGGCGCGGGCTCGTTCACCGTGGCCTCCGGCGATCGCGAGCACCCCGGCACGAAGATCGTCCTCCACCTCAAGGAGGACGCGCGCGAGTACACGAAGGTGTGGCGGATCAAGGAGATCATCCGCAAGTACTCGGATTTCGTTCATTTCCCCATCAAGGTGAACGACGAGGTCGCGAACCGCTCGGCCGCGCTCTGGACGCTGCCCAAGTCGCAGATCACCGAGGAGCAGCACGCGGAGTTCTTCCGGCACGTGACCGGCGGCTACGAGGGGGAGAATCCGCTGCTCACCGTGCACCTGTCGATCGACGCGCCCGTGCAGTTCCACGCCCTGCTCTACGTGCCCGAGAAGGCGCCGGCGGACATGTTCCACAAGGACCGCCGGGGCGTGCGCCTCTACGCGAAGCGGGTCCTCATCGTCGAGGACTGCGACAAGCTGACGCCGATGTACCTGCGCTTCCTGCGCGGCGTCGTCGACTCCGAGGACCTCTCGCTCAACGTCTCGCGCGAGATGCTCCAGGAGAACCGCACGCTCTCCCAGATCGAGCAGCAGATCGTCAAGCAGGTGCTCAAGTCGCTCAAGGACCTCTCCGAGTCGGATCCCGAGCGCTATGCGGCTTTCTGGAAGGAGTTCGGCCGGGTCATCAAGGAGGGGGCCACGAGCGACTGGAAGAACAAGGACGCGATCGCCGAGCTGTGCCGGTTCGAGTCGATGAACACGGAGGCCGGCAAGCTCATCTCGCTCCGCGACTACGTGGCGAAGATGCCGGAGGCGCAGAAGGAGATCTATTACGTGACGGGGCTCGGCCGCCACGCGGTCGAGCAGAGCCCGCACCTCGAGGCGTTCCGGAAGCGCGGCTACGACGTGCTGTTCCTCGTGGATCCGGTCGACGAGTGGTTCGTGAAGGCGCTGAACGAGTTCGACAAGCGCCGCCTCAAGAGCGTGATGCACGGCGACGTCGATCTCGGCGCCGAGCCGGAGAAGAAGGACGAGCCGGAGGAGTCGGTGGACGCGGCCGTGGCGGCGGTCAAGGCGGCGCTGGGCGACCGGGTGAAGGACGTGCGCGTCTCGCGGCGCCTGACGGACAGCGCGAGCTGCCTCGTCGCCGCCGAGGGGGATCCAGGGGCGAACCTCGAGCGGATCATGAAGCTCATCGACCAGAACGCCGAGGAGTCCAAGCGGATCCTGGAGCTCAACCCGGGTCACCCGGTGGTGAAGAACCTCAACATCCTGGCGGGGCGCGAGCCCGGCTCGGAGCGGGTGAAGCAGTGGTCCGAGCTCCTCCTCGACCAGGCCCTCCTCGTCGAGGGCGTGGTGCAGGAGCCCGCGAAGCTCGTCCGGCGCATCCAGGATCTGCTCGCGCAGGTGAGCAGCGCGGCCGTCAGCCAAAGCTGAGCAGCGGATGCCCGCCGCTCTGCGGCGTTTCGGTTTCTTGGCCGGGGTCGAGCGTCGGTGATAGGCGCGGGACGAGGTCGCCAGATGTCCCGATTCGCACCACCGGCGCTCGGCCGCCGGGCCTTCCTTCGAGCGCTCGGCGCGGCGGGCGGCGCCCTGGCCGCGCCGGGGCTCTGGGCGCCGGCGCTCGCCAGCGCTGCCTCCAGGGTGAGGGCCGTCGAGGCGTCGGAGATCGGCGTGACGCTCAAGATCGAGCTGTCGAACGCGCCATTTCCCTGCGACGGGGCTCCTTACCAGGACGCCACGGCGATGGTCTTCGTGCCGGCCCATTACCGCGCGCCGGAGAGCGATGAGCTCGACCTCGTGATCCACTTCCACGGCCACGTCACGACCGCGGAGCGGGCCATCGCGGCGCACAAGCTCCGTGAGCAGCTCCACGAGAGCAAGCAGAACGCGGTGCTCGTGGTGCCGCAGTGCGCTGTGAACGCGGCGGAGTCGCCCCCGGGCAAGCTGGGGCAGAAGGGCGGCCTCCGGCGGCTGTGCGGCGAGCTCGCGTCGGTGCTCGCGACCCCCTCGGCGCGGCGGGCGCTCGGCGATCGCGCCATCCCGCGGCAGGCGAGGCTCGGGACGCTCTGCCTGTCGGCGCACTCGGGCGGATACCGCGTCGCGGCCGCGTGCCTGCGCCACGGCGGCTGCGAGGTGAACGAGGTGTACCTGTTCGACGCGCTGTACGGCGAGGTCGACGCGTTCCGCGACTGGGTGCTCGAGCGGAAGGGCCGATCGGGGCGGGACAGGCACAAGCTCATCAGCCACTTCGTCGCGGGCGACGTGCGGCGGCTCAACCTCGAGCTCGCGCGCGCGCTCGAGGCCCAGGGCGTCGCCTGCCTTCACGAGCGGCGCCCGGGCGAGCTCACGCGCAAGCAGCTCCTGGACGGCCGCGCCATCTTCATCCAGGTCCCGCTCGCGCACAGCGCGGTGACCTTCGAGCAGAACGCGTTCCGCGACTGCCTGTTCGCGTCAGGCCTCCGCCGGCAGCTCCGATCCAGCTGGTTCGAGAAGAAGGACGAGCCGCGCAGGATCGACGTGCGGCGCGGGTCCTGACGTCGTCCCCCCGCGCGGCGCCGCGTGGGGGAACGCCGGCCGGCCGTGGCGGCGCGCGTCAGTGCCGGAGCGAGACGTCGGCCAGCGCGAGGCGCGCGTCGTTGATGTACGCGCTGTCCGGGAAGCGGCGGATGAACGACCGCAAGGTCGTCTTCGCGTCGTTCCAGGCCTGGATGTCGAGGAGGCACTCGGCGAGGAGGAAGGTCGCGTCATCCATGACCTCCCGATCGGGCGACGCCTCGGAGAGCGTCATGAGCAGCGGAATCGCGTCGCGCTGCCGGTTCAGCCTGCGGTAGGCGCGCGCCAGGTTGAGGCGGGCCGACGGGGTGTGCGACGCCGTCTCCTTCTGCCGGATGGCGTCCTCGAAGGCGACCGCGGCCTCGTGCCAGCGGCCCGTCCGCATGTGATCGAGGCCCGTCTGGTACGATTTGATCGAGAGCTCCGAGCGCGCCTTGTCGACCGAGTCCGAGAAGAACGCGAGCTCGGCCCGGGTGAGCGGCGCCTTGCGCAGCGCCTCGAAGCCCTCGATCACCTCCTGTCGCCGCTCGGCACGGATGAGCTCGTAGAACGCCGCGGCGTCGCTCTCGGCCTTGGCGCGCGCGTCGCTCCGCTGCTGCATCTCCTTGAGATCGGCCTCGTGCTTCGCGATGCGGTCGCGCGCGCCCTTGGTCTCGGCCTGGACGGCGTCCACGCGTGCGTCCCAGGCGAGCTTGACCACGCCGATCACCACGATCACGAAGAGCAGGTTCGCGCTCGCGCTGTTCCAGAAGGCGCGCCGCTCGTACGCCATCTGGCGCTTGGAGATGCTCTTCAGATCCGCTGCGAGGGCGTTCGTGAGGTTGTTCGTCTTGATGATGAGCCCACGGGATTCCACGATCTCACGCTTGATCTCCCTGAGCTCGTCGTCGAAGTCGTGCATTTTCAGGTCCTGAAACCGTGCCCTGTGCAGGAGGTCGCGCTCGTGCTAAGGGGGCCGCGTTCGCGGACCCCCGACCCGTGGAAGGGGCCGCGGACGCGGACCCCCGAGCCGCGCCAGGGGGCCGCGGACGCGGATCCCCGGCCTCGCCGACAGGCCGCCCTTACGCTACCAGGAAGCTCTCCCCATGGACACAAGCGACATCCGAAAAGGCCTCAAGTTTATGGTCGACGGCCAGCCCTACTCGGTCATCGACTTCCAGTTCGTCAAGCCGGGAAAGGGGCAGGCGTTCACCCGCGTCAAGATCCGGAACATGGCGACGGGCGCGGTGCTCGAGCGCACGTACAAATCGGGCGAGAAGCTGGAGCCGGCGGACGTGGAGGAGCGCAGCCTCCAGTACATCTATCCGGAAGGCACCGACTTCGTGTTCATGGACGCGTCGACCGGCGAGCAGCTCACGGTCCCCGGCGACAAGATCGGCGATGACTCCAAGTGGCTGAGCGACGGGATGTCGATCGACGTGACCCTGTTCAACGGGCTGCCGATCGGCGTCAGCATGCCCCCGCACGTGGTGCTCCAGATCGTGAGCAGCGAGCCGGGCGTCAAGGGCGACACGGCGAGCGGCGCCACCAAGCCCGCCACGGTGTCGACCGGCGCGACCGTCAACGTCCCGCTCTTCGTGAAGGAGGGCGAGTGGATCAAGATCGACACGGCCGACGGCAAGTACCTGGAGCGCGTCAACAAGTGAGCCCCGGCTGACCTCCGGGGTCCGAGGGACGACGGAGGTCACTTCGCTTCGAAGATCACCGCGGCCGCGCCGGCGACGCACGCGACGCGGGCTCCGCCGTTGGCCGGCGCGCACGCCGTCGCCTGCGCGAGGTCGCCGCCCGTCCAGAGGCGCGCGGCGCCGCCCGCGGTCGCCACGAGGAGCCCGCCGGCGGCCGGGACCGCCAGCGTGGCGCCGTCCGGCGACCGCGCCGCGCCCTGAGGCGCGGGCGTGGTGAGCGGGAACGACAGCGCGGACGAGGCCGGCGCGGCGGCCCGCAGGTCGATCGAGATCAGCGCTGCGCCGAGGGCGATGTCGAAGCCGCGCTCCGACGCGGCCAGCGGAACGAAGGGCAGGCGCTCGGTCCCGGCGCAGCGCTCGGGCAGAGCCGCGCCGGGCCGGGCGCGCGGCCCCTGGCCGCGGAGCAGCGGGAGCGGGACCTCCATCTCGCCGACGGCATCGGGCGAGCTGCGGAACAGCCCGAGCAAGGTGGGCGCGTCGCAGCGCCGCTCGACGGCGACGAGCTCCGCGGGCCCGGCGTGGACGGCGGCGGGCCAGGGAGGGATGTCCGTCGCGGACTCGGTCGACGTGGCGGGGTCGACGCGGACGACGCCCTGCGCGGTGCGGACCAGCAGGGCGCCGCTCGCCTCGAACGCGAGCGGGCCGAAGGTGCCGGTCCTTGTCGGCTGCGGGGCAGCGGCGGTGCGGTACACGGCGGCGGCGGTCGCCGGCGGCGCGAGCTTCGCGAGGAGCTTGCCGTCCTCCTTGGCGCGCGCCTCGGCGCCGCCGCGGTCGAGCGCCGCGATGGCCGCGATCGGCGCGCCCCGCGTGGACGCCGCGACCGCCTCGGCGTGGTCGATGGCGGCCGCGAGCCCCGGCTCGCCGCAGCGCACAGGGCCGGCGCCCGTCCAGACGAGGGCCTCGCCGGCGCGCGCGGCGTCGCGGCCGCCGGTCGCTCCGGCGCCGCTTTCGGCGTCGACGCAGAGGGCGGCGTGGAGCCGGCGCAGCCGCTGGGCGGAGGCGGCCACGGCCGGCGCGGTCGACTTGGAGCGCGCGTCCCGGAGCAGGGAGGCAGCGAGGGCGCGCAGTGCCTCGCCGGGCTGGGCCGCGTCGCGCGAGAGGCCGGCGGGGCGATCCAGGAAGACGAGCGGGGCGCGGACCTCGGACGCGGCGCCCGCCGGGGCAGGGAAGGGGCGCAGGGCGCCTTCGATTCCGACCGAGACGATGAGGTCGTCGCGGCCGTCTGCGTCGCGGTCGGCGACCTCGAGCGAGGCGGAGAGCGCTTCCTCCGCGGGCGGCGCGCGGAGGCGGAGCTCCAGGGCGAGCTCCGGCGGCGCGCCCGCGCCCGCGGCGGGCCCGGGGAGTCGGATCACGGCGATCCAGCGCGTGGCGCCCGCGCCCGCGGCGCCGCGGTGAGCGCCGCCGCACTGCGGGGCGAAATCGAAGGCGAGCGCGGAGGGGCCGATCTGGCTGAGGCCGACGCGCGGGGTGCACCCCTGCGCGTCGAGATCGCCGGGGAGCGCGGCGAGCGTGCGCAGCGCCTGCGGCCGCGCGGCGGGCGCGAGCAGGAGCTCGCCGCGCAGGCCGTCGGGCGACCGGGCCCAGGCGACGAGATCGCGCGCGCCGTCCCCGTCGACGTCGAGGAGGAGCCCGGTCTCGAACGTGCGCCCGGTCGGCGCCGCGGCCACGGCGCCGCCCTCGAGGGGCCATTGCTTGCCGCCTTCGGGCGCCGGGACGCTCGGCACCACCGCGAACCGAGGCGCGGCGGCGTCCGGAGCGCCGGCGTCGGCCTCGGGGCCGGCGCTCGCCGCGCCAGGGGCGACGCCGCTCAGCGGGGGCGGCGAGCCGGAGGGCGTCGCCGAGCCGAGCGTGTAAGGCGTGTAGGGCCTGGAGCTCGGGCAGCCATCGCAGCCGGCGGCGGCGAGGAGCGGGAGCAGGGCGCGGAGGAGCTTCGAGCAGGATCGATCGGGCATCGCGGGCGGACCCGCCGGTGCACCGGTGTGCGGCGGGCGGCGCAGGCGTAGCACGGGCGGCGGGCGGGCGTCGTGGAGCCGGCGCGCCGCATCCAACCGCCCGCGCGCCGGATGGCGCGGGTGCGCCTTTCGGAGTAGCTTGATCGAGGGTCGATGAGCGGGCCGAAGCCTCCCAGGGCCGTCGAAGGCGAAGATTATTACCTCGAGGGAGGCCGGGTAGTTTTTACAGAGGCGTATCACCTGAAACGGGGATACTGCTGTAACTCCAAGTGCCGCCACTGCCCTTACCGGGAGAAGGCGCCGGCAGACGCGATCTCCGTCGTGCTGCCTCGGCTGAAGCTCCCCTGACGCCGGCGCAGCGGTCGAGCATCCGCGGCGGCCCGCGGCGAGCGGCGCCATGCAACGTGCCGCTGTGACGGTATCGCAGAAGCTGCTGCGCACGCGTGCCGACGTTTCGCGGGGACCCGTGGGCGGCAATCCGTCTGCGGTTGATGACGCGCGGAGAGCCCCGGCGCACCATGAATGTCGGTTGATCCGGATTGCGTGAAGCGTCTAGGATTTCGCGCCCACATTCGCGCAGGAGCTCCTATGCGTCGCAGTCTTCGCCCTCTGCTCTGCTCTCTCTTGCTCTCCGTGCCGATCGGCTGCGACGCCACGTCGACGAACAGGCCGCCGTCCGGCGACAAGCCGGCGGAGCTGCCGGCCGCGGACACGGATGGCGATGGGATCAGCGACGCGGTTGAAGGGCGCGCCGATGCGGTCGACACGGATCGCGACGGCCAGCCCGATTTCGAGGACACCGACTCCGACAACGATGGGTTGTCCGACAAGCTCGAGGGCGCTCCTTTCCCAGGGGAAGCGAAGCCGCGTGACAGCGACGGCGATGGGGTGCCTGATGTTCGGGACGAGGACTCCGACAACAACGGTCTGCCCGACGAGGAGGACGGCGACGGCGACCGCGACGGCGATGGAACCGCCGATTATGCGGATCCCGACGATGACGGCGACGGCCTCTTGGATGTGGTCGAGCTCGGCTCGGACCCGCTCGATCCGGTGAACACCGACGGCGACAGGTGGCCTGATTTCCGCGACAGGGACTCCGACGACGACGGTATCCTGGATCGGTTCGAGCGTGAGTTCGACGTCGACGGCGACAGGATACCGGCGTTCCGGGATCTCGACTCGGACGGGGACTGCCGGCCCGATTCGGTCGAGCGAGGCGACGGCGCGCCCGAGCAGCCGCCCATCGACAGCGACATGGACGGCGGGGGCGATTTCCTCGATCTGGACAGCGACAACGACGGCCTGCTCGACGAGCTCGAGGACGTCGACTGCGACGGCGTGCTCGACCCGGGCGAGTCCAGCACCGCGCGCGAGGACACGGACGATGACGGCGTGAGCGACCTCATCGAGCAGGCCGCGGGCACGAACCCGAACGACGATCTGGACAACCCGCGGGCGAACGGGGACTTCGTGTTCATCGTGCCTTATCAGGGCGACCCGGATCCGGCGCAGGACACGCTGGATTTCTCGACCAACATCTCGCAGGCCGACGTGGTGTTCGCGATGGACACCACCGCGACCATGGGCGGCCAGATCAATAATCTGAAGGGCGCGCTCCAGGAGATGATCAATCAGCTCGCCGAGGAGATCCCGAACATCGGCATCGGGGTGACGCAGTACAAGGACTTCCCGATCAACTCCTATGGAGGCCCCAACGATCAGCCGTTCTACCTGGAGCACCGGGTGATGAGCGTCCGCACGCCGGCAGGGCGCGAGTCCGTGCAGGACGCGGTGGACGACCTCAAGGCCGAGGCCGGCGGCGATATCCCGGAGAGCGGCTGGGAGGCTCTCTATCAGATCGCGACCGGGGCGGGCACGAACGAGGGCGGCGCCCACGTGCCCATGTTCAATTCGCTGAACGCTCCCCCGGGCATGATCCCGGCGGGCGAGGCGGTCGGGACCATCGGTGGCGTGGGATTCCGCTTCGGCTCGCTGCCCATCGTGGTGATGATCACCGACACCCCGAGCCACAACGGGACGTTCGTACAGAACAACTACTCCACGGCCAAGGTGGTGTCGCCGACCTATTCGCAGGCGCTGCGGGCGGTGACCGGCGTGGGAGGCCGCGTCATCGGCATGGTGGCCGCCAGCTCGGCTCAGGCGCAAGCCGATGCGGAAGCCGACCTGACGGCCGGCGCGGTGGCGACGGGCTCGGTGGTCCCGCCGGCGGCGTGGGGACCGGAGGGCGTGCGCCCGCCGCGGTGCGCGGTGGGACAGTGCTGCATCGGCGAGAACGGGAGCGGCGTGACGATGGAGAACGGCAAGTGCCCGCTCGTGTTCCGGGTCGCCAGCAGCGGCGCCGGGCTGAACCTGGCCGTCGTGCAGGCGATCAAGGTGCTCACGACCTATGTCACGCTCGACATCTCGGCGGCGGCGGTGGCGGACGAGACCGACGCGGTCGACGCCGCGAGCGCGTTCATCGACAAGATCATCGCGAACAACGACGCTCCCGAGCCCTGCACCGCCGGCCTCAGGGTCATCGACAAGAATGTCGATGGCGTCGCGGACACCTATACCAACGTGTTCCCCGGGCCCACGGTCTGCTTCGACGTGATTCCGAAGACCAACGTCTCGGTGCCTCCGACGACCGAGCCGCAGGTGTTCACGGCGAACATCGTCGTCACCGGGGACGGCGTGACAACGCTCAGCACCCGCAAGGTCTTCTTCCTCGTCCCGCCGGAGATCCCGGTGCCCCCCATCGATTGATGAGCGACCGGCGCTCGGTTCATCTCTGAACCGGCGCTCCTCGCCGTTCCGGCCCCTCCTCGCCGTCCCCGCGCCCGGAGAGCGGCCCGGGGGAACCCTCTCCCCCGCTACCTGGCGGGCGATCGCAAGGAAGACGGCTCGTCCGCGGCCACCAGCGCCGTCCCGGGCCCGATGGTGAACGCGTTGCCTCGCCAGGCGACCCGCCGGTTCGAATACGCGTTCAGCCAGCAGAAGAACCAGCACAGCGTCCGGAGCGGCTCCACCGCCACCAGCGCCACGTTGGAGCGCGTCGGGCGCAGCATCTTCAAGGCCAGGAAGGTCCCCAGGCTCTGCAGCGTCCAGGCGAACAGCCACATCTCCAGCGCGAGGCCCGTGGGGTTGAGCAGCAACGTGAGCCACGCGATGAGCAGCGGCGAGTTGAGCGGCTCCACCGCGAAGCAGCGCGGAACGAGCGTGCGCCGCATCTTCGCCCAGCGGGTGTGCCGATCCAGCATGCGCGTGAGGGAGCCGCTCGTGTTGCGGTTCTCGATCGGATCCAGGCAGAGATCGACGACGAACCCGCACGCGCTGAAGCGCTGTCCGAGCATGTCGTCCTCCGCCAGCACGTGGGCCACGCTCTCGAACCCTCCCACCCGCGCGAGATCGACCCGCCGCATCGCCATCGACTTGCCAACGCTGATCGACCGCCCCGCGAGCTCGGCGGCGGCGACGACCCCGGGCGCGATGAACGCCCCGAGCTGCGCGTTCTCGACCACCGCGCCGAGCGTCCGCTCCCCCGTGCCCACGACGACGCTCGAGACGAGCCCCATGCCCGGCCGCATCAAGATCGACAGCAGCGATCGGAGGTAGTCTGGACGGACACACACGTTCGCGTCCGAGATGACGAGCACGCTGCCCTCGGCTCTGCGCTCGAGCTCGAGGAGCTGCGCCACCTTCGGGTTCAACGCCTCGTTCGGATCCGTCAGGCAGAGCCGCGCCTTCACCTCGGGGTGCGCCGCGATGAAGGCCTGGATCACCGGCACCGCCCGGTCTTCTCGCGAGGCGACGCCGAAGACGATCTCGTAACAGGGGTAATCGAGGCGGGCGAAAGATTCGAGGTTGTCGGCGAGCCCGTCGTCGACGCCGGCGACGGGCTTGAGGATGCTGACGAACGGGGTCGCCCCGGGCGGCCGCCATGCGTCGACCGGCGCCACGAGCCGGTGCCGCGCGATCCTCCAGAGGAAGGAGGTTTGGATCGTCGCGTAGATGATGGATGACAGCGCCGTCGGCGCGACCGTCGCCAGATCTCCCCAATCCATGGATGGCCATGCTGATCGAAACGCGTGGCGTCTCGATGGCCGGACCGCAAATCCAGCGCTGACTTTTCGCGACCGAGGCGTGACAGGCCCTCACGGCCACGACACACGGCGATGGCCGGTACGAACTCGGGTTGCGTAGGATCCGTCGCCGACGCACGCGCGCCGGGGCGACGCGGGCGCATCGGCGCGACCGGGCAGGGTCAGCTGATGCGGCCGATCAGCTCGCGCGTGATGTTCTTCTGATGCGACTCGAGCGTGCCGCCGCCGATCTCGAGCAGCTTGGCGTCACGGAAGAAGCGCTCCACCTTGTACTCGGTGCAGTAGCCCCAGCCGCCGAGCACCTGCATGGCGTTGTCGGCCACCTCCTTGCCCACCGGCGCGGCGAAGAGCTTTGCCGCGTCCGTCCCGAGCCGGTTCCTCCGCTCGGGGCTGACGTTGCGCGCCACCGCGTAGATGAGGGCGCGCGCCGCCTCGGTCTTGGCGTAGCTCTCCGCGATGTAGCGCTGGATCTGCCCGTGCTCGGCGATGGGCTTGCCGAAGCTCTTCCGCTCCCCGGCGTACTGGATCATGATCTCCAGACAGCGGTCCGCGATTCCCAGGCTCATGGCCGCGAGCGTGAGGCGCTCCAGCTCCAGGTTCCTCATCATGTTGCGGATGCCGCCCCCCTCCTGGCCCAGGACGTTCCAGGCGGGCACGACGCAGTCGTCGAAGAGGAGCTCGCTCATCGTGCTCCCCCGCATTCCCATCTTCGGGGTCTTCTCGTCGGTCGAGAACCCGGGGAACCCACGCTCCACAACGAAGGTCGTGACCCGGCCCTCGATGGTCGCATAGACCAGGAAGATCTGGGCCTCCGGGGCGTTCGTGATGAGCGCTTTGCGCCCCTTCAGGATGTACCGATCCCCGTCGCGCCGGGCGAACGTCTTCATGCCGAGGACGTCTGTCCCGCTCGTCGGCTCGGTCATGCCCATCGCGCCGATCCACTCGCCGGAGAGCACCTTCGGCAGGTACCGCGCGCGCTGCTCGTCATTGCCGGCGTGGAAGAGGTTGTTCACGAACAACATCGCGTGGGCGAGATACGCGAGCGTGAACCCGGGATCGCTCTTCGCGAGCTCGTGGTGGACGATCACCGCGGCGACCGCATCCATGCCCGCGCCCCCGTACTCCGAGGGCACGGTCACGCCGAGCAGGCCGAGCTCACCGAGCCGCCGCATCAGGGGAACGTTCAGGGTGGCGCTCCGGTCGTGCTCGTCGGCCTGCGGCTCGACGACATCATGGGCGAAATCCCGCACCATCTGCCGCAGCATCCGGTGCTCTTCCGTCGGGTTTTCCAGATCGCTTTCCATTGCGGGAGATGACGCGCTCATCGCGGCCCAACGTAGCACGCGGGGCCGCGCGTCAGCGATGGGGTGGCACGCCATTCGCCTCGTCCCTGGATGGACCCTCATCGAAAGGGGCACGAATGAGAAGCTGGACCGATGTGGTGCTCTGGAGCGTGGTGCTTGTCTCGCTGCTGACCTGGCTGCTCGCCGTGTTCGGTGTGCTGGCCGTGCACCCGTGGACCCCCGCGCTCCTCGTGATCTCCGCCGCCTTCGCCGTGACCGGGATGCTACGGCAGATGCCCGGGCGGCCGCGGCTCTGAGCCGGCGGGAGCGGCCGGGGCGTCCGCCTCCGACGGCGACGGCGTGTCCGTCGCTGTCACTGTCGCCGGGGGCGAGGGCCCGTCCTGGCAGCACCGGGCGCCGGTCGAGTAATCGAGGTAGCTCCTCGGGTGGGCCGTGACGAGGGCCTCGCAGCCTGCGCGTGTCGAGCGCGAGTAGAAGCCGCCGGCGAACGCTCCGCCCGGCTCGTTCACCCACTCATCGAGGTTGCCCACGAGATCGTAGACCGCGTCGCTGCCCCAGCGGCTCCTGCACCGCGGGCTCCCGCCCGTCTCCCGGAGCAGCGGCTCCCGGGCGCTGCGCACGCGGTTCAGCCGGGGATCCAGGTGGCCAATCGACGCGTTGCCGTGGAGCAGCGCGGCGGGGTGCGCCGGCCGGTAGACATTGCACGCGCCCTCCTCGAACGTGTCGCCGTACGGGTACAGGGTGTCGTCCTCGCCGCGGCACGCCGTGACGAACTCCTCGACCGAGCAGAGCCGCTTGCCGGCCGCAGCGCAGGCGCTCTCGGCCACGAGGCCGGTCACGTAGCCGCTCGGCCGCACCCCGGACCGCGAGCGGGCCAGGGCGGCGATCGCACGGCCGCGCTGCCAGGGGGCGAGCAGGGGCAGGGGGAAGGCGCGCGCGTGGACGTCGCCGATCCGCCGCAGGCCGGTCGACCAGTCGGCGAGGGTGAGCTCGAGCAGGTTCGGGGTCGACGGGTAGTCGGGCGAGAGCGCCTGTCCGGTGGCGCCGTCGACGAGCATCGCCTCGAAGCGATCGATGCAGAAGCGGCCGCCGTCGACGGCCACCATGTCCGCCGGGCACGCGGGCCCGCCGGACAGCGCGGCCGCGGGCGCCTCCGCGGGCTCTCCCGCGGCCGAGCGCGCCGCCGCGCCCGCGGGCAGCGCGGGGCGAGCGACGCCGGCTTCGGCCTGCGCGTCGAGGCCGCTCACGGCGCTCCCGAACCACCGCAGGCTGCCGTCGGAGGCCCAGACGACGTCGCCCACCACGCAGGCGCCGGGCGCCGCGAGCTCCGGGACGGTCACGAAGGCGCCGGGCGCCGGCGCCGGGACCGCGCGCCGCGCGGGCTGCCCGTCGACGCAGAGCGCGCCGGTGTCGTCGGCCGGCCAGGGCTGCGACGCGAGCTCGGCGCCCTCGTCGTCCAGCCACACCACGTGGCGCCGGGCCGCGTCGCTGAGCAGCGCGCCCCCCTCGGGCAGCGCGACGAGCCGCACCGCGAGGTCGCCCTCGACGATCGGCAGCGAGGTCACGCGCGCCGCGCCGGGCCGGCCGAGCGCGTCGATCGAGAGCGCCACGACCGTGCGCGGATCCGCGGCGCTCACGCCGGCAACGATGGCCCCGCCGCCGCGGCGCTCGCAGGCGTCGAACCCCGCGCGCACCGGCGAAGCGACGGCGAGGGCGGGCGGCGTGCGGCCTGCGGCGACGGGCTGGAGCGCGCCGGGCGCGGGCCCGCCCTGCGCGCCCGGCCCGGTGAGCGCGCCCGAGGCGTCGAGCCAGGTGATCTGGAGCCTGTCGCCGAGCACCTCGAGGAAGAGCCCGCGCTCGCGGCCGCCGACGAGCGCCGTGCTGTCCTCGTGCGCGTGCCCCCGCAGCGCGGGCACCACGAGCGGTTCGGGCAGGAGCCGCGCCACGTCGGTCCTCGCGAGCCACCAGGACGACCCGATGCGCGCGGCGCGCCGCCTGTCGGTGGGGCGCTCCGGCTCGCCGATCGGCGTGCCCGGCGCGCCGCCGCCGGCGCCGCCCGCAGGCGTGGCGCCGAGGCGATCTGGCGTCGCCGCCGCGGTGACCTGGGCGCGCGCGTCGAGCCGGTGGAGCTGCCCCGCGGCGAAGGCGAGCCCCTCGCCGTCCGTCGCGAGCGCGCCCCACGCGACGCGCGCGCGCCGCGCCGGGAACGGGTCCGGCTCGCGGCGCGGCTGCCCGTCGGCGCGCGAGGCGGAGAAGAGCCCGCCGGAGATCGTCTGGAAGTACGCGCGATCTCCCGCCCACGCGGCGAGCCCGGGATCGTACCCCGGCTGCCCCGGGGCGCGCCGGGCGCCGCTCGCGGCGATGCGCTCGAGCGCGCCGATCTCGGCCGGCGTGACCGGGCTCGCGTCCGCGAGGCGCGCCGGATCCACGGCGCAGACCGCCCGGGGCGCGGCGCCGGCGGCCAGCCGCTGGAGCGAGGGCGCGACGCGCGTCGCCTGGCAGGCCCCGTTGCGGCCGGTGACGTCGACGACCACGGCGCCTGCGCTCGCCGTCACGAGGCGTGGATCCTGGTGGCCGCGCAGCGCGCCGTACTCGAGATCGCCCTCGACGACGACGGCGCGCCGGCCTGGAGCGAGCTTGCCGTCCTCGCCGAGCGAGGCGAAGGCGATCTGCGCGCTCCCGAGCCACGACGTGCTCGTCTTCTTCGAGCTCGCCGCGTAAAACAAGAGGTCGATCGCGCCTGGCCGCCCGCCTGCGTCGATCAGCCCCATGCCGTCGAGCGGCGGCCGGAAGCGCAGCCCGGTGGGGGACGACGTGGCCGCGATCCCTTCGGACGGCGAGACCCAGCGGAGCCGCACCTCGACCTCGGGCAGCGGGTCGGGCCGCTTCGGCCTGGGCGCGGGGCGCGCGGTCTTCGTGGGCCGATCCTCGCGCCCGCGGCGCTCGCCGCGCTTCTTCCGCGTCGTCTTGCCGCTCGCGCCGGAGGCCTTTGCCGGCTGCTTCGGCTTCGCCACCGTCGCCTTGCGGCCGGGGGCCTTGCGCCCGGGCTTCGCTGCGGCGGAGCGCTCGCGCGCGGCGCGCTGCGCCGGCGTCGTGGAGCTCGCGCGCGGCGCGGTCTCGGCGAGCTCGAGCAGCGCGACGCGCTCGCCCACGGCGGCCATGGCGTGCGCGCGGATCGGAGCGCACGTGCGCGACGCGGTCGAGGCCTCGCCTGGGAGGATGGCTGTCACGCAGAGCTCGTCGCCCTGCGAGGTGAGCAGCGTGGTGGTCCCGTCCGGGGAAGAGTGGGCGCCGGCGAGGTCCTCGTCGAGGAGCAGGTGCGGCGGTCCGAGCTCGCCGGTGGCAGCGTCGAGCCGCCTGACCCAGCCGGCGCGATCCGACGACAGCTTGGAGAGGAGCAGCGCGGAGCGGCGGTCGAGCGACGGCTCGATCGTGAACGGGAGCGGCTGCACGGCCGCCGTGCCGAGCGGCGTGCGGCCGGGGGGAGCCTCGCTCGCCAGGGCGGTCGCGGCGGCGCCGATCGAGGGCGCGCTCTCCGAGGCGGGGACCGGGGCCGCGCTGGTGCCGGGCGCGTGCGCCGCGGTGCCGGTCTGTGCGGGCGCGTCCCGCAGGGAGCCGCCGGAGCACGCACCCGCGCCGCAGGCGAGCGGTACGAGCAGGGCAGCGATCACGGATCGGGAGGAGAGGGGGGATCGGGGACGACGCATCCTTCGTTCGCGCTCGGGTCTCCTTGTCCGCGTGCCTGCCCGGGACGGCGGCCGAGCCTAGCGCGGGCGCCGGCCGCACGCTCGCGGTTGGTCCGGAGCGGCGGTCCGTCCCTCGTCGTGCGAGGCAGGTCCACGGGCCCGTGCCGGCCAGGTCGCCGCAGGGGGAGCGTCGCCCGCGTGAAGGGCTGAGGCGCGCCGGAGCGGCCCGGTGGAGGCGGCCGCGAAACCGCAGAGAGGTTTCCGCGTAGCAGCGGATGAACCCGCCCGACGGAGCGCGCAGGGAAGCGCGCGCCGCGAGCTCCGCCGCCTCTGCTCCTCCGCCCCTTTCGTCCCTCGCGCCTGCATCCCTGCCCTGAGCGGCGTGTACGCCTCTGGATACACCTTGGTAGACCCCGTCTCCGAACCAGGACGGACGGCCGCAGGACTCCGTGCCTCTGCCACCGTCGCGCGGTCCGCGAGCGGACAGGCCCTCTCGTGGCTCCTGTCGCGCGTCGAGGAATACGTCGGGCAACGCGGTCGCTTGCGAATACACCCCGAGAGCGATCCCGTCCGCTACCTCTCGCGCATCAGCTGCAACGGTCTCGAACGGGCTTTATCGCGACGCCGGGGCTCGCGGCCCCGCAGGCTGGCTGTGGCGTGAAGGCGGCCCCTTGGATGCGTAAATCGACCTGTTGATATCGCGTCGCTTTATCAGGAGGTAGCGGTTCGCATCGACCATGTTCCGTCACCGGAGGTGAGCGCGTCGATTCGCCCTTGATTGAGTCGGTTTTGTCGACAATATCAGCGGGAAATCGAACGAGACATCAGAGCGAACGGTGGGGCTTTGCTCCCCTCCTCTCCACCTCCCTGTGAATCTCCCGCGAAAATAATTCGCGGGGATGTTCCAGGGGTCGCCCTTGACTGGACCGGTTTTGTTGGCCATATCGGTGGGAAATCAAACGAGGCGCCAGAGAGAAGGGTGGGACTTTACTCCCCTTCTCGCCGCATCCCTGTGAATTTTCCCGAGAATATCGCGGGGATGTTCCAGGGGTCGCCCTTCACGTCCTCAAATCGTTTCCTCGAAACGGCGCCCTTTGGTTTGCGCCGTCTCCCGATCCTTTTTGCTTCATCCATCACGAGGTCAAGTAGCAATGCGTCAACGTCGTATCCTCGCACATCTCTGGCTCCCGCTCTTCTGCCTTCCCGCATGCGTCTCTTTCGATTCGCCCGACTCCGTCGAGGCGATCGCGTCTCAGCAAGCGGCCCTCTCCGGCACGGATCTGACCCCGACGTCCACGGCCGACGTCAGCGACATGTGGGGAAATCTCCCGGGTGACGAGGGCATCGACAAGGTGCACGACGGCGACATCGACACCAAGCTCTACATGCCCCGCCGCAAAGACTGGATCCAGTACCGGATGCAGGCTCCGTCGATCATCGTTTCGTACGACATCACCTCGGCCAACGACTACCCGGACCGTGATCCGCGCGACTGGACCTTCGAGGGCTCTTACGACGGCCTGACCTGGCACGTGCTCGACACGAGAACGAACGAGTCCTTCACCTCGCGGCACCAGACCCGGTCCTTCACTTTCTCGAACTCGAATGCGTACCTCTACTATCGCTTGAACGTCAGTGATAACTTCAGCGACGACGACGATTACAACGAGCTGCAGCTTGCCGAGCTGCGCGTCGGTGGCTCGGTGGCGGCGGGCACCATGCCCGGCACTCCGGCGCTCGGCGCACCGAGCGTGAGCTCGAGCGCCGTCACGCTGACCTGGGCGCCCGCTGCGAACGCCACCGGCTACTACGTCCAGCGCGTGAACGACGACGGCAGCGGCACCACGGAGTTCTTCACGAGCTCCACCAGCTACACCGACACGAACCTGGCTTCGGGTACGGGCTACCTCTATCAGGTGCAGGCGGTGAACGGCGCGCTGCGCGGGTTCCCGTCCGCGGTCTCCGCGCGCGCCACGACCGCGGGAGTCGCCGCTCTCCAGGACATCACCGCGCTCTCCTCGTCCGTGCCCGTCGAGCAGCACCCTGGAAACGAAGTCACCGGCGAGGAGGTCACGAAGGTCACGGACAACAATCCGTTCTCGAAGTACTACGAGCCGAGCTCCAGCACCTGGATCCGGCTCGCGACGCCGAGCTCCGTGGTCCAGAGCTACAGCCTGACGTCCGCCAACGATTTTCCGGTCCGCGATCCGAAGGACTGGACGCTCGAAGGTTCGAACGACGGCACGAGCTGGACCGTGCTCGACACGCGAACCAACCAGTCGTTCACGAACCGGCACAGCACGCGCACGTACGCCTGCAACCCCGAGCACCTGGAGTTCAGCCACTACCGCCTGCACATCCAGGCCAACCACAACGACGTCAGCACGCAGCTCGCGGAGTGGCGGCTCTTCGGCACGAGCAGCGCCTCGCTCGCCGCGCCGGCGGCGCCGGGCAACCTGAACGCGCAGGTCCTGTCGGGCAATCAGATCCGCCTCACCTGGACCGACAACGCCGGGCAGCTCAACCCCGAAACGTCGTACCGCGTGGAGCGAGCCACGAACTCGAGCTTCACCTCCGGTCTCGTGATCGGGACCACGGGCGCCGGCAGCACCGAATTCCGCGCCACGGCGCTGGCGCCGAGCCAGACCTACTATTTCCGCGTCAGCGCGCTGAACGCGGCGGGCAGCTCGAGCACGGTCGGACCCGTGAACGCGACCACCACCGCGAACACACCGCCCCTGTCGTTCGTGGAGAACGGCTGGTACGGCGGCCAGAATCGCACGGTAACCCGCACCTACTCGGACGC
The DNA here is from genome assembly GCF_051521375.1 of Sorangium sp. So ce693. Classification (NCBI taxonomy): domain Bacteria; kingdom Pseudomonadati; phylum Myxococcota; order Polyangiales; family Polyangiaceae; genus Sorangium; species Sorangium sp. So ce693. The sequence goes on from NZ_CP150347.1 coordinate 13,145,491, forward strand.
GCACATCGCCACGTACTTCGACCAGTACGTCCCGAACCCGACCGGCGTCACCTGGGTGAACCCGATCATCAGCGAAGCCTGGGCGTACGCGAAGGACACCTACGGCAGCATGGTCGACCCGATCCTTTACGTGATCGGAAACCAGGACGACGCTCCGGGGGACGAGGGCAGCGACGCCTACGACGCCGCGGGAGTCGTGTACGCCTCGAGCGACGAGGCATCCTATCGAAACATCATTTTCACCAACACCGAGGATTGGTCGGTGCCGGACTACGGCTGGGCCCTGCAGTCGCTGATCCACGAGATGGGGCACATCGTCGAGAGCAACAACAACGGCATCGCGGGCTCGCCCGCCTTCAATGCCTGGGGTGACAGCAAGTGGGCCGACATCTTCGGTTACGACGTACACCTGCACCTGACCACGACCCCCTCGAACATGGCCTCGCAGTTCTACGAGGAAATGCTGCTCAAAACCGATGATTACGGCGTTCACTGGTTCCGCGACTGGCTCTATCCGCTCTATGCTGGCGAGTTCGGCAACACGGCCGCGGACCACAAGGGCAGCCGGTTCCTTGCTGGGTTCTTCGAGCTCCTCGCCGAGCATCTGCCCACGATCAACAGCAGGTACGGCGGTCGCCCGCTCAACCTCGGCGAGTACATCCACTTCTGCTCGGGCGCCGCGGGGGTGGACCTCGAGGACGAGGCCCGGCTCGCTTTCCGCTGGACTCCGCGGCTGGAGCTCGAGCTCGCCAGGGCGCAGTCCGAGTTCCCCGGCGTCTCGGCGCTCTACCTCGGCAATCGCGCGCCCGGGTTCACGTTCGATCCGATCACGCGCAGCGCCACGGTCAACGTGGCGCTGTCCGGGCAGACGCTCGCGGGGACGGCTGCCGATCCGGACCTCGGCGACACGCTGACGTACGCCAAGCAGAGCGGCGCGAGCTGGCTCACGGTGGCGAGCGACGGCACGCTGAGCGGTACGCCGCCCACCGGCGGGCTGAGCACGGCCGTCGTGCGGGTCACGGATCAGAACGGCCTCTTCGATACGGCCGAGCTCGTCTTCGACGTGACGGGCGGAACCTGCACTCCGGAGAGCGACGCGCAGCTGTGCGCGCGGCTCGGCGCCAGCTGCGGCAGCGTGAATGACGTCGACAACTGCGGCGCGCCGCGCAGCGTGAGCTCGTGCGGCAGCTGCACGGCCCCGGAGACCTGCGGCGGCGGGGGCACTCCGAACGTGTGCGGCGGCTCTGGCGGCAGCGCTCCTTGCAGCGGCCTTTGCTCGAGCCCGGTCGTGTTCTCGACCCAGAGCTACCCGTCGGGCAACCTCGGCACTGCGGCCACCTGCCACGAGACCCTCGCGAGCCTGCAAGGGCTCAACTGCGGCAACTTCGCCGCGGGGCGGACCTTCCGCATCAACGGCGTGCTCGTGACCTGCAACGGCGCCAATGTCACCTTGCCGGCCACGCGAAACGGCGGCTACTGCATGCAGGCCAGCGCCGGGAACGAGCCCTGGGCGTACTTCGCGACGTTCTGAGCTCCTGCGCATAGGTAAAAGAAGCCGGTTCGCTGCGCGATGAAGTGTGGCGCGGCGAACCGGTGGGGCGGGAGCGCGAGCGTCGCGGCGGCTCGTTTACGGGAACGTGGGCAGGTAGGGCGCTGCCTCCCGGCTCCGGAAGTGGAGCGCGGTCGCTGTCGGGCGGCGTCGCGCTCTCTCCGCTTCAGGAACGGCGATCCGCCGTCACGATGCGCAGGTGCTTCGCCACCTTCGTCGCGCTGCCGACGTCGGGAGACAGCGCGGCGCCGATACCGTGGATGTCCTCGTCCGCGGTGACGCCGAAGCCGTGCCTGGCGAGGAGCGCGCGCATCGCGTCGGCGGTGAACGCGGAGCGCAGCGGCTCCCCGAGCCGGCGCACGAGCAGGCCGACCACGCGGAGCATGAGCGCGGGGCTGTGATAGAGGATGACGAGGCGGCTGCCCGCGGCCGATCGCTGCGCGAGGACGGCGAGCGTTGCCTCGACGTCGGCCGGGGTCAGGTACATGACCACGCCCTCCCAGATCCAGGTGGTCGGGCGCGCGGGATCGTGGCCTGCCTTCGCGAGCGCGCCGTCGAGGGCGTCGCGCTCGAAGTCGACGGGTACCCAGCGGATGTCCCGCGCGCACGGGGAGAGCGCCCCGACGCGCGAGCGCTTGTCGCGCTGCGAGTCCGGGTGATCGACCTCGAAGACGACGACGTCGCGCAGCTCCGGCATGCGCCACGCGCGGCCGTCGAGGCCGGCGCCGAGGATGACGAGCTGCGGCGACGTGGCCCCTCGGATGGCGTCGTCGATCGCTACCGTGCGCGCGACCATCACCTTCGACTGGCGCTCGAGGTACGCGCGGCCGAGGCGCCCGCGTAGCCCCTTCGGCGTGACGCCTGCACGGAAGCGCTCAACGCGGGCTCGGACCTCGTCGGGCAGGAGCGCCATCGCGGTCGGATCGGAGAACCGCGTCACTGTCGTCGCGCCGTGCGCCGCTGCACGTCCCATGCACACGAGCTCCGCGGTCCGGCTTGCGCGCCCAGGCTTCATGCGTGGAACGATAACGGCGCATCCATCACCCGCAAGCCCTGCGGATAGGTGCGCATTCGCTCTTTCGAGCAACCACGGGGCTCTCCGCAACGCTGGCGAACCTCACGTCAGTCGCCGACCTCCCCCGCGAGCCCGAGCTGCACCCCGTGATCGCGCTGGTCATGGAAAGCCCAACTACATCTCACCGGCGTGCCCTGGATCGTCGCACGAGCATCGCGATGGCGCCCGCCATCAAGGCGCCGTTCGCCCCGACGCCCCTCTGGTCCCTGGAGCGCTCGGCGCGGCCAACGGCGCATCCGCCCGGCGGGTCTCCCTCGAGGCCCGCCGCCGGCGCTTCGCCGCCGCTCGTAACGGGCGCCTCTCCGTCGGCGTTCTCCGCTATCCAGCGGCTGTATGCGGGCGCGAGCGTATAGATCCCGCCGTCTCCGCACTCGGCGCCGGCGGGCGAGCCGAGCGCCCGGACGCTGATGCCGAGCAGGTGCGGCTCTCCAGCGATCATGAGGCACGCAGGCCCGCCCGAATCACCAGGGCAGCTGTCCGGCGACCCGGACGCGCCGGCCGAGAACTCGGTCGCGTTCCGCTGCTGGAAGGGCGTCTCGCCGACGTACAGCGCGCCGGAGGGCTCGCCAGGCTCGCCCCGGGCGCCGTAGCCGGCGATCACGACCTGTACGCCTTCGTCCAGCAGGTCGTCCAGCGCCTCGGGCGGGACCAGCGGAACCGGGGGCATCGTCTGCACGGGGGTCTCCAGCAGCAAGAGCGCGATGTCCTCCGCCCGGGCGAGCTCCCTCGCGCCGATCGTGCCAGGCGCCGGGAAGCCCTGGTGCCGGACGACCTTTCGAATACGGAAGGTCTGCTCGGGCGGCGCGTCCGTCACGTCGAGCGCGCCCGCCGCCACCCGCAGGTTCGCTGGCCCGAGCTCGGCAAGGAGCTCCCCGGTGACCTCGTCCTGGAGCACGACGCAGTGGGCCGCGGTGACGACGCAGCTCGGTGAGATGAGGACGCCCGAGCACTCCTGGACACCCTCGCTGTCCAGCACGGCGACCGCGCCGAAGAGGGCGTCTGGGGTCGCCGGTCTCCCGTCCTTGATCGCGAAAGACTGCTCCTCCACGGGGTCGCCGGGCAGGATGTCCGAGCACCCCCCGAGGCCGCCGAGGGCCGCGCAGGCGAGAGCGACGAGGCGTGAGCTCATGTCACGAAGGCTCCGGGCTCACGGCGAGCCGGGCTCGGGTGCCCGGCTCGCCGCGCCCTCGGGATCGGTTACTGGCACTCCGGGATGCTGGAGCAGGACGCCTTCGACAGGCGGATGCCGTCCACGACCGGCACCCCGGCGAAGAACGCCGAACACTTCGCGGCCGCCCAGACCCCGATCGTGTTGAACTCGTGGCAACTCCAGTTGTCCGAGAAGGAGACGCTGGCGCGGCAGCAGTACGTCGACGCCCTCTGGGACGAGTCGCCGGACTCGACGACCTTCTCCGCGACCGAGAGCCAGCTCGCGCGCAGCTCCGTGAGCCTTGCGTCGAGGGTCCCGTCCGCGTGCTGCCGCTCCATCTCGAGCAGGACGGGATCGTAGGACTGGAAGAAGAGCTCGATCGCGTCCGACCCGACAGCGAGCAGGTCTCCGGAAGAGGCACCCTCCTGGAGGAGCTCAATCAAGGTCTGGATCGGGCTCTGCTGCCGCATGGCCTGCGCCTTGGACCAGGCCTCGGCCCATTCGGCCGAGAGCGTCCCGGAGGCCTGCCGCGCCTCCAGCTCGGCGCCGATGTTCTCCACCGTCCGCAGCAAGAGGTCGGGCGTGACGGCCGAAGTCGCCTCGGCCTGCGGCGCGGGCGCGTCGATCTCCGTCTCCGTGGCGTCGCCCGAGCCGCAAGCTGCGGAGAGCGTCGCGATCAGCATGGACAGGGCAAGAGCAAGCTTCTTCTTCATTCGGATCTCCTCGAAGGGTTCGTGATTGCAGCGCCGCCCGGCGCCATCGCCGCGGTGCGCTCGGCGCGCCGGGGCGTCCGCGCGATTCCACACGGCTCCGCCGAGCGCTCAGCAGGCAACAGGCGCCGCTCGCCGCTGGACTGCTGCGGTGAACGGACCTATCCAGGCATCCTGCTCGCGGCGAGCATTTCCGGCCGAGACGGTGCTACGACAAGCTGTAGCACGCGCTTGCGAGGGCTCGAGTTCCACTTCGCGACAGGCGATGTACAGAATGCGCCATCGTGTTGCGATATCGCAAAATTGCACCCACGCTGCTTCGATCTCGCGTTCTCTTCCTGGAGCGGAGGCCGCTGCCGCAACCGCAATCTGCGTCGTCGTTGCAGGCGCAGCACCCCGGGATCGCGTCGCTGGCGACGGTTTACATTTCGCGACACGCCCACATAATGAGCGATCGTGCCGGCTCAAGGTTCGGGATCCACGGAGCTCTTGCGGGCTCTGGTGACGGCGGCAGCACGAGACGGGCTCGAGGCCGAGGAGGTTCGGCGCGCGATGGCCCTCCCCAGCGGTCTTCTGGAGAAGCGGGGCGCTCGCGTGTCCATCGCCATGGTCCGCCGCGTGTGGAGCGCGTTCACCGACCACCGGGCGGCTGGTCCTCTCCTGAGCCTCCGCGCTGCCCGGCAGCTCCCCCTGGGGAGCCTCGACATCCTGGATTACCTCACGGTGGCGAGCACGACCGGCGCGGAGGCGTTCGCGCACCTGACGCGGTATCTGCCGCTGCTCGCCGATGCTGGGCGCGTCTGGACCGAATCCGACGGCAAAAGCTTCCGATTCCGTCACGACGCTCCAGGCGGCGTCCCCTCGCTCTCGGAGCTGCTGCTCGGGCTGATCGTCGCGCGCTCCCGGGCGCTGTTCGGTCCGGCCTACGCGCCGCGCCGGATCCATTTCGCGCACGCGCCCCTGGCCGCGGCGAGCGCGTATGAAGAGGTCCTCGGCGTCCCGGTGCGTTTCGGAGGCCGCTTTGACGAGATCGTCTTCGATCGCGCCATCGCTGAAGCGCCGATCGCCAGCCAGGATCCGCGGCTCATGAGCATCCTTGTCGTGCAGGCGGAGGAGGCGCTCTCTCTCCTCGACGTCCGCGAGCGCATCACGCATGACACCGAGTTCGTCTCTGCCTTCCGGCACGCCCTGGCGCTGGCGCTCGACGCGGGTGACCCCGGCCTGGCGCGCATCGGCGAGCGCTTCGGGATGAGCGCGCGGACGCTGCAGCGCCGCCTGGCCGCGGCGCACGTCAGTCACCGCGAGCTCTTGCAGGAGCTGCGGCTGGAGCGGGCGCGGCGGGCGCTGGGCGCCGTCCAGCCCAAGGTCGTGTCTCATGAGCTCGGCTATTCGAGCCCGAGCGCCTTCCACCGCGCGTTCAAGCGGTGGACGGGGCTGACCCCCGGCGCCGTGGCCGAGGGCGCCGCCTCGCCGCTGGTGGGACGGGGCGGCACGTCCATCTGCGACACAGGCGGGCATCGCCGCGGCCCACCATCCAACCCCACGGCTTCACGTGAAGGAACGCCTTGTCAGAACGGCGAATCGCAGCCCGCTCCACGAGAGCGCACGGCGCGCGATGACGAGACCGCGATGGCCGCACGGCGCGGCGCGTAGGTAAAAGAAGCCGGTTCGCTGCGCGATGAAGCGTGGCGCGGCGAGCCATTATACGCGTCCTGAGCATCAAGCGGAAAGAGAACCGCGTTCGCGTTGCTTGTTACGCGCCACCTTCCTGATTCCTCAATCATGAGAGGCTCGACGGACCGAAGCTTGCACGATTCATAAGATCGTGTGCAGCGCTCTTCCGTCGTGGGTCCTCTACGACGTACGCAACCCAGGCTCCCCTTCCGTCCGGGTGCAACCCAGGCTCCCGGTCTGAACCGTTCACCACGCCACCGGTCCGTGCCTGACCCAAGTTGACGTCGAGCGATCGCTACAGGTACCGTCGTCTCGTGCGGTGGGGGACGCGATTGTATCGGTGCGCCGGATGCTCGGCCCCGCGTTTTTCGCCGTCGGCGCAGCCAAGGCGGCGGGCAGCCCTCCTGCGCCCGGCCGGCGCGATGGCGTGGAGGTCAGCGACCTGCCTGGTCACGAGCGCAGCGCGTGCGACGCTCACCGGGGTACCGACATGCAGGCCGGCCAAAAGCCCGGCGCGTCCGATTCCGCTGATGCCACAAGGACGGATCCTGGGTGCGCTGGGGCTGCCGGATTGCTCGGCCTCCAGACGGGCGCGTGTGCGGTTGCGCCGGCTGGCTTCAGCGGGGTTGACAGCGCAGTGGACGACCTGGCGCGCCTCCGGCGCCGGAGGTGCGTGATGCGACGATACGTCTCGTTGTTCCTGCTGGCTCTGCTGGCGTGCGTCCTGCCCGAGGACGGTGCGTCCGTTCGAGGACGAGCGCGCATCGAGTCGGTCGGCCCTGACTCCGGGGTGCTTGAGGTGATCGAGGCACCGTACGCAGGGGAGATCGAGGGGGGCCCGAGAGCGCGACACGGGAGGAGGACGAGCAACTCGATCGATGGTTCGCTCGTGAATCGGTGGTCGTCATCAACGGCGAGGTCATCGACCACGAGGAGATCGCGGTGCGTCGCCGCGCCGCACGCCGCGAAGCAGCCCGAAACGACCTCCCCGGACGGCTATCCCGCGCCATCAGCGAGCAGATCAGGGGGGTGAAGGTCCTGGCCTTCAAGTTGAGGGTCTGGGTCGAGGGGGTGCGCTGCGACGACAAGCGGTTCATGTCGCCGCCACCGGCGCCGGCGGGCCACTGTCCGGACGGCGCCGAGGACTGCGACGATGCTTCCCTGCGGTGACCGGCCTCCTCTCGCTGGCCGCAAGGCGTGGGCTGGGTGATGGGTATGAGCGTTGAATGGACGAAAGACATCCTTCTCATCTGGGAGATCGGGCGCAGAATACGGTCTGGCGGCTTGTCGGCCGAGGAGCGGCGCGCTCTGGCTGAGAAATTTGGCGTGAGCGAAGAGGTGGTGCTGCGTTATGAGCGCGCGAGGGCCATTTACAATGTGGAGATAGCCGACAAGCGGTGGCGTCAGGCCAGGCGAGAGACGCTCTTCCGGATGACAGAAGGCGGAAAGACGTTCGGGCTGGAAAAGTATTCAGATGAGTTGGAGGCGACGTTGGAGAGGTTGAGGGATGCGGAGCCCGAGAACGAGATCACCCGCGAGCTTCGTGACGCTAGAGATGCGATCAGGGCAGAGCTCGGCCTGCCCCCCGTACCGCCCGAAGACTACTCATGAGTCCCCGCTCACGAACGCGCCGGAACGCTCGATCTCGGACGTCTCCTTCACGTTGCGTGAGACCATCGAGCTTGCAACGTATCCGCCTATGTTGCGCGTATGCGGCATCGGAGGTGCGTGATGCGGCGATGCGTGTTGTTGTTCCTATTCGTTCTGTTGGGCTGCTCTGTTCCCGATTACGACGCGTCCGTTCGAGTCCAAGCGTGGCTCGAATCTCTCGATGCAGGCGCGGATGTGCTCGATGTTCGGTGCACCGGCAATGTTGAAGAGCCCCGCGGGAGCGGGACGTGGGTTGAGTATGAGCGATTTGACCGGTGGACTGCACAAGACGTGCTGGCGGCTATCAGAAACCAGGGCCTCGATTGGGGTGAAGTTGTGGCGCGTTGTATCGGTGCAAGCAAATTCGAGTTCCCCAAATGGCTATTTAATGAAATTGGTAAGAATATGTCGACGGCGGACCGCATGCTCTTCAAGATGAGCTTCCATGTAGAGGACGTGCGCTGCCACGGCACCCCGCTCAGGTCGCCGCCACCGACGCCGGTGCGCAGCTGTCCGAACGACATCGATGGTTGCGACGACGCTCCTCCGATGGCGAGCGACCTCCTCCGCCGCTCCCACCGCCGGGCGGAGGCGACTTCTGAGCGACGGCCTCTCGCGGTGCCGGGTCGTTGCCGCCGTCGCCGTCACCTTGCTCCCCGGAGTCGCCCGCGCGGGCGAGTTCGAGCTGGAGGCGGGCCTCGGCGTGGGCATCACGTCGCTGGGCGAGCGTCGCGCCACGGGAGGGATGACCCTGCAGCCCAGCGTAGCGCTCGGCTGGCGGTTCGCCGAATGGGGCAGCCTTCATTACCGCAACGCGATCTCCTTTTTCAATTTGAAGGATTTGCGCTGGATCGGCGTCATCGACGTGAACGCCGCCGTGCTCGGGATCCACCACCGCGAGCTCACGCTGGAGCTCGGTCCGAGCCTCGACGTGTTCGCCGTGCCGCTCTGCGCCGACACGTGGTGCCAGCGTGAGCACGGCCTGGCGCCGGCCCTGCATCTGGGCGCGACGCTATCCCCGGCACCGGAGAGCAGGCTTCGCGGCAGATGCACGCTACATACGGCGTATATCCCAGGTATCGCCTGGTCTGGGATCTCCATCAGCATCGCCGTCGAGGGCGTCTATCGCTTCTGATGGCAATCCCAGCGCGCGTCGCCTTGCGCGTCCCTACGACGTGGGCTCACCTCGAGCAGGAGAGGCCTTGACGCCAGCACCTCGCGCCTCGGGCACTCGCCGTCACTCTGGAAGTCGTCGAGCGTGCGCGCCTGCGCAACCACGAGTCGTGCGCCGTCTCGACCGGGCCGCCGAGCGCGCCGGCGAGGTTGTACCCATCGGTGTGCTACGGGGCGTGGGGGGACGCCGGCCGGCATGCTGCGGGGCGTGGGGGGACGCCGGCCGGCATGCTGCGGGGCGTGGGGGGACGCCGTCCGGCGTGCGGCGGGGCGTGGGGGGACGCCGTCCGGCGTGCGGCGGGGCGTGGGGGGACGCCAGCCGGCGTGCGGCGGAGCGTGGGGGGACGCCGTCGGTGTGCTGCGGTGCGTCGACTACGTGCTGCCGCCTTGCTGGGTCATCTCGCGCCCGATAGCCAGGTCTGATGGGAAAAGCCGCATTTCTCGCCCGCCGGCTCACGCCGAGCGGGTGCATTGTTGCAGGTACGAAGCTCGCCGCTCACCGGGAGGCCCTGAAGTCGAAGAAGATCAAGCTGTCTCCCAAGGTCGACGCAGCGGTCCAGTCCGTCATTGCGTCCACCGAGGCGCTCGAGGTGCTCGGGAGCATCGACGCCACGATGGTGGAGATCGATCGCGGCACCGACCGGTGCATCGGAGCGTTCAGCAGCCAGCTCGCCAGCATCGAGCGCGCCTTCGATCATGACGACATCCTGCCGCTCACGGAGGACGAGGCGGCGCGCCGTCGCGATGCGCTGCTGGTGCGCTCGGAGGTGCTGTCGTCGGGCACCGACTTCATCCGCCTCGTCTACTCCCAGCAGTGGGTGCGCATGAGCGCGATGATCAAGGCGCTCGAGGGCAAAGACGTGAAGGCGGCGGTCGAGCGTCTCGGGCTCTCGGCCGAGACAGGCCGCCTCCAGCGCTGGACGGAGCTGTACGGCAAGAAGCTTGGCGTCACCGAGGCGAAGGCCGCGGATCCCGCCGTCAAGGCGGTCGAGGCGTGGCACGAGGCTTACGGCACGCTCCTGGTCCAGGCCCATGCCGAGTACGACGACGACAAGGACGAGACGCACGCGCTCCTCCGTGACCGGCTGCTCTCGCCTTACGAGGACGCGGCGGAGGAAGAGCGGCGCGCCGACCAGCGGGCCCGCGCCGCCAGCGCCAGGAAGAAGACCGCGGTCGAGCCTGAGCCGATCGGATAGCGCTGCTCCTCGCATGCCGGCCGGCATGCGACCGGCCATCCCACCCATCGCGCGAGGACGGCGCCGTTCGCCGGTCACCTCGCAACGCCGCTCCAGTCCCAATTCCAGGTGACATCCCTCTCAGGTTCGGGGGAAATGTCGCCGGGAAACCTCGTGCATTCTTTTTTCGGCGCCGGCGCACGATTTCCCAACAAGCCGGGAGACCTTTCCGGAAGTCGTACGGATGGCGACGGACGACGTCGGATGACGGATGACGGAGCTCCGCTCATGTCCGGCTCGCTCCTCGCCGGCGATCGGATCCGGAGGATGAACCGCGCGGCGCTGCCGCTCGCCTCGGCGCTGTTCCTGGCGGCTCCCGTGGCGCTCGCGCAGGTCGCGCTGCATGGCGCGCGCCTGTCCTACTCGCGGGGGCCCGGCACCGAGGGGTGCCCCGAGGAGCCGAGCCTCCGGCAGATCGTCGCGAGCCAGCTCGGCGGGGTCGACCCGTTCGTGAGCGACGGCGCGTGGCACATCGAGGTGGTCATCCGGCGCAAGGGGACGGCGTTCCAGGGAGAGATCGCGCTTCACGACCGCGATGGCCGGGATCTCGGCCGCCACGAGCACTCGAGCGCGATCTGCGGCGCGCTCGTGGAGGACATCGGCCTCTCCCTCAGCGCCGTCATGCGCCCGTTGCTGCCAGCACCGCCTTCACCGGAGAGCGCTCCCATCTCGCCGCTGCCAGGGCCGCCGCCCCCATCGGCGCCGGCGGGCGCCGCTCCAACGGTCTCACCGGACGCGCGGCCCGGGGCGCTGGCCTCGACGCGGCCACGCCCGGTCGCTCCGCCGCCGCGCCCCGTTCCGCGCCCGAGGCCGCCGCCGGATCGTCTGCATCTTCAGCTAGGCGTCGGGGTGCTGCTCGGCGCCGGCGTGGCGCCGTCGGTGGCGGTCGGGTTCTCGGGGTTCGCCGGCGCCCGCTGGGAGAGGTTCTCGCTTTCGCTGGAGGCCCGCGGGGATCTTCCGATCGATGCCGAGCCTTACCGCGGCTGGACCATCGGCGTGTCGGGGTTGAGCGGCTCAGTGGTTCCCTGCGGCCACGCGGACTGGTTCTTCGGCTGCGCGCTCGCCACGGCAGGCGGGGTGTGGAACGCCAGGGACAGCACCGGCAGGGAGTTCGCGCTGCCCTACGCAGGGCTCGGGTTTCGTGCGGGGCTGGAGGTGCCCCTTTCGGCCCGCCTCGCCGGGCAGCTCAGCGGCGACCTCTTGATCAACATACATCGGACGCACTTTCGACCGCTCCATGGCGAAGGGTGGTCCGCGGCGCCCGTGTCGGAGGCGGTGGCGCTCCGTCTGGTCGCTTTCTTCTGAACCTTCGTGCGATTTCGCGAATCGTCGGACGTGTCTGCGGGAGCTATTCCCATGAGGCGGCTGCGAGCGCGTGGAGCGCGCTGGGGTTGCGGGCGCGCCCCTCGCGGCCTGCCACTTCCTTATGAGGCGGCTGTTGCGCCCCGTGCGAAACGAGCCGTCGACTCAGGCCGGTACAGAGCTGGTGCGTTGACAGCAGAACGTCGCCGCTGAGGTGGGCGCGACGCTGCCCACCGCCTCGCCGCCGAACGCTTCGCACTTTCCGGGCTCGAGGCTGACGACGCTCACCGACTTGCTTCCGAGCGCCGTGCCGGTCGCGACCGTCCCGCAGTGGGGGGCGTCGGCCGTGATCACCTGGGCCGCAACGAGCTGCGAGCACCCTTCGTCGCTGAACGCGGAGGCCAGGACGCTGCACGTCGCTCCGGTGGGCTCGGTGCAGCCGCAAGGAGCGCAGCCGCGTGTGTCCTCCACGCCGGCGTAGAAGACATGCTGGTCCGGGTACGTGGCGGGGCAGTCCTGCTCTCCTTCGTGGTGGATGCACGTGAGAAACCCCTCCGGCGGTGCGGCGTCGCCGAGCGGTGGTGCCGGCGTGCAGGTCATGCCCGGATCCGCGCACGGGGGGGACGCGTTTCCGGTACACGCCCGGGCGATGATCGCGAAGCTGCCCGCCGCCGCGGACTCGTCGGGGTTCTCCGGCGCCTCCGCGACTCTCGGTGCGCAACCTGCGGAGACCACGCGAGGAGCCTGGATCGCGAGCGACTGCACGCACGGCCCGCCATCGCAGATCCGTCCGGCCTCGACGGCATTCACCGAGGTGCAGGTCCCGTCCCACCCATCCGGGGCAGCGAACGAGGTCGCTGGCGCCTCGGGGCCGCCGCACGGGAAGCTGGCGTAGGCCCTCCATGCCATCGGCACCTCGCACGTCGCCTCGGGCGGGTCGCACGCGCAGGCGGGGCACTGGTGCAGGGCAGGAGCCGCGAAATCCGCGTAGCCCTCGTAGCCGACGATCGGCGCGTTCGCAGGGCAGCTCGGCACGCCGTCGGGAGAGCCGATCCAGAGCAGCGCGGGCTCGGACCACCCGAGCGGCTCCTTCGGTACGCACTGCCCTGCGCAGACCTCTGCTGGCGGGATCAGGTCGCCGAAATCGGACGCGATGGCAACGTCTGTGTCGTCCTCGGCCGTGCAGTCCTCGCCGCCATCGCCACCAGCGCCGCACCCGCCAGCTCCGCCGGCGTCGGGGGGCTCGAGCACCTCACAAGGCGTTCCCTTGGGTCCTTGGTCCTCATCCCACGGGCACAGGTATGCGGTCGACGACCCGCATCCACCAGATGCAACCCCGAGTGTGCTCGCACAGCAAATCGCCACGATCCCGTGTCGCCAACGTCGCGCCCGCGCCGCCATCGCCTCTCCTCATGATCTGCGGCGTCGTCGAGGACGCGCCGCGGTAAGCGCGGTCACGTTACCAGAGGACCCCAGGGCGCTACCAGCTCAACCTCGGGGCAGCTCACGCCCGTTCGATCGCATTACGAAGAGCGAGGTCCTTTTCTCACCTTTTGCCAGGCGATAGCCCACGTCGCCCCTCACGAGGGCTCGCGCTGTCCCCATCGTGCGCCCGTCGCCCGCCAGCCGCCAGAACGAGCGCTCTGGCGCCCTACGGTCACGCGGGCCAGTCGATTGTGCAGCGAGAAGCGGGGCAGTCCCGGATAGCGCTCCGATGAAGACCCCATTGCCTACCCCTCTCCGGCGGGAGGGTCGCCGCCCGTCCTCCGATGCGCCTGGATCCCGGACGCGCCGCCGCGCACACAGCGGGCCGAAGGAGGCGCTCCACCCGGCGGTCTCGCTCTCGATCGATGCCCTCTGGGCCGAGCGAGCGTTCGTCGCCCTCCTGCTCCGCGCCCTCCACGTTCCCGCCCGCGACCGAGAGGATCTCCTCCAGACGGTGCTCCTCGGCGCCTGGGAAGCCATCCGAGCGCGCAGATACCGCCCGGACCCACGGCGGCGCCCGCGCGCGGCGCTGCGCGCATGGCTGCACGGCGTCGCCTGGCGCCAGGTGTCCCATTACCGGGAGAGTGCCTATGTCCGCTGCGAGATCCTGTGCAGCGCGCCCGTCTCGCCCGCCGACCAGTCGCCTGTCGAGATCGAGGGAGAGCTCCTCGCCCGCGCCGCGCTACGCGAGGTCGCCGCGCTTCCCGTGGGCCATCGCGAGGTCCTCCTCGCGGCGGCCGGGCGTCTGAGCCTCGTCGCCTGGGCAGGAGCGTGCGGCATGAACCCCAATTCCGCTGCCAGCAGGCTGCGTCGCGCCAGGAGGGCGCTGGCCGAGAAACTCGCCTCACCGAGGCTGCCGGCCGGTGACGGCACCGTTCGGTGACGCCGTCGCCGATGATGCCTCCGTTCGGTGCCCGCTCGGCCGGTCGCGTCGAGCCCGTGTACGATTTCGCAACGATCCGGGCGGCCTCGCCGGATTACCTATCCATGAAAGAACCCCGAGCACGCCCAGCGCCCCCTCCTGCGCCCGACCCGGCGCCGGCGTCTGCACCTGCCCCGGAGGCGGCGCCCGCTCCCGCCCCGGAGATGACGCCTGCGCTCGACCCAGAGCCCGCTGCCGCACCCGATCGGGATCCTGCGCCCGCCATCGGCCCGCCCCCGCGGCCCTCGTTCGAGGAGGTCTACCAGACCTTGCTCCCGTACGTCCTCGTGGTGCTCTGGCGGCTCGGCGTTGCGTCTCGAGATCTTCACGATGTCGCTCACGAGGTGTTTCTCGTCGTTCACCGGCGCCTCGACGACCACGATCCTCGCCTGTCGCTCAAACCGTGGATCGCGGGCATCAGCGCCAATGTCGCCCTTCGCCACCGGGCGCTCGCCCGGAACCAGCGGGAGCTGCTAGCGCTCGACGATTCCGAGCCCATCGAGCTCGCGGACCCCGGGCTCGACGCGGAGCGCCGGGTCGCACAGGCCGAGACCCAGCGTATCGTCCGCGAGCTCATCCAGCGCATCGAGAGGGAACGACGAGCGGTGTTCGTGCTTTACGACCTCGAGGGAAGCGATATGCGCGACATCGCGCAGGCCCTCCAGATCCCCGTGAACACCGCATGGGATCGGCTGAGACGCGCCCGCAGCGAGTTCACGGCTGCGGTCAAACGACTCACGGCGCGGGACCCCGACGCGCTCGGCCTTCGTGGCCTGCGCTTCGCTCTGGCGCCGTTCGCCCTGGCCGACAGGCCCATGCTGCTCGACGCAGGCAGGGTCCGGCTCGGCCTTTCGCAGGAGCTCGCAGGGCCGCTGTGGGCGCGGCTCCAGCGGTCGCTCGCCTCGACCGGAGGGCTGGCCCGCGGCGCGGACGGCCTCTCCGACAGCCCTGCAGCACAGCCCCATGCAGGCGCCTCCGCGCCCTACCGGCGCCGTCCCGCGAACGCGGTAGAGGCCGCCGGCGCCGCCGGGGAGAAGCGCACGCCGCCGGTCATCACGATCGCGCGGTCCAGGCTCATCAAGGCAGGCATGGCGCTGTTCCTCGGGGGAGCCGGGGTGGGCGCCGGCGTGGTCTATGCCGGGCTCCCGCCGCCTGCTGCGGCGCCGGTGATGCCCGTCCACGCCGAGGTCGAAGGCGCCGCGCCCGAGCGAGCCGAGCGCGCCGAGGTCGAAGGCGCCGCGCCCGAGCGAGCCGAGCGCGCCGAGGCGGGGCGCGACGGGCGCGCCGCGGGCGAGCTCGCCGTGGCCGACGCCGTCGTGAACGCTGGGCGTCCGGCTGCCGCGGAGATGTCGGCCGCGGCGCCGTCACGCGCCTCCCCCCGCAGGGCGGCTCCGCCCAGCGGGCACGACCCGACCGACACGACCGAGGAGAGCGCGTTGCTCAGCAGCGCCGGCCTTGCGCTCAGCGAAGGGAAGGCGTCAGAGGCGCTCGACGTGCTGGCCCTGCACGCGCGGAATTACCCGCGCAGCCCGAGAGTCCAGCTGCGCGAGGCGCTGGCGATCCAGGCCCTCGTCCAGGCCGGGCGGCGCGCCGACGCCCGCGCGCGAGCCGAGCGGTTCCGCGCGGCGTTCCCTCACGCCGTGTTTCTCCCCGCCATCGAGGCGGCCGTGAACAGCCCATGAGGGCCGCCGCGTGCTCTTCTGCGCTTCGCCTCCGATCGACGACGCCGCCGGCGCTTCGACCCTCCGCGGGCGGGCGCACGGGTTCGTCGGGTCCGCTCGCGAGGGAGAACTCCGGTCGGGCTGTCCGCCGCAGCCGGAGGACGCCGCCGGCCGGACCCGAGGCCATGCAGGTGGTGCTCGACCGGCCGTGGGGCGCGGGCTAGCCTGTGCGGGAAGGACCCACGATGAGCAAGAAGCTGGACGACGAGTTGGCCCAGGCGCTGTCTCTCGCAGAGCAGCAGGATACGCCCGCGGTGGTGAAGCCGGCCGCGGCCAGCCCGGCGCCGAAGGCGCGCCCGTCGCGCAGCCTCGGCCTGCTGGCGACGCTGCTCGTCATGGTGGGCGCGCTCGTCGCCCTGTTCCTCGTCGGCTTCAAGGAAGCGGCCGTCTACGCGACGCCGGTCGACCAGCTGCTCGCGTCGAAGGACAAGCTCGCCGGCCGCAAGGTCCGGGTCGAGGGGGAGCTCGTGCCCGGCACGCTGGTCAAGCGCGATTCGCCCTGCGAGTACCGCTTCCAGATCCACGGCACGCAGGCGGCGCTCCCCGTGCGCTACGCCCAGTGCGTCATCCCCGACACCTTCCGCGACGTCCCGAGCGGCGGCGTCCAGGTGACCGTCGAGGGCGCGCTCTCGCAGGGCGGCGACTTCGAGGCGAGCCTCGTGATGGCCAAGTGCACCTCGAAGTACGATCCCAACTCGCACGAGATGAAGGGCGGCGCCCAGCCCGGCGCGGGCCCGCTCTCGCTCAACTGAGCGCTCCCCGCCCAGAGGCGCCGCCGCGCGCGGGGCCGACACGCCCAAAGCGCCGCCGCGCGCGGCGTCGACACGACCGGATCCATCTCCCGCTCCCCGGCGGGCCGCTGACTGGCTCGCTCGCGGGACCTTGAGCCTCCTCGACAAGCTGGTTAAGAGACATCCCCGGACCGACGCCCGAGGAGGAGGCATTTGAGCCAAGATCGCGATCTCGTCGTCCTGACGCAGAACATCTGGGGGGGAGTCGCACTCTGGGAGCGGCGCCGGACGATGCTTGCCAGGCTCATCGGCGATCTGCGCCCTTGCCTCCTTGGGCTCCAGGAGGTGCACGCGGCGGCGGCGAGCGGCGATCTCGGCCAGGCCGGGGAGCTCTCGCGGCTCGCCGGCGGATACAGGGCCTGGTTCGCGCCGGGAAGGGTCGCCGCGAGCGGCGAGTGCGAAGGGGTCGCGCTGCTCTGCCGGGAGGACGTCGAGGTGCTCGACCACTCCGTGGAGGCGCTCACGCTCGATCGCGACGATCCGTTCGAGCGCGACAGCCAGCGCGTCGTCTTGCGCGCCGCGATCCGGCACGCCGGCGCGGTGGTCGACGTGCTCGTCACGCACCTCTCGCTGTCGAAGCGCGCGCGGGCGCGCACCGTGCGCGAGCTCGTGAGCTTCGCCGCGCGCGAGCGCCAGAAGTCGGGGAGCCAAGGCGCCGTGCTGATGGGCGACTTCAACGCGCTCCCGAGCGAGGAGGCGGTCTGTTATCTCCAGGCGAGCGCGGGAAACGGCTCCTGGCTCGACGCCTGGACGCAGGCGCACCCCGGCAAGGCGGGCGGCACCTGGCCCGCGGGCCTGCCGCTGCGCCGCATCGATTATGTCTTCGTTCAACCGGGGGAGGGGTGGGCGATCACGCGCTGCGAGCGGGCGCCGTTCTCCGGCTCGGATCACCACGGCGTGGCCGCGTGGCTGCGGCTCGGCGCCTGACGGGCGGGGCCACGCTCGCCCGGATCTCCAGCAGATCTCGATGGATGGGGCATTCGCGCGCAAACTGTACCCGCTGCGGCGGACCGGGTAGGCTGGCGGCCCATGAGCAGGCTGCTGATCTTGGGGGCGACCGGCGGCACGGGCGCCGCGTTGATCCGTCAGGCGCTGGAAGCCGGACACGAGGTCTCGGCATTCGCGCGCACGCCCGCCACCATCCCTGTCCCGCACCATGAGCGGCTGCGCGCGCTCCGCGGCGACATCATGGATGCCGAGCAGGTGTCGCGCGCCGTGTCCGGTCACGACGCCGTCCTCTCGGCCCTGGGGTCGCGCGGCCTGGGTCCGACGCGCGTCTACTCCGACGGCATCGTCCACGTCCTGCGCGCGATGAAGGAGCATGGCGTCCGCCGCCTGATCGCCGTCACCGCGGCGGGCATCGGCGAGGAGCAGCAGCCTGCGCTCTGGTTCCGGCTCCTCGTCAAACCCATGCTCCGAAACAGGTATTCTGACATGCTGCGCATGGAAGAGGCCCTCCGCCGGAGCGATGTGGCCTGGACCGTCGTGCGCGTCCCCAAGCTCACCGAGGGGCGGCTCACCAAGGAGTGCCGCGCCGAAGTCGACCCCTCGCCGCCGGAGGGCTACCTCTTTGGCGGTCCCACGATCTCGCGCGAGGACCTCGCGTATTTCATGCTCTCTCAGCTGGACAGCGACGAATACCTCCGCAAGGCGATCGTCGTCACGTACTGAGGGCGCGGCGCGCTCGTCATCTCTTGACGCAGCCGCGGAGCATCGGTCTGCTGCCGCCCCCCGCCGTCGTGGCCAGCCTGCGGCGCGCCTGCGGTGATCGCCATGAATGCCGCGATCACCGTGGTTCCCGCGATGCTGCCGAGCAGAGGCCTCAGAAATCATGATCTCCTTTCCCAGGACGGCTCTCCTATTGTTCCTTGGTCTGGCGCCGATTGCCCTGACCGGGTGCGAGCTTCTCGTCGCACCGGACCGCAGCAAGATCGATGCGCCCGCAGTCGGCGGTAGCGGCGGAGAGGGTGGTGGTCGCGGACAGGGTGGCAGCGGCGGACAGGGCGGCAATGGAGGAGAGGGAGGTAGAGGCGGAGAGGGCGGCAACGGCGGAGGCGGCGGACAGGGCGGCGCGCCAGGCGCGGTGTGCGGCGATGGAACGGTCAGCGCTCCTGCCGAGATGTGTGACGATGGGAATCGGACGGCTGGCGACGGGTGCGATCCGGGTTGCGCGATTGAGCCTGGGTTCGCGTGCGCCGGCGCGCCGAGCCGTTGTACGAGCGGGTGCGGCGACGGCGCGCTGCGCGGCTCGGAGACCTGCGACGACGGCGGCGACGAGGACGGCGACTGCTGTTCGCGCGCGTGTCAGATCGAGTCCGGCTGTGAGGTCGAGCCGAACGACGAATTCACCTCGGCCAACGACGCCTTCGCCATCGCGCCCGGCGGTCGAATCCGCGCGTTCATCGATCCCGGATCCGATGTGGACGTGTTCTCGGTGATCGTGCCCGACGGGTCGGTCGGGCGCATCAAGGCAGAGACGCTCGATGGCCCGCTGGGCACGACGTGCAGCTCGCTCGGCGTCGATACCCATGTGACGATCTTCGACGCGAGCCTGGCGAGCATCGAGGACAACGACGATGTCGCCGACGACGATTACTGTTCTTTCCTGGCGCTGCGCAAGCTGAGCCCCGGCGAGTATTTCGTCCGCGTGCAGCTCTCCCCTGAAGCGGAGCCCGCGACGTTCGACTACACGCTCTCGCTCACGCTGGATACCTCGGTGTGCGGCGACGGCGTGCTGGAGGATCCGGAGCTCTGCGACGACGGCGACACGACGGGCGGTGACGGTTGCAGCGCCGCGTGCGAGCTGGAGCTCCGCTCTCCCGAGGTCGAGCCGAACGACACCGCGGCGGAGGCGGACGGGAGCGCCGTGCTCCGGCCGAACGTGCTCGTCTCCGCGGCGATCGAGCCCGTCGGCGACATCGACGTCTTCGCCTTCGAGGTGCCGAGCCTCGCGGACGTCCAGCTCGCGACGTTCAGCCCCGGACGATTGAACGAGTGCGTCCAGGGAGTCGACACCTTCCTCCAGCTGCTCGACACGGACGGCGCCTCGGTGCTGGCGAGCGACGACGACAGCGGCCCCGAGGCTTGCTCGCTCATCGACTCGAGCGTCGACGACAGGGCGACCCGGCTCCAGCCGGGCACGTATTATGTGACCGTCGAGGAGTTCGACAACGACGCTCCCATCCCCGGGTACGACCTCCTCATCGCCTTCACCTCGCTTTGCGGCAACGGGGTGATCGAGGAAGGCGAGGCGTGCGACGGTGGGGAGCGGTGTTCCTCGGAGTGCGCGCGGATCGCGGTGTGCGGCGACGGAGCCATCGACGGCGCCGAGACGTGCGACGACGGCGGGACCGAGGGCGGAGATGGCTGCAGCGCCGCGTGCCAGCTCGAGGGGATCCTCCCGGAGATCGAGCCGAACGACGCGCGAGGCCAGGCCACCGTGGGGCAGGCGACCGCGGCGGGCGCGCTGTTCGCCGCGTCGATCTCTCCGCCGGGAGAGGTCGACTTCTTCGCCGTCGACGTCCCCGGCCTGGCCGAGCTGGAAGTGGAGACCTTCGACGCGACCGGCCCGACCTCTTGCCGCGGCATCGACACCGCGCTGCAGCTCCTCGGGCCCGACGGCGCCGTGATCGCCGAGGACAACGACGGCGGCGAGGCCAGGTGCTCCCGTATCCGCGCCTCCGTCACCGCGCCGGGCGTCGATCACGTCCGCTATTACGTGCGCGTCCAGGACGCTCGAGGAGACTCCATCGCTGGATATACCCTGCGCGCGCGGACAACGGCCGTCTGCGGCGACGGCGTGGTCGAGGGCCTGGAGGAGTGCGATGGCGGCGCCGCGTGCGGGGCGACGTGCCAGCGCATCCCGGTGTGCGGCGACGGCTTCGTCGACGAGCCCGAGGTCTGCGATGACGGCAACACAGCAGGCGGGGATGGCTGCGACGCCGCCTGTCGGATCGAGGGGGTGATCGCCGAGATCGAGCCCAACTCGACCCCTGCCGAGGCCGAGGCGAACGGCGCTGTCGCGCCGGGAGCGCTCGTGTCCGGCGCGATCGAGCCGGACATCGATGTCGACCTCTTCGCCCTGCGGCTCACGACCGTATCCGATCTCCGGCTCGAGACCTTCGACTCGAGCGGCCCCGGGCGGTGCGCCGAGGGCGTCGATACGGTCCTCTCCCTCCTCTCGTCGGACGGGGCGACGGTGCTCGCCTCCGACGACGACGGCGGGATCGGCGCCTGCTCGCTCATCGACTCGCGGAGCCCGGGCGGGGCCGCGGCGCGCCACCTGGATCCCGGGACATACCATGTCCGTGTCAGCGGCTTCCCGGAGCAGCCGGGGGCCCGCTACACGCTGCGGGTCTCGCTCGACGCCTCGTGCGGCGACGGCGTGAGGGAGGGCGCCGAGGAGTGCGACGGCGGCGCGGGGTGCAGCGCCCGCTGCGAGAGACTCCCGGTCTGCGGCGACGGCCTCCTCGACGCGCCGGAGGGGTGCGACGACGGCAATGCCGCGGGCGGCGACGGGTGCAGCGCCGCCTGCCAGCTCGAGGCGGCGACCGCCGAGATCGAGCCGAACGACACCCCCGCGCAGGCCGGCGCGAACGATCTCGTGATCTCGGGTGACGCGCTCCTCGCGGCGAGCCTCGCCGCGGGCGGCGACAGGGACGTGTTCCGCCTGAGCTTGCCTGTCGCCTCGGTCGTGCGCCTCGAGGTCTTCGACGGCACCGCGGCCGGCTGCGAGGGAGGCCTCCTCACGACGCTCCGCGTGCTCGACGCGGCGGGCGGGACGGTCGCGACGGACGAGGGGCTCTCCGACGCAGCCTACGCGGGCGGCATCGGCGGATGCTCCGCGCTCGTCGTGGCGTTGCCCTCCGGCGACCACGACGTCGAGGTCGCGGCGCGCGAGGACGGCGCGGAGTTTCCGCTCTACCTCCTCCAGGCCAAGATCCTCGCGCCCGCGGGCGCCGAGGAGGAGCCGAATGGCACCGTCGCCACCGCGAGCGGATCCGTCGGCTCCGATGTGTTCATCGCCGGCGCGCGGACGACCGACGATTTCGACTTCTACGCCGTGCATGTCCCGGAGGGCCGGTCGATCCGCGCGGAGATCATCGAGGGCGGCGAGGAGACGTGCGAGTCGCTCGAGATCGACAGCCGCCTGTCGCTGCTCGACGCCGGGGGCTCGCTCATCGCGGACGACGACGACAGCGGCCGGGGCAACTGCTCGATCCTCGACGGCACCGGGGACGCCCCGCGCCACCCCGGGGCTCACGCGCTACCGGCGGGGCGGTACTTCCTCCGCGTCCGCGCCGCGTCTGGCGCCTCGGGCACCGCGGCCCTCTTCGACTACCGGCTGGCCGTCACGCTCCGCTGAGGAGCGCGGACGCCGCCGGACGTCCGGGATCGCCGGTAGCCCCGTCTGGCCGGGACGCCGCGCGTCCGGCGCCGGGCGCCGCCGGGAGGCCGGGACGCACCCGCCGCCGCGCGGCGACTCGATGTCTCGATATCCCATCATCGCGAGACTGCCGCGCTCCGTCGCGCCGCCGCGCGGTGTGGCTCCGCGGTGCTCATCGGAGCCGCATCGGAGGGCCATACCCACAAGCGCCTTCGCGGGGCGTCTTCGGTAGTCTTCGGTGGGTAGGTAGGTAGATCGAGCGCCGGGGGCGGCGCGGAGCTGCCTTGTGCATCGCCCGCGACCCCCGGCGCCCGCCGGCCCTGGCGTTCCCCGGCGATTCCCGCCCTCGGCCGCGCCTCGCGGCGCCGCCCTACACCGCCTCTCTCGGCGCGGGTGCGTGATACTTCGGCTGGATGTAGGAGCCCGAGGGGTGCGTTCAAGGCAGAGGGCATGAGTTCATAGTCGAGGAGTGCCGGTATTATCCATGGTTCTAACTCCGTCGTGTTTTCGACCGAAAAGATGCCAGTCAAAAGTGCTTGCGTGAAACCGCGGGGAGAATAGTCTCCTGTTGTTCGCGTCATGACCTCGGGGCGGGTTCCTCCGGGAGCGTGACCGTGACGGGACGACGACGACGTGCGTCGTTCCCGTCGGGCACCGCTCTCGTGGCGCACGCCCCGGGGGAATGCATCCCTTGGGTGACGATCTGGATAGGTATCTGCATCAAACTTCACCACAG
Source organism: Sorangium sp. So ce693 (assembly GCF_051521375.1). Lineage (NCBI taxonomy): Bacteria > Pseudomonadati > Myxococcota > Polyangiales > Polyangiaceae > Sorangium > Sorangium sp. So ce693. The sequence continues at coordinate 13,168,050 of NZ_CP150347.1, forward strand.
ATTCGATTCCTCGGAGGTATTTCTCATGAAGAATTTCGCTCGTTGGGTGCTCGCTTTCGCAACCGTCACGTCGATCTCGGGCAGCGCCTTGGCCATCCGGAACGACTGTCTCTACAACGTGTCGATGAAGACCGGGCTGAGGAAGGTGCCCGTCGGTACGACCGTCTTCCAGCTGGCCGAGCAGGCGGGCACCCCGTTCAACGATGAGTGCGGCTACGTGGGCAAGTGGGGAGTCGTGGCGGCCCCGGGCGCCGCCGTCGCCGCAAACATCTTCCTTCGCCAGCAGACGACGATCGGGAACAACGACTGCGACTGGAACTCCTTCTATTTCACGGACGGGAGCATCTCGCTCCTGCCCACCGTGCCGATCCCGCCCAGCACCGTGGCGTTCCCGCCCAGCTCCGGCATCACCTCACGGCTCCAGAAGGCGCCCCTGTGCAACTTCGTGGGGATGGAGGACGACTTCACCGGGACGATCAAGGCCACGATTCAGTTCTATTCCTCGCTGTCGATGCCCGTGCCGGTCACGTTCGCCCCGCATTGCTACTGACGGCGTGCCTTTGAGACCGGTCTTCACTGGGCTCTGAGACGGCGCCCGGCGTCCGACCGATCGGCGAGAGCCTCCCTGCAGAAAGCCCTTAGTACGGCCCCGGGCAGGTCGGGGAGGCGCTCGTCGAACGCGTCGTGCGGAGTGAGGAGGGGGCGCCGGCGGGAACGCCGGTAGCCCCTTTCTCTTCTCCGCCTCTGCCGAGCTCCCGGCCGCAGCGCTCTAGCCAGGTCAACTTGTCTGGAGGAACAATGATGCAACCGAGTTCGTCGCAACGGAACCCCTCGCGCCGGCCCTTGTGGATCGCCGCCGGATTGCTCCTGGCCGCCCTCGCCGGCGTCGCCCTATTCCTCGCCTTCCGCTCCGGGGACGAGCAGACCGCCGGGGCGAGGGGCCCGGACGCCGGAGCCGAGAAGCACGTCCGCTATCGCAACAGGGCGCTCGTGCGCGGCGCGGCGCCGGCGGCGAAGGAGGAGGCGCGGCCCACCATCAGCGGCCTTGTCTATGGCACGGACGGGAGCACCCTCGCCGGAGCGACCGTCGTCGCCATGACCTTCGAGGTCGCCGGCAACGTGCTCTCGACCGCGGGCTCCGTGAAGAGCGACGATGCCGGGCGGTTCGAGCTCACGCTCCCGGACGGCACCTATCAGCTGAGCGCGAGCGTCGACGGGTACGGGACCACGTCGACCACGGCGCGCCCCGGCGAGGCGGTGAGCCTCGTGCTGCCGAAGAGCGGCGTCATCGAGGGGCGCGTGCTGGACGAGCGGGGCGAGCCCGTGCGCCGCTTCTCGATCGACGTCCTCTCGGCCGTGACGGCGGAGACGCCGGCGACGCCGCCCCTGTTCTCTCGCACGTTCGAGAGCCAGGACGGCTCGTTCCGCGTCGATCAGCTGCCCTCGTGGGACGTCGTCGTCAGGGCGACGGCGGCGGAGTTCGCACCCGCGTTCTCCTCGAACGTCAACGTGCGCGCCGGAGACGTCGAGAAGATGGATCTGACCCTCTCGAAGGGATGTACCTTGACCGGGCAGGCGGTGGACTCGTCCGGCGCTCCGCTGGCTGGGGTGTACGTGGACGCCGAGTCGCTCTTCGCCGTCGGCGAGCTGAGCAGCCTGGCCATGGAGGCCGCCGCGCAGGCGCAGACGGAGGACGACGGCTCCTTCAGCCTGCCGCACGTGCCGAAGGGCACGATCGTCGTCCGCGGCTACGACGGCAGCAACGCCGTGAGCTCGACCGAGATCGAGGTCGCGAGCTGCGACGGCCTGAAGCCGGTGAAGCTCGTGATGTCGCCCGGCGGCAGCCTCTCCGGCGTGGCGCGAGACGCCGAGGGCAAGCCCATCGCCGGCGCCAAGCTCACGCTCATGCACCGCCCGATCGGCTTCGTGAACACGGTGAGCGACGAGGATGGCAGCTTTCACTTCGACCAGGTCCCGGCCGGCGAGCTCCGCGTCATGATGCGGCGAGGCGAGGAGGTGATGCTCGCGGCGGTCGGCATCGAGGAGGGGAAGAGCGCGCAGCACGACATCTCCTTTGCGCCTCGGGGCACCGGGGAGATCCGCGGCCGCGTCACGGTGGGCGGCAAGCCGCTCCCGGGGGCTCGCCTCATGCTGGCCACCCAGATCGGGGACGACGGCGCGATCGGCATGTTCTACCCCGTCACCGCGGAGGACGGCTCGTTCCGCGCTTCCGGGCTCCCGACCGGCGGCTACATCATCAACGTCGAGTCGACGAGCATCGGGACCGGCGTGCACGTGAAGCCGGGCGAGGTCACGACCGCGGATCTCCAGGTGATCGACCTGCCCAGCATGAAGGGCAAGGACGCCGAGCTCCCGCTGCGGTAGCGAGCGCACCGCAGGCGGCAATCTCCCGGCTGTCCGGAGGCGGAGCCTCCTGGACGGCCGGTCCGCGTTTTCAGGTCACTCCGCCGGGGCGATGGTCAGCGTGAACGGCCCCGAGGAGGCGGCGTTGTAGCTGTCGACGAAGATGTCGATCGGCTGGCCTGCCGTCGCCTCCACCGTGATCGACTCGGGCCAGCCGGACTCGAAGGGATCATCCGCGCACGCGATCTCGCTGCTCTGGGCTGCGCAGTCGCTGCGCGCGTAGAGGACGATATCGGAGTGGCCCTCCGGCGTCGCGGTGATCGTCAGATTGCCGCTCGTCTCCGGGGTATACCGGTACACGAGCTCCCCGCCTTCGCCGCCGCACGACGCCGTGACGCCCTGCGTGCCCTCGGAGGTGTCGCCCACCGTCGTCGCTTCCGTGAGCGTCGCCGCGGCCGCGCACAGGGGCCCCAGGTTCACCCGGCACTCGTTGCTGCACAGGTTGTCAGCCACGGTGTCTCCGTCGTCGCACTCCTCTGTGCCGACGCGCGCTCCGTCCCCGCAGATCTCCTCCGCGAAGGACACATCGAGCGTATACGACGCGTCCATCCCGTTCTTGCCCTCGATGAAGATGAAATAGGTCTGACCGGCCTCGGTGAGGAGCTCGAGGGGGGCGTCTTCCGGTCCGAACGCAGGGACGCAGCCGAGCAGCGTCGTCTCGTCGTCGCAGCTCTCCCGGATGTACCAGTCGAAGTCGGCCTCCGTCGCCGTCGCCGTCGCGGCGATCTGGACCGCGCCCTTGGCCGGCGCGACGAACCGGAAGACCCGCTCTCGCATGCCCGTGCCCGTGACGGACGTGGTGAGACCAGGGCAGAGCGCGGCGAACAGGTTGGTGCCGGCCTCCGTCGTGCCGGTGAACCTCCCGCCCTCCGAGACGTCGATGGCCTCCGCGCACGCCGCGGCGACGCTCTCGATGCACGCTGTCGTCGTCGAGCAGTCCCGCTCCTCGCAGTCCTGCAGGCCGTCCTTGTCCTCGTCCTCGCCGCTGTCGCAGATCTCACCCTCCGCGACGCAGAGCGCGGTGTCCTCGTCGCAGGCGCTCTTGCACTGCGCGTCGTCGTCGCAGCCGCCAAAGCACATCGTCCACCCGTCGTCGGTCACGTCGACGCACGTATGCCCCGCCCTCCCGCAGTCGGACGTCTCTTCACAGGACTTGAGGCAGAGAGAGAAGCTGCCCTGCGGCAGACACTCGGATCCCTCTCCGCAGGGCAAGAGGTCCGTGTCGCAGAGCCTTGTGCAATAGCCGCCCGCCCAGCCGAAATCCTCCTCGGTCAAGCAGAGCCCGCCGTGGCAGTCCTCGTTGACCGCGCAGGCCTCGCCGTCCGCTTTCCCCTCCGGCCCGACGCCCTCGCCGTCGTCACCGCCGTCACCGCCCTGGCCGCCCGCGCCGGACGCCACCTCCACCGGCTTGATCTCTTCGTCGTCGCCGCACGCGGCGAGCGCGAGAGACATCGCTGTGACCGCTGACAGGGGGAGAGCAAGTCGCATGTTGTTTCTCCTGAAATAGAGGTACAGCGCTCGTATCACGGAACGCAGCAAAACCTGCCGCAACGGTAAAAACAGACTGGATTGACTGGAATAATTACGTCCGTGGCGAAATACGGTGGTAAGAAAAGAACCCTTACAATCGTTCAATGCTGAGACCGTGGCGTTTCAAAAACGAAACCCGTAGGGGACGTCCTTGACGCATAGCCGCAATTCGGGGTGCGTCTTAGGGATCGTCCGGATGGCACGGTCAGTGCTTCATGGGATGCAGCGCCGCCGGCGCGGCCTTCGCCCCCCTGAGGCCCCGGCGGCGCTGTCTTTTTGTCGGTCGTCGTCTCGCCGGTCGTCGTCGCCACGCCTGAGCCCACTGGCTCGCTGCGCCGCGCCGGGCGCGATGGACAGGCGGCACGCGGGGATCGAGCGCAGATCGCCGTAGCGTTGTATCGTCCCGCCGCCCCATGGCGACGAAGCTCATCGCTCCCTCGAGTCACCCCCCGAATCAGAAGTTCGAGTGCCGCGACTGCCCAGCTCGGTGCTGCCGGATGCCCTGGAACATCCGCTTCGGCGGCGACGAAGCCAGGCGGTACCTCGCCGAGCCCTGGGTGCGGGAGCGCGTCGGCGAAGACGGGGCCCTCGTCATCGGGCGCGGCGTGCTGCCCGTGCGGGAGCGGGATCGCCAGCTCCAGTGCGTCTTCCTCGACGACGACATGCTCTGCAGCATGCAGAAGCGGTTCGGCCACGAGTACATCCCGAAATCGTGCCAGGCGTTCCCGTTCGGGTTCGTCCGAGACGAGAAGGATGTCGTCGTCGCGCAGCTCTCCCAGCTGTGCCCGTCGATCCGCGACAACTACGGCAAGCCCGTGGACCGCCAGCTCAAGGCGAAGCTCCAGCAGCGAGGCGACACGGAGCGGATGTCGACGGCGCTGGCGACGCTGAGCGGCGTGATCCTCGCGCAGCCGCTTTATCTGCGCGCCGCGAGGCACTGGGAAGAGCGGCTCGCGACCGGCGCGTCGCCCGCGTCGACGCTGGCGGAGCTCTACGACTGGACGGCGGCCTTCGAGCGCGCGTTGCCCCAGGGCCAGGGGCGCGCGACGGACGCCTCGGTCGACGCCGCCCTCGGGCAGGCCGGCAAGGAGGAGCCCGAGCCGCTCGCGCCTCGCAAGAAGCCCTCTTTCTATGCGCGGGTGCTGTTCGCCTATCTGCTCGGCAACCTCTGCTATCCGTCGCGGGTCCGCGAGTCCCACCGGGTCGAGAAGGCCTCCTGGACGGAGCTCCAGGCGCTGCGCAGCTTCGGGAACAAGGCCGCCTGGATGCTCGGGCGAGGCACCGTCGATATGCTGTTCGTCCCCAGGCCGTTCAAGCTCCAGCGGGTGAGCACGGTCGACCGCTTCCTCGCCGGCGACGAGGGGACCCTCGTCAAGGACTACCTGCGCCTCGTGCTCCAGCGCCGGCACATCTTCTCGGCGCCGAGGCACCTCCTGGCGGCCGTGCTCGACCTCTCGCTCGCCACCGTCGTGATCTCGCGCTTCGCCCGCTGCCGCGCCGCGGCGGACGGCAGGGTCAAGGTCTCCCCGGAGGACGTGCGGGAGGGCATCAGCGTCGCCGAGCTCGTCCTCCTGAGCCATGCGGCCCTCTCGGAGCAAGGCACGCTCATGAAGAACCTGCGCTGGCTCCTGCTCACGAAGCGCGAGAGCTTCCGGGCGCTCCTTGCGACCGAGGCATAGGCCCCTCGTCCACATGGTTGGGTGCGCTACCGCGACAGGCTTTTAGCACTTCGCGTCAACGTCAGGCCGGGCTCGCCTAACCGCCGACCGCGACTATTCTCGCGCCCACCGGGCCCAGCTGGCCCATGGAGGCACGCGCATGATCGTCATGAAGTTCGGCGGCAGCTCGGTCGAGAGCCGCGCGCAGATCGAGAAGGTTCTTCACATCGTCAGAGCCCGCCTGGCCCGCCGCCCCGTCGTGGTGAGCTCCGCTCACAAGGGCATGACCGACGCGCTGATCAACGCCGCCAAGGCCGCCGCCACGGGGCGGTTCGATCCCTCCGTCCCGGTGAACAAGCAGCGCGCGGTCGCCGAGTCGCTCGGCTGCGCGCCCGAGCTCCTCGCGCCCTTCTACGAGGAGATCGCCGATCTGCTGCGCGGCATCAGCCTCGTCAAGGAGCTCAGCCCGAGGAGCCTCGACTACATCGCGAGCTTCGGAGAGCGCATGGCCGTGCGGTGCATCGCGGACTTCTTCGCGAGGAGCGGCGTGCCGGCCCGCGCCTACGACGTCTGGGACCTTGGCTTCGTCACCGACGCGAACTTCGGCCGCGCGCGCCCGCTGCCCGGCTTCGACGCCCGCATCAAGGCCATGTTCGCCGAGCGCGTCCCCGAGGGGATCGTGCCGATCGTCACCGGCTTCGTCGGCCGCAACGAGGCCGGCGAGATCACGACCGTCGGCCGCAACGGGAGCGACCTGACGGCCACGCTGGTCGCGGCGGGGCTCGGCGCCGAGGAGGCGCAGATCTGGAGCGACACCGACGGCGTGATGACCGCCGACCCGAGCGTCGTGAAGACGGCCCGGAACATCCCCACGATGCGCTTCGAAGAGGCCGCGGAGCTCGCGTTCTTCGGCTCCCGCGTCCTGCACCCCTCCACGCTCCTGCCCGCCATGGAGAAGGGCATCCCGGTGCGGGTGCTCAACACGAACCGGCCGGATCACCCCGGCACGGTCATCGACTTCAACACCGACGCCGCGTCCCCGGCCGTGACGAGCATCGCGTACCGCGAGCGGCAGGTCGTGCTCAAGATCAGCTCGACCCGGATGTTCGGCGAGGTCGGCTTCCTCGCGCAGGTGCTCGCGGTGCTGGCCCGGCACGAGGTCGTGATCGACGTGATCACCACGTCCGAGGTCTCGATCTCGATGACCACCGACGACCTCGGGAAGCTCAGCCGCGCGCTCCCCGAGCTCGAGCAGTTCGGCGCCTGCGAGGTCCTGCCCAACCGGACGACCCTCGTGATCGTCGGCCAGGGCATGCCCAGGCAGAAGGGCGTCGCCGCGCAGGTGCTCGAGGCGATGGCCCAGGCCGGCGTCAACGTCGAGATGCTCAGCTACGCCACGGGCAGCGTCAACCTGTCGATGGTCATCGAGGACGCGCACGTCGCCTCGGCGGTCGGCGTTCTGCACCACTCCCTCTTCGAGAAGGCGCGGTGACGCCCCCTGGCGCGCCGAGCAGATTGAACCTCGATAAACAGCAGAGCTTTCACAGGGAGGCGAGGAGAAGGGGAGATTTTTCTTTCTCTTCCTCTTCGCCTCCCCGTCTCCCCGTCTCCCTGTTGTTTTCTCTCGGATCCTCGACGTGATCGGTGTTCCTGCCGGGTGACGCGACGTTGACACGCGTGACGCGACGCGGGCGCCGCAGTAGGCGTAGGCCTCGGTCGGACCAGGCGTCCGGCCCCGGGGAGACCATGACGGCGGCACACCTCGACGGCAGCGCGACGATCCCGCGCGAGAGCACGACCGACATCCTGCGGAGGATCGAGGCCGCGCACGGCACGTACGCCACGCGCACCGCGCTCGCGTTCGACGCGGACGGCACCCTCTGGGAGGGGGACGTGGGCGTCGACCTCTTCGAGGCGTTCCTCGCGGGGCGCTTCGCGCGGCCCGAGGCGGAGGCGGCGCTGCGCCGCGAGGCCGAGGCGTTCGGCGTCGCCGCGGAGGGCGGCGCGCACGAGATCGCGAGCGCGCTCTACGCGGCGTTCAACGCCGAGCGCTACCCGGAGGACAGGGCGTTCGCGATGATGGCCTGGGCCTTCGCGGGGTGGCGCGAGGACGAGCTCGCGGCGCTCGTCGACCGCGTGCTCGAGGAGAAGGGCCACGCCGGGCGGATCCGCCCGGCGCTGCTGCCGATCCTCGACTGGGCGCGCTCGCGCGGCGTCCCGGTGTACGTCGTCTCGGCGTCGCCTCGCGCCGTGATCGAGCGCGCCGTCGCGCGCCTCGGCGTCGCGCCCGAGCGCATCGCCGCGATGACCCCGGCCGTCCGCGAAGGCCGGATCGCCCCCGAGCTCGGCGCGCCCGCGACCTACGGCGAGGGGAAGACCCGCGCCCTCGAGCGCATCTTCCCCGAGCTCGCGGTGCTCGCGGCCTTCGGCGACAGCGCCTACGACGCCGCCCTTCTCCGGACGGCCCGGGTGCCCGTCGCGGTCTCCCCGAGCCCCAAGCTGCTCGCTGTCGCCGACTCGATCCCCGGGCTCGTCCTGCTCGCCACCTGAGCTCTTGCCATGGCCACCCTCTCGCTCCGAGGCCTGACCCGCCGGTTCCCGAGCGCCGAGCGCCCCGCGCTCGCCGGCCTGGATCTCGACGTCGACGACGGCGAGCTGCTCGTCCTCGTCGGCCCCTCGGGCTGCGGCAAGTCGACGGCGCTCCGGCTGATCGCGGGCCTCGACAGCCCCGACGGCGGCACGGTCTCGATCGGCGGGCGCGACGTCAGCCGCGTCGCGCCGGAGGACCGCGACGTGGCCATGGTCTTCCAGGGCTACGCGCTCTACCCGCACATGACCGCGCGCGACATCATGGGCTTCCCGCTCAGGATGCGCGGGGTCGCGCGGGAGGAGCGGGCGCGCCGCGTCGAGGAGGCCGCGGCGCTGCTCGCGATCGGCCACTTGCTCGATCGGCGCCCCGGCGAGCTCTCGGGGGGCGAGCGCCAGCGCGTCGCCATGGGGCGCGCGATCGTGCGCGCCCCCGCGGCGTTCCTCTTCGACGAGCCGCTCTCGAACCTCGACGCCGCGCTGCGCGCCGAGCTCCGGGTCGAGCTCGCGGCGCTCGTGCGCCGCCTCGGCACGACGTCGGTCTACGTGACCCACGACCAGGTCGAGGCCATGACCATGGGCGACCGCATCGCCGTGCTCCGCGCCGGCGAGCTCCAGCAGGTCGGCCCGCCGCGCGCCATCTACGAGGCGCCGGCGAACACCTTCGTGGCCGGGTTCCTGGGCACGCCGGCGATCAACCTCCTCCCGCTCGAGCGCTCCGGCGAGCGCTACGAGGGCGCGGCGCTCACGCTGCCCGCCCCGCCGGGGGTGGCGCTCCCCGACCGGGCCATCGCCGGCGTGCGGCCCGAGCACCTGCGCGTCGCGCCGGGGCTCGGATCGCAGGACGGCGCGGGGGCGCGCGGCGACGCCGGGGCGCAGGGCGAGGTGGAGGTCGAGGCGCGCGTCGTCGTGGCCGAGCCGCTCGGCGCCGAGACGTTCCTGTACCTCGACGCGGGCGGGACACGGCTGCGCGCGCGGGCGCACGGCTTCGCGACGCCCGCGCCGGGCGAGGCGGTGCGCGCGCGGCTCGATCCGCGCGACGTGCTCTGGTTCGACGCCGGCTCCGGCGCCCGGATCGCCCCGCCGCGGGCGGCGTCATGAACGGGGAAGGCCGCGCCGTGCGCTCGCGGCGCGACGCGCTCCGGGCGCTCGCCGCGTCGCTCGCCGCAGCCGCGGCGGGATCGATCGGCTGCGCGCGGCGCGCGTCCGACGGGCGTATCGAGGGCTCGCTGTGGTTCGCCTACGGCGGCAAGAACCGCGAGGTGCTCCTGTCGCTCGTCGACCAGTTCCACCGCGAGCAGGGCCGCTACCGCATCGACGCCGTGTACCAGGGCGACTACTTCGAGGCGCTCGCCAAGCTGCGGACCGCGCTCGCGGCGGGCGCGGCGCCCGCCCTGACGCACGTGGTCGGCGAGGTGGTGCCCTACCTGGCCGAGGCGGGCGTGCTCGAGCCGCTCGATCGGCTCCTCGCCGACGCCCCAGGCGGCGATCTCGACGTGGTCGAGGCGCTCGGCCAGTCGGGGACGTTCGTGGGCGGCGGCGAGCGCCCGCTCGTGTGCCTGCCGTTCAACCGATCGACGCCGATCGCCTACTACAACCGGAATGTGTTTCGCGAGCTCGGGCTGTCGCCGCCGACGACCTGGGACGAGCTGCGCGCGACGGCCGCGCGGCTCGTCGTGCGCGACGGCGCGAGCACGCGGCGGTGGGGCTTCGAGTGCCCGATCGACTGGTGGTTCTGGGCGGCGCTCGTCGGGCAAGCGGGCGGCGACGTCGTGGCCCCGGACGGCACGCCCACGCTCGGCGGGGAGGCGGGCGTGCGCGCCCTCCGGTTCTGGCAGACCCTCGTGCACGAGGACCGCACGATGAAGCCGCCGCCCGGGCGCGATTACAACGCGTGGCAGGTGACGAACACCGATTTCCTGGCAGGCCGGGTCGCGATGATCTGGACCTCGACCGCGTTCCTCCGGTACCTGGAGGACAACGCGAGCCAGGCGGGCGCCGGGAAGTTCGAGGTGGGCGCGGCCCCGCTGCCGCGCGACGTGCGCGCCTCGGTGCCCACGGGCGGGACGATGTTCGTGATGCCGCGGGGCGCCGCGCCGGCGGCGCAGGAGGCGGCGTTCGCGTTCCTGCGCTGGATGATGCAGCCGGAGCAGGCGAACTCGTTCGCGACGCGGACGGGCTACATCCCCGTCTCGCGCCGCGGCCTCGAGGTGCTCAGGCAGGATGGCTATTACGCCGCGCACCCGAACGACCGCGTCGCCGTGGACCAGCTCGCGCACGCCGCGCCCTGGCCGTGGTCTCCGGAGCTGTTCCGCGTCCAGCGCGAGGCGGTGCAGCCCCGGCTCGAAGAGGCGGTGCTCGCCCCGCGCGACGCCGCCGAGACCCTCTCCGAGGCCGTCCGCGCGGCGCGAGAGCGATGAAGCCCAAACACCCCCTCTCGCCCTACCTGCTCCTCCTGCCCACCGCGGCCTTCCTGGCGGTGTTCTTCCTGATCCCGCTCCTGCTCGCGGCCAAGAACAGCTTCTTCACGTGGGACCTGCTCACGCCCCCGCGGTACGTCGGGCTCCGGAACTACGAGGTCCTCGTCGGGAGCGGCGAGCTCGCCGGCACGCTGCTCCGCACGCTCGGCTACAGCGCCGTCGTGGTGGCGCTCTCCGGCGCCCTGGGGCTCGCGCTGGCGGTGGCGCTCGATCGACCTGGGCCTGTCTATGCCTTCGTGCGGGGCGCCGTGTTCAGCGCCTATGTCGTGTCGTGGGTCGCCGTGGCGCTCCTCTGGATGTGGATCCTCGACGCCGAGGGGCTCTTCACCGCCGCGCTCCGCGGGCTCGGCCTGCCGACGATGAGCTGGCTCGGCGATCCCCGCTCGGCGCTGCTCGCGCTGGCCGCGGTGAGCGTCTGGAAGATCACCGGCTATGCCATGGTCATCTTCCTGGCCGGCCTCCAGGACATCCCCCGCGCGCTCCACGAAGCGGCCGCGCTCGACGGCGCCGGCCCGTGGCGGCGGTTCCGCCACGTGACATGGCCGCTGCTCCGCCCGAGCGCCGCCTTCGTGGCGACGACGAGCCTCATCCTCTCTTTTCAGGCGTTCGACGTGATCCGCGTGATGACGCAGGGAGGGCCGGTCAAAGCGACGACCCTCTTCGTCTACGCGATCTACGAGCACGTCTTCGTGAACCTGCGGGTGGGCCGGGCCAGCGCCATGATCGTGATCTTCTTCGTCTTTTTGCTCCTCCTGACCGTCCTGCAGCTCTGGGCGCTCCGCGCGGGCGCGCCGCGCGAGGGGAGGCGGCCGTCGTGACGGCGGGGCAGAGCGGCGGCGCCCGCGCGGGGCTCTTCAACTCGCGCTCGCGCCGCCTCGCCTCGGACGCCGTGCTCCTCGTGGTGGCGATCGTGTGGCTCGGGCCCTATGCGTGGATGACGATCACCTCGCTGAAGACGCTGCCCGAGATCACCCGCGCTCCGGCTTACCCCTTGCCGCAGGCCTTCCAGCTGGGCGCATACCGCGAGGTGCTCCAGGCGGTGCCGGTGATGCGGTATTTCGTCAACACCGTGCTCATGGCGACGGCGATCGCGCTCTTGCAGATCGCCCTCGCGCTCCCGGCCGGTTATGCGCTCGCGAAGCTCAGGTTCGCGGGGCGGAGCGCCGCGTTCGTCCTGGTGCTCTCGTGCCTTCTCATCCCGGCGCAGGTGACGTTCGTGCCAGTCTTCACGATGCTCGGCTCGGTCGGCCTCGTGAACACGTTCGGGGCGCTGATCCTGCCCTTCGGGGTGAGCGCGCTCGGCACGTTCCTCGTGCGCCAGGCGCTGCTCTCGGTCCCTGACGAGATCATCGAGGCGGCGAGGATGGATGGGGCCGGCGAGCTCAGGATTGTCTACCTGATCCTCGGCCCGATGCTGCGGCCGACGCTCTCGGCGCTGTTCCTGTTCAGCTTCGTCTTTCACTACAACGATTACTTCTGGCCGCTCGTCATGACGACCGACGACCAGGTACGCACGCTGCCGCTCGCGATCGCCCTTCTCCGGGAGCAGGGCACCGGCGTCCGCTGGCACCTCGTGATGGCCGGCAACGTGATCCTGAGCCTGCCTGTGCTCCTCGTGTTCGCGGCGGCGCAGCGGCAGATCCTGCGCGCGGTGACGGCGCGGATCTGAGAGGCGCGGGCGCTCGAGCAGAGCCGGCGCCGGAGGTCGGCGATCGAGCAGTCTGCCGGCCGGCGTGTGCATCGGTGTGGCAGTGAGCGCCGGGCGCGATCGAGCCCGGCCATCGTCGCTGTCGCCGCCCTCTGCGCTTCGCTCGGGCGGCGATCGACTGGAGGTCACAGCGCGCCGCAGCGCCGGCGGCAGAAGAGAGCGCTGCGCGGTTTGTTCTCGTCCGGACGCCCTCATTTCTGGCCCGGTCGTCGCACCGGCACGCGCCGGCCACGGCAGCGCCGGCCACGGCAGCGCCGGCCAGGCGCTGCGGAAGGAGATCCACGATGACCACCACCGAGCCAATGATGCAGAAGCAGATGGTCCAGAAGGAAGAGGGCAGGATCACGACGAAGATCGAGGAGAGGACCGGCAGGATTCCGTCCGGTACTTATCTCGGGTTGGCGATCGGCTCGATGGCGGTCTCGGCCGGCTGCATGCTCGCCGGCAAGAAGCAGATCGCGAACTTCATCGGCCAGTGGGCGCCATCTCTGCTCGTGATCGGCCTGTACAACAAGCTGGTCAAGCTTGAGCACGAGCTGGGGTACGGCGACTACCGCTGACCGCGGCCGGCTGCGGACGGCGGTTGGCTCCATGTGGCGGCCGAGCGGGCCGGCCACCTTCACCATGTCGCTGCGGCCGTCGTACCCGATCTCGTGTACAGCCCCGTACGCCGCTTCGAGCCGCGCGGGCATGCCGAGCAAATTCCAGAGGTAGCGCCCCCGCGCGGCGTATGCGGCATATGCTGACGCCCACCGCCGATCCCCTAAGGAGCGCTCCCATGTCCGTGAGCTCGCCCGCGCCCGTTTCCACCCCCGGCACGATCGTATGCCCTCAGCTCGATGTCCCGCACCAGCCCGGCATGAACCTCGTCTGGTCGGCGTCGCTGGAACTCGCGTGGAAGCGGCTGATGAAGCAGGCCGGCGGGCCGATCGAGCTGGCCGGCGTGGCGCCGGACGACCCGGCGGCGCGGCTCGTGAGGATCCTGAAGGAGAGCCCCATTGAGGAGGGAATGCTGCCGTCTGACGCGACCGTGGCGTGGGCTGGGCGCGCGAACGAGCGCGGCTCGGTGGAGCTGCGAAGGGAGATCGAGCGGGTGTTCGGGCCGGAGGCGCGGCGGGCGGACGTGCCGGGGGACGGGCGCATCGCGGTCGTCGGCGGGCTCGACCTGCATCCGCGCTTCGCGGTGCCGCTGCGCTCGCGGGCGACGTCGTGCAACTCGCGGTGTGCATTCGCGAAGGCGACGCTCACTCCTTCCGGTCGGTGCGGACCGGCGCGCCGACGTCGCAGGACCACGTAGCCATCGCCGGCCCGCAGGAGTCGACGCCGGCCGCCTCGCGATAGAGCATGTGGAGGGGCTCGGCTTGGCCGATGGACGCCGAACTCGATGAAGCCGTCGTCAAGGCGGAGGGAGCATCTGGACGCCAGCGCCGGGGTCTGCGAGGACACCCCACAGCTGCCGTGCGAGCTCCTCAACTTCCGGCGACAGTTCGCCGCCCGCGAGCCATTGTTGCACGAGCGACGAGATCCGCTCAAGGCGCTGGATGTCGCCTTTTGTGACCCTCTGCGGACCACCCTGGGTTAGCCCCTGGTCGCGCAGCGCCATGAACCGACGAAGGCCGTCTTTTAGCTCTTCCAGGCCATCGAGCAGATGCTCCTCGTATTTGGCGAACACGCAACGCCACACGAGCATTTGAAGCAGCCCTTCCCCATTGAAAATGGCCACAGCCGTGTCAGCGCTAGCTGCAAGCTTCGCATCTACGCTACTCAACGACGCCTCCTGTGACGGATATTGCCATCATATGCACAGTGATGCAGGACCTTTACCGAATGGAAAGTGACAATTGTCACCGTGTGCGGCTCGGCACCTTCTTCCGTAGTTGCGCCCCTTGTCGCCTTGCTCGGCAATGTATCCCATTACGAAACTGGCATCGATCAGAAGTGCCGGTCACATCATAGATCATCGTCCCCCTCTCGTGAAGGTTCAAACAGCCAGAACCGTGCCTTCCCGAACGCGAGAGCAGGCGAGCCAGGGCAGGGGCGCGCGCCGTGCCCGCTCGCCTCGCGAGCCTCAGCGAAGCGAGCCTTAGATAGACGCGCGAGCGAGCTTACCCTTGTAATGCGCTTTGAAGCGGACAGAGGCAAAGCGGCAGAATCGGTCAAGTCGGTCGAGATGAAGAACGAAGAGGTGCCGAGTGACGAGGAACGCCGGGGGGAGCTCGGTCGGCTCGCACCTCGGCAGGCATCATCTCCTCCAGTCCTCCAGGCAGAAGCTCCGCACGAGCTCGGGGCCCTCGCCGGCGCGTTCCGGGAGCGAGGTCTCGGCGCCGCGGCCTGGAGTCGTGCTCCTGGAGCTCCGCGCGGCTGTCCACCTTGCCACCATCAGGCCCGCGGGCGCCGTCGTGGAGCTCCAGGCGCGCCACCGTCGGTGCCCTCTCGCGCCTGCCTGCTCGCGTCGCCGCGCGACGGGCTGCGCTCGCGGGCGCCGTCGTGCAACTCGGGGTGTGTATCCGCGAAGGCGACGCTCACTCCTTCCGGTCGGCAGTGCCGTCGCTGCGATCGGCTGGAGCGCGGCGACGACAGGCGTCGCTGCCTCGGTCGCCAGCGGCGGAAGTTACCGCGAACATGATATGGCGGATCGCCCGAGGCGTATGCCGTTCACATCGTTTACAGAGTTCGCCTGATGTGTCGTGATCCTATTCAGGGAAGCGCTGCGTCTTGACGGCGATGCCGTCCTCCCCCGTGATCACGTCGCCAGTCCATTCCCAGCTCGTGCCACCCGGGCCCGGCAGCCCGATCTCGAAGGTGACCCCCTCCAGTGTGAGCTGGTCCTCGTCGAGGTAGGCGATGCCGATCGAGTCGCCGCCGCGCCCGGGGCCGCCGTAGCCGCCGTCGCCGCCTTGGCCCCCGCCGTCCAGTCCCTCGTGGGCCGCCCCGTCAACCGCTCGGGCGACGTCGTACAGCGCAGATCGCGCGACCGCCGGCGCACCGTCAACCGCGGCGGTGGCCTGCCCAGGGCGTCGCGGTGGGTCGTGGCCGTGGCACGCGGGCGACGTCGTGCAACCCCGGGGCGCAAGGCCGTCCGTGCGCTCTGACGCGACATGGACGGGCTTCCGTGCCGGCAGGTTGACGAGCACGCGAGCCGCGCAGGCAGCTGCGCACTGGAGTACGCTCTGGACGGTGCGACCCCTGGTCCGTGTGGTGTTCTCGTCTAGATTCCGTTTGACGCCGATCCTGTGATCAGAAGAATGGCCCGCGTCGCCACGTTGCTCGCATATTTCGGAAGACAGGGAAGAAGACGATGAGGACGACAGGCCGGCAGGTCTACTCGGCGACAGGGATCGCTCTCGTCCTCAGTGTCGTCCCGATGCAAGCAGACGCATCCGAGGTGAACGCCGGAATTAACTTCGGATGGCTCCAGGCTGGCACCACGACGCGCCTCGCGGTGAGCCCGCATGCGGGAATATCGTGGCGCATCAAGAGCGATCTCCTGTTTAGTCTTCGCGATCTGTTCAGTGTCGTGCCCCCAATCCAGATAGGTGGAGCTGGTGTCTACAACAGCACCATCGTTGCCCTCGGATATAGTTGGGAGAACGGCGACTTGAGTGCGGGGCCCTCGGTCGCGGGCTACTTCATGCCGGCTTGCGGACGTACAATGTGTGGGCACGTTGCCGGGATGGCGGCAGGCGCCCATGCGCAAACCAACGCGTACGTTGCCGGACCGCTCGGCGTTTCGGTGAGCGCTAATGTGGATTGGGTCGGCGGGAGCAGTCTTGTGCTTCCAGGTTATGTGTCGGTGCTTGTGGTCGCCGGTCCCGTGCTTCGATGGAGTGTAAAATGAACACAAAAGGAATTCTGCTGCCGATTGTGGCCGTCCTCATCTGCGTGCTAGCGGCATGCAACTGGACGGTAGGAGACTGCTATCCCCGCGAGGAGTGGGAGAGGGGTGCAGGTGCAGGTGGACCAGTCGGACCGCCTGTTCCCGTCATCACCTCCGTCGCGTCGGGTGACTTCGGGGATGCGCCGCCGAGCGGATCGCAGTACGGTAGCGAGCGCAAGCTGCAGTGCAACAAAACGGACGACGAAGACGAGGAGGAGAGCCCGAGCGACAGCTCGGAGAGGCCGGCAGATAGCCCGGAGAGCCCGCCAGATCCGTGCCTCGGAGTCGGCGACATAGCCGGAGACGGCGCGACCTTCTTTAGCTGTAGCGAAGCGTGCAGCTCGAAGTGCCCGCCGCCTGGGATGGCCCCATGGGTATATGTAGATTTTAAGCCGTCGGAGTTCAAGTTTGTCACCATTGTCGAGGACGATGGCGAGGGCAAGGGCGGAGGGTGGCAAGAGGCCAGGGCGAAACTGAACTTCAAGAGACTCACGACCCCGCGCAAGATCGAGAGCTGGAGCTGCCCTCTCACCATCCAAATGCCGCTCCGGACCGAGTTGATGGGGCGAATCGATCCAAGCCGCGCAGCCAGCCTCAGCGAGGAGATCGCAGAGGATGTCGCAAACCGCATGGACTACTACCTGCCGCAGGCGGCCTTCTGCGATAGATTGATCGACGAGATGCTGGCGACGTTCAAATCCAAGTATCCGCGGCTCGGTGCCAGGGTGACGAAATAATGGTGATAACTCGCTCCGAGCTGCTCGGCGTCGTTTACTGTTTCTACCCGCGGGGTGTGCAAAATTTCGCACGTATCCACGTACCTCCCAACGAGCCCTTCTACGACGACACGGAGGAGCACTGCCGCCTAGTGGAAGCCGCAAGCCGCGGGCGAGCGGAGTACCCAACGTGGAAAGCGATGATCCGCCGCCTGGGGGATCGATATGGCCTTCAAAACGAGTCGCTCCACCTGTTGTCCGGGGGGGCCGACCCGGCGTACTCGGCCCGAGTTTGGCTCACCGACCAAACGGCGCTCAGCTTCCATGTGTCCTTGCTCGGGCCGTACTATGGGATCCACCTGCCCGGCATCCCCGAGGAGAGGCCGGTAGCGCGCGAGATCGCTCGGGAGATCGAGGACACCTATCCCGGCTACCGACCGATCCCGTCGGAGCTCGGGAACGAGGTGGTACCGGATGTGGCGATGGACGGGGCGTCTATGGGCAAGGCGACGATCAACATATGCCTCTTCTCGGTCGCATGGACTTTCGTAGATCCGGTGTAGCCCTTTCCCCTAGGCGTCCGCCGTCGACCTGGCCGAGCTCGTGCCGCGCCGCTGGCGAGGAGCTCGAGGCGAGCGCGGCGGCTTCGCTCCGCGGCGGCGCGGGCGCGGAGGTCGAGGCGCACGTCGGCGAGCTCGGGGGCTATGGCCGTCGACCTGGTCGATCTCGGCCACGTCGCGGCGGACGCCGGCAACCTCGAGACCGCGCGAACGTACACGGCGCCCGAGCAGATAGCGGGGCCGCGGCGTCGAGGAGCACCGCGGCGGGGTCCGCACCTTCCGGCGGACTGAAGGGAGCGGTTTATGAGGGGATGGGCTGCCCGATGAAAAGAAGAGCGTGGTCTCCCGGGTGCGGCGCGGTGGCCGTCTCCTTTAGCTCGGATCCCTGGGATTGGGCGTGGGTCGGCGTGGCCGTGCTCGTGCTCGTCGGCATGGGCGCCGCGGTCGTCCTCGGCATCCGGCGCCGTCGCTGACGTGGTAGGGCGGCTGTACCCCGCAAGACGGCGCCGCTCGCTTGGGGAGGCGCCTGGCGGGGGAGCGGCCGCGGGGTCGAGGTGGATGCCGGCGAGCTCGGCAACGTCGATGTCCACCTGGTCGAGGGCGGCGCGCCGCGGTTGACCTGGTCGTAAACCGCATGGACTATCGTAGCCGTCATGGAGGTCCGTGCCGTCGTCCTCCCGGAACGTGATTGCGACTATTCGGGAAACCGCAGCGTCTTATGGGCCTTGCCGCTCTCTCCCACCGTCGTGCTGCCATCGTGGTTCCAGCTGGTGCCGCCCTTGCCCGGCTGTCCGATCTCGATGGTCACGCCCTCGAGCGTGAGCTGGTCCTCGTCGAGGTAGGCGACGCCGATCGAGTCGCCGCCGCGCCCGGGACCGCCGTAGCCGCCGGGCCCTCCTTGGCCGCCCCGGCCGCCGAAACAGGCGCCGAGTTCATCCCCCAGCGTTCCGCCCGGTGCGCCTCGGCCGCCTCGGCCGCCGTCCTGAGGTTCCCCGCCGTCGCCGCCCTTGCCGCCATATTTCGCCGTGATCTTGGTGTCGCGCACGGTCACCCTGGCGTGAAGCGCGAGGACGCCGATGGACGGCTGACCGTTCGCTCCCCCGCGGCCTCCTCGGCCTCCGCAACCGCCGGCTCCTCCCGAGCCTCCTCCTGGGCCACCCTTTGAGGCCGCGCCGCACCGGGCGAGCCCGCCCCAGCGACCGCCGCCACCGCCGCCGCCCTGGCCCGGCGTGCCCCAGGTACCCTCGCCCCCCGTGTCGCCCTCCCATCCTGTCTCGGTGAGGCGCCCGATACCCTTGCCGGGCGCGCCCTGCGTTCCCGGAGTTCCCGAGCCACCAGTGAATCCATCGGAGCAACTGCGGTTGTCCCGCTCCCCGAGACCGCCGCGTGATGGCGAAGCGTAGGCGGGCTCCCCGTCGCCTCCATCCTCGGCGCTGTCGGGCAGCCCGTCCCCTCCCTTGCCGCCAACGCTCGTGAGCCCGCTCGCGCACTGGTTCACGGTCGCAGGCCCGCCGGCGACGACGGCCGCCAGGCACGCGTCCCCACCGAACATGCCATCCGGTCCGTCCGGTTGCCTGGTCGGCCACTGCTCGCCAGCACGGCCTCCATTCCCCTGGCTGGCGGAGATCTCGCTCCGCAGGATCTCCACTGCCGTGCTCGACTGAGCGAGCAAGCCGATCGGGCCCCACGAGGTGTAGTGGAGGTCGGCGAGCGTCGAGACCCCGTCCGCGGCCCCGCTGTCCTCGGGGCCCGCGGGCTCGACGATCCCCATGGGGCCGTCGAACCGCTCGGCATTCAACAGGGTCCATGGGCGCAGGGGATCGCGCACCCATTTCTGGCAGTGGAAGCCCCCAAGAAGATCCACGCCGGAGGGTACCCTAAACTGACTCACGATGAATCCCTCGTTGCAGAGGAACACGCGCCCTCGTTCAGCGCGCGCGAGCTCGATGGCGCGCTCGATGGTGTACACCGGCTTCGCCTTCGTGCCGGGGTTCCTGTCGTCTCCGCCACCGACGTTTCCGGCAAGGAACACGCCGCAGCCGTCGTCGAGAATGTCGGCGGCGATGTGCTCCACGCAGACCGACTCTGGGGGCGGCTCGCCCTCGCACGAGGTACCTTCACAAGGCGTCACGCCAGGGTCGTTCACGTTGGGCACAGTCCCGCAGCCGGTCGCCCACGGGGACAGCAGAAGAACCAAGGCAGCCGCGGTGCTCTTTCTCATGTGCGTCTCCTGGCGTGTGGTGCCAGCACGGGGCAGTTCATTGAGGCGGTTCCGGATCTGGTGCATCGAACCGGTACCAGAACAGCGCAGTCCCATTCGCCCCGTTGCCGAACGTGGTTTCCGGGGATGCACTGCCGCCGAGCCCCCCGGTGCCGGCCTGTCCGGGCGAGACCGTCGCGTTCTCCAAGATGGCCACGGAGGCGCCCACGGAACCGATGCCGAACGAGTGGCCCCCGAGACCGCCGCCGGCGTCGCCCCCGCGACCGCCTTCGCCGCCAAGGCCGCCGTGGCACCCGCGCGCCCAGACGGCCACATCAGAACCGCGTCCACCATTGCCGCCGTCCCAGCCAAAGCCTCCCCACTGGCCAGTTCCGCCGACCCCGCCGTTGCCGCCCTTGGCCCCGAGGACCGTGCTGGCGTCGACGGTGAGGAAGCTCCCCTGCAAGGCCACGATCCCGATGCTCGCGCCGCCGTAGTCGCCCCCCTTGCCCCCCTTGCCCCCGCACCCGCCGCTGCCGCCCGATCCGCCGGCCGCACCGCCCGGCGGCCGACCTGTCTGACACGCGTCCCTGGCGGGGTCGCGCCCCTTGCCGCCGCCACCCCCGCCGCCGCCCTGACCGACGCCGCCTGGCTTCCCGTTCTCCCCGCGGACGCCGATCCATCCGTCGACGCCCAGGAGACCAGGATCCACTGCTCCGGCAGCGCGCTCCGCATCGGCGCCCTTTGCCCCCGGCTCGCCTTCCTTGCACGCCATGCTGGACGCGCCACTACCACCTAGGCCGCGGTTATCCGGAGTCCCGACCGGTTCCGGCAGTCCTGACGTCCCGTCGCTACCCGTCTCGAGGCTTCCACGACCCCCCTCGCCACCCGTCGACTCGATCCCGTCGTCGCACACGGTCACGACCGGAAGGGCGCCCCGCGCGGCGTCCGCGGTGCAGGCGTCCGCGCCGTTGTTCCCAACTACGCCGGCCGTCGCGCGGAAGCTCGGCGCGTCCTCGCCCGGCTCTCCGTCCTTGCCGTCGCCTGCGAGGATCACGCTCGACTGCACGATCGCCCTGGCTCCATGCTCCAGGAGCATCGCGATCGACGACTTGCCATCCCTCGCGGAGGCGTCGGCCGCCACGGCGCGCACGCCGAAGATCACCGACGTCGCGTCGTCCCCCGCGATGACCGCATCCTCCCCCCCGAGGACCCGCACCGGGATCCCCACGGGTGGCGCGATGACGGTCAATGCGTTCGGGCCATCGAGCGGCCCTCCGTAGGACCAGTCACCGCCGGCACACAGACGGCCGCCCCAGAGGTCGACTCCTTGGGGGAGCGAAATGGCCTCCTCGAACAACCCGCCGCACGCGTACACGCGCCGGGTCGGCGCTTGGTCGTTGCGTCGAACGTGCGCGGCGAGGCCGATCGCGTGTTGCAACGTCCTCACCGGCGCGTCCTTCGTGCCGGGGCTGTCGTCGTGGCCCTCCTCGCTGACGAACACGCCGCACAGGTCGAGCGCCGCCGCCGTCGTCGGGTCCCCATCACAAGGACCCGGCTCCGGCGGCGGAACCTCGCACCAGTAGCTGTCCGCACAGCTGTCGGAATAACACCCCGTGTTCCCGGCGGCGCCTGCCACACCGAGCGCGACGTACGCCAGCGAACGGAGGACATCTCGACTGCGACCCACGGATCCAGAACGCATGACCCCGACTCCCCTCACCAGGCGCCTCCGAGGAGCACACCCGCCCGTTCGCTCGTCGCCACCGGCACGAGGCGGACGCCGGTGGCCCTTGGCGTACCACCGAAAAAGGCAACCTCCGTGAAGAACGAGGCTGCGGTCGCCACGCCGAACACGGCGCTCGTCGCCAGCGACACCTTGCCGAGGGTCGCGAACAGATCCCGCTCGTTCACCTGGTCACGAATGCCGGCGCACGCCGCCGGTGCGCTGGCTTCCCGGCACGTATGTGACGTCCACCCCTGCGCGCGAAGCGTGACGTCTCGCTCGCGCAGATCGCCATGGACGATGTGCGCGCGAAGGAGAAAGACCGCGCCGGCCGCCGCCGTCGCCGTCGTCACCACGATGCCGCCTATCCGCGCCGTCCCCGGCCAGGAAGCCCATGGGCTCGTCGGTCGCGCCTGCGCAGCCGCCGGGGAGCTCAGGGCGGTCGCCGTTTCGTTCGCTGACACCGGCGCGCCCTCCTTGGCGCTGCTCACCGGCGTGCGCGGCACATGAAGAGAGAGCTCGTGCTCCGCTTTCGCCACGGCGCGCACGGACTGAAACGCATCTTCGCCGCCCGGTGCTCGGGCCCGCACGATGTGCAGCCCGGGCTCGACGAACAGCGTGTAGACGCGCGCGATGCGGCTCACGGCTTTGCCGTCGACGAACACCTCGGCGTCCGGCGGGTCGACGGAGACACGGAGCTTCGCGACGTGCGGTGTCGCCTTGCGCTGCCCTTCCTCGAATCGCTTCTGCAGCGCGGCCGGCAGCGCCTCGCGCTGCTCGAGGCTCCAGGCCAGGTGTTCGGCCGCATCGCGGTATTTGCCCAACGCGAGCTCGCAGAGGCCGAGCTCCCCGGCAATCTCCGCGCGCTCACGCTCGGTGGTGGACTCCGGGTCTGCGGCATCGAATGCCGCCTTGTAGGCGGCGTGTGCCTCGGTCCATTGCCCCGCCGCGCGCGCCCTCTGGCCACGGCGAACCTGGTCCTTCACCGTCGAGTGGCCTCCCGACCTCGTCGTTGATGAGCTGCCCTGGGCGCGTGCTGCGCTCGTAGGGCATGTTGATGCCCCGAGCGCGACGAGAATCGAGAGCAACTGTGGAGCACAACGCATGGCGTGACGGTACTTGCGCCAGCCGCGCGGCGTCAACGGCGGGTGAAATCGTCATGCGCTTGCGTTTGTCGTGAGAACTTTCAGCACGAACCAGCAATGTCGTCATCTCTGCTAGGCGCCGTGTGCTGTGCGAACGTGCAGGTGGCGCGCTGGTGCACGTTGTCCTACCAAAATGGACCGCACCATTCACTTTTCTGACCCCGGGAGGGTCGCTCAGACGTGCTACCGGCATGGGCAAACCAGCGGGGACCTTCAGCAGCTTCGAGCTCTTCCGGCGCCTGGCGAGGCGCTTCGGGGTCCCGGCGCGCGATGCCGAGGACGTCGCGCAGGACGCGCTGCTGCGGGGGCTCGACGCGGACGGACGGATCGAGGCAGGCGGGGACCCCGCGCCGTACCGCGTCACGATCGCGGCCAACCAGGCACGCGACCATGTTCGAAGCGCGCGCCGCCGGCGAGAGGTGCTGACGCCATCTCACGATCCGGAGCTCCACGACGAGCACGCCACGCCGGAAGAGCTGCTCAGATGGCGCCAGCGGGAAGCCGTGCTGCGGGAGCTCATCGCCGGTGTCGAGCCGAAGTACCGGGACATCCTGATCAAGCATGACCTGGAGGAGATCCCGCTGACCCAGATCGCCGTGGAGCTTGGGCTTCACCCTGACGCCGTGAAGACGCTGCACCGGCGAGCCCGCGAGCAGCTGGAGGAGGCGGCGCAACGCCGGAGGGCGAAGCAACGCTCGCGCGGATGGGACGAGACAGCCTGCGTCGTTCCGTTCGGGCTCACTCCACGCCAGGGGTGGACTGGCTCCCTGCTCCGCTGGACTTGGAGGCTCCTGGCGCAGGGGGCGAGCGTCGTGCTCATGAGCGCCATGGTCGCTGCCGTGACCTCCTCTTCCACGCTTCAGGCGTGGGTTCGATCGGCTCTCGATGACGGTTGGCCCGCGCTGACGGGGCAGGGCTCGGCGCCGCTCCCCGCGGAGCGCCGCGCCAGGCAGGCGGGGACGTCCTCCGCATCACCCGCAGAGCAGGCCCCTGCGCTCCCGGCGGAGCGCCGCGCCGGACAGGCTGGCGCAGGAGCGAGCACGACGCCCGTGCCGTCGGTGGCGATCGGTCCTCGTGCATCGTCCTCGACGACGCCCGCGCAGCCGGCGATCAGCGCGCGCGAGAGGAGCCTGATCAGCCAGGCCCGGACGGCCATTGAGGCCCGCAGCCCAGAGGCGGATCTCGAGGCGCACCGGCTGCTCGAGGCACATGCGGAGGAGTTCCCGCGCGGTCGGCTCGCCGCGGAGCGCGAAGAGATGCTCAGGCAGCTTCGCTGACGGGCCGGCTCTCCATCAACAGCCAAGCCAGCGGCGGGGTCGGTGCTGTCGTCGCGCAGCACGAGGCCGAGCTCCGCCATGCGTCGGACAGGAATGCTCACGGTTCAGGAGGGAACATGGAGGACATGCTGGGTGCGATGTGGCTCGTCTCGCCGCTCGGACTCGCGATGATCGCCTGCATCGCGATCGGCTTCGCGGTCACCGCGCGCGAAGCGCTAGGACGGGAACGGGGGCTTCGCGAGGCGCGCGAGCACGCGCATGACGACGAGGAGGCCGCCCTCACCGATGCGAAGGAGCAGGCAGCAGGGGAGCGGGACCGATACCGGCGCCTCCTGGACTGTCACGTCGATGCGGCGCTCGCCGAGCTGCCAGACGCCCGCGCGCGCCCCGTCCCCTGGCCGGGGAGGGTCCTCGAGTCGTTCTGCGCGACGACGCCTTCATGGAGGAGAAAGCTGGCCGAGAGCACGGGGTTGGAACCAAGAGAGGTGGAGCGGCTGCTGAGGAGCGACCTCCCCATGACGCCCGGCCTTGCCCGGCAGCTGGAGGCCTTCACCGGGACGCCTGCTCGGTACTGGGAGCGCCTGTGGCGGCTGCACGACGACCATCGAGCGGACGCGGAGGAGACCGTGGTGATCCCGGTCGGCGAGCCCGTCGCCAGGCGCGAGAGCTCTGCGCGTCCGCCGTCGTCACCCGGGCCGACCTCGGTGCCGACGATGCCTCCTCGTGCGCTCGACGTTCCTCCGCCCGTGGTGCCGTCTCCCGAGCTTGCGGCCAGGAGCCCGCGGGCGAAGCTCCCGCCGCCTCCACTGCCGCGGCTTCGGTCGCCGCTCCCTGCCCGCGCCGCGACGGGATCGGAGCTCGCACGTCGCGCCGCCACGCTGACGAGCTTTCCACTACAGCGTGACGAAGGGGCGGCGAGCACCGCCAACGGGTCCGATTGGGAGGAATGGGAGGAAGCCGAGCGCTCGCCGCTGAACACGACACTCCCCGGAGTAGGGAGCCATGGGTGAGCGCAGCCAAGCCTCGCATTCGAATAACGACGAACGTGCCGCCGCGCACGCCCGCTTGTTTTGTCCGATGCTGATGCGTTCCGTGCTGCGCTGGCTGGCGTGGCTAGGGGTCCCACTCTGCCATCGTGGCGACGTCGCAGGCCAAGTCTGGCTCATCGCCTGGCAGAGCTGGCCCAGGTTCGATCCGACGCGCGGCAGGCCAGAACGCTGGTTGAATTCGATCGCCGTCCATGTCGCGTCGCACTACCACCGGTGTGCGCAGCGCCGGAAGGAGGAGCTCGTCGATCGGATCGATGTGCTCGATCCAGCGCCGGACGCCGCTGCTGTGATGGAATCGGACGACATCAGGGCCGGCACCATCGATGCAGTGAACGAGCTCGAGCCGGACCTGCGATTTGTTCTCGTGGCACACGATCTGGACGGGATCCCGATGGCCCAGGTGGCAGAAGACGCGGGACTACCTCTCTCCACGCTCTACAGGCGACGCACAAAGGCCATCGGTGCGCTCCGCGACATCATCGCGCTTCGGGGGACCATGGAGGACTTCGCCCGGAGAGTCGGGCCGCAATGAACATCAAAGGCCTGGTTGTTCACTTCCGGCGCGACTTCGACGACGACGAGGCCGAGCGAACAATCGACGCTCTCACGATGGACGGAGCCTTCCCACGGTGACGCTGTGTCCCGACGGCAGCATGTCCCCCGGCGGTCGCGGCGGCGTCGGCGAGTGCGACGCCGGCGGGCGAGCGGATGCCGACGGGCCTCCGCCGGATGACGACAGGTTCCACCTCGGATGACGACGAGCTCGCCGCTGGATGACGATGGGCTCCAGCCTCGACGACGACGTCCCAGGGCCGGATGACGATGGCTCGACGCCCGATGCCGAAGGGCAGCGGCCGGATGACGATGGGCTCCGGGCGTATGCCGGTGGGCCCCGGTCCCGATGCCGATGTGTCCTGGCCGGATGACGATGTCTCCCGGGCGGATGACGACGACGTCCACTTCAGATGAGGATGGCCCCCTCCCGCAATGACGACGCCCTTCGCCGCGATGCCGACGGTTCCGCGCCGCGCGCCTGCGCGTCGCGCGTCGGCATCCACGGGCACGCTCCCCGGCGCTGGCTGGCCTGGCGCCATGGCCAAAACTTGCCACCCCGTCGACATGCCGCTCCGCACCCCCTTAGCCTGCGCTGATGGCCAAACCTACCTCTCGTCCCGAAGAGACCGACGACAACGATCCCACGCTCGAATCCCTGGCCGAGCGGCTCGGCAAGCCGGAGCCAGGCATCATCGAGGCATTGCTCGACGGCACGACCGGATCCCAGCTCGTCGAGCGAGGGCGGCAGATCGCCTCCTCGCGCGTCTTGACCGACCTGCGCCGCCTCTACGCGACGGCACACGCGTGCTGGTCGAGCGCGTCGAAGGACAAGCGGGAGAAGCTGCGCGGCTTCTCACCGGAGCTGCTCGCGCTCGCGGTCGACCAGGCGCTCGCGCTGGAGCGGCTGCTCGAGGCGCACGAGAGCGCCGGGCAGAAGAAGGACGCGGCGCGCGCCACGACGGACGCGGCGCTGCGGGAGCGGCTCTCGCGCTCGCTGCTCCTGCGCGACCAGGCCTACGAGGTCCTGCGCGGCGTCGCCGGCTCGGGCAAGGAGGCGCGCGAGCAGCTCGCGCAGGCAGTCGGCACCGCGGAAGATCCAGGCGCGCTCGCGCGCGGGCTCACCCTGCTCGCCGCGCTCGGCAAGCGCTACCTCGCGCAGAAGAAGGGTTCCGTCGCCGTGCGCGCCAAGCTGATGCGGCTTGACCAGGACTACGTCGAGCGCCTCGAAGAGACCGCCCAGGAGCTCACCCAGGCGGCGAAGACGGCGGCTGCGCGCCCCGCAGGCCAGAAAGTCACGAGCGGCGATCTCGACCGGGCCGACGGCATCAACCTGATCCTCCTAGAGCAGATCGTGCGGGTGTTCGAGCGCGCCAACGAGCAGGATCCGACCATTCCGCGCCTCGTGCCCATCGCGACACGGCGGCTCTTCAGCCGGAGCACCAGGAAGAAGGCGACCGAGACGCCCGGCGGAGGAGGCGGCGCCGCTGGCAGCGGCAGCGCTGGAAGTGGCAGCACCGGCGGAGCGCCGCCGGACGAGGAGGATCCGCTCGAAAACGACGATGCGCCGGTCTGAGCCAGAAACGCCCTGATCGGAACCGAGCATCCACCGAGGGCTCAGGCTGCAACCTGGGCCCTCTTCCTTATTCGTCACGCCCTCGCCGGCGCCTTGATGGACCATTGCCGCGCGACATCCTTCGCACCACGCCAGCGAACACCCCTTCTCGCGCCGTCCGCCGGTGCCGCGCTGCGCGCCCAGCCGCCCGCGGGGATCGCCGCCGTCCAGATCTCGACATCTGCCTGGAATCCTTCTTGCTGAGCTCGCGCGCGCGGCGACTTGCTGAGCTCGCGCGCGCGGCGAACGGAGGAACCCATGCGTCTGCCCCTTTCTGGTTCTCTTGTCATGGCAGGGCTCTTGTCCACGGGCGTTTTCTCGTCAGCTCTCACGGCGTGCGGCCCGGGGGATCCCGACCCGGTGGCCGGGGTGAATGTCGACGACCCTGATCAGCAGATCACGGTGACGGAGGTGCCACCGCCGGCCATCAGCGGCGGAACGCTGATCGTCGCCAGCGACGGTCACACGGCGGTGGCGGCGGACGCCGACCGCGATCGCGTCTGGATCGTCGATCTCCAAAGCGGCGAGCCGGCGGAGGTGCCGCTGGAGCGGGGCGACGAGCCCGGGCGCCTCGTCGAGGACGCGAGCGGCCGGGTCCACGTGGCGCTCCGGCGCGCCGGCGCGGTGGTGACCCTCGATGTCGAGGCGCGGTCGGTCATCGCGCGCAGAGAGGTCTGCCGCGCGCCGCGCGGGGTCGCCTACGACGCCTCGCTCGACGCCATCCACGTCGCCTGCGCCGGCGGCGAGCTCGTGACGCTCCCGGCCTCCGGCGGCCCCGCCGTCCGGAAGCTCCGCCTCGCCCCCGACCTGCGCGACGTCGTGGTCGAGGGCGACCGGCTCCTTGTCAGCCGCTTCAGGTCCGCGGAGACGCTGGTCGTGGGCCCCGACGGCGCGGTGCTCTCGCGCCGCACGCTCCCCGTCTTCCACTCGACCGGGTTCACCAGGTCGGACTATGCGCCCTCCGTGGCCTGGCGCATGGCGCCGCTCGCCGGCGGAGGTGCGCTGATGGTCCACCAGCGCTCGATGTCGTCGAAGGTCACCCTCAGCCCAGGCGGCTATTACCAGGCCGCCGACTGCGACGGGAACATCGTGCACGGCGCGGTCAGCAGGGTCGATCCGGCGGACGTTCCTGACACATCGCCCTCGTTGCAGCCCGCGGCCGCGATCCCGAACGTCTCGCTGCCGGTCGACATCGCCGTCACCCCCGATGGCGCGCGCGTGGCCGTGGTGGGGGCCGGTGACAACTCCGTCGTGAGCGCGACCGTCGACGATCTGGAGCGCGACGCCGTGACGGACAGCTGCAGCCCGGAGGTCACCGAGCAGTTCGTGAGCGGGCAGCCTGTCTCCGTGGCCTTCGACGGCCGGGGTGAGATCGTCGTGCAGCTGCGGGAGCCTGCGGCCCTGCAGGTGCTCGGCGGGCGCACCATCGCGCTTCCGGGCGAGAGCGTGAGAGATACCGGTCACGAGATGTTCCACCGGCCGCCGAACGGCGTGAGCGCCGTGGCGTGCGCGTCGTGCCACCCCGAAGGGCACGAGGACGGGCGGACGTGGGACTTCGATCCCGTGGGCCTCCGGCGGACGCAGGCGCTGGGCGGCGGCATCCTGAAGACGGCGCCCCTCCACTGGAGCGGCGACCTGCAGGATCTCGCGGGCCTGATGGGGGAGGTGTTCGTCTCCCGCATGGGCGGCCAGCAGCCCGGCGCCAGGCGGCTCGATCTGATGGCCCGTTACCTCGACAGCCTGCCCGCCTTCCCGGCGTCGCCGCCCGAGGACGACGCCGCCGCGGCGCGAGGCGAGGTGCTCTTCCACGACAAGAAGGTGGCCTGCGCGGACTGCCACGGTGGCCCGATGCTCACCAACAACCGGAACGAGGACGTGGGCAAGGGCGAGCGGTTGCAGGTGCCCTCGCTCCTCGGCATCTCCGGGCGCGCGCCGTTCATGCACGACGGCTGCGCGGCGACGCTCCGCGATCGCTTCGATCCGCTGTGCGGAGGCGACAAGCACGGTGACGTCTCCGGCCTGACCTCAGCGCAGCTCGACGATCTGGTCGCGTACCTCGAGACCCTCTGACCCTCCGGCACGCCGCGCTCCTCGCGCGGTACGACCGAGGCGTTCCTCGACATCCGGGGCCGATTGCCACGATACGAGCCCCCATCACCCGGCAACCAGCGGAGCGGGGAAACCGCGTGTGACGGGGCGCCCGGCCCGGACGCGCCGCCGTCGGCTGGCGCCGCGCTCTCCGACGGCACAGCCGTTGCTCATCCATCGAAACCGACGCAACCGACATCGCGGCTCGATGGACCCGGGCCACACGCACGGTCTGTCTTTCCCGCACGTTCCCACGTTCGCGCGTTCTCGCGATTCTCACGCTCCCACAACGGGGCGAGCCGGCGTCTCCGATGAAGCCGCCGACCCGCGAGGTGGAGCAGGCGCAAGGAGGGCACCATGCCTAGAGGCGACAAATCCAGCTACACGACCAAGCAGAAGCGGCAGGCCGAGCACATCGAAGAGGGGTACGAGAAGCGCGGGGTCCCCGATGAAGAGGCCGAGCGGCGGGCCTGGGCGACCGTCAACAAGATGACCGGCGGGGGGAAGAAGTCGGGCTCGGGGGTGGGCAAGCCAGTGAACAAGGAGCCGGCGAGGAAGGGGGGCCGCAAGGGAGGCGCCGCGTCCAAGGCGCGGCCCGCCGCCGCGAAGAGCGCGGCGGCGAAGAAGGCGGCGGCGACCCGCAAGCGGAACGCCGCGGCGAGCGCCGGAGGGTCCACGGCCGCGAAGAAGGCGCCGGCGAGGGCGAAGAAGAGCTCCGCGTCCAGCGCTCGCTCGCGGAGCACCTCGGCCAAGTCGACGAGCGGCCGCTCCCGCGCCGCGCAGGGCACGGCCCGCCGCGGCGGGGCAGGGGCCTCGCGCAAGACGAGCTCGAGGGCGAAGACCGGAGCGCGGCGCGCCGCGAGCGGGTCCTGACGTCCCGGTGAGAAGGGGAGAGGGGGCAGCCATGCAGGAACTTCAGAGCAACGGGGCGACGAATGGCGAGGGCGGTCTGCTGGGGGACGAATCCGGACCGCAGGAAGAGAGCCGGCGAGGGCGCGCGTTCCTCACGAGCCTCGTCCAGGAGCTGTTTCAGACGGAGCGCTCCGCGATGATCCATCCGCGGATCGAGGCGGAGCGCCTCGGCGATGTGCCGCCGGCGCACGCCATGCGGGCGGTCTCGACCCACGCGGAGGCCGCGCTGGCGGAGATCCGCCCGCTCCTCCGCGAGCGCGAGCTGCCCATCAGCGCGGGCGGCAGCACGGTGGGCGAGGCCTTCTCGGCCCTGCGCGATCACCTCGCCGATTACCTGCTCAGCACCGAGAGGTCCTACCGCGGCACGCTGCTCGGGATGCGGCACGGCGTCGACCTCGTCGAGCTGCTCCAGTACGTCGCGACCGTGGAGGGCGACACGCCCCTCGCCGCGTGGTGCGCGCGGTGGCTCTCGATGCGCAGGCCCCTCGTCGAGGCGGTCGCCGACGAGCTCGCGTGGTTCGCGGCGCGCCCGATGCGCGCCATGCGGGCGGCGAAGGACGACGGCGTGGCCCACCTCCTCCGGGGCCTCGCGAACGGCGTGGAGCTCGCGGCGCAGCGGCTCCGCCGCCTCGTCACGTTCGCGGGTTGACGCCCGCCGGCCGCGCGCGGAGACAGCCCGGCGCAAGGCTGCGCGCGGCGCCGCGCGCGGCGTCGAAGCCGAGGAGGATGCGCAGTGGAGCAGGGGATTCCGACGTGGGGCATGCCGATCGAGCTCCTGAAGAGCCACGGGCCCGGCGTCGCGAGCGCGCTGTTCATCGCGGTCGTCGGGTGGACGGCCGCGGCCTGGGCCGCGCGGAGCGTGCGGTCGCTCGGCAAGCAGTGGACGCAGATCGACGCGACCCTCGTCCCCTTGCTGGCCAGTGTAAGCCGACTCACTGTCTTGACGGTCACGGCCATGGCCGTGCTCGAGCGCTTCGGCGTCGACACGAAGAGCCTGTTCGCCGTGCTCGGCGCCGCGGGTCTGACCATCGGCCTCGCCCTCAAGGACACGCTGTCGGACGTGGCCGCCGGGCTGGTCTTGCTCGTGCTCCGTCCGTTCGACGTCGGCGATGCGATCGAGGTCGACGGGACCTCCGGCATCGTCGACGCCATCGACGTGTTCCAGACCAAGCTGACGAGCTTCGACGGCGTCCCGATCATGCTGCCGAACTCCAAGGTCCGGTCCGCCAAGATCCAGAACTTCACCCGGGCGGAGCGCCGGCGCATGGACCTCACGATCGGCGTCAGCGCCACGGCCGACATCGCTCACGCCATCGCCACGCTGCGGGACGTCCTCTCGAACGAGCCGCGCGTGCTGCCGGCGCCGGCGCCGTCGGTCGACGTTGTCGAGCTCGCGGACGAGAAGGTCAACCTGCTCGTCCGCGCCTGGACCCTCCCCGCCGATTTCTTCCCGGTGCGGCTCGAGCTCACGCGCCACTTCAAGGAGCGGCTCGACGCGGAGGGGGTCGTCATCCCCATGCCCCAGCGCGAGCTGCATATCCCCCTTCGCGAGCCGGAGCGGCGATCTATCCCGCTCCTCTGAGGCGGCGCGCGCGGTCGAGGCGGCCCGCGCGGTTCGTGCGAGCGGCCCCAGAGGCGACCCCGCCCCGCCGCCTTTCGCCCCTGCCCGAGGTCAGGGCGTGCCCATCAGGAGATAGTACCAGGTGCCCACCTCGATGGCGTTCGGGTGCGTGCCGCTCACCCGGGTCAGCGTGCTCGTGAAGATCTTCTTGTTGAATGCAAGGCCGTTGCTCGGCGCCTGCGTCTTCACGTACCAGGCGGCCGCCATCAGGGCCGATGTCTGGTTGTCCTTCTCGAACAGGACTCCCATCTTCACCTGGCTGTCGTCGGGGCTCGGCAACCGGTAGAGGTACCCGGTGCGGGTCCCCGGGACGGCGCGCGTCCCCTGCGTCCAGTCGCCCTGGGTCGGGTTCCGGGGGGCCGTGAACTGGTTGCTCGGGCTCACGACGTCCAGGAACGCGTCGAGCGCCGGCGCCGTGAAGCTCGGGATCACCTCGGACGTGAAGGTCAATGTGTTCGCGAAGGTGAGGGCGCTCGCCCACCGCCAGTACTCGGTCTGCGCCTGGAAGGTGAGCTGGCCATTGGAAACACCGTTGACCCCGAGGGCCACGATCCGGACGAGATCCACGGTCGAAAAGATCCTGAGCCTCACGTCCGGCGGGATCTGGGCAATCACACCGGAGCCCGGTTTGGCCTTCGCAGGGCTGCGCGTCGAATGGGAAGCGCCGGCGGCGGGCGCACCGAACGTTGAGTCTGCATCGTTGCTCATGGTTGCGCTCTCTCCTGGGATGACGATCTCGACAGCATCGATCGCAGCGCGCGGACCCTGTCCAGCCCGCGCTCCGGTGGCGGCGGCACGCGCGCGCTCACGACGCGCGACCCGCGCGGCCTCACCCGGCGTCGACG
Source organism: Sorangium sp. So ce693 (assembly GCF_051521375.1). NCBI lineage: Bacteria > Pseudomonadati > Myxococcota > Polyangiales > Polyangiaceae > Sorangium > Sorangium sp. So ce693. Next base: position 13,200,619 of record NZ_CP150347.1, read on the forward strand.
CCAGGAAAGCTGGATCCTCCCGGCCGCGGCGTCGATGACAGGCGGTCACGCGCGAGGGCCGGCGAGCTCCGGCCGCGACCCGATGTTCAGTACCGGATCACCTCGAGCGCCTCGGTGCCGAGCCGGATCTGCCGCGACGTCGTCCGGCGCTCGACGAGCGAGCCGGCGTCGAGCACGCCCGCGCGCGCGAGCTGCTGGCGGGCGCGGAAGACGTTGACGTTGAGGTGATGGAGGTCGAGCCGCAGCTTGCCGAGCAGGTCGTCGACGTAGCGCCACCCGCGCTCGGCCGGGGGCAGCCCGCTCTCCCGGTCGCGCAGCCGGGAGCGCGCCAGCATGAGGAGCAGCTCGTGGTGGGCGCGCGCGGCGAGCTGGATGACCTTTTCCCCCTGCACCAGGGAGACGGCGATGTGCTCCTCGTCGTGGCTCACCTCGAAGCGCAGGACGGTGAGGCCGAGGAGCTTGGGGCTCGCCGCGCTCGACGCGGTGGTCGGTACGGCGGCGTCGAGCGCCTGCGGCGGGACGCGCAGCACCCAGGCGCCGCCGGCCTCGATGCGCTCCTGATCGACCGCCGGGCGGGTGGCCCCGTCGATCTCGATCTGCCAGACGCCGTGCTGATCCTCGAAGAGCGTCACCCGGGGATCGGCGGCGTCCGGCAGCGCGAGCAGGCCCTCCTCCGCCGCGCGCACCTCGCCGGTGAGCTCGGCCCGCGCGCTCGTGACGGGCGCGCCGGCCTCCTCCACGGTCCAGCGCTCGGCGTCGCCGCCGAACACGAGCTCCGCCCCCGCGTCGAGCGCGACCCGCTCGGCGGACGTGAGCCGTCGGCCGCCGACGTGCGTGCCGTTCGTGCTGCCGAGGTCGCGGATCCACCAGCGCGCCCCGTCCCAGAACAGGACGGCGTGCTCGCCGGAGGCGCAGCGGTCCCGGAGGCGCACGGCGCAGTCGCGCGCTCGGCCGACCCGCGCGCGCGCCGGGAGCGTCACGCGAAGGCCGTGGGCTTCATGCTTCAAGACCGCCATGGATACAGCGTAAGATGGCGCCGCCGACCACATCAACGGCGTCGAAGGCGAGACCCCCATGAGCGATCCCGCGGCACTCCTCCGGAAGCTGGCGGGTGAGCTGCACCTGTCTCCCTCGGCGTGCGCGGAGATCCAGCGGGCGCTCGCCGAGCACGCCGCGCGCAGCCTCACGGAAGAGCTGCCGGAGACCGTGGTCCGGGACGCGCCGGCGGCGGCCGGGGGCGCGCCCCGGCAGACCGGAGGCGCGTCGGTCGCGGCCGAGCGCCGCCCGAGCGCCGCGCCTCCGGCGGTCCACGCGCCGGTCGCGGCGTGGCCATGGGACCGCTACGACGATCTCGGGCTCATCGGCCGCGGGGGCATGGGCGAGGTGCGGCGCGTGCGCGATCGCGTGATGGGCCGCGTGCTCGCCATGAAGCTGCTGCGCATCGAGGGGCAAGACGACGCGGACGGCCGGGCGCGCTTCCTCGACGAGGCGCGCCTCACGGCGTGCCTTCAGCACCCAGGGATCGTCCCCGTCCACGACTGCGGGATGCTCCCGACCGGCCAGCTCTGGTTCACGATGAAGGAGGTCCGCGGCCGGACGCTGAGCGCGCTGATCCGCGCGCTCCACGCGTCGGGCGAGGCCGGCCCCTCGCCCGAGGCGCTGCGCCGCGTGCTCGACGTCTTCGTCCGCGTCTGCGAGGCGGTCGCGTACGCGCACGGCCAGGGCGTCCTCCACCGCGATCTCAAGCCGGACAACGTCATGATCGGCGAGTTCGGCGAGGTCCTCGTGATGGACTGGGGCATCGCCCGCGCGACCGCGCGCGGCGCGCTGGCGGACGCGCTCCCGGACAGCGGCCACCACACGCACGCGGGCCTCGTCCTGGGGACGCCTGTCTACATGCCCCCGGAGCAGGCGCGCGGCGAGGCCGAGCAGCTCGGGCCCCCCAGCGACGTGTACTCCCTCGGGGCCGTCCTGTACGAGCTCCTCTGCGGCGAGCCCCCGTTCCGCGGGACGGCGCTGGCCGTCCTGGCGCAGGTGGTCCAGCGGTCGCCCGAGCAGCTCGCCGTCCGGTGCCCCGACCAGATCCCTCGGGATCTCATCGCGATCTGCGAGCGGGCGATGGCCCGCGCGCCGCCTTCGCGCTACGCGAGCGCCGAGGTGCTCGCCGCGGAGATCCGCGGCTTCCTCGACGGCGCCCGCCGTCGCGAGCGGGCGCGCGCCCTCGTCGAGGAGTCGCGCGCGCTGGCGCCGCAGATCGAGGGCCTGCGCGCGCGCGCCCGGGCCCTCCGGGCCGAGGCGAAGGCGGTGCTCGGGCGCCTCGACTCGTTCGCGCCCGCCGCCGAGAAGGCGCAGGGGTGGGCGCTCGAGGACGAGGCGCGCGCGCTCGACCGCGCCGCCGCCCTGGACGAGGCGACCTGGCACCAGAAGCTCCGCGCCGCGCTCAACGAGGCCCCGGACTTCGATGAAGCGCACGCGGCGCTCGCCGACGCGCACCTGGCCGACCTGCGGGCCGCCGAGGAGGCGCGCGACGCCGAGGCCGCGGCGCGCGCCGAGGCGTTCCTCAGGGCGCACGCGCGCGAGCGGCACGCGGTCTTGCTCCGCGGCACCGGCGCCCTCTCGCTGCGGACCGACCCCGAGGGGGCGCAGGTCTGGCTGCTCCGCTATGTCGAGCAGGAGCGCCGGCTCCGCGCCGAGCCCCAGGGCTTCCTCGGCCACACGCCGCTCTGCGAGGTCCCGCTCGCGCGCGGCAGCTACCTGCTCTTGATCCGCGCGCCCGGGTACCGCGAGGCGCGGTACCCCGTGAAGATCGGCCGCGGCGAGCACTGGGACGGCGTGCGTCCGGGCGGCGCAGAGCCGTTCGTGGTGCCCCTCCTGCCCTCGGAGGCGCTCGGCGAAGAGGACGTCTATGTGCCGGCGGGCTTCTTCTCTGCCGGCGGAGATCCGCAGGCCGGCGACGGCTTGCCGGCGTGCCGGATCTGGGTCGACGGCTTCGTGGTGCGGCGGCACCCGGTGACGCAGGCCGAGTACCTCGCCTTCCTGAACGACCTGCTCGAGCGCGGGCGCGAGGCGGAGGCCGCGGCGGCGTGCCCGCGCGCGGCCCGCGCGATCGCCGGCAACGTGGACATCCCGCTGTTCGCGCGCGACGAGGACGGGCGCTTCGTGCTCGGCCCGCAGGCGCGCGCGGAGCAGGCGCGGCACCCGGTCGCCTCGGTGGATTGGCGCAGCGCCGTCGCCTACGCGTCCTGGCTGGAGGCGCGCACCGGCGCGCCGTGGCGCCTCGTCGGCGAGCTCGAGCGCGAGAAGGCCGCGCGCGGCGTCGACGGGCGCTTCTTCCCCTGGGGAGACGAGCCCGAGCCGACGTGGGCCTGCATGGTGGGGGGCCGCCCCGGCCCCGCGAGCCCGGCGCCGGTGGACGACCATCCGACGGACGAGGGCCCCCACGGCGCCCGGGGCCTCGCGGGCAACATCCGCGACTGGTGCGCCGAGCTGTGGATGCCCGACGGCCCCACGGTGGTCGACCGCATCGCGCGCCTCCAGCCAGCGGACGCGGCGGCTCCGGGGCTCCGCTCGATCCGCGGCGGCGCGTGGAGCTCCGGGCCCCCCGCGGTGTGCCGCGCAGCAGGCCGCTTCGCCGCGCGCCCGGAGGATCGCTTCAGCGCCGTGGGCTTCCGTCTCGCCCGGCCCGTCATCGCCGGCGGGTAGCCGGTCGTCGCCGGCGCGCAGGGGATGCGGTCGGCCGCGGCGATCGCCGTATTTGGCTGCTGAGCCCGCATCGCAGCGCTGGCGGCGGGGAACGAACTGTAACAGACGGCAACAGACGGCGGATGTCGCGTTTGCACTCGAGCGCTAGGCTCGTCGGGACAGCCTGTGTCCACGAGGTCCATGGAGAACACGGATTCGCATCATGAAACGGCGGAGCCCTCCGACCCCGCCTCGCCTGCCGCGGCAGAGCTCGCTGCGGCGTCCTTGCAGTGCGGCGAGGTGGGGGCTGCGCTGCTCGATCAGGAGCGCTCTGCGCTGCACGAGTCCTCCCCGGACGGCGCGCTGGTCGACGCCTTCTTCCAGGCCACGACCGCGGGGCTCGGGATGATCGACCGCGACCTCCGCGTGGTGCGGCTCAACCAGGCGCTGGCGGACATCAACGGGATCCCCCTCGATGCGCACCTCGGCAGGACGATCCCCGAGCTGCTCCCGGAGATGAGCGACGTGATCGTCGCCCATCTCCGGCGTGTCCTGGCGACGGGCGAGGCGTTCACCGCCGAGGTGACGGGGACGACGCGCGCGTCGGAGCGACCGCGCTCCTGGCTGGTCAATTACGCGCCTGTGCGGGCGAAGGACGGGCGCGTCACGGGTGTGGGGACGATCGTCCTCGACATCACCGAGCGCAAGCAGACGGAGGACCGGCTCCAGGAAGAAGGGGAGACGCTCGAGCTGCTCAATCGCGCCGGCAAGCAGCTCGCCGCCGAGCTGGATCTGGAGAAGCTCGTGCAGGCGGTGACCGACGCGGCCACCCGGCTGAGCGGCGCCCAGTTCGGCGCGTTCTTCTACAATGTCACGAACGCCGAGGGAAAGAGCTACATGCTCTACACCATCTCTGGCGTGCCCCGAGAGCACTTCTCCGGGTTCCCGATGCCGCGCAACACCGACGTGTTCGCGCCGACCTTCAATGGAGAGGGCGTGGTGCGGCTCGACGATGTCACGAAGGACCCGCGCTACGGGAACAGCTCCCCTTACCACGGGATGCCGAAGGGCCACTTGCCTGTCGTCAGCTACCTTGCCGTGCCGGTGGTCTCCCGTTCTGGGCATGTCATCGGCGGGCTGTTCTTCGGGCACTCCGCGCGGGGCGTCTTCACCGAGCGGGCGGAGAAGCTGGTGGTCGGCCTCGCGGCCCAGGCCGCCATTGCGATGGATAACGCGCACCTGTTCCGGAAGGCGCAGCAGCTCATCCAGGCGCTCGAGCGGAGCAACAAGGAGCTCGACCGCTTCGCCTACGTGGCGAGCCACGACCTGAAGGCGCCGCTCCGCGCGATCGCGAACCTCTCGCAGTGGATCGAGGACGATCTCGTGGACAAGGCGACGCCGGAGACGCGCCAGTACATGGATCTCCTCCGCTCGCGCGTGGTCCGGCTGGAGGCGCTCATCGACGGGATCCTGCGCTACTCGCGCGCTGGACGGCTCCGCGACAGGCCCGAGATCGTGGACGTCCAGAAGCTCCTCGAGGATGTCCTCGCGCTGCTCACGCTCCCTGCGAGCGCGTCGATCGATATCGCGGCGGGCATGCCGACGCTCCTCGCCGAGCGGGTCCCGCTGGAGCAGGTCTTCCTGAACCTGATCGGCAATGCGCTGAAGTATGCTGAACGCCCCGACGCGCGCGTCGAGGTGCGGGGGCGGGCGCAGGGCGATCTCTGGGAGTTCTCGGTGAAGGACAACGGGCCCGGGATCGACCCGCGATACCACGGGAAGGTATGGGAGATCTTCCAGACCCTGAACGCGCGCGACAACATCGAGGGGACGGGCATCGGGCTGGCGATCGTCCAGAAGATCGTGCTCAGCAAGGGGGGGCGTGTGTGGGTCGAGTCCGAGCAGGGCGCCGGCGCCACGTTCTTCTTCACCTGGCCTCGGATGGAGACGGACGGCGGGCTCGGCATGCGCTGAGGAGCGGCTGTGGCGCGGCGCGAGACGAGCGTGGCAATCCGCCACGCCCCGCGCCGCGTGGCGGAGCCGGAGCGCCGCGGCCGCTCGCCGCGGGGCGGTGGCGCGCGATCTGCTTCTCGCTGTCGGGTGGGCATGGGCCCTTGCCCCATGCCGGGAGCGCGACGGTGAAGCATCGATCCATGGCGGTCCTCCTGAACTGCTCCTCCCGGTCGAACCGAGCGGCGGCGCAGCGCGCGCGGCTCGGGGAGCTCCTGAAAGAGAGCGGCCTCGCCGCGGAGGTGTTGTGCGCCGAGAAGGGGCAGCAGCTCGGGGAGCTCGCCCGCCGTGTGGCGCGGGGGCCTTGCGACCTCGTCGTGGCCGGCGGCGGCGACGGGACGGTGAACACCGTCGCTGCCGCGATCGCCGGGACGGACAAGACGATGGGCGTCCTTCCGCTCGGCACGGTGAACCATTTTGCCAAGCACCTCGGCGTTCCGCTGACCCTCGAGGGCGCCGTGCGCACGCTCGTCGAGGGGCGGCGCGTCCGGGTCGATGTCGGCGAGGTCAACGGCCGGGTCTTCGTGAACAACTCGACGCTGGGCATCTACCCCGGCATCGTGCGCGGCCGCGAGGCGCTCCGGAAGCGGCATGGGCTCAACAAGTGGATAGCCCTGGCGCTGTCGACCGTCTCGGGGATCCGGCGGCACGAGCGCGTCCGTCTCCGGCTCGTCCTGGATGGGCAGGAGGTCGAGCTGGAGACGCCGTTCGTGTTCGTCGCGAACAACGACTTCAAGCTTGGCGACGTGGACATCGGCCGCCAGCGCCCGCCGTGCTCGGGCGAGCTCGGCGTGTGCGTGGCGCACGCCGAGAGCCGCCTCGCCACGCTCAAGCTCATCGCCAGCGCGGTCGTCGGGCGCGTTCATCGATCGAACGATTTCAGTATCCTACGAACGACGGAGCTCCGGGTGGAGGCGCCCCACCGCCGCCTCCACGTGGCCGCGGACGGCGAGGTGCTCAGGATGACGCCGCCGCTCTGTTATCGCGTGCGGCCTGCAGCGCTGCGCGTCATCGTGCCGCTGTCGTCCGAGCTCCGCGCGGGCCCGCGGCGGCAGGAGGACCCATCTCGCCCGGTCGCGGCGCTGGGGGGATGAGGCGCCGTGCGAACGCTCGTGCACCTGTCGGATCTGCACTTCGGCCGCGTCGACAAGGCCATCCTCCGCCCGCTGATCGACCGGATAGGGGGGCTCGAGCCGCACGTGGTCGTGATCTCCGGTGATCTGACGCAGCGGGCGCGCGACGCCGAGTTCGCCGAGGCGCGCGCCTTCCTGGACGCGCTGCCCTCGCCGCAGATCGTGGTCCCTGGCAACCACGATGTCCCGCTCTACAACCTCTTCGACCGGTTTTTTCGCCCGCTGGACCGGTACCGGAGTCACATCACGGACGATCTCTCGCCGTTCCACCTCGACGCCGAGATCGCGGTCCTGGGCATCAACACCGCGCGCTCGCTGACCATCAAGGAGGGGCGCATCAACGCGCGGCAGATCCGGGGGATCAAGGCGAGGATGTGCGATCTCGGGCCCGAGATCACGAAGATCGTGGTCACGCACCATCCGTTCGATCTGCCCGAGAACTCGCCCCATGCGATTGTCGGGCGCGCGAGGCAGGCGATGGCGGCGATCGCGGGCTGCGGCGTCGACGTCATCCTGTCAGGGCACCTGCACATGAGCCACACGGGGCACTCCGCGGAGCGCTTCGACGCAGGCGGCCACTCCTCGCTGATCGTCCAGGCCGGGACCGCGACCTCCACGCGCGGCCGAGGCGAGCAGAACGCCTTCAATGTGATCCGCGTCGATGGGAGGAAGATCCATATCGAGCGGTATTTCTGGCAGCCGGAAGGCGGCCTCTTCGGGATCGCGAGCACCGAACATTTCGAGGAGACGTCGCGCGGCTGGGTGCGGGCGGCGTAGTACTTCCTTGCTCGGGAGCGCGGACGAGTCCAGCGGGGCGGGGGACGTACGAGGGGGGCTCTCGAAATCGTATATCAGCCCGCAGAGCTGGCCGTGTAGGAGCGCTTCACCGACAGCGCTTCCTGTCCTGGGGGGTATGAGGCAGCTAGGTTCCGCTGGCAGAGCCGGCATTCGGCGGAACGACCGAGGTTCGCGATGACTCCATGAACAGCCCTTCTCGGACTGCCTTGACCTTGCGTTTGCGCCCTCTCAGCGTAGCGAGCGCTGCGTCGCGCTGGTGACGGGCCCATCCAAGCGACACCCTGCTGAAGCAGTCGAGGAAACGCGTCCTCCCTTGCGGTTGCATCGCGTTCAGCATGTACGTTCTGATCGGCTGTGGGATCAGTACGTAGGGCCCCAGGTGATGGAGGGCGAGCATCAGCATCCCGACGTCGCAAACCCGAGACAGAAATATCGCGAGTCGCAATGAACGCTCGTCGCCCGTTCCTACAGTCCGGATCCCCTTGATAGCGCTGCGCGTGTGGGACGTCACGGGTGCATGGACGAACCGGCATGCCTCGTCGTAAACATCGACGAGATCGTCGAAGAGAGGTCGCGTTTCGCGCTGTTCACGATCCAGCGAACGCTCCTCGGCCCCTGCGCGTCCATCAGCATCGGTTTTCTTGTGCTTCAGCACCGCTGGAGCGAAGTGGGGAAGTATCGAGATCTCTTTCAAAAGCTCGGCCCAGGTGCGCCGGGTCGTCGTTCCCGATAAATCGAGCTGTTCGCTTACGAAGACCGCGGGCCGCGTATCGTAGAAAAAGTGTCGTACCATGCTCTCCAGTGCGCTACGCGCATGGAGGTAGGCGCTCCGCTCCATGCCGATCTCCGCAGCATAGAGGATGGCAACCAGGTCCGACTTGATTTCATCAAGGAAGATGCGAACGGTGGAGAACCCTGCGCAGTGGTTTGCGAGCCAGTATACATAGCCGATTGCCCGCTCGACCTTGTGGATGGATTTCTCGATCTCTTCTGGCCTCGGCGCGCGGAGCAACTCGTTCACTCGGCGCTGGACAGCCTTCCGAATCGGCCGGGGATGCGTCTCAACCGGCATGGCTTTTCTTGATCCCAGCACGCCACCTCAAGCGGTCGGTCGGTGACCGGAGCCCTTGTTGCAGTAGGTGAAGGGTGACCTCGCCGATCTGGCTTGTGGGGACGAGTCGTACGGCATCCTTCACCAGGCGCTCCGCGAGGTGCTCCCGCGTCTCGTCGTGCGCGTGCCGGAGGGGGACCGGAGCCCAATGTGTCCGAAGCTCGCTGAGGCTCGCGAGCGTCGGATACACTAGCGTGTTCTCTGCGAGCGCCGTTTCGGCGAACTTGCGCAGCATTCCCTCGACCAACGCCTGTCGTTCCGGACCGAGGTACTCCGCCGTACGGCGCAGTATCATCACCAGGATTTTGACGCGAGTCGATGGAGCGTCAACTTGTTCATCGAAATCTTCGAAAAGGCGTTCTATCATCCGCTCCATCGGCTCGCCCTTACGTCGAGGGAGCGGATCGGTGCTCCAGAGCCCGCGTATGCCGGCCACCAGTTCTTCGGGTAGACGCAGCGTGCCGAGCTCGCCCGCGACCAGGTTTCGCAGGAACTCTACTGAGAGCCTCGGCGGCGGCGGCGTCGAGGTAGCCACGATCGCAGGCCCGGCGCTGTCAGCCTCGGCGTCGTCCTGGCGCTTGATAGCTGCGAGGAGCGTCAGCGCTTGAACAAGGTCGTCGCGAGCTCCGAGCGTCCTCTTCGCTGCCTCGAAATCCTCTGGAGTGTGCTCATCGAGCAATCTCAGCAGCGCTGCCGCCGCACGCGCACCGGCTGGCCGTGTTCGAACCATGGCGCTCATATGGCGTCTCCTACTAACTTCAGATCCCTCGCTACTCCGTCGAGCTCGTCGACGAGCGATCTCAACTTCGGATCGTTCGAGAAGGGGAGCGGTTCGTGTCGCTCGAACGACTGTGGGTAGGCTTCGTCCCGCGAGATGCGCGCGGCGAACACAGCAACAGGCGGTGTTCGGGCGCGGCAGATCTCCTCAATTCGGCTTGCATACGCGTCCGCGGCTGGCCGCACCTCTGCGCCAATAGGTGGATATAGCGTGAACAGCACGCCGGCCACACGGCACTTAATACGCAAGGGGGTCCTATACTGGTCGAGCTTCTGCAAGAGCAACGGCAGCCCGTGCAGGGCGAACGCGTCCGGGCTCATCGGGACGAGGATATCGTCGGCCGCCCGCAAGGCGGACAGCGTGAGGCTTCCGATGCTAGGGGGACAGTCGATAATCACCACCTCAGCGTCGCCACTGGCCGAACCGCGGAGCCAGTCGCGAATGCGTGAGACGACGAGCTCGGGGCCCATCTCCTGGATGTCCGACAGGCGTGCGCTCCCGCACACGAGGCTCAGCAAGCCTCCTCCTGTCCCACGCTTCACGACGTGGTAGTGCCTGTCGAAGGATGTGCGTGGTCCGTGACGGCGACCCGTGACAAGATCGATGTATCTCACATCCTTATGGAACAGGTCCCATAGGTTTCCATGCTCCTTCTCCGCCACGGAGCCGCTGTCTGTGGCGGCCAGGAACCGCTCATCGGACAGGAGGTAAAGGCTCGCGTTGCACTGCGGATCAGCGTCGATGAGGAGCACCTTCTTGCCGTACCGCTCGACAAGGAGCGACGCGAGGTTGACCGCGACCGTGGTCTTCCCCACGCCGCCCTTGACGTTTTGCACCGCGAGCACGCGGCGGCGGCGCTTCTTTTCCGGCGTCGGGTCGACGAGCATCATGGGATGCTACCGAACTCTCATCGAGGGCGGAAGCGTCACCGAGGAAAGTGCTCGATCCGTCGCCCGAAGCTCATGGTGCCTGAGCTCTCACGCCAGCTTCCCGAGCTCCCGGAACCGCCCGCGCAGGTCGTTGTAGAGCCCCCGGTACACCGCATGGATCTCCCGGTACCGCGCCGAGCGCGCCGCGTCCGGCGCGACCCGGGACACGACATGGACGAACGCGTCCGCCGCCTCCTCGACCGACGAGAACAGCCCCGCGCCCGCCGCGCCGAGCAGCGCCGCGCCGTAGGCCGGGCCCTCGGTCGACGTCGTGATCGCCACCGGCGCCTCGAAGACGTCGGCCATCAGCTGGCGCCAGAACGGGCTCCGCGCCCCACCGCCGGTCAGGCGGATCTCGTCGATCGAGACCGCCGCCGCGCCGTTGGTCTGCCCCACGCCGCGCATCAGGTCCAGCGAGTCCGCGAGCCCGAACGTGATGCCCTCCAGCACCGCGCGCGAGAGATCGGCCTTCGTCGTCCGGGCGCTCAGCCCCACGAACGCGCCGCGCGCCGCCGCGTCGTTGTGCGGCGTGCGCTCGCCCATCAGGTACGGCAGGAAGACGACGCCGCCCGCGCCCGGGCGCGCCGTCGACGCCGTGTCCGAGATGATCTCGTACGGATCGACCTTGCGGAGCTCGGCCGCCAGGCGCTCCCCGTCGCCGAGGACGTCGCGGTACCAGCGGAGCGCGCCGCCGGCGGCGAGCATCACCCCCATCAGGTAGAAGCGGCCCGGCACCGCGTGGCAGAAGCTGTGGAGCCGCATCTCGGGCTCAACGATCCACGAGTCGGTATGCGCCAGGATCACGCCGCTCGTACCGACCGACGCCATCGCACGGCCGGGGCGCACGATGCCGAGCCCCACAGCGCCCGCCGCGTTGTCCGCTGCGCCCCGCACGACGGGGATGCCCGCCGGCAGCCCCGTGGCGGCCGCGACCTCGGCCGTCAGCTGACCGAGCGGCGCGTTCGAGGGCGCAGACCGCGGGAACACCGCGCGCGGGACGCCGACCGCCGAGAGGAGCTCGGCGCTGAAGGAGCGATCCCCGGGCGAGAACGCCAGCGTGCCGCTCGCGTCGCTGTCGTCCGTCCCGAGCTCGCCCGTCAGCCGCAAGCCCACGAAATCCTTCGGCATGAGCACCGCGCGGACACGGGCGAACGCCTCGGGCTCGTTCGCCCGCAGCCAGAGCAGCTTCGGCAGCGTGAACCCCTCGAGCGCGCGGTTGCCGACCAGGCGCGCGAGCCCCGCGTCGCCGACCTTCGGGTTCGCGCGGATGGCCTCGCACTCGGCCGTGGTGCGCGTGTCGCACCACAGGATCGCAGGCCGGATGACCGCCTGCGCCTCGTCCAGCAAGACCGCCGAGTGCATCTGCCCCGTCAGCCCGATCGCGCGCACGTCGTCGCGGCGCGGGCCGAGGGCGCGGGCGAGCTCGCCGAGGGCGCTCAGCGCCGCCGCGGCGAAGTCCTCGGGATCCTGCTCGGCCCACCCGGCGTGCGGCGTTGAGAGCGGGTATTCGCGGTGCGCCGACGCGACCGCCGCGCCGCGCTCCGTTTCGACTGCGATGGCCTTGAGGCCGCTGGTCCCGACGTCGATTCCGATCACGATGGCCATGGAAAGCGTCCTTTTTGCAGTTTCGTCTACTTCGGTGATCTTCGTAACGACTCTTAACTAATCGAGAAAATCGTAAGCTTTGTAAGCGTGCGAGCCGCGCGGCTAGAACACGACCTGGAGCTTCATGGGCGCGGTGCCCTTCTTCATCATCTCGAGGCCGCGCGGGAGCTCCTCGACCGGCATCGCCTCCGAGAGGAGCTTCCTCACGTCGATCGCGCCGCGCTCCATCAGCTTGAATGCCCGGTCGTATGTCCGCCTGATCGCGAAGCTGCCGATGATCTCGAGATCGCGCCGGTAGATCTCGAACGGCGAGATCTCGACTTTGTCCTGCGGCCCACACACGCCGAACACGAGGTACCGGCCGCCGTTCTTGACGTACTGGATCGAGTCGCCGAGCACCCGGGCGATGCCCGTCGCGTCGATCACGACGTCGAAGCCGTAGGGCGCGATCTTCTTGAGCTTCGCCTGGAGCGCGTTGTCGGCGAGCACCACCTCGGCGGCGCCGTGCTGGCGGGCGAGGTCGAGCTTCGACTCGACGACGTCGACGACGGTGACCGCGGCGGCGCCGTTCGCGAGGCTCGCCTGGAGGTGGAGCTGGCCGATCGGGCCGGCGCCGAGGACCAGGACCTCCGAGCCGATCTCGATGCGCGCGCGATCCTGCCCGAAGACGACGCACGCGAGCGGCTCGCAGAAGGCGGCCTCGCTGAACGAGACGCGCTCGAAGCGATAACAGTTCTTCGCGGGGACCCGGACGAGCTCGGCGAACCCGCCGTCGCGCGTCACGCCGACCGCGTTCCACTTCAGGCAGTGGTTTTGCCGGTTGATCATGCAGAAGTGGCACTCTTCGCAGGTCACCGTCGGGTCGACCATCACCCGATCGCCGGGCTGGAGGCCCTCGACCTCGTCGCCCACGGCCGCCACCTCGCCGGCGAGCTCGTGCCCGGGGATCAGCGGGAAGGTCGGGAAGAAGTCGCCCTCCCAGATGTGCACGTCGGTCCCGCAGATGCCGCACGCCTTCGCGCGGACGAGGACGTCGCGCGGGCCGATCTGCGGCGGGGCGACGTCGTGGCGAACGGCGATCTTCTTCACGGCTTCGAGCACGGCAGCCTTCATGCGAGACCCTCCTTGGGAAGGTCGCATAGGCGGGCCAGGGCCGCGCGTCGAGGGTCGAGGGCCGCCGGCTGCGCCCGCGCCGCGTCGCGCAGCGCCGGGGACCGCCCCGCGCAGCGTCGCACGACGTCGCGCAGGGCGGCCTGACGCGGGATGTCAGGACTTCGTGGCCGGCTTGGACGGGGAGATCGTGCGCCAGAGGAACGCGTAGACGTCCATCAGATCGCGCGGGGCGAGGCCGCGCTCGCGCAGGCGCCGCTCGAGCTCGCGCGCCAGCGCTTGCATCCGGGCATACCCCTCGGCGCTCGGCGCGCGATCGTAGGCGAGGTTGAAGCCGAGCACGGCGGCCTGCTTCTCGAAGAAGGAGGGCTTCACGAAGACGTGCTCGCCCGGGTAGACGAGCGCGCCGAGGATCGTGACGAGCGGCCACGTGACGACCTTGGCCGCGGCGAGCACGCCGGCCAGCCGGTCGAAGCGCGCGGCGTAGTCGCCCGCGCCATAGAGGAGATCCACGACCGCCTCGGCGTAGGCGCGGTGGTGCTCGGCCGGCATCTTGTTGAAGGGGATGAGATCGCCGAGGGGGTGCAGGAGGCCGGTCGCGGCCTTGTGGACCTTGGTGATCCTCTCCATGAAATCGGTCAGGTTGCCCGCCGCCAGCAGCGCCTCGAGCTCGCCCTTGGCGAGGAGCGCGCGCGCGGTCTCGATGGCGCCCTGCTTGAAGGCCTTGCTCTTCTTCTTCGCGCCGCTCGCCGGGCCCTCGGCCCCCTCGCCCCCGGCGGCGCCGCGCTCCTCGGCGATGAACTGCGGACCCCCGAACCCACCCTCGAACTGCGACTCGAAGCTCGCGACCTGCTCGTCGAAGCTCGTGACCGGCGGCGCGACGACGCGGGCGCGTTGCTTCTTGGCGGCGGCCGACGGCCGGTCACGGAGACCGCGGATCCTGGCCTCGAGCGCGCTCGCCTCGTCGTCACCGAGCTGCACCGGCTCGAGCTTCGACCAGAAAGCCTTGGCGATGGAGTGATTGAGGCCATCCTCGAAATCGTAGAAGCGCTTTTCGTCGCGCTCCTCGACGAGGTATCCGAGTCCCCACTGGGGACACCCCGGGTGCTTGACGATGATCGGGGCCGAGGGTTCCGTTGAACGAGAGGTCGCCATAGGCGGCGCAGCCTACTCGATCTTGGGGCGACCGCACCCGCCCCGGAGCCCCTTCTGGACCCGTGTTCAGGTGCGCCGCGCCGGCCCGTGCGGGCAGGCCGGCGCTAGAGGTCTCAGTTGACGTCGCGCGCCGCCGAGGCGAGCGCGAGCTGCTGGAGCGCGAGCGCCTCGGTCACGCGGCGCACCCGCGCGACGACGTCGAGCGTCTCCAGCACCGTCTGCCGCTCCCGCGCGTCGAGGATGAGGTGGTGGGCGCAGAGATCCGCGACGAGCGACGTGGCCGCGTCGCGCGGCAGCCGGAACTCGAAATTGCTGTCCCGATCCCGGACGAGCGCCGCGAACGAGGCCGCGGTGGAGATGAGCGCGGCGTGATCCTGGGCCGAGACCTCCCCGGGCTCGTCCTCGAGGACCGTCGCCGCGGCCGTGCGGTACGGCGGCACGAACGGCCGCTCCGCCAGGCGGACGCGGGCGCGGCCCCGGAGCAGGATGTTGTAGCGGCCCCCGGGCAGCTCGGCGTGATCGATGATCTCGCCGGCGCCGGCCACCCCCGCGATGGCCGGGTGGCCGTGCGCGTCGATCGCCCGGGGGTCCGTGATGAGGACGACCGAGAGGATGCGGTGCGTCTCGAGGGCGTCGCGCACGAGCGCCCGGTAGCGCGGCTCGAAGATGTGGAGCGGCAGCAGGGCGCCGGGGAAGAGCACCGTCTGCGGCAGCGGGAACAGCGGCAGCTCTGGCAATGCCGCACTGAGGTCGCCCGGGCGCGGAGGCGTCGTGTCCACGGGCCCCAGGGTAGCACGCGGGGGGTCGGGTGTGGCGGCGCCACGTACATGCGCATCGAGCTCGGCGGTCCGCGCGTCCATGCACATCGAGCTCGGCGGCCCGCCGTCAGGCGCGCGTCCTGCGAGGGCGAGGACGGCGCGCCGTCAGCCGAACATCTCGACGGCCGAGCCGGTGACGGCGTCGGGGGCGTCGAGCGCGGCGTACATGATGAGCCGCGCCACGTCGTCGGCGCTCATCTGCGGGGGGAACCCGCTCCCGACGAGCATGTCGGTGTCGACCGAGCCGGGGAGCACGGCGATGGACTGGAGCCCCGTCCCGCGCAGCTCTTCGGCCAGGCTCTTCGAGAAGCCGACGAGTCCCCACTTGGACGCCGCGTACGACGCGTTGCCGGGGGACGCGATGGTCGAGGAGATGCTGCCGACGTGGACGAGGCGGCCGTGCCCCTGCTTCAGCATGGCCGGGAGGAACGCGCGCGAGATGAGGAAGGGGCCGCGGAGGTTGACGGCCATCACCTCGTCCCAGGCGGCGGGCGCGCTCTCGTGGACCTTCGCGCCGCGGCGCACGATGCCGGCGTTGTTCACGACGACGCGGGGCGCGCCGAGCCACGCCACCACCTCGGCGGAGGCGCGCGCCACCTGCTCCTCGGAGGCGACGTCGCAGGGGACCGGGAGCGCGGCGACGTCGAGGCGGCGGACCTCGTCGGTGACGTCGTCGAGGCGCGGGCTCGGAGGGCCGAGCAGCGCGATGGAGAGGCCGCGGCGCGCGAGCGCGAGCGCCGTCGCCCGGCCGATCCCGCGGCTCGGTCCGGTGACGACCGCGACGTCGGTCACGCCCTCCCCCCGGAGAGCGCGGCCAGGGCGAGATCGCGCTCGGGGCCTGGCTCGGCGAACACGCCGGCGACGGCGACGGTCTCGATGAGGGCGCCCGCTTTGCGCTCGCCGCGGGCGATGAGGCACGTGTGCGTCAGCGTGAGCTTGCACAGCGCGCCGCGCGCGCCGAGCTCGCGGACGAGGAGCTCGACGAGCTGCCCGCCGATGCGCTCCTGCAGGGTCAGCCGCCGCGCGAGCGCGTCGAGGACGTGCGCGAGCGTGCCGATGCCGGCGACCCGCGCGCCCGGCAGGTAGACGATGGTGCCGGCGCCGTGCCCCGGCAGCAGGTGGTGCGGGCACATCGTCGTCACGGCGAGTTCGCGCGCGACGACGAGGCCGCGCTCGAAGGGGCCTGTCTCCATGGCGCCCTCGCGGAGCACCGCGGCCGCGTCGATGGCCTCGCCTTCGATCAGGTCGTCGGCCCACGCGTCGGCGACCCGCTCGCCTGTGCCCGCGAGGTCCCCCTCGACGTCGCGCCCGAGGGCGCGGAGGAACTCCTCGATCGCCCACGCCGCTCTCTTCCGATCGATCACTGGGGGCCTCGTCAGTTGAGCAGCTGCCGGCGCCTCTCGGCGGTGATCGGTTTGCGCCCGGCGTAGCCGGCCTCGAGCCCGTGGTAGTGCTCCACGGCCGGCTCCCCGTAGCGCCAGCAGAGCCAGACGAGGGCGCCGTCGAGGCGCCCGTAGAAGTCGCAGAGGCCGATCCGCTGGTCCTTCACGACGACCCCGAGCTCCTCGACCTCCTGCCACCCGGACTCGTACGAGGCGATCTTCTCGGAGAGCTCGCGCTCGCGGGCCCGCGCCTGCTCGCTGCCGCTGCGCGCCAGCTCGATGAGCTGATCGGGCGTCGCCGCCGGGCTCTGCACGGCCTGCACGAGCTCCTGCCAGCAGCGCTCGATATCGGTCGCCAGGGCGAGCTGCCGGCCGATTATCGACGAGAGCCGCGGGACGAGCGCGTTCGCTTCTTCGATGGTCCAGATGCGGGAAGTGCTCACGGGACCTCACCTGAAGGGCGGCGCGACGACCCGGTCATGCAGGGCCGGTAAGCGGAGGAGAGTGCGGTGTCAAGGGCTTCTACGGAAGGAGCCGTCGCGCGCTGCATGCGGCGGGCGCGGCGGGCGCGAGCCGCGCGCACGGCGAGGGCGCGGTCGGCACGGGCGTGCGTGAGGTGGGCGCGTGCGGGCGTGCGGTCGGTGCAGGCGCCAACAGCCAGGGTGGCCGCGATCACCTGCGTCGTGCCCTTCCTCTCCGCCCGGCAATGTGTTGCAAGCGGCGTTCTGCAAGCGATAAGCTCGCGCGGCGATCCTGTCGGGTTGCGAGACCGCCGCATGCGACTCCGGACGATATCGGGCATCAAGCTGTCGAATTTGCTCCTTGGCGGCTGGAGCGGGCTCGTCCTCCTCTACCTGTATCTGCCGATCCTGCTCCTCATCGCCTACTCCTTCAACGACTCGCGGATGAGCGTGGTGTGGGAGGGGTTCACCTTCAAATGGTATCGGCAGCTCTTCGATGAGCTCGTCGCCCACCTGGGCGACGAGCGGCGGTCGCCGCTCATCGAGTCGCTGAGCAACAGCGTGATCATCGCCGCGATCACGACGGCGTTCTCGGTCGCCCTCGGCACGGCGGGCGCCTTCCTGCTCTATCGGTACAGGTTCCCCGCGCTCCGGTCGATCACGACGCTGATCTTCATTCCCATGATCATCCCGGAGATCATCATGGGGATCAGCCTGCTCATCTTCTTCAAGACGGTGGAGCTCGATCTCGGCTTCACGACCGTCATCGTCTCGCACGTCACCTTCTGTTTCCCGTTCGTGCTGATCGCCGTCCAGGCGCGGCTCGCGGGGCTCGATCCGTCGCTCGAGGAGGCCGCCCTGGACCTCGGGGCGACGCCGCTCAAGGCGTTCTTCCTGATCATGGTGCCTTACCTTCTGCCCGCGATCATCTCCGGTGCGCTGATGTCGTTCACGCTGTCGATGGACGAGCTCATCGTCACCTACTTCACCCGCGGGCCCAAGTCCGAGACCCTGCCGATCAAGGTGTTCGGCATGGCGAAGGTGGGTCTGAACCCGATGCTGAACACGATCTCGACCGTGTTCATCGTAGCGACTGCGATGCTCGTCGTGGTCGCCGAGTCGCTGAAGGGCACCGCGAAGCGGCTCCCCGACGAGGGCTGAAGGGGAGCGGCGCGCGGCGCGAACGCGGGCGCCTGCGCCGGCGCAGGCGAGACAAGGAAAAGGCCAATGAAACGCATCTCAGCGCTCTTGATACTGATGTTCGTCCCGCTCCTCTGCCTCCTCGGCTGCGGGAAGAAGGAGAGCCCGGCGCCGCAGCAGGCGGCCGCCTCGGGGAACGCCCCGGCGACCGAGCCGAAGCCCGGCAACGAGCTCAACCTCTTCGGGTGGTCCGAGTACGTCCCCCAGGAGGTCCTGGACGGCTTCACGAAGGAGACGGGGATCAAGGTCAACTACGAGACCTTCGCCTCGAACGAGGAGATGCTGTCGAAGCTCCTCGCGGGGGGCACCCGGTACGACCTCATCCAGCCCTCGGAGTACGCGGTCGAGGCGCTCATCAGGCAGAAGAAGCTGCAGCTGCTCGATCAATCGCGCATCCCGAACCTGAAGAACATCGCGCCTGCGTTCAGGAACCAGCCGCACGACCCGGAGCTCAAGTACTCGGTCCCGTGGATGGCCACGGTCGTGGGCATCGTCGTCAACACCCAGAAGGTGAAGGAGCCCGTGAAGGGCTTCAAGGACGTGTTCCAGCCGAAGTACAAGGGACGCATCGTGGCCCTGAACGACAACCGCGAGATGGTCTCGTGGGTCATGGTGACGATGGGGATGAACGCCAACGACGTGACGCCGGAGAACCTCGCGAAGGTCAAGCCGACCCTCGCGGAGTGGATCAAGCTCGTGAAGGTGTTCGACTCCGACAGCCCGAAGACGGCGCTGCTCAACGGCGACGTCGACATCGGCGTCGTCTGGAGCGGGGAGGCGGCCCTGCTCTACCAGGAGAACAAGGACAAGTTCCAGTTCATCCTGCCGCAGGAGGGGACGCACAAGGCGATCGACAGCCTGGTGATCCCCGACAGCGCCCAGAACAAGATCGGCGCGGAGATGTTCATGAACTACATCCTCCGCCCCGAGGTCAGCAAGCTCATCTCGGACAAGTTCCCTTACACGAACCCGAACGCGGAGGCGCGCAAGCTGCTCACGCCGGAGCAGCTCGCGAACCCGGCGAGCTACCCGCCCATCGCGGGGCTGGAGACCTTCCACGACATCGGCA
This sequence comes from Sorangium sp. So ce693, assembly GCF_051521375.1. Lineage (NCBI taxonomy): Bacteria > Pseudomonadati > Myxococcota > Polyangiales > Polyangiaceae > Sorangium > Sorangium sp. So ce693. Next base: position 13,219,859 of record NZ_CP150347.1, read on the forward strand.
AGGCGGCCGCGGACGTGGACAAGCTCGTGACCGACCTCAAGGCGTCGGAGTGAGCGGCGGGGCGTCATGAACACGGCCACCGGGCAGGTCGTCGAGTTCCAGGGCGCCCGGCGGAGGCCGGGCGTCCGCGGGTGGCTGCTGCTCGCCCCGCTCTTGATCTGGCTCTTCGCCTTCGTCGTGGCGCCCACCGCGATCATGTTCGTCTACAGCTTCTGCGAGCGGGACGAGCTCGGGCAGGTGGTCTTCGAGCTCTCGCTGTCGAGCTACTCTCGGGTCTTCGACCCGACCTACGTCAAGATCCTGCTGAGCTCGATCAAGTACGCCGCTATCACCACGGTGATCTGCCTCATCGCGGGTTATCCGGTGGCGTACTTCATCGGGCGGGCCAGGGAGGGCGTCAGGAACCGGCTGCTCATGCTGGTGATGGTGCCGTTCTGGACGAGCTTCCTCATCCGGACGTATGCCTGGATGTCGATCCTCAAGTCGGAGGGGCTCCTCAACGGGCTGCTCCTCTACCTGCGGATCATCTCGACCCCCCTCGACATCATGTACACGCCGACGGCGGTCGTCATCGGCCTCGTCTACTCGTATTTGCCGTTCATGATCCTGCCCATCTACGGGAGCGTCGAGAAGCTCGACAACGCCCTGATCGAGGCGGCGTTCGATCTCGGCGCGGGGCCCGTGTCGGCGTTCTCTCACGTCATCGTCCCGCTCACCCGCCCGGGCATCCTCGCGGGCGTCCTGCTCGTGTTCATCCCGGCGCTCGGGATGTTCGCGATCACCGATCTCATGGGGGGATCGCGCGTGCCGATGATCGGCAACGTCATCCAGAACCAGTTCGGCCAGGCGCGCGACTGGCCCTTCGGCGCCGCGCTCGGCATGACGCTCCTGCTCCTGTTCTCGCTCTTCTTCCTGCTCGGCCTGCGCAAGGAGCCAGAGGCCTGATGCGGCGCCTTCCCGCGAGGCGCACCGCCGCGCCTCTCCGCCTCTCCGGCGCTCCTTACCGGCCCTCTCCCGCCCTTGGCCGGCTCTCCGAGGTGAATCGATGGATGTGATGGTCGAGCTCCGCGCGGTCACCAAGCGATTCGGCGCCTTCCACGCCGTGAGCGAGGTCGATCTCCAGATCAGGGCGGGCGAGTTCATTACCCTCCTCGGGCCCTCGGGGTGCGGCAAGACGACGCTGCTCCGGATGATCTCTGGCTTCGAGACGCCGTCGAGCGGCACGGTCCTCCTCGAGGGGAAGGACGTCACGCACGAGCCGCCCTACCGCCGGGACGTGAACCAGGTGTTCCAGAGCTACGCGCTGTTCCCTCACATGACCGTGCAGGAGAACATCGGCTTCGGGCTGCGGATGAAGAAGGTGCCCCGGGCGGAGATCGCCGAGCGGGTCCGGGCCGCGGTCGCGATGGTGTCGCTCGGGGGCATGGAGCAGCGCAAGCCGTCGCAGCTGTCCGGCGGGCAGCGGCAGCGGGTCGCGCTCGCGCGGGCCATCGTGTGCCGCCCGAAGGTCCTGCTGCTCGACGAGCCCCTCTCCGCGCTGGACGCGAAGCTCCGGCACGCCATGCAGGTGGAGCTCAAGGAGCTGCAAAAGCAGCTCGGGATCACCTTCGTGTTCGTGACCCACGACCAGGAAGAGGCGCTCACCATGAGCGACCGCATCGCCGTGATCAACAAGGGCCGGATCGAGCAGCTCGGCGACGCGTCGCAGATCTATCACCGCCCCAAGACGACGTTTGTCGCGAATTTCATCGGCCAGGCCAACATCCTCCGCGCGACCGTCCTCTCGCGGAGCGGCGATCACGCCCGGGTCCGGCTCGTCGACGGGGGGCTCGAGCTCCTCGTCAACGCCGAGCACCTGGCGGGCGGGGCCGGGAGCACCCTTGTCTCCATCCGGCCGGAGAAGATCGCGCTCCGCAAGGAGCCGCAGGGCGCGCCGGAGAACCGCTTCGAGGCGCGCGTGGAGGACGAGCTGTTCAAGGGCGCCACCGACCAGCTGCGCCTCCGGACCGACGCCGGCCTCGTGCTCACGGCGGTGGTCGCCAACGAGAGCTCCGGCCAGGCGGCGCTGCACGCCGGAGACCGGGTGTTCTGCCACCTCCACCCCGACGACATCGTGATCGTCCACGAGGAGTGATCCTCGCGGATCGGCCGTCGCGCCCGTGTGGCGCCGGGGCGTCGTGAACCGCCGTTCTCAGCCGGACGCGGCCGTGTGGAAGTTGGCCTCGAACACGGCGTACGCTGGAGGGCATGCTGCTTGCCAATCGGCCTCGCATGCCCCGACGGTCGCTTGCGGTCGCTCTTTCTTCATCGGTCCTTCTCTCGCTCTCCGGCGACGCCCTCGCCACGGGGGCATGGCTGCCCGGCGCCGGACAGGCGTCGGTCGAGCAGCGCGTCGCCGTCGCGGCCGGCCCGGAGCGCACGACGCTCTGGACGAGCCTGCGGTTCCAGGGCGCGAGCGGGCCCGTGGCCCTCGTCGTGCCGGTGCCGCCGCTCGCCGCGCTCGACACGAGCTCGGACGCGTGGTTCGAGGCGCTCGAGGCGGCGACGGCGCCCCGGGTGCTCCCGCCCCAGGGCGTCGACCCGTACTGCCCCGGGGAGGCGGGCGCGCCGGGCCCCTTCGAGACGGTCGGGCGGCTCGCCCACGAGGCGACGCTCGAGCCGGTCGAGGTGACGGTGCTCGAGGACGCCGACGCGGTCGCGCGCTGGGCGGCGTCGGCCGGGCTCGCGCTGTCCTCCGAGACGGCCGCGCAGCTCGGGAGTCTGCAAGGGATGCGGTTCGCGGCGGCCCGCTTCGACGCCCCCGGCGGCGCGGCGGTCACGAGGACGCTGCGCGTCGCCATGGGCGGCGGTGAGCCGATCCTGCCGCTGTCGCTGGCCGCGGCGGGCGCGGGCGACGTGCAGGTGACGGCGTGGCTGCTCGGCGACGGCCGGGGCGCGCTCTCGGGCGCGGCGCCGGTGACGCTCCCGCCGGCCTCGCTGAGCTGGGACGCGAGCGCGCAGCGCAGCGATTACGCGGAGCTCCGCGCCGGGGCCCTCGGCCAGGCGGGGCTCCGCGGGGCGCTCGTCGAGGGCGCGGGCCACGAGGCGCTGAGCCGCCGCATCTCCCTCGGCAGCGACAGCGTGGACAGCGTGATCGAGGCCTATTTCGCGCGCGCGAGCGCGTACGGCGACATCGGCGATGCGCCGGGGACGTGCGCCGCGGTCGCCGCGGCCGCGCTGGAGTCGACCCTCAAGGTCGCCGCGAGCTGCCCGCGCGCCGCCCACGGCGTTGTCGACGGCGCGCTGGACTGCGCGGAGTCGCCCCGGAGGGACGAGACCGATCCCGATCTCCTGCGCTGCGGTCCGGCCGCCGACGATCTCGCGGTCGGGCTCTCCGGGCTCGCGCCGTCGTCGGTGTGGCTGACCCGCGTCTCGCTCCGGCTCGCGGCCGGGCAGCCCGGCGCGGACTGGCCGCTGACCTTCGGGGAGGGCGCCGCGATCTCGCCGGTCGTGAGGGCCGGGAGCGTCCGCGTGGACGAGTGCTCCGGCGAGGCCGGCGCGGGCGGCTCGTCGGGCGTGGGCGGGCCCGACGGCCTGGGCGGCGGGCCCGACGGTCTGGGCGGCGGGCCGGGCAGCGGCGGATCTGGCCCGGCCAGCGGCTCGTCCGGCGCCGGGAACCCGCCGATTGACGATTACTACGACGAGCCGGCCGCCGACGTGGGCTGCGGCTGCTCCGGCACCGCCGAGACGGTGGTCGTGGACGACGTCGAACCGCAGGACGTCGACGACGACGAGTACTACGCGGAGGACGACGGCTGCAGCGGCGACACGAGCGAGCCGGCGCCCGAGGACGAGTACTACGCGGAGGACGACGGCTGCAGCGGGGACACGAGCGAGTCCGAGGACGAGTACTACGCGGAGGACGACGGCTGCAGCGGGGACACGAGCGAGTCCGAGGACGAGTACTACGCGGAGGACGACGGCTGCAGCGGGGACACGAGCGAGTCCGAGGACGCCGAGTCGGAGGACTGCTCGATCGCGCGCGAGCGGCAGCCGAGCGCCCGGAAGAAGCGCGGGCCGAAGCTGTCGGTGATGGCGCTCGGGATGTTCGCGATGATCGCGCCCCTCCGGCGCGCGAGCCGGCCGCGGAAGGGCGGCGAGAACGGCGGGCGGTAGGCCGCGCGGCGGCGCTCCGGGAGGGGGGCGCACCGGAGGGGCGGTTCCCGTGGCATACTCCCGGGCGAGGTCATGACGTGAACGCGCCCGCCCGCCGGCTCTCCTTCACTTACGCCGACTACCTCGAGCAGGAGCGGGCGAGCCCGACGAAGCACGAGTTCCTCGGCGGCGAGATCTTCGACATGGCCGGCGGCACGCCGGAGCACGCGCGGCTCGCGGCGCGGGTGACCGTGGCGCTCGGCGCGCAGCTCGGCCGGCGCCCGTGCGAGGTGTTCTCGTCCGACCTCCGCGTGCGCGTGCGCGCGACCGGCCTCGCCACCTACCCCGACGTGAGCGTCGTCTGCGGCCAGATCGCGCGCGATCCCGAGGACAAGGACGCGGTGGTCAACCCGCTGGTGCTGGTCGAGGTGCTGTCGGACTCCTCGGAGGCGTACGACCGGGGAGAGAAGTTCGCGCACTACCGCCGGATCCCCTCGCTGAGGGAGTACGTCCTGGTCTCCCAGGCGCACCGGCGGATCGAGGTCTTCCGGCGCAACGAGGACGGCTCGTGGACGCTCTACGAGGCCGGGCCCGGCGAGCGCGCGCGGCTCGCGTCGATCGACGCCCTGCTCGATGTGGACGAGGTGTACCGGGGCGCGCTCGAGGCCTCCGCGGCGGTCTGAGCGGCCGTCGTTCCACGGAGAGCCGATGCGCGACGTCCGGATGCGGGGTTTTCGCGAGCAAACGGCGGTCGAGCGCGCGCTCGAGGTCCTGGAGCGGCGGATCCAGCGGCTCGGTGACGAGCTGGCCCCGATCGGCGAGGCGGCCGGGCGGGTGGCGGCGGAGCCCGTGCGCGCGCGGGTCAGCGTGCCGCACTTCGTCCGAGCGGCGATGGACGGCTATGCGCTGCTCGGCGAGGCGACCGCCGGCGCGGCTGCGTTCGCGCCGGTGGAGCTCGCGCTCGTGGGCGCGTCGTTGCCCGGGCGCCCGCACGTGGGCGCGATCCGCCGGGGCGAGGCCGTGCGGATCACGACCGGCGCGCCGGTGCCGGAGGGGGCGGACGCGGTGCTGGTGGCGGAGCGCGCGGAGGAGGGCGCGGGCCGCGACGGGGCCGCGGTCGTGCGGGCGCGCGAGCCGGTGCCGTCCGGCAAGCACGTCGCGGCGATCGGCGAGGACGTGCTGGAGGGCGCGGAGGTCGTGCCGGCGGGGCGCCGTCTGCGCCCGCAGGACGTCGGCGTGCTCGCCTCGACCGGGGTCGCCGAGGTGCGCGTGGTGCGCAGGCCGTCGGTGCGGATCCTGATCACGGGCGACGAGCTCCTGCCGCCGGGGAGCACGCCGAGCGGGGCGTGCATCGTCGACACGAACAGCCTTGTGCTCTCGGCGCTCGCGCGCCGCGACGGCGCGGAGGACATCGCCGTCGCGTACGTCCCCGACCGGCGCGAGGCGGTGCGGGCTGCCCTCGAGGGGGCGAGCGGGGACGTGGTGCTGGTCTCCGGCGGGTCGTCGGTCGGCTCGGAGGACCATGCGCCGCTCGTCCTTGCGGAGCTGGGTGAGGTGGTGGTTCACGGCGTCGCGATGCGCCCGGCGAAGCCGGCCGGGTTCGGCTTCTTGCCCGGCGGGCGGGCGGTGTTCCTGCTGCCGGGCAACCCGGTGTCGTGCCTCTGCGCCTACGAGTTCTTCGCCGGCCCGTCGATCCGCGCCCTCGGCGGCCTGCCTCGCGCGTGGCCGCACCGGCGGCGGCGGTGCGTTGTGGCGAGCGAGATCGTCTCCCAGCCCGGGCGCGTCGATTACGTGAGGGTGCGCGTCGAGGGAGATCGGGTGTTTCCGATCGCGACGAGCGGCGCGTCCATCCTGTCGTCGACGACGCGCGCGGACGGCGTGGTCGTCGTGCAGGCCGAGGAAGCGGTGATAGGCGAGGGCGCCGAGGTCGAGGTGCTGCTCTACGACGTGTGAGGGACGCGTGAGGCGAGGGGCAGCGGGATCTGCCGCCGGGCGGAGCCGTGTACACGTGTTGCCCGCGCGGCGCGTCCGTTTCAAATTTCCGAGGTCCGGGACCATGAAACCGCTTCGTTTCGAGAGGGCCGGTCCGCGCTTGAGGGGCAGGGGGAACGAACGCCGCCGACGATGAAAGAATCCATCAACCGCGGTCTCCTCCGCGCGCGCTCCTGGGCCGAATCCTGGATGCCAGGCGCCCGAGATGCGATAGGTTAGGCCTCGGCGCTGAGCTCTTTGCGGGCGAGGTTCGTCCTGTCGGCACCGCACTGCCGGCCCCCCAATTCCGCTCTTCTGTTCTGATCGCGACCGGGCGCGACGAGGTAATGACCATGACTCAGATGAACCGCACACTCCGAGGCACTGCCAGATTCCTGCTCCTCCCACTCCTCGCCATGCTCGCTGCGTCGGGTTGTGGCGAGTCCTCTTCGCCTGGCGCGACCGGTGAGGTCGACAACACCGGAGGGGCCGGTCCGGGGACCGGAGGCGGCGCCACAGCCAGCACGACCGCGGGAACCGGAGGCGGCGCCACGGCCAGCACGACCGCGGGAACCGGAGGCGGCGCCACAGGCAGCACGACCGCTGGCACTGGAGGCGGCGCCACGGTAGGGACCGGATCGGATAGCAGCGGGGCAAGCACCAGCAGCGGGGCAAGCACCAGCAGCGGGTCGAGCTCAGGTCCGACGTTCCACATCTTCATGCTCATGGGCCAGTCGAACATGGCTGGCGTCGCGGACAAGCAGGCCAGTGACCAAAATTCTGACGTGCGGCTCAAGGTCCTCGGCGGATGCAATCAGCCGGCCGGACAGTGGAACGTGGCCAATCCGCCGCTCAACGACTGCCCTGGTGAAAAGGGATGGAACCTGTCGACCTCCGTCGACCCAGGCATCTGGTTCGGCAAGACCCTCCTCGGAAAGCTGCCTGAGGGGGACACGATCGGGCTGGTCGGCACGGCCGAGAGCGGTGAATCGATCAACACGTTCATCTCTGGCGGCTCGCATCACCAGATGATCTTGAACAAGATCGCCAAGGCGAAGACGGCCGAGAATGCGCGCTTCGCGGGCATCATCTTCCACCAGGGTGAGTCCGACAGCGGCCAGAGCTCATGGCCCGGCAAGGTCGTTCAGCTCTATAACGAGGTGAAAGAAGCCTGGGGTGTCGACTACGACGTTCCCTTCATCCTTGGAGAGCTCCCCGCGGGCGGGTGCTGCAGCGGCCACAACAGCCTCGTGCACCAAGCGGCCGATATGTTGCCTGACGGGTACTGGGTCTCTCAGGATGGGACCAAGGTCATGGATCAGTACCACTTCGATCATGCGTCCGTCGTGCTCATGGGCACGCGTTATGGTGAGAAGATGATCGACGCTTTGGGGTGGTGACCTGAGGCGTCCCCGCATTTTTGCCTCGCCGAGGAGGACTGCGGTAACCGCGCTTGCTGTGGTCAGTCGACCATGAAGCATCCCCTCGAAGTCTGGGGGGAAACCCGCGGCACCAGGGCGCGCGTGGTAAGGTGCGCCGCATGCTGATCGCTTCTCAGATCGTCGTCGCGTTGATCGGAGCCCTTCACATCTACATCCTCGTCCTGGAGATGTTCTTGTGGCGCACCGAACGAGCGTACAAGGCGTTCGGTACGACCCCCGAGGTCGCCGCGATCACCGCGCCGCTGGCGGCCAACCAGGGGCTCTACAACGGATTCCTCGCCGCGGGCCTGCTCTGGGGCGTCATCCATCCGAACAGGGCCTTTGCATGGCAAATCCAGGCCTTCTTCCTCCTCTGCGTGGCCGTCGCCGGTGTCTACGGCGCCGCGACGGCAAAGCGATCCATCCTGTTCGTGCAGACCGTCCCGTCGGCCATCGGCCTCGCCTTGGTCCTGCTCGCCAATCGGGCGGGTGGCTGAAGCGAAGCGGCTCGGCCGACGGCGGCCGCGCGGCAGAGCAGCTCGTCTCTTAAGTCCCTCGCTGGTGGCGTCTGGGGTCGTGCCTTCGGGGCGTCAGAACCCGCCCTCCAGGCCGAAGTTCGGGACGGTGACAGGCCCGAACGTCGTCGGCTCGCACGGCGAGAACGCATCGCACCTCCCCGGCAGGGTCTCCTTCGACAGCGTGGCGTTGAGCACGTCGAGGACGACCGCCAGCCAGCCCGACTTCCCGATCGACCAGCGCTTCTCCAGGCGGACATCGAGGCGGAAGAACGGCGGCAGCCGCTCCCACCGCGGCGCTCCGCCGGCGAGGGATCCGGAGCCTCCGGGGACGCCGCCGATCGGCGGGAGCGTCGCGCCGCCGATCCTCTGGGGGAGCCCGGAGTAGAACACGAAGCGCCCGCCAGCCCTGTACCCGCGGCCGAGGTCGTAGGTCAGCGCGACGTTCGCCACGTGGGTCCGATCGAACGAGCTCAGTTGCCGGCTTCGGCCGATGTTCCTCGTGGAGCGCGACAGCGTGTACGACGCGAACCCGCCGACGCGCCGCGTGAGCCGCCGGTGGGCCGACAGCTCCACGCCGGTCGCGGCGCCGAGCGCGCGGAGCGTGAAGGCGTCCTCGACCGAATCGAGGCCGAGCGAGCCGAGCGCGTCGGTCATGTCGAAGAACGCGTTGTGGAACACCGAGACCGTGGCCGTGATGTCCTCCGGCAGCGCGAGCTCGAGGCCGGCGCTCGACTGGAAGCTCCGCTGGAGGCCGTCCTCGAGGCGCGGGCGGAAGCCGGGGATCGGGACGACGAAGCTCGGCAGCTGGGAGGCGATGCCGTGCGCCTGCACGAACGTCACGCCGCGCCCGAGGGAGAGCCGCGCCGAGAGCCGCGGATCGACGGCGAGCGCGACCGTGCCGTCCGAGTGGTAGAGATCGAGCCGGAGCCCAGGGGTGATGCGCAGGCGCGGGGTGATCGCGATGTCGGACTCGATGTAGCCGCCCACCGTGAGGTCGACGCGGCTCAAGAGGAGATCGTCGACGGGGACCTCGTTGTCATCGTCCGGCGCGACGCCGCCCGGAGGGGCGCCGGCGTCGGTCCCGAGATCGATCTCGTTGTCGTCGATCACGGCGTCGATGCCGGCGCGGATCGTCGTCTCGTCGCGCAGCCGGTGAGCGAGCGAGAGGCGCGCGCCGAGGCTCCGAGTCAGCGCTTTCTGGTCGTCCCCGATCCCCGTCTCGTCGTGGCCGAGCGTCAGCGCGCCGCGCAGCGCGCTGCCCTGGCCATAGGCCTGGTCGTACCGGAGATCGAGCCGGTGAAACGTCGTGTCGAAGAGGGTCGTCCTCTCGCCGTCTTCGTCGCTCGCGAGGAAGTCGTGGGCGCCGAACGCGAAGAGGCTCACCCGGCCTTCCGGGACGACCTCGTAGGACAGCCGGGCCTGGTAATCCCAGTAATCGAGCGCGACCTCGGGGGCGGCGAGCGAGAGGAGCAACGCCGTGTACGAGTAGCGGCCGCCCACGAGCGCGACCCCGTGGCCGCCGGCGAAGGGGCCCTCGACGAGCCCGCCCACGTCGACGAGCCGGAGCATGCCCTCACCGTGCCAGTACGGGAGCGGCGGCGTCGTCTCGCCCGCGACGATGCCGCCGGCGTACCGACCGTGACGCGCGGGGTAGCCGCCCGGGTAGAGGTCGACGCGATCGACGATGCCGGGATGGACCACGGAGGGCCCGAGTCCCAGGTGATAGAGGTAGGGGACGCGGATGCCGTCGAGGAAATAGCCGACGTTGCCCGGCGGTGAGCCGCGAACGTAGAAGAACGGCAGCCCCGAGACGATGGGGGTCACCCCGGGGAGCACCTCGAGGGCGCGGAAGGGGTCGCCGAACGCGCCGGGGACGATCCTGACCTCGCCGCGGCTCAAGCTGGAGACGCCGGGCGCCGACTGCTCGCCGCGCACGGTGACCTCGATCGCGCGCGGCGCGCTCGGCGCCGGCCCGGCTTCCGTGGCCGGGCGCTCCGGCGCGGGCGCGGAGGCGCCGGGCGCGGCTGCGGAGGCGTCGGGCGGCGCGGCTGCGGAGGCGTCGGGCGGCGCGGGCGATGCGGCCTCGGTGAAGCGGACCTCGACGCGGATCCTGGCGGCGGTCGGCGCGCCGTTCCTTGTGGCCGGCGCAAAGCGGAACGACGTTGCGGCGGCCACGGCGGCCGATGCGAACGGCTCCGCGCCCTCCTCGGCGACCGCGGAGCGGACGGTCCCGTCGGCGTTGACCGTGAGGACGAGGCGGACCGTCGCGTCACCATGCGCCCCAGCAGGGTAGTCGGCGCCGAGCGGCGTGAGCGGCGTTGGTGGGACGAGCGCCGCCGGCGGCGTATCGGGGGGCGGCGCCGCCGGCGGCGTATCGGAGGGCGGCGCTGCCGTTGGCGCATCGGGGGGCGGCGCCGCCGGTGCCGGCGGCGCATCACCGGACGGCTCCGCGGGCAGCTTTGCATGGGGCAGCGGCGTGTCGGGCGCGGCGGCGGCGATGCACGGCGCGAGCGTGATCGCGAGCAGCGCTGCGGCTGCCGTGGATCGCCGGAGGAAGCGCATCGCCGCGCCGCGGAGAGGCGGCTCAGCGAGGACCAGAGCGGGGCGCTGGGTCGAGCAACGTGGCGGCCAAGTGGTCGAAACCATGGATGTTTTCATGTGAGCGGCGCTCGCGCCGGCGGCCTGATGGGCTTCCTGGGGACCGGTCGCATCGGATCGCTCTCGCCGGATGGGGGTGTCCCGGGGGGACGACCGCCAGCTTCTGCCATGATCTACGCCGAACGACCGCCCACTTCCCCCTCACGGGCGAACACCGCGTTGCGCTGCCAGGTCTTCGTGTGGAGCGTCCTCTCCGGACCGCGCCGGTCGGTGGGCGATGACGGCGCAATGCGATGGCTGGAAAGCTGTTTGCCGCGATCGTTCAAGGAGCACCGCTTGCCTCGCTTGGTACCGCTGCGGTACGGCAGTATCCTCGGGCAAACGCATGACCCTCCGACTTATCTTCTCCATTCTGCCCGTCCTTGCGCCGGTCGCCTGGCTGACGGGCTGCAGCGATGGCGAGCGCCCCTCGACGCCCGAGTCGTCGACCTCCTCAGGTTCAGGTGGCGCGAACCCAGGCAGCGGCGGCGCGGCGGCGACGACCTCCGAAGCCACCGGCGCGGGGGGCGGCGCGACGACCAGCGGCGCGACGAGCGGCGGCACGACCGTCAGCAGCACGACGACCGGCGGCGGCGGGGCGGAGCCCGTCGCGCCGGGGATCGTCAAGCTCGGCGAGGGAAAGCTCGCGGAGTCGGGGCTCACCGTGGTGTCCTACGGCGGCTACCTGAACGGCGAGTCGTTCCAGCAGGACGCGATGGTGTCGTTCGGCGGCTTCCAGTACACCGCCTTCTGGAACACCAACCGCAACGTCGTCCTCGCGCGACGGCGGCTGTCGACGAGCCCCGGCGGAGCGGCAGGCGGCTGGGAGAAGTTCGACTTCAAGGACTATCGGCTGAGCGCCGACGACGCCCACAACACGATCTCTCTCGGGATCGCGCCAGGCGACGGCACGCTGCACCTCGCGTTCGATCACCACGGCAGCGACCTGCACTACCGCCGCTCGGTCACGGGCCTCCTGACGGACCCGGAAGGCGCGGCCTGGGCCGCCTCGAGCTTCGGCGCCGTCGCGAGCGCGCTCGTCGGATCGAGCCGGGTCTCCCTCGTGACCTATCCGCGGTTCGTCACCGAGCCTGGCGGGGACAGGATGCTCCTGAGCGCCCGGATCGGCGAGAGCGGCAGCGGCGACGAGCACCTGTGGGAGTACGACGCGACGACGCACGCCTGGACCGCGCTCGGCGAGTACATCGAGGGCACCGACGCCAGCATGAACGCCTACCTTCACGGGCTGTCGTACACGCGCGGCGGCTCGCGCCTGCACGCGGCGTGGTGCTGGCGGGACACGCCCGACGCGACGACCAACCACGATCTCCTGTACGTCTACAGCGACGATCACGGGCGCACCTGGAAGAACAACGCGGGCGCCACGGTCGCGACGACCGGCGCCTCCTTCGTGACACGGAGCACGACGGGCCTCTCCGTGTGGCCCATCGGCCAGAACCGAGGGCTCATCAACCAGGAACACATGACGGTCGACGCGAGCGGCCGCGTCCATGTGCTGCTCTCGCACCTCCCCGACGCCGAGGCCGACAATTCGAACTTCACGAGCGCGCGAACGCGCAGCGAGTTCTTCCATTATCTCCGCGACACCGACGGGACCTGGGCGCGCCACGGCATCGGCCTGAAGGTGGTCCAGAACTTCCGGGGCAAGCTCGCGATCTCTTCCACCGAGAACGTCTATGCGATCCTCCCCGATCTCCGCATCGCCGGCGCCTCCCCGAGCGACGGCTACGCGACCTGGACGCTCCTCGACGCCGCCGACTCGGGCCGGTTCTTCTCCGATCCTCTGATCGACGCCGCCCGACTCGAGGCCTCGGACGAGCTCACCGTGTACTACCCAGCGCGGAGCTCCGTGGACATCTGGGGCCTGGAGTACGCGCTCCGCTGAGCCGCGCGAAGGACGCTCCTCGGTCCCCGAGCGCGCCCTTCACGGCCCCATCCCCCGAGCGAGCGCGCGAGCTCGCTCGTGGCGCCGTCCCCGCTCCCCACCAGCTCTGCCCTGATCGACGGATCTTCCGGTTGTTCCATCGGACGACGCACCTGATGCTCGCGGGGCGCGCTCCGCGTCCGTATCGGACAAGCGTCAATCGGCGCTGAGCGGTCCAATCAGAGCGGCAATCCCTGCCACATGGGGACGCGCGTCGCGTTCGGCGCCGCGCAGGCACGCTCGGTGCTCGTCCCGAGGCGCGGTCTTGCCGGTGGCGAGGGCGTGCACTGCCGCGAACGCCGCGGCGGCAAGGGACACTCGCGCAGCGAGCCCCGGCGCGCTCCGGCCAGGAGGAGCGTTACCCATGAACCCGGACGCGTTCGTCAAGCGCCGATTCGCATTCATCCTGGGAGGAATGGTCGCGGTCTCCGCGTATTTTCAGGCCTCCGGGGTCTCTCATCTCATCGCCCACCAGATCACGCGGGACGGCGAGACCTCCGCCCCCCCGGTCGCAGATCCTGTCGAGGCGCCGCTCTCCGAGGATCCCCCGCCGAGCGCGGCGGCGATCCTGGAGCGCAATCCGTTCGACTCGACGACAGGGCCGCTCGTACCCCCGCCGAGCGCCGCGCCCGCCGTCCCGGCGGATCTCTCGCAGCTCGACCCCTACCTCGCTCCACCCTGCGATACGGGCCGCGTCGTGCTGATCGCCATGTCCGAGGACCCCGAATGGTCGTTCGCCGCCTTCGAGAGCGATGGTGGACACACGGCGCTCGGGCGGCGAGGCGGGGAGATCGGCGGCCGGAAGGTCCAGGACATCGCCTGGGATCGGGTGTGGATGACCTCGACCTCGGGGGGCGCGCGCTGCCAGATGCAGCTCGGAAAGAAGGGCGGAGAGGGCGGCAAGAAGGAGCCCGAGCCGCAGGCGGCAGCGCCGGCTCCGTCCCGCGCGACGTACCGCCCGAGCAGCAGGAGCGATGTCCCGCCCGAGATCGCCTCGCGGATGCAGCGGGTGAGCGACACGGAGATCGACATCGACCGCTCGGCCGCCGAGAAGATCTTCGCGCAGCCCGAGCTCGTGACGCAGACCTCGGCGGCGGTCCCGGAGATGCGGGACGACAAGGTGGTCGGGCTGAAGATGATGATCAAGCCCGGCTCGGTGCTCGAGTCGTTCGGGCTGCAGAGCGGCGATCTCGTGAAGTCGGTCAACGGCATCGACCTGACCGACCCACAGAAGGCCATGCTGGCCTACTCGCGCATGCGCTCCGACAAGAGCCTGTCCGTCGTCGTCGAGCGCGACGGCCGCCCGACGAGGCTCAGGGTCAACATCCGCTGAGGCGAGGAGGCGGGCCCGGGCGGCAGCCGCGCTCCGCGCCGGAGCGACGCCGAGCGCCTCCGGGCTTGTCGCACACGCAGGCGGCGGCCGGGCACGCGGAGGTCGAATGCCGGCGCACGGACGACTCCTGCCGAACAATGTGCGATCGCCGCTGTCTCTGGCTGGAGCGCCCGGCGGCGGCCGACGCCGTCGCTCGGGAGCGGAGCGACAGAACAGATGCGGCGCTCACCCGTCAGACCGAGCACCCGCTCTGTCCGCGGGAGGGGAAGACCATGAACGAACTCGGAATCGCGTGGGTGAAGCGAGCGCTCCTCGGCGGAGCGCTCGTGCTGGGGCTCTCGGGGGCGGGGATCGCATGCAGCACGAAGGAAGCCCCCGTGACGTCGGCGCCCTCGGAAGCGTCCCCGGCGTCGATGCCGCTGGGGAACGCCGCCGAGGCGAAGAGCGAGGCCGTGGGGTCGGCCGCCGAACCCCTGGGGGCGCGTGAGCCCGCCGCCCCCAGACTCGACGTGGCGGGCGGGAAGGGGCGCGCGGGCGTCGGCGGCCTGGTGGTCCCCGCCCCGTCGGCCACCGGAGCGCCGGGCGAGGGCGCGGCCCGCGCCGCGGCGCCCGAGGCCGCGGGCCTCGACCCGAACGGCCGCTTCGCCACCACGTACCGCCCCGGCGGCGGCCACCTCGCCGCGTTCGAGTCCGCGGTCGCGCGCGGCATCGTCCCACCCGACGGGCGCGAGCTCGTCAGCGACGTCGGCGCCCGCTACGCCCCGTCGATCGACGTCCCGAAGGGCTCGGCGCTCGCCCTGCGCACGGACCTCGAGCGCACGCGGGTCCCGCCCGGCGGCGGCCCCGTGCACGTGCGCGTCGCGCTCCGCTCGACGGCGCAGGCGCCCGCGGCGCGGCCGCACCTGTCGGTGCACCTCGTGCTCGACGTGAGCGGATCCATGCAGGGCGAGCCCATGGCGCGGGCGCGCGACGCGGCCCGGGCGCTCGTCGACAAGCTCGACGCGAACGACGACTTCTCCCTTGTCACCTTCTCGAGCGGCGCCGACGTCAGGATCGACGATGGGCCCGTCGGGCCGCGGCGGGCGGAGATCAAGGCCACGATCGACGGCATCCGCGAGGGCGGCGGCACCAACATCGGCCAGGGCCTCGCGCTCGGCTACGCGCAGGCCGGCCGGCCGGGCATCCCGGAGGGCGCGGTGAAGGTCGTGCTGCTGCTCTCCGACGGGCGCGCGAACTCCGGGATCACGAGCTCGGAGCGGCTCTCGAGGCTCGCGCTCGACGCCTTCCAGGGCGGCGTCCAGACGAGCACGTTCGGGCTCGGCGCCGACTACGACGGCGCGCTGATGAGCTCCATCGCGAGCGACGGCGCGGGCGGGTACTACTACCTGCGCGATCCCGATCAGATCGCCCCGGCCCTCGCGACGGAGCTCGACAGGCGGCTCGATCCGGTCGCGACCGCGGTCGAGCTGCGGGTGCGGCTGAAGCCGGACGTGAAGCTGCTCCAGGTCTACGGGTCGCGCCGGCTGAACGAGGTGGAGGCGGCGCGCGTGCGGACGATCGAGGTCGCGGCGGACGCGCAGTCCGCGCGGCGCGACGGCATCGAGCGGGACCGGCAGGACGACGCCGAGGGCGGGATGCGGTTCTTCATCCCGGCGTTCTCGCGCGACGACAGCCACGCGATGCTCTTCAAGCTGGGCCTCCCGGCGGGCGCGGATACGCGGGCCATCGCGGCGATCGAGCTCAAGTACAAGGACCGCGTCGCCAAGAAGAACGTCGTGGACGAGGCGCCGCTCCGGGTCGCGTACGCGACCGGCGACGCGGACAGCGCGGCGAGCGTCGACCCGTCGGTCGCCCGCACGATCCAGGGCTTCGCCGCCGGCGAGACGCTGGCCGAGGCCGCCCGTCAGATCGCGCTCGGCGATCGCGACCGCGCCGCCGCGCTGCTCTCCGAGCGGGAGGGGATCCTGCATGCCGCGGCCGAGGCGCTCGGGGAGCCGCTCTTCCTCAAGGATGCGGCCCGCCTCGCGCGCCTCCGCGGCCACGCGGGGGCCGCGGGCGGCCTGGGCGATCCGCTCGTCCTGGCGATGCTGCTCGAGACGGCCTCGCGGACGCACCTTCACTGAGGGCGGGGCTCGGGGCACGATGGCGCGAGGGCGATCCACCGGCGGAGCCGAGGGGCGGACATGACCCAGACATTCACACTCCGGCGCGATGTGGCGGCGCAGCACGTCGATGTCGCGCCGGGCGGCGAGATCGTCCTCCGCGGCAAGCTGGTCTGCTCGACCGACGCCTCGATCATCGACGCGGCGACGACGACCTGGCCCGCCGGCGCGCCGGGCGGCGCGTCGGTCGACAGCGGCGGGCTCGTCGACCTCGAGCAGGGCGGCTTCCACATGACGAGCCGCGACCCCGCGACCCACGAGGTCCACGCCATCGCGACCGGGGATCCAGCCCCCGCGTGCGCGCTCGCGGGCGTGGAGGCCCCGTGCCTTCCGCTCCGGCTCCTGCCGCTCGCGCGCTCGCGGCTCCAGACGGCGCAGGAGCTGGGCAGCTGCCTTCGCGGGGGCATCACGGTCGAGGTGCCGGACGCCGTGCTCCCGCCCGTCGCGCCCGCGGCCGTTCCTTACGTGCAGGGCGCGGCCGTGCTGCTCGGCGTCTCCGTGCTCGCGTCGATCGGGTGGGTCGTGCAGCGCCGGCGCGCCCGATCGCCGCGCGGCCGCCTGCTCGATCTTGCGAAGCGCACCCGGGCCAAGCTGAGGGCCACTGACCCGGTCGTGGCCGCGCCGCTCGTGCCGGCCGTGGAGGCCGCGCTGGGCGCGCTGCAGCGGCGGCGTGTGGACGCCGCCTCGACGGAGGGCAAGCGGGTCGCGGAGGTGCTGCGGCGGGTCGAGCTGCGCCTCGACGCGTCGGCCGTGGAGGCGCGCGCCGACAGGGAGCAGCAGGCGGCGGACGAGCTCGTCCGCGAGATCGAGAGCGCGCTCGAGGCGGTCGACGAGGTGGACGGCGCGCGGCGCGGGCGGGCCTGAGGTCGACCAGCCCCCGCCGGAGGTCTGCGCGACGCTGCTGTCGCGCGGCGTCCATCTCGCCTCCCTCCGCGCGATGTACCGGCTGCTGACCGCCTCCGGCGAGCGCGGCGAGCGGCGCGCCCAGCGTGCGCCGATGAAGCACGCCAAGCGGGCGCTCACCGCCGCGGCCCCAACCAGATCTGGACGTGGGACATCACCGAGCTGCGCGGGCCGCTGCCTGGGGTCTTCTACTGCCTGTACGTCGTCCTCGACCTGCTCAGTCGCATGACCGTCGGCTGGAGCCGGAACGCGCCTCTCTGCGCGATCCACTCATAGGATTCTCGTCCGGCCTGTCTCAATCCTGTTGGCATTTTCCGCTCCCTCTGTGCCAATGTTGGATGAGAAACACGAGCAATGAAACCGCGCAAAATGGCGTTGTGTCGCGGTCGCTTCATGGCGTATAAATCTAGTCGAAGGACCACATGATCTTCCAGGGAGAGCATGGGTGTCCGGACAAGGTTTCGGACTCTGCGAATGGCACTACGTGATCCTGTGTGATCAGTCGCGAATGTCGTTGTCTCCCCTGGTCTCAATGCGCGACAGAGAGTCCCTGACAGGCGAGTCGCTTCGTGTGCATCTTCGGGAAACATTGGAAACATCTATGAAAAATTCAAAGCAGAATCAGTTCTCTCGTTGGTTCATACTGGCGTTCGCGTCAGTCGCGCTGGCAGCCTGTGGCGGTGATGACGACACCACAGGGGCCTCGAGCAGCTCATCGTCTTCTAGCAGCTCTTCATCCTCCAGCTCCAGCTCCAGCTCCGGCTCCAGCTCGTCGTCGAGCAGCTCCAGCTCGTCATCGAGCAGCTCCAGCTCGTCGTCGAGCAGCTCCAGCTCGTCGTCGAGCAGCTCCAGCTCGTCTGGCGGCGATCTCGCATTGGTGGTCGCCATTGACTCCGGTAGCAATTCGAGCTCAACGGTTGATGGCGTAGAGTACCAGGCGGACAAATACTCTAGCGGTGGTTCGACCAGCAGCACGCAAGACGCTGTCGTTGGTGGGCAGCTTTATCAAACAGAGCGGTATGGTTCGTTCAAGTATGAAGTCCCGGTTACCGCCAATGGCAAATACACCGTGAAGCTGCATTTTGCGGAAATCGACAAAACCAGCGCTGGCTCGCGCAAGTTTAGCGTTGCGGTTGAAGGCAACACGGTTGTCAGTGATCTGGATATTTATGCGGAGGTTGGTCATGACGTGGGCTACACGGAGACCTTCGCGGATATCGCGGTGAATGACGGCAGCGTCACGATTGAGTTGATTGAGGGGGTGGAGAGCCCGACGATCGCAGGATTTGCCATTTTCTCCAACGATGGAGAGTTGGATACGACGGTCACGCCCGACCCCCTCCCCGATTTCTCCAAGTACTCAGCCTACACTCAGCAATACACTGAGAAGACCGTGATCAATTCGAATCACGCGACGGGCCACGTCGGTGAGTTCTTCTTCACTCACTGGAAAGACGGCGGCTCTACGTCTTTGACCGTGGACCCGAATGGCGAATTCAGCGTGACCTGGCAGGGCGGCGGCTATAACTATGTCGGTGGTCCAGGATGGCATTACGGAGATGAGAAGAGGGTGATCGGCTACCGCCTCAATAACGACAGCGGCGCGAGCTATATCGCTTTGTACGGCTGGGGGTACGACAAGACCATGCCCACTTCCAACGCGGCACACCTGGTGGAGTATTACATCCTGCAGCGATGGAGTTATGATCCCAGCCAGGGCGCTACCGCTGGCAAGACCTTCACGAGCGATGGAGTTCAGTATTCCACTTACCGCTCGACGCGGCAGCAGCAGCCCTCTATCAATGGTCGCTCCACTTTCTACCAATACTGGAGCAAGCCTGCTCAGCCGCAGGCTCTCGGGCAGGATCACAAGATCGTATTCGCCGATCACGTGAAGGCATGGGCCGACAACGGCTGGATCCTTCCGAACACGAACAATCTGGATGCGAGCGACGATCCCACCTATCAGGTCCTGGCCGTCGAGGTGTTCAACCCCGGTAGCAATGGAACTGCGTCTGGTCGCGTCTGGAACGCGACGCCCTGATCCAATGCCTCGATGGCGCCGTGCTCGACGCCATCGAGGCTCTCCGCTTCGCTCCGACCCGCTTCGCGGGCGCCCTTTCGGGCGGCCTCCGCCCAACAGCCGGCGCCGACCGACGGTGCCGAGCGATTCGCGCGCGTGCCCGCCGCAAGGCCGCGATGCGTCGCTCAGCGGATCGGGCCGGCGATCTCCGGGTGCGGCGCCGGGGCCGCCTTCGCCGCGGGATCGAGCGGCGCGCAGCCGTCGGCGGCGAAGGGGCCGATCGCCGGCTCCCCCTTGACGAACGCCGAGACGCGGCGCATCCGCTCGGTGAACGCGGCCTCGGTCTCGGCCCGCCGCGGGTCGGCCGCGAGCGGGACGGTCCCGAGGCCCTCGCTGCGCACCGGGCAGATCTCGGCGAGGGGCGGCGCGCCCCGCCGCAGGCGCAGGCGCGCGAGCATCGCGAGCTCGACCGCGGGGCCGGTCTTCTTCACCTTCATGAGGAAGTTGCCCAGGCTGTAGAAGATGGGCCGGCCGCGGCGGAGCTCGATGCCCTGGAGCACGTGCGGGTGGTGGCCGAGGAAGGCGTCGGCGCCCGCGTCGATGGCGGCGCCGGCGAGCGCGCGCGCCTGGGGCAGCGGGGTGTCCAGGTACTCGGTGCCGCCGTGGTAGCTCACGACGACAGCGTCCACGCCGGGCTGCTTGCGCGCGGCGCGCACCGCGGCGGCGAGCCCGTCCCGCTCCGCGCCCGCGACGAACTCCCGCGCCGGGTGCTGCCAGAGCGAGCCCTGGTTCCAGATGCCGGTCACGGCGAGCAGCGCCACGCGGAAGCCGCGGCGCTCGATGATGGCCGGCGCGTACGCCTGGAGCCGCGTCCGGCCGGCGCCCACGTAGGCGACGCCCGCGCGCTCCAGGTGGCCGAGCGTCTCGAGAAACGCGCCCTTGCCGTAGTCCCACATGTGGTTGTTCGCGAGCGACACGACGCCGATGCCGGCGCGCGCGAGCGCGTCTGCGCCGGCCGGAGGGCCCGTGAACACGAGCGGATGGCGCGCGTGCTGGGTCTCTCCGCGCTGGTCGCTGAGCTGGTTCTCGAGGTTGACGAAGCGCACGTCGGCGGACGCGAACAGGGCCGCGACGGAGGCGAACGGATCGTACGCCGGATCGCGGAGCAGCTCCTGGCCGAGCGCCTTGCCGAGGCAGACGTCGCCGCCGGCGAGGAACGTGATCGCGGCGGTGGCGTCTGCCGGCGCGGCGGTGGCGGCCGGCGCGGCGGTGGCGTCTGCCGGCGCGGCGCGGGCCTCCCGGGTCGCTTCCGCGACGTCGCGGGGCGCGGCTGGCGCGACGATGGGCGGAGGCGCGAGCCCGGCGCCCACGTTGGCGGGCCGCTCGCAGCCGATCTGCGCGGCCGCTGCGCACATCGCGAGGAAGAAACGGGCAGGGCGCATCGCGAGCGGCGTCTCGGCGCGCATTATCCACGGGCCCGCGGCCGCGCCCAAGTATCCGGTGGTACGCCCGCAGACGTTCGTGCCACCATCGCCGCGCGTTGAGCAGGCCCAGAGGAGCCGCGGCGTCGATCGGCGGCCGCGCTCCCTCGATGGATGTCCGGCCCGCTCCAGCGCGATCTACTCCGGATTGGACGCGCGCTCGTGCGCGGGTTGCTTGGAAGGCCTTATCTCCATGGTGAATCGAAGACGTGAGACTCCCTCGGGCTCGACGCTGCTCTCCTCGCGCGGCGCGACGCCGTCGAGCACGCGCATCGTGCCGGGCGCCGCGGCGCGCGCGGCGGACGAGGCGCGCGACGAGGAGCGCAAGGACGGCTGGGGCTTTGCCGACACCCGGTTCGTCGTCAAGCCGAGCGGCAGCGTCGTGCTCACCGGCACGCGGTACAGCATCAGCAACGTCGAGCTGCCGTCGCTGCTCCCGTGGATGTCGGCCACGCTCGCCGCGCCGCTCTCCTACGAGAACCGCAACGAGCCGCACTACCCGCCTCGGATCCCCGACGCCAAGGTCGCGAGCGAGCTGCTCGCCGCGCTCCGCGGCTTCCTGGCGGACGATCAGATCTCGCAGGATCCGCTCGTGCGTCTCCGGCGCGGCCACGGCCACACCGGGGCCGAGATCTGGGCGATCCGCTACGAGCGCCTCGAGCGCGTCCCGGATCTTGTCGTGTTCCCCGCGTCGCACGACGACGTCGTGCGCGTCACCGAGATCGCCAAGCAGCACGGCGCGTGCCTCGTCCCGTTCGGCGGCGGGACCAACGTCACGGACGCCCTGCGCCTGTCGATCCACGAGGAGCGGACCGTGATCGCTGTCGACATGCGGCGCATGAACAGGATCCTCTGGCTCGATCCCGTGAACCGCATGGCCTGCATCGAGGCGGGCGCGACAGGGCGGCACATCGTCGCGGAGCTCGAGAAGCACGGGCTCACGATGGGGCACGAGCCCGACAGCCTCGAGTTCTCGACCCTCGGGGGGTGGATCGCGACGAACGCGAGCGGGATGAAGAAGAACCGTTATGGCAACATCGAGGATCTCGTCCTCGACATGCAGGTCGTGACCGCGCATGGCGTGGTCGAGCGGCCGCACGTGGCCCCGCGCGAGAGCGTCGGCGCCAACCCGAAGAACTGCATGTTCGGCAGCGAGGGCAACTATGGAATCGTGACCAGCGCTGTCGTCAAGCTGTTCCCCCTGCCCGAGGTCCAGCGCTACGGCAGCGTCATCTTCCCCGACCTCGCGCGCGGGCTCGCGTTCCTCTATGACCTGCAGGGCGCCGGCGCGCTGCCCGCGAGCGTGCGCGTCATGGACAACACGCAGTTCCACTTCGGTCAGGCGCTCAAGCCGAAGAAGTCCGGGGTGCTCGCCCGGGTGAAGAGCGAGGCGGAGAAGCTCGTTGTGACCCGGATCAAGGGCTTCGATCCGCACCAGCTCGCCGTCGCCACCATCGTGTTCGAGGGGACGAAGGAGGAGGTCGACTTCCAGGAGAAGGCGCTCTACCGCATCGCGGCGCAGCACGGCGGGATGAAGGCGGGCGCGGCGAACGGCGAGCGTGGCTATCAGCTCACCTTCGGCATCGCGTACATCCGCGATCTCACGTTCGAGCACTGGGCGATCGCGGAGAGCTTCGAGACGAGCGTCCCGTGGAGCCGCGCGCTCGAGCTCTACGACCGGGTGCGCCAGCGCGTCCTGCGCGAGCACGAGCAGCGGCGCCTGCCGGGCAAGCCGTTCTTCACCGGGCGCATCACCCAGGTCTACCCCACGGGGGTCTGCATCTATTTCTATCTCGGCTTCTACGCGAAGGGCGTCGACGACCCCGTGCGCCATTACGCCGAGATGGAGCACGCCGCGCGAGAGGAGATCCTCGCCGCCGGAGGGTCGCTCTCCCACCATCATGGAATCGGCAAGATCCGGCAGGATTTCGTGAAGGACATCTACTCGGACGGCGCGCGCGCCTTCATGCGGCAGGTGAAGCAGGCCGTCGATCCGGACAACGTGTTCGGCGCGGCGAACCACGGCGTGCTCGGCGAGGTCGCGCTCTCGAGCGCGGAGGAGCAGGGGCGAGCGCCCTCGCCTTGACCTGGGCGGCGCGGCCGCGTGTGTGCTTTGCTGGCCGCACGACGACCTACCGCGCGCGCTGTCCGTGCCGGCCAGCTTCGTGACGTTCCAGCCGAAGGCACACCTGGGCTAAGCTGTACCCCTCGTGACCAAGCCGTCGGACCTCGACTGGAATGACCTTCGCTACGCCCTCGCGGCCGTGAGGGCCAAAACGTTGGCTGGCGCGGCGCGCTCGCTGGGCGTCGAGCACTCGACGGTAGGCCGCAGGCTCGTGGCGCTCGAAGCTGCGCTGGGCGCCCCGCTGCTCACGCGCGGCCCCGAGGGGCTTTCGCTCACGGCGATAGGCCAGACGGTCGCGCCGCTGCTCGAGCAAATGGAGCAGGCGGCGCTCGCGGTGCAAGCGGCCGTGCGGTCGCAAACGGTTCGGATCAAGCTGGCCACCCCCTCAGCCTTCGGCCGCTTGCTCGCCCCGCACATTGGCGCCTTCCAGGCCGCCCGCCCCGAAATCGTCTTGGAGGTACTGAGCGGCAGCCGCCCGGCCGACCTCAGAAAGGGCGAGGCCGACGTCGCGCTGCGTTCGGGCACGGTCGACGGCGACGAGCTCATCGCCAAGAAGATCGGTGAGCTCGATTGGTCGCTGTATGCATCGGAAGCCTACCTGGCGCGGCACCCGGCTCCGGCCGGCTCGCGCGACCTTCGGGGGCACGACCTGTTGGGGTTCGAGGTCGGCATCAGCAACGCCCCTCTGGCCCGGTGGCTCGAAGAGCGCAGCGAAGGCGCCCGCGTGCTCATGCGGTACCGCGAGGTGAGCGACCTTCTGGCCGCCTGCGTCGCCGGCATGGGCATCACCATCTTGCCTTGCATTCTCGCTTCGCTCGAGCCTTCGCTCCGGCGGCTCACGGGCGAGAGCCTCGGCAAGAGCCGGCTCTCGATCGTATACCGCAAAGAGGCGTCCCTCGCCGAGCCGGTGAGGGCGGTCATCGAGCTCGTCACCGAGGCGTTGCGCGGGCACCTTGGGACCTCAGGGCGCCGCTGATGAGCGGCGCCCTGCCCCGGGGCCATTCGGGGTTAAAGGTCCCGCGAACGGTGCCAGAGGGTGCCGTCGGGGCCCACGACGAAGACGTCGAGCCTGCCCGGGGCCGAGCTCGCGAGGATGGGGTCGCCGCCGACGTCGACGGCGAGCGTCGCCCAGTCGGTCTGCCCGGGCCACCAGCTGCCCGCGCTCCACTCTTTGTAAAGCAATCGACCGTCGGTGCTCCGGGCGACGACCTCGAGGTGGCCGACGTCCGACGAGATCACCGACGGGGGCCCCGCGAGGTCGCCGCCCATGTCATACCAGTCGGTCTGGCTGGGCGACCAACCCGACGCCTCCCAAGCCTTGTTGTACGCGCGGCCGTCGGCGCCGCGGCCGACGATGTCGAGGTGGCCGGCGCCCCACGAATCGACGACCGGGGTTTCGGCGAACTGCTTGCCGCCGAGGCCCTGCCAGCCCGTCTGCGAGGGCCACCAGCCGGCCGACGCGTTATAGACCTTGTTGTACGCCCGCTTGCTGGCGTCGAGCGCGATGACGTCGATATGGCCGGCGCCCCACGAGGCGGCCGTGGGCGCGGACCCCATCGTGCCAAGGTCGTTCCAGCCAGATGGAGAGGGCGACCACTGGCCCGTCAAGGTCGACCACGACTTGTGCAAGACCTTGCCCGACGCGCTCAGCGTGAATACGTCGAGCGAGTCGGGGTCGGGCGAGACGGCGACCGGCGGTGCCGAAGCGGGTCCCCCGAGAGAGTCCCACGTGGTTTGCGAGGGCCACCAGCCGGCGAGGATAGGGTCCCACACTTTGTGGTAAACCGAGCTGTCATTGCCGAGCATGAAGGCGCTCAGGTGGTCGCCCCGCCTGACGAGCGCCGGCGCTTTGCTCGACGAGCCGCCGAGGCCCGCCAGGCCGAGCTGCGACGGCCACCACGAGGGGGTCGAGCCGGGGTTTTGCACCTTGTTGCCGAAGGTGGCGTCGGCGTTTCTGACGACGAGATCGAGCTGGCCCGACGGCTTGGTCGCGGCGGCCGGAAGCCCCCTTACCCCGGCGCCGACGGGCTCCCAGTCGCCCCAGCCTTTGCCGATGCCGAGCGCGGGCCTCTTGCCTCTGGCGCCGGCGAACCACGATGAGTCGACGTCGTGGGTCAGAACGCGCTTCACCTGCTCGACCTGCGAGTCGCTGAGCGACCAGCGGTCGCCGGTGTAGCCCGGATCGTAGTTATAACTCATGAGGTTGGCGCCGAGGTTCGGCGCCGACGGCGTGTGGCCGGGCAGCGTGAGGCCGAGGCCCTTCAATCCGTCGTCGCCCGTATAAAGAATGTCGCAGGCCGAAGGGAAGCTGACGCAAAGGCACGTTTGGCTGTAACCGGGGTCGGCCTGGTTGCAGTCGGCGTACTCGAAGCCCGTGCGCGGCACGGCCAAGCGCAACGTGCGGTCGGGCTCGGCCGGGGGGCAGTTGTTGAGCGAGCCGAAGCAGGCGAAGCCGAGCGGGTTCTGCGCCCAGCCGCTGTTGCCTTGAATGGGTCGCAGCGACGATTCGGGGTAGCCCGCCGCCTGCGCTCGGCTCGAGAAGTAGACGTTGGTCGTGGTCGCCGGGGGCAGGTCGGCGGGTTTGTACACGAGGTCCCAGAAGTCGGCGAGCTTGGCGGGGGCGCCGGTCGCGGGGTTCTTGAGGTTGGGGTTCGACAGATCGTAGCCGAGGCCCGCGCCGCGGAACGAGTGCGAGAGGCCCAAGTAGTGCCCCAGCTCGTGGGCGAAGGTGCGGTTGCCCGCGCCCATGTTGTAGCGTTGCACGATGATCCCGTTGCCCTCCCAGGGGTAGGCGCCCCAGGCTTGGCTGCTCGAGCGCACGGTAAAGACGACGATCTCGTTCTCGTTGCCGCAGAGCGAGGCGGCGCGAAAGAGGGCCATCTCTTCCGACTCGGTGCCGCTCAGCCCGGGGGCCGCGCAGCCGGGGTTGAAAGCGACGGGGGGCGCCGACGAAGGGGGCGAGGGCCAGGCGTAGCTGCCGCCGATGTTGGTGAACGTCGGGCTCGTGACGACGACCGATGCGGCCAGCGAGAAGCGAATGCCCGCCTTGACGAAGGCGGCGTTCGCGCCGGCAATCTGCTCGTTCAGGGCGGTCCGGCCGAGCGAGTCGTTGGTTCCGTCGACGAACTGAACGAACCGAATCGGAATCTCTCGATTGATGACGGTCGTCGAAGACGATAGCGCGGCCGACACCTCGGCCGCAGGGGCGCCGTCGGGTGCGGGTTCGAGATCGACGCCGGGGGTGCCGCAAGCTGTATACAAAAGAATGGTCGCCGGAAGGGCGCGTGCCACGAAAGACAGGTGAGTCGGCCGAAGTGTCATTGGGGTTCCTTGGTGCGTGGGATGACGGCGCCCTGAACGGGTCGGGGCGGCGCGCACCCGCGCGAAGGGGCGGGCGGCGCGGGGCCCGCCCTGCCGTCGTTGTAAGGCTTTGGTACCCGCCGGCGGACGAACCGTCGATTCGCGATGCGCGCCCAGGCCGGTGCAAAAATGCACGCACCGCCTCGGGACACTCACCCAACCGAGCAGGTGCCCTTCCTCGAGGTTGGCGCCGGTGCACGAGATGATGTCCACCTTTCCCTGGCGGATCATCTCGGCGAGGGAGACCCCCAGCTCGGCCGTGCTCATCGCGCCGGCGAGCGACACCAGCATCTTGCCCCCGTCCGCGAGGTGACGCAGTGTCTGTGCCGTGGCACGGGGGCATCGGCGGCAGCGCTCGGCGCGCGCAGCGAGCGCATGTTCCGAGGCGGGGTGGTATGCAGGGCGGCGGTGCAGCTCATGACAGCGCCCTTGGAGGACGGCGACGGCGCGGGCCGCGTGGCCGGGCTCGCGGGCGTCGTGCTGTGCGGCGGGCAGAGCAGCCGGATGGGGCGCCCCAAGGCATGGCTGCCGTTCGGGGGCGAGGCGCTGCTCCAGCGGGTGGTGCGGCGCCTCGGCGAGGCGGCCTGGCCGATCGTTGTGGTCGCGGCGCCGGGACAGGAGCTACCGCCGTTGCCGGACGGGGTGCTGCTCGCGCGCGATCCGGTGGAGGGCCGCGGGCCGCTGCAGGGCATCGCGGCCGGGCTCGACGCTGTCGCGCCGCTCGCCGAGCGGGCCTACGTCTCCTCGACCGACTCGCCCTTCCTGCACCCCGCCTTCGTGCGGCGCCTCGCGGATCTCCAGGCGGGCGGCCACGCCATCGCGGTGCCGCGGGCGGAGGGGCACCATCACCCGCTCGCCGCGGTGTACGCCTGCTCGGTGCGCGGCGAGGTGGCGGCCTTGCTCGCCGAGGGCAGGCTGCGGCTCTCCACGCTGTTCGAGCGGGCGCGCACCCTGGTCGCGGATCCGGAGCTCCTGCTCTCGGATCCTCGGCTCAGCGCTGCGGATCCGGCGTTGCGATCGCTGCGCAACCTGAACACGCCCGAGGACTACGCGGCGGCGCTGCGCGAGCTCGACTGACCCGGCTATTTGCCGCGCGCCGCTGGCTTGCTCGCCGCCGCCGCGCCCCCGGGCTCGCCCCTCGCGATGAGGACCCGCTGCTCGCCATGCCTGGGCAGGAACACCCGATCCGGCCCCAGCCCGCGCGCGGCCATGACGCGCCGGAGCTCGCGGGGCGCCTCCCCGAACGTATCGGTGCTGTTGATGAAGGTGTCGAAATGGATGGCCATCATCCGCCGCGCCCCGAGGTCGAGGAAGGCCTGCACCGCCTCCGCCGGATCGACGTGCTTGCTCTCCATGAACTCGCGCGGCCCCACCGGCGCGATCGGCAAGAGGGCCAGATCGATCGAGGGGAATCGCGCGCGCGTCTTCACGAAGTCGTCGCGGTCATAGGCGGTATCGCCGCCGAAGTAGACCGTGATCCCATGGTACTCGACGACATAGCCCGTGAAGCTCTCCGTCATCCAGTCCCGGTCCAGCCCGTAGCGATAGCCGGAGTGCCGCACCGGGACGGCCGTGATCTTCAGATCACCCTGCCGCCATGTCGTCCAGGTCGGGACCTCGAACGACGCGAAGCTATAGTTGGGCACGTAGACGAGCCCGCCTCGAGGCGCGAGCAGCGCGCGGACCTTCGGCTCGATCAGGGACAGCGAGCCGAGCGACAGGTGGTCGAGGTGCATGTGCGAGATCAGCACGGCGTCGATGGGCGGCAGATCCTCCGGAGCGAGCCCCGGCTCGACGAGCCGCTTCACCATGAGGCCCACCGTCGACGTGAAGACGGGGTCGGTCAGGATCCATCGATCGTCGATCTGCACGAGCACGGTCGCGTGCCCGACCCAGAGCGCGGCGAGCCGCGCCTCGGGGCGGTACGGCGCGCGCACCTTGTCCGGCACGGGCAGCGGGCTCGCGAACAGCCTCGCCACGTTGCTCTCCAGGATGCGCGCGGGCACGCTGCACGACAGGCCCGCGAGCGCGAGGAGCGCCGCGGCGGAGAGGCGAGCTGGCGACGAGGAGGGGCGCGTGGCCATGCGCGGCGTCAGAAGTAGCGGATGCTGAGCGTGAACGTGGTCGATCGCAAGGCGGCGGTCGGCGTGGTCGCCACCTGCGCGCCCAGGGCGCCGAACAGGGTATAGACCCCCGCCTCGTACGAGGCCGCCACGTGCCCTCGAGCAAAGAGCGCGGATCCGCCGAGCGAGCAGGACAGGTAGTCACCTCCATCGAGGAGCGGAAAGTAAGCGCGGACGCCGCCCCGGATCAGCCAGCGATCGGCGAACGCGCCCGGACGGGCGACGTACCCGGGCGAGCCGAAGAGCTCGATCGAGCCGGCGTGGCGCGTGAGCGGCTCCGCGATGAAGGCGCGCCACGGCGAGAGCTTGCGGTTGATCCCGAACGAGTAGAGCAGCGGCGTCACCTGCCACCGGAACCCGAAGTGCGCCTCGCCCGGCTCGAGCCACAGCTCGGGGCTCGGCACGAGCTGGACGAGGAGCCACGCCAGCGTGGGGCGGATGTCGGGCTCCGTGGCGGCGGCCGCCGGCGCTGCCTGCAGCGGCTCCTCGGGCGACGCGCCCGCGACGAGCGGCCAGAGCAGCCAGCCGAGGGCGGCGGCGCAAGGGGCCAGCGCGGAAGCGCGGCGTCGCGCGAGGGAGCGCGCACCGGTGCGTCGCGTGAGGGAGCGCGCTCCGCGCATGCCGCGGCTACGGCGCTGCGCCGTACACCCTTCCGAGCTGCTTGTAGAGGAACCGCGCCGCGTGCTCGCCATAGGGCGTCTGCGCCGCGTACACGTCGGGCGAGGCGATCGGCGCGTGCGCCGCCAGCGCGCCTGGCCGCCCGAGCCGGGCGAGATCCTCGCAGAGCGCCTCCATCGAGGCATACCGGTTCTCCGGCCGCTTGCGCAGGCACTTCGCGATCACCGCCTCGAGCGCGCGGGACGCCGGGCTCTCACCCAGGTTGGGCGGCGGGGGCGGCGTGACGAGCTGACTGGCCAGGACCACGGCCTCGTCCATGGCGGGCGCCAGGGCGGGGGAGGAGCTCCGCGTGACGCTGAAGGGGAGCCGGCCGGTGAACATCCGGTACATGAGCATGCCGAAGCCGTAGACGTCCGTGCGCCCGTCGGGCGGGTCGCTGACGGTCTGCTCCGGCGCCATGTACTCCAGCGTGCCGACGGTCACCCCGGCCTGCGTGAGCCCCGAGTGCTCGTACAGCTTCGCGAACCCGAAATCGACGACCTTGGCCGCCCAGGCGTCGCCCTTCTCCCCGACGAGGAACACGTTGGCGGGCTTCACGTCGCGGTGGACGATCCCCGCGCGGTGGGCCGCGCCGAGCCCGGCCGCGGCCTGCAGGAGGAAGGGGACGCCGGTCTCCGGGGACAGCCGCTTCTCGCGCAGGAGCAGCGAGCTCAGCGACTCGCCGAAGAGAAACTCCAGCACGAGGTAGGGCGATCCTTCATGGAGGCCGATATCGAGGACCTCGACGATGTTCGGGTGAACGACCGTGGCCGCGGCCTTGGCCTCCAGGAGGAACCGCGCCTTCACCTTGGGCTCGCGGCGGAACCTCTGCTCCAGGAGCTTCAGCGCGACGGGCGCGCCGCTCTTCGTGTCCTCCGCCAGGAACACCTGCGCCATGGCGCCGCTGCCGATCAGGCCCCGCACCCGGTAGCGCTCGGCGACGATCGTGCCCACGTGCTCGGTGGGCTGGGATCGGATCCGCCGGATGTCGTGGCTCGCGACCAGCTTCTCTCCGTCGTGCGGGCAGAAGCGGTGGTCATCCGCGTACCGCCGATGGCAACGAGGGCACAGCATGAGGTCCCATTCCGGGCATAGCCCCTCCAAGGCCCTCTTTGCAAGGCCCGTGTCCCCGCCGGTCGGCGCGGTCACGCTGGTTCGTCGGCTCGCTGGTTCGTCGGCTCGCTGGGTCGCTGGGTCAACGTAGCGTCGTCACACGGCGCCGGCGTCGAGCTCGGCGAGCCTGCCGACGAGCGGGTCGTCGGCGCCGAGCTGCTCGAAGGCGACGGGGTCGCTCTTCTCGAGCGCCGCCAGCAGCTGCCCCAGCCCGCGGCGCGATCCGTAGTAGTTCGACAGCTCGTGGTCCTCCTCGGTGATGCAGGCGCGCACCGCGCTGCGGGAGACCTCCGGGAGCCGCAGCGCCTTGAGCGCCATCGACCACAGGCCGTCGATGCGGTTCTGGTCCGCCGGGAACTCCAGCAGACCGGCCATCGTGAGGAGCATGGCGCAGCGCTGCCCTCGCGGCGTCGACAGCGCCTCCTCGCCCGCGAGGTGGCCGAGATCGAAGGCGCGGCGCATGGCGTCGGCCGCGCAGAGCAGGCGCTTCAGCTCCTTTGCCGCGTGGCTCAGGTGGCTGTGGAACATGACCTCGACCGAGAGGCCGCCGAGCGCCTCCTTGCTCTGCTGAAAGCGGGTGACGGCCGGGAGCCGCCCGAGATCCTGCTGGACGGCGTCGCCCGTGGGCACGTCGAGCGGCGGCTCGCGGTGGCTGAAGAAGCCCCCCGACTGGAAGGCATAGTAGAGCTCGCTCTGGCCCGTGAGCCCCGCCCAGATGTCCGAGTACTGCGCGACGCGATTGAGGCTGCCCGCCGCCCAGTCGAGGCCCGCCGCGCCGTCGCCGCCGATCTGCGACGCGCTCACCCCCGGGTCGCGCGGCGTCATCGAGGCCTCGATGTCCTCGGCGATGTCCGTGAGCTGGAAGTCGAGGAAGCCGTCGTAGTAATCCGCGCGCCCGTCCCGGTTCACGTCGGAGTAGCGGGCGACGACGAGCGGGTGCGAGGGCCCGACGAACTGCGAGAACCCGGGGACCCGCGCCTGCGGGTGGGGCCACTGCGCCTTCCGGAGGCGCGCGTCGAGCTCGGCGTGCGACGCGCGCTCGCTCATCCCGCGCAGCGCGGCGACGAAGCAGTCGACCCCCTCGGAGGAGGTGACCACCCCGTCCGATCCGGTCCTGAAATACGTCGAGCCCCACGAAGAGTAGATGTCCGCGTCGGGGAACATCTGGGAGATGGCAAAGCGCGTGGTGAGCCCCGCGCACTGCGAGTTCATCATCAGCTTGTACCCTTCCTGCTTCACCTGCACCGCGGCCGCGCGGAGGTCGAAGGCGCCGAGCTGGGCGTGCCGGTTGATGAGCAGCCCGATGAAGAACGCCATCCCCATCTCCAGGTTCTCGTCGCGCGGGGCGGCGGCGCGGGCGAAGACGCGGATGGGCTCGCCGGCCGGCGTCTTGAAGGGGGCCTCGAAGGCGCGGTAAGGGCTCCAGCCGTTCGGCGACGGGGGCGCCTCGGGCGGGAGGGCGATCTCCTTGAAGCCGTGGGTCGACACGAGGATGTTGCACTCGCCCTCGTGGAACTCCGAGGCGCCGCACATCGCGAGGTTCCACGGTCCCGTGAGCTCGTCGTACGGCGGCGCCTCCCGGAGCAGCCCGCGGACGAGCGCCCGCGCTCGCTCCTGCTGGGCCGACGTGAGCCCCGGGGCGCGCAGCTGGAGCAGGTGGATCGCGTGCGCGCGCAGCGCCGGCCGGGCCGTCTCGTCGCCCGCCTCCCTGTCGATGAGCGCGAGGATCTCCTCGGCGGCGCGCTCGGCGACCGGCGCGAAGCCGCGGTCGTCCAGCGACGTCGCGATGAGGTGCGAGAGGATGGTCGTCGCCGCCGAGCGGAGGGTCGCAGCGGCGGTCGGATCGCGCCTTGCCTCGTCGCCGCCCACGGCCGCGATCTCGAGCGCCGCGCGCGCCTGATCCAGCAGCGCCGCGCCCCGGCGCGCCGAGAGCCGCTCCTTGCGCACCGGCTCCTCCGGGTGGAACGCGCTCGGCGGGAAGAGCTGCGTGAGCGTGCTCGTCCGGCGCGACGAGATCCACCGGGCCGCGGTGACGAGGGCATCCCGGGCGGCGGGCCCGTCGGGACCGAGGGTCGGGCTCGCGCTGAACACCCCGGCGGGCAGGAGCCAGAGCGGCGCGGCGCCCTCGCGCCCCGCGTTCAGGTCGAGCGGCGCCGCCTGCGACGCCACGCCCGGATCCGGTACGACCTCGACGTTGGAGACGGCGACGGCGCGCAGCCGCCTGCGCACGGGCGAGTGGCCGGGAAACACGATGAGCAGCGCCCTGCCCTCGCGCTCCCGGAGCGCCGCGAGGCTCTCCCCGGGGACCGGCGCCGAGAGCGAGATGGCATAAGCGCTGTCGCTCACCGCGTCCGCGAGCAGGTGAATGCCTGGCGCGGACTTTCGCTCTTCGAAGGCGGAGGACGCGGCTGGCCCGACGGCATCCACGGTGCCAGGCAGGTCGACGAACCCTCGGGGCGAACGGATCCGGACGGTGACATCGCTGGGCATGAAGCTCTCCTGAGGTAAGAGAGCGTGGCCGCGTTCAAGATCCCGGCGCAACAGGAATCCGACCGGGCAGAACGCGGTCGTACCGCGTCACAACCGGATTTTGGCGAGCTCGACACTGGCTCGTTCAGGCGGCTCCCTCAAGGGCTCTCCGGCAGATCCGGAGTTGCCCCGATCACTCATCGTTCGATGGAGCGTGCGTCTGTGGCGCGATGACGCGGTGGTGGGGCGACTCCTGCGCTGACGAGGCGGAGCAGCGGAGCAGCGAGAAGCCTGCTCCGGCGGCGATGAGCACGCCGGCGGCGACGAGCTTGAGCCCTGCGCGCTTCGCGCGGCGCGCCGCTGCCGACGGGGCGACCGCTCCCTCTTCGGCGAGGGCGGCGGCGTCGTCGGCCGCCTCCGGCGTGGAGAGCGCCGCGGCGTCGGGCGGCGCCTCCAGGGAGGCCGCTCCGGCGCTGCGCGCGCGCAGCCGGTTGCTCGAGGGGGGCGCTGGCAGGAGGCTGCCTGCGCGCAGCGTCGCGATCGACGCCTCCCCGTCCAGATCGGCGGTGCTGGCCGGGAACGCGTCGCTGATGCGGGCGTCGGGCGCGAGCGAGCCGCTGAGGCGGGCGCTGTGCACGAGCGGGTCGCTGGCGCGGGCGCTGGGTACGAGCGAGTCGCTCTCCGGCTCCCTGGGCGCCGCCGGGGGCCCGAAGGGGCGGAGGGCGACGGCCGCGTAGCGCTCGAGGAGCGCGCCGACCTCGCGCAGATCGGCCGGGCGCTGCGCGCGGTCCGGGCTGAGCATGCGATCGATCATGGCCGCGACGTCGGCGGGCAGCGTGGGCGCGCTCTCCCCGATCGGCTGGATCGAGCCGGTCAGGACGCGCTTCATCACCTTGCCCATGTTCTCGGCCTCGGTGGGTCGCACCGAGGTGAGGCACTCGTAGAGGATGACGCCGAGCGACCAGATGTCGGCGCGGTGATCCACGTCGTGCTCGCCGAGGATCTGCTCCGGCGACATGTAGTACGGCGTCCCGAGCATCTCGCCGCTCCCGGTGCGCCCCCACGACCAGCTGCTCTCGCCCGGGGCGGCGGTGACCTTGGCGATGCCGAAGTCGAGCACCCGGACGCGGGCGTCGTGCTGCGCGGCCGCCGGCGAATCCGCGGAGCCCGGCGCCGCCGCGCCGCTCGGGTGCTCCTCGGCGGCGGCGTCCGCTGCGCCGGGCGAGCCGCGTGGCGCGGCCGCGTCGGGCGTGAGCAGGAAGATGTTGTCGGGCTTCAGGTCGCGGTGGACGATGCCCAGCGCGTGCGCGGTGCCGACGGCCGAGATGACCGGCAGCAGGATGCGCGACAGCTCGGGGAGGGGGATCTGCGCCTCGCGCAGCAGCTTGTCGCGGAGCGACTCCCCCTCGAGCAGATCCATGACGAGGAACGGCGTCCCGTTGTCGAGCTCGAGCACGTCGTGGATGGATGGCACGTTCGGGTGATCGACCGCCGCCGCCGCGCGCGCTTCCCGGACGAGGCGCCGCCGAGTCGACGCGTCATCCGCCGCGCCGGGGCGCAGCAGCTTCAGCGCCACACGTTCGCCGTTCGCGAGGTGGGTGGCGGCCCAGATGACCCCCATGCCTCCCTCGGCCAGCTGGCGATCGACCCGATAGCGACTCGCCACCAGGGCGCCTGGCATCAGCGGATTGCTCACGCAAAGCTCAGGATACCACGCGCCGTCCTCCTGACCTTCTCCGCGCGCCTCAAACGCCCGGACACCGCTCCGGTCGGACAATTACGAGTTCGACGCAGCACCGCCGCCCCGGCGCGCCATACGACATGGGTATTCGCGTGTACGTCCCTGTCGCCGCAGAACCGCAGTGATTTTTCAACACGGATGTTCGATTGCCCACCGCGATCTAGGGAGCCACATAACATCACCGGTCAACTGTACGTCCGTGTCACCGCGGAAGCGCCGATATCTTCTCGATACCAAACATCACCGGTCATGAAACACACCTTGCCAACCCGCGTCACCACCGCTCGTTCATCGTGGCGCGCCCCCCACCAGGCTCATCTGTAGTGACTCGCCGCCGCCGAGCTCATCCGCCCCGGAACGCGCCCTGCCGAGCGGCGCGCGCCCGCACAGGAGACGGGCCCAGATCGGCGTTTTCGGCGCGCAGGCGTACTCCCGTACGCCGAGCACCGAAAACGTCGAGATGGGCCCGTCTCCTGTGCGGGCGCGCGCCGCTCAGACGGCGGGCCAGATGGAGCCGGCTCGCCGGCGCTCGGTGTAGGCCTCGGCCGAGAGCGCGTAGCGCAGCAGCTCGTTCGACACCGGGTGTTGAAGGAGCAAGCGGGGCTCCTCGGTCGAGCGGGCCATGTCGCGATCGTACCGGCGGAGGTAGTCGATCGCGGCGAGCGCGTCGCCGCAGAGCAGGTAGCCGATGCGGTGCTCGCTCCGGCGCAGGCCGAGGACGAAGGCGCGCGCGTCGTACGACACCGCGACGGTCGACGCGAGCTCCTCGAGCATCTTGCGCTGGCGGCGCCCGATCGCCCGCTGCACGCCGGGGAGCATCTGCTGCGCGGCGTGCTCGCGCGGGGGCGAGATCGCGCCCGACCCGAAGCCGGGATCGATCGTGCGGATCGACGCTAGCAGCAGGCCGTCGGTGGCCTCGGCCGGGATCTCGTCGAGGAACGTGAAGCCGACCGCGATGCGCGCGAAGAGGCGGGCGAGCGCGAACGTCTGCTCGAGCTCCGGGAGCTCCATGAACGACGTCGGCGCGACGAGGGCAGGGGGATCACCCGGGAAGACGCGGGCGGCCCCTTGCCACGAGGGGACGAGGTAGAGCTCGAACGCCTCGATGCCGAGCGCGCGGCCCACGCGCTCGGCGAGATGCCGCGTCGGGTGGTTGTCGCGCGGGCCGATCCGCTCGCGCGAGCTGATGCCGAAGTTGCTCAGCTCGAAGCGGATCGCCTTGGCCGCGATCGGCGCGATGGCCAGCGCCACGTCGATCCAGGGGCTCCGGGCCTCCGGGAGGAGCAGTCGGCCCATCTCGGGGCCCGCGAAGGCCCCGGCGTACGGCGCCTCCGACGGGACGCGCCGGCTCCTGAGCCGGGCCATGCGGTCCAGCGACACCTCGCCGAGGCAGGCGCGGACCTCCTCCACGGTGATCCGCTCCTCCGCGCGCCCGTCCTTGGCGAGCGCGGCCTCGAGCGCGGCGAGCGCCGGGCCGAGGTCCGGGAGCCGGGTGAAGACCTCCGGATCGGGCGTCAGCACGTCCCGCAGCACCTGGACCGCCTCCGCGTTGCGCCCCGCGGCCTCGAGGCCGCGGCCGAGCGCGGTGCGCGACTCGGGCGGCGCGCCCGGGAGCGCGACGGCCTGCTGGAGGCGCGCGAGCCCGTCGCGAGGCCGCACGAGCAGGGTCGACTCGAGCAGGCCGAGCGTGGTCAGCCAGCGCGGATCGGCCGGGATGCGGCGCGACTCGGCGACCTCGAGCAGCTGCGCGAGCGCCTTGGCGTAGGCCGTCGCGCCCTCGCTCGTGTCGACGCGGTACAGGCGGGCGAGCGCCACCCACCCGCGCGTGTCGCCGCCGGGCGCGCTCACGATCGCGTCGCACAGCGTGCGGACCATGCCGGCCGTGTCGCCGGCGTCGCGGTAGGCGTCCGCGAGGCGCAGGGCGGCCTCGACGCGGGAGCCCGGGTCGGGCGACAGCTCGACGAGGCGCCCCAGCGCGCGCAGCGCGAGCGCGTGGTCGCCGCGCGTGACGCCGAGCTTGTGCAGCCGCTCGAGCGCGGGCCGGTTCTGCGCGTCGAGCGACAGGACCGCCTGGAGCGCGTCCTGGGCGAGCGCCGGGTTCGCGAGCGGCCCCTCGTACAGATCGGCGATGAGGAACTGCGCCGCGATCTTGGTCTCGGCGTCCGTCGCGGCGGCCACGGCGCGCTTCAGGGCGTCGCGGGCCTCGAGCCAGACGCGCTGCGCGGTGAGCAGCCGCGCGAGCAGGAGCAGCGCCGCCGCGTCGTTCGGGAGCGCCTCGATGACCCGCCGGACGGCCGCGATGCCGACGCCGGCGTCGATCGCGCCCGGGCGCCCGTGGTGCTGCAGCACCGACCGGGCGATCTCCGTGCCGAGCAGCGAGATCGCCTCGCGGCTCGCGGCCTTGCCGAGCGCCTCGCCGAGCCGGTCGGTGAGCCGCTGGGGCTCGCCCGCGAGCTCCCTGGCGAGCGCGCGCGCCGCGGCCACGCAGCTCGGATCCGCGCGGAGCGCGCTCTCGTACAGCTCGAGCGCGCGCGCGCGGCCCTCGGGGGACGCGTCCTCGGCGGTGAGCTCCGCCGCGCGCACGAGGTGCGTCGCGCGCGCGGGCGCTCCGAGGACGAGGTCGGCGAGCGCCAGCTGGGCCGCGATCACGCTCGCGCGGTCGCCGAGGCGCTGCGCGAGCCGATCGAGCCCGCGCGCCGCGATGAGGCTCTCGGGCCACAGCCCGAGGGCGTTGCGGAAGCCGGCGAGCGCCGCGCGGGCGGCGGCGGGGTCCGCGTCGGCCTGCGCCTCCGCGAGGAGCGCCTCCTCGACGCTGTAGAGGGCGCGCGCGATGGGATCGGGCGTCAGCTCCCGGCTGTCGCGGATGGCGCCGGCGAAGAGGGCCTGCGCCCGCGGCGCGATCGGATCGGCGGGGCTCGCCTTGGCGGCGATGCGGAGGATCGCCAGGTGGGCGGCCGCGTCGTCGGGCGCCTCCTTCACGATGCGCGCGAGCGCCTCGAGCGCGGCGCTCGGGCCGAGCTGCTCCTCGAGCGACGCGATCTCCCAGAGGGCGCCGCCGCGCGCGGTGGAGGAGGTGAACACGTCGGCCTCCGCGCGCAGGACGGTCGCGAGCGACGTCGGCGCCTCGAGGTGCCGGTAGAGCTGCTCCAGCATGCGGAGCGCCGGGATGTGGTTCGGCACCACCCCGACGAGCCCCTCCAGGATCTCGACGGCCTGGCGCGGGCTGCTGTCCGCGAGGACCAGCGCAAGGGAGATCCGGAGCGCGTGATCGACGAGCGCCGGCGGCTTGCGCTCGAGCCAGCGCGCGTACAGCCCCGCGAGCTCGCTCGCGATCATGGAGGCGGACATCCCCGGCAGGCTGGACGCGCGGGCGCCGGTCGCGGGCCGCTGCGCGACGGGCGCGCCGAGGCCGACGCCGACGCCTGCGCCGCCGGCGCGGACGTAGATGCGCTCCATCGCGTCGAGGATCGCCGGATCGTGCTGGCCCGAGGCGAGCGCCGCGTCGGCGCGGGCGAGGAGGCGGAGGGCGTCCTGATCGCGCCCGAGGGCGAGCTCCTGCACCTCGGCCGCCTGGAAGAGCAGCCGCGCGTGGTCGTCGGGCCGCTGCGCCTCGTCGGCGAGCGAGCTGAGGACCTCGACGAGCTTCTCGTAGTTGCCTGTCTCGCGGAGGAGCCGCGCGATCTCGATCCGGGGCAGCGGGTGAGCGGGCTTCTTCCGCGCCGCCTCGCGGTACGACTCCACGGCGCTGTGCGGCCGCTTGAGGCGCCGCTCGTCGAGCCCCGCGACCTCGATCCAGAGGCTGAACGCCGCGTCTCCAGCGGGGTCGCGCTGGATGAGCTTGAGCAGCGCGCGCCGCGCCTCCTCGTACCGGCCGGCGCGCTCGTCGAGGCGGACGCGCGCGCGCAGCGCGTCGGGGTCGGCCGGATCGATCGCGAGCGCGCGGTCGACCAGCGACGAGGCCCGGTCGCGGTCGCCGAGCCTGAGCTCGGTGACGTCGGCGGCGCGCAGGAGGAGCCTGCGCTGCTCGCGCGGGCTGCTCGTGAGCTCGGCCTCGGCGCAGAGCGCGCGCGCGAGCCGCTGCGCGTCCCCCGCGCGCGCGGCGTTGCGCTGGAGCGCGAGGATCGCGGCGCGCCGCTCCGGGTCGATCTCGAGGATCTTCTCGATCTCCTCCACGGCGCGGGCGGGCTGGGCGAGCTCGTCCTCCCAGATGGAGACGAGCTTCTCCAGCAGCCCGATCTTGCGCGTCGGGTCCTCCGTCGCGCTCGCGGCCTGCGTGTAGAGGTCGAGCCGCGCCTGCACGCCGCGCGGATCTTCCTCGACGGCCAGGGCGTCCGGCGTGAGCAGGGCGGAGAGCGCGTCGAAGACCGAGCTGTTGCCCGGCTCGATCGCCCACGCGGCGCGCAGGATGGCGAGCGCCTCGTCGCGCCGCTTCAGGTGGCGCTCGGAGATGTCCGCGGCGCGGAGGAGCGCCGCGACCCGGACGGGCGCGGGCCGGTCCGCGTTGGCGACGGCGGTCCACACCTCCACGCGCTCGGCGTGGTGGCCGAGGCGCTGGAGGGCGCGGTCGAGCCGCTCCCGCGTCGAGCTGTCCTCGGGATCGAGCTCGAGCGCGCGCGTCGCGTGGAGCGCGGCCTGCTCTGCGTCCCCGAGGGTGTCGTAGATCTCCGCGAGGCGGACGTGCTCGTGGATGATCGCCTCTTTGTCGGTGAGGAGCGCGAGCTCCTTCTGGCGCACGTTGGCGGCGAGCTCGAGCATGCCGCTCGCCTCGAGCAGGCGGATCAGCTCGCCCACCACGCGCCGCGCGGTCGGCGAGCCGGCCGGCGCCCGCGTCGACGCGCGCCGGAGGAGGGGCACCGCGTCCGCCGGGGACCGGATCTTGTCGATGAGCAGCCGCGCCGCCGTGTAGAGCAGCCGCGCCGCGCGGTCGTCGTCGCTCTCGTGATCGGCCTCCAGGGACAGCGCGCTGACGAGGCCGACGATGCCGTCGTGGTGCACGAGGTGGCGGCGGAGCGCCTCTCGCACGGGTCCGGGCCCGGGATCGAACGCGATCGCGCCCTCGAGGGACGCGAGGGCGAGCTCCGGCTTGTAGAGCTTCCGATCGAGCACGGCGGCGCGCTCGACGTGGATCCAGGCGGTGAGCTGGCCGTCGCCGTCCGGCCGCCCGCGCCCCGGGGCGTAGGCGGCGGAGAGCCGGTCGAGGTGCGCGGCGAGGTCCTTGGCCGCCTGCTCGGCGCCGCGGGCGCTCTCGCGCCGGAGGGCGATCTCGAGCCCGCGCAGCGACGCGGCGTGGAGCGGGACGAGCCGCAGCGCCTCGGTGAACGCCTCGCAGCTCTCGGGCGTCCGCCCGAGCGCCTGGAGCAGGCGCGCCCGCTCGGCGAGGAGGTCGGCCCGGAGGGCGTCGGTCTCGGCGACGCGGAGCTTGTCCTCGACGACCTCGAGCGCGAGGGCGAGCTCGGTGCGCGCGTCGAGCACGCGGTGGACCCGCGAGAGCGCCGGCTCGAGCGTGCGGGACAGCTGCCGCGCGCGCTCGTACGAGCGGCGCGCGGCGGCGGGGTTCTTGAGCGCCCGCTCTTCGTGGATGCCGAGCTCGACGAGGGCGCGCGCCGCGCCGACCGGATCGCTGCCCTTGAGCCGATCGGCGCGCTGCTGGAGCTCGGTGGCGAGGTCCGGAGCGGCGAGCTGCGGGCTCTGCGCGGGCGCCTCGGGCGCGTTCGGCTGCGAGCGCGGGGCCGGAGGCGGCTGGGCGGGCGAGGCGGGCGCGTGCGTGACGCTCGGCGCGGGCGCAGGAGCGGCGCTCGGCGCGTGCAGCACGGTCGCCGCATGCGCGGCGTTCGGCGCGTGCAGCACGGTCGCCGCATGCGCGGCGCTCTGCGCGGGCGCCGCGGGCGTGACACCCGGCGCATGCGCGGCGTTCGGCGTGACGCCCGGTATCGGCGCGCGTGGCGCGCCTGGCGCGGGCGCGCCGCCTGGCAAAGGCGTGCGCGTGGCGCCTGGCGCGGGCGCGCCGCCCGGCAAAGGCGTGCGCGTGGCGCCCGGCGCGGGCGCGCCGCCTGGCAAAGGCGTGCGCGTGGCGCTCGGTGCGGGCGCTGGCGCGGCGCTCGGTGCAGGCGCGGCGCTCGGTGCGGGCGCCGGCGCAGCGCTCTGCGCCGGCGCGGCGCTTCGCGTGGATGCCGGCGCGGCGCTCTGCGCGAGCGCCGGCTCGATCGACTCGACCGAGATGGGCGTCGGCGACGAGCTCGGCTCGACCGAGATGGGCAGCGGCGTCGCCGTCGGGTCGACCGAGATGGGCAGCGGCGTCGCCGTCGGCTCGACCGAGATGGGCATCGGCGTCGTGCTTGCGTCGAAGGCGGCGATCGCCTGGGCAGGGGCGCCCGGCTGGGAGCCAGGCGCC
Organism: Sorangium sp. So ce693; assembly: GCF_051521375.1. Lineage (NCBI taxonomy): Bacteria > Pseudomonadati > Myxococcota > Polyangiales > Polyangiaceae > Sorangium > Sorangium sp. So ce693. The sequence continues at coordinate 13,260,366 of NZ_CP150347.1, forward strand.
GGCTTCCCCGCGCTCGCGGCGGAGCCTGGAGCGGGCTGCGTTGCGGCGCGGTTCGGGCTCGGCGGGCGCTGGCCTGGGCCGCGCGCCGGAGGGCGGGCCGGGCTGGCTCCAGGGGGCGCCGCCGTCGTCTTGGACGCGCCTCCCGGAGGCATCGGCGGCGGTGGCCTCGACGGCGGCGCAAGCGACGGCGGCGCCGGCGGCGGCGCGCTCGCGACGCTGCCGTCCTTGCGGCGGATCAGCGGCGGTGGCCTGCTCGGAACTGGCGGCGGTACGCTCGGTGCCGGCGTCTTGTTCGGCCCTGGCGGCGGCGCGCTCGGCAGCGGCGGTGGGCTCGAGGTGAGCGGCGCGCTCGGCAGCGGCGGCGGGTTCGGCGGCGGCAGCGGGTTCGGCGGCGGCAGCGGGCTTGAGGTAGCCGGCAGCGGTTCGCCGCCTGCCGGCGCGCTCGCAGCCGCCGGCAGCGGTTCGCCGTCCGTCGGCGCGCTCGCAGCCGCCGGCAGCGGTTCGCCGTCCGTCGGCGCGCTCGCAGCCGCCGGCAGCGGTTCGCCGTCCGTCGGCGCGCTCGCGCTCGACGGCGCGTCGAGCCTCGACGTGCTCGTGCCGACGAGCAGCGTCTTCGCGCCGGGCTGAGGTTGCGCGCTCGCGCGCGTCATTTGAGCGTTGTCGGCGTTGGCTTCCCAGCCAGCTTCGTCCGGCGATCCGGACAAGCTCGGCAAACCAGGCCGGCGCGACGCTTCGTGTTGCGGATCGTCCCCGTGGGCCACCGCCGCGGATGCTACACATCCACGCGCCCTCAATCTACAGTCGATGCGCCTGCTCGCTGGCGTCGCGCGCTTACCGATACAGGGGCGACCTACTTGTTGAACGGTGCTGTCGACGCGCAGCGCAGCAAGGCGAGCTTCATCGCTTTTCCGGCCGGCTGCGCCACGAGCAGCGCCTCTGCGGAGGCGGCGATCGGCTCGCCGCGCCCGAGGGCCGGCTCGGCGCGCAGCCCGCCTTCGAGCTCGCCTCTCGCGGTGAGCGCCGCGAGCTGCGTCGGGCCGGACGCGTTCGCGATCGCCAGCCATGCCGCGGCTGCGGCCTTCGCCGGGTCCTGCCCGCCCGTGCCTCGAGCGCCGGGGAGGAGCGCCGGCACCCCGGCGCCCAGGCCCAGCGCGGCCTCGGGCGGGGCGTCCTGGTCGCGATCGCCGCCGACGAGCACGCGCGGCTCGCTGGCGCCGCCGAGCCGCACCAGCACGGCGCTGATGCGCCCTCCGATCGAGCCGCTCGGGGTGTCGTCGTCCCGGAAGGCGAGGATGAGCCCGTCGTCCTCGCCGAGCGTCAGGTCGTACGCGAGCACGTGTCCGTTCTTGGGGGTGACCGCGCGGGGCGTCGCGGTGAGCGCGCCCGTCTCGTCGAGGGGGACCACCTCGATCCACTGGTGGGCGATCGTCTCGCCTGCCGCGGCCGTGTCCTCGTCGCCGTCGTCCTTCTTCGCCGCGGCCTTTCGCGCCGGCTCCTCGGCGCGCGCGATGTACGCGAGCCAGTAGCCGCCCGGCCGGCCGATCACGCGCGGCGTCTCGGCGTCGGTGCTCGGCTGGGAGACCGGGCGGGCCGACGTCACGGAGCGCAGCGTGCCCACGTCGGCGGAGGCGAGCATGATCCGGGAGCGCTTGCCGTCGCGGGTCACGTCGTCCCAGACGATGACCGCGCGCTCGCCGGACGCGGCGATGTCGAGCGCGAGCGACTCGTCGCGCCCCTCGGCGAGCTCGGCCCCCCACGTGACGTGGTCCCCTTCGACCCTGGCGACCTTGATCGCGCGCCCGCCCGCGTTCGGCTCGAGCATCGCGGCGAGGATCGCGCCCCCGGCGCCTGCGACGACCGGAGGATCCATGTCCCCGCGCGATCGCGCGAGCCGGACGAGCTTCCCCTGGGCGCCGTCGGCCGAGAGCGTGGCCACCATCGCGACGGTCCCGCCCTCGGCTTCTCGCTGGGCGCCCACGGCGAACCCGCCGGAGAACGTCGTCCCGCGGCCGACCTCGACGGCGAACGGCGCGATGTCTTCAACGCTGTCCGCGCCGCCGCCCCCAGCGCCTTCCTCGGCCCCGCGCGCGGCCGGCGGCGCGTCGCCGATGACGAACGGCGGCGGGCTCGCGGGCGTGCAGCGCGGGGGCGGCGGCTCCTGCGCCGCGCCGGCATCGTCGGTGTCGCTCGGCGCGGACGCCGCGGGGCTCCCGCTGGGCGGCGCGGGCGTGTCGCTCGCGGCGTCTCCCGGTGTGGAGCAGGCGCGCCACACAACGAGGCCACCGACGACGAGGGCGACGGCCAGCGCGCCCTTCCAGGCGACGCCTTCGGGCTCCTCCGCCGGCGGCGGCTGTCGATCTGCGCCCGTGCTCCCCTGGCTGGTGTTCCGCTGGGTGGCGCGCTGCTCGGGATCCATGGCGCGAGGGTGTTAGCGCTGATCGCTCCGCGAGGGCAGGGGGAGCGTAAGCCGCGCGGCGCCGCGAGCGTGGCCGCTGCGCGCGAGCTCGCGATGGGGCGCGACCTCGTCTCGTGGAATCGCCAGATCCGTGTGGCAGTTTGGCCGCCTCTGCGTGGCCCGACGCGACGCCGGTTCGCACGCGCTGAGTCGTGCGGATATCCATCGATGCTCGATATCGACCGTCGAGAGACCACTTCGGGACGCAGGACCCTGCGATATCACCTCCGCCAGGAGGACGAGCGATCACCGAAACAGCCATGTTGTTCCCGAGCCCGGTGTGCGTTTGAACCAGGCCGATCTGCCCCACGACGGGCCTCCCGACACGGCCCTCTATGGATGATCAACGACCTGAACAACCACGGGGAGCGGACGCGCGCAGGCGAGCTCATCTGCCTCGCCGGCTGGACCCACGATCGCGGTGCGCGCCGCGCTTCGGGCACCCCGGTGAGCCGAGAACTTCCCCTCCGCCGCCCGCGCGGCTAACGAGCGGCTGTCAGCGCCAGCTTCGTCCGTCCGGTGCCTGACGCCGCGGCCCTCCTCTCTTTCGTCGTGATGCCCAGCCGTCCTCTCCTCGCCACCTTCCTCCTCGGGCTCGTCGCGCTCTGCTGCGCGGCCTGCGTCGGCTCCTCGCCCACGCCGCTCGCCCCTGCGCTCCGCGGCTCGATCGGCGTCCCGCACCACGGCGTCATCACCGACGCCGTCGAGCTCCCGAAGCAGGGCCCAGGCTACCGGCTGCTCCGCAGCAACGGCATCCGGTGGGGGACGGCGGGCCTGGTCGCCGCGGTCCAGCGCGCCGCGGCGGAGGTGGCGCTGGCGCGGCCGGGTGGCGAGCCGCTCGTCGTCGGCGACCTCTCCGCGCGCTACGGCGGCGCCACGCGGGGGCACCGGTCCCACCGCACCGGGCGCGACGCCGACCTCTTGCTCTACGCGCTGACCCCGGACGGCCGCCCTGTGCGCTCGCCGGGCTTCGTCGCCTTCGGGCCGGACGGGCTCGCGCGGATCAGCGATGGCGCCGAGGAGCCCGCGTCGCCGCGCGCGGGCGCGCCTCAGTACGCCCGCTTCGACGTCGAGCGGGAGTGGCTGCTCGTGAAGTCGCTCGTCCGCTCGCCCGAGGCGCACGTCCAGTGGCTCTTCCTGGCCCGCTGGCTCGAGGCGCTGCTCATCGAGTACGCCCGCGCGCTCGGCGAGGATCCGGAGCTCATCTGGTATGCCGAGAGCGTGCTGCTCCAGCCGGGCGACAGCACGGCGCACGCCGATCACATCCACCTCCGCGTCGCGTGCACGCCCGACGAAGCCCTCTCCGGCTGCCTCGGCGGCGGCCCGCAGTGGCCATGGCTGCCGGCCGTGCCGCAGCTCATCGCGCCGTCGGACGGCGACCTCGCCGCCGCGTTGCTCGACGACCTCCTGCCTGGAAGCGCCGCCGCGGGCTCTCGCGTGGCGGCTCCGGACAGCGCCCTGTGAGCCACCTCCTGGCACATGGCGACGCGGCCGAGGTCTGCGAGGCGCTCCCCGCGGACGTGCGGTTCGATCTCGTCTACCTCGATCCTCCCTTCGGCGTCGGGACGACGATGACCGCGCGGGCGGCGCGGGGCCAGGCGCGCGGGCGGCGCCGGCCGGAGAGCGGGCCCGACGCGTACGACGATCGCGCGAGCGCCGACGCGCTCGTCGCGATGCTCGAGCCGCGCCTCGCGGCCATCCGCGATCGCATGACCGAGGGCGCGACGCTGTACCTGCACCTCGATCACCGCGCGGTCCACGACGCGAAGGTCGCGTGTGATCGCCTGTTCGGCCGCGGCGCCTTCCTCGGCGAGATCATCTGGGCGCCCGGCAACGGCGGCCGGGGCGCGCGCGGCTTCTCCGTCACGCACCAGACGATCCTCCTTTACGCGCGCGCCGCGGGCGAGCGCGGCCAGGTGGTCTACAACGTCGCGGATCCGATGCTCCGCGAGCCGTACGCCGAGACCAGCCTCGCGATGCATTTCAAGCACCGCGACGAGGAAGGCCGCCTGTACCGCGAGCGGATCCTCGGCGGCAAAGCGTACCGGTACTACGCCGACGAGGGCCGCCGGCTCGGGAGCGTGTGGAGCGACATTCCCGGGATGGTCGCCAACACCCCGCTGCGCCGCGAGGCCACCGGCTACCCCACGCAGAAGCCGGAGCGGCTGCTGGAGCGCATCGTCCGCGCGTCCTCCGCGCCCGGCGCGACCGTCGCCGACCTCATGTGCGGCAGCGGCACCACGCTCGTCGCGGCCGCGCGCCTCGGCCGCCGCTTCGTCGGCGGCGACAGGAGCCCGCTCGCCTTCGCGACGGCGCGGGAGCGGCTCGACCGCGAGGGGATCGTGTACACGGCGTACGAGTCCGTTCCAGCCGCGGACGGCGAGCCGGAACGTCCCTGACTGGGCTCTACGAGCTCCCTCTCCTCGGGCCGGGCGGCTCGGATGCCCCTCTCTCCCTCGCGCCCTGGCTCAGACGAGATCGTCCGTCGGCCCCGCGCCCTGCCGGACGATCTGCACATCGCCCTGGCTCAGGTCGATCACGGTCGTGGGCACGGCCCCGCCGGTCCCTGCGTCGAGGACGAGCGCGAGCCCCGGGAACCGATCGTCGATCTCCCCCGGATCGATGATCGGATCCTCCCCAGGAGGCGCCGCGGTCGTGCTGATGAGCGGCCGCCCGAGCGCTCGGACCAGCGCGAGCGCGACCGGGTGGTTCGGCACGCGGATGCCGACCGTCTTCTGCTTGAGGTGCACGTACTTCGGCACCTCGCGCGTCGCGGGGAGGATGAAGGTGTACGGCCCGGGCAGGAAGCGCTTCAGGATGCGGTACGCCTGGTTCTCGACGATCGCGTAGCGCGCGATGTCGCTCAGATCCGGGCAGATGAACGCCAGGTTCTTGTTCTGGCGCATCCCCTTGATCTGATACACCCGCTCGATAGCGGCCTTGTTCATCAGGTCGCACCCGAACCCGTACACGGTATCGGTCGGGTAGCCGATGACCTCCCCCTTCTGAATGAGATCGATCGCTCGCGCGATCTTGCGGGGTTCCGGGTGATCGGGGTTGATGGGCTGGAGCACGGGAACGCAACCATGGGGCCGCCCGGTCAGCTCCGCCAGTGCTGGCTGCTCGGATGTTTGCCCAGCGCCGGGCAGCCGGGGGCGGGCGCTGCGGGTGATTCGAGTGAAGAGAGGCGGGGCGAAGCCCCCGAAACGCGAGCCGGTCGCGCGCGCGACCGGCCCCGAGGCGGAGATCGAAGATCCCGGCGTGCAGCGCGGCTCGCTACTCCTTGAGCGCCTCGCTGCCGCCGATGATCTCCATGAGCTCCTTGGTGATCGCCGCCTGACGCGCCTTGTTGTACTCGAGCGTCAGGTTGTCGATCACTTCCTTGGCGTTCTTGTTCGCGGCGTCCATCGCCGTGAGCTTCGCGCCGAGCTCGCTCGCCATCGACTCGTAGAGCGCGCGCAGGATCGAGATGTCCACGTACATCGGCACGAGCCGCTCCAGGAGCGCGCCCTTGTCCGGCTCGTAGAGGAACTCCGACGCCGCGGAAGGCGCGCCGTGGCCGCCCTCGTCTCCCTGCTCCAGCTCCTTCGCCGGACCGCCGGCGGGCGGCAGGAGCCGCTCGACGACGACCGTCTGCGTGATCGCGCTCTTGAACTCGTTGTAGACGAGGTAGATCGCGTCGACCTCGCCCTTGTTGAACGGGGCGAGGAGCTTCGCGCCGACGGCCTGGGCCGTCTCGAGGTTGAGCTTGTCCCAGACCCCGGCCAGGTACTCGAGGATCGGCGCGCCGCGGCGGTTGAAATAGTCCCGGCCCTTGCGGCCGATGAGCGCGAGCTGGACCTCCTGGCCCGCCTCCGTCCGGCTCTTCCACTCGCGCTCGGCGCGCTTGTTGATGTTGGTGTTGAAGCCGCCGCAGAGCCCGCGGTCGCTCGTGAGCACCAGGAGCAGCACGCGCCGCTCCGGGCGGGTCACGAGCAGCGGGTGCAGCGCCTTCTCGCCACCGGCGAGCGCGCCCGCCTCGCCCTCCGCCCCGATCCCCTCCGCCGCGAGCGCCTCGGCCGCGGGAGCCGCGTCGCGCGTGATCGCCGAGAGCACCTCCTGCACCTTCACGGCGTAGGGCCGCAGCTCGGTGATGCGCTGCTGCGCCTTGTTGAGCTTGGCGCCCGCGACCATCTTCATGGCGCGGGTGATCTTCTGCGTCGATTTGACGCTGGAGATCCGCTTGCGAATGGACTTGAGGCTGGGCACGGCTGCCTACTTTTCCTTTGCCTTCGAGGCGCTCTTCCCGTTCTTCGACTTGGCCTTCGGCGCCGGCGCCTCCTCCTCGTCGCCCGCGCCGTCCTCGTCGGCCGAGGTCGAGGCGCCGGCCGCTTCCACAGCGAACCGCTTCTTGAAGGTGTCGATCGCCTTCGTCATCCGCGACTTGAGGTCGTCGTCGAGGACCTTCTTCTCGCGGATGTCCACGAAGATCTGGGGGTGCTTCGCCTCGATGAACTTGTAGAGCTCTTCCTCGAAGCGCCCGAGCGAGCTCACCGGCAGGCTGTCGAGCAGGCCCTGCGTGCCGGCGTAGATGATGAGGATCTGCTTCTCGACCGCCAGCGGCACGTACTGGCCCTGCTTCAGGATCTCGGTGAGGCGCGCGCCGCGCTCGAGCTGCGCGCGGGTCTTCGCGTCGAGGTCCGAGGCGAACTGGGAGAACGCGGCCATGGCGCGGTACTGGGCGAGATCGAGGCGGAGCGTGCCGGAGATCGACTTCATCGCCTTGATCTGCGCGTTGCCGCCGACCCGGCTGACCGAGATGCCGACGTTGATGGCCGGGCGGACGCCGGAGTAGAAGAGGTCGGCCTCGAGGAAGATCTGCCCGTCCGTGATGCTGATGACGTTCGTCGGGATGTACGCCGACACGTCGCCCGCCTGCGTCTCGATGACCGGAAGCGCCGTGAGCGAGCCGCCCGACTTCGGATCACGGACGATCTCGTAGTCGCTCGCCTTCGCCTTGTCCGAGAGCTGCTGCTCGAGCTTCTTGATCTCGTCCTTCTTCTCGTCCTTGCGCGCCTGCTCGAGCTTCTCGAAGAGGGCCCCGTCGATCGTCTTCCAGAGCGAGTCCTTCGCCGAGTGCATCCCGTGCGCCCCGACGTGCGCCTTGCCGTCGACGCCGCGGTACGAGGCGTCGCCGCCCTCGATCTTCGTCCCCTTCGACACGACGTAGAAGATGTCGGCCATCTTCGCGGCGCGCTCGAGGAGCCGGGAGTGGAGGTAGAAGACGTCGCCCGGGTACGCCTCGCGGCCCGGCGGGCGGCGGAGCAGGAGCGAGAGCTGGCGGTACGCGACCGCCTGCTTCGAGAGGTCGTCGTAGATGCACAGGGCGTGGCGCCCGCTGTCGCGGAAGTACTCGCCGATGGTCACGCCGGTGTACGGCGAGATGAACTGGAGCGGCGCGGTCTCGCTCGCGGTCGCGGCGACGATGATCGTGTACTCCAGCGCGCCGTGCGCATCGAGCTTGTCCACGACCTGGCGCACCGTCGACAGCTTCTGGCCGATCGCGACGTAGACGCAGATGACGCCCTTGCCCTTCTGGTTGATGATCGCGTCGACGGCGACGGCGGTCTTGCCCACCTGCCGGTCGCCGATGATGAGCTCGCGCTGGCCGCGGCCGACCGGGATCATCGCGTCGATCGCCTTGATGCCGGTCTGCATCGGCTCGGTGACCGGCTGGCGCTGGATGATGCCGGGCGCCTTCACCTCGACGCGGCGGCGCTCCTTCGTATCGATCGGGCCCTTGCCGTCGATCGGCATGCCGAGCGCGTTCACGACGCGCCCGAGAGTCGCCTCACCGACGGGCACCTCCATGATGCGCCCGGTCCGCTTGACGGCGTCGCCCTCCTTGATGGTGCTCGTGTCGCCGAAGATGGCGGCGCCCACGTTGTCCTGCTCGAGGTTCAGCACGAGCCCCATCAGGCTGCCGCCCTCCGAGCCGGTGAACTCGACGAGCTCGCCGGCCATCGCGCGGCTCAGGCCGTGCACGCGGGCGATGCCGTCGCCCACCGTGAGCACGGTGCCCGTCTCGGTGACCTGAGCGGCCTTGTCGATATTCTGGATTTGCTTCTTGATGATCTGGGAGATCTCTTCGGCGCGGAGCTGCATGCGGAGTCCTCTGTGGGGAGACGCTTGGGCTGCGGAATCAACGTCGTCAAGGTCGAGGGGGCGGCGAGCGCCGGGCCAAGACCCATCATGAAACAGGGGTGCTTGCTCGCGTCCCCTCAGGTTCGGAGCAGGTTGTCACGGAAGCTCGACAGCCGGGTCCGGAGGCTGCCGTCGATCACCTGATCGTCGATCTGGGTCACCACGCCCGCGATGAGCGAGGGATCCTGCTTGTGGGTGACCGAGATCTTCCTGCCGGTCGCCTTCTCGAGCTCGGCCCGGAGCCGGTCGAGGTAGCCGTCGGTCAGCGGGCCCGCGCTCGTCACCACGGCCCGGGCGACGTTCTGGTCCTGATCGACGAGGAGCGCGAGCTGCCGCGCGATCTCGGGCAGCGCCGCGAGCCGCCGGCGCCGCGCCAGCAGGAGGAGGGTGTTCCTCGCCACGTCCGAGAAGGCGGCGCGGCCGGCGAGCTCGCGGAGCAGCTCCTCGCGCGAGGCCTCCGGGATGAGCGGGTTGTCGAGGACGAGGCGGAGCTCCTCGCTCGCCGAGTACATCGCGCTGGCGTCCCCGATCTCCCTGGCGAGGGCCGCGAGGGTCCCGGTCTCCTTGCCGATCTCGAAGATCGCGCGCCCGTAGCGTCGGGCGACGGACTCGTAGCTCATGTCGCTGCTCCGGTGGTCTGGGCTCCCCGGGCGGCGCCGGCGGAGACGGCCGCGGGGATGGCCTTCAGGTACTCTTCGTTGACCCGGTCGAGGTCCTGCTGGCCGATGCGCTGCCGGAGCAGCTCCTCGGCCGCGGCGACGGCGTTCTGCACCGCCTCCTGGAGGAGCATGGCACGCGCCGCCTTGAGCTCCTGCTCGGCGCGGAACTCGGCGTCGCGCCGCATCCGGACGCGCCGCTGCTCCGCCTCGGCGAGCACGTGGGCCTTCTCGACCTCCGCCTGCGCCGCGTGCTCGGCCTTGAGCTCGGCGAGCGTCTCCTCGAGCCGCGTGAGCTTGTCCTCGTAGTCCTCGAGCCGCTGCTCGGCCTCCTGCTTGAGGCGCGACGCGTTGTCGAGCTCCTGCGTGATCGTCTGCTTGCGCTTCTTGAGCGCCTCCGCGATGGGCTTCCTCCCGAAGCGGACGACGATGAACGCGAGCAGCCCGAAGTTCAGGACCGACGCGAGGAACGGCGGCGGCTCGTTCTTCGGATCGCAGGGGTTTTGCTCGTTGTTGTAGCGCCAGAGCAGCGCGTTGACGCCGCCCTTCGCGGCCGCCTCGTTGTTCACGCCGATGAGGCCGTGCCACCAGTTGACGTGCGGCGGCGGATCCGTCGGGCCGTGCCCGGGGCAGTGCTCCTCCCCGTGGGACGCCGGCTCGGGCGCCGGCGGCGGCGTGGGGCGCCCGCGCTGCATGCCCGCCGGACGGATCCCGTGGCCTCCCGGGAGCTGGCGGCCGCCCGGCCCGAGCGGCCGGCCGGGCTGCATGTCGCGCGGGCGCTGCGGCATCTGCTGCGAGCCCGGCTGCGCTTCGGCAGGCGACGGGATGGGCGGGTGCCCGGGGGGCAGCGCCGGCTCGGAGCCGGGCTGCTGCGCGAGCGCCGTGCCGGCGGCGAGCGCCGCGGCCAGGCCGAGCGCGAGCGAGGAGCGGAGGAGCGGCTTCTTCACTGGCGCACCTCGCGGCCGAGCATGCTGGCGGCGATCTCCGCGGCGAGCGCGGGCTGGGCGGCGGCGAGCTCGCCGCGCATGCGGGCGACCTCGGCCGCGATCTTCGCCTTGCTGTCCTCGAGGATCCGCGCCGTCTCCGCGCGGGCCTCGGCCATGATCTGCGCCTCGATCTTCGCGGTCTCGGCGCGGAGCCGCTCTCGCTCGATCCCGGCCTCGCGCCGGACCTTCTCGATCTCGGCCTCGTAGCGGGTGAGCAGCTCGCCGGCGCGCTCGTCCATCTCGCGCGCTTCCCGCTTGGCGCCGTCGGTGCGCCGCTCGCGCTCCTCGAAGACGCGGAGCAGCGGATCGAACAGGAGCGGCTTGAGCACGACGACGAACGTCGAGAACAGGACGACCTGCGCCAGGAACGTCAGATCGAAGTCGACGGCGATGGGGCTGGCGCCGGACGCGAGGAGTGGGTGCATTGCGTTCGGGTTCACGGGTGCTTGTTCGGCGACGAGGGCGGCGCAGCGCGAGCCGCTCGCTGCCCCACGCCCCTCGGGGGGGCGATTTCGCGAGCCGGCACTAGCACGTGTCAGTCAAAGCTGGAAGGGTTCTCGCAGGGCGGACGAGCCCCTCTTTAACATCACGTCTCCTGACGACGCGGCCGCGCGCCGCTCGCGGGTGACGGGCGCTACAGCCTCGCGATCGCACGCTTCGCTCGCGGGTGACGGGCGCGCTCCAGGCGTGCGAGCGCGGGCGATGCCCGCGCTACAAGCTTGCGAGCGAGCGCATCATCTCTCCGAGGCCCGCCTCGAGATCGCCCTCGCTGGCGCGTGGCGCCGGCGCGCGCGCGCCGTCCTCGTCGCGGATGGCCTCGGCGGCGCGCGGATTGCGGAACCAGTCCTCGTCGAAGCGCTCGATCAGGCTGCGCCGATCGCGCGCTGCGAGGAGCGCCCCGGCGAGCCGGACCGCCGCGCCGGGATCGAGCGCCGGGATGACGCCGGCGAGCGCTCCCGGGATCGGCCCGCCGAGCGCGCGCGCGGTGGTCTCCTCGAAGCGGTCGCTCCGATCGCGCGAGGCCCGGAGCAGCACGTGCCCGCCTCCGTCCTTGTCGGCGCCGAACACGAGCGCCACGGTCGCGGCGTCGAGGCGCAGCGAGAGGAGGAGGCTGCGCGCGGTGGCGCGCGCCTGATCGAGCGCGCGGCCCCGGCCGAGCCCGAGCGCGCGGGCGCAGAAGACGGGATCGGCGACGAGGCCGCCGAACAGCGCGGCGCGGCGCGCCTGCCGGAGATCGAACGGCGCGCGGGAGAGCGCGAACGGCCCGCGCGCTCCATCACCACGCGCGAGCGCCGCGCCGAAGCGGGCGAGCGCGCGCGCGAACGACGCCGCGCCGAGCGGCCGCGGCAGCGGTCCGAGATCGATCGCGACGCCGTCGGTCAGCTTCGTCGCGCGGAACAGCTCCTCGATCCACCGTGGGCCGAGCCGCGCTGGCCACCCCGACGCCGCGTCGCGGCCGACGGCGCGCCCGAGCGCGGCGTGCCAGGTCGGCTCGAGCTCGACCACCGACTCGGTCCGGCGCAGCAGCGCGTCCGCGGCGCCGATCGCCGCGCCGGGAGGGTCGCAGGGGATCTCGATCGCGCGGAGGCCCTGCTCCGCGAGCCGCCGCGCCGCCTCGTGCCTCCGCTCGACGAGGACGCGGGCGGCGTCGGCGACCGCGCCGGATCCTCGGGCGAGCGCCTCGGCGAAGATCTGCCGCCCGGCGCTCGTCGGGTCGGCGAGCAGCCTGAGGCGCGCCTCGTGGGGCGACATCCGCGCCGGCTCGGGCAGGTCGATCGTGACCAGCGGCGCGTGCCAGGCCGCGGCGAGCCGGACGCGGTCGGCCCAGATCACGCGCTCCAGCGTGAGCGCGCAGACCCAGTCGGCGAGGGGGGCCGCGAGGCCGGTCGGGTCCGGCGCGGCGGGAGACGTCGGGCTCGCGAGCCCGAGCTCCGCGCCGAGGCCGGGGGTCTTGTCGGTGAGCTCGAGGTAGGTCGTCCGCGAGCTGACGCGCCGGAAGGGATCGAGCGGGTTCTCGAGCCTGGCCCTCGCCTCGGCGGCGCTCGGGCCGTCCTCGTCGGCGCTGGGCGGCGCCGGACCGCGCCTGACGAGGTCGCCGAGCGCCGCGCGCCACGCGCGCTCCGCGCGGGCGACGTCCCGGTCGAGGCGGATCAGATCGATCTCCATGCTCATCTACCCACGTTCCGCACGCCCCGCATGTTACCCGTGCACCGCCGGTGCCGTCCCGAGCCGCCCGGCGATTTCGCCCTCGGCGCGCGCGAGGTCGGCCAGCCGGCTCCGGGTGGCGCCCTCGTCGCCGGCGACCTCGACGGCGAGGTCGACGAGGGTCCGGTAGTGCCGGGCCTCCGACGCGAAGAGCTCCTCGTAGAGCGGCGCGAGCTCGTGGTCGCGCGCCGCCAGCCCGTCGGCGAGCAGCCTGAAGCGTTCGCAGGAGCGGGCCTCGATGATCGCGCCGACGAGCAGCCGATCGATGAGCGCTGCCTTCGCGTTGCGCGCGCAGCTGCTCGAGGCCGCCTTGCGCAGCTCGCTCGCGTAGACGTCGGTCTCCGGCTTGCCGAGCGCGAGGCCGCGCTGCTCGATCACGTCGAGCAGCGCGCGGAAGTGCCGGAGCTCCTCTTCGGCGAGGTCGACGAGCGCCCGCGCGAGGCGCGGGAGCGACGGCCAGCGCGCGGCGAGGGACAGGGCGTTCGACGCCGCCTTCATCTCGCAGTGCGCGTGGTCGGTCAGGAGCGCCGGCAGATCGGCGAGCGCCACGTCAGCCCAGCGTGGATCGGTCGGTAGGGTCAGGCACAGCACGCAGGGCCGACCTAGAGCAGGCGCGCCGCGGCGAGAAGGGGGAGCCGGGCCCCGAGGTCGGCGCAGGCGCGCGGATCGTCGTCGGAGGTCGCTCTGGAAGCGTCGCAGAGCGGCGGTCTCCCGCACAGGAGACGGGCCCAGATCGGCGTTTTCGGCGCGCAAGCGCACTCCAGTGCGCTGAGCACCGAAAACGTCGAGGTGGGCCCGTCTCCGAAGCGGGTGACCGCCGCTCTAGAAGCTGTCGGACGAGCCGCGGGTCAGCCCGCTCGACTCGAGGTGGTACGCGAGCCCGACCACGAACGTGGTGGGTCCTCCGCTGGCGAGGGCCCGCCGCACGGTGCCCTCGACGGAGAACTGGGTCCCCACGTAGGCGAGGCCGAGCGACAGCGCGTGCTGGTCGGCGCCCTGGTCGAAGCGGTACCCGGCGCGGAGCGGGAAGTGATCGGCGACGAGGTACTCGCCGCCGGCCATGAAGCGGAAGGTGGTGTCGCGGTAAGAGTTGAGGTCGGCGAGCCCGTCGACCTCGATCGAGAAGTCGGCGGTGCCGAACCCGACGCCGCCGCCGACCGTCGTGGGCAGCAGCCCGTGGTCGGGGTAGGTGAGGTTCTGTCCGACGACCGCGATGTGCAGGCTGTCGGTCGCCTTGACGGTGAGCCCGGCGTCGAACGTGAACGTGTCGACGAAGGAGTGCCGACCGACGAGCTTCCCATTCTCCCACTCGCGCAGCCCGCCCGAGACGGGGCTGTCGCCGAGGCCGCCTTCACGCAGCGTCCCGTCCTGCGTGATCTTGGCGTAGCGGCCGGTGAGCCCGGCGAAGATGCGGTCGGTCAAGGGGTAGGCGAGGCCTGCCCGCGCGTCGAGGTACGAGCGCTCGATGCCGCCGTCCATGTCGACGAAGCCGCCCACGAAGGAGAGCGCCCCGGCGAGCTTGCCGGTGACCGAGTCGACGACGACGCCGCCATAGGCGTGCCGGCCGGCCTCGGGGCTCCCCTGGAAGAGCCCCTGGAGGTGATAGACGCGGGTCTCCACCATGGCGGACGGGTTGAGGAAGACGGCCGACGTCCCGTTCCCGAGGGCGCGCAGCGCACCCCCGAAGGCCGCGGCGCGGGGCGTCTCATTCTCGCCGTAGCCATAGGCGAGCTGCGGCGGCAGCTCGTCGGCCGCCGCCGGCCCTGCGGCCGACGCCATCAGGAGCGCGCCTGCCGCCGAGAGGGCCCTGGCCCGCCCGGCGGCCGCCGCCCGCTCCGACCGCTGCGCCAGGAGTGCCCCCCTTGTCAACCGGATCCCCGACGACATCGCCTCGCCATACCGCACACCTGGACCCTGGGGGCAAATTCTTGGCTCCTGAAAACCGGCGCACCTCGGTCGCTCTGTACTGGACGAACTCCGCCTTCCTCAGAAAGCTGGAAAAGCCGCCACGTCGAGCCTCTTGACGACGAAATGAGCGGGTTTTGCTCTGCAATCGTGAGCGCGTCGTAAAAATCACCGCCCCGCGTCGGGAGTTTTGGCGCCTCGTGTCCGGCAGCCAGAGCTCGGTCGACGCGAAGCCGGCTTCGCAGTGTGTCAGGGACTGAATTTATAACAATACTATCGGATACTTGAGCCAAGTTTCGCAGTTGGGGATAGACGCCCGGACTCACCCGGTGCTACCTCCGATTCGTCCTCGGGGCGGTTCCGTGCCGCACCGGGTCCTCCAAAGGGTGGCCTCGAAAGGGGCGCTGCGAGTTACCGAGCTCTGTGAGGCGGTATGGGGGACGGCTGTGCCGATCTGTCTTTCAATGCGATGGACCTCGACGCGACGGCTGTACCCTCACCTCGATCGACGTGCTCGGCTGCGGCCGGGCCGGGTCCCGGTACAGGAGGGCTGTACTGTCCACCCGCATTTTGCGGGGGCGTGCGGATGATTCCCCGAGGACGAAGCGGCCGTGGGCGGACTGTTGAAAAGTCGACACGCCCTTCGATTACATTCAGAATAACATAGAGATCTCCAGGAGTTAGAGGCGAGTCCTCGCTGTGAGACCTGTGGATAAGTTGGGGGCGACGGTTCTTTCGGTCGCCCCCGAAACCTATTTTCGTGGAGCGGACTTCAGAGCAGCG
>NZ_CP150348.1:0-29239 GCF_051521375.1 Sorangium sp. So ce693
CCACCTCGACGCCGCGTGCATGCAGGCTCGGGCTCGCCGTCGAGCAGCTCCTCGGCCGCGCTGCCGTCCGCGGCACCGAGCTCGCCGTCGAGCAGCTCCTCGGCCGCGCCGCCGTCCGCGGCACCGAGCTCGCCGTCGAGCAGCTCCTCGGCCGCGCCGCCGTCCGCGGCACCGAGCTCGCCGTCGAGCAGCTCCTCGGCCGCGCCGCCGTCCGCGGCACCGACCTCGCCGTCGAGCAGCTCCTCGGCCGCGCCGCCGTCCGCGGCACCGAGCTCGCCGTCGAGCAGCTCCTCGGCCGCGCTGCCGTTCGCGGCATCGACCTCGCCCTCGGGCGGCTCCACGGCCGCGCCGGCTGCGGCATCGACCTCGCCGCCGTAGACGGCCCCGAACCGCTGGCCCAGGGCGCGGTAGTGCGGATCGACGGGGCGGGGCGGAGGGGGCGGGGGTTCGGGCGGAGGCGCCGGCCTGGAACGAGGAAGCCGCGCGACCCAGCGCTCGAGGGCCTCCTCGCCGAAGCGGCGATAGTCGTCCATCAGGCGCGCAAGAGGATGCTGGCGCTTGGTCAAATAGCCGTCCTTGCCGGGGTGGTGAAGCCAGCCATCCACCAAGACGGTCGCCAAGACGGAGAAGACCTCGGCCGGATCCGCGCCCTGGTCGCGCTGCGCAGCGCAGGCCACAGCGCGTGCGGCGAGGTTGCGCAGGTAGGCACCGAGCTCCTGCTGCTCGGCGGAGGAGAGCGCATCGTTGCGCGTCCTGGCCTGCGGCGGCTCGCCGTACAGCTCCCCCCGTTTGGCCCAGAAGATCACGCAGAAACGCGCGAATGCCTCGAGGTGGTCGCTGACCTGATCCTGCCGCTCGGATGATTCAACCACCGGGGGGGCTTCGTCGCGCGCGTCTGCGCGCGCGGAATGTTCACCTCCCCCAAGGGATCGATCTGGAGAAGAAGAGCAGAGAGATCCCAGAAGAGAAGAAGAGGATCTGTTCTGGTGCAACGGTTGCGCCCTGCTGGGGGCAAAAATTGCTCTCTGTCGCACATTGTATGGCTCGCGAGTTTTCGCGGGATTTTGCGCCTCGTGGACCAGGTCGTAGAAGCGCGGCGTGAACCAGTACCGCGACGAGGTCTGCACCCCGCGCCAGCGCCGCAGCTCCCGGACGAGCAGCCCGTGGCCGCCCTGGTCCGTGGACGCCATCAGGCGGGCGAGGGCATCATCGACCCGGCGGACGCTGCTGTAGCCGGCCGCGAACGCCAGCCGATGACGCGACGGGTCACACCGGCCGCTCGCCGCGTTGCGGAAGTGCACCAGCTCACGCAAGACGGCCAGCTCGTGGCGCGCCAGGAAGGCGAAGGCGGCGCTGTTCAGCGCGTTGCCGACCTCGACCCGGGTCCACGGGTCCGCCCAGTCCATCGCCTCGGCGTCTGGGGGGGGCGGCGGCTCCCTCCTCGTCGGCCTGGTCGGCGGCAGCCTTCGCGGCAGCTCCCGCGTCCGGCTGGCCGGCGGAGGTGTAGGGGGGGGTACTTCAAAAACGGTTCGATCTGCACCAGCGCGGGATCGACCCGCACCGGCAGTGCGTGCTACGCTCATTTTCGCTTCGCTCGCGCACCGTTTCGGGGTCGACCGCCAAGAAGACCCGGGACGGTGCGCTTCGTTTTTTTGTGCGCCCGAGGGCGCGGTTCACCAATGGGGCCGCCGCGAGCGCGACCAGCGCGCCAGCGGCGAGGTTTGAACGCCTGCCCAGCGAGGGCAGGCGTTCAGATGACAACGTCGCTTCCGCGTCGTTCGCAAGATCTTTCGGCCGTGACTCGCACAAAAGGCCGGCGATTCCTGTCGCGTACGTACGCGACACGCGGGCACCGAGCGCGGTGCATGCTGCATCCAGCGCGATGCGCGCTGCACCTGCCGCGAGCGAAGCCGCCTTGATCTAGAGGCATTTCAGCGTGCCTCGTCCCTCTCGCGGTCATGGACCGCCGCGGACGCCGTCTCCCGCCGCGGAGCATTTCTCGGCCGCGGACGAGAAATTTCGGCGCGTGCGCGCAATGCATGGGACGGAACGTGCGGCACTTCTGCACGCACGATCGCATCCGCGAGGTGATAGAAAAGCAACGCCGCGCTGAACGGGTCAGCGCGGCGTTGTGGTCCCCCTCGATTCCGGCGAGGTGAACCGTGCGTGCTTCTATTCTACTGGTCCATCTACGGCAAGCGGCCGCCCTGGCAGCCGTCCTTGCCTCCACGTTCCCCCTCCAGGCTGCGGCCGCAGACCCCTCTCCGCGGGACCGCGAGGTCCAGGAGCTCATCGACGAGGCGGAGAAGGCCGCCAAGCGGCTCGATCTCGCTCGCGCCCGCGAGTACTGGGCGCGGGTCAACGCGCTCAAACCCTCGACCATGGCCGTGTGTCAGCTCGGGCAGTTCGATCTCGGCCTCGACCGCCTCGAGGAGGCCGCTGCCGAGCTCTCCAAGTGCGTCGAGCAGATGCCTGCGCCGACCAACGACCTCGAGCGCCGCCGCTACGAGGCGAGGCATGCCGCTCTGGCGGCCGTTCGGCAGCGCGTGGCCGAGCTTCACATCAGCCCCCCGCCGGGCACGGCGCGGCTCCTCGTGGACGGTCGCGAGGTGAGCGCGGGCGGCCCTGTCTTCGTCACGCCTGGACAGCACGAGGTCACGGCGATGGGGAAGCAGGGGCAGGTAGCCCATGCGCTCGTGAAGGTGGCGGCAAGCGATTCGCGGCGCGTCTCGCTCGCCTTCGAGACCCCGAAGGCTGCCGCCGCACGGGCCCCTGTGCCGGCTCCGGTCGCTCCAGCGCCGGCGCGCTCCAGGCCGAACCCCTGGATCATCGGCTCCGGCGCGGCCGCCTCGGCGGTCCTGCTCGGCGCGGGCGTCGGGCTTCACGTCGCCGGCGACGCCGCGGAGAGCGAAGCGACCGCCAACGTGGCCCGCCTGTCTGAAGGCACCGTGTTCCTGACCAGCGCCAGGTTCCGCCAGCTCCACGACGACGCGAACGCGGCCAACACACGAGCGGGCCTGTTCCGCGGCTTCGGTACGGCTGCGCTCGTCGCCAGCGCAACGCTCGGCGCCGCGACGGTCGTCTATGTCGTCTGGCCGCGGAAGGCCGAGATCCGCCCGCGAGGCGCCGGCGCGGAGGTCAAGCTGGTATGGTAGCCATCGGCGAGATCTGGGAAGGCCACGAGCTGCTCAACGAGGAGCGCGGCCTGGTCCGTCACTTCCTCGCGCGGCAGGTCGGCGACAAGGGAGACCTCGTCTGGTTGCACATCCACGAAGGCGCGGGCCTCGAGGAGAGCGCCTTCGCTGAGGAGCTCGCGCGCCTGCAGCGCCTCTCCGACGAGGTCCCGGAGGTCGTGCGCGTGCTCTACGGGGGGGTGCGCGGCTCCGTGGCGTGGGCAGCGTCGCCCGTGCTCGGCGACGCGGTCCCGCTCCTCGACGCCATGCGCGGGCAGGAGCTCGGGCCGGCCGCGCTCCAGGAGCTGATCGCCATTGGCCGCTGTCTCGAGCGCGCTCATGAGCTCTCCATGATCCATGGCGCCCTCTGTCCGGACCGGGTCTTCGTCGGGGGTGACGGCCGGTACGCGATAACGCACTTCGGCTTTGTTCGGCTCTTTCAGCTCGGACCAGCCGATGCTCGGCGCGATCCGTATGGGTACGCACCGCCGGAGCGCTTCTCCGGTGGACGCATAGGGCTTCGCGCGGATGTCTACGGCTTCGGCACCATCATGTACGAGCTCTTGTGCCAACGCTCCCTCTCGACGTGGACCGAGCCCACGAGTTTCCCCGTCGGGATGCCTCGGATGCTTCGGGGGATGATCAAGGGGGCCCTGGCGGAGGACCCCAAGCGACGGCAGGCGAGCGTCCGAACGATGCTCGCTGTTCTGGCGCCCTTCGCCCGCGAGTGGGAAGAGCTCGGCGAGCCGCCGGCCCCTCCCCACGCGGACATCTTCGCCGAGCCATCCGGCGCTCGGCGCAGGCCGGAAGAGGGAGCGCCGATCTCCGTGGAGGACGAGGCGGAACCGCTCGCCTCGGGTGAACAGGTGGGACGAGCCAGCGCGCTCCCCACGCCGCGCCCCTCCGAAGCGCCCGACACGGCCAGGAGCCCGCCGCCTCGGGCCGCGCAGGACGCCACCCACGCGCCGCCGCTCGCCGCGCCGCGCCCTCCCGACACGCCCGACACGCTCAAGAGCGCGGTGCCGCCGCGGGACGCGCGGAACCACGTCACCCACGCGCCCACGGAGGTACCGCCGGCGTCTCCAGCGCCCGAGCTCCCGGACCTCGATCCGCGGCTGCCGGTCCCGCCGGCGCCGTCGACCCCTCCGCCTTCTCCGCTGCTGCAGGCAACGCCGATGCCTTCGCCCTCGCTCCCTCGGCGTTCAAGCGGCACCCCAGGGCGACGCTCCCCCGCGCGCGTGCTCAGTGCCGTGCTCGCGCTCGCCTTCTTGCTCGGGAGCTCGGGAGCGCTCCTCCTCCGGTGGGAGCAGTCGCCCCTCAGAGCTGCGCCGCACCTGGCGCGGGTCGTCCAGGGCGCAGCCCTCCGCGCCACCGTACCGCCTCCCCCGCGGCCGTCCGATGCACTGCAAGCGCTGCCACCCGTCGTGTCTCGCTCCGTCACGAACCGCCAGGCCGCTGTCACGCGGCAGGCCATGACCACGCCGTCGAAGGATGGCGATGTCTGTAACGGGTTCGTCGTTTGCGGAAAGCACGACTACTGAGCCGGGGGAGAGGTTCACGATGCGATCAACACCTTATTTGGCCCTCAGTGCTTCGGCGCTGCTCGGTTGTGTGGAGGACCTCAACCTCCCCAAGCCCCGGATCCATGACAACCCGGTGTTGCTGTGGGTGAGCGAAACGCCAGATTTTCCCACCTGTCCTGGAGGTCGACTCGATTATTGGGATGGCTGGACCGATGTCCACACCGATCCTCAGTACCAGAACGAATGCGGGACGTGCACGTGCGGCCCTGCCGCGTGCGCGCTGCCGGACAGGATGCTGGTGCACGAGGCGCCTCTCTGCGCAGGCGAAGAAGGGATCAAGATCGACCTCACCAGTGCAGCCGATCCGCCGGGGCACTGCGTCGAGCTCTCGTCCCCTATCCCGGGCGACGCGTTCGCCGCGGTCACCCTCAAGCCGCCTACGATGGCTAGCAAGTGCGATGCCTCGGAGCAGCATGCTCCGCCGCCCCTCAGCGGGACGTATGCAAGAGCTTGCCCGTGGATCGGTAAGTACACCGGAAAATTCGACGGGTCAGTGTGCATCGCGCCCGACGACGACGGCTCGTGCCCGCTGGGCTTCTCCGCGCGCTTCGAGTTTCAGGAGAAGATCAGAGACGCACGCACCTGCACGCCCTGCGAATGCGGCGCACCCGTCGGTGGAAGCTGCGTGGCGGACGTGCTGCTCTTCAGCGGCGCGAGCTGCTCTCACATGCTGCACCCGGGCAACGGGATCGGTACAAGAGAACAACTCTGCTATGAAACACTCGAAGATTTTCCTCTGACAGGGGTGCGTGTGGTGTTCGCACAGGACGAGCCGGGCACGTGCTCGCCAACGACCCCCGTCTCCCTGGTGGACGGCACGATCGAGAGCGGCGAGACCCGAACGTTCTGCTGCTCCAGCGCGGATCTGATGGAGGTGATTGATGCCAACGATGACAATTGACCAAGGCCGTGGGGTAGCACCCACGCTGCGCTCGGTTGCGCTCTCCATGCTGGCCATGTGGATGCCCCTCGGCTGCTCTTCGCCGGTGCCCCCCGACGAGTTGCCAGAGCCAGATCCGAGCCAGCTTATCCTGCTCTACTTCGGCCGGCCCGAGTATGCTCAACCGTGCGATCCGCACAGCGACGGCAACGTCTTGTGGGAAGGGTGGGTAGGGACGCCTGGGGAGGTGGAATGCGAGCCCTGCACGTGTGGACCGTCGCGATGCTCGCTTCCTCACACAGTACTCGTACACTCCTCGTCCGTTTGCGCCCTCACCGACCTCGTAACCACGATCGATCCAGGCATCTCCTGGAATGGGACCTGTTTTCCTCTCCCCGACCCCATTCCGAGCGACTCATATGCATTTGTGACCATCGACCCGCCAGGTGCGTCGGGCTGCCAACCTATCCCCGAGGTTCCTGCGCTGCGACGAACAAACATGGAGTTTGTCCGGGCTTGTGGTCCACGTACTGGCTTTGTGCCCACCGCGTTCAACCGTTGTTATACGCCGCAGCCGAACGGCGAGTGCTGGGCCGGCCACGAGAGGCGGTTGGAGTTCCCCCTCTACAACGACACGCGCACGTGCAGCCCGTGCTCCTGTGGGGAGCCAAGCCGCGGCGATTGCCGCGTGCAGACCACGTTGCACCGGCAGGTAGACTGCTCCGAAGACATCGGATCCGTTCTCATCTCCGGGCTGGATGAGCCGCTCTGCACAGACACGATTCAGGGGCGGATCGGCGCGGTGCGGTCGATCTTCACGAAGGACGAGCCTACCTGCGCCCCCTCGACCGATTCCAAGGTGGTGAGCGGGACGATCGAACCCGGTGACACGCACGTGCTCTGCTGCGACATTTAGGACGCTCGCGCTCGATCTCCTCGTTGCTGGCGCCGTGCCCGAGCTCGACCAGGTGGACGGTGATCGCGGCGGCCGCGCCTGCGTGACCAGGACGGCGATCGCGCCGAGCTCGCCGACGTCCGCCTCGACCTCCGCCCTCCGCGCCCCACGGTGTGGGGCTGCGCCGAGCTCGCGCTCGAGCTCTTCGTCGCCGGCGACGCGCCCGAGCTCGGCCAGGTGGACGGCAGCCGCGCCTCGAAGCTCTGTTCGTTGGGCCTTGTCGGGCGCGGCATGCGGGCCGGCCCTTGGCGGCCGCTCATCTCGCGCTCCCCTCGCGGCGCTCGATCTCGGCGCGTAGGGCCACGAGAGCCCGCGCGCGCCACTTGTAGCACGTCGAGAGGGGGATCTCTCTGCTCTCTGCGACGTCAAGCATGGGCAGCCCCTCGAGGTCGTGTTCGATGAGCACCGCGGACTCGGGCATCGAGAGCCCGCGCAAGGCGTCGCGCACGGCGTTCCTGCTCTCCTCGGCGTCGAGCAGGCTCGGAGCGTCAGGACGTGGATCAGGCACCCGCGGCGGGTCGTAAGTGAGCACCTCTCGCCGATGCGATGCCCTCCCGTGGTAGTGAGCGCAGACGTGCACCGCGATCCTGTTCAACCATCGTTCCGGCCTGGAGCGCGCAGGGTCGAACGTGGGCCAGCTCCGCCACGCGCGCAGCCAGACCTCGGCGGCCACGTCGTCCCGGTCGCGTTCTGGGATCCCGAGCCGTGCCAGCCAGCCCAGCACGACACGAAGCACCTTCGGACGAAACAAGCGCGCGGCCGCGGAAGCGCGCGCCGTATCGTGCCTTGACTTACGCATCGCCCCTTCCTCCATGGTGCTGGGCTCCTATGCCGAGGTTTCGCCGCTGCCCACGCCGGGCAGGGTGGAGTTGAGCGGTGAGTGTTCGATGTCGGCCCAGTCGCTTGCAGTTGCAGGCGGAGCGCCCTCACGCTGGATCGGAAAGTCCGTAAGTGTCGCGGCGATCCCGGTCGGAGATGACGCCGGCCGAAGCCGCGGCCGCGGAGGTGGAGGGAGCGCGCCGCGCGACTCCCGAGCGACCAGCCCCGGGTGAGGAACCACGGGGGAGGGCAGCTCGGCCGCGGAGCGCCGGACGGGCGGAGGCGCGGGCGGCTTCGACGTCGTCCTGGGGGCAGACGAGGACGGCCCAGAGCTCGCAGGCTGCCCCGCGGCCGCGCTGGGCGCGGCCCACAGCACCGGCGCGGGCCCCTGCGTCGGGGGGCCGTCAGCGACGATCTCGAGCTTGGGACGGCGTCCAGCGGCAGGCGCCGCCCCCTGCGAGGGCGGCGCGGCGGCGGGCGTCGAGCCGGCCGTCGAGGCGGGCACGCGGGCCGAGCGCTCGCGCAGCTGCAACGCGTCGCCGAGACGCATCACCACCGTTTGAGCTGTCTCTGCTCGGTGCTCGACGAGGCGGTACAGGTGCTCCCAGTAGCGCGCAGGCGCGCCCGTGAACGCTTCCAGCCGTCGCGCCAGGAGCGGTGTGATCGGCAGATCGTCCTTGAGCAGCCGTTCCAACTCCACGGGTTTCAGCTCAGCGACTCGGGCGAGGTCACGTCTCCAGCTGGCATGCCAGCCACATAGTTCCTCCAGGATCCTCCCGGGCGATGGCACCGGCCGTTCTACAAACTCGGTTGCTTCCGCGGCGATCGCGTCAATGTGGCAGTCCAGCAGCCGGCGGAATCTTCCAAGCTCTGCAATCTCCCAATCCCTGTTCGTAGCCAAGGTCTTCAGGGCCGCGTCGCGCGCCCTCTCGGCAGCGGCGCGCAATCCGCGCTCTCTCCCGAGCGCTTCACGCGCCGAAAGCGCGAAGCCGAAGGCCACGCACGCCATGAGCGCCACTCCAATAGGCGTCAATGGCAACATGATGTTGAGGATCTGTTCCACGTGAGACCTCCCGGAAGACAAAGCGCGGCCCTCCCCGGACAGCCGGGAGGTGCGCAGGTCGATGTCAGCTCGTCGGCGGCGCACGCGCCGCGACGTCAGGTCAAAGCAGCCGTCGCTCGGCAGGCGGCCCCATGCGGAGCGAGTCCGCGCTGATCCCCGTCATCGCGAGACCCGCGCCGCGCGCACGCGCCTGCACGATCAACCCTACCGAACGATCGGACAGGCGGCCGCCGAGCTGACCCCATCGGTTGATGCCGACGAACAGGGGCCCGGCGCGCAGGTCCGCGCCGCGGATCCACGACTCGGCCGCGCGGATCGGGCAGGTGACGTCATGCCTGCCACGCGGGATCAGGATCCGCCGGCCGCGAACGCGCAGCTCCATGTCCGTGCCCACCACCACGTCGTTAACGTCGATGCCGACGAGTTCCGCGCGTCGGAGCATCGCCGCGTAGCCGACGAGCAAGAGCGCTCGATCGCGGATGGCCACCAAGTCGTCGTCCATCGACGTCACGATCTGGCGCATCTGCGCGGCCGTCAGCGGCGTCACCTGCTGCGGCTCGGTCGCGAGCTCCTCGAGGAGCTGACGGCGCCACCGGACCACGAGCGGATCTTCAAGCGGCGAGCGGCACCCCGTGAGCTCGTGGGCCTTGGCGATCGCGGTGCAGGCAGCCCTCAAGCTGCCCGCGGACAACCCCTCCCGGGCGAGTTCTGCCAAGTAGAGGACCACCACGCGAGGGCGTGCGGGGAGAGCCGACCAGCCGCCGCGTTCCGAGCACCACTCCGTGAACTGCCGCCATTGCACGCCATACGCGCGACGCGTGGTGGCGGACATCGCCGCGCCCTCGAACAGGCGTTCCAGCTCGGTACTTGGCAGCGCGGCTTTGTAGCGGGTCACACTCGCCCCCGGTGGATGGACTCGACGCGCAGGAGCACCCGGAACCCGATCGGTTCCTGGCTCACCGGCCCGTTTGCCCGGATGGTGCTTTGAAATCGGAAGCCATGCAAATAAAATCGGAAGCTACAGCTTCCGTCCGCGGCTTGACGTGTCCGGTACGATGGTGGATGGCGACCGCGCCGAGCTCGCCGGCGTCCGCCTCGACCCCCGCGCCCCACGCCGCGCTGCGGGGAGCCGCAGCGAGCTCGCGCTCGAGCTCCTCCTCGTTGCTGGCGCCGTGCACGAGCTCGACCAGGTGGACGACGGCCGCGCCGAGCTCGCCGGCGTCCACATCGACCCCAGCCGCTCCGCAAGTGACAGCGGACGTCCACGGCTCGACGTGCCCGGAACGATGGACCACGATGGCCTCCTGTGGCCCCTTGTGGACCATAGGGGACCCTAGCGCCTCGACCTCGCGACCGGCCCTGTCTGCTCCGGCGACATGTTTCGCGACGCCTGCAACGGCCCCGGGCTGGCCAACGTACGCCTCGACGCCACGACCGCCCCCCGCGTGCTCGACCAGGCGGACGGTGACATCGACGCGGCCTGCGGCGGCGCCCCTGGGGTCCTGTGGGACCCGTCGATGGAAAGTCGACTTTCCATCAACCTCGGCCGACAAGCGGCCAGCGTCGCGCCGCAGCGGAGTGGCGCCGCACTCGCCGAGGGTGCCCAATGTAGGCAAGCCAACGACGCCGCAGAGGTTCCCCGAGCTCGCCCACGTCCGCCTCGATGCCGGCCACGCTAAGCCCTGCGAGACGGGGCGCCGGATCATCTCCTCCAGGGAGAAGCATGGGCCGCACCCACCGAGCTCGCGCCCGTGCTCCTCGTCGCCAGCACCGCGCGACTTCGCCCAGGTAGCGACATGCGCCTCGACCTCCGCAGGTCCTGCACTCGGGGGAGCCGCCCGTGTGCGCGTTCGTCGACGAGCCACCTCGCACAAAAAAATCGACCACGTGTACCACGCGGCATCTCTCTCTGAAGCGCGCGCCATTATCTATCAGCGCGGCGGCTGACGGGCCATGATGAACGGGAACGTCAGCCCCCGGACTGACTTGTCCCAAAGCCCGCAAGTGGCAATACCTATGCACGTGGAGGCGTAATGGCCATCTATCTCATCTCGTACGATCTGAATACGCCTGGGCAGGACTACAAGCACCTGCATGCCGCGATCCGTGAACTCGGGGCATGGACTCATCCGCTTGATTCTGTGTGGATCGTTGATTGCGATCACACTGCGGCGGAGATTCGTGACACGCTAAAATATCACATTGACTCGAACGACACCCTGATCGTGGTGAGGCTCCAAGGGGCCTGGGCCTCGTGGAACATGAGCACAAATACAGTGACGTGGCTCAAGAAGCACTTATGACGCGCGCCGCTCCGCTCGACGGGGCCGTCCGCTAGGTCCGGCATCTCTGGCAAGCCTGCGGTTTGTCTGCTCGCGCGCCGTGCACGCTGCGCCGAGCTCGCGAGGCCATCACCGCCGCCAATCCCGAGCCCTACCAGAGTGGACATCGATGCCGACGACGGCCCCGAGCTCGCCGGCGTCGGCGCCGCGGCCGCTCTGCGCTCGACCAGGCCGCGGAACCGAGCCTGCGCTCGAGGACGGGTGCTCTCCTCTACGTCCTCCTCTCGCCGTCCCGCCCCAGGTCGATGAGGATCTGCCCCACGGAACCTGTTCCTTGGACGCCCAGCCCCGCGGCGCCGAACGCGCTCTCCGCGGTGTCCTCCCCCGTAACGCCCAGCCCCAGGTCGATGAGGATCTGCCCCACGGAACCTGTTCCTTGGACGCCCAGCCCCGCGGCGCCGAACGCGCTCTCCGCGGTGTCCTCCCCCGTAACGTCCCGCCCCAGGTCGATGAGGATCTGCCCCAGGGAACCCACTCCTGCGTACATGCTTCACCTCCACGCGATTGCCAAACAACACGACCAGCCAGCGCATTCGTTACCCGCGCTCGCTCTACGTACCTCGGGCCGCGTTGGTAGGGAAGACAGCCGCGTGCGTCCGCCCGTGCGATTCCTTGACGGGGTAGCAGGGGAATCCGTGCGGAGATTCACTCCATGCCCCCTGGCCAAACCATCGCGCGCCCCCTCTCAAATTCCCGGAATTTCCTGGGAGTCGGCAGCCGAAATCGATGCGGCCAGATCCTATAGGTTTTGGCCTGGAGCTCGGCGAGCGGCGCCCCATCGAGCGGCATGCCGCCCCGCCGTGGGGGGGCTGCGCCGAACTCGCGCTCGAGCTCCTCGTCGCTGGCGACACGCCCGAGTTCGTGCTCGAGGACCTCGATGCCGGCCAGGCGTGGAGCGGCGTCCCGACCGGCACCCCCGCCGCGGGCAGGGCGCGCCGATCTACTCCGGCGCCATGTACGCCGCGCAGGCGACGAGCGTCGAGCTGGCCGACGCGCGCCACGCTCGCGCGCGAGGCCATTACCGCCGCCGTTCACGAGCGCGACCTGGTGGACGTCGACGCCAGCGACGGCCACGAGCTCGCCGGCGTCCACCTCGACGTGACAGCGGCCCGGAACGATGGCCCACGATGGCCCCCGTGGTCCCTCATGGCCCGTGGGGCCCCTGTGGCTTATTCGTCGTCCTCGTCCTCGTGCTGCACCTTCAGGTCGTCGGCCTCGATGGCTGCGCCGTCCGCATGGGCGAGCGTCAGGAGGTAGCGCTTCATGGTCATGCCGCGCGCGGCGGCAGCCCGCTTGATGGCCCGGCGGCTCGCCTTGCGAACCTTCATCTTCAAGAGCACCGGCGGCTCGGCGGCGAACCGGCGCGCCTCGGGTGAGAGCTCCGGCGATGAGGCCTCCTTCGCGGGCGTCGCCTCCTTCGTGGTGCTCGGCCTCGGGCCGAAGGGGTTGTTGTTACGCATGGCCGTCTCCCTTCGCACGGAGCGCCGCCCAGAGCGCGCGGATCTCGGCGGCGGCGGCGCTGTCCGGCGCCGTGGTCAACACCGCCTCGCCAGCGGCGGCGGCCTCCGCAAAGGCGACGCGCGGAGCGATCGTCGGCGCGACCTCGCCGTACTGGCTCAGCGCTTCGATCGCGGCGCGGCCGATGGTGGTCCGGCTGTCGAGCGCGTTCAGCACGAAGAGCCGGCGGACGGGCGGCTTCCCGAGCTCGGTCCGGATGCCGTCTGCAGAGTCGAGAAGGCCCATGGTCTCCGAGGCCGCCCACCAGTCAAACGGGCCCGGCCTTAGCGGGATGACCACGACGTCGGAGGCGAGGGCGGCGGCGCGGGTAACGTCCCCGAGCCGCGGCGGCCCATCGAGCACTACCACCCCGAATCCCTGAGAGAGCTCCCGGAAGCGCGCGACTGTGAGCGCCCGATCGGCCTTGGCGACGGCCAACCCCTCGAGCTTGCTCGACTCACCGCGGACAGCGGCCCAGTCCAGCGCGGACCCCTGCGCGTCGAGGTCAAGGATCAGGGTTCGGTGCCCCTCAATGTGCGCGGCGGCGGCCAAGTTGACCGACAGCGTGGTTTTTCCCACCCCGCCCTTCTGATTCAGCACGGCCAGCGTCATCGCCGGCGCTCGAGCCCCACTCTGCATGTCGCCTCCTTGCATGGACCATCGAGGTCCCCATGGTACCCACGTGGCCCTCAGAGACCACAGAGACCACATTGGCCCCCACGGACCACGATGGTCTACGCTGGCCCCCGGCCGGTAGACAAGTCTGCGCGTGCGTTCAGAGCGGCTCGCCGTGGACGGCCGCTCCGCGGCCGGGTCTGGTGGACGGCGACGGCCCCGAGTTCGCCGACGTCCACCTCGACACCGCGGCCGTGCCCGAACGATGGCCCCAGTGGCCCCTAGTGGCCCCCAGTGGCCTCTAGTGGCCCCTTATGGCCCGTAGGGCCCACGCGGCCCCCCTGTTGTCTGCTCCGGCGCCATGTACGCCGCACAGGCGACAGGCGCCGAGCTGGCCGACGCGCGCCGCGCTCGCGCGCGAGGTCATTACCGCCGCCGTCCACGAGCTCGACCTGGTGGACGTCGACGCCGGCGACGCGACAGCCCCGGCCTCGCCGGCGCCCACCTCGGCGCTGCGGCCGTGGTGCCTGCTCCGGCGCCATGTACAACGCCAGCGCGTTCGCGAGCTCGCCGGCGTCCACCTCGACGCCCGCGGCCGCTCCGCAGGCCGTGGCGCCGAGCCCGCGCTCGAGGAGCTCGCCGGCGGCGGCCCCGAGCTCGACCTGGTGGACGGCGGCGGCCCCGAGCTCGACCTGGTGGACGGCGGCGGCCCCGAGCTCGACCTGGTGGACGGCGACGGCCCCGAGCCTCGCGCGGCGCTTCTACCTGGAGGATATGATCCCCTGCCGAGGAGCGAGCCGCCCGAGTTCACCCAGGCTCGTACCGCCACGGCGTTCGCCGCGAGCTCCTTGCTGGCAGCGCGCCCGAGCTCGGACTCTCGCGGCCAAGACGTCAAGGCGGAAGGAGAAGCGGGGTAATGGTACCACCGTAATCCCTAACCTTGCCTCCCGCCAGCCTCCGGATGAAGCCAGCTGCGCTCTCGATGGTGTTCAGCCAGTCAGCGCCCGTGAGACGCACGTGGTCATCGGTCTTGAACCCTAGCACATCCACGGCCACAGACCACAACCCGTCCGGTTCCTCGCGAAGGTCGCTAATGCGGATCGTTATGGTCCGCGGCGCGCTTCCGTCCGATGGAGTGAAGGTGGAGACGATCTCCAAGATGTTCATCTTTCACAATCCTTGAGGCAGTCGCCTAGCTCCAGATTACACTTGTACATGCAATCCTGGTCCCCTGTCCGACAATTCTTTATGCAATCCCTGTTGATTCTTTCACAATTCTTTTTGCACCTCTCAACCGGATCGTTATTCGCGCCATTCACCCACCGGCACGGGCCGCACGACTGCGCTCCCGAGCCGAGGTGCACACCATTGGCATACTCACATCGCTCCTTGGCTTCGTCCAGGCTCCCATGATGGCCCTGGTAGAGCGAGGTGCAGGCGCCGGCCTCTCCCCAGTTCTTGCACTGAACGTGGATTTCGCGCCCAGAAATCCGATCCGGGGCGTGAGAAATCCGGCGCTGTAAAAGGAACGCCTTGAAAGAAAGGCTCGGCGTGGCGACCCGTCCGGGTTGCTATGACCAAACGAAGGCACACGCCGAGCACCTCCAAGGTGCGCCGGCGCGAACTCGGGTTCAAGAGGAAAGGCGACGGGCGGCACCAGGAGCGAATCCGGCGGCCAAACCCTGCCATGATTCACATCGCGCCTACGGAGAAGAATCTGACGGGCATCGCAGGGCTTGCCCCATTCGGCGCCTTCATCCGGGAGCTTGGCGTCGACGCGGCCTTGAGCCGCAGGTTCTTCCGGCTGAAGTCGGGTCGCTCGGTTATCTACCCGATGGCCGCGCAGATGCGCCTGCTGATGGACGGCGCGCTCGCCGGCGAGGAGCGCGTCTTCGGCATCGAGGCGCTCGCCGTCGATCCGCTCTTCGTACGCCTCGCCGGCGGGGTCGTCCCGAGCATCGACACCGTCTACCGGGACCTGTGCCGCTTCGACGACGATGCGCTCGAGGCGCTGCACAGCATGGTCGTCGATCACGGGCTTGCCCTGGTTGCTCGCCGAAAGCACCGATTCGTGCATATCGACGTCGACACCACCGTGGAGCCGCTCTTCGGAATGCAGGAGGGGGCGCGGCCGGGCCCGAACCCGCGCTACCACGGCCGGCCGAGCTATCATCCGATCCTGGCGCGGATCGCCGAGGTTGACGCCATCGTCGGGGCCAAGCTGCGACCGGGCGACACGAGCTTCGGCGAAGCCGATGTGCCCTTCGTCGAGAAGTGCATTGATCGCGCGCGCGCCGCAGCTCCGAGTGCAGCCATCTACGTACGGATCGATGGCGCTGGGGATTGCAGCGCCTTGATGCACGCCGTTGCTGCGAAGGGATGCTTTTTCCTGACCAAGGCGCGGATGAGCCCCGATCTGGTGGGCAGGATCGCGTACGCCACCGGATGGCGGACCATCGACCGAGATGCCGACGGTCGTCCTCGACGGCAGGTGACCGAGGTGCTCTTCCGGCGCCGCGATTGGCCCGATGGGGTCCGCGTCATCGCCGTACGCACACGCGACCGGGAGAATGGCAAGCAGATCAACCTTTGGGAGGGGCTCGACTACACGGTGCAGGTCTTTTTGACCAACGAGCCGGTCGAAGCGCCGGAAGACGTCGCGGCGCGGTATGACCTGCGCGCGGGCATCGAGCCGCTCATTGGCGAGCTCAAGCACGGGTGGGGATGCGGTCGCGTGCCGAGCCACTGCTTCAACGCCAATCATGCCGCGCTGCTGCTGAAGCTGCTGACGGCCAACCTGATGCGCCGCTATGTGCTGGAGCACGTTCCGCACCTGGCGAGCTGGCGAACGCCGTGGCTGCGCCGCGCGCTGATCCTCGTTCCGGGAAGGTTGGCCCGGTCGGGTCGGGGCACGACCCTGCACGTGCCGACGTGCTCGCAGCTCGCCCGCTGGCTCAATTGAAAATGAAACCAGCCGAAATGATCGTGGGGGGTAAGGGGGGCGTGCGCCTTCGTGACGCTCTGGGCGTCAGCCAATTGTAGTTTAAACCGCACGCGCTTGGCCGAGCGCCGCTCGCACGGCGCCTTCGGCTCGCTCGTGCCCCCCTGGGCGCGAAATCCACGCTGAATCGAGCCAGCCTTCCATGTGACCGTGCACTCGGCGAGCTCTGAGCCGCCGCTGCACGGATCCTCGTCGTAGCCGGTGTGATTCTGCGGCTGGAGAGGTACATACCCGAAGCCGCCGACCCCGCCCGTAGGGGTGATGATGCTCCCTCCGGCACCCTCCGTTCCGTTACCACGGACGTAGCACTCTCCCATGTCGAAGTTACACCCCGTGAGACCGAAAACCAGAAGAACGATCCGCATCTTCATTTTGACTCTCCCCCGAACCTCCAGATGGGTCCGGCAGTGACCATCAGGACCATGCCGCCAGGAAGTACACGGCTACTCCCGCCAGCCCAGTCCACGTTGACGCTCGTGGACGCCCCCAGACGCCCGGCGAAGTACCAGTCGGTCTGGGCGCGGCCGCCCGGAGCCAGCCCCATCACGCGGTCGCAGATCACGGCGCCGCACACCCGCATCATGTAGACCGACAGCGACGGCCCAAAACTGACGTTGCCTGTCTTCGTGGTGTACCCGAAGGTAACCGCCGTTCGATCGTAGAACCCGACGCCTGCACCTGGAACGATGCTGAGCACGTTGTGGACTTCGAACCGGAAGTCGCTCTCTCTGCGCCAGAGCCAGCCGATGAAGGGGCTCACCGCGAGCTGGGGTTCGGTCCCGACCTGGATCCCACCGACGCTCACGCCGCCGCTGAACTCGAGTGCTAGCGCCGGCACGGGAGCGACGACGAGGGTACAAGCGCAGATCAGGCTGACCTTGCCGTGGAAGCGCATCGACATGGTGGAGGCCCCTGGCCAAGCCGCGACACGCGGTGTGTGTGCGCGCACCATTTTTCCGGCTGTGGCCTGGGCGTCCAAGAGAAATCCGGCGGGGAGATCACAATGCTCGAGGGTCGAGCCGTCCCGGGTGCGCACGCGGCTACGCGGCTGGAGTGTTCGTCAACCATTTGGTCGACGAACAGCCCCCGCCCAGAAATCCGCAGCGAAGCGACGATTCATATTGACTATGGACCATGGACCGTGATTTCCGGCGGGCGCTTCGACCTCTGCGACCCGAGCGGCGGAGAGGGGCCGTTCCGAGCTCGCCTCGAGCTGCTCGTCGCCGGCGACGTGCCGGAACTCGGCCAGGTCGACCACGAGCGCGCCGAGCTCGCCGACGTTCGCCTCGACCTCCTCGACGGCACCGCGGCGCGAGACCCGACGCCATCACCCGGAGCGCACGTGGATCTTGAACGTGCGCGACGCGGGCATGAAGCTGGCCGAGATGTGAAGCAACGGGAGCGACATGAACACCGATGAGATCGAAGCGTTTGAAGAGAGCCTGCCGGAGCGGATCATCGCGTTCTGCAACCAGGCGCCCCGCACATGGGACGAGATCGTTGGATCCATGACCGGCGTCTCTGACCCGAGTCGGACGACGCTCGACATGGAGCAGGTGCAGCGCGTCCACATCGCGACCCAGGTGCTCTGGAGGATGACGAACGATGGCAAGGTGGTGCGCACTGCCGCCTGCGGCCAGGTGGCGAAGGTCGCCCGCGAAAGAGGTGCCGGTCTTCGTGGGTTTGGAAGCGATCCGCGCTTCGACATGTACGAGCCGGCGCAGTGAGGGACCGCCCCTCGGCTCGACCGGGTGGGCGACGGCGCCGAGCTCGCCGACATGCGCCTCGACGCCGCGGCCGAGCTCGCGAGCCTGCGGCCTACCTGCTCGGGCGCCATGTACGCCGCGCAGACGTCGGGCGCCGATCTGGCCGACGGGCGCCGCGCCGAGCTCGCGCAAGGTGGCCCCGAGAGCTGCCAGGTTGCGGGAGAAGAACGGCCGCGGAGCCGAGGGGGATCACGTCGCCGTTCGAGCTCAGCTCTTGCGACGCCGTCCGCACGGCTCGGGTTGCACTCAGCGCCGAGCACGAGAGGACAGGCCGCCGAAGGCGCCCGCGCAGCGGGGCGGAGCGAAGCGGAGCGCCTGTTCTCGCGCGCGCAGGGCGCCCCGGTCGAGCAGACGTGACAACGGCGGACGGCGTCGCAAGAGCTGAGCTCGAACGGCGACGTGATCCCCCTCGGCTCCGCGGCCGTTCTTCTCCCGCAACCTGGGGTGCGAGGCTTGAGCGCGCATCGTCGCCACCGACGGCGCCCACGACAACCACGCCGGCGACGGCCCCGAGCTCGACCAGGTGGACAACAGCAGCGCCGTGCTCACCGACGAGCGCCACGAAGCGTGGATCGGCGGTAGGCTCCGAGCATGCTTAAGCTCGTATGGGCTCTGCTGAGGCTTTTTTCGCCGCGGTGCGGCGCGCGCTACGGCGACGGTCTCGTGTGCGGGCTGCGGCGTGGTCACGCGGGCAGCCGTGGGCCCGGTAGCCCGGGCGGCCACGCGGTGAAGGGCGAAGAATGGGACGGCAAGAGGTGGCGGCCTCTGTAGAGTCGCGAAGCGGACGATGCTGAGCGCTGCGATGGCGCCGAGCTCGTCAACGTGCGCCTCGACCGCGCCGCGGCGAGGATCCGCGCCGATCTGCTCCGGCGCCATGACGAGGCAGATCAGAGCGCGGAGCTGCGCACGTCGCCGAGGAGCACGGGCGCGAGCTCGGCGCTGAGCTCG
This sequence comes from Sorangium sp. So ce693, assembly GCF_051521375.1. Taxonomy (NCBI): domain Bacteria; kingdom Pseudomonadati; phylum Myxococcota; order Polyangiales; family Polyangiaceae; genus Sorangium; species Sorangium sp. So ce693. Next base: position 18,643 of record NZ_CP150348.1, read on the forward strand.
CGCCCGAAGTCCTCGCCGCCACTGCTCCTCCGCCAGATGGCCATCGACTGGCTCGCTCCGCCCTCGACCAGGTGGACATCGACGCGGCCGCTCGACGCTGCGACGAGCTCGCGCGCGAAGGCCTCGCCGCAGCAGCTCTCGCAACCGGGTGGACATCGCTGGCCAGGTCGCGGCGCCCTACTGCGGCCACACCTCGATGCCTACCAAGAGAACCTGCCCCCACGTCTGGTCGTCGACCTTCACCGGGTAGACGCGGCGAGCCTGCAGCGCCTCGACCAGGTGACCGTAGTTGATCACGAAATTGCCGATCGAATCGGGGTACTCGAGGTCTCGATCGAAGAGCTGCCCGCTGATGTGGACCGCCGGCGAGAGCGGGACGCGATCCCACATCGCGCCGTCCCACAACGCGATGCAGGTGTCGCGCTGCCCTTGTCGGTCAAGCGTTCGAGGGCCCCACGATTGCCCGGCAACGAAGAGCTCGGCGGCGCCGTAGGGCTCTGGGGCTGCCACACCGTGGCCCGCGATGCTTCCAACGGCGGTCACCACGTTCGCCGCGATCGCGACAGGGTGACCGCTGCGCATCAGCGCCCCGAGGCCTTCGAGCTGGTCCTGCGGGATCGAGCCGAAACCGTCCCAGACCCGCCCATCGCTCTTGCTTGGGGCGATCACGGCGTCCCTGACGATGACCTGTACGAAGGCGGGCAACGGCTGCGGCGGTGGAAAGCGGACCCGTGAACGCCGCGGGCGACTACGGGCACAACCCAGCGCGACCACGAGCACCAACGCCACCGCCCCAAGATGACGCATCCCCATCGAGGCGAGCGTACCGAAGTGCCGCGGCCTACAAAGCGGAAACCCCCTGCGACCGCGGCCTCTCAGGCGTGGCCGGGGCTCTGCTCCGGGGCCATGTAGCGCGACGCCGGCCCCGAGCTCGCCGATCTCCACCTCGACACCGCGGCCGCTCGGCCCTCGACCAGGTCGACACCAGCAGCCTCCGAGCTCGTGCTTGAGGACCTCGACGCCGCGGCCTCGCTTGATGGTCTCGTCTGCCTGCTCGGGCGCCATGTAGCGCGACGCCGGCGGCGGACCCCGCACACGCCGGCGTCCCACGGCCCGCTCCGGACTGAGGGAGGGACGCGAGCGCGCTGCCTGCACCCCGCCGCCGCTGCTGCGGTCGACCAAGCCGCGGCGCCGAGCCCGCGCTCGAGGAGCTCGCCGGTGACGTGCGCCCGACGTGGCTACATCTGTGCGGCCGCTCCGAGCTCGCCGGTGTCCTCCTCGACGCCACGGCTGCGCTGCCTGCCCGGCGCCTCGTACGACGCCAGCGCGATCGCGAGCTTGCCGGCGCCCTCCTCGATGCCCGCGGCCACTCCGCGATCGAGCGGGCCTCAGCGCCAAGCCCGCGCTCGAGGAGCTCGCTGGCGACGTGGCCGAGCTCGACCCGGTGAACGGCGACGACACCCACGTGCCCCTCGATCAGCGCGTCCGCCCCGAGCGCGACCGCATCATTTCAGCGCATCAGCGCAGCGAAGACCTCGGACAGAAACCGCAGGACAACCGCGAGACCTGTCAACGGGATCACTAACCACAGCAACCACCAGAACGACTTTTGCAGTTTCGCGAACTTGTCGGTAGCAATCACAGCCAACGTATGCACCTGGAACGCACAATCCAGCACACGCGCACTCTCCACCTGGCCCAGGATAGACTTGTGGTAGCTGTCTGCCGAGTGCTTCGCAACAGCACTATAGGCGATCAGCGAGCTGTATTCCTGCGGGCGCTCCGGCGATCTGGTCTGGGGAAAAATGGCTTCCATTGCGCGGAATATGGACGCCAGAGCGGCCAACGTAGCGAAAAACAAACAGATCCCGATCGCCCACTGGAGCGGCCTTGGGCCAGACACGAGGTCGTTCCACTTTGACAGTGCGCTACCAACCAAGAAGGCACACAGCGCCACGAGCCCAGCCGCCTTGGTGTTTGTCGTACCGATGTACGTATCGTATCTACCTATGACCTTCAGTAGAAATTCGATATCGTCCTTGCCCTTACTCTCTACGGGCTGCGTCGGCGGCTCAACGTCGGCCATGGTCACCCCAGCAAGTTCGACTTAGGCTCCAGCAGTCGCTGGTCAGTAGTCACCAATTGACCTGACAAATCTGCATCGAAAACCACGTGCGTACCGATTCTGAGCCGGCCGCCCTTGACCCTCGGGATCTTCTGTTCTGCGCTAGTGGACACGATGACTTCTCCGCCACCCTTGGAGCAGAGCTTGGCCGCTCGGTTTACGGCATCGCCGTACGCAGTAATCTCATACATGTTTTCCAGGCCAATCCTGGTGATGACGATTTCACCCGCGTCAACGCCGACCCCAACAGAAACGTCACCCGGTATACCGAAGAACCCTAGGATCGGATTGACCGCATATTTAACCGCCTCCACCATGAAACACCCAGCCATGCATGCTGTAGCTACGGCCCCGGCCCCTGCAGACGAATTCCCATGTTCGTCGATGCCGAACACCGCGAACAGTCCGTCCCCTCGGAAACCGACGACGTAGCCACCGTGCTCCGCAACAATGTGCGCGAGCGCCGGAAGAAGCGCGTGCATGGTGATATACGTCTTCTCTGCCCCCAGCTCGTTCGCCCGCCTCGTCGAGCCTCGCATGTCCACGAAAAGGATCGTGGCCGCTGGCACTTTCACCGCGCATCCGACCGAAAGCTTAGAGGAGGAGAACGCAGAGATATCCGTGATCATCGACTTCGCGACTTTTTCGCGGAGCCGCGACGACAGCTCTATCCTCATCGCCTCCTTGTAGGCGATGACGGCGTTCTGGAGGACAATGGCAGCAATTTGTTCGAGGGTCACCATGCGAAATCGATCTGCGACGGTCGCGGAGGTGGATCCCCCGCATCATGCGGGCATTGAACTACCGTTCAAGGGTAGAGCCTACATCTTTGCCACGCCGTCGGAATCGTGCAAGGGGTTCGGCCGTCGCCGTCGAGACCTCGACCGATCGGGGGGCGCGCGGGCGCTGTGCTGGCCGACACGCGCGCGCCGAGCTCGCGCGAGATCACACCGAGGCCGCTCCTGAGCTCGACCAGGGAGATCTCGACGCCTGCGACGGCCACGAGCTCGCCGGCGTCCACCTCGACCCCGCGCCGCTGCGCGCTCGAGGACCCCATGCACCCGGACGCCGGCGCCATCCCGAGCCCGCGCCCGTGCTCCACGTCGCCGGCGACGTGCCCGAGCTCGACCCGGTGGACCGCGACGCCGGCGACGGCCCCGAGCTCGCCGGCGCCCATCACAACGCCGGCGATGCTGCCGGGCTCACGCCGCGTTTCGTATACGATTGGCGCCCCTTGCGTGCCCGAGCTCGGCCAGGCGGACCCCGACGGCCCCGAGCTCGCCAACGTCCACATCGGCTCCGCAGCGCTCCGCCTTGGGGGCCTCGACGCCGCGGCGGCGCGCCTGCTCCGGCGCCATGTCACGACGCCGGCGATGGCCCCGAGCTCGCCGGCGTTCACCTCGGCCCCGCGAGCCGCTCTCCCGAGCGAAGGAGCCGCGCACGTTGGCGACGGCCCAGCGCGCGAGCTCGTGCCCGTGCTCCACGTCGCCGGCGACGTGCCCAACGCGAGCGGTGGGGGCGCAGGCCGACGCAGGCCTCGACCTGCACGCCCCGCCGCGGCGAGCAACTGCGCCGAGCTCCCCCTCGAATCGGAGCAGTCGACGGAAAGTCGACTTTCCGTCGACTGCTCGGCGCGGCCTGACGCGCGCTCAGGTTGCGATCCGCAAGCGCCCCTCCGCTCGCCGAGGCAGGCGAGCGCGCCGCCGTCCGGTCGGCCCCTTCCGGATGCGGGTGAGCAAGACGGCGAGCGCGAACGAGAGCACGACCGCCGACGGGCCGGTGATGCGCACGTCGATCGCGTCCGGCGGCTGGAGGTTGTCGGCCCTGACATGGCCGGCTACGGTTTCATTCGAGGTTCGATGCTGATGCATTGGGTCTCCGGGTGCCCGGCCCCCCTTCCCTCCGCGAAAAGGCCAGGGGGCCGGGCGCTCTGTTGTTGATGCCCTGGCCAAATCCAGAGCCAGCTTTGCGATCATCGCGCGCTGCACCCGCTTGATGGCGTGAGCGCGCGAGAGGACGGCACGAGCTCACGGGCACGGCCTCCCTCGTGGCTGTGGTTGCACTCCAGTTCCTGCCCGTCAGCGTCTATCGGCGGTGATAATGCGGCGCGCGCTTCAAGGCGAGATGCTTCCTCCAGAATGTTGCGGTTATTTTGCTGCGATAATTTGAGGATGCTTCGGGTAATAGCCGGCCGGATCGTCCCCGAACACCGGTGTTCGGCCGTCCTACGACCGACGCCGGCGCGATCCCGAGCTCGCACCTTGATACCTCGGCCGCTTCGCCTCCACCGGGTGGACATCGACGGCCCCGAGCTCGCCGGCGTCCACCCTCTGTCTGCTGCACGGGTCTCCTGGCGCTCTGCCCGTCGTGTTCGGCACCGCTGGGGACCGTCGGAGCAGCTTGCGGACCAGCGACAAAACCCTTTGAACCGCGCTGTCGCACTTGCACGGGGCCGTGGCTCGGAGCCTGAGGTGTCGCAAACTGCGGCAGCATGGCCACCCCGCGGCCGCTCCGCCCTCGACCAGGTGGAGATCGACGCGGCCGATCCACCCCCGGCCAGGCGGACATCCCGAGCCCGCCAGCGTCCACGCCGAGTTCGCTCGACCTGAGGACATCGAGGGCCCCGCGCTCGCCGGCGTCCACCTCGGCCCCGCAACGCTCCGCGCTCGACGATCTCGACGCCGCGACCGGGCGATCTGCTCCGGGGCTATGTACCCGGACGCCGGCGCCATCCCGAGCTCGCGCCCGTGCTCCTCGTCGTCGACGACGTGCCCGCGCTCGGCCAGGTGGACATCGAGGGCCCCGCGCTCGCCGACGTCCACCTCGGCGCCGCAACGCTCCCCCTTGAGGACCTCGTGTGAGGGGTTACCGAGCTGACCGATGGAAAGACGTCTTTCCATCCGCTGGTCGACGTCGCGGCCGCGCTACGTGCTCGGGCGCCATGTAGGCCGCGCAGACGTCGGGCGCCGAGCTGGCCGACGCGCGCCTCGACCTCTGCGACAGCGCCGAGCTCGCCCAGGCCCGACCTCGCCCAGGGTGGACGACAGCGGCCTCGAGCCCGTGATCGAGGACCTCGACGCCGGCCAGGCCTGGAGCGGCGCCCCGACCGGACCCGCGCCGCGGCGAGGGCCGCGCAGAGCTGCTCGACGGTAACGGTTCCTAGCCAAGCTCGTCCGCGCGGTCATCGTCGGCAACCGCGGCGCCGAGCTCGCCGACATCCCCCTCGACCTCCGCGGCCGCGCCGCTGTCGGGACCGAGCATGGCGAGCACCTTCCGCCGCCTTCTGCGACGCCTGTTGCGCTTTATCCGCTTGAGCTTCGGATCCATCGCCGGCTGGCGGGAATGGCGCTCGTTGGGCCGGAGCTCGCGCGGCGGGCGCTCGCCGTTGAGCATCAGCGCGAACCGCCGCTGTTGCTCCTGCTCGCCTTCTCCGTACGCCACGAAGCGCAGCGCGTAGAAGGGCACGCCAGCCGCGTCGAGCGCCTCTCCCATCACGGGCACCATGCAAGCCACCCGCCGGTACTGGCTGCGCCGCTGGCGCGACACCTGCGCCTGAATCTGCCTCGGCGCGATGTGGAAGAGCACGCACCACGCGTACGTGATGCGCTCTGGAACGATGAGCTTGGGCGGTTTGCCGTCCGGCTCGTCCGTGGTCCAGATGGGGTCGGGGCAGCGAGGCGCGGGCGTCGCTTCGCGCCCGCCCTTGCGGCGCTTCGCCGGCGCCGCACGCTTCGCCATGCCCGAGGCTTCCGCGGCCAGCTGACGCTGCAGGCGCGCAAGCTCCGCCTCCCTGCTCTTGAGCTCCGCCTCCCTTCGCCTGAGCGCTGCTTCCCTGCTCTCGAGCTCCGCTTCCCTGCGCTTCCTCTCCTCGGCGTCGTCGTCGGCGAACTGCTCAACGACCAGGGCCACGCCCGCCGCGAGTCCAGGAGCGGCGGACGGAAGGAGGGGCAAGAGCTTGTCGAACTTCAACCCCATCGATGAAGTGTACGGCCGCGCCGGCGCGATTTTGGGCCCCCTGTATACGGGACCGTGTACACGGGGCCCACGAACGCAGAAGCGAGAGAGATTCCGCGAGGATAGACCCGTCCCTCGAAGGGGTCCCGGAGGGGGTCCAGAGGGCGTTTTGGCGCGCTCCGGGCGAGGCACCTCCCCCTGCCCCTGCGACACGCTCTCCCCCGGAACAGCGGCCCGGATGCGCCGTGAAGACCTCTGCGCCGGCGCCACGTCGCACGAGGCCAGCGACGACCCCGAGATCGCCCCATGAAGCGCGCCTGCAGGGGTGTACTCTGACTCAGAGTACACCCCCATTTCATGAGAAAAACCGGAGGCAAACCGCACACTTAAGGCTGCCCCGCGGACCACCGGGCACGCCCCTTGCTGCCGCACGCAATGCGGCCCACGCTCTTCCAGGCTGGCTCGGCACCTCGCCGGAATCCTGGCCGAGCTCGCGCCGCTCGAGCCTTGCCTCCAGGCTCCCCGGGGCGCACCGCGCCCCACCCGGCCGCGCCGACACCGCCCCCCCGTCGAGCCTGAGCCGGCCTGTGCCTGCGAGCGCGCGGAGCCCCCTCTGTGCCAGGCACACACGTAGGCCGCCGCACGCGCGCCCTCGTCGGGTTTGTGCGATGTCGCGCCCGGCCGGACTCGCCGGCGCCAGCTCCCGGCGGCCCCTCATAGATACCAAATCGGCCCCTTCGAAATCGTGGTTCGGCGCGCCTCGTGACACGAGCTAACCACCCATCACTCCATGGGTTTCTGGCCCAGCGGCAACCCGGTATCTCGCGGCGAGTTACCAAGAGCGCAGAGATACCTTTTCGTGCGCGCTCGCGGGGGCTCGTTCACGGTTGCTCGGACGCCCCAGCATCGCCCGGAGGACCGGAATGGAAGAGCAGCTCACATCGCAGGGAACCGACGACCGCCGCGACGCGCCCGAGCGCCGAGAGACGGAGCACCCGCGCGTGCAAGATCACCCCGCGCGCTCGGTGCAGCCCACGCCAGGCGGCGACGCGGAGCACGATCCGGAGGCCTCCGCGATGAACCCGACCCGGATGGGACGCCCCGCGCACGTCTCGCGCGCAGCCCAGCACCCAGCACACGCCCCGAGCCCATGAGCAGAACAGCCCCACCGCCAAGCCCCACGGAGACGAACCCGTCGAGCAGCGGGCCACCCAGGTCCTCGAGCTCGCGCCCGCGATCGCCGTCGCCCACCTCATCCCGTGCGGCCCCGAACGCGCCGGCGACGTCCTCGAGGAGCAGGCCACGCTCGAGCGCGCGCAGCGGCGCCTCGAGCGCGGTGGCGTGCCTGCGGGTGAGCAAGGACGAGCTCACGCAAGAGCTCGGCCTCGAGGCCCAGCGCGCGGCCATCCTCGCCTGGGCCCAGCGCCAGGGCGTCTCCATCGTCGCGTGGGTCAACGAGGAGGTCAGCGGCGGCGCCGAGCTCGACGAGCGGCCGCGGCTGCTCGCCGCGGTCGCCGCGGTCGAAGCGCACCGCGCCGGCTACCTCGTGTTTCACAGGCTCGACAGGTTTGCGCGCAACACGACGACCGCGGCATTGGTGCAGTCCGCGCTCTCGCGCGTGGGTGCGTCGCTGGTATCGGCGGACGGCGTCGGCAACGGCGACGACCCGGCCTCGCGGCTTGTGCGCGGGATCCTCCTGGAGGTCGCGGCGTTCGAGCGCTCGCTGATCCAGGCGCGGATCGTGGCAGCGCTCGCCGTCAAGCGCCGACGCGGGGAGCTCGTGGGCGGCGTGCCCTACGGCTACCGCTTCACCGAGGGCCCCCCCAAGCGCGGGCGAGGGGGCCAGACGCGCCCGGTGCGCCTGCTCGTGCCCGAGCCCGAGGAGCAGGCCACGCTGAGCGAGGCGCGGCGGCTGCGCGCCGCGGGGAGGAGCGTGCGGCAGGTGATCGCCGAGCTCGCCGCGCAGGGTCGCACCTCGCGCACGGGGCGGCCGTTCGCCGTCTCGGCGATGCACGCGATGTTGAGGCGCGGTGAGGGAGGAGGCAGGGAGGGAGATTAGAGCAACACAAAAACATCCGGACCACTCACTTTTTCGTGTTGCACCAAAACGCAGCCCGGTGGGTGGTCGCACCCACCAACCACAGCGTTTACGCAACACAAAAACACCAGCGCCTTCCCGCCATGCCTCTGCACCGCGCCCGCTACCGTCCGGTTTGCTCGATGCGCTGCTCTGCACAGAGAAAGAGGCAGGAAAAGGGGCGGTTGTTTTCGTGTTGCGACAACTCGGCACCCGTGCTCTTTACGTGTTGCGGAAAACGCAGCCGGGGTCTCGGCCCCGCACCGGAGGTCATGCGATGGGATGGACACACGACGAGCACCCAGGTCACGAGGGCTACCTCGTTGCGACAGAGAGGGAGGCGAACGGAACCTGGCACGAGGTCCGCTACCCCGACGACCAGAAGCGCCCGGTGAGCTCGCTGCTCGTCGCGTGCGACTGCGGGTGGCGTTCGCCGCGGCTCGTCGCGCCGATGGGCAGCATGTGGTTCCCCTTCATCGTGGAGATCCCCGAGAGGTACAGGGAGCGCGCGCACGAACTGTGGCGCCGACATTTCGACAGTCTTCCGGACCGTCCCACCCTCAGCGCTGGCGACCTGCACTTCGAGTGGCCGGCGGGCTGAGCGCCAGAACAGACGACGAGAGCAGCGGCGCGTTTTCGTGTTACAACAACACGCGCATCAGCGCCGTTTCTGTGTTGCATCAACCTGCGCGCTCCTCCGCGCGCATGGAGGCTGTCCATGGCGAAGGTGACGATCGAGCTCGACGACACGACCGCCGCGTACCTCCGGGTGCTGTCCGACGACGGCACGGCCGAGGAAACCCTCTCACGGCTCGCCCTGCATGCCGCCGACGGGGTCCGTCGCCCTGGCGCCTGGGAACGGGGGTGGGTCTGCCAAGCCTTTGGCGACGATTGGAACGACAGGGTCACCCAGGACCCGAGCGTCCCTCACTTCGTGGTGCCGAAGGACATCGCGTAGCAAGGAGAGGGCGGGAAGGGGGCGGTTGTTTTCGTGTTGCGATATCCACAGGCACCCATCGTTTTCGTGTTACACAAGGTTCTCCTATGGGTCGCCCCCCCAAACTGAACCGCGACGAGGTCGCGGACATCACCCTGTCCTTTCGCTTCACCCCGCTCGAGCGCGAAGCGCTCGAGCGGCTCGCGCAGCGACGCAACGCGGAGCTGCGCGGCTCCGGCGCGACCGCCACCGCGACAAGTCTCGGCCGCGCGGTGGTTCGCAAGGAACTGGAGTCCAGCGGCGTGTACGCCGAGGTCGAAGCCGAGTGGCGAGCCGCCGGCAAGCTCGCCGCCCAGCCCCCCGCGCAAGTGCTGCTGCCGGGGCTCGGCGACGTCGCCCCCGAGGCGCGCCGGTCCTGGGGGAGCTCGCCCGCACCGGCCGCGCCGGTGTCGGCCGCCGCGCCATCCCCGGCGGTGTCGCAGGTCAACGCGACGCCGGCGCCGCTCCCGGCCAAGCCGCCTGCGGCCGCCACGCAGCCCCCGGCGGTGTCGCATTCGTATGCGACACCGAAGCCGACGCCGGCGGAGCCAGCCGCGGCCGTCGAGCCGCCCGCACCGGCCCGCGAGGCGAGGCCGGGCAAGGCGCTCCGCGGCGGCGCCAAGCTCCCGACGAAGGCGACGAGCAAGCCAGTGAAGCGCAGCACCGCGACCGCGCCGGCGCCGGCCTTGAAAGGCAAGGCCAAGCCAGCACAGAAGGCCAAGGCCAAGGGCAAGCGCGCAGCGGCGACGCCCCCCCGCGGCCGCCGGTAGCTCGGCCTGGTGGACGAGGACGACGGCGCCGAGCTCGCCGACGCGCGTCTCGACCGCCGCGAGCACCGCTCCACCCGCACTCCGCTGGCACGGCAGGGGTCCAGCGGCGGGCATGCTCTCCACCCTGAGCCACCACCGGCCCCCTCCTGGAAGCCCCGTGGCTCCCCCTGGACCCGACTGGCGCTCGAGTGGCTCGTACTGGCTCCGGGTGGAATCCAGGAACGGCGCAACCGGCAGCGACCTAGCCGAGCTCGGCAGCGGTCCGCGACTTGCGGCGCAAGTCCCCCGAGCCGGAAGGCGCAAGCGCGCATGCCCGAGCCGAGCACTTCCCGACAAACAGCCCGAGAAATGGCCCCAACCGCCCCCCTCGCGCCGCCGCGAGGGTCGTGGGCCCCCTTGCTGACTCCAGGCGCGCCCCGCTGACCGCGGAGCGGCCAGCGGGCGCAACCTCTCCAGCGAGAGGCGGCAAGGTGCTCGCCGGCAGCGCGGGCCGGGCGGCCTAGGTCCCCCTCGGGCGTCGAGCCCATGGGGGCAGCAGGCGCGCGGCGAGGCGCTTGGCGAGCCTGGCGCGGGCGGCCGAGTGCTCTGGCGTATCGCCTGGGTCGGGCTCGCAGGGCTCGACAGCCGCCGGGGGCCCAGCGCTGGCCCCCGAGCTCGACCAGCGCACCTGGACCAGCCTGATGCCCCAGACGCGG